>NZ_CP090004.1:0-2592500 GCF_021390175.1 Flagellimonas sp. HMM57 | reverse complement strand
CTCCCTTTAACCTTCCGGCACCGGGCAGGTGTCAGGCCCTATACGTCATCTTTCGATTTGGCAGAGCCCTGTGTTTTTGATAAACAGTCGCCTGGGCCTATTCACTGCGGCCCCCCAAAGGGGGCGACCCTTCTCCCGAAGTTACGGGTCTATTTTGCCTAGTTCCTTAACCATGAATCTCTCGAGCGCCTTAGAATACTCATCCCGACCACCTGTGTCGGTTTACGGTACGGGCCGCAATACTCGCTTTTCTTGGAGGCACCTACGCTGGATTATCGACGCGGCCGTGGCCTTGTCGTACTATCCCCGAAGGTTCAACGTGCTATTCCGTCAGCACGCACCAACTCCGGTGCCCCGTCACTTTTATCGTATTGCGGGTAGCGGAATATTAACCGCTTGTCCATCCACTGCCCCTTCCGGGTTCGTGTTAGGTCCCGACTGACCCCCGGCTGATTAGCATGGCCGGGGAAACCTTGGTCTTTCGGCGTGCGGGTTTCTCGCCCGCATTATCGTTACTTATGCCTACATTTTCGTTTCCATACGCTCCACGGTTCCTCGCAGGACCGCTTCTACGCAGAATGGAATGCTCCCCTACCCCTTGTATAAATACAAAGCCATGGCTTCGGTAATGTGCTTATGCCCGATCATTATCCATGCGGAACCGCTCGACCAGTGAGCTGTTACGCACTCTTTAAATGAATGGCTGCTTCCAAGCCAACATCCTGGCTGTCTATGCAGTTCCACCGCGTTTTGTCAACTTAGCACATATTTGGGGACCTTAGCCGATGGTCCGGGTTCTTTCCCTCTCGGACATGGACCTTAGCACCCATGCCCTCACTGCACATAATCATTATATAGCATTCGGAGTTTGTCAGGAATTGGTAGGCGGTGAAGCCCCCGCATCCAATCAGTAGCTCTACCTCTATATAACTATATGAACGCTGCACCTAAATGCATTTCGGGGAGTACGAGCTATTTCCGAGCTTGATTGGCCTTTCACCCCTACCCACAGGTCATCCCAAGACTTTTCAACGTCAACGGGTTCGGTCCTCCACTGTGTGTTACCACAGCTTCAACCTGCCCATGGGTAGATCGCACGGTTTCGCGTCTACTACTACTGACTGTGGCGCCCTGTTCAGACTCGCTTTCGCTGCGGCTGCGCACCTGAAGTGCTTAACCTTGCCAGTAAAAGTAACTCGTAGGCTCATTATGCAAAAGGCACGCCGTCACGGACGAATCCGCTCCGACCGCTTGTAGGCGTATGGTTTCAGGGTCTCTTTCACTCCCTTGTTCAGGGTTCTTTTCACCTTTCCCTCACGGTACTGGTTCTCTATCGGTCTCTCAGGAGTATTTAGTCTTGGCGGATGGTCCCGCCGGATTCATACAGGGTTTCACGTGCCCCGCACTACTCAGGATACCGTTATCGATAACATTGCTTACCTATACTAGACTATCACTATCTATGGTCTGTCTTTCCAAACAGTTCTAGTTCGCAATGCATCGAACAACACGGTCCTACAACCCCAATGTTGCCGGAACAACATTGGTTTGGACTAATCCGATTTCGCTCGCCACTACTCTCGGAATCACTTTTGTTTTCTCTTCCTCCGCCTACTTAGATGTTTCAGTTCAGCGGGTTCGCCCCCCTTGCGGGGTGACTGGCCTTCAACCAGCCGGGTTGCCCCATTCGGATATCCACGGATCAACACTCGTGTGCAGTTCCCCGTGGCTTTTCGCAGCTTATCACGTCCTTCCTCGCCTCTGAGAGCCTAGGCATCCCCCATACGCCCTTATTTTGCTTGTCGCACCTGTACATAAAGCACAAATGCCCTCGTAATCCTTTATTATATTCTATTCTACTTCGTGTTTCTTCTTTGACTTCCACATAACGACTCTAAATCGTTGTGCTTCCGTCCCAATATGTCAATGAACTTTTTACAATTCGCAATTATCAGTCAACAATCCACAATTCCAAAATTGGTTATTGCCAATTGAACATTACCTATTGTACCGTGGAGAATATCGGAGTCGAACCGATGACCTCCTGCGTGCAAGGCAGGCGCTCTAGCCAGCTGAGCTAATCCCCCGTTTCAGTTGTTAGTCGTCAGCCGATAGTCGTCAGTACCAACTATAACCACACTCCTATTTTTAACGTGAACGCTAACTTCCAGAATTTCCTTCAATATCTAATGAACATGAGCAGCCACTAGACTGCCCTACAGTAGTCTCAGGCAGACTCGAACTGCCGACCTCTACATTATCAGTGTAGCGCTCTAACCAGCTGAGCTATGAGACTGTTTGGCCTAATTTGCCAGTATTTGAAACATATCATAAGACAGCATAAGAGAAAAAAGGACCATCCCGATGACGGGCCCGGAATCCTTCCGGTCGTCACTTTCTCTAGAAAGGAGGTGTTCCAGCCGCACCTTCCGGTACGGCTACCTTGTTACGACTTAGCCCTAGTTACCGATTTTGCCCTAGGCCGCTCCTTGCGGTGACGGACTTCAGGCACTCCCGGCTTCCATGGCTTGACGGGCGGTGTGTACAAGGCCCGGGAACGTATTCACCGGATCATGGCTGATATCCGATTACTAGCGATTCCAGCTTCACGGGGTCGAGTTGCAGACCCCGATCCGAACTGTGACCGGTTTTATAGATCCGCGCCCAATTGCTTGGTGGCTTCCCTCTGTACCGGCCATTGTAGCACGTGTGTGGCCCAGGACGTAAGGGCCGTGATGATTTGACGTCGTCCCCACCTTCCTCACGGTTTGCACCGGCAGTCCCGTTAGAGTCCCCATCTTTACATGCTGGCAACTAACGGTAGGGGTTGCGCTCGTTATAGGACTTAACCTGACACCTCACGGCACGAGCTGACGACAACCATGCAGCACCTTGTAATATGTCCGAAGAAAAAGGTATCTCTACCCCTGTCATACTACATTTAAGCCCTGGTAAGGTTCCTCGCGTATCATCGAATTAAACCACATGCTCCACCGCTTGTGCGGGCCCCCGTCAATTCCTTTGAGTTTCATTCTTGCGAACGTACTCCCCAGGTGGGATACTTATCACTTTCGCTTGGCCGCCGAGTCCGAAAACCCGACAGCTAGTATCCATCGTTTACGGCGTGGACTACCGGGGTATCTAATCCCGTTCGCTACCCACGCTTTCGTCCATCAGTGTCAGTACGTTGTTAGTTACCTGCCTTCGCGATCGGTGTTCTATGTGATATCTATGCATTTCACCGCTACACCACATGTTCCGGCAACTCCACAACGACTCAAGACCACCAGTATCAAAGGCAATTCTACGGTTGAGCCGCAGACTTTCACCCCTGACTTAATGGCCCACCTACGGACCCTTTAAACCCAATGATTCCGGATAACGCTCGGACCCTCCGTATTACCGCGGCTGCTGGCACGGAGTTAGCCGGTCCTTATTCTTACGGTACCGTCAAACGCCTACACGTAGGCGCGTTTCTTCCCGTATAAAAGCAGTTTACAACCCATAGGGCAGTCATCCTGCACGCGGCATGGCTGGATCAGTCTCCCGACCATTGTCCAATATTCCTCACTGCTGCCTCCCGTAGGAGTCTGGTCCGTGTCTCAGTACCAGTGTGGGGATCCCCCTCTCAGGGCCCCTAACCATCGTAGCTTTGGTGGGCCGTTACCCCACCAACTAGCTAATGGTACGCATGGCCATCCCTGTCCGATAAATCTTTAATCGCATCGACATGTGTCAAAACGATACCATGGGGCATTAATCCAAATTTCTCTGGGCTATTCCCCTGACAGGGGCAGGTTCCATACGCGTTCCGCACCCGTGCGCCGGTCGTCATCTTGTGCAAGCACAAATGTTACCCCTCGACTTGCATGTGTTAGGCCTGCCGCTAGCGTTCATCCTGAGCCAGGATCAAACTCTTCATTGTCTATCGTTAAATATCTATTCAACTCCCGGACAATACCAAGCCCCTGCATCAAAATGGTTCTTCTCTGTTCTCTTTTACGCTGTCTGTACAATATGTATATGAACTTCTTTCAATCCCGAAAAAAAAGAAAAATATAATCTACCTGATAGCTCAATTCTTCCCCTTTTCAACGCCTGCCTTATCAGCTAAGCGGGTGCAAATATAGAAAGGTTATTTTATCTCCACAAGTAGTTTTCGCTTAATTTTTAATAAAAAAACATGATAAAAATATAACATGCTGTTTTTCAGCATTAAATTATTTTAATGTTACAATAACTTTAAGAAAAGAAATTCCAAACCAATCCAAATCGTATAACAAAGTCACGATATGGATAGTTGGGTGCAGAATAAAAATTAGGCCCTGAGAATGAGGAATTGAAATGTTCCGCTTTTAAATATATCCTTGTTTGTCTGACTTTGGCATTGATGAAAAAATCCAACATAGGGAATCCACCAAACTCCTCTCTATTTTGTATATAAAACTCTCCCAGCAAAGGATTATATGCATTCATGTTATAGGATGTAAAATATTTGAATGTAACTCCTGTCTGCAAAAACATTGCTTTTTTAAAAGCGTCCGTAGAAAAGTAAAGCGTATTTCTTGTTACAAGTTGTGGAACATTAAGAACCTTCACATCTTGGGTCACATCCTGAAATAAAACAGTGTTGGCAAGTGCCCAGCCTCTCCACTTAAATTCCTTGAAATATTTTACCCGCAAATGATTTATTGTAGAACTTTCTTGAAATGGCCTTACAAAAGCTGTTTCTTGATTATTATCAAACTGTTCTTGAGTAGCTATAGATTCAAAATAAGCAAGATTATCTATCGCACTATATTCGGCTTGTATTTTCCCAAATAGATTTGAATCAAACCCAAAGCTAATACTCTGTATTTGTTGTTTTTCAAAATTATCCACATTCTGCCAATTAAAGTTTTCATAATCGCTTTGGTAAAGCAAATAATTAAAATTGGGCATTCGTGAAGACACATTAATGGAGCCAAAAAGCAAATTATGCTTATTTAATTCATAATCCACAGAGGCATTGAAAGAATTACCTCCAAGCACTCCTGAAATATTATAATTTATATCACCTCTTAATTTTAGAGGCCCAAAACTTTTAAAATATTCACCTCCTACCGCTATTTCTTCCCCTTGAAGTTGATTTGGTATAGTACCAGAGTCCGTAACCAATATACTATTAAAGAAATAGTTATAATTATAGAGACTGAGACTTCCCGTTAAATTTCCTAAGATATTATTGGAAAACTCCGCTGACACTTTATTGAACATTGTTTTCAACCTTGCCTTATCATCAATAGGAACCGAAAAAGCATTTTCACCAAAAGCATCTGTTTGTTCGGTTTGCGTGAACTGATACAATTTAGACTCATAATTGAATTCATGCCCAATCAAAAGACTTGTTGGGTTATTATCGAGCGAATCTTTTTTGATGTTGAACAATCTTAGCTGATGATCCAAATAATATCGTCGTCCTAAAACTCTATTATTCGCATTTGTATATAAGACATCGATTCTAAATCTATCTTGAAAGTCGGAAGTGCCCCCTTCGAATTGTGAACGGTCTTCCAAGCCCCCATTTTCTTCCGCCTCTATATCTTGCGCCGTAATATGCCCTCGCAGGCTATAGGCATTATCTTTTGTAGTATAGTTAACAGTAGTTCTAAAATTCCCTGATTGGGCTTGACTAAAAAGATATTTACCCGTAGACCTAAATCCTTTGTATGCAATTGAAGCATTAAATCTTTTGTTAATGTTAAATGTCAACAATGCATCCAATAATTGACCTTGCTCCAAGGTTGTCTTGAACATAAGTTCGGTCATTGGCGTTGGAACGTTGTAGTACGCAATGTCCTCAACTTCCATGTAATTAAAATGTTTTGCAAGAGCACCTAATTGAGGATAAAATGAGTTTTTGGAAAAAGTTCTTCCCAGAGTGTTATACGGCTGCCCTATATTGGCAAAAGGCATTACCTCAAAATCATCTTTTCGAAGATAATTGTATTTATATTCCTTTTTGATGGACAAAGTCGTATCTAAAGAGGTGGTATCTCTTGCGTATGAGATTATTTTGTAATCCTGGATTGTGATTAATCCTTCAGGATTAGTTTGTATTGAGTCTTGCTTTTGTGACCCTCCAAGACTTTTTGCTTTGGAGTTTTGATCTGCGGCAGAACTACCTATGGAATCTTGTTGCGCTTTTACCACGGAAACAGTTGCCAAAAGAAAGAAAAGCGTAATGTGTAGTCTCATTCCATTTTATTAACCAACAAAGGTATAAGTTTTGTTGTTATTAGAATGTGAAAGTTAATCGTTAGATTACAACAAAATCATATTCCTATATAATGATTAAGTTCCATTAACAATACCAAGGATTAATATATTATGCAGCAACAGCTAAGTATTTTGATTGGATTTGAGACAAGGCTTTAATCAACTTTCGATATACATTTTATAAATAAAAAAGCCGCTGTAGGTTATACAACGGCTTTGTAATATATAAGACCTTGTATTTAGTTTACCACAGGTGCAGGATTCTGATCATTTACATTAATATTTTCGTTTGAATTCAATTCCGCTTCGGGTATTTGCATTCTAAACGAATTTGACTCAGCTTCCAAATCGAATTTACCAAAATCCATATGATTAGAACCTTCTCCCGTTCTGTTCAATGGCAATTTAAGACGTTTTAAATCAAACCATGAAACACCTTCTCCCCACAACTCTATTCTACGTTGAAAGTAAATCTCATCAACTAGATCAGAACCTGTACTTGTAGATTGAGTGTATCCAGTATCTCTTGTTGACACCAACTCGAAAAGAACCGCAGCAGCAGTTGGGTCTCCCAATCTAGCCTTAGCTTCAGCCTCAATCAATAACATTTCTGAAGCTCTCATGTAAACATAATCTCCTTCAAATGTACCCGTCTGATCAACAAACTTAGTATTTGTATAATCTGGGAAATCTGTAGTGTTATTGTCAGGATCAACAAAAGCTGTTTTTCTAATATCAGTATCTGGTAATGCATTCCATAATCTTGCATCAATTAGCTTATGCCCTCCGGTAACACCGGCATATCCTCCAGAAAAACTGTCAAAATGCGAGAAAAACGATGGGAAGGTGGTACTAGACTCACTGTCAATATCAGCACCCCACATCCATTCTATGTTAGATATCACGTCGAAACCACCAGTAGCCCATTCTTCACCTGTCATTAAGGAATATGAAGTCCTTGCCAGTCTGGCATTTTCTTCTGCTCCCGCCCAATTTCCAGTTTCCAAGTAAACATTGGCCAGAATACCTTGAGCTACACTTTGGTCTATCTGCTGCTTATTATCCCTTGTAAAACCATTCAAAAGAGTCACAGCAGTTTGCAAATCAGGAATAATTTGGTCATAAACATCTTGCACCGTACCTCTATTCTTGCTGTCAAAGTCTATCCTGTCTGGAATTGGGACACCAGGATCACTTTCATGACCTATATAAGTAAATGCATAAACTCTAACTAAGTTAAACAAACAGAAACTTTTTATGGCCAAAGCCTGTCCCAATAACGCATCTTCTTCGGGAGTTCTGTCGGCCTTGTCTTGCAAACCATTTATAACACTGTTTGCATCTGCAATTACAGAGTAATACGTAACCCATGTAATCCTCGTACGGCTACTTGTTTGTTGAATCCCATTATAATTGTAAAAGAAAATATACCAATTAAAATTATTAAGGACAATATCCTGAGCCATCATATCATATCCCGCTGTAATTCCTTTATGTCCATAATCGGTATCAACACGCCCTGGATTACCTATACCAAAAGTTCTTAGGTTTGCATAAATACCATTGATGATAGCTTCGTTTGCCGCAGGAGCACCAGCTACCTGTTCTCCAGATATGGACCTTTCAGGTTCCGTATCTAAAAACTCGTTTTCACAACTAACGAAAGATAACGTCAGCATGAAAGTTAAAATTAAAAATTTAATCTTTTTCATAACTATTAAAAATTAAGTGTTACACCCATAGATGTGGTTCTAGCTAGGGGAAATTCATTTATAGATGCTCCAGCATTAGTTGTTCCAACAGAAGTCAACCTTGGATCAAACCCTCTTCGTTTGCTCCATACATACAAATTATTTCCTGTAGCATAAATTCTAAGACCTGCAATTCCCAAACGCTCAACCAGTTTTGAGCTGAAGCTATAAGAAATTGTTGCGTTCTGTAAGCTCAAAAATGAGGCATCAATAAGGAAAAAATCAGAAATCCCAGCTTGATTTACGTCATTTACGTCTAGACGAGGAATGGTAGCCGTTGTGTTCTCAGGCGTCCAGGAATCGAGTACATCTAGGTGGAAGTTATCTCCCGCAGAAGTTGTTCCAAGAAGTGTCTGGTAGACATTGTCCCAAGCGTATCCACCTATTTGATAAGCAAAACCTACATCCAGAGAGAATCCTTTGTAAGAGAAAGCTGTTGAGAATCCTCCGAATACATCTGGATTAGCACTCTTGTCCACAAAATACTCTGTTGCATTCACCCTATCGTTGGTAGTTTCTCTTTCTCCTGTAGGGTTACCATCTGCATCTAAAACATCTGTAAACCATAAACCATCTCCATTCTCTGGATCAACACCAGCAAACTCTCTTGTAAAGAAATCAAATCTAGACCTTCCTTCTTCCAATCTAAAGATACCATTATTAGGGTCATCAATAAAGTCAACAGGCAAGCTTGTAATTTCATTTTTGAAGTGTGTTCCATTAATGTTGAGAGACCAGTTAAAGTTGCTATTTCTAATGATGTCAATACCTAATTCCACTTCCACACCTTTGTTTTCCATATCCCCTACATTCTCAGGTCTAGTTCCAACCCCTTCTGATAAAGCGATAGGTCTAAAGAAAAGAAGATCCTCAACGTTTCTTTCAAAATACTCAGCATTCAATAAGATTCTATTCTGGAAAAGACCAAGCTCAAATCCTGCATTAATGTTGGTTGAGGTTTCCCATTTCAAATCTTCATTTCCTAATTGAAAAAATGTAATCCCAGGAACATTGTTACCCGCATTAACTATATCGAATTGATCCTCATATGCATAATAGTTTCTGTTATCTAAATCCGCAACATTTGTACGTATATCCTCGTACAAAATAGCATCGTTACCTTGCTGGCCGAAACTAGCCTTTAATCTTAAAACGCTCAACCAATTTGCATTAGACAAAAAGCTCTCTTTGTGTGCTGACCAAGCCACACCTAGACCGTAGAAATTACCCCATCTGTTATCAGGTGAAAAAACCGAAGTTCCATCTCTCCTGAAACTGGCATTGAAGAAATACTTGTCATCATAATCATATGTCAACCTAGAAAAATACCCCTCAACCCTGTAATCCTTCTCATAACCGTTAAGAAATTGGATATTAACACCGTTTTCCAATACAGCAAGTCTATCAATAACTGTCTCAGTAACTTGACCCTGCAACAATCTGAAATTAAAATCATTGCTTTCATGTCCTAACAAAACACTCAAACTATGGTTGCCCAATTCTTTTCTCCAATTAAGTAATTGTTGATGGGCAGTGGTAACTCCGCGATTAGACCTTGTGGTAATTCTTCCATTTACAGCTTGGGCGTCTCCCCCGATTGGTGTAGCAAATTGAGTTATGTTAGCTTGGGTTATATCTGCAGAGAAATTGTAGGTGAATTCAAAATCCTTTAAGAATTTAGCAGATGCATTGAATCTCCCTGAAAAATTGTCCGCTACATTCCCATCAATATCCAATAAACTGGTAGCTACCGGATTTGCATTTGACTTAAATGCCGGTCTAAGACCAACTGTTCCGTTAGAACCTGTACCAAAATCAAATACCACATTACCATCAGTATCTCTAATTATATTTCCTTGTCCGTCCCTTCCAAAAACTGGGTACACAGGTGCGGTTGTCCTTGCCCAGTTAGCAATATTACTTACATTACCTGAACCTGCACCAAGAAGTGCATTGTCTTGATTGGTCTGGGCATAGTTCATACTACCCCCAATCGTCAACCATTCGGTTGGACGGAAACTGGAATTTAATCTGGCAGTAGTTCTTTCAAAACCTGAATTCAGCACAATTCCATCATCATTAAGATGCCCTATAGATAAAAATGTATTAAGCAAATCGTTACTGTAACGAAGACTTACATAATTCTCTATTCTTGTCCCGGTTTTATATGACTCATCTATCCAACTGTCTTGATATAAGAGATTTGCATTCGGATTGATTTGTCCAGTAGCTGGATCGATTAATTGGTCGTCCGGAACATCATAATTGTTGTACCCAAGAGAGAAATCCCCTCCTGAAACAATCTGACTTGCCGCAATCTGAGCGGCTTCAGCTGGGTCAGTCCCTGCATCAATAAGACCTATTCTCCATCGGTCATAGGCTGCTTCATAGTATTGAGCAGGATCAGTGATTACATCATACTCAGGTGTAGCTCTGGTATTGAAACCAACCCTTGTATCGAATGTAACTTCCAACTTATCCGTACCACCTTTTTTCGTAGTAATAAGAATTACCCCGTTAGCACCCCTACTTCCATACAAGGCATTGGCCGAAGCATCTTTAAGCACAGTCAACGACTCAACATCTTGTGGGTTAATAGAGTT
Source organism: Flagellimonas sp. HMM57 (assembly GCF_021390175.1). Classification (NCBI taxonomy): domain Bacteria; kingdom Pseudomonadati; phylum Bacteroidota; class Flavobacteriia; order Flavobacteriales; family Flavobacteriaceae; genus Flagellimonas; species Flagellimonas sp. HMM57. The sequence continues at coordinate 2,581,888 of NZ_CP090004.1, read as the reverse complement.
TATATTTCCATTAAAAACAACTCCATCAACAACATACAAAGGTTCGTTTGATGAATTGATTGACCCAATACCTCTAAATCTAACCTGTGGTGGATCGCCCGGTGCACCAGTATTGTTTATGATTTGGACCCCAGATAGCCTACCTGCCAGTCCCTGAGTAACATCACCAGTTTGTACTGTTTGGATGTCCTCTGCCTTGATAGTAGTTACCGAACCCGTAATCTCCTCTTTCTTTTGCGTACCGTAGGCAACAACAACAACTTCTTCCAATGCTTGGGTATCTTCCTCCATCTGAATATTGATACTAGTAGAAGAACCAACTGTTCTGTTCACGGTCCTTTGCCCCAAGTAAGTAAAACGTAGTACTTGGCCCTCACTTGCAGAAATAGTGTAGTTACCGTCAAAATCGGTTTGTGTACCAGATGTTGTACCCACCACGACCACTGAAACGCCTGGGAGAGGCAAGCCGTTTTCATCGGATACGTTACCGGTAATTGTTTTCTCTTGTCCAAAAGAGAAACTCATGCATAACACCAATAATGGCGCAAGCATCAAAGTTAACTTTGATCTCATTTAATTGAATTTTTGAATTAGTCAGCGGTAAAAATCTTAATAAAAACTTAATATTCCAAAAAATACATTGGATTGAAGGCGTTAAATGTTAAAATTGCACCAATAATTATGATATTTTTTTTTCGTAGGTATTTTCTTTGAAAAAAAGTTATCATTTTAACCATTTTACCTAATTACATGTTATTTTTTATGAATAAAATGAAGCGCTGCTAGAAATCATGCTCAAAAGTTTACTAAAATTTGAAAATGAAGCTGGTACTGATGAGGCTGGCAGAGGTTGTTTGGCCGGACCGGTTACGGCAGGCGCAATAATATTACCAAAAGGTTTTGCCAATGATATTCTTAATGATTCAAAACAAGTATCCTTGACAAAAAGAGATTACTTGAAATCTGTTTTGGAAAAAGAAGCGGTTACTTTTTCGGTATGCCATGTTTTTCAAGACGAAATAGATCAAATAAATATATTGAACGCTTCTATACTTGCCATGCACAAGGCTTTAGATGGTCTTTCACAAACGCCAAGCTTTATTTTGGTCGATGGCAACCGTTTTAAACCCTATCCTTCCGTTGGACATGAATGTGTTATTAAAGGAGATAGCAAATTTATGAGCATTGCAGCAGCATCTATATTGGCAAAAACATACAGGGATGAATACATGTGCACTATTCATGAGGAATATCCGATGTACAATTGGAAAAAAAACAAAGGATATCCTACCAAGGAACACAGGGAGGCTATACGAAAGTACGGATTGACCAAATATCATAGAAAAAGTTTCAGACAACTTCTCGAACAGTTTACATTGGATATTTAAAAATCCTAAATTTGTTTGAAACTTTGAAAATGAAACCCCAATTACTCTTTCTTATAGTAACGCTATTTTTCATTTCCTGTAAAACCGAAGTAAAAACCTCAGATTCTTTATTGAGCTATCTCCCTTCCGATTCACAACTAATTTTAAAAATCAATAACCTTTCCAACTTTAAAAGCGAACTTAAAAACAGTACCTTTTTAAAACAAACAAATGGTTTTCCCATACATGAAAAAATTAAGGGCAAACTGAATCAATTGGACTATGTTACAACAGATGAGACTTGTGTACTTGCTTTTTATGAAATAGGAAAAGAAAACTATGAGTTTGTATTGGTTGCCAAAAAAAATAACGATTTCTTCAATTTGGAAGGAATAACCAATAAGGCTATCGAAACCTTCAACTACGAAGGAAGAACCATTACCGAATATAGTTTTGAAGATTCCAAGGTGTTTGGGACTGAAGAAAATGGCCTTACCATACTCAGTTCATCAAAAATGCTTGTTGAAAATATGGTCCGTGCGGGATTTGACTACGCCATTGACGATACATTGACAAAATTGTACGAGACCTCTAGCCCAGAAAAATCGGCAAGCGCATTTCTCAACTTAAACAAAACCTCTTCTTTTATTACAACTTTTAAAAAGGAAGAGAACAAGAAAAATCCTCCTTTCTCAGATTGGATGTCGTTGGATTTTTCCGCAAATTCCGACAACATCCATCTTAATGGCATTGGAATTTCTTCTGATTCAACAAAAAGCTTCATCAATCTATTTAAGGGTACAAAACCCTTGGCCAATAAGACGCCTTTAATAGCTCCGCCTAATGCAAAAGCAATCCTTTCCTATACTTTTGATGATTACCAAATTTTTGCAAAGAATCAAAACACCTATTTGGATAGAACAAAACGTGTAGATTCTCTTTTCAACACCATAGAGGAGGTTGGAATTATCTATTTGAGCGGTAAAAAAATTGTGTTGTTGAATTCTTTTGGGGCAGAAAGTCTTTCCGAGTTCCTGAGCACAAATAAAACGTCTTCTTCTACATATCAAGGAAGCGAAATTATGGCATTACAAAATACCGGATTTCTTGAAGAGGGGTTTAATCCATTATTGTCTGGGTTTACATCCAATTTCTGTACAATCTTGGAAAATACGTTTCTCTTCGCCGAAGAAAAGGGAGCAATACAAGCTGTTATCAGTAGCTATAAGAGTTCTTCTTCCTTTAATGATGCACCGTTCTACAAGACAGCTGTTTCAACATTGGCGAGCGAATCCACAATACTGTTCGTATCCAATGATTCGGGAATTAACGACATTGCCAAAAATGATTTGAATCCCGACCTAGCCAAGGCCATCGATAAAGCTTCGTTCAAGAACTATTCTTTTGCAACTCAAGTGGTTTCGGACAACAATTTTGCACATATCAATCTTCTGGCTTCCAAGGCGGGAAAAACCAAAGCTGCTAAAACGGTAAGTCCCCTATTTACGCTAGAACTGGAAACCGATTTGGCAAATACCCCTCAATTTGTGAAAAACCACAGAACCAACAAGCAGGAAATCGTAGTACAGGACCAAAATAATTTTCTGTATCTCATCTCCTCAGATGGCAAAGTATTGTGGAAAAAACAACTGGACGGTAGGATTCAAGGTGACATAAAACAAGTGGATATCTACAAGAACGGTCGTTTGCAATTGGCCTTCTGTACGAGCAATCAATTCTTTATCCTGGACCGTAACGGTGAAGTTGTTCCTCCCTTCAACAAAACTTTTGAAGGAGGTAACTTGAACGAACTTGCCGTCTTTGACTATGAAGGAAAAAAAGATTACAGATTTGTGGTTACGCAGGGCGAGAAGGTATTCATGTACAATAACAAGGCCGATATTGTTGATGGGTTTACGTATAAAAAAGCGCAAAGTCCCATCATCAAAGCTCCTAAACATTTCAGGATTTCCAATCGAGATTATCTTGTTTTTCAATTGGAAGATAAGACCATTAAAATTCTGCACAGAGCTGGAGGAGAGCGTATAAAAGTGTCCCAAAAAATAGATTTTTCCGATAACGAAACCTTTTTATACAAAAACAAGTTTTCCATAACTAATAAAAAGGGCGTGCTCCATCAAATAGATACCAAAGGAAAGTTGACCAGTACCAATTTCAATCTAAATAAAGACCATGGAATGTATGCAACTAGTAAAACCCTAGTTTTTATGAATGATAATGTTTTGAGCATTAGGGGCAAAAAAGTAGAACTGGAACTTGGCGTATACACCAAACCAAAAATCTTTTACATCTATGATAAGATTTATGTTGGTGTTACCGATATCCAGAACCAGAAAATATACTTGTTCGATAGCCAAGCGGTACCTATTCCCAATTTCCCTGTATACGGAAGCTCCTTGATTGACTTGACCGATATGGACAATAACAAAAAATTGGAGCTTGTTGCCAAAGACCAAGAGAATTCGATTATTGTCTACGGAATGAATTAACAGCTTATTGAACTCGCCTTGAGTTAATCTTTTACCTGCTATTTTTACATTTTACGGTCTAATTTTATCTTTTTCTCCCACCGTAACTAAGGCTATGCTGTTCAAAAAAGCTTTCATTAGACCTTTAAAGCCAAAAATCTCGGTTCCAAACATTAACTCAAGACAAGTTCATTTACTGCAACTTGTACATTTATTAAAACAAGATATACATCTTAAGATGCTTTAATTACCCAATTTTGTAGTTTTCTAGGAATTACAATACCTTGATAACAAACTATCTAAACACTTTTAAAAATGAAAACCTCCTTTTTAAGCAAAATCGTTATGGCTTTTGCCATGACGTTATGCCTTAATGCAAATGCTCAATTTTTTAAAAAACTAGCAAAAAAAGCCGAAAGAGCTGCCGAACGAACTGTTGAAAGACGGGTAGAACAAGAAAGCGCAAAAAAAACCGACCAAGCATTGGACAGTGTTTTGGGCGATGGATCAGGAAATCAAAAAGCCCCTAGAACACCACAGGATAACCAAGAGAACCCTACTTCGACCTCTGGCAATAATCAAAACTCAACGAATACGTCAATAGAACCTTCCAGTGGAGGGCCAAAAACAATAGAGGTATATAGCAAGTTTGATTTTGTTCCTGGGGACAAGCAACTTTTTTTTGATGATTTTGCCAATGACTTTATTGGCGATTTCCCTTCAAAATGGAATACCGATGGCAGTGGAGAGGTTGTAAAAATAAGCACTGAGGATGGAAAATGGTTCGAAATGAAACCCAGCTCCTATTATATTCCCGATGTTCCAACATTACCGCAAGATTATACTATAGAATTTGATCTTTTGACCAATGGTCTAGACAAACAAACTTCGTCCCAGGCCATATTACACTTTATTTTGGACGAGAGCGACAAATTCGGTTACGGCAAGAACGCTATTTATGCCTACCTTCCTTTTTGCCAATACATTCCCATAGGCATACGAATTTGGAACAATATCGATGGCAAAAACACCGTCAACAATACAGTTACTGCCGATATTAGAAAAGATGTCTTACAGAAAGTCCATATTTCTGTAGCGGTAAATGGAAAACGCTTCAGGCTTTGGGTGAATGAAAATAAATATATCGATGTTCCAAGATTGGTATCCGAAGGAAAGATAACAACCCTAAAGTTTGAGCCCAGAGGATTCAAAGATGGTAAAGAACGTTTGTTCATTTCAAATTTAAAGGTTGCCGAAGGTGGTGTGGACCTAAGAAGAAAACTGATATCCGAAGGAAAAATCTCTACCAACGGAATATTGTTCGAATCTGGTTCGGCAAATATACAACCACAGTCTATGGGCATTATCCGACAAGTATCCCAAGTACTGCAACAAGAGGAAAGCATGACCTTAAAAATAGTTGGCCATACCGATTCTGATGGATCGGATGAAAACAATCTTGCCCTATCAAAGAAAAGAGCAGAAGCTGTTAAAAATGCACTTGTATCGGTTTATGGGGTTTCTTCGGACAGGCTACTTTTTGAAGGCAAGGGAGAATCTGAACCCGTTGGTGACAACAATACTGTTGATGGAAAGACTCAAAATAGGCGCGTAGAGTTCATAAGACAATAACCAAAACCACCAAACATGAAAATCAATATTATTTTAAGCGTTTTAGCGTTTTGTAGCTGTTATTTCCTAACGGCACAGAACAATTGCAGTACATTTTACCCCATGAAAGAAGGGACATCCTACCAATACACGATGTACAATAAGAAAAACAAGGTCGAGGGAACAACGGATTATACCGTTTCCAAAGTAAGTACCTCTGGCGATGAGACCTATGCTACGATGCAACTTAGATTCGAGGACAATAAAGGTAAAAATGTATTCGAATCTGACTATAACATTACTTGTACGGGTGATGGTGTACGAATCGATTATGAAAGTCTTTTCCCTTCACAATTACAACAACAATACAAGGATATGGGAATGGAGATGGATATCACGGGAACAGATGTTCAAATACCGAACAATCTTGCAGTAGGCCAGACCCTTGAGGATTCGAACGTAAATGTTAGTATGGACATGGGCGGTATGAAAATGAAAATCAATGTTGAAATGACGAATAGAAAGGTCGAGGCAAAAGAATCCGTTACCACCTCTGCTGGCAGTTTTGATTGTTTTCTGATTACCGAGAAAGGAAAATCAAAAGTAATGATGGCAAATCAAGAAATGAACAATAAAATATGGTTGGCCGAAGGCGTAGGAATGGTAAAACAGGAAACCTATGGAAAAAATGGAAAATTTATGAGCAGAATGGAATTGACCAAATATTCCAAGTAGCCTAAAAGTATTGCTATATAAAAACCTCGGTTTACACTGGGGTTTTTTCTTTTAGGAGATTGGCTTCAAAAAGAACTTCAAAGTGACGCAATAATTTTTGTTTCACTTCTTCCATATCAACTTCTGGCATTCCTAGCTCAACATTTAATGATGTAACGGCCTTATCCTTTATTCCGCAGGGTATCATCATATCAAAGTAGCCTAAATTCGCATTGATGTTCAAGGCAAAACCGTGCATAGTGACCCATCTACTAGCACGTACGCCCATGGCACATATTTTTCGGGCAAATGGCGTTCCAACATCCAACCAAACGCCCGTTTCTCCTTCAGAACGTTCTGCTTTTAAACCATATTCGGCCAAGGTCAAAACAACCATTTCTTCCAATAATCGTAAATACTTGTGGATATCGGTGAAGAAATTATCTAAATCCAGAATGGGATATCCCACTATCTGCCCTGGACCGTGGTACGTAATGTCTCCTCCCCTATTGATTTTGTAAAAAGTAGCACCTTTTTCTTTTAGTTGCTCTTCATCAATAAGCAAATTGGACATATCTCCACTTTTGCCAAGCGTGTATACATGTGGGTGCTCCACAAAGAGGAAGTGGTTTGGAGTATCATCTTGTGTCCCTGTTCTTCTATTTTTGATTTTTAGGTCTACAATGCCTCGAAACAATTCTTCTTGGTAGTCCCAAGTTTCTTTGTAATCCTTAAATCCTAAATCCTGAAGAATCACTTTTTTGTTCATCGTACAAAGATACGAAGACCTTTATCCAGAAACTAGTTTTCCAACTCGACCTCTACATCCAAAACTGAAGGGTCTTTCATAAGGTCCATAAAACCAACTTCGTAAAACATGGTCTTCCCATCGGCACTAAAAGTAGCATCCTCAACATTCGTGGATTTTACTTTTCGTGGAAAATGATATTTTAAAGTATAGGTCGAACCTGATAAGAACATTTCGGCACTTTGAAGACTATCCACACTTTTTTGAAAAAGCTCCTCATCTATAATTTTGGCCTTTCGCGAAAAAGTGTTCTTCGAAAATGTATAGTTCACCTCGGTAGTAGCTTCCTGCCCGCCCATTGGAGAAGTTTTTTCTTGTCCAGGGTTAGGTCCAAGTGCGCTTGCACCTTGAAAGGCATTGAAGGCATCATTTACCTCGCTTACATCCTTGAACTCACTGAATAGATCAAACTTCATCAACTTTTCCTCGGCATTCATGACCATGTGCATACTAAAAGGTTCCAGTTTTTTCAATTTTGCTTGTTCTTCTGGGGACAATGTTGCTATGCTATCTTTTTTTTCCTTTAAAAAATCCTTGAATGAAAATATGGAATCCACTGCCTTTTCTTTGCCTTTCGCCATTTCTTCCCCAGCCATTTCCATGAGTTCCGACCCATCAAAGTTAATGGACAATTTTCCAGACCCATCTTCTTTGAGGTGGATTTCCTCCGTAAAATTACATGACGAAATAAGGGCGATAGCTATGGCCCAACTTAGCATTTGGATTTTTTTCATGTGATAATGTTTAGTTCGTGTTATTAAGTATGACAAGGGCTCCAATAATACCGGGAACCCAACCGCAAAGGGTTAAAAGTAATACAATAACAAAAGAACCACAACCTTTTCCGATGACTGACAAAGGTGGGAAAATGATGGCCAAAAGTACTCTCCAGAAACTCATTGATTTGATTTTGATTGATGATACTTATAGGTAGTTCAATTTCAGGATTTGTTACATAAAAACCATTAAATTTAAACCCTACAAATAGTATTATGCGGATTTTTGTCCTTTTTTTTATTCTTCTGACCTCGTATTCCTTGTCAGGGCAGTATACCTTTTCGGGAACCGTATCAAAAGAAAATGCTGGAAAAGCAATTTATCTTTCCTTGGTAGAGGATTACAGAAAATCTTCCCGAATATATCTGGAGCAAATCATTCAAAAGGCGAATATCGATTCAACAGGATTCTTTCAGTTTAAGGGGAACAACCTACTTGATAGCAACCGTATTTACAGAATTCATTTCGATGATTGTTTGGACGACACCAATTCCAATCACTATTTGGGTCAGTGTTCCAGCACCGAGAGCGTACTTTTTGTCGCTAATAATACCGATACCGTAGAATTCCCAACTTCTTTTGAGGACCAATCGCTTTGTACCATTACATCGACCAATTCAAAATCATCGATGCTTTTAGAAGTGGAAAACCTTAAGGAAGAAATGATTTTTGACTTTACAAATTATATCAGTGAAACCAATAAGAAACTTAACTTAAAAAAATGGTTTCAAGTACTTCATGATTTTGGAGCGGAAGCTAAGGAGCCTTTGGTAGAACTTTACATTTATGATTTTCTTTCGGATAAAAAGAACGAAACCTATGCTTACTATTTGCAGGATATTCTAAAAAACGACTATTACCAAGATCTATCAGAACGCCTAAAAACAATGTATACCAACACAGGTTTCACACAACAGTATGAAGCGGAAATAACTACAGATGTGCAACTGGCCAGTTTCAATAATCCCAAAGCTTTGAACTGGATGTGGATTCTTTCAATTCTGTTCGCTTTATCCTTAGGGCTTAATCTATATCTATTGGTTTCAAAAAGAAAAAAGGTTAGAACAAAGGCCAAAATACTGGTCGAAAAACTAACCCCGCAAGAGCAAAAAATAGTGCAACAGATTTTGCAGGACAAAAGCAATAAGGAGATTGCTGCGGAACTCTTTGTGAGTCTTAGTACCATAAAAACACACATCAACAATCTGTACAAAAAACTGGAAGTTTCTTCGCGCCATGAAATCGTGGCACTCTTCAAAAAGTAAAATTTCCACCTAGGGTCTAGTCCCTATTTCCAACTGCTCGATTGTCTTCTGTTTTTGATTTTATGCAATTTTCGCTTTCGAATTTTAAATCGAAAAATCATGAAATCATCTTTTTTTACATTGTTGTTTATTTCCATATCGTTCTCGTATGGCCAAGAATTCAACAAAGAAGTCACCATGGAAAACGGGAAAAAATATATGGTGGGAAAAATCAATTTGGAAGGGTTGGAGTCAGAACCTTACCAAGCATGGTACAATGTAGGTTATGATTCCTATACTGTGGACAAAGACTTGGTCAACATGTTCAAAAAACCACTTGCAAAGCATGAAGTCAAACTATTTTTGGGAACATGGTGCGGTGACAGCAAAAGAGAAGTGCCAAGAATCATCAAAATATTAAAGGCCGCTAAATTTCCTATGGAACAACTGGAAATTGTCGCATTGGATAGACGAAAAGAACACTACAAGAAAAGTCCAACTGGTGAAGAAAAAGGGCTCGACATTATAAAAGTACCCACAATGATTTTCTTTAAAAATGGTGAAGAGGTCAATAGAATTGTAGAAAGTCCTATCGAATCTTTGGAAGAGGACATGGTGCAAATCGTAAAGAAAAAGCCCTACACACCAAATTACGCTACATTAAGCAAGTCCAACTAAGGAATTAAAGCGCAAAAGTGTAATTTTGCGCTTTAATTTTTTATAGACTATGCAACTATCGGAACAGGAAATCGTTCGAAGGGAGAAATTATCCAAACTAAGGGAATTGGGAATAAATCCTTACCCCGCAGCATTATATCCAGTTGATGCTACCTCCAAAAGTATCAAAGATGCTTATGAAGAAGGAAAAAAAGTAGTGATTTCCGGTAGGTTAATGTCTAGAAGAATACAAGGAAAGGCTTCTTTTGCCGAGCTTCAGGATAGTGAGGGTCGCATACAGGTTTATTTCAACAGAGATGAAATTTGCACGGGCGAAGATAAAACGCAATACAACGAGGTCTACAAAAAACTGCTGGATATTGGAGATATCATAGGTGTAGAAGGAGAATTGTTCACTACACAGGTAGGCGAAAAAACCGTAATGGTAAAAGGCTTTAGCCTGCTCAGCAAGGCGTTACGCCCATTGCCTCTTCCTAAAGTTGATGCTGATGGAAATGTGTATGATGAATTCAATGACCCAGAATTGCGCTATCGCCAACGCTATGTTGATTTAGTGGTAAATCCGTCCGTAAAGGAAACTTTCATCAAGCGCACAAAAATCACGAACAGTATCCGCGAGTTTTATAATGAAAGAGGATATCTCGAAGTAGAGACTCCAATACTTCAACCTATTCCCGGTGGAGCTGCCGCAAGACCTTTTTTAACGCACCACAATGCATTGAACATTCCCTTGTACCTGCGTATTGCCAACGAACTTTACCTAAAACGTTTGATTGTTGGTGGGTTTGATGGGGTCTATGAGTTTTCCAAGGATTTTAGGAACGAGGGAATGGACCGCACCCATAATCCAGAATTTACTGTAATGGAACTCTACGTAGCCTATAAAGACTACAACTGGATGATGGATACTACAGAACAGCTTTTGGAAAAAATTGCTTTGGATGCAAACGGAAGCACAAAACTTACCGTTGGCGACAATGAAATAGAATTCAAGGCGCCTTATGCCAGGGTTCCTATTTTAGAAGCTATCAAAATACATACAGGGTACGATGTAGCTGGTATGGGTGAAGAAGAGCTTCGCGAAGTTGCTAAAAAACTGTCCATTGAGGTTGATGAGACAATGGGTGTGGGTAAGCTTATCGACGAAATTTTTGGGGAAAAATGCGAACATCACTACGTGCAGCCCACTTTTATCACCGATTATCCAAAAGAAATGAGTCCGCTCACCAAGGAACATCGCGATAATCCAGCATTGACCGAACGTTTTGAACTTATGGTCAACGGTAAAGAATTGGCAAATTGCTACTCGGAGCTCAATGATCCTATTGATCAAAGAGAACGTTTTGAAGAACAATTACGTCTTTCCGAAAAAGGGGATGATGAAGCCATGTTCATTGACCAAGATTTTATACGAGCTTTAGAGTATGGAATGCCACCCACTTCAGGTATTGGTATCGGGATCGATCGTTTGGTAATGCTTATGACCAATAACTCCTCCATTCAAGAGGTGTTGTTCTTTCCGCAAATGCGCCCTGAGAAAAAAGCAATCGCCCTAAGCGATGAAGAAAAGGCAATCATGGACTTGTTAAAGCAAGTTGAAGAAATGCCGCTAGCTGAATTAAAGCAAAAAGCCGGACTTAGCGGTAAAAAATGGGATAAAAGCACCAAAAACCTATCAAAACTTGGTGTCTTTGCCGTTGAAAAACGCGACGATGGGCTTTTTGCAAAAAAATTGAATTGAAAGGTAGTTTCCCAAAATTACCATTTCTTTTCTTTAATTGACATAAATCGCAATAGACTCCGCGATAATTTTGTGCTTGTAATTTTTTAAATCAAAAAAAATGAAAAGAGCATTGATTATAGGAGGCAGTAGCGGTATTGGTAAAGCAACTGCACAGAACCTTTTGAACCAAGGTGTTGAAGTACACGTAGTAGGAACTAATGACACCAAATTAGAAACCTTTAAAAAAGATGAGTCAAACGATAATCTAGTAACGCATAAGGTCAATATTACAGACCAAGACCAAGTAAGTGTCTTGCAAAACGAGATTGCGGGTTGGAACAACTTGGATTATTTGGTAAACGCTTCAGGTATTTTTGGACCTAAACCATTTTTAGATCATACGACTTCTGACTACGATTCGTACTTAGATCTAAACAGGGGATTCTTTTTTATTACACAAGCTGCGGCAAAAAAGATGGCTGCAACAGAGGGTGGTTCCATCGTCAATGTAGGTTCTATGTGGGCCAAACAATCGGTAAAAGCGACCCCTTCTTCTGCATATTCAATGCAAAAAGCAGGATTGCACAGTTTAACACAGCACTTGGCCATGGAATTGGCGGATTATAAAATCCGTGTGAATGCCGTTTCACCAGCTGTTGTGGAAACACCGGTCTACGAGAATGTATTTGGGGGCAAGCAAGAAGCCAATGATGCGCTTCAAAATTTCCATGCCTTTCACCCAATTGGAAGAAACGGACTTGCCGAAGATGTAGCGAATACCATTTCTTTCTTACTTTCCGATAAAGCATCATGGGTAACGGGCGCCATTTGGGACATTGATGGAGGTGTAATGTCTGGTAGAAACTAAAATTCAACAGGAGATGGTATTATGGTCCATCTCCTTTTAATTCTAAATTTAGTGTTATGTACGACATGAACAATTTGAAAAAACTAGGACTATTGGGTAAGAAGGCCCAAAATGCGATGAAAGCTTTTCAAGCTTTGGACAGTGAAGCACTTACAGATGGTGCCATTCCTAAAAAATATAAGGAATTAATGGCTGTGGCTGTGGCATTGACAACACAATGTCCCTATTGTTTGGAAATCCATAAAAGACATGCTTTGGATGCTGGAGCCACGCAAGAAGAACTTGCTGAGGTCACTTTTGTAGCAGCAGCATTGAGAGCCGGAGCCGCTGTTGTCCACGGTACACACTTAATGGATTAACAATGAACAAACATAAATTGAGCGCAAAATATATTATCGTTGGAGCTGGCCTGTCTGGACTGACCACGGCAAATTCGCTTTTAGAAACTGGTGAAGATGATTTTATCATATTGGAAGGTAGAAACCATATTGGCGGTCGAATCAATACACATAAAGGTATCGATATGGGCGCTACCTGGTTTCAAGACCACCACCTCAATTTGAACAAACTACTTGATAGGTTCAATATCAACATATTTGAGCAATACGGTAAAGGGCAGAGTGTTCTGGTGTACAATACCATGGCACCTGCCCATTTTTTTGAAAATTCCCAAGAGGCCCCTTCTGCAAGCAGGGTTGTAAATGGCACAACTGCCATTGTAGAAAAACTGGCAATGCCGTTAAAGGATAAAATCATAAGAAACACCAAAATTATTGAGGTTACCGAGGTGCAGCATACATTACATCTAAAAACTGAAAACGACATTATTTTTAGTGCCGAAAAAGTTGTTGTGACCGTTCCTCCAAAATTGGCTTCGACTTTAAAGTACAGTCCAGGGCTACCAACAGAATTCAGTACCACAATGAAGCATACCCATACTTGGATGAGCAATGCTATAAAGGTTGGTTTGCTTTTTGAGAAGGCCTTCTGGCGGGAGAAAAACTTTTCTGGTACCGTAATCGGTCAGGTTGGTCCTATAATTGAACTTTATGACCATTGCAATTATGAAAACTCCATATTTGGACTTATGGGGTTTGCCAACGAGGGCTTGCGCGATTTCCCAAAACAGGAGAGAAAGAAGAAAATCCTGGACTATCTGGAAAAGTATCTTGGAAAGGAAATCAAAAAATATACTTTGTATTTGGAAAAGGATTGGTCCAAAGACAGGTTTACCTCATGTGAAAATCTGAAATCCGTATATATGAGTCCGCAATATGGAAATCCGTTGTTTAATGATTTTTATATGGATGGGAAGTTATTTTTTTCAGGAACGGAAACATCACCAGTATATGGAGGATACTTGGACGGAGCCGTATACAGCGGTATTAGGGCAGCTGAAAAGCTTACAAACAAAGTTTTGACTTAATTTTATGCTTAAAATATAATTACTTGTCAAAAATTGAGCAATATCATCTTCATAAATTAAGCCCTCAAAAACTTCAATTTGAGATATATGATCTAAAAAGCTACCGAAAAAAAAGTAGTAACAAAGCGACCCAACCACATTCACATAGTTATTATCAAATCATTTGGTTTTTTTCTTCGGGCGGTAAACATCTTGTTGATTTTAAAGAATATAAAGTAAAGGAAAACACTATTCTATTCATTTCAAAAGGTCAAATCCATGCTTTTGATGAAAATCTTGAAGGCGACGGTTGGTTAATTCATTTCAACGAGAGTTTTTTTATGCATACCGAGGCGGATATCTTCTTGAAGTACGCTATTTTCAAAACACAGGAAAATCCATGCTATGCTATGGAAACTGATACCATTGCCAAATGCAATACATATATAGATTTGATAGTAAAAGAATTATCACATCGCAATCGTTTTGGTTTTGAAAATATGGTCCGTTTTCTTTTAAAATGCTTTCTTATTGATCTTGAACGTGTCCACCAGAACAGAGAACCGGAAAAAATAATCTCCCCTAGCTCTTATACCCTACGCTTTTATGAATTTAAAGAACTGATAGAACGCAATTACGAAAAAAACCTAACTGTTGGGCAATATGCCGAATCCATGTTCATTTCGACAAAAACACTATCTACAATTACAAAAAAGATAGGTAGTAAATCACCATCTGAATTTATAACCGAACGTGTTATCTTACAATCAAAGCGTCTCTTGAAGTTTACTGGACTACAGATAAGTGAAATTGCCTATAAGCTTGGATTTGAAGATCCTTCTTATTTTATCAAGTTCTTTAAACGGCATGTTGCTATCTCACCTAAAAAGTTTAGAAGTAATCATTAAAGATTTGCGCTTGAAGTATTCACTTTTCAAACAAGATTATATTTTCTCTGAAGAATTGTGCAATCGATTGCACAATTATTTTTAAGTCTTCATTATCTTTAGAACTTTGAACGCTAAAGACCAACATGGAAAAATCAAAAATTGCCGGACTCATTCTTGGTCCAATTGTATTTCTCACTTTAAATAACCTGCCTTTTGATATGGTTTCCGAACAAGGGGACCCTGTAATCTCCGTAGCTGTCTGGATGTTGATCTGGTGGATTACCGAAGCAGTTTCCATTTCCGTAACGGCACTTCTACCGTTATTGCTTTTCCCGTTGCTCAAAATCCTGCCGATTGCTGAAGTAGGTGCCAACTACGGAAGTCCCATTGTCTTTCTATTTTTTGGTGGATTTGTGATGGCACTAGCTTTAGAAAAGGTAAATCTCCACAAGCGTATTGCCCTTAATATCATAAAACTGACCGGGACAACTCCCAATAAGGTTATTTTAGGATTTATGATCGCCACTGCTTCTCTAAGCATGTGGATCAGTAATACTGCAAGTACTGTTGTTATGCTACCCATTGCAATCTCAGTAATCAATTTGTTGATTAACGATGAAGACGGATTTACAAAAAATGACCAAAATTTTGCCTTAAGCGTGATGCTGGGTATTGCCTTTTCTGCCAATGCTGGTGGAATTGCAACGGTCATTGGTACACCGCCAAATTCAGTCTTAATAGGATTATTGGAGAATGAGTACAATACTGAAATCTCTTTTTTAAAATGGATGACCATTGGGCTTCCATTTTCAATTGTAATGATAGGCATTAGCTACCTTGTTTTGGTAAAATGGATGTTCCCTAATCGGGATTTAAAGTTTAGTGCCTCAAAAGAAGTTATTCAAGTTGAGCTCCAAAAGTTAGGCCCTACTTCGGGTAAAGAGAAATTAGTCCTCTCCATTTTTGCGGTAACGGTCTCCCTTTGGATTTTTAGAACCTTAATTAACAGTATTTTTCCAAATCTAGGACTTACCGATACCATGATCAGCATTTTCGCTGCAATTGCCCTATTTGCAATTCCATATAACTTAAGGAAGGGTGATTTCTTGATTCAATGGAGGGACACTTCAAAATTGGCATGGGGCATATTGATATTGTTTGGCGGAGGACTGGCGCTGGCAAAGGGAATGTCATCAAGTGGAATAGTGGATATGGTAGCGGTTGCAATTGCCAATAGCGAAATAAGTATAATCCTAACCGCATCTCTATTGATTCTGCTCATGTTATTTATGACCGAACTTATGAGCAATGTGGCACTTGTAGCCGTGTTAGCTCCCGTTGTTGCGGGTATAGCCATTGGGCTGGATATTCCTATACTCTACTTACTTATTCCTGTGACCATAGCAAGTAGTTGTGCGTTTATGTTGCCTATGGCCACTCCACCCAACGCAATTGTTTTTGCCAGTGGTTATGTCAAAGTACCCCAAATGGCGAGAGTTGGTATTGTTTTGAACCTTATTGCTGTTGGATTGTTGATTTTAGTGTTTCAATTTGTGGTTCCGTTCCTTTTTTAATGAATAAACCCTCCTAAAGGGAGGGTTTAAAAACTAACTAACTCAAAAAATAAAAAACTAACTTATCTTATATACGGATTAAAACCTTCTGGTAGATATCCCGTTGTTTCAAACCCTAATTCCACGTCGTCACAAACGTCTATATAGTTAACTGTTTCTACTGAATATTCATTGCTGTAGGCATCAAATCCTTCAGGTAGATATTTAGAAGTATCAAAACCCAAATCATAGTCCTGATCTTCTTCTATAAATACAACTTTGTTTATATCAAATTCTTCAACTAATGCATTTGATTTCATGGCTTGAAGAGAGATTGACATAAAGACAATCATTACTGCGGTCAATGTAAAAGTCTGGTATTTCATAACTGCTGTTTTTAAATATATAGCAAAGATAAAACCACTAAAATTCAAGATTATTATATTTAGATTTTCATTAACTAATGCTAATAAAACAAGTTAGAATAGTATTATCAGTACTTGTTTCAAATCATTGACAAAGTGTTAATTTAACATCTTGGAACCTACCAAATATTCAGCTTTGGAATAGTTTCTTTGCCATTTACACTTGGTCGATTTTATTGTTATTTTTTTGTTAACTGCAATTCATCGATACATTTGTATAGGCGAACTCATCTTGACTTTTCTTTTGCCTAAAAAATGGAATAAATCCCCTCACTTTTCGCCATTTTTATCTACCGTAGCTATGGCTATGCTATCAAAAAACGACTCAATTGATAAAATTTCTTCTCATTTTCTGCTTAAAACTAAAAGTCAAGATGAGTTCGGCAAAAAATAAAGTATATAAAAAAGCCCTCAGAAGAGGGCTTTTTCTTTGACTGACTAAATCAAAAGTTCGTAAAATGACATCTAACATCTTACTTAGTTGACCTCCATGTAGGGGTCAAAGTTTTCTGGTAGATACGTGGTAGTATCAAAACCCAGATCAATTTCCTCATCCTCTATAAAATGGATGGATGCTATTCCAATCGTATCCGTATAGGCATTAAATCCTTCTGGTAAAGAATAATAGCTGTCCAGACCTAGTTCCAACTCAACTTCATCCTCTATATACTCGATAGTACTCAAATCCACATACGCTTCGTATGGTGAGAATCCCGCTGGAAGATACTCTGCAGTATCAAAACCTAGGTCTAAATCCTCATCCTCTATATAGTTGATGGAATGTACGTCTACCACCTCCGTGTATGCATCAAAACCTTCTGGCAGATACTCACTGGTGGCAAAATCCAGATTTAGTTCGTTTTCGTCTTCTATATATATAAGGGAATTCAAATCAAAATAGGTTTCATAAGGGTTAAAGCCTTCAGGAAGATAATCGGAGGTATTAAAACCTAGATCCAAATCCGATTCTTCTTCTACAAACTCAATTTCGTTTAAATTTAATTGAAAGGCTTCCTCATTTATATCATTATAAAATCTGGAAGTTTCACTGTTTGCCTCAGCATTGATGGTCAATACCGTAAAATTGTTCTCAAACGTACTAACAGTTTCGGTCTTAGTTTCTACAACAGCTGCTGCCGTACTTTGTTGGTCTTCTGCTACGGTGGGACTACCTAATAGTGCGCATCCGTAAATCATTAATAACTTGTTCATTTTTGATTGAATTTTTTGATTGATGTAATATGCTTATAAGACTGTCCAAATTTTAAATTGTTACAGTGTTTTTATTTTTTTTGAAAAATTATGATTCTCCATGAACCCAGCTATAGGTATACTTTCGACGGAAAGTATTAGTAAAATCCAATACTCCCAGAGATTGGCATATGAGTTAAAAAAAATGAGAGTTAATATTTATTTAACACGCTATTTTATCCTTTTTTAAGTTCTTTGGGCGCATTCATCACGTCAAACTATTACCAAAATGATTCAAAAATTACTTCCAAAAGTCTTACTTCTTGCTTTTTTAATGGGTTCTTTTTCAACTGTAGAAGCCCAGCTTTTTAAAAAGAAGCAGAAAAAAACAGAAAAAAAAGCAGAGGATAAACCAAAAAAAGGAGCTATTAAGCCTTATGATAAGGTAATCACCAAAGATGCAAAAACCGACGAAGGTCTTTTTAAGGTACACCAAGTAGAGGACAAACATTATTACGAAATTCCTGATTCACTTCTGAATAGGGAAATGCTCATGGTAAGCCGTATCGCTAAAACAGCAACTGGAATTGGTTTTGGTGGCGGAAAAATAAATACCAAAGTACTTCGCTGGGAGAAAAAACCAAAAAAGGTTTTGCTTCGAGTTGTATCCTATGAGAACTTCGCTGCGGACTCTTTACCTGTTCACGAAGCGGTCGTAAATTCAAATTTTGAACCTGTACTTTTCGCTTTTGACA
This sequence comes from Flagellimonas sp. HMM57, assembly GCF_021390175.1. Lineage (NCBI taxonomy): Bacteria > Pseudomonadati > Bacteroidota > Flavobacteriia > Flavobacteriales > Flavobacteriaceae > Flagellimonas > Flagellimonas sp. HMM57. The sequence continues at coordinate 2,563,390 of NZ_CP090004.1, read as the reverse complement.
TTAAAGCATTCAAAAAAGATTCCTTAAATCCCGCTACGGTTATTGAAGTTGATCCATTGTTTACCAAAGATGTTAATGCCCTTGGTATGCCCGACGGTATTCGAAAAAGATATAAGGTAAGTCGTTTGGACAGTGACCGCAGTTATATAGAGTCCTTAAAGAGTTACCCGCTAAACATTGAAGCTAGACATGTAAAAACTTATGTTGCCAAAGAACCGCCCAGCAACCAGAGCATGGGCTCCATTTCCATAGAAATCAACAATTCTATGATTTTATTGCCAAGAGAACCCATGAAGCGTAGGTATTTTGATGAACGTGTGGGTTGGTTTGCCAGAGGACAGGTGGATTATGGATTGGATGCACAAGAGAGCAAGACCGTTCGTTATCTAGACCGATGGCGATTAGAAGTTAAAGAAGAAGACATAGAAAAGTACAAAGCTGGTGAGCTGGTCGAACCAAAAAAGCCTATTATATATTATGTAGATCGTGCCACACCAAAAAAATGGGTCCCTTTCATTAAACAAGGTATTGAGGATTGGCAAGTAGCCTTTGAGGCAGCTGGTTTTAAAAATGCAATTCTTGCCAAAGACCCACCGAACAAAGAAGAAGACCCAGAATGGTCTCCTGAAGATGTACGGTATTCCGTTGTGCGATATTTGGCTTCACCAATACCAAATGCCAATGGCCCGCATGTTAGTGATCCCCGAAGCGGTGAAATTTTAGAGTCTGACATTAATTGGTACCATAACGTAATGACGCTATTGCGCAACTGGTACTTTGTTCAGACTGCGGCCATTAATCCCGAAGCGCAAAAAGTGGCTTTTAAAGATGAAATCATGGGAAGACTGATCCGTTTTGTATCTGCTCACGAAGTAGGTCATACTTTAGGACTTCCACACAATATGGGAAGCAGTGTTGCTTACCCCGTGGATTCTTTACGTTCCAAGGAATTTACCCAAAAATATGGTACAGCACCGTCCATTATGGATTATGCTAGATTTAACTATGTAGCACAACCCGGCGATGAAGGTGTAGCACTAATGCCAAATATTGGTGTTTATGACAAATACGCTATTCGTTGGGGTTATAAACCTATTCTAGATGTTTCGGCGGTTGATGAAAAACAAGTATTGAACAAATGGATAAGAGCGCATGAAAATGACTCAATGTACCGCTTTGGGCATCAACAAGTAGGAGATATCCATGACCCTAGTTCCCAAACAGAAGATTTGGGCGATGATGCTATAAAAGCGAGCCTTTATGGTATAGCGAACTTGAAGCGTATTGTTCCAAAATTAAAGGAGTGGACTACAGAAGATGGAAAGAACTATAACGATTTAGGAACCTTATACGGCCAAGTAGTCGGTCAATACAGAAGGTATATGGGACATGTGGCCAACAACATAGGTGGCGTTTATGAATATTATAAAACAGCTGATCAAGATGGGGCCGTGTATACCCATGTGTCCAAAGAATACCAAAAGAATTGCATGAATTTTCTTCAGGAAGAACTCTTTACTACTCCAGAATGGTTAATTGACCAAGAGATTTTTAACAAAATTCAATATTCGGGTTCTATCGAAAGAATTCGCTCGGTACAGGAACGCTACTTAAATACAGTGCTTCATCTAGGTAAAATGGCACGCCTTATAGAAAACGAAGCCATAAACGGTAATGAAGCATATACCCTACTGGATATGATGGGTGATTTACGTAAGGGTATCTGGTCAGAAACCAGAAGTGGAAAATCCATCGATACCTATAGAAGAAACTTGCAAAAGGCACATATTGACCGTTTACAGTATTTAATGACAGCAGAAAACCAAAAGAAACTACCTGATTTTGGAGGGTATCGTAAATCTACGGCAGTCAATACAAGTCAATCAGATATACGCTCTGTTTCACGTGCCGAACTGAATAACCTAAAAAGGGATATCAGAAATGGTCTAAACCGAATCTCAGATAGAATGAGCCGATATCATCTTCAGGATGCTTTGGAGCGCATCGACTTAATTTTGGATCCAAAATAGAAATCCTTGACCCAAAAGTTCTGGGTGTAAAAAGTATCCAATCCTTAAATTACATGAATCGGCCCCACTAAAAAGTGGGGCCGATTCATCATTTAGATAGACTGATTTCATCCCAAATTATCGTTAAACCTGACTTTTTGGGGAGACTGTGTATTTTGTCGGATACACCATGTTTTTCAATTTGTAGACATCTTAAAAGAGTGGTTTTACAACATATCACCAATACCAAGGAATGATTTCTGTACTTTAGTAATCCCAAATTTTAGTATTATGACCTACAGAATCAAAAGTCTTATCTATTTGTCCTGTTTTATAATTGTCGCTATTCTTTACTACGACATGGAACAGGAAGAAGCGTTTCAAGATAAAATTTCCACCGAACAAATGGCAGGAAATGAATTTGAAGACGATCAAAAATCCGGAAAACTTCAGGACGAGGTATCAAGCCTACCCCAGTAATACAAATTACCCCTACTATTCTTAAGAGTTTCATAAATGTGATGTTTGACATTTAAACCATAGGGCATATTCTGTGTCCTACTATCAAATCATTAAAATTTAAACTTATGAGACGATTAGTAACAGTATTGGTATTGCTAGCTACAATTGGTGTCTTTGCACAAAGGCATGATGGCGCTAAGCAACGTGAAGGATTTAAAGCAGATTTGACCGTAGAACAAATGGCAACGCTGCACACAAAGAAAATGACTTTAGCACTAGATTTAACCGAAAGGCAGCAGCAACGAGTTATGGAGATAAATCTAGAACAAGCAAAAACACGTAAGGCCAAGCGTGAGGAACGCAAGTCAAAAAAAGAAAGTGGTGAATCAACAAGACCCACTACTGAAGAACGGTATGCATTAGAAAATGAAAGATTGGACAACCAAATAGTCCATCATCAAAAAATGAAAGAGATATTGACAGACGAGCAATACGACACATGGAAAAAAATGGCATTGAAAAAGACAATGAATGGCAAAAAGAAAATGCGGGAGAAAGGAAGAAGAGGATAATGTTTTTTGTTGATTTTAGAGGCCACGCCTGCCATGGGCGTGGCTTCTTTTTTGTTTTATGTTAACAGGTAACAGTAATACTTGACCCTTCAGTTTCCATGTAGGCCGAGGAAGCTATGGTATCTACAAACCTGTAGGATGCAGTGGCTCCAGAATGTGTGAATTCTGTCAATACATAACCACGCTGCGATGCATCAAAATACTTTAAACCATCGATGAGCAGCGTAAAAGCTTGCTGAATCCCGGCTATTGTATTGGGATCATTTCCAAATATTCCTTCGAAACCGGGAGAAGTAACAGATGGACAGGCAAATTCCTCACCAATTTTATTTCCATTAGCATCCTTGAGGATATTATGCCAAGCGTTATGGGTATCACCCGCAAACACAATGGTGTTTTTTCCTTTCAATAAGCTGAACAGTTGTTCGCGTTCCACTGCATAACCATCCCAAGCATCCAAGTTATAAGGTACTTCAGCTGCCAAGCGCGCCAATTCTTCCTGCGTTAAGGTTGGGTCAGCTGCCAATGCTCTTCCTTTAAGCGTGGACAATTCAACAATAGCACTTTGTAAAGCTCCCAAAGTTTCTGGAGATGTATTGCCACCAGCTACCTGACCAATTAATATTAAAAGTTCTGCCGGTACGGTCATTTTACCAATTAGAACCTGTTGTCCCAGAACTTGCCATTTGGCATTACTACCACCAATAGCTCCTGCAGACCAGTCCAGTTGCTCTTGTCCCATAAGTCTTCTCGATGGGTCGTTCAATGCTGCTGAAAACCCTGCAAAGTCAAAGCTTCCATCAACATTAAAATATCCTCCAAAACTCAATTGCTTGTCCCTTCCTATAATTCGGGTATCCAGCATGACCAAGTTTGCCAAGTTTCCAAACTCAAAGTTTCTATAGATAACCCCTTGCGTATCTGTACGAACCGGTAAATATTCACTATGCACCTGGATTGCCCTTTGCAAACGTGCTTGATAATCCCCTTCTGATGCATCATGGTTTTCGGCACCATCTTTATAGGCATCGTTTGTTATTTCATGGTCGTCCCAAACCACTATAAACGGTTTTTTCTGATGAACCAATTGTAATCCTTCGTCTGTGCGATATTGGCGATAGCGAAGTCTATAGTCTTCTAAGGTTAAAATTTCATTGGAAGGATCATGTTCTCGGTTCAGACGTTCCGTATTCTCATTTGTGCCGTAGCCCCCTATTTGATATTCGTAGATATAATCCCCAAGATGAAGCACTACATCGGCATCACTGTTGGCAATAGCATCATATACGTTAAAAAGTCCTGTTGGAAAGTTACTGCATGAACAAGTCGCTACTTTAAGACTGTCAACAGAAGCTCCAGCTTCGGGCAATGTAATGGTCTCACCCACTGGCGAAGTCTCTTTTAAATCGGATTGTATAAACCGATAATAAAATTTACCATTCGCCTGTAGTCCGGTAACATCCTGGACTATGGTAAAATCATTTGCGGAAGAAGCATATTGCATACCTTCCTTGACTACATGGTGGAAGTCTTTATCCGTAGCCATTTGCCAATTGATTTTAATAGATTTTCCAACCTCATCTGCTGTAGGAGTGAATCTGGTCCAGATGATAACAGCGTCTGCAATAGGGTCAAAACTTCCTACACCATGTAAAAATCTAGGCACGCCATCACTTGGACCATCATCGCTTAAAAAATCATCCAATTTTTCACAAGCTACCAGTTGGGAGCTTAAAATAACACCTCCTGAAGCCAAAATGGATTTGGCCAAGAAAGCTCTTCTTGTTTGTGTTTTACGTTGCATTTTTTTGTGTTCTCAGGTTTCCCTAAAACTAAATCATGCAAGTACCTTTTGGGTTAGCCAAATATTACCAGAAAATTAAAATTATTGAACCCATATTGCGTTTGTGTTAACTAGAAGGAAAATTCCATAGAAAACCAACGAAAACTATTTTAACATTTTAAGGCGTATATATACTAACACTCTGTGTGGACTGTTATAACATTAATACATAAAACTATGAAGACACGATCTATAATATTGACCCTAACCTCACTATTCATTTTCTCTTTTGGCATGGCCCAGGAAAACTTTCATTGTCCTTGGGATTCGTGCAGTTTTAAACCTGGTGACAAGGTGTATTTATTTGGCAATGATGTAAAATTACGAACTGCGCCGGACACAAAATCCAAGGTCTTGGAACTGTTGAAAATTGGGGAATGGGTAGAAATCATTGAAAAGACCTCATCATCTTGGCCTTATAAAGGTTTTGATTCTCCATTTTATAAAGTAAAATACGATGACATGACCGGCTACATTATTGGCGGCTTACTTTCTTTGGAGAAGAAAACCATGAACAACACGAACTATTTCTTTGCCTACTCTAGAGAAGACGATATCCTATTTTTGAATATCCGTAACATAAAGGATGGTGATTATGTTGAGAACAAGGTACAATTGGCAAATCCGAATATCATGGTCAAAGCAATAGGAGATCAGGGTCTGGAAAATTTGAACGACATCCTTTATATCGATTATATATCGGAAGCCTGTGGAATGGAGGGTGGTAGCGTTTATTTTTTCGCCCACGACAAGGGACTGTCAAAAGTTGCTGAACTTTCCGCAATATCGGAAGCTGGGCTATTTAGCTATTCCGAAACCTTTGTCTTTCCATACGATGAAGGAGGGATTCCCGGAAAAATAGTTTATAAAAAAGAAAGTCATGAGATATTTGAGGAAGATTCCAACTGGTCAAAAACTTCTTCAGAGATTAGGGAACTTAGTTGGACAGATGGAAAGCTAGTTCCGGATTTTAGGGAGAAAATCTCAAATTAGATAATTTAGATTTCTTATTGTCATAATGAACCTATCGAAATATTTTATTTGACCATAATCAATACCAAGTTTCGATAGACTCAATATAACATTTTAGACGGATCGAAAACTTGTCCTTATTTATCTCGAAGGTTCTTTGTTCAACATATGATTATCAATCATTATTATACTATCGGTTATTTTACCGATATCCTTAATTATCGGCTATTTTACCGATATTCTTGATTATCGGCTATTTTACCGATATTTGCACCTATGAATACTACAATTGCAATTATAACAGGAGATATCATTGATTCCCGTAAGGTAAAACCAGAAACTTGGTTACCCTATTTAAAAAAGGCATTGAGTACGTATGGCAAAGAACCTACACACTGGGAAATCTATCGTGGGGACAGTTTTCAGTTAGAAATCCCATCAGAAAAAGCATTGGAAGCGGCCATCCACATAAAAGCAAGCCTGAAGCAAAACAAAGGATTAGATGTTAGATTGGGGATTGGTCTTGGCAAAAAGGACTATGATTCAGATAAGATAACCGAATCCAATGGCTCTGCATTCGTATATTCAGGAGAATGTTTTGAAAATCTGAAAAAACAGACTTTAGCACTAAAATCAGATGTAATGTCTTTTGATGTCAGCATCAACCTTATGCTAGAGTTAGCGACGTTGACCATGAACAATTGGCTACCTGCAACCGCCAGAGTGGTAAAAACTGCCATTGAAAATCCCAAAGCCAATCAAAAAGAGTTGGCGTCCCTATTGGAAACAACACAGAGCAACATAAGCGAAGCGCTGCTACGCGCTGGATTTGACGAAGTACAGAAGCTTATTTATTTTTATAAATCCCAACTTGCTAAACTATGATCTTATTGACCTTAAAACTTGTACTAGCCCATTTTTTAGGTGATTTTGTATTTCAACCCAGTAAGTGGGTGGAAGACAAACTGAAAAAAAAGTGGAAATCCAAATACCTGTATTGGCATATAGGCATACATCTTTTGGCCCTATTGGTGTTATTACAGTTTCAATACCTATGGATCATTGCAGTAGTAATCGTCTCGCATTACCTAATAGATTTAATCAAACTGGTACTTACCACTAAAAAAAATCACCGTTGGCTATTTGTAGTTGACCAGCTACTTCATCTATCCGTTATTGTATTGGTCGTCTATATGTACGAACCTTTCTCTATTGATTTGGCATCATGGCTTTCTACAAAAATTATATTCCTTTTAATCATGATTGCCTTTGTTACCTATGTTTCGGCAATACTGATCAAACTAATTATGGCACCCTATATTAAAGAATTGCAAAAAGAAAACAAGTCCGAAGGAGAATCCTTAAAAAATGCCGGTCGATATATAGGTATGTTGGAACGCCTATTTGTGTTTGGTTTTATCTTGTTCAATCAATGGGCGTCGATTGGATTTTTGATTACCGCTAAATCTGTTTTCCGATTTGGGGACCTCAACAAAGGAAAAAACAGAAAGTTGACCGAGTATGTACTCATTGGTACACTGCTAAGCTTTGGCTTGGCGATTTTAGCAGGGATGTTCTATAATTATCTGGTGACCTTAATCTAAGATTGTTGATTTGATTTTTTAAAAAGCCAGAATAGAATTACTGCAACAGAAGCAATAAAAGAAAAGGTCATCAATATACCTGATGCCATAATGACGTATCGCATCCAAAGTATTCCTTTAAAAAGAAGATAGATTCCCCCAAAAGTTAACAACACAGAAACTAAAGGTTCCATCAGCAAGAAGCTGCGCCAAAAACCACGCAAGGGGGTAATAGCTACCAACAAAGCCAAAATGAAAAAAAGCATTCCCATGGCCAAAACATGCGTATGGACAATGTTCAGTATCTGTTTTTCACTTTTGGCAAACTTCATCTCTGTTGCTTCAAGGTCATCTTCGTTGCCCAGATAATTTTCTTCTATTCCTTTGGGATTTCCACTGGTGGTCAAGTCCACAAATTGCAAAGCAGAAATAAAACCTGTACTTACCACTAGCAAGAACAGCACGATAAGTGCTTTGATTTCCTTTGAAAAATTTTGAATGTTCCCAACTATAGTCATAATAATGATATCACCCATGGAAAATACTAAAAACTACCGTGGATAGGAAACCTTCTATAATTTGTGCAACAGTTTGTTCAGCCCCAGTTGAAAAATTGTTCCTTCTACAAGTTCGCTAAGGCCCTTCAACTCTTTTGCACTTACTGCAAAGGAAACTTGGGGAATTGGGGTTTTTAGGTGTATTGCCTTGCACGCATTATCCTCACTGCACTTTTTACAGAGTTTGGTATTGTCCGTTGTTGTGCATATTAATTTGAAAAAGACGGTCAACTCCTTATGGGTAATTAAAAGTCCTGTATCTCTAAAAATAAGCTGGATTTTCTTTATGTCAATCGCATCATTGCTTTTCCATTGATATGTGGTTCCAACTGAATTGTGATACAACTGAATGATTTCCATACTTATTTATTCTTGTAATATTTTGGCCTTTTTCAATACTTCAACACTGGATAAAACGGCATTTACGGCAACGGTCATTGATTTTGCAGAAATAGTGGCTCCCGAGATGGCATCCACATCTTCACCATACGCAATCGTATCCCCAGATTTTTTCCCAATAAACTGCTTCAACCAACGCTGGCTTCCAATCTGCCTCCCGTAGTCTTCCCTGTAAATCAAAACCTTGGATTTTTTTATGCTGAGGTCAGGATTAAAAAGTACTACGTAATCAAATATATTTTTCATACTGGGCGCTTCCCCAAGATAAGCGTACCCAATGAGCTTACCAGACTTTTCTACCTTGAATAGATTTTCATGGCCCAATTCTACTTTGGTCTTGGCATTGATAGCTTCTTCAACCTGTATCCATTGTAACTCAAAACCCTCAACTTCAAATGTGGATTGTACCGCATTGTTCAGTTTTTCCTGAAGCCTGGGGGAAATCTTTTTGGGCGAAAAGCCTAAAAACAAAAAGGCCATGCAGAACATGGCCATTACTATCAATTTCGAATTACTTTCCAGTTTCACTTTTTGCAGTTTTTGGGTCTGCGACAAACTTTGAAAGTACCGCTGTAATCTTTTCAGGGTCAGCGTTCATTTTTTCCAACGGATATAAGTGCATGAACAATGGTTTTTTGTCTATGGCCTTAACCAAGGTAAGGTCCTCTTGCCTGTCATATATCTTATCCCAAGACGTTCTTACGTTCGCCCAAAAAGGACTGTGCTCCTTCCACCAGTCCATAGCGAGCTGACACTTTTCATCGGCTACTTTCTTATAGGTGTTCCATCCTTTTTCCTGTGCCAATAACACATCTTCCTTACCATCTTCACGAATCACTTTGTCATTATCTTGTTCGTGTACCCATCCATAATCTGTAATTTCTTGTCGATTGCCCCGAAGCATTACGTTGTAATCGCTTCTTTTTGTATACTCACGTCTTGGTAAAGGGGAATCTGTCTTGTTTTCCCAATAATGTTTTCCGTCTGCGTGAATCCAAGTTGCAGAGCCTGAATATCTAGGGCTGTCATCCACTTGGAATACTTTCTGTGTCCATTGACCTTTTACATCATCTGCAGGCAATGTTTTGAATACCCAATTATTTTCTTTGTCGTAATAGAAAACTTTCTGGTTTTCATACTCCCAATCTTGCCTCCAATGTTTGATGACCATAGTATCATTGACCACCAAAAGATGCTGAATCGAAATCCTGTCGTCCTCATCAACAATTGGTAATGCCAATTCCAAGGCACTGGCGGTATAGTCCATTTTCTTCTCATAGTCAATTTCTGGGGCGAAAGTTTCAGTGTACTTAAAGGTGATATCATAACAACCGCACATATCCTTTATGGCTTTTTTGTCCTGTTCCTTTTTATCCTGGGCTATTGACACAAATGCAAAAACAAAGCTGAAAATGCTAAAAAATGTTACATGTTTCATTTTGAAGTGTTGTTTTTTTTGAATTAAAAAAATTGAAAATTATAATTATTCTTATTTAGATTGATTTAAAATAAAATATATATTTGTCACAAATTTAAACAGAATGAGTCTAAATAAAAATAATATTCTCTTTTATTTTCTGATTTATGTCAGTATTTCAGTCTGCGCTCAGGAAGGCAGAAAAGAAGAGAGAGACTCCATTCTTACTGAAAACTTGGACGAGGTCGTCGTTACGGCCACACGTACCATACGCCAACTTTCATCACTTCCACTTCCCGTAACCTTAATTGGAAAAGAGCAATTGCAACAGACAGGCGTCACACGACTAGACCAAATATTGAATGAGCAAACTGGAATTATCATGACGCCTGATGCTACGATTGGTGGTGGGGAAGGTGTACAAATCCAGGGTATAGCATCAGACTATGTATTAATATTAATTGATGGCGTACCCGTTGTGGGGCGAAGTTCTGGCAATCTGGATTTAAGTCGTTTTGCAATAGGTAACATCAAACAAATAGAGATAGTTAAAGGTCCATCGTCCAGTTTATTTGGGTCCGAAGCGCTTGGTGGGGTCATTAATATTATCACGGAGAAACCTACATCTGAGAGCATTAGTGGACAAGTTTCACATCGAGCTGCCACCTTCAACGATCAAAATACCAACTTGAGCCTTAACCAACGTTTTGAAAAAATTGGATACTCTGTCTTTGCGGACCGTTTAAGCACGGATGGTTTTGACCTCGCTCCTTCTGATGAGGGACAAACGGTTAATCCATTCTATAACTACACATTTAATGGTAGATTTTTTGCAGATATTACGGAAAATCTAGATGTTTTTGTTTCAGGAAGATACTTTTTTCAAGAGTTTGACGTACAGCCAAGTACTAGTGAAGAAAAAGATGCCAATGCCCTGTTGCGCATCAATCATGACGCTTCAAAAAAAACCAACCTTCAGTACGAGTTTTACTATACCAATTACACAACGGACGAGCAGGTAATTGACCCTATTGAAGAAGAACTGCTCATTGCAAATGATTTTGATCAAAAACTATTTAGACCTGAAATACGATTTAATCATTCCTTTAGCCCTAATAATACGCTGACATTAGGAGCGGGCTATAATTTTGAAAACCTGAACCGCTCGCTCTTTGCCGAAACCGTGACATTTGATTCGCAGTATGCCTTCGCTCAATATGATTTTAAACCTTTGGGAAAACTCAATATCATTGCTGGTGCACGTTTTGACAATCACAGTGAATACAATTCACAGTTAAGTCCAAAGATTTCGGCCAAATATGATATCACTTCCAATTTTTCTGTAAAAGGTTCGGTTGGCAGCGGATTTAAAGCCCCGGATTTCCGGCAATTATACTTGGACTTTACCAATGCTGCCGGCGGTGGGTACTCAGTTTTTGGAAAAGAAGTGGAAGCTGCTGGCATACAACGGCTCCAAGAAAATAATGAAATCGCGACCTTGCAAGTTGACCCTTCTCGACTAGGGCAATCGTTGGATGCAGAAAGCTCCGTAGGCTACAATCTTGGTTTCACTTATAAAAAAGGAGCGCTTTCCTCAGAAGTTAATTTTTTTAGAAACGATTTTGAAAACCTTATCGATACTCGAATTTTAGCTGCAAAGACCAATGGACAAAATGTCTTTGGTTATATCAACCGTGAAAGTGTCTATACCCAAGGTGCCGAAATCGATGTAAAATATACAATATCCAAAAACCTGAATCTTTCTGCTGGTTACCAATTATTATATGCTTTTGACAAAGAAAAAGAAGAAGCTTTTGAAAATGGCGATGTATTCGGTAGAAACCAAGAAACTTTAGAAACGGTACGGCTACAGCGCGAAGATTATTTTGGATTGGAAAACCGCTCGCGCCATACCCTAAATTTAAAGGCCTTTTATGAAATACCCGAATGGGACGCAAATGCCAATCTAAGAGTAGTATACCGTTCCAGATTTGGTCTTGCCGATCGTAATGGCAATGACCTGTTAGATGAATTGGACAATAGCTTCGTTGATGGTTATGCCTTGGTCAATTTAGCTTTTGGAAAAACGTTTCTTGAACATTACAGCCTGCAACTGGGGGTTAACAACCTTTTGGATTTTAAGGGCACTAACCCCCTTGCAGCACAAGACAGCGAAGTACTTATAAATCCAGGAATACAATTATTCACAAGACTTAACATTCAATTTTAAACTCTAGATTACTATGAAAACCCTTATTAGATTATCAAGCCTTTTACTATTGCTTATCGCCTTTGTTGGTTGTAGCGATGATGATGAAAACCCATCCGCAGAATTTACAGTGACAGCTATTTCGCTGGAATCGGGAGCGGTTGGTACTGAAATTACCATTACTGGCACAAACTTTCCTAGCAATACTTCGGACATCAACTTAACTTTTGGTGGTGCAAATGCAACCATAACTTCTGTAACCAGCACGCAAATCGTAACTACGGTTCCATCTGGAGCAACAACGGGTTCCGTAACAGTAGTCGTTGATGGTGTAACCAAAAATGTGACTACCGATTTTACCGTACTCTCTGATTTGGTATCTGCAAGGGCTGAAAACATTTTTGCACCTCAAACTGGCGGTCAGGGCACACAAGAGGAAGCATCTGGTCCATTTACCAAGTTTAGTTTTGCTACTGGTGCCGTTACGGATAGCGATACAGAATGGGACATTGCTTTTCGCGGGTTGACCATTATCGTCAATGGCGGAACTACTACTGGAACAAACGATGAACCAGAACGAAACGGAAATTCAGGTGCGGCAATAGAGGAAGGTATCTTTTCCGAAATCACAGATACTAGCGGAATCGAATTTGCTCAAGATGCCAACGGAGAACTTGCCATTCCCACTGGAAGCAACAACGGTTGGTACAACTACAATTTCATGACAACCACCGTTACTCCAATTCCAGGGAAAATATTAGTGTTCCGTACACATGACGGAAAATTTGCAAAAATTGAAATACTAAGCTATTACAAAGATGCACCGTCAGATATAACCGAAGAGATTGCAAATAATGATTTTAGATACTACACCTTCAATTACGTGTACAACCCAAACGAAGGAGAAACATCTTTAGCAAACTAAGATGAAAACCATCAACATTCTTTTTATTGTCCTTCGTCTGTTTCTAGGTGGTTTTATGATTTATGGAGGTATCCAAAAATTTCAGAAACCAATTCCAGCACCTATTGAAGTAGTTGAAAAGGCAGAGAAATTCAAAGCTCCTGAAAAAGAGGGTACACTTCAAAAGATTTTGTACATCAGTGGGGCAAAACAGACCGGATACTTTTGGCAAGTACTGGGGATTTGCGAACTATTATTTGGTCTATTGTTGTTATTGCAAGGAACAAGTTTTGTGGGAGCTATCTTTTTACTGCCCATTACCCTGCACATCTTTTTGTTCCATGTATTTCTTGAATCTGATGAAATATCGGAACTATTGCAAACCGGAGCGTTGTTTGCCATAAATATTGCGCTTGTCCTAAAAGAACGGGCGAAGTGGAAACACCTATTATGGATCAAACCGATTTAATTCGAGTTAAGTTTGAGTTAGTTTATTTGAGAAAGTGGGGCAAAACCCCACTTTTTTTATGCGAATGACCAAGGGGAATTTATCCAAAACCGATACCTTTAAACCCATGACCTTCCCACTATTTGGATTCATAAACAAACGCCGATCGCGAATTATTCGGTTTTACTGTATCGGGTGGACCTTGGCCTTTATTTTTTTGAGTATTGTACGGGGCGTCGGCACTGTGGAATTGGGAAATATACAATTAAGCTTTGAAATCAGCCTGCTCATTGCCTTCACCATGGGTCCCATAGTAGGTTTAATTTCTGGAGGAGCCCAAATTTTAACAGAAGAACGAATCTATAAACATGTATCCATACGAAGATTGTTGCTCATCAATCTTTTGTATTTCTACTTGTTCATCATGGTTGTTGTATTAATTTCTTATGGCATCTTTACTTTATATCTTGATTTAAATATCAACATTACGTCCTTTGCTTTTGATAGAGGTAGTTTCGCCATTTATTTTTATGTCATTGTGGTCGATTTATTGTTAGCTATGTTACGACAGGTCAATCTAATGTTGGGCGAGGGAAAATTAGGCGAGTTATTGCGTGGTAAGTTTTATACCCCCCGTGAAGAGAAACGTATTTTCATGTTTTTAGATCTACAGGCCTCTACAGAACTGGCAGAACGTTTGGGCCATGTAAACTATAGTATGCTCATACAAGATTGCTTTAATGATTTGGGCATAGCATTGAAAAATGAAGCCGAAATCTATCAATATGTGGGTGATGAGGCGGTACTCACATGGAATTTAAGCGAAGGTTTAAAAAATGAAAACTGCCTTAAGGCCTATTACAATTTTGCTGCATTGCTTCAAAGAAACAGCGATGTATACCAAAAAAAATACAATTGCATGCCCTTTTTTAAAGCAGGGTTGCACTCGGGCGTGGTTACGGTTACCGAAGTTGGAAAATACAAAAAGGAAATTGCCTACCATGGCGATACTATTAATACCGCTGCCCGCATACAGGGTCAGTGCAATGCATTGGAGAGCGAACTATTGATTTCGGAAAAACTTAAAAACGAATTGGCATCTACTAACTTCACTTATACCGCTATGGGTAGTATTCCACTTAAAGGTAAAAAAGAGAACGTGTCTATTTATGCGGTACAGCAAGGTGTTTTAGTTTAAAAAACTACTCAAAATATAATATGCAATTAATTACTGTCTTGTTTCCTCCAAAAAAATTCCATCCAAATTAGCTATCTTAGAACATTAGCAGGAATTATCTTGCAAACAATACCTACTAGACCTTTTACTGCTTTTCAAGTAATAGCGCTACCAAAAACGTTCATAAAATATAACCCTAAAACCAATGAACAAATACCTTATCAAGGCTTCGACTATTTTGCTCTTTGCAATAGGGCTAGTCAGTTGCGCGGACTTAAAACATGTGAGTGAATTTTCAACCACCTCCTTGGAGGCTGTCACAGCGTTTGAAACCATACCGTATAATTTTGAGCAAAGTTGCTTGGATGGATGTAGGCTGGAAAACATCAAAAACTTAAATATTCTTAATGATAGCTGCGATTGTTTAGGAGAACAACAGGCCGATAGCATCAGCCTTAAAATATACACTTCGGTCTACGCTTATTTTGATGGATTGACCAAGCTTTCTGCTAACGATTTAACAACCTACAATACCGAAGCCCTTGAAAACACGCTTAGCAGCGGCGATTTTGGGCCCATTAAAATCAATCAGGAAGAGTCAGCCTCGTATTCCAGAATCTCTACGGTAGTACTAGGTGCATTTACAAACGCCTACCGAAAAAATAAAATCAGGGAGTACATAAAAGAGGGCAACGAACCCGTTAAAACCTTGTTGTCCTTTCTGGATTTTAATCTTTCGTCAAATCTTAGCGGTAAACTGGACGTTAAAAAAGAGCAGCTAAAATCGGACTACTTTGAGTTCTTGCAGAACACCGAGCTTTCAGCCCAAGAAAAAAGGGAAATTGCCACGGATTACTTCAACGGCATAGAAACCATTGAAAACCTTCAGCAAAAATTCGCCCTATACTCCGAGACCTTGACCGAAATCTCCGAAGGACATCAAACACTCACCGAAAATGCCGATAAATTGAGCGTGCGGGAAATCCAAGAAGAACTTTTTAGATATGCCAGTGACATTAAAACCATTGTAATCGAATTCAAAAAAATACGGACCAATGGCTAGACTCAATTCAAAACAAACCAACGAGCTTGCCAAAATCTTTTTGGCCTATGCGCAGGCAATAGGTGATTATCGCTATAAAAACTACGCCTCGTTGACAAGAGTGCAGAACAAGCGGTTACGGGAGTACCATAAACGGACATTGGATTACTCGGATGACCTGTTTACCATGTCGGCCAAACTGGTGATGAACGATGCGGAAGAGGCTTTATCCAAATTGACCACTATTACCGAACAGATGGAAAAATCGTATGCCTCCCTTATCAACGTACAAAAAGCTATCGGCATAGCAACTGCAATTGTGACCTTGGGAGCCTCTGTTTTTAGTTTAAACCCCCAAGCCATATCCGAAGCTATTGGAAGTTTATCCGACATTTTTGAAACTGATCCCTAAGGTGAAACAGGTTAAAAAGCAAACTGTTACAAATCTGTTTTCCACAGCTGCTGTAAACTGAGCTAAAAGCTAACGACAAAGCCTATATTGTACGCTATACGTGAAACCGCCCAAACATATCTTGCATATTATTGTAATTGCGCAATTTTTTTGCACATCTCTATGGTTTGCAGGAAACGGGGTTATGGGAGACTTGGTGACCAACTTCAATCTTGAATCCAGTGCTTTAGGCCATTTAACGTCAGCGGTGCAGTTTGGGTTTATTTCAGGAACATTACTTTTCGCCATATTAACGTTAACAGATCGTTTTTCACCTTCCAAGGTTTTTATGATCAGTGCATTGCTGGGCGCTGTGTTTAATATATGCATTTTATGGGAAGCCAATACCTTGTCCACCTTATTGGTATTTCGATACTTCACTGGATTTTTTCTAGCAGGTATTTACCCCGTGGGTATGAAGATAGCTGCAGATTATTTTGACAAAGGGCTTGGCAAGTCGCTAGGTTTTTTAGTAGGAGCTTTAGTTCTAGGCACAGCCCTTCCACATTTATTAAAGGGATTGAATACCTTGTTTTCATGGACCTCGGTAGTGTTCTCCACCTCTGCCCTAGCCACGTTGGGCGGAATACTAATGATACGTTTAGTTCCCAATGGTCCCTACAGAAAAAGTAGTCAGCAGGTACAGCTAACGGCTTTTCTAAGTGTTTTTAAAAATCCAGATTTCCGTGCTGCCGCTTTTGGCTATTTTGGGCATATGTGGGAATTATATACATTTTGGGCATTTGTACCGGTAATGCTTCAATCTTATAATTCCATACATCAAAACACTGACTTGCCCGTGTCAACACTATCGTTTGCAATTATCGCCATTGGGGGATTAGCTTGTGTGCTGGGCGGTTACCTATCCCAAAGTATGGGTCTAAAAAAAACCGCTTCGTTCGCATTGGCGCTTTCGTGTGTATGCTGTTTGATTTCACCTCTATTTTTTACCGCATCCTCAGAACTACTCTTTGTTGGCTTCTTGCTTTTTTGGGGTATGGTGGTCATAGCAGATTCTCCACTTTTTTCAACGTTGGTAGCGCAACGTGCCACTCCAGAAATCAAAGGAACTGCCCTAACCATTGTAAACTGTATTGGATTCAGTATCACCATTATCAGTATTCAAGTGATTGCAGCTCTGGAAAATGTTTTGCCAGCACATAGTGCATACATGCTCTTGGCCATTGGCCCCGTTTTAGGATTGATAGCATTGGTCAAAAAGAGAGTTATTTGAAAAAACTGACACTCTTCCAAAACCAAAGCTAAACACAATCTTATACGGTTTGATTCTCTACGGATTCTTCCTTGACCTTATACAAAAACGGTTTTCGACGGGGTGCATCCTCTTTTGGTTTGGGTAGGCGCTCCAAAACATTGAGGGATAACATTTTCTTTTGAAAACGACTTCGCTCCAATTTTTTACCCAAAATCGCTTCATGGATTCGTTGTAATTCGGGCATGGTGAATTCTTCCGGAAGCAGATTAAACGAAATGTGCTCCAAAGTAATATCGCGCCGCAATTGATTTTTTGAAGCAGCAATAATTTCGGCATGATCCATCAACATGGTGGGTAAGCTATCCACTAAAAACCAATCATGGTGCATTGAAAAAATTCCGCCTGTTGGCTTCACTTCCTCAATATTGACCAATGCATAATGGGCCATTGTCACAAAACGTTGGTTAATCCATAGGTCGGGTTGCCACTCTTGGCCAATACGCTTCATCAACCCTTTAAACTCTTCCGCAAAACTTCGATTACTATCCCCAAAAACCTGAAAAAGCCGTAAAAAAGGTTGCTGTATCCCCGTTCTTTCTTCAAGTACACGCACTGCCGCATCACAAACAGCCTCTTCTTTAAAGACATAACCACCGGGCAGGCACCATTTACCATCAAACTCCTGTAACAGAACCTTCAACTCACCATCTTTAAAGCCTAAAATCACGATGTCAACAGAAATATTTGGCAAGAAAAAACTAGCTCCATTTTTTAAAAACTGAGTGATATCCATTAGACAAAGATAATAATTTGTGTCGTTCCGCCACATTTAATTATATTTGTGGCAAAACGACACAAATGGGCAATAAAAAAATAAAGAAATGGGGGTTACGTATTTTAAAAGGGGCTGGTCTGTTGGTTGGTATACTTTTAATCGTAGGAGGGTTTTTGTATTTCAGGAATACACATTATAAGATGCACTCCCTGTTTGTAACCAACGAAGACCTAAAAACAGAACTTTCCAAAGGCGATTTTGAAAACGTAGCGAAACAATTGGTCTCCCAAATGGACTTTGAGGAAAAAGTTTCGCAAATGTATGGTGAGAATTATGGTAGCGGCCTTACCAAATTAGTCATTAATATGCTGTTCAACGAGCGGTTCGCCCATATTTATGTAGGTAAAAATGACAGACTGGGCATTCCACCCTGGGTACTTTCTGATGGTCCCCGTGGTGCAAGGGTATTGGACAAGGATGTTAACGGGGTAACCACATTCCCTGTAGGAATGGCAAGGGGCGCCTCATGGAATCCCGAACTGGAATACGAAATACATAAGGTAATCTCATCAGAAATGCGAGCAAATAAAGTCAATTACGGAGCTACTCCGTGTATTAATCTGTTACGCCATCCCGGTTGGGGAAGAGCCCAGGAAACCTATGGAGAAGATCCCTGGTTATTGGGCGAGTTCGGTGTTGCCGCTGTCAAAGGTTTAGAGGATAACAACATAATGGCCTGTCCCAAGCACTTCGCCTTAAATAGTATCGAAAATTCTCGTTGGGTCGTCGATGTAAAAGTAGATGAACGAACATTACGAGAAGTCTATCTACCACATTGGAAGAAAACGATACAAGATGGAAAACCTGCATCCATAATGAGTGCCTACAATTCGGTAAATGGTAAATTTTGTGGTGAAAACAAATATCTATTAACGGACATTCTTAGAAATGACTGGGGGTTTGAAGGTTTTGTATCTACGGATTGGCTTATGGGACTCTATGATGGCGTTAAAGGTGTAAAAGCCGGTCTAAATGTTGAGATGCCATTTAAACAGGCCTATAAGCCAGAACTATTAAAAGAAGCAATTGAAAAGGGTGAGATTACCGAAACGGATATTGATAAACTTGTGGTGGAATCGTTAAGGACACGGCTCAAATACGCTCTAGGTGAAGATGATCACAACTATACCTATGAAAGTATCGGCAAACAATCGAGTTTGGACCTCGCACGAAAAGTAGCCGAGGAGAGTATGGTACTATTAAAAAACGATAACATATTGCCTTTCGAGCAAAAACAGGGCAAAACCATAGCGGTCATAGGCAGATTGGCAGATTTGGAAAATACAGGTGACCATGGAAGCAGTGATTCCACGCCCATATACGTTGAAACTCCTTATGAAGGCATCAAAAAATACCAAGAAAAATTGGGAAATACCGTAGTTCTAAATGACGGCAGTGATTTGAACAGTGCCAAAGAACTTGCAAAAAAAGCGGATGAAGTTATTATGATTGTAGGTTTTACCCATGAGGATGAGGGAGAGTACATTATATTAGACCGTGAAAAAATGGTTGAGTCCGCAAATAATGGCAAAGCTCCTGAAGGGATGATTATTGGGGGTGACCGAACGGACCTTCGTCTTTCCAATTTGGACGAAAACCTCATTGAAGCTATTGCTCCTGAAAACAAAAATTTAGCCCTGGTATACGTTGGGGGAAGTGCCATAGATATGACTTCTTGGAAAGATAAAGTACCCGCCATCCTATTTTCATGGTATAGCGGCATGGAAGGTGGTACCGCATTGGCAAACATTTTATACGGAAAAGTGAGTCCCAGTGGGAAATTACCCTTTACCATTGCAAAGGATACCAAAGACTATCCATACTTTACGCCCTACACAAAGGAAATAGAATATGAGTACTACCATGGGTATACCTTATTCGACAAAAAGAGTATTCGGCCAGCTTATCCTTTTGGGTTTGGTATGGGCTATACAAATTTCGTTTATGATTCCTTAAAGGTCATCCAACCAAAGCTATCCAAAAGCGATGTTTTGCAAGTGGAAGTCAATGTAACCAATAAAGGGAACATGACTGCAAAAGAGGTCGTACAACTATATATTGGTTTCAAAAACTCCAAGATAGACCGACCTGTAAAATTATTAAGGGATTTTAAAAAAGTAGCATTTGCCCCCATGGAAACCAAAAAAATCATGCTGGAAGTAAACGTAGATGATATGGCCTGGTACAACCCTGAAGCAAAAGCATGGCAAATTGAAGCTATGGACTATGAAGTTTATGTAGGTAGTTCTTCAGCAGAGCGTGATTTATTAAAAACAACATTTTCCGTCCAAGAAATTATGGAAGAAACTTCAAAATAAACAAAAACCAAAATGTTTGATCAAAAAGCTTTTTTGACCGCCTCTATAGTGAAATCCAAATCGGCATAACTAATGGCATCGTTTAAAAAATAACTTTCAAAAGCCGAGGGTGGTAAATAAACCCCCTGCTCCAGCATACCGTGAAAGTACTTTTTAAACATATCGTTATTTCCTTTTGCTGAAGAAATAAAATCAACAACGGGTTCTTCAGTAAAATGAACGGAGACCATACTACCAAAGCGGTTAATTTGGTGGGCAACGCCTTTTTCTGTCAAAATGTTGGCAATGCCTTTATGCAGGTATTCAGTTTTCTCGTCCAAGTTTGTAAAAACTTCTGGTTTGTTGTTCAGGGATGTAAGCATGGCCAACCCAGCGCTCATTGCCAATGGGTTTCCGCTCAAGGTTCCGGCTTGGTAAACAGGTCCCTCTGGCGCTAAATGCGACATGATTTCGGTTTTAGCAGCAAATGCACCAACGGGAAGCCCGCCTCCAATGACCTTACCGAACATAAGGATATCGGCATCGACTCCCAATGCTTCTTGGGCACCTCCTTTTGCTAATCGAAACCCAGTCATTACCTCATCAAAAAGCAACAAAATACCTTCTTTAGTACATAATTTTCGTAACCCATGGATAAATTCTTCCGTAGGTACGATACAACCCATATTCCCTGCTACAGGTTCAATTATTATTGCTGATATTTCTCCTTTGTTCGCCTCGGCCAGTGCTTCAACGCCCTCCAAATCATTGTAATTTGCCAACAACGTATCTTTTGCAGTTCCTTGGGTCACACCTGGACTGTTTGGACTTCCAAAAGTAACTGCCCCGCTCCCAGCCTGAATCAAAAATGAATCGGAATGGCCGTGGTAGCAACCAGCGAATTTGATGATTTTATCTTTTCCGGTATATCCACGTGCTAACCGCACTGCACTCATGCAAGCTTCGGTACCACTATTTACAAAACGTATCTTATCAATATTGGGTACCATGGAAACGGCAAGTTTCGCCAATTCGGTTTCAATCTCGGTTGGCATTCCAAACGAAGTACCTTTTTGAGCTTTTTCGACCACGGCATTGATTACGGGTTCATAGGCATGGCCCAAAATCAGTGGCCCCCATGAAGCTATATAATCTATCAATCGGTTACCGTCCTCATCATACAAATAAGCGCCTTTGGCTTCTTTTACAAAAATTGGGTCGCCCCCTACCGCCTTAAACGCCCTAACCGGTGAATTTACCCCTCCTGGAATATATTTTTTTGCTTCTTGAAACAAGGCACTGCTTCTTTGGTAAATCATGTATAAAGGATTATAATGGTTGCACTTTGATGTAAAGCCACGTGCTATTTTGATTTTTCTTTTCTGATGTTCAAAACCTGTCCAATAGATAAGTTCGTGGAACGAAGTCGGTTGATTCGCATAAGTTCGTCTACGGATATTTCATATTTTCTGGAGATGGCATATAGTGTATCCCCTCTTTCTACGGTATGGGTAAAAACATTATATTTTTTTGGTTTGCGCACGGTGTCCAAGCCAGCATCTACTACCTCATCATCGTACCTGTCCAAATCATAACGCTCAATGAGTGCAATGAGCTTTTGCGGATATTTACGGTCCGTGGCATATCCTGCTTGCCTTAGCCCATACGCCCATTTTTTGTAATCATCCCTTCTGTAATTGAACAGAAACTTATAGCGGGAGCGTGAGGAGAGGAAAATACTATGGTCCCTAAAGGAATACATAGGGTGGTTGTACTTTCTAAAGCACTCACCGCGTTCGTCGTCGTCATGAAAATCGAACTCTCCTTCCCATCCTGTGTGGCATTTAATGCCAAAGTGATTATTTGTTTTGAGAGTCAGTGCTCCTTTACCCGAGCCACTCTCCAAAATACCTTGTGCAAGGGTAATACTGGCAGGAATACCATAGGCTCGCATTTCAAATTGTGCGATTTCTGCAAAGGTCTCGATATATTCCTGGGTATTTGCAATTGGAAACTTCACAAACTTTCCGGAATCTTCGGGCAACACATACAATCCTGAAGCTTCACTATTGCTATCGGAAATCTTGGTGTTTTGGCCTCTGGTTTCTTTGGTTTTGGCAACCGAAGTTTTTCTTTCTCTGTTTGCCGTTCTTTTTTTTGCTCCACAGCTTGCCAATAACAAGGCCGTTACCAAAACAAATGCTATTCTCCTGATCATAAATCCAATAACGGTAAATTTTTCTTTTTCAAAACAAGATTCATTCCTTCTATACCCTGTAATCCTCCAGTATGAATTGCCAAAATACGTGTTCCCTGTTCAAAGACTCCCTTTTTTATCATATTCAGAATACCAAAAAGCATCTTTCCTGTATAAATGGGATCCAATGGAATCTCAGTCTCTTTTTTAAAGGCATTGATGAATTCAATCAAGCGTTCATCAAACTTGGCATATCCACCAAAATGATAATCAGAAATTAAGTTCCAATTCTCATTCTGGACAAATTTAAGAATATCTTCTTTTAGAAAATCACCCTTTAACGCCGGAAATCCCAAAACTGTTTGGTGCGATTGTGCAGAATTGATGAGTCCGGCCAGGGTACCGCCAGTTCCCACGCAGCTGCTCACAACATCAAATTGCGTATCCGAGTACGTTAAAATTTCCTCACATCCTTTTACCGCCAATTCATTTGTTCCACCTTCCGGAAGAATATAGCATTCCCCAAAGCTTTCTTTCAAATCATTTAGAAAACCAATGGTATTCTTTTTCCGATATTCACTTCTAGATACAAAATGAAAATGCATCCCATGTTCTTTGGCTAGTTGTAAAGTTGGATTTTCTTGCCATTGTTCCGCCAACTCTTCACCGCGAACAACACCAATGGTTTTTATGCCCGATGTGTTTCCAGCGTAAGCAGCAGCGGCTATATGATTGGAAAATGCGCCACCAAACGTGAGCAAAGTACCATACCCCAACTTTTTAGCTTCAATAAGGTTATACTTTAACTTTCTGTATTTGTTTCCAGAAATAAAAGGATGGATAGTATCTTCCCTTTTAATGTGAAGGGTTACGCCTTTTTCTTTGAGAATGGGTAAATCTACGTTCTGATTTGGAATTGACAAGGTATATGGTTAACGCACCAAATAATTTAAAAAACTATATGGTTTTCTACGTGCAAGATACTCTTTATCATCTTCATTTGCATACGCTTCACGTTCAAAACTAATGTTCTGATAGGCCCTGTAACTGTTTAGATAAAGTAATGTCCGCAACAGCCATTCTGTAAAATAGAGAAGATAAAAAGGGAGAATCAAGAGCTCTCGCTGCTGCTTCAAATGTATCCTTTCGTGATTGATGAGCACTTCATCCGTTTTGAGGGAACCCTCTTTCAAGATGATAAATGGCCAAAGTGAAAGACCAACATAATTTCGATAAAAGAAATGTTTAAAAACTAAAATCAAACTTTACAATATCAAAAGATTCCTACAAAGGTAACTGTCAAAAATCCATAAAATTGGATGCAATCGATAATAAGCGTGACTATTTCGGTGAACTACGTAAAAAATCCACAAATGGCAAAGTACCGGTCATTTATTTATAATAGACTAATTTTATAGTATCAATGAGTTTTCCAGAATGAAAAAACTGATTCCTTTGGAAGAAGGTGATTTTTACCTATCCAAAGAAGGCTACAAGGTATTTACAGAGAAATATCACCTTAAGCGCGGTTATTGCTGTGAGAGTGGTTGTAGACACTGCCCATATGGCTTTGATAAAAAAACCAATAGAAGGACTTGATTTCCATAGGTTCGGCATAATATTTGTGATACGTTAACAGTGCCTTGTATTAACCCTAAAAAAATTGATATGAAGAATTTAAAACTATTTTCCCTAGCTATTTTAGCCATCAGCTTCTTGGCGTCCTGTAGTTCTGTAAAGGTTATTGCGGACTATGACAAACAAGCCAATTTTCAAACATATAAGACCTATGCCTTCTACAAAACAGGTATCGATAGAGCTCAAATCTCAGATTTGGATAAAAAACGAATCCTAAAGGCCATAGATGCCGAGATGAGTTCCCGAGGTTTTGTAAAATCACAACAACCAGACCTTTTGGTCAATATTTTCACCAAGGAGCGTGAGCAAGTCGATGTGTACAACAACAACTTTGGTTGGGGCTGGGGTGGCTTTGGCTGGGGCGGTCTCGGTTGGGGCGGCTGGGGTCCAGGCTGGGGTTGGGGTCCAGGCTGGGGCGGCGGTTTTGGTCCCGATGTTTCAACAAGAACGGAAGGCTCTTTGTATATTGACCTGATCGACAATAAAAATAAAGGGCTTGTTTGGCAAGGCCGTGGTGTTGGTACTTTGAACAACACGAAGAACATTGAGAAAAAAGAGCAGCGTATTAAAGAGTTTGTGGCCAATATTCTAAAAAAATACCCGCCTTCAAATGAGATAGCAGCTAATTAAAATACATAAACCGCCTAACTGGCGGTTTTTTTGTACCCATACCCATCGTTTATGCAAAAACACCTTGATTTCGTATCTTTAAGGAATAGTAAAAACGAAACATGAGTTACGAGTCCAATCCCATACTAGATAAGTTACCAAAGCATCTAAAACAGTTCATAAAACCACAGAACTATGAGGATTACTCTGCCATTGATCAAGCAGTATGGCGCTATGTTATGCGAAAAAACGTGGACTATTTAAGCAAAGTAGCCCATAAGTCTTACGTAGATGGCTTGCTAAAGACGGGCATATCCATTGACCATATCCCCAATATGTATGGGATGAATCGTATCTTGAAGGAAATTGGATGGGCAGCGGTCGCCGTTGATGGTTTTATACCACCCTCAGCATTCATGGAATTCCAGGCTTATAATGTGCTTGTCATTGCTTCGGATATACGACAATTGGAACATATTGAATACACTCCAGCGCCAGACATTATCCATGAAGGGGCCGGACATGCACCTATCATTGCCAACCCAGAATATGCGGAATATTTAAGGCGTTTTGGGGAAATTGGCAGTAAAGCAATATCCAGCGCAAAAGATTATGAACTCTACCAAGCGGTGAGACATCTTTCCATTATAAAAGAAGCTGCCGGAACGCCACAAGATGAAATAGACACTGCTGAAAAACATATTGAAGAACTTCAAGAGAACATGGGCAAACCCAGTGAAATGGCCCTCATACGCAACTTACACTGGTGGACTGTAGAGTATGGATTGATTGGCTCACCAGAAAATGCCAAAATTTATGGAGCTGGATTGCTATCATCTATTGGAGAAAGCAAATGGTGCATGCAAAACGATGTAACAAAAGAGCCTTATACCTTGGAAGCAGCCAATATGGCTTTTGATATCACAAAGCCGCAGCCCCAACTTTTTGTCACGCCTAATTTTGCACATTTAAGTCAGGTTTTGGAGGACTTTGCAAATACGATGGCCTTACGCACCGGTGGTCTTTCTGGAGTACAAAAACTGATTGACTCCAAAGCGCTCGGTAGCATAGAACTAAGCACAGGAATACAAATATCCGGACAGTTCAACTCAGTTATTGACCACAATGGAAAACCTATTTACCTACGAACCGTTGGCCCCACAGCACTATCTTATCGAGAAAAAGAGTTGGTAGGGCACGGCACAGAACAACATCCCGAAGGCTTTGGCTCCCCTGTCGGGAAGCTAAAAGGCATCAATCTTGCCATAGAAGATATGAGCCCACGTGACTTAAAAGCCTACAAGATCTATGAAGGAGAACAAATATCATTGGAATTTGAAGGAGGGGTCACCGTTGAGGGCACCATAGTTACAGGTACACGTAATCTTCAAGGAAAAATAATCTTGATAACGTTCAAGGATTGCAGGGTAATGCATGATGGAACGCTACTGTTCTTACCAGATTGGGGGTTGTACCATATGGCTATTGGCCAAGAAGTGGTTTCTGCATTTAACGGTCCTGCAGATTTGAACAGTTTCAACCTCATAACACACGAGCTTACAGAAACTACGATCAAGTCCAAAAAGAGTAAAGAAAGAGCACGATTGGAAGTTTATTACAAGCAGATAAGAGAGTTTAGAGAGGGCACGAATACCACCATTTCCCGTCACAAGGTGTTTCAGGAAATAAAAAAAGAATATCCTAACGATTGGTTATTACCTACGGAACTTTATGAGTTGGCCAAAAAAAGTAGTGATGAAGATTTCCAGAAAGAGATTATAGAGCACTTGGAAACCGTAAAACAACATAATCCTAAAGTGGGTCATTTGATTGATGACGGACTGAGCTTAGTCGACCATAGTTTTTCCCATAGCCTCTAATTGAGTTGAAGAATCAATTTGTTTTTGATTGTATACCAACTTCCAGCCCAAGGAATTTGTAAGCACATAGAGTTTTGAAAGTTCGCTGACCAGCCTGTTTTCGGCATTAGATTTTAACGAAGAGGTTTCAATCTTTTTTAGCAATGAAGATTTGACCGTATTTTTAATTTTGTTGTAATCATTCGCACTAAAAGGGTTCAGGTAATCTGCAGATACATCGTAGTATTCAAAATCAGGATTTATTTTTATCTCAGGTTCCGGAATGGACTTAATGTAAATCGTCTTTTCTGTCTCTTCTATTTCATAATCAACTTGGGAAAGGTCATATGCAATAGCAACCTCAGCATTCACTACGACCAAAGCTCTTTTATCGGCCGAAATGAGTGAACCGAACAGTGCTTTAGAATCTTTATAATTATAGACCTCGGCAAAATGACCCTCGGTAACGATAAGCTTGGAAACATTTTTCAATTCCTCTTGAATGAGCAACGAATTTTCTCTTAATATTGCCTTTTCCTCCCTATCGTCAGTACAGGATTTATAGATCAATACCGATGCCAGTGCGATCAATGCCCCAAACAGTACTTTTTTCATGTTTTAGAATTGAATGAAGGGATACTTTTCTTGAAGATAGACAATTTTAGCTTGAAGTGAAGCCGCAAACTTTTGATGTGCATTTGAATTGGGGTTAAAAGGTTTGTGCAATAATCCTTTTTGAACGGTTTCCACTTCTTCCATACTGGAATACGCTTCTTCAGCAATCCAAACCGATTTGAACTTTTCCCAAATGTAAGCTATCGCAAGTTGATTGGGATGCACCATATCCTTTTCATAAAAACGATAATCCCGTAGTTCGTCCATCATGATTTCATAAGAAGGGAAATAAGAAATAGTATGCCTTTCTTTTACGTAATGGAGTGCATTTACCAGATTTGCTTTACTTCTTTGGTTTTCAACAAAACCATCTTTTAGATGGCGAACAGGGGAAATCGTGAAAATTAATGTTGCTTTCTCATTGATGGATTGAATCAAATGAATCAATCGTTCCAAACAACCCTGAATAGTCTTGACCGACAACAATTCTTTTGAAAATTGTTTTTGCGGTACTTTATGGCAATTGGCAACAATGCTATCGCTTTCAGTATTCCGGTATACCCAAGCCGTACCCAAGGTTATGACGATGTGACTGGCCGCAGTTACCCGCTTTTTTGTTTGACGAAGTTTATCATTTAAATTTTGAAGTAATTCCTGTTTTGATAAAGCACTGCAATCGGAATGCGCATCAAAACACTTCCAGATTTCTTGATGCTCAAAAACCTCGTTCTCCTGATACATTTTATCATGTAGGGCACGCTCTATCAAATTTTCAATGGCAAGTGGATGAAACAGGATTCCAAAAGGATTTTGAACTTGCTGGAATTTATAATAGCTCAGTTTTTGACCTATATTTTCCACAAAACAGGAGCCCAGTAGTAATAATTTACTTTTATAATCAATTTGGGTTTTACCTTTTCCCAATGGAATTGTGGTCTGCAATTTCATTCAGATATATTACTTGCAATTATCTATGCTCTTTATCATTTCTCGATATTGATCTTCAAGCTGATTTTCCAATTGCACCATAAACTCAAGTACTCTTAGAAAATCCTGCATAGTTCCAGTTCTCAAAGCATCTGTTGCATTTTTGAGTTCAGTCTTTACCAAATCCTGAGTGTTGTACAATCCCTGAAGCTCATAGAGACAGTCGTATCCGAATTTATGGAATATACCTGTGGACTTAGCTACATCCCAAGCAATACTACTCAAATCCGTTATCTCAAGATTGACAAAGGCGTCGATTTCATATTTATTAAGTTTGTCATCTACAGGAATAGAATCAACACCCTTAATTTGCTCAGGATATCTATCCCAGAGTTCTTTCATATCCGAAGGGGTTAAAATCAACGCTTCATTACCGTTCTTCAAACTATCCATTTCAGTAAGAAAGGATGGAATTTTTTGGTTGAGGCTTCTATTCACGACCAACTCTTCCAGATTGGCTTCTAGCTCTACTTTTATCTTAGATAGTGCAACCTCCTTATCATTTTGAATTGCTTTCGAAGAATTCCAGTCATTGAACCAAATAGCCAAATTGATTCCCACAAAAATCAAGAATATTTCACCGAAGATATATTTCCAGTTAATCGTTTTTACTTTGAAAAACCGCATAACCCATAGAATTTCCTAAATCATTTCCTTAACACTATTTAGTGCGTCTTCAATTCCGGCCGGATTCTTACCCCCAGCGGTAGCAAAAAATGGCTGTCCGCCACCACCTCCCTGAATATGTTTTCCAAGTTCGCGGACAATGTTCCCCGCATGCATCTTTCTATTGGTCACCAATTCTTTGGAAATGTAACAGGATAACAACGCTTTTCCATCATTTTCGGCTGCGAGCAATAAAAACAGGTTATCGAACTGACCGCCCATTTCAAAGGCAAGGTCTTTAATTCCTGCTGCGTCCAACTCCACTTTTTTAGCCAAAAACCGAACACCATCAACTTCTTCCAATTCTGAAATTAAATCATTTTTAAGTCCTTTCGCCTTATCCTTCAAGAGTTGCTCCACTTGTTTCTTCAGAGTGGAATTCTCCTCTTGCAAACCTTCTACTGCTTTTACAGGATCTTGGGCATTGTTCAATAGGTCTTTGATTTCATAGAGCATTCTATTGTTCTTAAAGTAGAACTCTTTGACCGCATCCGAGGTTATCGCTTCAATTCTTCGAATGCCAGCTGCGACAGCCCCTTCAGATACTATTTTAAAATGCCAGATATCACCTGTATTTTTTACATGCGTTCCACCACATAGTTCAATGGACTGACCAAACTTAACGGTACGTACCGTGTCTCCATACTTTTCGCCAAAAAGTGCCATGGCTCCTTGCTCCATGGCTTCCTTCAATGGAATATTCCTATTCTCTTCAAATGGCAATTGTCCTTCAATACGGGCATTGACAAAATTCTCGACCGCACGCAGTTCCTCCACCTTCAACTTTGAGAAATGCGAAAAATCAAATCGTAAATATTTGGAATGTACGGCCGAACCCTTTTGTTCCACATGTGTTCCCAAAACTTCTCGCAAAGCTTGGTGCAATAAATGGGTCGCCGTATGGTTACTTGCTGTTCGCTCACGTTGCTTTTTATCTACACTGGCCTTGAATATGCTAGTGACAGCATTGGGAAGACTTTCTGAAAAGTGTACAATCTCATTATTTTCCCTTTTGGTGTCAATAACATAGATGATATCGCCATTAGGCGCTTCCAAATATCCTTTATCGCCTACCTGCCCACCTCCTTCGGGATAAAAAGGCGTTAGATTAAAGACCAATTGAAATTGCTCCCCATCTTTCTTACTGCTAATCTTTCTATATTTTACCAGCTTTACATCTGCTTCTAGACTATCATAACCGATGAATTCCTGCTCCGAGTCCTCCATTAAAACGGTCCAATCTTCCTTGGAGGTTTCCGAAGCGGCCCTAGAACGGTCTTTTTGGGCCTTTAAGGCTTTTTCAAAGCCTGCTTTATCCAACTGATACCCTTTTTCATCAAGAATCAGGGCCGTTAAATCGATAGGGAATCCAAACGTATCATAGAGTTCAAATGCCTTTTGGCCCTCTATGGTTTTAGTCTTTGAGGATTTTATGACCGAATTCAATAGTACCAATCCTTGTTCTAACGTACTCAAAAAAGAACTTTCTTCTTCCTTCACTACATTCTCAATCAACTGATACTGTTCTCGCAGTTCTGGAAAAGCTTTGCCCATGGTCTCCCCAAGCACCTTCACCAACCGGTAAATAAAAGGTTTGTTCGTGCCCAAAAATGTAAAACCATAGCGAATAGCCCTCCTTAAAATCCTGCGGATAACATAACCTGCACCAGAATTGCTTGGCAATTGTCCATCTGCTATTGAAAATGCTACGGCCCTAACATGATCAGCTACCACCCGTATGGCAATATCCGTCTCTTCATTCTTGCCGTATTTACGTCCGGTGATAGTTTCTATCTCACGGATCAATGGCGTAAAAACATCGGTATCGTAATTTGATGTGACCCCTTGCAACACCATACAAAGTCGCTCAAAGCCCATCCCTGTATCCACATGCTTTTCCGGGAGGCTTTCCAAACTTCCATTGGCCTTTCTGTTATACTGCATAAAGACCAAGTTCCAGATTTCCACAACTTGTGGATGATCTTGATTCACTAACGAAGCCCCAGATATTTCTGTTTTTTCTTCTTTGGGACGGATGTCCACATGAATCTCCGAACAAGGGCCACAAGGACCTTGGTCACCCATTTCCCAGAAATTATCTTTCTTGTTCCCCATAATGATTCTATCCTCGGGAACAATGGCCTTCCATAACGCAAAAGCTTCTTTGTCCATCTCCAAATTGTCAGTATCGTCACTGCCTTCAAAGACGGAAACATATAAACTGTCTTTGTCTATACCGTAGACTTCCGTCAACAGTTCCCAAGCCCACTGAATCGCCTCTTTTTTAAAATAATCGCCAAAACTCCAGTTCCCCAACATCTCGAACATGGTGTGGTGATAGGTATCTTTTCCCACCTCCTCCAAATCGTTGTGCTTACCACTGACCCGCAGGCATTTTTGACTGTCGGAAACACGCTTGGATTTAGGAACGGAATTCCCTAAAAAATACTCCTTAAACTGGTTCATTCCCGCATTGGTGAACATTAAAGTTGGGTCATCTTTCATAACCATTGGTGCGGAAGGAACTATTTTATGGTTTTTCCCTTTAAAAAAGTCTAAAAATTGAGTTCTAACTTCTTGGGATGTCATCGGAATTGCTAGGGTTTTATTAAATTTAACAGTTTAAGCAAAACAATTTTTATATTTGCTTGTTTTCATTAGAAAGAAAGCGCAAAAATAGGATAAAATCCCTTCATGTCTAAAGTTAAATACTATTACGACCCAGATACACTTTCATATAGAAAGATTGAACCTAAAAAGTCCAAGAAGTATCGCAATTTGTTTCTTTTCATAGTAGGAGCGGCTTTATTTGGATTTTTAGGGCTTGTCATACTATTGAACACTAGTCTTTTGAACACGCCTAAAGAGCTTTCTCTGGAACGTGAGGTGAACAATTATGAGCTTCAGTATGAAATCCTGATGAAGAAGATGGAGCAAATGGAGCAAGTGCTCGCCAATATTGAAGATAGGGACAACAATATATATCGATTGTATTTTGAAGCCAACCCTATACCGGAAGAACAACGAAAAGCAGGTTTTGGTGGTATCAATCGGTACAAATCCTTGGAAGGCTTCAATAATTCCGAAATTATAATCAACGCTACAGAGCGGTTGGATATCATTCAAAAGCAGATGGTAATTCAGTCCAAATCTTTGGATGAAATTGCCAAACTTGCCGAAGAAAAAGAAAAGTTATTGGCATCCATACCCGCCATTCAACCTGTACGTAATGAAGACTTAACCCGAATGGCTTCTGGTTACGGATGGCGTTCCGACCCTTTCACCAAGGCAAGAAAAATGCATTGGGGCATGGATTTTACCGCTCCCAGGGGCGTTCCCATCTATGCAACTGGAGATGGAACGATCAAACGTGCCGATAATGGCTCGTCCGGATACGGAAAACACATTAGGATAGATCATGGATATGGCTATATGTCACTGTATGCGCATTTGAGCAAATACAATGTTAGTAAAGGCCAAAAGGTAAAACGTGGCGATTTGATAGGTTTTGTTGGAAACACAGGACGCTCTGAAGCCCCCCACTTACATTACGAGGTCTTTAAAGACGGAGAGCGCATCAATCCCATTAATTTCTACTATGGCAGTTTAACGGCAGAAGAGTTTGAAAACATGCTCAAATTCGCCAACCAAGAAAACCAATCCCTGGATTAATGCATATAGACCTTCCCGAAAAACGATATTACGGCATTGGCGAAGTGGCAAAAGCATTCAATGTGAACACCTCTTTGATTCGGTTTTGGGAAAAAGAGTTTGATGTACTTCAACCAAAAAAAAATGCCAAGGGCAATAGAAAATTCACTCCACAGGATATCAAAAATTTACAGTTGATCTATCACTTGGTCAAAGAACGAGGCTTTACCCTTGAAGGCGCAAAAATTCATTTAAGGGAAGAAAAACAAAAAACGCTTTCTAATTTTGAGGTCGTACAAAAATTACAGAAAGTAAGAGCTGAGCTTTTAAAAATCAAGGAACAACTTTGAAAAGGTAGAAATACGAGGTCGGAAGCTAAAAATTCAAATAAAAGCGTAACAAAAAACACCAATAATACACTTATCTACTAACACTAAATAAACCAAAAAAATGAAAAAAGGCATCATTGCTGTAATCGTACTTGTTGTACTGGCAGTAATACTTGGCGGATGGTACGTGAGAACAAACAATATGCTTGTAGATATGAAAGGGGAAGCTACAAAACAATGGGCCAATGTGGAAAGTTCATATCAACGAAGAAGTGATTTAATCGGTAATCTCGTTAAGACCGTACAGGGAGCAGCAGATTTTGAAAGAGGAACTCTGAAAGATGTTATTGAAGCTAGGGCAAAAGCTACTTCTACTACCATTGACGCCAACAATATTACGCCAGAACAATTGGCACAGTTCCAACAAGCGCAAACAGGTCTTTCTTCTGCACTTTCCAGACTTTTGGTTACCGTAGAACGTTATCCAGATTTAAAGGCCAATCAAAACTTTTTGGAACTACAATCCCAATTGGAGGGCACTGAAAACCGTATCAATGTAGAACGTAATAGATTTAATGATTTGGCCGGTGAGTACAACATCACAATCGAAAAAATACCAACTAATTTTATTGCTAGCATAGCCAATTTCGACCCTCTTGCCTTGTTCAGTTCAAATCCAGGTGCTGAAAATGCTCCTGATGTAAACTTCGAATTTAATTGAACATGTCGCACGTAGAGGAGTTTTTAACCGCAGAAGAGGAACAGGAAATCATTGCGGCCATACAAGAAGCCGAGAAAAACACTTCGGGAGAAATACGGGTACACCTTGAAGCATCTGCAAAAATCGACCATTTTAGTAGGGCACAGCAAGTGTTCCACTTTCTTAAAATGGACAATACCAAAGAAGAAAACGGGGTATTGCTCTATGTAGCGGTAGATGATAGAAAATTTGTTATTTATGGTGATAGAGGTATTGACCGTGCTGTCCCCAAAGACTTCTGGAACTCCACCAAGGACATTATTGCCGAACATTTTAAAAAAGGTGCTTTTAAACAAGGTGTAGTAGAAGGCATACTAAGGGCCGGAAAGGAATTGGAAGAACACTTTCCTTGGGACCATAACGACACCAATGAACTCAGCGATGCGGTATCCAAAGGTTAGGCCTCCCATGGCCCCTCCAGATAAGGGGAATATTGTTTTTTCGTCTAGAGGAATTATATTGATTACTTTCTTTTTAGCACTTTTTACTTCTAATTGGGTACATGGGCAATTCGCTATTCCAGAAAAACCCAAAGAACAAACAAGCGTTTATGATTATATAAACCTATTGCCTACGGCACAAAGCAAAACTTTAGAACAAAAACTGATTCGGTATTCCGATAGTACATCTACTCAAATCGTTATTGCCATTATCAGCTCTACGGAAGGTGAGGATATCAACTATTTAGGAGCACAATGGGGACAAAAGTGGGGTATTGGTCAAGCCGACAAAGACAACGGGGTGCTTTTGCTTTTAGCAAAGGATGATCGTAAAATAGCTATCAATACTGGGTATGGCGTAGAAGGCAGTCTTACGGATTTTATGTCGAAAAGAATTATTGAATCCATAATTATCCCAGAGTTTAAAAAAGGGGATTATTATGGTGGACTCAATAAAGGGTCCGATGCAATTTTTCAAGTACTGAACGGAGAATTTAACGAAGATCACACTTTTGGAGATGAACAAGGGTTTTCATTAAAGGCAGTATTACCCTTTATTATTTTCATCATAATTCTCATTATTCTGTCTCGAAAAGGTCGTAACAACAGGGGTGGACCTGGAAACAAGAAAAAAGGATTGGACCTTTGGGACATCATAATTCTCAGCAATATGGGACGTGGAGGTTACCGCGGCTCATCGGGTGGAGGGTTTGGTAGTGGTGGATTCGGGTCTGGCGGAGGATTTGGCGGTGGCTTCGGTGGAGGCGGATTCGGAGGCGGAGGCGCTTCAGGAGGTTGGTGATTTTCAAAAAAACTGTGCCTTTGTAATAAAATCAAACTAATACATTTTTAAAAAATCTATCCCAAAATATTCTTAAAAAGAATCCGTTACAAATAGAGCAGCATAAATAAATGGAGTGCAAGCTCAATAACCCCATTTACCGTGTATTTCATATCTCTTTTTTAAAGTATTTTGGCTGTGCTTAATATACATTTAACTCTAAAGGTTTTCAAATGGGACGTTATTTCAGATTATTTTTAATTTCAATGTTGGTACTTATTGGTTCTTGCAAAAAGAAAACCGATAGCTCCTTGGATACCGATAACCTCTTCAAATTCAAGGATTATATAAGTTACCATACCAATGGGACCCAAAGTATATCGACCCCCATTAAAGTTGTACTTGCAAAACAGCTTGATCAATTTGAATTGACACAGGAACTGCCCTCGGAATATTTTAAGATCTCACCAAAAATAGAAGGTAAACTTGTCATCGAAAACGGAAGGGAACTTGTTTTTCAACCTTCGGAATACCTGGAACCTAATACGGAATATGCTGTAAGTGTGGCGTTAAACAAACTTTTTGATGCCATTGACCGCGACTTTAAGGAATACACCTTCAGCTTTAAGACCATAACCCCAAATTTTAAGATCAACCTTGGCAATCTACAATCCTACAGTAAAAATTGGCAATATCTAACAGGAACCCTAGAAGCTTCGGATATTTTAAATGCTTCCAAAATAAACAGCGTTCTTTCCGTAGCACAAGGCGATAAAAAGATTTCTGTAAAATGGGAAAATACAAAAGAAGATGCCCGCTATTTCACTTTTAAGATTGATAGCATTCCGCGCAAAACGGATGATAGCGAATTGGCAATTAGCTGGAACGGAGAAGCGTTGGGAACAGAAAATAAAGGCTCGGAGAATTATACCATACCCGGTCTAAACAAATTTATTGTTGTTGATGCCAAAACATCAACTGCCCCAAATGCTGCATTAACGCTTAACTTTTCCGATCCCTTAAAACAAAATCAAAACCTTAACGGGCTTGTCACTATTGAAGGCGCCCAAAGTTTACGATATGAAATCAATGGCAACGTTTTACAAGTATATCCCGCTAACCGAATTTTAGGGCAGGTACGTGTCAATGTTTTTGAAGGCATAAAAAGCGAATATGGCTACTCACTCAAAAAACCATTTTCTGAATTGGTTTCCTTTGAACAGTTAAAACCTTCCGTACGCTTAATCTCTAAAGGTACTATTCTCCCTAATGCCGCTTCCACGCCAATATATTTTGAGACGGTAAACCTTTCAGCAGTCGAAGTAAGGGTAATCCAGGTCTTTGAAAACAATATGTTGCAGTACCTTCAACACAATGATTTAACCCAGCGATATAACTCGGATATTAGAACTGTTGGTCGTAGGGTAGCTTACAAGGTAATTCCGTTAGTTGAAAATAAGGATGACGACACCAGTTCTTGGAAAGCTCACGCCCTAGACTTATCAAAGCTTATAAAAGTGAATCCCGGTTCTTTATACCGAATAGAATTCAGTTTTAAAAAAGAACATACTACTTACGGATGCGAAGGTTCTGGAAATTCAGAAGGCGATGAAGCAACCAATTCCATAGCCGAAGCGCAAAACCTTAGTGAAGAAGCCAGAGAAGAACGTTATTGGGACAACGAACTCTATTACTGGAGAGACAACAGTTATAATTGGGAAGAGCGTGATAATCCATGTCATAATGCTTTTTACAATTCAGATAGAATTGCATTCACTAATCTTTTAGGTAGTGATTTAGGGCTTATTGTCAAAAAAGGCAATAATCGTTCTTACCATTTTGCGGCAACGAATCTCGTGACCACTAATCCCGAAGCTGGTGCAACCATAAAACTATATAATTATCAGCAGCAGTTATTGTCCGAAGTAAAAACAGATGCTTCCGGATTTGGCATTTATGATGGAGATGCCAATGTTGCTTTCGCCATTGCCGAAAAAAACAACAATTTCGCTTACGCCAAACTTGCTGATGGTAATGCACTATCATTAAGCAAATTCGATGTTTCGGGACAAAAACTACAAAGCGGTCTTCAAGGATTCATGTATACCGAAAGAGGCGTGCATAGACCGGGCGATCCAATTCATCTCACCTTTGTATTGGATGATAAGGCCAATCCATTACCAGCTAAGCATCCGGTATCTATGGAGGTCACCGATGCTAGAGGAAAGCTTGTTCAAAGAAACGTGCTTAAAGAGGGAACTATTCCCGTAGCTGATGGACTGTATGCAAAAAAGGAAGGGAACTTTTACTATTTTCCCATTCCCACGAAAAGCACTTCACCAACAGGAACCTGGAATGCCAAGGTTATTGTAGGCGGAGCACAGTTCAATAAAAGTTTAAAAGTAGCTACCATAAAACCAAACCGTTTAAAGGTAAGTTTTGACTTTGAGGATGAAGTTTTAAAAGCAAATAGAAACAACAAAGGAAAAGCAGAAGTAAAATGGTTGCATGGTGCACCTGCACGTAATTTAAAAATTGACATCAATGCTAAACTGCAACAGGCCTCCAATGCATTTCCAAAACATAAAGGTTATATTTTTCAAGACCCGGTTCGTACGTTTAATGATACAGAACTCCAGTTTGTCAATTCAAAATTAAATGGGGAGGGCGTACTTAATATTGACCAAAAAATTACCGCAAATACCAATGCTCCCGGTATGCTACAAGCCACTTTCACTACTAAGGTTTTTGAAGGCGGTGGTGATTTCTCCATAGATGTTTTCTCCAAGAAACTTGCTCCTTTTTCACACTTTGTGGGATTACGCTCTCCAAAAGCAAAACGATATGGTTCGTTTTTAACGGATGAGGATACCACTTTTGATGTCATCTCCGTAGACGCAGATGGCAAAAAAGCAGCCAATCGCAAACTGAAAGTAAAAATCTTTGAGATAGCATGGCGTTGGTGGTGGAACAGAGGCTACGACAATCTCTCTCGCTACGAAAACGCTACCGTTCATAAACCCTTTAAAGAAATGACCGTAACTACCGGTGCAGACGGAAAAGCCAATTTTAAGGTGAACATTCCCGATGATGATGGAGGTCGTTATTTAGTTCGCGTTATCGATGAAGTATCGGGTCATGCCACCGGACGAACTGCATACTTCTATAGAAATTGGTGGAGAAGACCTGCATCTGGCGATACGGAAAGCTCAAAGATTCTAATTTTTTCCGCTGACAAGGAAAAATATACACTTGGCGATCAGGCAGTGGTCACATTTCCTTCGGATGTAGGAGGAAGAGCATTATTGAGTATCGAAAATGGCTCTGAGGTTTTATCGCAAAAATGGATTGAAACTTCTGCAAAAGAAACCAAAGCTACCATTCCGATTACAGCAGATATGGCCCCTAATGCCTATATCAACATATCACTGTTGCAGCCCCATGGTCAGGTAGCGAACGACCTGCCTATTCGATTGTACGGTATTGTGCCCTTACTAGTTGAAAACCCAGCGACTTTTCTAAAACCTGAGCTAGAAATGCCTGAAGTTTTAGCCCCCGAGAAGTCATATAAAGTGACCGTTTCAGAAAGCAACAAAAAACCGATGACGTATTCACTTGCGGTTGTGGATGAAGGGCTGTTAGACCTTACGCGCTTTAAAACCCCAGACATACATTCCTCTTTTTATGCCAGACAAGCATTGGGCGTGAAGACTTTTGACATCTTTGATGATGTCATGGGCGCCTACTCCATAAGTGTGGATAATATTTATGCCATTGGTGGTGGTGGAATTGGTGAGGGTGCCAAAAACAGGAAAGCACAACGTTTTAAACCCGTAGTAACATATCTAGGGCCGTTTACTTTAAAAGCTGGTGAAAAAACAACGCACACCATTGATATGCCCAATTATGTTGGTTCCGTTCGTACCATGGTGGTTGCGGGTAACAAAAACAGTGCGTACGGAAAAGCTGAAAAAGCAACTCCTGTGCGTAAACCATTAATGGTATTGACTTCGATACCTAGAAAACTATCGCCTGGGGAAACAGTTACTATTCCCGTTACTGTATTTGCCATGGAGAAAAAGGTGAAAAATGTAAAGGTTTCCATTGATGCTGGAAAAGCGCTTGAACCTATAGGGGCTACTACAAAGAACATCACTTTCAATTCGGTTGGAGAACAAATCGTGAATTTTGATTTTAAGGTAAATCCGAGCAAATCATTTCAGACCATAAAAGTAACGGTCTCTGGTAACGGAGAGCGTGCTAGCAATGAAACCGAGATCGATGTAGAAAACCCTAACCCCATTACCACAAAAAGTACCTTGTACACCGTAACGGAGAATCAATCACAGAGCATTTCTTTTGAAACTTTTGGAACGTCCGGAACAAATACGGCATTTATAGAGTTCTCAACACTGCCTCCTATGGATTTTTCAAAACGGATGAACTATTTATTACAGTATCCTCATGGCTGTGTGGAGCAAACCACTTCTGCTGCTTTTCCCCAATTATTTTTGACAGAGATACTGGATATTACTTTTGACAGAAAAAAGGAAATCGAGAAAAACATCAAAGCCGCCATTAAGAAGCTCAACGATTTCCAAGCGCCTAGTGGCGGATTAAGTTATTGGCCCGGTTACGGCTATGCTGACGATTGGGGAACTTCATATGCTGGACATTTTATGTTGGAGGCCAAACAGAAAGGGTATCAATTGCCATTGACATTTTTGAGCAATTGGTTACGCTACCAAAAGAATACTGCACGCCAATGGAGCAATCAACGTACAAGTTACAATACAGATATTGCACAAGCTTATAGGCTATACACCCTTGCCTTGGCACAACAACCAGAGCTTGCCGCCATGAACCGATTACGGGAAGCTAAAAATTTAAGTAACGAAGCCAAATGGCGTTTAGCTGCAGCTTACGCATTGGTAGGCAAGAAAGAAGTAGCCCAGCAATTGATACAGAAGGCGAACATCAATTTTCAGCCTAACTCCTATAACTATAGAACTTATGGCTCCGTTTTTAGGAATATGGCGATGGCATTGGAGACCATGGTAATCATTGGAGATGACCAACAACGGGAGTTGGCCATTTCATTGGCGAAAAAATTATCTTCACAAAGTTGGTACAGTACCCAAGAAACATCTTTTGCCCTTTTGGCCATGGCTAAGATGGTAGCAAAAAATGGCGGTAAATCCATTAATTTAACTTTTACCAATAATGGAAAGGAAATCACTGTGAAAACAGATAGAGCTATTGCACAACGAGGGCTTTCAATTACATCGTCGCAAAGTGAAATCACCGTTAATAATAAACAAGGGAACGTTATCTATGCTACCCTTACCCAAACAGGTAAATTACCTGTAGGTGAAGAGTTGGCACAACAACGAAACCTCTCCTTGTCGGTAAGATATCTAGATGCCGTTGGAAATTCCATTGATGTATCCAACCTTCGTCAAGGCACCGAGTTACAGGCCCAACTGACCGTTTTTAATAGTTCAAATGACTATATCGATAATCTGGCATTAACGCAAATTGTTCCAAGTGGGTGGGAAATCGTGAATACGTCATATGCAGGCGGAGGAGATTCAAATTCGAGCAAAGCGGAGTACATTGACACTAGGGATGATCGAACAAATTTCTATTTTGACCTTGGTTCAAAAAAATCCAAAACCTTTACGGTAAAGCTAAATGCTTCCTTTTTGGGAGATTATTATCTACCTGGATCACAGGTCGAAGCTATGTACGATGATAATAGATATGCCCGTAATAAGGGGCAATGGATAAAAGTGTCACAATAATGGGATGACCAATTTTTTATCAGTTCTAAAGCGATTTGTACTGAAACATAAAATTAAGGTTTCGGTTTTTCTGATAGTATTCTTGTTATGGTTGTTCTGTTTGCCCAAGGAGCTTTTTAAAGAGCCTACTTCAACCGTTGTGACAAGTTCGGACAATGTTATGATCGGGGCGCGAATCGCAGATGATGGCCAATGGCGATTTCCCCAAATCGATTCTATCCCAGAACGTTTCAAACAAAGTATTTTGCTGTTCGAAGATGAATATTTCTATAGACACCCAGGGTTTAATCCTATTTCCATTTTCAACGCTATAAAACACAACTTAACAAAAAATACACGCCGAGGAGGTAGTACCATTACACAACAGGTTATCCGTCTAAGTAGAAAAAACAAAGGACGGACTTATTTTGAAAAGTGCATCGAAATCTTCATGGCCACACGATTGGAGTTTCGCCATTCCAAAGAGGACATTCTAAAACTATATGCCACATATACCCCTTATGGAGGTAATGTAGTTGGTTTGGAAACCGCTTCTTGGCGCTATTTTGGAATACCTGCGCATGAATTGAGCTGGGGGCAATCCGCTACTCTGGCCGTACTTCCCAATGCGCCTTCATTAATTTTTCCCGGGAGAAATGACCAGTCGTTATTAATAAAACGGAACAGACTGCTCAAAAAACTATTGGATGAAAAATATTTTGACCAAACTACATACGAACTTGCTATTTCCGAACCCTTGCCGCAACAACCAATACCTCTTCCAAACAATGCACCGCATTTAACGGAACGCATTAAAAAGGAGCATAAGGGCGAACGTATACAAACATCTATCGACAGGTATTTACAAAATCAAGCAAATTATGTTGCAGAACGCCATTACCAACGACTAAAAAGTAATGAAATTCACAATCTTGCTATTTTAGTGTTGGATGTTGAAACTCGGAAAGTACTAAGCTATATAGGGAATTCTGCTTCTGGGAGACAACATGGCAACTATGTGGATATCATCACAAAAAATCGAAGCACAGGAAGTACTTTAAAACCTTTCCTTTTCGCATCGCTCATGCACGAAGGGCAATTGTTGCCAAATACTTTGGTCAAAGATGTTCCAACAGTAATCAACGGTTATAATCCAAAAAACTTCAATAAGAAGCACTCAGGTGCCGTACCCGCAAGTAGGGCTTTATCGCGATCGCTCAATGTTCCTGCAGTTCGATTGTTACGAGAATACGGACTTCAAAAATTTTATAACAAGCTCCGCAAAATGAATATGCACTCATTGAACAAACCTGCGGGGCATTATGGGCTATCATTGATTTTAGGTGGAGCTGAAAGCACATTATGGGACGTTACCAAAACCTACGCCTCAGCTGCATCGACCTTAAATTACTTTATATCGAATTCCAGCACATATCGTACCGATGAATTTTTAGAACCAAGCTATCTTTTTGAAAGTGAAAACGACTTTGGTGAACAACAATTCAATCCGCCCGTTCTAAATGCCGGATCGTTGTACCATACTTTTAAATCTTTACAAGAAGTCAACCGCCCAGAAGGAAATGAAAACTGGCAATTTTTTGATTCTTCGCAGCGTATCGCCTGGAAAACGGGCACCAGTTTTGGTTTTAAGGATGCTTGGGCCGTAGGCGTAACTCCAAAATATGCCATTGGGGTCTGGGCAGGGAACGCAGATGGCGAAGGTAGGCCTGGATTAACAGGTATTACGGCAGCCGCACCTATTTTATTCGATATTTTGGATGTACTTCCAAATAGTGGTTGGTTTCAGCAACCTTTTGATGATTTGTCAGCACTTGAAATCTGCTCCCAAAGTGGATATCGTGCTTCTGCTTTTTGCAACAGTACCAAGCAAGAACTTTTACCCATACATGGAAAAAAAAGCATCCAATGTCCTTATCATCATCAGGTTTTTTTGGATAATTCAGAAGCATATAGGGTAAATTCCGAATGTTATCCCTTGGAAAATATGATAGCAAAGAATTGGTTTACATTGCCTCCGGTAATCGAGTATTATTATGCCGCTTCAAATCCAAATTATAAACCATTGCCAAATTTTCTACAGGGATGTTCGACTTCAGAAACAAGGCTAATGGAATTTATATTCCCAAAACGAAATGAAGAAGTACTTCTTCCCAAAGATTTGGGCAAAAAAACTACTGAGGTCATTTTCAAGTTGGCACACCAACAAAATGAAAGTGCTGTCTACTGGTATTTGGATGAGCGCTATGTTGGTATGACCACAAGTTTTCATGAGCTCATTTTGGATGTTACACCAAACGATTATACACTTACCGCCGTAGATGATAAAGGCAACCGTATTGAGCAAAAAGTTTCTATACGATTGGCTTCTGGGGGGTAATCATCCCGATCCAAAACGCACAAAAATAGCTTCTATTCAATTAATTTATGCGTGTACATCATTCATTATAGCCCTTGGTGTTATCGATGAAATCGAGCGAAGTCAAATTATCATCAATACTAAAAGAATTACCGTGTCCGAGCAGTACAAACCTCATTTTTTGGACTATCTCAAGAAAAATTCACTGGACTGATCCATCAACTTTGATCAAGTGGTAATATATTATATCAAGTAAAATCCTTTGCCAATGAGCAAATCAATTTATCTTACGTTTTCTGAACCAGAGGTCTTCTAGACTCATGTTCAGTGTTACAATGTGATAGTTTTCTTTTACAAGTATGTTCTGAACCTGCCCTTTTGAGCCATAGCCATATGATAAGTTCAGCATAGAGTTGTTGTCCCTCTCAATTGGAAGTCCTATACCGCCCGTTATGCTGTAACCATCTATTTTTGTATCGTTTATAGCCAAGTAACCGTTGTCATAGTTAAAACCGGCCCTAAATCGTATTCTCTCCGCATATTTGTAACTAGATCTATTTTTAGCATATTCCAATCCAAATGCATAAATATCCTGGTCTGCATATTCACCTATATTCTCTTGCTGTCCGGTACTGGACCAATAGTTTTTCTTGTAGTCGGCACTTAGGATAAACGAGTTTAAGATTGTACCACTTACTCCAAGACCAAATTCCAAAGGCATTTTAAAGTCTGCCGCCGTGTCCGCTTCCTCATCTTCTACGGTAATCTCTGAAGCATCCAAGGTTTTGAGCACCGAACGCTTTAAATTCCCATTCAAACTAGTTGGAAACTGAACGGTACTTCCCAAAGTAAACTTATCGGTAATATCGTATTGTATTCCAAGACCCAAACGTATGCCACTATAATTGGTTGTTTCGGTCAATTGAAAAGCGCTATTGTTGATTATGAACGCTTCATTTTCCTCTATATTTCCAAAAAGAAAGGAAGTACTTACCCCCAATCGTAATTTCTCGATTACACTATAACCAATATTCAGTCTAAGGTCGCTTAATCCCCCTAATCCTGTTACGCTGCTTTCAAATGTTTCACTGGAACCTTCAATATTGGTCTGTAAACCTATCAACGAGTATCCTACATCGCTATAAGGAACCATAGTAATTCCAGCTCCCAACCCTTCTGTAATGCGAAAAGCAAACGCCAAGTTGGAAAAGTTCAACGTAGTCTTTCCATCATCGGACATCTCGTTGCTGATGTAATCATACTGGCCCCTGACCCCAACATCATAAAAAAAAGAGTTTTGAGGGGTCAACGCATAATTGGAAGAGTTTAAATTATTGATTTCGGTTTCTGTCTTTAATCCAATACCCGTATAACCCATACCATTGGACCTTCCTATACTGGTCTGGTTGATGACCCCTAAACCGTAAAGTGAATAGGGAGAGCTGGTCAATCCTTCTGATTGGGCAAAGGTATAATTTGTCCAAAGTGTTATTCCTG
Organism: Flagellimonas sp. HMM57; assembly: GCF_021390175.1. Taxonomy (NCBI): domain Bacteria; kingdom Pseudomonadati; phylum Bacteroidota; class Flavobacteriia; order Flavobacteriales; family Flavobacteriaceae; genus Flagellimonas; species Flagellimonas sp. HMM57. The sequence continues at coordinate 2,518,808 of NZ_CP090004.1, read as the reverse complement.
TTAGGGTTGTAAACAGTATTACTTTATTCATTTTCATCATAAACGGCATAGGTAAGTTCCAATGTGGTTTGGTAATCAGGACTGGTATTTCCATTCAATACAAACCTGTCAACAGTGGTATTGTAATCGTCAGGCAAAAGGATAAGTGCTTCGTCCGTATCTCTTTCTGCCCTTAACAGTTCTTCGATATAACTGCCCAATGATATTTCGTAATAGATATCGTTGAATTCTTGACCATCGGTATTAAGTACCGCCACCACAGGCGAAGTGCTTGCGACCAGCAATTGTCCTGTTAAGTCGTTGTTCTGATCAACGATATAAACTGATAGATTGTCCCTCAATATTAATTCATCGTTATAAGCACCCTCTGTTGGCTTTATTTTGAGAACGGCATCCAAAATGGTGCCTTGCCCCGGAATATCATAGATAGATTTAATGTGGGGAAACTGTATTCTTGTTGCAATGCCTATACCCGATTGTATGTAGCTTTGATTTTCTGATTCGGAGCTACTCAGATTTATTTCTTGATCCGTAAGACTAGCTAAATAGTCGTTTGGATTTTCCGCAGTAATCTGGTTAAAGAAGGGAAGTGGGGAATCAAAAGTGTTAACACTAAAATCTGTAAAATACTGTTCTTGGTCGTTTTCTTCCGAAATACTAAAATAAAGCCTCATGATACTTGATTCCAATAAAAACCCTAAAACCGAACCGTTGTTGGTTTCGTCCGGTATAAATGCAACACCCTTTAAGTATTCCGTGAATTCATCGGAATTTGTAAGTGTTTTGTCTTGTAAACCTTCAAATAAAGCAATTCCAAAATCATCGTTCAATTTGATTTCAATCGAATCTGTTTGCAAAGGTCTAGGTGAAAAGTCAATATAGCCCAAGTCTTCATCGGCGTAGGCAATTGTACTGGAATTGTAAAAGTTTTCATCATCCTCAGGCTTCATTTGCTCAGTGAGCTCCTTGATATGAATACCATTGGTCTGTAATGTATCGTTGTAGTAATACTCGTCGTATTTAAGGTAAAAAACAATACTGTCATATTCGGCCTCGGTATCTATAGTATAGGTCGATGGGAGTAATTCTGCGTAGCTTGAACTCTGCACCGTACCAAATACAGAATCAGTATATTTTCCTATCAACATTCGTGTTGTCGTTGCGGTTATTATACTATCAAATTTCATGGTCGATGTTTCAACCGTTAGAGTATCCACCAACAACACCCGTATATTACTGTCTGTAAATGCTTCGCCAGCAACAAAATCGGAATTCAGGTTATCTTCACTACAAGCCAAAAGCACCAATAGCAATATTCCCAACACCCCTATAATTCTAAGCATATTCTAATGTTTTGGGTAAATGTAAATGGAGACCCCGAGCATTAAAACCAGAATAGACCAAACCCAGATCTTACAAGATAAAAGGGCTCATTTTCAATACAAAAGTTAAACTTTATGTTGGTAGATTACATAGGCAGGTTCATAGGTTAAAAAGCCGACTTTATCTATTTTGGTTTTAAACTGGAAATAAGCTTTATAGTTTTGACAATCAATTAATCTTAACTATATGGAAAAATCAAGACAGTCACTTAAAATAGTATTTCTTTTAAGTCTATCATTTATTTTCTTAACAGGTTGTTCAAATGATGACGACGACGATGATGATTTGGGCAATTGGATCAACCGCTCGGTATTTGATGGAAGTCCACGTAGTAGCTCAGCAAGCTTTACCATAGACAATATTGGTTATATAGCAGTAGGATATGATGGAGACGATTATCTTAATTCTGTTTGGTCCTATGACATGGACGGAGATTTCTGGTCACAGAAGGCCGATTTCCCTGGAGTAGCAAGAAATGCAGCGGTAGGTTTTGAAATTAATGGAACTGGTTATGTAGGCTCTGGTTATGATGGACTTGATGAGTTAGGAGATTTTTACTCCTATGACCCAAGTTCAAACGCATGGACAGAGATTGCTGCATTACCCTCAACTACAAGGAGGAGCGCTGTAGCTTTTGGTATTAATGGGTATGGCTACTTTGGAACTGGGTATGATGGCGAAAACGACCGCAAAGATTTTTGGAAATATGATCCCGCAACCGATACATGGTCAGAACTTGTTGGGTTTGGTGGGAATAAAAGAAGAGCTGCTACCACTTTCCGTATAGGCGACTTAGTCTACTTGGGAACAGGGGTGTCCAATGGAAGTTATTTGGAAGATTTTTGGGTTTTTGATGCCGCAACGGAAAGTTGGACGAAAAAGCTGGATTTGGACGAGGAAGACGACTACTCGATTACAAGAAGTAATGCCGTAGGTTTTGCTATAAACGGTTACGGCTATATCGCCTGCGGCGAGAGCAGTGGTACTTTGTCCTCCGTATGGGAATACGACCCTTCTACGGACACTTGGGAAAACAAGACCAATTTTGAAGGTACTACAAGACAAGATCCGGTCGCATTCTCAAATTCATCAATGGCTTTTGTGGGCCTTGGCCGAACCGGCAGTCTATATTTGGATGATTTTGACGAATTCTTTCCGTTTGAAGAATATGATGAAGATGATTAAAGTTTTTAGGGTTGGATTTTTTTTAATTGAATGAACGGGGCTGTTCCGCTGAGGCGGCCAGCCCCGTTTAAGTTAAAATAGACACAAATGAAATCATTAACTAAAAAACTTATTATAATTTCTGCTGTATTCGCTATGGGATTGTTTTTTTTGATGGCCATAGATTCTTGGCCAAAGGAGAAAACCCAAGAACAAGTTTTAAAATCAAAGGTCATTATAGTAGATGGAGGTTTTGGTTATCAAATCTATAATAAAAAGAAGCTAATTATTGAACAGAATTTTATTCCGGCTATTTCTGGAAAGAAACCATTTGTATTGGCCAAAGATGCACAACTGATTGCCGACTTGGTCGTGAAAAAACTCTCAAACGGCGAAAGTCCAATAATTTATAAGGAAGAAATGGACAAACTCAATATTGAGCTATAGTGGCATAAAGACAGTCAGTGGACATTACAAAAAAACATACCTATCAGTTTTCCCTCCATTTTTTTTTATGGCTAGTGCTATCCATCCTATTGTTTTACCCTTTTATTTCAGAGCCAAGGCCTATACCTCCAGATGTACCCATACGTTTTGTTGTTGTAATTTCACTGTTCTATTTCAACTATTCTTTTCTGGTTCCAAGACTCTTGCTAAAAAATCGTACAGCTATTTACATCATTGTTTCTCTCTTTATAATTCTTGGGATTATTTTCTTAAAAGAAAGGTATTTTCCTTTTCGTCCCCCTGAAAATATTCCACCCTTTCCACAAGATCGCCACGCTTTCTACATGTCAAGGCAATTTTTTATGTCCATCGTTGTTTTTAGTGTTCCTTTTGTCACCAGTACCGCATTAAGGATTTACATTGAATGGCGAAGGAATGACGATTTGCGCAAAATAGTGGAAAAGGAAAAAATCAATTCGGAGCTTCAGTTCCTAAAAACACAATTGAATCCACACTTTCTTTTCAACTCATTAAATGCCATCTATTCCCTTTCAGTAAAGAATTCTCCCGATACATCCGATGCCATTATCAATATATCTGAACTCATGCGCTATATGTTGTACGAAGCAGATAAGGAGTTTGTTCCGTTGGGAAAAGAATTGGAATACATCCAAAATTACGTAAGGTTACAGCGAATTCGACTTTCCGATAGCGAAAACGTAGTCCTTAAAATTTCCGGTGAAGATAAAGGGAAGTCAATACCGCCCTTACTTTTTATCTCCTTTATCGAAAATGCCTTTAAATATGGTACCGATTTCAAGGGAAGGACAAACGTTAAAATAAACCTTTTAATTGAAAAAGAGTCCATACACCTGTACGTAATGAATAAAATAGGAGCATTTCGAAAAAAAATAGAAAGTTCAGGGGTTGGATTGGCCAATATAAAAAACCGCCTGACACTTTTATACCCCGATTCGCATGATTTAACAGTACAAGACGATGGTGTAAACTATGAAGTAAACCTAATCTTAAAATTGTAATTATGAAATGTATAATTATCGATGATGAACCTTTGGCAATAGATCTTTTGGAAGGCTACTGTGACAAAATGGGCTTTGTTGAAGTGATTGGCACTTTTACCAATCCACTTAATGCCATTTCCATAGTAAAAGAAGGTAATATCGACCTTATTTTTTGCGATATCGAATTACCGCAAATAAGCGGTGTTGATTTTATAGCATCCTTGGAGAACCGTCCATTAGTCATATTTACGACCGCATATTCACAATATGCTGTTGAAGGTTTTGAATTAAATGCCGTTGATTATTTGGTAAAGCCCATTCCTTACCATCGTTTTATAAAAGCTGTTTCACGAGCAAAAGAACTATTGACAAAAAAAGAAAAACCTGCCAAGGCCAATGTATTTCCTTCCTATGGGGCAAAGAACGAAAGTCAAAAATTCATTTTTGTAAAGTCAGAGCATGAAAGTGTCAAGATAAACCTGGATGAAATTCAATATGTTCAAGGTCTTAAGGATTATTTAAAAATCCATATAGCGGGATCCAATAAAACTATCCTGACATTGTTAAACTTCAAGGAAATGCTTGATAAATTGCCACAAAACCAATTTATACGCGTGCATAAATCTTTTCTTGTCAATATAAATTTTATACAGAGTGTCCAGAGAAACCGAATTGTAATCGATGACATTAGAATACCAATTGGAGAAAGTCATAAGACACAACTCTTTTCTTTTTTGGGATTATAAAAATTCTCTCTTTATAAAAAAGTAGTCTGAAGGAACTGTAATGGTTTGAGGAAATCATCCTTAACGTAAGCTCTTGGAATTAAAAAATTCAACTATAGAGTCTTGGGAACAAGAAATGTTTCAAGTTTTAGACTAGTAAAAAAGATAAAATTTTACTTCTTCCTCATGAAAATAGTAATGGGCACTCCGCTAAAATCAAAGTTTTCCCGAAGCTTGTTCTCCAAAAAACGTTTATAAGGTTCGCGCACATATTGTGGTAGATTACAGAAAAAAGCAAACTGTGGGTATGGTGTGGGCAATTGCGTACAAAACTTAATTTTCACATACTTTCCTTTGTAGGCTGGCGGAGGTGTGTTCTCAATAATGGGCAACATGATATCGTTCAATTTTCGGGTCACGACTTTCTTTGAACGATTTTTAAAAACATCCACTGCAGTTTCAATGGCTTTAAAAATACGTTGCTTGGTCAGCACCGAAATAAATAGAATGGGTACATCATCAAAAGGTTCTATTGCCTTTTTTATCTTCTGGGTGTATTCTTTTACAGAATTGGTTTCCTTTTCTACCAAATCCCACTTATTCACCAAGATTACCACGCCTTTATTGTTGCGTTGTGCCAACCAAAAGATATTCTGCACTTGTCCGTCAAATCCTCTTGTAGCATCTACCAATAAAACACAAACATCACAATGTTCAATAGCCCTAACGGAGCGCATTACAGAGTAAAACTCCAGATCTTCCTTTACCTTGGCCTTTCTTCGAATCCCCGCAGTATCGACTAGATTAAATTCAAATCCGAACCTATTGTATTTGGTATCAATACTATCACGTGTGGTCCCCGCAATATCTGTAACAATGTAACGGTCTTCACCAATTAGCGCATTAATGAAAGAGGATTTACCTGCGTTTGGTCTGCCCACTACCGCAAATCGCGGCAACTCACTTTCTTCTTCCTCAATTTCCGGAAGTTCTTTGACCAGTGCATCCAATAGCTCTCCTGTCCCACTTCCGTTTATACTCGACAAGGTAAAATAGTCACCAAGACCCAAAGCATAAAACTCTACAGCATCCGCTTCACGTTGGGCATTGTCTACCTTATTTATGGCAAGAAAAATAGGTTTATTGACCCTACGCAATAATTTGGCTACGTCTTCATCCATTCCCGTTACCCCAGATTCCACATCTACCATAAAAATAATGGCATCAGCTTCGTCTATGGCAAGTTCAACTTGTTTGTCAATTTCTTGCTCAAAAATATCATCGCTCCCCAATACATAACCTCCAGTATCAATAAGCGAGAATTCCTTTCCGTTCCAATCACTTTTCCCGTAATGGCGGTCACGTGTTACGCCGCTAACAGCATCCACAATAGCTTCTCGACGTTGAATAAGTCGATTAAAAAAAGTGGATTTACCCACGTTTGGTCTTCCTACAATTGCAACGATAGCACCCATCAGCATGAAATTTTGGCAAAAATACCACTATTTATGAAGAAAAAAATGATATCTTCTTTAATCAATTTCAATACGTTATGAATGATCTAGGTAATGAAATCGTGTTACGCCCCAGGTTCGATATATCATTGGATTCCGACCTTGAACCTTTAATGGAAATTTTTGACAACACCGAACAAGAACAATTATTGGTCAAACGATTGGATGAGCATATTTATATTCGATTTAAAAAAAAGGATACTACGTTTTGGTCTCCCCAACTTCATTTGGAACTAACTTCTTTTGAAAAAGGGATTAGCCGTATACATGGGGTTTTTGGCCCAAATCCTACGCTTTGGACGTTTTTTATGTTCTTACATTTTGGCATAGGTACACTTTTTATAATTCTAGGAGTTTTTGCCTATTCTCACTACGCTTTGGGCCACAATATTACGCTTTGGTTGGTTGGAATGGTGTTTTTAGTACTGATATGGTTTGCGCTATACGCATTTGGAAGACTTGGAAAATCTAAAGGGAAACCACAAATGAAACAGCTAAGGAATTACCTGAACGAATTGATTTCCGATTTTGATAAAAAGTAAAAGGTATGGCCCGCAGACCATACCCTTAACTAACTTAAACTCTGAAGCAAAAAATATCTTAATTGTTCTGATAAAAAGTAATTGTTCCGCTTACTTCGTTGCTAACTACTAGAATTTCTTTGCCCGTAGGGCTATCATCAGCATCTATTGCCAAAACCCCTTCTGGGCCAACGTCACCAGCGGTCTCCAAAATCTGCAAGAATTCCGGGAAACCTGGATTGGAAATATCATATACCATGATTTGGTTATTTCGCTCCAGACCAACAAAAAGAATTTGTCTATCCCCTATTTTCTGAATGGTCACTGCCTCTGGTTCGGCACCTTTATCATCACTACGGCTGTCGTCTCCATTAAATACTGCTGGTGTAAGTTCCAAAGTCCTTTCGGCAATATCGTTTCCACTATCGTAGACCAACTGTCCCGCTCCAGACCAAATACTGAAGGATCTTGCCCCATAGTTGTATAATTCATCAAAATCACCATCACCATCAATATCGCCCAACGTCGTGGTGGATTGCAGACGCCCTAAGTTCTCATCCAATTGCAAGGTAGCTGCATCTGGAAAAACTGTTTCATCAAAAACTAAATCTGCCATACGTTCCTCTTCTGAAAAACCGTCATAATCGCGTGCATCACCTTCATTGGCAGTAACTACGTAATCCATCCCATTTACAGAATAATACGCTATTGCATCTGGCTGGTACATTCCAAAAACAGGAACGCTCCGCAATTCTTTTTTGTCGTCTCTATTGCTGGGATCTATTTCGTTACCGGGAGCGGAATAGTCTTTAAATCCTAAAGGAAGAATGGATTCGATCTGTTTTGTTTCTAAGTTGACCACTGCAACCCCATTATTCTCTTGTAAGGTAACCCATGCTTTCTTAGAATCATCTGAAACGGCCACATATTCTGGTTCAACATCCATAGCCAGCGTGGCGTTAGGGCCAAAAACACGGAATCCTTTTTCTTCCAAGGAAGCTTCATCACCGTTAAAGCCCGTAAAATCAAGAATGGATACCTCTCTGGTTTTTACATTTATGATCCCAATTGAACCCATAGGATCGTTCGTGTATTCATCATTTGGTTCGCCCTCGTTGGCACATACAATATACGCTCCGTTTGGAGTAAACGTAACCATATCTGGCAAAGCACCTACTTTGAAGCTACAGATTTCTTTTTGGGTAGTTGTATCAAACAGTTCAATATAACCATCGGCCTGCTTATCTTCTGCTTCGATTGCAACAGCTAGTTTGCCATCGCTTACGGCAACACTGTTTGGGGCACCCGCATTAATACACGTAATCGAATTTAGTCTTATCGGGCTATTTAAGTTTGAAATATCAAAAACCGAAATTTCCGTGCTCTCCACGTTCACGATAAACAATTTGTTGGTAGAAGGGTCGAATGCAGAGATTTCGGAAGCACCTTCGCCTCCAACCTGAATGGTACCGTAAAATCCAAAATCCACTTGGGTCACTGGAATTTCGTCGTCAACGGGGTCATCGTCACTGCCACCATCACCAATAAAATCATCTATTTTATCACAAGAAAAGAAGGTAAAAAGTAAAATCGTGGGGAATAAAAGTCTAAGGTAATTTTTCATTTTCGTTTGGTTTAAATTTCCTTGGAAGTTCTAAACCAAACATTAAGTGATTGTTAGAGGAATACTAAATTATGATTTAGTTATTGTAACCAAAACGTTTCAACTGACGCGAGTTGCTTCGCCAGTTTTTATTTACCTTAACATAGAGCTCTATGTGCACTTGCTTGCTAAAGAATTTCTCCAAATCTTTTCTTGCTTCTACGCCTACTCGTTTTAAGGCACTGCCCTTGTGCCCTATAATAATTCCTTTCTGGGTATCTCTTTCCACCATTATTATGGAACGAATCCTAATGATATCGTCATCTTCAAAAAACTCTTCTGTTTCTACCTCAACGGCATATGGAATTTCTTTTTTATAGTGCATCAATATTTTCTCCCGAATGGTTTCGTTCACAAAAAAACGCTCTGGTTTATCCGTTAATTGGTCTTTAGGATAATATGGTGGAGCTTCGGGCAATAATTCTAAAATTCGTTCAAAAACCTCTTTTACATTAAAGTTTTCCAAAGCGGAAATTGGATGTATTTCCGCAGTTGGGAGTAACACTTGCCAATGTTGTATCTGCTCTTCCAATATGTGCTGTTCCGAAGTGTCTATCTTATTCAGGAGCAACAATACTGGAATTTTACTGTTCTGGATTTTTTTGAAAAAAGCCTCATCTTTCAATGCTTTTTCCCCAATTTCGACCATATAGAGCAGAACATCCGCATCTTCAAAAGCAGATTTCACAAAATCCATCATGGAGTTTTGTAGTTGATATGCGGGTTTTATAATGCCAGGAGTGTCCGAAAGAATGACCTGAAAATCATCTCCATTGACAATCCCAAGAATTCGATGTCTTGTAGTCTGTGCCTTCGAAGTGATGATAGACAATTTTTCACCAACAAAAGCATTCATCAATGTTGATTTACCAACATTGGGATTACCAATAATATTTACAAAACCTGCTTTATGCTTTTTCATCCTTCAGTTTTTTAAAGTACACTTTTGCCCGTTCGTTCACCTTTGGCGCCAATAATAAAACTGCTATCATATTTGGGATGACCATTAGGGCATACGATAAATCAATCAGATTCTTTACCAAATCCAATGAGGCTATCGCCGCAAAAACTATCATGATTACAAAATATACATTGTACAGCTTTCCAATTTTAGCGTTGGTCAAGTACGATAAACTCTTTACGCCATAATAGGAATAGGTAAAAAGTGTTGACAATGCGAATGCCGAAACGATGATCATCAATAAATCATCACCTACACCAAACAGTGTTGTTCTGAATGCTTGAAGCGTCATTACAATTCCACTGGAATCTTCTAAATAGGCACCGCTAAGTATAATTACGACCGCAGTGAACGTACAGACCAAAATGGTATCTATAAATGGGCCCAACATGGCAACCAGTCCCTCCCTAATAGGCTCATCGTTTTTTGACTGGCCGTGGTACATGGGCGCACTCCCCAATCCTGCTTCGTTTGAAAACATGGCACGTCTGACCCCAATGATTACCAACCCCCAGAAACCGCCAGTGACCACTGTTTTAAAATTCCATGCCTCTGTAACAATCAGTTTTAATGATGGGATTACTTGTGAAGCATTCAAAACCATGACCACGACAACTGCCACCAGATAGACCATTACCATAAAGGGAACAATGGCTGTAGCTACCTTTGCAATATTTTTCAATCCTCCAAAAATCACAAAAGAGGAAATTATGGCCAATACGATACCGATGGTCAGTTTCCAATTGAACAACGGGTCAGCTTCAGTGCCGCCCATTGCAATTAAGTTCTCCTCCGGTACGACAACGCTCATGAAAGTTTCTGTAAACTGATTCGCCGTGAAGACACCAAGAAACCCAAACAAGCCAGCTATACTGAAAAAAATCGCCAAGGGCTTTGCTTTTTTCCCCAAGCCCTGTGTGATGTAGTACATAGGTCCTCCTTGCAAATTCCCATCTGAGTCTTCGCCGCGATACATAATGGATAGACTACAGGAATAAAACTTGATGCACATTCCTATCAGAGCGGTCATCCAAATCCAAAAAACGACCCCGGGCCCGCCATCGTGAATGGCAATGGCAACACCCGAAATATTTCCCAAACCTACCGTTGCCGCCACAGCTGCTGAAAGCGCCTGAAGTGAACTCACATCACCTTTGGCATTTTTATCGTCATATTTTCCGCGAGTTATCGCAATGGCGTGGCCAAAAAAACGATAGGGTAACAATCTTGAATAAAACACCAAGAATAAACCACCACCTATCAATAAAATAAACATAGGCCATTCGGTGCCTGCAACTGCCTTAACCAAAAAGTCATTGAACTGTTTCATAGATTTCGAAGGTAGCTATTTCATTGAACAATTAAGTTTACTTTAATAGAATTCGGAATGTTTTTCAAACCAAGACAAAGAGATTGGTTCAAAAAATGAAGTGACACATCGGTTTCTTCTGGGATTAGTTTGATTGAATTGATGTGCATACACATATTTTTCAAATCAAAGTCTTGTTAAATTTGGATATAACACAGAAACGGTTGTATATTTGCCGTCCACATCGCGGGATAGAGCAGTAGGTAGCTCGTCGGGCTCATAACCCGAAGGTCACAGGTTCGAGTCCTGTTCCCGCTACTTTAAAATCCACTGACAAGCAGATACTTAAATCAATTGTCAGTGGATTCTTTTTTTAGCACCTTACAGAGCGCATATACTACCGCGTACAAGTCAACTGGAATGACAAGGAAATTTATAGAACCAAGAATATATATGGAGGGCCAAATTTTGATTTATCCAAAAAATGGTACGTCTATTATTCCTATGAACATCCCACTAAAAAGAATAAGGACGGAACGCAGGCAATGAAGCGCCAACCAACAAAAACTTTAAGCATCAACAGAAAATACAAGACCAAGTCAAAGCGACTATATGATTTAGGGGTGGATGCACTTCACGAAATGCTCAAAGAGGGATATTCTCCATATCCACATTTGTTTGTTTCCGTGTTAAAATAGCTTCGACTTCCTCAATTGTCAAAGCCTCGATGATAACATACATGATTTTTACTCGCAGTCAAACTAATTTCCATGTTGTATTTCAGTTTATTTTTAAAACAACTGAACCATATCGATAGGGAATTTAAATCAAAATACACTTCGGTAGGGTTCAGTATCAAGTTTCTATTTTGAATATTATTTCATTCGAACAAAAGCCAATGACCTGCAACTGGATAAAAAAATACCTGTTTGCGATAGGAGTATAAAGTGAGCCAGAAGGGCGTTTCTTTGTTACGGTTTATTTGAAGTTTTGTTTGATTTCACGATCGATCATTTTTTTACCTGCTTGTCTTTCTGAACTCCAGAATAACTTTTTATAGAACGGCCGTAAATGTTTAGCCCATCCATCGCTTACTGTCAGCATTCTTTTTTTACCTCTTCTCATCAAAAAAGTAAACCTATTGGTCCCATTAAAAGTGAATTACCAAGAATATTAAAAGAGAACATGTTTGGGGCTTTGTAGATAAAAGATTAAGGAATCCGTAAACTGGCCGTTTTACAAAATCATTTTGAGCAATATATAGAGTCGTTTAAAACTTTCTTTTTACCCAATCAACAACAGGAAGCCCACAACGGAATTTAACCGTTACTTAACACAAAAGTCTATTTAACTTGTTAATCTCGTATATCAAATAAAATCAACTTAAAAAAATACTCAATGCAGGACCTTGTTGCCCAATGTGTAGAAAAATTAAGCAAGAGTAACGAAAAGGCTTACCAAGAGTTTATTGCTGCATCAGAGGAAGGGTCTGCGAAGAAGGGTAAAACTTTGATCCCCATAGGTGGCGTATGCAGAAAACTATATGTACTTAATTCAGGTATTATAAAGCACTTTCGTTATAAAGAAGATGGTTCCGAACATATTACATGGTTTGGTTTCAAAGACGACATGATATCTGCCTACACCAGCTTTGTTACTCAAAAACCAAGTCTTGAAGGAGTTGAAGTTATCGAAGATATTACCTATACCGTTTTTCCGAGAGAAGCTTGCTATGGTTTGGCGGCAAAGTATCATGAAATGGAAACTTTTTTCAGGGAGTTGCTAGAACTTTATTACATCGCTTCTGATGAAAGGCTCTTTTTTCTGCAGGCATTGACAGCAAAACAAAAATATAGCTATATCCAAAAGAACCATCCTGAATTTATCCAGTTTTTACCTCAGAAAGAGCTCTCGTCTTTCCTTGGTATTACTCGTGAAACCCTAAGTCGTATACGAAAGTATTCCTAAGGTTTCCTTTTTCTCTGATTCCAGAAAACAAATCATTTTATTTACAAGTCTTAATCAGTGTTTTAAATTTTAAAGCACCTCTAAAGTCGTTTTTGACATATGTCACACGTATCCTGAATTTGACGGAATAGTTTTGTCTCATAATAATTTCAAATTATGGAAACAAATACGCAAGTTCAACTCTATCCCATCCTCAATAATAGAGTACTGACTCCACCAAGCCTAAGTAGTATTTTGGAAATATTTTATGCTTCCAATCAAAAATACTTTACGGTAGAGGAGCTTCAAAAAGTCACACAATTGCAAGTGGAAGAAATTGAAAACGCACTTGCGCTACTAAACAATTTGGGTGATGTAGGAATTAGCAGAAAAGAATCTTTTGTTGACCAACATTTCTTTCTGGATATCGATGGAAGTATCAAAAACCTTAAACATAGTGTGCAAGACAGTAAGAATGTCCTGAACATTTTAGAGAAAGTACTGGAACAACGCAATGGCGAAAACCAACCCCTTGAGTCCTTTATCAAGAACACCATCATCTTCTACAGCGAGATATTGGATTTTATAACTCTAAAGATTGATGAACATTTTGACCAGTAAAACAATGAAACGGATAAAAAGATTTTTTTTGGCTTTACTAAGCTTCTGCCTACTACAAGGGTTAGCAGCACAGGAAAAAAGTTATCGTATTGGAATATTGCTAGATGCCAACAGCACGGCAATTGATTCATTGGTGACAGAAATGAAGAATGAGATAAAGGCTACTGTGGGTGAAGATGCCGAAGTCCTTTTTCCCAAAGAAATACAATTGATCAATAAGCTCGACCTTCAAACAGCTGAACTACAGTACAACCAATTGATCAAAGATGATACCGATATCATTTTAGGCCTTGGGGTTATTATAGGAGATATCATAAGAAGACAGAAAAATCACCTTAAACCTACCATCTTACTAGGCGGAGCGAATAGGGATATGCAACTTTTTGATTTTGACAAAGAAACTTCCGGCATCCCTAATTTCACGTATTTATTGGAACAGGACTCCTATAAAAAAGACTTGCAAAGACTCCATAAGCTTACTGGTTTCAAAAAAGTGGGTGTACTCATGGAAGCGGAATACTTAAAAGTGCTTCCCATTGCGGAAACTTTTGAACGTATATCCAAAGAAATAGGGATTGACTACAAAATAATTCCCTTGGAAAAATCGCAAACCCTTGACAAAAATTTGGGAGCTATTGATGCCGTATACTTAGCAGGCGGGTTCTTCCTTTCAGAGGAAGCGCTTGAATCACTTTCAAAGCTGTTTATAGAAAAAAGACTCCCCTCTTTCACACTCAACAATGCGCTGCAAGTAAAAGCGGGTATTATGGCAACCCGAAACCCCAAGGACAATTTTGATAACGTAATTCGTCGTTTGGCCATTACCGTTGAACGCTATATTAGTGGTAGGCCATTGGAAGACCTACCGATTTTGGTAGATACCCAAGAAGGGCTTTTGGTCAACTACAACACTGCAGATGCCATCGACCTTCCCGTACGTTACAGCATGGTAAGCGATACCGAATTCATAGGAGAATTGACCAACGCCAATACCCAAGCAACCTATTCCTTACAGAATGCCATAGCCCAGGCACTGGGCAAAAATGTTGCGTTGAAATCGATTGAACAAAACATTGCCCTTCAAGAACAGGAAGTAAAGACCGCCAAGAACAACTATTTACCCTTGGTATCGGCAAACGCCGCTGCTGACTTTACCGACCCTGATGTTGCTGACTTTGGTTTTGGACAAACCCCGGAACGACAAACTTCGGGCAGAATTCAGCTAGAGCAAACCCTATTTTCCGAAACGGTAAATGCCAACGCAGCGGTTCAAAAACACCTGCGCAACGCAGAACAGGAAAACTATAATGCGGAGGAATTGAATACCGCCTTCAATGTGGCCAATGCCTATTTTGATATTCTAATTGGAAAGGCGAACACCGAAATACTTCGTGCCAATGTAAAGACGACACAAAAGAACTTGATGATCGCACAGCAAAATTTTGAAGCAGGCATTTCTGGGCAATCGGACATTTTTCGTTTTCAAAGCGAGTTGGCCCAAAACAACCAGCTGATGGTAGAAGCCTTTACCCAATTGGAACAGCGTATGATTCAATTGAACCAACTTTTGAACAATGATGTGAATGCCAAAATAGATATTGAAGAGATAACCCTAGAGACCAGTTTACTGGAAACCCTTCAATATACTGATTTCAATGAGCTATTGGACAATCCCGTGACGCGGGAGCCATTTATTGCTTTTCTGACAAAGGAAGCCCTAAAGAATGCGCCAGAACTTAAAGCATTGGAGCATACGGTAAAAGCTACGGAACGCAACATCCGCCTAAACGGCATGGGGCGTTTTTTACCAACTATTGGCGTGCAGGCGGGCTACAATAGTATTTTCAATCGCAGTGGGGTAGGCAGCAGTGCAACCGACGGCTTTGTACTACCTGATAATACCTATAATGCCAGTGTCGTGGTATCCATTCCCATTTTCAACAGAAATCAGACCCACACGAACAGGCAAACGGCAAAAATTCAAAAGGAACAACTGGAATTTAACAAACGGGACAGTGAACTGACCATTGGAGCCAATGTGAACAATAGCATTTTAAACGTCATCAACCAAATGGCCAATATGGACCTTTCCAAAGTGTCGGAAGAGGCAGCGAAGCGGTCTTTGGCACTGACACAGACCTCATACGCAGAGGGGGCAACTACTATGGTGCAGCTTATTGATGCACAACGGAATTATTTGAATGCCCAATTGACCCAGAAGACGGCTATCTATAGTTATCTCTTGAGTGTATTGCAGGTAGAGCGTTCCATTGGTTATTTCTTTATGATGCAGCCCCAAGAGGTCAATAGCGCTTTCATTGCCAAATTTTTAGATACGCAAAACAACTAATAATGAATTTATTACATATAAAACATAATACCATGAAATCAATAGTAAGGATAATATCTATAGGACTTCTCACGAGCATGCTATTTTCATGCTCAGAAAAAAAAGAAGCACAGACGCGTAAACCAAAATTGGTAAAGTATACCGAAGTCGGTTTCAACAATCAAAATGGTGTCGTAACCTATAACGGTGTGGTACAGCAAGAACTGGTCATTAATCTAAGTTTCAGGGCCAGTGGTATGATTACAAAGTTGCCCCTTGAAATGGGACAAAAAGTCGCGAAAGGGGATTTATTGGCCGTTCTAGATAACGTCTCTTCGCGATTGGCTTATGAGCAGGCAGTTACGCAAAGCAATGCCGCAAAATCGAATAGAAATACGGCCAAATCCGCTTTGGACCGCATCCTAAAATTGTATGAAAAAGGTAGTGCTTCGCTCAGCGATTTTGAACAGGCAAAGAACAACTTTAAAGCGGCGGAAGAAAACTACCAAGCCGCAAAACGAACCATATCCATTCGGCAAGACCAAGTAAATTATGGCTATATCTACGCCCCGGCAGATGGCATCATTGCCGCGGTGAATTCCGAAGTCAATGAAAATGTAAATGCCGGACAGACCGTGGCCACGCTCAATGCCGGAGAGGTAATGGAAATTGTGATAGGTGTGCCCGAAAATGTTATCAATACCATCACGAAGAACGATGTGGTAACCGTGCGATTGCCCTCATTGCAAAATCAAGAATTTAAGGGAACAGTTACGGAAGTGGCCCCTGCCCTTTCAGCTCAATTGGGCACATATCCCGTGCGTGTGGCATTGGAAAAACCAACTGCAGCTGTGAAGACCGGTATGGCCGCAGCGGTTGATTTTTTTCCTTCAATGGGAAATCCTTCTACGATAAAACCTGAGGCTTTGGTGGTACCCGCACAGTCCGTCGGGGAAGATTATGAAGGACATTATGTTTTTCTCATTGCTGAAAATGATACGGCACTCATTGTGCAAAAGCGACAGGTGGCTGTAGGCGAGTTGACCGAAAACGGATTTGAAATTACACAAGGTATTCAAAATGGAGACCGTATTGCCACGGCTGGGCTACAGAGTTTATTGGACGGGCAAAGCATTCGATTAGAGTAAAATACCTCAGAGCAAGCCCGAGAGACATTGATATAGAATAACATTTTGATTTCGAGTCAAGTCTCGAAACATTTAAATCTCGATTATCGAGTAAGAAATAATAGGAAGAAATCATGAATTTAACAGCATTTTCAATACAAAAAAACCGTATCGTATTAATGATACTGGGCGCTATCCTTTTAATGGGGATGGCCATTTATCCTGACCTTCCACGCGATAGTATGCCTTCTTATACGGTTCGTATAGCCAATGTGGTAACCGAATTTCCAGGTGCCAGTCCAGAAAGAGTGGAGCTATTGGTAACCGATAAGGTCGAAAAGATAGCACAAGAACTTCCGGAGCTTAAAGAGGTGACCAGTGTATCCCGAACGGGGCTCTCCGTTGTAACGGTTGAATTAAAAGAGGACGTTGGTCCTGATGAACTACAATCAGTTTGGAACCGACTGCGCCGCAAGTTACAGGGCATGGAAGGCATGCCCGAAGGTATCGATGCCTTTTTGGATGATGAAGGTGTGGGCGATGTCTACGGTATTGTCGCAGGACTCGTTTCAGACGGGTTTAGTTATGCAGAGATGAAAGAGTATGCGGACGATATCAAGAACGATTTCATAAAACTGCCCGAAGCTGCCAAGGTAGTCATGGGCGGGGTGCAGGAAGAACGGGTGTTCATCACTTTCGATAATGCCCGATTAAAGACCTATGGACTATCAGCGCAAAAGTTACAACAGCTAATTTCTGGGACTAATATTCTTAGTTCTGGCGGACAAATCAATCTGGGACAAGAGCGCATCATTCTGGAACCAACGGGAAATTTCAACAGTATAAAAGATATTGAAGATATGCTATTGCCCGTAAGCGAAGATTCGGGTTTACTAGTACGTTTAGGGGATTTGACCAAGATTGAAAAAGGGTACATAGACCCTTCCCAACAACGGGTGCAAATCAATGGTAACAATGCCATTTCCTTTCACATCAACCTAAAGAAAAATGCCAATATTATTTCCTTGGGCGAAGATGTGAATCAACTATTGACCAAGTGGCAAGATAAACTTCCGGCCGGATTAGACCTGAAAAGAATTTCTTCCCTAGATGTCTATATAGACGCAAAGGTGAGCAATTTTATCAGTAATTTATTGCAATCCATAGGCATTGTTTTAGCAGTTATGTTGGTCTTTTTAGGGTTCCGTACAGGAATGATAATCGCCAGTCTTATCCCTATAGTTACCATTATGACCCTTTTGATTATGGGACTCATTGATATAGGTCTGAACCAAGTTACCTTGGCTTCTTTGATTATGGCTCTGGGTATGTTGGTAGACAATGCGATTGTGGTTGCAGAGACCATTATGGTAAAGATGGAAGCAGGAGAGAAAGCCAAAAAAGCGGCTATCGATGCCTGTTCGGAACTATTCGTTCCTCTCCTGATTTCGACCCTGACCACTTCTGTTGCTTTCTTGGCCTTCTACCTTTCCCCAACGAATATGGGAGATATTGTAGGGCCGATATTTATCGTCATCACCATTGCGTTATTATCCTCATGGATTATTGCTTTGACCATCATCACGCTGTTTTGCTCCCTTTTCTTGAAGATCAAACCCAAGAACGAGCGCAAACCCGGGCTTGTAGATAAGGCGATAGCGGTTTTAAAATCAAAGTATAAATCACTTATCATAGTCGCATTGCATCACAGATGGAAAGTGATGATTGTACTGTTCGCGGTATTCATACTCTCATTGGTAGGGTTTTCAAAAGTTCCGTTTTTGTTCTTTCCCGATAGTGACCGGAATATGATAACGGTAGATATTAACCTTCCCGAAGGTTCCAATATTGATGCCACGACGTCCACCGTCAGGAAATTGGAGCAGTTTATGAGAGACTCGCTTCAGGTAACCCAAGACAGACCGGATGGAATCGATAGCTGGTCCGCTTACATCGGCCAAGGTCCCGAGTCGTATGATTTAGGCTATTCTCAAGATGAGGCAAACTCCAATTATGCACACATTTTGGTCAACACCTCTTCTTTTGAAATGAACCAAGATATTATCGCAAAGTTGGATGCTTTCGGATACGACAACTTCTCAAATGCCGATATCAAGGTAAAAGCCCTTGCAGCTGGTGCGGCCACGGTACCCATTGAAATTAAGTTGATAGGTGAAAATCCAGATGAGCTTGCCAAAATAGCCACAGCGGTTAAGCGGCAGTTATCTACCATATCCGGCACTAAAAATGTAAAGGACAACTGGGGACCAAAGACGAAGAAATTTGTGGTAAAAATAGACCAGAACAGGGCCTTGGCTGCCGGGGTAAGCAGCCAGGATATTGCACTGTCGTTACAGACCAATCTTGAGGGGTTGCAAACCGGAGAATATCGCGAGGGGGATAAATCCATACCCATTCTCATGCGGGGAAAGGACAATTACAATCAGACTTTGACCTCGTTACAGACCTTGAGCATTTTTGCCCAGGCAACCGGTAAAAGTGTACCCCTGCCACAGGTCGCTTCTATTGTGCCGGAATGGCAATATGCCTCCATAAAAAGGTATAATCTGAATAAGTCTATCAATATTACCAGTGAATTGGCACAAGGTGGAAATGCCGCGGCCATTACCACCGAAATAGGTGCTTGGTTGGAGGAAAATAAGAAAGAATGGCCAAGTGACTGTCGGTATGAATTCGGGGGGGATGAAAAAGAGACCGCTGAGAACATGGGGTCGGTCATTGCTTTTTTACCACTATCGGCATTCATTATAGTACTGTTATTGGTCATTCAGTTCAATTCGTTCCGAAAAATGGTGATGATTTTTTTCACAATCCCTTTGGCGATTATCGGTGTGGTGATTGGTTTATTGGTATTTCAGGAGCCCTTCGGCTTTATGCCTTTTTTGGGAACCATTTCCTTGGCGGGAATTGTCATAAACAATGCCATTGTACTTATAGACCGTATGCAGATTGAACAAAACGATTTGGGGCTAAAACCCGAAGATGCGATTATCACAGCCTGCTTGCAGCGGTTTCGACCCATTGTACTGGCTACCTGCACCACTATTCTTGGATTGATTCCCCTATACCTGAGTGGTGGGGAACTTTGGGAAGGTATGGCCATTAGTATTATGGTGGGTCTACTCTTTGGTACGGTCATCACCTTGATATTCATTCCATCATTATATAGCATTTTATTCAAATTGAACTATAAGGGGTATGAGTTTGATGAAAAGCTTTTGGAGGAATAGAATGCAGATTATTTTAAAGAAGTAAATGCGAAGGCGTATCAAAGAATATAAAAGACACCTATTCCGGTCACTGGCCTTTTGGACAGTGTCCATAGTGTTATTCGCCATCTATCGTTATTTTGCCATAGACCACGAAATCGGTATTCGAATTGATGCCGCCTATGAACCCATTTATCATTTTTATCAAATTGTATGGAGTTTTGGTCTCAGTGGTTTTTTGTTGGGTATCGTGTATGCCAGTGTCGAGTACATTTTTGATACGTATCTATCCCGTAAAATCCCCTTGATCATAAATTTATTGGTTCAATTTGTTTTAATATCACTTTCGGTGATTGCCATTTCAGAAGTGGTTTCAACATTTTTTTCGAGTGTTAATAGACTGGACTTTGATATATCACCCGAAATTTGGTACCGTAATCCATCATCCTGGGCACTTTTTACCTACATCTTTTTTGCATCAGTCATTTTTTCCGTTCTGGTCATTAGTACGGATAGGTTGGGCAGGGGAAAACTCATTCGAATGATGGTCGGACATTATCTATATCCAAGGGAGACCCAACGTATTTTTATGTTCTTGGACCTTAAGAGTTCTACGGCCATCGCAGAGCGCTTAGGGCATTACAAATACAGCCAGTTGATACAAGACTTTTTTTACGATATCAACGAGCTGGTCGTGCCCCATGATGCGGAAATCTATCAGTACATTGGTGATGAAGTAGTACTCACTTGGCCTTACAAAAAAGGCATGAAAAGAAATAGTAGCTTACGACTGTTCTTTGCACTGCAAAAAATGATTACCGATAAATCTGATTTTTATCGTAAAAAATACGGTCTGGTACCTGAGTTCAAAGCCGGTCTTCACGGTGGCGCACTTATGGTAACCCAAGTAGGGGTCGTAAAAAAAGAATTGGCCTATCATGGTGATGTTATTAATACAACAGCTAGAATTCAAGAAGCATGCAATACCTACGCCGCACATTTACTCATTTCTGAATCCCTTTTGGAAAAATTACAAAAAACACGTCCGATAACTTCACGATACATTGGCAATGTGATGCTCAAGGGCAAGGAAAAAGAGGTGAAAATACATACCGTGGAGATTAATTGACATTTGTCACGGATTTTCACTTGCCCCTCAACATAACTTTACTTCATAAAATTATTGGACAATAGATCCCATTAAAAAAATCATCGATTATGAAATTCAAAAGCGAAGAGGTTTCTCAGGTCATCGAACAATTGGATACGATCATATTAAAAATCAGAACGGAAGAAGAACATGCCGCACATATCTTGGAAGCAGTGGACGCTGCCTATCGTAAAAGCGCGCAGAACTTATTGCATTATAATGTGCTGCGCAGTTTTGATTTGAGGGATATTCAGAAAAACCTTAGAAAATGGGGACTCACCCGTTTTACTAATGATGAAAGTCATATTATGGCAAGTTTGCAAAGTACCCGTTTTATATTGGCCAATCTTATTGGCAGTGATGATGGCACTTTTCTAAAAGATACCTGGTCTATTAAAAAAGGGAAACGCCTTTTAGCAAAACACACGAAAGAATTATTAGGTTATCGTTCCAAAGGCCGCAGGGTACGTATCATGGTTACACAACCTACCGCCGCGGCATATGATTATGAGATGGTTCTTCAAATGGTAAAAGAAGGTATGAACTGCGCCCGAATCAATTGTGCCCATGATACTCCTGAGGTATGGGAGAAAATCATCGCCAATGTGAGGAGAGCTGCCAAGGCACAGGGCAAAACTGTAAAAATAGCGATGGATTTGGCAGGGCCTAAAATACGTACAGGGCAAATGGCTCCCGGACCAAAAGTGAGAAGGTTCAAGGCGCAAAAAGATGTTTTGGGCCAAGTAGTACATCCGGCAGAGATTATTCTTGTAGATGAAACTGGGGATTTTTCAGGGCCAAACATCTTACCTATTGTATCAGGAGGTTTAGACCAATTAAAGGTTGATGACCATCTTCAGATATCGGACGCTAGGGGTAAACAACGAACAATATATGTAGTGCGGATAGAAAAGGATTTTGTTGTCGCTCACTGTAAAAAAACGATTTATGTGGAAACAGGAATGATGCTAAATCGGGTGTTCGGAGGGTTATATACGCTTCAAGTAGGAGAACTTCCGGAAACTGAACAATCCATAGTATTAAAAAAAGGAGATGTTTTGGAAGTCACAAAGACCCCGGTACTTGGACAACAGTCACTGTCGAATGAAGATGGACAGCTTTCCGTACCGGCGAGAATATCTTGCCAAATGCCAGAGGTTTTTGATTATATAAGGGAAGGTGAGCGTGTGCTTTTCGATGATGGAAAAATACAGGGCGAAATTGTTTCGGCGTCCAAAGATTTATTTGAAGTACGTATCGATAGCGCCAAAGAAAATGGGGACAAGTTAAAAGCTTTCAAGGGAATGAACTTTCCTGATTCCCGATTAGGATTTTCAGGCTTAACGGAAAAGGATAAAAAAGACCTTCCTTTTGTAGTGGAACATGCAGATATTATCAACTTTTCATTTGTAAATCGCCCAGAAGACGTAAGTGAATTACATGAAGAACTTCAAAAACTGAATGTCTTCAATGCCGTTGATGTTATCTTGAAAATAGAAACAAAATATGCGTATGATAATCTGGTACCCATTCTTTTGGAAGCCATGAAATCGAAACAAGTGGGCGTGATGATAGCCCGTGGAGATTTAGCGGTGGAAACAGGCTGGGATAAAATAGGAAACATACAACAAGAAATGTTGTCCCTTTGCGCTGCGGCGCATATACCTGTAGTTTGGGCGACTCAAGTGTTGGAAAACCTTGCTAAAAAAGGCCTACCCTCCCGGTCTGAAATCACGGATGCCACTACGGCTTTAAAAGCAGAATGTGTCATGCTAAACAAAGGCCCTTTTATAAACGAGGCCATACAATTGTTGCATACGATTTTGTCCAGTATGGAATCCTCAAGGGATAAAAAAGAAGTTCTTTTGCCAAAAATGGAGATTTTGGCCGCTTAAGTAAACTACCTCGAGGCAAGCCCAAGAGCCATTCTTAAAGAAGAATATTTAAATAGCGATTGTGGAGTAAAAATATTGTGTTGGTTTAGGTTGGTTTTTTTTTAATCCTCAGGAGGTATAATCCGTATGTGGTTGTATCCTCTTCGAGGATTTTTTAGTGCTTAAAAATAATTTCCCCCAAGTTCTTTATTGATATATGTCACGCATTTCGTGCAACGACTCTTCTACTTTTATGATAACAAAATTGAAGAAGTCATGTGGAAAAATAGAGTAGTAATTAGATTTAGAAAAGTGGTATTCGCAACCATAATGGGATTGTTTTCTTTAACAAGTTCCGGTCAGTTCGCCACCGTTGAGATAGACGCTCCAAAAAAAGATACGCAATGGTCAACATTCACATATGACCTTGGTACTGTGTTTAAAGCGGTAGGACATTCCTATACAAGACCTTTACATTGGCAGGGCAAGCAATGGGCCACCTTCGCCGGAGTGATTGGAGGTACAGGTGCCGTATATCTAATTGACGAACCCGCTTCCGACTATCTAAGTGACCAAGGTGAGGATATTCCAAAATTTTTAAAGGAATATGGAAGAACCTATGGCAGTCCACAGGTCAATTATGCCGTAACGGGCGGCGTGTATCTAACAGGCCTTTTTACCAAAAATGAAAAACTGCGTAGAACCGGGGTTTTGCTTATTGCATCAGCCACCTCAACCGGATTTTTACAACAAGTATTAAAATCCGCAGTGGGTCGGGCGCGACCAGTAAGTGGCCAATCAAAAGATACTTTTGACCCGTTTAATAGTCATCGTGATTATCATTCCTTCCCTTCGGGTCATACTATGCTGGCCTTTACCAATGCATACGCTATCGCAAAACAGTTCAAGAGTCCATGGGTGAAAGGCGGAATTTATGCCGTAGGCCTAGTGCCAGGACTTTCAAGATTATGGGAGGACCAACATTGGCTTTCCGATGTTGTTTTGGGCATGGCCATCAGCATATTTACCGTGGAATCCATCGACAAATACCTTGATAAAAAATACAGCGAAAAGTACAATCGACAAGAAAAGAAAGTACAATGGAACCTCACTTTTGCTCCTAATCAGTTGGGCGTGAGCATGAATTTCTAGAAAACCTTTTTCTTATACAGTATTAACCTTAAATATCAATAAAATGCTACGCTATTTTTTAGGCAATAGCCCCAAATGGCACAAATACCTTATTATCGGATTTCTAATTTTCAATGTTTTCTCCTACTATATACTGGGGCCCGTTATTACTGCTTGGCTCTTTATATTGGAGTTTATTTTCACCTTGGCCATGGCGTTAAAGTGCTATCCATTACAATCGGGCGGTATATTGGCTATCCAAGCTTTGGCACTTCAACTTACGACACCAAAGCATGCCTTGAACGAGGTCATACAAAACCTTGAGGTCGTGCTCTTGTTGGTATTCATGGTGGCCGGAATTTATTTTATGAAGCCATAAAGTATTTTCGGCGGTTAAATTTCTGTAAGACTTACATAGTAGCGTTTTTACTCGCAAAACTATATAGGTATAATGATAGCGCATTCTTAAATATTCATCAGAATAAATAATCTTTATTAATAAAAATGGAAATACATTACAAAAATCACATATAGCTACAGCCCCTAGAAAGTTCATTTTAAAAAAAGTACTAGCTGGCCAATACGCAAATCAATTTGGCAATCATTTAAAGTTGTTCAAACTTTGGTTATTTTTAACTTTAGCAGCTTAAATTTTCCTTACATATTAAGGTATAAATGTTTTACAATTACTTTTTTTAAAATGAGCTTTTTAGATGTGTTTCCTCTGTTGAGCTCAATACTAGGTGTACTTATCGGGGCTTTTGTTATCACGAGAAAGTCAGGGCTGGGCAATAATAGAAGAATAAGGTTTGCGCTAAGTGCTTTGGTATTTCTCTATGCCTATACTTCTTTTGACTACTATTTATCCCTTAAAATTGACATCAATAGTATCTATTCTGGCGGGTCTTACCTGCTATATCACCTTGTAGGGCCTCTTTTCCTATATTTTATCTTATTGTTTACCAAGGCTCCGTGGAATTTCAAAAAAAGGGGTGTACTCATAATCCTATATACAGTGATCCGTTGGGGACTTTTCCTTCCACTAATTGAGTATGAAACAGTAAATGATATAATAGCCTCTGCAGATTCATACGGTGTGTGGTTTTGGATAGAACTGGAATACATATTCTCGACATCAATTAATATTATATTGTTGGTGGTGGGATATCTGAAGTTGAAAAACACACCTTTGTATCTAAAATTGGATAAATCGCAAAGTCTTAATTACAGGTGGATCAAGTTATTGATCCTACTTTTTATAGGCTTACAAATTGCAAGTGGCTTCAATACCGCTCTTAACACAAATAGCCTTGCCACTCTTGAGATTTACGCAAAAATCGAAACACTGATTTTAGCCATGTTCTTCTTCGTTTTGGCGTTTTCGATTATGCATTTTCCAGTATTTGCTTTCACAGGGTCTTTTGAAGACTTGCCAAACGAAACCAAGAAAAAGTACGCTAAATCTTCCCTATCTGATTCATCAAAATTGTTTCATCAGATTCAGGAAGCTGTCACTGGTGAAGAACTGTACTTGGATTATGATATTAAACTGAATACTTTGGCAGACAAACTGGGTAAATCTGTGCACCATATTTCCCAGGCAATCAACGAAAACGCCCATATGAGCTTTTCGGATTATATCAATTCTTTCAGGATTGAGGCGGCCAAACCACTTCTGTTGAAACCAAAACCTGACACTATCTATTCAATAGCATTGGATGTTGGATTCAATAGTAAGGCGGCATTCTACAATGCTTTCCGCAAAAATACTGAAATGACCCCTACAGAATTCAAAAAAAATCACGCTAACCCACCACCTTCATAATCCATTGATTTCCATAGAAAATTGATTCCAAGAAGTGTCTTCCCGATAAATGAAGACACTTTTTTTTGTCCAGTATTATAGGATAAAATACCTAAGCGGTCTTGTAGAGATACATTTGGACCACTTAATAATTATTACAAAAATAATAACAGTTAAAACAAAAATTATGATTGCACTTAGAACAATTTCAATCACATTACTATTATTGGCATGTTCTTTCCTGTCCAATGCCCAATCTAATGAAGATGTACTTGAATTCGGTATCCGTGGGGGCATTAACCAAAGTAATTTAAAAGATTCA
Source organism: Flagellimonas sp. HMM57 (assembly GCF_021390175.1). Lineage (NCBI taxonomy): Bacteria > Pseudomonadati > Bacteroidota > Flavobacteriia > Flavobacteriales > Flavobacteriaceae > Flagellimonas > Flagellimonas sp. HMM57. Next base: position 2,492,564 of record NZ_CP090004.1, on the reverse strand, counting down.
AATGGGAAGTCCAGATTTGGGCCGACAATAGGATTTTTTGCGGAATACAATGCCTCAGAAAAGGTTGCCATACGCTCGGAACTAAAGTATTCCTCATTAGGGACTAAGGAAAAGGAAAATATAAGCGGTCTTAAACTAAACTACGTTCAAGCACTTCCAATCCTGTTAAAGGTGTATCCGGCGGAAAGCTTTAGCCTAGAGATTGGCCCATATGCAGGTTATTTATTAAACAAAAAAGGAAGTATAAACAAGTCTGACCTTCGAAAATTTGATTTTGGGGCGTCCGCAGGTCTCGGGTACCACCTCACTGACCATCTTGAGTTAGGTGCACGTTACTACTTTGGAATGCGAGATATTACCAAAACGATTGGGAAGGCAAAAAACAGATTCATTGAAATAGCGCTTTCCTATACATTTTAAATATCAATCAGTTCAATTCCGGTCCTTACTAATAAAGAGATATAATGCGCGACTCTGCCCAAGACATCATTCAAGAGACTAAAGAAAGAATACTGGGGTATGATGTTGCCCGTGCACTTGCAGTTTTTATTATGGTGATTGTCAATTTCAACCTTGTTCTGGCTAAAACGGACAATAACCATACTTTGTCCAAAGCTTTGAATTTCTTGCAAGGTAAAGGAGCAGCGCTTTTTGTTGTTTTGGCAGGGGCCGGTATTTCCCTAATGATTAGGAATAACCTATATGACGGAAACAAGACCAGATTGACAAATAAAAAGAGACTATTATTTAGACGTGCAGCTTTTCTCTTCGTGTTCGGATTGTTGTATACTCCAATATGGCCGGCCGACATCCTCCATTTTTATGGATGCTATATCGCAATTGGAGCTTTACTGATGACAACGCGCTCTTTCAATCTTTGGTTGCTCATTGTGTCTCTAATAGTTGTTTACCCATTCTTGCTGGACTTTGTAGATTATGAAAAAGGCTGGAATTGGAAAACCGTTGAGTATTTGGATTTTTGGAGTATTGGGGGGTTTATAAGAAATCTATTGGTAAATGGATTCCATCCAGTATTCCCATGGGTAGCATTTCTCTTTGCGGGTATTTGGCTTGGTAGGCAAAGCCTGATTTCCAATGGTAGAAGGAACGTTATTTTTTGGTCATCCCTTGTCATATTCGTACTTGTCCAAATAATCTCAAAAAGATTGGTGGATGTTTCCATAATCCAAACAGATCTTAAACTCCAAGATATTGTTGCACTATATGGAACCAAGCCTATGCCCCCAATGCCATTGTTTATGGTTTCAGGGGTGAGTTGGTCCTATTTAATCATTCTAATATGCATATGGGCCACTGAGAGATTTAACAGAAAAAGTCAGCTGCGTTTTGTTGTCAAGACGGGTCAAATGGCCTTCACGCACTATATACTTCATGTAATGGCGGGAATTATGGGGGCGTATCTCGTTTTTGGAGAGAACCAATTAAGTGTTCAGACCACCTTGCTATACTCTCTTATGTTCTGCGCGTTCTCTGTCTGCCTGTCACATTTTTGGGGTAAAAAATTTAAAAAGGGGCCGATGTCCCTACTATTAAGATATATAACAGGATGAAAAAAATGAAAACAAACAATTCGAAAATAAGAACAATCTCAATTATCGCAACCCTATTTCTTGGTCTGCTAATCGGAGTAAAAGGGTATGCACAAAAAACCAAAAAAAGTGTTTTGGCCAACATGTGGCATTTGTATGCCTATAAGGTAGGTGAAAAAGAATATGCTCCAAAAAAAAGGGAAAAAGACGATTTTATTCTTTTTGAGGAAGACATGTCCTTTGTTTCCACAACCGAGGGTAAACGTGAGGAAGGAACGTATTTCTTGAATTCCAATGGAGGATATCTTGAGTTTGTGGACAACAAAGGCGACAGGTTGAAGGCCTTTATAATATCAATTGATAAAGAAACATTGATCCTTAAGTTTGATATTAAGGAGATGAGGGAAGTGGAAGTGCATTATAAAAGTCACATTATAGTACCGAACCAATGAAAAAAATTCATTTAACAATAGGGACTCTTATTTCAACTTTTTTAGCTATTTCACAGGAAACAGTTAGTTTAAAACCTCCGGTAGAACTGGATACCCAAAAATTTTACATAGAAAATGTCCTTGATGATAGACAAGAACCAAGAATTGGAGTGTTCGAGAATAGCTCAGGAAGGGAAATCGACCTGATTTTAAACGGTGGAGCTTCTTTGGCAATAAAACGTTTTACAGATTTGGCCATTCCAAAGAAAATGGGCAATACCCCCATAACCATAAGAATCAAGTCACTTGAAATTCAACAAGCGCAAACAGGTATTGATGAGATAACCACCAGGGCCTATATTAGATTGTCTTTTTGCTCCGGCGCAGAGTTACAACATGGGGAACTTTTTAACGTCAATCGTTACGAGGAAGAGGTCTTTACAATTGGAGAACATTTAAAGATTCGGGAAACCCATGAAAAAAGAATTCGATCTGCCCTTGAATATTGTATTCTAAGTTTTCAGTCTTTCTTTAACAAGAATGGTAGCGATTCCAACAAGGGCAATGAAATCATAAGCCATTCTGGATCTTCAAGTCTAGAAAATAGAACTCCTTTGGGTAAATGGTACGACCTACTCACATTCAAAAGAATGTTTAACAGGTATGACAATGGCTGGGAAGTAAGTTATTTGGGGTTTGCTGACAGTAATTCCAAATTCATTGTTCCCTTTGAAATTTCATATGGGCAGTTGACGGCCAAGTCGGATTTTTTAAAGAGCAAAGGGTATGACTCCCTTGATTCTTATTCCCTTGGTGGTGGTTTCAATGGGCTTCTAAAGATTGTTCCGGGATTATATCTTAACCTGGGGGTCAACATGCCTCTCGGGGTAGAAATTTTAAGGGGCTTGGACAACAAAAGGTCCCACAACTTTTTAATCGGAATAGGAGCAAGTCAAGGCATAAAAGTCATTCCATGGAAAAATTTTGGTCTTGTAGTTGGAATAGGCGTTTCCGAAATGATACAGACTTCTAAAATCTACAAATCGAACTTGGGATGGGAAATTGAATTTGGGATAAACCTTTAATACATGAGGTTAGCGATTCACAACATCATAAGAATCCCGATACAACTATGTTGTATCGGGATTGAATATGACTTATAGATTTAAGTTTATCCTTAGTCTAGTCAAAGGGGGTGCTGCTCCAGATGCAAGAACATATTAAACCTCTACCTAAATGTTAAGCTTATTATATAAAAACATGCCATAAATACATAGTAAATTCCATTACATGCTATTTGTAGTATTTGTTTTAGTGAAAAAACCGAAATTTTTAGAAAATTTAAAGTTTAAACAGTACTGAAATTTTCATCTAACATTATAAAAAATATCTGCGTTCTTTGGCCTCATAGTTTTCTGAAGGATGCTATTTTCAAGAGACATTTACAATTCAATTAACAGTGCTTTCTGCTAAAGGCGTATCACTTTTTACAATGATGTATGTTGATATGGCGTAAAAGGCATCGCCATTACCACCATTATTGGACCAGTCTTGAAAATCATATTCAAAATTGAAAGAAGTATTGGCAATATCGTCAAAATAGTCTTTTCGGACTGGAACCTCCATACCTGGACACCATCCTGCACGATCAGGTTTCCAATTCCCTGGGTCTTGATTGCTTACCGGATTATCCGCACAACCCAAAGGCCCCATGTTATGTGAAAACATTGCTTCACCATCAATTCGAACGTTATGGTTTCTAAAACACCATTCGGCACAGCCCCTACCTCCACTATCATTTGGAGTGGCATGGCCCCATCCAGAAATGATGGTTCTTAAATGTGTACTTTCAGCATTGTCGGGTATAGTTATCGATTTATCTAAATCAAGATTATGACTCTTTCCGTAGGGTACACCGGCAATAGAATTTTCATTGTAATTCAATACCCTGGCAATCGTGTAGTACTTATAATCAGGTATTCCTTCAATATAGTCAAAATCAACGGTCACCTCATATCCCTTGGCATTCCAACACTCTGTAAAAATTTGCAGTTCTTTTGTCCCCGTCAAAAGTGTTTTGAAATCGGTCACATCAAATTCAAATCCGCGTGGCAATTGACTATTGTCGTTCCAATAGGGAGTAATGAATCGACCCAATTCAAACCAATCATTGGTAACATCGTCTTTAACGCTCACATTGGCATAAACATCCCATTCATCACAACCACCATCTGGACAGGTCAACTTTACAAACATTTTGACCTGTGCGATATTGGACACATCGCTATGAACTGTAAATGAACTACTTGTCCGTTGTTCGAAACCACCCCCAAAAGCCAAACGTTCCTTATCAAAAGTTATGTAATTATGAACAACGGCGTTCGCATAATCAGGAATGCCTGTACCTACCACGTTAATTTCGCTAGTATCGGTAACTTCTTCATTCATAATAGCAATACCTCCTGAAAATCGCTTTACCTTATTGGGTATAAATTTAATATAGAGATTGGTGTCTCCATTCGCTGTATTTGACGGAATGGATATTGAAGGCGCATAGGTGATATCATCCAAAGATATTTGAAAACCATCTGGCGCATTGACCTGGATTTGTTTGGTCAGGTTTTTGGCAGTAATAACTGAAATAACCGATGATGAAGTTTGGTCAATGGTAGTATCATCAAAAGTGAAATCAGATTCCGACATAGATATTCTAGGGGCTGAATTGATTCCTTCTCCCTGTAAATCCATAGAAATGGATTTGGCATTTGAACTAGTAAAAGACAAGGTTCCGGTAATGGTTCCCGTGGCATTTTCGGAAGGGGTAAAGGCGACAAAAATGGTAACATCTTTATTATTGACATCACTTACTTCTAAGGAAACTGTATTTGAAAAAGTATTGTCATCCAATGAAACTTTAAAACCATTAGACGTTGAAATTGATAATTTACCGGTAAGGTTATTTCCTTTTACCTTGATGGTTTTTGAAAGGGATTCTGTGAGCACCTCTGTTGCACTAAAAGCAGTTAATGAACCGGATACTATGATTTCCGTACTTCCAACTGGAACTTCAGGTTCTTCCTTATCACCGCCACAACCAAACAACATAAGTATGTTTAATAGACCCACAATATGGATGAATTTCCCAAAAATCAGATTCTTTTTAAAAACTGAAAGACGAATATAAAATGCTATATTTTTCATAATCAAGTATTTTATTATTGAAGATGTGAAGTAAAATTTCTATAATTATTAATGGGCCACTTAATTGGCAACTAATATGGTTTAAAAAGCATTTGACAAAATGTGCACATTCAAATCCTTGTATGCCAAATAATCAAAATTCACTGGTCAATATGTAATTCGTCCAAACTTTATTTAATCTTTTACTTCAAACTCGGTTTTTAAACGAATGTCATTGGATGCCGCTCCTACTTGAACTATAAATTCTCCGGATTCCACAACACGTTTCATCTTCATATTCCAAAGGCTTAAATCATCGGGCAATAGGGTAAATTCAATTTCTTTTGCTTCACCTGGCTCCAAATCCACACGTTGAAACCCACGTAATTGAATCTTAGGTGTGCCTACCGAACTGTAACTATCGGTAATGTATAATTGTGCTACTTCAGTCCCCTTTACTTTAGACGTATTTTTAATTTTCACCCAAACTTTCTGTTCCTCGTTTGGAGACATCTCAGGCTTTTCTACACGGATGTCAGTATACTCGAAACTACTGTAACTCAATCCATGTCCGAATGCAAATAAAGGTTGAATACTTTCGTCAACATAACCTGCATTAGCCGATTTTTTCTGGTTGTAATAAATAGGCAATTGCGCATTAGCTCTAGGAAATGATATGGGCAGTTTTCCTGACGGATTTACTTTCCCGCTTAAAATATCGACTGTTCCCTGCGCTGCTTCCTCTCCAGCATACCAGGTTTCTACAATAGCATCTGCCAAGGCAACTTCTTCTGTTAAGACTAAAGGCCGCCCATTCTGAAGTACTAAGACAATAGGTTTTCCTGTTGCGGCTACTTCTCTTAAAAGCCTTTTACTATATTGATTAAGTTCTAAACGCACTTTGTCCCTACCTTCTCCATTACCATCTTTTTCTCCTAATACCAAAACCGTTACATCTGCATTTTTTGCTGCTTTAACCGCTTTCTCAAACATGGTCTCACGGTTTTCATCAGGATTGATTTTCCAACGAATTTTAATATCTGCAAATTCATCGTATTCTGTAAGTTCCATCTTTATAGGATACTTTTTGTCTTTCTGAAGTCGCATGCTCTTTTTAGACCATGAGTTTTTATACTTCACGTCCCAGCTATCGATTAACACTTCATCACCAATGATTAATCTGCCCAAATCGTCTGCCCATAATTGAAAGTCATATACACCATTTAATTTAGGTATCAAATATCCTGTCCAGCGAATGGAAAAATTATCGCTTGGTATGCCAGGAGCTGGGCTTAGGTTATGCCAATAGTTTTCTAATTTAGTTTCTGTTTGGGTAAGCGATGGTTTTCCTGAAAAATCCGGGTTTGTGAAGTATTCTGCTTTGAGTCCTACTTCTCCATCTGCTGTTTCCAAGAACCGCTCGTCTATTTCTTCCATAATACCACCCGGAACGCCCACATCTACAAAATCTATCTCATAGTCTGTTTTTTGAAACGCCTCAATAATAGATGCTTCATTTTCGCCTCTTCTGGAATAGCCACCCAACAAGGCTTTATTGGCCATCTCACCAATAACCGCCACCTTTTTCACACTAGCATCAAATGGTAGTACATTATCTTTATTTTGAAGTAACACGATAGATTTGTGTGCTGCTTCCAATGCTAATTCTTGACTCTGCTTATTCCCATATCGAGCAGACTTAAGTGTAGTATCGATATAGGGATTGTCAAAAAGCCCTAACCTAAATTTCACATAAAGCACACTGGATACACCTCTATCTACATCTTCCATAGATAATAAGTTTTCATCTAGAGCATCTAAGATGCCTTGACGAAATACATCGTGTTTATAATCATAAAATTGCATGTCCAATCCTGCTTTGATGGAACTTGCAATGGCTTCTTTGGAATTTTTAACCGTTTTATGTATAAATTCCTGTTTCGCAATGGCTCCTAAGTCGGATATCACCATGCCTTTAAAGCCCCATTCTTCTCGCAGTAAGTCATGTAACAACCATCTGTCGCCTGCCGCTGGCACACCGTCCCATTCATGATAGGCCGCCATGGCGCCCAAAGCACCAGCTTCTTTATATGCTTTCTCAAAAACATAAAGAAAATTACTTCGCGCTTCACGCTCTCCAATGTAAACCGGAGCAGTATTTTTGCCTCCTTCGGGAATACTGTGAATGCCAAAATGTTTCGGTTCTGCAACAATAGCATCATCATCGCTTAAATCGTCTCCTTGCATCCCTTTGATGATAGCCACTCCTTTTCTTGCGGCTAAATAAGGGTCTTCTCCATAGGTTTCTTGCACACGTCCCCAACGTGGTTCTCTTCCTAAACCTAAAGTGGGTGCCAACGCCAAATGAACACCAACTGACCTAGCTTCGGAGCCTATTACCTTGCCTATTTTCTCCATTGCCTCTACATCCCACATACTGGCCATACCAATGGGCACAGGAAATGAAGTACTTCCTTTTCCCAAATAACCATGTAGGGCTTCTTCAATAATCAATATTGGAATTCCCAAACGATTGTTTTCTATAACGAACTTTTGTAATTCATTAGACAATTCAGCAGACTCTGGATAAAAATCTCGTACAGAACCCACGTTTAAACCATCCAATACAGGTTTTGCTTTTTCTATGGATAGTTTGCCGTTATCAATCAAATCATGAGCAGAATACATATCTAACTCCCTGATTTTTTCTTCTAGGGTCATTCGAGAAAGTAAATCAGCAACGCGTGTCTCTGTATCTAACCCTGAATTTTTATAGGTAGGATTTTCTTCATTTTGTGAACAGCAAAAAAGAAAAACAGTCGCTATAAGAATATTGTAGCGTTTCATCTTTATTCGTTTTTTACAGTCAAAATTTCTCTTAATCGAATATCATTCGAAGCCGCACCAATCATAATTCGGAACTCTCCCGGTTCTACTACACGGTTCATATTTTCATCGAGCATGGTGAGCATCTCAGGAGTTACCGTAAAGGTGACTTCTTTGGTTTCTGCTTTCTTGAGGTGTATTCGTTGAAACCCTTTGAGTTCAGTTACAGGACGCGTTACTGAAGCTATCAAATCCCTAATGTAGAGCTGTACTACCTCATCGCCGTCGTAATCTCCTGTGTTGGTTACCTTAAAGCTAAAGGTTGCGCTGTCTTCAGTGGTAATTTCCTTTGCATCAACAATAAGGTCGCTATATTCAAACGTAGAATAGCTCAAGCCATAGCCAAATGGAAAAAGTGGTTTTCCTGTCAAATCTCGATAATCATCCCCTCTTCCGGTAGGTTTATGATTATAGTACAATGGTAATTGCCCCTCATGTATGGGAAACGTAATTGGTAATCTTCCAGCAGGATTGTAATCTCCAAATAACACATCGGCTACAGCATTTCCGCCCTCATCTCCGGGATACCAAACATCAACAATGGCAGGCACCTCATTAATCCAATTATTCATAGTGACCGCACTACCGCCAACGATGACCACGGTAACGGGTTTACCGGTCGCAGCAATCTGTTGTATCATTTCTTCCTGATGCCCCGGAAGTGAAAGTTTAGCCCTATCTTGAAATTCTCCTTCATTAATACCTACTACCACAACTGCTACATCACTTTTTTGTGCTTGGGCAACAGCTTCTTTGATGTCATTTTCCCATGAATCTTCAACACCTACATCCCAGAGCAACTTAAACCATACATTACCCTTGGTTTCATAGAATTCTACTTTGATATCATACTCTTTGTCTTTTTGAAATTTGTAGGGTTTTGTTAGCTGTTGAAAGGTTTGTTTTCTCCAATTATCAATTACCAATTCTCCATCAATATACAGGCGGTAGCCATCATCTCCTTTTAATCCGATGTTAAACTCCCCTGTTTTTGGGGCAACCAATTTTCCTGTCCAACGTGCAGAGAACCAATCGTAATTAATGGTCTTATGTTCGGGGGAAAATAGCGTCCACCTGAAATTAAGAACCGGGTCTATACGTGTTAAAGCCGGTTCGCCTTCAAGATTAATATTATTAAAGTATTCCCCTTTTAATCCCTGTACTTTTTTACTATCGTCAAAAGTGTATAGGTTTTCGGTTGGGATGGCCACAAATTCTTCTGAAACACGACCGCAACCTTCAGCATAGTTTACTTTTGCTGCACCTATCTTATTTTGAATGCCTTCCAAAATACTAACCTTGTCGTTACCAGGGCCTGAATAGCCGCCTAACCTTGCTTCAGTAGCATCTGCTCCGATGACTGCTACCGATTTTATTTGCTTCGTAAAGGGTAGGGTATTTGCTTCATTTTTTAGCAATACAATAGATTCTTGTGCGGCTTTCTTCGCTATTTGTCGGTGCTCTTTTGTACCATTAGATGTTTTAGCCACCTCAACATCAACATATGGGTTTTCGAATAAGCCTAGCTTAAACTTTGCGCGAAGTACCCTTCTTACGGCTTCATTTAGCTTTTCTTCATCAATGTCCCCTCTTTCAAATGCCGGATAATATTTTTCCTTGTACTGATCGTAATACACTTCAAAAATAACATCCAATCCGTTTTCTATGGATTGCTTTCCAGCATCAGCAAAATCTGTGGTCGTGAAATGAATCATGTCAATAATACCCACGGCATTAGCATCTGAAATCACAAAGCCATCAAATCCCCATTCTTTTTTCAATTTTTGGTTGAGTAACCAGTCGTTTGAGGTACAGGGTCTACCATCATAAGAGTTGTAAGACGTCATCACCGACCATGCATTAGCTTCTTGAAACGCAGCTTTGTAGGCTGGAAAATAGACCTCCTCTAATAGTCTTTCATTAAAGTGAATGGGGTAACTATCCCTACCGCCATCACCTACATTGGCAACGAAGTGCTTTGGGGTGGTTACCACGCCCATTTTTTCAAACTCTGAAATAAAAGCAACCCCCATTCGCGTAGTCAGAAAAGTATCCTCGCCATAGGTTTCTTCTGTTCTTCCCCAACGCACATCCCTGGCAATATTAAGCACAGGTGATAAAATTTGACGTATGCCTCTTGTTCTAGTCTCCGTTGCAATGGAATGGGCAACATTTTTTACTAAAGTAGTATCCCAGGTTGCTGCTAGTCCAATTGCCTGTGGATATGCCGTAGCACCTTTGCGTACCAATCCGTGGAGGGCTTCATCAAAAGAAATAATAGGAATGCCCAATCGGGTTTCTTCTATAAAATATTTTTGCACTTTGTTGGCCAGTTCAGCCGCTTGTTGGGCTTCGCCACCTTCTGCATACGTCAATATCTGTTGTGTAGCTGATGAGGAGGTGTTCAATTGAAACCCAAAAACACCGTCTTTGTACTTTTCCAATCCTTCAGATGATTGGTACGGCACCATAAATACCTGCCCAAATTTCTCCTCAATGGTCATACGTGACAATAAATCCTCAACCCGATCTTCAATGGGGGCACTGGCATCTTTGTAGATGAGCTTATCTTCATTCTTACATGATACGGCAATTGAAAGCACTGCCATTATCACCACTATTATTTTTGCTCGATTCATTCTCTACATTTATTTATCTTTTATTTATTCTATTTTTATCTCAAGCGATATAATGTCACAAATCATTTTTAATTTTTTCCCAAAAACCAGCATCAAATAATTGTGCACTACCTATAATTGCTGCTTCTTCACCAATGGTGGACACGACAATCTCTACATTCAACTTTGCTAAAGACGTATTCAGATCAGCTAAAAAATAATCAGAAGCCTTTGCAATATTCCCTCCCAACAAAATAGTGCTGGGTTTGAATTTCTTGATATGGGGAGCTAAAAAGGCTGCCATGTGTTGTACATATTCTTGAAAAATGACAGGTACAACTTCATGACTTGAAGCTATCATTTCACGTACACCTGAAATTTGCTTACCAGTCTGTTCAAAAAATCGTTTTACAAACCATCGGGTAGAAAAATAGGCATCACCAATACCATCCTTAAATTCTTGATTCCATAACCACCCACTTTCTGGTATATCTTCACTTTTAAAAATAGGAACCCCCTTTTCTAAAAAACAAGCTCCTAAACCTGTGCCCAGTGTGAGCACAATCATCTTTTCTTTATGATTTAACTGCATTGCGTTTACGGCACCTACCGCAAAAGCAACAGCATCATTTATAAAGCGAAAGGTATAGTTGCCCTTAACTAAATAGGCAGGTAATTCATCAGGTATACTGACCGAATATAGGTGTTGGTACTTGTCAACATTTTCATCAAATAGTGCAATACCATTTTTATAATCAAACGGCCCGGGCATAGCAAAACCGATATGGATACTTTCATCTGCAACCCCTTGATTTTGAACAACAGCGTTTATTCCCTCAGCCCATTTTTCCAAAACCTGTTTTTTCTCTGTATTACTGTCTAGTTTTAATGTGGACATAACACCAAGTTCCAATGCAGGCATATCCACCACACCACAGGATATATGGCTTCCTCCTACATCTGCTCCAATTGTTAAAGACTTTTTCATTTCTATGCTACAACTAAATTTATTATTCAAAAGGTTTTTGTCAATGGGATTATCTGGTTCTTTTTAGCTGTCAAAATCTCTTCTACTCTTAATATTGTAGGTGAAATGCCCGGTTAGGCAATACACCAAGTTATATTCTGCAGGACGATTTCTTTTATCATTAACAAGCTTCATCTTTAACATAAGAAACAACAACTTTCGCTGTTTGATGCCCACAATTTTTAAGCGAATATTTACTTATGGCAGCTGGTACTGCAAAAGTTTCAGCATAGTTGAAGGCTCCTTGAATTGTTTCATCAACTTCTAAGATTACAGAAGTGCCTTCCACCAACATCATGATATGGCATTGATCATTGGACATAATTTCTATGGTATCTTCAAACTCATAGCGCTCAATTTTGTAAAAATGGTCGGGATGTGTGGATAAATCCAATATCTGCCAATTAGTCCCTGACGATTTCACTGTAGTTTTTGATACTAAAGTATTTTTAACCACATCGCCTTTTCGGTCAAAATTCAGATTCCGAAAAGCTCTTTCAATGTTGAGCGGTCTGGGGCTACCATCTAAATCCAGGCGTTGCCAATCGTACATTTTAAATGTAAAAATATAAGGGGTTGCACTTATCTCCAGTACCATATTATCGATTCCTGAACAGTGAATTGTGCCGTGCGGAATCAAAAATAAATCATGTTTTTGGGCAGGTAGTTTTTGAACATATTTTTCTACCTCTAAAACCTCCTTGGTTTCATAGCTATTTACCAGTGCAGTCTTAAACTCATTAGGATTGATATTTTCTTGGAAACCCAAATATACATCAGCGCCTTTTTTAGCATCTAGGATATAATAGGTCTCATCTTGGGTAAAGGTCTCTCCAAATTCCTTTTTTATAAACTCTGGTTTAGGATGACACTGTACTGAAAGATTTCCGCCATCGAAGGTATCCAGAAAATCAAATCGAATAGGAAATTCATCTTGGAAACGGTCAACGGCTTTACCCAATACATTTTCCTTTTCCTGAAACATCAACAAGTCAAATGAAACTTCCAAAAGATGTCCATCAGCCTCAAATAGTAAGCCATTTTCAGGAACTATCATTTCAAAGGACCATGCATAATTTGGTATATCTTGATTAAGGTCTTTTATTTTTTCCTTAATCCATTGTCCTCCCCAAACTCCTGGTTCAAACCAAGGCCTAACTCGAAAAAAGCTTTTAGACATGTCTTTTAATCCTTTCCTAATGGAGTCACCAATACTAAAAGTTGGTATTCCTGGGCGTTGTTGGTCAACAAAAATATCGATATCACCAAGCAGTCGTTTCTTTTCTTTGTTGAGCACAATCCAATCAACAAAATAAAAGTGCTTATAGGCTTCTTTAGGAGATTTAGGATAATCTAGGCCTAGGTTGGTGACCGCTCCTGCCCTAGCTCTAAACTGCAATTCATTTTTAGGGATATCAAAATATACCAGTAAACCTTTTATGTTCAGCAAACTTGATCCCGGGCCGTAAAAAATAGTGTACTCTGTATTCGTATTTGTTTGCTCAACTATTTTTTGAGTCTTACAATCATCGAAATAGTCATTTAGATCAAGGGAAGTCCTATGTCCAAAAATAGGATCATCACCACCCAAAAAAGGGGCGGTCATTTCCTCAATGAAATGGGAATCCTTAAAAAAGGATTGTGTATTTTTAAAAGTAACGGAACAACCTTGCCTATCAAAAATAGCCTTGAGATTTGAAACTACCTCGGTCCAATCAATACCAACATATCCTTCAAAAATAATAGTATTGCTCCCATAAAGTTGATTTGCCAATGCACTATAACCTGAATATATCTCTCCCCTTGCAAGAGAATGATATGGATATAAATCATAGCCTTTATCGTTAGAAAAATCAACTTTTAAAGGCAATAATTCTTGTTTAGTGGTACGCTTCATTATAGTTTATGGTTATTCGTTAAGAATCAAATATAATAAACAATATGTACATACATATGGACATAAAATTAATTAATTGTAATTTAGTAGTGTAATAATACCTATTGCACCGTATAAACAAACCATATTATTAAAGTTTTTAGTTATCTATTTTTTATGAAATTCTCCTCGCCACTAAGTTTGAAAGCAAAATGTTGCTTGGTTTCCTTTTTTGCAACATTTGTTTTGTCAATATCCGCCAATGCGGATACCAAAAGTGCACTGCCTTTTCTTTTTCACGAAGGCAATGGTAATGGTCACATACAAGAACTGAACACCAATTATAAATTGTATCAAATCTGCAAAAACGATATTGAAGGGTACAAGGAGATGATTTCTGGTTCAAATTTTTTCTCGTATCCATCAATACGTGAGGATGTCAATACCTCTATGATAGCCAGAACTACCACAGGCAAAATGGGTTTTGAATTTTTGACCGGTGAGGTTCCATCCAATTACGGCTCCGATAAGGTGACGTTTTTTATGCTTAGCGATATTGACTTTAACCAACGTGAGCCCTTTGATATTTTTGTTAATGGGCAATTATTATTGACTTTCAACTCCAACGAAGACGGTACGCTTTCCATCTCCAATAATCCCGGAAATGGAGCAGTTGAATACCTCTTGGTCCGAAGAGATGGCAATGGGGACGGACTTGGCGCATTTCGATTAACCATACCCACTTCATCCCTTAAAAAAGGGGAAAGTGCAAAAGTCAAAATAGTGGGGCACAAAAAAAATAAGAATTCTTGGGTGATGATTTTCAAAGCGGATGATGCGGTAGCTAGAATCAAAAAGTCTGTTGAGAATGATGCTGCTTTTGTTATCAAAGAAAATAGTGGCATGCTCTACGTAGATGCGCCAATGCATTTTGATGGCAAAACCGTATACTTAATGAGTGATGGAAAAAAAAGTAGGACCAAAACCTTTAAAGCACAGGGTGAACTTGCAAAGGCATCTTTCAGCATCACTGCTCCTAAAAACAGTTTTTCCATTGTTTACGATGGTATTGAAATCTCTTTAGAATTTAAAAATGGAGATGGTACAACAACCACTACCGATATCGTTGGGAGTTTTTTATTTCATCATACCACCAAATACAAAAGCGGATGGCATGCTTCGTTATCTAAGTTATATAAACCAGAGTTTTTCGAAACCTACGATGACTTCTTTGATAAAAGATATGAAAACGGATTGGTTTCCATCATGAATTCAAGCCATCAAGATATTGCATGGGTAGACCGTCCTGAAGTATGTATTATTTTGCGTGACACTTTGTTGCTTGCTCCTGTACTTAAAGATGCTTTTGTCCGTGAAAATTACGGTTTTGATATTGAAGACGGACTCATGCTTCGCGAATACATAGAAAGGCATCCCGAATCTAAAGA
The DNA here is from genome assembly GCF_021390175.1 of Flagellimonas sp. HMM57. Classification (NCBI taxonomy): domain Bacteria; kingdom Pseudomonadati; phylum Bacteroidota; class Flavobacteriia; order Flavobacteriales; family Flavobacteriaceae; genus Flagellimonas; species Flagellimonas sp. HMM57. The sequence goes on along the minus strand of NZ_CP090004.1, from coordinate 2,477,548 downwards.
ACAAATCACCACACTTTTAAACAAGAAGCTGATTTCTGTTGGGGCCACCTATAATTGCCCCTATGAAGATATGTATGATGCTGAGGATCAAGTACGACAATTGTATCTCGGTAAAAAATGGGTGAAGAAAAACTTTGGAGGCTATGATTCCAAAGTATATTGGAATGTAGACGTACCTGGAAAATCGTTACAAACACCGCAAATATTGAAAAAAGCGGGCGTTGATTATATGGTTATCAGTCGACATGCCAAGGGAATGTTCAATTGGGCCAGCCCTGATGGCAGCTCAGTTTTCACGTATTCTCCAGGGCATTATGGTAACGATTTGTTATACCTCTCCAGAGATTTGAACAGCCAAATGAAATATAGCGCGGAACAAGTACAATGGTGGGAAGGTACATTTAAGGGTAGTCAAATACAAACCCCGCTACTTTCAAGCCAAGACATGCTACCTGCCATTGATTATTCTGAACTTATTGAATCATGGAATTCTTTTGATGAGTTGAAAGACGAAAATGGAGAAAAAAAGAATGTTCATTTTCCAAAAATGGAACTGATGACGGTAGATGAGTTTTTGCCCTTAGCGGAAGAAAACGCAACGAATGTGAAAACTATCATGGGAGAACGCCCTAATGTATGGGTATACATTCACGGACCCGGACACCATGACGCTTTAACGGCAAGTAGGGAAGCTTCAAAGTTATTGCCGGCTGCGGAGAAATTCCTGTCTGTTGCGACACTTTTAGATCCTAAGAAAATACAATATCCCTTTGAAGAATTTGATGAAGCGTGGCAGGCTAAAATTTATCCCGACCATGGATGGGGAGGTCATGACGGAGACATTACCGATAACCTTTTTAAAGAGAATTTAGTGAAGTCACGCATGATGGGGCAAAATTTAGTAAATCAAGGTACCGATTTTATTGCTCGAAGAATAAAAAGGGATTATAAATTAGGAACACCGATTATGCTTTTTAATAGCCTGTCGTGGAAACGCACAGATCCCGTAACGACTAGTATGGATTTCCCAAAAGGAACAATGAATACTGTTGCAGTAACTACTTCTGACAAGAAAAAAATACCCGTACAAACGGCAAACGAAAGTCGCTATGACGATGGAAGTCTAAAAAGCGCGGATATTACTTTTATTGCCGAAAATATTCCATCAATAGGATATGTCACTTATTATGTTTCTGATGCAGGTAACACATCATCCAAAGATTATAAAGCCAATACGACATCCTATGAAAATTCATTTTACAAAATCGATTTTGAAGATGGAGGTATTGCTCAAGTACATGACAAAAAGTTCAAAAAAGACCTGTTTTTGACGGATAATCTAAAAGCAGCTGATGTCTTCACCATGCAATCTGTAGGGAATGGTGCTGGTGAGTTCGGCGATGTGCAACAACCAAGTATGGAAGGTTTTGATAAGGTAAGCCAACACAAGGCCAGTTGGAAAATCATTGAAAATGGTCCTGTATTCACCAAATACCGTTTAGAGCAACAAATTGCTCACGCCATCGTATGGCAAGAGGTGACGCTATACCATAATTTAAAGCGTATTTATTTTGACACCAGCTTACGCAATTGGGATGGTACCTTATATCGTGAATTTAGAACGGCTTTCCCTTTAAATATGGATAATCCTGAAATTGCACATGAAGTGCCATTTGGTAGTGTTCGTGTTGGTAAAGATGAAATTAAAACAGGTGGCGAGCGATACACACCACTCTGTAAAAACGTGCATCCAAGAGCGATTATTGATTGGATTTCAGCCACAGATGATGAGATTTCAGTTACTTTAAGTTCATCGGTATCTGCCGCCGACTGGATAGACCCTACACAAGACATTTCCAACAAAACTGTACTTCAACATCTATTACTTGCCAGTAGAACTTCGTGTCATTGGGAAGGTAATGAATATTCACAGGCGGGAAATCACGACTTTCATAATGTATTTACCTCTACTAAAGCTGGAAGTTTAGAAGGACAAAAAATCGCAAAGCAAAAGAATGAACCATTGCATGTGATTTTAAATCCTGATGCTGTAAATAAGCCTTCTTTACCCGAGGTGAACAGCTTTTTCAAAATAGATTCTGATAATGTTATCATGACTACCCTTAAGAAAGCAGAAGACTCTGATGAATTTATTGCGCGTATGTACAATCTAAAAGATGGTAATGAAGATGTAAATGTTTCTTCCTTTTTTGATATTGGTTCTTATAAACATACCAATATCATCGAAGAAAATCCAACTCCAGTTGCTCCGCAATTAAAGGTTGGTAAGTATGCTATTGAAACATTTAGTTTAGGAATCAAAGAATAAGTATTATAGTTATGGTAAGCCATGCACGGCAATAGGATTTATTACCGTGTTTGGTCTACCATTGTTTACTTCATCTGGGAAATAGGTGATGCCATTGGAATATCGCTTTTTAGTTTGCCAAGTTCTTTTTCACCATCAAAAAGTAATGGAAAAAATTTGCTTTCCAACACCTCTCCGGTTCTGCCCATAGGCGGAAAGTGCCTTAATTCATCTAAACGTTCATAACCATCGGTATTTGACATCGTTTGTGGTCCCATAATATTGAGTACTACAGCCCTTCTTGAACGGTCAGAAACATTGGCATAAGAACCGTGCATGGTTTGCGGGTGATGAAAACTGGCAAATCCTTTTGGTAAGGCATTCGCTTTTTTATTCTTAAAGTCTTTAAGCTGTTCCTCGGTCAATACCTTGCTGACCGCATCCATCTCCCCTGCAAGTCCGGTAATGGGCAGTAATCCCCACTTATGACTACCGGGCACATAATAAAGACAACCGTTATCATGATTGGCATCATCTAATCCAATCCAACACGTTAGATGGTTCATAGGCTTTGTAAAGGTCCAATACGAAAAGTCTTGATGCCAAGACACAACTCCACCATGTTGTGCTGGTTTACAGAATAATTGGTCATGGAATAATTTAAAAGAGCTTCCTAATAATTGATAGGCGGCCATTCTAAAAGCTGGCGCCCATAACAAATCGTGAAACCCTGGGGTAGTGCGCCATCCTCCAATGGCATGGAACAACACTTTTTCAGGATTTTCAGATTCATTGCTCTTGTAGTAATAGAACAGTTCCTTTTTTTCGTCACTAATAGGATTTAGTGATTTTAATTCTTCATTCAATGTATCAACTTGTGCTTCGGTCAATACCTTAACTCCAGATAAAAATCCATCTCTTTCGAATGCTTCTACTTTCTCCTTAGAGAGTACATACGGTTCCCATTCTTCAGGACTTTGAGGTTGTTTAAAAAGCTTCGATATAGGGTGGCTATAATTGGCCAAATCTTCTACTGTAGCATTGTCCATTGTTTTCATAATGTTATTGTTAGTTTGTGAAAAATTGTAATGTTTCTAAAATATGTTCCCCCAATACTCCCAGTTATGTTCTCCTGGGAACTCATTGTATATATGAGGAATCGCATTTCTTTCTAACTGTTGATGTAATTCGCGGTTTGCCTCAAGAAGATTGTCTTGAAGACCACAGTCAAAGCGAAGTTTTGGGAGTTTATCTTTATGTGTAATCAAGGTTTCTAAGACGGACTCGTCAACTGGATTATGCTGCTTGTAATGTTCTAGCTCTTCTTCGACAAACAATGCCATTTGGCTTATGTGAGTAATAGATGAAAGGCCAGAAATACCCTTGAATTTTTCATGGTAAGCAGCACCTATTCGCAAAGCTCCAAAACCACCCATAGAAAGTCCTGCAATGAATAAAGGGGATTTTTCATCTACCTGCAGAATGGTTTCTAACACCGCTTCAACAACATCTTCAGCAATCCACTTTTCAAAATTCTGGGTGGTGTGCGGCACATAACCACTACCATCGCCCCACAATCCGTCAGACGGCATTGCCAATGCCATTGGAGGTACTTGTTTTGAAGCAATCCATTCATCCATTTTTTTATGAATACCCGCATGGTATGCCCAAGACCAATGGCTTCCATATACACCGTGTAGTAATAGTACTAAAGGAAGTCTTTGCTGTGTTCTGTCCTCAGGAACATATACGGAAATATCGCCTCTGCCTTTAAGATTAGTACTTTTAACAACGATATGCCGTAAATTCCCAAGTTCATACTGAGGGTTTGAAATATGTATGGTTCTAAACTTTGACATTTGTTTTAATCTTCGAAAATGATAACTCCCTTCGCATTTTTTCCGCTCAACAGGTCTTCAAATCCTTTGTCCAAATCTTCGAATGCATAAGTATTGGTTACCATTTCATCCAATAACAAATCCTTCTTTTGATACAAATTCAATAAAATGGGAAAGTCAATTTGTGGTCTACACTTTCCATATAAGGGGTTAATATATATTTTATCCCACTGAAATAGATTCATATCTATGGAAATAGTGTCTTCGATACCACTTACCTGAACCGCCATTCCTGCATTACGAACCATTGCCAAGGGTGCTGCACCTAAACTGGGAATAGCTGTACATTCAAATGCATAATCGGCGCCTCTACCATTGGTCAAATCCTTTACCTGCTCAGCAGCATTTAACAGGTTTTCATCTGTTTTATCCGCTTTTATAGTATGGGTGGCACCAAATTTAACTGCCATTTTTAAGCGTTCAGGATTGATGTCTATGGCAATAATTTTATCAGCTCCCGAAATTCTCGCCCCTTGTATTACGTTCAATCCTACTCCGCCAGCACCAAGCACAACAGCAGATGAACCTGCTTTTACCTGGGCCGTGTTTACTACAGAGCCATATCCCGTCATCACACCACAACCTATGATTGCCGCCGAACTAAAGGGAATTGTAGTGCCATACCGCACCACAGCATGTTCTCTTACTACCGTATGGGTAGAAAGCGTACCAATATTGAAGGAACGTTGAATTCCTTTCCCTTTATACTTGGTCCGTTCTATAGGAACATGTCCTTCTCCAACTCCGCCTCCAGAAGTCTGATTCCCTACGGTTACGGGAGAGTTGTTTTCACAGATGTGTTGATTCATTTCTTGGCATTGAAAACATCTGCCGCAGGGTATGGCCCAATTAAGAATAACGCTATCGCCTACTGCAACAGTGGTAACATTATCTCCGATGGCTTCGACAACACCAGCACCCTCATGCCCCAAAATCAATGGTGTTTTCCAATGAAGCGAATCATGGTCGGTATGGCATAATCCCGCTGCCTTGATTTTTACGAGTACCTCGTCATGTTGTGGTAGTGCAATTTCCACACCCTCTATAGCATAGTTTCCATTTCCATCTGTTATTGCTGCTTTACCCTCCATGAATTAACAATTTGATAACATGCAAGATATCGATTTGGCGTTATGGTTTTTTCTTTAATATTATTCATTTATGAATGAATATTACCTACAAATGAATATTATATTAAATAAAACTATTTATATTGATGAAATTTTTGGTAAAAACCTCAAATGAAAGCTTCATTAGTAAAAATCACATTTGATTCTGAGAGCCCTTTTCATTGCGAGTATTTGGACTTACCGTATTTCGACCATCCATGGCATTTTCATCCAGAATTGGAATTGACTTTGATTTTGGAGAGTGATGGAATCCGGTATGTGGGCGACCACACCACAAGATTCAGTAGCGGGGATTTGGTTTTATTGGGTTCGAACTTACCTCATTTATGGCAAAATGATAGTGATCAAAGCAAAGATAGCACGAAAAGGAGTCGCGCTATAGTGCTTCAATTTCCTAAGGATTTTATAGGACGAATTTTTAAAGAATATAGGGCGTTAAAACCCATAGCCAATCTTTTTAGGTTGGCAGAGAGAGGCGTTTCCTATTCAAGCAATATAAGCAAGCAAGTAGCCCCAATGCTTTTAGAAATCAACAAACAATCTGGTTTGAAAAGATGGGCTATCATTTTTGAGATGCTGTGCGTGCTTACCGAAACCGATGACTATGAAATTCTAGCAGGGCCCTATTATCAACCTATATTAAAAAACAGTGATACCATGGTGATGAACAGGCTCTACGAGCATGTTAGAATCCACTTCAAGCATAAAATCACCCTTCAGGAAATGGCGGAAATGGCCTATTTATCCAAACCTGCCTTTTGCAGATATTTTAAAAGAAAAACTTCGAAATCGTTTTTTGAGTTTTTAAACGAATATCGCATAGGGCATGCAAAAAAAATGCTTAGGGATAATTTTTCATTATCCATTGGCTATATAGCTGCTCAATCAGGATTTCCAAGTATTCAACACTTTAATGCCCAGTTCAAGAAATTGGAGGGGATAACACCGAAACAGTACAGAGGCAATACAGAAATGACAAATATGTAAATATTCAGAGGCGAATTGATCTATAAAGATCGTATGAAATGAGCCGTACTTCTATTCGAATTTCAAAATACTTGCATTGACCAATTTTTGATGGTCAATAAAATAACCCCGATGTTTTTTGCCATCAATGAAAATACTTCGAACAGGTTTTTTTGATTCCGAATTTTGGGAAGTTATAATCAATTTATTGTTTGAGTAATAACGCTCGTCCAAATGAATGGTGACTTTATCAAATATTGGCCGCGTTAATGCGTAGATAGGTTCTGAAGGAACAACAGGATATAATCCCATCATGGAAAAAACGGCCCATGCACTCATCGTTCCCGTATCATCATTCCCGGGGAGTCCATCAGGCGTATTTTTAAAATAAGTTTCTAGAAGTTCCGAAACTTTTTGTTGGGTACGCCACTCCTCTCCTTTCACATAATTAAAAAGATAGGGATAGCCAATATCGGGTTCATTGGCCATATCAAACTGTTGGTTCTTGAACACATCCTGCAAACGATTGGAAAACGGTTTTGTACCTCCCATGAGTTTCATCAAACCCTTCACATCGTGGGAGACCATAAAAGTATATTGCCATGCATTGCCCTCGATAAACCCAACATTTTTAACAAAATTAGCTCCAGTTTCAGGATTATAGGGTGTCAACCAACTACCATCATCATTTTTGGGGCGCAATAAATTGAATTCACTATCAAACAGTTTTCGATAAGAAATGGCACGCTTTGAAAAGCGTTTGTAGTCTTCCTTTTTACCCAAAGCTTTAGCCATTTGAGCAATGGCAAAGTCCGAAATATTGTATTCCTGTGTCATGGAAACGGAACCATTTTCGGTAGTTTTGGTAGTAAGATACCCTTTATCCAGATAATCCGCTATACCAGGTCGAAGTGGATTATCAATAATCTGGTCAGCACTTTTCAGCATAGCAGCGTAGGCTTTTTCTACATCAAAATCCTGTATACCTTTCAGATAAGTGTCAGCAATGACAATACCTGCGGGATCACCTACCATGGTGGTCGTTTCGGTAGCGTTTAGTTCCCATTTGGGCAACCACCCTGATTCATCATAAATCTTCAACATACTTTGTATCATGTTTGATTGCTGTTTTGGGTAAACCAGACTCATCAACTGATGCAGGTTACGATAGGTGTCCCAAAGTGAGAATACGGTATATCGCGTTCCATCGGTCTTTAAAGTCTCCCGAGTTCTCATTTTAGGGTACGCTCCATTGAAATCATTTAGTGTACTAGGATGAATCAGTGTATGATATAACGCCGTATAAAAAATAGTTTTATCTTCCTCAGTTCCTCCTTCAACTTCAATTCGAGACAAATAGGTATTCCATTCTTGTCTTGCAGTTGCCAAAATCTGGTCAAAATTCTTAGTAGAGGTCTCTTTTTGAAGATTTTCACGCGCATTTTCGATACTTACATACGAAATCCCAACCTTCATTTCAACTTGAGTGGGCACCTTAAAATTGTAAGTCATGTATGCTCCTATACTATCACCAACAACTTCTTTGGTGTAGCCTTCCATTATTCGAGTTATACCATTGTAGCCCATCCATTGGCCTTCCACTCCATCGTACTTTCTTGGTTTTTTCCAAACCCCGAATTCATTTGCTGGTTCTGAAAATTGTGCTACGAAGTAAACCGGATAGGCTTCTTCTGGTTTATAATAACAAAAAGAGCCTACGGTACGAATCCCCTCAATTTCAGTTGGGGAAACTATTTTTACTTGAGCGCCCTGCTCATTGGTAAGTCCTAAACCTAAATTCAGTAAAATATTGGCTTTTCCAGATGGAAAACTATATTTGCTGATTCCTGTTCTTGTCGTTGCCGTTGCTTCTACTTTTATGTCGTATTTATCAAGTGTATTGGTGTAATATCCAACTTTGGAAATCTCTTCAGAATAAGTACTGCCATATTTTAGATGGTCTGTTTCCAAATCACCTGTGGTGGGCATCGCCAAAATCACGCCCAGTTCAGGGCATCCCACTCCGCTCAAATTCAAATGACTGAAACCTGTTAAAAATGTATTTTCATGAACATAGGGCGTTGATAACCAGCGACTATCTTTTTCTAAAGGCAAATTTTGAGGTCCTGCAACATTAAAAGGGGAAACACTCACCATACCACGAACGGCGATAGGTCCTGGGTTGGTAGTTCCAAAATTTGAGGTCCCAATGAATGGATTTACATAATCTACTGGTTTTGTCTGTGCCATCGCAGCACTTAAAAACAGGAGAAATCCGTGTACGATGTATATTCTTAAAAAACTCATTGTTCTACCTGTATTTTTTTTGCTGATGATTTTCCTTTAGTTCCATCTTGTGCGACAGGTTCAACCATTATATGTATGCCGTTGTCCTCTATAGGTACAGATGGGATATAATAATCCGTTGACGGGGTTTTTCCAAGCCATATCTTTCTCTTGTTTTTGGAAAGGGCATAGATATTTTGAAAAGCAGCATTGGAATCTTTAAAAGATAAATAAACCTCAGCCATACTCCCATTGGAAAATAACTCAACGGTAAATTTTGGAGCTGGCAATTTAGGCTCTCTTTTGTGAAATGCGGTGATTTCTCCCAAATACCCAGTTCCTGACCCTTTTATTTGAATCCCCATTTTTACAATGGAAATGTTTGGTCTGGGCAAAATGGTAATTGATGTTTTTTTCCACTTCTCAGAATTTTTCAAAGCATATCCCAATTTTTCTCCATTGGACAGTTCATAGAAAAACTCCATCGGCAATCCATTTTCCGATTTGGCAACTACACTAAAAGTGACCGCTTTATTCAACAAAATATGGGTTTTATAAAGCGGGATTTCAGCTTCACCTTTGCTTTCTATTAAAATGCTGCTTCCACCTTCATAGCTATCCTTAAAACTGAAGTTGATGGCAGCTTTGGTACTATCCACTTCCCACTGCCACGTGGGGAGAATATCTTGAATACTCAGATTATGCCACTCTTTGGAAGAAACAACCTTTCCTTTTTCTTTATAAAATCGACCTAGACCATAGTTGAAATTGGTAACGAAGGGCAATTTATCAATGACGCTTCTTGGTTCAAAAAAATTGGTGAATCCTTGCCATTTTTGAGTGCCGTACGGGTTTTCATAAGTAGGGCCACCATTCCAAAATTTTTGCTCGTTTTCATATACTTCTTCAGGTTCTTTGGTCTTGGAAAGATTAAACGTGGTATGCGGGCTGAACAACCCTAGCGACGTGTTTTTTGCGCCATTTTCACTGAATAAAGCATCCCATTGTATATCGGTTTGGGAACTTTTTGCACCTACATCGATACCTGCATATAAATTCCATTCACTTCGTCCCAACTTTTTGGCCAACTTTTTTGAATCTTCCAAATTGGTAGGATTGTATCTAAAATTGATGAAAAACGCATCGGACATCACCTGATCGTCATCTTGAAAAAACAAGTCGTTGTGATTATTGAGTTCGTCCTGCCATATCACCCGGCTATCTTCGATCATGGCATCATACCAAACTATTTTTAAATCTGTTTTTTTCTTGAAATATCTAAGAAAATTCAACATTCGCTCAGCGGTACCTCTTTTCAGGTTATAGGTTTCCTGATTAATAAACCATCCTTCAAAATGATACGTATTGGCAACTTCAATCAATTTATCAGCTACGGGAAAGCCTCCGTCTTCTCTTTGTTGTAAAAATTGATACACCCACTCCTCTTTTCCACCATATACATTTGGCGGAAAAAAAACAGTACCAATAACCTTCACTCCATTTTTATGAGCAGCATCTGTCCAGGTGGGCAATGGTGCCAAAATAATACCCTCTCCTGCCGAACCACCCCATTGGACAAAATAGTCTAGATACTGCCAAAACGAGAACGCATATTGTTTTACTGATGAAAATCCTTGAGCAGGGTGTCCATTGGTAGGATAAGGTGCTATCAATGACATAATACCAGGTATGTACGTTGATTCGTCGATAGCTACCGAGTCATTCAAAAATCGGTCTGCCAAAGGAATATGGCTTTTGTTAAATCTATAATGTGGGTCTTTTTCCGGCGACCATTCCAGTAGTTCCTCTACAAACCAATGGGAAGCATAAGGTTGGTTCTCCCCATACTTGGTTTCTTGGGAATTTCCTAGATGGGCGAAAAAAAATAGTACACTATATAAAAATAGAAATCTCATGATTTAATCTTTTCGTTGCTCAATGAATACGGAGCGGCTTCTTTACTGATTGCCCAATTTTTATTGGGCGCGTTACCCATATCAAACTGGAGCTCACCCCCTTTTTGAACAATTTCGGTTGAAATCCATGTTTGGTCAAATGGTTTCTCGTTGAACATGGCATTTTGGATAAAGGGGTTTTCCTTTCTGTTGTTATTGGCCCTGATCGTAAATGTATTTCCGTTTTGCAAGTACAATTTAGCTTCCTCAAAAAGCGGACTGCCTATTACATATTGCTTGGTTGCTGGGGCAACTGGATAAAATCCCAATGCACTAAAAACATACCAAGCAGAGGTTTGGCCGTTATCTTCATCTCCACAATAACCATCTGGGTTGGGAGTATATAATTTGGTCAAGACCTCCCGTACTCTTTTCTGTGTTTTCCACGGTTGTTTTGCATAATTATAGAGATAGATCATATGTTGGATGGGTTGGTTGCCATGGGCATAATTCCCCATGTTCATAATCTGCATTTCGCGTATTTCATGAATGGTGAACCCGTAATAGGAATCGTCATAATCTGGGGGCATATTGAAAACTCCATCCAATATTCCAATAAATTCCTTGCTCCCTCCCATTAGGTCGATGAGCCCTTGTACATCATGAAAAACGCTCCAAGTGTAGTGCAAACTGTTACCTTCAGTAAAGGCATCTCCCCATTTTAAGGGATTAAAGGGCGATTGAAATGAGCCATCCTTGTTTTTCCCCCGCATTAGTTTTGTTGACGGATCGAACAGGTTTTTATAATTCAAAGACTTCTCATAATATTCTTCGGCGAGTTTATCCTTTCCCATCGATTTTGCCATTTGGGCAATCGTAAAATCCGCATATGCATATTCTAGGGTTCGAGCTGCATTCTCATGAACATCCACATCATAAGGCACATAACCCAGCTCGTTATAGTACTCCAGACCAGCACGGCCCACACTGTTTACAGGCCTATCATCTGCCACAATAGCATTTTTGATCATAGCATCCAGAAGCATTTCTTTGTCAAATCCGTCTATCCCATTTAAGTAGGCATCGGCAATTATGGATGCCGAATTGGAACCTATCATACAATCACGATGTCCGGGACTGGCCCATTCTGGCAACCACCCTGATTCTATATAGGTATTGACCAAGCCTTCCATAATGTTTCGGTTCAGATCTGGATACATCATATTAAAAAAGGGGAAGACAGCACGAAACGTATCCCAAAATCCATTGTCGGTAAACATATAGCCAGGAAGCACCTCACCATTGTATGGGCTGTAATGTACTATTTCATTATCTGCATTAAACTCATAAAATTTTCTTGGGAAAAGAAGTACGCGGTACAAGCAAGAATAGAATGTACGCAGATGATCAATACTTTCTGTACTGACCTGAATTCTGCTCAATTCCTCTTCCCATACTTTTGTTGCCAAAGCTCTCGTTTCTTTAAAATCTTTATCGCCGACTTCACGATCCAAATTCAATTGTGCTTGTTCTGGGCTAATAAAGGATGAAGCTACTCTTACATGAACGGCTTCCCCACGCTTGGTTTTGAAACCGACAATGGCCCCAACATGCTCTCCATTATTTTCTGTAGAGTTCTCTTTTAGCTTCCAATTATCGCTCCATGTGTGGGTAAGGTCAAAGTCTTTGTCAAACTCAGCCACAAAATAATTGTGAAAGTTATCGGGAACACCGCCGCTATTGTTTCTGCAATAGCCAATGATCTTGCGTTGCCCCGGTAAAATTTTGACCATAGAACCCTTGAAGAAAGCATCGAGCAAGATATAGGCCTTATCAGTTTCTGGGAACGTAAACCTAAAATGCGCTGCCCGTTCGGTGGGCGTTACTTCGGCAAATACGTCATAGTCGGCAAGATAAACGCTGTAATAATCAGGGCGGACTGTTTCAGCTTTGTGCGAGAAATGAGATGCCCTTTCGTCTTCTTGAAACTTTAGTTCATCCGTCACGGCCATCAAAGAAAAGGCTGCATAATCATTGATCCAAGGACTTGGCTGATGTGTTTGTTTTATGCCACGTATGGTTTTATCGTCGTATTTATACGTCCAGCCGTCACCCATTTTAGAGGTCATGGGCGTCCAAAAATTCATACCCCAAGGAGTGGCAATGGCAGGATAGGTATTGCCATTGGAAAGACCAAAATCAGAATCGGTTCCCATCAATGGATTTACGTAATCCAAATATGTTATTTCTTCCTCTGTTAAGTTATCATCTTCTTCTTTTACACTATTGCCCGTACAGGAAAAAATAAAGGTTGCTAAGAAAACAAAGAAAATACTTGACCAAGATTTATAAATATTCTTTGTTTTCATTCTAGTTATAGATTTTATTGACTTCGGGGGTTTTGAGCTGCTTATTATCTGCAAATTCAGGATTATCTGTTAACTTGAAAATCAAAGTGCCTCCCGAACTGATTTCTTTATGAGTGATATAGTTCCTGGACAATGCTTCTCCATTTAAAAATACCTTTTCAACGAAGCGTTTATGGATACCTCCTTCTGCTATTACATGAAATGTTTTGCCGTTACCAACTTGAATCAAGGCACTTTCATACAACGGAATACCAAGGTCATAAGTTCCCTGAGCAGGATTTACGGGATAAAACCCCAAGGCACTCAAAATATACCAAGATGACATCTGCCCGCAATCTTCATTTCCACAATGGCCATTAGGTTCATTTTTATATTGCCCTTCTAAAATATCGCGAACCAATTTTTGAGTTTTTGAAGGCTGTCCCAAATAATTATAGAGATAGGCCACGTGATGGCTTGGTTCATTACCGTGCGCATATTGCCCAATCATTCCCGTACTGAATATCGGCAGTTTATCCGATGGTTTGGGCGCGTAGCTGAACATTGAATCCAATTTTTGGGTAAATCGTTCTCTACCTCCAGTTTTTTCAATAAGTCCTTCTATGTCATGAGGCACAAACCAATAATATTGCCAAGCGTTGCTCTCAGCGAAATTGGGCCCATATAATTTAGGGACGAAAGGTATAATAAATTCACCATTGGTATCTTTTGGTTGTATCCATGAGCTTTCTTCGTTGTATAGGTTTTTCCAACTCTCCGAGCGTTTTAAAAAGTAACGATAATCATCTTCTTTGCCCAAAGCTTTTGCAAACATGGCAATGCACCAGTCGTCAAAGGCATATTCCATGGTCTTCGAAACCGACCAATTTTCATGGTTTTCATCCGCAGGAATAAATCCCCTCTCTTTATAAACATCAATCTGTCGTCCGTTGACCATGGCACTCTCTTTACAGGCAGTATACGCCAACGCTGCATCAAACTGAAAACCTTTAAAGTAGGCATCCACGATTACGGGTACGGCATGGTAACCGATCATCATATTGGTCTCGCTCCCCTGCATTGACCATACGGGCAGTATATCTGTCTCTTGATAGTGGGCCAATAGGGAATTGATGATATCAGGTACTTTTTCTGGATGTATTATGGTTTGTAAGGGATGTGCCGCCCGAAACGTATCCCACAACGAAAATGTATCGTAACGGAGAAATCCATCCGTTTTCACAATGGTATCCTGACCTTTCTTGAAAAGCCCCTGAGTATCATTGGCCGCTTTGTATTCATTATTGATATCGCTGTACAGTGTAGGGGCAAGCATGGATTGATACAGCATCGTATAGAAGATGGTTTTTTTATTTACATCTTTTGTATCGACTGTTATCTTTTGTAATTCATGTTCCCATTGCGATGCCGCTTTTTGCTGAATAGCATCAAAGTTCTGGCCAGCTTCAATCGTAATGGCTTTCCCTGCAGCTTCCATACTTACTGATGACAATCCCGTTTTAACTTCAATTTGCTCATCTTTAGCAGTACTGTAGTGAAGTATTATTTTGGAATTGATACCATTAAACGGAGGGGCATCCTTCTTTTTATCATCAAGAATCTCATGGGATGTGAAAGGTTTTGAAAATTGCATTTCAAAATAAACCCTCTGGTTTCTGGCCCAACCTGTGGACATTCGATACCCTTGCAAAGTGGAATCGTTGACTACCTTAATAAAGGTATCGGTCGGGGTATCCCAATTGATGGCATATCCTAAATCTACGTGTAGTTGTGTATCATTATCTTCAGGAAACGTATAGCGGTGCACCCCAACTCTTGCTGTAGCGGTCATTTCTGCTTTGATGCCATAATCCAACAGGTTTACCCAATAATATCCTGGCGATGCCCCTTCTTGGTCATGACTGAAGCTGGAAAAAGGTTTATAATTGTTTTCCTTTATTTTTTTGGAAAACCTACTGTTTGTTGGCATCACTAAAATATCGTACAAATCGCCTGCGCCCGTACCAGAAAGGTGGGTATGCGAAAAACCAGAAATAATAGAATCTTGATAATAGTATCCTGCAATACGGTCCCAGCCTGGGATACCAATATCCGGACTTAATTGTACCATTCCAAATGGGACGGTCGCACCCGGATAAGTATTTCCTGGGCCATCAGTACCAATGAAAGGATTGACATAGTTAATCAGTTTTTCCTCACTAATCTGCTTTTTTGACAATTGCGTACAACTTGTAAAAAGAAGAATCAATATGTAGGTGTACCATCTCATGAATTCCAAAAAATGACTATTACAAACTATTTTCCTTTGTGAATTTCACAATCTCCGAAATATGGCCAAACGCCAAAGCCACAACAGTATCCGCCGCTCCATAATAGATGGCAATCTTATCTTCTTCAATGGAATGCAATGAAGCACAGGGAAACACCACATTGGGGACATCGCCTATACATTCATAAGATGTTTGTGGTGACAATAGATAGGGCTGTGTTCGATAGGTTACTTTTGAAGGGTCATTTTTATCCAAAATTGCAGAACCCATAGAATATCTAAAGCCATTGCAGGTATTGATCACTCCGTGGTAGAACATCAACCAACCTTCATCCGTTAAAATAGGTACGGACCCCGCACCAATTTTGGTACATTGCCAAGCACTATCCTCAAAGGGAGAGGCTTTCATTACCACACGATGTTCGCCCCAATATTTCATATCTGGACTATAACTCAGATAAATATCCCCAAAAGGTGTATGTCCATTATCGCTAGGCCTACTTAGCATAGCATATTTACCGTCTATCTTTTCAGGAAAGAGCACGCCATTTCTGTTGAAGGGCAAAAATGCATTTTCGCATTGAAAAAATTCCTTGAAATCAAATGTATATCCTATGCCAATTGTTGGGCCGTGATAGCCATTGCACCATGTTATCCAATAGCGATCTTCAATGAAAGTGACCCGCGGGTCGTATTTATAGGCCGACTCAATCATTTGGGTGTTTCCATCCTTAAAATCTATGGGGCTGTGCTCAATGTTCCAATGAATTCCATCTTTACTGAACCCTGCAAATATGTTCATTTGAACCGCCTTGTTGTCACATCGGAACACCCCAGCATAACCATCTTTAAAAGGTACTACGGCACTATTGAAAATACTGTTGGATGATGGAATGGCATCTCGTCGAATTATGGGGTTTTTATCATAGCGCCAAACAACATCCTTACTCGAAGCGGGTCTATCTTGCCATGGAATTGAACTCATATTTTTATTTTTTTGGAATCTTATACATTGAACTTTTTATACGGGTTTAATTGGGGATTTTTCGAACCTTATCCAACCAAGTAAATTTTAAAATTGCAGAGGTAACCAGAAAAACTGCCAGTGAAATCCATGTTTTGGGATAGTCCCTAATCAGAAAATAAATGGGAAGCAGTATCATGCTCGATTGCCAAACAATCCCAACGGTACAGTTTACCATATCCATCTTAAAATCAGTATTCTTTTCAAAACTGGAATCTTCATTTTTTAACTGTTCCAAAACAGGTTTCCACCAGCCCCAGGGTTTGACCGAGGCATAAAAGGATTTCAGCACGTTCATTTCGGTAGGCCTTGAAAAATAGGTACCCAAAAAGGACCCAAGGAGCGAAAAACCAAATATCAAAGGGAAGAGATATATGGCGTGTACATTAGAAAGCTCGTATAAAAGCGACCCTTCTTCAAAACTTCCTTTGTATTGGTCCAAAAAGAATTGAAGCGTAGCGATGAGCAAACCTGCTAACATGCCCCAAAAATAGCCCCAGCCATTAAAGCGCCACCATACCCACTTTAAAAAATTAGCAGCTACGTAGCCGCCATACAGAGCGCTGGTAATCCAAAGGGTCAATGAGTTAATGGAATCCGCAAAGAAGCCCATGAAAACACCAAGAATAACTACACCGAACGAAGCAACATAACTAGCTTTAATGTAGTGTTTGCTCGGAGCTTCTGGCTTAAAATATTTTTTATAGATATCGTTTACGATATAGGCAGGTCCTGAGTTTACGAACGCAGAAAAAGTGGACATGAAGGCAGCCAGCAGACCAGCCAACATCAGTCCCTTTATGCCCACGGGAATATGGTTGTTGATGACCTTGGGGAGAATGATTTCCAAATCTCCGCCGGATAAATTGGGATCTGCAGCCATTTGCGGTCCCAAAACCACCAAAGCGATGACTACAAATCCCGTGATCAATAAATATCGGGGTATGAATAAGATCAAGTTTGTAAATCCACTCATATAAGCTGCTTCTTTCACCGATCTTGTGGATAAAATCCGTTGAAAATCATAACTGGGTACTGGGCCGGCAATACTGGCAAAAAAACCTTTGAACAAGGTCATTCCAATTAAGGCTCCGAACATTTTATAGCCCTCGGAATCAATCAGGTTATTAAATGCTTGAAACTTGCTGCTCCAATGTGGGCCAAGTTCATTGCTGAAAAAGATATTCTTCCATTCTTCTGAAATAACTGAAGTGATCTCCATATCGCTAAACGTAAAAAAAGTATAGCCTGCCACTAAAATACCTGCGATAACCATAATTACGTACTGCAGTACTTCGGTAGCAACTACAGAAAACATCCCTCCTTTGATAGTATATAAAGTTGTGAGGAAAATAATGATGAGAGCATAGGATTGGTCGGAAGTCAAGATGAGGGTTTCTCCAATTTCCAACGGAATGTTCCAAGGCAAGATCACAGTCATGAATTTACCAATACCTTCAAAAAAATAAGCGATGAAACCTACCGCAGAAACCACTGCAAAAATGGCAACGATACTGTGCGAAGCCCTACCTGCTTTACCATCACCAAAGCGGGTAAGAATCCATTCAGAACCTGTCATGATGTTTGAACGCCTTATCCAGACCGCCAAGAAAATCATGATAAATACTTGGTTCCAAACGGGCCAAAGCCACATGAACATAAAGCTTTTTGCCCCATAAAGGAAGAGGATGCCCACCATCCAAGCAGTACCTGAAATATCAAACATTCCAGAACCATTGCTCAAACCCAGATAATACCATTTTATATTATTCCCGCCCAGAAAATAGGACTTAAGCCCTTTGGAAGCCTTTTTTGAAACCCAAATACCCACAAAAAGGGTGAGCAGCACGTAAATTACAATAATCGAAATATCTATTACATCCATAGAGTGGTCTAATTTATGCCCCACATTTTATTGGGTTCTGGTCCCATTTCAAACTCCAGTGTACCGCCCGCTAAAATTTCCGAATGATCGATATAAGTACGCTCCAACAATTTGCCATTCAATTTTACGGATTGAATGTACTTGTTGGTTGCTGAAGTATTTTTTGCGATAACTTCGAATTTCTTGTCCCCAGAAAGTGTGATGGTCGCCTTTTCAAAAATCGGGCTTCCGAGTTCGTACTGTCCCGAAGCTGGGTTCATGGGATAAAAACCGAGGGAACTAAAGACATACCATGCAGACATTTGTCCGCAGTCTTCATTGCCGCTCAATCCATCTGGTTTTGTACTATATTGGGTGTCTAAAATTTCGCGTACCCAATACTGCGTTTTCCATGGATGCTGAGCTCGATTGAACATATAGGCTATGTGATGGCTAGGTTCATTGCCATGGGCATACTGCCCAATTAATCCTGATATGTCTGCAGAAATATTGTCTCCGGAAATTTCTGAAGTTTCGGTAAAAAGTTGCTCCAACTTTTTGGTAAAAGCGTCATTTCCGCCATGAAGCCCAATAAAGTCAGCAACGTCGTGCAATACAAACCAGCTGTGTTGCCAGGCATTACCTTCGGTATAATCTGTATGTTCGCGATGGTTTGAATATTTTGGGTCAAAGGGTTCGTTCCAACTTTTTCCATCTACTGATTTACCTCTCATAAAACCTGTTTTAGCATCAAAAAGGTATTGATATGCTTTAGACCTTTTCAAAAAATAGTCATGGTCATCATTTTTTCCCAATACTCTGGCCATTTGGGCCACACACCAATCATTATAGGCAAATTCCAAGGTGATCGTTACGGATTCATCCAATTCGGTAAACGGGATGTAACCGTATTTTTTATAAGGACCAAGTCCACGAATATCACCCATCATGGTTTCTCGAACTGCTGCATAGGCCTTTTCAATATTAAAACCACGAATTCCTTTTAAAAAGGCTTCACAGATGACCGAAACACCGTGATTGCCCGTCATAGTATCGGTCTCGTTACCATAAAGTGTCCATACAGGCAACCTTCCCTGTTCATCGTAATAAGCCAACATGGATTGTATGATATCACTTACCTTCTCTGGATGTAGTAGATTTAAGAGGGGGTTTTCCGCTCGGAACGTATCCCAAAGCGATAAGGTAGAGTAGGTCTTTCCACTTGTCTTGACAATACTATCATTTTGCAACCGAAACTCGTTATTGACATCGCTAAAGAGAACAGGGGCAATTTGAGTATGGTATAGTGCAGTATAAAAGATGGTTTTTAGAGAATCGATAGGTGTTTCCACTTGGATCTTAGCCAACAAAGATTCCCATTGTTTACTGGTCCGATTTTTGATTTCCTCAAAATTTTGTTCGGCTCCTTGTTGTCGTAAGTTTTCTTTTGCATTATCGATACTAACCGAGGACAGCGCAACTTTGACATCGACTGTTTTTAAAGAATCCTTTGTGAAAAAGAACTGGCCACCTGTCTTTTTTCCTTTGACGGAGCTCATGCCCTCCACTGCTTTTCCATCGGTAACCAATTGATGCGTTGTAATGGGTTTTGAAGTTTCAATCACAAAAAACACTTTTTGATTTTTTGCCCATCCTGTACTAAAACGATAACCTACCAAACGATTTTCATTTTCTACTGCGATATGACCTTCGGTTGGTTTGTCCCAATTGACCGCAAATCCTAAATCAAGAATAAATGAAGGATTATTTTCCTCCCTAAAAGTATATTTATGGAAGGCTACATAGTCATTGGCCGTTAGGGCTACATCAACCTTGGGTTCTTCGAGATAGACTTCATAATACCCCGGCGAAGCAAGCTCGCTACTGTGTGGAAAGCTTGAAGTATAGGGAAGGCTATCCCTAGAAGTTCCAAAAAGGGTTACATCAACAGATTTGTTTGTTGGCATCAACAATACATCGGTCAAATCGCCAATACCCGTACCGCTTAGGTGCAATTGACCAAAACCAGAAATGATTGAATCGCTGATATGATACCCTGAACACCAGTCCCAACCAGTAATACCGTTACCTGGACTGGGTTGTACCATTCCAAATGGAGCGGTAGCACCGGGAAAAGTGTGGCCGTGGCCTCCTGTGCCAATAAATGGATTAACATAATCCACAAGACTTTCCCTGGTTTCTTGTTTAGGTTCATTCTTGCAAGAGGTATAACATGTTCCTAAAATCAATACAAGTATTAGGACATGCCCTCTTTTTAAGATGTGTGATGTGCTTTTCATCTACATTTTTAATAAAATAAACCTTGTTTCATAGTGTTCTATGAGCATCGGCTTGGTCAATTGCTGTATTTCTTCTCCGAGTACGTTGACCTCATACACTTCTTTTGCCCCAGTTTGATTCATTAATGCATTGATGTCTAAAATCGCATGGTCACCTTCTGTTTCGCGAAGGTGAAGTATAACACCATCGTTTATAGCTGTTGGTTTTGCATTCACAAGAAGTAGATTGGATACGCCGAGATTCAGTACGGACTTACTTAGTGTTTTTTCAGTTGTTGAATCTTTCTCTGGTGAAATAACACGACCCGCCATACCAACACGATTACCCCACCCAAACTTAGTAGCAAAGGTGTTTGATGTATTTGATGATGATGTCAAGAAATAACTCCATTTCATTTCGCCATCTTGACTGGCTCTAAAATTAGTCACCCAATAATTATTCAACACCCAAGAATAAATGTGTGGGCTTTGGGGTTTGCGCTTGTAGTAAAATCTACCTGTATTGATATCACCAAAATGTACCAAAGGCACATCATTACTGCTAAATAGAATTTGCGCCTCATTATTCTGTACTGCTGCAAAATTTTGAATAACGTTCCAATCTGCAGATGTACCTTCCAATTGATTTACCCCAGGATTAACTGTACCTCCCTGAACATCAAAAGCCAACTCATCATCATCGCTCATTTTAAAAGGAAAGGCAATGTATACGCCTTCAGGTGAAGTTACCGGTAACTTTACCATGCTATAAGAGAGTTCTATTTTTTTGGACGTGTTATAGAGTCTTATTTCTAGGTTTACACCTCTTTCGTCCGCACATCCTTCTATTTTTCCATTAACGGCGACACTGTTCCACAGTGCATTTTTCTTAATGTCAGAAACCGTAATATCGGTTAGGCCGCTTATTTTTCTCTTAATAGGAACATATACCGTATCCCTACTGGTATTGGTAAGCCGTTCCATGGATTTACGGTCTTCGGGTTCTTCGTAGATGAATTCGCCAAGTTTTGTTGAACTATCCATATCTACCAATTCCTTGTTCAACTCTTTATCAAAAAGGCTTGTGACCACCCCTTTTTCACGGTCTATTTTTAAGCGATAGTATTCGTTTTCAAGTATGGAGTTGTCATGCTCTGTTACTTTATCGGTCTGCTTATCCTTTTTATCTTCAAGAATGATACGAAAAGTTGCATAGCCCATGGGGGGTATATTAGTGGCCCATAAGGTATAGTTACTTCCATCGGCTCTGCTCGATATACGCTGTATTTGAATGGCTTTTCCATTCTCATCAACAAGTTTGTAATCACGTCCTAAAGGCAGTAATTCATGGTCTATATATACATTTACCAATCCGGATCGTTCCCAATTTAATGTATTGAATACCGCTACTGTTGGGTATTCTCCTTTTGGAACATGTTGTTGTATGAGTCCTAGCGCTTTTTCCCTAATCAAGCTTGATTCTTTATAGGCAGTCCAAGCATAGGCTGATTTTTGCCCCCATTGGACAACAGAGTTTTCACCCAATGGGTCTGTGATACTTTCCGCGGCACCAAAGGTATGCTCATCGTAAAATAACAATTCATCATAGGCCTTTTCAATCTCTCCATTGATGGTTTTAGGAAGTTCTGACCCCATGAGATAGGACATTGATAGCAGCCCCATATTCCCTATCATTTGAGAATGTGCCGTTCTTGCTGTTTTGGTTTCTCGAAACGCCGATCCGAAGCCGTCGGTCCACCAATCGGGCCAAGCTACTTTTTTTACGGGAAGTTCTTCGGCCAGATGTTTCTCAACATAGAGCATAAACTCGCTGTCCAAAGAAAGTTTTAGCTTGGGCCATTCGTACTTTTCGTTCCATTCTTTTACAATATCGCAAGCTATTGTGGATGGCGGCGAATTATCGGTCAAATAGCCTGAAAATTGAAATGCCGTTCTGTTGTACGGATAGCCTTTGTCCTCCAATTTGCTAAGGTAGCTTGAAAGATTCGACCTGAACTGGTCCATCTTTCCACTGGTCAAACTTAACGCATTACCATGCGTATAATGCTCACTTCGATAGGCCAAAAGTCGGTTACCTGAATTGGATTCCCACCAAAATGAAGTGGGCTTGTTAAAGGGAACATGGGCACGATGACCATGTTGCCCCATAGTCAAATATTTTACACCTGTATTTTTGTACAGATCGATCATGGCCCAACCAATACCATTCACATCATTTTGCATGGCGGTAGTAACATCGATTCCCTTTTCTTTGAAATGCTTTAAGGCCTGTGTTTGCATGGCCAATGCGGTTTCATCAATAATTTCCGAGAAGTTGAAGAACATGCCCGTTACTTCGATACGCCCCTCTTTTATGCGTTGTAATAGTCTATCTATCTGGCTCTTTGGTCTATTTTTCAAATACTCCCTAACGGTCCATGAAGCTTCGCAGGTCCATCGGAACTTGGCTTCGTCTGGATAATCATCGGTCTGATCACAATAATCCAAAGCCGTGTCAATAAAGCGCAGGTGCTCCGCTAAAATTTCGGTTTGAGATCTTGTGTAGCCGATATCCGTATGTGAATGCTGTACCAAGTTGATGGTCCACTCCCGTACAGGTTCAACCGTAAAACTAAGTTGTTCTTTTTTATTCCCTATTTTTAATTCCACATCCATTTCAGTAGGTGACTGTACTGCCGGTACCAAAAAATCCAACTCATTAAAACCTGTGTTGATCTTATATTTCTGCTTATTGTTTGATGCCGAAATGCTAGCCGTAGTTGGTTTTTTAAGATGCATCAATTCAAATCGGACACTATGAAAGAGCTTACCATCTTTCTTTACGACTACCTTTAACTGTTGTGTTCTAATTTTTTCACCAAGCTCACGTTTGAAAGTCATAAACCATTCGTTACTATCATTATCAACACCATCTATTTTCAATACCACTGGCTTGCCCTTGGTAAAATAGGAATCTGGAACGGTAAGTACGGCTGTACCCATTTCATCTAGATTCATATCTATCATTGAACGGTTGAATTGCAGTACGATACCGTCTTTTCCCTTTAATGTGCGCAATTGCTCATTACTATTTGGTGATGAAAATCTAAGTACCTTTTTATCATTAACGTAAAGGTCGAACTGCTGGCTTGGAGATTTTGCACCAATACCATAGCCCCAAATAAATGATGCTGTTGGCTTTGTATAGGAAACGGGAATTACCTCGGTCTCCCATTCAATTGGATCGAAACTTGACTTTGCCCTTGTCAAAAGACATTGGTCAAGATTTGAAAAAGGGGAATGGTATGCGAAATTGGCACCAGAGATAGATGCCTTATAACCGGCAAAATAATTGTCTTGTGCATAGGCATTCGGCACAAAGACAAATACGAATACGAATATGCTCAACAATAAAGTGAAAAGATTTTTATTTACTTTCATTTTGTTAGATGTTTTGTTTGGAACCTTCCAAAAATTCATTTTTTTCATTTAATTTTTTTTCAACCTGATTTATCTACTTTTATTTTAATTTCTACAAGCTTATCTGTAGGCTTTCATATACCTATAAATTTTATTCGTTTCGTAAAGCTAGAACAGGATTTATCCTGGCAGATTTCCAACTCTGCCAACTTACCGTTGCTGAACTTATTATAAAGGTGATTATTCCTGCCAAAGCGAAAACCCACCAACTAATTCTTGTTTGTACTGCAAAGTTCTCTAGCCAATTCTGAATGAAAAAGAAAGCCAACGCACTACCAATGAAGAAGGCAATAACGACCCATTTTATAAAGTCTTTGTTCAACAAGACCAATACTTCCCATATTTTGGCCCCGTTTACTTTCCGAATCCCGATTTCTTTGATCCGTTGTTGGGCAGCTTGGATGGATAAGCCCAATAGGCCTAAAATTGCGATTAGTATTGCCAAGATGCAAAGGGCACTAAAAAGATTACCAAAACGTACGTTTCCATTATATTGCTCTTCGTAATGACCATCAAGAAAATAGTAATCAAACGAACTGGTTGGAAAAGATCTAATCCATTTATCATTTAAATAAGAAACAACTTCATCGGTCTTCCCTGTGTATCGAACAATAAAATAATTATAACGCCCCCAATCAGATTTGGTACAATAGAAGAATACGGGTTTAAAATTATGGGTAGGGGATTGTTGTCTATAGTTTTTTAATACTCCAATGATGGTCACCGCCTCCTTCCGGTAGAGCTCTGGTAATTGAATGTGCTTTCCAACGGCGTCATCGGGGCTTTCAAAATTTAAAAGCTTTGCCATTTCTTCATTGATTAAAATTTTACGCCAAGGGTCAGATGTTTCATCAAAATCGACTCCAGCTGCCATTTCTAAGTCTAATGTTTCAACATAGTCATAATCAATATACCCCCCATCTGTTATTTCATGAATGGGAGTGTCAATATCGGTTCTATCGACCATATACCCCATATCCATAAATTGACCCGGGATATCGCTACTGGCCGTAACATTGATAATCGATGCATTTTCTGAGAGTGATTCTCTGAACCTATATAATCCTTTTGGACTTGAATCACTACCTATCGGAGGTTTGATAACCATGGTTTGACTTAAATCAACTCCAATTTCTTGGGAACGCATAAATTGAACCTGCTTATAAACCATTATAGTACCAATCAATAACACAACCACTGTTATAAATTGGAAAACCACCATAGCACGTTTAAACCTTGAACCTGAACTTTTTGCATCAGGTTTTAATAAAAAATCTGGATTGTTTACAAAAAAGAAAACTGTTGCAACAAGCCCTGAAACAAAAGTGCCTATCACCAAGATTCCTACCAATACCAATGAAATGAGTCCAGTGCTAAAAATGAAGCCCATACCCCCATTGTCGAAATAGGTATTGATCAACGGGGTGGCCAGAAGAATTAATAGTATGGAAAAACATATTGAAATCAGGTTTACAAAAAATGCTTCAACTATAAAATGAAAAATGACTTGAATTTTTCCAGCACCAAGTATGGTTTTTATACGTGTAGTCGCATTTCGTTTTGTAGCCAATGAAGTACTTATATTGATGTAATTCAGCCAAGAGATAATTATGATAAAAAGAGCTATTATAAGCAGATATTTGGTTTCTGCTCTACTTCCCTTTTTCTCGTGTTCCCATTGTAAAGGTTCGTTTAAATGAATTTCGGGAAAATGCACCAGTTCCATATCATAGTTTAAGTCGCCTTGGGCCACTACACCGCTTCTCTTAAAGAAAACCTCCATGATGCGGTCTTCCATTTTTTCAACATCAATGTTTTCTGCTAAGTGTAAATAGGTATACGAAATGGCATAATTCCATGAATTATCCAATTCCTTCCATATCTGTTTTTGAGTCTCCATAGAAATCAAAAAATCGAATTGAAGATTGGAATTATCAGGGATATCATAAAAAATACCGGTAATCTCGCACTCAAATGGACTACCACTGGTTGACATCGTTAAGACTTTTCCCAACGGGTTTCCACTCCCGAAATACTTTTTGGCAGCACTTTCAGAAATGACCATTGTGTTGGGGCGATTCAATACTTCGTTGATAGCGCCCACTTTTAGTGGATAATCAAAAAATGAAAAAAAGGTAGAATCGACTATAAAAACATTGGGCTCACGATATTTTAAAACTGATTCATCATCCTTGGCATAACTTACAATTCTTTCTGACTGATAGGTAAGTATCCTCACATAATCAAGAACTTCTGGTAATTCCTCTTTCAATGTAGGGCCGTATCCGTTATCCGTAGTTGCATAGGTACTGGTATATCCATTATCAGTCCCGTAAATTGAGTGCATACGGTATATATTTTTGGCATTCGCATGCATACCGTCATAACTATTTTCAAATCGATAATGCATGAAAACGATTATAAACACTGCAAAACCAGTACTTAGCCCTATGATGCATAAGGAAAAGACAAACTTGTGTTTCAAAAAAAGACGGACTACTGTTTTTAAATCATTATAATTCAACATTTACCAATCATTTTCATTTATTAATTATTCTAATAAAGGGGCAACACTTAAATTTCTATTTATGTAATATCAATACAATTGACAATAACAGTTACACTTATTATATATAATTTACTTCTTCTTGGACAACCAATAATTCTCGATTTCTTCCAAGGTCTTTCCTTTGGTTTCAGGTAATACTTTTATGATGATATAAATTGCAGGAATCATGCATATCGCAAAAAACCAAAAAGTACCATATGCTTTAAAATTCTCTAAAAACCAAGGTGTCATCTGTCCTATAAAAGTGGCCCCCAACCAAATAGCCATCGTTGCCATTGACAATGCCTTTCCTCTAACTTTTAAAGGATAAATTTCTGCCATTAACACCCATAAAACCGGACCATAGGAGAAAGCAAAACAAGCAATGAACAAGAGAATAAAGGTCATGAGCAAATAGGTGTTTTCCACTTGCAGGAAGAATAAAAGTCCGACTACTATAAGGGAAATTGTAATCCCAATAACTCCATATATGAGCAAAGGTTTTCTACCCAAATTATCTATTTTCCATAAGGCCATAAACGTGAACAACACATTTACAAAACCAATAATGACTTGCCCCCCAGCGCTTCACCCAACTGCAAACCTCCTTCTTCCAAAATTTTTGGACCAAAATAGATGATGGCGTTGATTCCGCTCAACTGACTTAGTATTGCCAAAGAAATTCCGATTAACAAGGCTATTTTGAATGAACCTGAAAACAGTTCCTTGATTTTTACCGATCTTTTTGATAATACTTCCTCAACATTTTGTATTTCATTGTCTGCTTCTTCTGCATCAGTAAAACGCAATAATATTTTTTTGGCTTTTGTCGTTTCTCCATTCATAATCAACCACCTAGGGCTTTTTGGAATGATCAAGAGCAAAAGCAGAAAGATGACAGCTGGAATGATTTCACTCCCCAACATGGCTCGCCATACTTCAGAAACATAAATTTTTCTGACCATTTCGGAACTCTCTTCAAAGCCGTTGGAAGTGGAAAGCGACAGTAAATATGAATTGACAAAATAAGCCACTAAAACACCTGAGGCGATAGCAAGCTGATACAGTGCAACCAATCTGCCCCTATTTTTCGCTGGGGCGATCTCAGAAATATATAGCGGTGACAGCATAGATGCGATACCGACCCCCACTCCGCCCAAGAGACGATACAAAACCAATTCCGTAAACGTACCAGATATGGTACATCCTATGGCAGAAAGTGCGAAAAATATACCTGAGGTTACCAATATATTTTTTCTACCATATTTATCACTCAGTATTCCCGCTATCGATACTCCTAGAATGGTACCTACAAGTGCTGAACTTACATACCACCCTTCCATTGAGGTACTAAGTTCAAATTGCGCTTTTACCAAGCTGATGGTGCCTGATATAATGGCAGTATCGTAACCAAAAAGAAATCCACCTAAGGCAGCAATCAGAGCTAGAAATGTGATATTATTCTTCAAAATGAAATTATTGCATTAACTATTCTTTTTCCAAAAGTGAAAGCGCTGCTTTCATATATCCCATGGCATAGGCCATACCGGCATACCATGGTGCATCGCAAGTCATTTGGGGGGTATGGTCGGGAATCAACACGCCATTAAAGTTATTTTTCTTTAGGATTTTCAGAATCTTGAACATATCAATATCACCTTCATCCACAAAAACCTCTTTATAATTTGGCACTTTACCTACTACATTTCGAAAATGGATGTAACTGATTTTATTTTGTTTGCTATAGGTATCTGTAGCCTCATATACATCACCCTCGGTCATTTCGGCTATTGAGCCCAAGCAGAATTCCAAATTATTTGACGGACTTGGATGCATATCGATAAGTTTTTGATACATGTCTGGTTGATATATCAATCTTGGAGTTTCCCGAACATAGGGCATAGGCGGATCGTCCGGGTGAGCTGCTAACTTCACACCAGCTTCCTCAGCAACAGGTATTAACTCGTCGAGGAAGTATTGCAACCTTTTCCATAATTCATCATGATTAATTTTAGGAATACTTCCTTCTGGGGCATTTACATCATAAATCATGTTCCAGACCATTCCGTTGGGTATGGGGGTGTTATCTACCCCTTCCATCCCTACAGATATGGCCTCACCCCTTGCATACGGTTTTTGCAAGCGTGATGATACGCCCGCCAATGAAAAATTATACCCGAATGTAGGGATACCAACTTCACCTACATTGCGTATGAGCTGTTTTAAATTGGCCATTTGCTGTTCTTTCTTTGGGCCATCCAGCAAAATGTCATACCATTGGGCAGGATCAAAATTTTCAATAGCCTCTAATTCGAGTCCGTGGTCGTTGACTTCTTTTTTTATTGCTGCCAACTCTTTACACGACCAAATCTCATCGGGATTCCCTGCTTTTCCCCAACCCGCTTTTCCGCCAATGGGCTGGTCAGCATTTTCTTTATTATGTCCAAAATAATCAACCATGTGAATGACCAAATGTGTAGCGCCACATTGTTTGGCAAAATTGTAATGTTTGGTGTTCAACATATGACGGTATAAACCGAATCCTAATTTCATTTCTATCCAATTTTAATTTAAAAAAGTGATACACACAGGCGATAAAATTTCTCTGGTACGGTATGTTTCCGATAAACGCCCATCTTTCTCGATTTTATACACCACAAGGTCATGCGAATTTTGATGTCCCGCCAATAACCATTTTCCATCTGGTGTGATATTAAACTCTCGCAGTTCCTCTCCTCCAGTACGAGTTATTTCAAGAAGCTCAAGTGTATCTTCAATAATTTTAAAAATGCTTATCGCTTCCAAACTTCTATTTGCAACATATAATACTTGTTTATTGGGATAAAACCGTATTGCCGAAGCACTTGGAATACCTTTAAAATCCATAGGCAAGGATGCATATGTTGCAATTTCTTGAAAGACACCGTCCGAACATTTGAGAACGGAGACATTTGCTGTCAGCTCATTTATTACATAAGCGATACTTCCATCTATATTAAAAACAAGATGACGGGGACCTCCACCTTTGGTAACCTCACAATCCTTTTCTGGGTTAGGTTTTAAGATACCATCCGTAAAAGTGTAGGCTTTAACCGTGTCGACACCCAAGTCACATACATAAACATCTTTTTGATTGGGATGAACTGCAACATGATGTGCATGGGGTGCTTCTTGACGAATCTTATTGCTACCTGAACCGCTGTGACGGTATTCCCTTTGAACACTTTTTAGTTCTCCAGATGCCATTAAAGGAAATTGAAGCATATTGCCCGTACCGTAGCAGGCAGTTAAAATCGTATTTTTAAATAGCGACAAATGGCAAGGATATGTACCCAATATAGATTGTTGATTCAATATTTGGAGCGAATAATCACTATGTATTTTATAGGCTTGCACTTGTGGGGCTTCAGTAATATCCAACTCAGTAGTACAGTATAAAAATTGGTTATCCATACTGATGGTCAAATAGCTTGGGTTACGGGAACTTTGAACGCTAACAGTGTACACTTCTCCGGTTTCTTCATTAAGTTGAACCGTATAAATACCTTTCCCTGTACCACCAAAATCGGGATTCAAATACTCAGTATAACTGCCTATGAAAAAAGTAAGTAACGCCATTATTTAAAATGTATTAAGTACACATTGTTTTTGAGCAATGTCTTAGTTTTTTCTTTTTGGTCTGGGGTCATATTGTATTGTATGATTCATATATGCACCATCAATATAAATATCCGCACCGTTAATATAGTCTGCTAAATCACTGGCCATAAAAGCAACTGTATTGGCTACGTCGGCAACATTGCCAATTCTACCTTGGGGAATCCATTTTTCAAACTTTTCCTTACCAAAGTTTTCGATTTCTTTACGATTCATATTGGTTTCTATAGCTCCAGGAGCGATGGAAACTACTCTAACATTGTTGTCTGCAAGTTCAAGGGACAAACACTTTGAGAACATTTTCAATCCGGCTTTTGCCGAACAATAATGAATTAATCCTTTACGCGGTACAGTGTCATGAATTGATGAAATATTGATGATAACGCCTCCTCCGTTACTCTCCATACGTGCAGCTGCTTCTTTAGAACATAAAAAAGGTCCCTTTAGATTTACGTTAATCACATTTTCCCATTCTGCTTCCTCCATGTCCAAAATATGATTTACCGTCTCGCAACCTGCATTATTTACAAGAATATCGATAGTCCCGATTTCTTCATCCATTCTAAGAAACATTTCTTTTACTTCATCAGCCTTGGTTACATCTGCACCGCCTACTGCTACTGTTGAACCAAAGGCTTCACGTATTTCTTTCGCCACTGTTTCTGCCTTGTCCTTGTTTTGATTGTAATTGATATAAACATCCGCTCCACATTTTGCCAAGTGTCTGCAAATTTCCGCACCAATGCCTTGACTGCCTCCCGTAACCAAAGCCTTTCTTCCTTTCAAATCAATCTTGTTCATTGTTTTAGGTTTTTACTGACCCTTTTTATTCACTTTTGATGAACTGCTCTGTCAAATAAATCTTTGACTCCTTTATGGAGTTCTTTATACTGTTCTTTGTTTAAATCAAAATGTTCACAGTCCGAAATATGGGTATTGGATTTCTCCACGATAATGAGTTCACAATCTTCAGTCATAGCAATATTGTGCCACATATTTTTAGGAATGTTATAGGTCTTATTAAGGTGCATCAACTCCATTTCATATTTCACACTATCGCCTTCAATTATTGCAGCAATCAGTACCGCATGGCCTTTCATGAGGATAAAAACTTCATCGGTTTCCCGGTGCACATCTAAACGCATTATGGCATCGATATGCTGTTCGGACATATAATTTAACTGTGCTACTTGCCAGCCGTCACGTATTAAAAAAGGATGGTATCCACTTTTTTTAATTTCATAAGATTCTATCATATAAGCATCAACATTACTATGTTATCTGTTTTTACCGTCACGCCAATGTTTTTCAATTTCTTCTAGTGTTTTGCCTTTTGTTTCAGGCACAAATTTCCAGATGAACCAAATTGCGGGAAGTGTAAATGCCGCATAGAGAAAGAACGTACCGGAAGGCATAATTTTTTCAATCAATATGGGATTTGTCAGTGTTATCACAAAACCAGTCACCATAAGGGAAAAACTACCAATACCTACCGCTAATCCTCGGATACGTGTTGGAAAAATTTCACTGATGATTACCCAGACAATCGGCCCAAATGAAAAAGCAAAACTGGCTACATAGAGCAGTAGTGGAATGATGACGTATTTTGACCCAATGGCAAAAAGAAGGCCAACTCCTGCCAAAGAAATAAAGGCTCCTGTAACCCCGATCAAAAGCAATTTTCTTCTTCCAAATTTTTCGATATTCAAAATGGCAACAAAAGTAAAAGCTGAATTGATGACACCCACAAGAACGGCACCTAGAAACGAACTTTCAACACTTTGAATGGATTCGTTTATGATATTTGGTGCAAAGTACATGATAGCCGCAATGCCACTGAGGTGCGAAAACATAGGCAACAAAACACCTATGACCAAAGGCATTCGCAAATAGGGCCGTAGCAATTCTTTGAGACCACCAACTTCTTGACTTTCCAAGCTTTTGATTTCCTGAATTTGTGCTTTTGCGTTTTCGAGTCCGTTAATCTTGATCATTATCTGCTCTGCCTCTTGGTTGCGACCTTTACTGATTAACCAACGTGGGGTTTCCGGCACCAAAAAGAGCAACCCTAAAAAGAGTAATGCTATGGGCACTTCTGTACCAAACATTCCCCGCCAAAGCTCATTAACGAACAACCATTCAAAAAAGCCAGAAGCGTCATTGGAAATGACTCCTGCGGCGTCTCCGGCATTGTTAAGAACCGCCCAATCAATTAAAAAGGCCAATAAAATTCCCAAGGTTATTGAAAGCTGGTATAAAGACACCATTTTACCCCGATTTTCAGAAGGCGAAAGTTCAGAAATATAAATCGGCGCAACCACCGAAGTTATTCCAACACCTATACCCCCTATAATGCGTACTATGATCAAAAAGTTAAATGCGGTATCGAGGTCAGAAGTAATCCAAAAGGGATTATTTGTATCTCCAAGAAATTGAGGAGGCAGCATAGACCCAAATGCAGATAGGGCAAGGCATATAGCTGCTAAAATCAATGCTTTTTTTCTTCCCAGAACATCGGTTACCGTTCCTGCTATGACACACCCTAAAATAGTACCCAATAATGCAGAGGATACTACCCAACCAAGTTCAACAGCTGACAGCTGAAAATGTTGTTCTAGAAAAGCATTACATCCAGATATGATGGCAGTATCATAACCAAACAAGAATCCTCCAATGGTAGAAACAAAGCTTATCCCCAATAAATAATTTGATTTTCTAGTTGTCATGTCCCTTGATGATACATTACATTATTCCGAATTTATCAAAGGCTTCAACTGTACTCATACCTTCTTCCAAAGCTTTCTTGACCAACTGTTCGCCACGTGCCTTCTCAATGGCTCCCATAAAAGCTTTATCCTCTACCTCTTTGGGCACCACCAGAACACCATCTCGATCACCGTACACAATATCCCCATCGTTTATTCTAATTCCCCCAATTTCAATGGGAACACGATAGTCGATCACTTTACCCCTAGGCCCTTGATCTTGGGCATAGCCTCCAAAGGAAAATGTGGGAAAATTAAGCTTTAACACTTCATTGGTATCTCGGGACCAACCATCCAATATGGCACCTGCCGCTTTCAACTTCATTGCGCGGGTACTCATTAGACCACCCCACAAAGCATATCTGGGCGATGCTCCCGTGCAGATATATACTTCATTTTCCTTAAGGTCGTCCAGTGCTTCGAACATGAGGCCAAATGGCTTTTTCATCAATGGGTTCTTTGTAATGGTTGCACTTTCTTCGAATGTATCCGCTTCAAGTACAGTCATTGCGCGGCCTATTACCACAAAGTCATCATTTATCGGTTTAATATTTGGTGGAAGAAACTGTTGCTGATATCCTAATGTATCCAGTACGTCTCCCACAAGAGCAACAAACAGTTCTTCTTTGGCTATTTGGAAA
Organism: Flagellimonas sp. HMM57; assembly: GCF_021390175.1. NCBI lineage: Bacteria > Pseudomonadati > Bacteroidota > Flavobacteriia > Flavobacteriales > Flavobacteriaceae > Flagellimonas > Flagellimonas sp. HMM57. Next base: position 2,444,169 of record NZ_CP090004.1, on the reverse strand, counting down.
AGTTCTTTATCATTGTTCCAAATGGATTTAGTCTCGTTCATGTATAATTCTTAAGATTTTGAATTCTGATTTATGTGCCGTTTTTGGTTGTTGTTAAACTGCCTTTACTTGAAACCTTCGTTACCAGCGCAATTACATCACGTGATTAAATATCCAACGAATAAGAGAATCCAATAAAGAGCGATACTTTTTGAAGAAAATAAATCAGGGACAGTAAATCACTAAACCATCCCTGATATTAAAAAAACTAAACTAACTCAAAATATATCTAATTACTCCTCTTTATTCCAAATTACACCTTGCAGCTCCCCGTCATAATTACCGGTTTCATCCTTGAATTTGATACCATTGACTCTATCCAATGGGAAATAAATTTGCAAGCCTGCTTCACTACCATCAATATCGGCATTAAATTGAGCAGGTGTAAGCGCCAAATCCCAAAGACGGAAATCTCTCATTGAACCGTCAATTTTCTGACCAAATCTGTTGGCTCCTAAATATATCTGGTCTACTGGACAACAATCACTGGGAGCAGGTATGTTTTCTTGCAGACCTACTTGTTCACCATCAACATAAACAGCGGTTGTTTGAGCTGCATCATCATGAACAATTGTAATCTGTAGCCATTGTTCAGGTTGTAACGTGAGTGCAGGGAATGTGGGTCCGGTAAAACCATCGTCTAAGTTGAAGGTATAATTCCATCCTCCTCCTGAATTTAAGAGGTTCTCTTCTGTTAACTCAGTATACCCATTAACTCTAAAACCTAATACATTCAGTTCAAGCGCATCTCCAATTCCTCCGGGGTAGAATAAATCCGTCAATCTCATTTCGAACTCAAAGGTATAATCGCCTTGTGGCACATAGTACGGGGTTATTCTAAAACCCTGCATGCTATCATCTTGATCATCGACATAAAAACCATTTGCACCGCCCACCAAGTTATCATTGACAAGTGCAACAACGTCTAAAGCAGCAGCAGCAGCATCTATATCTGACTGACGTTCCGCATCTGTTCTTGCAGCTGAACCGGCAGCAATCAATCCATCTAAATATGCAATAGTACCAATTGGGTAGTCCCCGTTTTGATCGCCTTCCACAATGGTGTCCTTAAACGCAGTCAAATCTGAAATTGCAGCGTCTAGAGCTGAATAATCCAGAACTATAAAAGGTGGTTCCGCAACCCATTCTACATTTCCATTAAGCGTTGCTGTGTAAACACCGGTAACATCCACAAAAGAGTCCCCTAAATCCGATCCGAAAGGAAAATAGGCTTCTAGTCCATCTTCCGTACCATCAAACTCGGCAGTAGCATTGGTCTGAATTGCAGCTTGGTCCAATGCAGCGTCCCATACAGTAAATTCACGCACCAATAAGTTGGCAACCCGTTCTGGAAACCCAGGGTTTGTTCCAATTGTTAAAGGTATATCCGTATTGCCAATAGCCCTATCCCCGGCTTGTGCTACCTGAACACCATTGACATAAGCTGTTACCAATGAACCACCATTGGAGCTTGTAACCGCCACATCGATCCATTCACCACTGGTAAATGTTCCTGCAGGTATTTCTATAACAGTAAATGTTCCTGCTGTTTGGGTATTCCCAACGACGAGCTGAGCATTACCATCTATGAAATATCTAAGTTGAAAACCATTTCCTGGCTGATCAATTTTTGCAAATAAATTACTGGAAAAAGAATTTGCGTTTAGGTCTACAATATAAAACTGTGCTTGTAATGTAAAATTACCTTCGGAAATAAACGTGTTGAGGTTTTCTGAAATACCAATGGAACTACCTGCTTCTTGTCTTATATATGGTATTGCCACTGCCACCAAGCTTTCTCTATAGGCCTGAATTCCCGCGTTCATTTTTATGACAGCATCATCGACATCTGCTTGAGAATCTGAACTGGCTATAATTTTTTCGACCGCAGCAATGATAGTTTCCAAAATTGCTTTGGAACCTGGCTGTTGATCTCCTGCATTAATACCTTCTTCAGTATTGCTTATTAAAGTTCTGGCTTCTGCTATTGAGGCTTCAACTGCAGCAATATTAAAATTCCCACCGCCCGTTGTATCGTCATCGTCGTTGCAGGAAATGGCCACAAAAAGAAAGAGTGCCAGCGTAAGACATCCTGCCGTTATTTTGGTTATTTTATTTTTCATGGTTTTTTTTTAAAAATTACTATTCATCAATCCGCCTGATTTTGTTTTGGTATCCGCAGTATCCCACCACAATCTTGCATCCATACGATTTGTTTGTATGGTATTAAATTGTGATGGCATTAATTCTGAATCCAAATCATGGGCTTCATCGGGGTAGCGCAACCTTTTTACCCAGGTATCTTGAGCTACCGTAGCATTACTACTGACCCCATCCACGGGCAAAGTTATATCTGGATAATCCGTCCTTCTAAAATCGGCCCATGCTTCTGCTCCATTGGGAAAATTAGCAATCCATTTTTGGGTAATCAACTGCTTCAGTTGAGCCTCGTTGGAACCTGTGAGTGTTGGTACGGCCGCAATATAGGCAGAAGCCTGACCAGGGTCGACACCAACATGATCCATGGACGCCTGTATACCTTGCTGATACAAACCATTGGCATCGCCAGGAACCCATCCCCTTAGTGCAGCCTCGGCCTGAAGGAACAGTACTTCTGAATAAAACATAATAGGCTTATAAAGAAGTATTGCACCTCCATCGCCAACAAAGTCAATGTATTCACCATCAAAATCCTCCGTCTTCATGGTGGCAAAATCCACGGCGTCTTCAGGAACGATATCAAATCCGTTTTTCACTCCAACAAAATCCCCACCATTTAGTGGAGATGATTCGTTGTACGCCAGCCATCTGCTTGCCCGAGGGTCTTCAAAACCGGCTTCACTGTACAAATAGTTTGTAAAGGTCTCGGAAACCCTAATATTGACAAAAATATTTGAAATTATATGGAGGTAATCGTAAAAACCATCTCGCCAAAGCGGTATACGAGCAACGTCATCATTTGTTGTCATCACACCTAAATTGATTGCTGCTGCTGCCTCGGCCTGTGCTTTACCCGGATCTACATTGGCCAAACGCATGGCCAAACGCAGACGAAGGGAATTGGCAAAACGCTTCCATTTCTCTGCATCACCGTTATATATTAAATCATCTTCACTTAAGGTAACCTGACTTTCATCGCTCGAATCAATGACCTTAACTGCTGCATCCAATCGATCGAACAAGTCATAATAAATTTCCTGTTCTGGACTGTATGGCACATCATTGATACCTTTGCCAGCATCAAAATAAGGAAGGTCTCCATAGGCGTTGAGCATTCGAACCCATTCAGCTACTATCCAAATATCAAGTTGCGCCAAAACGTTCGTGTATACGGGATCTTCCCCATATATATCAATTAATGTATTTGCTTCTTGTAAGGTCTGGGTATAAAACTCCAACCATTTATTCCTGAGCCAAGGATTAACATATTCATACCTTGGGGATTCAAAACCATCTACGAGATTACCCCAATATTGCGCATAAAAATCAGCAAAAAGATTGACGTTACGCTGATAGTTACGTGTTGGATTCTGTAGAATAGGATTAAACAATGATCCAAAAGTTGGCGTATTGACTATAGTGGGGTTTGTATTGGTTTCCACAAAGTCTTCGGTACAGCCCATTATGAAAATGGCTGAAATCATTGTGATTATTAAACTTTTTATTTTCATATCAATCAATTTTATAGATTAAGGTTAAGTGCAAATCCTATAGATCGGGTCACCGGTACAGCAGAAAAATCAAAGGCCTGTGCCCCGAAGGTTGAATTAAAAGTCGCATCCGGTACAGTACCCGGAGTATCACGATATAAATAAAATAGATTCCGCCCTATTAATGACAAACGTGCACTCTGAACAAATCCAATTTTATCTAAAACCTGTTTTGGAAAAGAATAACTTAGAGAAAGTTCGGCTAATTTCATGAAAGAAGCATCGTATATAAATTCTTCGTCAATACCTGAAACCCTTCCCCAGTAAGCATCAGGTGACACAATTTGAACATTGGGGCTTCCGTCCGCTTGATTGCCCGCAGCAAAGAAAGGTTCACGACCCAAGCTTATTGATTTCAAAGAGTTTCCCGAGCCTGTGGCATTGGCTTCTGTTATCGATAGTATATCCCCCCCTTCTTTCATGGCAAAAAGGGCACTTAACGCAAAATTCTTATAGTTGGCATCTATACCAATCGAACCACTAAAATCTGGTTGAATATTACCTAATTTCACATCCTCTTGGGTCTCAACGGGCAGCCCATCTGCACCTATCACCATTTCTCCATTAGCATCTCTTACGTAAGCCGAACCGTAGATATCACCTAACCTTTCACCTTCGGTATTCCTAATCGTGTTTGAAAAATTGATATCCCTAAAAAATTCCCCATCATCTTCGGGTGTTAGCAATTCTTCCAATATCCCTTCATTTTTGGCAAAGTTAAAGGTAAGTCCCAGATTGAAATCATCGGTTCTGATCGGCACTACCGTTGCGATCAACTCGATACCCTTATTGGTAATTAATCCAGCATTATCAAATATGGAATTAAATCCAGTAAAGCGTTGATCCGCAATTTGAACTATCTGATTTTTTGTTCGTTCATCATAATATGTAGCTTCCAATGAAAACCTATTATCAAAAAGTCTCACATCGATACCAGCCTCATAGGTGGTAGAAATTTCAGGTCTTAAATCAGCAATTACACCAACACTTGGTGTTTCCGATGCTAATAAACCAAAAGCGCCCGGTGTATATCGAAAAACAGGATTAGTATTGTATGGATCAGTATCTTTACCCACCTGGGCCCACGATCCCCTTAATTTTAGATAGTTTACCCAATTTGGAAGTTCTGTCATTTCGGACACCAGTGCACTTAATCCTGCAGAGGGATAAAAGTAAGAGAACTCGTTATCGGTTCTTAATGATGCCAGTGCCGATGACCAATCGTTCCTTCCCGTTGCCGTTAAAAACAAATAATCTTTGTATGAAAAATCGACAAAACCATACAGGGACTGAATTTCCCTACTCGAGAATTCCTGACGAACCGTGATGTTCGTTCCAGCATTCAAGAAAAAATCATTGGGCGAGACCAGCTTGCCTGAACGCGCATCCAAAGCCTCGAAACCATTTTTCATAAGATTACCTCCAGCACTGACCGTTAAGCTAAAGTCATTGTTTAAATCCTTATTAAAGGTTAATAAGAATTCCATGTTTTCTTCCTTAAAAAACTGTTCGTACGTATCGATATTCGGCCTAACTGTAGGAGCAACATTATCCTCATAGCGCTGGCCAAAAACACGCTGGTACCTAAAAAAGTCCAGTCCATACTTTAAGCGTAGCGTTAAATTATCGGAGAACTTAAAATTGCCCGCCAAATACCCAAACATTCTGTTTCGCTCATCATTGTTGACTTGCTGTATCTGAACAAAATAGGGATTTCTTACATTGGGATTGGGGTTGGCCGTAAGTGGTCTATTGGGACCGTACAAAATCTCTGTGGGAAAGCCGTTGACCACCTCAAACCCAGGCGACAAATCTTCTGTTCTGATATTGGCGGGAGTAGCATACAATTGGGATATATAGCTATAAATACCAACTTCCGGTCGTTGCTGCCCTCGGGTTCTGAAATAGGATACTTTTGCATCTACATTCAACCAAGGCGTAATATCTTGGGAAGCCCTTAAATCAAAGTTCAATTTTTTAAGCCCACTATTTTGATACACTTCCTCGTTATTATCAGATAATATCGAAGCCTTAAAGTTTCCATTTTCGCTTCCCTTTGTAAACGATATGGAATGTCTTGTATTTACAGCCGTTCGCATGAAGTCTTCAATAAGCCTGTTATTGGCCTCGTAAGGCAAATTCTCCCCTGTCCATGCCGGTCTGAGTTGCCCGTCGAATCTTGGCCCCCAAGCATTTCTTGCATCTGGACTATAGACCCCTTCAACACCCTGACCATATTCTTTTTGCAAATCAAGAAAATAAGCGCCCTGAGAAAACGTGGTAGTCCCTGTATAGCTGATACCCAAGCCTGCACCTCTTTTACCTGTTTTTGTGGTAATCAAAACAACACCATTTGCTCCTCGTGAACCGTATAATGCAGCAGCTTGCCCACCTTTTAATACAGATATAGATTCAATATCGTCCGGATTGATATCAATGACACCACCCCCGTTGGAAAAGCCGCCGAAAGTATCTTGAGCATCGCTAGTGTTTTCTTCAGTGGAAAATGGGACACCATCGATGACCCACAATACCTGATCATCCCCTTGTAATGAACTTGAACCCCGCAACTCCAATCGTGCATTACCGGTTATACCACCTGAAGTGGTAACGGTAACTCCGGCTACTTTACCTTGTAAAGCGGTATTAATATTCCCGTTAGAGGCTCTAACTAAATTTTCAGACTCAACCTGCTGGGTTGCATAGGCGAGTGCCTTTTTCTCTTTGGTAATACCCAATGCGGTCACTACGACTTCATCCAATAATTCGGTGTCGGTTATTAAAGCAACATTGATTGTGGATTGTCCATTTACAGGAATTTCCTGACTTGCAAAGCCAACATAGGAAAATACCAATACGGGGTTGTTCCCTGTCACTGTAATGGTGTAATTGCCATCAAAGTCAGTTTGAACTCCATTTGTAGTTCCTTTTTCTATAATGGTAGCTCCCGGCAAGGGAGTTCCATTCTCATCGGTAATCGTACCTGAGACAGAATTTTGAAAATCATCTCTCGTTTTTTCTTTTGTGTGCCCTTTAGGAACAATGGCACCATTTTCACCTAATAATATCTCATTACCCTTGACTAAAGGACCAATAAGAACAAATAATGTCAGCGTCAATATTCTAATTGCTTTGCGACACCATTTATAGTTAGCAGTGCATGACTTCATAAATAAAATAGTTTATTTGGTTAATTAATTGAGTTAATTAGAACAACTATCAAAAAATTGATATGTTCCTATGTTCAAACATATTAATTTTTAATGAGTTTAGCAAGGAAGTAAATAGTAATTATTCAAAGTTCATTATTATTTTAAAAAATAAGCAGTGAAATATTTCAACTTTATTGTATTAAACTATTCTTTTTATGAAGAATTGACAATTCAACTAAACAGCTTTTTTTAGCATAATCAATAAAGAATATGATAAACCATGGCTTATTCAAGTCTTGTAAATACAATATAATCCTTGACATCATTTGTAAAGATTAATAACCCACAGGTAAAATATTCATGACAACATTTACCTTACTTGATTAAAAAGAGAGGCCATTTTCCACAAAACAAGCTTTTTTGACAACATAAACGTAATCCCTAAAAACTCTTCTATATACTTACAGCGTTTGTACCACACCTTAAAAGAAGAGCAAACCTGTTATTGGGTTATTGAATTTAGTATAATAAGAATAGTATATAAGAACTACAGTGGGTATTCCCAATTCAAGTTGAAAATACGTTTAAGCTTCTTTTAAAAAAGTTTACTTATTCAATCAAACCCCCTTTTTATTTCTATATCGTAGGTAAAATACTCTGTTCTATAGTACACAATATTAAATTCCACGGGGCGATTCCCAACATCGGTGACCAATCTCTCTCGTTTTAAAACCGGTGTATTCTTTTCAATTTCCAAAAGCGTACATAATTCTTCGTTAGCTATGATCGCACTAAGTCTTTCTTTGGAGGTAGCAACTATGATGTCATGATTTTTCTCTAACAAATCGTAAAGTGGTACATTAAAATCATCTTTATCCGAAATCTCGGTTCTTGGGTGAAAATAGGAAACCGAATACAAATACTTGGCCTTTTTAGAACCTCGGATTTTTTCAAGCTTGAGCACTTCTTTATCAATGTTTATGGAGAGGGACTGGCTAACTTGACTATCTGGTAAAACAACTGAGGTCTTGACCAAATAGTTGACAACATCAATACCTTGGTTTCGCATTTCTTTTGTGAAGCTGATCCATCTATCCAATCTTGTGCTAATTCTCTTTTGGACCACTTTTGTCCCCACTCCTTTTTTTCGCTCTAAATGACCTTCTATAACTAATTTATTAATGGCTTGCCTTATCGTGTTTCTAGACACCCCAAGCCTTTTAGAAAGAGTCACTTCCTTGGGCAGAAGTTTTTCACCATTTTTATAGTCTTCTTGAGAAATAAGCTTGCGAAGATAATCTTCAATTTGTGCATGTAAGGGTATAGGACTATCGAGATCTAGCTTAAATGGCATAATCGGTTTTAATATTTTGTTAGTTCGCAATTTATAAAAATTGAAACTAAATTGAGGAAAACCAATTTCAATATGTAATTTATCATTTTAGTTTTTTCGGTATAAACTGAATTTGACGTTATTAATCTTTTGTACGTTAACAGCAATAAGCTTTCTAAATACTGTATAGAACATACATCTCCTTCTAGAATATGATTTACAATTTTCTTTTTTGATTTAACCAATCAATTCCGCTTGATGTTTACTTGGTTTTAACGCCAATATTAAAAATAGAATCAAACTGTTTAAAAACAACAGTCCAAGAGTTTTACTATATATATTGACAGCAGCATAGCTAAATTCAAACTCTGGTAGATTTTTATAGTCACTTTTGCTGAAGGTTGAATCTTTAAATAGCATCGGCTTAAAGAAGTTTCTCCACTCTTTTGAAAATGCCAAGCTCTGGCGTTTAAAGTCTTGATAGTCTTCTGTTGAAGTCCCAGCAATGCTGTTCAATGCATTTTGTACAATCAAAGCAGGCGACAACCAACTTGAAGCATTTACCAATCTGTGTTGGTTACTTATTTGTGCTTCAAACTCTGATAGTAATGGCTTCAATTCGTCTTGAATCAACTGTTGTGTGGCCATATACTTTTGATAAAACCCTCTTACTTGTGTGCTGTCATTTGTCGCATATTCTGGATGGTCTCTTAAAAAATTATCTAAAATTTCATCTTGCTTCTTGGTAGCTTCAGCTTTAATTGAACGCATTTCATTTAGCATTAACGTTCTTGATGGAATGGGATACAGTGAATTGCTTATTTGATTTATTAATGAAGGGGACAACAAAACAAACAAAATCCAAAACCCAATTAATGTAATGGCATTTTTGGCAGAACTCCTTATCCAAATATTAGTTGCAAAAGCCAATACAAACCAAAATAAGGCATATGCAATAACGATGGACAATAAAGCCACAAAAGACATAAAGCCCGTCTTGAAGTCAAAGCCAAAAACAATGAACACTAAAGAGAGCGTTATGATGATAGCGATTACCAACCAAAAAAAGCGTAACCCTAGTTTTTGTAAGACCCAAACCCTAATATCAATAGGTTGTGATGCCAATAGTTTTAAAGAGCCACTTTCACGTTCGGATGCCAATATATTGAATGAAAATGCTATAATAAGAAGCGGTAAAAGATAGACAATGACAAAAGCTAAATCAAAACTTCCAAATAATAACTGAACTGGACTGGTCATTTCTTTAAAACTCATCGTTGAGTCATCGCCTGTAACAATTGGTTGTACGTAATGTGCAAACAAATCAGATTGTCCCGTAGCTACAAAAGCTGTTGATTTGGAGGGCATATTAACCACTCTTGGATGTAAATTCCCTATCACGATTGGTCGAGTAGGAACAAGCCAACTCGATGCATTGACTTCAAAACCTTTGTCAATAGAATCGAGTTGTGCCAACATTTCTTTTTCTTCCGTTTTGAACTCATTTATTGCTTCAGCAATGTTGGATGTTCTCGCATCCACCTTTTGTGTACCATTATACACAGCGAAGCCAAAGAGGATTAGTAGTAGTATGGTCAACACTTGAATCCATCGGTTGCGAATCAAAAGCAACCATTCGTATTGAAAATTATATTTTAACATTTTTAAGTGATTTAGTCGTGAAAAATAGTACTGCAAACGAACCGAACAACCAACACAATAGTATTAGGATATTACCGGTATTGTGCTTTAAATTCTCAGATAATGTTGGAGGCTCATAATTGAATTTTGGCAATTGTTTCCAAAAGTCTGCATCCGCTTTCCAAGACCAATCGCCATATTCGGATTCTTCTGCGAAATGTTCATTGAGAAATTTTTGGGTTTCAATCCTGTAATTTTCAGCAGCATCAGCAAAATCCCAATGCGTGGTATAATCTGTGTTGGCTATTGACATACTTAAAAAGCGAGTGGGCAAAAAAGGCGAAACAACCGCTAATTGACTATAAACCCTTGATTGGTTTGAATACTGTGTCCTTAATTGCTTATAGTGCTTAAAATAGACTTCGGCTTGGTGCTCTTCTCCTTTCTGCATTCTATAACCATCATAATTAAAAGGAAGTTGGCTTAAACTATCAACGCCATATTCTTTCAAGACTTCCCTCTCAAGAGTTTTTGATGCTTCGCTCCATGGATCATGACCATCTAATCCTTCCTTTTTATCCTTAGTAATATTTGCTGCAAATTCTTGTTTTGAAGGGTAAGGGTAGTTGTATTCGGCAATGTTACTGGCTGTTTTTGGCAATATCAAACAAACTAAAATCCATATGCTCAATGATAGTACCAATGCGATTCCAGATTTTTTCACCAACCCAGAAATTATAAATACTAAATTGATAAATATAGCATAGTAGACCACATAAGCCAGGAACAGTGTCGCTAAGGATGACCAACTAAAAACCCCAAAATCCGGTAAGCTAGATAATATGATACCAGTTGCGGCAAAAAGAACAAATAGCAACGCAAATAAGGGTAAAAATACGGCGAGCCATTTGCCAAAAATGAGTTTAAAGCCAATCGCACCCTGACTGTTGAGCAATGTGATGGTTCCCATTTCCTTTTCTTTCGTCAAGCTATTGTAAGCGATAAGAATGATGAGCAAAGGAATAATAAACATGAGAATAAAATCTGGTGTTAAATTTCCAAATCTTGCCAATCCTGTTTGGTCAGAAGCTTTGTCAAATTGGGCTTCATTTCGCTTGTGAGCTTCTAAAAAAATAGAGGTGCCCGTATACTTATCCACACCTTGGTCTATGAGTGCCAATGGGTATTTCGGTTTAAAAGCGTATGTCCCATAATGTGCAGCGGAATGGGGATTCTTTTCGCCTTGGTTATCCCACACCTCTCGTTCCGATTGTTTTGCCGATACATATTCTTCATTGATGTCTTTATAGTGCCACGCACTTATAATAACAGCCATTATGGTAAGAATGATGACCAGAATGAATGCGATTCTAATACGACCATCCCTAAACAGTTCTTTACTTTCTTTTTTAAGGGTGGTCAGTATCATAGTTCAATGGTATTATAGGACATGGTTTCCAAATAATTTTTCTCTAAATCAGACAGCGTAATATCATCAACAGACCATTGTTGTTTTAATTGACCATCTTTCATAATACCAATGGTTGTTGCGACCTCTTTCGCCCTGAATAAGTCATGTGTAGCCATAAGCGTGGCAACACCTTTTTGCCTTAGTTTTTGTAGTAGTTTGCCAAACTCGAAACTTGCTTTTGGGTCCAATCCAGAAGTAGGTTCATCCAAGAGTAAAACTTTGGCATCTTTAGCTAATGCTATAGCAACACCTACTTTTTGACGCATTCCTTTTGAGTATTTTGACACAGGTTTGTAAAAGGCAGATTCCTGAAGTCCAGCTTCAGTCAATATGGATTCCAAAGTTTTTTTGTTAAACCTTTTATTCGCAATTCCTGAAAAATAATCCAGATTTTCAATCGCATTAAGACTTGGGTATAACATTAAATTTTCAGGGATATAAGCTAAGTACTGCTTGGTTTGTTTGGAATGTTCAACAACGTCCAATTGATTGATAGAGGCACTCCCTGAGGTTGGTTTCAGAAAACCAAGTAAAAGATTTATCGTAGTTGTTTTGCCTGCTCCATTTGCTCCTAGGAGGCAATAAATATCTCCTTCTTTTACTTCTAAGTCAAGAGCATCCAAAGCGGTTAAATCACCATAGGATTTTGTAAGGTTATTGGTATGTATCATATTTTTTTGTATTAATAGATATTAGACATGTTATTGTACTGAAAGTGTACAACAAAATGTTTTCTAAATGAATTTTTGGAATGCAGTGGTGACTTAATTCGCTACATTGAGCTCTTGAAATTTACTTATTGCTACATTGAAGCAAATACCAGATAAGAATGGCTTAATGAAATAGATAGCTAAATATTTTATGCCATGCATCATTAAGCATAAAGAACAGAGTCATCCAAATTATAACGATGGTGGTGGTTTATTAAAGTAGAAAAAATGGTGGTGCTCTCTAAACAGAGGGTTTTTGTAAAGCAAGGTAAAAGGCTTTGGCAATACCGCTTTTTTAAAGACCTTACTTGAATAGGAATACAAATGACCATTAAATGTTTTGGTCTTGTTCGAATCAACAACTAAGATACAATGCTGACAATCGTTACTATCATCATGTAAGACAGCATGAGAAAGTGAGTGGGCTACTCCTATCTTTAAAAAGATAAAGATTAGCAGAAGTAAAATACTTTTTACGCTATGAGATGTATTTTGACCCACAACTCAAAGCTAAACAAAATAGTGTAAAAACTTTGTTAATGCTATAATACAGTCTGTTACCCAACTTCATTAAAATAACTATCCCTAATTAAAAAAGATTGATCTACTGGATAAAGTCAACTCTTTTTAATTTTTTAAAAACTCTAGCGCGATTGATTTGTAGTTATCTCCAATGGGTATTTCCAATTTTTCAATTTCTACGTCCTGTTTTGTATAGGCCGTTATTTTATGACTATTTACAATGTAAGAACGATGTGTTCTGAGAAATCTAACATCTAGAGTCTCTTCAAAAGACTTAAGGCTTTGTTTTATTAAGTGGCTACCTTTTTCCGTTACTATTTTGATGTAATCCTTAACACTTTCAACATATAAAATATCATCAAAGAACAGTTTTACCTGTTTTCTATCTTCCCTAATAAAAATAAAATCACTTTTTGTAACCTCAGAACGTTTTGTTTCCGTATTCATGACTTTTTGATACTCCAGAAACTTTTCTATTGCCTTAAAAAAACGAGCAAATGAGATAGGTTTCAACAGATAATCCACAGCATTCAATTCAAAACCATCCAAAGCAAAATCACGATAAGCGGTCGTGAAGATAACTTTTGGCTTTTCAATTAGGTTTTTAAAAAACTCGGTACCCTTTAAAATTGGCATTTCTATGTCCAAAAAGAGAAGGTCTATTTTTTCTGCCTTAAGGATTTTGCTAGCCTCGATAGCACTGGCACAAGAAGCCACCAATTCAAAATCATCCAATTGCGCTAAATGTTTTTGAATGAGCCTTCTAGCTAATATTTCATCGTCAACAATGACACATCGGTATTTCATTTTCTCTTCAATCTTAGTACTGCCTTATAAGCATCTTCCTCATTGGTAAGGGTTAACGCATGTGAATTAGGGTACAGTAGTTCTAATTGTTGCATTACATTTTTGAGGCCCAAAGGCTCTCCATCTCCATTACTCTTCTCAACTATTGCAGTGTTTGGTTTTGAGTTTTGTATTGAAAATAGTATAGAGGTACTGTTCGCTGTTAAGGAAATATCGATTTTAGCCATTCCCAATTCTTGTGTCACCCCATGTTTAAAAGCGTTTTCAACAAATGTCAAAAGTAGGAGTGGTGCAATTTTTGTTTCAGGCTCAATGACATGGTCAAAACTCACTGAGACCCTTTTATCATAACGTATTTTTTCCAGTGCTAAATAATTTTCTATTAAATCAATTTCTTTTTGAACGTGCACATAATTATTCTTACAACGGTAAAGTATGTAGTCCAGAATGTCAGAAAGTTTTTCAATAACCTCTGGTGTTTTATCCGATTTATCCAAAGCCAACGAATACAGATTGTTTAAGGTATTGAATAAAAAGTGTGGGTTCAATTGATTGCGCAAAGCGGTTAGCTCAGCGGTCTTTTTTTGTTCGTTCAACTTTAAAAACTTTTGCTGATTCTGGTAAAATCGCGCCATCAATAACAAGGCAGTCGGCGTAAGATACAATATACACTTGCTCAAGAATACAGAAAAATAAGTCAAACGCTTTCCATAGGGCTCTAATGCGTATTTAACTTGAATTTCGTTGTAGGAGTCAAAATAGATAACATCGAAATAGAACGTCTTAGCAGCCTGATACAGGGCAAACACGGCCATCAACAAAATCAACATCCAAAAGGCAAATAGACCAATCCTATTTTTATCCAAAAGTCTGGGAATAAGTATATAAATGCTCATGTAGGCAATTATTATCTGCGCCAATACAATAAGCCCAAAGGATTCCAAAATATGCCTATAACTAGCATACATACTCGTATTGTTCACGGAAAGAACAAAATACAAGTACACCACCGTCCAAAACAGTACATGCCTAAAAACAGGGGACTTAAAATATAAGGTTAACCTCTCCATATCGTAAGGTGTAAAAATAACCTTTAAACTCCTTTAAAGAACCTATTGTCCACGAAACAGTAATTATAGGCTATGAACAAGTAAAAATTAGCAGTAAAAGCCTTATTGGCATTCCATAGCCGAGGAGAGACCATTCGTCTACTTTTCCAAAAAAGGACTGTACACAGCGATAGTTTTGAAAAAAATAAGAGGTAATAATGGGTAAAATATTAAAAGTTATTGTTGTAATTATGGTCCTGAGCATACAAGCTAATATATACGGACAAACCATAACATCGGTTATTGGCAACGTACTAAATACAAAAAAAGAGGTTGTATTGGGAAACGCCCTTATCATCTCTCCATTAGACTCCACTATTATAACGGGAACAACTTTTTTTGAGGGAAAGTTTGAGTTAACAAATCTTAACGAGCGCAAAATACTTCTAAAACTTACTTCGCTCGAATTTAAAGACACATTTATAACTATAGATTTTAAAGGAATTTCAGATATCGACTTGGGGGATATCATCGTTGACGAAGCAAGCAATGCCTTGGAAGAGGTGGTACTGGTAGCCAACCTCCCCTTATTCGAAACCAAAAATGATGGAACAGTACAAGTTAATGTAGAGAACACAGTATTAGCAACAAGTAACTCCGTTCAAGAGATTTTATCAAGGTCGCCCAATGTACTGGTTGAAGATGAAGGTATTTCAATTATTGGAAAGGGTACGGCCATCATCTATTTGAACGGTCAACGTATTTTTAGCGAGCAATTGGCAAACGTACAAGCTTCCGAAATCAAGAACATCGAAATTATATCCAATCCCTCCGCAAAATACGACGCTGAAGGACAGGCAGTAATCAATATTGTTACCAGTACTTCTACAATGGAGGGGATAAAGGGAATGCTAAGCCAAAATGTTAGTGTTTCAGATTTTTCGCCAACAAACACAAACACCAACTTCAATTTTGATTATAGAAGGAATCGTATTTCGATAACCGGGAACTATGGTATGCAGTTAGGAGCTTATCGTTTTTTATTGAATACGACCAGAAACAGATCGGAAGAAGGGGACTTTTTTAATTCGGATATTACGACCGATTGGGTATGGGATCAAAAGTTTTTTGCCAATTACGGGGTTGGTGTACAATATAATTTCTCTGATGAAAGCTATTTATCCATCGGTTATAATGGGCTTAACCATGCGTTGGGCGGTACCGAAAGTAGCAACAACGACATTGTTTTCAATGATGTTTTGGAACAATTTGAAAGTGTGGTCAATAAAGACGACCTCACCACCCAAAATGCTTTTGTTCTAAACTATTTTCAATCACTGGACTCTCTAGGTTCTTCACTCTATTTTGGGGGTCAATATTCTCGTAATAATACCGCAATAGATGATATTATTGATGAAGAATCCATTAGTGAAGGGCAAATATCAAGGCGTACACTTAAAAATCTTGTAGATAGGGAAATTCCCATTTACAGCGCAAGACTGGACTTTACCAAAGTATTTTCAGAAAAAGGACAGCTGGAGACCGGAATTAAATTTGGGAGCGTCCAGAATACTTCAGACTCTGACTTTCTGGTCTCGACCAATGAAACCGATTTTACTCTAGATGAAGCCCTTTCAAGAGAATTTGAATACAATGAACAGATTTATGCAGCCTATATCAATTACAGTAAAAATGTATCGGAAAAAGTGAATTACAATTTTGGACTACGGAGTGAATTGACCGAATATGAACTTGCAACGGACAATCTAGAAGCTCCAATAAAGGATGATTACTTGAATCTATTCCCAAATGCTTCAATCGGAATAGTCTTGAATGAAAACAAGTCCTTTTTCGCCTCTTATGCTTCAAGAATAGCGCGCCCAAGATATGAATCCTTAAATCCCACTATCATCTACCAGGATGCTTTTACCTCAATTCAGGGAAACCCCAATATAGTGCCGGAAAAAATCCACGCTTTTGAAATCGGTGCAAATCTCCGTAAAATAACCTTAAAACTTGGTTACAATTACACTCTAGATCCAATAACAGGCGGAGCGGTTCAAGGAGAGGACCCAAAGAGTTATATACTACAACGCTTAAATAGTAATAGGCAACACGATGTTTTTGCCAATGCAATCTTACCTTTCAATACCGATTGGTGGACGTCTATGAACTCAGTGACCGTTAGTTACAATAAATTAATAGACACCCAATCCTCCTTTGGTTTCAAAGAAACTAGACCACAGGCTTACCTCTACACCAATAACAAATTCACCTTGTTCGAAGGTATGAAGCTACAATTAATAGCTTGGTACCTGAGTAATCGCTATGATGGAATCTATTTTAGAAAAAATCAAGCTGAAATCACTTTGGGATTGGAGAAGGATTTCTTCAATAATTCTTTAAAACTCCAAGTGGTCGCCAATGATATCTTTCAAACAAACAAGCCTGATGGCGACTATCGTCTGGGAAATACATTGATTTTATTTGATAGGATCAATAACACAAGGTACGTTAGGTTTATGGCTACTTACAATTTTGGTAAGTTGAAAAAAACCAACTATCAGCGTAAGTCCACAGGAGACGAAGAGAATAATAGACTGTAGAAGTTATATTCAATCTTTTTTGGACAAAGACTTTACCGTTCTAAAACCCAAATGCTCTTGTGCAGAATCCGTACTGTTCGCCATCCTTGAAGAAATTCGGTAGCTGGCACAGTACGATTCATGACAAAGAAATGAACCTCCTTTAATCACTTTTTCCTGTACATAGGGGTTGTTGGCATTATAGGCCTCCTTTGCACCCTGCGGATTTATAATCTCTTCTTCTGAATTGGCCAATGTTCTGTAATACTTGGTATTATACCAATCTGAAGTCCATTCCCATACATTCCCTGATGTATCGTAGAGTCCAAAAGCGTTCGCCTCAAAACTTTTTACTGGAGCGGCACCTTCAAATCCATCTGCTTCATCATTTTCATTTGGAAAAGTTCCTGTCCAGGTGTTTGCCCTATTCTCTAAACCATCTTTAAGTACTCCCCAGTGGTACGGAGCATCTTTAACTGCATTCCCCGAGCGGCGTACTCCCACTCTGCCTCTGTAGGCAATCGATGCCCTTTCCATTCACAGTACGCCAATGCATCTTCAAAAGATATGTGAACTACGGGATGATTTTCTTTTCCGATTAAGTCACTTCCCGGTCCTTTAGGATGTTTCCAGGACGCCCCTACTTTCCACTTCCACCATTGCGAAACGTCCATAAAGTTGGTAACAGGTTTTGGTGTTTTCCTAAATATCAATGAGCCTGGCTGAAAAATAGAATCATGTGGCTTTGGAGTTCCAGGTGGCAACTGCTGCTTCATCTCCTCCCAATCCAATGCCCGCTCTGCAACGGTAACGTAACCAGTAGCTTCTATAAACTTTTTAAATTCTGCATTGGTGACTTCCGTGGCATCCATAAAAAATCCATCTACTGTAACGGTATGGGAGGGTTTTTCGTGCGCCATAGCCAATTGATCTCCAGCTACAGCTCCTTGCTCAAAACTCCCTCCAGGAATCCAGATCATTCCCTCTGGTATTATTGTGCCGTTAGGTAGACTATCCAATACTGTATAACTTTCCTTTGGCTGCTCTTCGGATGGTTTTTGCTTTCGAGAATTACAGGAAAAAAGTAAAATCAAAAAAAGAATACCTAAATTTTTATAACAGTTCAAAATCATACCTATTGGTTTTCAGGTAAACGAAGATACAAAGGTGTTTTTGCCTTTCGTTAAGGTCATCATATAAAAAATAGGTTATGCTCCTACATGGATAATGCGCTGTTCCAAAATCTTATGTCACCTCCAAAATTGGTTTTCTTCGTTGCGTAAAATTTAAAATCATCAATACGGTAATAATCAAGAAGATTACTCCGCCAATCACAAAAACTTTTGTTGCTAAAAACTCAAACAAAACTCCGCCTAAAATAAGCCCAAACATACTGGCTATGCTCCCCATGCTATTACCATAGCCCTGTATTGTACCTTGCATGGTCGATTTACCCGTTCTGGACAAGAGTGCCATAAAACTTGGCCACATTAATCCATTTCCTATGGAAAGTAGGGTGTTTGCCAAGTAGATGACTAATAAGCTCCGATACGATAAAAGTAGAAATGACAGCGCCAATATAAATGAACCTATTAAAATTAGCTTTTCATTGCTCACTTTTCCCTCTAGTTTAGTAAGTACCGGACCTTGAACAATAATCATGATGAGACTTGAGTATGCCAAAAAAACGCCCAAATTCGTAGAGGACCACTCCAAAATAGTATTCGCATAAATAGGCAGTCCAGCATAGAAAAGGCTAAATCCTAAAAAGGTGAGAAAATAGACAAAGTATAGTAAAGGAATCCCAGGTTCTTTCAAAATCATTCTCAAACTAATTTTTTGTGGATTGGCCTGCAGTTCTCCCTCTTGGTAACAGTCTTTATGCTCAACCTGAAAGAACCGCCGTAGTGAACGCAAACCCACTTTACCTGTATTGACCACACAAGGAACACTTTCCTCTAATTTTGTATTGATTACAAATATGGCGATCAATGATATTATCGCAGCCAAGATTAAAGGCAACACTTCCCCCATTACCGTTGACGCCAAAACCCCAGCAAAAGCTGGCCCTAGCACAAAGCCCAGACTGGTCGCGGCACCCATTTTTCCAAAATTTGAATTCCTATCCTCATCGGTAGAGATATCGGATAGGTAAGCGTTGGCGACAGAGATGTTTCCGCCCGTAAAACCATCAAAAATTCTGGCCAGGAAAATAATGACCAAGGGCAGGGTCATCACATAACTTCCTGTAATATTTGTATTCTGTGACCATAACTCGGTTTCTGGAAGGATAAAGGCCAACAAGAAAAGTGTCCAGGCAACAAAGGTTCCCAACTGGCTTATGACGAGTACTTTTTTTCGCCCAATTTTGTCGGAAAGCCGCCCTAATATGGGTGCACCTATAAATTGAAAAAAGGGGTACATAGCTCCCAGAATTCCATAGATAAAACCGTTTCCTCCCAAATCCGTTACTATAAAAATAAGAATAGGTACTACAATGCTATAGCCCAATATTCCAATGAAATTGACCAATAAAATAGGAAAAATCTTAGGAGAAATGAGCTTGGGAAGCTTCATATAAAGTTAAAAATCCGTTCCTTTTAAAGATACGGATTTTATTGTCCCAATTCCCTAGCTTCAAAATGAACAAGTTCTTGATTTTCAAAAGCCGTATTTGCTTCAATAGGATTGCAACATACCTCGCAATCCTCAACATAGGTTTGGTTGGATACCGACATATCCAGCAGAAAAGAAATCTCTTCCCAACAATAGGGACATTGAAAAAAATGTTCGTGCATATCTTATTCAAAAAACGATTCTTACGAGTCTAGTATCTCGACTGCGCTCGATATGACTTAACGTATCAATTCGCCAATCAAAAGTCTACGTTCAGCAATTGACCGCTTATTTGCAACATTTGTAATTCGGCCAGTTTAGCACTGTATTTTGCTTGACTTTGTGCTAACTCCGCATTCAATAAATTTAACTGTGCCTGTCTAAATTCTATAGAGGTAACTTGACCCAACTTATAGCGTTCGTCTGTTCGTTTAAAGTTGTTTTGGTTGGTCTGCAAATTCTTTTCCTGTACTTCCAAAACGAACAATGCATTGGTATAACTATCCCATGCATTCCGGATATCGCGCTCTACCTCCAGCTCTATTTGTTTTTTTAGCAGTTCTTGATTTTCGTATCCGATTTTTACATTTTTTATACCCGTAACCCCTCTTCCACCATCAAAAAGGTTCCATGTTAAGTTAACCGCTCCCGTTACTCCTGTTGAAGTGTTCTGAATTAAGAAAGCAAGTGGACTATTGTTGTTGGATTCATTCCAACCGTATGTTCCCGTCAAACCAATGGTGGGCAAAAAAACGCTTTTAGCGGCCTTAACATTATATTCATTGATAATCATTTCTTTATCCACAATCTGTAAACGAACATTGTTTAATTTCGCTTCTTCGTGCATGTTCTCCATTTGTAGCCCGGGAACAAAGTTGACCGTAGTGTCCGCTAAAAACTGGTTTGAAAGCTCTTGGTTCAAGACTAGGTTTAAATCCCGCATTGTATTGCGCAATTGTTGTCTGGAATTTAAAAGATTGATGCTATCCGTATTTATATCCACCTCGGCATTCAACACATCCAAGCCTGTATTCTGTCCATATTCAAATTGATATTCCGCACGTTTCAATCGCTCCTTTGAAATTTCAAGGGCCTGCTCCAAGGTATTGGTGTTCTCGGTCAACCTTGCCACTTCGTAATAGACCGTAAACAATTGAAGAATCGTGTTTTCTATGGTTTGTCTTACCTCTAATTCCGATTGCTGCGAGCGTTCCTTAAAACTTTTATAGGTGTACCGCCTGTTAAGGCCATCGAACAGGGTATAGTTTACATCTACGGACGCATTGTAACGTCTTGTTTCTGCGCCATCCGCAGTACGTACATCGCCACTTGCCAACTGACCTTCTGTATTCTGTACATCTATACTTCCACCTCCTACTGCGGTTACCGTTGGCAAATATCCAGAATTCAAGATGCTGGCGTTATTATCATCTATTTTTTTTGTGTTTCTGGCGACCCTAATGTCCAAATTATTTTCTAAAGCCAAATCAATAGCTTCTTCTTTGGATAGTATTTTATCCTGAGCTTGTGTTGCATGTATGTGAACCAGTAAAAAAAAGGGTAGTGTATATAATATACTTCTCATCATCTTGTTTCTTCTAAAACTTCTGAAACGTCTTCGTTGGATTCAATATGGTTTGTACTTCCGTTGAGCTTGTGCGCACCTTCCAACATGAACTGCTCTTCACCTTGCTCTTTAATTGCGCGCTCCACCTCTTCTTTGGTAACCTTTTCTCCTGTCCATAATCTCTTGCCCCACACTTTTATATTATTTCCGAACGAAAGGAACAAAGGCAACATGACCAAGGTCAAAACAGTGGCAAAACCAATACCATATGCAATGGAAATGGCCATTGGCTTAAGAAATTGTGCCTGTCTACTTTTTTCCAATAGCAATGGTGCCAAACCAGCAATAGTGGTAACAGAAGTTAAAAATATAGCTCTAAAACGAGAGCGACCGGCTTCATATATAGCTTCGTTGAATTTGAGACCATTACGAAGGTTTATATTGAATTTACCAATAAGTACCAGACCGTCATTGACCATGATACCTATAAGGGCAATAATGCCCAGCATGGAAAGAATATTAATTGGAAAGCCATGTATCCAATGCCCCCATGCCACAGCCGTTAAACTAAAGGGCACCAAAAGTATGAGCAATAAAGGTTGACTAAAACTTCTAAAAGTAAATGCTATGGTCACAAAGATCAGAAAAAGTACTGTAAGGCCTGCAAAACGTAAGGAACCTATAAGTTTATTTGCCTCTCTGTTCTGTCCTTCGTAAGATGGGGTTATTGAGGGATATTTTGATAATATCTCTGGCATAACATCTGTACGAATCCAAGTCATTGCATCCGTTCCACTAGTCGTTTCCGGGTCTTTTAAATCAGATGAAACTTGAATTTCCCGTAGCCCGTCCAAGTGATTGATAGCAACATCACCGCGTTCAATGGAGTACGTGGCAATTTCCTTAAGTGGTATCCGCTCTCCATTGGGCGCTGAAATCCGCATCTCGTCCAAATCAGCAATGGAAGATCTATTATCCCTATCGTAACGGACCCAAACCCGAATTTCATCCTGTCCTCTCTGAAAACGTTGTGCTTGGGCACCAAAAAAACCCGATCGCACTTGGTTCATAACGGTTTGGAGATTCAATCCAAGTAAATAAGCGTTTTCTTTTAGTTCCAGTCGTATTTCTTTGATTCCCGCTGGATCGTTATCGGTAACATCCTTTAAAAGCGAATTGTTCAGCATCGCTGTTTTTAATTCTGTCTTAGCTGCTTTGAGTTCTTCTATATTATTTCCTAAAAGTGAAACAGACACCGGATCACCACCAAAATTACCCCCAGAACCATAGATAAGGCTTTCCACACCAACAACTGGACCCACCAATTCCCTAAGTCGTGTGGTTACCAAGTCTGCCCTGATCGCATCTGGACGTTCTTCTCCAGGCAATAAATTAATGATCAATCTTGCTGATGAGGAACCCGGACCAACATTTTTAATCATGTTTTCGAACAACATCTTATCCGTTTCCTGTAAATATTCATCCGTTAGCTCTTGATTTACTATTTGTGCCTTGTCCTGTATTAAACTGATTATGGAATCTGTTATTTTTTCGTTAGTCCCATTCGGCATTGACAATTCCACTGCAATCTGGTCACTGGCAATTCTGGGGAAAAAGGCAGTTCTTATAATTCCTCCACCTATGGAACCAAAGGTTAAAACAAGTGCCATAAAAAAGATGGCGAAAGTGAGCAGCTTATAATCCAAAGCAAAACGTAATGTAGGACTATATAACTTGTCACGCATCCAAGCCATGGATTGGTCTCCCATTTTGTTGATTACCCTCAACTTGGAAAAAACACGGGCAATTCCATCCTTTGGGCCCTGCTTTTGTGGTTGAAGTGCCTTCGAATGCGCCAAATGTGCAGGTAATATAATCAGTGCTTCCACCAAGGAAACCACTAAAGTCAATATGACAATCACAGAGACTTCACTAAAGAAATCACCTATCCTTCCATCCAAAAACAGAAAGATTGAAAATGCCAGTATCGTGGTTATGATTGCGGAAAGAATAGGGGGAATAACCTCCATGGTACCATCTATCGCGGCTTGAACGGGTGTTTTTCCCTTTTCATAATGTTGATAGATGTTTTCGGCTATCACGATACCATCATCTACCAAAATACCAATAACGATTATCATCCCAAATAATGAAAGTACATTAATGGTAACATTGAGCATTGGCGCAAAAACAAACATTCCCAAAAAAGCTATTGGCAAACCAAAAGCCACCCAAAACGCCAATCTGGTATTTAAGAAAAGGGACAAAAACAGAAGAACCAAGGCCATACCCACTACAGCATTTTCCATGAGCAGGTCGGTACGTTGGGTAAGTGTTTTGGACAAATCCCTAACAACATCCAATTGAACATTGGTATATTTCTGATTAAAATCCTCTATATACTCTTTTACATTCTCCGCAGAACCGATTAAATCTTCGGTGTTGGTACTTGTTATTGTAACATTTACCGATAAGTCGCCATTGAAGTAGGACACATTTGGCGTTTCGGAAAAACGATCGCGAATCTTTGCTACGTCCTTTAATCGTATGACTTTACCGGATTCATCTGCCCGTACCACTAGATTTGAAAGCTCATCACCATAATAGGAGCGGTTGTTCGCCCTTATCAGATATTCCTCAGAATTTGTCTTTATATTCCCTCCCGTTACCAAAATATTGGCACCCGAAACGGCTTGTGCCACATCGGCAAAAGAAACGTCGTAGGCCAAAAGATTGTTCTCATCGACAGCAATTTCTATTTCTTCATCTGGATACCCTGCAATTTCTATTTGTGATATTCCATCAATTGCCCGTAAATCATTTTCTATCTGGCGCCCTATTTGTTTTAAGGTCACTAATGGAATATTATTTCCACTTACCGCAAAACTTATCGTAGGTCTTACCGCTTCTAGTTTTGAAACCACAAGAGGCTCCATACCTGTAGGAAATGTGGGGACTCTGTCGACTGCGTTTTTAACTTCCAATAACATGAAATCGATATCCCGACCTTTTTCAATCTCTACATTTATGGTTCCACTGTTTTCACTTGAGGTCGAGGTCACCCTATCCACTCCTTCCAACCCTTTGAGGTTATCCTCAATTTTTAGAACAATACCCTCCTCTACTTCTTGTGGGGATGCTCCAGGATACGTAATTGCTATAACAACATTTCTTGATTCTGCAAGCGGGAAAAATGATGATTTTAGCGAAAGTGCCCCAACAATACCAAAAATGAAAAAAGCAATAATGATAACATTTACCGCTACGTGATACTTAATAAAATAAGATATTACCTTTCTCACGATTTCGCCTTTTTATCTTGATTTTCATCATATACCTTCACCAGCATTCCTGCATATGCACCCGTGAGCGATTTGGAAACAATCACTTCACTGTCCGGCACATCTTTTAGCACTACTTTTTTATCCGTGAAATATACGGGCTTAACGTCTATAAGATCAAGTACTGAATCACGTACCACAAAAATTTGATTGTTCTCAAGTAACAGCGAGCGATCTACTTCGATGGCATTAGCTTCTTCTTTTGCCTCTACATTGGCCTCCAAATATTGTCCTTCTTTCAAGTTTTCACCACTAACTTCTATAAATACAGTTATGGTTTGTGAGCTTTGGTCAACACGTCCATTAATTCGTGTCACCTCACCCATATAATCCTGTGTATTCTCTAAATTTGAAAGTTGTACTTTTTTTCCCAATTTTAAAAAATCCCCGTACGTTTTACTAACGGACACCTCTAATTCATAAGCCCCTACGCTTATGAACTCTCCTAACTTCTGTCCTGCCCGTATCAAGGTTCCCTCAGTCACCAAAGCTTCGGTCAAGACACCATTAAAAGGTGCAGCAATATTATACTTGGAAAGACGCTGTTCAAGATTCTTTACATTATAGTAGTTGGATATAACCCCTCTTCCAGAAATAAAGAATTTCTCTTTATCCGTAGTGATTTCAGGTAATTTGGGAGTGCTCTTGTTTAAATCGAAGCTATTTAAATACTCTTGCCATTTTGTGTAGATTTCCGGATAATCCAGTCGTAAATCCGGCATAATGGAAGTCAACAGATTGTACAGGTCACTTTTAGCGGATTGCACACTGGCATAGTACTCATCGGCATCGATTCTAATTAATGCCTGACCGGCACTATATTCTTGTCCTGTTCTAAATAATTTACTACCTGACCTAAAAACACCTTGAACCTCGGAAAATAGCTCGACACGCTTCTTTGCCCTAAGATTTCCATTGGCCGGCACCACTATGGGAACAGCGCTATTTACGACTGTATCGACAAAAACAGTCTTCACCACTTGTTGTGGTTTTGGCCTTCTGTCCTTTTTGCTTCCTGCAATCAGTCCTGCAAAATATAAAGATGCAAAAATAAGTAGGCCGCCAACTACGGCCGAAATAATGAGCTTACGCATGTATCGTATAAATTAGTCCCTGCAAAACTATTCCCTCCCATAAGTTTGAAGGGTTAAATATTTCATAAAATGTTTGTCTTTTTAATTTTTGACAAAAAAAAGGGGATACACGCCTGTATCCCCAAACCAAACAAACTAAAGTATAACTAACTACTCATTATCATCAACATCTTCAAATTTTGTATCGGCCATTCTAGACCGCTGTAATTGTATTTCGTTGAATTTTGGATTCAATGTTTTTTCATCAGAATCAAAAACCAAAAACTGTTTTGCATCCATTTCATTAAGTCCTTTGTAGGAATCAAATCTATTATTCTGTATCTGTAGAATTTTTAAACTTGCCAATTGTGCAAATTCTAAAGGTATTTCGCCACCTAATTGGTTATTTGCCAATACTAATTCCTTCAACTGGCCCAATTTTCCTATTTCTTGGGGAATTGTTCCTTCTAAGTTGTTTTCAAAAAGACCTAGTGCCTCTAGGTTTGATAAGTTTCCTATGGAATTGGGGATAGCACCCTTTAAATTGTTACTGGAAAGATTTAGCTCTTTCAGACTTTTTAATTCACCAAATGATGCGGGTATGGCACCTGTCAAAAAATTATTGAACATAGAAAATACCTCAAGAGACCCTAATTGATTTACATCTTTTGGTAGAGTTCCCTTGATTCGGTTCATCTCTAACCGTAATACCTGTAAACTTTCCAATCTCACAATACTCTCAGGCAATACACCGGTAATATTATTGAAAGCAAGGTTTAAATGAGTTAGGTGTTTCAGTTTCCCAATACTCTCGGGAAGGGTTCCTTCCAGATTGTTCCTAAAAAGATTAATCTTTACAACATGATTATCTTTTACTTGAATGCCCTTCCAAGTATCAATCGGGTCATTCAAATTCCAAGGAGTGGTCCACTTTTCGCCATTCATACTTTTGAACAGATCCACCAATGCGTCCTTTTCCTTTTTGGAAATTGCAGCATTTACAAACAAATGTGAAGTAATACAAACTGCTATAAAACAAAAAATTGCTTTTCTAAACATGGGTTGTGTGTTTAGGTATCATGTTATAGGTACAAATATGATGATGAAAGTAAAATCTTACAAATTAAATGGGTGAACTACGGGGAATATGTTGTAAACGAAGCCTATTCTGTGGTGAAGAAATCTTTTTTAATGCTAAAGGAATGTCTCAAGGTCTTTGGATAATTTTTCCCAATCCTCCATTAAGGATTCCAAAAGATTTTTTTTACCTTGATATCCATCAAAAAAACCTTGTTTGGCGATGGTACTATCATAATCCATTAACAAGTCATGGTCGATGGATGCAATTTCTTGTTCCAGTTGGGTAATTTTCTTTTCTACCCCGCTAAGTTTATTTTTTAGGGATTTAATTTTCTTTTGAATTTGATAATCGTTCTCTTTTACAACAATTTTTTCAACAGGCTGTTTTTTTTCTCCTTTTTCTATTTTTCTAAAATCATCCGCTTTGCGTTGTTCCAAATAAAAATCGATATCTCCTAAATATTCTTTGATGTTTCCATCTTTGAATTCGTATACTTTATTTGTTAATCCTTGCAGAAAATCCCTATCATGGGAAACCAAAATCAAAGTACCTTCAAAATTCTGTAGTGCCCGTTTTAATACATTTTTAGATTTTATGTCCAAGTGGTTCGTGGGTTCATCCATAACCAGTACGTTGAAAGGTTGTAACAGCATTTTGGCCAATGCCAACCGATTTCGTTCTCCCCCTGACAACACCTTCACATACTTTTCGACCTCATCGCCCCGGAACAAAAAAGAGCCCAGAATATCCCTTACCTTACTCCGATTGCTCTCATTGGCGGCATCTATCATCGTATCTAGGATAGTTTTACTACCGTCTAAGTATTCAGCTTGGTTTTGAGCAAAGTACCCGATCTGAACATTATGTCCTATTTTAAGTTGACCCTCATAGTCTAGCTCACCTACCATTATCTTTGCCAACGTGGTCTTTCCCTGCCCATTTTGACCAACAAAAGCAGTTTTGCTGTTCCGCTCCACCAAAAGGTCGATATCGTTCAAAACTTGGTTTTTCCCATAATTCTTGGATAGGGCTTCAAGCTCGGCAATAACTTTTCCAGGAGTCACGGAAACAGGAAACCTAACATTCATAACGCTATTATCGTCTTCGTCCACTTCAATACGTTCAATCTTGTCCAGTTTTTTAATCAGGGATTGTGCCATGGAGGCTTTTGAAGCTTTAGCTCTAAACTTTTCTATAAGTTTCTCTGTTTGCTGTATCTGTTTTTCTTGATTTTTTTGGGCACTAAGTTGCTGCACTTTTATTTCGTTCCGATGTTCCAAAAATTTTGAGTATGGCTTGTGGTAATCATAAATACGGCCCAACGAAATTTCTATGGTCCTATTGGTCACATTGTCCAAAAACATTTTATCGTGGGAAACTATGACAACAGCTCCTGCATAGTTCTTTAAGAACTGTTCTAACCAGATAATGGACTCAATATCCAAATGGTTGGTAGGCTCATCCAACAGTAGCACATCATTATTTTGAAGCAGAAGTTTTGCAAGCTCTATTCGCATTCGCCAACCTCCTGAGAACGTATCGGTGATTTTATCAAAATCATTTCTCTTAAAACCCAATCCCAAGAGCACTTTTTCTGTATCTCCCTGATAATTATAACCTCCCAAAATCTCATATCTGTGGGTAACATCGGTTAGGTCTATCATTAGTTGGTTATACGCCTCACTTTCATAATCTGTACGCTCGGCAAGACCTTTGTTTATTTCATCAAGCTGCAGCTCTAATGATTTGATCTCGTGAAACGCTTGATAGGATTCTTCCAAAACCGTTCTTCCTAATTCAAAATCGATGTCTTGTTTTAAAAATCCAATCCTAATATCCTTTTCCATGGCAATCGTTCCAGAATCTGGAGCCATTTCTTTGGCAAGCAACTTTAACAAAGTGGATTTTCCAGCTCCGTTTTTCCCGATAAGGCCTACCCGATCTCCAGCATTTAAGCGAAAGGCAATTTCTTCAAAAAGATAATCGCCCCCAAAAGCGACAGATAGATTATGAATGTTCAGCATATTATGTGACCTGTGTTACAAAACAAAAGTAGTCGAATCCGTACCTTGGCAAAAAGACGAATGAGTACCTTTGTAAAAAATCGTTGCAAATGTTAAAAAAAGGAAACAAACTCTACAGTATTTTAACAGGAAGTTGTCCTAAATGCCACGAGGAGAGCATGTATGTAAACAATAACCCGTATGTAATTGGACAAGTTTTCAAAATGCACGAACGTTGTTCCAATTGTGGACTCAAATACAAAATAGAGCCTTCTTTCTTCTATGGCTCCATGTATGTGAGTTATGGTGTTGGAATAGCGTTTGCCGTAGCGGCATTTGTTATCGCTTTCTTGATAGTTGGCGCTTCTCTTGTAAACACCTTTATCGCTATTGTACTAACATTGATTGTTTTTATGCCGGTGATCATTCGCTTATCCAGAAATATTTGGATCAACTTTTTTATCAAGTACGAGCCCAAGAGTTTGAAGGGTCAGTTGGAATAGTACTTCCTTGTAAACCTATCAATATCGATTTCCGAAGCCAGCGCCACATTCTGTTCGATTGCGCTGAACAATTGACTGGAAACCAATGGTGCTATTAGTACACCCCTAGAACCAAGACCGTTTAATACATATAACCTTTTATATTCTGGATGCTGGCCTACTAATGGTCTTCTGTCCACTACAGTTGGCCTAATACCCGCAACATGTTTCACAACCTCAAAATCACATTTTAAAAATGTCTTCAATTTTGTTAGCAGTTCATTTTTTGAATCGATTGTAGGTTCATTGGTCTTGTCCTTCCATTTGTACGTAGCACCTATAAGATACAAGTCTTCTCCCAACGGGATACTAAAAACAGAGGATTTAATAACATTGTTTTCTTTTAACTCGGGTGCTCTTATGGTCAAAAGCTCTCCTTTTGTGCCATTCAATGGTAAGTACTTGAAAAAAGGGTTGCTCTTGAGTCCGTAGCCATCAGCAAAAACGATATGCCTTGCCTTTATCGTTTTATACGAAATATGACCCTCAAGTACCTCAAAATTATCATAATCGAAAGATTCTTTAATCAAGAGGTTATTTTTGGTCAAACTATTTGAATAGGCCAACAATAATGCCTTTGTATCTATTCTACCCGTATACTTAACTTCTCCAAAACCAAAAGGAGCATCAATATTTGCGTTATTATTTTTGAGGATAGTGGTAGATAAAAAATAGTCAAGTCCGGGACGGTCTGCAGCCTCAAACCAAGAGTTCTGTTCTTCTATGGATGTGAACCTTCGTAATACTCGAAGCTTATGATCTAATTTTATGCTGAGTTTTTGTTCTAAATCAGCATAAAACGGAATAGCCAAATCCATTTGTTCCCTAGCGTTCCATGCCAGAGTAAATCTTTTTAGAATGACCGGATTATAAAGTCCTCCAGCTACAAGTGATGCTTGTTGGGAATCATCCGAGATTACTTTGAAGGACATACCTTCTTTTTCCAATTTTTCACAAAAAGCAATTCCTGCTAAACCAAGACCAACTACTAGATAATCCAACATAATGCAAAATTAATCTTCTTCATTGGAATTCGCTACTTTACCAAATTAAATGAGATTGGAAAACTCCACATTAGGCAATACATCTACACAAAAGGCACCAAAATAAAAACGCCGCACTTTCGTGCGGCGTCTGTATGAATTGAATTGGAAATTTAATACTTGTTATTTGTGGATTCCGATTTTCATCGGAATTAATTCAACCATCAACTTTGCATTACTGCTTCACAGTTTTCAAAGCTTGGGTTTCATTAATATGCCCACATATCCTGTTCCCTGTCTCGGATGACCTCTTTGATTCTTTTGGACTCCAAGAGTTGAAAAAGGGCATTGTCAAAAACATAGTCGTCAATTTCACGGTCACCGTGAACGTTGTCTTCTTTATAGATGACACCATTAAAACGTCTTGCATTCAACAACATATCATAGGTAATTGGGCGCGCCGAATTACGCTGGTTGTACACTTTGGCTTCATGTAGCACTTGTCTTGCTGCTGGATACCAGACCCAAAACAATTCTACTTTATTCTCGCCAGGATCTACAGACTCATCGTCGATGAAGTTTACGTCTGGAGCAACTGGGGCAATACCCAATAAACGGTACCTCAATTCTCCTTGACGCTTATCAAAATACCAGATGCCTTTGATGCGATACTCTTCAATATCGGCAGCGGTCAAATCTCTCTGATTAATAAACTCAGCTGAAATTTGCTCACCTGCATTGATTTGTTCGTAACCAAGGTCCGTAGTATCCACTTTACTTAGCGTAGCGCTTAAATCTTCAAACTTACGCTTTTCGGTAAAGTAAGAATCCGTGTATACTTCGGTCAGTTTACCATTTTTGATATTTTTCATCAATACGTGGTACAAGGATCTTCTGTCCCCTCCAATACCGATGGTATCGGTTGGATAGTACAACGGGAAATTAACACGCTCATCCAGGTCAATTACTTCCCACACGGTTTTGGACCAAAGGATATCTCTATCATCTGTGTATCCATATTCCAGCGGGGCATCGTTGTCCTGTTCTATTTGAGCTTCGGTTTTCTTACCAATGTCTTCTGGCAATTTGGCATTCAAAATGTTTGCCTGGGCCATCATGGACACCGGTATCAAACTTAAAGCTCCAATTAAAAATACATTTTTCCAATTCATGATAATCTGTATACTTTATTTAGTTTGTAAGCTCTACAACAACAGGAGAAACTTTTTTCAACTTATAGCTCTTGTTGTTAGAAATGTATGCTTTGATATCAAATATCTGAACCGCCTCACCTCTCTTAGCTCTTTGCAGGGCAGATTTGGCTCTGGCATTCAATTTGTTTCCGTTGATCACTATAGTAGGTTGACCTGGTACTTTGAACTTAAATCCACTTACTCCAAGATTTAAATCAAAGTCAAAGTCTTCCAACATAGCGCCTATCGTAGAGATTTCCAAGTTCTTCCTTGGCATTTTAACGCTACCTGATTCTCCTCTTACAGTACCTCCTGGTCTTGGAATATCCTTGATACGGAACGTTGCAGGTGTACTGATACGCTGACCATCTGGTAAAACACCAGAAGCACTAATTGTAACTTCTCTTCCTTTTCCAGGATTCATAACATATTTACTACCACTTCTCTTGGAAAGTCCAGGAGCAGATGCGGAAACTTTGTTATCAGGAATACCAGGAATGGATATGGTCATAGGGTTAGCAACCCCACGGTATACCACATTCATCTTGTCAGCAGCGATTACTGCAGCATTTGGTTTAGAAATTGTTGCAAAAGTATTTTTTACCTCAACAGGTATTTCTTCACCATCTTGCATAAAGTACATAGTACCAACAATTTCATGATCGCCCGGGCTACCGGCACCAATCAACATTTGAACTCCACCAGCTTCCAGTCTGTAATCTTTGCCTTCGGTCAATTTTCTACCGTCCAAAGTCAATTCAGCCTTAACAGGTGTAGATGTTTTATCCGTTTTGCTGATGATAATCTTACCATCATACTTGTCACCGTTGTAAAAAGCTGACTTAGAAGCCAACAATGAAGTGGCAAAGTTTGTCAATGATACTTGGTTCGTAAGCTCACCTTCCAACATAGACTTTAAAGCACTTTCTTCAGTGGCTTTAACGTCTGCTTGTAGTGCAGTTAACTTAGCCAAAGAAGCTACCAAAGGATATCCTTCGTAGTGATAGTTTATCCAATCTTGCTTTGTGCCATCTCTTTTTTCAACCTTACCGTTCTCATCACCGGTCTGAAAACGAGTATTCACTGACTGCTTTAAAGCTTCCGGTACAATAGCGCCAACTTGGGTCTTGTAATCGTTGATTCTTTTCATGAATTCCTTACCATCCGCAGATAGGTTATCTCCTTGAAAAAGTTTTTGATCCAAGTAATCGGAATTATCCATTCTAGCATAATCCTTAGGGTCTTCCAGCTTTTCGGTCATACCCTTTTTAAGGGATTCCAAATAATCAAAATACTCTTGCGATAAACTTTTTATCTTTTGAGCGTTTTGAAACAAGACACCGTATTTTGCGGCATCTTCTTCAGATTTAGTTTCCAGACTCGCCAAAAAGTTATCATTACTTTCGGTAGTCTTTATATTGGAAGTCTCAAGCTTTTCGTTCATGATACCGAACGCCGCAAGAACTTCCTTACTCATATTCAGGGCCAACATCGCGATGAAGATCAAATACATAAGATTGATCATCTTCTGACGTGGTGTTTGTTTTCCTCCTGCCATGTTTTTTTCTAATTAGAATTAATAATTAATTTGATTTGGGTTTTGGTCTATTAATCAACCCCTAATTAGTTTTTGCTCATTGCAGATAGCATACCACCATAAACTCCGTTCAGAGAAGAAAGGTTAGTTGCCAAAGATTCCATTTGGTCTTTCAATGCACCAGCATTCTGTACCACTTCTTCATTAATTGAAGCTTGTCTGCTTGCGCTTTCCAACTGTACTTTGTACAAGCTGTTCAAAGATTCCATTTGAGCGGCGGCATGTGATAATTCTTCAGAATATTTCTTAGTATGCTGAATTGCATCTGTAGTAGGTGCAATACCTTTAGCAGCACCTTCAAAATTCTTGATGCTATCACCCAAACTTGTAAAAAGCTCAGAATCAATATTTGCCTCCTTAAGAAGATTATCCAATTTTTTAGAAAGAAGGCCTTCAGCTTCCTGAGCTTGCTTAGCTTCTTTCTTGTTCCCTTTAGCTTCACCATTGTTTAATTCTGGATAAACCAAGGACCAATCGTATTCATCATCTACTGGTTCAAATGCACTGATAGCGAAAATTAATGCTTCGGTAATAAGTCCAACCGCAAGAAGTAATCCACCGGTCAGTGGTCCAAATTCCCAGTGAAGGATTTTAAATAGTGCACCAATAATTACTACTGATGCTCCAAGCCCGTAGGCCATGTTAAACAGTTTTTTTGTTGATTTTGACTGTGCCATAATTCTAGTTTTAATTAAGTTATATAAATAAGTATTTGGTTACTGATTTAATATAATGTTCTCTCCTTTGCTTGTTACTAATTAGTTTGGAAGTCCTTGACCTCTGGTTGAATCTTCTTCGCCCATGTAATCTTGAACTGTTCGGAAACCGATATAACTTCTGGCGGAATCCTGATATTCATAATCTCTGGTACTTACCTGTAAGAAGTAAGCAACATCTTTCCATGATCCTCCACGAATAACTTTTCTTTTGTTTTGTTTTGACCCGATATTTGGATTCATTGTAGACAGGTATTCGTATGCACCCTGGTCAAAACTGGAGCTTGTCCACTCAGAAACGTTTCCTGCCATATTGTATAGGTTGTACTCATTAGGTTCGTACGATTTAGCCTCAACAGTATAAAGAGCAGCATCTGCAGCATAATCTCCCCGTTGTGGCTTAAAGTTGGCCATAAAACAACCAGTGTCACTAATTACATAAGGACCGCCCCATGGGTATGTTCCTCCTTCGATACCTCCTCGTGCCGCATATTCCCATTCTGCCTCTGTAGGTAATCTAAACTGGTTAACGAACTGTTTTCCCCTACTTTTTTGATCATCATTTTTAAACTTGGTTCTCCAAGAACAAAATGCTTTGGCCTGTTGCCAATTTACACCAACTACTGGGTAGTCGCTGTAAGCATCATGCCAAAAATAATCATTGTGCATGGGTTCGTTATAAGAGTATTCAAAATCACGAATCCAAACGGTAGTGTCAGGATAAATTTCCAACTCTTCTTGTTTAATAAAGTCTTTTCTACTGGCTGTCTTGGCTCTTGCAGCAGCCTCAATATCCATCCAATTATACTTGTATTTCAATTGAGTAACATCAATAGTTCGTTGACCGTTGTAGCTTTCTTCCTCTGGTATATATAAAGAGTCCATTACCTCGGCATAGTACTCATCTGGATATTCAGATGTATCCCAAGTTAAGTCAGCATCTTTGTTCAAGGCCCTGCCTTCATATCCAGTTTCGCCTAAGCCTGCATAATTGTCCAACATATATTTGTCATAAACCGAAAGTCTGGTAGTATCGGTATCTTTAAAGGCAAACTCCCCTATACCATCATCTTCTGGACCAATACCCAGTTCATCGGCAAGGATGGCCAATTTAGTTCTGGCAATGGAATCTTTCACCCATTCCACAAATTGACGATACTCGCTATTTGTGATTTCGGTGTCGTCCATATAAAATGAACGTACGGTAACTGTTCTGGTAGGAGCATTCAATACTTTTGCCTGGTCCTCTTCAGCCTTACCCATTACATAGGAGCCACGTGGAATAAGTTCCATTCCGTAAGGTTTCTCTGGATACCACTTTTTACCTTGGGCTCCGACTAGTTCACCTTTTGATCTTGATTTTGAACCGCAACTGGTGAGTAAAAAAACAAGTGCTATAGATGAAAAGAATAGCTTTCTCATACTTTAGGTTAAATTTTCGATTTAAGATTATAAACTGTGTAACACAAATTCACTATTCTCAAAACTGATTTTTGAATAAATTATTGTGTAGATACAATTAATGCTTAAAAATTAATTTATTAAATCAAAGCCCTTTTCTATAGGCTTTGAACCACCTTTCTGGAATGTTCTGGTTGCAAGCATCCAGATAGTCCTCTTCGGTGCAAGGTAATAACGCCACCGAATTTGTTTTAGTATGTTCTGTTAAAATTGTTGGGACTTCCACCCACCAACGTTCTGTAATATGGCTCTTGAAGAATACGAGCTCTTCTGTATCCGTTGGAACGGTAAACTTGGTAAAATCCTCACTTTTGGAGCTTGGAAATTCTTTTATCCTAAAACTAATACCTTCCAAAAAATACCATATAATCTGTGCTATCATTTGAAAAGCCTGCGAAGAATTTTCTCCTTCATATATACCGAACAAGGATACTTTATCACTAATTCCCGCATATCTGGCGATAGCGCAAATCTCCCTTCCTGTAAAACCATTTGGGGAAAAGTTTTTATGCAATCCCATTTCACATGCCCTAATTGCCCGTAGATCAAGACTTACAATATGGGCACTTCGCAATACCGGTTCCGCCAATCCTATATTTGCAGCAATATCACCAAGCCTGTAAGCATCAAAAAAAAGACGCTCCATTAAGTCTATCTCCTCTTGTGCATTAAAATAACTTTGATACCCAATATTTGAAAAGTTGAAAAGGTTGTTAGGCTTGTCCGTAATAATTTTACTCATATAAGAGTGCGAGGAAATTAATTCCTCATCTTCACCAAAGTCAAAACGACTATCAATAGATACTAAATTGACCATATTCCTAATATTGTCAAAAGCTCTGTAGGTAGGAAAAGTGATATCCTGGGTTCCCCCGATCACGACAGGAATGATGTTTTCTTCCAAGAGACCTGCCACAATTTCTTTGACAACAAAATAAGTATCCTCGACCGTATCACCTTCCTGTACGTCGCCAATATCCAAAATAGTGGAGTTCCAGTTGCCAGTCATTAACCGGTATAGCTGAATACGGATTTCATCTACATTTAATTTCTCCGGTTTTTTCTCAAAAGCATTCCTTGATTCCAAAACACCAAAAAGCGCTACTGTCGCATTGGCAAATACGGGCAATCCTTTTTTTTCGGTATGCTTGAAGATATTTTTACCTAACGCTTGAGGAGGCAATAGCTCGGAGAATGCTAAAACTTTGTCTTTTACAGGAACCAAAAAATCGAATGCCATACTACTTTTTTGCCTTTGGTTTGGCCTTGGTTTTTTTCTTGGGTGATTTTTTTTCAATGAGAGACTGTGCCTCTTCTAGAGAAATCTTAGTTGGATCGACATCCTTGGACAGCTCAACCTTGATTCTTCCCTTGATAATATTATGGCGGCCCCATCTTGCTTTTTCAATACGGATTTTTTCAGCAGGCCATTCTTGAATAAGCTTTTCCGCTTCCTTTATTTTTTTTGCTTCAATAAGTTCAACAATGTCCGCTTTGGTAAGATTATCAAAATCGTATTTTTTGTTCACATTGATGAACATTCCGTCCCATTTAATAAAAGGGCCAAAACGACCTACACCTTTGGTGACTTCTTTATCTTCATAGTGTGCAATGGGCGCATCTGCCTTTTGCTTGGCTTTTATCAATTCGATGGCCCTGTCCATATCAACTTCAAAAGCGCTTTCGCCCTTGTCCAATGAAATAAACTTTTTGCCAAACTTAACATAGGGTCCAAAACGACCTACGTTTGCCTCCACTTCTTCACCCTCGTATACTCCTAATTTTCTAGGCAGTTCAAAAAGCGTTAAAGCTTCTTCGAATTTAATTGTTGTAATGGACTGGTCCGGCAAGAGACTTGCAAATCTTTTTTCCTCATCATCAGCATCCCCAATCTGTGCCATTGGTCCAAAACGCCCTAAACGCACAAGAACAGGTTTTCCGGTCTTTGGGTCTTCTCCCAAAATACGCTCCCCACTGGCACGATCGGCATTTTCTTCAACTTCAAGAACATTGGGATGAAAATCTGAGTAAAACTCTTTCATCATTTTTTGCCAATCTTCGTCTCCAGTGGCTATTTCATCAAAATCTTCTTCGACCTTTGCTGTGAAATTATAATCAAGTATGGTCGTAAAATGATCCACCAAAAAATCATTGACTATAATACCTATATCTGTAGGCACTAATTTTCCCTTGTCCGAACCTATCATTTCAGACAGTTTTTTCTCAATAAGCTTACCGCTCTCTAAAATCAATTGGACATAGTGGCGTTCTGTCCCCTCTATCGTTCCTTTCTCAACATAACCCCTATTCTGAATTGTTGAAATCGTAGGTGCATAGGTTGAGGGTCTTCCGATGCCCAGTTCTTCTAACTTTTTGACCAAAGAAGCTTCGGTATAGCGGTACGGTGGTCTTGAAAAACGTTCGGTAGCTGTAATAAAATTATTTTGAAGTGTTTCTCCAACGCTCATTGCCGGAAGCATTCCTTCTTGCTCTTCCGCCTTGTCCTCTTCATCGGTTCCTTCCAAATATACCTTAAGGAAACCATCAAACTTTACTACTTCTCCATTTGCAGAAAATTCTTCACTGTGCGAACTCGCCTTAATTTTTACATTGGTTCGTTCCAAGGCTGCATCACTCATTTGCGAGGCCAAGGTCCGTTTCCATATCAATTCGTAGAGTTTGGCCTGATCACGCTCCAGCGAAGGATTGTTCAATTTCATATCCGTTGGGCGAATGGCCTCGTGCGCTTCTTGTGCACCTTTTGATTTACCAGTATAGTTCCTGACCTTACTGTAAGATTCCCCATAATTCTGAATGATAGCATCCTTTGCAGCATTTAAGGCTTCTTTGGATAAGTTTACACTATCTGTTCTCATGTATGTAATAAGACCTGCCTCATACAACCGTTGTGCGACCTGCATGGTCCTACCTACTGAAAAATAAAGTTTTCTGGAAGCTTCTTGCTGCAATGTGGAAGTAGTAAATGGTGCTGCCGGAGATTTTTTTGCAGGCTTCTTATCTAAACTCGCAACAGAAAAATCTGCTCCAATATTTTGTTTTAAGAATTGTTCGGCAACCTGTTTTGTTGGAAACATTTTATTCAACTTTGAAGCAAATACATTTCCGCTATTGGTTTTGAACTCTGCCTGTATCCTGTAGGATGCTTCCGGTTTAAAAGCTTCAATATCCCTTTCCCTTTCAACAATCAATCGCACAGCCACAGATTGTACTCTACCCGCTGATAGCCCCGGTTTTATTTTTTTCCATAATACGGGCGACAATTCATAACCCACTAGTCTGTCCAAGACTCTTCTTGCTTGTTGGGCGTTCACCAAATTGTAATTGATTTCCCTAGGATTCTCAATAGCCTTTTGGATTGCCGACTTGGTTATGGAGTTAAAGACAATACGTTTGGTTCTACTCTTATCCAATCCCAATGCCTCTGCCAAATGCCAAGAAATTGCTTCTCCCTCTCGATCCTCATCACTTGCCAGCCAGATGGTATCTGCCTTCTTTGCTAGATCTTTCAATTTTTTCACAAGAGCCTTTTTCTCCTTGTCAACCGTGTATTTGGGTTTAAAGTCGTTTTCCACGTCAACACCAAGTTCTTTTGAGGGAAGATCTGCAATATGGCCGAAACTTGATTCAACTTGGTAGTCTTTCCCTAGAAAGCGTTCAATGGTCTTCGCTTTTGCTGGGGACTCAACAATAACTAAATTTTTTGGCATGGAATGGGTTTTGAAGTGACAAAAATATATCAAATTTTCGATTTGATGCTACGCAGTATATATAAGAAGATAAATGGTCATCATAAAATGAACTTATGAAAGGTAAAATAGTATTCATTGAAAAACCAATTGCAAAATATTCGTCCAACACTATTTTATAGTTATTTTTAATGAGTACTTCAACCAAACACTCATGAAAAAAACTACACTTTTACTTTTTACTTTTTTAGCAGTATTTACTTTAGTTGAGACAAATGCCCAACGCAAGAAAAATAAAAAGGAGACCAAAAAAACTTTTCCAGAAAAACTCTACAATGGAATACAATGGCGTCTTGTTGGTCCTTTTAGGGGAGGAAGAGCGGGCACAGCAACGGGAGTTATCGGCAACCCAAACTTATATTATATGGGGACTGCGGGTGGTGGAGTTTGGAAAACTACGGATTCCGGTAGCAGTTGGAGCTGTATTTCCGATGGTTATTTTGGAGGGTCTATTGGAGCAATAGCCGTCTCTGAAGCGGATCCAAACATTATATATGTAGGCGAAGGGGAACAGACACTTAGAGGCAACGTTTCCTCAGGAAATGGTCTTTGGAAAAGTACTGACGCAGGTGAAACTTGGAAGTTTATAGGACTTAAAGGGTCTGAACATATTTCAAGAATACGAATTCACCCAACAAATCCAGATTTGGTTTATGTAGCCGCCATAGGAAATCTTTGGATACCCAACGAAACACGTGGTGTATACCGGTCAAAAGATGGAGGGGGTACTTGGGAGAAGATACTATATGAAAGTGATAAAGCCGGTGCAGGAGACCTTATTATGGACCCAAATAATCCAAGGATCATGTACGCGGCCACTTGGCAAATGAAACGAAATGGATATCGCATGGATAGCGGTGGACCGGATAGCAAAATGTACAAAAGTACCGATGGCGGAGATTCATGGACAGATATTTCCAAATATGATGGTCTACCCAATGGTCCTTGGGGCATAGTTGGCATTACGGTTTCACCCAAGGACTCCAATAGGGTTTGGGCTTTAATAGAAGTAGAAGATGGCGGTTTGTTTAGGTCCGATGATGCAGGAAAAACATGGAAGAAGATAAATGAAAACAGGGCACTGCGCCAAAGGGCTTGGTACTACACGCGTATTTATGCCGATACACAAAATGTGGATAAACTTTTTGTGATGAATGTCAGCTACGGAGTATCCACGGACGGAGGTAAGACCTTTACTTTAAAAAATGCGCCACACGGGGATCATCATGACCTATGGATTGACCCGAACAACAATCAGAGAATGGTCATAGCAGATGATGGAGGAGCACAAGTATCAAATGATGGCGGTGAAAACTGGTCCACCTATTACAACCAACCCACCGCACAGTTTTATAGAGTGACAACGGACAACGCATTTCCCTACCGTATTTATGGCGCCCAACAAGATAACAGTACGGTTCGAATCTATCACCGAACTTCGGGAAACTCCATAAATGAAACGCATTGGGAACCAACATCCGGTGGTGAAAGTGCACATCTTGCTCCAGACCCCAAGAACAATAATATTGTCTATGGAGGCACTTATAAAGGATATATGATGCGTAAAGACCATTCCGTAGACCAAACAAGATCCGTAAACATATGGCCTGATAATCCAGCAGGCTCAGGAGCGGAGGTTATGAAATATCGCTTTAATTGGAATTTTCCGGTAAAATTCAGTATCCATAACTCAAAAAAACTTTATGCCGGCTCTAACTATTTGCATGTGACCACAAATGAAGGACAAACCTGGAAAACCATCTCCCAGGACCTTACCCGAGGTCTTCCGGAGACGATAAAATCATCCGGCGGTCCTATTACGCAGGACAATACGGGAGCTGAGTTTTATTCCAATCTTTTTGCCATAAATGAATCTCCTTTGGAAGAGGGAGTCATTTGGGTTGGTAGTGATGATGGGCTTATCCATATTTCAAAAGATAATGGTGAAACTTGGGAAAACGTTACTCCGCCTTCAACTATGAGTCCTAAATTGAACATGATCAATTGTATTGACCCAAGTCCGTTCAAAAAAGGGACTGCATATGTAGCGGCAACATCCTACAAATTTGGCGACTATACTCCTTACTTATATAAAACCAATGATTATGGAAAATCATGGCAACTCATAACCGCTGGCATAAAAAGTAATCATTATACCAGGGCCATACGTTCTGACAAAGTAAAGGAAGGTCTGCTCTATGCTGGCACGGAATGGGGCATGTATGTTTCTTTTGATGACGGTATTAGTTGGTCACCATTTCAACTCAACTTACCCATTACGGCTATACGAGATTTACATGTACGGGACAATGATTTAATTGCAGCCACCCACGGACGTAGTTTCTGGATGATCGATGACCTAACTCCCTTACACCAACTATCTTCAGAAATGGCCAATAATTCATTTTTTCTCTACAAACCGGATAAAGCTTACAGAATGCAACAATCTGGTGGATGGTCCAAACCAAACATGAAATTGGTAGGGGAAAATCATCCTGATGGTGCAATCATCAATTTTTATATTGAAGATGTAAAAGAGGGAGATTCCATTAACATAGCAATTTTAGAATCCGATGGCAAACTTATCCAAGAATTTTCCAACACTGCAAAAGAGAACAAATTGAATCCCGAAGCCATAAAACCAATTAAGGTGAACTCTGGGGGTAATCGATTAATCTGGAACATGAGATACCCTGGGTTCAAAAGCTTTGAAGGCATGGTTTTTTACTCATCGCCCAATGTAGGGCCCAAAGCAGTGCCGGGAGACTACAAAGTGAGAATGACTTACAATGGGGAAACATTGGAACAATCGTTTACAATTAGCAAAGACCCCAGATTACCTAACACGGATGAAGATTATCAGAAACAGTTCGACTTTTTGATAAAAGTTAGAGATCAAGTAAGTAGGGCAAATTCTGCAATTTCTTCCATTAGGTCCATTGAAAAGGATTTGAACTATCTAAAAGAGAAAATAAAAGATAACGAAGAGATTCAAAATCTTGTCCAAGAATTTCAATCCAAATTGGATGTCTTGGAGAACAACATTCACATGACCAAAAACCAAAGTAGGCAAGATCCCTTAAACTATGGTATTCGTATCAACAATCGAATTGCCTTTTTGATGGCAGATTCCCAAAGAGGGGATTATCCGCCAACGGACCAGTCCTTGGAATTTTTTAAAGAAGTAACCAAAGAACTGGATACGGAAATCAATGCACTTGATAACGTATTGGAAGACTACATCCCAAAAATCAATAGTCATGTCTCCGAAAACAAAATAAAGATGATTTCTTCAAAGTAATATTCCTAAACCACAGTTGAATATCGAAATAAAAAATGCCCCTTTTTGAAGGGGCATTTTTTTAGTTCAGTCCTATCTGACTGATGAGTTTTATATTATCATCCAAATATTCGTATTGATAGAGTACCTCATCCCCTACCATGATCAAATGGCTTTCCAAGGGAATTACATCAAAGGTCACGATATCCTTAAAATGGTTTAAACTTATTAAATTATTCACATCTGTTTTA
The DNA here is from genome assembly GCF_021390175.1 of Flagellimonas sp. HMM57. Taxonomy (NCBI): domain Bacteria; kingdom Pseudomonadati; phylum Bacteroidota; class Flavobacteriia; order Flavobacteriales; family Flavobacteriaceae; genus Flagellimonas; species Flagellimonas sp. HMM57. Next base: position 2,401,679 of record NZ_CP090004.1, on the reverse strand, counting down.
TCGTAAACTTTCAATCCAGAACTTCCATCACAAATAAATAGCTTCTCATCTTTAATGCCAAGACCATAAGGTTCATCCATTGGATATTCAATAGTCAACTCTGGATTTTCAATATTGGAAATATCAACAATGAACAATCCGCTATCAATAGCACCACATCCATTGCCGCCACGTAAGGTCACATAGGCATAGTCACCATCTACGACAACAGGGTCACAGGCCGTACCGTGCTGAAATTCTGAAACAAACGTTGGAGTAGCGGGCGAGGAAATATCATAAATATACATTCCCTGCATACTCCCTAAAAATAAATGATTGTCCCGATTAAAGATGGTTTCAATATCGAACCCTGCGTAAACATCCTCTAAATCTTGGGGATTCTCCAAATCTGAAATATTGAATACATTAATATTATGACGATCAACGGCATACAGGTAATCATCAACAATTTTAAAACGCGCCAAAGAACCTCCCTGACCAGTATCTCCACCATTGGTCGATTCAGCCACTGCAGCATCATTGAAGAAATCGACTCTAGTTTGTTCCACTTCTTCAATCAATCTGCGCTCCGTGACCGTTTGCCATCCAATTACTATCTCTGTATCATAATCAAAATTGGTATACTCAACAATATCAGCTTCAAAAGGAAAGAAAACAAAGTTGCCAAGAACATTTTCCAATCTATTTACGGGTTTAATATTATCGATATCCGAGATGTCCAAAACCACTAAATCCATTAAACTGTCAGCATACAAAAAGTTATCTTTTATAGAGATATCAACGTTACCCGGAATCTTAATAAATGAAACTTTTCGAGGTTGTTGGGGATTACTGTTGTCTATCACGTGAATCCCTTGACTTTTGTCGTTGATAAAAATATAATCTTGATACGTATATACTTTTCCAGATTCATCGATGGGACGAGGAACCTCTATGGATAAGCTTGTCGCAAATTCAGCCTTACTTATAATTAAAGGGCGTGCGACCAAATATTCTGCATAATCGTCATCTTTATTATCACAGGACGAAAAAATCAATACGAGGATGCCCAAGGACATTAAAATTTTCTTTTTCATTTTTGTTTAGTTTTTTTGTTAGAATAGTATTCTTTAGATTAAAAAACTTAAACAAAGTTGCGTGGTAAACTTAAAAAAATTACAAACGGGATGGAAAACCAACTGCTTCTTTATAAACAAAATAGGCAGGAACCTTGCTAATCATTGCGGTAAAGAATACACCAACAAAGCAAAGCAAGACTCCAAGTTGGCCAATAACTCCCATTAGCAAGAGTAATCCAAAAATAACTCCCCAATTTTTGTTCCCAAGGGCGAAACTTGCCTTTGTAATGTCCATCGCACTCAGTTCTTTATCAAAAGCCAAGAATACCGGGAAAAGTGATAAAGGAACAATTAAATAAAACATACCCAATCCACAGGCCAAAAACCCTAAAATACTAAGCCCGAACATGATCAATGAAAGCGATAAAGCCTTGACCAAATATTCCTTTTTGAAGTAAAAAAAATAGCCATCGACCGGTTGGTTCAAATCTTTTAGCCAACATATTCTTAAAAATCCCGCATTCAAACACAAACTGCAAACCATTACACCCAATAGAAAAACAGGCATAAACAAAAGCATGAACAATGCAGCAGCCGGTGGCATCTCTTCATTTTGAAATGCTTCAGGGTCTGCGATACCAAAAGCCAACATGGGTACATAAAGCAAAATATAAAATGGCAATATGGACACAAAAGTCAAAATAACGATTACAAATCCTTCCAACCACACTTTTTTAAAGAGCTCTAAGGAATTATTGAAAACATTTCCAAATTCCAATGGCTTGCTTTCACTTATTTTTTGGGATAAATCATCAATATTCATAGATTCTTAATTGGTTAAATTAAAATTGAGGCTAACAATAACTTAATAATACCTAAATATAGTATTAAAATGTACTGCCAAATTGTCACCAACATAGAATATGCATTATCTTTGCATCCCATTATAACGAAATGACAGCGAACGAAAATATAGAGAAAGTTATAGATGAAAGCCAACAAGGGAACACCTTGGCATTGGAGAAGAACAAAGACAACAATAGAAAGCTCTACATTGAGAGTTATGGTTGCCAGATGAATTTTTCCGATAGCGAGATTGTAGCTTCAATCTTAGCGAAAGAAGGTTTTAATACCACGCAAGAACTGGAAGAAGCGGATTTGGTATTGGTCAATACCTGCTCTATTAGAGAAAAAGCAGAATTGACCGTGCGCAAACGCTTGGAAAAATTCAACGCGGCCAAAAAGATAAATCCAGGAATGAAAGTGGGAGTGCTTGGCTGTATGGCCGAACGTCTAAAAAGCAAATTTCTGGAAGAGGAAAAAATCGTTGACATGGTTGTGGGACCAGATGCCTACAAAGACCTGCCCAATCTTATACAAGAAATTGATGAGGGTAGAAACGCTGTTAACGTAATACTGTCCAAGGACGAAACCTATGGCGATGTTGCCCCAGTGCGATTAAATTCGAACGGGGTAAGCGCCTTTGTGTCCATTACACGCGGTTGTGATAATATGTGCACCTTTTGTGTGGTTCCGTTTACCAGGGGGCGCGAAAGAAGTCGTGACCCACAATCTATTCTAGAAGAGGTCAATGACCTTTGGAAAAAAGGGTTCAAGGAAATTACGCTACTGGGCCAAAATGTGGACAGTTACCTTTGGTATGGCGGGGGATTAAAAAAAGACTTTGAAAAAGCTTCGGAAATGCAAAAAGCCATTTCGGTAAATTTTGCAAAGCTTTTGGAATTGACCGCAAGTGCCCAGCCTAAAATGCGCATTCGTTTTTCTACTTCCAATCCACAAGATATGACCTTGGATGTTATAGAGACCATGGCCAAGTATGACAATATCTGTAATTACATACACCTTCCCGTTCAAAGTGGCAGTGATAGAATTTTGAAGGCAATGAACCGTCTTCATACAAGAGAAGAATATTTTGAATTGATCGATAGTATTCGAAAAATCATCCCAGACTGTGCCATAAGCCAAGATATGATTGCTGGTTTTCCTACGGAAACCGAAGAAGACCATCAAGACACCTTGAGCTTGATGGAATATGTAAAATATGACTTTGGTTTTATGTTTGCATATTCAGAAAGGCCTGGTACCATGGCAGCAAGAAAATTGGATGACGATGTCCCGGAGGATATCAAGAAAAGACGCTTGAACGATATCATAAATCTTCAACAACGACATTCCCTCTTCAGAACCCAACAACATCTTGGCAAAATCGAGGAAGTTTTAATTGAAGGACCTTCAAAAAAATCAGATGCGCATTGGAAGGGAAGAAATTCCCAAAATACCGTTGTTGTTTTTCCAAAGGAAAATTACAAAGTCGGGGATTTTGTCAATGTAAAAATAAATGAGTGTACCTCTGCAACGTTGATAGGAGAGGCTGTTGCATATTCAAAGAACAATTAAAGCATGGAAAACGTTCAATCCATAAAACAACGTTTTGAACTTATAGGCAATGATGTAAAGCTCAACCGGGCTTTGCAAAAGGCTATTCAGGTTTCCCCAACAGACATTTCGGTGCTGGTAACTGGGGAAAGCGGTGTTGGTAAAGAGGCTATTCCAAAAATCATTCACTCGCTTTCGCATAGAAAGCATGCTAAATACATTGCGGTAAACTGTGGTGCCATTCCCGAAGGAACTATAGATAGTGAGCTTTTTGGTCATGAGAAAGGTGCCTTTACAGGAGCTACACAAACCCGAAGCGGTTATTTCGAAGTAGCTGATGGTGGAACCATTTTTTTGGATGAAGTTGGGGAATTGCCATTGACCACGCAAGTAAGACTGCTTAGGGTTTTGGAGAATGGTGAATTCTTAAAAGTAGGTTCATCTCAAGTGCAAAAAACAGATGTGCGGATTGTAGCGGCCACTAACATAAATATGTTCGAAGCCATTGAAAAAGAAAAATTTAGGGAAGACCTTTACTATAGATTAAGTACCGTAGAAATAAGCATCCCCCCACTCCGTGACCGCCAAGAGGACATTCATTTGTTATTTAGAAAGTTTGCTTCAGATTTTGGTCAGAAATATAAAATGCCCACTATCCGTCTAGAAGAACATGCAGTTCAATTATTGTTAAAATATAGGTGGCCGGGCAACATCCGCCAATTACGAAATATAGCAGAACAAATTTCTGTCTTAGAAGAAAATAGGTCCATAACGGCATCTACGCTCAACAGTTACCTACCCAATGCCAATGCCAGTAATCTACCTGCTGTTGTAGGGCAAGCAAAAAAGGATAGTGACTTCAGCAATGAAAGGGAAATTCTCTACAAGGTGTTATTTGATATGAAGGGTGACCTCAACGACTTAAAAAAACTTACCTTGGAGCTTCTAAAGAACAATGATTCCGAGAAAGTACAGGAAGAAAACGAGACGTTGATCAGAAAAATATACGGAAATGAAGAGGATGAGATTCCACCACAAGAAAACAGAACAACTGAAGTGCTTCATTTACCCGAGCCAATTGTAGAAACAACCAGTGCCACAGTAACACAACCACAGGAAGATCGTTATCATTTTGCTGAAGAAATTGAAGAGGAAGAGACCTTATCGCTACAGGAAAAAGAAATTGAACTGATCAAAAAGTCATTGGAGCGAAATAGGGGAAAACGGAAAGCAGCAGCTACGGAATTGGGTATCTCAGAAAGGACCCTGTACAGAAAAATCAAACAATATGATCTCTAGATTTCAAAATCTTTTGAAAATGTCACAAGAACAAAAGCTGATGAGAAAAAGCAACTACAAACTGGGAATCCTTTCCCTTGTACTATGTCTTTACGGTTGCGGAGCATATAATTTCTCAGGAGCGGACATTGGAACGGCCAAAAGTTTTCAGGTGAATTTTTTCCAAAATTACGCGGACCAGAGTCCGGGCTCTGTCATTGAACCTGGTTTGGATAGGGATTTCACCAATGCTTTGCAAGAATTAATTACCAACTTAACAAGTTTGGCGCTTACGGGCAGTAACGGGGATTTGTTGTACGAAGGAGAAATTGTAGAATATAGGGTTGTTCCCATGACTGCAACAGCAGACCAACTTACAGCTCAAAACCGTCTTACTATGAGCGTTAATGTTAGGTTTTTTAATAAAACAAAAGAAGAAGTGGATTTTGAAAAACGTTTCTCCTTCTTTTTTGATTTTGACGCAACAGCTACATTGGCCTCGGTGCAGGCCCAAGCCCATGAAGAAATTTTTGATCGTATCACCCAAGATATTTTTAATGCTTCGCTAGGAAATTGGTAGACCCCATGAATGTATCCGACTTCATACAAATTATTCAAAAATCAGATACCATTCTGTCACCAAAACAGACAAAGGCGTTAGAGGATATTATTGATGAATACCCTTATTTTCAGACTGCAAGAGCACTACATCTTAAAGGACTTAAAAACCTGGATAGTTATAAATACAACAGCGCATTAAAGGTTACAGCTGCCCATACCGCAGATAGAGATGTACTTTTTGATTTTGTCACGTCCAAGGAATTTGTCCAAAACAATATTGCGGACACTATAATGGGTCGTACCCAAAAGCTGGAAGATAAAAAGGCCGTTTCTGAAGAAATTCAGCCCAATCCAGATATGGAGACCATTCTTGGCGAATCTAAAGAGGGTGCCTTGCCGCAGAACCTTCAAGATGCGGAACGTATCCTGAACCCAAAGCTTTTTAAATCTAAGAAGCCTGAAATAGAAAAACCAGATCCATCAGAAAAAAAAAGCCCTGATGTTGATTTGAACATTGGAAAACCAATTCCCTTTACAAAAAAAGAAAAACACTCTTTTACGGAGTGGTTGCAATTGGCCTCTAAAAACCTTTCCGAAGAAACCGAATCTGAAGAAACGGCAGCGTTGGAAAAAAAGAAAAAGTTCGATTTATTGGACAAGTTTATAGAGAACAAACCCAAGATTGTTCCAAATGAAGACTCAAAGGCAAAGGTGAAGATAAAAGAGTCCACAAAGATGAATACCAATGAGCTGATGACAGAGACTTTGGCTAAAGTGTATTTAGAGCAAAAAAAGTATAAAAAAGCGATTCAAGCCTTTAAAATATTGAGTTTGAAATATCCAGAAAAAAATGGTTTCTTTGCAGACCAAATTCGGACAATAAAGAAGCTTCAGAAAGAAAACGAATAATAGAAAATCATGAGTACGTTTACAATATTTTTAATACTAATTATCATAGTGTGCCTTTTATTGGTATTGGTCATTATGGTTCAAAACCCTAAAGGCGGCGGTTTGTCTTCTTCATTTGGAGGTGGAGGCAACCAAGTAGTTGGGGGCGTAAAAAAAACAGGGGATTTCTTGGACAAAAGTACTTGGACGTTGGCATCCCTATTAATTGTTTTGATCCTTGTTTCCAATGTTTCCCTTAAAGGAAGCTATAGTCAAGCCGATTCCAAACTATTACAAGGTGATGATGTAGAAACTACAATTCCAGAGACTGTGCCAGAAGAAGTTCCAGAACAACTTCCACCTGCTACAAACGATAATCCAGCGGATACGATCAACTAACAGCAATGACAATATCCTATAAAAATGCCGGCTTGAGTGACAAGCTGGCATTTTTATTTTCTAATAATGTCAGTTTTTAACCAATGGCATAATTTCTGCCCAAAAAATTCAGAATTTTTAAATTAATCAAAAAATCAATAAAATGGCTAAAGTCAATATCAAACCATTAGCAGACAGAGTTCTTATAGAACCTGTTGAAGCTGAGACAAAGACAGCTTCGGGAATCATCATTCCTGATACCGCAAAAGAAAAACCACAAAAAGGAAAAGTAGTCGCCGTTGGTCCAGGCACCAAAGATGAAGCAATCACTGTAAAAGTGGGCGATACCGTTCTTTATGGAAAATATGCCGGTACAGAACTAAAACTAGATGGTTCTGATTATTTGATGATGCGCGAAAGCGACATTTTAGCAATTGTTTAATAAAAATCAACTAGAAGAAAATGGCAAAAGATATTCAATTTGATGTAGAAGCACGTGATGGCCTTAAAAAAGGCGTTGACGCCCTGGCAAATGCAGTAAAAGTTACTCTAGGACCTAAGGGAAGAAATGTTATCATTAGCAAATCGTTCGGAGCTCCACAGGTTACCAAAGATGGTGTAACTGTAGCAAAAGAAATAGAATTGGAAGATGCGCTTGAGAATATGGGTGCACAAATGGTAAAGGAAGTAGCTTCAAAAACCAACGATTTAGCTGGTGATGGTACAACTACCGCAACAGTGCTAGCACAGGCCATCGTAAAGGAAGGCCTTAAGAATGTGGCTGCAGGTGCCAATCCAATGGACCTAAAAAGAGGTATTGACAAAGCGGTGGAAGCCATTGTTGAGAACTTGGCAAAGCAATCCAAAAAAGTTGGAGACTCTTCAGAAAAGATAAAACAAGTGGCTGCAATTTCTGCTAACAATGATGAGACTATCGGTGATTTAATTGCACAAGCATTCGGAAAAGTTGGTAAAGAAGGGGTAATTACCGTTGAAGAGGCAAAAGGAACAGATACATACGTTGATGTTGTTGAGGGAATGCAGTTTGACAGAGGGTATCTTTCTCCCTACTTCGTGACAGATTCCGAGAAAATGATTGCAGATTTAGACAACCCTTATATTCTTTTGTTTGACAAGAAGATTTCTGCGATGAAGGATTTACTTCCAGTATTGGAGCCTGTAGCTCAGTCTGGAAAGCCATTATTGATCATTGCTGAAGATGTTGATGGTGAAGCATTGGCAACTTTGGTTGTGAACAAACTAAGAGGTTCCTTAAAAATTGCTGCAGTTAAAGCTCCTGGTTTTGGTGACAGAAGAAAAGCAATGCTGGAGGACATCGCTATCTTGACAAATGGTACCGTTATTTCAGAAGAAAGAGGATTCTCTTTGGAAACGGCAACAATAGATATGTTGGGTACTACGGAAAGAGTAACAATCGACAAGGACAACACTACCATCGTTAATGGCGGAGGTGTTGCAAAAAATATCAAGACCCGTGTCAACCAAATAAAAGCGCAGATTGAAACTACTACTTCTGATTATGACAAAGAGAAGTTACAAGAGCGTTTGGCCAAACTAGCTGGTGGTGTTGCCGTACTCTATGTAGGTGCTGCCTCTGAAGTTGAAATGAAAGAGAAGAAAGACCGTGTGGACGATGCTTTGCATGCTACCAGAGCTGCTGTTGAAGAAGGTATTGTTGCTGGTGGTGGTGTTGCTTTGGTTAGAGCTAAATCCGTACTTTCTAAAGTTAGCGCTGTAAATGCAGATGAAGAAACAGGATTGCAAATCGTTGCAAGGGCAATTGAATCTCCTTTGAGAACCATTGTTGAAAATGCTGGTGGTGAAGGATCGGTAGTCGTTGCAAAAGTTTTGGAGGGCAAAAGTGACTTTGGTTACGATGCAAAATCCGATGCTTATGTAGAAATGATGAAAGCAGGTATTATAGATCCTAAAAAAGTGACCCGTGTTGCTTTGGAAAATGCCGCTTCGGTTTCTGGAATGATCTTGACCACGGAATGTTCTTTAACGGACATTAAAGAAGATGCTCCTGCTATGCCTCCAATGGGTGGCGGTGGCGGAATGCCAGGCATGATGTAATTCGAAGAATATTGATTTTAATAGAAAAAACCGCACCAAATTAGGTGCGGTTTTTTTGTAGCATAGACGTGTTAAATCCTTGATAAAGTGATTTTCAGGCAGAGCTCTTTTTTGTATTTTAAAAGAAAACAAAATGAGCCAAATCCATATTAGTACATTTCTTGTCCCACTTCTTCTTTTTAATTTCAACCTCAATGCTCAAAAGGAAGAGACTACAGAGCTAAAGAAGATATACCAATCTCGTTTCCAACACTGTCGAGAGTCCATTCATTTGCATTTAAATAAGACTACCTTTATTCAAGGGGATGAGATTTGGTGGACGGCCTATGCTTACAATAAAAAAAGTAATTATCCTTCCAATGCAACAAAAAACCTATACTGCGGATTATACAATTCCAAAGGAGAACAAGTTATCAAAGACCTTTTTTTGTTTGATCAAGCTATTACTCACGGAAGCTTTAAGATAGATTCTACATTAAATCCTGGAACGTACTTTATAAAAGCAGATACCAAATGGATGAAAAACTTCGAAGAGGATGCGCCATTTGTTCAAAAAGTTACCATAGTTGATTCCGATAAGGAAACAGAGTCCAATTCACTCCAAAAAGACCATGACCTACAACTACTTCCTGAAGGCGGGCATTTGATATCTGATACGGATAACATGGTAGGCCTACGCATTGTGGATGGTAATGGTAGAGGAGTACAGATTCAAAAAGGAGGAGTATATGATGAAGAAAATAATCAATTGACCGAAGTCTTTACCAATGAGGTGGGTTTAGGTCGGTTTGAACTACTTCCCAAAAAACAAATGACCTATACCTTAAAGACAGTTCTCATAGATGGGAGTATTATTGAAAAAAAGCTTCCGGAAGCTAAGTCTAATGGGGTTGCCATGGCGATAAATAATATTTTGGAGGAGAAATTGATCGTCTCATTAAATACGAACAACAAGACCTTTGAAACCATCAAAAAAGACTCATTTCATTTGGCCATCCATCGTGATGGAATCATGACCTTAAATTCTTTTGTCTTTGACAGTATCTCCAGAAATATTAAAATCAGCAAAAAAAATCTGTTGCCTGGAACGAACATAATAACCTTGTTCAACCAAAACTTAGAACCAATAAGTGAACGACTTATTTTCAATTTCAATGGACTTAGGTTGGCCAATACATCTTTGACAAAGGGCAAAACAAAAAAGGACTCGGTCTATTTGAAAATAAAGGCTTACACCAAAAAAAACACTCCTATTTCACTAAGTGTTTCTGCCTTACCAGCCGCTAACACCAATAATCTTAATGAATCCAATATCTTTTCTTCCTTTCTCTTACACCCGTATTTAAAATCAGCTATTGAAAACTCTTCCCGATATTTTTCGGATTCCAATAGAATAAAGGAATATGAACTGGACTTGGCTATGCTCACGCAAGGCTGGAGTAGTTATGACTGGGGACTGATTTTTAAAGGGGAACCCGTAATCACATATCCTTTCGAACATGGGGTAAACGCCCAATTGAAACTATCCTCAAAGCTAAAAAAAGAAGAGCGATTAGTATTGATTGGAGATTATAATGACTCCATGGTTTTTCTTGATATGTACGATTCCCAAAACCTAGAGTTAACAGATTTGTTTTCACAAAATGGTGATACTCTTAAATTTTCCATCCGAAAAAAAAGAGGAGGATTGAGGAAACCTGATTTAAATATTCATTTTAATAGCTTTGATGTAGAAAAGGATTCAATCATTCTGAAGAAATACAATCATCCTTATTATTACAAGTTGGCTACTACAACAAGACTCAATAAAACCCCTCTTTTTAGACCATCTGGAGATATTATAGCCTTGGACGAGGTTGTACTGACTGAAGGACGAATTGAAAAAAAACTTACACGGAAAGGTCCAAACGTTAATTTTGCGTTTAAAGGCGTAAAAGTAGATGAGGCGGAACTGAAAAAAAGCCCTTTTTTAACCGACCTAATCGCAAGAAATGGATTCAGAGTGGATACAAGAATTCCAGGTGCATTGTCTATAAGAAATATCATTCCTAGCAGAGGACCTGTTCGAGTTTACGTCGATGATTTTCATTTACAAGATATTGCCCAATTACGTTATGTGCCCTTAAATCAGATAGACGAGATTTATTTTGAAACACAAGGCTTGTCTGGGGATATATATGCTCCCGGAGGAGTTATTCGAATTTATTGGAAGTCAGGGTTATCTTTAGGGAAATCATCAATGAATTTTGCCGAAAAGCTCGTGAAAAACAGTTTTTCCAGACCCAAAACTTTCTATCGTCCAAAGTACATCTCAACCAAAGGTGAAGCTTTTGAAAATTATGGTATTGTTCATTGGCAACCTAAATTAACCACCAATAAAAAGGGTGAAGTAGGTTTCAAAATCCCAAAAGACAATATTTCTTCAGTAAAAGTTTATATAGAAGGCATGGGAGAAGATGGCTCGCTCCTCTCCCATACTCAAGAAATTTCATTGGATTAAATCATACTTCCCAACATCCAAAAAGCCATCACCAACATAATGGCATTTTCTATAAATGTTGCTTCGGTCATGGGGAGTTTTAATGCCGTTCCCAAACAGGCACATCGAATGCTTTTTTTATCCACTAAGGTTTTAATTACTCCAAAAGTCGTTATTCCCAAAACAAGTATTGTAGCAACCAAAGCGATTTCCACCTCAATCCGCATAAGAAATAAAAGACCCAAGCCAAGTTCCAGAAATGGATAAATCCACCCGTAAACTGGAACAGCTTTTGCCAATGGGTCGTACATGCGAAAACTTTCAGGAAAACCTTTCAAGTCCAATAGCTTAAAAAAACTAAAAACGATGTAAAACAATCCCATAAAATCCAGCATAGCTGAAGCAGTATTCCAATTTTTGAAATTCAACAGGAACGAGGCTACAAACAAGTACATAAAAATCAAAAACAAGGGTCGTAGCTGTACCCATTTGGATTGTATTTCCTGAATGGGTGCTTCCAATGTTTCCCCTTGTATTTCAGAAATACCGTACTTACTCCCCAAAGCATCTTGTAGGATACTGTTTTGAACATGGTTTTCTGAAATTATTCTGGCCTTGCCATTATTCAAATCCACCTCAACATGTTCTACCCCTTTAATTGCCAACAACTTTTTGGACACAGAAGCGACACAACCTTCACAGGTCATTCCACTCACCGAATAGGTATGTTCCATTTAATGTTTTTTACTGTCATCGGTATTATCTTCACGGTATTTACAGCACGGATGAATATTATCATATGCTTCTTGAGAAGCCTTTAATTCCTTTGTATCATGACCTGCTTCGACCAATGCGGTTTTTATTTTCATGGCATCTGTTTTTCGCTCATCCATAATTAAGGAAAGCTGGTGCGATGGAATGTCCCAAACGGCATATTTTACACCAGGAACATTGAGCGCAGCTTTCTCGATACGCATTTTGCACATCTCACATTTTCCGTCGACCTCAAATTCAAGTTTCTTTTTTTTGTCCTGTGCATTGCTCACGAGCATCCCCATGATACATACTAGAAAAATCACTATTTTTTTCATCTTTATGTTATTTAATTATGTTATGATTTAAATCTAAAACCTGTATAGACCATTCTACCTAAAATTGGACCGAACACTATAGTAGTGTCAAAATTAGGGCCAAATGGGTTTTCTGCATCTAAAACAGGATTGTTTTGTCTAAAATTGGTCAAATTTTCACCCCCAACGTACATCTCAAATTTCTTTGAGAATACCTTGGTTATTTGCGCGTTCATCAAACTATATGCTCCTGAAAACTCGCCTAATTGAAAAGCTTCAGGATTTGCAGAGGTATTGGGTAATCGTTGTTTTCCCAAGGCGTGCAATGTATAATCAAAACGCCATTGCGCTCCATTTTCTTTCGCCGTGGTGTTATAGCCTATATTAGCAAAGTACCGATTACGAGCTTGTAATGGTTTTTGTAAAAGTCCGGTTTGGTAATCGGTTTGCACATCATAAAACTTATATGCAGTTCGCAACTCCACATTCGGTACAACTTCATAGTTCAGTTCAACCTGCAAACTATTAGCAAAACTCTTCCCTTCCAAATTTGAAAAGACTACTTCTCTAGGGTTTTCCCAATCTACAACAATTTGATTTTCAAAATCAGTTCTGTAAAAATCCACTGAAACATCCCCCGGCCTATCGAACAAGGTAAAGCCCTGTATAAAACTTACACCATAATTGTATGCCTTTTCGGCATCAAAACCATAAATATCCCCTCCATTTTGCACCAATCGAATAGTTCTTGACGAAGCGAACAACCGCTGGTTTTCGGCAAAAATATTGGCTGCTCTCCTTCCAATTCCAAAAGATCCCCGTAGACTACCTTTTTCCCAAGGCGTATACCGAATATGCAATCTTGGCGTGATGAAAGTACCTAAACGATTATGCGTATCTACACGCAAACCAGCAGTCAGACTAAGCTTTTCAAGATTGGTGTAACTGTATTCAAAAAAAGCTCCTGCTGAACGGTCGGTTCGCTCAAAATCTTGATTGTTCACCAACTCATCATAGCCATCAAAAGCAAAAGTCAAACCAGCTTTAAACTTGTTTTTTGTATTTCCTAAAATGGAATTGAACAGAAAATTAGAGTACAGACTTTCGTGGGCTATATCGTAAATATTGAATCCATAAAAAGAATCTTGTCTATGATTACTGTAGGAAACCTGAAAACCAAAACTCTGATAGGGTGATTCCGGAAAAACATAACCCAATTTGAGCGAGCTATCAAACCGTCTGGTATCAATTTCACTCCCCCAAGCATTTGTAGTGAATTTATCCGTACTTGGATTAAAATTGGTTTGCCCTACCTGTTTTTCATCATTCAGAAATCTGACATTAAGAAAACTGACCCATCCATTTTCAATATCTTGATATTGCCACCGGTTCGCAATATTGATCTGATTGGCCAACGGAGCATCCAAGAAACCATCATCATTATTGTCGACTTCTACATCTCTTCGATTTCCATGCACGTAAAAGCCCGTGCTCCATTTTTCCGATAATCTTCTGTTGATATGGGTATTCAGCTCCAATCTTCCATTTAAATTGGCATATCCGTTTACAAAAATGGGATAGTCCGTAGACGGTTTTTGGAGTTCGGTATTGATTTGCCCCGATATACTTTCATACCCATTGACCACACTCCCGGCACCTTTGGTAATCTGAATGCTTTCCACCCAAGTACCTGGGGTAAAGGTAAGTCCGTAGACTTGCGATGCCCCCTAACCATAGGAATGTTTTCTTGGGTAATCAATAAATATGGACTTGTAAGCCCAAGCATCTGAATCTGTTTTGTTCCCGTAAGGGCATCATTAAAATTAACATCAATGGCCGGATTGGTCTCAAAACTTTCTGATAGGTTGCAACATGCAGCTTTCAAAAGTTCTGCGCTGTTTACCGTAACCACATTTTGGGCAGAAAAGAATGTTTTTTGCACATCATCCTTTTTCTTTTCCAAAACAACCTCATCCAATTGATTGGAAGGTGTCAACCAATGATGTACCATTCTTGGCTTGTCTATAGTTAACGTATCTGTCTTGAATCCTACAAAACTAATAATAAGTTTATTGTAATCTTTTGAATAGGGAATATTAAAGGTGCCGTCATTTTTGGTCATCGTTCCAATTTGGGAATTTGACCAATACACATTGGCTCCAGCGAGTCCAATATGTTTGTTTTCAGTATTGGCTTCCATCACCATGCCCTCAATTGCATCTTGTGCAGCAATAGAATAGGGAAACCATAAAAAAAGTATTAAAATATATTTCATTTGTTTGTATTGAACATTTGTACTTGGTACAGAAGAATGTACCATTGGCAGTCCTTAAGAAAGGACTTTGAAAAAGTTCAATAGAATCAAATTAAAAAGACTTGGTCCAAAACTTGGATGTTCCTGACCAGATTGGGAGGTGGGTATTTTTCGTGTGGAACCGGGAGCTCATCGACCGGAACAAATAAATCAAAGTAAGATTGCGAAAAGGCTACCAGAAATAACTTGTGGTCCAGTTCAAAATCGTCCCAAGAAAGCTTTAGATCATCTTGACCTTCGAGCGTAAACGATTCGTCATCGCAACAATGGTTTTCCATGGTTTCTGCCCCCATTGCCGCCATGGCATCCTCCATACCACAATCATCAGCATTTACGAACAGAGCAATATCCATGACCCTACCCATACACAAGTGTTTATCCACAGTCCATGAGACGGTAGAAAACAACACCATAATGGCCAAGGATACCGATGCAATATGCCGGAAAATCTTTTTCACAAACGTAAAATTACAAAAACTCTATCTTTTTGAATTTAAAACGGAGTACGTTAACTAAAATTTAGAGTATTTGAAAATGTAATTTTCAACGTTTCCTGCGACCAAAATCGCTAATTAAAAAATACATTTGCAAAAACTGTTGTCATGCTAGTATCCCTAAGATCAAAAGTCACCAATATTTTATCTCAAAACGAAAAAAGTGTGGAAAATCGTTTGGACGAACTGTGCCAACTCTTAAAAGACACCGTGGAGTATTACGATTGGGTGGGCTTCTATTTTAAAAATGGTAATAAGAACGAATTAAAGCTCGGTCCTTACGCTGGGGAACCCACAGATCATACGATAATTCCCTTCGGGAAAGGTATCTGTGGGCAAGTAGCGGTCAGCAATGAAAATTTTGTAGTACCTGATGTAGCTGCCCAAGATAATTATATTGCCTGTAGTATTACCGTCAAGGCTGAAATTGTGGTCCCGCTATTCGTAAATGGTGAAAATGTTGGACAAATAGATATCGATTCCAATACCCCCGACCCATTTACTGAAGAAGATGAGCGCTTTTTGGAATTTGTAAATGAAAAAGTAGCCCAGATTCTTTAAAACTAATGTAATTTGTTGATAACCCCTATAACTTTTTAATAACAAAAAATTTACTTTTGTGTGCTTAATAAATTGATTTTAAGACACAAAATGAACACCACCAAAAAAGCTACTTCTGCGTTAATTTCCGTTTTTCATAAAGACGGACTAGAGCCTATTGTAAAAAAACTTGATGAACTCGGTGTAACCCTGTATTCAACCGGCGGAACGGAAAAATTCATTCAAGATTTAGATATCAATGTAGTCCCTGTAGAAGATGTCACAAGCTATCCCTCTATTTTGGGCGGCCGTGTAAAAACACTTCATCCTAAGGTTTTTGGTGGCATATTGAATAGACAGGACAACGAAAGCGATGTTGCCCAAATGGCAGAATTTGAAATTCCACAATTGGATATTGTCATTGTTGATCTATATCCCTTTGAAAAGACAGTTTCCAGTGGTGCATCTGAACAAGATATTATCGAAAAAATAGATATTGGTGGCATCTCCCTTATCCGTGCTGCGGCCAAAAACTTCAAAGATGTACTTTGTGTATCTTCCATGGAAGATTATGAGGATTTTTTAAATGTAATTTCAAAAGGAAATGGCTCAACTACGATAGCGGACAGAAAGCGTTTTGCAACCAAGGCATTCAACGTTTCTTCGCACTATGATTCGGCAATTTTCAATTATTTTAATGGTGATGGAACCGAAACCGCTTTAAAAATAAGTGAGCAAAATGGAAAAGTACTCCGCTATGGCGAAAACCCACATCAAAAAGGATATTTCTATGGAGATTTTGAAGCCATGTTTACTAAGCTTCATGGCAAAGAGCTTTCCTATAACAATCTTTTAGATGTTGATGCAGCAGTAAATTTAATGGGGGAATTTAAGAACGATGCCCCAACCTTTGCCATTTTAAAACACAACAATGCTTGTGGCCTAGCAACTAGGAATTCAATCAAAGAAGCTTATGTTGATGCACTTGCTGGTGACCCAGTTTCAGCATTTGGGGGTATTCTTATTTCCAATGTTGAAATTGATGGCCCTACTTCCGAAGAAATCCACAAATTGTTTTGTGAAGTGGTAATTGCCCCTAGTTTTTCCGAGGAGGCTTTAGAAATACTCAAAGGGAAAAAGAACCGAATTATATTGGTGCAAAATGAAGTAACGCTCCCGAACACTTTGATCAGAACTTGTCTGAACGGTGTGCTGGTCCAAGACAAAGATTATAAAACCGATAGATCAGATAGCTTGACAACGGTTACCAAACAAGAACCGAACATACAGGAAGTTGAAGATTTGATTTTTGCTTCAAAACTCTGTAAGCATACCAAAAGTAATACCATAGTCCTTGCAAAAAATAAGCAGCTATGCGCAAGCGGAACAGGACAAACATCACGGGTAGATGCCTTGAACCAGGCCATTCATAAAGCAAAATCCTTCAATTTTGAATTGGAGGGAGCTGTAATGGCAAGCGATGCGTTCTTTCCGTTTCCCGACTGTGTAGAGATTGCCCATAAAGCAGGTATCAAAAGCGTGATACAACCTGGTGGATCTATAAAAGATCAATTGAGTATAGATTATTGTAATGAGAACGGGTTAGCAATGGTAATGACTGGCACTAGACATTTTAAGCATTAATTTTAGTACTTTAGTCTTTAATTTTATTTTTAATCCAAAAAACCGACACTTTTTATGGGATTTTTTGATTTCATGACCGAGGAAATTGCGATTGACCTTGGTACTGCAAACACCCTAATCATTCATTTAGACAAAGTAGTTGTTGACAGCCCTTCCATAGTAGCCAGAGACCGTATTTCTGGAAAAATCATAGCCGTAGGAAAGGAAGCCAATATGATGCAGGGGAAAACCCATGAAAATATTAAGACCATTAGGCCATTAAAGGATGGGGTAATCGCTGACTTTGATGCATCTGAAAAGATGATCAATATGTTCATCAAAAATATTCCTGCTTTAAAGAAAAAATGGTTCCCTCCCGCCCTAAGAATGGTAATTTGTATCCCTTCCGGTATTACTGAAGTGGAAATGCGTGCGGTACGTGAATCGGCAGAACGGGTAAACGGGAAAGAAGTCTATTTAATCCATGAACCTATGGCTGCCGCTATTGGTATAGGTTTGGACATTATGCAGCCCAAAGGAAATATGATCGTAGATATAGGTGGTGGAACTACTGAAATTGCTGTGATAGCCCTAGGTGGGATCGTGTGCGATAAATCAGTGAAGATTGCAGGTGACGTGTTCACGAACGACATCATATATTATATGCGAACGCAACACAACCTCTATGTTGGGGAAAGTACTGCCGAAGCCATAAAAATTGAAATCGGTTCTGCAACTGAAGATTTAAAATCACCGCCAGAGGATAAATCCATACAAGGGCGGGATCTTTTGACTGGTAAACCAAAACAAGTTCAAGTTTCATATAGGGAGATTGCCAAAGCACTCGATAAAAGTATTTTGCGCGTTGAGGATGCCGTTATGGAAACACTTTCGCAGACCCCTCCAGAACTAGCCGCTGACATCTACAATACAGGTATTTATTTAGCAGGTGGTGGATCTATGTTACGAGGATTGGACAGAAGGCTTTCCCAAAAAACGGATTTGCCCGTGTATATAGCGGAAGATCCTTTAAGAGCAGTTGTTCGTGGTACGGGCATAGCGCTTAAAAATTTGGAGCGTTATAAAAGTATATTGATAAAATAATTTGGTCACCCAATCATTTTTGTCCACCTGAAAGTTGTTGTACTTTCTTAATGATATGATTGCATGCAGCGCATCATCAATTTTATTTTAAGCTACAGAATTACATTTTTATATGTCTTTCTTATGGTCATATCTTTAATAATGACCGTTAGGTCCCATTCGTACCATCAATCAAAATTTTTCAATTCGTCCAAATGGATTACGGGAAATGTCTATAACAATGCTGCTAACATTTCTTCTTATTTTCAGCTTAGGGATGAAAACAATAGGTTGGTGCAGGAGAATGAAGAATTACGGAGATTGCTATTTAATTCCGAAGAAAAGCCCAATGTTCAAATAGATACAACAACTATTGATTATGAGGTAATCAGTGCCAACCTTATTAAAAATAGTTTTTCCTCCCCCAGAAATTATATTACGCTGGACAAGGGTAAAAAGCAAGGTGTTACACAAGACATGGGCGTTATTACTACTAAAGGTATTTTGGGCATCGTTGAAAATACATCTTCTAACTTTTCAACGGTTCAGAGTGTTCTCAATACCAAGTCGAATATTAATGCCAAGATAAAAAACACCGATTATTTTGGATCACTTATCTGGAACGCAGAGGAATATAATGTCGTACAACTCATCGATATTCCAAGATTGGTTCCGTTGGTTGTTGGCGATACTATAATTACTGGTGCAATGTCCAGTATCTTTCCAGAAGGAATTCCCATAGGAACAATTAAAAAATACGATTTAAATACTTCAAAAAGTTTTTATAATATCGATGTTGAACTGTTCAATGATATGGCCAATGTTAAAAACGTGTATTTGATAAAAAACAAGAATCGAAAGGAAATTATAGAACTGGAAGCAACTACTACAAATGAATAGTACCATATTGATAAATATTTTTAGGTTCATTCTACTGGTGCTCACACAGGTACTGATTTTTAACACCTTAAACTTTTTGGGCTTTATAAATCCCCTTGTCTATGTCATATTTTTATACTGGTATCCCATAAAGGGGGACAGAGGTGTATTTATGCTGTCGGCATTCCTTCTTGGTTTTATGATCGATATCTTTTCAGATACCATGGCGCTTCATGCAATGGCCACATTGACCGTTGCTTTTGTAAGACCCATCATTATGCGATTTTGTTTTGGAGTCAATTATGAATTTCAAAATTTCAGCTTTAAAAATACCACCAAGGTACAGCGTGTCACTTTTTTGGGACTTTTAATTTTACTGCATCAAATCGTATTCTTTACTTTTGAAATGTTAAGTTTATCCCACATCCTTCTAATTTTGAAAAAGGTTTTTGCTACCGGTATCGTAACTTTGTTCATATGTACGCTGTTCAGTTCACTTTTTAGTCCAAAAAGCGAATAAAAACCATACAATTTCGTTGGAATAGTATATGGCGTAACTAAAACTCTGCCGTTTATGAAAAAACTGTTACTATCCTCTATCATTGTCATTATAGGATTTACCTTTATTGGCAGGCTTTCCTATTTACAGCTCTTTAGCTTTTCTCCAAATCAGACTTTGGAAGACCCAGCTATTAAAGCTATTTATGATTACCCGGAAAGAGGTTATGTATACGATAGGAACGGTGAGCTTATGGTAGGAAACCAACCCGCCTATGATGTAATGGTGATTCCGCGAGAGGTGAAACCATTGGATACTTTGGAATTTTGTGGGCTCTTGGGAATAGACAAGGCTTCTTTTATTGATAAGATGAGAAAAGCGAAGGTATATTCACCAAGACTGCCATCTGTTCTGGTTCCTCAACTGTCCAAGGAAGATTATGCAAGGCTTCAGGAAAAAATGCGACATTTTATTGGTTTTTATATTCAGAAAAGGTCTCTACGTTATTATGATACCAATAGTGCCGCCAACGTACTCGGTTACATTAGTGAGGTCAATGAACGTGATTTGGAGAACAATCCTTATTACGTAGCAGGTGAGCTAAAAGGGAGAACTGGAATTGAAAAACAATATGAAGAGATTCTAAGAGGACGAAAAGGAGTTAAGTTTATTCAAAAAGACCGTTTCAACAGAGATATCGGTCCATATAAAAATGGAAAACTGGACACCTTGCCAGAACAAGGAAAGGAAATTCATATCACTCTGGACAAAAGTCTTCAAGAATATGGAGAACGATTGATGCATGGAAAAAGAGGGGGCATCGTGGCGATTGAACCCAAATCTGGGGAGATATTGGCCATGATTTCCGGACCAACCTATGACCCTGCCCTTTTAGTGGGTAGAAAACGTTCTAGAAACTATAGCAAACTCCATTATGACACCATTTCAAAACCTACATGGGATCGGTCAATTCTGGCGGAACCTTCACCAGGTTCACCCTTTAAGACCATGAACGCTTTAGTGGCATTACAAGAAGGTGTCATAAACCCTGAAACAAAATTTAGATGTTATAATGGGTTCTACGTAGGCAGTCAAAAGAAAGGATGCCATTGTGGTGGAGGCGTTCGCGACATGAACTCGGGCATCTACCAGTCCTGTAACGCCTACTTTGCAGGAACCTTTAGAAAGATCTATGAAAAATACGCTTCTACCGATGAAGGTATGGACGTATGGGAAAAGCATATGAAAAGCTTTGGGCTTGGCAGCTATTTAGGCACCGATATCCCAACCGGACGCCCCGGCAGAATTCCTGGAAAAGGCTTTTACGATAAGTGGTATGGAGATGGAAGATGGGGCTCTTCAACAATAATTTCAAATGCCATTGGACAAGGAGAAGTTGCGGCTACCCCATTGCAACTTGCCAACATGACAGCTGCCATAGCCAACCGTGGTTATTTTTACACACCACATATCATAAAAAGTGTCGGCTCTACCGGCGCAATAGACCCCAGGTTTACGGAGCGACGCGAAACTACTATTGACAAAGAACATTTTGAGCCAGTAATCGATGGCATGGCGAACGTGTACAAATTTGGTACTGGAAGATGGGTTCAAGTACCCGATATTGAAATAGCTGGAAAAACAGGAACCGTTGAGAATTTTGTTAGAATCGATGGGGAACGTATGCAACTTACGGATCATTCGGTATTTGTGGCATTTGCTCCTGTTGATAATCCGAAAATAGCCTTGGCCGTTTATATTGAAAATGGATATTATGGTTCGCGTTATGCGGGTCACATTGCTTCCTTATTGATTGAAAAATATGTGAAAGGCGAAATCACCCGGAAGGATTTGGAACAGCGCATGCTTGAAAAAACATTGGAACACGAATATGCGAAACCATACAGCGGGGAACCTTTCAAGATAAATGAATATGTCTGGTAGAGGGCTTTTTGGCAGAATAGATTGGCTAACCATTTTTCTTTACGCTTGTTTAGTTTTTATTGGCTGGATCAATATTTATTCCACAACGCTGAGTGATCCAGATGCTTCCATTTTTGATTTTTCAACACTTTATGGAAAACAGCTTTTCTTTATAGGAGTAGCTGGTGTTGGGATTCTTTTTGTCCTTTTTATCGAAACCAATTTCTTTGAACGCTTTGCCTCTATTTTTTATATCATTTCAATTGTTTTGTTACTTGGGTTGTTCGTCTTTGGCAAAACGATTGCCGGAGCCACATCTTGGTATGATTTGGGTTTTTTCAATTTACAGCCTTCTGAGCTAGCCAAAGTTACCACCGCCCTTGCCTTGGCAAAATATTTAAGTGATATTCAAACCGACATTAAGAATCGAAAGCACCAACTATATGCCTTATTGATCATACTATTACCTGCAATTTTAATATTGCCCCAACCAGATCCAGGAAGTTCTCTTATCTACTTTTCACTTTTTTTCGTCCTTTTTAGAGAAGGATTTCCATTATATTATCTAGGTATCATATTGGTAATGGTTGCTTTGTTTGCCACAACGCTGATGTTCGGAACTGTTTGGATAGCCATTTCCTTAGGACTATTGACAGGCGTCATTTTTGTATTCAAGAAAAAATCCACAAAAATACCTTTGTTACCGCTGGGCGGGATAGTTGTTTTGTCGATTCTATTCTCGCTTTCGGTTGACTTTATTTTTGAAAACGTTTTTGAGCAACGGCATCGTGACCGTTTTGCCCTGTGGTTACGTTTGGAAAAAGATCAGGAAAAACTAGAGGAAATTAGAAAGAACATTGGTTACAATACTTATCAATCTGAAAAGGCCATTGAGTCTGGAGGTTTCTTTGGAAAGGGTTTTCTAGAGGGCACACGTACCAAAGGGGATTTTGTACCGGAACAACATACCGATTATATTTTTAGTTCTGTAGGCGAAGAATGGGGGTTTATGGGAACGGTAACCGTAATCCTACTGTTCACTTTTTTCTTTTTACGACTGATCTTTATCGCGGAAAGACAGAAAAATGATTTTAGCCGAATGTATGGATATGGGGTCATTTCTATACTGCTTATCCATTATTTTATAAATATAGGCATGGTCATTGGGCTATTGCCCACTATAGGGGTTCCCTTGCCTTTTTTTAGTTATGGCGGTTCTGGACTCATCTTCTTTACCATGTTGCTTTTTATTTTCCTAAAACTGGACTCCAACCGTTTAAAGGACGGTATTTAAAAAGTCCAACCAGAAGTATCTATCTTACTTTCAATCTTTTCTTGCCAAATTTTAGGCTTATTTTTAAAAAAATCGATAGAAGTTAGTTTCTCAATACTATCTATTGGGACCAAAAAGCTTTCTAGTGGTTTCTTGCTCTCCTCGTTCGGAATCAAAAAGCAAAGTACCTTTACCGAATCTCCATTCTTTCTAAAAATGACTTTGTAGAATGCATTGGGAACATCTACATCTTCACTTCCTATTTCTTTCAACCCTCTTTCCAAAACACCCCCTGTTATGATGTTTAAATCACCGTATTTTTTACACCAAAAGCGAACTTTCTGCTCTAACCTATTCCAAATCCCAGCATTAAATTTTCTGTTTTGAGGACTGATATTGCTTGTATAAAAGGTTTCGTTATAGGCATATTCTGAAAAACGTCTATCCCCCGCAGGACAAAGATGTCCCCTATCATAACCGGACCCTCTATAGTTTTTCCAATCGGCAGATTTAGTGGCTACTTTTGGGTCTTCAATAAAATAAGGGCGCTCCCTGTCATCATAGGTCAGATGACTTTGCTTGAGCTCATACGCCACCCATTCCGCCTGTTCATGTGGCTCGCTATAGGAGAGCATAAAATAGTCGTGCTTTATAATGGCTCCTGTGGTGGAGCTTGGCAAAAAATCTGTTGTAAACGGAGAAGAATGCGCTTTGGAATTTGGGTCTGAATAGGTTGCAGGAGTATAAAAATTCTCAAATAGCCAAAAGCCAACCACACATACTACAAACAATAAGGTATAAATTGTATTATTTTTCATTTCGTCATAAACATACTTTATTTATAATAACCTTGGAAATCAAAATCGCACTGCCATTACTATTTTGGTCGGTAACATAAATAAGTGCACAATAAAAAAAGCCGCTTCAAATGAAGCAGCTTTTTTAAATGCTTACCAATGTAAATAGACTATCCCTTTACACTTGCTAACTTTCTTTCGTTGTTTTTGATATTGTTCATCTGCAAATCTTTAAGAACGTTCACAGCCTCTTCCACATAAATATCCTTCGCTAAGTTTTGATGCCATCTATTCCTCTTCTCACGCAATACAGAATCCTGGACAAAGAGTTCTGTTTCATACTTCAATGACTCAAAAGTTAAATGCGAATCATAATCCCTTAACGTTTTAAAGTATTCCGATTTCTTTTTTGCCTCTTCACCTTTATCGGTATACACATCATAATTTAAAGAAACTACAGTCTCATCTTGTTGTTCCTTCAACCATTTTGCGTTTTCTTCAATCAATTTTATTTGCTGATTGTTGGCCATTCTTTCCTTACTTTTTGCAACGGTAGTTTCAAAATCGATATAACCGTCCCAGATTTTATATTCTGCCGGGGTAATCTTATCCCAGCCCAAAGGATTTTGTTGGTCCCTTTCGCCAAGATCAATGTAGCTATACCTGTCCGGTACAACAATATCACTTTTTACACCTTCTAACTGCGTAGATCCACCATTGATTCTATAAAACTTCTGCGTTGTCAATTTTATAGCTCCTAAATCACCATGTTCATTACTTCTAACAATATTGTCCAAAGGAATTACATTCTGAACGGTTCCTTTTCCAAAAGTCTGTTTGCTCCCTATGACGACCGCGCGTTTGTAATCTTGCATAGCGGCAGCCAAAATCTCCGAAGCCGATGCTGAAAGTTCGTTGACCAATATCACCAATGGTCCATCCCATTGAATGCGTTCATCTTTATCTTCATGTACCTCTTTTCTTTGACCGGAAGATCGTACCTGAACAATGGGACCGTCTTTAATGAAAAGCCCTGCCATTTCTACAACGGTCTTTAGCGAACCACCACCATTGTCTCTTAAATCCAAAATAATTCCTTCTACACCCTCTTGCTTTAATCGCTCCACTTCCTTTGCTACATCCGAAGCAGCGTTTCTTTCGGTATAATCTTCAAAATCAACATAGAATTTGGGTAGATTGATAATACCATAGTTATGGTCTTTTTCTTTTACTTTGGCAGATTTTGCATAAGACTCTTCTAACAGTACAACATCTCTCGTAATGGATACTTTTTCAACGGTACCGTCAACTCTTCTTACCGTTAGGTCCACCACAGTTCCTTTGGGGCCTTTTATCAACTTTATGGCATCGTCCAAACGCATCCCAACAATATTAATGGGCTCCTCACCATTTTGGCCAACTTTTAGAATTTCGTCCCCAACTTCCAAGCTTTGTGCCCTCCAAACTGGACCACCCGATATTATTTCCATGATTCTGGCACCTTCAGGCTTTTTTTGAAGCCTAGCACCAATACCTTCGAACTTACCGGACATTCCAATATCAAATTTTTCTTTATCGTCTGGAGCGAAGTAATAGGTATGAGGATCAAATTCATCAACTATCGTGTTGATGTATTGTACAAACCAATCCTTTCGTTCTAAATCGTCAACAAAATCGAAGAATTCGTCCAACGTATTCATTGTGTTCTCCCTAGCTTCTTCTTCCGTTGTTTCTTTATCTATGGATGCAGGGATTTCATCAAAGCTAAATACAGCATCAACAGTAGCTGTCTGTGATTGTTTGGCTTCAGCTATTCTATTCTCTATTTTATTGTCAAAAACACCAAGGGTATTGTATTTTAATTGTTGTCTCCAACGCTCTTTTAATTGCTTTTTGCTCGAAGCAAATTCTTGATCTTTGTAATCTATATTGATGCTCTCCTCGATTGTATAGTCAAACGGTTGGGAAAGCACCTCTTTGTAGATATCTTTCGCTTCGTCCATCCGTTTCATTAAACGTTGATAGACAATATTAAAAAATGTAATGTCCGTATTCTTGATTTCATCGTCAATTTGAAATCTGTACTTTTCAAACTCCCTTATATCACTGGCCAAGAAGTATCTTTTGGTAGGATCCAATATTTCGATAAAATCATCAAAGACATTGGAAGAGAAATTATCGTTCAAATCTTTTGGTTCATAGTGGCCGCGCTCCAATACGTAGGTTATCAAATCCAACAACAATTTATCCTTGTCATCGTTCTCAAAAGATTTATTTGTAAAACTGCAGGAGGCAACTGCGATAAGTATTATTAAAAAGCCAAGAACAAAATTCTTTTTCATAAGAGGTGTGTTTATTTGGGAGCGAAATCAATTGACACATCAATGTCAAATCGTCATTACGTCATCCTTCTTTCTTTTTCATACGAATTCCCTAAGATACAGAAAAAACCGTGCCAGTATGAATCATGGTTTTTAATTTTTTGTTAAACGCCTAGAGGTCCATATCCTTATGAAAAACGTATTTTTACGACTTTAATTATATCTTATGAAAAAACCACTCATCTTAGTTACTAATGATGATGGAATTACTGCCCCTGGACTCAGGGCTTTAATTAAGGTAATGAAAGAGATAGGAGAGGTAATCGTCGTAGCTCCCGATAGCCCGCAATCCGGTATGGGACATGCCATAACCATAGACAACACGCTCTATTCCAAAAAAGTGGTCATTGATCAAGATGAAGGCGCACCCAGCGAGTATAGTTGTAGTGGGACACCTGCTGACTGTGTTAAATTGGCACTGCAGGAAATATTGGACAGAAAGCCGGATATCTGTGTTAGTGGTATAAATCACGGTTCTAATTCTTCAATAAACGTGATTTACTCCGGTACCATGAGCGCCGCAATAGAAGCTGGCATTGAAGGAGTTCCCGCAATAGGGTTTTCACTTTGTGATTATTCTTGGGATGCAGATTTTAGCCATTCCTTAAACTCGGTAAAGAAAATAGTCCTGGAAGCATTGGAACATGGTATCCCCAATGGGACTGTACTGAATGTAAATATTCCAAAAAGCACTGACGAACCTGCCGGAATTAAAATCTGTAGACAGGCCAGAGCCAATTGGAAGGAGAAATTTGACAAGCGCATGAGCCCCACAGGCAAAGACTATTATTGGCTCACTGGCGAATTTGAATTATTGGACAAAGGCGAAGATACCGATGAATGGGCTTTGGCGCAGGGATTTGTTTCTGTCGTCCCTACCCAGTTCGATCTTACCGCACATCATGTAATTCCGCAAGTAAACAACTGGAGTTTAAATGAAGAATAGAAAAGAAGTTTTAATTGGTTTTGCCGTCGGTATTATAGCCAATACTTTGGGCACACTACTTTACATATTGGTTTTTTCGGATTTAAGTATTGTTGAGACATTTGAAGCTGCCGTTGCACAAGAACATATAGGAAGTTTATTGGCATTGGGCGCTATCCTGAATCTAGTCGCATTTTTTGGATTCTTACGTTTAAAAAGAGATTATAGGGCCCGAGGAGTCATGATTGCGACCTTACTCACGGCACTGGTGATTTTATATTATAAGATTTTTTGAAGGGTCAAGGGTCAAAGAAAAAACGTTTGAAATTGAATATATTCTTTACACGTGTTTTTAAGTTTAATTTTGTATTTGAGTTTGACACTTGAACTTAAATTTGATATTTGTATTTGACTTGTACTTTACACTGGAACTTAGATAATGAAATACTACATCATAGCTGGTGAAGCCTCGGGAGATCTCCATGGATCTAATCTCATCAAAGCGCTTAAAGCACAAGACGCCAATGCGAACATTCGTTGTTGGGGCGGTGATTTAATGCAAAAAGCGGGGGGTGATTTAGCCAAACATTACAAGGACATGGCTTTTATGGGCTTTTTGGAAGTCATCAAGAATATCCCGACCATCTTCAAGAATATTTCATTTTGTAAAGAAGATATCGCAAAGTTTAATCCCGACCAGCTAATTTTCATTGATTTTTCAGGCTTTAATCTTCGTATAGCCGAATGGGCAAAAAAAAGTAATTTCAAGACCAATTATTATATATCCCCACAAATCTGGGCGTCTCGGGAAGGAAGAATTAAAAAGATAAAACGTGATATCGACAATATGTACGTAATACTTCCTTTCGAGAAAGATTTTTATGAGAAGAAGCACAATTATCCTGTACATTTTGTGGGCCATCCTTTAATCGATGCTATAGCAAACACCAAAATTGTTGATGAGCCTACGTTTAGGGAGCAAAATGGATTGGACTTAAGAAAACCTATAATTGCACTCCTACCCGGAAGCAGAAAGCAAGAGGTGCAGAAAATGCTGGAAATCATGCTTTCTGTTTGTAGCGATTTCCCAGATTACCAATTTGTAATTGCTGGAGCTCCAAGTTTATCCAATAGTTTTTATGCCTCATTTTTAAAGGATAAGAGTATCAATTATGTCTCCAACCAAACCTACTCCCTTTTGAAGTATTCACATGCTGCATTGGTGACAAGCGGTACGGCAACTTTAGAAACGGCACTTTTTGGCATCCCTCAAGTCGTTTGCTATAAAGGGAATTGGATTTCTTATCAGATTGCAAAGCGAATTATTACGCTCGATTATATTTCTTTGGTCAATTTAATCATGAATAAAGAGGTTGTTAAAGAATTGATTCAAGGCGAGTTGACAACCAAAAACCTTAGAAAAGAACTATCAAAAATAATTGATGGGAGTGAAAGAGATACCATGTTGAAAGATTACGATAGGCTAAGAAAGAAATTGGGAGGAAAGGGCGCCAGTCAATTAGCAGCTAAATTAATCACGGAAAATGCTTAGATTTAATGCCCAAGAATTAAAAACTATTCTTGGATGTTACAAAGAGCCCTCTATCTTATCATTATTTTGCTTGTTTTTGGTTGTGGTACAACCAAGAAAAAAAGAACCTACCGCAGCACTCCTAAAACCATTTCTGTTGAAGGATCTGAAGAAGAAAGTATCCCTATCGTAAAACCTAAGAAAGAAAAAAGGAAGTACACCAAGGCGGATAGTATTATCGCTACTGCTATGACTTTTTCGGGAACGCGCTACAAATATGGCGGGACAACAAAAAAAGGAATGGACTGTTCTGGACTTTTGTATGTTTCCCTCAAAGAGAACGATATCATTTTCCCTAGGGCTTCGCATCAAATGGCGGAGGAGGGAAAGCGAATAAAAATCCCTCAGGTACAAAAAGGGGACCTTCTCTTTTTTAAGACCGGAAAAAGTGGAAAACGCATCAATCATGTTGGTCTTGTCGTTGATGTAGAAGGAGATGATATCAAGTTTATTCACTCCACAACATCTAGAGGTGTTATTGTTTCTTCTTTACGTGAAGGCTACTGGAATTATGCGTTTGTGAAGGCAACGCGATTTTTATAATGCAGTTTTTCAATTTTATTTCTATAAAATTGACCTTATGCCTTATTATGGGAATTGTTATTGGTTTCTATTTTGAGATAGCTCCATTATTATCCCTTACTATCACTATTGCTTTATTGCCTTTTTTGTATTGGACCTATAAAAAACAGACTCGCGAAGGGTTTCCATTTTTTGAGCTTACAACAATTTCTACTACGATAGCTCTTGGCGTTGTAATCGTTACTTTGGCGAAATCCAAAGATTTACGATATCATTATTCAGAACAAAACATAGAGAAGTACAACTTGTGGGAACTTAAGATTGTGGAGAAACTGAAGCCCAATCCATATTCTCAACGCTATGTGGCCAAAGTTGTCTCTCTTGAAAATAAAAGGTGTTCTGGAAAGATAATTTTAAGCCTATTTGTAGATTCTACTATGCGAAAGCTTCGGGTTGACAATGAGTTGTTCGTTTATTCATCCGCTAACAGTATTTCCGCTCCAAGTAATCCGCATCAATTTAACTATAAAAAATATCTGGAAAAGCAAGGAATATATCATCAAATCCAAATTTATCCCGAAACAATTATTATAAAAGATAAAGCATCAACTACGCTTAGGGGGTTAGCATCCTATTTAAGGGAACGCATCATCGTCAAATTGAAGCAAAGGAACTTTGGCAAAGATGAATTAGGTGTTATTCAAGCACTTTTATTAGGTCAACGAAATGATATCTCAGAAGAAACCTATAACAGTTATATCGATGCTGGGGCTGTTCACATTCTAGCAGTTTCCGGACTTCATATCGGTATTCTACTGTTGCTATTGCAGTTCTTGTTGTCACCTTTGGAACGAGTTCCAAAAGGAAAGACACTTAAGTTAACATTGATAGTCGTTTTGCTTTGGAGCTACGCTTTTATAGCCGGCCTTTCCCCGTCCATAGTACGAGCGGTAACCATGTTCTCTTTTTTTGCTTATGCCATGTACTTGAATCGTCCAACAAATTCATTCAACATCGTGGCCTTGTCCATGTTCTTTATTCTGTTGATGAAACCGCTGTTTTTGTTTCAAGTAGGTTTTCAGATGAGCTATGCAGCAGTTTTTGCGATTGTATGGATCTATCCAAAACTCCAACATTTTTGGTTTCCGAATAACCATATAGTGCGTAAGATTTGGCAATTGATGTCGGTAAGTGCGGCGGCACAATTGGGCGTTTTGCCCATAAGCCTTTTTTATTTTCATCAGTTTCCTGCTTTGTTCTTTGTTTCCAATTTGCTGATAGTTCCTTTTTTGGGGTTGATTTTGGGGCTCGGAATTCTAGTAATTGTATTATCCTTACTGGATAGTCTACCCAGTTTCATGGTTCAGGCTTACAATACAATCATTCAGATTATGAACGCCATTATCGATTGGGTAGCACACCAAGAAGGGTTTATCATTAAAAATATTCCGTTTGATAGTGTCCAGTTGATTTTAGGGTATATCATTATAATTTTCCTTGTTTTATTTCTTTCCAAACCAAAATTCAAGGCTATCCTCCCCTTATTTTTTGGAATTATTGTATTCCAAGGATGGAATATTTGGAACCAATTCCGATTACAAGATAAAGAAGCCTTTGTTTTGCTCCATAAATCGAAAAACACTTCGTTATTGCATCAAAACGGTGATTCTTTAGTGGTGTACACTACGGACAGTCTTGGTATAGCACCAGTAGTTGACAACTATAAAATAGCGGAAAGGAATCCTTCTGTAAACTTTGCACCATTGCAACACAGCTTCAGTCTTGGCAACAAAGATTTGTACATTTTGGACAGTACCAGGATTTATCCCCAAAATAAAAATCTGGATTTTTTAGTCTTGACACAATCTCCAAAAATAAATCTAGAACGCATTATTGACTCCATCCAACCCAAAAATATTATAGCAGATGGAAGTAACTTTAAAAGCTATACAGCACGATGGAAGGCGACTTGTAGCAAAAGAAAAATCCCTTTCCACAGTACCCGTGAAAAGGGAAGTTATTCTTTTTATTTTAAGGAAAATTAATGGCTCGCTAATTTAAACCCTTCTGCTTCTTAGTCATGGACTACAGTTTCTTCGTCCTCTGCACCGTGCGTCAATCGTTTTAATGGTTTTAACAGCAATAAGACCAATATGCCAAAAAGTACAGCGAATAAAAAGAGCCCTCCAAATACTTTAAGCTCCCCTGCTTTTACGGAACTTTCACCAATGATTCCCGCCACCTTATTTCCTAGTCCGGTTGCTGCCCAGTATACCCCCATCATAAGGGCCATATAACGTACGGGAGCCAGTTTTGTGAAAAACGATAAGGATACCGGTGATAAACAAAGTTCACCGAGCGTATGGAACAGATATGCAAGCACTAACCAGTACATTGCCGAGCTTCCTTGACTCTCATATTGTAAAGAAGCGAATACCATGTAGGCAAAACCCACACCCATAATAATTACCCCAACGGCCATTTTAAATAAGGAGGTAGCCTCTTTTCCTTTTAGTTTTCTTCTGGCCCAAAAACTAGCAACAGCTACCGCGAACAAAATTATGAACCCTGGATTGGCAGATTGAAACCAAGCAGCTGGAACTTCCCACCCCAGTAACATTCTGTTTGTTTTCTCTTGTGCATACAGGTTCATTAAACCGCCCATTTGTTCAAAACATCCCCAAAAAACAATTACCATTAAAAGGGACAATAACAAAACAACGTATCTGTCTTTTTCCACCTTTCCATTTAGGTTTTTATAGATCATCATCATCATACCTGTGATAAGGGATAAAAAAATAAACAGAACACCAAAGCCCCAATTATCAGGTCCTTCATAGGTGAATCCGGCATAAATCGAGTAAGCTAAAAGCAAGACCACGATTCCCAATTGCAGTGGAGATTTAAATAGTTGTGAAAAAAGTTCTCCAAGACTTATATCCGAAGATTTTTCTTCGACCGTTGGTGGATTCCCTACATGAATTAAATACCGTTGTCCATATAGATAGACGAGTAGCCCCAAGAGCATCCCTATACCTGCCATACCAAATCCGTAGTGCCAGCCATAAGCCTTGGCAACCAGACCTACGGATAAAGACGCTAGGAAAGACCCTAAATTTATACCTACATAAAATATACTAAAGCCCTTATCTCTTCTAATGTCTTTTTTACCATACAACCCTCCTACCATAGTGGATATATTCGGTTTCAGCATTCCGACACCCAAAATCACAAAACCTAGACCCGTATAATAGGCCCAAAGGTCGTCTATGGCCAAAATACCATGACCTATGGTCAATAGTATAGCGCCTATCGTCACTGCTTTTTTCTGTCCCAGATACCTATCAGCCAAAAAACCACCTGGGATACTCATTACATAGACCAACATGGTATACCATCCATAAAGTGCCAGCGCTTCCGTCACTGTCCAACCTAATCCGCTTTGAGGATTATTTTCCAATGTTTGTGCTGTCATGTAAAGCGTTAGAAGGGCCCTCATTCCATAATAGGAAAAGCGCTCCCACATTTCTGTGAAAAAGAGCACATATAGCCCAACGGGATGTCCAAAAAGTTCTTTCTTGTGTGCAGGTTTTACAAGGTCTGACATATATTTATTGTGTTAGATTACAGGTTTGCTTTGATAAAATTGGTCATCTTGGTATACAGGTGCAATCGCGTATTTCCTCCATAGATTCCGTGGTTTCTATCGGGGTAAATAGCCCAATCAAATTGTTTATTGGCTTGTACCAATGCTTCGATCATACGCATGGTGTTCTGCACATGCACATTATCATCGCCAGAACCGTGTACCAATAAATATTTGCCTTTTAAAAGTTCTGGATAGTTGAACGGAGAATTATCATCATATCCACTGGCATTCTCTTGTGGGGTCTGCATATAGCGTTCTGTATAAATGGTATCATAGAATCTCCATGAGGTCACAGGGGCTATAGCAATTGCCATTTCAAAAACATCATTTCCTTTTAACAAGCAATTTGTGGACATAAAGCCTCCATAGCTCCAGCCCCAAATACCCGTTCTGTTCTCATCGATATACGGTAGTTCACTTAACTTTTTCGCCGCGGCTATTTGATCTTCAACTTCATATTTCCCAAGTTCTTTTTGCGTTACTTTTTTAAAGTCACGACCCTTTAATCCTGTGCCACGGCCATCAACGCATACAACAATATATCCTTCTGAGACCAACAGTTGGTGCCAGTAGTCGTTAGGACCAAACCATCTGTTCGCAACCTGCTGCGAACCTGGCCCACTATATTGAAACATAAATAGTGGATACTTTTTGGTTTCATCAAAATTTACGGGCTTGATCATATACATATTCAAATCGTTCCCGTTGATATTGATAGTGGAGAATTCTTTTGGACTTAATTCATATTCCTCTAGCTTATTGTCCAAGACCGAATTATTCTTAATTTCTTTTACCTCTTCACCGTCCGAAGCTTTGTTCAGTGTAAATTGATATGGTGTAGTGGCATCAGAAAATGTATTGATGAAATAGGTATAGTTAGCACTAAAATCCGCTGCATTGGTCCCTTCTTTCGTGGTCAGTCTTTTCTTTTTCTTGCCATTTGTTCCAATGCTGTATACATCTCTGTTTATAGAGCCGTTTTCCGTAGATTGATAATAGATTCTATCCTCATTTTGGTCGTAACCGTAGTAGTTGGTCACTTCCCATTCTCCTTGAGTAACTTGGTTCATTAACTTACCATCCTCATTATAAAGGTAGATATGGTTGTACCCGTCTTTTTCGCTGGTCCAGATAAAACTATCATCTGCCAAAAAAGTGAGGTTATCGGTAACATCAACAT
Source organism: Flagellimonas sp. HMM57 (assembly GCF_021390175.1). Classification (NCBI taxonomy): domain Bacteria; kingdom Pseudomonadati; phylum Bacteroidota; class Flavobacteriia; order Flavobacteriales; family Flavobacteriaceae; genus Flagellimonas; species Flagellimonas sp. HMM57. The sequence goes on along the minus strand of NZ_CP090004.1, from coordinate 2,367,800 downwards.
ATGCATTGTCCTTCTCTTCTATCAATATTGAGACTGAATTGTCTTTTGCATTAACTTCATGAAGTTTTAAATGGTCTTGATGGCGATTAAGGGTCTGAACACTTAAATAATTGGGGTTATTCATCCATTTTATTCTTGGTACGTAATAGGCATCCCCTAAATCAATATCTGATTTATTTCCCGAGGCCATGTCATACATGTGCAAGGTGACTTTTGCATTTTCTTCTCCAGCCTTGGGATACTTAAACTCATGCTGATATGGATACAATTCCTGACCATACACGTCCATTGAAAAGTGAGGTACATTGGTTTCGTCAAAACGAAGGAATGCAATCTTGGTTCCATTGCTATTCCAATCAAAAGCGCGAACAAAAGCAAATTCTTCTTCATATACCCAATCTGTAACCCCATTAATTATGGTTCCTTTATTGCCATCGGTAGTAATCTGCCTTGTAGTGTTTGTTGCACTTTCAAAAACATACAAGTTGTTTTCTCGTACATATGCCACTTTTGAACCATCTGGGGAAAGTAAGGGTTCTTGAATTTTATTATCCGAAATCTTCACAACGGTTTTACTAGCCACATCATATACGTAGTAGATTCCCTGTTTTGAACGCCTGAATATGGGTTCAGTTTCTGTAGCCAAAATTATTTTGGATTCATCGGCACTAAACGTGTATGAACTAAAAAAAGGAACTTCCTCCGAAGAGGTTACAATGGTCTCCAACTTTTCTGAAGTTTTATAGTCATACTTATCCAAACTACTGGAACGTGGCGAGCGATTAAAATTTAAGATCGTGTATTGTTCTCCATTTTTCATGGAACGGAGCACATCCATATATTCCGGCCTAAATGCGCCTCCCCAGATATCTTCTAAGGCTATTTTTTTCTTTTGGGCTATTGATATAGTTAAAAATCCGAAAACGGATAGGAACAGAAGGAACTGTTTTTTCATGAAGTTGTAAATTGATTAAAAACTATCAAGTTTACTAATATTTATTCAGAATATAAACTTTGATGTTACAATTGTAACAAGAATTATACTCCAATACCATTACAGTATCATCTAAATGCCATGAAAACCAATATTGTTGGAATGAAAAATCGCATTATCCTTATATTTGAGGCCTTTAACCAAACATTATGAGCACTCCTGTTGAAGGGTTTTCCAAGCTTTCAAAAAAACAAAAAATTGAATGGTTAGCAACCAACTATACCAAGAATCCCAAGGAATCTAAAAAATTGTTGGAACAGTATTGGAACAATGACGCTTCTGTTCAAAAGCTTCATGATGAGTTCATAGAAAATACCATTTCCAATTACTACCTCCCATTTGCAGTTGCACCCAATTTTCTAATCAATGAAAAGCTCTATGCCATTCCTATGGCAATAGAAGAAAGTTCCGTTGTCGCAGCGGCAAGCAAAGCTGCCAAATTTTGGTTGGAACGAGGTGGTTTTAAAACCGAGATACTGGGCACAGAAAAAGTAGGGCAAGTTCACTTTATCTTTAAAGGAGATACAACCAAACTTCACCAATTTTTCGATACCATAAAACCTGATTTTTATAAGGACACTGCTTCCATCACAAAAAGTATGGAAAAACGTGGTGGGGGCATCACTGACATCCAACTTAGGGACCTCGGCAATGAAATTGAGGGATATTACCAATTGCACTGCACTTTTGAGACCTTGGATGCCATGGGTGCAAACTTCATAAACTCCTGTTTGGAACAGTTTGCAAAAACACTGCTAGAAAGGGCCGCTTCCTACTCTAACTTTACTGATGAAGAAAAGGCCATCGAGGTTGTCATGAGCATATTATCCAACTACGTCCCCAATTGTTTGGTCAAAGCGGAAGTGAGTTGCCCAGTTGAAGCACTGGACGGAGATACCATTGCACCCAATGAGTTTGCAAAGAAAATGGTTCGAGCTATAGAAATTGCTAAAGCCGAACCTTACAGGGCCGTGACCCATAACAAAGGTATCATGAACGGGATTGATGCAGTTGTCATGGCTACCGGAAATGATTTTAGGGCAGTTGAGGCAGGAGTCCATGCTTATGCCGCGAAAGATGGTAGTTACTCTAGCTTAACACATGCCCGTATTAAAGATGGTATCTTCAAATTTTGGATTGAAGTGCCCTTGGCCCTTGGTACTGTTGGCGGACTTACTTCGCTACACCCTCTCGTAAAATTAGCCTTGGAGATTTTACAAAACCCAACAGCTAAAGAGCTGATGCAGGTTATTGCAGTAGCAGGATTGGCACAAAATTTTGCCGCAGTACGTTCTCTGGTTACAACGGGCATACAGAAAGGACATATGAAAATGCACTTACTCAACATGCTTAACCAAATGGGCGCAACGGAAAACGAAAAGAAGCAGCTTGTGGATTACTTTAAAGACAAAACTGTAACCAATGCTTCAGTTAAAGAAGCTTTGGAACGAATTAAAAATTAAACCATACGCTTTTTTGTATCTTTAATTTCAATTATCGGCTTAAGTCAAAACTTTTAATACCGTACATTTTGGAACGATTAGAGAAATACATAGAAATTGATTCTTCAAAAAGATTTGGAAAACCAGTATTGAAGGGAACTAGAATATCAATTTATGATGTTTTAAACTGGATGGCCAATGGGATGAGCAAATCAATGATCTTAGAAGACTTTCCAGAGTTGACCGAGCAACATATCAATGCTTGTTTGGCATATGCAGCTGATAGAGAAAAGAAATTGAACATTGCTTCGTGAGACTACTTTTTGACCAAAACATTTCTTTCCGTCTTTTAAAAAAAATACTTCCTATTTTTTCTGAATCCTTTTCTGTAAAGGACTTAAATCTTATAAATTCTTCGGATATTGAAATATGGAAATATGCAAAAGCCAATAAATTTACCATCATAACTTTTGATGCAGATTTTTTTGATTTGAATACGCTATATGGTGGCCCTCCAAAAATCATTTGGTTAAAAACTGGAAATATGACAACCAACTCAATTGCACAATTATTCATTGATCAGGAAACTTTGATAAAAGATTTTATAGCCAATGAAACAAGTGACTTCTTATTGCTATCCTATTAAGATTCTAAGATGCACAAAGAATTTTACAGTAATGGAAAGTTATTGCTCTCTGGAGAGTACGCTGTTTTAGATGGTGCCCTGAGCCTTGCAATCCCTACAAAACATGGGCAATCTTTAAAAATAACCACAACTACAACAGGCTTTTTAGAGTGGGAAAGTTTCGACAAAACCAAAACTGCTTGGTTTAACGGAAGCTTCGATATAAAAAGTCTGAAGACCATCGACACTACGGATAAAAATGTTGCAAAAACACTATCTGAATTATTGGTTGAAGCCAAATCACAAAATTCACGATTTTTAGAGAATTCTTCAGGTTTAAAGGTGGAGACCAAGCTTACTTTCCCGAAAAAATGGGGGCTGGGCACCTCTTCCACACTCATAAACAATATTGCCCAATGGGCAGAAGTAGATGCATATCGACTATTATGGAATGCATTTGGCGGCAGTGGATATGACATAGCTTGTGCACAGCATTATCAACCCATCTTATATCAAAAAGAAAACAATACTGCACACGTTGAGGAAGTGACCTTCCAGCCTTCTTTTGCCAATTCCATATACTTTGTTTACCTCAATCAAAAGCAAAGCAGTAAGGAAGCTATTACAGCCTACAGAACGCAGTATTTTGATGTACATAGTTTAATTACCAATATTTCAACGATTACCAAAAAGATGGTGAATACAACATCACTTTCAGAATTTGAATCCTTAATGCTGCAACATGAAGATATATTGTCAGAAGTACTAGGATTAGAAACTGTAAAATCCAAGCTTTTTGCTGATTTCACAGGCGCGATTAAAAGTCTTGGTGCTTGGGGTGGTGATTTTATTATGGCAACTGGCGGCTCAGATGTTTCTGATTACTTTAAGGCGAAAGGGTTTGAAACCGTTGTTCCGTATGCCGATATGGTACTTTAAAAAATGAATAAAAAAAGCCTCCAAAACGGAGGCTTCATATATTTTAGATGTTCGTTATTGCTAGTAGAACGTAGCCCGCTTATCTTCTATTTCCGATCCTTCCTTTAGTGCGTTGTACACATCACCATTAACTCGGTTTGAAGCACTGGTCTTCAGCGTATTTGCATACGTACTAAAGTTATCGATGGTTGGAGCTTCCTCTCTTTTGATTACCTTGACCTTAAATACCCCTGTTTCTCCTTTAATAAGACCAGAGGCTTTATCTTGATCCATGGCAAATGCATTTCCTACGACCAATGACTCACGTCCAGCACCAGGTATGGTTGGGGATTTCATGGTCAATGCAGAGGCATTCGAAACCGTAACATTATTGTCTTTTGCAAAGGTATCCATGTCTTTACCTTGATTGGCAAGCATGATTTTTTCTGCTTTACGCTCTTTTCTAATCTTTGGTAATGCAGTCGCCGAAGCATCTTCCGAAGTCATTAAACCTTCTTTATATTTTTTGGTCAGTTGCACCACGGCATACCCATTGTTAATATTGAAACGTTTGATATCACCAACCTCGGTATCTTCGTTAAAAGCCCATTGTACAATACCTCTTTGTGCAGAAAGACCGGGAAGGTTTTCATCCATCTCCTTGATTTTGTTCACAGGTCTTACGGTATGTTCAGAAGACCTTGCAATGTCTCCAAAATCATCCGCCTTACCATCTGTAGCCGACATCTCAAATTTTGTGGCTTCGGTGAACAACGTATTTATCGTCTCTTCTGAAGGTTCTATTTCTCTGGAAAAAGTTGCCACCTGTACAACATCTTGCTTATCGTCCACTTTAATAACATGAAAACCAAACTGGGTTTCTACCAAGCCTATGGTGCCCACTTCGTTTCCAAAGGCAAAGTCATTGAACTCATCTGCCATGACACCTTCTTGAAAATATCCTAAGTCACCACCCCTTGGTGCTGAAGGGCCATCAGAGTTATCTCTTGCCAGTGTTGTAAATACAGCTCCTTCTTCTTTAGCTTCGTCCAAAATCTCTTTTGCTTTTTCCTCCGCTTCTTCTTTTGTTCTTTTAATACTAGGGTTGGCACGTTCGGCACCTTCGTAAGCAAATAAAATATGACTTGCTTTTACGGTTCCATTGGGCTTTCTATTCATCATTTTAGAAACCTTGAAAAAGTCACCATCACGGTAGGGTCCGTAAATTTCACCTACTTCCAAAGCCATTAAACTATCGGCCACAACAGCGGGCAAATCTTTTTTAGCTTTAAAAATGGTATCGAACTTACTATCGGAATTTCTATCTAAAAAAGCACCAACATCTGTAGCGTTTCTAAAACCGGGAATAGTATCCGTAGTATTTCTTTCCTGAATGTACTCAACAGTATCGTCCAAAAGGGCGGTCATTGCGTCTTCAACAGCTTTTTCATCTTCTACGGAAGCCTTTTCCTCAAAAAAGACAAATCTGATATCCCTAGCTTTTTCCTGTTTAAAATCTTCCTTGTGCTCATTTACATAAGCCTCAATATCTTTTTTTGAAACTTGAATGGTACTATCTGCAATCGAGGTATATGGCACTCGAACATATTGGATATCGACTTTCTCGTTCGACATCCTATAATCAAATGCACCTTCGGTCAAGGTTGCACCAACGCCCCCTTTTATCAAATTAAAATATAGGCGTTCCTTCGCAGATTGTATAATGGACTTCTCATCTTGTAACCAAGCATCGTAACGAAGTGGGTCGTTTGCTTTCCAGTCTGCAATGGCGCTTTTAAACACCTCAGCATTAAATACTCCATTTTCATCTTGAAAATCGGGAATCTGTGCATAACCCGAGGTCTTTACAAACTCTACGATTTGGTCGCTCTCCACATTAATGCCCAAGTCTTCAAACTGCTGACCCAGGATTTCCTTTCTTACTTCTTGATCGTACACACGGCTTACCAGCTGTGTTGAAGATAGATTAGGGCCAAATCTTCTGGATGCAATCTCTACTTCTCTCCTAAAATCATCAATAGAAATACTTTCCCCATTCACTTCCGCCACCGCAGAACCTACTTTTCCACCTCCCAAATCATTGCTTGAGAAGACTCCTGATATTACAAATGCGAACAAAGCGAGACCGATAATCAAAATCAGTACCGTTGTCCGTTTTCTAATATTCTCTAATATTGCCATTTTACTACTTGTTTTCTATAATTTCAGTGGGCGAAAATACCATTTTCTTTTCAAATAGGAAAGTGAAAGAGCCGTCGGAAATTCTTAATTTTCAGGGAGAACATGAACGCTGACCAAATCGATTTTGGTATTGGAAACTTCTAAGATATGAAATAAGAAATCATCTATCTTTATTTCGGAATCATGTTCCGGTATTTCACCGATTTCATTCATGATCAATCCACCCAAGGTTTCGTACTCATCACTCTCCGGAAGCTCCAATTTATAGTTTTCGTTAATGTAGTCCACTTCTAAGCGTGCAGAGAACTTATATACGTTTTCGCTCACTTGTTCTTCGTGCAAGTCTGTGGTGTCGTGCTCATCTTCAATCTCTCCAAACAACTCTTCAATAATATCCTCAACAGTCATAATACCAGATGTTCCACCGTATTCGTCCAGTACCACTGCAATACTCTTCCGTTTTTTGGTCAATACGTTGAGAATATCCTGTATCAACATCGTTTCTGGCACAAACTCTACGGGCAAAAGAATACTTTTAATGCTTTTTGGTTTTTTAAAGAGTTCATAGGAGTGTACATACCCTATAATTTCATCTATACTTTCTTTGTAGACTAAAATTTTAGAAAGGCCTGTTTCTGAAAATAATTTGGTAAGGTTTTTTGGGGTTTCATTTATCTCTACTGCAGTAATTTCGGTACGGGGCACCATTACCTCTCTGGCCTTTACTGTTGAAAATTCCAAAGCGTTTTGAAATATCTGGATTTCCGAATCCACTTCATCCTCCTCTTCCACCGTCTCCATTTGTTCTGTAATGTAGTCGCCAAGTTCTATTTTGGTAAATGCCAATTGTACCTCGTCACCATCCGTCTTAAAAAATACCCTTAGGATAAAATCCGACACTTTTATCACAAACCAAGAAATAAAGGAAAACAACAGGTAAAAGAAATACGCTGGAATTGCAAAGACTTTTAGAAGTGTGTTCGAATAAATCTGAAATAGCACTTTTGGTAGAAATTCAGCGGTAACCAAGATAATCAAAGTGGAAATCACCGTTTGGGACACTAAGCTAAAATCAGTCAGCAATGCATTTAAAAACTCAGAAGAAGTAGGCAATGCATTTTGAAACCACGCCATGAGCACATCGCCCATAAACAGACCATATATGACCAATGCTATATTGTTGCCAATAAGCATAGTGACGATAAATTTTGAAGGTTTCCCTGTGAGCCAAGTGAGTACTTTGGCAAAAAAACCTTCCTGCTTTTTCTCAATTTCTATGTGAATCTTATTCGCGGATATGAACGCAATCTCCATTCCCGAAAAAAAAGCGGAAAACAATAAGGAGAAAATAATGATAAGCAAAGACGTATCCAATACTACTGCTGATTATCCTTTTTACGTTGCTCAAACCGTTTACGGTATCTTCTTCTAAAAAGAAACATTCCAACTGAAACCACAGCAAAGAATATAAAGATATAAGTACTGCTGGGATCTACGCTCCATAGTGTAGCTATCTTATAGGTAGAAACAATGGCCACTGCTAAATATAAATACTCGGTATATCTTAGAAATTTAATCATACTATTCCTTTTCTTTTAAGGTCATTAGACCATATGTTTTATGTGCATTGAAGAAGCTAAAGTCCCTATTAAAATCCATACCTTCTCCGTCCATCACCGTTCCATCTTCAGGATTTGTATAGGTAAACTTTTCCTCTGTAAAAATCCAATTGTTCGCCCTATCATAAAAGAGCTGAGGGGTTTCCAGCTTTTTTCCATCGTGGCTCTCTATGACCACGTTACCTTGAAGGTCTATTAAATTGGTCTGGGAATATACTATCCCATAGTCCGCCGTGATAACACTTTTTTGACTTTTTTCATCAAAAAAATCCACTTTTAGCCCTTCTGGAAAGGTACGATATTTAAAATCTTGATTGTCGAAATCCTCTGTTATTGGACTCGTTAGCACGGCAATCACCCTAGAGTTGGACAAGTCCTCCGTGCTCATTTCATCTATGGTCTCCGTATAGGTGAGTGTAAAATTTTGTGCCACTCCTTGTGGAAAAATGGGTTTAACCGCCTCTTCTCCTACTCGTTTATAGTCATCAGCACAGGATATAAAAAGGATTGCCACGGTAAAAACCGTGGCAAAATATTCAAGCTTATTTTTTTTTACCTGTTTCACATTACAAACTCGGTACTTTTACGCTACCGCCTACCCAACATTTGAATGTAACTGTTTTACCGGCCATTCCTGAATTAAAGATCATTGTCTTATCCGGAGCTTTAGCCCTGTAACTAGCTGCTGATTGATTCGCTCTTGAGCTTAATGATGGGTCAACTCTTCCCGCTTTGCTGGCCATATCTGCTGCTTTCCAGTAAATGGCTCTTTTTTCGAATGGTGTTGTTCCACATGCGTTAGCACTCGTAGCATATAGATTGGCGATCAGGAGATATGCTTTTCCATTAGAGGAATTCGCGTTAATTGCCTTTTGCGCATAACTTCGGGCTTGTGACTTGCTAGACCTTCTAACAATAGTTGCGACCTTGTATAGGATATTAGATTTTTTATAGGAATCAGATTCTAACTCGACCGCCTTATTAAAGTCGGCAATAGCTCCTTTTCTATCGCCATTTTTGGATTTCAAAGTTCCCAAATAAACATACACGTCTGCAGATGGGTCCAAGCTTGCTTGAATTTCCACCATTTCACTGAACAATGGATCATCTGTACATTCTTTAGAGAACATTCTTCCTACAGCTCTTTTCACCCAATCAACATCACCTTTCTTTGCATCAAGGCTTTTCTTATATAATGGAATAAGGTTACCGCAATCTGCAAGGGCTCCCAATTTGGAATCAATACTACCGGCTATCTTACCATAAGATTTTGAATTTATGGTCGCAGCTTTTAATTGTCTCTTTTCTTTTGAAGTCAATGTTCCCAAAGAGTCTTTTGGAAGTAATTTTGTAACAACAGCCGTAAGCTTCTTATTTTCTTCTGCAACCTTTTCAGTTACATCATCATAAGTATCAAATACTTCCTGCAAGTCTTTTTTTCCAGAACCGTGCAAATCCACTAAACTGGAGAAATATAAATAAAGTGCTTTGGGGTTCTTAAAGTGCTCCTTATCTCCTTCAAAAGCTTCTTTCAACATATCGTAAAGCTTCTCATCTGAGGCCATTTTATTTTCGTAGGATAAAAGAGCCTTATCGATAGCAACTCCCGCCTTACTAAACTTGCTCGGGAAATACTTAAGGCTATTGTCGTATAAAGACATTAGGTCTTGAATGTACCCATCTTTATCGGCGCCCGACGAATTCTTTATCTTATAGGACAGGATTTTTTCTCCGTAGGAGAAATTAGCCTTGTTAATATCTGGGCAACTTTCGTAGACCATTTTCCATGGTTCGTAAGCTGCATCATAATTTTTTACTTTAGCATGTTCTGCGTAAATGGAAAGATTGGTCATGCACTCTGGATTTTGTGCCTGAGCCATACTTAATCCCATCGACATAAAGACAGCTAACATCGTTAAGTAGTGTTTCTTCTTCATTTTACTAATTTTAAAGCGGTTAATGTACAAATTTTCATGAAAAAATCATCTTGATGAAACATATATTGGTGGTTATTTATCGACATTTAAAAAACTTCATCAATTTATTCTTTTTTTCACAAACCATTTTGCGTTTAAAGATAAACCAACATTTATTTTAATATAATTTTCTTCAATTAAGTTTTGATCTGTTGTTCCTCTTCTTCCCAGTTCAACTCCCAAGTTCAAATTTGAAAAAGCATCAAAGGACGTACCGGACAACGGTAACCCAAGTCCAAAAGTTATGCCAAGATTATTTATATCCTTATTATTTACCTCTAGACCGCTTACATCATACCGTATTCCGGCCCTGTATATAATTCTTTTAAAATAGCTAGATAATGATCTATAATTAGGTATAAAATAACCCCCGAATGCAAAACTGCTTGCATCATTATAGATTACGTTTTCCAATCCCAAAAATTCATTTTGAAAGTCACTGAACTTTTGAAAACTGTATTCTCCACCCACAAACCATTTTTTATTTTCACCAAAACCTAAACCAGCTGTTGTTCGGAAAGGAATCTTAATTTCTGTGTTCCTTAAGTTGGCAGCATCTAAATCAACATCAATCACTTCAATTTCTTGACCGTTGACCAAAGAAAAAGAGCCTAAACGCTCAGTGTTCTCTGAAACCAGATTTCCTTGGGTATTTACCATTAGCGATGTATACAAAGTATATTTGTCCTTAATGGTTGGTGTATAATTGGCCGAAAAATTAAAGTCATAGCCATTAATTCTGGATTCACGCCTATCCAAGGTTCCAAATTGAACATCTTCCACACTTTGGATACGTTGATACTCCAATCGTCCAAAATTAAAATTGGCAGTAGCCCCAATACTTAAGTTCTTCATTGGTTCATAGCCTATTGACATGTATACACGATTAAGCCCTCCTTCCCCTGCAAAAACATTTGTTATCGTAGGTTGTCCATCAATCGTAACCTCATCTGTTAAATTATACCCTACAGAGGAGAAAGGCATTACGCCAAATCCTAAGCCCAAGTTTTTGGCCAACGGAAAACCAATGGACAAATAGTCCAAGTTGGTTACCGAGGTACTCTGTTCTTGTGAAAAATCCTTAAGTTGAAATTCTGTATGGGACAATCCGAAGGCATAGGTAGTAAGCTTTAACTTGGAATATGCAGCTGGGTTGCGCAAATTTATATGTATACTGTCCGCATACATACTTATTCCCCCATCATTTGGTTCTCTACCGTTCCATTATTCCTTAACTCCCCTATTCCAAAATATGAATATGGTGATACGGTACCATTTTGCGCAGAAATGCTATGTGCAATCATGCAAAAAAAAGCAATCAAAAATTTCTTAACCATCTAGTGTTTGTTGTAATCCAGCAAGTAATTGAGCCCCTCCAAGAGAAATTTAGAATTCGCAAATATGGTATTTTTTAATCGGTTAGCAAAAAAATGGGAGTCACCGCCTGTTAAAATAACTGTTAAATCTTGAAAGCGAGATCTATACTGGTTAATCACTCCATCAATTTCCTGAGAAACGCCGTTTATTACACCACTATGCATACTTGTTTTGGTTGAATTCCCGATAAAATCCAAGATTTCTTCTGGCTGAAGTAAAGGAAGGGCATTTGTCTGATCATGCATAGCCCTATATCTCATTTGTACACCTGGTGAAATAGCCCCACCCACATACTCTCCAGAATCGTTTATCATATCGTATGTGATACATGTACCCGCATCGATAACCAGCGTATTTCCCCTTGGGTTTTGATAAAAAGCAGCTGTAGCAAGCGCAACACGGTCCATACCTAAAGTCGAAGGGGTTGCATAACTATTCTTGAAAGGCACCTTGGAGCTACTGGAAAGTAGGTGTACATTACAGAACAACGAAACAATCTCAAGTTCTTTCCCTTCTAGGTTCCCAACTGATGCAATTAGCGCCCGATTGATTTTTGGATACAATTCAAAAAGTTCTTTGACCCGCGATAAAAATAATCCAGATTCTGAGCTCTCATAAAACCTTATTGTTCTATGTTCAAAAACCGCATACTTTATACGTGTATTGCCTATATCAATAACCAGGTTCATACTACAAAGATGACAAATTGAAAAAAAACCAATGGCTTTTTTCTAGTTTTTGTTTGGATATCCTAAATTTGAAATTATATTTGCACCCGCCTTAGCAAAAGGCATTCAAGGTACCTTAGCTCAGTTGGTAGAGCAACGGACTGAAAATCCGTGTGTCCCTGGTTCGATTCCTGGAGGTACCACAAAAAAACCGGCAAAATTGCCGGTTTTTTTGATTTTTACCCTGTAATCAAATTCTTAATAAATTCATAAATATAAAAATCGAATACCCCTATAGGCACAAAATATGAAACTAACCCTTATATTTAGCCCATCTAGATTAATTTTAAATAAAAATGACCGAAGATTTATTAGAAAAGGCAAAGGAGTTTGAAAACAGAACTTTGAGTCATATGTCCACAAGCGATAGGGTTGCTGCTTCAAGAGAGGCAAAACAACTTATACTTTCCATCAACGAAATTTATAAAGAGACCAAAGACGAAAACTTAATGGATGTCATGAAACGTCTCACTGAAAAGAAGAAAAAAATAGAAAAGCGCTTAAAGGGAACCCCCTTGGTCTAAACTAACTTCATTTTTTAAGAAATTTCAGGTATTGTTTTGGTTTGTAGAAAGTCCCTTCAACAATCAAAATCGTGGATATAAGCAATACATTTCTATCGTACGCCGTTTCCATATTTGAGATTCACCTGCTGATAGTTTCGAAATCTACAGCACAAGAAATCACCCTCAACCATTCTATGGCTGCAACCCTTATTTGGTAGTCTCCTGACCTACTTGCTTTAGAGACTTACTGGTTATACTTTGTAAAATAGTAAATCCCAGGGAGCCAAGCCAAAGTAAAGTCTGATTGGGCCATCATTCCCCGTCACATTCTAATCTATTTTGTGAATAGGTTTTACTTAATAGAATGGCACTTTGCAATTCACGAAGAAATTTTTACCAATTACATCTTTTTAGCTGCAACTCACAAAAAGCTGAAACGTTGAGTGGGTTCTATTCCTTAATTTCGGAATATAAATCAAACTTCAACCCCCAAAAAATTTATTTATCATGAACACTATAGAAGAAAAAGTAGGCTATCTATTCTGGTTTTTTGTCATTGCATGCTCTATGTGCGCTTTTATTACCAGCCTCTATCATTATGTAAACTAAAAAATGGGTGTCAGCCAAACCGACACCCATTTTTTAATTGATTCTTCTATCCCTTAATTTCCTATAACCTATTGCATCTTGCAGCAACACCAATGACTGTATCATCCAGTTCACTAACTTGGCAACATCAAAGCCATTCTATTTTTGGCCACATTCCTTCTTTTTTTTCGTGTAAACGCTCCATATCATGTAGGATCTCATCCAATAACTTAATGGCTTCATTAATATAAGGACCTTTATTGAGCATTACACATTCTGCTCTAACGGAAGATGCTGTATCTGCAATCTCAGATCGCGATGGCAATCCATTTTTTGCCAAACTTTCCAAGACCTGGGTGGCCCAGACAACAGGAATATGTGCAGCACCGCAAAAGGACAAAATCTCTTCCTGTACTTTGCTCATATTTTTCCACCCCACTTCCAATGCCAAATCGCCCCTTGCTATCATTATTCCCAAATACTTTGTCTTCATTGCTGCAAGCAGTATTTTCACCAAGTTCCTAAAAGCGAAGCGTGTTTCTATTTTGAGGATTATACTTATCTTATCTTTTATATTCAATCGTTCCATTTCGTCCAATAGCTCGACTACATCCGCTTCAGTGTTGATGTATGAATAGTTTACGATATCTGCATATTGGGCAACAAATTCCAAATCTTTTTTATCTTTTGCTGTTAGCCCATTTATGCCCATATCCAAAGTTGGAAAATTGATTCCTTTTTCAGCTTTTAATTTAGACCCATTTTCTTTTGCTTTCTTTATGCGTACCATAAAAAAATCATCGCTTACATCTTCTATGATTCCCTTGATTTTTCCATCATCAAACAAAATAGGCTCGCCCTTTTTTACTCTTTTAACCACAGAATGGGGAATACAGGATATCTTACCGGGTTGAATTAAACGACCCTCTTTATCAAATTTAGAAAGGCTTCCTTCCTCATCTTTTCCAGAGACTATCAGTAAATCATCCTTACGCAAAGTAATATAACGAGCTACCACGGGAAGTTCGCCCACAATGCCTTTATCCAAATCCGAACGCATTGGAAACAGTTTGGTTCCCGTTCCTATATATACCGTTTTTTCACTACTGAGTAGCAACCGGTCTTTTTTAACCTTTACAACTTGCAGCTTACGAAACTTGCTTCTTGTATCCTTTAAAGCAACAAAGTCCCTTTCTTGTAACTGTGTCATCCAAGAATTGGAAACAGGAATTTCATTTGGACCTAAATCACCTTTTGTATCTGGAACAAGTTCGATATGTGCAGGGCTTTCAACAATTCCGACCGCTGTTCGCTTTGGTTTGAATTTTTTCACCTTGGAACCCTCCAGAAGATTGCCTGTTCTTATCTTGGGTCCTGCCAAATCCATCGCAATTTTAACCGTAGTCCCGCACTCCAAAGCTGCTTTTTTTATGTTCAGCACAATGTCCTTCCAAATCTCGGCATTGTCATGGGCACAGTTAATTCGTGCACAATCCATCCCACTCTTCACCATTTCTAGAACCATATTATAGTCATGCGCAGCTTTTGTGGGCTGGGTTACCATAATGCGCACCCTTCTATCCTCTGACCTAGCTCCAAAGAGGTTGTTCGTATGTTTTTTTAGCAGGTTGCTCCCCTCACCTATGGACAAGCAATCATGATTGCTTGATCTTTCTGAACTTAAGTTCAAGCGGTCTATAACTGTTTTGACGTTCACCAGACTTCCTAAAATATTGCCTTCTGAATTTGCCAAACGCGTCAAACCCAAGTACTTTAGTTGTGCTTGAATCTTCCTAACATCAAAACTTCTAAAAGTTCCATAATGCAATAGATTCCTAGCACTTTTCTTATAAACTGGGTTACTATTTTTAAGGATTTCCCTATTAGCTGTGTCTTGCTCTTCAATTTTAGCTATCAAAGATTCGATCCTTAAGCTTATTTCGTTCATTTCCTTAAAAGACATGCTCATTCAGAGATATTTAGAAGCCTAAAGTTCTAAATCAATTCATATAAAAAAACTGATAAAAATCAGTCATCTTCATTTAGTTTCAACAGAAGGTTTAAAAAAACAATTTGATAGATGGATTATAGGTTTTTTAAGATGATCTATATCATCAGTTCAGTGATTATTAAATTTTATCGAGATTGTATCAAAATAATATGAAAAACGATTCCTCTGATCTTATTTGAAATCAACTTTTGGGAGAAAAAATAATACGATTATTGGAGCAGTTCGCTTTTCCGTTATACTCAGCAGTCGATTTATATATATCACTGTTTAACTTGTTAAACAAACAGAATTAATACTTCAAATTAGCAAAATACTATCTTTTGTTTTTATTTTTGACCAATGCGAATCTCCCCGTTTCTATTATTCTTCATTTTACCTACTGCTAGTTCTTACGCACAAAAGCAACAGCCTAATACACCTAAAAAAAACAATCGTAATACGGTAGCCTACATTTCAACAGAAGAAGTTGATGACGAAGAAGATAACATACACGAAAAGGCATCCAACAAAGAAAAACCCGTAGTGGTTTATGGTTCAAAAGGTGTACATTCAGAAGATATTACAAAAAAGCTAATGTACTGGGATATATCGTTTATGACACTAATGGATTTAAAACTGAAGGAAGTATACACATTTAGTAAGTTTTGGGGCGATTTATTGACGAATGCCACAAAATATAGTCAACTAAATAAGAACAGAACCTATTGAAGCATATCGAAAACCATCTACTTTTAATTTTTACACGTAATCCCGAACTTGGAAAGTGTAAAACCCGACTTGCAGCCACAATAGGTGATGAGGCGGCACTGAATAGTTATAAATTCTTGCTCGACCATACCGTTACCATTACCAAAGATTTAAAAGTGGAAAAACAAGTTCATTATTCCGAAGCTATTTGGAAAGATGACATCTGGGACAATAAACTTTATCACAAAAAACTTCAGTATGGTAAAGATTTGGGAGAACGAATGGAGAATGCCTTCAAAAATGGCTTTGATGCCGGTTTTGAAAAAATCATTATAATTGGCAGTGACATGTACGACCTTTCGCAAAGTGATCTGGAAGAAGCCTTTGAACAACTTAACAAACACGATTATGTGCTTGGACCAGCAAAAGATGGAGGGTATTATCTTTTAGGAATGACATCTTTAAAAGTGGAACTCTTTCAAAATAAAGATTGGGGCACAGCAACCGTTTTGCCAGAAACCATGAACAATCTAGAGGGCGAAGATATTTTTATGCTCCCTACAAAGAACGACATAGACCTTTACGAAGACATAAAAGACATTGAGGCATTTAGTCCTTATTTAAAACACATTAAAGAATGACCAAGAAGCAACTAGACGAATCCGTAGCATATTTACAAAAAAAAGGGTTCGATGCACCGGACATAGGCATTGTATTGGGTACAGGATTGGGACAATTAGTAGACGAAATCGAAAGCCCTATCGAAGCACATTATAATCACATACCCTATTTTCCACTGGCAACGGTAGAATTTCATTCCGGAAAATTGATTTATGGAACAATAGCCAATAAAAAAGTGGTCGTTATGCAAGGACGTTTCCACTTGTATGAAGGTTATGACTTTTTAGATATCACATATCCCATTCGAGTAATGCATCAGCTCGGAATTAAAAAGTTATTCGTTTCAAATGCTGCTGGAGCAATTAACCTGAATTTTAAGAAAGGTGACATTATGTTGATTGAAGATCACATAAACCTACAGGGTGGTTCGCCGCTCGCTTTCAAAAATGTTGCCGAGTTTGGCGACAGATTTGTAGATATGAGCGAACCCTATGATTTGGAAATGCGAAATAAAATAGAAGCGACCGCACAAAAAGAAGGTATTTCATTAAAGAAAGGAGTTTATGCATCTGTGGTGGGGCCACAGTTGGAAACAAAGGCGGAATATCGAATGCTAAAAATTTTAGGAGCAGACGCCGTGGGAATGAGTACGGTACCAGAAGTAATTGTTGCCAATCATTTACGACTACCCATTGTAGCCGTATCTGTTTTAACGGATGAATGCGACCCTGATGATCTAAAACCGGTAAACATTCAAGAAATTATCGAAATCGCGGGAAAGACAGAGCCTAAAATGATACAATTATTTAAAGAATTAATTAAAGAATTATGAGTTATCTAGATGCAACCCAAGACTTATATAAAGAAGCTGCAATAACTCCAGATGTCGGACTTTGTTGCACAACCAATCCTATTTGGCAGTTCCCTGGGCTATCCATTCCCAAAATCATGCAAGAAATGAACTATGGGTGCGGAAGTACGGTTTCGGCCCAAGATCTTATAAATGACCCAAAAGTACTTTATGTAGGTGTGGGCGGCGGAATGGAATTACTACAGTTCTCCTATTTCTCTAGACAAAAGGGAGGCGTGACCGGGGTTGATTCCGTAGACGAAATGTTGGAGGCATCCCAAAAGAACTTCAAAATTGCAGAGGAAGAAAATGACTGGTTTAAAAGTGAGTTTGTCAATTTAGTAAAAGGCGATGCCCTAAACCTTCCTGTAGAAGACGAAAGTATAGATGTAGCCGCCCAGAACTGTTTGTTCAATATCTTTAAAATGGAAGATTTGAAAAAAGCGGTTTCGGAAATGTATCGTGTGCTAAAACCTCACGGGCGCTTGGTGATGAGTGACCCTACGTGTGAGCAACATATGAACGATGAGCTTAGGAACGATGACAGGTTAAGAGCGCTTTGCCTTAGCGGAAGCATTCCCATTAAGGATTATGTAAAAGTGTTGACAGATGCAGGTTTTGGCACTATTGAAATTAGGGCAAGAAAATCGTACAGGGTGCTTTCCCCTAACCATTACCCAACCGACGAACTCATTTATATAGAATCTATTGAGATTGCTGCCATAAAAGATCCAATGCCAGAAGATGGACCGTGTATGTTTACTGGAAAAACAGCCATCTATTACGGTGATGAAGCATCTTTTGATGATGGAAAAGGACATGTTTTATTACAAAATCAACCATTGGCCGTTTGTGACAAAACAGCAGCTGCATTAAAACAGGCATCCGACCAAATTCATGTGAGCGAAAGTACTTGGCACTACAATGGCGGAGGCTGTTGCTGATTTTTTTAGGATTCCTTGAAAGGTTAACCCTTTTTTTCTGACTATTGTTTTAGAGTTTAAATTGACAATAAAACCATGAACGCAGTCCTAAATCTTTTTTTTGTTTTACTTCTTTTATCATGTAATGGATATGCAACAACATCCAATACAATAAACAATGAAACAGTAGCCGCACCACCCAGTCATGACTCGTGGAACGCTCTATTAAAAAAGTATGTCGACGATGATGGCAACGTAGACTATGTTGGATTAAAAAACAATAGTACGGGTTTAGATGGCTATTTAAAGCAACTAGGGCAAAATCCGCCTTCGTCTTCATGGAGCAAAAATGAAAGATTGGCATTTTACATCAATCTATATAATGCGGCCACGGTTAAATTGATTTTGGATAATTACCCTGTCCAGAGTATTAAAGATATTCCAAATAGATGGAAAGAGGAATGGATTCCCTTAGGTGAGGGAACTACATCGCTCAACGACATAGAGCATAAAATACTTCGCAAAATGGATGAGCCGAGAATTCATTTTGCGATTAACTGTGCATCTTATTCCTGTCCAAAACTGCTTAATACAGCCTTCACATCACAAAATATGGAACGATTACTTAATAAAGCGTCCGTAGATTTTGTGAACGATAAAAAACGTAATCGCTTTGAAAATGGACAAGCGTATCTTTCCAAAATATTTAAATGGTACAAGAGCGATTTTACGGAAAAGACGTCACTTTTGGAATACATAAACACGTATTTGGATAATCCGGTCAATAAGAAGGCTAAAATTGATTATCTGGACTACGATTGGAGTTTAAATGAAGCAAAATAACAAAATGGGAATCAGCATCATTATTCCCGTACTCAATGAAGAAAAATATCTTGGAAAGTTATTGAAACACATCGCGTCCGCCAGTGGGCCAACAAATGTGGTCGAAGTTATTTGTGTTGATGGTCATAGTAAAGACAGTACAAAGGAAGTTGCCCTAGCGCATGGAGCAAAAATAATAAGTTCTGAAAGAGGGCGTGCCAAACAAATGAATATAGGCGCAAAAAATGCGAAAGGTGAAATTCTTTATTTTTTACATGCCGATACATTTCCTCCCGCTAATTTTGACACCATAATTCTACAGGCAGTGGTACAAGGACATGAATCAGGATGCTTCAGAATGAAATTCGACACAAAAAATCCGGTGCTACAATTTTTTGCCTGGCTATCCCGCATTAACCATACCCTTTGCCGAGGTGGCGATCAATCCCTATTTATTAAGAACAGTCGGTTTAAAAAGACAGAAGGATTCAACGAGGATTATTTAATATACGAAGACTCAGAATTTATACAAAGACTTTACCAACAAACCCGATTTAAGGTTTTGCAAAAAAGTGTTATCACATCAGCAAGAAAATACCGAGAAAAAGGATGGCTGAAAGTACAGTTCCATTTTGCAATGATTCATTTAAAAAACTATAGGGGTGCCGGTCCAGAAGAACTTTATAATTATTATCACAAAAACATACTCACTTAATTCCTTATCATGAAAACAAAAAATATCTTGTTCGGACTATTCGCAATCACTGTACTATTTGGTTGCAAGGAAAACGAGAAGAAAACAGTGTCAGCTTCAGAAGAAATAAGCAAAACAGTAGCACTGGCTACAGTTCCCGAGAACTGGGTAAAAAAAAGAGTTGAAAACACGAAAACAAGATTAACTGCATCAGAGGCAGGAAAAGTGGTATGGAATGCAATGGAAGCACATGGAGGGCTTGAAAAATGGTATGCCAATGGTCCGATTTCCTTCAGGTTCAACTACCAACCCTTGGATGGGAGTACACCAAGAGATACCTATCAATCGATAGATACTTGGAGAAGTAGGGCCAGACATTACCAAGCAGGCGATTCTACACAGCAATACGGTTGGGATGGTAAGAACTCTTGGGTCATTGCCAAAGACAGTACCTCTTTTGCCTACAATACCAGGTTCTGGTCATTAACACCTTACTTTTTTATGGCACAACCTTTTGTTTTGGATGGGAAAGGCGTTAATTTGGAGTTATTGCCTCAAAAAAAGTATAAAGATAGTATTCAAGATGTGGTGAAAGTTACATTTGATGCAGGTACAGGAGATGCACCAGATGACTACTATGTTCTTTATTTTGATACGCAAACGCATAAATTGACCGTTATCCGATATATTGTTTCGTATCCGGGCTATTTTGAGAAGGGAAAACATCTTCCGGAAAAATTCATGACTTTACATGGAGAACAAACCGTTGAAGGCATTTCATTTCCAAAAACTTACAAGACACATTGGTTGAAAGAAGATGAAACTGCTGGCGAGCATATCACCAACATAACTTTGAGCAATACTGAGTTTAAGCCAAATTTGGAATCCGATTATTTTAATGTTCCAAACGAAGCCAAAGTAACCGAAGGATTGTAAAATCAATCCTCAATCTTTAAATCCGCATAATCCTTTAGAATACCACTGGCAATCCAATTAGTAAACGACTTCTTGTCTGAACGCACAGGTATAGTGCCTTCCATTGATTTTTTAGAAGCATTGGTTATCACCATGAGGCTTAGTGCAGGCAATGTATTTTTGGCCAAGAAAAGACTGGTATCATCTTTAAAAATCATATCGGCATCTTTATAAGAGCGATTGGAAATACTGTTTTTCTTGAAAGCATTTTGAATATTATTGGCCAATCTATGACCTTCTTTACTTTTTTCGTGATGATAGACTGCTACATCAATATTCCCATTTGCTATAAGACCATTTGCCCTTATCATTAACAATCGCTGGTATTTTCCAGAATTTTGCAAATAGCGCTTATTTATGGTTTCAATATATCCGCCCATTTGGGCTGCACCTGTCAATTCTTTGCCTTCAGAAAGTGTTTTGTCACGTTCAATAATGTACACTGTAGCGCCCTGTACCATAAGTTCTTTTGCCAAGTTTTCCACTACAACACTTATAAAGCCTTTTTTTGCCTCATCTTGGTTCTCCGCGATTAAATAGTAAACAGCATCTTTGAGCGCTCTGCTCTTTAACGACATATTGGCAAGCTCCGTATCAAAAATAGGAGCTTCGGTCGTTTTGCCAGCCTCCATTTTTACACCTGTATTCTTAAAAGAATCCGAAGCATTAGGAATACTATACTCCCTCCCTACATGCAACATACTCCCATCTTTGATGTTCTTTGCATTGATCGTAATGAATTCTTCGTAGTATTTGGCAGGACTCAGCCCTTGTTTTCTTAGGATTGAAAAAATACCGTCTCCCTGTTCTGCTATCACAGTTTGATTCTCTTGCGCCAAGAGAATCGAAGATGCGCAAACCCACAACAAAATTGCTTTTATTGATTTCATAATCAGTGTTATTGCTGGGATGCAGCACAAATATGGGAAAAAACAATGAGAAACCTAAGTTGGAGTCAAAAATACTGGCCAATTCCAAAAACAACTCCTTTAGCAGCTTCTTTGGTTACGCCGTGCCCATAATCAATCCTAAAAATTGCGTTGAATATTTTCTTGTGGATAAAACGAATTCCCAAACCTGGATAAATTCTCAAATTCTGTTTGTCACCAAAATCACCAAAGTCACCTCCAGGATTCCTCCAGCTCCCGCCATCCATAAAAACGTTTCCCTGCAAAACAAACCAATCTTTTTCATACAGTGTATGTCGGTATTCAGTGTTCAGTACAATTGCCGCGGTACCTCTGTCTATAAGATTTCCCACCCCCCTAATATTCAAATTATTGTCCACTGCAAATGGGGCGAATGGCGTATCCAAGTTACTTGAAATTCCCAATCTGAGCCTTGTAGCCCAGTTTCCTTTGGAACCTATTCGTTTGAAATAGGAAAAATCATTGAATCCAATCCAAAATGGCGGCAACTGTGTGTTGGTACTTCCAACATATTGAAGATTTAAAACACTTCTAAAACCTTCCAAATATTGGTAATGATAGCGAAGCCCATCATAGTTATAAATCAACTTGAACAGATGTTTATCCACATTTAATTCCTGCGGAACGGAAGGGTCGGTGCTCCCAAAAAGATATTGATAATCCTCAGTAAAAAAATTGATGCCAAATTCAAATCTATTCTTAAAATTAAGTTGATACAGCGCCAATAATTCAACAGACTCGTTATTGTAGCGATAATCCGCAGTGCCATTATCAAGAAAAACAGGTTCTTGTGTTGTTAGATTTTGATAGCTAAACGCAAGACCCAACTTACGTCCCAAAATGTAGGGCGCCCTAATATTGGCACCGTACGAATCAAAAATATCTTTTTGATAGAAGCCTCCCAGTGTAATATTTTGTCCAAGCGCATTAAATTCCTGCAGACCTATCCTGTAAGCAAACTCTTCATTGTTGGAAGTATATACGTTTGCAAAAGGAATGAGAGTGAAGTTTTCTTCCACCCCATACGTCACTGTACAACCTTCAATTTCGTCGTCTACAACTTGAAAATAGGCATGTGCAATGGAAGGCAGCCTCTTTAACCTATATATATCCTCATCTATCTGAGAAGAATCCAGCTCCGTGCCCAGCTTTAGTTGAATCACTTTTTCCAAAAAGGAAGACTTGGTCTTTTCATTCCCTTGAATAACAATTTTTGTTACTCTTTTGGTTTGTGCCGCAACGGATAAACCAACTAATGTGATGAGCAAAAAAAGACAAAGTTTCTGAATCACAGGTTCTTTGTAATGGTTAGTTAATTGCTTTGTCTACAATGAACCATAAAAATTACGAATAATTTTTTCCGCCGGTTTGTTTTGTGGGGTAAAACGGTTATCCTTTTTACCACCGGAATCGGAATGATGGATAAACCATTTCCAAACAAAACCTCCTGCAAACCAGTCTTCACTCCAAAATTCATCAAAAATAACCTGTGTGGCATCTGCTTGTGCTTCAAGATTTACGGTCATATCATATTCATCGACCAACCATGGTTTTTTGGCGGTGTAGTCCATGCTACGGTATCCAAATTCGGTAAAAAGAACTGGACGGTCATATTTATTGGCATTTGTTGTTAAATCAGTTTTCCACTTTTTCCATCCACTGGCCATTTCTTCTTTGGTCGGAAATTTTTCATCCGATAAAGGAAAATAGGCATCGACCCCAATAAAATCCAGTTTGCTCCAAAATGGGGTTCTACCATATTCATCCCAATTGGCGGCATAGGTGAGTTTTCCCTCGTACACCTTTCTAACTTTAACGATCAACTCGTTCCAAAACTCTGGTCGGTTCTTTACAAATTCCTCCAGTTCTGTACCTATGCAATAGATTTCGCATTTGGTTTCTTGGGCAAGTTTTGCATAGGTCAAAATAAAATCACTATAAGTCGTTTCGAGTGTTTCCCAGTCTTTTTCCGATTTCATGGTCATGTCTCCTGTAAATTCACCCTTCCAAACCCAGATTTGGGGTTTTAGCATAATTTTTACTTTGTTTTTTTGGAGGAGATCTATGTATTGTTTGGCACCCTTTCTGGTTTCACCGAACCATTGCCTATCCGTGTTGAAAATTACATTTGGAGAATGTAGGTTCCTAACAAAACCAAAGGGCATAACCGCTGCGTAGTTGGCGTGTACGCCGAGTAAAGGATTCACTTGATCTTGTGTGACCTCCTCTCTTGAACCAACAAAACTCAAACCATTTATTTTTTCAGCTTTTTGACTGTTACAGGATAGTTGCAAGAGGCACAAAAAAAGGAGCCCTAATCTTTTCATAGTTAAAAATTAAGACTCCTAAAATAACCTTTTAAGGTTTAGGTTTAAAAAATAGCCCTCAAACCTATGTTAAATGTTTCGCCAAGTCCCGTGTCATTTCCCCGGACGAAATTGGTATATAGTCCCTCAATGTTCAACGCATCCGTTAACTGATATTTAAGACCTCCACCCACTGCGGTAAAGTCTTGTGAAAACTCATTGCCTCCCAAATCCAAAAGTTGCGAGTGCTGTGCCAAAACGAGAACCGTAAACTTAGAGCTTGGAAAATAGCTTAAAAATACCCCTGGTGTTAACCGCAAACTGTTGTTTGCAAAACTTTTGAGCTCATCCCCAAAGTTAAGTTCAGAATTGATTTCAGAAAAAATCTGCCATTTGTCACCCGGGAAAACATGGTCGTAGAAAAATCGGTTTTGCCATATGAACCCGTTTTGGTCAAGAAAAACCCCATTCTCGGTTTCATTATCGACCAACGGAATGAAAAACGAACTCTGAATCGAAAAATTACTGACAGAAGCAAAAGGAACAAATTTTACCGATGGAGCTATAGATGTAAAGCCTGAACGTGCAGAACCTTCTTCACCACTAAATTGAAAAACATCTAGAGCTCCACCACCTCCAACAACATTGGACCTGAATTCGAAAATTGCCCCAATATTCCATCTTTTGTTCTCACCGATTCCAGTGTATGCTTCCAGCGTGGATGTAAAAAAGGTATTTCTGGGGATATCGCCACTAAATGTATCTTCGGTTTCTGTATACAGGTTATTGAACCATTTAAGATCCCATTGTCCTTTACCTATAAGTTTTGAAGGCGTATATTCTTGGATATTGCTTCGCCCTTGATCACCGTCGTCTTGAGCTGTTACATTAAAAATGGTTAGGCACAGTGCTACTGCAAGTGTTACGTATTGTAAATTTTTCATGATTTCTAGGTATATTATTTTAAAAATTTATTTGGTTTCGTTCAAAGTCCAATCATAAGGGTAATAAGTCACTTTGGCTTTGTCCTCTATTTTTTCTTTTCGATATCGGTTTATAAAATCCACTAAACTTTTACCGCCTTGGGTAAAATCACCTTTGTACCATTCAAATATCTGGGAAACACCTACTTTTTTACCTTTCAATCTTATGAAGTTTGGATTGTTCAAAGACAGTTCCGTTTGCTTTTGTAATTGGGCATCTAAAGTATCGGGTAAATAGGCTTTGTTTATTATTGGTGGACAACCCAAACCAGCACATACCAATACAAAATGAAACCGGGCCTCCTCTGGAAAATTAGCTCGCAATAGTTTATTCTCTATATTGTTCAGCGTTATGTTCTCACCTCCAATTTTATGTTTGATTTTATCAAAAAAACCTACTTTGTCCAATGGCGATTTTAGGGGATAGTTATCCACAATTCCTTTTATAACGGATAAATTGTATCCGTTTATCCAAAAAGCTTGATAGGTTTTGGCATCAGATTTTGAAACAGAAATACTTTCAGCCATTGCAACGAGTTCATTTAAATCGGCTGCATTTGACTTTATAGCTGCATATGCAACTTTGCCATCCTTGACATAGGTATTTAGAAACATATTGGTTTTCTCAAAAAAAGCGTCGGTAGTTTGTGCAAAGCCCAAATGAACCATAGTTATCATAAAGAAGGCTTGCAATGCTATTCGTGATTTCATCTTTTAACTTTTAAATGGTTAGACTGGGGCTTATGTCGAAGGCACTCCCATCAACATACAAAACCAAGGTGTATTTTATGAAATATTTAAGAAATTGTAAATCAACGATTTGAACGTTCGATTTTTTAAAAACAACCTTACACCCAGTCACTAATTTAAATTACTTCTAAATTATGTTTGCCCGTTAAGTTCTTATATTTATGAACGACCCATCAAAACAACAACCAATACATCCATGGAAAATATTGTAATCATCGGAAATGGAATTGCAGGCGTTTCGGCCGCAAGACATATTCGAAAACTTTCCGATAAAAGAATCATCATAATTTCTGCAGAAACGGATTATTTCTTTTCAAGAACTGCTCTCATGTACGTATATATGGGGCACATGAAATTTGAACACATTCAACCTTACGAGAATTGGTTCTGGGAAAAGAACAGGATAGAGTTGGTTAGAGGTTATGTTACCCATGTGCAAACAAAAGAGAAACAATTATTAATCGATGGCTCAAGAGCGATTCAATATGATAAATTGATAATCGCCACAGGATCCAAACCAAATAAGTTTGGTTGGCCAGGCCAAGATTTACATGGTGTACAAGGACTATACTCCAAACAAGACTTGGATTTATTGGAAGTGAACGCGCCCAACAAAGAAACGTGCAAAAGAGCTGTAATTGTTGGTGGTGGCCTTATTGGAATTGAATTGGCAGAAATGTTACGAAGCCGAGATATTCCAGTTACTTTTTTGGTACGGGAAAACAGTTTTTGGAACGGCGTTCTACCCAAAGGAGAATCACAACTGATCAATGAACATATTGAAGAGCATCATATAGACTTACGACTTGCGACAAACTTAAAAGAAATTGTAGCGGACGAGAACGGTAAGGTCAAATCGGTGATTATTACAGAAACGGGAGAAGAGCTACCATGCGATATGGTCGGTCTTACGGCTGGAGTGACTCCCAATATTGATTTTCTTAAAGATTCAGGCATTGAATTAGGTCGTGGCGTAAAAGTGAACCGATTTTTAGAAACCAATGTAGCGGATGTTTATGCTATTGGGGATTGTGCCGAACAACATGAAGCTATTGGCAATAGAAGACCTATAGAAGCGGTTTGGTACACAGGTAGGATGATGGGAGAGACCGTTGCACAGACTATTTGTGGAAACAGGATTGAATACAAACCAGGACATTGGTTCAATTCTGCCAAATTTTTAGATATAGAATACCAGACCTATGGATGGGTTTTTTCCGAAAGGAGCAAGAAAGACCATGAAGAACATTTTCACTGGAGACATGCAACGGAGAAATTATGCGCAACAATAGCTTTTGATAAAAACAGTAATCAATTTCTGGGCATAAATACCTTCGGCATACGAATGCGTCACGAGATTTTTGATAGATGGTTGACCGAGGAAAGAAGCATTGATCATGTCATCGAACATTTGAGAGATGCCAATTTTGACCCCGAATTCTATAAGAACTACGAGCACGAAATCGTATCTAAATTCAATAGCGATTTTGGAAAATCCATCAAACCAAAAAAGAAGAGCGTTAGACGTATTTTCAACTTAAAACCTCAACACAACTAAACAACAATAACAGATTTGAATTTGAGATTTGAGCTTGAATTTGAAACTTGAACTTAAAAAATATGAGCACTTACGATAGAAGCATGGCCTTAGCAGGTCAACCGCCTAAGGAAATCAGTAGAAATCAAAAAATAGCCACGCTTATTGGTCTGTCGGGCCTGGCGATCATTTTATTGGCAGCCTTCAATGTTAGCTTTCCCAACAAAGCACTGTGGCTTAGTATTTCAATGGCTGCCATTACTACTGGAACAATTTGGTTCTCTTGGGAAGCCTATTCGAAAAAACTTCCTGGGATAAAAAACGATGGTGTTTGGTTCAAATCCATTTCAAGCCAAGGCTTTTGGGGGTGGATAGCTGGGATAGCCTTGACTGCATTTTATATTGTACTTTATTTTTATCCAGAGTATTTAGGTTTGGTAAAAGATGGTGAAAACAAAGGTGTCATTGCTCTTTTTGACCCGTTAAGCAGAATGCTCAGTGGAAACCCAGCAAGCCAATGGTTTGTTTATGGAACGCTATATACCGTTGCCATTCTAGCCTTTGGAATCAAGTTCATGTGGAAATATCGCCATAACCGATATGAGCGAATACGTACCATGAGCGTGATGTTCTTTCAAACGGCCTTTGCATTCATTATCCCCGAGTTGATGGCACGTTTAAATGGTGACAAAATTCTAAATGGGGGAAGCTTGCCATACTACGATTTAAAAAACGTTTGGCCCTTAAACTATTACAATTTTGAAGGGTATCGTATAAAGAGCTTTTTGAGCTCTGGTGATATCGGATTCGCCTTATTGATTTTTGGTATACTTTCCGTTTTTGTGATTACGCCTATCCTCACCTATAAATATGGTAAACGATGGTATTGCTCATGGGTCTGCGGTTGTGGCGGTCTGGCAGAAACTGCAGGGGATTCTTTTAGACAGCTAAGCGATAAAACCGTAAAGGCATGGAACATAGAACGCTGGGTAGTCCATAGTGTGGTTGTTTTTGTAACCTTGATGACGACAGCAGTAATTTATTCTTACTTGGGTACAGATACCAGCAAGTACTGGCTTACCAAAAGCACCTTTTTAATTGGTGTAGCTGTATTATTGACCGTTGTTTTTACACTGGTAATGGTATTTAAGCGCAAAGAACTTCAAAAAGATGCACAGTACGGCGCTATTGGGTATTTTGTAATTATAATGGCACTTATTGGGATGCATTTTTTCAGTGGGGATGGCAATGTCTTTTTATTCAAATCGGAAACACTTCGCAAATCCTATTCATTTTTAATAGGAAGTATTTTTTCTGGCGTAATCGGTACAGGTTTCTATCCAATTTTGGGAAATAGGGTCTGGTGCAGATTTGGTTGTCCCATGGCAGCAATGATGGGTTTTCAACAGCGGTTATTTTCAAAATTCCGAATTACTACGAACGGAGGCCAATGCATTTCCTGTGGTAATTGCTCCACGTATTGTGAAATGGGTATCGATGTGCGCGCCTATGCACAAAAGGGAGAAAATATTGTTAGGTCTAGCTGCGTAGGTTGTGGTATTTGTTCTGCCGTATGTCCAAGAGGAGTGCTAAAATTAGAAAACGGACCATTACAAGGCCGTATCGATAGTAACCAAGTTTTATTGGGCAATGATGTTGATTTAATGACACTTGTGAACAAAAAATAAGATGTTACGTTTTAGTTTTCTGTTTCTTTTGGTATTCTTGGTCAACACCAATAAAAAGTACCATCGTGAATATCACAACAATGGTATTCTTAAAGCTCAGGGTTGGAAGGTTGGTGATTCCAAGGAAAAATTCTGGAAATACTACTTCTCCAACGGTAAAATCATGGAACAAGGCCATTATAAAATGAATTTGCGTGAAGGCTACTGGTATTTCCACGACGAAAATGGGAAACTTGAAATGGAAGGTCATTTCAAAAAGGGAAAAAAAGTAAAATGGTGGCTTTTCTACGACGAAAATGAAAAAGTGGATCATAAGTGCCAGCTACAAAATGGCGTTAAAAACGGATATTGTCTCAAGTACGTTGACGAAGAATTAAAATCTGCGGAGAAATACAAAAACGGAAAAAAAATAAAAGAATGGTTTAGCTTTAGCGGTTTCAAAAAAGAAAATAAATTGTCCGATTTAAAGTAATGGCAGATATTAAAGTCATCATTCCCGCAGTAAATGAAGCGGATTCCATAGGAAAAGTTGTGTCCGAACTTCCAAAATCCGTCTCGGAAATTATAGTCGTGGACAATGGATCTACCGATAGCACCGTTATTAATGCAGAAAAAGCTGGAGCGACCGTATTAACGGAAAACCAACGCGGATATGGCTTTGCCTGTTTAAAGGGAATGGATTACATAGCCAAACAATCCAAATCACCGGATATCATCGTATTTATCGACGGAGACTATTCCGATTATCCCGAAGAGCTGGATAAAGTAGTTGCTCCAATCTTAAATGACAATATGGATTTAGTAATCGGTGCACGAAAAAAGGAACTACGGGAACCAGGCTCAATGACATTCCCCCAAATATTTGGCAATGAACTGGCCACATCGTTGATGCGCTTATTTTTTGGAGCAAAATTTACCGATTTAGGTCCCTTTAGAGCTATCAAATACAATAAGCTCAAAGCACTGCAAATGCAGGATAAAACATATGGTTGGACAGTGGAAATGCAACTGAAAGCCATACGTAAAAAACTGAACTACACAGAAGTACCAGTACGTTATAAAAAGAGAATAGGTGTCTCAAAAGTTTCAGGAACCATAAAAGGTGCTATATTTGCAGGCATAAAAATTCTAGGTTGGATTTTTAAATACAGTATTAAATAATATGGGACTTACCATCGCTTTTATTATCATCGCTATTTACAGTACGGCCTTAGTTTTAATTTTTTGCTACAGCTTGGCCCAGTTAAATCTTTTGGTTAACTATCTCAGCAACAAAAGAAAGAACGAAGAGGCACCAAAATTCAATCTCTTAGATCCAAAAGAAATTCCATTTGTCACCATTCAACTTCCCATCTACAATGAAGAGTATGTTATGGAGCGCCTTTTGGAGAATATCTCGAAAATAGAATACCCAAAAAGTAAACTGGAAATCCAGGTCTTGGATGACTCTACAGATGATACGGTTATTGATACGGCCAAAAGAATCGAAGGGCTCCAAAAAACAGGACTAGACATCACACACATACGCAGAGAGAACCGACAAGGTTTTAAAGCAGGTGCCCTAAAAGAAGGTTTAGAGATTGCAAAAGGTGATTTTGTCGCCATTTTCGATGCTGATTTTCTTCCTGAAAGCGATTGGTTGAAAAAAACAGTTCCTTATTTTAAAGATGAAGAAATAGGTGTTGTCCAAACAAGATGGGGTCACATTAACAGAGATTACTCAACACTTACAAGAATACAGGCATTTGCGCTTGATGCACATTTTACGCTTGAACAAGTAGGACGTAATTCCAAAGGGCACTTTATCAACTTTAACGGTACTGCTGGAATCTGGAGAAAAGATTGCATTTTAGATGCAGGGAACTGGGAAGGAGATACACTAACGGAAGATTTAGATTTAAGCTACCGTGCCCAGTTGAAAAATTGGAAGTTCAAGTACTTGGAAGATGTTGAAACCCCGGCAGAGCTTCCCGTGGTCATCAGTGCTGCACGATCGCAACAATTCCGTTGGAACAAAGGTGGTGCTGAAAACTTTAGAAAAACGGTTTGGAGTGTAATTACCGCCAAAAACATTCCTTTTAAAACAAAGTTTCACGGCGTAATGCACTTATTGAACAGCTCTATGTTCCTGTGTGTTTTCATCGTTGCGCTTTTAAGTATTCCTATGCTCTATATCAAAAATAGCTATGGTCACTTAGGGTGGGTTTTTGAGGTAACAAGTTTCTTTATTGTAAGTACCATTATCCTCTTCATTTGTTACTGGTTTACCTATAAAAGTATACAGGGCAGTGGATTTGATAACTTTATAGATTACATCAAACTCTTTTTTACGTTTTTCTCCGTAGCATTGGGCTTTTCGTTGCACAATACCGTTGCTGTTTTGGAAGGACACATGGGGAAACGTAGTGAATTTGTGCGAACACCAAAATTTAATATCAATAACCTAACAGATAGCTGGAAAGGCAACAAATACTTGGCCAAGAAGTTATCACCAAACATGATTTTGGAATTTGCGTTGATGATCTATTTCTTATTTGGCATGTACAGTGCTGTGCCGTTAAATGATTATGGACTCTTTCCTTTTCATTTGATGTTGTTCCTAGGTTTTGGTTTTGTCTTCTTTAAATCGTTGACGGCAAAAGCGTAGTTATTTTATTTGATAACGAATCGACAGCATATACACGCTAGGCAAGCCCCAAGAGATATTTAAACTCCAAGAACCAAATTCCAAAGTAAGGATTCTCTGAAAAATTCGTGTAATTTGTGTCCATCCATCCCAACAAAAAGGACATGGCTAGCTTCACCAATGCGATTAAACACGTTCTTCTTTGTACCTTTCTAGGCACGTAAAACTTATATAGTTTGATGGTATAACATCGAATTGACCTACATGGAAGAGAAACCACGTTTAGCAAGATTGACAGCCATATTAACACAATTACAGTCCTCTAGAATTGTAACGGCCAAAACACTTGCGGACAAGCATAACGTTAGCATTAGGACAATTTATAGGGACATACGGACTTTAGAGAAATCCGGGGTGCCCATCATTACCGAAGAAGGTAAGGGATATAGTATGATGGAAGGCTACCAACTGCCACCTGTAATGTTTACAGAAGATGAAGCCAATGCGTTGATTACCGCGGAACAGCTCATTCTTAAGAACAAGGACGCTTCTTTTGTCCAGAATTATTCCGATGCCATTCTAAAAATAAAGGCGCTGCTAAAGGGTTCGCAAAAAGACAAGGCAAGTCTTCTCAAAGACCGAATCTATTTTACCGATAATTTTTCACGCCAAACAACAAGTAGTTATCTTATGCAGATTCAATCGGCATTGACAAATTTCCAAGTCTTAAATATTGAGTACCTCTCCTTGGGCAATAAATCCACCAATCGAGATATAGAACCCTTTGCTTTATACAGTACCCAGGAAAAATGGTTGCTCATTGCGTATTGCAGGCTTCGCAAGGCGTTTAGGGTATTTCGAATCGACCATATCCAAAAAGTCGCGAATACTTACGAAGTATTTGAATCGCACAATATGAGTTTGGAAGAGTATTATAAGTCGTATGACAGATATAATGGAAATGATTCCGACTACAAGAATCAATAAACTTTAATGGCACTTATCGATTAGGATATGCTCCGTTTCAATGAGGTATATCGTCAGATATTGAGTACAAGTTCAGTACTGATATATGAAGTTCAGGAATTTTGGCCTATAAAGGAATTCCTATATTGATACATGCGTGTTACGAGCTAAATAATTTCAACCACCCCTGACACACCCTTGTCATAAACTGGTTTTAATTTTGTATAAACCTTAAAAATAATCATCATGACAAACACTAAAAAAGACGCATTGACCATTGTTGGCATAGCGGTAAGAACTTCAAACAAACCTGGTAAAGGAGACAAAGATATTCCGCAATTGTGGGGAAGGTTTATGGCAGAAAACGTGATAAACCGTATTCCAAACAAAGTGGACAACACCATTTATGCCATATACACGGATTACGAAGGAGACCATACCCAGCCCTATACCATAGTCATAGGTTGTAATGTTCACAGTTTGGATAATATTCCCGAAGACTTTACCGTAAAAATGGTTCCTGCATCGAACTACGCACAGTTCACCGCTAAAGGAGACCTGACCAAAGGTGCCGTTATCAATACCTGGATGGAAATATGGAATACAGATTTGAAACGAACTTTTACAACTGATATTGAAGTCTATGATGACAGAGCAGTAGACCCAACCAATGGTGTAGCCGAAATCTTAGTGGCCACAACCTAATATTCATCTCATCAGAAAACGAACAGTCATGAAAAACAAAACCCGTAAAATGCATCAGTTCGAGTTTTTCAGTCTGGCAGACCGTACGTCTGTCGGACATAAACTCAGGGACGGAACAAACCAAAGCCCGGAAGAGTATCGAGCAACTAGATTAAAGCAAAAAAGATGGTTCTCCATACACTTTATCCAAAAATCACCTTGAAAATCAAGGGAAGTGATAATTTATCGATAAAATCATTGGTATCATTGGTGGAGACTAAGCCGAGTCTAAATATCGTTTGAAAGAAAGCAAACTTTGGTATTTGGATAAGGTTTTACTCCTTCTTTTTACCCAATCCCAGCACATAATCCACAGTTTGTTGTATAGCATCACTATCACCGTCATACGTATAGTTTATTGCAATACTGCAATTGTATTCCGGAATATGCATAAAAACAGTACCCCAGAAGCCCGTATGTAGGTATGCTGTTAAGCCGGTTTTTTCACCAACAACACTGGTAAATCCTAATCGTTGATTCGGAAGTGCTTCTCCGTTGGCCGAGTAATCCTTTTTTAACAACATAATGTCCAGTGTATCCTCTTTTTCGAATATTCTACCATTAAATAAGGCCTGAAGAAAAAGAGTTAAATCTTCCGTGGTCGATACCAAGCCACCCCCGCCATAAAGATCAACAGAGTTATCCCAATTGGAAGCATCCAGTTCGCCCATATATCGTTTTACATTGTTCAAAAGTCCTTCTGGACGTTCTTCAAGACTTTCCAAATATGTAGATGACATCCCCAATACATCAAAATTCAAGAGCGTTCGCAAACTTTCCGCAAGACCAGAATTGGTTTGTCGTTCCAAAATTTCACCCAAAAGAACGTATCCCGTATCACTATAGTGCTCTTCTTGACCTGGGGGAGCATGTGGCTTTCCATGATCCATGGCAAACTTGATTTGCTCGGTGCGTGTCCATCGTTTCTTTGGATCCTTTCTTGCCTCAGCGATATACTCTTCCCCTCCTACCGCATAATCATAAAGTCCACTCGTATGATTCAGGCAATGGCGCACCGTAATGCTTGCGGGTGCATAGCCCCCGTCCTGCAACAATTTGATATGAGCATTAGAGATATATTTAGTAATGGGGTCTTCAATTGAAATACGTTGCTGTTCGTGAAGACGCATAATAGCTGCGGCCACAAACACCTTGGTCACACTTGCAATTCGGAAAGGTTGTTTCGCATGTAAAGGCATTGTTTTTTCCTTGCTGTCAAAACCACTGCTCCCGGTAAAATCAATTTGGAGTTCGGGAGACTTTACACTCGAAGAAACTCCAATAATCGTATTGCTTTTCTTCTTACAGGCCTTGTCCAAAATCTTCTGTAAAGCTATGTTGTGATCTTTGACTTGGGCATCACAATCTAAGGGCGCAAAGGTTGACGCTGCCAAAATCAAAACTAGTAAACCGTGTTTCATTGATATTTTTTTCGCAAAGATTGGTATTTGGGATAAAGCTACATTGTAAAAATTCGTCAACTATAATGAGGGCGTAGTTTTATGAAACTGGGCATTTGAACCAAAGCTGATGGAGTATTCCCCGTAAACCTTTTCATTTCTTTGATAAAATGGCTCTGATCATAGTATCCATATTGTAAAACATAATGCTGCCAATCTTGGTTCTTTGTTGTTGAAAGTTCGCGGAGGACTTTTTTGAAACGCTGCAAGGTTTGAAAAGCTTTTGGGGTCAGTCCAGTTTCTTTTTTAAAATAACGTTCCAAGGTTGAATACGAGTAGCCCGTGGTATGCATAATAGTGCTCAAATCACAATCTGTACTTACCTCTTGCGACATTTCGACAATAAATCCTTCACCTTCCTTTCGGTAACGTTGTGCAAACCAGCTATCCAATGTACAAACCAATAATTCCGGGACACACGTTTTCAGATAATCATTCAGTTTTTGCATTCCAATACCGAAAACATCTTCTGTAAACGCTACCGAGTTCTTCATAATGATATCAGCACCAACCCGAATAAATGGCTTTAATGATGAAAGTGCCCTGGACTTAAACTTTACTACAATGCAACGTTTCAAAGCTGAAAAATCAATATGTACCTTTTCATGGATAAAACTAAAGAGAAGACTTCGGTTCGACCTGAAATTTTCGCCTTGGTATGAAAGGGAATAATGTCCCTCAAGCACAATGATCATATCAGGGGTTATTCCCGGATAGGCATACATGTGCGTGCTATTCAATGTTAATAGGTCGGCACTATTCAGAATCCAATAATGGTCAATATGTCTCTTTACTTCTGGTAGCTGTGGTTCATAAACCATGAGGGCAAGCTAATCATAAAAATATTAGATTATCCTATTTGGGATAATTTTTGTATTTCAATAGGTATTGCAAAAGAGGTTTTATCAAATAGCGAATATGCAGTAGTTGTAACTGTAAAATAATTAGCCCTGTAAGAGTACATATATGCTCTTCAAAAGACCTATTTTAGTATTTTGCAACGCTAAACAAAAGATGTCCAATCGATTTTCAATATTCTGGAAACCTTATGGTATACCAGTACTACTAGTAATTCTGAGTTTACTTCTCTATTACATTTTTGCTTACAACTTGCAACGCGAGGATTTTCCAAAACTTATCGTACTCTTCAGTGCTCTCTTTTTTTGCTACTACCTGATTCTCCAATCTAAAAAGTTGGACTCTAAATTGCTATTGACCTTTGGGATTCTTTTTCGTCTGGTCTTTTTAATCACCGAACCCAATCTTTCTCAAGATTTTTACCGATTTATATGGGATGGTGAACTCATTAAAAACGGAGTAAACCCATACATTCACTTACCAAATACGCTCATTTTAGACCCTGCCCTGCCTATTGCAAACGCTCAGGAGTTATATGCTGGAATGGGTGAATTGAGTGCAAAACATTTCAGCAATTATCCACCTGTAAATCAATTCCTGTTTACGCTTAGTGCCTTTGTGGGCAATGGAAGTATTCTAGGCACCATCATCACTATGCGCTTGTTCATCATACTCGCGGACATAGGTATCTTATATTTTGGCAAAAAATTACTTCAGAAGTTGAACCAGCCAAGTCATATGATATTTTGGTATTTTCTAAATCCATTGGTCATTCTGGAGTTGACAGGCAACCTTCATTTTGAAGGTGTAATGTTGTTTTTCTTTATTTGGTCACTATATCTAATCAAAACAAGTAAATGGTTTTTGGGCGCTCCAATATATGCCATAGCTATACTGGTAAAACTTGTGCCCGTTCTATTTTTGCCGCTGTTTCTTAAATATTTTGGATTCAAGAAAAGTATTGGATTTTACATTTTGACAGGTGCAACATGCCTTGTTTTATTACTCCCTTTTTACAACAATACTTTTATCAATAATTATTCGGAAACGGTTGGACTTTGGTTTTCCAATTTTGAGTTTAACGCTGGTATGTATAACCTAGTCAAAAAAATAGGAGTTACGTATTTTGATGCCAAACCTTGGGAATTGATTAAGGTATATGGAAAAATAGTTGCATTTTCCACAATAATCGGAGCACTCCTGTTAACATTCTTTAGAAAAAATCAACAGTTTGATACATTGGTTGTTTCTATGCTGGCATTGCTTTCTGGGTACTACTTTTTATCAAGCACCTTGCACCCCTGGTATATTGTGTACTTGCTGGTCCTTTGTGTTCTTACAAACTACAGGTATCCTATCTTATGGTCATTTGTGGTAATATTGAGCTATTATGCCTATTCCAATCCCGAGTATCAAGAAAATCTTTGGCTGTTGGCCATTGAATATATTTTAGTCTTTGGCTTTTTGATTTATGAAATAGCCGTTAAAAAAGACAAAAAGTTATATTTCTTCAAAAAGTTAAGGTCATTCTAGGTCAGTTGGAATTTATTTGTACATTTATCACATAATGAAAGGACAAAACCACATACTATCTACACAGAGCTACATTGCTCCAGTACGTCCATTCGCTCCACGCCGTCGCCCGTAAGGGTGCACATAACTTATGGAATTAGGTGAGTCCATTTCCGCAACAACCACACAAATCTTAATTATTTATCAGTTTTAAAAAGCCATGCAATGAAAATTGTAATTGCTAACGAATCCCATTATAAATACGCGCAAATCATAAGTGACACCATTACCGAATCTGCAAAAGTTCGAGGTACCGGTATTGCACAACGTACGCCCGAGTACATTATCAAAAGACTACAGAATGGCAATGCGGTAATCGCTTTAGAAGGTGAAAAATTCGCTGGGTTTTGCTATATCGAAGTATGGGGCAACAAGAACTTTGTAGCGAATTCTGGATTAATAGTACATCCTGACTTTAGAAAACAAGGACTCGCCAAGAAAATCAAAAAAGCGGTGTTCGAGCTATCCAAAGAGAAGTTCCCAGATGCCAAAATCTTTGGAATAACCACTGGCCTACCCGTAATGAAGATGAATTATGAATTGGGCTATAAACCAGTAACGTTTTCAGAATTGACGGATGACCCAGAGTTCTGGAAAGGATGCCAGACTTGTAAAAACTTCGATATCCTTACAAGAACAGAGCGTAAAATGTGCCTTTGCACAGGAATGTTATATGACCCTGATGCAAACAAATACAAATCAAGAAAACTGAACGGAAAAGCCTTTCAACGGTTAAAAGAAATGAAACAGAACCTTTTCCTTAAAAAGAAAAATAAATAATGATTTCCCTGGATGCTGAGCGAAGTCGAAGCATAAAGGGGCATAGAATCTAAGATGTAGAATAGATTCCTGCATGTGCAGGAATACCAAAAAAACCAAATGAAAAAATTAGTTTTAGCCTATAGTGGTGGCCTGGATACTTCATACTGTGCCAAATACCTATCAAAAGAAGAAGGATATGAAGTCCATGCCGTAAGTGTAAATACTGGGGGGTTTTCAGAACAAGAGATTCTGAACATCCAACAAAAAGCGTTGGAATTAGGAGCAAAAACCTATACTTCGATTGATGCGGTTTCCAACTTTTACGATAAAGTAGTCAAGTACCTCATCTTTGGAAATGTACTTCGAAATAATACGTATCCCCTATCCGTAAGTGCAGAACGAATTGTGCAGGCCATAGAGATTGTAAATCATGCTAAAAAAATTGGAGCTACCTCCATCGCCCATGGCAGTACTGGAGCAGGGAACGATCAGGTAAGATTCGATATGATCTTCCAAATATTGGCCCCAGAAATTCAAATAATAACACCGATTCGGGACAATAAACTATCAAGGGAAGCCGAAATTGACTATCTGCAACATAACGGGATTGACTATTCTTGGGAAAAGGCAAAATACTCCATAAACAAAGGATTATGGGGCACTTCTGTTGGTGGTGAAGAAACCCTGACTTCACACCTACCGTTGCCAGAATCAGCATTCCCAAGTCAATTGGAAAAAGAACTCCCTAAAGAAGTTAAACTAACTTTTGAAAAAGGAGAGCTAATAGCAATTGATGGTGAATCTGCTTCACCTGTTGAGAATATTGAAAAACTGGAAGCTGTCGCTTCCAAGTATGCCATTGGAAGAGATATTCATGTAGGTGATACCATTATCGGCATAAAGGGGAGAGTAGGTTTTGAAGCTGCCGCATCGCTCATCATTATAAAAGCGCACCATTTGCTGGAAAAGCACACCCTGAGCAAATGGCAACAATACCAAAAGGAACAATTGGGCAACTTTTACGGTATGCTTTTGCATGAAGGAAATTATTTGGACGACGTTATGCGGAATATTGAAGCTTTCCTAACGGACACCCAGAAAAAAGTATCGGGCGATGTGTACATCACACTCCATCCTTACCGATTTGAACTCAATGGAATCTCTTCAAAACACGATTTAATGAATGCCTCTTTTGGCAGCTATGGTGAAATGAACAAAGGTTGGACAGCAGACGAAGCCAAAGGGTTTATCAAAATCCTTTCAAATTCAGGGAAAATAGCTAACCATGTAAACCAAAAAGATGATTAAAGCAGGAATTATTGGTGGGTCTGGGTACACGGGCGGTGAATTGGTACGGCTTTTATTGAATCATCCTCAAGCTGATATCGATTTTGTTTACAGTACAACACGTGCAGGACAACCTATTACCACTACCCATCAGGATTTATTGGGATTGACGGATTTAAAATTTTCCGGTGAGGTAAAACCGGATGTTGATGTAGTTTTTCTTTGCTTGGGCCATGGAAATTCCACCAAGTTTTTAGCAGAAAACAGTTTTGAAGCACGTACTAAAATCATTGATTTAAGCAACGATTTCCGGTTACAAAAAGATGCTGAATACAATGGAAAGGCATTTGTTTATGGCCTTCCCGAATTGAACAAAGAGAAAATAAAAACTGCGGCTGCCATTGCCAATCCCGGTTGTTTTGCAACCGCTATACAATTGGCCTTGTTGCCCTTGGCCAAAGCGGATATGCTACAGAACGATATTCATATAAATGCGGTAACAGGGAGTACAGGTGCAGGTGTTGGCCTATCATCAACTTCCCATTTTAGTTGGAGAAACAACAATGCTTCTTGGTACAAACCTTTCACTCATCAACACTTAGGGGAAATTGGAGAAAGCCTGAATTCCTTTGGAAACAAAACCGCAAAGCTCCATTTCTTGCCCAATCGGGGTAATTTTACAAGGGGTATTTTGGCTACGGCCTACACCAATTTTGAAGGTTCATTGAATCAAGCAAAGGAACTTTATAACGAATTCTATTCAAATGCCATCTTCACACAACTTTCAGGAGAGGCCATTCATTTAAAGCAAGTGGTGAATACCAATCAATGTCATGTTCACTTACACAAGCACGAAGATATTTTATTGGTAACCTCAGCAATAGACAATTTAATCAAAGGTGCATCGGGACAAGCGATTCAGAACATGAATCTAATGTTCGGGTTTTTTGAAAACACGGGTTTACAACTAAAAGCAGGAGTTTTTTAAAAAGAAAATTATGAAAATAGCAATCATAGGAGCGGGAAATTTGGGTTTGGCCATTGCAAAGGGAGTTTTACACAGCAATGGCGCCACGACCATGTACTTGACCAAAAGGAACACTACAGAAATTATGGATTATGAAAAATACGGCAACGTCACTGTTACCTGGGACAACCGTGAGGCCGTAAAAAAATCCGATATCTTGATTTTTGCAGTACAACCTGGACATTTTTCAGATATTCTTGAGCAAGTAAAAGATTTACTAACAGAAAAACATGTGGTAATCAGTACTATAACAGGTTTCAATATTTCCAAAATA
Source organism: Flagellimonas sp. HMM57 (assembly GCF_021390175.1). Taxonomy (NCBI): domain Bacteria; kingdom Pseudomonadati; phylum Bacteroidota; class Flavobacteriia; order Flavobacteriales; family Flavobacteriaceae; genus Flagellimonas; species Flagellimonas sp. HMM57. Next base: position 2,327,473 of record NZ_CP090004.1, on the reverse strand, counting down.
GAGGAGATTATTGGTGCAGATAAGTACATCATCCGTAGCATGCCCAATACCGCTATTTCAGTAGGGAGTTCCATGACATGCCTTTGCAGCAACGAATTTGGAAAAAAACGAATTGACCTTTCCAAAGCCATTTTTAATCGAATGGGACATACATTGGAAATTCCCGAAGAACAGATGCAGGCTGCGACGGTAATCTGCGCAAGTGGTATCGCTTTTTGGATGCGCCTGATTCGAGCAACTACCCAGGGAGCAATTCAGTTGGGTTTTGATGCCAAGGAAGCCCAAGAACTGGCAATGCATACCTGTAACGGTGCCGCAAGTCTCTTAATAGAATCTGGAAGCCATCCCGAAGAAGAGATAGATCGGGTTACGACACCGAAAGGATGTACAATTTCCGGATTGAACGAAATGGAGCACCAAGGACTAAGTTCTTCACTGATACGGGGAATAGTCACTTCTTTTGAAAAAATAAGCCAAATCAGAAAAGGATGAAAAAACTCAAACACAAGAATCAAACTCAACCCTATAGCTACAGAATTGTATTTGATATTTGAGTTTGAACTTGACACTTGAACTTGAATTTGCACTTGATACTTAAACTTGAACTTTAGATGAAACTATTTGATGTATATCCTTTATATGACGTCACCCCAGTATCTGCCAAGGGTATTGAACTAACAGATGATAAGGGCAAAAAATATCTCGATTTCTATGGAGGCCACGCCGTGATTTCCATTGGACATTCCCATCCCCACTATGTAAATAGGTTAAAAGAGCAATTGGACAAGATTGGATTCTACAGCAACTCCATCCAAAATCCAATTCAAAAAGAGCTTGCTTCCGTTTTGGGAAAAGCCTCAAACTGTGAAGCTTACAACCTTTTTATGTGCAATTCGGGCGCAGAAGCCAATGAAAATGCTCTAAAACTGGCATCCTTTCATACCCAAAAATCCAAGGTAATCGCCTTTAACAACAGCTTTCATGGAAGAACCTCAGCTGCAGTTGCCGCTACGGACAATCCCAATATAAATGCACCCATAAACAAACAGCAAGAGGTTACTTTTCTTCCTTTAAACGATTTTGAAGCCTTTGAAAAAACAGTGAATTCGGACGAGTACTGCGCCGTTATCCTAGAAGCAATTCAAGGAGTTGGCGGCTTGGATGAACCCACAACTGAATTTTATCAATTCATTGCCGAAAATTGTAAAAAGAAAGGGATTGTCCTCATAGCGGACGAAGTACAATCGGGATTTGGGCGAAGTGGAAAGTTTTTCGCCTTTCAACATCATTTGGACACTGAGCGGAGTCGAAGTGTACAACCCGATATTATTTCTATTGCCAAAGGCATGGGAAACGGTTTTCCCGTCGGTGGTATTCTAGTACATGAATCCTTTAAAGCTTCTTACGGTCTCTTGGGAACCACTTTTGGCGGCAATCACTTGGCCTGTACAGCAACCTTGGCCGTCTTAGAAGTTCTGGAACAAGAAGGTTTGCTGGTAAATGCTACCGAGTTGGGCAGCTATTTTAAAGAAAAAGCCAAAGCATTTTCAGAAATAAAAAAAATAAAAGGCAGGGGGTTGATGCTAGGTTTAGAATTTGGGTTTGAAGTGGTGGATTTACGAAAAAGGCTCATTTATAAACAACACATGTTCACGGGAAGTGCCAAAAACAAAAAACTGCTACGGTTTTTACCCGCTCTGAATATAACCAAAACCCATATCGATTTATTTTTTGAGGGACTACAAAAAGAGTTGGGATGATATTTCGGCCAAACTCAACACTCCACCCTTCGACTACGCTCAGGGTATGGACTTTAACTAAGCTGAAAATGACAAAAAAATAAAATGAAAAACTATTTATCCATAAATGACATTGATTTCCTTCCCAATTGGGTAGACGAAGCGATTGCATTAAAAAAAGACCCCTATCAGTTTCAAGAAATGGGGAAGCACAAAACTATCTGTCTTTTATTTTTTAACAATAGTCTACGCACTCGGCTAAGCACTCAAAAAGCAGCCATGCATATGGGAATGGAAGTGATGGTAATGAATTTTGGAAGTGAGGGTTGGGCCTTGGAATATGAGGATGGAACTGTGATGGACCAAGGAAATTCGGAACACATTAAAGAGGCGGCCAAAGTGGTTTCCCAATACTGTGATATTATCGCCATAAGGGCGTTTGCAAAACTCGAAGACAGAACAAAAGATGAAGCAGAAGAAGTGCTCAATGGTTTTAGCAAATACGCATCCATTCCCGTAGTAAATATGGAAAGTTCCATAGCACATCCATTGCAGGCGCTCGCTGATGCCATTACCATTGCCGAAAACAATACCAAACCAAAACCCAAGGTGGTATTATCATGGGCTCCACACCCAAAAGCATTACCGCATGCAGTAGCAAACTCGTTTGCTGAGATGATAAAAAAGCAAAACGTTGAATTTACCATTACACATCCAAAAGGATATGAACTAAATCCGTCAATTACGAAAGGTTGTGATATTGAATATGACCAAAATAAAGCTTTGGAAGGTGCTGATTTTGTCTATGTAAAAAATTGGAGCAGTTATTCAGATTATGGAAAGGTACTATCACATGATAGCCGTTGGATGATGACCAAAGCTAAGTTGGGAAATGCAAAATTCATGCATTGTCTTCCCGTGCGAAGAAATGTAGTGGTTGAAGATGCCGTATTGGATGGAGAACAGTCTTTGGTCTTGGAACAATCTAATAACAGAACGTTTGCGGCCCAAATCGTCTTAAAAAAGATATTGGAAAACAGTAATGTTCCCTCTCCCAAAGGGAGAGAATAAAGGAGATAATCTATGAAAGCCAAATTATCCATAGTAAAAATAGGGGGTAACATCATTAATGATGACCAAGAGTTATCTAATCTCTTGGAGCTATTCTCAAAAATTAATAGGAACAAAATCTTGGTTCACGGAGGAGGTAAAAAAGCCACGGAGATTGGAGAAAAACTTGGGGTCGTAGCTAAAATGGTCAACGGAAGAAGAATAACCAATGCCGAGAGTTTGGACGTTGCCATCATGGTTTATGGCGGGTTATTAAACAAAAAAATTGTAGCAGAACTTCAAGCCCAGGATTGCAATGCTATTGGGATGAGCGGTGCCGATGGAAATGCCATCACTGCAAAGAAAAGACCTGTGGGCGTTATTGATTTTGGGCTCGTTGGTGATGTGGAAAAAGCAAATTCCGATACTGTTTCGATGCTTTTAAAGGCTGACCTTACCCCTACTTTTTGCGCATTGACCCATAATGGTAAAGGACAACTTCTAAACACTAATGCAGATACTATTGCAGCGGAACTGGCGATAGCCATGTCTTCTGAATTTGAAACCACATTATATTATTGTTTTGAGAAAAAAGGAGTACTGCAAAACATTGATGACGAAAATTCCGTAATTCAACATATCGATTCCAAGAAATATAAGTCCCTTTTAGCAGAAGGAATCATTGCGGAAGGAATGCTTCCAAAAATGCACAACTGTTTCCACGCATTGCAACAAAATGTAAAACAAGTTTGTATAGGAAACAGTGATATGCTTCAAGAAGAAAATTCAAATTTTACAACGCTGACCTTATGAAAGTACATCAAACGGAACTAACCCAAAAAGCAATCCAACTTCTGAAAGAGCTGATTGCCATTCGTTCATTTTCTGAAGAAGAGGATGAAACAGCAGATGTCATTCAAAAATGGTTGGCCAACTTCGGAATTAAAACGGAGCGACAGTTCAACAACGTGTATGCCTTCAACAAATACTTTGACGAAAACAAACCCACACTGCTTTTAAATTCCCATCACGACACCGTTAAACCCAATAGTGCCTATACCAAGGACCCCTTTGACCCACACATTGAAGATGGAAAACTATTTGGCTTGGGAAGCAATGATGCAGGAGGTTGTTTGGTCTCGCTTTTAGCCACTTTTACGCATTTTTATAATCATGAAGATCTAAGTCACAATATAATTATTGCAGCTACTGCAGAAGAAGAAAATGCTGGGGAACGAAGCTTAAGAGGCCTATTGCCCATGCTTCCAGAAATAGATGTAGCCGTTGTTGGAGAGCCTACCCTAATGAATCTGGCCATAGCTGAAAAGGGATTGGTCGTTTTTGATGCTGTTGTGGAAGGAACACCATCACATGCGGCGCATCCAAATGATAACAATTCCATTTACAACACTATCGAGGTTCTTGAGTGGTTCAAAAAATATACATTCGATAAAACTTCCGATGCCTTGGGCGAAGTAAAAATGACCGTGACGCAAATCAATGCCGGAAGTCAGCACAATGTGGTACCCGCACAGGTCGATTTGGTAATCGATGTTCGGGTAAATGACCGTTATTCCAACGAGGAAATAGCGGAGATGCTTCAAAATGAAGCGCCTTGTAAAATTACCCCGCGTTCGTTACGATTGAATTCCTCGGCAATTGACCCAGACCATGATTTGGTACAAAGCGGACTTGCACTTGGTAGAAAAACCTATGGCTCACCCACACTTTCAGATCAAGCGGCCTTAAGTTGCCAATCTGTTAAACTGGGACCTGGTGATAGCACACGTTCGCATTCCGCAGATGAGTTTATTTATCTAGATGAAATCGAGAAAGGCATAGATGTGTATATCAAGATTTTGAAAGGGTTTTTAAGCAATTAAAAGTTTAGGAATGTCGGGAGAAACAAATCTGTCCAAACTTTTATCCAATATGGAACCTGTCCTTCACAAGAATAGGTATGTGTTCGTAACCGTACCCCATTCTTATGAGATAGATTTTTCTATTGTTCATGGAACTTTCAAGGAAGATGAAGGAGTAACCCTTGTTTTAAAAAAAGAGCATGCTGACCGTTCAAATCTAACTTATGATTTTGTAGCTTCCTGCATCACGCTAACCGTTCATTCCGCTCTTCACGCCATTGGGCTTACTTCAGCAATTTCAACAGCACTGGCAAATGATAAAATTAGTTGTAATGTAATTGCTGCTTACTATCATGACCATATCTTCGTAGAAGAAAAAGATGCAGAAAAGGCCATAAAGGTTCTGCTTAAATTAACTAACGCTTATAATCTGAAGAAATGAAACTCTGGGACAAAGGATTCAGTACAGACCAAAAAATAGACCATTTTACGGTAGGCAATGATAGGGAATTGGATTTGCTACTGGCAAAGTATGACGTAATCGCCTCTAAGGCACACGCAAAAATGTTAGGTGAAGTAGCTTTGATCAACAAAGACGAATCAGAAGATTTGGTCAGGGAATTGGATGGTATCGCAAAAACCATTGAGGAGGGCACTTTTACCATAGAGGACACTTTTGAGGATATGCATTCCAAAATTGAGTTCCTGCTCATCGAAAAACTTGGGGATACCGGTAAAAAAATCCATACCGCCAGATCGCGAAACGACCAAGTTTTGGTAGCCATGCAACTCTATCTAAAAAATGAGTTAGCAGAAATAAAGTTAGGGGTGAAAAACCTTTTTGAGCTTTTGTTAGGTTTAGCTGATAAGCATAAAGCTATCTTACTTCCAGGGTATACACACTTACAAATTGCCATGCCCTCTTCTTTTGGGCTGTGGTTTTCAGCGTATGCCGAAAGCCTAATTGATGACTTATTTTTTGTTGATGCTGCTTATAAAATAGCCGACCAGAATCCGCTGGGGAGCGCTGCGGGCTATGGCAGTTCTTTTCCTGTGGACAGAACAAGTACCACTAAAGAAATGAGGTTTGCAACCATGAAATACAATGTAGTTGCTGCCCAAATGGGTCGTGGAAAAGTGGAAAAAGCGACAGGATTCGGTATTTCAAGTATCGCTTCAACACTTTCCAAACTGGCTATGGACATCTGTCTGTATATGAGCCAAAATTTTGATTTCATTTCATTTCCGGATGAACTGACTACGGGAAGCAGTATTATGCCGCACAAAAAGAATCCAGATGTTTTTGAACTGATCCGGGCCAAATGCAATAAGATCCAGGCAGTGCCCAATCAACTTGTTCTTATTACGAATAACCTGCCAAGTGGTTATCACAGAGACCTTCAATTGGTCAAAGAGGTTATAGTGCCCGCTATTCAAGATATTAAGGCATGTTTGGAGTTGATGCACTTTAGTCTAAAAGAAGTCAAGGTCAATGACAAAATTCTCGATGACCCAAAATACAATTACCTCTTTAGCGTGGATACCTTGAACGAGTTGGTCAAAAATGGAATGCCCTTTAGGGATGCCTATAAAAAAATGGGCGCTGAAATTGAGGCCGGAACTTTTCAACCCAAAAAAGACATACACCATACCCATGAGGGAAGTTTAGGGAATTTGTGTTTAGAGGAGATTCAGGCCAAAATGGAAAAAGTGTTTAGTCTATAAATCCTATTTCATTTTTAATGTTTGAGTTATAAGTTATCGATTAAAAAAACATCTCCATGATATTGTGCTTGGTTGGTATTTGAAGTTTTCCGAACTTCACTTACTCGTGCCGAAGTAGTTTCAGTATCAGTCGATATAATTTATTGAAACGATATTTTATATTATTCGTTACCATACATTAGAAAGAATTGAATGGAAAATTATGTTTTCAAGTCTGAAAGACTAGGATTTAGAAATTGGACTGAAATTGACAAATCTAAAATGGGAATGATTAACTCTAATGCCAAAGTGATGGAACATTTCCCAGCCATTCAATCACAAAAACAGACAGATGAATTCATTGACAGAATGAAAATTCAATTTTCTAAAAATAAATTCTGCTATTTTGCTGTTGATAAACTCGATAATAATGAATTCATTGGCTTTATAGGAATTGCCGAACAGACTTTTGAGTCTGATTTTACACCCTGCGTAGATATCGGATGGAGATTAGCCCAAACTGAATGGGGAAAAGGTTTTGCGACAGAAGGTGCGAAGAGATGTATTGAATTCGCCTTTAACGAAATTGGTTTAAATAATATTAAGTCAATCTGCCCAGACACAAATCATAAATCAGAAAAAGTGATGAAAAAAATCGGAATGAAAAAAACCAGAAATTTTAATCATCCCTTACTTTCTGAATTTAAAGAATTGGAAAAATGCGTACTATATGAAATTGAAAAGTAACGTGTGGCAATAATGGACAACCGCAATTATGACTGATTCGACTACCTTTCAGCGGTTTAAGAAATTTATGCTCGGATGAAATGTGTAAAATGATTCTTTCCTTCACGGTAAACAGCTATTCAAAAAAACAAAACTTTTCAACTTTCAGGAAACCAATCAAAACAGACATCCTTATTCTTCATTTTCCTTATCTCATAATTTTTAGTAACCGAATGTGAATAGCTTTTAATAAAGTATCTTCGGGTCAGGTTTGCGTCTGTATAAAATTTTAAAATGAGAAGTACGTCTTTAATGCCATTTCAGCTGCTGTATATTCTAATTTTTACATTTCCTTTTTTCACAATAGCACAGGATACGTACCAAAGAAATTCGTCCGCCGATGTTCAAGGGTATATTTTCAATCTTACGTTAAATGATGAGAACGATAGCATTATTGGAGAAGCAGCGTTTACTGTAGATTTTAAAAATGAAGTCAACGAATTTAGCATAGACCTTATTAAAAAAGCAAGTCGCTATGGCATGGAGCTGAAGGGCGTTCTCGAAGGTGATGTTCCCACAAAGTATACGTTCAAAAACAATAAAATTACGATTACACCTACGCCTTCGGAATCCAAGACAAGAACGTTCAAAGTAAAGTATCAGGGAATTCCAGAGCGGGGTCTGGTCATAGACACCACAAAATTTGGACAACGTTCCTTTTTTGGTGACAACTGGCCAAATCTAGCCCGGCATTGGCTGCCTTGTGTTGACCATCCATCCGATAAGGCATCCATTGAGTTCAGGATTACGGCACCCGACCATTATGATGTAGTGGCCACGGGAGAAAAAATAGAAGAAAGCAATTTGGGCAATGGCTACAAATTAACAACCTACAAAGAACCTGCACCAGTTGCTATGAAGGTAGTGACCATTGGTGTTACCAAATTTGCAAGCAAAATACTTGGCGAGGTAGATGATATTCCCATATCTGCCTGGGTATACCCAGAAAATCGTCTGGACGGGTTTTCAGATTATGGTGTAACTACAAATGTCATAAAATATTTTATAAACAACATAGGCCCATATTCCTACGCCAAGTTGGCCAATATGCAAGCCAAGACCCAGTGGGGCGGATTGGAAAATGCGGGCACCATTGCCTATTTTGAAAATTCGGTCACTGGAAAGAACGAAGTTGAAGGACTGATTGCCCATGAAATTGCGCATCAATGGTTCGGGAATTCAGCCACTGAAAATGATTGGAACCATGTATGGCTTAGCGAGGGCTTTGCCACCTATTTTGCCATTCTTTATCAGGAAAGTGTGTATGGGGATACCAAAAGGAAGGAAGAACTTGCTCTTGACAGGAAGCAAATTATAGATTACTATCAAGAGAATCCATCACCTATCGTAGACCTCAGTATTAAAGACCCCATGAAGGTATTAAGCACCAATACGTACCAAAAAGCAGGTTGGGTGCTCAACATGCTTCGCTATAAATTGGGTGACGAAGTATTTTGGAAAGGCATACGGGCCTATTACAAAACATATAGAAATTCCAATGTCATGACTTCCGATTTTAGAAAATCCATGGAAGATGCATCTGGTGTAAAGCTCGAAGAATTCTTCCAACAATGGATTTTTACTAAAGGTTATCCTTCGATTGAATGGGATTGGTCCTATACAAACGGTAAAGTTTTAGTGCATCTTGAGCAAACCCAAAACCATCATGTTTTTGACTTTCCGCTGGAAATCGAAATCATGGAAAAGAGGAAGTCCTTCATTTCAACAGTTCAAGTAAGCGATAAAAAGTCTTCCTTTGAAATTGCTGTTGATTCTCGTCCCACTGCAATTCATCTAGACCCATATCTTAAACTTTTATTTGAGGAAAAGTAACTCTTAAGGAAATTATATTGAAGGTATTGTGTCGAGTCATCGTGGTGAAAGGGGGTGCACTTTGTGAGATAATTTTCAATATAGAGCGATTGACCGTTGTTGCTCTTTATAGGCCTCAAGATGTTCCATGGCTTCAAGTTCTTCGAGCGTACCTCTTTTTTCCACCCAATGCTTAAGCGTATCGGTCCCATTAAGTATATCGATGGGTTCCAAGTGATGAATGTATTCATAAGGAGGTTCCAACCATTTAAAATCAGCTTCCATATGATAAAAAAGTTCCCGCATTAATAATTGTCCCGTTCTCCAAGGTTGAAACGTTTCCCTATCCGTAACATGGATTTGAAAACCCCCACAGACCTTATCCTTAAATTTATGGAAGGTCGGCAGAAAAAGTATCGGTCTAATGGCAAAACCTTTCAGTCCAAAACCTTTTATTGTTTTTTCTAGATGATTTGAAAAGAGCAAAAAGGGTTCAATTTTAGGATGCCCCACAATCTCCAACGGTTGGGTGGTACCTCGTCCTTCGCTTAAATAGGTACCTTCGAACATCACCGTTGATGGGAAAACAAGACAACTTTCGGCGCGGGCGATATTTGGTGAGGGCAACGCCCATGGCAGTCCGGTATCCGTAAAATACATCTCTCTTTCCCAAGCTTTCATGTGTATCACCCTAACGTTCGCCGCCGCTCTGGCCCATAATTTCTGATGAAGCAATCCAAGTTCCCCAATGGTGAGTCCATGTCTTACCGGCATAGGGTGTCTACCTATGAAAGAGGCAAATTCAGTATCCAAAATATTACCTTCCAATGTATTGCCATTAATGGGATTGGGACGATCTAAAATAATGACTTCGATATCCTTGGTTGCACACTTTTCCAACAACAATGTCAAGGTGTAGACATAGGTATACATGCGACAACCAATATCTTGAAGATCTACAAAAAAATGATCTATTCCCTCCAACATTTCATCGGTTGGCACCCGGGTTTCGGAGTAGAGGGAGTAAATGGGAATATTAAAATACGGATGAATGGAATGGTCCGTCTCGATCATATTATCTTGAGCATCCGTAGAAAAACCGTGCTGCGGACCAAAAAGTTTTTTAAACCGATGTCCAAAAATAGATTTGAAAACGTAAGAAGCATGATGGCACGAACTGTCTATGGAAGCATTATGGCAAAGCAAGGCCACGTTGCCCATAAACTGTTTTTGCAGGTTGATATCCTTTGCAAGAACTTCAAGACCGACCGCTACTTTTGCCATTGTAATGTGTTTAAAGGGTAAGGTACGTTATTTAGTCAATAATCCTAAGCATCAATCCAAAAGGCATATTTATCAATTCAGCGCTGTTTTACATTAAAAAATTTCCCGAACTTCACTTGCCTATGTTGAACTTATTTCAATATAGTTAGTAGAACGAATTTATATACTTAAAGTAATATCGCATTCTCAGTAGAACTGAACTATATCTTTAATTTGCAATGAATCATTATTTAACTGAGAAAAATCTATATCAGGCATTCAGGTCAGCCCTTGAAGAAAGTGCTCAAATAAATACTGAAAGTTGGACTTATATAAAACCGTTCTTGAACCTTAGACACTTTAAAAAAGGTGAATTTATTATCAAGGAGGGCGAGGTTGAAAACTATCTTTCAGCTGTCGCTTCAGGTTGTGTCCGACATTTTATAATGAAAGGAGATGATGAAGTAAGCTTTGAATTTGCGTTTGAAAACGAATTGAGCAATTCTTATGCTTCTTTTCTTTCGAGGCAACCATCCCGTATTTTCATAGAAGCTATTGAGGCCGTTAGTTTAGTAAGTCTACATTATGACAATTTACAAGAACTCTACAAGGGCTCAGCCATCGGGGAACGTATTGGAAGGTTAACAACCGAAGGCTACTATATGTGGAGGGAACAGCGTGAGCTCATGCTTCTAACACTCACTCCAGAAGAACTTTATCTTGACCTACTATCTCAATATCCTGAATATATAAACCGTATTCCACAAAAGTACCTTGCTACCTATCTACAAGTAAAGCCAGAATCATTGAGCAGAATAAAACGAAGAATCCATACGAATAGGAAACGAACTTAACCCAAGTTATTTTTTCAATTAACTCCGCCAAATACCTTTGCGATATAAAACGAGGGGGTATGAAATGTCATTTAAAAAAATTATTGGTTTTGATACTCATAGCCATAGGTAGAGAGATGATTGCGCAAGAGAATGCTGATGGATTTCAAAAACACAGTAATTTGTATATTAGCTTCGGAGCTGGTTCTTCAATGCTAGGTCAATTTCCTTCTGACATTTACTTTTCGGGAAGTACGAACTTACAATTGGGAACTATGTACGAAAGAGCACTTCACAAGCGATTTTCATTAGTTGTTGGATTGGAGCTTGAACAGGTTTCATACAATTTTGATGGCGACCTTGAATTATCATCTACTTTAAATATCGTTCAAGCAGGTCTTGACAAAAAATATACGGGCATTAGACAATGTAATATTGCTATTCCAATACAGGGACGATTTTACTTTCTAGATAACAATTACGCTGATTCGAAGAACATGTTCGTTCAAAGTGGAATTAGGTTTATTCAATCTTTGGATTTTATTGGCCCTGAAAGTTTAGGAACAACTTATTATTATCGAAGTAACGGGGAGGACGAAATAGTTTCACTGGCTGATTTCACGAATCAGACTGCTGTACAGTTGGAACTAATGATAGGGTTCAAAGGTCAGTTTTTTAAACGATTTGATTTACTCAATGCGTCTACCCTTGGATTTATGTATCAACCCATATCCTTATTTAAAGATGGCTCATCTGAGATTTACCCAACACATTTCACGTGGCGTTTTTTATTCTGACTTTAAAAAACAAGTAACGCCATACAACAATATGTATAAAAAATAGGGCTAATAGTAGTAAGATTAGGGTTTTTGGCTTATATCAAACTTTGTGCTCAACCGAAAGTTTAGTACTTTGAAATTGCCTACTTTTCATATACCAAACGATAAGTGCCATTAAAATAAATCCTTTTTCCCATTAAAAAATTCTGGAAACACTGAAATAAGTCTGCCTAATTCAGGTTAAAAATCATTCATCAATCCAAAAAGGTATATTTATCGATTCAGTGCTGTTTTACATTAAAAATTTCCCGAACTTCACTTATCGTTGGATATAAATTATTAAAACAAATTCTTATCCTTAAAAGTTTTATCTCATAAACAATTATTTGATGAAGCATCATATTTTATATGTTGTAGCACTTGTCTCTGTAATTACTAATAACGGATACGCACAAAAACAAATGAAGGGTGATTCTATTCCAAAAAGTAGTTATAGTGAATATGGGGTAAATATTTATTTCAAAGGTTCCATTGAAATTATCAAGAATGATTTTGAAGAAGCCAAAGGCTATTTTTATAAGGCTTATGAAATAATACGTTTTAATAAAAATCGAAGAATAATAGCATCCCATTCGCAACATCTTATTTCAGAAAATATGCCTCCGATAGATAGTGGGTATTTTGAACCAATTCAAATGTTAGGAGATGAAGTTTTAGATATCGAAAATGATTCTAGACCCTTGGTTAATAAAAGTAAAGATTCCTCGAATGTAAAGATCTATGCATCCCTTTCAAATTTTTTCTCTTATCATTTCCATCTCTCTTCATTATACATTCTTCCAAAAGACTCAAAAAGAAAATTGTTGGAGGAGATAGAACTTTACATAAATAGACATCCACCATACAAATTGGTTGGAGGAATTGAAGAAGTAGAAATAGGGAATAAAAAAGCACTTAAATTTCTTGTTAAAAATGGAAAAACAAGACTTAATCATTATATTATCTTCGGAAAAGGATATAACTATTTGTTCGTATCATCACCTTATGGAGAAGATGAAGTTATTCAGGATGTAATTAATGAAATGATCTTAGACAGACGAAATACAACAAAAAATAAACGGCATTGAAACGGTCGTTTATACCAACTGTTTTAGAACATAAAATAAATCGCATCATGAAAAAAACATCATTCATATTAATATGCTGTTTTGCCTTTAGTATTGTAGCAGCACAATCGAAATCGAAATCAGAAAATTTTCAATCCGATCCTAAACTTGTACTTGGAGAAGTTTTTAGAGGTGCTAATGAACAAGATTATTCAAATCTTAATAAGCTATGTCCCCCGAATAAAACAAATGATGGAGACACCCAAAAATATATCTGTGATATTGCTTCTTCTTCGGAACAGACGATAAATGAATTTATAAGTTATTTTAAAAATGCACGAGTTTCAGGAAAGGTTACATACTTTTTATCCTCAGATGGAACTGAAATGGCGAAAGTCCCGTTCTGGTTTAACCACCCTAGTGGTGAAAGTCGAAGCAACGAAACCATGAATATGGTTAAAGTAGAAGGCAAATGGTACTTATCAAGTTTTTAATTTAAATACGTTCTGTACTTGGATTAAAAAACTCCTTAAATCCACCTTCTGTTACAAAAGAATCATTAATTAGTCATAATTGAAATAGCCCAACAAAATCAAGAACCATTTGGAAAATCAAGGGAGACTTATGATATTGAAAACCAAATAACCAATCGACCATCATAAATGAAAGCTGTTCTCTACCAAAAATATGGTCCTCCCAGTGTTCTTAAAGTAACAGCGATTGAGAAACCTATACCAAAAGACCATGAAATTCTTATCAAGATTCACGCAGCCACAGTTACTTCTGGGGATGTAAGGCTTCGCAGTTCAGATTTCCCTACTTTGTTTTGGCTACCAGCGAGATTGATTTTTGGACTCTTTAAACCCAAAAAGAAGATTCTTGGCCATGAATTGTCCGGAGTAGTTGAAGAAAAAGGAAAAGATGTGACCCGTTTTAACATTGGTGATGAAGTCTTCGGCACCACTACAATGCTCGATACCGGTTCTTACGCTGAATATATTTGCTTGCCAGAGCAATGGAAACATGGTGTTGTCGATGTAAAACCTACAAACCTCAGTTTTAAAGAGGCAGCTACTTTGCCCATTGGAGGCATGACCGCGCTATTTTTATTGGAAAAAGCAAAAATCTCCAAAGGTAAGAGCATATTGGTCTATGGTGCTTCTGGAAGTGTAGGCAGCTATGCCGTTCAAATCGCAAAAAGCTTTAGCTCCTCCGTTACCGGAGTGTGCAGTACTTCAAACATTGATATGGTGAAATCCCTTGGAGCTGACAAAACGGTTGATTATACGCAAGAAGATTATGCTTTACTTGAAGAAACGTTTGATATTGTTTTTGACGCTGTTGGAAAGACGACCAAGTCGAAAGCCAAGAAGGTTTTAAATAGCAATGGTGTCTTTGTTTCCGTTAAAATGCTGACAAAGGAAAAGAGTGAGGACCTCCTAAAATTAAAGGCGCTGGCAGAGGAAGGAAAAATAAAGCCCTTTATTGACAAAAGTTATCCACTTGAGGACATTGTAAGTGCCCATACCTATGTTGACAGAGGTCGTAAAAAAGGGAATGTTGTTATTGAAATAAAAGTGTAATACAAATTACTTTGAGAAAGATGGCCCGCAATCAAAAATTATTGAGTACTTTGTAACTGCTTAAACACTTTTTAAAAGTTTATGTCCATAACAGCCGTAATTTCATATTCGGATATTGTAAAATAGATAGTCATGTTCTTCATTGGCTATCATCTTAACTTCGGATAAGCATCCGAAGCATTACTACTTATTTACATTTTCAAATAAAACATCACATTGATTGTGCCTACTCTATTATTTGGGTTAGATAACATCTAAGAAGTGAACTTCAAAATGTTCCGGATAAACCCTTTGCTCACAATGTAAAGGAGAATTAGACACAATCTTTTAAAACATACAGAATATGAAATTAGAAGATTTTGGATATAACAAAAAAATCGAAAAACTAAGAATTGATACTAACCTCAAAGACTTTGAAGTTGGGAGAATTGTTGTACAACATAAAGAAAAGTACATTGTTAAAACAGAACGGGGCGACCTTGATGCAGAGATTACTGGCAACCTAAGATATTCGGCCAACGGTCCTGAAGATTTTCCTGCTGTGGGGGATTGGGTCGCTTTAGTAATTTATGATGCTTACATTTCAATAATCCATAATATAATACCTAGGATTTCTGTCATATCCAGACAGGCTATTGGTAAGCATGGTGATATACAAGTCATTGCTGCCAATGTTGACTTCGCGTTTATCGTTCAAGCTATTGATAGGGACTTCAGCATAAATCGCATTGAACGATATTTGACGATATGCAATTCATCTGAAATCAAGCCTATTATCATTCTCAACAAAATTGATTTGATATCTGATATTGAATTACAACAGCTAGTTACCACCGTTCAAAAACGGATAAAACACATCCCCCTGGTTTGTTTGAGCAATACCTCCAAAAAAGGATTGAAAAAATTAGAGGCGTATTTATTCAAAGGCAAGACATACTGTTTTTTAGGTTCATCAGGAGTTGGCAAATCCTCTATGATCAATAATTTAATTGGTAACAATGTAATGGCAACCAGAGAAATAAATGAGCGTATACATAGAGGAAAACATACCACCACACATAGAGAGTTACTCGTTACCAAAAAAGGGATTTTTATTGATAATCCCGGTATGCGGGAAATAGGTATTACAAGTTCCACAGATGGAATAACCGATTCCTACAATGAAATTTTTAGCTTGGCCAAACAGTGTAAGTTTTCGAATTGTAAACATATCGATGAAATTGGATGCGCTGTGTTAGAGGCGCTTAGTTCGAAGAAGCTCGATGCATCATTATATCAGAATTATTTAAAAATGGAAAAAGAGAAGGAGCACTTTGAATTAACCGTTTCTGAAAAACGAAAAAAAGATAAAAAATTTGGAAAAATGATTAAAAACATCAAAAAAAGAAATAAGTACTGAGTACATTATCTTGAAGAAAGCAGCGGTTCAAGTCTGTTCTTGAACCGCTCTATTTTTTATATAAACTGGAATCTATAATGACATTTACTTAATCATCTTCAAATTAATGACCTCCTGCTCCGTTAAGTTGCGCCAATGGCCTCTTGGCAGGTCTTTTTTGGTCAACCCAGCAAAAATAACCCGGTCAAGTTTGGTAACATGGTAATCCAAATGTTCAAAAATTCGTCGAACAATACGGTTACGCCCGCTATGGATTTCAATGCCCACTTCTTTTTTTGGCGCTCCCTGTATATAACTAACATCATCGACCTGTACCTTACCATCCTCTAATTCTAAGCCCTCTTCTATTTTTCGCAAATCGGCCAAAGTAAGATTTTTGTCCAAGTGCACATGGTAGATTTTCCGAACGCCATGTGTTGGGTGCGTTAGTTTTTTGGTAAGATCACCGTCGTTGGTGAACAATAAAAGTCCTGTAGTGTTCCTGTCCAACCGCCCTACGGGCAAAAGCCTGGATTTTGAAGCACTGGAAACAAGTTCCATCACCGTACGCCTGCCCTTTTCATCATTGGTGGTGGTAATGAAGTTTTTGGGTTTGTTCAGTAGTATGTATTCTTTCTTTTCCGGGTTCAATTTTCTACCGTCAAAGCGCACATCGTCCGTTAGCTGAACTTTATAGCCCATTTCCGTAATCACCTTTCCATTTACGGATACATTGCCCGCTGCGATATAGGTATCCGCTTCCCTTCGGGAACAAATACCCGCATTGGCTACATACCTATTCAAACGCATCTCGTTGGGATTGGTGTTTTTTGGTGGGGCAGCTTTCTTTTTAGCTGGATTATAACTTTTGGAATATTGTTTTCGCCTATCTCCGCCAGTAGTTCTATTGGAAGGTTTCCCTTTTCGGTTGTAGTCTGATTTCGCCATCAGTCATTAAATTTTTGCAAAGGTACATATTGCAAATCAGCGGACAACGCTTTCCTTAAAATACCGTAACCATATTTCTTAAGTAACCGTTACCTTTGATATGCGCCTATAGTTAATCAAAATGAAAAAAATCATCCCTCTGCTGTTGCTTAGTACCCTTTCGCTAGTCGAATCTTTTGCCCAAAAAAAGGTATTGGACCATTCTGATATCAATCTTTGGAATACCGTGGAAGATGAGGCCATTTCACCAGATGGCTCCTATGTACTATACGATTTGGAAAAGGGTGAAAAAGATAATTTTTTGAAGATACAGGATTCCAAAGGCGATTTTCTTTTGGAATATGACCGTGGCAAAGAGGGTCATTTTACCTATGATTCACAATATGCACTCTTTACAATAAAACCATGGAAAGACAGCGTGGTTGCCCTAAAAAAACGAAAAGTAAAAAAAGAAAAACTTCCGAAGGATTCATTGGGAATTTTTAACCTAAAGACGAAAAACCTTGTAAAAATAGGAAACATAAAAACGTACAAGCTGCCGGAAAAATGGTCTGGTTTTGTGGCCTACCTACTGGAAGACATCAAAAAAGAGGATACGAAAAAAGAGGAGGAAAAAGATTCCGTATCACCTATCGAAAAGAAAAAGGATAAACCCAAAAAGGTGAACAAAAAGAATGGGTATCATTTGGTGCTTAGGAACCTTTCGACCAATACACAGGATACCATAAAGTTTGTGACCGATTATACTTTTGCCAAAACCGGTAAATGGTTTGCCTACACAACAACAGGCGAAACAAAAGATGCGAATGCTGGGGTCTTTGTCATTAATGTGGAAACAATGCAGACCACTATGCTCCACGAAGCAAAAAAAGGAAAATATTTTCAGCTCAACTTCAGCGAATCTGGCAAGAATCTCGGTTTTATTGCAGACACGGATACCACAAAAATCCAGTTGCGCCCAAACGAACTTTTTCTTTGGCAAGAAGGCAAGGCTACTGCCGAAAAAATTGTGGACAATACCAGCGCGCCTGCTAATTATGTAGTTTCCAAACACGGAAAAATACATTTCTCCAGAGACGAATCCAAGTTGTTTTTTGGCCTTGCCAAGCCCCCCATTGAAAAGGATACTTCCTTATTAAAAGAAGAAATTGTCAATGTTGAAGTTTGGACGTACGACGAACCCAAATTATATACCGTTCAAGAACTACAACTTAAGAATGATACAATACAATCATTTACGACTGCAGTACTCCTAAAGGACAAGCAGCTTATTACCTTAGCGGACAGAACCTATATAGATGCCCAACTAGGAGATAATGGCAATGCTCCTTATGCTTTGGCACGTAACGCTACACCTTATGAACTGCCAAGCCAATGGACGGCGAGACGTTATTACGATTACAAGGTTATCAATACCATTACAGGAGAAACACAATCGGAAGTAAAAAAAATGCCCCGTATGCGGCTTAGCCCCAAAGCAAAGTACGGTTATGGATATAGTAGGATAGACAGTACATGGTTCACCTATAATTTACAATCGGGCAACTATAGGCCCCTTACCAAGGATGCTGTGTTCTACAATGAAGAAAACGATTACCCCAATTACCCCAATTCCTATGGCGTTGCAGGTTGGACCAAGAATGATACGGCGTTATTGATCTATGACCGCTATGATATTTGGAAAATCAATCCAGAGACTGGCAATCGGACTAAATTGACCAAGGGCAGGGAAACCAAAACGGTATATCGTTATCTGCATTTGGATGAGGAAGAGCCTGCTATCGATTTTGACCAAAAACTCTTATTGAGCACCTTCAATGAGGTGTCCAAAGATGGGGGTTATGCTAAATACAATCCAAAGTCAAACACTGTAAAACAACTTGTTTCCGGACCGTACAGTTACGCAACACCAACAAAAGCACCTCTTACCGATAAGCTGATTTTCACCAGACAGTCCTTTAAAGAATTTCCCGATCTACGTCTTACCGATTTGAACTTCAAAAAAGACATCAAGCTCAGTAATGCCAACCCACAACAGAAAGAGTACAACTGGGGCACTATAGCGTTGGTAAACTGGATTTCATTGGATGGTAAAAAACTTACAGGCTTGCTTGTGAAGCCCGAAAATTTTGACCCCAACAAGAAATACCCCCTTTTGGTGAATTTTTATGAAAGGAATTCAGATCGGCTTCATAGACACCGTCATCCCAGGGCCGAACGGTCTTCATTAAATTATAGTTTTTACGCCAGTCGGGGTTACGTCATCTTTAACCCAGATGTGCATTACCGTATTGGTTATCCTGGGGAAAGTGCTTATAACTGTGTGATTCCCGGTGTTACTTCCTTGATTGAAAAAGGTTTTATAGACCCTAACAATATTGGTGTTCAAGGGCATAGCTGGGGAGGTTATCAGATTGCCCATTTGGTCACAAAGACAGATATTTTTAAAGCTGCGGAAGCTGGGGCACCCGTACCCAATATGATCAGTGCCTATGGTGGAATACGTTGGTGGACAGGTCTGAGCCGTCAATTTCAATACGAGCATACGCAAAGTAGAATTGGGGGTACGCCATGGGAATACCCCACCCGATATATTGAAAACTCCCCTATCTTCAATATTGATAAAATAAACACGCCTTTATTGGTCATGCACAATGACGCCGACGGTCATGTTCCTTGGTACCAGGGCATTGAACTCTTTGTAAGTCTACGCAGATTGGGCAAACCATCATGGTTATTAAATTATAACGGGGAGCCGCACTGGCCCTTAAAGCTTCAAAATCGCAAAGATTTTAATATTCGGTTGGCGCAGTTTTTTGACCATTTCTTAAAAGGCGAACCCAAACCAGCGTGGATGCAGCGCGGTGTTCCTCCCATGGAGAAAGGCTTCAGGCAAGGATATGAGCTTTTGGATGGGACTGGTGAAGATTAAAGCTCAACAGTGGACTACCATTCTTTGTTTAAACTTTTTGCCACATCGAATCTGGAGCAATATCCTATAGATATCAAAATTTTGTTATTATCAGTTCGGGCCTTTCGACCGTGTTCAATATGAAACGTTGGCCCTTAAATTCAGGCTTTTACTTCAATCCATCAATTGATATGGTACAATCATTAGTTTAAACCAAATTTTTACATATAAATTCTCGAAATTTATTTGTTAAATAGTGAACAATCATAAAACGATTTTTTCGTTTGATGAGAACCATAAGAACCTTTACGTACGGCATGAAGTTTCCATTTTTAAAAAAACGAAAGTTCTGGTGGCGGTTTGTTGCTGCTGCCATTTTATTTCCTACACTACTTCTGGGAATTTTGTTGCTCTATATCCACTATGCCCAAAACGATATCCTCCAAGATAAAATAGCGGAGCTAAATCAACAACATAAGGGCCTAATTACGATGGACGATTCCAAGTTATCGCTTTTCGGGAACTTCCCCTATATTTCCCTAAAATTATACGATTTAAGGATATATGAGACCAAGGCGAACAATGCGCCCAAAATCATCAATGTTGACAATCTTTATATTGGTCTTAACCTGTGGGACATCGTTAAGGGAAACTACGAAATACAATCGCTGTTTCTAAAGGAAGGAAACCTTGATATTGTTCTTCATGAAAACGGAACCAATAATCTTCAAAATGCACTTAAAACTACCACTGAAACAGAAGAAGGCGAGCCAATAAATCTACACCTCAAAAATATCAAGTTAAAAAATCTCAACATCCGTAAGTTGAATGAAGCTACAAATACGGACATCGAAACTGTTATTTACTCGGGCAATGGCGGATTTAAACTAGGCAAAGATTTTATTGCCGGCCATATCGATACCGAATTCCAATTAAACATATTCCAGGATAGCAAAAAGACCTATATCCATCACAAACATTTTGAGCTACATACCGATGTGACTTTTAATGAAAAGACAGGAATGCTTGAGATAAAGCCATCTGGTATTACCATGGAACACGGCAACTTTGACCTCCAAGGAACCCTTGATACGAAAAATGATATGCAGATTGACCTTACTGTCAAAGGGGACAAGCCCAATTTCGATATGTTCATCGCTTTTGCCCCTGAAGACCTTATACCTGTTTTGGAACGCTACGAAAATGAGGGGGAAATCTATTTTAACGGTATAGTTAAAGGGCCACTTAATGATGGAAAGATGCCGTTCATTGAAGCCACATTCGGAGCAAGTGAAGCTTTTTTGGAAAACATGGAAGAAAGAAAGCGCATCAACGAAATGGGATTTAAGGGTTATTTCACCAATGGTGAAGATCGTAGCATGAAGACGATGGAATTTTCCCTTACCGACATGAACGCCAAGTTGGAGTCCGGTAATTTTTCTGGTGCTTTGGTTGTGAAAAACTTTGAAGAACCAGAAGTGGATATGCAGGTGGACGCCGATTTCAATTTAGCATTCATGACCAAGTTTCTGAACATTACCGATATTGAAAATGTCTCAGGAAATGTGTTTCTAAAAATGCGATTTCACGACATTATCGATCTAGATCAACCGGAAAAAGCCATCAGCGACCTCAACCAGGCTTACTTTAGCGAATTAAAGGTGACTAATCTTCAGATTTCTTCGGCAAATTTACCTGCACCCCTAAAAAACCTTGATATGCACCTAATAATGAACGGGAAAGATGCGGTACTTGAACAATTTGATATGCAGGTCGGGAATTCAGATTTGTCCATGACAGGAAACCTATCGGACCTACCTGCTATCGTCCACCATTCAGACACCCCTGTAGAAGTACACCTTGATATTAAATCAGATGTTCTTGATATTGCCGAATTGACAGGATTTTCAGAGATAGATAAAAAAGGCATCAATGAAAAAATAGAAGACCTAAGTGCAGGGTTTTCTTTTAAAGCTTCGGCCCAAGACTTTACGGAATCCCAATTTTTGCCCAAAGGAGAATTCTTTATTGACAGTCTAAACGCACGACTTAAATACTATCCCCATACATTGCACGACTTCCATGCGGATTTCCTTATAGATGACAAAGACCTTAAGGTTGTGGATTTTACGGGTTACGTAGATGATTCCGACTTCCATTTTAACGGAATGGCACATGATTACGGATTTTGGCTAAAGGATGCACTCAACGGAGATGTGAAATTGGATGTTACATTAACTTCCGACTTACTTAGACTGGAAGATGTTTTTTCTTATAAAGGCGAAAACTACGTGCCTAAAGAATATAGGCACGAAACATTCGAAAAATTGACATTGCACGTGAATTCCAGTATGCACTACATAGATTCCATGTTGCATTCCATTGATGTGGACCTTGATAAACTAGATACCAAAATGCAACTACATCCTATGCGATTCCACGACTTTAAAGGTCGAATCCATTATGAGGACGAGCAGCTCGTAATCGAAAAGTTCCATGGCGAAATTGGCAGAACAATTTTTGACGTGAACTTGAACTATTATCTAGGGGAAGAACAAAACGCCAAAAAGCGAGAAAACTATCTAGCCCTAAATGCAAACTACATTGATTACGATCAACTTTTCAACTTTGACACACAACCTCCAGCTCCTCATAAAACTACCAATACAAAAACTGCAGATGTCAAAAAGCATGCGGAAGCTTTCAATATTTACGAACTCCCTTTTACAGACATGCAGTTTGATATCAATATTGATCATTTTATACGCAATCGTATTGATCTAAAGAATATAAATGCAAGTATACGCACCACACAAAATCATTTTGTCTATGTAAATACGCTTAGCATGGATGCAGCGGGAGGAAGTCTTAACCTATCTGGGTATTTTAATGGTAGTGACCCAGACCATATCTATCTGAATCCCAATCTTACCCTTAACAATGTTGATCTGGACAAAATCCTATTCAAGTTTGAAAATTTTGGTCAGGACCATTTGGTCTCGGAGAACTTGCATGGTAAGGTTTCTTCTCAAATCAACGGAAAAATTAGGATGTATCCTGATCTTGTTCCAGATTTAGATCAATCGGAAATACAGATGGATGTTCAAGTACTCAGTGGTCGTTTAGTGAACTACAAACCCATGTCCATGTTATCGGATTATATGGGCGATAAAAACCTTAAAAACATTCGCTTTGATACCCTTCAAAACCATTTGGACGTAAACCAAGGGCGCATCAACATACCGAACATGACCATCGAATCGACCTTGGGACACCTAGAAATATCGGGAACTCAAGATTTGGAAAACAATATAGCCTATAACATCAAAATACCTTGGAAGACCGTTAAACAAGCTGCCGTCTACAAGCTGTTCGGAAATAAGAAGAAAAAAGATTCCATTGCCGCGAACGACAAAATCATAGAGGTCGACCCAAACAGGAAAGTCAAATACCTCAACCTAAAGTTACACGGAAACATAGATGACTATAAAATCTCGTTGGGTAAGGGCAACGATAAATAAGCTGTTATTTAGTACTGATGATTTTGTCAATTGATATGACGGATTCATCAATTTGAGGTCAGGTTTGTAATCCTAAAAAGCTAACTTCACTTATCGTAGGATATGATTTATTAAAACAAATTCATGTCCCTTTTATTGGGCGTAAGTTGAAACAATACATTGCAGATTGACAGAATATCCGAAAGACATAAAATTCAAATACAGTTGGAGAAAATACCAACAGCGAGTGCTTGACGAATTGCAAGATCATCTATCTGACCAACATCTTCATGTAATTGCACCACCTGGTTCAGGTAAAACAGTATTGGGACTTGAAGTTGCAATTCGACTTAATAGACCAACTTTAATTCTTGCTCCTACAATAGCCATACGAAACCAATGGATACAAAGGTTTTGTGAACTTTTCCTTCAAACCAACTTGACACCTAATTGGATTTCGAGAGATATTCGCAACCCAGAATTCATGACAGTTGTAACATATCAAGGGCTTCATGCAGCCTGTAATAATTGGAGCATTGAAGAAGAAGAAATTGAAGAAGAAGAAACAGAAGAAAATGGAAATGGCAAATCCACCAACTCAGAACTTGATACTATTGTACGTGGACTAAAATCTCAAAACATCAAAACTATTGTTGTAGACGAAGCTCACCATTTAAAAAGTGAATGGTGGCGAACGCTTATAAAAGTCAAAGAAAAATTAGCCCCAGTAATTGTTGGCTTAACAGCTACTCCTCCCTATGATGTAACAGTGACAGAATGGCAACGCTACGTTAATTTAAATGGACCTGTTGATACTGAAATTTCAGTTCCCGAATTAGTGATCGAGGGGATTTATGCCCTCATCAAGATTATGTTCATTTTACCTTACCAACAGAGAAAGAAAATCAAAAAATTATTGAGTTCAGACAGAACATTGAAAAGCTTTTTCAGGAAATAAAGAAAGATAAAACCATCATCAAGGCAATTGAGCAACATCCCATTTGGCAAAATCCAACGGAGCAATTAGATTGGATCTATAATAATCTCTCCTATTATTCAGCTTGCTTAATATTTCTTAATGCCAACGAAAAAGAAATTCCTGAAATACATCTTGAAGTCATTGGCGACAAGAAGTTTAAAATTCCCAAACTTGATTATAAATGGATCGAAACGCTTTTAGATTTCTATCTCTATAAAGAAAAGGAGTATTTCAAAGTTTTCGAAGAACATCAAAAAACACTGGAAAATCGATTAAGAAGATATGGAGCAATTGAAAGGCGGCAAATTAATTTTTCGCACAATAATAGAATAACAGGGTTTTTGACTTCTAGTATCAGTAAACTAAACGGCATCAAAAATATCGTTGATTTTGAATACAAACAATTAAGAAAAGATCTACGATTAGTAATTCTTTCAGACTTTATTCGCAAAGAATTTTTCATCAATGCGCCTGAAAACAATCTTGAACTGAACAAAATTGGTATCATTCCGATCTTTGAAAAATTAAGGCGGGAAAACAAGGATAATATAAGAATTGCTGTCCTCACAGGTTCTATCATTATTATTCCACTTAGAGCTTATGCGACATTTGAGACAAAAGCAGCGAAATACGGAATTACCCAAATCAATTCAAGTCCAGTTCCTTTTGATAGTAATTACATTTTAATCAGCCAAACAAAGCAACTCAAACACAACATTGTTCATATAGTAACCCAAATATTTCAGCTTGGAGAAATTGAAGTATTAATTGGAACGAAATCTCTATTGGGCGAAGGTTGGGACGCACCTGCAATCAACTCATTGATCTTGGCAAGTTTTGTAGGTTCATTTGTGCTTTCCAACCAAATGCGTGGCAGAGCTATAAGAACACAAAACGGGAATGACAATAAAACAGGAAACATTTGGCATTTGGTCTGTATTGATCCAACCTCGCCAGCGGGCGGAGACGATTTTGATTTATTAAAAAGGCGATTTAGAAGTTTTGTGGGCATTTCATTCAAAGAAGAGCCCGGAATAGAAAATGGAATTGGACGCCTAAACTTGTCAGTAAACATTTATCAAAAAGAAGAAGCGGAGAAAAAGAACGTTGAAATGTTCTCCTATGCAGGCGACAGAGAAAGTTTAAAACAAAAATGGAAAAAGGCACTTGAAACAGGCGTTACACTTGTTGAAGAGATTAGAATTCCATTTCCAGAGGAAGAAGATTACAAAGCTGTTAAGTCAATGTACTTGAATAAAACAATTGGCAACCTCCTTGCGACTTTAGGTTCGGGTTTAGTTGCTTTTGGTTTAGAAAATTTACAAGGGCTTGGCAAGGTAGCAAGAAACATAAAGTCTATGCAAGATCTGTATGTATTCCTTGCCGTTTTTGGAGCAGTTGGAATGGCAATTTTTGGCAGACTTACATTTAAGACATTAAGATTGTATTTTAAATACCGGGATATTTCAAAAGACATTCAACAAATTGGAGATGCACTCTTAAATTCCTTAATTAAAGTAGGAGTCATAAAGACAGATTATTCAAAATTAAAGGTAGTAACCTCGGTGGACAATTGGGGAGCTATTTTCTGTCACTTAGAAGGTGGAACAACCTTCGAGAAATCAACGTTTATAAGTGCATTACAAGAAGTAATTGTCCCTATTGACAATCCAAGATATGTAATCATCAGAAAGAACAAGTTTATATTGTTCATAAAACAAAAAGACTATCATTCTGTTCCTGAAATACTTGGACGAAATAAGAATTTAGCGGAATATTTCAAAAACCAATGGGAACGACTTGTTGGTTCTTGCGACCTGATTTTTACACGAACAATTGACGGTAGAAAAATACTTTTAAAGTCAAGAGTAAAATCATTGGCAGCACAGTTTGATACAGAAGTGGAACATGTAAATAAGTGGAAGTAAAAAACCTACGTCCAACATCTTAGAACTTCCAAACCATACTATAAGGGAGCTGTTATTCACCTTCAAACTCCACCGTGGATTGCCGTTCCCTGTTCACCATTAATTTGGTAACATCGGGTCTTGAGTAATGACCTACAGGATCAAAATTCTGTCGTTCCTCATAGACCCTATTAAAATCCAAAGTTTCATAAATCAGTCCTTCTTTATCTATAACAGGCTCTACCTGCCATTCCCCATCGGGGCCGGCAATTGCAGAACCTCCGTTTGCCAAAACTTTGGGAGCTTTTTTCAAGATTTTCTCCAAATGCGGGGTTGTTTTTGGAAAATCGGATATCGTCATCAGTGATGATACCGAGATTACAAAACTTCTGGATTCTCGGGCTATAAATCGGGTAATGTCTTTCGTATTGTGCAATCCACCGGGCCAAACGGCAACATGTAAATTTTCGCCCTGGCCATAGAGTGCTGCACGTGGAAGCGGCATCCAGTTCTCCCAACAGTTCAATCCCCCAACGGTAAACTGTTTTAAAGGATGTACTTTGAGCCCGTTACCATCCCCTGGCGCCCAGGTCAAACGCTCGTCATAGGTAGGTTGCAATTTGCGATGCACCGATTTTATTTCCCCTTTTTGATTGATGTAGACCAGCGAACAGTAAAGGCTATGCCCTCCCCTGTCCTTGGCACGTTCCATCATTCCCAGATACACTGCAATATTTTTCTCATTGGCAATTTTACAGATTGTATCCAGCTCTCCAGCTTCAATCTGGATTGAATTTCTGACGTAATGCGCATGTAACTCCTTGTTTACTTTCAAGTCCCAAGCGGCACCTTCGGTATGGGCCAACCAGAAAGGATATCCGGGCAAAAAAGCTTCGCCAAAAACTATCAGTTCCGCTCCATTTTTTGCAGCATCTTCAATTGAGATTTCTATTTTTTCAAGCGTAGCCAGTTTGTCCAACCAAACTGGGGCAATCTGGGCCATTGCCACTTTTAAAAGATTTTCCATTATAGAATTCGATTTAAGACCAAATCAACATCGATCAATAAAATACTGAAAACACCGGCCACAATAATAAACTTTAAAATATTGTGCAGCCAAACATAGTGTTTTTTACCATTGGCCTTCCATAACAGAATGATAAAAAGACCCAAAAGAAGAATACAGGCAAAAAAGAACAGGTACATATAACCAACATCAAAAGTATTGATCAGTAAAAGCGAAGGAATAAGCGTCATCACAATCAACGATCCAATCATTAGCTTAGAAATCCTCACTCCATATATGATTGGAATGGTTTTATAGTTTTGTGCCATATCGCCAGCCATATTTTCCAAATCTTTGATCATTTCCCGAGCCAAAATCAATAGAAAGAGGAAAAGGGCATGTACAAAAATTACGGTCTGAAAATTTGCATAGTAGACGAAAACGACAAAAAAGGGAGCTATGGCCAATGAGGCCGAAACCAAATTGCCAATAAATGGAATACGCTTTAATTTATGCGAATACAACCAGATTCCAAAAATATAGGCCGAGAAGAAAAATACCGCTCTAAATGATATATAACTGGCAGCCACAGCAGCCAAAAAATTGAGGATGAAATAGGTTGTCAATTTAAATCGTTGGCTTACCAACCTGTCCAGCATACTCTTTGTTGGCTTATTGATCAAATCTTTCTCGGCATCGTAGAAGTTATTGATGATATAACCGCCCGCTATTGCCAATGCCGATGCTGTCACGATCAAAAAAAGATTAATGTCGAACACTACCTGCCTAAGAGGCAAATCTGGGGACAAAATATAGATGGAAGCTAAATATTGTGCCAGGGTAATCATTAGAATGTTATATCCCCGAACCACGGAAAACAAACTCAATAGCTTAAACAGCAGGAGTTTATTTTTTCTAGTAAGCATGTGATACGATTAGAAGTTGTACACCACTTCTAGGTTATGACCTTGCAATGTTTTTTTGGCTTTTTCCAAATCTTGTGTAAAGCCAAGAATGTAACCACCACCACCTGAACCGCAAAGCTTCAAATAATAATCATTGGTCTCAATACCTTTTTGCCAAAGTTGGTGGAACTTAGCTGGAATCATAGGCTTGAAATTGTCAAAAACTACGTTGGAAAGCTCTTTCAAGTTACCAAAAAGGGATTTTACATTTCCATTTAAAAAATCCTCTACGCAAGCATCCGTGTGCTTTATGAATTGGTTTTTAAGCATGCTACGAAACCCTTCCTGCTTCATTTTTTCCATGAAAATCTGAACCATTGGCGCGGTTTCACCAGTAATGCCACTGTCCAATAAGAAAACTGCGCCTTTGCCCTCCTTGTTTTGGGATGGAATACTTGCAGATTCTATATTGTCTTTAGAGTTAATAAGAATGGGTAAGCTCAAGTAACTGTTCAGCGGGTCTAGACCAGAAGACTTACCGTGGAAAAAGGATTCCATTTTCCCAAAAATCGCTTTAAGCCGCAAAAGTTTTTCTCGGGTCAGGTTTTCGAGAACGGTTATTTTATCGGTTGCATATTTATCGTAAATAGCCGCAACTAACGCCCCACTACTGCCAATGCCGTAACCTTGGGGAATGGAACTGTCAAAATACATTCCATGGTCAACATCTGCCTGAAGTGTTTCCAAATCAAAAGAGACCAAGTCTTTCTCTTCTTGTTCCAATTTTCTCAAATATCCAACATACTCTTTTAAACTTTCATTTGACTTTTTTGCAGAAGCAGAAGTGTTATCATCGGTCTTTAAAGCTCCCTTAAAAAAATTATAGGGAATAGAGAGTCCTTTGGAGTCTTTAATAATTCCGTATTCTCCGAAGAGTAAAATTTTAGAGTAAAATAACGGACCTTTCATGTTAGATTTATTGGTGAAATTCCATTTTGTTTAACAAATTTCAAAATAAAGATAAACAAAATTGATGTTCAAAATTCAAAACTTTCGATTAATTACGTTTATTTGAACGCCAATACCTTCTTTTCAGTGTATTAGACGACTAAATTAACGTAACTTTCTTGCACCGTCGCCAATTCGGTCGCAAATATAATGTCCCTTCTCGCAATGCACAACCAATTCATCCTGAATAAATTGAATAACTTTTTCTTTCACCGATTCAGGATACAACAGATGTACATTGGCGCCTGCATCCAACGTGAAGCATAACGGCACTTTTGTTGATGCCCTATAACTCCATATTTTATTGATAATTTCCAAAGTTTCGGGTTTCATAAGGATAAAATAAGGCATGCTTGTCATCATCATTGCATGTAGGGTAAGTGCTTCGCTTTCAACAATTTTTATGAAATTGTCCAAGTCCCCATTTTCAAAAATAGTTTTCAGTTTATCCAAATTTTGATGGGCTTGGGCAAAACGTCTTTCAGCATATGGATGGTCGTGCATTAAATTATGTCCAACAGAACTACTTACCTGTTTTTGGCCCTTGTGCACCAATAAAATGGTATCATGAAAATTCTTAAAAACAGTGGCTATTTTAAAGGGATACCGTACTCCGTACAAATCGGAACTTTCCTCGATAGCGGCATATTTGCCCCATTGAATTAAATCCCCTTCGATACTTCTACCTGCACTTCCCGAACCTAAACGTGCCAAAAAGGAGGCTTTTTTCCTGAAGAAATCATCGCTCATGCTACTATCCAGCTTTTTTTCAATATCCATAAGACAAAGCGATAGGGCAGCCATTCCACTTGCAGAGGAAGCTATTCCGCTACTATGGGGAAAGGAATTTGATGTTTCAATTATGAAGTGATACGATTTTAAGAAAGGAAGATACTTTTCTATGCGTTCAAAAAAAGTCTGAATCTTCGGCTTAAAATCTTCTTTGGGTTTTCCTTCAAAAATTAAATCAAACGAAAATTGCGGACTATCACCTTCCTTTTTGGTATATGAAACCGAGGTCGTCGTTGCACAGGCATCGAGCGTAAAGCTAATGGATGGATTAGCAGGAATCTGATTGGCCTTTTTTCCCCAATATTTGACCAAAGCAATATTACTGGGCGCTTTCCATGTAACTTTTCCCTCTGAAGGTAAATCAGCATAACTTTTGGACAGAAAGTCTTTTTCGGTCATTGAAAAATATTTAAGGCAAATATAAGGTGCTGGTCAGGATACGAGAAATAGGTATAAATAAATTCTTATTTTAGAGGGAATTGCACTTACCATGAAGAAAAAAGCTGTTTACATTTCAATTTCGGTTATCATTTGTCTGCTTATTGGTTTTTTATCCAGTTTTGCTACACAAAGTTCGGTTAATGATTGGTACTTAACCTTGAGCAAACCCAGTTTCAATCCGCCTAATTGGCTATTTGCTCCTGTTTGGACCTTACTTTATATTATGATGGGGGTTTCGGCGGGAATCGTTTGGTCCAAAGGGTTTCATCATATTTGGGTAAAAACGGCCCTGTATCATTTTGGGTTTCAATTGCTCTTTAATGCCTTGTGGAGCATTGTTTTTTTTGGGCTTCAAAGTCCCTTTTGGGCACTCTTGGTCATTCTTACTTTATTAACATTGATTATCCTGACGATGAAATGGTTTAGCGTGGTAAGTAAAACAGCCGCAATTCTATTGGCCCCTTATCTGCTGTGGGTGAGTTTTGCAACGCTCTTGAATTATAAAATCTGGGAGTTGAATTGACTTTATGCCATTCACTCTTCCACCATTGCGATCAATTTTTGCATTGTCTTCAAATTACGGGTCGTAGCTTCAACCTTGAGTTTACGTTCGATTAGGTTGTTGTTCAATTTTGCATTGCCATACCCTTTTTTACAACACAGATAAACGCATGTGTCGGTAATATGAAAGTCCTCATTCACGAATTGTTCGACCTTGAATTTCTCTTTCAAAATTTTTTCGGGCGGGTGTTTAAGCAAGACAAAGTATAATCTATTCTCTTCTGATTGATCATTGAATGGATTGGCATCCAAAATTTGCGCTAACACTTCTCCGGTGGCTACCAAAGTTGGTAAACTAAATCCAAAATCGTTCAAAATAATTTCGTGAATAGTCTTTTCAAGTTGTTTAGCATCGCACACTTCACTTTCAAAAACAACATTTCCACTCTGTATATACGTTGTTACTTTATGAAGACCGTAATTTTCTAGCGATTGTTTTAAATCGGCCATTCTAATTTTCTTTTGACCACTTACATTAATTCCCCTAAGAAGTGCTACATAGGTTTTCATAGGCTATAATTTTTCTTGAATAAAATTACTCCGATTTATTTTAGTAAATTCAGACGCATTAAATTAACACAATGAATCAGTATATTCTCGCCTTAGATCAAGGTACCACAAGTTCCCGAGCTGTAGTTTTCGATAAAAAAGGAACTATAATATCCGTTTCCCAAAAAGAGTTCACCCAAATTTTCCCCAAGCCAGGATGGGTAGAACACGATGCAGATGAAATTTGGGCCACACAAGCAGGGATGGCAGCCGAAGCTGTAAGCAAAAAAGGATTAAAAGGAGAACAAATTGCTGCGATAGGGATTACCAATCAACGTGAAACTGTTGTGGTATGGGACAGAAATACAGGCAAACCCATATACAATGCCATAGTTTGGCAAGACAAAAGAACTGCGGATTATTGTGATGAGCTTAAAAGTCAGGGTAAGTCCGAAATGATTCGGGAAAAGACAGGATTGGTCATTGATTCTTATTTCTCGGGCACCAAAGTAAAATGGATTCTGGACAATGTGGAAGGTGCTCGTGAAAAAGCGGAATCTGGTGATTTGGTACTCGGCACCATAGATACTTGGTTAATTTGGAAAATGACGGAGGGGAAAATGCACATTACCGATGTTACCAATGCATCCAGGTCCTTGCTCTTCAACATAAATACCATGGAATGGGACAATGAACTTTTGGAACTTTTTACCATCCCCAAAAGTATGCTCCCCGAAGTAAGACAATCCAGCGAGGTATACGGAAATACAAGTCCAAATTTTTTCGCTGCTAAAATTCCAATAGCAGGTATTGCCGGTGACCAACAGGCAGCATTGTTCGGGCAAATGTGCACCAAGCAGGGAATGGTGAAAAATACGTATGGCACAGGTTGTTTTATGCTTATGAATATTGGTGAAAAGCCCATTGTTTCTAAAAACAACCTTCTGACTACAGTGGCATGGAAAATAAATGGAAAAACGCATTACGCACTTGAAGGAAGTATTTTTATTGCCGGAGCGGTCGTGCAATGGCTTCGTGATAGTTTAAAAATCATAAAGAATTCTTCTGATGTTGAACAACTTGCAGGTTCTGTGGATAGCTCAGAAGGTGTTTATTTTGTGCCAGCCTTTGCTGGATTGGGTGCCCCGCATTGGAATCAACATGCCCAAGGAACCATTTTTGGACTAACCCGTGGAAGTACCGATGCACATATTGCCAGAGCCGCTTTAGAATCCATTGCCTACCAGACCATGGATATTTTGAAAGCCATGGAAGCAGATTCTGGAATTTCGATAAAAGAGCTTAGGGTCGATGGCGGTGCCACTGTAAACGATTTGTTGATGCAATTCCAGGCAGATGTTTTGAACACCGTAACTATTCGACCAAAAATAGTAGAGACTACAGTGATGGGGGCGGCTTATTTGGCCGGACTTGCTGTTGGGTATTGGGAAAGCCAGGAAGAAATTCAGGATATTTGGCAAACCGATGTCCATTTTAAACCATCCAATGAAAGAGCGTATATAGATGCTGGAATTAAAGGATGGTACAGGGCCATTGAAGCTTTGGAACACTGGACAAAAAATCAGTAAACTATTGGCAGTTGACAAACAAAACTATTTACCCATAAAACTTTAACAAACCTACAATGACTCCTTTTATCGCTGAAATTATGGGAACGTTCCTCCTCATTCTTTTGGGATGCGGTGTAAACGCAAACGTATCATTAAAAAAAACCTATGGAAGTGACTCAGGTTGGATAGTGATTACAACAGGATGGGCTTTTGCCGTCTACACAGGTGTAGTCGTCGCCGGGCCGTACAGCGGCGCACATCTCAATCCTGCCGTTACTATTGGTCTAGCAATAGCAGGAGAGTTCTCTATTTATGATGTTCCCAATTATATTTTGGCTCAATTTATAGGGGCTATGCTAGGTGCTTTCTTTGTGTGGCTTATGAATAAGGACCATTTTGATGCTACGGAAGATGGAAATAGCAAAAGAGGTGTTTTTTGTAATTCCCCTGCCATTCCCAACGTATTTTTAAATATTTTGACTGA
Source organism: Flagellimonas sp. HMM57 (assembly GCF_021390175.1). Lineage (NCBI taxonomy): Bacteria > Pseudomonadati > Bacteroidota > Flavobacteriia > Flavobacteriales > Flavobacteriaceae > Flagellimonas > Flagellimonas sp. HMM57. The sequence continues at coordinate 2,294,076 of NZ_CP090004.1, read as the reverse complement.
AATTCTGGGCACTTTTGTCCTGGTCTTTGCGGTGCTCTATTTTACCGATGCCGTTTCTATGAAGGACAATACGATAATTGGTTTGGGGTCTTTAGGTGCATTGCCCGTTGCTATTATTGTGTGGGGAATAGGTTTATGTTTGGGCGGAACGACCGGTTATGCCATAAATCCAGCTAGGGATTTAGGACCCCGAATTATTCATGCGCTGGTTCCCATTAAGAATAAAGGTTCCAACGGTTGGCGCTATTCTTGGATTCCCGTAGTGGGGCCTATTTTGGGAGCTACCCTTGCCGCAGGCATCGCTATGGTTCTTCAATAATTATTCGGAAGAGATTGCTTGTGCAGCTATGTAAGCACCCGTCCAAGCGTTCTGAAAATTGAAGCCACCCGTTATTGCATCCACATTTATTATTTCTCCAGCAAAGTAAAGGTTTGGGTGTATTTTGCTTTCAAAAGTCTTGAAATTAATTTCTTTTAGATCTACGCCTCCAGCGGTTACAAACTCCTCTTTAAAGGTACTTTTCCCTTCAACCCTAAACGAACATTGCGTAAGCTGTTGTGCTAAATTTTGGAGTTTTTCTTTTGTAACATCCGCCCATTTTAAGTCTTTTTCGATACCGGCAGCCTTTACCAAACTTGCCCATAACCTTCTGGGCAAATCCACTACCTGCGTTCTCAAGATAGTTTTCTTTGTTTCTACCTTTTTTACTTCTTTAAGGAGCATCTCCATAGACTCTGTTGAATACTCGGGAGTCCAATTAACATTTATCCTAAAATTATATTTATAATCATGCAATATGTTTGCCCCCCATGCCGAAAGCTTCAAAATAGCAGGGCCACTCAACCCCCAATGTGTTATCAATACGGGACCTTCGGATTGTAGAACCGGTTCTTCTCTTGAAACACTCTTTAGTTTGACATCTACTTTGGATGAAAAAATCTTCTTTGGCAAAACTTCAACAGTGGCAAAAGTACTTACACCTTGAATTCCCTTTATCCGCTCATCCTTGATATTGAATGTAAACAGCGAGGGAACTGGCGGGACTATCTTATGTCCTAAGGATTCCAATAAAGTCCACATTTTAGGATTACTTCCTGTAGTTAGGACCAGTTTTTTGCAGTTGTAGTGCTTGTTCATAGTGGTTACTTGCCACCCATCTTCGTTACTGGTTTTCTTAAAATGTTTAACGGCACTATTCTTTAAAACCTGTATTCCCAGACGTTCCGTTTCCGAAAGCAGGCAGTCAATAATGGATCGCGAGGAATTGCTTTGTGGAAAAACCCGTCCATCGGACTCTATTTTTAAAGGTACTCCCCTTTCCTCAAAGAATGCCATCACATTTATGGGTGCATAGGTATGAAAGGGACCCAAAAGTTCTTTTCTGCCCCTGGGATAGTTGTTTACCAATTCATGGGCCGAGAATTCACCATGGGTTACATTGCAACGACCGCCACCTGAGACCTTGACTTTTGAAAGTACATTCTTTCCTCTTTCAAAGATGGCAATTTTAAGCTTTGGTGACTGCTCTGCAATATGGATGGCCGTGTAAAATCCTGCTGCGCCACCACCAACGATTATGACATCGAACATTAATGTACCCGTTCTGGAAAATTGGTGATAATGCCATCTACTCCAAACGCTTTCATTCTTTGGATATCGTCAGGTTCATTGACCGTCCATGTGTAGATTTTAAACCCCTCATCCTTAATTTTCCCCGTATTCTCTTCGGTCAATGTTGTGTAATCAGGGTTTATAGCGACAGCATTTAATTCTTTGGCTACTGAAATTGCATCCATTGGGTCTTCTTCAGTCAACACGGCAATCTTTATGTTTTTATTGATTTTTCGCATTTCTCTCAACTCGTCCCAATTAAAGCTGGAGATAACGAAATTGTCCAAAATCCACCCTTTTCCTTCAATATAGTTTTCTATTATAAAGTTTACCCTTTCAGAAGTATTGGCTCCTTTAAGTTCTATGTTCATTGCTACTTTATTATCAATTAGTTTGAGAACATCTTGTAGCATTGGAATTTTATGATTTCCGTCAAGGGTAAGTTTTTTTAAATCATAGATGTTGTATTCTTCGATGTTGCCACCACTGTTGGAAAGGCGTTCCACGCGTTCATCATGAAAGACCACTATTTCCCCGCTCGATATCTTGAACACATCGATTTCTATCATATCCACACCCAAATCCAAGGCTTTCTGGACCGAAGCCAACGTATTTTCGGTCTCATGTCCCATAGCTCCCCTGTGGCCGATGACCAATGGTTTTTTTTCCATCATACTACAACTATTGAGTAAAAAAGCAGCTGCTAAAGCTAATGGTAAGTTTTTCTTCATCTTGGTTATTTTATACCTCTAAAAATACAACTTGAAAGTGAATTGGAACAGTAAAACAATTAATTGCAAGCCCTTATAAGGTAAGATAATGAAAATGGCTCAGCAAAGTCTCCCTCACACCAATATTATCTAGCTTCTGACCAACAAAAAACCAAGTTGGAACAAGCAACTTTTATTGGGCAACACTTAAAATAATCGATTCCAAAGGTTGAAGCTCAATAGCCACGACCCCAATCCCATCTTTTACATTGAGTTCTATGTTCTTCTTTCCATAGAGTTCTTCCACTAAACTATGCCCACCCTCCGACAAATTCCATTTAGAAATTATGTCTTGAGGTAGTTTTAAATCAAAGGTGTAGCTTTTATCAGAATCAAAATTTGAAACAATTACCAATTTTTCATTTTCAGACCATCTCACATACGAGAGCACTCTATGGTCATAATTTTCGGTATTATCTTTATTGTAAAAGTGTATTTCTTGATAGCGCCCCATCAAAGCTTCACTGTTGATGGTAAAGTTTAAAAGACGTTTGTAAAAATCCCGAAGGGTTTTCTCTTCTTCTGAAAGCTGCCCGCCATCAAACTTCTTATTGTTCATCCATCTTTGGTGGTGCGGAACTCCAATATAATCAAATATGGAAGTACGCGTAGGTTTACCAAAACCTGCATCTTCTGCTCCTGGCTCTCCCACCTCTTGTCCAAAATAAATCATGGTCGGAGAAGTACTCAAGGTCGCGGAAACCACCATTGCCGGTTTTGCTATTTCTGCCCTGCCCACAAAATCTGGACTTGCAATACGTTGTTCGTCGTGGTTTTCCAGAAAGTGTAGCATATGGTGCTCTATGTCAGCCATGCCTTTTTGCACAACGGGAATATGATCGGTCCAACCATAGCCTTTCATAATATGCTTGATGCTATCGTACAACTCCACTTTATCGTAGAGATAATCCATTTTTCCTTTATGGATGTAGTCCCTATAAAGTTGTGGATTATATACCTCCGCCAGTAAAAAAGCATCTGGATTCTTGGTTTTGATATTGGAATTCAAATAACTCCAAAACTCTACGGGCACCATTTCGGCCATATCAAAACGGAAACCATCTACGCCAAGGTCGAGCCAATACAGTGTGATATCCTTGAACTTATCCCATGAATCTGGAACAGTCTTATCTTTCCAGAACTCCAAATGTGCTTTATAATCTTTGTTGCTGAAGTCTTCTGAAAGCTCGTCAAAATCCTTAGTACCATCTGGTCTTACCCCATAATTTACTTTGACCGTCTCATACCAATCGTTAAAGTGGGGTTGTGCCAGTCGTGATCCGTTACCAGTCCATTTAGCAGGTCGCTCCTTGAACGCTCCATCAGCAAGTTTATTTTGGCTTCCTCCAAGTGGAAGGTATCCATCTTGCCATTGGGGCACGGTAAACGATAAATCGGGGATGTAATAAAAGTTGTTATTGATATGGTATTCCAAAGAGGTATCGTCATTGGAACCAAAATCCGAAACTCCTTCAGGGTTGGTCAAGCCCTCATAATTTCTGGCGACATGGTTGGGAACAATATCAATGAGTACTTTCATTCCAACTTTATGTGTCCGCTCGATCAGTGCTTCAAACTCTTCCAATCTTTTTGAAGGGTCGATTGCCAAATCTGGGTTTACATTATAGTAATCCTTGACAGCATATGGAGAGCCTGCACGTCCTTTTACCACATCGGGGTCGTCGTTGGAGATACCGTAATCCGTGTAGTCATTTATTACAGCATGATGGGGAACGCCCGTATACCAAATATGTGTTACGCCAAGGTCTTTGATTTCCTTTAGTGCTTCTTCGGTAAAATCGGCAAACTTCCCTATTCCATTTTCTTCAATGGTACCCCAAGGATTGTTAGTGGTATTGGTATTACCAAAAAGTCGTGTAAAAACCTGATAAACTACAGCCTTTTTCTTCATTTTTTTCTCAACTGTTTTCTTTTCTGTTTTCTGTTCACACGAATGAATCGACACTAAGACCATAAGTATGGGTAAGTAGAGGTATCGCTTCATGCTTCAACTACTTTTCCCGGAATTAATGTCAATGGTGTATTGTTCACTTGAATTGCAAGTTCTTTTTCTCCGGTGATTTCAAAACTAGCGCCTTGTTTTGAAACCGATATCGTAATAATCTGATTTCTAAAATTAATCTTGAACGCATAAGAAGTCCACTGCTCTGGTATTTGAGGTGTAAAATGAAGCTGGTCTTTAATTATCCGCATTCCCCCAAAGCCTTCCACAATGCTCATCCATGTACCGGCCATGGATGTAATGTGCAATCCTTCCTCTACTTCCTTATTGTAATCATCCAGGTCCAATCTTGACGTCCTTAAATAAAAGGTATAGGCCTGTTCCATTCTTCCCAAGGTTGCTGCTTGAATACTATGTACACAGGGAGACAATGAGGATTCGTGTACCGTAAAGGGTTCATAGAAATCAAAATGCTTTTCCAATTGATTTTTGCTGAAATGGTCTTCAAAAAAATAGAAGCCTTGCAAAACATCGGCCTGTTTTATATAGGGGGAACGCAATATTCTGTCCCAACTCCACTTTTGGTTAATGGGTCTTTGTGATCTATCCAAATCCTGAACCTTCACCAATTCTTTGTCCAAAAATCCGTCTTGTTGTAAAAACACCTCATGTTTCCCTGAATAAGGAAAATAAACATTGTTGGCCACTTTGCTCCAAGCTTCGGTTTCGGATGTCGTTAAACTGGTTTTGTTCCATATTCTGTCATAATCCTTTGGATATTTGGATTCAACCACCTCAAGTTGCTCCAAAGCATAGTCTATACACCATTTAGCCAAGTAGTTGGTGTACCAGTTATTGTTGACATTGTTTTCGTATTCATTAGGGCCAGTAACTCCCAACATTACATACTGCTGCTTATCTTCAGAAAAATTAAAGCGTTGGTGCCAGAACCTTGCAATTCCTATTAAGACCTCCAATCCCATTTTTGGAATATAGCTATAGTCTCCCGTAAATCTGTGGTAATTAAAAATTGCAAATGAGATAGCTCCATTTCTATGGATTTCTTCAAAGGTAATCTCCCATTCGTTATGACATTCTTCACCGTTCATTGTTACCATGGGATATAGTGCGGCCCCATTGGTAAAACCAAGTTTTTGAGCATTCTCTATGGCTTTTTCCAGATGATTATAACGATATTCCAATAAACTCCAAGCTACTTCTTGGCCCTTGGTTGCCATATAAAATGGAACACAATAGGCTTCGGTATCCCAATACGTACTGCCCCCATACTTCTCTCCCGTAAATCCTTTTGGACCTATATTCAATCGCGAATCCCTTCCTAAATAGGTCTGGTTCAATTGAAAAATGTTAAAACGTATGCCCTGTTGTGCTTTTACATCGCCTTCAATTTCAATATCGCTCATCTCCCAAATCTTTGCCCAAGCTTCTTTTTGCTTTTGAAGTAATTCATCAAACCCAATGGAAGTCGCTTTGTCCAAAACATCGTTTGCAACATTGACAAGTTCCGATGCATCGTGATTCCGAGAAACTGTGTAACCACCGAATTTTACCAAAGCAATTTTTTCTCCTTTTGAAACATGTTGTTCAAACCCAAGACCAACAAAAGAATCTGTTTTCCTGTCTAATTTGGACTCCGATATTGTGGTACCATTATAAACTACATGCGCTTCCATAAAAGTACATGTAGCGAAATTGGTTTTCATCGTATGTGCTTCTATATAAGCTCGGTTTTGTTGGTAATCAACTTTCGTCGTGTCCCAGAACTTATCGTCCCAATTGCTATCTTCATTTGTAATACCGCTGTCCAAATAGGGCGTAAAGGTTACTTTAGCATCAGCATTCAGCAATTCTATTTCCATCTTTATAGCACCTACTTCATCAATATCTAAACTCAAAAAACGTGTAACAGTTATGGAAGCCTCAATATCGTTGGATAAGGTTGCCCTAAAATTTCGACAGTACCACCCTTCTTTCATGTTCAGTTTCCTTTTAAAACCGGAAACTTCTTTACAGGTATTCAAATCCAGCGGAACATCATCAATTTGTACGTTTATACCAATCCAGTTTGGTGCATTCAACACTTTTGCAAAATACTCCGGATAGCCGTTTTTCCACCAGCCCACTCTGGTTTTATCAGGATAGTAGACCCCTGCAATGTAGCTCCCCTGAAAGGTATCTCCGGAATACTGTTCTTCAAAATTGGCCCGCTGCCCCATAGCACCGTTGCCAAGACTGAACAAACTTTCTGAAGATTTTACTTGTTCTTTGTCAAAACCTTCTTCTATTATGGACCAAGGGTCCGCTTTTATATAATCTTGATTCATTGCTGTAAACTAAAATGTAGGTAGTTAAATGCATGCCTTGGAATAAGACATTGCAAAATTAATTAATTGTGGAATCCCTGACCACTAATGTAGGTTCTAAAATTTTGGTTTGAAATGATTCTTCTTCAACCTCACTTTCAATTTTATCGATTAACATTTGGGCAGATGTTTCTCCCATTTTTTCACCATGTTGTGCCACAGCGGTTAAACTGGGGTTGGCATATTTGGACAAGAGTCCATCTGTAAATCCTATAAATGCAACATCGTTAGGAATATGGAGGCCTTTTTTCTGAATTAGCTTCATACTATAAACGGTGAAAATCTCATTAACGCACAATACAGCATCCATGCTGTTGGAATCGAAGAAATCAATAATGCTTTTTTCATCTATTTCCATTGATGAAAGCTTAAGGATTAGGGATTCGTCGACAGGAAGATTATTTTCCATAAGCGCTTTTCTATAGCCTTCGGTCCGAGCTTTGCTTACGCTTAAGTAATCATCCGTGGTAATCAATGCTATTTTTTGCCTTCCTTGTTCTATAAGCTTTTTCGTTGCCATATAGGCCCCTAATTGATCATCTATGATTACTTTATCACAATCAATTTCGTTGGTAATACGGTCGAACAATACAACGGGTATGCCTTGTTCCGTTACTTCTTTTAAGTGGTTGAAATCTCCTTTTTGTTGTGTCTCAGAAGATAGGGACATGATAAAGCCATCGATACTCCCATTCGCCAACATCTCCATATTTATGACTTCTTTGTCGAAAGATTCCTCAGAAAGGCAAACAATGACATTGTAACCTTTTGCATTCGCATATTTTTCAATACCTCTGATTACAGTAGTAAAAAAATGGTGGACGATGTCCGGTATCACCACCCCTATATTTTTAGTTCTTTTGTTCTTAAGGCTAATGGCAATATTGTTCGGTTTGTAATTGTAAAGTTTGGCAAAAGCCTGAATTTTTTCTTTCGTATCTCTGCTTATCTCTTCACTGTTCTTTAAAGCCTTTGACACAGTAGAAATAGAAACTTCAAGTTCCTTTGCGATATCTTTTAGCGTAATCTTAGTTTTCAAAAAAAAGAGATTTGTATTTGTTAGTTAAGGTTTTCAAATTACTCAATAAAGCAGCGTAACTTAATCAATTGATTTTTTTTAACAAAAACTAATGTGAATACTTACAAAAATTTCTTGAAATGTGTTAACATGATGTAAAAAATAAAAATAGTATATTAGCAACAACGGTATAGATTTGATTATTTTTATGTCTTTACATTATGATTTACATAAATTAACTCTTTTAGTTTTGTGAACCTTTCATTTTTTCAAAGTTATTAACACGAAACCGTTTTCGTAATAGGTGACACACTCCTTAAATTTAGATTAACATTTTTTTTATATATGTTTAACACTTGAATTGAAATTAACTAAACTTAAAATTAATTATTTATGAAGATTACGCTACTTAAAAGTTTTTTGTTATTGGGAGCATTTATTTGTTTCGGAGTAACGAAAGCTCAGACAGTATCAGGTACTGTTTCGGACGCAAGTGGTCCTTTGCCGGGAGCCAGCGTTGTTGTCAAGGGAACAACAAATGGTACTCAAACTGATTTTGACGGTAACTATACTTTAAATGATGTTGCTGCTGATGCAGTTATCGTTTTCAGTTATATTGGTTTCTCCTCTCAAGAGGTTTCTGTAAGTGGACAAACAACTATTAATGTTGTTTTACAGGAAGATGCAAGCGAATTGGACGAAGTCGTTGTTGTTGGTTATGGTACTCAAACAAGGAGGACAGCAGTTGGTGCTATTGAGAGTGTCAAATCTGAAGAGTTCAACAAAGGTGTAATAGTAAATCCACAGCAATTAATTCAAGGTAAAACAGCAGGGGTGCAAATATCAGCTACCACAGGTGAACCTGGTGCAGCAGTAAATGTTAGAATACGGGGTACCGCTTCTGTACGTTCAAATAACAATCCATTATATGTTGTTGACGGTGTTCCATTGAATGGTGGAAATACTTCGGGAGTATCAGGTGGAGGAAACACGGACATTGGTACATCCGCTGCTCTTGACCCATTAAGTTTCCTAAATCCTAATGATATTGCAAGTATAGATATATTAAAGGATGCTTCGGCAACTGCAATATACGGTTCTAGGGGAGCTAACGGCGTAGTTTTAATAACTACTAAAGGAGGTACTCCAGGGAAAAGTACACTGGAATTTTCGACAACACTTTCGGTCGGTTATGTTCCAAATCAATTAGATTTATTATCGGTAGATCAATTTTTACAGGCTCAAACTGATCTTGGTGGAAACGCTGCAGACTTCGATTTTGGTGCTAGAAATTCTTGGCAAGATGAAATTTATAGAACTTCATTTACACAAAACTATAATCTTTCCTATGGCGGTGGTAATGAAAATGGAAATTATAGGTTATCATTTGGCTACCAAGATCAAGAAGGGGAGGTAGAAGATAGTTATTTTGATAGATTGACGGCTAGATTTAATGCATCACAACGCTTTTTTGATGATAAGTTACGATTAACAACCCAAGCGACTATATCAAACATAGAAGCACAAAGACCTTCTATTTCTGATAATCCAAATGCTAGAGGTGATTTATTGGCTACTACTTGGGCTTTTAATCCTACTCAACCCATTCGTTTGGAAAATGGAAGTTTTAATCAACCAACCTTTGAAACTAGGAATCCATTGGCCGTACTTGGGCTTTCAAGAAATATCTCAAGTACGTTGAGGGCACTGATCAATGTAGGAGCAGAATATAGATTCACAGATAATCTAAAACTGAATACCAACATAGGCTTAGATAAATCGACATCATCTGCAAACTCGGCCATTTCATCTTTGTTTAATTCCGAGCAAACTTCAGGAATAGGAAAGGCTACCTTTTTTGAGGTTGATTTAACAAACACTACATGGGAATCTTATTTAAATTATAATAAGGAAATTGGGGAGGGCGATGTATTAGACATTACTCTGGGACATTCCTATCAAGAATTTGTTGCTGAAAATATATCAATAGAAGCCGCAAATTTTAGAACAGCAGATTTGTTTCAAATGGTAAACAACTTGGCTTCTGCCACTACTTTTTCTAATCAAACTTCTTTGAACAGAGATGAGTTACAATCGTTCTTTCTCAGAACAAATTATTCTATCAATAGCAAGTACAATTTCTCAGGTACATTGAGAATAGACGGATCTTCAAGGTTCGGTGGTAATAATAAGTACGGAACATTTGGAGCTGTGGGTGCTGCATGGACACTTTCTGAAGAGGATTGGTTTCCAGAGTTTTTTGACAGGTTTAAACTTAGGGCCGCATGGGGCGTAACCGGAAACCAAGAGGGTCTTGGTTCAAACAATTTTACCCGCCGCGAAAGATTCAATGTGGGAAATCTTGACCCAACTCCTCCAGCAACCGGAGGTATAGACAACGGTGGGGTTTTCAACCCAGGGGGAACCCTATTTCCTGCCTTTGAAAATCCAGATTTAAGATGGGAAGAAAACGAACAATTGAATATTGGTGTTGATTTCGCATTTTTGGATAGCAGGATTAGTGGTTCTGTGGAATATTACAGCAGAATTACTTCAGGATTCCTTTTACAGACTCAGAGTGCCCAGCCAGCAGTTCAACCCTTTGTTTTCGAAAACGTAGATGGGGAAATCAAGAATTCAGGAGTCGAATTGAACTTGAATGCCCTTATAGTGGAAAATGAAGACTTTTCTTGGGACCTAAATTTCAATGTTGGTTATAATGATAATGTAATTCAGAATTTCAATGGACAGCCGATTCAGACAGGTGCCATTAACGGGCCAGGCCTAACAGGTGCTTTTGCCCAACAACTAGAGAACGGCCAACCTCTATTTAGTTTTTATTTGAATGACTGGAGGGGATTAACTCCTGTAGCTGATCCAAACAATATACAACCAACAGAAGGTGTAAACTTATTTTTGGATGCTAATGGCGAGGAATCGACTATAGGAACTCCCAGATTTGTTGGTGAGAGCGCTTTACCAGATGTAACTTTGGGTTTTACCCAAAACTTCAGCTACAAAAACTGGGATATGAGCATCTTCTTTAACGGTCAATTTGGTCAATCCATTTATAGCAATAATAGAAATGCTTTTTTTGCTATAGGTAATTTGGCACAGGGAAGAAACGTTACGACTGATATTCTTCCATTCGTTGGGGCCGAAAACCCTCTGAACATTGCAGAAGTTTCGTCTAGATTTTTAGAAGATGGCTCATTTTTACGATTACAAAATGTAACTGTCGGACATAACTTTCCGTTAGCTGAAACCAGTCTGTTTAGTAGCCTGCGTGTTTTTGCAAGTGCTCAAAATCTTTTTGTCTTAACTGATTACAGTGGACAAGATCCTGAAGTTTCAGTAGACAGAAATCTGAATAATGTTCCTTCGTTAGGCATTGACTTGACAGCATTTCCTAGACCAACAACTATATCTTTAGGCTTTAATGCAAGTTTCTAATAAAAAAATTAAAATGATGAGAAAAAAAATGTTTAAAAAAAGATTGATCCAATCAATTGGAATAGTGGTACTATTTCTTGTTGGACAATCATGTACCGATTTAGAGGTTCCGTTACAAGATTCCGTTTCAGCATCAACTGAAGATGGTAGTTTTGGAGGTGTTGTCAGCACGGTAAATTCACTAGAGGCCCTATACAACAACATAGAAAATCTAAATGCCCAAAACAATGAATATGCACTTATGGAAGTTACTGCGGACAATATAGCAGTACTCACCAGGGGAGCGGACTGGGGAGATAATGGTGTATGGAGGCAACTTCACAACCATTCATGGAATGCTACCCAGCTATATGTATTAAATTCTTGGAATAATAGAAATTCCCAGGTTTTGGCGGCCACACAGCTTTTAGATCCCGCTTCTGGTGCCGATGCGTCAATAACTGCACAAGCACAAGTAATTAGAGCTATAAATATGTTTATGGTTTTAAATTTTTTCGGTCAAGTACCCTTTAGGGGAGTAAATGAAGGTGTAGACGTTGATCCAACTGTACTTAGTGCACAAGAAGCTTTTGATTTCATTCTAGAAGACTTAAATACCGCAATCTCAAGTGGTAATCTGCATACCGATGGACCAGATGGAGACATATTCAACATTGGTGAGGCCACTGCTCGTTTTCTAAGGGCAAAAGTTAATTTAAATTCAATGAGTATATTGGGTTCAGCTCCTGCAGGAGCAATGGATGCGGTTATAGATGATGTTGATGCCATAGAACTTTTAGGGTTTACCTTAGATGATAGTGATGGCCCAAATGGATATTTTGATATTTGGGATTTATCTGCTGCCGCGGGTAATGACGAGGTTATTATGGCATTGGACGTAGGAACAGGACAAAGGGTTTTCAATATGATTCACCCCAACCAAACCGGATGGAACGGTTTTGTTACGCTTACCGAAACCTTTAGGTTGCATGGAACAAGTGATGTTAATGATGATGCCAGATTAGGTTTAGCTGGCCCTGATTTCAATGGGCTATCGACAGGTTATCTTCGAGGGCAGCAATTAAATGGCAGTGGAGAACCTCTTCAAGACAGACAAGGAACATCGTTGGTTTACGAGGACGAACTCTTGACAAGTCTTGAAATCAATAACGAAAGAAATGGTATTAGAATCGTGAAGTATCCTCAAAGAGGAGCTGATGGTTTTCCTGACCCCACTAATAATTTCGTTTGGTTACGTTTTGCCGAGGCCTTACTCATGAGAGCGGAAGCAGGATTGAGAGGTGGCGAAGGTGCAGATCCATTGGCCGATGTAAACCTGATTAGAGAGAGAGCCGGTGTAGCTACGTTGGGTTCTATTACCCTAGAGGAATTGAAGGATGAGATTACCAAAGAATTAAATTCAGAAGCCAATATAGCTGGTAATAGGGCTGTACAAATTCGTTTCGGCACCTTTGCTGATACTTGGGAAATGAAAACCGTACAGGATGAATTTAGAAATTTGTTCCCCATACCAGCAACTGCATTAGGATCAAACCCAAATTTAGTACAAAACGAAGGTTACTAAATCAATACAGTTTAAGTTTATCAATAAAAGAGGGCAATGCATTGCCCTCTTTTTTATTATAAATTTTAACAGCGTTAATATCAACATATCATTATGAAAGTCGGCTCAAAATAGTTAGTTTTCAAGATATAAAAGGTTGTACCTTTTGATACTTTCAAAAACATAATGATCTCATATTCAAACTTATCTCAACATCAGATGTCAAAAAGACTTCTTTTTTATTTTATAAGCATTTTAGTTTTTCTGTCCGTTTCTTGTTCCAAGAAGAAAACGGAGGAAAAAAACATCTCTTCTGAACTACTCTTCACAGCTTTAGACAGCACCCAAACTGGGATATCCTTTATCAACCAAATAGAAAACGAGGAAGATTTTAATATTTTCTTGTACCGTAATTTCTATAACGGTGGCGGCGTTGCCATTGGGGACATCAATAATGACGGATTGCCCGACATCTACCTTACCGCTAACCGCAAAAAAAACAAACTGTTTCTAAATAAAGGAAATTTCACTTTTGAAGATATTACCGAGTCTTCTGGTGTTTCCGGAACCAAAGCATGGTCAACCGGGGTAGTTTTAGTGGATATCAATGCTGATGGCCTTTTGGATATTTACGTCTGCAATGCTGGTAACATTAAAGGAGATGACCAGAAAAATGAACTCTTCATCAACAATGGAGATTTGACCTTTACCGAAAAAGCAGAACAATACAACTTAGCAGATAGCGGGTTCACTACGCATGCAGCATTCTTCGATTATGATAAAGATGGGGACCTTGATGTATATATGCTGAACAATAGTTTCATACCAGTAGCTAGTTTAGGGTATGAAAACAAAAGAGACTTAAGAGCCGAAGACTGGAACGTCATAGATGAAATAAAAGGTGGTGGAGATAAACTGTTTCGAAATGATAATGGTGTTTTTAAAGATGTAAGCGAGGAGGCCAACATATACGGGAGCCTTGTGGGGTTTGGTCTAGGAGTCACTATAGGGGATATTAACAATGATCTTTTCCCTGATATCTATGTGTCCAATGATTTTTTTGAACATGACTATCTCTACATTAACAATCAAGATGGAACTTTTACCGAAAGTATTAAGGATTGGGCCAACCATTTAAGCTTATTTTCCATGGGAGCGGATATGGCAGATATCAATAACGATGGAAAGTCGGATATTTTTGTTACCGATATGTTGCCCGAAGGCGATGAAAGATTGAAAAACACGACCACTTTTGAGACCTACGACACACACCAACGAAAACTGCAGAATGATTATTATTATCAATACATGCAGAATACACTGCAACTGAATCAAGGAAATTCGTTTTCAGAAATTGCCAATTATAGTGGAGTTTCCGGAACGGACTGGAGCTGGGGAGCGCTTCTCTTCGATATGGATAATGATGGTTATCGAGATATTTATGTGTGCAACGGTATTTACCATGACTTGACCAATCAAGACTTTATAGATTTTTTTGAAGATGTAGCTAGGCAACAAACTGCCATTTCTGGGAGTAAAGACCAAAAAGATGCGGTTATCAATGCTATGCCCTCCACCCCTATCTCAAATTATGCTTTTAAGAACAATGGAGATTTAACTTTTTCAAATTCATCTGAAAATTGGGGATTAAATACCCCTAGTTTTTCCAACGGGGCAGCCTATGGGGATTTAGACAACGATGGTGACTTGGATATCATTGTAAATAACGTAAACCAAGAACTTTTTGTATACCAAAATAACTCCGAAAAGAGCTCGAACAATTATATCAATATAAATCTGATAGGAAAGGCTCCGAATACCTTTGGGGTAGGCAGCGTTGTAGAACTTTTTACAGGGAGCGAAATAATACGGCAAGAACTGATTCCGAGCAGAGGTTTTCAATCCTCGGTAGATTATAAAATGGTTATAGGCCTCGGAAAAAAATCAACGATTGATTCGTTACGGGTGATATGGCCCAATGATGAAACCCAAACACTCACATCCGTTACCATCAACACAACATTAATACTCAAACAAGTTGATGCTGTTGAAATTTTCAAAAAGATTGAAGAAATCAAAACACCATTTTTGACCGAAATAGAATCTTCGATACCTAGGCATATTGAGGACAGGCATGTAGATTTTGATTATGAAGGGCTTATATCAAAAATGCTTTCCAAAGAAGGACCAACAATTGCTGTAGCGGATATTGACAATGATGGCAATGAAGATATTTTTATTGGTGGTGCCAAAGGCGAAGCCGCAAAAATATATCTGCACAAAGGGAATGGCACACTAAAGCCAGCATATGTCCAAGATGTTTTTAGGGCCGATAGGCTTTTTGAAGATACTGCTTCTGCTTTTGTAGATGTAGATGGAGATGGAGATATGGATTTAGTGGTTGGATCAGGCGGAAACATTCCTGGGGATGCAAGCAATTACCAGAATCGCATCTATATTAATGATGGAAAAGGAAACTTTTCCAAAAGCCCTAATAAAATAGCAAGTCTCAATACCAATGTTTCGGTAATTGCTCCCTATGATTTTGATGCTGATGGTGACCAAGACCTTTTTATTGGAAGCAGAAGTATCCTTGGCACTTATGGGGTTACACCACAACATCTATTTCTGCAGAATGATGGGGAAGGAAACTTTTCGGACATAACTGAAAGTAAAGCATTTCACCTTAAAAAAGCAGGAATGGTCACAGACGCCAAATGGGCAGATGTAGATGGGGATTCGAAAAAAGATTTGGTGGTAATGACCGATTGGGGAAGTCCTAAGATTTTCAAGAACAACGGAAGAAGACTTAGTCCGAAAACAAGTTCATTAGATAACTTACTCGGTTGGTGGAATACGGTTTATCCTAAAGACTTGGACAATGATGGCGATATAGATCTGATACTGGGAAACCAAGGAAGCAATGCGGCGTACAATGCTTCAAAAGAAGCTCCGGCCAAAATGTTTATCAACGATTTTGATGATAATGGAACAATAGAACAAATCGTTACAAGAAGTATTGATAATAGAGATTTTCCCGTATCCCTAAAAAGAGAATTGACCTCACAACTCGTATCGTTAAAAAAACAGAATTTGAAGTTTTCGGACTACGCAACTAAAAGTATTGATCAATTGATAGATCCCAGCATTTTAAAAAACACTATTGTCAAAGAAGTTAATACTACCGAGAGCGTTATTGCGATAAACGATGGAACTGGTAATTTTGACATAAAGAAGCTGCCAAGAGAGACACAATTTTCGTGCATTTGTAGTGTTAACTGCAAGGATATTAACGGAGATGGCAAACTCGATATCATTTTAGCGGGCAATAATTACAATTTTAAGCCACAGTATGGTAGACTGGACGCAAGTTATGGTAGTGTCTTAATTGCAAGTGAAAATGGCGAGTACGATTGGTTACCTCATGATGAATCTGGTTTTTATGTGAGAGGTGAAGTAAAACATCTTCAAACCTTTAAAGATAAAAATGGTGTAGCGTTTTTATTTGTTGCCATCAATAGTCAGAAACCAAAAATATTTAGATACAACAAGTAGCTATTCACAATTTATTGGATGTAAACGTTTACATTTTTATTTGTAGATTTACAGCCATTCAGAATGCTTTCAAAAACAGCGACATATATATTGGGTATAGTGGTACTTATTGGTACCCTTTTAGGATATATATCTCCTGCAATAGCCCTTGGTGCAGGAATGGTTTGCGGAATCTTCAAGATTGCCGAACAGGATTTAGTTCAAAACAGTAAGAATTTCCAAAAAACCTTGTTACAGCTTTCGGTGGTTGGACTTGGTTTCGGAATTCACATGCAACAAGCCATAGAAGTTGGCTCAAATAGCTTTTTCATTACACTCATTACTATTGTTTGCACTTTTATCATTGCTTTTGCTATTGGCAAAATCCTTAATTCAGAAAGAATTACCACAATATTGGTTGCTTCTGGAACAGCCATATGTGGTGGCAGTGCTATTGCAGCGGTCAGTCCAAGTTTAAAAGCCGATTCATCCCAAACCTCAATTTCACTTGCCATTGTTTTTTTGCTCAACGCTATTGCACTATTTATCTTCCCATACATTGGTCATTACTTTGAACTAAATCAAATTCAATTTGGTACTTGGAGCGCCATCGCTATTCACGATACAAGTTCTGTGGTCGGCGCAGCGGAAGTTTACGGAAATGTTGCATTAAATGTAGCTACCACTACTAAACTGGTCAGGACACTTTGGATCATTCCATTAGTACTGATCATTTCGTTCGGTTCTAACTCAAAAGAAAAATTTACATTCCCATGGTTCATTTTTGGGTTTATCGGGGCAATGTTGATCAATTCTTACGTATCATCCGCTGAGGTTTTTAGTGAACATATTGTATGGGGTGCACGAAAGGCATTGATATTCACACTTTTCTTGATCGGTTTACAAATTAACATTTCACAACTAAAAAAGCTTGGCTTCAACATTCTAATAGTTGGTATTTTTACGTGGATTGTTTTGGGCATTGTCTCTTTACTATATGTCTTAAATTACGTTTAACATTTTAGAAATTCCTTTTGTGAAATCACAAATAGGGTTTAATAAAGGCTTACATGGCAGGAATAAAGGAAATTGCTAAACGAACTGGACTATCCTTAGCTACGGTATCTAGGGTATTCAACAACAGTGCGCTTGTTTCTCCAACAACAAGGCAAAAAGTACTAAAAGCAGCAAAGGACCTAGATTATCAGCCCAATATTACAGCGGCTGCTTTGCGCAGTGGAAAAAGCAAAATTATTGGGGTAATCGTCCCAGAAGTGAACAATTATTTTTTTAGTGGTATCATAAATGGAATAGAAGGAATTGTAAGCGAATCCGATTATAATATCATCATCGCACAATCCCATGAATTGCAAGAGAAAGAAGACGAAGCCCTAAACTCGTTTCTAAAATTAAATGTGGAGGGCATATTACTGTCCATTTCTAAACAAACAACTGACTTTTCTTCAATTAAAAAAATATTGAAGAGCAAAACACCCATAGTTTTCTTCGACAGGATACCAAATTTAGATAGTGTAAACTCTGTAACGCTCAACGATTATATGGGAGCCTTTATAGCTACCGAACATTTATTGACTAGCAATTGCAAGAACCTTCTTCATGTTGCTGGGAATCCCAAAGTTTCGATTTTCAAAGATCGACAGAGGGGTTTTTCCAATGCAATTTTAAAAAGTGGGAGAAAAGATATTACGTCCCATATCGTAGAATTGACAGGAGATGTAGAAAAAGATATGAAGATCTTAAAAAAATTGTTCAAAGTGAACCCGAACATGGACGGCATTTTTGCCTATGGTGACGAAATAGGCCTTCATGTTTTAAACCTACTCAAAGATTTAAACGTAAATGTTCCAGAAAAAATAAAACTTATTGGATTTGGGAATGCAAATTTCAGCAACCTCACACAGCCCAAAATAAGTACTGTTGATCAAGAATGTTCTCAAATGGGAGAATTGGCAGCCGAATTACTGCTCCAAAACCTCAACAATAAAAATGCAAGACCCGAAACCAAAGTACTATCACCAAAGTTGGTTAAAAGAGCGTCTACTCAAGTATAGAAGTCTTAAAACCTCAGTAATTGTTCAATTTGGTTTTGAATGGTTTTATCCGCATCCTCGTGTATAGAATTGTTTTCAGAATTCAATAACTTAAAAATAGAAGAAATTGGATTTTTATTTGGATGGACATGCATTCCCAAATGGTTCAACACATCTGCAAGATGGTCCATCCCCCTTAAATTACCTGCTCTTCCCGAAGCTATTCCAGTAATGCAGGCTTTTTTATTATCAAAGCTTGGTTTAATTTCACGAACCGACATCGCATCCAAGAGTAGTTTTACAATTCCGGGATAACTCCCATTGTATTCTGGAACGAAAAACCAAAATTTAGAAGATGGTATAAAATAAGTGTCCTGTATCTCCTGAATCATTTTGGGTTGATTGGAATCTTTATACATATTTTCATAAATGACATTACCTGTAAGGGGTGCTAAATCCAAAAATTTTACTTCTTCTTTGGTTGCCGAACAAAGCTTCTCGTATGCATGCTTAGCAAAGTGCAAAGTTTTGTTGTTTTTTCTATTGGATCCTGAGATAATTGTAATCATTCAAGCTAAAAATCAAATTAAACATAATATTTGATGGCGAAAATATGGAATTTTACAATGTAAACGTTTACATTTATCAGTAATTTATTTAAATTTGACCCTTAACACGACTCATTTAGCATACATGAAACTGACAAAAGACAGTATTTCCCCATATATTATCGGTACTATGAGATTGGGTACCTGGGGGAGCAATCTAAATACCACCGAATATGAACGTTTTATCGAAGGATGCCTTGATCTAGACTTAATAGATTTTGACCATGCAGATATTTATGGACACTACACCACCGAGAACGATTTCGGAAATGTGCTCAAGTCCAGAAAGGATTTAAGAAAGAAAATGCGCATTACTACTAAATGTGGTATAAAATTAACCTCAGAAAACAGACCTGAACATAAAATCAAATCATATGATTTAAGTGCAGAGCATATAATTGCTTCGGTCGAAAAATCGTTGGCAAGCCTTCAAACGGATTATATAGATGTTCTCTTGCTGCACAGGCCAGATTACTTATTTAATCCTCATGAGATTGCCGCTGCTTTTTCAAAACTTAAAAAAGAAGGAAAGGTTTTAGATTTTGGGGTGTCCAATTTCTCACCTTCGCAATTCGATTTATTGCACTCCCTTACGCCTCTTGTTACAAATCAAGTTGAAATATCATTATTGCACAGAAACGCTTTTGAAGATGGCACGTTGGATCAATGTCAAAAGTTAAATGTAATTCCGACCGCTTGGTCCCCGCTCGGTGGAGGACTGTTGTTCAAAGAAGGAGCGGATGAAAAAATCCAAGCTATTCAAAAAACGTTGAGCACACTTGCGGAAAAGTATAGTGCAACAAGTGACCAAATCCTCTACGCATGGTTGCGGAAACATCCGGCAGGAATCATTCCCGTTCTGGGAACCTCAAAGATTGAGCGTATTCAAATTGCAAAACAGGCTTTGGATATAACATTGACCCACGAAGAATGGTACATGTTATGGGAAGCAGCATTAGGCAGCGAAGTTGATTAGATAAAATATAAAGAAACTACAATGGATAATTCAAAAATAGAAATAAGATCTCCTCATTTAGAAGGAGCCGAAGTCTCATGGTTTGCTCCAATTTGCAACGGAGACGACAGGTATTTAGGCGAACGAAGCATGGATCACAAAAGTACATTTGAGAATACTTCCCAAATAGTACTTACCGCAGATAAAAATGGGTTTCGAAATATTTTATGTCCTTCATCATATCAAGTTGGACAAGATACACTCCCTTTTGTTTCCGCAGTTGCTCCAATGACGGAACAAATCAATTTATTGGCTGCAATTCGCTGCGGAGAAATTCACCCTCCGATGTTAGCAAGAACGTTAGCTACCATAGATCATATTTTAAAAGGCAGATTTACCATCAATATCATTTCCTCTCCCCTACCTGGCGAAGAAATGTCATCGGAAGACCGGTACCAAAGATCAAGGGAAGTGATAGAAATTTTAAAACAAATTTGGACGCAAGATGATATCGATTATAAAGGCAAGTTCTATAATTTGAAGCTTTCGTCCTCTCCTGGTAAACCTTATCAAAATGGTGGTCCATTACTTTATTTTGGAGGTTATTCACCTGCTGCAGTAGATTTATGTGCCGAACACTGCGATGTATATCTTATGTGGCCCGAGACTGAAGGGAACCTTCGTAAACTTATGGAAAACATGAGCGCAAAAGCAGCAAATTATGGACGTAAAATCGACTTTGGACTAAGGGTACATGTAGTGGTACGAGAAACCGAAGAAGAAGCACGAGCATATGCTGATAGTATTGTTTCCAAATTGGAAGTAGAACAAGGAAAGGAAATACGGGAAAGAGCCTTGGATGCAAAATCTTATGGAGTAAGTAGGCAAGCTGAAATGAGAGAAATAGCCGAAGACGATGGCTATGTAGAACCGCATATGTGGACAGGAATCGGTAGAGGACGTTCAGGATGTGGAGCAGCGCTTGTTGGGAATCCAGACCAGATTGTAGAGAAACTAAACAGGTATATGGACATGGGAATCAGGGCATTCATATTTTCTGGTTATCCCCATAAGGAAGAGTGCGAACGTTTTGCAAAACTGGTTTTACCACATCTAAAAACATTCTCAATGCCGGAAGTACAAGGAAAGGTAACATCAGAAGAGCCCATGAGCCCTTTAGCTGCTGGAATACGCATTTAAAGCACCTGTTGAACACTGACTTTGGAAACAAAATGGTATATTACATAATCAAGGATAATTTCATAACCAACCACCTCAAACTAGGCCAATCACATTTAATCGTAAATTGGAACGCTGCGCTATGGAATTAACTCATTTAATTACATAGTCTATGATTGATTTACTAATTGTAAGTGCTTATTTCATTATTGTATTTGTTACCGCCATCACGGGTAGAACTTCTAAGGAGGCAACCACAGAGGAATATTTTTTAAGTGGAAGAAACCTTCGATGGCCATCAATAGCCTTTTCAACTATTGCAACCAATGTACAAGGATATCAATTTCTCGGTTTCATGGGCTCCGCATACCTCTATGGATTGGCACAGGCAAACTTTGAAATCAATGCAATCCAAGGACTGCTTTTAGCGGCCTTCATTTTTGTCCCCATGTATTTGAGGGAAAAGATTATCACCATAACACAATTCATAAAAACAAGATTGGGAAGCACGGTTGCTTTATTGTATTCTGCTTCAAATATTCTACTTTTCTCTACAATAACACTTGGTGCAGCACTATTCTGGGGAGCTTATTCCGTTGACTTGGTTTTCGGGGATTTCCTATCGTTTATTCATCAAGATAGACTGATTCGGATAGCAATATTGATTGTTTTCTTGGGGCTTTTTTCAGCAACGTACACCTATTTTGGAGGATTAGCAGCAGTAGTGCGTACTGATGTTATCCAATTTGCTATTTTATTGACAGGCGGGATTGTCGTATTGTTTATCTCCATATATCACCTTGGTGGTTGGTCCCAGTTATACGAGAAAACTGGAGATTTAATGCATCTACATTTACCTGCAGATCACGATACACTCCCTTGGATTCATATTTTTGGAGCATTCCTCTTGAATATCAATTACTGGTGCGCCAACCAATCTGTTGTCCAGCGTTCTTTAGCTGCTAAAAGCCTAAAAGACGTGCAAATAGGACTTATGGTCGGTGGTCTTATGAAGTATTTTATGGCAGCCATTATTATTCTTCCCGGGATAGCTTTGGTAGGCATTTTAGGGGAAAATGGTTTACCAGAACCAGATGCGGCATTCCCTTATCTAGTAAACACCTATCTACCAATAGGAGTCAAAGGCCTTATTTTATGTGCACTTTTTGCATCGCTGATGAGTACTGTGGACTCTACTTTTAATTCCTTGGCAACATTATGGTCAATAGATATTTACAAGGTATATGTAAAGAAAGATGCCTCGGACAAGCAAATAGTACGTTCTGGAAAAAGAGCTATTTTACTATCTTTTATCTCGGGAGTTATTATTGGTGTTGTATTATTGTATCTTAAGTTTCAAGATCCGGGAGCTGCTTTCACGCATACGCTTAATCAGTTACGATACTTTATCAATTGTGGTATTGTAGTTTTAATATGTTCTGCAGCATTTTTGGCTTTTCCAAAACACCGAGTAGCGTTATTTGGTTTCTTGGCTACCGTGCCACTTCAATTTTTCTTTTTGGAATTTTTCCCGGAAATGAATTACTTCGTAAGGGCCATGTGGGTTATATTAATTGGATTTACAATTATTTGGTTAGGTTCTAGAACAGGCTTTGTAAGAGATAAATTAAAAGCGGAACCCGCTTCACCAATACTTGGAAAAGCTGGTATCGGAATGCTATTATCATTAATTGCCCTGCATATTATTTTTCACTAGAAAAGATGAAACGACGTAGTTTTATTGCGAAAGGAACCCTAAGTGCTTTTGGTGGAATACTAAGCACTGAAATTGTCTTTAGCCACAAAATACCTTTTGGGTATAAGCCCTTGGCACTACAAGACCCAGACCCCTTTAAAATGTTTGGCAAGGATACCGATATGACGGTCCTTAACAATAAACCCTGGAATATTGAAGCCAAGGCACACCTTTTGGATGATAAAGTCACTCCAAATAAACACATGTTTATTAGAAACAATGGACTTATTCCAGAAAACATTGACGTTAAAAATTGGTCGCTGACCTTTGACGGTGAATCTGTACAAAACAGTAAGACTTACTCCCTGTTGGAATTAAAATCAAAATTTAGACACTATACCTATCAGCTTACTTTGGAATGTGGGGGAAATGGCAGAAGTGAATTTAATCCACCAGCGAAAGGTAATCAGTGGACTGTTGGAGCAGTATCATGTGCCAACTGGACCGGTGTACGATTAAAGGATGTATTGGAAGACGTGGGTATAAAAAGTAATGCAGTCTATATAGGGTACCACGCAGCAGATAAACATCTGAGCCTGAATCCTGAAAAAGAACCTATCTCCAGAGGTGTTCCTATTGCTAAAGCATTCCAAGATGAAACCTTACTTGCTTTTAAAATGAACGGTGAAGATATTCCATTGGCCCACGGTTACCCTTTAAGATTGATTGCAGGAGGTTGGCCTGCCTCTGCATCCGGCAAATGGATAAATAGAATTAGCATTAGAAATAAAGTACACGATGGCGCTAAAATGAACGGCACGTCATACCGGGTTCCATGTGAATCTGTTGCTCCGGGGGAGAAGGTTGCAGATGAAGATATGTGCATCATAGAATCCATGCCCGTAAAATCTTTGATTACCTATCCTAAATCTGGAGCCATGATTAAAGAGGGAGCTACTTTGAATATACGAGGCCATGCATGGGCCGGTGAACTAGAAGTTTCCAGAATGGAATATTCCATAGATTTTGGTGCCACATGGATTGAGTGTACCTTAGAAAAGCCAAAAAATCGCTTGGCTTGGCAACATTTTTCAGCAAATATTAGCAACTTTCCGAAAAAAGGATATTATGAGGTTTGGGCAAGAGCTATAGACTCAAAAGGTACTGGCCAACCTATGCTTTTACCGGGATGGAATCCAAAAGGGTATTTGAACAATGCGTGTCATCGAATCGCAATCAAAGTTATCTAGCTGATGTCTTCTGAAAACGAATTCAAAAAACAGGTTAAAGATTTATACCAAAAGATTTTAATAGCTTTTGGTATGATTGGTATTGCCGTATTTGGTTTTCTTTATATTGCCTTGAATCCATCCGTTTTTTCTAAAAAACCAGAAGAAACTGTGGTTGAAGTACCAGAAACCAATAATGAAATTGAAAGCGGAATCCATGTTGACACTGGTTTTGTAGATGGTGACGGACTTACAGAAGTAATTCAAAATTGTACCAACTGCCATTCTGCCAAGCTCGTAACCCAAAACCGAATGTCCAAGGAAGGATGGATAGCGACCATACGATGGATGCAGGAAACACAAAACCTTTGGGATTTAGGAGACCAAGAAAAAAAAATCGTAAATTACCTCGCTACTAATTATGCGCCTCAGAAAAAAGGGCGCCGCGAAGCATTGACCAACATCGAGTGGTATGTTTTGAAACAATAATCAAGAGTTTTCATAAACTAACATTTTTACCTTGGAATTATGTTATTTTAGGAATATTCTTGATACAAAATCAAGTAATCCATATTATATTAGCTTTTTAACAAACAATCCATAAATTACAAACCAACCATATGACAACTTCATTCAGCACTTGGGATTATTTAATATTTGTCTGCTATGCCATACTTATTTTAGGAGTAGGTCTTTGGGTCTCTAGAGATAAAAAAGGACATCAAAAAAATGCTGAAGATTATTTTTTGGCCAGTAAATCGCTACCATGGTGGGCCATTGGTGCTTCATTGATTGCTGCAAACATTTCCGCAGAACAATTTATTGGAATGTCGGGCTCTGGTTTCGCTGTTGGACTCGCCATTGCTTCTTATGAGTGGATGGCCGCATTGACGTTGATCATTGTTGGAAAATACTTTCTTCCAATTTTTATAGAAAAAGGGCTTTATACCATTCCAGAATTTGTTGAAAAAAGATATTCTACCAATCTAAAAACAATATTGGCTGTTTTTTGGATTGCACTTTATGTTTTTGTCAATCTAGCTTCCGTCCTTTATTTAGGAGCACTGGCGCTAGAAACAATCCTTGATGTACCAATGATTTATGGGGTAATAGGTCTTTCCCTTTTTGCAGCGGCGTACTCTTTGTACGGCGGTCTTTCTGCTGTGGCATGGACCGATGTCATTCAAGTTGTATTTTTAATCTTGGGCGGACTGGTCACCACGTATCTGGCCTTGAACACAGTATCAGGTGGAGAAG
Organism: Flagellimonas sp. HMM57; assembly: GCF_021390175.1. Taxonomy (NCBI): domain Bacteria; kingdom Pseudomonadati; phylum Bacteroidota; class Flavobacteriia; order Flavobacteriales; family Flavobacteriaceae; genus Flagellimonas; species Flagellimonas sp. HMM57. The sequence continues at coordinate 2,268,824 of NZ_CP090004.1, read as the reverse complement.
GGATAATGGTAGGTTTAAGCAAGGTTTACGATGCCGTTCCCGAAAAATTTGCCATGATTTTGGATGAATCCAATCCAGAATATAAAAATCTGCCCGGTATTGGCGTACTCGTTGGTGGATTATGGGTTGCAAACCTCTACTATTGGGGATTTAACCAATATATCATTCAACGTACTCTTGCCGCTAAATCTTTAAAGGAATCCCAAAAAGGTATCCTTTTGGCCGCTTTCTTAAAACTCATTATTCCGTTAATTGTTGTGGTTCCAGGTATTGCAGCCTATGTTATGGTCAATGACCCTGAGATTTTGGCAAGTTTAGGGGATGCTGGACTTAAGAACCTTCCTTCCTTAGATCAAGCGGACAAAGCGTATCCTTGGTTGTTGCAATTTTTACCAGTAGGTTTGAAAGGAGTTGCTTTCGCTGCTTTGGCAGCTGCCATTGTTTCTTCATTGGCTTCGATGCTCAATTCCACCTCTACAATATTCACCATGGATATTTATAGACAGTATATCAACAAAAATGCAAGTGATAAAAAAACAGTAAACGTTGGTAGGATCTCTGCCGCTATTGCACTGATTATCGCAGCTATTATGGCACCTTTGTTAGGAGGTATTGATCAGGCCTTTCAATTTATCCAAGAATATACCGGAATCGTAAGCCCAGGGATACTTGCAGTTTTCATGTTAGGACTTTTCTGGAAAAAGACGACGAACAGGGGAGCTATTATAGGTGCTTTGGTTTCTATCCCCATAGCCATGTATTTTAAAGTAGCCCCAAATGGTTGGTCTACAAGTTCGTTATTCATTGATGTTCCTTTTATCGATCAAATGGGATATACAGCACTACTGACAGCATTGGTAATTATTATTGCAAGTCTTTCGCAAAACAAAGGAAAGGATGATAAAAAAGGAATCCAGTTGGGAGGTGGTCTATTTAAAACCACACCTTTGTTCAATATTGGGGCATTTGCGGTGTTGATCATTCTTACTGCGCTGTATGCAATGTTCTGGAATTAAAAAATCAATTCCCTTTGCCACGCTGCGAAATGCACCTTTTATTCGATGGCACCCATACATGTAAATACCATGAATATTAACGCTTAAGAATTTTTCAACCTAAATGGATTGGTTATCTTGACAAATTCTTTTATCATTTGTATGACTAGGGTTTTATTGGCTTTTTGGGTATTTGGCATTTTCATTTCTTGTAACAAGGAAGAAGAAAACGTATTTAGAAAACAATCTTCTTCGCATACTGGCATAACCTTTAAAAATGAACTTAAGGACACTCCAGAACTAAACATTCTCACCTATCTCTATTATTATAACGGTGCAGGTGTAGCAGCTGGAGATTTCAATAACGATGGTCTAATAGATCTCTATTTTACAGGAAACCAAACTGAGGATAAACTGTATTTGAACAAAGGAGATTTTAAGTTTGACGATATTACCAAAGCTGCCAATATTCAGAACAAGGATGGATGGACAACTGGGGTGACGCATGTAGATATTAATAATGACGGGCTACTGGACATTTATATTTGTAAAGTTGGTCAATATAAGGGCATTAAAGGCAAAAATTTACTCTATGTGAATCAGGGGGTAAACACAGAAGGGATACCTAAGTTCAAAGAAGAAGCATCCAAATACAATCTCGATTTTTCTGGGTTCTCTACACAGGCCGCTTTTTTTGACTATGACCTTGATGGCGATTTGGACATGTTTTTGCTAAACCACTCTGTAAATCCAAATCGTTCTTATGGAAAAGGAACAAAAAGAAAGCAGATTGACTCCTTATCAGGTGATGTTCTATACAGAAATGACAATGGCAAGTTTATAGATGTTTCAAAAGATGCGGGAATTTTTCAAGGTGGCATTGGGTATGGTCTTGGTCTAGGGATTAGCGACCTTAACAACGATGGTTATCCAGATATTTATGTTGGCAATGACTTTTTTGAAAATGATTATCTCTACATCAATCAAAAAGACGGTACGTTCAAAGAAATCATTTCAAAAGACAGCCGTAAGGTTGGACATACTTCGCATTTCTCCATGGGCAATGATATTGCCGATGTAAATAATGATGGTTTAACAGACATTATTTCTTTGGATATGTTACCTGAAAATCTGGAAACTTACAAAACCTCTGGTCTGGAATATCCTTTTCCCATATACCAGCAATATCTAAAAAACGGATTCGCGCCACAATACATGCAAAATGCATTTCTTTTAAATTTGGGAGACAACAATTTTAGCGAGATAGCAAATCTTTCTGGTATTTCCGCCACAGAGTGGTCATGGGGAGCTCTTTTTGCAGATTTTGATAATGATGGTCATAAAGACCTGTTCGTTTCTAACGGAATAAAAGGGGCAACCAATGATATGGACTTTATCAGTTTTATTGCCAATGATAAAATCCAGAAGAAAATTGAAGAAGGAATGTCCGAAAAAGAAATGGCCTTCATCAACGAACTTCCAGAAAAAAAAGTCCCTAATTATTTCTTCAGCAACAATGGTGACCTTACATTTAAAGACGTAACCGATGCTTGGTTTAAAAAAGAAGCTTCCTTTAGCAATGGTTGTGTTTACGCAGACTTGGATAACGATGGAGATTTGGATTTAGTAATAAACAATGTCAATGATGAGGCTTCAATCTTGGAGAACACATTCAACGAAACATCGAAGCAAAATGCTTTACAGCTAGTTTTTAAAGGAAATACAAACAATATATTTGGTATTGGAGCTAAGGTTATTGCCTGCACCAAGAACAGAACTATTATCCAAGAGAACTTTGTGAGCAGGGGATATTTATCCGCGGTTCCCAACACAATTCACATGGGAATTGGCAAGGACTCCATTTTGGATTCGCTCACTGTCGTCTGGCCAGGTGGAAAACATCAAACCTTAAAGGCTGTGGCAGCCGGTAATCTACAACTGGAAGAGAAAAATGCAGCTGGCAACTTTTATCTAGAAAACAAATACGAAAGGCACTCTGTACTTGTCCAAAAAGATAGTATAATCCCATTTATCCATAAAGAGCAAAATACATTTGAGTTCGACAGAGACCCTTTGGTTCCATTTGCAAACACCAATGAGGGGCCTTCAATTTCGATTGCCGATATAAACAATGATGGCCTTCAAGATATTTTTGTCTCAGGGGCAAAAGTACAAGCCTCCAAATTATATGTTCAACAGATTGATGGTTCTTTTAACAGCGAACAGGAAACCGTTTTTGCTGTCGATGCCTTTAACGAAGATGTCTCCCATGCTTTTTTTGACGCTAATGGCGATGAGTTTCAAGATTTAATCGTTGTGAGTGCGGGCAACGAGTTCAAATCTTCCAATAGAATTCAGCCAAGGCTTTACCTTAACAATAAGGGTATTTTTGAAAAACAGCCCAATGCATTCGCAGGTATAGAGCTGAATGCTTCAAAAGTAATTGCTGTTGATTTTGATAACGATGGCGATATGGATCTCACGATTACTTCGGATCAATTGCCGCAGCAATTTGGAATTACTTCGGCACAATATTTATTCGAAAATGATGGGAAGGGCAATTTTAAAAATGTAACCGCAACTGTTGCGAAAAACTTTGAATCCGTAGGCAACGTCAAAGATGTTGTTTGGATGGATTTGGACGGTAATGGATTCAAAGACCTTATTGCAGTAGGGAATTGGATGCCACTTTCCATTTTCATGAATGATGGAAAAAACCTAAATCCTGCCTTAAATAATGGGCTGGAAAAGACCAATGGATTTTGGAACTGTATTCTTGCAGAAGATTTTGACAATGATGGAGATATAGACCTTGTAGCGGGGAATTGGGGCCAGAACAGTAAATTTAAAGCCTCATTGGAATACCCCATTACGCTTTATAGCCATGATTTTGATTCGAATGGTTCCGTAGAACCATTGGTAACCTATTTTCACAATGAAAAAGAAACTCCTTTTGCCTCTAAAGATGAGTTGGTAAAACAAATGCCTTTTTTGAATAAAAAGTTTCTGTCCTATAACGACTTTGCAAAGGCATCCCTGAACGAGCTCTTTGGTTCAAAAAATCTGGAAAAGACTATGCAAAAAAAAGTTTATGAGCTTTCCAGCTGTTATTTTGAAAACTTGGGAAATAATACATTTAGAAAAATTGAATTCCCTAAAATGGCACAGATTTCCACTATAAATGATATGATGATAGCTGATTTTGATGAAGATGGAAAAAAAGAAATTCTCGCCGTCGGAAACAATTATGAAATTAGCACACAACTCGGTAGGATGGATGCATCACATGGTATATTTTTACGTTTTGGGGAAAATGGATTGCATTGGGCCAAAGATTTGAAAATCAATATCCCTGGGCCATCTAGAAGTATTGAAAAAATAACTATCGATACAAAGGAATTTTATATTATTGGCATTAATAATTCCGCTCCTTTATTTTTAGAAAGAAATCAAAATGAATAAATATACCGTTTCGGTCATTCTTTTACTGCTGGTATTTAGTTGTGGAAAAAAAGAAGGTGAACTTTTTTCAAACCCATCAGCAGAGGATACAGGTATTTCATTTACAAATACCCTATCAGAATCCGATGACCTGAATATTTTAGACTACCTCTATTTTTACAATGGTGGTGGCGTGGCTATAGGCGATATCAATAATGATGGATTGCCCGACATATTCTTTTCTGGAAATCAAGTGAAAAATGCCTTGTACCTCAACAAAGGTGACTTAAAATTTGAAGATATTTCTGAAAAAGCAGGCATTCAAGGGAACAGTACGTGGAATACAGGCGCTATAATGGGCGATGTTAACGGGGACGGTTTTTTGGATATTTACGTATGCGCCGTAATTGGAATCAATGGGTTCGAAGGTGCCAATGAACTTTATATCAACAACGGAGACAACACTTTTACAGAGCAGGCATCAGCATATGAATTGGATTTTGACACCTACAGTTCTTCAGCGGCATTTTTAGACTACGACCTTGACGGGGATTTGGATATTTATCTATTGAACCATGCTGTACATACACAAGAATCTTTTGGTAAGGTAGATTTGCGTTATACCAGAAATTACGAAACTGGGGATAGATTGCTCCGAAACGACAACGGAAAATTTACGGATGTAAGTGAAGAAGCTGGAATTTATGGTGGAATCAATGGCTATGGTCTGGGAATAGCCGTTTCTGATTTTAATGTAGATGGATACCCTGATCTTTATATAGGCAATGATTTTCATGAGGATGATTATTATTATTTAAATAATGGGGATGGCACCTTTACCGAAAGCCTTCGCAAGCATTTTGGGCATACCACTAGATTCTCCATGGGGAGTGATGTTACGGATATTAACCATGATGGACTACCAGATTTCATTTCGCTGGACATGCTACCGGAAGACGAAATACCCCTTAAATCCTCAGAAGGCGATGACAACATCCAAGTACAACGACTGCGTACGGAACGATATGGTTATCACTATCAATTTACCCGAAACATGCTCTATGTAAATCAACCAAACGGCAACTATCTAGAAACAGCGCTTTTAAGCGGAGTCGCTGCCACGGATTGGAGCTGGAGCGCACTTTTTGGTGATTATGATCAAGATGGGGAACAAGACCTATTCGTTTCCAATGGTATTCCCAAGCGACCGAACGACTTGGACTATATCCGTTTTATATCGAACGAACAGATTCAGAAGAAACTGGACAATACAAAACTGGTAGATCAAAAAGCATTGAACTTAATGCCATCAGGGGCAATCAATAACATTGTTTTTAAAGGAAAATCAAATCTTCAATTCGAGAATAAATCGAATAGCTGGATCGCAAAAGACACCTTGATATCTGGAGCTACGGCTTACGGCGATTTGGACAATGATGGGGATCTGGATTTGGTCACCAACAACATCAATAGACCTGCCACAATTTATTTGAACAAAACCAATACTGCTTCAAATTATTTGAAGATTAGGTTAGAGTACCAAGGGGAAAATCCATTTGCGATAGGAACAAAAGTCTATTCCTTTCATCAGGGAAAATTACAGTACAAAGAACTCTATACAAGTAGGGGCTTTCAATCCAGCTCCGAGCCGATAGTGCATTTTGGATATGGAGCCGTACAAAAGGTGGATTCCCTAAGAATTGTTTGGCCAGATAAATCCTATCAGACGTTAAAAAATATTGAAGTCAATCAAACCTTAGAAATAAAACCGAAGCATACCCGTCCATTTAACTTTGAACTAATAAAACCAAAAACAAGACCTATTTTCAAAAAAGTTGAAGATAATTTAGGGTTGAGTTTTACGCACAAAGAGGATAACCACATCGATTTCAATAGGGAAAAGCTCATTCCATACCGTGTATCCGACAGAGGGCCTGCCACGGCCATTGGAGATCTAAATGGTGATGGAAAAGAAGATGTCTTCTTTGGAGGTTCAAAATTCTTCTCGTCAAAAATCTATATACAGCGGGATACGCTATTTACCGAGGAAAAAATTCCTGAACTGCAAAAAGATTCTGTAAAAGAGGATGTAGTTGCGCTGATAAAAGACTTCAACGGAGATGGAAAAAACGATATTTTTTTGGGTTCAGGAGGAGCAGATTTCTATGGAGAAGCCAAAGCATTGTTAAATAGCTACTTTATTCAAAAAGATACGTTATTCAAAGAAGGCGTTATCCCCGACTTTTTTGAAAATACTTCTGTAATCAAGGCAAACGATTATGATAAGGATGGTGATTTAGATCTATTTGTAGGAAGTAATGTCGTAACATCCAAATTCGGGGAAATCCCGAATTCATACTTGCTGAAAAATGATAAAGGTAGGCTTTCAATTGTGGAAAATACGCCATTTCAAAATGCGGGAATGGTCACCGATGCCACTTGGGATGATTTTGATAACGATGGATTGGACGACCTCATCTTGATAGGCGAATGGATGGCACCCAAATTTTTTAAAAATTTAGGAGATACTTTTAAGGAAGTGACCCTATTGGAAAATGAGCTAAACGGTCTATGGCAAACCATTCAGCCTTTTGATATTGATGGAGATGGAGACATGGACTATTTGTTGGGCAATTGGGGCACCAACTCAAAGTTCAAGGCCTCCAAAAAAGCTCCTATGAGACTCTATTTTTCAGATTTTGATGGTAACGGCAGTACTGAAACCATAGTAGCTACAGAAAAAAACGGAAAATATTATCCATTGTTGGGCTTGGACGAATTATCTGCACAATTGGTTTTTTTGAGAAAAAAATTCAATACCTATAAGAGTTTTGCAGGCAAAACCGTAGAAGAGCTTTTTGACAAAGAAACACTAGCAAAAGCCGAGGTTTTACAAGTACACGAGTTACATTCCGGGTACTTGAAAAACAATGGTGGCTCATATAGCTTTGTCCCCTTTAAATCTGAGTTACAGGTTTCACCCATAAAGGCTTTTCTAGCCCATGATTTTGATGGGGATGCCAAGAAAGAAGTATTGGTCGCAGGAAATTATTTTGGCGTAACCCCATTCCACGGAAAGTTCGATTCTTTTCCGGGAGCATTGATAAGTAATGAAAATGACATAATTTTGGGTGACGAGCTTGGTTTAGAGCTTACCCAAAAATCTATCAGACACCTTAATATCTTTAGTTTAGAGAATAGAACGTATCTATTGGTTACGGTGAACAATGATAAGGCACATGTCTACGAACTGCTGAAATAAAACAACTACAATGATGAAAGAGCGAATAGGCTTAGTATTTATATTTTTAATTTTTCTTTTTTCCTGTACAAAGAAGAACGAATCAATTACCATTGACCCAGAGGATTTTCATAGTGCTGTGGACAAGGTAATCGAGGTGATGATCCATGATATTTTTTCTCCCCCAGTCGCAAGTCGGATTTTTGCCTATCCAAACATAGCTGCTTACGAGATTTTAGCTTTGCAGGAGAATGAATATGTGTCGTTGGCAAATCAAGTTACAGACTTTACGGCCATTCCTACCCCTAATGAAGGTGAAACAGTGAATCACGAATTGGCTGCTTTAATTGCACATATGGAATTGAGCAAGCGACTCATTTTTTCAGAAGATAGGATTGAAGCATATAGGGATAGCCTTTATATGATTTGGGAAGACAAAAACACCGATGAATTCAACGCATCTAAAAATTATGGTCTTAAGGTGGCTGAACATGTTGCAGAATGGATGAGCAAGGATAACTACAATCAGACCCGAACCATGCCCAAGTTTACAGTGGATACGGAAAATCCTTCCAGATGGCAACCTACCCCTCCGGCTTATATGGCCGGAATAGAGCCACATTGGAACAAAATCAGGCCTTTTGTAATCGATTCTGCAAGTCAATTTAGACCAACTCCTCCTCCTCCTTTCTCCATGGAAGAAGATTCTGATTTCTACAAGGAATTAAAAGAAGTCTATGACATTAGCAACGAAATAACCGCTTCTGGAGATACTTCAGAAGAGGTAGAGATTGCCCAATTTTGGGATTGCAACCCTTATGTTTCGGTTACCCGCGGGCATTTAATGTTTGCAACAAAAAAGATTACGCCCGGAGCACATTGGATAGGTATCACCAAAATAGCCAGTAGAAATTCAAATGCCAATTTGAACAAAACCGTTTATGCCTACACCAAAGCATCCATTGCCATGGCAGATGCCTTTATTAGCTGTTGGGACGAAAAATATAGAAGTAATCTAATCCGCCCAGAAACACTGATCAATGAACATATTGATGAGAATTGGGAGCCAATACTGCAAACCCCGCCATTTCCTGAATACACAAGTGGACATAGTGTTGTCTCTGGTGCAGCTGCTGTGGCCTTGACCCATATTTTTGGTGACAACTTTGCTTTTGATGACGATACCGAAGTCCCCTATGGACTGCCTGTTCGTTCATTTACCTCTTTTAAACAAGCAGCAAATGAAGCTGCTATTAGTAGAATGTATGGTGGTATACACTATAGAGCCGCAGTAGATATTGGCGTGGATCAAGGAAGACGTTTGGGCAAATTTGTTGTGGACAATCTTAATATGGTTCAGTAAACCTAAAATCAAAAAAAGTAAAATTAACTACTAATGAAACGAAAGATTTCTTTGGTACTTTTCGCTGTACTTTCTGCTGCCCTAATTTGGTACCTATTTATCAAGCCAGCCGATTATTTGGTTTCCTTCACGGTAAATACTTTTCCCGGCACCGTAAATAAAACGATTAAAAATTGGGAAAAAAGTATGGTAGTAGATGCTCCGCTCAAAGAATATGGGATTCGTAATATTGAGCAACAGCTAAGGTTTGGAGATAGTATTGTCAAATACGATTGGAAAATTATCCCCCTTACGGATTCTACCTCAAAAGTCAAAGTACATATCAAGGATTTGGACCATAGCTTGATGAATAAAATCATGATTCCTTTCACATCGACCGTCATAGAAGAACGCTCCAAAAAAAACTTACTGAACTTCAACAAATATTTGAATGAGCATCTTAAAAAATTTAAAGTGAAAATTGTTGGAGAGGACAACTTAAAGTCAACGTATTGCGCTTACATAGAAGTAAAAGGCTTGCAATCTGAAAAAGCGTTTGGGATGATGCGCGACTTCCCTTTTTTAAGTGGCTTTGTAAAAGAAAACGATCTTAAGGTGAATGGCAGTCCATTTGTTGAACTTACCAAATGGAATATGGAAAGTGACAGTATCGAATATAATTTTTGTTTTCCAATTCTAAAACAGGACTCTTTGCCCATGAATAAAGAAATAAAGTATAAGAACTTTGAATCAAAAAAAGCTTTAAAAGCTATTTATAATGGAAATTACATTACTTCGGATAGAGCTTGGTACAAACTTTTGGATTATGCTGAAACGAATGCAATAAACGTGGAGAAAACACCTATAGAAATTTTTCAAAACAATCCCAATATGGGAGGTAATGAGTTGGAATGGATTGCCGAAATATACATGCCATTAAAAGAACCCAATGAATAAAATTAAATATTTTCTCATTCTTATTTTCATTCAAGGATGCGCACAAAAACCGTACTATGGAGACCTCACATTTTTGGGAAAATTACCTTCAAAACTGAGTGAAATATCAGGGATTGTTTCTTTTGATGGTACAACTATTTGGGCCATCGAGGACAATGGCAACAAGGATGATATCTATAAGGTAAATCTTGAAGGCAAAATCATCAGAAAAATCGATGTAAAAGATGCTAAAAACAACGACTGGGAAGATTTGGCCAAAGACGATGTGGGCAACTTATATATCGGTGATTTTGGAAACAATTCCAACGATAGAAAAAATCTGTGTATTTACAAGTTACCAAATCCAGAAAACGAAAAGGGAAACAAGATTGAAGCTGAAAAAATAAAATTTCACTATCCGGAACAAAACAAATTCCCTCCCAAGAAATCAAACTTAGTATATGATTGTGAAGCATTTTTTTATAGGGATGGTTTCCTATACCTTATCACAAAAAATAGAGCAAGGCCTTACACTGGAAAAGCATCAATCTATAAAATCCCAGCTGTAAAAGGCACATATACTGCAGAGTTAATAGGAGAGTTTACCTCTTGCTCAGATTCCCAGTTCTGTTCTATCACGGCCGCGGATATTTCTCCAAATGGTGAAAAGGTTGTTCTCTTGGGCTCTGGTTTTATATGGCTTTTTACAGATTTCACTTCTGATGATTTTACGAAGGGCGTTTTAACCACTATAGACGTAAAACACAGGACCCAACAAGAATCTATTTGCTTTCTAGATGACAACCTGTTAGTTATTGCGGACGAACAATCCAAGACCAAAGGACGTAATCTATATTCCTATAAGCTAGATTAAAAACCGAAACCTACTCCAAAAGCAAACCGTAACCCATCTGAGCTATTGAACAGTCCCAGGTTAGCAGATAGAATATCGGCTCCATTCACAAAAAACCCGCCACCGTAGGAATTGTGCCATTGTCCAGAAGCATCACCGGGAAACCAGACCCTTCCATAATCAAAACCTCCAAAAACACCTGGGGTCACGGGTAGAAGTCCCGTTCGCTGTCTCCTGAAACTATAGCGTAAATCCGTATTTTGGAAGTAGGCAGTTTTCCCAACAAATCGTTGAAAGCGGAAACCCCTTAAACCATTATTGGCCCCTATGCTAGCGCCTTGATAAAACTCAAAGTCATCTCCAATATTAAAGTGCGCCTTTACTTTGGAGGCAAGCACCAATCTTCCACTGGAAGACAATTTATGGTCAATCGATAAACTAGGTATTATAAATCCAAATGCCCTATCCGAGTCGCTCAAATTGGTCTTGTATCCGCCATGCAATGAAAAACTCATCCCAAGTGTTGGATAAGCTTCGTTATCCGTGTTGGAATAGCTGTACTCTGCATCAACACCAAAGAAATCCTGTTGTGTATCCCTTCCGGCATCCGTAAAAAATCCTTCAATAAAACGATTATCCGTTTCTTCAACATCGTAGTTTTCATAAGAAACGCCCAAGCGCACCTTTGAACCCAAATAGCCTCTCCAGACCAAAGATGGAGCAAAGGCTATGGTCCTGATCTTTACCCGGTTAAAATCCAGCTCTAACGGTTCGTCATCATCATTGTTTTCCGTTTCATTACCAAATCCAAAAAAGTTAATACTGAAATTCGGACTGGTAAATTTTGCATTCAATTCTAGATTTATATTTTCAAAAACATTGGCAAATTCACCGTTATACCCCAAGTCGAAACCATTGGTGGCAAAATAATAAGCCGCATTGAAAGTGTGCTGCTGTGTGAACGGATTTTGTTTGAATCCATTGAAAGTGTACGTATCCGTAAGTCCGATTCTAAAGCCATCATCTGGATTAAATCCCAGTGAAGGCAATAACTGATTGTTACTGGCCTTTACCTTAAGAAACGCATAAGTGTTCGTATCGTAATCGCTGAGTTTATGAATCTTGCCACTATACGCTTCGTCGTAAGTGTTCTTTTTAGCTTTAAAATCGTAGATATGGACTTTCTTACTATCATCAGACACTTTATAGATATCATTATTATGCCCCCCAACAATTCTCACCTTAATTTTTGAAGTGTTCGTTTTAACATCAAAAACATCATCATCATCCAGACCGTACAGCCAAATCTCTTTAGTGAATTCTGGCCGATATATTTTTTCAAAGAACAAATCTTGCCTTTTCCCGTCCTTTATTCGATAGCCCTTGATTTCTAAATTTCCATTTTTCAGTGAATTGATTTCAAAATAATCATCCTTATCCGTTCCCGTAACCACACTATATGTATTAATTACCTTGAAATACTCCTTGGCAGTTTCCACAAGGTTCTTTTTTCTGGCTAGCAATACTTTTTTGAAATTGGATACCGTTTCATCGTTCACTTCTTTTGGAAAATATGAAAAGGCACGATCAATTACTGCTTCATCTATATTGTCTTGAATGTATTTAGCTTGTGCAATCCATACATCAATATCGGTTTGGGAAAGAAGTGCCATATCCAAAGCAAAAGTCCTAGGAGAGGAATTAAACCCTTTAACACTTCGTATTTCTTCATTGAAACCTTCAAATATCCTAAGTGAAGGTACGGTACGGGATGCAAAGGCCATTAGTGCACCATCTCCCCAGATTGAGTAAGCCTGATCCCTGTCCCTGGGTATTGGTTTAAAAACAGTATTGCCCTTTTCGTCTTCAAACCCTGCCCATCGCCATTGATCCACATGACGGTCCCAATCCCCGATTACCATATCGAACAAACGTGCTTTTACATACTCTTTTTCATCAATGCTGTATTTTTCATCTTTCCTCAGTCTGTCCACTAAATCGTAGGTGCTCTCAATCTTTTTAGTGTATCCAAAACTGGCCAGATCATCATGGCCTTCAGAAACATGTTCTTCAATCATATAAAGACCGCCTCCGTAATTGTCGTTATATCCTCCCAGAGTTTTCTGCTTTGGGACATAATATAGTTTCGGGTTGGTGTGATAAAGACCTACTGCATCTGAAAGTGGTCCAATAGTAAAAGGTGCATAAGGGTGTGCGCCCGTATAAAAATCCATTAAAAGCTTTTCGGTATACGATCCTTCAAAATCTCCTATGATGTATTGCTCTTGAAATGCTATCGCTTGTAGATAACGCTCCGCACTTTTCCGCATGGCACGCATTACAAATTGCCTTCCATCCTTATGTTGCAATCTTAAGGAGTTTGACTGGTTTCCACCTCCTTTTCGCACAATCGTTAATCCGCCAAATAAAGTATCCAAAAGAACGGTTGGTGCCTCTACTTCAGTAGCATAATATTTTCGATAACGCTCTCCCCAAACCCATTTGTAAAAACCTCCCTTGTCAATTTCTTCTGCTGTATAGATTGATGCTTTCATAGTAGCCGGAAAGTCATTATCGTATGCTTTCTGATAGGGTTTCTCATCGGCAGGCAGTACTTCTGTATCATATAATAGTTCTTCCTTACCATCATTTCCAACGCCAAAAAAATCAACACTTGACGAACCGTCTTTGTATATTTTTAAGGTTGCATAGCCCATTCGACCCGTAGAGAACTTACTTCCATTCAAAAGTTTTGTTGCTCCTTTTTTAGCTCCAGAACCACTTACTATTTGTGGTACTCCGCTTTCAACAATATATTGTAGTGTATGCTCATGCCCCGAAGCGAAAATCACATTATCGGAGTATTTGGCCAGTGTTACAATCCTGTTTTTTAATTGATTGTAGACTTTATTGGATAAATCTTCCGTAGTAGCTCCCGAAGTTCTTCGCAAAACATTGGCCATTGAACCAACAATTGGCCAAGGAAACTTACCGCCACTAGGATTCATGTGCTGTTTAAAAGAATAGTACCCTCCATGGGAACCATAAGTGAACATAGGATGATGCAGGGCAAGAAGTACTGTTTTATCCCGATTCTTCTTGATAATACCTTCTAACTCTTCAAAAAATCTACCTCGATCTTTAATTTCACAGTCATCATTTATTGTTGGGTGCTTGTCCCAGTTTACCAGATACCATTCTGTATCAATAGCAACAACAATAACATCATCACTTATCTTGATCTTCTCTATTGGACAACCGTTTTCAGGAAAGAAGACTTCTTTGCTGTCCAATGCTTTTTCAATATACTTTTCCTGTCTTTTTAGTCCTTTCAATCCATCATTATACCAATCATGGTTTCCCGGAATGAAAACAACTTTACCTTTATAATCAGATACGGATGCTAGTTGGGCATCCAAATCATTTGTGGCTTTTAAGTAGGCCTCCTTTGAATCTTTTTTATCTGGCAACCCCGCAGGGTATATATTATCTCCCAAAAATATTGCAGTGCTGTTTTTTCCCGCTTTATCCAATTTTGATTTGAAAATTTTTAACGCGGGGTTTAAATCACCCATTGGAGATGTCCCGGCATCCCCTATCAAATAAAAGGTATGTTCGAGCTCTTTGTCAGTTTTTACTTTCTGGGCCACATAAGGAGTTTCATACTTTGTTTCATATGTGGCGCAACTATATACAACAACAAGTAATAGAAGAACTAGGTAATGTTTTTTCATATCAGTGAGGTTGATTTCAAATTTTTGTATTTTGGGGAATTCAAAACATTATGTATGTCGGAAATAGTTGAAAAAGCTGAACAATTTGTCTCCAAACTTTTGGAAAATGAATTGAATCCAAAAATTCTATACCACAATTTACGACATACCCAACGTGTGGTTAAAAGTACTAAAGAATTGCTCAATTTCTATATGCTTCCCAACAATGAGAACGAAAGGCTTCTTTTGACCGCTTGGTTTCATGATACGGGCTACACAAAAACAATTGAAAATCATGAAGAGGCGAGTTGTGCTATAGCAACAGAATTTCTAAAAGAACATAAGTATACCAAAGAGGGTATTGAACAGATATGTGCCAACATTATGGCAACAAAAAGATACCATGAGCCCCATAACTTACACGAAGAAATTATTAGAGATGCGGATGCCTCTCATTTTGCAAAAAAAACCTATTGGGAAACAACGGATTTTCTGAAAGAAGAATTGAAAGAGTTGGGAATTGCAAAATATTCCAACAAAGAGTGGAGGGATGAAAATATAAAGATGTTCAGAAATGAACATGAGTTTTATACGGAATATGCCAAAGAAAATTGGGAAGAAGCAAAAGAGCGGAATTTAAAACAACTTGTAAAGGAAAAAAAGACCGAAAAAGAAATTGCCAAAAAGGAGGCCCTAAAGGCAAAATATAAGAGTGAAAGTCCGGATAGGGGCATACAAACCCTGTTTAGGGTAACCCTAAAAAACCATTTGACCCTCAGTGATATTGCGGATACCAAGGCCAATATCTTGTTATCTGTAAATGCCATTATCATATCTGTCGCCCTTTCCAACCTCATTCCTAAATTGGATAATCCTTCCAACACATATCTCATCTACCCAACGGCCATATTTATTTCTTTCAGTGTTATATCTATGGTATTAGCGGTTTTGGCCACAAGACCTAATGTAACAAGCGGTCAGTTTACCAAGCAAGATGTGCAGGACAAAAAAGTAAACCTTTTGTTCTTTGGCAATTTTCATAAAATGAGCCTAAACGATTATGAATGGGCCATTCAGGAATTGGTTAAGGATAAAGATTATATTTATTCCTCTCTTACCAAGGATCTATACTTTTTGGGACTTGTACTAAATAGAAAATATAATATTTTACGTTGGACCTATACTATTTTTATCATAGGTATCGTGATATCCGTAATCGCTTTTGGAGTTTCATTTCATTTATATGGACAACCGAGATAAGTATCCAGATTAAAATTTAGGATTTCAATTCTTCCATTAAATCCTCATAGGTATACGTACGTTCAGATTTCACATCTTTGGTATACAGAATCTCAGCCCTTATTGCTTTTAACCCCGTAACGCCCTGCAAACCTTCTAGCTCTACGATTTCAATATTGTTGGTAAAGTATCCCTTGGACTTCAAAAATTTAATATAGCGTAAATACTCTTTTTCATCTTTTCGTTGTGAGTAGACAATGGACAGTTTCCCTTTCTGGGTCAATCTCTCGTTAGTACCCTTTATATAGGATTTGTCAATACGTTTTTTGATGATTTCGTACCGTGCATTGTATGTACCGTCCACATCAAAACGTTTTTCATCCATTCTAAATCTAATGGACAACGAAGCGCTATAAACTAAAATCAACGAAGCTACATCCAGTTTTACGGGCAATTTGGATTTAAGTGTATAGTACTTATTCTCCATATCGCACATGACCTGAAGCTGCCACAACCTTAAATTGCTTAGATATAATGCATTAAAATCCCTATCATTTGCTATAGAACTGCCAATGTACATATTGTGTTCTACACCATCTGTTTTGTAACGCTCAAAATAATGTGGGAACATTCTTTGGGCATCCAATTGTTTTCGATCCAACAAAGCTGCTAATTGCATATTGGCTTCCATTACGCTATGATCATAGTTACGACGATGGTCATAATAGGACTCGGTTTCAGCATCAATCTGGGCCTCGTACCCCTCAACCAATTTTCTTAGCTGTTTGTCTTCCTTTTTTAAATGTTTGAAAACAGGAGTTATTTCTTCTTTTACAAAATCAAAAATCGCTTGTTCCGTATGTGTGTATAATGCATCCCGTACCTCTTCCAAATAGGTATCTACCCTATACATTAATTCTTCGTAAACGGGAAGTTGATATTTTTTGACCGCCGCCCACAAAACATCATTGATTTCTGAAAGTTGAATCATTAAATCCCGCTGTATGGAAAGATTTCGTTCTTTAGAAGAATCCTTAATGTCCACTTGGCCATAGAGGGGATAAACATCTTTGAATACAATTTCCTTAAAAATAGGTTGATTTCCCAGAAGTTCGTCTGCCATGAAACGTTTTGCCTCTTCCTGAAATTTCCAATATACCGAAGAGTGAACGGTAGTACACTCGTGCTGTATAATTGCATCTACTAGGTTTTCCTCTTCTTCAATAGAACGGATAACTGCGGAAACAATGAAGGGCATTACATCATCCAACTTATTTGCATTGACGCTGTTCAACTCATTTACGGTAGTAGAGACCAATTCCAAAACACCTAACAAAACTCCGTTGTCCGCTATCGGAGCTAGAATGGCACTTTTTATCCCTTGTTCATATAGGTTTTTATAGGGTTGTCCTCCTTCCGATTTCTCATAATATTTATCTACATTGGATATTGCCACATAAGTGTTTTCATTGAACAACTTACCATAGGAATGGTCACACAGAATAGCATCGCAAGATTCGGTTTCCACTCCCTTAAGAACATAGCTTTCTATGCCCTTTCCATATATTTTTAGGAATTTGTCGGTATTGGCATCATAACCTGCAAAACCAACATTGATTTTTTTCAGATTAAACAGCGATCTAAAAGTGTCTTGAAAACTTTCCATAAAGTCTTCATTGCCTCTTTTATTGCTTCCTATCAGTGTAGATTTTATTTCAGAAATCGAATGCTCTGCACTGACATCGAACATATTGGAAATCACGAAACCTTTAGAGATAAAACTATTTGGTGGGATTTTTTCTTTCCAAAGCTCTAAATCATCAAAATTTTCCAAGAGTTCATCAACATCTTCTTGGGAAAGCTCTTTGGAAAGTTCTGTAGGAATAATTTCCATAAAATCCGCATTATAAAGTATCCTATAATGACGCATGACCCCATTTGCATCTGGAATATCATAGAACAATGGACGCTTCAAATCCATCTTAAACCCATAATAAAAATTTAGGATTATGGTACATTTCATAATGTAATTGATATCCATAGGCAGATTCCGAATCTCCAGTTCAAAACCTTCACCAGCATCCTTTAAGATTTTCTGAAAGCGTTCAGATGAATTGAACACCAAATTTTCAAAAGGTGTCGACGCCGTCTTAATCTCATTGTTGGTCAATACGGGAGCAAACGTATCCGCAAGAATAATGCTGATAACTTCTTTGTGTTTGTCCAGTAAAGTAATGTCATCAAAACCTTCTCTCAACTCAGGGTACGGTGCTTGAGCATCCAAGACATATTTTGCCCTATCCGCCAAGTACTTATCCTTGCTGTTAAGTTGATTATCATAATGTTCCAACAATTTATTGAAACTTACTAATTTCAACATTGGGGTTTCTATGCTGCCATTATTCTCCATATGAGGTTAGACGAGATTTTAACTGTAAAGTTACAAAAAGAAATAATGGGACATTATCAATGAATTCAATACTCGATTAGCCGCATTTTTTAGATATTTAAAAAAAATTGGCGTATGTCCTCATTCAAAAGGTTAGACCGAGCTTTTAAAAGTGCCAAAATCATTCATTTTGACAATAGCGACAAGTTCATACTTTTTAGTGATTGCCATAGGGGCGACAACAGTTTTGCAGATGATTTTGCAAACAATAGAAACATTTACTTTCACGCCTTGAACCATTACTATCGCGAAGGATTTCAATACTGTGAACTGGGAGATGGCGATGAACTTTGGGAGAACATAACTTTTGAATCAATTTTCGAGGCACATAAGAATGTTTTTCAATTGTTACGCCAGTTTCATCTTGAAAATAGATTGCATATGGTATGGGGGAACCACGATATGGTTTATAGGGACAAATCCTATGTGGATGAGCACTTATCGAGCTATTTTGAACCTATAGATGGCTCGGACAAAGAGCTTTTTGAAGGAATAACTTACCACGAAGCCCTAATTCTAAAGCATAAGAAGACAGACCAAGAATTGTTTTGCACACACGGACATCAAGCGGATTGGTGGAACTATGTTTGTTGGCGTATTGGAAGGTTTCTTGTTCGAGTTCTTTGGAAACCGCTACAAGTAGTTGGTATTGCCGACCCTACAAGTCCAGCGAAAAATTATAAAGAACTCATAAGAATAGAAAGAAGAATTAAACGTTGGATTTTAAGAAACAATCTTAAGATTACAATTTCGGGGCATACGCACAGACCACGTTTTCCGGAGCCAAAACAAATTCCCTATTTTAATGCAGGTAGTTGTGTACATCCTAGAAGCATTACCGGACTGGAAATAGAAAATGGGGAAATATCCCTGATCAAGTGGCAAATAGCCACTAAACCTGATGGCACTTTGCAAATAGTACGCTTATTGCTGGAAGGCCCGGAAAAACTATCGGATTACATTGAAAAGTAGTTGCAATCAATAGCAAATAATTTAAGAATACAGAAAAGCCCGCTAAGTTTTAGCGGGCTCTATTTCACATCAGAAAAAATAGGATAGACCGAACAAGAGGTTAGATGCGTTCAAATTGAAATTAAAGCCTTGATTTTCATTTTCAGTACCTGAACTATCTTCACCTGTGACCGAAGTATATTGAAGTAACCCTACAGATGATTCAAATGCCAGATTTTTTGAGGCAAAGAATGATATTCCTGGGCGTAACCCAACAAAAAATCGATCCGCTTCCGAAGTTCGGCGTTCTTGATTACTTCCAATATCTTCAGACCACGATTTTCCATATCCCAATTCTCCCTGTGCATAAAAAGCCAGATTTTTGGTTACGCCAAAATATCTTCTAACATATGGTGCCAGGGCCAAAGATTCACTTTTAAACTCGGATGTGCTCAACTCTGAATTGGGATTCTCGTTTTCATTCTCCGTTTTACTAAGGCTATATTCCGTTACCAACCCCACGATCCAATTATCGTTAAAAGCATATCCAAATCTGGGAAATACAGAAACTGAAAATCGATCAGATTCATTTTGTAAAATCTCATTATTGAACTCTGATGTAGACTCAAAGTTATTCGCTCCAATAGACACATTCCCTCCAAGGGTCCATGTCCCCTTTTCGATAGTCAGTTTGTCGTTGATTTGTTCCTGTGCTTGAATGGACATCATACCAAACAGTGCTGCAACTAGTACTACTCTTTTCATGTTCGTTTTAAATTAAAAGGTTAAGCCTAATCGTTATCAAGTATTGTTCCCCTATCACCCATCCGAACTGATTTATGAAGACTTTAACGAGGCATACTACTTTTAGATTTAACTTCCTTTTATTACTGTAATGGCAAGGTATTTGTTAACTTTAAAACATTGTATCGACCAAGTTCCCATGAAAAAGCTTGTTTTACTTTTTTCTTTCATCGTTTTTGGCCATGCCTTCGTAATGGCCCAAGGTGACATTCCTACGACACGTCCGCTAAAAATTGGGGAACGGAACACTTTGGATATCAAGTCCACGAATCAGGGAACTTCATTGCGTATGCCTTCCGTGATAAATGAGAACTTAACTTCGGATAGTAATAACCCAGGTATTAAAATGCTTCCAGACCGAGAATTGGTTCAAGCCGGGCACAATATGGTCATTGACCCCAAAGTAGGCGAAAAAGAGAAAAAAGGCTCTAAGAAACATTTCGGCGACCAGTATTTAGGGGATGTAAAAACTACGGCAAAATTTGTGGGTATTGTTTGCAGGGATCATGAATATGTTGATGGTGACCGCGTGAAAATATACGTTAATGGAGAAGTGGTAGAGCCCAATATTTTACTTACAGGTTCTTTTAAAGGAATCAACCTTGATTTGATCAAAGGATTCAATCGTCTCGATTTTGAAGCACTGAACCAAGGTTCCTCTGGTCCAAATACTGCTCAAGTTGTTATTACTGATGATAAAGGTGTAGTGATTCACAACAATCGATGGAATCTTTCCACTGGATCTAAGGCTAGTCTTATTGTTGTTAAAGAGGAGGAGTAGGGTTTTTCAAATACAAATTCAAAGTTCAAATACACAAGATCAAGTTTCAAGTGCAAATTCAAGTTCAAGCACAGGTTCAAGAACAACATTAACTCCTAACTCCTAACTCCTAACTCCTAACTCCTAACTCCTAACAAAATTACTCTTCACCAGGTTGATAAGTCTTTACCGCTCTTTTTAAAACATCTTCTTTGTAATAAGCAGCATCTTTCCATTCTACATCCGCATACATTTGAATTTGATCATCAAAATGTGGTGATGCAGGGTCACCGCTCTGGCCTCCTGCTAGAATAGTCTTTGCCTTTACTTTTTCACCAAATTCTACGGCAGCCACAAAACTATTTCCACGAGTACCATAAATCTTTTTAGTATCATTATCGTAGCGGGCACCATAGGCCGCCAAAGCTCCCCAACGTCCACTGGCAAATCCGATTGGAATACTTGGTTTGGAATCATCAAAAGGCTGACGGATATCCCCATTGAGTCTTTGGTATCGATGGACGTCGCCCCAAGGGATTTCCCAAGTGCCAAAATCTGCTATAAGCTGTTCGATGACTTCTTCAAAAATCTTGAGTTGTTCTCCATTTGGTTCATCGCTCCCCCAAAATAGAACACGCTCCATGGGCGTCATTCCCTTTGGATACTTTCCAACTTTGTAGTATCGTGTTCCATAATAATGTGCCAAGGTCATCGCAACAGATTCTTCAGAAGTAGTAAAATCCCATTTTTTCAATACTTCAATAGGTTCCAATAACTTGGGATTCTTATCATCATACCGTTCATAATTTTTAATCAACCCTGGAACCAAAGCTTTAAATGCAGGCAAATAGGGGTCATGCGCAAGTTGAATCAAACTATCCAAAGTGAATCCATCCCTATCTGTCAATAACTCAATGGCATGGATACCTCTAAAATTTTCTTGATCTCTTGACATGTATTTTGGATAATCTTCTCGTTTGGGACTATACTCCAAAGCAGCTGTATAGGGTGTAGAGTTGCAGTTTTGAATCCAACCATTTTTCGGATTCAAAATCAAGATATTCTCATCCACGGTATGCAGACCTTTCCAATCCGTTTTTGGATTGCTGCCATCTACAGGTTTTGTAAAGTCAAAAATAGTATCTCGCTTAGGAACAAAATTTCCATGGAAATAAGCAATGTTCCCTTCCGCATCTGCATACACGGTATTGTTTGAAGAATTTGTTCGGATATCCATCATCTTTCGAAATCCCTTATATCCTTCTTGTTTGGTTCGAACAAAAGATTGTTCTAGAGCCTTTACGGGTTCCCACATCATTGCTGAAGCCGTCCATTGCTTATCAACAGCATGAGTAATAGGTCCATGATGTGTACGATACATCGGAAAGCTTTTCTCTTTCAATCCATCACTATCTTTGTATTTTAAAATCGCTTCAGATTTTTCTACTGGCCTTAATTCTTCTCCATACTGATAAAACAAATTATCATCGTTCTTTAAAACAGTTTCTTTGAACTCATCCATCACATCGGTATAGGTCGATGTGTGCATCCATCCTGTTTTTTCATTAAAACCCTGATATACAAAAAATTGCCCCCATGTAACCGCACCATACGCATTCAATCCCTCTTCGCTAACCACATGTACTTCACCCCTAAAATAAAAGGAAGTATGCGGATTGATCAACAACATTGCATTGCCAGATTTGGTCAATGCTCCTGAAATGGCTATACCATTAGATCCTTGAGGTTCCTCCATTTCCTCTGCCTTTTTCATTTTCAACGCCTCAAGCTCAGGAATCTCCATACCGCTTTCATAAAACGCTTTGATTTTTTTAATGGAAATGCGTTCTATATCCCCACCAATACTTCCTTCACTAAAGTACATGGGCATCCAAGGCTCAAAACGGGTCAATAATTTAGGTTTTACCTCGGGATGGGTATGCAGATAATAATTAATTCCGTCAGCGAAGGCATCGCACAATTTCTTCAACCAATTCGGGCTTTTTTCATAGTTCGCCTTGGCTTCCGTTTCTGTCATAAAAAGTTTGGCACGAAGATCACTATACAACGCCTCTTCACCCTCTACTTCTGCCAACCTTCCAGTAGCCCAGATATAGTTTTGTTCCACACGATTAAAGTCGTCTTCACACTGCGCATATAACAATCCAAAAACGGCATCTGCATCGGTTTTACCATATATGTGCGGAACCCCAAAATCATCCCTGATTATAGTGATGTTCTCAGCTTGTGACTTCCATTTTTCAATTTCAGTTAGTGCTTTCTGGTCTTGTGGTTTGGATGAACAGCTTACCAGAAAAAATAAAGTAATCAAGGATAGTACTCTCATGGCATTATATTTAAGCTTTTTTTAAAAATTGGGTTTTCAGCACAATTTGTGCCTTACCTACCCTACATTCTACTTCTTGAGGGCTTCCGGTCAAACGGATATTTTTAATGACATTTCCCCTTTTTAAGGTTTTGGACATGCCCTTAATCTTCAAATCCTTCGTCACATGAACATTATCGCCGTTCTCCAAAATGTTACCATTACTATCCTTTGTATCCATAGGTTTATTTTACAATGTGAAAATAGCGGAAATGCAATTCAATTACCAATTATTTCTATCTACTGTTTATCATAAAGTTACCAGCTTCCACTTGAACCGCCACCACCCGAACTACCTCCACCTCCAGAAAAGCTGCTGGAACTACTCCCAAAAGAAGACCCAGAACTTGAACCGAAGGAATGGCTGCCAGATGAAGAGAATGTCTTTCGTACATAACTCTTGTCATTTTTATATAAGGACAGTTTAAAATCATCTTTACCTTTTATCAGGATTTTCACCATCGCTATTAAAATGCTTATTCCAAAGAACACTATAAAGGCAACATAAACCCACGTGTTATCATTTAGAAGATATTCGTAGTTGTTTGCATCAAGTCCCAAATCAAAGATCATTGAAGCAAAAAATAAGGGCATGACCATAAAAACAAGGGAAAACAACGTTGGTATAAGTGTGAAAGCGGCCATAATAATTCCCGGTAAGAGGCCTAGCTTCCCAATTAGCATTCCCCGAAACGTCTCAATTAGTCCACTGTAAGCCCTATAAAACACAAAACCGCCAGCACATACGAACATGGAAAGAAAAAGAATGATGAATATTTTTATCCCTAAACTCATTTCTTCTTTTTGGTCAATTTTATTTTTGAATTCCTCAAGAGCTGCAGGATCGTTCAAAAATTCGATAAGCTGGTCTACAGCTAAGTCCAAGCCTTCAAAATAACGCTCTTCCTTAAACTTAGGAATCATGGTATTCCTTATGATACGTGAAGCTACTGCATCTGTAATGTAGGGTTCTAAGCCATATCCAACCTCAATCCGTACTTGTCTTGCATTTTTGGCAAAAAGGATGAGAATACCATTGTCTTTATCCTTTTGGCCCAACTTGTTCTGATTGAACACACCGAATGCATATTCCTCGATGGTTTCGTTTCCTAGATCATTAATCGTCAATAGTACCAACTGGTTGGTCGTATTCGTTTCCAGTTCGGTCAACTTGGTCTTTAACCCCTGTAGTTCTTGAGGGGTAAATATGTTGGCACTATCCGTGACTATTTGCCTTAATTCCAAATATTGTCCTTGTGCAGCACAAATGGCGGATAATAACATCAAAAAATAAACAAGTCCTTTTTTGTGCATAGTCTTTTTCAACAAAAACAACTAAAGATAGTATTTGTTATGTAGTAATGGAGGGCAGTATTATTTTGGGTTTACAGTATCGTAATTTCAAGTAACTTGCGGCTTCTTTTAATACCATTTATGTCAGATAAAAAAGTAAGTATTTTAAAGGCCTTCAAAACCATTATTTGGCCCAGAAGAAATCTTGTCTTTACTGGTCTTTTGCTTATCGTAATTAGTAAAGCGGCCAGTTTTGTGGCGCCCATATCCCTTAGATATTTTCTTGATGATGTTGTACCCAATAAGAACTATGATTTCCTTAAAATCCTTGTTGCTATTGTTATTGCTTCATTTTTGGTTCAAGCGATCATGTCCTTTCTCTTGACCAAAGTTTTGAGCATTCAGGCGCAATTTATGATATCGGAACTACGGGCACAGGTACAAAAACAGGTGCTGTCGCTACCCATTCGTTTTTTTGATAACACAAAATCCGGGGCCTTGGTCTCTAGGATTATGAGCGATGTTGAAGGGGTACGCAATCTTATTGGAACCGGGTTGGTCCAATTGGTAGGAGGAACCATTACCGCAGTGGTTTCACTGGTCTTACTGTTACGAATTAGTCCCAGCATGACACTTTTAACCTTTATTCCACTGATTTTATTTGCAGTTATAGCTTTAAAGGCTTTCAAAATAATTCGTCCTGTTTTTAGAGAACGTGGTAAAATCAATGCTGAAGTAAAAGGAAGGCTTACCGAAACTTTAAGTGGAATTAGGGTAATTAAAGGGTTTAATGCGGAAGTACAAGAGGGAAAAGTTTTTGAAACCGGTGTAGAACGATTGTTCAAAAATGTGAAAAAGAGCCTGACTGCCACCGCAGTAATGACAAGCTCATCCACCTTTCTTTTAGGACTGGCCACCACAGGAATTATGATGGGTTATGGGGGCTACAAAATGATGCAGGGCGAACTGACTACCGGACAATATTTTGAATTTACATTTCTGCTTGCGTTAATGGTTGCACCAATTGTTCAAATGAGCAACATAGGAAGTCAACTTACCGAAGCCTTGGCAGGCTTGGACCGTACAGAAGAACTAATGAATGAGACTGCCGAGTCCGATGAAAAAAATAGAACCATTCAATTGGATACCATTCATGGTGATATTAGTTTCAATTCGGTTTCTTTTTCCTATGAAGCTGATGAAGAAGTGTTGCACGGTGTCAGTTTTAACGTTAAATCGGGACAGGTAATCGCATTGGTGGGGAGTTCTGGTTCTGGAAAATCCACAATTGCCGGATTGGCTGCTAGTTTTTTAAACCCTAGCAAGGGTACAATTAGCATTGATGGCCACAATCTATCAAAAGTAAACCTCAATAGCTTTAGACAGCACCTAGGGGTTGTACTGCAAGACGATTTTTTGTTTGAAGGTACGATACGGGAAAACATCCTCTTTCCACGACCTAACGCTTCCGAAGATAGGCTGCTAGATGCAGTAAAAGCTGCCTATGTGAATGAGTTTACCGATAGATTTGATGATGGCCTAGATACCTTGATCGGTGAACGTGGCGTAAAACTTTCTGGAGGACAGCGACAGCGTATCGCTATTGCACGTGCAATTCTCGCTGACCCAAGGATACTGATTTTAGATGAAGCGACCTCCAGTTTGGATACAGAATCCGAAGCGCTTATTCAAAAGAGTTTGGCCGAACTGACCAAGGGCAGAACTACCTTTGTTATTGCCCACCGCTTGAGCACGATCCGGAAAGCGGACCAGATTTTGGTAATCGAAAATGGAAATATAGCCGAACAAGGAACCCACAAAGAACTAATCGCTTCTGAAGGCAGGTATTACAATTTGTTTACCTATCAAGCCAGAATTTAAGCCTCTTCGGGAGCTAATTCCACTTCCAGTCCATCCAAGTCATTGGTGATATGAATTTGGCAACCCAACCTGCTATTGTCCTCAACAAAAAAGGCTTCGGAGAGCATAGCTTCTTCATCGTCCGACTTTTCCGGGAGTGCGTGTTCGGATTTTATATAGCATTGACAGGAAGCGCACATGGCCATTCCACCACAAATTCCAATAGTACCTTCTGGAGCAAGTTCATAGGAACGGACAACTTCCATTAGGTTCATGTTCATGTCGGTTGGGGCGTCTACTTCGTGCAACGTTCCTTCTCGGTCGGTTATTTTGATTTTGATATCGGACATTAATGCTGGATTAAAATCTAGTGGGTTAGTGAAATAGTGGTTAGTTTACTTGTGGAATCTTAAAATAGATGAATTATTAGTTTGGGACATATGGATTATTTCATGGATTTGATAAATGAATACAGCATTTTCGAAATTTCATTGGTCGCTTCAATCAATTCCCTAGAGCTCTTTGATTGCAAATAATCTAATCTTTCTGATAAATAAAGCATTGACCTTAACTCACTATTTGATGCTAGGGCAAAATAAAGAAATCTTTTAAAATCAGCATTCGATTGTCGTTCAAAATCTTCTGCAATATTATTTGATATAGAAACTGATGCTCTAGTGATTTGGTCTCTAAAACCATAATCTTTGCTTATGGAAAAATACTTATAAATCTGGACAGCTAAATCCTGAGATTTTTGCCACATCTTCAAATCTTCAAAACGCTGTACGGTCATTTAAATTTAAAATTTGTAGCCTATAATAAAACAAACCATTGTATCGCCTTCACTAGGATACTTTATCACTAGCTTACTATTCAACTATTCTATCGCCTTCACTACAGCTTTTGGAGCTTCCTTTTTGCTTCCATCAAAACCTGTTATACCACCTACCGTAGTATATTTCATTACATACTTTTTATCTGGAAATATGCGCTGATACGCGCTTTGACACATCAACGTAGCTTCGTGAAAACCACATAGGATCAGTTTTAATTTTCCAGGATACGTATTTACATCTCCGATGGCATATATTCCGGGAACATTAGTCTGGTAATCCAACGTATTATCGACTTTAATCGCATTCTTCTCAATCTCCAAGCCCCAGTTGGCAATAGGACCTAATTTTGGAGAAAGTCCAAATAGGGGAATGAAATCATCTACTTTCAACAAGATATCTTCCGAACCATTCGTTGTCTTTCTAATCAGAACTGATTCCAAGCGGTCTTCTCCCTGTAAACCAACAATCTCAGCTGGGGTAATCAGGTTGATTTTTCCTTGGTCCTTAAGTTGTTGTACTTTTTCAACAGAATCCAAAGCACCCCTAAATTCATTACGCCTATGTACTAAAGTGACTTCTGAGGCAACATCTGCCAAAAAAATACTCCAATCCAATGCGGAATCTCCTCCACCAGCAATGACCACTTTCCTATTCCTATAGACTTCCGGTTCCTTGATCATATACGCAACACCGTTGTCCTCGTACTTGGACAAGTTTTCGAGCAAAGGTTTTCGGGGTTCAAAGCTACCCAATCCACCTGCTATGGCAATTATAGGTGCGTGATGTTGTGTCCCTTTATTAGTGGTCACTATAAAAGAACCATCTTCCAATTTTTCGATGTTTTCGGCGCGTTCTCCTAAAGTAAAACCAGGCTGAAACGGTTTTATCTGCTCCATTAAATTATCCACTAAATCCCCTGCCAATACTTCTGGGAATCCGGGAATATCGTAAATGGGTTTTTTAGGATATATTTCTGCACATTGTCCACCCGCTTGTGGCAAGGCATCTATTAAATGGCATTTTAGCTGTAATAAACCTGCCTCAAAAACAGCAAAAAGACCCGTAGGGCCTGCTCCAATAATCAGTATATCGGTTTTTATCATTCAGAATCGTATTTGGAAATCTGCGCAACTTAAAATTTGTGAGAAAAAGGGGAAATGATATTTGTCAGTTAACCAACGTTGACAACTTCCTCAATTTGAGGAACATATTTTTTAATTGTCATTTCAACCCCACTTTTCAAGGTCATTTGATTTACGCTGCAGCCAATACAATTGCCTTCCAATTTAACTTTAACAGAACTGTCATTATCTATTGAAATCAATGAAATATCACCTCCATCACTTTGTAAAAATGGACGTATTTCATCTAAAGCTTTTTCTACGTTTAATTTAATCTCTTCTGACGTCATGCTCTTTTCTTTTTAACGGCAGCACAACCTGCCATTGTTGTAATTTTAATTGCTTCGGTAGGGGGGAGCGCGGTATTTCTTCTCACTAATTCCTGGACTACATTTTTTGTGAGCTCCTCAAATGCCTCTTCTGTTGGAGTAGCAGTCTGTAATGCTGCGGGTCTTCCCACATCTCCCGCTTCGCGAATACTTTGAACTATCGGAATTTCCCCTAAAAACGGTGTCTCTAAATCGTTGGCCAAATTTTTAGCACCATCTTTTCCAAAGATATGATATTTGTTGTTAGGCAACTCCTCTGGAGTGAAATAAGCCATATTCTCCACGATTCCCAAAACCGGCACACTTATGGCTTCTTGCTGAAACATGGCCACTCCCTTCCTAGCATCTGCCAACGCAATTTCTTGCGGTGTACTTACGACTACAGCTCCGGTAACCGGTAACGATTGCATAATGCTCAAATGAATATCTCCGGTTCCGGGAGGTAAATCCAATAATAGAAAATCCAGTTCGCCCCAATGGGCATCAAAAATCATTTGATTCAATGCTTTTGAAGCCATAGGCCCCCGCCAAATTACAGCTTGGTTGGGCTGGGTGAAAAAACCGATGGAAAGCAATTTTACCCCATAATTTTCAACGGGCTTCATTTTTGCTTTTCCATCAACATTCACCGATAACGGTTTCTCCATAGCTACATCGAACATAATGGGCATGGATGGTCCATAAATATCTGTATCGAGCAGACCAACCTTAAAGCCCATCTTGGCAAGGGTAACAGCTAAATTAGCGGTCACCGTAGATTTTCCTACACCTCCTTTTCCAGAAGCTACAGCGATGATATTCTGTATCCCGGGAATCGGGTTTCCCTTAATCTGATTTACTTTGGGCTTTGAAGGTGCATCGACCTTAAGATTTATCTTGATTTTTGCCTTTTCATAAACTTCTTTGTGGATAATTTTTAAAATTTCCACTTCAGTTTTTTTTCTAGCCTGAAGACTTGGGTTCTTTATGGTAACATCTACCTCAACCTCATCCCCAAACACCTGCACATTGGTCACCGCTCCACTCTCTACTATATTCTGCCCCTCTCCAGGTGCGGATATGTTTTCCAATGCCCTTATAATATCTGCTTTGTTCAGCTTCATCAATCCTATTTTATTTGCCAGTCGTTTAAACTGATTCTAAATTACAAAGATACGATTTGGGACTTAGATTAAGAAGTTTGGGTATTGAAAATGAAGATGATGCGATAGATAAATATTTTGCAAAAAATAAGCGGAACTTGGGCTTGCTTAAATCAAATTAAAATAATGAAGCTAAATGTCAAATTCAAGCTCTTTTCCCGGATCCCAAAAATGCTTTTTGAAATCGATAATTTGATTGTCTTTTACGGCTATACCTTCATTCTCCAAAAGCTGTTGCATTAGATTGGTACCGTCAAAATGATGCTTTCCAGTCAAAACCCCAACCCTATTTACAACACGATGCGCAGGGACGTCTTTTGCCAAGGAGTTGTTCATGGCCCAACCTACCATGCGAGCACTACGGGCAGCCCCCAAATACTTGGCAATAGCCCCATAGGAAGTAACTCTCCCATATGGGATCAGTTTAGCAACTTCATAAACCTTGTCGAAAAAGTTTTTTTCCTCCATGCACTAGCTATAAAAAATTCGGATAAGTGTGATGATCAACAAAATCAACATTAACACACTCAGAATATAATTTGAGTTTTTTGAAAACCGATTTGTTTTGGTCTCCAATTTGTTGAAATAAAAAGTGTACAAATACAATACCGAGAATGTGCCTGCTCCTGCCGCAACGACAAAAGTCGTGATATCTTTTGGCTCAAACTTAATCCAACCAGCCTTGTTCCACATTGCATTTAGGCCACTATAGTAAGGAATGGTCAACAGGTTCAATGCCGCCAACAACATGCCCTTGAAAAAGCTATTTTTCTTGCTGACCTTCACTTCTTTTGGTTTATTCTTTTTATTTCCTTTTGCCTTAAAAAAGAAATAAATCGCAAAAAAAGCAAAAACACCTAAAGCGATTTTTAGTAGCATATCTATAACCTCAGGGTTTTTATAGAGGAATTTTGAGATCATTACAGCTACATAGGCCTGTACCATAATCATGGTAGATACCCCGAAGCTGAAAATAATGCCGTTTAATTTTCCTTTTTCAACACTGGTCTTGGCCGCATTCATGTTTAACAGCCCTGGTGGTACAGTTGCCATAAATGCCGCGGAAAAAGTGACAAAGAAAAGTATGAGTAGATGTGTCATTGGTCAGCTTATCCTAAACTGGATGTAGGTTATTGGTTTTCCCTTCTCAAGATACTGATTTTCATAAAAAGTTTGAATCTCCAAAACCTCCTTTGGACTACCCTCGTTATTATAAACATCATGGTTGGCGTATAAAATCTCATGCCCCTGGCCTTGTAATAAACCCAGCGTGTAGCCGTGCATAAATTCACTATCCGTTTTTAAATTAACCGTTCCTTTGGGTTTTAAAATAGTCTGATATTTTTTGATAAATACAGGATTGGTCATACGGTGTTTGGTCCTCTTATATTTAATCTGTGGGTCTGGAAATGTAATCCATATTTCGTCAACTTCATTTTGTCCAAAGAGATGGTCCACCAATTCGATTTGCGTGCGAAGAAAAGCAACATTATGCAGCTGCATTTCCAATGCGGATTTGGCTCCTCGCCAAAAACGTGCACCTTTAATGTCAATTCCTATATAATTTTTATCTGGATTTTGTTTTGCCAGACCGACAGTATATTCTCCTTTTCCACAACCCAATTCCAATACAATGGGGTTATCGTTGTCAAAAAACGAATTCCAATTTCCTTTAAGGTCAAATCCATTTAGCACCTCCTCCCTTGACGGTTGAACTACATTGGAAAACGTTTCGTTCTCCTTAAATCGTTTCAGTTTATTCTTACTTCCCACTTATAAATTATCGTATTGACCAAAATTTAATGTTTTAGCAAAACTAAGGAAATCCGTAAGCAATTTTGATTTTGTTGCTTTGTAGTTATGCAAAGTTCTAAACGTATTTTGATTGCCCCATTGAACTGGGGTTTGGGCCATGCCACCCGCTGCATTCCAATTATCAACGCACTGTTGGACCATGGTCACCAACCCTATTTAGCTTCTGATGGAGTTGCACTAGCGCTACTTCGGAAAGAATTTCCCGATCTACCTTCTTTTGAATTGCCTTCTTACAAAATCAAGTATGCTGAAAAAGCGAAAAATTTTAAAATAAAGATGGTATGGGATTCTCCAAAAGTGTTGAAAGCGATGGCCAAAGAGAAAAAAGCAGTAAAACGTCTTGCAAAAGAACATCACTTGGATGGTATCATTTCGGACAATCGACTGGGTGTTTTTTATAAAAAAGCACCTTGCGTTTTCATAACGCACCAACTGAACGTACTTTCCGGAAACACTACATGGATGAGCTCAAAAGCACATCAAAAAATCATAAAAAAATTTGATGCCTGCTGGGTTCCCGACGTGAAGGAGAAACCCAACCTTACCGGCAAGCTGGGACACTTGAAAAAATCCAAAATCAATATAAAATACCTTGGGCCTTTGAGCCGGTTTGAAAAAAAAGACATTGTTTTAAAGTACCAACTTATGGTTTTGCTATCGGGTCCAGAACCACAGCGAACTATTCTAGAAGAAAAACTTTTGGAAGAACTTACTGGTTATGAAGGTCATATTCTTTTTGTGAAAGGAAAAATTGAAGATACTAAGAGCCAGCAAAAAATCAGCATTAAAAAAGGAAGCATAACCATGCACAATTATATGCAATCCCAAGAACTGGAAACTGCAATTAATGAAAGTGAAAAAGTATTATGCCGATCAGGGTACACAACAGTAATGGATTTGGCCAAACTGGAAAAAAAGGCCTTTTTTATTCCTACTCCCGGGCAATATGAACAAGAATATCTTGCAAGACGCTTACAAAAACAAAAACTGGTTCCTTACTGCGACCAAGAAGATTTTGAACTAAAACATCTAAAACAAATTGATGATTTTCAAGGCCTTGTTTGTTTTGAATCTAGTTTGGATTATTCAGAATTATTCGCTGTTTTTTCGAGTGTAAATGAAAATTCGGAGCCTACATCCTCTTCACTTTCTACGTAGATTTTTTCATCATGGGCTTCAATAATGTGTTTAACGATAGATAAGCCTAAACCTGAACCGCCTTCTGTACGACTACCGCTTTGGTCCACCCTATAAAAGCGTTCAAACAGTCTGGGGATGTGCTGTTTTGGTATTCCTTCGCCATTATCGGTCACACGAACGATCACTTTGTTTTTTATCAGATTTTCAACACTTACTTCCGTGGTTCCTTTAGGATGCCCGTATTTAATCGAATTCACCAACAAGTTGGTAATGACTTGCTGAATCTTTTCCCTATCTGCGTTTACATAGATAGGTTCAGGGTAATCCATATCAAAAGTAAGGGTAATGTTTTTTTGGGACGCTTTCATTTCCAAGAGATCAAAGACACTTTGTATAAGCTCTACAATATCAAAATTCTCTTCTTCAAGTTTAAGTCCCCCTACTTCGAGCTTTGTGATTAAATCAAGGTCTTTTACAATGTAAATTAATCGTTCCACACCTTTATTGGCACGTTCCAGATATTTCTCCCTGATTTTTTTATCGTTCATGGCACCATCCAGCAATGTAAGAATGTAACCTTGTACCGTAAATAATGGTGTCTTTAATTCGTGGGATACATTGCCTAAAAAGTCTTTTCTATACTCCTCCCGAATTTTCAATGTGTCTATCTCTATTTTTTTATCCTCGGCAAACTTTTCAATCTCCTGGGTCAGGGTTTTCATATCAGTGGTCACTGGTTTTGAGGAAAACGAAGAGGATTCGAGCAGCGAAACGTCATCATATATTTTTTTGACACGCCTGTAGATAAAACGTTCTACCCGAATCTGAAGGATAGTAAATGAAATAATGAAACTGATGAGTGCAAACAGAACTACAAAAAGCCAGTCCAACTGATCCTTTAGAAATAGAAAAACTATAATCGATGTCGCAAGGAAAACCGTTATCAGAAAAGAAGAACGAAGGGCAAACTTATAGGATTTCCTTAGCTGAATCGCCATTACAATACAAACTTATACCCTACGCCCTTTACGGTTTTAAAATGATGGTCCCCTATTTTTTCCCGTAATTTTCTAATATGTACATCAATGGTCCTGCCACCAACTACCACTTCGTTGCCCCATACTTTGTCCAGAATAACCTCTCGCTTGAAGACTTTACTAGGTTTGGACGTCAACAAGGATAATAATTCAAATTCTTTTCTTGGAAGTACAATTTCTTTACCATTATTGACAATTTTATACTCCTCCCTATTGATAACAATGTTCCCGACCTTTACAATATCCTCAACATCAGCTTTCTCTTCTTTGAGTCTTCGCAGTAAGGCCTTTACCTTGCTCACCAAAACCTTTGGCTTTATGGGTTTAGTAATATAATCATCTGCACCAGCATCAAAACCTGCCACTTGCGAATAATCTTCGCCACGAGCCGTAAGAAATGTAATTATAGTATTCTCAAGCCCTGGTGTACTGCGTATGACCTCACAAGCCTCAATGCCATCCATCTCCGGCATCATAACATCCAGAATGATCAAATGCGGATTTTTCTTCTTTGCTTTTGCTACAGCCTCTACACCATTAACAGCAGTGTAAACCTCATACCCTTCCGAAGAAAGGTTATAGCTAACAATTTCTAGAATATCGGGTTCATCATCAACCAGTAGAATCTTAATGTCCTTTGTTTTCATGGGATGGTATTTTTTACGTTGATCGCCCAAATGTAAATATAATACTATAACGGCATTAATGCTTAACATTCATTTAATGTCGTAACATTATTGTAACAGTTTTCAAATAAACTCTTAACATATGCCTAACATCGCTTTTACAGCATGGTGCGTTCTTTGCGCCAAATACTTACCAGATAATG
Organism: Flagellimonas sp. HMM57; assembly: GCF_021390175.1. NCBI lineage: Bacteria > Pseudomonadati > Bacteroidota > Flavobacteriia > Flavobacteriales > Flavobacteriaceae > Flagellimonas > Flagellimonas sp. HMM57. The sequence continues at coordinate 2,234,312 of NZ_CP090004.1, read as the reverse complement.
AGATTATTTTTATTGATACTTACTCTAGTTTTTACAACAGAGATGATTGCACAGGGAACCACGGGAAGCATCGTAGGAAAGCTGACAGACAAAGAGTTAAACAATGAGCCTTTGGCATTTGCCAATGTATTGATCAAAGGGACTACCACAGGTACCACTTCAGACTTTGATGGGCTTTATGAAATTGCAGGAGTTGAACCAGGGACTTATACCGTAGTATATAGCTATTTAGGTTACGAGACCATTGAAATTCCAAACGTTGAGGTTGTTGCGGACAAGGTTACAAATATAGACGTTCCCATGAGTGCTTCTGCAGGGTTTGAACTAGACGAGGTTGTTGTGACTACAGTTTCTAGGAAGGATTCTGAGACGGCCTTGCTTTTGGACCAGAAGAAAGCCGTTGAAATAAAAACCAGTATTGGAGCACAGGAATTAGCAAGAAAAGGTGTAGGCGATGCAGAAGGTGCGGTAACCAAAGTGGCCGGTGTCACCAAACAAGAAGGCGAGAAAAATGTTTTTGTAAGAGGATTAGGCGACCGTTACAATGCTACAACATTCAATTCTTTACCTCTACCATCTGAAGATCCAGAGTATAAAAATATTTCTTTAGATTTTTTCAGCTCAGATATCATTAATAGTGTTGGTATCGATAAGGCTTTCAATTCTAAGATGTATGGGGATGTAGGGGGAGCTGTTATAGATATCGTCTCCAAAGAATTAGTAGGAGAGAGTATCTTTCAAATTAGTCTTGGAACTGGTGCGAACACAGCTGCCGTAAGCCAAGACTTTCTTCGGTTGGATGAAGGAAATTTTCTTGGTATTAATGAAGACAGAAGTATTCCGTTAGGAAGTCTGAACAGATACAACTTTGATAATAGCTTCGCTCCTGAATCGCAGGGCACACAGCTTAACAATTCTTTTGGCATCCAAGCTGGCAAAAAGTTTCAAATAGGCGAAAACAATTCACTATCTGTCTATGTAGTGGGCTCTGTGGACAGTGACTACTTTTATCAAGAAGGTAACGAAAGGGTAATTACCGCTCAAGGTGGAAATAGAAGAAATCTTGACTTCCAAAAATATATTTATGAAGCTACCCAAATTGGTATGGGCAAGCTAAAATATAGCTTCGGAAATGGAAATTTCATTTCCTATAACGGATTGTTTGTACACAGCAACAAACAGAGTGTTGGTGATTATGAAGGTTTTGCCGAGAATATCTCTGAAGAAGCAGTTTCTGCTTTTATAAGAAGGCAACAGCAGAATGAAAATACTCTTGCCGTCAATCAACTTGCCGCTAATTTTAACATAAGTGAAAAACTTAGTTTGAGCACAGGGGCCTCTTACAACTTAACAAGAGGGTTTGAACCCGATCGAAGAACGAACACTTATGTTTTCGATGGCGAAAACTACAGACCGTCTTTAGGTTCTCCCGGGCGAACACATCGCTTCTTTTCAGAGTTAGCTGAGGACGAGATTGCTGCATCACTTCAACTTGATTACAAGTTTGGGTCAGAAGAAAAAATAAACGGTACTATTTCAATAGGAGGGGATTACAGAAATACAGATCGTCAATTTGACTTTAACCAAGTGAACCACAACTTTACAAGTTTAACGCCACCTCCAACTTCCGAGCAACTTATAGTTGATATTAATAATCCCGACGCTTTCTTTAGTCAAAGTGGCATTACCGACGGTATTTTTCAATTGGAGACCAATAGAGGTATCAATTCTGGGGATATTGATCCTCTTGAGCCATTCTTCTATTCTGGAGATCGTGACGTTTACGCAGGATTTTTAAGCACCAACTTGGTTTTTAGCTCTAGATTTTCAATGAATGTTGGAGCGCGTTTTGAACAAATCAATCAATTTGTTGAATGGGACACGAACCTGTCCAGTAGTTTTAGGGATGAGAACACAGACCCAATAGATAGGGAAGAAACCTTTGTATTACCAAGTTTCAGTCTGAGATACTCTTTCAATGAGAATAGTATCCTTCGTTTAGCAGGAAGTCAGTCATATACTTTCCCCCAATTTAAAGAAGTAGCACCATTTTTATATGAAGACGTTAACTTTTCAAGTTTTGGTTTCACGGATTTGATAAATTCCGATAACTATAACCTAGATCTCAAATACGAATATTACTTTTCTGCGGGAGAGATTATCTCCGTAACCGGTTTCTACAAACTTATCCAAAATCCAATTAACCGGGTGAACGTAAACTCAGCAGCTGCGAGTCAATTATCATATCGAAACAGTGGTGACAACGCCAATATTGCAGGTTTAGAAGTTGAGTTGAGAAAAAACATATATAAAACAGAGTCTGGTGATTCGAACACAACAACACTATTATCCTCTGGATTGAATGCCTCTTATTTGTACTCGGTACAGGATTTATCAGATCCAGCAACAAACTTTACCGAAGAAGAAGACGAACTTCAAGGTGCTTCTCCCCTTTTGGTAAATGCTGATGTTACCTACTCTTACAACAAGAACGATAACAGTATTATTTCTTCCTTAGTGTTTAACTATTTCAGTGACCGTATTTTTTCGCTTGGAACACAAGGACAAGCAAATATCATTGAAAACGGTATTCCAACCTTGGATTTTGTCACACGAACCAATTTTGGAAAACATTACGGGGTGAATTTGGGTATACGGAATTTTTTAAATCCAGAATATAAACTATCACAAGAGATTACAACAGGAGAAGACATTTCCCTTAGGAATTATAAGAAAGGAGTGATTTTTTCACTTGGATTCAACTATACGTTTTAGAACACTAACGCTTTAATTATTTAACTAAAAACAAGTATTAATTATTAACATTTGAGATGATGAGAAATTTTAAGTATTTATTGTTAGCCGTTGTAGTTTCAACGTCTTTTATTATTGGTTGTTCTGGAGATGACAATGATCCTGATCCAGATCCACCGGCAGTTGCAACATGTTCTGATCAAATACAGAACCAAGATGAAACAGGTGTAGATTGTGGTGGTGTTTGTGCGGCTTGCCCAGATACAACTCCGGCAAAGAATGGAAGCATTGACTCACAGGACGATGTAGATTTAGATCCTGCAGGTGTTGAAGGTGAGGTAAACGCTAGTGTAACATTAAGTGCTGCCCAAACATGGGTGCTTTCAGGTGCTTTAACCGTTACTGCTGGAAATACATTGACCATAGAAGCAGGAACCAGAATTGAAGCTCAAGCTGGTGGTACCGATGTCTACATAGCAATTGAGCAAGGTGCAACAATCAACGCTGCAGGTACTATGGCTGACCCAATCGTTATTACCTCTACTGCTGACAACCCACGTCCTGGAGATTGGGGAGGATTGATCTTGGCTGGTAGAGCACCTATAAACACTGGTGAAACTGCAGAAGCTGAAGTTGTTGGTCTTACTTATGGTGGTACAGCTGCCGATGATAACTCTGGAACATTAACGTATGTTCAAGTTGAGTTCACAGGTGCGAGAATCAACGGCGAGCAAGAATTTAACGGCATCACGTTCTATGGTGTTGGAAGCGGTACAACTGTAAATCACGTATCTGTTTTCAATGGTGCAGATGACGGAATCGAGTGGTTCGGAGGAACTGTTAACGTAGACAACGCTTTGGTTGTTAACGCAACTGATGATATGTTTGACTGGGCAGAAGGATGGACCGGTACAGGCACAAACTTCTATGGAGTACGTGATGAAGGTTTCTTGAACGTGACCGATGATCCTCGTGGAATTGAAGCAGACAGCAACTCTTCGAACAACGATGCTGAGCCACGATCTAACCCAACTATAAACGACATTACTTTAATAAATGCCGCTAACGTGGTTATGGCCGATATGATCAAAATAAGAAGAGGTAGTGGTGCTACTATTACCAATGCTCTTGTAGGTTTTGTTGGAGAAGATGCTTCCGCTGGTGACTTTATTGACCTTACTGACAGTGCAGGACCAGCTGCAGGCACTACTTCCATAGGAGTTAGTGTTGACGGTGGAGTCGATGACACAGATATCAAGAACGAAGTTGGAGCCACAATTACCATAGAGGTTGGTAACACAGGTGCTGACGCCTCTGTATTTGCATGGACAGGTTTTGAGTTCCCTGCTAATCCAGAGTTGTAGACACAAAATAAGTCTTTAATTATTTATACAAAGCCCCGCAATTGCGGGGCTTTTCTTTGCTACACTTCATCGAAAAGTGTACTATTTTTCGTTGAACGGTTTAAAATCGGGGTTCAAATTATCTATATTTGTGGCATAGCCTTTGTAACCAATACTTTATGAAGCAACTTTACTTGGTATTCTTTTTCTTTGTTTGCACGCTTTGTTTTTCCCAAAACGCAAAGAGCAGTGCGGATATTGACGGCTTTAAGCTATACCCAAACCCCGTTCCACAGGGTAAAGTGTTCATAGAGACCGCACAAAATGCACCAAAACAGATTTTGATTTTTGATGTTTTGGGCACACAAGTACTGCAAACTACTATTTTAGGAAAAGAATTAAACCTTTCCACTTTGGACAAAGGAGTTTACATCCTTAGGGTATTTGAACTTAACAAAGTCGCTACCAGAAAGCTTATTATCAAGTAGTTGTTCTATTTTCAGCACCAAATTACCCTTAATCCTAAGGGTTCACCTACATAAATCTTTGTTTCACAACATTTTATAGGCCAAGAAGCATTCTTTAGCTACTTTTAATATGCTATTATCCCAAATCGGCATATATGAAGAAAATCTACTTAATTCTTATTATGGCATTACCCCTATTCAGTTTTGGCCAAGAATTGGTCAGCGTAAATACAGAACAGGTTCAAGAACTAGAGGGTTTTAAAATGTACCCGAATCCTGCCTATGGCGAGGAAATATATATTACCACCTCTTCCAACGGAAGTAAACAAATTAAAATCTACGATGTGTTTGGTGAAGTTGTCCTAACAGACCGAATTTCAACCAATACCTTGGATATCTCAAGATTGGTTCCAGGAGTGTACGTATTACAAGTCACCGAACAGGAAAGGACCATGACCAGAAAACTGGTGGTCAAGTAAAGGTTATGAAACTAAAAAAGCCCTTCTTTTTGAAGGGCTTTTATTTTTGGATACTTTTACTTCCCTATGGAGCGTACAAGAATCCAAAAGATTTTTTCAATTTCAAACCCATCCGAATTTGAGGCATTGGCATTGGAGGTTTTTCAGTTTCAATACCAACAAAATCCAACGTACCATGAGTACTGTAATCACCTTGAAAAAACACCTTCCAACGTATTAGCCTCACAAGAAATTCCTTTTCTACCGATAGCATTCTTTAAAACACATAAAATTACCTCATCCCCACACAAACCAGAAATTATCTTTGAAAGTAGCGGCACGACCGGCAGTATCTCCAGCAAACATTATGTTAGGGACACCTCTATATATCTAGAGAGTTTTAGAAAGGGTTTTGTGCATTTTTATGGCCCTGTTGAGGATTTTTGCATTTTGGCACTTTTACCTTCCTACTTGGAACGAGAAGGATCTTCTTTGGTCTATATGATCAATGATTTTGTCTCTAAATCCCAACACCCCAGTAGCGGTTTCTATCTTTACGATTTGGAAATGCTTCAGGAAAAATTACTACAACTGGAAAAAGAAGAAACCAAAACACTTTTAATAGGCGTTTCTTTTGCCTTATTGGATTTGGCGGAACAGTTCCCCATGAACTTAAAACATACCATGATTATGGAAACAGGAGGCATGAAAGGAAGGCGAAAAGAATTGATACGCGAGGAACTTCACAGCATTCTTAAAAATGCTTTCAACATCCAACACATTCATTCCGAATATGGAATGACCGAATTATTATCGCAAGGATATTCCAAAGGAAACGGTATATTTAAAACTCCACCATGGATGAATGTACTTACCCGGGATACCGAAGACCCGCTCTCCATACAGTCCCATGGAAAATCTGGCGGAATTAATATCATTGACCTTGCAAATATTAATTCGTGCTCATTTATTGCCACCCAAGATTTAGGAAAGACCTATGCTGATGGCACTTTTGAAATTTTAGGCAGGTTTGACCAATCCGACATTCGAGGTTGCAATCTCATGGCATTATGACTATTCGGCTGGGCGATATTCCAATCCAGGGCCATCACAAGCATTCCAAGTAGCATATAATGCATCTCCATTGAACACCAAAATTTCTTTATCGTTATTGGAACAGTTAGCTATAAGGGTTGTTCCAGTTTTATAGGTCAATTCAAAATACCTTTCCTCTTCTTGAGCCATAAGTTCATAGGTTCCTGTCGCTTTGGTTATGCTACCTTCGCGCTCCCGTTCTTTTATAAAACTGCCATCGGGATTAAAAAGATAGTACTCTTGCCATTCCATTGCGTCTCCAATAGTTTCAGAATTGACCATACTACCCGTCATCTTTACCAACTCCCATTTTTGGGCTTCACTTTTTAATGGAACTTGCACGTCTTCATCCCCATTTGAATCGTTTGTGTTACATGAACTAATAACAGTAAAAAAGAAAAGGAGCAGTTTAAATACTTTCATTGTTTTAGGTTTTATAAAGCAAAGACCTAAAAACAGCTATTTGGTTGCGCAGTTTTGAAAAATTTAACCTAATCAACGACCAGTACAAAATAGTTCTTCTTTCCTCTTTGGAGCAAAACAAATCTATTATTGATAAGATCTGAAACAGTAATACGATAGTCTTCCTTTACCTTTTCTTTATTTACCGAAATGGAATTTTGTTTCAGCTCTCTTCTGGCTTCACCATTGGAGCCTAAAAATCCCGTTTTTGCGGCCAAAGCACCTATCATATCCAAACCGTCATCAAGCTCCGTTCTAGCAATTTGTGCTTGCGGTACACCTTCAAAAACATCTAAAAACGTTTTTTCATCGAGAAGCTTCAGGTCTTCAGAAGTGGATTTTCCAAATAGGATACTACTGGCCTGTATGGCGTTTTCCAAGTCGGAGTTTGAATGCACTTGTACCGTAATTTCTTCGGCCAATTTTTTTTGTAGTATTCGTAGATGTGGTGTTTCCTTATGTTCATCTATGAGGGTGGCAATCTCGTCTTTGGTCAAAAATGTAAATATCTTAATATATTTTTCTGCATCTTCATCCGAAGTATTTAACCAGTACTGGTAAAACTTGTATGGAGACGTCCTTTCCGCGTCCAGCCAAATATTCCCGCCTTCGGTCTTTCCAAACTTGCTGCCATCCGCTTTTGTAATCAAAGGACAGGTTAAGGCAAAACCCTTACCACCGCCAATTCTTCTAATCAATTCGGTTCCAGTGGTAATATTCCCCCATTGGTCACTTCCACCCATTTGTAATGTACAATTATGATTTTGGTACAAATGCAAGAAATCATATCCCTGTACCAATTGATAGGTAAACTCCGTAAACGACATTCCTTCTTTAGCATCCGAGGAAAGTCTCTTTTTAACAGAGTCTTTCGCCATCATATAATTAACGGTGATGTGTTTTCCAACATCACGGATAAAATCCAGAAAGGAGAAATCTTTCATCCAATCATAGTTGTTCACCAAAACCGCAGCGTTTTTCGCATCACTCTCAAAATCCAAAAAACGCCCTAATTGTGCTTTGATAGCTTCTTGATTATGCCTTAATGTTTTTTCATCCAAAAGATTACGTTCGGCCGATTTCCCCGATGGGTCACCGATCATTCCGGTCGCACCACCTACCAATGCAAACGGTTTGTGTCCAGCTAACTGAAAATGTCTTAGCATCATAACACTCACCAAATGTCCAATATGTAATGAGTCCGCCGTAGGATCTATACCAACATAGGCAGCTTGCATCTCTTCCATGAGGTGCTCTTCGGCTCCTGGCATAATATCGTGCACCATTCCTCTCCATTGTAGTTCTTGAACAAAATTCTTTGGTTTCATATGCTTTTAAGAATAGCTGCAAATATAAAATGAAGTTCTTGAATCACTACATAATTCCATTGCAAATAGGTATTTTTATGGCATGATTTTGGTCACCGGAGGTACTGGTCTAATTGGCTCACATTTACTTTTTCAATTATTGAAGCAAGGCGAAAACATTCGGGCTTGCTATAGAAGTCAAAGTTCCATTGATGCTGTTTCAAAGGTTTTTGGATATTATACGGATAATCCTTCCTATTTATTGGAAAAAATAGATTGGGTGCAGGCAGATATCACGGACATTATTTCTTTAAAAGCCATTTTTAAAGATATTGAATACGTTTACCATTGTGCCGCAATGATTTCGTTTGATCCGAAAGACTATACTGCTTTGGTCAAAAATAATATTGAGGGCACTGCAAACATTGTCAACCGCTGTATTGAAAACAATGTAAAGAAACTTTGCTATGTGAGTACCATAGCAGCAATTGGACCAAGTGTCAAAGGTAAAGAAGTAGATGAGGATAGTGAATGGAACGATGCGAACGTTTCTGTTTATGGACTTACCAAACATGAAGCCGAACTGGAAGTTTGGCGTGGTTCGCAAGAAGGTCTTTCAATCGTCATCGTAAACCCTGGAGTTGTTCTTGGACCAGGTTTTTGGCATACTGGAAGCGGAACTTTTTTCAAATATGCCGCAAAAGGCAAAAAAACATTTATCCCAGGCGGAACGGGTTTTGTCTCCGTAACCGATGTAACCAATTCCATGATAAAACTTATGGAATCCGATGTGCAAAAAGAACGATTTATTCTGGTCAATGAAAATTTGACTTTTGAAGCATTGTTCCAAAAAATTGCTCCGTATTTAAACGTGAAAGCTCCTACAAAAAAAATACCTTTTTGGGTTTTGGAATGCTTTTGGCGCTTGGATTGGTTACGTTCCAATGTTTTGGGAAAACGGCGCAAGCTTACCAAGAATATGGTGAAAGGATTTTATAAACATGAAATATACAACAACGAAAAAATAAAATCGACGATTAATGTTCAGTTTGAGGATTTGGATGAAGTCATCCAATTTTGTTGCTCCAAATACTTAGTTTGATTCAACTATACTATCCTTCTTTATTCTTGAGTTTTTTATGGAATCCCTTTTTAACTGACTGGCTTTTTTAACACTATCGTTTTCCCTCTTTTTGGCCTCCTCTAACTCTTTATGCCTTTTTTCCAGCATGGATTCTACGTTTTCATAAATGGACTCATATTCCAATGGCATGGAAGCATAGTACAAATCACTCTGGGAAAATTGAGTACTATCAATTTGATACTTGTCGTACAGAAACTCCATGGTAGTGACTCCTTGGCTTTCCATTAGCTGCCTATACGATGTCGTAGCTGCTTTCAAAATGGCCAAATCATGCAAAATAGCAATCATTTTTTCCTTTGGAATTAAATTCTCGGGCTTTTCAACCACTTTCTCACCACAAGAAAAAAACAGAAGACCTAAAAAGAATATTATAATTTTCTTCATTTTTCCTTACCTATTAAATGTGAGTCTTTTGGCTTTTCTTTCTGTCGAAAATTTTCCGTTTTCGTATGCTAAATGACCATTGATAAAAGTGCGGACTATTTTAGAATCAAACATTGTGCCTTCAAATGGAGACCATCCGCACTTATATAGAATATTTGATTTTTCAACCTGATTTTTAGTGTTGCGATTCACTTGTACCAAATCAGCAAAATAGCCTTCACGTACAAAGCCTCGTCTATCAATATCAAACAATTTAGCAGGATTATGGCACATTTTTTCCACAATCTTTTCCAAACTTATTTTTCCTTCCTTTTCTTTTTGCAACATAGCCTGCAACGCATGCTGAACCAAGGGCCCACCGGATGGCGCTTTGGTGTAGGGATTATTCTTTTCTTCCAAGGTATGTGGGGCGTGATCTGTAGCAATAACATCAATTCTATCATCTAGCAATGCCTCCCAAAGTTGTTCTCGGTCCATTTTCGTTTTTACCGCTGGGTTCCATTTAATGAATGTTCCTTTATCTGCATAATCCTCATCGGAAAACCATAGATGGTGTATGCATACTTCTGAAGTTATCTTTTTCTCTTCCAACGGTATGGCATTGGTAAACAAATCAGTTTCAATCCCGGTAGAAAGGTGGAAAACATGCAATCTAGCACCTGTCTTTTTAGCCAAGGCAATCGCCTTAGATGAAGATAGGTAACAAGCTTCTTCACTCCTAATTATAGGATGTAGGCTTATCGGGATATCATCACCGTACTGTTCTTGATATTTTTCCATATTCGCACGTATGGTCCCCTCATCTTCGCAATGTGTGGAAATGACCATTTCCGTATTGCTGAAGATTTTTTCAAGAATCTCTTCATTATCCACCAACATATTCCCTGTAGACGATCCTAAAAAAAGTTTAACCCCCGAACATGCATTTTTATCGAGCTTTTTCAGTTCCTCTAAGTTGTCATTCGTACCCCCAAAAAGAAAAGAATAATTCGCATAAGAATCTCTGGCGCCCACTGCAAATTTCTCTTCCAACTTTTCTATGGTCGTAGTCTGCGGATTAGTATTGGGCTGCTCCATAAAAGTGGTTATTCCACCAGCAATCGCAGCTTTGCTCTCAGTTCCTATAGTACCTTTATGGGTAAGCCCTGGTTCTCTAAAATGAACCTGGTCGTCAATGATGCCAGGTAATACATAATCTCCATTTACATCAATAACATCTGCATTACCATCCGTTATATCCTTGGCTATGCGCGTTATAATATCTTCTTCCAAAAGTAAATCGGTCTCCATGATGCCACCCTCATTGATGACCTTCGCATTCTTCACTATTATTTTTGCCATTTCAAAAACTCTTTTTATAAAATATACTTCTAAACTTCATTGCAATGACTCCAAAAATAGCTTCTCTTATTATGGCAGAATTCATTTTTGACTTTCCATTAATCCTATCCGTAAAAATGATGGAAACTTCTTCGATTTTATAGCCTTTTAGGTATGCCCTATACTTCATTTCAATTTGAAATGCGTAGCCTATGAATCTAACCGCATCTAAATTAATGTTTTGTAATACCTCTTTCTTATAGCACACAAAACCTGCAGTGGGATCGTGCACTTTCATTCCGGTTATAATTTTTACATAGAAAGAAGCCCCGTAGGACAATAAGATTCTGAACAGTGGCCAGTTTACCACATTTACACCTTTTTTATAACGTGACCCAACGGCCACATCGGCGCCATTTAAGCAGGCTCTGTGCAATCTTGGCAAATCGGTAGGACGATGCGAAAAATCTGCATCCATTTCAAAAATGTACGCATAATCCCTCTCAAGAGCCCATTTAAAACCATGTATGTAAGCCGTTCCCAAACCTGATTTTTCTTTTCTTACTTCTAAAAAAAGACTGTCAGGAAATTGCTCTTGCATTGACCTCACATTTTCGGCAGTACCATCTGGAGAATTATCATCGACTACAAGAACATGAAAATCCTTCTTTAAATCGAAAACTGTTTTTACAATGGCCTCTATGTTTTCAATTTCATTGAAAGTTGGTATAATTACTAAACCGTTGGCCATGCACATAAAGATTAGAGCGCAAAAATACGGTTTTCTCAAACGGTTTAAAAAGTTACAACACCTATTACCGTGCTTCTTGTAATCCAATATTTGTAACTTTGCCGTTGTTAAAATCTATTTGATGACCCAAAAGTTTCCTAGGCTTTTTCTTATTCTACTTGCCTTTCTTTTTGTTCTCAATATTGTTCAGTCCTATTTTACGGAACTCATCTATGATGAGGCGTATTACTGGTATTACGCACAGAATTTGAATTGGGGCTATTTTGATCATCCGCCCATGGTGGCCTTTTTAATAAAGTTAAGCAGTATTTTCTTTGATGGAGAATTGGGGGTACGCTTTATGAGCTGTCTGCTTTCGGTTGGAACTTATCTGATTTTATGGATGCTTATTGACAGCGAAAAAAAGAAAGATTATGTAGTTCACTTTTTTCTCTTGGTTTTTTCAATGACGTTAATGAACGCCTACGGATTTTTAACCTTGCCCGATACACCACTCTTGTTTTTTACGGCGCTATTCCTCTTACTTTATAAGCGGTTTTTAAGCAACCCCAGTGCTTTGATCTCAATTTGTATGGGAATCGTTATGGCCGCTCTCATGTACAGTAAATACCATGCCGTTCTGGTCATTGTGTTTGTATTACTTTCGAACATTAGGTTAGTGACAAACAAATATGCTTGGTTATCAGTGGTTATTGCATTGGTTTGTTACATGCCGCATTTTTTATGGCTGTATGAAAATGATTTTATTTCCATAAAATATCATCTCTATGAACGCCCCAATCAAGCGTATTCTTTTTCAAAGTTCACTCTTGGTTATTTTGTGAATCTAATCGCAATTTTTGGCCTATTGTTTTATTGGGTGTATCTATCGCTTTTTAAAATGAAAATCAGTGATACGTTTTCTAAAGCCCTGATATACTTAACTTACAGCGTACTCATTTTCTTTTTTGTGTCAAGCTTTAACAGACGGGTACAAACGCAATGGATCATTATAGTTTCGATACCGCTGGCGATAATAGCCTTCAACCATCTCATTGAAAACGCAAACAGCAGAAAATGGATGTTTAGAATGGGAATAGCGAGTTTAGTGCTACTGCTTTACGCCAGGGTATGGCTTGTACACCAACCGTTGCTCCCTATACTTTTCGAAACACACGGAAACGCAACCTGGGTCCAAGATTTAAAATCAAAAGCAGGTGATATTCCCATAGTTTTTGAAAATTCGTATCGAAAATCACCGATGTACGAGTTTTACGCTGGAAACCCCACGTACTCTTTGAACAACCATATGTATAGAAAAAACCAGTATTCTATCGATGATTCTGAAAAAAGAGTACAAAACAAAAAAATACTCTATGTAACCAAATACAGAAAAAGCGGGGATATATCTTACGCTCACCCTGACAGTACTGTTTTTCACGGTGTTTTTATGGAAGATTTTAAATCATATCGAAAATTGAAAGCCATTGTAGAAAAGATTGACGGCAGTACTGACTATTACACTTTGAAGGTATATAACCCTTATTCTTTTGAAATTCCTTTGAACGAATTAAAATATTCTGCAGCTTTTTCCAATCGCCACAAACAGGTTAAACAACTTGTATCAATAACTGTTGAAGCTATTGCTGATAATGGTCCACTATTAAAATCAAGAGATACTGCTTTTTTCAGTTTCAATTTACCTAAACCAAAAGAGGAAAACCTTTACTATTTCCGTATTGGAATATCTGAGAATGATTTGTTACCTGGACTTAACGGAATCCCAACTAAATTTGACCAATGAATCCTATATACAAAACTGTTGAATCCTTGGATTGGATGACCATTGCCCTTTTTTTCAGTTTGATTGTACTAACTCTGGGGAAGTATCTTTTTCAAAACAAGTTTTTGAGTTTTATCATTTTACCGTTCAATAATAGATATACCGTAGTTTACAATAAAAAAGGACGTCTTTTAAATTGGTTTCAAGTGCTTTTGACTATTTTTCAATTGGTCAACTTCTCACTGTTCCTTTTTTTGATTCAAAAAAGCTTTTCCATTGTAAAATTGGACGGACAACTTTCCTCTTTTTTTATAATTATGGGAGGGTTGATATTGTTTCAATTACTAAAAATATCACTACAGTATGCCAAAGGATTTGTATTCAATACGCAAGCAATGATTTCTGAACTACTGTTCAACAAAATCTCGTATCTCAACTATAGTAGCTTGGTTATGTTCGTAACCAATGTAATTCTTATTTACATTGTAAAGGACTCAAAAATGATTATTTCATTTGCTTTGGCCTTGATTGTTTCCATAAATATCATTGGGTTGGTCAAGGTCTTGAAGAACTATCAAAAAGCGATCATTCCCTATTTTTTCTATTTTATTTTGTACCTTTGCGCACTCGAAATTGCACCCTTAGTGATAGTTGGAAGCTATCTAAAAGATTGAAAGCTTATGAAAGTAAAAACAATTTTGGTTTCCCAGCCAGAACCCAAAATAGAAAATTCTCCCTACTCACGCCTAATTGAAAAAGAAAAAGTAAAGGTAGATTTCAGACCTTTTATACACGTAGAGGGAGTAGAAGCAAAAAGTGTAAGACAGCAAAAAATTGATTTGAACAATTTTACTGCGATAATCCTTACGAGCAGAAACTCTGTGGATCATTTTTTTAGAATCGCAGAAGAAATGCGCTTTAAGGTACCAGATACCATGAAGTATTTTTGCCAATCAGAAGCCGTAGCTTATTATTTGCAAAAATATGTAGTCTACAGAAAGCGAAAAATTTATGTTGGAAAAAGAACATTCAATGAACTTGTTCCACTTATCAAAAAATATAAGGATGAAAAATTCCTTTTGCCATCATCAGATATTTTGAAACCTATTGTTCCGCAAGCTTTAGATGAACTTAAAGTGGATTGGAAAAGAGGTATCTTTTACAAAACGGTAATAAGCGACCTATCTGACTTAAGAGAAGTGACTTATGATGTTTTGGTATTTTTTAGCCCTTCTGGAATCGAGTCGTTATTGAAAAATTTCCCGGATTTTGAACAGAACGGAACTCGTATTGCAGTTTTTGGGAACAGTACGGTCAACGCTGCAACTGAGGCAGGTCTCAGAATAGACATAAAGGCACCGACACCAGAGACGCCATCAATGACAATGGCCTTACAGAAATACATTACAAGCGTCAATAAGTAGCAACATATACGATAACAAAAACAAAAGGCCCATCTTAAGATGGGCCTTTTGTTTTAAAAAGCATAGCGTTGCGGACCGCCTCGCCGTATCTCTTCACTGGCATAAGATTCAAATTTCTTGAAATTTTCTCTAAAGGCATTGGTGAGCTTAAATGCCGTCTTATAGTAAGCTTCATCATCGTTCCATGTTGCTCTTGGGCTAAGCACTGAAGTTGGCACGCCAGGACACTCTCTAGGCTGTGCCACTCCAAAAACAGAATGGATATGGTATTTGTCATAGCTATAAAGTCCTAAGTCACCGCTAAGTGCTGCACTTATCATAGCTCTTGTGTACTTTAGCTTCATTCGGGTACCCACACCATAAGGTCCTCCAGTCCAACCTGTATTGATCAACCAAACATCGACCCCGGATTCTTGCATTTTTTTACTTAGCATTTCTGCGTACTTAGCAGGGTGTAAGGGCATAAAAGGCGCCCCAAAACATGCAGAAAATGATGGTTGTGGCTCAACCACGCCAGCTTCTGTACCAGCGACTTTAGCAGTATATCCAGAAATAAAGTGATATGCAGCCTGCGCAGGTGTAAGCTTGGAAATTGGAGGTAAAACACCAAATGCATCTGCAGTCAAAAAGAATATATTCTTTACATTCTCACCTATAGAAGGCTGTTGTATATTATCAATATGATAAATAGGATAACTGACTCTTGTATTCTGGGTAATGGAAGTATCTGAAAAATCAACTACGCCCTTATCATCCATAATTACATTCTCCAAAATAGCTCCCTGTTTGATTGCCGCGTAGATTTCCGGTTCTTTTTCTTGTGACAAATCGATGACCTTTGCATAGCAACCGCCTTCAAAATTGAATACCGTATTATCTTTCGTCCATCCATGTTCGTCATCGCCAATGAGCTTTCGGTCAGGGTCCGTAGAGAGTGTGGTTTTTCCAGTACCGGAAAGACCAAAGAAAAGTGCAGTGTCCCCAGAATCGCCAATATTGGCAGAACAGTGCATGGGCAACGTATTTTTATATACAGGCAGAATAAAGTTCAAGGCAGAGAATATCCCTTTTTTTATTTCGCCCGTATAGCCCGTGCCTCCGACCAATGCTATTTTTTTTGAAAAATCCAGAATAGCAAAATTATGTTGCCGTGTTCCATCAATCTCGGCGTTGGCAACAAAACCAGGAGCATTTATTACGGTCCATTCAGGTTTAAAATCCTTTAGTTCCTCTTCATTAGGCCGAAGAAACATATTATAAGCGAACATATTGGACCATGGATACTCATTGATTACCCTAATGTTCATCTTATAACCTTCATCGGCACAAGCATAGCAATCGCGTGCAAAAAGTTCTTTTTCGTTCAAGTAGGCAATCATCTTATTGTAGAGCTTATCAAACTTTTCACTCTCAAAGGGAATATTGATATCTCCCCACCAAACCTTTTCTTCTGTAATGGAATCCCTTACGATAAAACGATCCATTGGAGACCTTCCCGTAAACTCTCCCGTGTTAACTGCCAAGGCTCCCGAAGAAGCTTCTTTGCCCATATCCTTTTCAATGGTCAATTTTTGTAATTCCTGAGGGGATAATTGGTAATGTACGTTAGTATGTTGTATTCCATACTGGGTTAACGAAATCGATTTCGTTGTTGGAATGTGGGCCTCCATGCTTTTGTAGTTTTTTTAGTTGGTACAAAACTAGAAAATTATACTATTTTACCACTTTTTTGATGGTTTATTTATGCTGTTTTTTAGTCAAAATGTAATATCCTAAAAGAAACCACCCTATAATTAAAAAAGTACCGCCTATGGGGGTTACAAATGCTATTTGTTTAAAATTGAAAGCAACTAAACTATTGATAGCGAGCAGATAAATGGAGAAAGAGAATAGAAGAACACCCAGAAGAACGAAGATAAACACGATTCGTTTTTGTTTTTGAAGCAAACCATCCCATGACCCGAGAAAAAGTAAAAACAATGCATGATACATCTGATAGCGTACGCCCACTTCAAAAGTATCAATTGAGTTTGAATCAACCACTTTTTCAAGCCCATGGGCACCAAAAGCACCTAACACTATAGCCAAAAACCCAAAAATAATTCCCATCAGCATAATTGTTTTGTTCATAACTTTTAGAGCTTAAATATTTAGAAATATAACAATTTGATACTTTAGTAT
This sequence comes from Flagellimonas sp. HMM57, assembly GCF_021390175.1. Taxonomy (NCBI): domain Bacteria; kingdom Pseudomonadati; phylum Bacteroidota; class Flavobacteriia; order Flavobacteriales; family Flavobacteriaceae; genus Flagellimonas; species Flagellimonas sp. HMM57. Next base: position 2,217,460 of record NZ_CP090004.1, on the reverse strand, counting down.
TCGTTTTAATCAAAAGTAAACAAAACCCATGGTTCGCACTATTTTGGTACTTGGAGCAGGAAAATCCACTGCATACCTGTTAGATTATATTCTCGAGAAATCCAATAAAGAGAAACTTCAGTTAACCATAGGAGACCTTAACCCTCAACACATTCCAGAACATATTGCCTCGCATCCAAATTGTAACGTGATAGAACTGGATATCTTTAATGATGAGCAAAGGAAAAATGTCATTGCTTCGACATCACTTGTAATCTCTATGTTACCTCCACGGCTGCACATTAAAATAGCTGAAGATTGCATCACCTTCAAAAAACATCTGGTTACCGCATCCTACGTGAGCAAGGAAATAGCAGCCTTGGATAGCGATGCAAAAAAAAATGGACTTGTTTTTATCAATGAAGCTGGTCTTGATCCTGGTATTGACCATATGAGTGCCATGGAAATCATTGATAGAATTACCAACAAAGGTGGAAAAATGTTACTTTTTGAATCATTTACGGGAGGATTGGTAGCCCCTGAAAACGATTCCAATCTTTGGAATTACAAATTCACATGGAATCCGAGAAATGTAGTTGTTGCAGGTCAAGGTGGTGCAGCAAAATTTATCCAAGAAGGAACATATAAGTACATCCCTTATCAAAAACTATTTCGCCGTACCGAGTTAGTGAACATTGACGGATACGGCTCTTTTGAAGTATATCCAAACAGGGATTCCCTAAAATATACCGAAGCCTATGGCTTACAGGATGCATTGACATTATTCCGTGGAACTATGCGTAGAGTTGGGTTTTCCAAGGCATGGCAAATGTTCGTTCTTCTTGGGTTGACAGACGACAGTTATACCGTGGAAAACTCTGAAGGCATGTCGTATCGGGAATTTATCAACCTATTTTTACCATATTCTCCAACAGATTCCGTTGAATTAAAACTTCGACATTACCTCAAAATAGACCAAGATGATATTAGATGGGGAAAGTTACTAGAGTTGAATCTTTTTGACGATACAAAAAAAATACCGATAAAGAATGCCACTCCCGCCCAAATGCTTCAGTACATCCTTGAAGATAACTGGACATTACAAAAAGACGAAAAGGATATGATCGTGATGTACCATAAGTTTGGCTACGAAATTAACGGTGAAAAAAAACAAATAGATGCCAACATGGTCGTACTTGGTGAAAACCAAAGCCATACTGCTATGGCAAAAACTGTTGGCTTGCCCGTAGCAATAGCAGCACTCCATATTCTTAACGGTAACATCACAACTCCAGGTGTTCAAATTCCCATTAGCAAAGAGGTGTATGCCCCCATACTTTCAGAACTGAAATCGTATGGAATTAAGTTTAGGGAATATGAGGTGCCCTATTTAGGTTACAATCCAGATTCAATAGGGAATTAGTTTTTAACCTTTTTCGGTATCTTTAGCTTCAATCTATAATCGTTCTTGTGAAAGCTTCTAACAGTTCCGTAAAAATTGATGGCATCGACAAAAAAATCTTGCGATTTTTAATGGAAGATGCCCGTAGACCTATTTTGGAAATTGCCCGAAACATAGGAATCTCTGGGGCAGCCATTCACCAACGATTACGTAAGCTGGAAAGCTCAGGCTTGTTATCGGGCTCTAAGTTCATTATCAATCCTAAAGTACTGGGATATACCACAATGGCCTATATTGGTATTTTTCTTGATAAGGCCATGGCCAATCCACAAGCCGTAAAACAACTTGAAAAAATCCCCGAGGTATTGGAATGTCACTATACTACTGGAAACTGGTCTATTCTTATTAAAGTATTGTGCAAGGACAATGAACATTTGATGGTTGTATTGAATAAAAAAATCCAACAAATAGAAGGTGTCTCCAGAACGGAAACCTTTATTTCGTTAAATCAACAGATTGACAGACAAATTTCAATCTAAAAAAACCTGCTTGAATCTCTTCAAACAGGTTTTGCATTATCTTTAATACGAGGCTTAGTCCCTTCCGCCAAAAACTTGGAATGCCCAATAAACCAAAGAGGCCAAAGCTCCCAAAGCAGCGACCAGATATGTTCTGGCAGCCCATTTAAGTGCATCTTCAGCACCTGCATATTCTTCTTGGCTTACCATGTTTTTTTGTTTTAACCAAGCTAAAGCCCTATTGCTGGCATCGTATTCCACAGGTAAGGTGACAAAACTAAACAATGTGGCAAACCCCATCATCACAAGCCCGGCAATTGCTATATAGTACCCAAGACCAACTCCGGCAGCCGCTCCTAACATCAATCCACCAAAAACCACCCAAGTGGACATACCAGAAGTAACACTAACAACGGGAACAAGTTTGGAACGCATGGTCAACCACTCATAGGCCTGCGCGTGTTGTACAGCATGGCCTACTTCGTGCGCAGCAACTGCAGCGGCAGAGGCATTACGTTGATTGTAAACACCTTCACTAAGGTTTACGGTTTTATTTTTTGGATTGTAATGATCGGTAAGCATCCCAGCGGTAGAAATTACCTTGACATCACTGATTCCATGATCATCCAACATTTTCTGGGCGATTTCCGCACCGCTCATGCCATTGCGCAAATGAACCTTCGAATATTTTTTGAACTTGCTCTTCAATCGGCTGCTTACCAACCAGCTTATTAGTGCAATCCCACCTATCAATATATAATATGTCATCATAGCTTTTCTGTTTTAATTCCTATAAATATACCAACTTAAAAGCAAAAACCCCGCCATTTTGAGGCAGGGCATATTTACTGACAAAATGTGTATTAAGCCATAGCAGGCTCCCAGTTAAAAGCTTCTGTTATCTCTTCATAAACTACTTCGCCTTCGATAATATTAAGACCTTTTGCAAGGTTTTTATCGAGATTACAAGCACTGCGCCATCCCATATTTGCCAACTTTAATACATAGGGCAGTGTTACGTTCGTCAAGGCAACTGTAGAGGTGTAAGGGACTGCCCCAGGCATATTTGCTACGCAATAGTGCACAACGTCATCAATAATATAAACGGGGTCTTCATGCGTGGTCGCTTTTGTGGTTTCCACGCATCCGCCTTGATCTACGGCAACATCTACGATTACAGTTCCGGGACGCATCTCCTTTAGCATATCCCGCGTAATCAAATTTGGAGCTTTGGCTCCTTTTAGAAGGACTCCCCCAATAATTAAATCATGGGTCTTTATAAGTTTTCTGATATTGAATTCACTTGAAAATTCGGTCACAACATGGCTTGGCATAACATCGTTAACATAGCGAAGTCGTTTCATGTTCACGTCTAAAATAGTAACATGGGCGCCTAAACCTGCTGCCATTTTTGCAGCTTGAATCCCTACCGTACCAGCTCCCAATACTAAAACTTTGCCTGGCGCGACGCCGGGGACGCCTCCTAAAAGCACCCCTCTTCCTTTTACGGGTTTCTCCAAGTACTTTGCCCCTTGCTGAATTGCCATTCTACCGGCAACTTCTGACATAGGCGTCAACAATGGCAACGTACCTTCATCATCCTCAACGGTTTCATATGCAATACAAATAGACTTACTGGCTATCATAGCTTTGGTCAATGCTTCACTAGAGGCAAAATGAAAATAGGTAAATACTATCTGTCCTTCTTTGATGAGTTGGTATTCTTCAGCGATTGGCTCCTTAACCTTTACGATCATATCGCTTGACGCATAAACCTCAGCAATTGTTCCTAAAATAGTAGCTCCGGCCTGTTGATAGTCTTTATCAAAAAATCCGCTTCCTTCCCCTGCTCCTGCTTGCACGTAAACGGTATGGTTGTTTTTCACCAATTCAAAAACCCCTGCTGGAGTCATCCCAACACGGCTTTCGTTGTTTTTGATTTCTTTAGGTACACCTACAATCATTTTGTTATTATTTTGATTAACAAGTCAAAGGTGCTGTAAAAATTTTAAAAATAAAAGCTAGATTAGATAAAAAGTAGGGGTATGTCGATAAAAAGTTATTTTTTTATATGAATACCCCTAAAAAATAGGGGTTTAAATTTTTATAAATGATATTTTTAAAAATTACCCTATATTTTTTTAGTGGTATTACTACTTATGTATGATTTTTAAAATAAGCATTGTAATGGCCAAGATACCCGTAATCACATTCGCCAAAATAATGGCCAGGCTTTCCAAATGGATTCCATAAATTATCCAAAGGATAAGCCCTGCAAGCAGAACAATGTACATGGTAAGTGATACATCTGCTGTAGATTTATGCTTTAATGCCTTGTACACTTGTGGCACAAATGCAGAGGTGGTCAATGTGGCTGCGATGAGACCAATGATTTCGATGGTTTCCATGAAATTGAAAATTTGTGTTTGTCATACTTCGACGGGCTCAGTATGACAAACATTTATAAACTGTACGCTTAGACGAGTTCAGCGTAACGCTATGCTGCATCACTTTATCCTACAATGTTCACAATCTTCCCGGGAACTACGATTACCTTTTTGGGGGTACGTCCTTCGAGTTGCGCTTGGGTTTTCTCGTGACCCATTACAGCAGCTTCAATCTCATCTTTACCCATATCCAAAGGAAGTTGCATCGTAAAGCGCATTTTTCCATTAAATGATATAGGGTATTCTTTGCTACTTTCCACTAAGTACTTTTCTTCAAATTTTGGAAAGGGCGCTTCTGCGACAGATTCGGTATAACCCAATTTTTCCCAGAGTTCCTCAGCTATGTGCGGCGCATAAGGTGAAACCAGAATGGCCAAAGGTTCCAAGATAGCTTTGCTGGTACACTTTTGGGAAGTGAGTTCATTAACGCAAATCATAAACGTGGAAACCGAGGTATTGAACGAAAAATTCTTAATGTCTTCTTCTACCTTTTTGATAGTCTTGTGCAGCGTTTTCAGATTTTCGGCCGTAGCTTCTGCTTCGACTCCACTCAGCGTACCATCTACTAATGGAGAGTATAATTTCCAAAGTTTTTTTAGAAAGGAATGCACCCCTGTTATCCCAGCGGTGTTCCAAGGTTTAGATTGTTCCAAAGGCCCCAAAAACATTTCGTATAGACGTAGACTGTCCGCTCCGTACTCTTCACAAATGGCATCGGGGTTGACAACGTTAAACCATCTTTTAGACATTTTTTCGATTTCCCTCCCAACGATATATTTACCATCTTCCAAAATAAATTCTGCATCACTAAATTCAGGTTGCCATTCTTTAAGAGCTTCAATATCCAATTCATCTGAAGAATTAATTAACGAAACATCTACATGAATTGAGTCAACTTGCTTAGACTGTACTAATCCATTTGATAGATAAGAGTTAGTCCCTGTCATCCTATAGACAATAGCACTCGTTCCCGTAATCATACCTTGGTTGATCAGTTTTTTGGCAAATTCCTCTTTTGGGGCTATTCCTTTATCAAACAAAAACTTCTGCCAAAATCGGGAATAGAGCAAATGTCCGGTTGCGTGCTCACTTCCGCCAATATAAAGGTCTACGTCTTCCCAATACTCGATAGCTTCTTTGGAATAAATGGCGTCACCATTATGCGGATCCATGTACCGATTAAAGTATTGGGAACTTCCAGCCCAACCGGGCATGGTGTTTAATTCAAGAGGAAAGATAGTAGTGTTGTCTATTTTCTCATTACTCACTACTTTATTCTCAATACTATTCCAAGCCCAATGCGTAGCATTTCCTAGAGGTGGCTCCCCTGTTTCCGTAGGCAGGTATTTTTCAACTTCGGGCAATTCCAACGGCAAATGCTCATCGGCAATCATCTGTGGCATTCCATCCACATAATAGACTGGAAAAGGTTCACCCCAATACCGTTGGCGACTGAATACCGCATCCCGAAGTCGGTAGTTCACTTTTCCTTCTCCCTGTCCTAGTTTTTCAAGTTCTTCAATCGCCTTTTTTACCGCTTTCTTATAATCAAGTCCATTTAAAAAGTCTGAATTCGCGATAACCGCGGTTGCCTTGTCGGCAAAAGCTTCTTCAGAAATATCTACTCCCTCAAAAATATTGGGAATTGGAATATTGTAGTGTTTTGCAAAATCATAATCGCGTTGATCTCCACAAGGTACAGCCATGACGGCCCCTGTTCCATAGCTTGCCAATACGTAATCCCCAATCCAAATAGGAACCGGTTCCTTAGTAAACGGATGCTCAGCATAAGCCCCGGTAAAAACTCCCGAAATGGTTTTTACATCTGCCATTCGGTCACGTTCAGAGCGTTTGGCCGTGGCTTCCACATAGGCATCGACCGCCTCTTTTTGCTCTTGTGTAGTAATTTTAGATACCAATTCATGTTCGGGAGCCAGAGTCATAAAGCTTACACCGAAAATAGTATCAGGTCGAGTCGTGAAGACTTCGATTTGATGTTGGTGATTGAGCGAAGTCGAAATCACATTTTGGTCGCTTCGACTACGCTCAGCGTCCAAACTGGCAATCACTTTAAAAGTCACCGAAGCCCCTTCAGAGCGACCAATCCAATTGGTTTGGGAATCCTTAAGCGGCTGAGGCCAATCAATGGTATCCAATCCATCCAACAAGCGTTGGGCATAAGCCGTTATACGCATACTCCATTGCGTCATTTTTTTCCGGATGACCGGATGCCCACCTCGTTCGGAAACTCCATTTACGATTTCATCATTGGCCAAAACGGTTCCCAGAGCAGGACACCAATTTACTTCGGTATCCGCCAAATAGGTCAATCTATATTTTAGAAGAATCTCTTGTTTGGTCCTATCTGAAAAACTGTTCCAATCTTCTGCATTAAAAATAGGCGTATCATCATCACAGGCTGCATTGATATCACTATTTCCACTTTTTTCAAAATGTGCAACCAACTCTGAAATTTCCTCGGCTTTGTCACTTGTTTTATTGTACCATGAATTGAACAATTGAATAAAAACCCATTGCGTCCATTTGTAATAACCAGGGTTGGATGTGCGCACTTCACGACTCCAGTCAAAGGAAAAACCTAGTTGATCCAACTGCTCTCTGTAACGCTTTATATTGGCTTCCGTGGTAATTGCCGGATGTTGTCCTGTTTGAATGGCATATTGTTCTGCGGGCAAACCAAAAGAATCATAGCCCATAGGGTGCAAAACATTGAATCCTTTATGCCTTTTATATCGTGCATAGATATCAGTGGCAATATACCCTAATGGATGTCCAACGTGCAGTCCCGCACCAGAGGGATAAGGAAACATGGAAAGTGCATAATACTTTGGCTTTTCAGAATTATTTAAAGCCTTAAAAGTTTCGTTTTCCGCCCAGTATTTTTGCCACTTGGCCTCAATTTCACGAAAATTATAGTTCATGGTAATTTCATCTTTTTCGAGTTGCAAAAATAGCTTTAATCCCCTAATTACGATTTACTTTTCTATTTTTACGTATTGATTTTCCTTTATGAGCCAATATATTGAACGATATCAACGAAGAAAACTAATATCCTCTTATTTTTCAGTGGTCTTGAGCATTGCTTTGGTACTTTTTTTACTCGGTGCCCTAGGACTTCTTGTTTTGAACACCAAAAAGATGGCAGATCATTTTAAGGAGCAGATAACCATTTCTGTCTTTTTAAAGGATAATGCAAAGCCCGTGGAAATTGAACAATTACAAAAAAGCTTGGCACTTGCGGAACATACCAAATCCGCCGATTATGTTTCTAAAGAAGATGCCGCTGAACAGTATAGCGAAGATATCGGGGAAAATTTCACCGATTTCCTTGGATACAATCCGCTTAAAAACTCAGTGGACGTTAATTTAAAGGCCGACTTTGTAACTCCTGAACAGATTGAGGCAATCGCTAATGACATCGCTTCCAAAACCTACGTAGATGAAGTTAGTTATGACAAGCCCTTGATTTCATTGCTCAACGATAATGTTCGTAAAATAAGTCTTTGGATTCTCATCGCCAGTGCTGTTTTCACATTAATTGCCGTGCTTTTGATCAATAGTTCCATACGCTTGTCCATATATTCCAAACGCTTTATCATCAAGACAATGCAAATGGTTGGCGCTACTAAAATATTTATACGCAGGCCCTTTATCTGGACAAATATCAAATTGGGAATGTTAGGCGCCACCCTTGCACTTATTGCCTTGGGCGTCCTACTCTATTATGTGAATTCCAATTTTCCGGAACTTAATCTCTTTCAGGATTTGGTAGTGTTGATAGCCTTATTTATTGGCGTCTTTGTCCTTGGAGTCATTATTTCTTGGGCGAGCACGCATATTGCCACGCAACGATTTTTGAACCTAAGGACAGATGATCTTTATTATTAACTTTGCGCCATGAGTAAGAAAAATAAGAATGTCCAAAAGCCAACGCCACAATTTATCTTTCAAAGGAAAAACTACATCTTTCTTTTTATTGGATTGGCCTTTATTGCACTAGGGTTTATTTTAATGACAGGCGGCGGCAGTGATGACCCCAATGTTTTTAACCCGGATATCTATAATTTTAGGAGAATACGTTTAGCTCCAACATTGGTTCTCATTGGACTTGGTATTCAAGTATATGCAATTTTGTTGAACCCTAACAAAAACAAAGAATAATTTGGACATTATCGATGCTATTATCCTTGGGATTATTCAAGGTCTGACCGAGTTTTTGCCTGTCTCTTCCAGCGGACACTTAGAATTGGGGAAGGCCATCTTGGGGAATGACTCGTTACCAGAAGAAAGCCTTTTGTTCACTGTAGTATTGCATTTCGCCACTGCACTGAGTACCATCGTTGTTTTCCGAAAAGATGTATGGGATATTATAAAGGGGTTGTTCCAATTTTCATGGAACGAACAGACACAATTCTCTTTAAAGATTATTGTTTCAATGATTCCTGCTGCTCTAGTTGGCTTTTTTCTTGAAGATTTCATGGAGGTTTTTTTTGATGGCGCTATTATCATAGTCGGTATTATGTTGTTGATAACAGCAGTTTTGTTGTATTTAGCTGATTTAGCGAAAACCACGGAAAAAGGGGTTTCTTTCAGAAGTGCTTTTGTGATAGGATTGGCACAGGCCGTGGCAATGCTACCTGGAATCTCAAGAAGTGGAGCCACAATTTCCACCGCTGTGCTATTGGGGATTGATAAAACAAAATCCGCTCGTTTTTCTTTCTTAATGGTCGTTCCCTTGATAATCGGCAAAGTAGCCAAGGATATTTTGAGTGGCGACATCAACTTTGAAGGTGGGGAAACCGCTGCCATGGGAGCAGGATTTATTGCGGCTTTCATCGCAGGACTTGCAGCATGTACCTGGATGATCAAATTGGTACGCCAAAGCAAGCTTACTTATTTTGCCATATACTGTCTAATTGTTGGTCTTATTGCCATTGCTTGGAGTATTTGGGGATAGTCACTTAACTTCTATCTAAACTAAACGTAGAACAGTTTGAAAACCAAAGAGGACTTTTTAAACGGCCAAATACTACTGATAGACAAACCCTTGGAATGGAGTTCTTTTCAGGCGGTCAACGCTTTAAAATGGGCTATTCGTAAAAAGTTTGGGCTTAAAAAAATAAAAATTGGTCATGCCGGCACTTTAGATCCTTTAGCCACAGGTTTGCTAATCATTTGTACGGGGAAATTCACAAAAAAAATTCCTGAACTTCAAGGACAGATAAAAGAATATACGGGTACTTTTACCTTAGGTGCCACTACACCATCTTTTGATATGGAAACGGAAATAAACCAAACCTTTCCAACGGAGAACCTTTCTGAAGAACTTATTCGTAAAACCACCCAAAAATTTATCGGAGAAATAGAACAAGTTCCTCCGGTATTCTCAGCACTAAAAAAAGACGGCAAACGTCTTTATGAATTTGCAAGGGAAGGAAAAGAAGTTGAAATCAAATCAAGGAAAATAACGATTTCCGAATTTGAAATCACGAAAATAAGCCTGCCAAAAGTGTATTTTCGCGTCGTTTGCAGCAAAGGAACTTATATCCGTTCCTTAGCCCACGATTTTGGAAAATCTCTAGAATCAGGGGCATATTTATCATCCCTTAGAAGAACCAAAATAGGGGATTTCAACGTAATTAATGCTGTAATACCAGCTGTTTTCAAGGAAAACCTTGAGGCTAAAAGTTAAATAGAGTAAGAAAAACAACTTAGGTATACTTATTGGAATAAAATAATTTTAAAAAAAAGCGGTTATTATATCACCATGAACCTAAACAGAAGCCAGTTATCATTTTTAATAACTTTTTTCTCAATGTCCCTTATCGTGCTGTTGCTTTACAACATTCACCTAGGAGGGGTCAAAGAGGAAGAGTACGTTATTGAAATGAGTTTAGCGGATGAGGATATTGAAGAACTGCTAAAGCAGGAAGAAGAAAGAATGGAGGAGTTGGCCAACAACGACCCCATTAAAAGCCATATGGCCTTTAACGAGACTGCAAAACCTTCTGTGGGTAATCCTGAACCTTTAAAGACCTTGGAAGAACTTTTAGAAGAGCGTGAACTGAACAGTGAGCAAAGCGAGTTTTCAAGTTCGGACAGTGATTATGCCGCGCATTTGAAGGAATTAGCCAAAAAAAGGGAAGAGAAAAAACAAAAATTGGGGGAACGTGAAGCTCAAAAAGAGGAGTTTACCAATAACTTGAAGGATAAACGCACCTCTATTTCCTATTCTTTACTGGACCGAAATGCCTATTCGCTTCCACCACCTATTTATACTTGTATTGAAGGTGGAAAAGTAGTCATCAATATCAAAGTAGATGCATCTGGCTATGTAGTCGAAGCGGACTTTAATGACCAAAGCTCTGGGACCAGTAATGGGTGCTTGGTGGATAACGCCATCGCTTATGCCCTAAAAGCAAGGTTTAGCCCAGATTCCAAAAATTCACAGATTGGAACGATTACCTATTTATTTCAGCGTAAGTAACGCTACCAAATCGTTTAGAATAGTCTGCCCTTTGTCTTTATTGTACCAAACTTGAAGGTCTTGTTTGAACTCTGGTGTAAGTTTTCCATGTTCTTCTTTATAGGCTTCGACCATCTTTGTCGCAACACTTGATCTTGGGCCCCACTCACCAAAAATCTCTTCTTTTTCTTGATTCCAAATAATGAGTTTGGGTATGGACTGGGAGCCGTTGGTCAAGAATTCGTTCATGAGCTCTAAATTTTCATCCCTCAGCACAATTTTGAGTTCAAAATTGGCATTTCTTTCTACAACTTTATTAATGACCGGCAAAGCTGGGGATGCGTCTCCACACCAGCTTTCGCTAATGACCAAAAAAGTAAACTTATTGGGAAGGTTTGCTATTTTGGTCTCAATTTCCAAAGGTATTTTCAATGTCTTGTCCCAACGATTCATTCTGCGGTCGTTGAGTTGCGTGTAATTGATCAGCGCTTCTGATTGATTTTCGCCAGTAGTTCTTTCATTTTGTGCCAAATCATGGACTAAGTCACGATATGTTTTATAATCCATCCCATTGGCAATATTTCTTTGAATCAAATCTTTTTTATCGCTCTTCATATTTTTTTCAACTACGACCATTGTATACTTTTTTCAAAATTAACCTTCAAATACAAGTTAAATTGTGATTTTTATCATTGGTTGTGTTACATGCCAATACCTTACAGTATCAAAAAAATGAAAACACGCTATCTTGATATTAATCGTTGAGTATTCTTTTTTTGACCATTCCACCTTTAGTATCATTTATACTGTTCATAACAACAAAAGCATTGGGGTCTATCTCGTTTAGTTCAATATTCAATTTTCTTATCTCCAATCGTGTGATTACCGTATAAATTACATCATATTGATTGTGCTCCCCTTTTTTTCCATACCCACCACTTGCTTTGTAGATGGTCAACCCCCGACCCAACTTTTCGGTCACCATTACCCTGATTTCCTCGCTTTTAGGAGAAATTATGGTGACCCCTGTATACTCTTCGATACCTTCAACTACAAAATCCAAAGTACGGGAAGCCGCCAAATATGTAAGCATGGAATACAACGCCGCTTCAATTGACAACAAATAGGCAGCGGCCAAAAAGATAACAATGTTGACAAGAATGATGACATCCCCAATCTTTACAGCTATTTTTTTACTTAGGAAGATGGCCAGAACCTCGGTTCCGTCCAAAACACTACCGCCCCTTATGGAGAGCCCAATACCAGCCCCTAAAAAAAAACCACCAAAGACGGCGACCAGCAACTTATCTTGGGTAACCTCTGGAAATTGAACAAATACCAAAACCATGGCCAACCCTAAAATCGCCAAAATTGCTTTTATGGTAAACTGCTTTCCTAATACCCTATAACCTAAAACCAAAAACGGAATGTTGACCAATATAATGAGCGCCCACAACGGCAAATTGGTGACTTCTGTAACCAATAAAGAAATCCCTGTAGCACCACCATCTATAAATCGGTTAGGCAATAAAAAGCTTTCTAATCCAAACGCGGCCGAAAAAATCCCCGTGACGATAAAAAAAGTATCCTTTATGTGTGAATTTATTTTCATTGCATCGTACTAATTTAAATTCCAGGATACCTTAGTCTACTTTTACATCAACTATAAAGTTTCTGGGTTAATCGCCAAACTCTTAAAGAGCTTTGCCTTGGTATAAAAAAACTTGTTCTGCACCTCATTTTGTTTTAGCGCGGCATCTATGAGCTTACTTTCCCTTGAATTGATCAGGAACAAAGAACTTTCGCCAAAACTGAATTTACGCTCTTCCGCACTTAAGAGTGTTCCATAGTCCCTAACAATATTGGCAATCAATTGGTTTTGGTTAGTATAGGAGTCGAGCTCTTGATAAATGGCCACAACCTTGTTTTGAATTTCGACCAAGGCATTGTCACGTTCAAATCGTGCATCACGTAGCTTAAATTTTGCCAACTTTAAGTCGCCGCGTTCCTTTCGCAGAAATAAGGGCAATCGAAACGTTATCCCTCCCTTATATTCACCAACATCGAAAGAATTGATACGATCTGGTGTTTCTGTTAAGAAATTATACTCTACATCCAAAACGGGCAACAGTTTATTTGCTTTTAACCGTCTATCCACATCCAAGCCATCAATCTTAAATTCCAAAGACCTTAACTTTGGATGATTCTCCAAAGTAAAGCTGTCCAAGGGTTTACCCATGATTTCTAGGGTTGCATCAATCTCACTGACAACATTCTCATCTGGGATTACCTCGGGCTCCAATTCCACCGGCACATCATTGATCCACAAAAAATTAGATAGCTCCAAGGATTTTTTCATCAACCTTACCTTGGCCTGTTCCAAGCCCAATGCCCGGTTCTGCACAGCAATTTTGGCTTCAACGGTATCAATTATCGCTATGTCGCCAGCTAGGGCGCTCTGTTTCACCCCTTGAAATCTGACCTCTGCATTCTCCAGAAAATCATCAAAAATCATTGCATCTTTGTATGCCCTTAACCAATCAAAATAAGCCAAAGATGCCTTATATAAAACTTCGTTGACCAATAAGTCCTGATCTGCCTTGGATTGTTCCCTAAATAATTTAGCGCGTTTTAGGGTAGCCATTCGTTCATTGATCCAAAAACCTTCTGCCAAAGACATTGATACTCCAGCACTATAGAGTCCATCTTCTGGTACAAATTCGTCTGTACTGATAAAGTCTCCTTGATTTTGCTCAAAATTACCCTTTAGTTCAATACCGAACCATGTGGGAACCTTGAAGGTGGTATTGAGCCTGTCCCAATATTCAATATCCTTAAAATCCTTGCGTTCATAATCCACCTCTATTTTTGGATCAAAGCCACCTCTTGCTTTCATTAGGTTGGCCTGACCTATTGGTATGGTCAACTGTGCCTGTTTTGCAATAGGATGGAACTTTTTTACATAACCCAGATATTCCTTAAAATTAAGCACGATGGAATCTTGCTGTGCTTGAATACAAAGGATCGACAGAAAAAAGAGAATCCCAAACAGGGTATGCTTCTTATTTCTTTTTAGCATCGGCCATGGTATTTTGAGGTTGATAATAATTTGGAGGGAAGCCATTTAACTGTCTCCAGAGTTCGAACCATATGGGCACATCTTCTAAAAGCGCCATGGTATTTGCACCAGAACCAACACGTAAATCTTTTGGCCATTCCTGATCATCAACATCTGGGGCCAACAAAATCCTGTATTTACCATTGTCACTAATAAAAGTTTCTATAGCTACAACTACTCCACCGTAAGTCCCGTATGATACATTGGGCCAACCACTAAAGACTATTGCCGGCCAACCATCAAATTGTATACGTACTTTTTCTCCAAGATGTAACAAGGGTAAATCTATAGGGGCCACAAATGTTTCCACAGCCATCTCATAGTCAGATGGCATAATACCGACCAATCTATCCCCTTCTTTAAATGTCTCTCCAATACCTGATTGTATTGCCCTATTAATAAATCCGCTTTGAGGCGCTTTAATGTAAAGGAGATCATTTCGTATCTCATAATTGGAGCGTGAATTCTCCAATTTTGTAACCTGAGCCTCAGAATCAAACTGATTGGACTGTGCTGTAAACATATCACTTTGGGCCTTCGAGATTTTATCGGTATATTCTGCATTTACCCTACTGATCTCAACCTGAGCATTAATAACTTCGTTCTTGCTTGCCAATAATTTGTTTTCCTGAGAAATCAACTTAGCTTGTGTTTCTTGAAGCTTTAGACGCTTTTCTTCAACATCTGTTATAGCTTTTAAACCTTCTTTCTCCAGTTGAACCACACGATCATATTGTCTTTCTGCAATTGAAATATTGGTTTTTGCGGCTTCAAGGTCAATACTATCACTTTGCACCTTTAATTTCGATTGAAGCAATTTGTTCTTTGATTGTTCCAATTTTAACCCTCTTTCATTGGACAATGCCCCAATCTGTGTATTGAGTGCCTTTACTTTTTCCTCGTACGAGGTAACGGCCATGGATTTGGCTTTAATCTGCTGTCCTGTTCGTTCTATAAGGTTCGGGTCAAAATATTCACTCTTTATTTCAGAAATAAAAAGTATCGTATCTCCTTTTTTTACATAATCCCCCTCTCTTACATACCACTTTTCTATTCTACCTGGGATAGGTGATTGTATGGTTTGTGGTCGTTGATCCGGTGTTAATGTCGTCAAAAACCCTTTGCCAGATATATTCTGGGTCCATGGTAAGAACAATATGATTAAGGCAATGATGAAAAAAGCTGCTAAAAACCTATTAAACTGCTTGTAATGGGTTCTATAAAAGACTTTTTTTACCGCCTTGTAATTGCTTAGATCAATTTTTTTGTTCAATTTGTTGGGTGAGATATTTAGCATAGCCTTTTATCTTTCGTTAATCAATTTTCCATTTTCCATAGTGATAATACGGCCGCAGCGTGTTGTCCACTTAGGATTCTTACTTACAATTACCAACGCCCATCCATTGGAACTATCTGTTAAAAAGTCCATTATTTGGGTTGATTCATCATCTCCAAACTGATCTAACGGGTCTTTTAGGATCAGTAGTTTTGGTTTTGTTACGATGCTACGTGCTAGAACAATCTTCTTGGAAATCGTGTAAGGAATCTGTTTTCCTTCCGGATATAGAACTGTGTTCAATCCTTGAGGTTGATCTTTTACAAATTGCGTTAACCCTGTTTTCTCTAATGCCCAGTACACATCTTCTTGTGGAATACCTTTATTCCCAAATGTGATATTGTTGAGGAGAGTGCCCTCAAATGGAGATTCTTCACTTAGTGATTTTCCAAGATGGGAACGATAATAATTAAGGTTTACACCTTGTAAAGCTACATCGTTTACAAATATCTTTCCTTCATCTGGTTCCAAGATACCTGCTATCAATCTTAGTAGAGTAGACTTTCCGGAACCGCTAGGGCCTTGCAACAAAATAGTACAGGTGGGAGTTATCGTTAAAGAGACTTTATCAATAATTTTTTTATCTCTTTCTGGAACCTTATATGCCACATCGTCAAGTTCAACTGTGAAGCCTTGTCTCTCGGTAAACGGTTTTTCTCCTGATTGAGGTTCAAGCTCTTTATCCACTACTTGCCCCAACTTTTCCAAAGAAGTCAGCAAATCATAAAAAGTCTCTAATCCCAATATCATTTTTTCAACAGAACTTATGACCAATAGAATAATAATCTCGGCAGCAACAAACTGTCCAATATTCATTTCTTGATTTAAGACCAACAATCCTCCAATCAATAAAAGTCCTGCAGTTACCAAAACCTTAAAACCTATCATCTGAATAAACTGAAGCACCAATATTTTAAAGTGGCTCTCGCGCGCATCCAAATAGTTAGCTACCAGGGTATCGTTCTTATCAATGGCATGGGATGTCCCACCAGACAACTTAAAACTGATGATAGACCTTGCCACCTCTTGAATCCAATGGGCTACTTTATATTTATTCTTGGATTCATCTAAACTGGTCTCAAGACCTCGTTGTGCCGTAAATTTAAAAACCACATAGATGAGCAATAGCAGCAGCAAACCATAAATGATAAAAAAAGGATGATAGAAGGACAGTAATAATAGTCCAAATATTATCTGTAACAGTGCTGCAGGAAAGTCTATCAAAATTTTGGACAGTCCCTTTTGCACTGTAAGTGTATCAAAAAAACGGTTGGCCAATTCTGGCGGATAATAGTTTCGAAGCTCGCTCATTTTGATTTTTGGAAACCTATATGCAAATTCAAATGAGGCACGAGTAAATATTTTTTGCTGAACATTTTCAATGATACGTATCTGCATTAATTGAAGAATGCCTACAAAAGCAACTCCCAAAGTCACCAAGATGACCAAAATCACCCATGATGTGCTTACTTGTGCTCCTTGAATGAGATTAATTATTGCTTGTATGCCCAAAGGCAATGAAAGATTTACCAAGCCGGCAAAAACGGCGTAATAAAAAACTTGTAGTACATCCTTCTTATCCAATTTTAGCATGTTGATCAAACGCTGCCAAGCCGTAAGAATAGTTTTAGGCATTATTTTTTGGTTTTAAGGTCCTAAAGACCAGGTCTGTAAAGTATTGTGTTGGGGTAGTCGTTTGGTTGCAGTCAGTCAACATGGGAAAATGTTCCTTGAGAAAATATTGGTGAAGACATCCTTCCAGTATTGTACTGGCCAAACTAGATGGATAAGGATAATCATTGTCCATAGCTACAATCATTTCGTATAGACGGTTTACCAACCTTTTGTATATGATAAAATAGCCTTCTTTATTCTCTTGGTCAACTTCTTTGGTAAGATAAGATTTTGAATATTCATTAATCACTATCTTACTTAATAAAATTTCGTTAATATGTGAAAACGATACATCTTCCTCAACGGTCTGGGTTAAAATTTCTATTGCAGTGCGTAATTTTTCCTTTCTATCAGCGATACCATTTGTGGCGAATACCATTTTATATTCCAACCATCCCCAATACCAAGAGGTCAAATAAAGTAAGAGTTTATGTTTGTTTTCAAAATAACGGTAGATAGAGCTTTCGTTTGATTTAATACGTTCTCCAAGCTTCCTAAAAGTGAAGCTTTCAAAACCCATCTCATCTATCATTAAAATGCTTTGCTCAATTATTCTTTTGCCTAGATTAGAAGATTCAGGGTCTTTTACATAAATCTTATTATTTATGTCTATTCGTATTGATTGCATTAGTCTTTCCATGTATACCACACATTAAGGTTTCAAGACAAATATAAAAGTATTACTATTGAATTATAATAGTTTAACTACTTATTAACAGTAGTAATACTTTTTTTAGCTGGAATATTTGTTATATTTATTAAGTTTTATCCTATAAGCAAAAGCTATGAAAACACAATTACTCTTTATTATATATACTGTTTTTTTAAGTTTTCAACTGGTAGCACAAGACCGGTCCCATCATATTTCTTTTAAACATTTTACGGAAAGTAGAGGGGATTTGGAAAAAGGATTGCTTTTGGAGATACCATATTCGGATGTAGTTGTAATGAACAACTCACTGAATTCATCTTCAGGTTTTGGTTTTACCATGAATTTTCATGGAAACGTTGTTGTCATTGACCAGATGAATGTTATGCCCGATGGAAGTACTCAAGTAGTGATGCGCAGGGAAGATGGAAAAGATTTTTATGGCTATACCCCTACGCTAAAAGCTGTATTGGTAAAAAATAATATGAAAGATATAAATCAACCTTAAATCTATGTAAACATGAAGAAGCCTATCCTATTTTTAATTGCCTTAGTACTATCAGCGTACAGTTTAATGGCACAACAACAAGAGAATTATTCAGATTTGGTAAAGGTTGGGGATGAACTCCTTATCGATGCACCTTCAGCTTCATCCTATCAACACATTAATGTTCCCAAGAAAAACTTTATCATTAAACGTGGTGGCGTTCCAGATATGAAAACCTTAAAAAGTTCCGTGGTGACAGTCACCAAAATATCCAATGATGAAAATCCTATAATCACCTTTAAAAAAACGAACGGGAAAAAGTTTTTTAGGGTCTACAAAACATTGACCGCAGACCTGAATGAAGCGGTTGCAAGTGGAGAAATTCAAATACGGGAAAGAGGAAACAAGAAATCAATGACCAAGTAGCGCTATCTTAAAACTTGGACATGGCTTTAATGCGTAAGAAACCGTTTCCTCTTTACGCATTTGCTGATTATTTCTTTATCGTATGGTCTTATTACACATTGTCTGTCACTCCTCTGAACAAGCTACAGCAATAGTTGATTTTTTACTTGATGAGAAGCTCGTTCTCAATGCCATTGTTTCAAATAAATTGGTGTACAAACAATTAAACGAGAATAAGAAGGAAAGTTTTGAGCAAACACTAGTAATGGGCACAACAAAAGCTCTGCTATTCTCTAAAATAAACCAAAGAATTCAAAAAAAGTTTACTAAACATCCACCACTTATCTACGCCATGCCCATAATTTATATGGATGAACTCCAAGGTGATACCCTAAGGGAACGTACCGAAAAAGTATAGATGACAAGAGTACCTATCTACAGTTTAAAAACACATATGATTTTATAATTATAAAAATTATTAATGTTTTTCATAATTAATATAAATAAAATTATATGATTACATATTCGCATTTTTGCCAAAAACAATATAACAAATGAATAGAATTACCATCGCAAAAGGTGACGGAATTGGCCCAGAAATAATGGAAGCCACGTTACAAATTTTGGAAGCAGCAGGTGCACAATTAGAAATGGATGAGATAGAAGTAGGTGAAAATGCATATCTAAAGGGAAACACTTCTGGGATATCCAAAGAATCTTGGGATATCATTAGAAAAAACAAGGTCTTTCTGAAAGCTCCGATAACCACTCCACAAGGCGGAGGTTATAAAAGTTTGAACGTAACCACCAGAAAATCTCTTGGACTTTATTCCAATGTAAGACCATGCCGTAGTATACATCCATTTGTAAAGACTAAACATCCAGAAATGGATGTCGTAATTATTAGGGAAAATGAAGAAGACCTTTATGCCGGAATAGAGCATCAGCAAACTGATGAAGTCGTTCAATGCCTTAAATTGATTAGTAGACCGGGCTGTGAAAAAATAGTGCGCTACGCTTTTGAATATGCCAAAAAATATAACAGAAAAAAAGTTACCTGCTTTACCAAGGACAACATCATGAAACAAACCGATGGGCTTTTCCATCAGGTTTTTGATGAAATTGCCGCGGAGTACCCAGAAATTACCAACGAACATTGGATTATAGATATAGGCGCTGCAAAATTGGCAGATACACCAGAAATATTTGATGTAATCGTAATGCCTAACCTGTATGGAGATGTATTATCTGATGTAGCTGCGCAAATTACGGGGTCGGTGGGACTTGCAGGATCGGCGAATATTGGAGAAAGTTGTGCTATGTTCGAAGCTATACATGGTTCAGCACCACGTAGGGCAGGACAAAACTTGGCCAATCCATCTGGATTATTAAGAGGTGCCATTATGATGCTTAACCATCTAGGACAAAATGATATTGCCGAAAAGGTTGAAAATGCATGGTTGAAAACAATGGAGGATGGTATCCATACCTACGATATTTTCGATGAGAAAACCAGCAAAGAAAAAGTTGGCACCAAAGAATTTGCCGCTGCGGTCATTGCCAATTTGGGCCAGAAGCCAAAAACCTTGAAAAGTGTTTCTTACGAACAAACAGGTCCCCTTAATCTGCCTAGTACTGCTAGAAAAGAACCTGTTTTAAAAGAATTGAAAGGAGTTGATATTTTCGCCCACTGGTCAGGAACAAATCCCAACGAGATTGCAACGCAACTTCAAAAAATGGAAAATGACAAATTAAAGCTACAAGTCATTACAAATAGAGGGGTGAAAGTCTGGCCAAACGGATTCGAGGAAACATTCTGTACGGACCACTGGAGATGTCGTTTTGCCGTAACCGGCGAAGGTTCTATCAAAAACTCAGAAGTTGTTGAGCTGTTAAGTAGGGCAATCACACATGATATTGATGTTATAAAAACAGAAAATCTTTACTTTTTTAATGGAAAACAAGCTTTTTCAATGGCTCAAGGGCAGTAAGGGTAAATTATTGCAGAAAAAGAGCATTTCTAACGAAGATGAATGCCAAACGTATAATGTGCGTTTGGTAGAGGGTGAATTTGACCCTGCTGAATCTGCCGAAGTGCTCCTTTCCCTGCTCAACTATAAAATCAAGTTTCATACGGTTCAACTGTTAAACCTAAAAGAAACCCAAAACAGTGATCCAGAAAAATCGCAAAAAAGAATAGAAGACCTTAAAGCTGCAAAACAGAAAGTTACAGAACTTGTAGTGCAAGCAAGAAACAAAGGTCAAACACTGGAAATACGGAGTATTCTTAATATCAAGATAAAATAGCACCCTTATATTTTCTATTTAATATTGATTAAACCACTCGAAGTTGGTATCAATAACTTCTTGTTTTTGATTTTTTAGATAATCCAATAATGCCACGGCAACCGGTGATAGCTTTTTATTCTTTAACCAAACTAAGTTCCACATTGTAGTGATGGGGAGGTTTTTTAACGGTATTATTTTTATTTCACCATTGCTCAATTCATTTTTAAGCCCAATTAAAGGCATAATAGAGCAACCCAGGCCAGCTATGACTGCTTGCTTTACAGCTTCATTAGAGGTCAATTCTATTTTCTTGGCTATGGTTATGCTCTTTTCGAGCAAATAATTTTCCATTGCTGCACGGGTAGCCGAGCCTTTTTCCCTTAAAATTAAAGGTGTGTCTTTTGAGAATGCGCTCTTACTTAATTTGACTTTTTCAAAATATTTTGGATTTCCCACGAGATACAGCACGTTTCGCATCAAGCTTATCTTTTCCAAATTCAAATGATCAGGTAAAACACTCACCAAAGCAAAATCGACTAGGTTCTCTTCCAAACTTTCCACAACTTGTGTTTTGTTCGTAACATCCATGCTCAAGTCAACCCCCGAGTTGTCGCGCATAAATCCAGAAAGAAAATAAGGCATGACATACTTTCCCGTAGAGACTACCGATATTTTTAGTTTCCCCGCCAACTCACCTTTAAATGTGAGCAATTTGTAGTTTATGCTATCCACCTCATTAAGAATCCGTTTGGCCGCCAATGCTATTTCTTTTCCAAAATCCGTAACAAAAAGCTGTCTTCCAACCACTTCGGTCAAAGGAATTGGAAACTGGTTCTGAAAATTCTTTAATTGGATGGAAACTGCAGGCTGTGTTAGATGAAGTTCTTCAGAGGCCTTTGTAATACTTTGTTTATCAGCTATTTTAGAAAATATTCGAAGTTGGTGCAATGTATAATTCATAAAATTGTTTTATGCAAATTATAATAAATATAAATAAAAATATATGATAAATATCATTGAACTTCGCACCAAAATAAAATATGTTCGGTAAATCAACATCTCTAGTTCAAAAAATTGAGGCTAAAAGAACCAAACTTAGCGAAGAGGAAAAATATTATCCTATTTACTACGCTTTAATGGGGTTTCTTTTTGGCGGAATTTTAATCCTTTCCGCCCTAAACGACTTTCTTTTCTTTGGCTGGTTAAGTATTTCAATGTCGATCATATTCGGCTTATTGTCGATCAATATGATTGGAAAAAGACAAACAAAAAAATATTAAAACTTTAAAAATTTTCAAAATGGAAACTACAATCGAAACAAAGCAAAAAATACAATTGGTAGATGGCAGTTTTACCCCATCAGAGGCATGCGATGTAATTACTGCCCTAATAGACGAAAAAATAAACTTTCACAAGCTTCAGCGTATATCGTGGTGCGAAGGAGACAGAGACGCCAATACCAAGTATCCAGATGAGAGAATCCTAGAATTGGAAAAAGAGAAAGTAATTGCAAAGGAATTCATCAATAGTTTGAGAAGCGAGGGAAAAAGACTTCGAATTGATGGTATTCTCAAAATATCCCTGGAAGAATAAAAAAATTAATGGATTTACACCTTCTAATTGATAACCTAACCAACCCTGCCTTATTATTTTTCTTTCTTGGCATAGTTGCAGTCCAACTAAAAAGTGATTTAGAAATTCCTCAAAACTCATCAAAATTTATATCGTTATACTTACTATTTGCAATAGGCTTTAAGGGAGGCCTTGAACTTTCCCATAGCGACTTTAGTATGGAAATTATATGGTCGTTGCTATTTGGTATTTTTTTGGCCATCTCGGTACCTGTATTCGCTTATTTTATACTCAGAAGAAAATTTAGTGTTGAAAACTCCGGTGCAATCGCAGCGGCATATGGCTCTGTGAGTGCAGTGACCTTTGTAACCGCAATTTCGTTTTTGGAAATTGAAAACATTGAGTTTGGTGGGCATATGGTTGCAGTAATGGCACTTATGGAAGCACCTTCCATAATTATTGGAGTATTGTTAATGGCCTTTTTTAAGCGAGGTAACAAGAAAGATGGCAACTTTAAAAAAGTATTGCACCATTCGGTTACCAACGGTAGTGTTATATTGATTCTGGGAAGTTTGGCCATTGGTTTTTTGGCGAATGAGCATCAGGCGGAAGGAATTAAACCTTTTACCACAGATATCTTTAAAGGTTTCCTAGCAGTTTTCCTATTGGATATGGGAATCACCAGTGGGAAGAAATTGAACGATTTCATTAAGAAAGGCTGGTTTGCTTTGGTATTCTCTATTGGTTTGCCCGTGATTAATGGTTGTTTGGTTGCTTGGTTCAGTCAGTTTATCACAGAAAGTGTCGGTAACCGTTTTCTATTTGCCATTTTAGCCGCCAGTGCGTCTTATATTGCAGTACCCGCCGCCATGCGCATAGCGGCACCAAAAGCAAATCCAAGTCTTTATGTCCCTATGGCTTTGGCTTTTACATTTCCTTTCAACATTACATTGGGAATGCCCCTCTATTTGTTCATTATCCAAAGTTTTCAATCTTAAAGCAATGATGAATGAAGAAGAAAGAACGTCCTGCTATTTTTCCCGATACCGGTTTTAATGAAACATCTTCCAAATCTTACCATAAAAACTACAAAGTTAAGCTTGGTGAACTTTTTAAGATTGGAAATCCCGTAAACAAATCGTACTTGTACATACATGATTCCGTCAACGGTGAAACTTCAGAAATAGCTTCTAGAATACCTGTTCACAAAATAATGAGCCAACTGGTGGTCATCATTGGAATATTGGAACTCTCCAATAAAAAAGAGAAGGTAATCCTAGAACGAAAAGATAAGAATGACTTCTTTAGAGGGCAGAGTAGATTATACGTAGCCATTGACGATGCCATTATTTCCAAAGAGCTTATCCCACTATAGTTTAGTGCTGAAAGAAAAGTATATTTTCCCTTACCTTTAGGTTAAAATTTAACCATGAACAAACATCGCTGTGGTTGGTGCGAAGGCGATTCGCTTTACGAAGAGTATCATGATAGGGAATGGGGGGTGCCCGTGAAGGATGACGACACCTTGTTCGAATTTCTTATTTTGGAAACTTTTCAGGCAGGATTAAGCTGGATTACCGTCTTGAAGAAACGTGATAATTTTAGAAAGGCATTCGATAATTTTGATTACAAAAAAATAGCAAATTACAATCAGGAGAAAATCGATGGACTTCTTGATGATGCTGGTATCATAAGGAATAAATTAAAAGTAAATGCTACGGTTTCCAATGCCAGGGCATTTATGGAAGTGCAAAAAGAATTTGGGAGCTTTAGCGAATATATTTGGGGTTTTGTGAATGGAAAACCTCTCAAAAATAAGGTAGCTTATTACAAAGATGCGCCTGCTACCACACCGCTTTCGGATTCAATCAGCAAAGATTTAAAAAAACGCGGCTTTAAGTTTGTAGGAAGCACGGTTATGTATGCCCATATGCAGGCTACGGGAATGGTAAACGATCATGAGGTAAGCTGTTTTAGATATGATGAAGTATAGGCTATGTCTTGGATTAATACTACTGACATTCACATGTTGGGGGCAAAATAAATATGAGAAGGAATATCGCATAGCACAATCAGAATTCCCAACCAATGCCTACGAGCTCATTGCCGAACAATTGGCGTCATCAAAAAGGATACGTTTTTATAAGGAAACCGATAGCCTTAAGAACAGTTTTGAAGCCAAATTCAAGAAAGGAAAATTACATTACAGTGTGGAATTCGATGAACAGGGCATATTGGAGGATATTGAAATTATCATCAAGGAGAAAGATATACCAGAGGAGAGTTGGGATAACATCAATGAATATCTCCAGAACAAATTTAGCAAAGTCCGTATCGTAAAAATACAACAGCAATATCCTGTTAATGGCACCTCCGAAAAAGAACTGATTCACCACGCCTTCCAAAATCTAATTCTACCCTATATCAACTATGAACTGGTCTTTGCGGCAAAAGTTGAAAAGGGCTTTCAAACCTATGAGGCATTGTTTAATGCCAAGGGTGAATTTATAAAGCTTAGAAAATCATTATCATCCTCCTATGACCATGTTCTGTACTAGGTGGTTGTTGCCTAGCTGTTTTCTTTGGACCTCTTTTTTAGCATCCCAAGAAAACCTGACCGCGTATTTGCAACCACAAGCTGCCATAAACTACAACTTGTCCAAAACGTATTCGCATAACTTTTCTATGGCCAAGCGAAGTTTTTTTATTGACGAAGGAGATTTAGAGGTTAAGATAAGGCACGTGGACTTAGTTCATTTTTCGAATTTAAAATTGGCCGATAACAAGAGTATAGCGTTGGGGGTTCAATATCGATTCAGAAATAATTTTGAGGATAATCCTAACGAACTTCGCCTTACCCAACAGTACAACTTTACAAAACGACCTTTTGTGATACGATTTGGTCATAGGTTTAGAGCTGAGCAACGTATTACAGAACCATTGACGACACATAGATTCAGGTATCGCTTTGCAGTTGATTTTCCCTTGAAAGGGGAAAAATTGAATGTTGGCGAGCCTTATTTTGTTGGGGGATTTGAAAACTTATTGAGCGTGGCCAAAGGAAATTCTTCTGAATATGATACTAGAATTAGCGGTCAAGTGGGATGGCAGCTTTCAGGCGGATTAAAGGTACAGGGAGGTGTTGAATACCGGATAGAAGAATATACTTCTGGCCTACCCCAAAATGTAGTTTTCTTATTGACAAACGTCCAATTATCCCTTTAAAATTTTAATGAACGAATCCCTTGGTATCGTTTCGGCCCCAAGGCTTTTAAGATGGTCAGTATGCATTTGACAATCTATGAGCTTATAGCTTTCTTTTTCAAGTTTAGCGACCAATTGTATAAATGCAAATTTAGAAGCATTGGCAACGGTACTGAACATACTTTCACCACAAAATACATGGCCTAGATCAATCCCGTACAGTCCACCAACCAAATTATTATCTTTCCATACCTCAAAAGATTTGGCAAAGCCCAGTTCAAAAAGTTCCTTGTAAGCAGACTTCATGTTATTGGTAATCCATGTTCCATCCTGTCCTTTTCGCTTAATCTTGGCACATTTTTCTACAACATCATCAAAACATGCATTTTGAGTCAATATAAAATCACTTTTCCGAATAACCTTTCGCATACTTTTAGAAATCCTAAGCTTTTTTGGAAACAAGACCATTCGCGGGTCGGGACTCCACCACAAAATCAATGCATCTTCATTAAACCAAGGGAAAATACCGTTTTTGTAAGCCAAAAGTAAACGTTGTGGAGACAAATCGCCTCCTACAGCCAAAAGGCCATCTTCATTAGCAGTTTCAACGGGTGGGAATTCCAACCTATCCCCCAAGAAGGACAGGGGAAGGTTTTTCCTATCTTTTTCCAATTTGCAATTTTTATTAAAAATACGAAAAAAGAGACTAAAAAATAAGAAGTCCCCCTATGTAAACAAGACTTCCAATCAACATAAAAACTAGGGTGTAGGGTAGAATTTCTTTGGCTTTTAACCTGGTAATGCCCAAAAGTGGCAAAGCCCAAAAAGGTTGTAACATGTTCGTAATTTGATCACCATAGGCCAATGCCATTATAGCTTTTGGCAGTGGCACATCCATTTTTAATGCAGACTCAAGGACCAATGGTCCTTGGATAGCCCATTGCCCTCCCCCACTAGGAACAAAAATATTGACCAATCCCGCACTAAAAAAAGTAAAGATGGGCATTGTTGTTTCTGTACTTATGGACACAAAAAAATCAGAAATGCTCGTAATCATTCCACTACTGCCCATAATGCCCATGATACCAAAATATAGTGGAAATTGAATCAAGATTCCCGCGGTATCACCAATTGCTTCTTCTACCGCACTTAAAAAGCTTCTGAAGTTACCATGCAATACAATCGCTAGGCCAAGCATAAAAAAATTAAGTAAGTTAGGGGTAATGTTCAGGCTTCGTAAAGCTGGCAAATACTGAAGTAGAAAGGCCAACAAAATTAAAGTGCCAAAACTTATGGCAGCTATTTTTGAATGGTCCAGTTTTTCAGCTCCTTTTAGATTACTTTTTGCAGTGGAAGTAAATCTATATTCTTTTAAATCGAACTTTGTAGGGGTTGTTCTTTTGCCCAAATAGTAAACTAAAATACTTACAGCAAGCACAACAACTCCAAACAGAATAAGGTTCCAATAGCTAAAAACAGTAAACGAGGTAGAAATTGTTTCAGGCAACTGTGCCAATATTCCGCCATCGGAGATAGTTCCCATTAAACTATCCAGATGACCCGATTCGGAAACTTTTATTGGAGCGGAACCGCTTATTCCTCCATGCCAAACCATCATCCCAACATAGCCAGAAGCACCTACTAAAGGGTAATTAATAGGAATATTGTTCGCTTGGGCATATTCACCAATCTTACGGGCCAAAATAGCCCCAAAAATAAGACCGAGTCCCCAATTAAAAAATGAGACCAACATCGTGGGCAAAGCAACCAGAACAGCTGCATTGGAAGTATTTCTTACAAGCTTGGTGATTCTTAAAATCAACCGTTCCATGGGTCTGCTCAATACCAACACGTGCCCCAACACCAAAATGAGCATCATCTGATAGGCAAACACCAACAGGCCATTGTTCCATATCCCGTTTTCCCAATACAATAAAATTTGAACAAAATGATTCCTATCTGAAGTGTTTTCAGTAAAAACCAGCGCCAAAACAACGGTAAGGAACGTAAGAAATACCGCAATTGTAAACGGGGAAGGTAAAAACCTTCTAAAAATCAACGTTATACCTTTGGTTAGACCCAAAGTATGCTAGAAAGGCAAATCGTCGTGGTCACCCTCGTTAAGATCATCCGCAGGTTCAAAAGCTTCCATAGGCGGTACGGGCGGTATGTTCTCGCCACCTGTCTCTTCTTGAAGGTTCTCAATACGCCAACCCTGTACAGAATTAAAATATTTGGTTTCCCCTTGTGGATTCACCCACTCTCTCCCTCTTAAATTTATACTCACTTTTACCATTTGTCCAACACTATAATTGTTGAGCAAATCGCATTTATCCTGGACAAACTCCACTAAAATATGCTGAGGGTACTGCTCTTCTGTAGTAACTACCAATTCTCTTTTTCTGAAACCATTATTGCCATAGGTTTTGGTTTCATCTATCATTTTGATTCTTCCTTGAACTTCCATTTTTCTACTTTTCTATAAGTGCCAAAAATACATAAAATGAGTCCTAATAAAAACCATCCTAAGTAACGAAGTATCAACATATTTTTACATTTTCCGCTATCTTTAATCCCAATTGCAACAAAAATGAACATTAACCCAAGGAAAAAGGCCTACAACATCATTTTATTGATTTCGGCGTTTGTCATTGTAAGCCTTATACTTTGGAACACCAACAGTTTTTTTAAGAATTTTAAAGAGGAAGAGCGGTTGAAGATGGAAATTTGGGCGACCGCCCAATTGGAGCTCATCCAATCCTCGGTAGACCAAGAATTAGGAAACCTTACTTTAAAAGTGATGGGCAACAATACGTCCACTCCAATGATTTTGGTAAATGAAGAGGGGTCTATAAAAACGCATAACATACCTTTTGAAAAAGCAGCGGACAGTATTTACATCAAGAAAAAAATAAGGCAATTCGAAAGCGAGAACGAGCCTATCCATATTATTCAGGAGGGGGAGCTGTTGGAAACCCTATATTATGGAAATTCCGAGGTCTTAAATAAGCTGAAGTATTATCCTCTGGCTCTACTTTTGATCATCTTTCTTTTTGGAACGGTCATTTTCTTCTTCTTTAAGACCAACAAGGCTTCCGAACAAAATAAACTTTGGGCAGGGATGGCAAAGGAGACGGCACATCAGATTGGGACGCCCTTAACTTCGCTTCTGGGATGGAACGAACTCCTAAAGTCTGAAAATATCAATCCAGACATTACCAAAGAGATTGCGAAGGATATTACCCGATTGGAAACCATAACGGACCGCTTTTCCAAGATTGGTTCCATTCCAGATTTGGAAGCACATGATATTGTCGCCGAAACTGAAAAAGCCTATGAATATTTAAAACGAAGAAGCTCAAAACTTGTCCATTTTGCTTTTAGCTCCGAAATTGATGAAGTACCGGTGCTTTTAAATCCCCCTTTGTACAATTGGAGCATAGAAAATCTCGTTAAGAATGGTATAGATGCTATGAAAGGGAGAGGGAACATCACTATTCAAATTGAAAAAAAGGGCCAATACGTAAATATTTTGGTTTCGGATACAGGACACGGTATTCCAAAAAGTAATTTTCAAAGCATTTTTAATCCTGGTGTAACATCCAAGAAAAGAGGCTGGGGATTAGGGCTTTCCCTCGTAAAGAGAATTGTGGAGGAATATCACAAAGGAAAAATTAAAGTACTTTCGTCAAGCAAAGAAGGAACAATCATGCAAATTTCACTACGGGCAACTATTTAATACGCTATGGCAAAGGAAAAAAAGATTGCAATCAAAGACGCTGACATCACCAACAACTGCCCAGAATGCTTCAACCAAGAGCTGAAGATCACCTTTTACCAAAAACACACCTATAATGCATTTTATCATAAAACCACCGACGAGGTAACCCATGAGATAAAATGCAAGAAATGTTATTCCGTTATTTATCCCGTAAACTGGACTACGGACATTGAGCGGGTATTCGAGTACTATAATAAACTAGTTACTCCCGATAAGACTTCGGTACGGTTTACCACGCTCTTCTTTATCATTCTTGTATTGGCAATTTGTGGCGTATCGGCAGGCGTTTATTTTTATTTGGAAGGTGTTAGTTAAGCTTTTCCCTTATTTTCTCGGCAATAGCTATAAACTCCTCAGGCTCCAGTTTTTCTTTATGTTGAAACGTGGCGTTCTTCATGCTGTGCAATGGGATAAGGTGTACATGAACATGTGGAACTTCCAAACCGATAATCGTCATCCCTACACGTTCGCATGGTACCGCAGATTCAATCGCCTTACCTACTTTTCTTGAGAAGCGCATTAAACTCAAATAAGAAGCTTCATCCAAATCCAATAGCTTGTCCACCTCTGTTTTGGGTATGCAGAGGGTGTGACCTTTTGAATTAGGGTTAATATCAAGGAAAGCAAAATTATCTTCGTCCTCTGCTATTTTGTAGCAGGGAATCTCTCTGTCGATGATTTTGGTAAAAATACTTGGCATGCTTGGTTTGGTTTTAAATAAAAAATCCTGTCGAGCGACAGGATTAAATATAACGAATTAGTACCTGCTAATCTCGTGTAATCTCCAAAATATCGAACTTTAACGTTCCATTGGGAACGGTGATTTCCGCAACTTCGCCAACAGATTTTCCCAACAATCCTTTTCCGATTGGGGAAGTGACCGATATTTTACCGCTTTTTAAATCTGCTTCGCTTTCTGCAACCAATGTATATTTCATTTCCATCCCATTGGTTTGGTTTTTCAGTTTAACTGTAGACAGTACCAAAACCTTTGATGTATCCAGTTGTGATTCATCAATAAGTCTTGCGTTGGCCAATGTTTCTTCCATTTTAGAGATTTTCATTTCTAAAAGTCCTTGCGCTTCTTTTGCAGCATCATATTCCGCATTTTCAGATAAATCTCCTTTATCTCTAGCTTCACCAATGGCCTGTGAAGCCTTGGGACGCTCAACATCCTTTAGATAATTGAGTTCCTCCCTCAATTTTTTTAATCCTTCTTCTGTATAATAAGATACTTTACTCATATCATTGTAATTTAATGCAAAAGAACACTGGAGAAAATCAAAAATTTTCCCAATGCGCTTTATCGTTGTAAATACAAAAAATCCTCGAACACCTCTATGACTTGCATAGGATTTTTATCGAGGATTTAACGCAAATATAGGTAATTTTTGCCCAAATTTGCTGAAGTAATGTTTTGAAATTCACACTATGAGGTACTTCTGGGGCTTTATTTTATTGATTTTTTCAGTTTCATGCAATTCTGATAGCACCAATCGAAATCCTTTTCTCCAAGAGGTGAATTTTAGGTTTGAATTAAATTTGAATCTACCGCTCTATAACGATTTAAACAATATTGGCAATCCCGTTTACGTAGGAAATAGTGGAGTTGGTACACGAGGTGCTTTTGTCATCAAATCTGGATTGGATACTTATGTAGCTTTTGAAGCAAGCTGTCCCAATCATACACCCAATAATTGTTCTACCATGACCATTGACGGGCAAAATGTAGTCTGTTCCTGTGAAGATTACACCTATAATCTTTTTACCGGACAACAACTGGACAGACCAGACGATGGAAATCGCTATTACGACCTCCTTTTTTATAGGGCCACACAAAGTGGAAACATCGTAACCATCTCTAACTAGTGTTAGGTGTTAGGTGTTAGGTGTTAGGTGTTAGGTGTTAGGTGTTAGGTGTTAGGTGTTAGGTGTTAGGTGTTAGGTGTTAGGTGTTAGGTGTTAGGTGTTAGGTGTTAGGTGTTAGGTGTTAGGTGTTAGGTGTTAGGTGTTAGGTGTTAGGTGTTAGGTGTTAGGTGTTAGGTGAAAAAACAAATTTATGTCTTAATACAAAAACCAAAAATTTTCCATGTTCTTTTAGGAGTGTACCTTTCTATTTCAAATTCCCCAAGATTTTGTCCATCACCCAACTGGTATGCAGTCCTGTTTCTCCTGTTGAGGGGTGTTGTATTTCTTCAAAAAGATGCTTTTGCATATTTTCCACATGGTATTGGTGCATATGCTTAGGGTGTTCAATATGTAGAGATTCCTTATTTTCAAGACTAATGAGTTCCAATGGTGCTTCGTTCAATACTGAAAACCGTATTTCTCCCTTAGAACCAAAAATCTCAACGATGTCCCTTTGTTTATTGGCCCCAAAAATCCAACTGCCTTCTCCGGTTATTCCATTTTCATGGAGCCAACTGCCCGTAACCGCATCTTTGGCCGAATATAATCCTTGTTGGTTCACGGCAAAACCCTTTGCATCTTTTATATCACCCAACAAATAGATGAACAAATCAAGACCATGGCTTGCCAAATCATCAAAATAACCAGCTGGAGCAACTTTTGCGTCGGTACGCCAGTTGTATGTTCCGCTTAAATCCAGTTCGCTTGGTGTTCTACTCTTGTACCAACGAATGTGGCGCACATCTCCAATAAAGCCTTTATCCAACCACTCTTTTATTTTGGTAAACCTAGGTAGGGAACGGCGATAATAGGCAATAAAAAGTGGGATTTCTTTTTTTTTGAAGGCATTATATATCTCAAGACTATCTGCGTAGCTGGGCGCCATAGGTTTCTCAATACAACAAGGTTTTCCAGCTGCTGCCACTTGAAGACCATACAATTTATGGGTGTCTGGTGGTGTAGCTATATAAATGGCATCTATTTCAGGGTTTTCAATGACCTCACTCGCCTTGGTCGTCCAGAGCGGCACCTCATGTCTTTTGGCATAATCCGCTGCCTTTTCTGCATTACGTCGCATCACCATAGACAATTCAAAACCATCCGTTAGCTGATAGGGTGGACCGCTTTTTACTTCGGTAACATCTCCACAGCCTATAATTCCCCACCGCAATGGTCTTGAATTGTCCTTGTCCATATGTTCTATTTTTTAACTACTGCAGCAGGTTAGAAAACACTAAATCTTCATAAAGCAATCCAGCTGTTTCAAGATTTGAATCGTACAACCAATTTAAGAATAAATCCACCTTTTCCGGCTCCATAATCCCCCAATTGTTTTCGTTACCATAAAATTTATTCGAAAGCTTTTGACTTTCCAACAGGTCGATATCGGCATCGCTCTTGGCTATATGGGGCTTAATGCAATCCGCTGCATATTGCGGATGCTCTATAGCGTATAAAAAGCCTTGCTTTGTTGCACTAAGAAAATCTTTATAACATTTTTTATTGCTATCGATTCTGCTTCTACTTGCCAAAATAACAGGAGAATAGCCATAAGGAATTCCATAATCTCCCATTTTGAAGTTTCGTAGTTTAATCCCTTTGGTTTTCGCATGGACCCCTTCCCAATTCGTAAAAATCCAAGTAGCATCCAAAGAACCGTTTATGAGCGTGTCCCAAATACCCAATCGTTTTGGGTATTCAATTTTAATATCGCCCATGCCGCCATCATTCCGTATCATCTGTTTCACTATCTCATCTTCGTAACGAGCCTTATAGGAAGCATAAACTTTTCCATCTAAATCTTTAGGTGTGTTTATCTTACTTTCCTGTAAAACAGTTATTGCACTAATATCTTCTCTAAAAATTGTAGCAATAGCTACAGCGTCAAACCTTTCTTTTTTGGTATTGTAGCTCAAAACACTCTCAAAAGGACAAAGTGCTAAATCAGCTTCTCCCAGTTCTACTTTTTTAGCAGGTGTTTTGCTATAATCGTCTGCTTCTGGTGTATTTATCTCCAAATCAATTCCGTGCCCGTGATAAAAACCTCTTTCCTGTGCCACATAAAAACCTGTATGGTTTGTATTTGCAGTCCAATCCAATACTATTTTCAGCTTATCCATATTTTAAAAGTTTAAAGTTGCTCCTAATAGAAAATTGATACCTGCCTGTGGATAGAAAAATGATTCCCCAAAAAACACATAACCATTATTTTCATATTCCAAATCAAAAATATTGTTCACTTGTCCTGTAAATACTATCGATTTTAAAATTGAAATGTTCGCTAACGTATATTGTACGTTCACATCATTCACAAAATAAGCGTCTATGGCATTAGAATCCGTATTAGTCATAAATTGCTCTCCTACATATTTAGAATACAAACTTGCACTAAAGCTATCTGAAGCATTGTACGTAAAAATATTTCCTGCAATAATCTCTGGTGAGAACGAAATGTTGGTATTGCCTAAATTGGTAAAACCATCGGTATCAGCTTCAACCAAAAAATCTTGGTTTTTATTGGTACTGACCGCCAAATTTGGTCGAATACTGAATTTATCCCATGTAAAATTGGCATCGATTTCCAAACCTAAACGATAGCTCTGACCACTGTTCTGGCGAATTGGAAAACCTACCTCATCCAATTCTCCCGTCAATACCAACTGATTCTTAAAATCTAGATAGTATGCATTGGTATTCAATTGAAAATTTGGTGAGACATAACGCCATCCCAATTCAAAATCATTCAAGCTTTCAGGTTCTGGGGTACCCGTTTCAAAATCTACACGTGCTGGTTCGCGATTCGCCCGCGCATAAGAGAAATAGATACTGTTTTGATTATTTGGCTTATAAGTTATTCCGGTTTTTGGATTGAAGAATGAGAAATTTTCATCTACGTTCAATGCACCACTTGGGTCGAACAGCGCTCCTGAAGCTTCGTAATCAATTGTTCTTATTTGCAAATCGCCAAACAACGAAAATTGTTCATTAAGTTGATAGGTAGCTTTTGCGTACACATTGAAATCTCTTTTATCGCTACCATTTTCATAAAAACGGAAGGGAATACTGGGCAATTGTGCAAATTCGGCTGCAGTAATCTCGCCAAATTGTTCACCATCATAACGATTGAACCCTCCACCAAAGACTGCATCCCATTTGGAGTCTTTGTAGTTCAAACTAAATACGGTGCCGTAAAAGTCACTGTTCAAAAAACGTTCCGTGACCAAGTCCGAACGTTCTATTGTTTCGCCATTAGATTCAAAATTTGGCAGTCTGTAGAAGGCTAAATCTCCATTAAAAAAACTAGGGTCCGATTCTATGTATTGCTCAAAAAACCCACGCCCTTTTGTATAGTGGAGCGATATGTTCCCTGTCCAGTTCTCGTCAAATTGCTGGGTAATATGCAATTGATAATGGTCTTGTTTGTAGTTATCGGTCTGTCTATCGTAGAACTGCACATTACCATCAGAATCAAGGTAAAGACCGTCATTATTAAAGGTTCTATTTTCTTCGATTCCAGCAGCATTCAGACCAAAAAACGATAATCCTGTAATTTCTTCACCTCCAAAAACTACCGCTTTTATCAAGGTATTTTCATCTTTATATACCCCATCTAAAAAATAGGACCTTAAATCTGAAAAGGCACGGTCGATATAACCATCCGATTTAATTCTGGAAAGTCTTCCCGAAAAGGCAAAATGGTCGTTCAGCAATCCAGTGCTAAAACGAACGGAATGTTTCCTAGAATTGAAACTGCCAAAGCTATTGGATAACTGCCCAAAAGCTTCTTCTGAGTAATTGTCCGTCAAAATATTGACACTTGCCCCAAAAGCACCTGCCCCGTTCGTGGATGTTCCCACGCCTCGTTGAATTTGGATGTTTTCGATAGATGATGCAAAATCCTGAAGGTTAACAAAAAAAGTAGTCTGGCTATCGGCATCGTTGTACGGAATTCCATTGATCGTTACATTGATACGAGAGTTGTCGGCACCTCGAATTCGAAAATCGGTAGGACCTATTCCAGTGCCATCAAATGTAGTGGAGACCACCGAGGGCATATAATTCAACAATACAGGAATATCCTGGCCTAAATTTACTTTCTGGATTTCTTCCCTGTCAATGTTGGTAAATGTCACCGGAATCTTGTCGGTAGCCCGCGATGCAGAGACTACAACTTCATCAAGATTGATTTTTTTCCCTTCCAAAGAGTCTTTGGGCTTTTCCTGTGCACTGGCTGAAAGTGCCAATCCACAGCTGACAAAAGCAGCGAACATTGTTTTAATACGATGTCTCTTTTCATTTTTTGACCGTCGCATTGAACCATCTTTGCGTTTGATGGCTTCTTCATAAAAATTTGAATAGAATGGTTTCATCCGTAAAAAATTTTACGAATAAAAGGGGCCATTATTCCTTGTTAATACTTGATTTTTTTGAGCGACCCAAGGAGTTTTTATGCATTCTGAAATAAATTCAGAATGACGCCTACTCTTAAACGCTCTTCTATCCCTTGGCGGCATTACCCGCCCAGGTTCTTTGGGTATAATCTCAGCTTGTCCTGAACTTGTTTTAGGACCTGCCCAATTCAAGTTCGAGGTTTAAGCACCCCTTTGAGATGGGGCAAATGTAATTCGCCATATTCACTTTTCATAGCAAAAATGACGTTAATTAACTTTTAAAAACGACCCACACACCTATTCTTTCCCGTATATAGATGGTAGAGCGCTTGTTATGTACCCCAAATCCAAAAGGAGATTTACATTTAAAATAATTACCAGCTATCTAGTCTTAGGTGTGTTGGCGTTTTTGGCTGCCTTTTTCGTTTATTCGGAATTCCAGGATTATAACGCTTCACAGAGTAAAGAGGAGGATAATATCAAATTATTAAAAACCAACTCCTTGTTGACCGAACTGTACGAAGCCGAAAACTTATCAAAGCTGGCACTACAAACCAAAGAAAGAGGAAATCTAACGGCCTATGCCCAAAAGGTGGATACGATATTCAATTCTATCGATAGCCTAAAACTCTTGACTACCAACGATAATCAGATAGTAAAACTGGACAGTGTTCAAAAACTACTGCAACAGAAAGTATACAATAATGCAGAACTTAGAAATTTAAAAGTCAGAAATACCAAAAGCGCGCCCATTGATTCCTTGTTGAAAAAGTTCAATAAAATGGAAGTGGACATGGGAAGAATAACCCCAGAGACTTTTGCTCCAAATTTTGAACAACTGTCTCCGGAGACCCAAAATTCCATAAAAAAAGTTGTGGCCATTCTCAACAAGAATATTCCATCCGAAGATAAGGACAATGCCCCCACGGCAGACATAGACTCCTTATTGCAATTATCCAAGTCCCTTTTGGAACGTGCCAAATTGGAAAACGCAAGAATAGAACGATCCGTAATCAGAAAAGAGCTTCAAATTTATAAAGCAGATCTAGAGCTTTCCCAAAAACTGCGCAGTATGATTTCTGCTTTTGAAAAGGAAATCATCATGAATGCCTATCTGGATAATCTCAACAAGGAACAAATATTAAAACGAAGTGTTCGCTTGACAGGGATTGCCGTTATTTTGGGTTTAATCGTAGTATCGTTATTCACCTTCCTGATTATCCGTGATTTTTGGAAAGTGCAACGTTACCGGGAACAATTGGAAAAGGAAAAGAAATATTCCGAATCTTTATTGAAAAGTAGGGAACAGTTAATCTCTACAGTAAGCCATGATCTTAGAACACCATTAAATACTATTGGGGGCTACACAGAGTTAATGGAGCATAGCAACTTGGGCACCAATCAGCAACAGTATGTACGCAATATTAAATCTGCCTCAAAATATGTTGATAACCTGGTAAATGACCTTTTGGATTTTTCAAAATTAGAATCGGGAAAAATACAGATAGAAAAAGTACCCTTTCTGCTCTCTCATTTAATTGCGGATACCGCTTCTGGTTTTGAAGACATCTATCATAAAAAATTCATAGTCTTTTCATCAGAAATTCCCGAAGCTTTGGAAAAACCCATAATAGGGGATCCTTTTAGAGTGCGCCAAATATTGACCAATCTGTTAGGAAACGCCTTTAAATTCACGGACAAAGGCTTTGTAAAAGTAAAAGCCCGTGTAAGAGAAAATGATAGCGGTCCTTTAGTGAACATTACTGTCATTGATTCAGGCATAGGAATTAAAAAAGAGCAACAAGAACGAATCTTTAAAGAATTTGCCCAAGCAAGTGATTCCATAGAAAAGAAGTATGGTGGATATGGTCTTGGATTGACCATATCCAAAAAACTGACAAGTTTATTGGGCGGAACTTTATATCTGGAAAGTGAGGAAAACAAAGGAAGTGCATTTACACTTTCTCTCCCTCTTAAATTTTCTGACACAGAGATTACCACCGAGGACACACAACATTCAAATCTTAAAAATCAGCCTTCCTTACTCATTTTTGACGATGATGAAACGTTATTGGAACTCTTGCAAGAAGTATGCAAAATACACCATATGCCCGCAAAGGTCTTTTCCAATTTTGAAGATGCAGAACATCTTGATGATTTTCATTATGATGTGGTTTTGACCGATATACAAATGCCCGTAGTCAATGGGTACGAAGTGGTCAAAAGATTAAAGTCTGGCCATTTTTCGCATTATGAAAATCAACCCATAGTTGCAATGACAGGTCAAAGAAATGTTGACAAGAAGAGTTATCTTGACAATGGGTTCTCTGAAGTGTTACCTAAACCTTTTTCCCATGACGCACTTTTAAATACGCTTAATACCATTCTGGACTATGGCAACCAGCATACCCCAGAACATAGTTTGAACGAGAATACGGTCCAGTCAAATTCAAAACTGTTCAGTCTAGAAATTATTTCGTCTTTCTTGGACAGTCCCAAAAGTGTTTACGAGGTTTTAGAAAGCTTTCTAGAGGATACCCATGATAATTTATACCGACTTTCCATTGCGGTCGAAAACCTTAACTACGATGAAATAAAATCCATCTCACACAAGATGCTGCCCATGTTTCGACAGTTAAAAGTGGAGAGTGCCATTCCTATTCTTGAAAAACTTGAACACCTTTCTTATGATGCCACGCACAAAAAAACAATACGTAGATTTGAAAAACTGAAACTTTCAATCTTAAATCTGGAAACAGCAATTCATGCTTTTTTGCCTACACTTCCAGTTGATATTGATTAATTTTATTATAGAGTGTCTTTCTAGTGATTTGTAAAAGTTTGGCAGCCTTGCTCTTGTTAAAATTGGTTTGCTTCAAAGCATTGAGAATCTTCTCCTTTTCATAGTCCGATTTAGAGAATTTGGATTGGGATGAATTCTCGACTACATTGTCCACTGTATTAGGAATGGAGCTTAAACTTACCGTATCTCCTTCTGTAAATAAAACAGCACGCTTGACTACATTTTTTAATTCCCGTAGGTTTCCTGGCCAAGCATAGTTATGGAATGTATGTTTTACCTCTTCGGAAAAACCCGTTACATTTTTATCAAGTTCCCTATTTGCATTGTCCAAAAAGTAATTGGCAAATAACATGAGGTCGTCAACACGCTCCTTTAGTGATGGTATCTCAACAGAAAACTCATTAAGACGATGGTACAAGTCTTCCCTAAAACTACCTTCGGCAACGGCATGCAATAAATTTTCATTGGTTGCCGTGATAATCCGTACATCAACAAAAATTTCTTTCGTACTGCCAACGCGCTTTATCTTTCTTTCTTGAAGCGCCCTAAGCAGTTGAACTTGATTCTCATAGGAAAGGTTTCCTATTTCATCTAAAAAGAGCGTACCTCCGTTTGCAGCTTCAAAATGACCCATTTTATCATCAATAGCTCCTGTAAAACTTCCCTTTACGTGTCCAAAAAATTCACTCGTCGCGATTTCCTTAGGGATGGCACCACAATCTACGGCGACAAAGTTATTGGCCTTTCGCTTACTTTTATCGTGAATGGCCTTGGCAGTAACTTCTTTGCCGGTGCCACTTTCGCCAGTAATCAAAACCGACATATTGGTTGGGGCCACCAAATCTATATACTGCTGTAGTTTTCTTGATACTTCACTGGTTCCAACAATAGTCCCTGATTGGGTTGAAGCAATGGATTGTTTTTTGGTATCCTCAGTTTTTACAGGTTGTTCCTTTACTGCCGCCTTGGTATTGAGGGCGCTCGTAATGATCTTGAGTATATTTTCTGGGGTAAAAGGTTTTGAGATATAATCGAATGCCCCTTTTTTCATGGCACTCACCGCAGTCTTCACTTCTGCGTAACCGGTCATCAAAATTACCTGTGTACTTGGAAATTCAGATTTTATTCTCGAAAGCAATGCTATACCGTCTCCTTCTGGCAAACGCACATCGGATAGAATAATATCAAAAAGGCTTGACTTTAATTTCTGTTTGGCATCTGTAATTGTATAGCTTGTAGAAATATCAAAGTTATGCTTGGCCAAAAACTTATGGAGCATTTGGCAAAAAGCTGTGTCATCCTCAATGATTAAGATTTTGGGCATACCTTAATCTAATATACGACGGGGATAAAGTTATGGACTTTAAGAGCGTGGTAAAATTATCATAAAAAGGAGAGGCCCACGTAAGCAGACCTCTCCTTAACCAAACTAACCTAACACGATTAATCAAAAACTGTAATTATATTTCTATCCAATTTCCTTCGGCATCGGCATACAATGTTCCAGAAGTACCATCTTCCAATGATAGTTCCAACTTGTATTGCTCAGATGCATTTTTATAGGCTTTATTTACAGTAGCCGTTGGATAGTCCTTTGCCACAGCTGCTGTAACAGCTTCTGGAAGATCGGAAACACTGATTTCCTCAAAATCCTGTGTTGCAGTTACTACAGTTGTTTCGTCTGCTTGCAGCTCAGCAGTTTCTTCTTGGGCGATTGCTGTAAGACCTACAAAAGATAAAACAGTTGCAAAAAATAACTTTCTCATGATATATATGTTTTTAAAAATTAAACTTGCTTATCTATATGAAAATCTAGTGCCAACATTTTCTTTGTTGCCCTATTCAATTTAAGTGCTTAATAATGAATTGATTATGATATTTTCAAAAAACAGGATACTGTGTAATTTTGTATACAACAGTATCTTCATGTGTATTTTTTATACAAAAAAAGGCTGCCAAAGCAGCCTTTTCAACTTCCCTAGCACCATATAACCATTTTCTAAAAGAATACAATTATTTTAGGTACCACTGGGAACGGACAATACAAGGTTAGTGTTTGCATAGCATCATCCTAGTTACTTTTCCTTATTTTTTCTATAATCCTTGTTCAAATAAGATGCCACCAAAAAAACGGATATCACAAAGGATAGAATACTGATGGCCAAAACTATTTTGTAGATCATTTTTTAATTTCTGGGTATTTCATGTTTTTTTGATTCTTTGTCATAAAAAGGCCGCACAGTGTACGACCTTTCTACCAAATCAATCAACCAAAAAATCTAGACACCCTCATCTAGATGTTTTAAATATTTTATAATTAGCTCCATCACAAACTTGGGAACCGTTCCAATTTATCTATAAGACACTGCTTTTTTATTTTGGTCACATTAAAAAAGGACCGTTACCTACTACAGCAGGTAACGGTCCTTTATAAATTGGGTAGCACTATGTAACTTTTAAACTTGGTGTGTAGGTTTTAAAAGATCATTGACCGTTTTAACTGGATTAAAAGTTACCAATGGCACTTCTACAAAAATAGTGTTCCAATACGCCATGGCCCCATTCCAAAGCCCTGGAAGTTCTAGCGCTTTTAATTCTTTGCCCTCTTTTGTCTTTTCTGTGATAAAACCTTGTTTTGTATCTATAAAGTCCAATAGATTATATTTCTCACCTTTATGGTTTCGTACCCCACATATTAAATCAACAGGATTAAAATGTGTTGCGTTTTTTAATATGGCTGCTTGTTCCTCATTAGAAGTATCAATTTGGGCCGACTCTATAATTTGAAGTGAAACATCATTCTCGCTATCCTTTATCCAAAAAGGTCCTCCACCCGGCTCACCTTCATTTTTTACCATTCCACATACACGGATAGGGCAATTGATTTTGTCTTTTACCATAGCTACTTGCCCTTCTAGATTTAAATTCATTAAATCATTGGGAAACCTTACGTTCAACTTGTTTTCTAAAAAGATTTTGATTTCATCCAGTTGTTCATTGGAAATACTGTTGTGTTCAAGCATTTTAGCATATTCGAACGCCTTCGCCTGAACTCTAGTTAAAACACCCGCCAACATTTTCTTACTGTCGGCCACTTCTTGTAAGTTATCATCAATGACTACATTATCAATATTTTTTATAAAAATAACGTCGGCATCTTGATCATTTAAATTTTCTATTAAAGCTCCATGGCCTCCCGGTCTAAACAATATTGACCCATCATTGTTTTTAAAAGGTTTATTCTCCATATCTACGGCAATGGTATCCGTAGATGGTTTTTGATTGGAATAAGTAATGCTAAACTGAGTATCTGTTTTCTTGGAAATTTTAGGACCAGCCTGTGCATGTTCTTTTCTGAACATAGCATCGTGCTGCTCAGATATGGTGAAATGTAGATTGGCTTTACCCTCTGTTTTTGCATAAAGTGCCGCCTCTTTTAAATGTTCTTCGAACGGAGTTACACTTTCAGTACCGTATTTATGAAATGGCAATAGCCCTTTTGGATAAAACCCATAGTTGAGCCCATCTTCCATAAGCATTTCTTTTACAAAGAGATAGGCTTCTTCATCTGAATTTTTTGCTTTTGCCGAAATTCTATCCATAATTTGATGATAAAACGGAAAGTCTTTCATTTCAGATGTAAACTTTTGGACCGCTGTATCACCAGTTCTTTCAATATAGGCTGATAATTTTTCTTTGGAAGGATCGTAGATATCCAAAAAATTGAACATTGCCTTGAACATTCTTGACGCGGCCCCCGAAGCTGGTACAAATTTTAAAAGTTCCAAGTCGCCACGAACGTTTTCAAAATATTGGATGAGTTCGTTTTCTTCTTTTTCAGAAAACTTAAGAATACCATCTGAAACAACCGCGGCTTTTTTTAATTCTACAAATGGGATTCCCTCTTTAAATGTTTCAATCTGACCCATTACTTTTTCCTTGGAAATTCCTTTTTGTTTCAGTTGTTCTAAGTCCTGCTGACTAAAGTCGATCATTGTTGTAAAAGATTATTTATGCGTTCTACTGCGGTTTTGAGCCTTGTCTTTTTATCTCCTTTCAAGATAACGAAATTCCGATCGTATTTTTTTAATGTGTCATGAAAATATGCAAACATTTTTTCTCTTTCATCTGGCTTGTCCCTAAGGTCGTCCGCTTCCCATGGGGTATCTATATAAGTCAAGAAATACAGGTCATATGTATTCTTTAATGCATACTTCTCCAAAACCGGGTCGCAATGGCCTATATAATAAGCTTCTGAATATACCTTGGTTTCCAATAAATCGGTATCACAAATGAGTAAATCTGTAGCTTTCTTGGTCAATTCATTTTCCAATCGGATTTGTCCTTGGGCAATAGGCAATAAATCATGCGGTTCACAGGTTTTACGCTCGTTGTTCCATTTGTCCTGTAAGTACTCACGTGCATATTCGGGTACCCAAACCGTATTATAATGCCTTGCTAGTTGTTGTGACAACGTAGTTTTTCCTGTAGACTCAGGACCAAAAAGAACTACTTTAATAAGGTTTGAGGGCTCTTGCCCAAGTTTTTCTTCCATGCTTTGTAACCGTAAATGGCAATTATAGTCAATAAAAAATACAGCAAAGAGCTAAAGATTAGTCCTTTATACCAATATAAGGGTACGGTGACAATGTCACCAACGATCCAATAGACCCAGTTCTCCAGTTTTTTTTTGGCCATCAACCACATTCCCACAAAAAAGATAGCTGTAGTGAGGGTATCCACATAAGCTGTCCACGTATCAAATTTTTCGAAGAAAACGTAAACCAGGGTTACAAAAACGACTGCGCCAATAAAAAGGAGTACCGACCATTTTTTTTCTTTTAATGTGGTCTTGGTGATGGGAATAAAATGACTCTCATCAACTTTACGAGTCCATAGATACCACCCTATAACACTCATAACAAAATAATACGCATTAATGAGCATATCCCCTAAAAGGCCAAAAACCAAAAGGATATATACAAAGATTCCTGTACTGATGATGCCCGTAGGAAAAACCAAGATATTCTCACGCTTGGAGTACCAAACGCTGAGCAGCCCAAAAACCACCCCGATCATCTCTAACACGATCAAATGTGTTGGCACACCCTCGTATTGGGCAAAAATCCAATCAAAAATGTGGCTCATACCCGCTTCTGTCAGATTTTACAATCTTCATATTAAGTAGTATGTGTTCAATATTTTCAAAAGTATCTTTTATCTCCTTATGAAGGATTTTCATAACATCATCATA
Source organism: Flagellimonas sp. HMM57 (assembly GCF_021390175.1). NCBI lineage: Bacteria > Pseudomonadati > Bacteroidota > Flavobacteriia > Flavobacteriales > Flavobacteriaceae > Flagellimonas > Flagellimonas sp. HMM57. The sequence goes on along the minus strand of NZ_CP090004.1, from coordinate 2,173,756 downwards.
CTCCCCATAGACTTGGGTACTCAATGGATTTTCTAAAATAGTAAGTCCAGAAGCTCTGAGTTTTTGGATAAAATCTATGATAGGCGCTTCAAAGTCATCTTGTAGCGGAGTTAGTGCAAGTTCTACGGATATTTTCATTAATCAAAAAATTAATGCAAAGCTACTAAAGGAAATTCTATCCACCTATCATACGCAAGGCATATACACAGGTAAAACCTTCAAACTCCAAAAAAGCAACATCATAGTCCGATTTTTGTCCTTTATACGAAATTTTCGCAACTGTTCTTTTATCATCGAACGCAAAATCCATGACATCTATATGCTTTAAAAAACTGAGCCCGCCCTGTGCATAGATTTTGTAAAGGGATTCTTTGACGCCCCAAACTATGGTCAACTTTCGTACAACAGCTTCGGTATTGGCCAATGTTCTATATTCCTGTATTGGGGTAAATTTATGTGCGATACGGAGTATTTTGTCACGCTGTTTTTCAATATCGATCCCAACCTCATCCGTTGTACTGATTATTATTCCCGTAAAGTCATGTGAGTGGGTTATAGAAATATGATTTCCGTCGTTTAAATGTGGTTTCCCTGAGTCATCATAAAATAAGTCACTATCCATATAACCTGCTTCTGCCAAAAGGTGTCGTATACTTAGAAAAGCCCTTCGATGCGCTTGGGATTTCATGCCGTCCATTCTTTTTTGACAATGTGGCGTTAGACTAATATTTTTCTGTAGTTCATTTTCAGATTCGGTGACATTCCAAATAAAAACTTGGGTGGTGGACGAGACTGTTATGGTTTTGTAAAGGGGCACGACTAAAAGTTAAGTATTTTGTACCTTTGCTGGCTGTTAAAGCTAAGCTACAAAAGTAAATTTACATAAAGCTATGAATACAAAGACTATTCCCTATGTGCCTTATAAAGTGAAAGATATTTCTTTAGCGGATTGGGGTAGAAAAGAAATTAACCTTGCCGAAGCCGAAATGCCCGGTCTTATGGCATTACGAAAAGAATATAAAGATGAACAACCTTTAAAAGGTACGCGTATTGCAGGATGTTTGCATATGACCATTCAAACTGCAGTATTAATTGAAACTTTGGTAGAACTTGGGGCAGATGTAACTTGGAGTTCCTGTAACATATTTTCTACCCAAGACCATGCGGCGGCGGCCATTGCTGCAGCTGGAATTCCCGTATATGCCTGGAAAGGAATGAACGAGGAAGAATTTGATTGGTGCATTGAGCAAACCTTGTTTTTTGGCGAAGATAGAGAACCGCTGAATATGATTTTGGACGATGGTGGGGATTTAACCAATATGGTTCTGGATCAATACCCAGAATTAGCTTCTGGTATCAAAGGGCTTTCAGAAGAAACCACTACTGGGGTACACCGTTTGTATGAACGAGTTAAAAATGGAACATTGCCCATGCCGGCAATCAATGTGAACGATTCCGTTACCAAATCAAAATTCGATAACAAATACGGGTGCAAAGAAAGTGCTGTGGATGCCATTCGCCGCGCTACAGATACCATGTTAGCGGGAAAACGCGTTGTGGTCGCAGGTTATGGTGACGTAGGAAAAGGAACGGCTGCTTCTTTTAGAGGTGCCGGCGCCATTGTTTCCGTTACCGAAATTGACCCTATATGTGCGTTGCAAGCTTGTATGGACGGGTATGAAGTCAAAAAATTGGAAACTGTAATCGGTAATGCTGACATTGTAATTACCACAACTGGAAATAAGGACATTATCCGTGAGGAGCATTTCCGTGCTTTAAAGGACAAAGCTATTGTCTGTAACATCGGACATTTTGACAATGAAATAGATATGGCTTGGTTGAACGGGACTTTTGGCGATACCAAAGACGAAATCAAACCACAAGTCGATAAATACACAATCAATGGTAAAGATATTATCATTCTGGCCGAAGGTCGATTGGTCAACCTTGGTTGTGCAACGGGACATCCTAGTTTTGTAATGAGTAATTCATTTACAAACCAGACTTTGGCGCAGATTGAATTATGGAACAATAGTGACAATTATGAAAATGATGTCTATATGCTTCCAAAACATCTTGATGAAAAAGTAGCTAAACTACATTTGGAACGTTTGGGCGCCGAATTAACGGAACTTAAGCAAGACCAAGCTGAATATATTGGTGTAACGGTTGAAGGACCTTTTAAACCAGAATATTACAGGTATTAGTAAATTTATCCTCTCTTTTAAAAGGATATCCAGTACAGATAAAACCAATAAACCCTTGCAGGTATGCAAGGGTTTATTTTTATGTGCGATATTTACAACTTTAATAGTTCTCGAATGAATATCATTCTTACCGGATCAACAGGGACACTCGGTTCTCAAGTGCTGTTTTCATTGCTTGAAAATAGACTCAACGTACTGGAAAAAGTATACCTTATCGTACGCAAGAAAAAAATGACTTCTCCAGAAGCAAGGATTTCAAAAATGCTCGATAGCAATGCTGCCCCAAGCTTTATTGGAACACATAAAGAAGAACTTTCCAAAAGAATAATCGTTATTGATGCGGATGAATTGTTGGAACCAAACAAATTCCTTGAGGAAAACAAAAAGTATTACTTTATTCACTCGGCAGGCTACGTTAATCTTTCCGTAAATCCTGATAGTGAAGAAGAAATTTTTAGAGAAAATCTTGCACTTACCCAAGCCATATTCAAAGCGTATTCGACATACCTTAAGAAATTTATATATATAAGCACTGCATTTTCCATTGGCAAATTAGATGGCTTATTGAATGATAATTACGTAAACGTAGAACAGAAGGAGTATCGCAACTTCTATGAAGCATCTAAACATGCAGCAGAAAAATATTTGGTGAAAGAAGGAGCTAAAAAAGAAATTCCTATTCAAATATTACGCCCTAGTGTTTTAGGTGGAAACATTATGGACAAACCAAGTTTCTTTATTTCAAAGTATATGGTATTTTATCTTTTCGCAAAGTTTTTCTATCGTAATACCTCTCTTGATTCGGTACGGATACAAGCAAATATTGATAGTAAGCTAAATATTATCCCTACTGATTACGCAGCCAAGGTAATTGCCAAAGTATTTGATACCGATGTTCAACAACTCAATATTGTCAATTCTGAAGGAACCAATATTTTTAATGGTATTTCAAAAATTTTGGAAACGGTCAACTTTAAAAATTTTAAGCTTACACAAGAACTAATAACGACTGCATCTGAATTTGAAAGTTCATTGGAACAGTTTTACTACGAGACCATAGGCATACATCTGACCCCATATTTGACCTCAAAACCCTATGAATGGGATACTACGCTACTGGAAAGTATTTTGCCATTGCCCCAGTATAATTTAGAAGACTATTTGGTAGCCACAGTCGAATTTGCAAAGACCAATGGTTTCAAGAATCAGCGGTGGTAAAGTGATTTTTACATATCTAACCACCGTTTAAAATTGGTGGTACGTTCCCTTGATACGATCACTTGTTCCTCTTCTTTTGGCAGCAGTTTTAGCAAGAGTCGGCTATTAAAATAACTATGTATTTCCGTTACGGCCTTTACTGAAACCATAAATTTACGGTTGACCCTAAAGAAATGAATAGGATTTAAAATATTTTCCAATTGATCTATCGTATATTCAATTGGGTAAGATTGGGCCAAATGGGTATGCAGGCAAATTAAACCTTCATCGGATTTAAAATAGGCAATATCTTCTACATTGAACAACCTAAACTGGTTTCCCACTTTGACCATAAAACGATGTTTGTACTCCTTATGGAAAAGTTGTTTTAAATGTTCTAAACTATTTGTAGGCGTATGACCATTTCTAGTGATATTGTTTTTGAATTTTTCTAGAGCTACTTTTAAATCCATCTTAACAATGGGCTTTAGCAAATAATCCACTCCATTATATTTAAAGCCCCTAATCGCAAATTCATTATATGCAGTGGTAAAAATTACTGGAGGGTGTTCTTCTAGGCCATCCAAAATATCGAACCCATAACCATCATTGAGTTGAATATCTAAAAAAATCAAATCGGGAGAGTCGTTTTTTTTAAACCATACCGTTCCACTTTCAACCGAATTGATTTTAGCGACTATTTCAATTTCTGGTGCAAGCTGTTCCACCAACTGTGCCAGTCTTTTTGATGCAAACTCCTCATCCTCTACAATAACTGCCTTCATATTACGATATGGCCAAAATATTCGTTTCCTTTATATTCTTATCCAAAAGTGGAACAATTACCTCAAAAACATCATCCTCTTCCCTAACAAGTACTTGCTTATTAGTATAATAGGAATATCGCTTCCTTATATTTTCAAGACCTAGTTTGGTCGTCTCATATTTTAATGTTCTCTTTCGTAAATTGTTCTTAATTGCCAGAGCACTCTTTTCAATAGAACCAATAGAGATATACAATGGCTTTTCTTTCGAATATAAATTGTGCTTTAAAGCATTTTCAATGAGCATTTGTAATGTCAATGTGGGAATCCAATAATTTTCAGCAGAAACCTTAATATCGGTTTTAATGAAAACTGCATTCTTATGTCGAACTTCCATCATAAAAACAAAAGCATCCAGAAAATTCAACTCTTTTCTTAAGCTCACCAGATCATCTTCATTGTTCTCTAAAATATAGCGATAGCTCGATGCAAGTCTGGTCACGAAATCAGAGGCCAAATCCCGATCTTCATACATGAGGGAGGTTAATGTATTCAAGCTATTAAACAGAAAATGTGGACTTATTTGGGTCTTTAATGAAGAATACTTTGAAGCCAGCATTTCCCTTTTAAGATTTTCCATTTGTTCTTCCATTTCTTCTTTTTGCTTCATCGTAAAGTAGAAAAGGTTTATAAAAACAACCGTAGAACCTATAAGCGCCACCCTAAAAAAATCACTTCTGAATTCCAAAAAAGGATCTTCGCAAACAATGCCTATTGCCTCACGAAGTGGAAAGAGTGCCAAAAAATAAACAATTGCACTTAAAGGCAGTAATAATGCCATAGTCTGCGCAAATATTTTTAAGCTATTTTTAAAATTAAGCTTTGCCCTTTTTCGTTCCCTTTTTATCAACCAATCGTTAAATTCCCATGTAACCATAAAGAACATAAAGGTCGTCAGATAATAGAATAGCGTAGTTGGGTCCAAAAAAGAATCAATCTCTTTTCTATCGTGTTCAACGGATACCTTTATAAGTAAGAAAACCACGTTCACGACCATCCATCGGAACAAAAACTTGTACACTCTTCTTTTTTCTAAAACATTTTTCATTTGTATGTTAAAGATACACAAGTCCGTTTTTTAATTGATTTTCTAACCTCCCATACGTTGTATTACATCTTGTATTGTCATTATTGTTGTTGAATTGTATTCATTTCCATTTCACTATCTATATACCATCCACTTTCTTATTTATCATTTTAAAAGTAAATCTAACACTCCAACCAATCATATTTCCTGCAAAAACAATGATCGTTCACCTTTGGCTCAATCAAACAAAAAAACTATGAGAAAAATTGTTTTAGTGTTATTCGCATTCGTTGGATTAGCGGGAATGGCACAAACCGGAGTAATAAAAGGAATTGTAATCGACAAGCAATCCGAGCAGCCCCTGCAAGGCGCAACAGTTGAGCTTTTAAATGTTGAATTGGCAACTGGAACGATTACGGATTTTGATGGTCGCTTTATTCTGAAGGAAGTTCCCTTGGGAAGGCGGGCCGTCCAAATAAGCTATATCGGTTATGAAAGCATAACGATTCCGAATGTAATCGTCACTTCCGGAAAAGATGTAAGCCTCACCATTGCGCTATTGGAGTCTTTTAATCAGTTAGACGAAGTAGTGCTAACATCCGATACCAACAAAGACAGACCCTTGAACAAGTCTGCCACAGTATCTGCTCGCCAATTTGGAATTGAGGAAGTAACCCGTTTTTCTGGTGGGCGAAGCGATGTTGGTCGGTTGGCAGCAAACTTTGCCGGAGTATCTACTCCAGATGATAGCCGAAATGATATCGTTGTAAGGGGCAACTCCCCAATAGGATTGCTTTGGAGGGTAGAGGGAATTCCCATTCCAAACCCCAATCACTTTGCAGCTTTTGGTACTACAGGCGGTCCTGTTTCTGCCATCAACCCAAATATGCTAAAAAATTCCGATTTCATTACCTCAGCATTCCCCGCAGAGTATGGTAATGCACTTGGGGGTGTTTTTGACCTTAGTTTTAGGAGCGGAAATGTGGACAACTATGAATTTACTGCACAAGCAGGAGCATTTACAGGTTTGGAAGCTACTGCCGAGGGACCTATGGGTAACAACAATGGCTCTTTTCTTCTAGCTGCTCGTTATTCTCTGATTGGCCTTATTGGTGGCGGAGCTGGTGGAGCATCTACTGCAGTTCCTAATTATGCAGATATATCCTTCAATCTAAACTTTGGAAAAGGAAAATTGGGAAACTTCTCCCTGTTTGGCATTTTGGCAACGTCCAATATAGACTTTCTAGGGGATGAAATCGATGAGGATGATTTGTTTGCCGCAGAGGACGAAGACCTTTTTGTTGAATCACGTTTTGGAGTATTGGGCATAAAGCATCGCATCAATCTTGGTAATAACACCTATTTACGAACTATTATAGGAGGCTCATTGGCGCAGAGTGAGGTAAATGCTGATCGTTATTTTAATAAGGATACCCCTGATGAACGGGTTATTCCTTTTTTCGATACCGATGACCTAGAATACAGACTTACTTTTTCAACCCTTTTTAATAGTAAGTTAAGCAACAAAGTGACTCTGCGTAGTGGAATCTTAGTGGAGAACTTCGGTCTCGAATCTTTGCTTAGAGATAGAGAGGAGCAACCTGATACTGACGGAGACGGAGACCCAGATTTTGCTACCGTTAGAGATGTTGATGAGACATTTGCAATTGTTCAACCATACCTGCAAGGACGATTCCGGTTAACGGAAAGCATAACACTCAATGCAGGATTGCACAACCTGTACAGTTCTCTTAACGAGCAGTTTGTATTTGAACCCCGAGCAGGAATTAAATATAATTTTTCCAGTTCCCAAACACTAAGCTTTGGTTATGGTTTGCATCATCAACCTGCCCCATTGCCATTACTTTTTATTAATGAGAGTATCAATGGCGAAGCAATACAGACCAACCACAATCTGGATTTTGTCCGTAGTTCCCATTATGTATTGGGTTACGATATAAAATTGGCAGCTAACTGGCGTGGCAAGGTAGAAGTCTATTACCAAGATATTGAAAATGCTTTAGTGGAACCCTTTCCGTCTAGCTATTCCTCGTTAACCGAAGGCGCCGATTTTGTTTTTGACAATGACCGGGTATCCTTGGTCAATGATGGTACTGGTTTTAATAGAGGTATCGAGTTCACCTTGGAAAAGTTCTTCAGCAAAGGGTATTACGGCTTATTAACAGGATCCTTTTTTGAAAGCAAATATGAAGGCAGTGATGGTATTGAGCGAAACAGCCCTTTTAATAATGGCTATGTGGTCAACTTTTTGACCGGTAGGGAATTCAAAATCGGGGCTTCTGGCCGTAACGTACTCTTTGTAGATACTCGTTTAGCGACTTCGGGAGGACAATACTTTACCCCTATTGATTTGGCAGCATCCCAAGAAGCAGGTTTTGAAGTACAGCAAGAGGATTCAGCATTCAGTGAGCGTTTTGATGATTATTTCCGTTGGGATATCAAATTTGGGATTCGTTTGAACAGCAGCACAAAAAAGCGGTCGCACCAGTTCTATGTTGATTTACAGAATGTGACCAATAATGAAAATGCATTTGTAAGACGTTACAATCGCTTGAGCAATCAAATTGATCAGGTCAATCAAATAGGCTTCTTCCCCGATTTTGGGTACAAATTTCAATTTTAAACCTTCAAAAAGATGAAACTTTCCGATAATACAAAACATAAATTATTGAATACGTATGGCCCATGGGGATTAATTACAGGAGCATCCTCAGGCATCGGAAAAGAGTTGGCAAAAACAGTCGCAGAAGCTGGTCTCAATGTGATTCTAAGCGGTAGAAATGAAGAAGCTTTACAAGCATTGAGTAATGACCTCGAAACTACTTTTAAAATCATCACCGAGGTTATTGTAGCAGATATTTCAACCACTTTGGGCATATATAAACTTATTGAAGAACTTGAAGATTTACCAATTGGACTTTTTATAGCTTCTGCAGGTTTTGGAACGTCTGGTGAATTCATAAATTCAAACTTAGACAATGAGATACAAATGCTTCAGGTAAATACTTTAGCATTGATGATGCTTACCCATTACTTTGGAAGAAAATTCGCTGAGCAAAAAAAGGGTGGAATCATACTTATGAGTTCTATAGTAGGTTTTCAAGGAGTGCCAAATGCCGCTAATTATTCAGCTACCAAAGCGTATGTGCAGTCTTTGGGCGAAGGATTGTACCATGAACTCAAACCCTATAACGTAGATGTCTTGGCAGCAGCTCCAGGACCCGTAAACAGTAGTTTTGCCAAAACAGCAAATATGCAGATGGGCAATGCCCTAAAACCAGAAGATGTAGCTGTTCCCATTTTAAAGGCCCTTGGGAAAAAATCCACTGTTTTCCCCGGAACATTGACCAAAATTTTGATTTTGGGTTTACGCACCGTACCCCGTTGGGGGAAAATTCGAATCATGAAAATGGTTATGAGCGGGATGACGAAACATCAAAATAACCTATAAAACCAAAGCGTAGTGAAAATGAAAATAATATTGATAGTGGTATTGCCCTTGTTAGCGACTGGACTTATAATTTTAAGCTCTAAAATATAAAATCAAGATAACGATAAAATGTTTTTGGGAGATGAACTAATCGAACTCGCGAGCTACATCAAGTACCGGGACAGCATTGACCCTAATGTCTCCAAGGTGCCGGTTGCATGGCATGTGGACCATAGCCTAAGAACGATAAATGAAATTTACAAAGCTGTTAAAAAATCGAACCCCGAAGAGTATAGGGGAAGCATTCACCTAGGTCGTTCTTTTTTGTTATTGATAAATAAAATTCCAAGAGGAAGGGCAGAAGCTCCAAAAATAGTGACCCCACCGGATACAATACTCACTGACAGCTTATATATTCATTTAAACGAAGCTAGGTTTAACCTTGATGCCTATGATTCAGTTCCTGAAAAAGCCTTTTTTACGCACCCTTACTTGGGAAGGTTGAAGAAAAAAACTGCCAAACGGTTCATTGAAATCCATACGGAACACCACTTAAAAATTATACGAGATATCATTAAAGGATAATTCAAACAATATCACTAATGAAAAGAACAATCCTATCTACCGTTTTACTTTCACTGGTTTTACTAACCTCATGTACAAGCACAAAAAAGAAAGTGGCCATGAGCCAGCCATACCCTGAACAAATCAATTGGCCAAAAGAATATGACCCAAAGGATGCCGGGTTTTTTGCACACAATGAGATTGATATAAAAGCCCCACCAGAAAAAGTATGGGATATCTTATTGTAAGCCGAAACTTGGCCCGATTGGTATGAAGGGGCATCGAAGGTAAAAGTAAAAACCTCCACAGATGGAATTTTGAAGGAAGATTCGGTATTCGTATGGAAAACCATGGGGCTCGACTTTGAATCTTCGATACAAGAATTTGAACCCCATACAAGATTGAGTTGGATCTCTATAAAGAAAAATATAAAAGGATATCATGCATGGCTTATTATTCCTACTGAAAATGGTTGCAAACTGATTACAGAGGAGTCCTAACATGGTTTTCTAACTTTTTTGGAAAAGACATTTCAACCCAAAAAGCTCGAAAGACTTCATCAAGTTTGGCTAGAAAAAATTAAGGAAAAAGCTGAAGGGGGATTAAGGAAATGAAAAAAACCTTAAATCCAAATATACCTTTTAAATATCCTTATTTTAATTTACTCAATACAAACAGACCAAACGTTTTTTAAAAGTGCATCCCCAACACCACTTAAAATCTGTAAAGAACATTTTAAAAAGAATAACAACAATCAATAATGTTGTTTTCATTTTGAAACGGTAATTTTCTTTAAGAGCTCGGCAAGTTGTTTTCTTTCTGATTTGTTTAGGTTAAGTAAGTTGGATTCCGCTGCTTTAAATCTAACGGCTATAGCTTTATCTATGATTTTTCTTCCTTGATTAGACAAGACTGCCAAACTTACCCGTCCATCTTTAGGATCAGGCAATCTATATAACAACTCCATTTTTTCCAATCTATCAAGCAATGCGGTCATGGCGCCAGAGGTAATCAAAACCGATTTTCTTAGCTGTGTGGGCGAAAGTTGGTAAGGTTCTCCAGCTCTTCGCAAAGTGGCCAATACATCCAAATCAGTATAATAAATACCATACTCTTGTAGTGCCAAGCTAGTTTGTTTTTCAATTTTTTTACCAAGAAAAAGTATTCTTCCCACCACATTCATTGCTGATGCATCAAGATCTGGTCTTTCTCTCTCCCAATCAATAATCAATTCGTCCAATAAATCTGTTTCCTTCATATGTTCTTTTATGATAACCTATTTTTAAGAAAATTTTATCTTGATATCAAGATAAATATCTTAATATTGAGATAAATTTAAAGAAATAGAACTGTAATTCAATAATAAACCCATAGCATATTTGACAATGAAAAAAAACAATCCAAGAAAAAATCAACCTTCAAAGTCCTTTCCTTCAGTTTTATCTAGTACTCATATATTTTTAATCCTTTTACTGGTAGCGGCAACAGTACCAACTGCTTTGCGAGCACAACAAAATTCTAACACAATAAAGGCAAATCAGCTTTTGAAACAAACAATACAGAAAAACAATTTGCCAAGTCTTTCTATTGCAGTTGCAAAACAAGGACAATTAATTTATGCTAGTGCCCAAGGTTTTGCAGATTTGGAACTAAAAGTCCCTGCTACTCCAGAAAGTGTTTATAGAATTGGTTCTATAAGCAAAAGCATATCCGCTGTTTTAACCATGGTTTTGCTAGAAAAAGGTAAATTGAAAATTGATGCCCCAATACAAACATATTGCCGTTCCTTTCCTGATAAAGGCGTTTCAATAAGTTTAAAACAATTACTAACACATCAAGGTGGTATTCGGCACTATAAATTTGATAAGATTGAAGAGGAATATTTCAGTATAACCAGATACTCTTCATCTGAGGAGGCCACTTCCATATTTAAAAATGATACCTTAATAGCCAGATCTGGCACAAAACACTTCTACAGCACCTATGGTTATACCCTTATTGGTTGTGCAATAGAATCTTTAACCAACACCTCATTTGAAGAAGCACTTAAGAAATACATTTTTGATGTAGCCCAAATGAATAATACAGAACTTGATTATTATGATGAGATTATACCAGATAGAGCTAAAACATACAATGTAGAAAAAGATGGAAGTTTTAAAAATACACGACAGGTGGACCTAAGCAATAAATTTCCAGGAGGAGGAATTTTATCTACACCCACTGATTTAGTGAAATTTGGTAATGCCTTGCTTGACCATAGACTGCTAAACAGTTCAACTAGGGAAAAAATGTGGAAAGAACAAAAAACTACAAACGGTGAATCAACTAATTATGCATTAGGTTGGCGTGTTTCCAATGATGAAAAACAAATCTTTCATGGTGGCTCAAGTGCAGGTGGTAAATCTTTTTTATTCATTATTCCAGAAGAGCAATTAGTTGTAGCCTTTACAACAAACTCTTCATCTTTTTCTTCATCACGTCTGGAATTTGCTCAACAAATAGCTACATTGTTTTTAAAATGAGCAAACTAAGTATTTGCTTCTTAAATTAAAGAAAAAATGATAAAGAATTGGTTTGAAATTCAAAATATAGATACAGTGGATTCGCCATCCGTGATTATTTTTAAAAACCATGTGGAACACAACATCAGAGAGATGATTGCTTTGGTCAAGGGTAATGTCAAAAGATTGATGCCTCACGTCAAGACCAACAAAATGCCAAAAGTGATGCAATTACTTTTGGATGCCGGAATCTCCAACTTTAAGTCATCAACTATTTCTGAAGCGGAGATTGCAGCTGAGGCAGAAGCACATTCGGTTTTAATTGCACACCAATTGGTAGGACCCAAAGTAGACCGATTTCTTTCATTGGTTTCGCATTTTTCGAAAACTACGTTCTCGACCTTGATCGATTCTACCGAAACAGCGGAATTACTCAATTTCAAAGCCAGTGAGCAAGACTTAAAAATCAATATTTATATTGACATCAACAATGGTATGAATCGTTCTGGAATCAAGATAGGAGCAGAATTGGACAAACTTATAACTGTTTTGAAGGGTTACAAATCGTTAAATTTTGAAGGTTTTCATGTATACGACGGTCATCTGCGAGATAACGATTTCGATAGCCGCAATGAAAAAATAGAAAACGGATTTATAGCAGTAACAGATTACTTCCAAAGCCTAAAAAATGAGTATCCGAACATTCAAATGATTTGCGGGGGAACACCTTCTTTTACCTCCCATTTATTGAATGAAGACCGAATCACCAGTCCTGGAACCTGCGTTCTTTGGGATTGGGGCTATAGTGAAAAGCTAACAGAACAGAACTTTAACTATGCTGCACTTTTGGTAACCCGTATCATTTCTAAACCTACCGAAGGTATTATAACATTAGACTTGGGTCATAAATCGGTTGCTCCCGAAAATCCTATCGACAAACGGGTAAAGCTCCTCAACTTGGACGGATATGAATTGATATCACAAAGTGAAGAGCACGGAGTTCTAAAAGTACAGAACTGGAAGGACCTCAAAATCGGTGATGTTTTATACGGAATTCCATATCATATTTGTCCTACCATTAATCTGCACGATGAAGTATCGGTAATCGAAAATGGTCAAAAGACAGATACATGGCAGATTACTGCTAGAAAAAGAAAATTGAACTTTTAGACCTACTTTTCCATTAATTTGCCGAGGTCATAAAAGTAAAAGTTCTTTTCATCGTTCATTGCCACGAAAAGACCATTTTTAAACGTATCGTTTAAAGGAACAGTAACGACTTCGCAACCATCAGTTTCATGAGTACCCAGATTTACGGCTTTAACGAATTCATTTTCTTTTCTTGAAAAAATATTGAACTCGCCTTGTTGTTGGTTAGAGACAATAATATAGCCCTCCCCATTAGGATAGACAGCAATGGCAATACCTTCGATATCCTCTAAAAAATGCTCAGCACCAAAACATGATATTTCTTCATTGCCTTTTGATGGTTCTGCGTAATATTTTCGGATACAAATGCCTTCATCAGAATAATATACAAACCCGCTTTCATCATCCACCGCAATGGCCTCGATTTCCTTTTGACCGCTAAACTTACCAAACTTTCTTACTAAATTGGATTGTACTCCTGTACTATCCGCGGTAAACTTATATTGGTATAAATAATTTTCACTTGGACCTGTCTTCCTACCCACAATGGCATAAATGAGACTATCCATTGAAGATTTGTAGAGTCCAATTCCCATAGGAAGTTTTTGGTCATATGCGCTTTCATCTTCAAAAACAGGAAAGCCTCCATCATCCAAAGGTTCCATATCAGGCACGGAAAAAAGTCTGATTTGCTGCTTTTCACGTTCTGTAAAGACTAAAATATCGACCGAAACAGAATCATTTAATTGAAAACCATACTCAACATCCACATTGTTGGGTCGTTGAATATTTCTGATCGTTTTATCCTCTATGATTTTTCCATCCAAATCAAAAGCATAAATAGCACCATTGGTTTCTTTATCGGTTCCAAAAACAATACTTTTTGAGGCATCCTCTGGATTTATCCAAATTGCTGGGTCATCCGTGTCATTAAGTGTGTTTTGGGTAATTATATCTGGTGTTATTGCCGGTAGTTTGCTTTGGTTACATGCTGCCAAAACCAAAATTAATATGAGATATATATATTTGTTTTTCATTGGAATAGGATAAAAGTAGCCTAAAATCCAATTTTAAAATTGGATTTTAGGCCAATTTGAATAGATTATTTTTTCTTGAACAAATCGTATTTTAACCCAAAGGTCAGTCTTCTATCGTAAAATTCTACTTGTTGTGTTCGATTGGTAACCCCTTGGTAATAACGCAGCGGTTGGTTGACAATATTATTGAGGTCCAAATAAACACTTAGATTTCTATTGATGGCATAGATTGCATTGAAATCAAGGAAAAATTGCTTGTCATAAAAACGATCTTCAAAAGGTCTACCTCCAATTTCATCAATATAAGCATCGGAAAAATTGGCAGACAAGCGTAGGTTCATTCGTTTACCCGAATAGGCCAAAGAACCATTGAACATATTGGGTGAAGTGTTGGGGAGGTCGATATCATCCCGCTCATCTCCATCTTCGTTGCGAATACCTTCAGCGTTTGAAGTAATATGGGTATAGTTCAAGAAAATATTGAAGTTTTTTGCAAACCCTGGCAAGAAGTCCAATTGACGTTGAAAAGAAACTTCCAATCCAGTGATCGATGCAGCATCTCCATTTTGAGGTTGAAAGATGTTATAGCCTTCAGTATTTTCTCCCAAGCTATTATCCTGTGCTTCAAAAACAGAAGTATAAATGAAGTTATCGATACTTTTGTAGAACACACCTCCAGACACCAAACCTACAGATGTAAAATAGTGTTCTGCCATTACATCAAAGTTCATGGATGTGGTCGGGTCCAGTTCTGAGTTGCCAAGAAAAATCTCTTCGTCTTCATTGACAATATCCAGAGTAGGAACCAAATCAACATAATTGGGCCTGGCCAACGTATTGGTCCAAGCTAAACGCAAAATGGTTCGGTCGGAGAAATTATATTTAAAGTGCACGCCTGGAAGTATATTGGTATACGAACTTTCATCCGTAACCTCGCCGATCAAGTCTTCTTCATCTAGAATTCGATTTCCCTTTGCAGTAATACTGGTATTTTCAACTCGTAACCCAGCAAGTACGCTCAACTTATCCGATACCTTTTGGTTGGCCATAAGATACCCCGCAAAAACATCTTCCTGAACATCAAAATTAGCTCTTAGAAATTCATCAGGAACCGGGGAACCATCAAAAGCTGCAGTATCAAAAAGATCAAGACTTCCCAAAAGTGCCGGTGAAAAGTAGCTTCCCGCAGCATATTGACTTCCTGCTAAAAAGTCAGGGTCCGTTTGATTTACAGTTTCTACATCGGCTAAGCTATCAAATCCACCTGTCAGGGGTGTAAACTCAAAAAAGTTATTGTCGCGTACTTTATCCTTCAATCGTGCGAGGCCCCCAAACTTAATCATTCCATTACCTTGACCAAAAAAGTCGGCTGGTAGTTCAAAGTTGATGAAGGCATTCATGTCCTCTTCTTCAGTGAATTGGTTTTCCTCGGTGATTTCATCAAAAAGGAATGTAGACAACGCTCCATCAGCTGCGTTTGCCGGTCTGAACGAAGGGTATCTTGGGTTCATTAAATCAGCAGAAATAGCTATGGCGTCTTCTTGTTCGTATTGCGCATACCGCTCGTTGGGTCTGTCTTCAGAAGCCGATGCATAAGAAACCATCCAGTTAACTTTTAATTTTCCAAAGAGATGGTCACCTCCCAAGCTGTAGTTTTGCATTCGTTGGTCTTCGAGACGGGTGTTTTGGATACGACCACCTGGGATACCACCTTTGGTCTGTCGGCTCAAGGCGCCTTCGAATCCTATAACGTTTTCTGTTCCATCCGCAAATACAGGTTCAATATCATTAAACCGTAATCTATATCTGTTTTCACGATCATCCCGCCAGTTATACATGGTCTTAAGAAAAATACTGTTGTTCGCATCAAACTTATAGTCAAAATTGGCAGAGAAACTACGGCGTACTCTTTGAACCAAATAAGTTCGTATGTCCGATTCCGCCACATAGGGATCTATTTCAATATCTTCTTCGGTCAAGGGGCTTTCAGCCTCGTCGGACCATTCTGCCTCAACATTATCAGAACCAAAATCGTTGTCATTAATAGATGCGGCGACCATCCATCCAAACTTATCATTTTTGGTTCTGTCGCCAATTAGGAAAGAGCCGTTCCAGATTCTTTTATTTGTGATGAAATTTACCCCTGAACCTAAAGTTGCGGCAACCCTGAATCCTTGTGGTGATGTCCGTGTCACCAAGTTAACGGAACCACCCAATGCATCGGCCTCCATATCTGGTGTAACCGCCTTGCTCACTTCAATGGTCTGAATCATATCCGAAGGAATCAAATCCATTTGAATATTTCGGTTATCCCCTTCCGCAGAAGGAATTCTACTCCCATTCAAAGTGACCGAGTTCAACTGCGGGGAAAGACCTCTTACGATAATGTTTCGTGCCTCTCCCTGATCTACTTGAATGGTGATCCCCGGAATCCTTTTCACAGCATCACCAATATTGGCATCCGGAAATTTTCCTATTTGATCCGTAGAGACCACATTCGAAATCTTCATATTGGTCTTTTGTCTGTTCAAGGCTTTTGCCTGTCCGCTAAGTCCATAGGCCGTAACCTGAACTTCGTTAAGTTCAAGACTTTTAGGGCGCATGGTCAACGTAACAGATGTTGTTTCATTGGCCGATACCGTTACCTCCTGTTCAATGGACTCGTATCCTAAAAAGCTAATATCTAATATATAGCTCCCCTCTGGGATTCCTACTAGCGTAAATTTACCGTTAAAATCGGTAATGACCCCTTGTGAAAGTTCCGAAATCATCACGTTTGCCCCAGGAACATAGATTCCATTTTCATCAGAGATCGTTCCTTGAACATTTCCTGTTTGAGCTTGACTTTTAGCAAGCGCCAAAACCATAAAGAGCGTTACAAATGATAGTGTTTTAAGGTTAATCAGTTTCATATACTTATCAGTTAAATTCCGACTCAAATCTATGTATATCAACTCATTATAATTTAAACTAAAGGAAAACAAAAAGAAAACAAAACTCTATTTCAACATAAACAAGAAGGCAACAATTACAGTTTGTTTACATTGTACTAACATTTTGTAAAGAACAGATGGAAACTAACTTAAAGTTCGATCATAAAATTTACCAATTCTTCTTTTTGGTCAATGGGTAGTTTTTTACGCAATCGATATCTTGCAACCCTAACACTATCTGGGGTCACCCTTAAAATAGTCGCTATTTCTTTTGATGAAAGATTAAGGCGCAACAACATTCCCAGTCGAAGCTCTGCCGGCGACAAGTTGCTTTGGGACAAAGAAGAAAGCTTTTTAATGAATTCCGGATGTATCTCCTTAAAGAAGTTCATAAACTCATCCCATTCATTTTCTTGTTTTAGATTGATGTCTATCTCCTTTACCAGCTGTTTTATTTTTCCATGGGTGTTCATGTTTTGCCGAGAAACTATGTTTCTGAGTGTGTTTGATAAATCCAATAATATTTTATTCTTTTGGGAAAGGTGAAGACTATATCTGGATAGGGATGCCGCCTTTAATTGAACTTCGCGCTGCAGGTTTTGCTCCTGAATTTCTTTTTTATCCAACTCTGCCTTCAACATTCGCTGTTTATATTCCTGGATCTTAATCTTGGCTTTTCGTTTTCTTCCCAAATAACTATAAAGAATAGTGAGGATTGCAGCAATTGCAAATAGAGCTACCCAAAGCAAGTTCTGTTTGGCCGTACTTACCTTGTTCTGTTCCTTCAATAATTGTATCTGTGCTTCTTTTTTATTGGTCTCATAAATCGTCTGGAACATATGTAGTTGGTCGGTATTCCGATCTTTTAAGATATCATTATTGATTCTATCAGTTTCTTTAAGTTGTGCATGAGCTTGTTCAAAATCCCCCATAAGTGCATAGGTCTTGGATAAATCATTATGTGCGCTTTCCCTTTGATGGCGGTTATTTAGTCGGATTGCCAGATTCAAAGCTTTATATGTTTGAGCAAGGGCAGACTCGTAATTCCCGGTTTTTCTGTATACATCGCCCAAGTTGTTGAGCACATTGATTTCTTTGTCCGAATCGCTATCTCGCAAGTAATCATAGGCTTTAGAAAAATATTGGTACGCCAAGTCAAATTTTTCTAAATCTTCATAGATACTTCCAATATTTTCATTGGTCATGGCAACTCCATCTTTATCGTTCAGTGCTTCAAACAACAACAAGCTCTCCTCTTGATATTGTAGTGCTTTATCATACTGTCCATTTTTTTCATAACAAGCGCCCAATAAACTTTTGGATTCAGCTTGTTCATTTTGAAAGCCCAATTCCGAGGAAACTTTCATAGTATCCGTAAAATACTGTTCTGCCAGTTCAAAATTGTTCAGCGATAGGTATACTTTTCCAATGCTGTTATTCAATAAGATGTAAAGTTTATGGTTAGAATCAGTACCTATAATTTGCAACGCTTGGTTAAATTGACCAATGGCTTCTGAAGAAAGCCTTAACGTATGGTAGTACTCCCCCAGTACTAAATAATCTTGGGCTATTGTTCGAGATGATACTCGGTTAAGTTTTGATTCTTCTAACCGCTGCTGTAAATGAAGAAAAACTGAATCTGATTTTCTCTCTATAGAAAAGTCAACTTCACTTTGTTGGCCATAACCAGCAAGATGAACAAAAAACAAAACTAATATAGTATTGTTAAAGGATTTGAAGTTTCTACCCATTTTAGAACTAGATGTGCTTGAGGGCTAAGTAAAGCTATTTCCTAACTGAGGAATATCACCTTTAGGTTATGAAACCTTTAAAAATGGGTTATGTGCCATAATGTAGAGTGGCACAAAATAAAAAACCTCGCTAAATAGCGAGGTTTGTATCGTATTAAAACTTTTTATTAAGCTTCGAATGGCTCAATGGAAACAAAAGATTTTCCACCGGCTTTTTTCTGAAATTTTACAATACCGTCTACTCGTGCATGCAGTGTATGATCTTTACCTAAATATACGTTTTCACCCGGATTGTGCTTGGTACCACGTTGTCTAACAATGATGTTACCAGCAACGGCAGCTTGTCCACCAAAAATCTTGACTCCTAATCGTTTCGATTCTGATTCTCTACCGTTTTTTGAACTACCTACACCTTTCTTATGTGCCATGGATATTTATTTTTTAGTTCTTATCTTATTTTGTTAAGGCTTCTATCAACTCTGCTTTCTTCATGGAAGAAATTCCAGAGATTCCTTTAGCCTTGGCCATTTCTTTCAATTCAGCTACCGTTTTAGCACTCAAATCCTCAGTCTTCTTGGGAGCTTCCTTTTTTGGGGCTTCCACCTTGGTTTCTTTAGCTTTCTTTGGCTCAGCAGCTGGTTTTTCTGCTTTTGCTTTTGCAGGGGCAGCTTTTTTAGCACCTTTGGCCACAATGTTCTCTACTACAATCTCTGTTAAAGACTGTCTGTGTCCGTTTTTTACACGGTATCCTTTACGTCTTTTCTTTTTAAAGACGATTACTTTATCTCCTTTAAGGTGTTTTACTACCTTGGCCTCAACAGCCGCACCTTCTATGACCGGGGCGCCAATGGTTACGTCACCTGCATCGTCCAAAAGAAGTACCTTGTCAAAAGTGACTTTTTTACCTTCTTCTGTTTGCAAACGGTGAACGTACACTTTCTGGTCTTTTGCAACTTTAAACTGCTGCCCTGCCATCTCTACAATTGCGTACATAATGCGTTAATTAGATTAAATTATTTGCGCTTTATCAAAATTAGCGGGTGCAAATATACTGCTAAATCCTTAATCTACAAGTAATATTCCCTTATTTGACTGATTATTTTTTAGGATTATTGGAGGTTTTGAAAAGTTGCATGAAAGAGAGCGTCAAAACCAAGGCCGTGGCAAATCCCATTATGGCAACAGTAAAGAAAACAATACCTTCGAAATTGGCATAATCTTTTGCCCATACCGCTGAAAGCTCATTGAGAAATTCAGGATTCAGCTCTGTGGAATACAATGCAAAAAAAATGGTAAACAATAGTGTAGCGATAAAGCCTGTAGTTATACCCGCGGTAAAGCCTTTTCCGTACGAGAAATCTTTTCCCAACCTCAACTTTGTATATTTAATGGTTTCATAAATCCCAAAGCCAGTAATAAATCCATTAAAGAGACTATAAAAAACATTGGTATGTTTTCCCAACAAGGATAATATTAAAAAATACGCTATCAAACTTGCGCTCGTAACTATTCCAAAACGAATTGGCAGGGTTAAATTTTTCATTTTAATATTTTTTGGTGGATGTATAATTTACTGATTGTTCATGAATTATACTAAATTTCTTGTTAAAGACTTGTTTGGTATTCCATATATCCTTTAAATTTCAATCTATTTTAGTGTAACATTCAGTATAGATTTCACACTAACACTATTAATACATAAACACAAAGACCATATTATGAAAAGACATTTACTATCAACACTTTTTGTGCTTGTTGTGGGTAATTTTCTTGTAGCGCAAGAAGTCAGCTTTGAAGAGTACAAACTTGACAACGGCTTACATGTTATTCTACATCAAGATAATTCTGCTCCCGTAGTAACCACAGCAGTAATGTACCATGTAGGATCCAAAGATGAAGATCCTCAGAAAACAGGATTTGCCCATTTTTTTGAGCACCTTCTTTTCGAAGGGACCAAGAATATTAAGCGTGGGGAATGGGACAAAATAGTTTCATCAAACGGCGGTAGCGGAAATGCAAACACCTTTCTTGACCGTACCTACTATTATGAAACTTTTCCATCCAATAGCCTAGAAACAGGACTTTGGTTAGAATCCGAAAGACTACTTCATCCCGTTATAGAACAAATTGGGGTGGATACGCAAAAGGAAGTAGTGCAAGAAGAACGAAGACTTAGGGTCGATAACTCTCCCTACGGCGCCTTTTTTGAAGTGCTCCTCAAAAATTTATATACCAAACATCCTTACAGGTGGGGCGTAATCGGTTCCTTGGAACACATAGCAAGTGCAACGTTAGACGATTTTAAAAACTTCAATAAAATCTACTATGTTCCAAACAATGCAGTGCTAGTGGTAGCTGGGGATATTGAAAAGGAAAAGACCAAAAAAATGATTTCCGATTATTTTGGTCCAATTCCCAAGGGAGCGGAAATAAAGAGAAATACTATTGTTGAAGATCCTATAACCACAACTAAACAGGCTAAATATTACGACCCAAATATTCAGATTCCAGCTATTTTGCTCGCATACAGGACTCCAGGGCAAGCCGAAAGGGATGCTTATGTCATTGACATGATATCAACGTATTTAAGTGATGGAGAAAGTTCCAAGCTCTATAAAAAATTGGTTGATGAGAAGAAAATGGCACTTCAGATATTTTCCGTGCCAATCACTGCTGAGGATTATAGTTCTTATGTAGTAGGTGCACTGCCTGTAGGAGAGAATTCAATCCAAGATCTTAAAAACGAAATAGATGAAGAAATTTTGAAAGTACAAATGGAGTTGATTTCAGAAAGAGACTATCAAAAACTTCAGAATAAATTTGAAAATAGGTTCGTAAATGCCAATAGCAGTATTGAAGGCATTGCCAATTCTCTAGCAGAAAACTACATGTTAAGAGACGATACTAATCTCATCAATACAGAAATAGATATTTACCGCTCCATTACAAGAGAGGAAATTATGGAAGTTGCCAAAAAGTACTTAAAGGTAAACCAAAGGGTGGAGTTAGAATATTTGCCAGAACAAAAAGAAGCTAATTAAGATGAAAAAGTATATCATTTTTTCTTTACTGTCCTTTTTCATGACAGTATCGTACGCACAAATAGATAGGTCCAAACAACCAAAACCGGGTCCTGCACCAAAAATCAACTTAAAAGAACCTGTTCGTTTTGATCTTAACAACGGTCTTAAGGTCATGGTCGTAGAGAATCATAAACTCCCACGGGTTTCCATACAACTGACTTTGGACAACCCCCCTATTCTACAGGGTGACAAAGCCGGGGTTTCGGACTTGACCGCTAGCTTGCTAGGTAAAGGGTCAAAATCCATTCCTAAAGACGATTTTTATGAAGAAGTGGATTTCTTGGGAGCAAACATTAACATTGGCGACCAAAGTGCCTTTGCAAGCTGTCTTTCTAAATATTTCCCAAGAATTTTGGAGCTTATGGCCGATGCCGCCTTGAACCCAAACTTTACACAAGAGGAGTTTGATAAAGAGAAAGATAAGCTTATCACAGGAATAAAATCTGAAGAAAAAGACGTTTCTGCAATTGCGAATAGAGTACAATTAGCCTTGGCCTATGGCAAAAATCATCCTTATGGCGAAATGACCACAGAGGAAACCGTAAACAATGTATCATTACAAGATGTAGAACAGTACTACCGTAATAATTTTGTGCCTGCAAATGCCTATTTGGTCGTTTTAGGGGATGTGGAACTTGATAAGGTAAAGGAGCTAGTAACTACCTATTTTACGCCATGGTCCAAAGCTACCCCACCATCCTTTAGTTACACAAAACCTACCGATGCGCAATATACCCAGATAAATTTTGTGGATATGCCCAATGCGGTACAATCCGAAGTATCCGTTCAAAACATTACGAATCTAAAAATGAAGGATGAGGATTATCTTGATGCCCTTTTGGCCAATAGAATCCTTGGAGGAGGTTCGCAAGCAAGGTTGTTCAAAAATCTTAGGGAAGACAAAGGCTATACATATGGTTCGTATTCGTCCATAAGGGACAACAAATACAGCGTAATGCGATTCTCCGCATTTGCACAAGTACGGAATGCCGTAACAGATAGCTCAGTAGTCCAAATTTTAGAAGAAATAGACAAAATAGTAAATGAGCCCGTTACCAATGAAGAACTTGCAAATGCCAAAGCAAAATACGCAGGAAGTTTCGTCATGGCTTTAGAAAAACCAGAAACTATTGCCAATTATGCATTAAATATAGAAACTGAGGATTTACCAAAAGATTTCTACAAAACATATTTAGAAAGGATTGAAGCAGTCACCATTGCCGATGTGCAAAAAGCGGCACAAAAACATCTTTCTACAGATAACACAAGAATAGTAGTTACCGGAAAAGGAAGCGAAGTTTTGGAAAATCTTGAAAAGGTAGAATTCAAAGGCAAAGCCGTTCCCACTCTATTTTATGATGTATATGCGACCAAAACGGAGAAACCAGATTATGAAGCTGATGTTCCAGAAGGGATCACCGTAGAAGCTATCTTAGAAAAATATATAGCGGCCATAGGTGGAAAAGAGAAATTGGAAGGTGTTAGCTCATACGCAATGCTCGCAGAAGCAGAAATGCAAGGAATGAAGTTGGAACTTGAAATGAAGAAAACCACCAAGGACCAGTTTATGCAAGACGTAAAAGTGATGGGCAATTCCATGCAAAAACAAGTTCTCGATGGAGACAAAGGCTATATGGTAGCCCAAGGTCAGAGAAAAGACCTTTCTCCCGAAGAAGTTACCAGAATTAAAGAAGAATCCGCTGCCTTTCCAGAGCTTAATTATTTGTCTGCTGGAAACATAACTTTGGAAGGTGTGGAGCCGGTAAGTGGGAAAAAAGCGTACAAGCTTAAGATAACGGATAAAAAATCTTCTTTTTATGATATGGAAACTGGCTTAAAACTTCAGGAAGTGAATACAGAAGAGGTACAAGGACAGCAAATGATGAATACGCTAGAATATAGTGACTACAAAGAAGTATCTGGCATTAAATTTCCATTCAAGCTATCCCAGACCATGGGGCCTCAAAATTTTGAGTTTATTGTAAAGGAAATCAAAGTAAACGAGGGGGTTTCCGCTTCGGATTTTGAATAAGATTACACTTAATTTTTAAGAGAAGACGTCCTTTGTGGCGTCTTTTTTTTGTTTACGATATAAACCCCTATCAAAATTACCACAGCTGCAAGCAATTGCCTAAACGCAAATTTTTCTCCATCGACGATACCCCAAAAGACACCTACTATCGGAATCAAATAAGTAACGGACACGGAAAAGACCGCAGAAGAAATTTTAACCAGCTTATTGAACATGACCTTTGCAACACAAGTGCCCAAAATACATAGCAAAATAATATACCCCAGAGAACTTAGAAAATAAGGGCCAGAAACCACCTCTTTCTTTAAAAAACCTGAAAAGATCAGAATACAAAGTCCGGGAATAAAAATGACCAAAAAGTTACCTACTGCAATTCCCATAGGCGATACATCCTGCAATTTACTTTTAATGATGTTTGCATTGCACGCATAACAAATAGTGGCTACAACGACCAATCCTGCATACCAATAGTTTTGGTCAGGGTTTATTTCGGTGCCAAAAAAAATGAGAAGTGCCGCTCCTATCAAACCTACGGCAACTCCTATAAATTGATTTTGGGTAAATTTTACACCAAAAATAAACAGTCCTATGAACAGTGTAAAAAGTGGAACTAACGAGTTTAAGATAGAGGCAATACCGCTGTCAATTTCCGTTTCTGCAAAAGCAAATAAAAACATAGGCACAAAACTCCCTATAATACCCGAAACCCCAACCCATGGCCATTCTTTTCTAGAAATGGTCTTTATGGATTTAAATCCTATTATGAAAAGAAAAAGAGCGGCCATAACTATACGAATTGCTCCCAATTGAATTGGGTTAAACCCTTCCAATCCTTTCTTTATCAATATATACGACGTACCCCAAATTATGGAAAGTACGATAAGATAAACCCACTTACGATTTTGTTCTCCCACAGTTTAAAAATAAGCTGCAAAAGTGCAGCTTATTTAAGACTTTTTTATCTTTTATCCTTTAATTTAGCACTGCCTGAACAGCAAAAGTGAAACAAGCGATCATTTATTGGTTTGTACTCCTCTATCTTGTAGCAATGGTCCGTCCCGTTGGTCCAATGTTGGAGTACATTATCTATGAAGATTATATTGCTGAATTTCTTTGCGTAAACAAAGACAAAGTAGAGCTTCAATGTAATGGAAAGTGCTATTTAATGCAACGACTTTCTGAGCAAAACGATGAAAAAAAACAAGGCCTTCCAAAAATTGCTTTAGAAGAATACCCAATAGGTTTTGTTGATTTGTTGTTCTTTAATTCCAATAAGGCACCTATAATTCCAAATCAAAATCACTTTGATTATCAGAATTCCTATACCTACCTATACTGCACCTTTAATTTTCATCCGCCTAGCACGCTTTCCTAAAGTACGCTTTTACAAACATTTTTTAAGGTGATACAACATGAGTTGTAAAACAATCACCTACACTTCAATTTTATAAACCGATGAAAAAATTTATATCGGCCATTTTATTCATGGCCACCGTTGCATTTTATGCACAAGAAACAACTGATGAATCTAAAAAATGGTCAGCAGGAAGGCCTGATGGGCATGCCCCTATCTCAGTAATGGGCGACCATATGCATGGTAAAGGCGAATGGATGTTTTCCTATCGTTACATGTACATGAACATGGATGAGCTAAAACAGGGAAGCAACAATGCCTCTTTTGATGATGCTTTGGCCAATTACATGGTCACTCCAACAAAAATGCCAATGAATATGCACATGTTGGGCGCTATGTATGCACCAAGCGAGAAGATTACTATAATGGCCATGTTCAATTACCTGTCCATGGAAATGGATCATATTACCCAAATGGGCGGAACGTTCACCACCGAAGCAAGCGGTTTTGGGGACATACAACTCTCTGTTTTATACAAGTTCTTCAATAAAAATAAGCAAACACTTCACGGTCAAATAGGATTTTCAATTCCGACGGGAAGTATCACGGAAAGCGATGTCACACCAGCATCGACCCCAAATGAGGTTGAATTACCATATCCTATGCAAATAGGGAGCGGAACAATTGACCCCAATTTGGCACTTACCTATTTAGGTCAAAACGAATCCCTTTCGTGGGGTTCTCAAGTACGGGGAATTTTTCGTTTTGGGGAGAACGATAGGGAATATCGTTACGGAAACCGCTATAGCCTAAATAATTGGTTTGCCGTAAAAGCAAGTGATTGGGTAAGTATCTCGGTACGATTGGAAGGGCTTATTGTTGGCAAAATCGAAGGCGCAGACCCAAATCTAAACCCGGTGATGGTCATTACTGCTGATACCGAAAATTCTGGTGGGGCTTTCATCAATTCTGGAATCGGCGTCAACACCTATGTACCAACTGGCAAACTTAAAAATCTAAGATTCGGTGTTGAGTTTGGATATCCGATATATCAAGATTTGAACGGAATCCAGTTAAGGACCAAAGAGACCATCACTTTTGGAACCCAATACGCGTTTTAGTATATGAGAAATATATCGGTAGTGCTTTTTTCTGTCTTTGCAATTATGATAGGAACTGCACAAACAGCAATAAAGGGAACTGTAAAAGATTCCCAGGGCAATCCCGTTCCTTTGGCAAACATCAAAGTTCTAAATAGTGATTTGGGCACTGCAACGGATAAGGACGGTATATTCTCACTAGAACTTGCAGCTTCCTCAAATACCTTAATTGTATCTGCTATAGGGTATGCTACGCAGTATTTAGTAATTGAAGAAGAGTCAGAAATCAATATTATGTTATTGGAAGCAACCACGGTTTTAGGGGATGTGGTCGTATCTGCTCGAAAACGGGAAGAAACGTTGGTTTCTTCCCCTATTTCGGTAAGTTTCTTGAATAGTAAGGCCATCGAGGACACACAGACTCGCGATTTAGGTGGCCTTACCGCTATAGTACCCAATTATCTGTATCAAGAAGCTGGTGTGCCTTTCCAAGCTATCCAGTCCATTAGGGGAATACAGGTTTTTAGTGAAAACCCAGCAGTAGCAACCTATATCGATGATGTAAACCAACTGGATATTCTTGCCAACGGTTTTGCATTGACAGATATTGAACGTATTGAGGTGCTGAGAGGACCTCAAGGAACTCTATTTGGAAGAAATGCTATGGGCGGTGTCATTAATATCGTTACAAAACAGCCTGGAAATAAGACTGAAGGCTTTGGAGAAATTGGTTTTGGCAACCTCAACTTACAACGACATTCTTTTGGGTTAAGAACACCTTTGATAGCAAACAAATTATTTTTTGGATTTACTGGCTTGTTTCAGGATAGAAATGGGTATTGGGAAAACGATGCTTCCTTGGCTTCTGTTCCCAATCCGTCTTTAGATGGGGAAACAGTGGGCGATTATCGCAACCTATATGGAAATCTTAGTTTAAAATGGCTGGCTTCAAAGAGGCTTACATTTTCTTTGAACGTTAAATCCCAAAAAGATTGGTCCAATGCTTCAGGATTTTTTGTTTCCCAACCCAATGAAGAAATTGCTTTTGAAAATCCCGATAAGATTTATTTGAGCCGATTGGGAAGTCATAACCGAAACATTGTAAACACAGCCTTGGTCGCTAAATACTTTGGTAGAAATCATACACTAAGTTCAATTACCACATACCAAAACATTGTTTTGGCCTTTGAGGACATTGACTTTCCGGGGTTTTTTCATTCATTTGTAGATGGCGAAATTGGAGAAAAACTTCCACCACAGGAAGTATGGAGTCAAGAGTTTAGAATCAATTCTATTGAAACCGATTCCAATTGGCAATACACAGGAGGGCTTTTTGGTTTTACACAAAATGCATTTGAGCCTTCGACCAATATAGCGAATGAGCTTACCGATACAGAAGCTGATTTTTTTCAACTTCCGAGAGGAACTAACCTTATTTCCAAAAATGAAGGCTTCAACAGAGGTTTGGCGGTTTTTGGGGAATTTAGTGTTAAACTAAATGAACAACTTGAATTTACGGGAGGACTACGATACGATTATGAAGAACGTGAAGCTACATTTAACAGTAATATCATTTTTCTAAATGGAGATTTTATCGAACCTAATCCAGAAATTACCGAAAAAGGAGATTATTCAGCAATATCACCAAAAGCTGCAATTTCATTTACGCCTAACGAAAATTCCAACATCTACGCCAGTTATACCCGCGGATTTAGGGCAGGTGGTATAAATGCACAGCGATTGCCAGAAGGTATAGACCAGACGTTTGACCCGGAGTACTCCAATAATTTCGAACTGGGCTATAAAGTTAGTTCACCTGATAATAGATTCAGATTGGGCGCAGCTGCTTTTTACATCGATTGGACAGATATTCAATTCTTCAACTTAATAGCACCTTCGACCTTTGCCCGGGAAAATGTTGGTGATGCAAGGTCTATGGGTTTAGAACTAGAGACATCCTACATACCAGTTAATGGTTTACAGCTCGATGCAAGTTTTGGTTATACAAAAACGGAATATCAAGGTTTTTTACTGAGACGAACAGACCCTGAAAATCAAGAGGAAGTGCTAACCGATATTAGTGGCAATTCGTTGGGCAATACACCAGAGTATACCTTTTTTCTTGGTACCCAATACACAGCAAGCCTTTCAAAAGGATTAAAAGGAACGCTAAGGGGTGAGGTTAGGAGTTTGGGTAATTACTACACTGATATTCAGAACACCTTGGAACAACCCTCCTATACCTTGCTCAATGCTAGGGCTACATTGGAATTTAAAAACTATACATTGGCATTCTGGGGTCAAAACCTTACCGATAAAACCTATCTGGCATTTGGTAACGCAGATACCAGTTTTGGGAGTAGAAATGTACGTACGGCAGCACCGTTAACTTTTGGCAGCACACTTACGTATCGATTTTAAATTAAAAAAAGATGTTTATAAAGTCATTTCTTCTTGTTGTCACCCTGAGCCTGTCGAAGGATCGTTGTGCTCAAACGCATTTCGACAGGCTCAATATGACATTACACATTGCTTTTTAAACATCTCCTATAACAACAACTACAAAAATAAATTCAAAATGAAAAATACATTCTTTATCCTAATGACAATCGTCCTTTTAGGATGCCAAGAAAAAAAACTACCATCAACCGTTTCGGTAAAAGAAGAGATAACAACGCAAAAAAAAGAACGTAATATAAAACCAGATGGCACCCCTTATTCTGATGAAGAATTGCAAAATATGGGACATGCCGAATCCATGGCCGTAATTTATGAAGCTCCAACAGATACTCTGGAAACCATTGGAATTCTGGTTTACGATGGATTTTTCACTCTGGATGCACTGGGTCCGCTATCTGTGTTGAACAGTATGTACCCCACTAAAAAACTTCTCATTGGGCGAGAAAAAGGAACTATCACAAGTAATGATAACGTCAAAATTGAGGTAGATTATGGAATCCAGGATATTGAACAATTGGATATGCTGATAATACCTGGTGGATTTATTCAAACATACCAAGCAACAAAAGACCAAGAGTTATTGGATTGGATTCGTAAAATTGACCAAAACAGTAAATATACCGTGAGCGTATGTACGGGAGCATGGATTTTAGGTGCCGCTGGTCTCCTTAAAGGAAAAAAAGCAACTACCCACTGGTACCGGGCCAATGAAAAATTGGCCGAATATGGAGCAACTTTTGTTAAAGAACGATACATAAATGATGGAAAATACTGGACGAGTGCCGGCGTTTCTGCTGGTATAGATATGAGTCTGGCACTTATGGATAAGATTCTAGGAAGAAACTATGCTGAATTTGTTACATTGAACCTAGAATATGACCCAAAGCCCCCTTTTGAAGGTGGTCACCCTGATAAGACCGACCGTGTAGTGACCATTATGACAGAAAAGATGTTTGATGAGGGGTTAGCACCATACATTGAAAAATAATATTTTTGAAAAAAGAAAATAAGATGAGATACAATTTATTTATAGCCGCCCTTTTGTTTTTTGCACTGAGTTGCAAACAAGGCGAAAAAACATCCAATGAATCAACACAAATGGAACAAGTAATGGCGGTCCACGACGAAGTAATGCCCAAGATGGGAAAATTGGGAAAATTGGTCGGTGAGCTAAAAAGTAAAGTTGATACCACAGAAACGGGACAACAATACGAAGCTGCGATGAAAGATTTACAAAACGCCAATGTAGCCATGATGGATTGGATGAAATCGTTCGGAAGTCGTTTTGATTCTGATGAAATTCTTAATGGCAAAGAACTCACGGAACAGAAACAAAAATGGCTCGATGAAGAGGAAGAAAACGTTAGGGCCCTAAAGGAACAGATAAATTCCAGTATAGAAAGGGCGGAAGTACTGTTAGAGAAGGAGTAACCTTATTTTTTCCAACGCAGTGTTTCCATAATTCTCCTAATGTCTTTTTGCAGATAGATCGCTGCCGGAAGAATAGAATCGTAATTGGGCTTAGCATAGAAATACAGTGACCCGGTCACAAAGTGATCGGTACTATCGGTCACATAAAATTGGGATTGGGACGCTGCATTTCCACTAACTTCATAAAACATGCCGTAGACTCCTTTTTCGGTATTCACAAAAGGTTGTTCTATAATATTATCTGCTTTTACCACATGCTCATAGGATAGCTTTTGCGCATCGGTAAGCAATGTGTTCAGGTTCTCTTTTACAGGTTTATAGGTTATGTAAACAGCGCCGTTCATCATAGGATAGTCTAAAACCAAAGAGCAATCCTTATTCTCCTTGAGCTCGGACAAGTCATTGACCTCAAAAGCATAGGTGCAATCATTCTGAATTTCTTTATATTTTGCCTCGGGATACTCTAATCGTAGCATGGCATTAGGTTTGGGCAAGACCTCATCCTTGCAACCTATTATTGAAGTAAATACAATAAGATATAAAGGCCAATTATGCTTCATGGGGCAATGTTACTTTTATGCGTTTTAATCTTTTTTTATCCATACTCTCCACTACAAACTTATACTCTTCAAATAGAACTTTCTCTCCTAACTTTGGAAAACTTCCCGAAATTTCGAGTACAAATCCAGCAATAGTCTCAGATTCCCCCTTGTTTCCTTCAAAAAGTTCTTCATTTTCAATCTTAACGACACGGTAAAAATCCTTTAGGGTCGTTTTGCCATCAAAAACATAATTATAATCATCCAGTTTGGAGAATATTAAATCCTCGTCATCAAACTCATCGCTGATATCCCCTACGATTTCTTCAATGATATCTTCCAGAGTTACGATTCCAGAGGTTCCGCCATATTCATCGACAACAACAGCCAAATGGTTCTTTTTTTCTTGAAATTCTAACAGTAGATCATCCAGCTTTTTGTTTTCTGGCACAAAATAAGGTTCCCGAATCAGAGACATCCAATTAAAGGTTTTTCGCTCTATATAGGGCAATAAGTCTTTAATGTACAACACTCCAAGAACATTATCCATATTTTCTGCAAAAACAGGAATTCTTGAATAGCCATTTTTCTTGATTTCCTCAATTACTTCAGGAAACTTCATCTCTTCATTGAGTGCAAAAATATCTATTCGGGGACGCATTACCTGTTTAGTGTCGGTATTCCCAAAAGTAACAATGCCTTCCAAGATCTTCTGTTCTTCTTTGGTCGTATCTCCTTCAGAAGCCAGCTCCAATGCCTGGGATAAATGGTCAATACTCAAATTGGATTTTTGTCTTCCCAGCTTTTCTTCAAGATAAAGAGTCGCTGAGCGCATTGGGGCACTTAAAGGTGTAAATACAGTATTCAAAGCCTTTAAGGGGATAGACATAAAGCTTGAAAATTGAAGCCTATTTCTATTGGCGTATATTTTTGGGAGTATTTCCCCAAACATCAAAATTAAAAATGTAGCTACTACGACTTCTAAAAGAAAACGCACAGAAACCACTCCAAACAGCGTTTGATCTATTTCTGAAAAAATTGTGTCCCCAATAGAACTGAACAGCAAAACAACACCGATGTTTATGGCATTGTTCGTAATCAATATAGTAGCCAATAGTTTTTTTGGCTTTTCCAGCAGTTGTACAATGAGTTTTCCTTTTGACGTTTCTTTTTCTTCAAGCTCGTTCAAATCTGTTTGCGAAAGCCCGAACAAGGCTACCTCGGCACCAGAAATTAGTGCAGAACAGCACAGAAGCAAAATAAGAATTGCCACTTTTATTAAAAAGATACTGTCTAAGGTGGTTAAAAAAAATGCCAGACAATAAGGGTCAGGGTCCAAATTTTAAGTACTTTAATCTTAGTGTTTAGAATGGTAAATCATCATCCTGTTCTGTTTCTTCAACAGGTGCAGCACTAGGCGTAGGTTTTGCGGGCTCATTCTGTGGCATTGTTCCAGAACCTTGTTGTGCATTCGCCATACTTTCCTTTTTTGTGGAGAGAAAGGTAAAGTCCTGTACGTGGACTTCGGTAGTATATCTGGTATTACCGTCCTCACCTTGCCATTGTCGGTTTTTCAATCTTCCTTCCAAATATACTTTGTCGCCTTTGCTCAAATATTTTTCACATATTTCCGCAGCTTTATTTCTTATAACTATGTTATGCCAGTCCGTATTCGTAACCCGTTCCCCGGTTTGTTTATTCGTGTAGGTTTCATTGGTGGCCAGTGGAAATCTTGCAATGCAATTTCCACCTTCAAAATAATGGATTTTCACTTCGTCGCCCAAATGCCCGATCAGCATCACTTTGTTCAATGTTCCGCTCATAATTCTTTAATTAATCAAAAGTACTAAATTTTATATGTCTTAATGAAATCTGCAATCAAAACAGGAACAGGAAAAGATATGATATCTCCCCATGAAATACCATCTTTTAATATCTCTTTTGTTTGTAAAATCCAAAATCTGGTATGTAAATGTTGATGGGAAAGCTTATGAACGATAGGCTGTTCGTTATACAATAGCACTTTTGCATAATCCGGAAAGTCATTATGATTGCCTATCTGCTCCTTTAATTCTGAAATATTCATTACGTTATGGGACTCAACAAGCGGAAATTGGTATAAATTCTGCCATATCCCCTTTCCTTTTCGCTGCTCTAGCAATGTTTGTTTCTTATCATCCAAAAAAATCAAATAGTTAAAAAAGCGATTTTTGATTTTAGCATTCTTTAGTTTAACAGGAAGGGCCCCAACTTTGTTTTCCTGTAGGGCCACACAACTATCATTTAAAGGACACAAGAGACAGTATGGCTTTTTGGGAGCACATTGTATGGCACCAAATTCCATTATCCCTTGATTATAGTCCCTAATGTTCTCTGAGTTCATTACATCACGCGCCAATTTCTTAAAATATTTGACCCCTGTCGTACTGTTTATGGGCAAATCCACACCAAAATATCTGGCAAGCACACGATAAACGTTGCCATCCACAACAGGTTCTGGCTCATTAAAGCATATTGAAGCTATTGCACTGGCAGTATAATCCCCCACACCTTTCAGCGATTTAAGCTCCTCATAGGTATTGGGGAAATGACCTCCATGTTCTGTTACGACCATTTTAGCAGTAGCATGCAGGTTTCTTGCCCTAGAATAATATCCCAGGCCCTGCCAAAGCTTTAGTACTTGCTCTTCATCTGCATTTGCCAAGTCATAGACCGTGGGAAAAGCTTCTAAAAATTTATGGTAATAGGGCATGCCCTGTGCAACTCGTGTTTGCTGGAGCATGATTTCCGAAAGCCAAATTTTATAAGGGTCATTCGTTGTTCTCCATGGAAGTTCGCGCTTATGTTGGCCATACCATTTCAAGATTTTTTGGGAAAAAGACATCAAGGAAAATACTATAGGTTAAATGTAGTAGTTTATATACTTAAAATTAAAGGCTTTAAACAAAAGATTAATTTTAATTTTTATATTTGCAAGCCTAAAAAATAAGAAAATAATAATACGAAATGACGAAAGCAGATATTGTAACTAGAATCTCAGAAAAACTAGGTATTGAAAAAGGAGACGTACAAGCAACAGTTGAATCTTTTATGGAGGAGGTAAAATCGTCCTTAGAGAATGGTGATAATGTGTATTTAAGAGGTTTTGGAAGCTTTATCATTAAGACGAGGGCGGAAAAAACCGGAAGAAATATTTCCAAGAATACAACTATTAAAATCCCAGCGCACAATATACCTGCATTTAAACCGGCAAAAGTTTTTGTTGAAGGTGTAAAAAGCAATGTTCAAGTAAAATAATATAATTAACGTAAAAGAAACAACCATATGCCGAGTGGTAAAAAAAGAAAAAGACATAAGGTAGCTACCCACAAGCGTAAAAAGCGCCGTAGAGCTAATCGACACAAGAAAAAGTAGTTGTTACAACTACTTTTTTATTTTCAACACATACGTTCTTTGACATAGAGATTCAAAAAAGAAGAATTTCAATCGGTTTGAAAGAAAACCGATTCTATATATTGTTTAATCATTTATCCCTTTAGTACTATTAATTGGGATAAATTTAAAATCGATTCAGGTGAATAGAGAATTAATCGTAAGATCTAGTCCTGATGCAGTCGATTTTGCCTTACTAAAGGATGGAAAACTAATAGAATTACACAAAGATGAGGATGATAATAATTTCTCCGTAGGGGACATCTTCCTGGCGAAGATAAGAAAACCCGTTACCGGCCTTAATGCGGCATTCGTAAATGTTGGTTATGAAAAAGATGCTTTTCTGCATTATCATGACCTTGGTCCGCAATTATCCTCCATGTTGCAATTCATAAAAAAAGTTAGAACGGGAAAGTTAAAAGACTACTCCCTCAAAGATTTTCCATTTGAAAAAGATATAGACAAGAATGGCAGTATTAACGAAGTTATTAAAGCCAATCAGTCATTATTGGTACAAATTGTAAAAGAACCCATTTCCACCAAAGGACCAAGAATTAGCTCAGAGCTTTCCTTAGCAGGGCGTTACTTGGTAATGGTTCCATTTTCCGACCGTGTTTCCGTATCACAAAAAATAGGGAGCAAGGAAGAAAAAGACAGGCTAATACGACTCGTTAAGAGTATAAAGCCCAAAGGATTTGGCGTTATCATACGTACCGTTGCAGAAGGCAAAAAAGTTGCAGAACTGGACAAAGATCTTCAAGATTTGTCATCTAAGTGGATGACAATGTGCAAGAAATTGCAAAAAGCACCTCATCCGTCCAAAGTGTTGGTAGAGCTCAATAGAGCTTCCTCCATACTTAGGGATGTTTTCAACGATTCCTTTACAGGGATACATGTTGATGATGAGACACTTTATAATCAAATCAAAGATTATTTACATGAAATCGCCCCGCAAAAGGAGTCTATCGTAAAACATTATTCTGGCAAATCGCCCATATTTGAAAAATTTGGGATTGAGCGTCAGATAAAGACTTCCTTCGGAAGAACGGCCTCTATGAGCCGTGGTGCATATCTTGTGATAGAGCATACTGAAGCTTTACATGTAATCGACGTAAACAGTGGCAACCGCTCCAACAAAGCAAAAAACCAAGAAGATACTGCTCTAGAAGTAAATCTATCGGCAGCTTCTGAAATTGCGCGACAGCTTAGGCTTCGTGATATGGGCGGAATCATTGTAGTGGATTTCATTGATATGGTCAAAGGTGACCATAGAAGAAAATTGTTCGACCATCTTAGAGATGAAATGAAGGACGATAGGGCTAAGCACAAAATATTGCCCCCCAGTAAATTTGGACTTGTTCAGATTACCAGACAACGGGTACGTCCAGAAATGAATATCAAGACCAGTGAGGTAAATCCCAATGGCTCGGGTTCAGAAGTAGAAGCTCCTATAGTATTGATAGACAAAATCAATAATGATCTGGAGCGCATTATGAAAGGGAAGCAAAAGAACAATGGCATTGTTCTCAACATACATCCCTTTATTGCAGCCTACCTAACCAAAGGTTTCCCATCTCCACGTTACAAGTGGTTCTTAGAACATAAGAAATGGGTGAAGATTCAACCAAGGGATGCATATACATACCTTGAATATCGTTTTAAAGACAAGGACGGTAAAACAATTAGATAATACCAAAGCGGCACCAGAAATGGTGTCGCTTTTTTTGTTTCAACTAGATTTTCATTTTTTTCGTACATTGAGTTTTGTAGCCAAACCAATTTTAATGCCTCACTGTCTTAATTGTCATGAAACCATTTCTAAAGAGGCATCTTTTTGCTTTCATTGTGGAGCTAGAGTTGTTAAAAACAGAATCACATTAAAAAGAATATTATCCGAAATCGCCGAAACTATCTTTGGATGGGACAATAAATACTTGTTTACGGCCCGATTACTTGTAGTTCGCCCTCATATAGTTCTAGAAGAATATACAAAAGGAGTCCGAAAAAAATATGTGCATCCTTTTACCTATTTGATTATAGGTGCAACTTTGGTCCTGTTTTCGTTTACATTGTTTCTTGATAATTTTATGGAACACCTCCAAGCGTTCAGTGAAAAGATGAAAGATCTCTATGGAGGCGCCCAACTAAAGGATACCCAAAAAGTACAAAGGGAAATCATAGAGTATTTCAATATTACTACACTGATTCTTATTCCTGTTTATTCTTTGTTTACATATTTCATTTATCGCAAAACCTATAACTATGCCGAACATCTAGTGTTCAATTCCTACATTCAAGGCACCAGTTTTATCTTTATCTTTGTTTTCTTTTATATCAGCTTATTAACGCATCCCCTGGTTTACTCTATTACCACATTCATTACGTTTTTTCTTTACATTTACAGCTTCGGTAAATTGTTTAAACTGGACTTGGGAACATCCATTTTAAAATTTTTCTTATTTATCGTTTTGTTCTCTGCTTTTATTATCATTTTGATGGCACTCCTTATTGCCATTGTTTTTTTATTATCCTACTTAAATAACTAATGATCCCTTCAAAAGCTTATTCAGTAACCGAGGCTACCAGAAAACTGGAATCATACTGTGCCTACCAAGAACGTTGTCACAAAGATGTGCATGAAAAATTAAAGGGAATGCGAATGATTCCCGAAGCTATTGACCACATCATATCCCATCTTATTCAGGAAAACTATTTAAATGAAGAACGTTTTGCGAAAAGTTTTGCAAGAGGAAAATTCAATATAAAGAAATGGGGGAGAAACAGAATAATTAACGAACTGAAGTCTCGTCAAATTTCAAAATACAATATAGAAAGTGCTTTAGCCGAAATTGATGATGATATATACCAAAGCACGTTAGACGAACTGGCACAAAAAAGGCTCAACCAAATTACAGAGGCCAATCCCTTAAAAAAGAAAAAGAAACTAGCCGATTATTTACTCTACCGCGGATGGGAAAGTCATTTGGTATACGAAAAACTAAAGGATTTGATTTAAACCAGCAATGAAAAAATTGTGGCAGCATCTAATATCTACATGATATATTATGCTGCTACTTCTATGCTCGCAAGCTATAAAACGAGACTCTTTTTTTCTTCCCTATTATCCATGGTCACCGCATAAAAACTTTGTGGATATACATAGTTACTTTCTTCGGGGCCATGAATCATGATACCTGTTAAGACAGCATAATCGTAAGGCTCCTTCTCGGCCACTTGTATAAGTCTTTCCAAATCCTCTACTATGATCTCGTGGGCTATTTTGGTTATACGCACCAAGTCCGGTTTTTCCCCATATTGAAGTTTCTCAAAAATCTTCGTTTTTAAAATGCTTTGTTCAATATCATCCATATCCAATTGCAAATGCAGCTTTCCATTCCCTATTTCGTCAATAATTGCTTCCAAAGCACCACAGGCGTGGGAAGCCCCTGACCTACCCTCGCGATACACAATACCTATCTCGCCTTTTTCACTTATGGCAATATGGGGCATAGCAATAAAAATATAACGTTCCAAGCCATCAATTATAGGAGCATGGCTCGCCGCTGCTGCAAAACCGGTTTTGCCAAGTGTTAACGAACCGGCCAAACTCGAAAAGTTAAATACCTCACCCCATACAAGGTCGGTTTGATCTAAAAGTGGTTTGGTGATTTCATCTCGACATACACTAACGCAAGCAAAAGTGTTTTCATTTGTAAAACCCAATGGGGTTAGTTTTTCATGGGTTTGATGTATATAATCCTCTAGGGAAATACTCCCGGGAAAATAGTTGTTCAATGTTGTTTCAAAAGTCATTTTTAAAAAAGTATCACTTAATAAATAGCGCTGTTTACAACTTAAAATTATAAAAACCCAAAGTAAAATAGAAGCCAAATTTTGGTTAAAAATGTTAATAAAAACTAGGGATTGAACGCTATTGAAACTTTTTGGACCAGCTTATTGGTATCAGTAAAATTTTCCGACTTGTTGAGCAACTTTCCTTTATTTTAAACCCTTCGTTATGTTTCAAAAAAAAAACATAAAACTGATATACATACATATTAAATCCTGATTGATTAGCTAATTTTATTACATGGAATTTGCTGAGTAAATTCCTATTGGCAAACATCAATTAAACCTTACAATACCCTATGGATAAACAAACACTAGAACTCGAAGGGCTACAAAAAATCAGAACAGATTTTACCTATCTCATAGCTACATTCAAAGAAATGCTGGAATCACTTGGCGAAAATGACTTAGCGGCAATGATTCCACTCGAAAATAATCCATCCCCTAAAAATCAGTCTGGCATTCCAGATGAAAAACTTGCACAGGCGATCGGCATTTGTTTTGAATTACTTAATGCAGTGGAAGAAAACGCAGCCACTCAATTTCGTCGAAAAACAGAAACCCAATTCGGTCTGGAAAGTATTCGTGGGTCATGGGGGGAAACTTTGAAATTATGGAATACCTCTGGGATTAAGGAGCAAGAAATAGCAGACCTATTGCCCAAAATTAAGGTAATGCCCGTACTAACTGCGCATCCTTCAGAAGCAAAACGACTGACCGTATTGGATATACACCGAGAGCTTTATGTACTATTGGTGAAAAACGAAAATCCCCTTTGGTCCACTTCAGAGCGAGCTTTAATAAAACAAGAGATCAAAAGCTTGTTGGAACGTTGGTGGCGCACAGGTGAGATATACCTACAAAAACCAAGATTGGAAGATGAACGCAGTAATGTAATGCACTACTTTGAAAACGTATTCCCAGAAGCTTTGCGTTTAACCGATCAGCGTTTGAACGATGCTTGGGAGTACATGGGTTTTTCCAAAAAACTTCTGGAACGTCCAGAACAATATCCCAACTTAGCGTTTGGAAGTTGGGTAGGTGGAGATAGGGACGGACATCCTTACGTAACTCCAGAATTTACTGCCTCCACTCTTAAACTACATCGACAGTCAGCATTGAAAATTATTAGGAAAGAACTGGTTCAGTTGGCGAAGGAACTCAGTTTTTCAGAATACCTCAATAAGGTTCCATCTGAGTTTCTTGTTGATGTAAACACAAGTGCTAAAAGTTTGGGGGAAGCTGGTCAAAAGGCATTAGCACGAAATGGCTCCGAACCTTTGCGACAGTTTATTAATTTATTGATCGTTCGCCTGGACAATACATTAAACGAACGTTCTGAATTTGGTGAGGAAGGTTATTATCGCCGACCAGAAGGTTTAGCCGCATCGCTTAAAAAACTAAGGGATGTTCTGATCCACTTAGGGGCAAATAGGATAGCTAAAGAATATCTATTGCCAGTTGAACGGGCGATAAGCTGCTTTGGTTTCCATTTGGCCAAACTGGATATTAGACAAAACAGTGCATATCATGAAAAAGCCATTGGCCAGATACTGAAAACAGCTGGCTTCGTAGATTTTGACTATTCCAATTGGGATGAAGAAAAAAGATTATCCTTTATTGATCAAGAATTGCAAAGTAACCGACCATTCCTTATAGCTGGCACTCCATGTGGGCCAGAAGCAGACAACGTGTTGGGATACTTTAGGGAAGTAAAAAACTATGTAGACCTATACGGAACAGATGGTATTGGTTCTGTAATCATCAGCATGACAAGGAGTTTGAGCGATTTACTCGTTGTTTTTCTATTCTTGAGGGAAGTAGGTTTAAAAGATGTAAAATTACCAGTAGTACCACTATTGGAAACTATTGATGACTTGGTAGCTGGTCCTAAAATATTAGAAGCATTTTTGACCCATCCCCTTGTTCAGGAAATGCGAAAGGGCCAAAAGTCATTTGTGCAAGAGGTCATGTTGGGGTATAGTGACAGTAATAAGGATGGTGGTATATTGACCAGTAGATGGACTATATATAAGGCTGAGGAAAAGCTCACGGAATTAAGTAATCGCCTTGGGGTTCAACTTCGTTTTTTTCATGGACGCGGGGGAACCATAAGTAGAGGTGGTGGAAAAATCCATCGATTTTTGGAAAGCATGCCAGCAGGTTCTATGAGCGGACAAATTAAAATGACCGTACAAGGGGAAACCATTGCCAATCAATTTGCAAATCGTTTAAATGCCTGTTACAATCTAGAAATGATGATTTCCGGTACGGCTAGGCAGGCAATGATAGCTGTGGATAAGGATAAAGATGAAAAATTATATGACATCATGGACCGTCTTGTAGAAATGTCCAGAAGTAATTACAGACAATTGTTGGACCATCCCAAGTTTATAGAATTCTACAGTCAAGCTACTCCCATAGATGTATTGGAACAAAGTAAGATTGGTTCAAGACCTGCACGGAGAACTGGGCAGAGAACACTGAATGATCTGCGCTCCATACCGTGGGTATTCAGTTGGAACCAATCAAGATTCAATCTTAGCGGATGGTTTGGAACCGGTGCAGCTCTTGGTAAGTTTGAAGAACAATATCCTGAAGATTTTGAACGCTTAAAAACTGCAGCAGAAGAATGGCCCTTCTTAAAGTATGGGTTGATTCAAATTGAGACCAATCTGTTAAGTTCAAATACGGAAATCATGAAGGAGTTTGCAAATCTGGTTCAAGATTCCACCGTAAGAACCGAATTGATGACCCTTATTTTAACCGATTACGATACGTGCTTAAAACAAGTCGGAAATCTATTGGGTTCATCATTGGAAAAACGTAGAGTCTCCAAACTAGAAAACAACAAGCTCAGAAAAGAGGCACTAAAGGTGTTGCACATGATTCAGATACAATCGCTTGGAACATGGCGCAAACAAAGAGAAAACGAAAAACAAGAGGATAGTCAATTGTTATTAATGCTTTTATTGTTAGTGAATGCATTATCTGGCGGCTTAAAAAGTACTGGTTAAGATAGAATTCTGTCAGTATATTGCCCCTGTAATAAAGTCTTTGGGTATCGTTATCCATATATTCGATACCCAGAGTTTTTGTTTTATATAAGCAAGAACGAGTCTAACAACATTCAAAACTCTACTTTTTTATGAGTAGACTATGTGTACGTTTTATGGCTTTTTCATTTTTCCAATCTATCCACTTTTGACCCTTCATTCTTCGCATTAGATTATCGAAGTGCCGCATAAAAAAAATATTATAAACGGCCCTGGTAAAGTTCTTGGGTTTTCTGGCAATGGCTCGCAAGCTCATTGAGAAGCCTGGGCTTATGTATTTCATATGATGCCAGTAACCCTCTGGTATGTATAGAACGCTGCCATGCTCCAACTGTGTAACATGTCCTTTGGCATTCTTCAATGCAGGCCATTTTTCTAAATCGGGATTTGCAAAATCTATGTCTTCCCGTGTTATGAGCGAATGTGGAATCTTGTACAAGAACTTGGTTTCCGATTGTGGAAAAAGTATACATTGCTTTTCTCCTTCAAAATGAAAATGGAAAATATTCGCCAAATCAATATCATAATGCATAAATGTATGGGAATTGCTTCCACCAAAGAAGAGCATGGGCAATCCTTTCATTAGTCGCAATCCAAAGTTTGGATAGCTAAAATCTTTTTGAAGCTGCGGAACTTCCTTTATAACATTCCAAAGAAAGATGCGGTACTTTGTAGGTTTACTTTTTAACAAGTCGATATAATCCCGCATTTTCATGGTTGCATGGGGTTCATTAAAACCTTCATCATGCTTTACAGGTCTATCATCATAAAGTGGAACCATCTTTTCACCTGCAACCTGCTTAATATACTCTAGGTTCCATTTGGAGTACGCGGGCCAATCTTCAATAAAATCTTCGATTACCACAGGCCTCTGGGGCTTGAAGTACTTAGCAACAAACTCTTTCTTCGAAAGGGTCTTTACACGAGGAATTTGTTCAAGGTTAAGTTCCAAAATTTCAGGTATTTTGAAACTATAAAATTACTAAAAGGTTTTTAAATTGTATTCCTAAGGTTACTCCTTTGGAACTAATTTAGCCTTTTGTTTGGCTTCTTCGTTACGCTCTATCTTATGTCCCGGGCGTGACCACTTGGGTTTTTCGCCCAAAGCTTGGAACTGGGAATCAGAGGCTTCAACCGTTTTGGGCTGGGAAACTTTCTCAAAAGGTTTTTGAGGTTTTAGCCCCAATAGTCCAAACATTTCCATATCCTCGTTTACATCTGGGTTGGGAGTCGTCAACAATTTATCCCCAGCAAAAATGGAATTGGCTCCGGCAAAGAAACACATGGCTTGTCCCTCTCTGCTCATTTCAGTTCTTCCTGCAGATAATCTAACCTGTGTTTTAGGAATTACAATACGCGTGGTTGCTACCATACGAATCATTTCCCAAATTGAAATAGGCTCTATATCTTCCATGGGAGTTCCTTCTACGGCAACCAATGCATTTATGGGAACAGATTCGGGTTGAGGATTGAGCGAAGCTAACGCAACCAACATTCCGGCGCGATCCTCCAACTTTTCTCCCATACCTATAATGCCCCCGCTACAAACGGTCACATTACTCTTGCGAACATTGTCGATGGTATCTAGGCGATCTTCAAAAGCACGTGTCGAGATAACGTCCTTGTAATAGTCTTCGGAGGTATCCAAATTGTGGTTATACGCGTACAATCCTGCTTCTGCCAAGCGATTTGCCTGATTCTCGGTCAACATGCCCAACGTACA
Organism: Flagellimonas sp. HMM57; assembly: GCF_021390175.1. Classification (NCBI taxonomy): domain Bacteria; kingdom Pseudomonadati; phylum Bacteroidota; class Flavobacteriia; order Flavobacteriales; family Flavobacteriaceae; genus Flagellimonas; species Flagellimonas sp. HMM57. Next base: position 2,131,053 of record NZ_CP090004.1, on the reverse strand, counting down.
GCATACTTCCATATCCAGCTTATTAATGGTACGCACCATCTCCAAGACCTGATCAAACTCAGGGCCATCCTTAACGTTACGCCATGCAGCGCCCATACAAACTCTTGAACTCCCCGATGCCTTGGCCCTAAGTGCCTGCGCCTTTACATGGGGTACAGTCATTAAGTCGTTCTCATCTATATCTGTATGATACCTTGCGGCTTGCGGACAATACCCGCAATCCTCCGAACATCCTCCTGTCTTTATGGAAATTAAAGTAGAAACCTGAACCGTATTGGGATCATGGTACTTACGATGTACGGTTGCTGCATCGTATAGCAACTCCATTAACGGTTTATTGTATATCTCAAGTATTTCTTCTTTGGTCCAATTATGTCTTAATTCGCTCATATGGTAAGGCTCTATCTATTTTCAAAAATAGGTGTTATTACTAAAAGACTACAATTTTAAGTTCTTAAAAAAAGAAAGGCAATGATAATTATCATCGCCTTATCTGCCAGTTTTGCAAGAATTTATTCTGATGTATCCTTTTTTTCTGAAGTGGGTTTGTTTTCCTCTTTATCCGACATTTCAGTGGTATCCTTCCCTTTTAAGTACTCGGGAAGCTGCATTCCTGCCATATTGAACATGTCCTGCAATGGTGGTACGGACTTATACATACCTGAGATAAAATTAGCCGTTGAGTTTTTACCATCTTCGGTCTTAGCGCCAGAATCCCAAACCGTGACCTTGTCAATTTTGATATTCTTGATGGCTTCCGCCTGTTTCTCGACCAATTCTGGTAATTTGTCCGCAATCAATAGAAGTACTGCATCTTTTGGATTATCTCCAGCGGCCTGTACAATCTTGTCCAAACCTTCCGCTTGTTTGGTCAATACCTCAAAAATACCTTTTGCCTCAGCTTGGGCCTTAAAAAGAATTGCATCGGCTTCCCCTTTTGCTTTTCTACGAATCATTTCAGCTTCAGCTTCGGCATCGATTTCAACTTTCTTTTTATCTATTTCAGCAGGTACAACAATATCTGCCATTTGAGAACTACGCTCTCTTTCAGCCCTTGCAACTTCAGCATCTTTTTCTGCGGCATAGGATTCTTCAAGGGCTTTTGCCGCTTGTACTTTTTCGGCTGCGATTGCGGTACGTTCTGCTTCTGCCTCGCGCTGTCTACGCAATGAGTCTGAGTTGGCTACATCGATTTTAGCAATATTCTCTCCTTCTACAGCCTTTGCATTTGCAGCGGCCACTTGGGTACGTTCATCCTGTACTGCATTTGCCTCACCAATAGATCCATCCCTATTTTTTTCGGCTACTGACTTACGTGCAGCATTTATGGCGTGGGCCGCAGCTTCTTTACCCAAAGCTTCTATATATCCCGACTCATCTACGATATCGGTAATGTTTACGTTGATCAGTTTAAGACCTACTTTCTTTAATTCAGATTCTACACTCTGCGAAATATTGGACAAAAATTTATCCCTATCTGAATTAATTTCTTCAATATCCATAGAAGCGACGACCAAACGCAACTGACCAAAAATGATTTCTTTGGCCAACTCTTGTACTTCTTGCATGCCCAAACCTAAAAGCCGCTCAGCTGCATTCTGCATAACCCCAGGTTCTGTAGAAATACCTATGGTGAACCTTGAAGGTACATTTACCCTAATGTTCTGTCTACTCAAGGCATTTGCCAAATCAACTTCAATGGAAATAGGCGTTAAATCCAAAAATTCATAATCTTGGATAACGGGCCAGATAAAAGCGGCACCACCGTGAATACATTTAGCCGAGTTGCCCGAGCCTACCTTTCCATATACCACTAGAATACGGTCGGACGGACATCTTTTATACCTTCTGATAAAGGAAATGATGATGATAAAGAAAAATAGTACGGCAAAACCAATACCCAACAATGAGGCGCTTCCTCCCATTTGCATTTGTAATAATAGTAACATTTGGTTATTTATTTAAAAGTTCAACAATCAATATTCCGTTCGCGGTAATCTCTTTTACCTTGACCACATTACTTTGGACAAGGTCAGTATCCTCATCGGTCAATGCTTCCAGTTCACGCAAGGTTCCCTGTACATTGATACTCACTTTACCTATTTTGGACCTGTTCGCCCCAACGGTCAAATACACCTCCCCGATTTGGTTTAAGGCATTTTTGAGTTTTAACGTTCCGCTACTTTGCATCTTGCTCAAATAATAAAATAAAGATGCCATAAGAAACATCATCAACAATCCAAAAAAGATGGATATGACCACGGTTACACCTTTGGACAACCCACCATCGATACAGGCAATTCCGGACCATCCAAAAATGGTGAAAAATCCCATAAGGTTTTTAATGGAAAGAAATTGAAAAGATATTCCGCCGTCTGCATCGATATCAGCATCAACATCACCACTAAGGTCATCTACTTCTCCACCGATGAATGTCATGATAACAAAAATCACCAAAACAACAGAACCTGTAATGGCAATGATCCAATAGATTTTTTCAAATAAAGTCAACGCGGCAAACCAGTTTTCCATAGTTAAAAGTATTAAGTTGATGTTTTGGTCAAGATAAGACTTTACCGTAAATTTTTACAGGTCTTATACAGAAAGTAAAACGGAAACTGCGTTCCCACCGAACCCTACGGCATTGACCATTATCTTTTGTATGGATTCTTTTTTTACTTCTTGCTGATATAATGGAGGTTGAATGTGTTTTTGATATTGAAGCATCAAAATAGCCATTTCTACACTCAACATTCCGGAGGCTCCAAAAGTGTGTCCCACTTTCCACTTATTAGTAGTCAAATAAGGTAATTTGTTACAAAAAACTTTTTCAATGGCCTTTAGCTCGGATAAATCTCCTTTCACAGTTCCCGGGGAATGCATCACAATCACATCCACGTCTTCTGGAGATAAACTGCTGAGAGCCATTTTCATGGACTCCTGAAAACATTGTGCATCCGCAGAGATAGATACGTTATGCTTTAAAGGCTCAGTAGCATAACCTACACCTTGAATCAAAGCCAATGCATTTGAATGTTTTCCCCCTTCCAAACAAGCCATTGCCGCTCCTTCCCCAAGGACCATGGAGTTTTTTTTCTTATTGAAGTTTAAGGCTTGGCAAGGGTAGCTTCGACTTCGCTCAGCTTCCGAGAGATTTATTCGGTGACTTCGGCTACGCTCAGTCACCAAGTTTGTTCCCTGAGAAGAGTCAAAGGGGGCATAAATCTTTAAAGCTTGCATCTGGGCAATCGTAAAAGGAGTCAATGGCGCCTCGCTGCCCCCTACCAAAAAAGTATTGGACATTCCTGACTGAATCCAAGCAATACCATTCAACAAGGAATGCAAAGCCGTTGAACAGGTAATGGAGTGGGAGATATCCGGTCCTTTGGATTTTAGATCGTGCGCTACCCAAGATGAGATATTCCCCAAGGTTGTTGTAGGTGATGATAAGGTCGACGATTTTCCTTCCCGTAAAAAATCTGCATGATATTTTTCAAAAAGCGCTGTTGCCCCTCTGGATGAACCAATATTGATTCCAAAATCCATTTTACCACTCCAGCCTGCATGTTCAATTGCTTTTCTAGAAGCATGGATAGCAAAAAGAACCGAATCGTCTAAATTCTTGTACTTAGCATCTGATTGTCTCAGATGTTCTATTTCCAACGTTAAGGTCTCAGGTAATGTAGCGGCCCAAACTCTTTGTGCTCCAATTTCAATTGCGGAAAGTCTATGATTGGAATCGTTGTAAGAATTCCAGACTTCTTCCAAAGAGTTCCCCAATGATGAGATTGAGGCTATTGCGGTAATCGAGATAGGTTCTTTCAACATGTTTTCCTACACCAGTTCCAGTGCCGATTTAATAGCTCCGTAAATACGTTCCATTTCTGTTTTGGTGGTAATGTAAGGTGCTAAAATGTATATGGTATTTCCTAGCGGGCGCAAAAACACCCCATTATCCATAAAGTGCTTGAACAGTTTGTCCCTTAAATTGCCATAGCGTTCCATTTTCACATTCAAATCCAGTGCATATATTACTCCCAATTGACGGGTTGAAGCTACTTTTGGATGGTTTTTAATGGATATATCAAACTGTTTGTGCCATGAGATAATATTTTTAATATTCTCTTGGATTTCTTCGGTCTGAAGCAATTCCAAAGCTGATAGCGCAGCGGCACAGGCCAATGGATTGCCCGTGTAGGTATGTCCGTGAAACAAGCCCTTCGCAATATCATCACTATAAAACGCTTGATACACTTGTTGCGTACATGTTGTGAGCCCCATGGGCACTAATCCTGCCGTCAATGCTTTTGAGAGGCACATGATATCAGGTTTAGTTTCCAGATGGTCAGAAGCAAAAAACTTTCCGGTTTTCCCAAACCCTGTCATTACCTCATCAGCTATAGTGAGGACATCGTATTCTTTTAAAAGTGATAGCATTCTATCAAGACCAACAGCGTCGTGCATTTTCATGGCCGCCGCACCTTGTACCAAAGGTTCGTAAATAAACCCAGCGATGCCACCTTGCTCCAATCTAACTTGTAATTGTGCAAGAATGGCTTCTATATTGTCTGTGGTAGGTACTGGAACTCGCTCCACTTCAATAAAAAAATCTTCAAAAGGACCATTGTAAACGGATAGACCAGAAACTGACATGGCACCAAAAGTATCTCCGTGAAAAGCCTCTTCGAATGCTAAAAGTACATTGCGTTTTTCTCCACGATTAAAGTGATACTGCAAAGCCATTTTAATCCCTATCTCCGTGGCAGTAGACCCATTATCCGAAAAGAAAAGTTTTTCTTGGTTCTCTGGAAGGATTTTAATGAGTTCTTCAGATAATTTTACAGCAGGTTCATGCGTAAAACCACTAAAGACAACCTGGTCCAAGCGCTGCATTTGCACTCCCACTTTTTCTAAGATATAGGGATGACAATGTCCGTACATACTGGTATACCAAGAAGATATGCCATCAACGTACTCTTTTCCCGCTTCATCAATCAAGATTGCCCCTTTTGCCTTTGTGATAGCCAGCATTTCCGAATGAATCTTATGTTGGGTCAACGGGTGCCAGAGGTGTTTTTTGTCCCTATCAGATAATTTTTCCAATGCAGCAGTATTAATCAAAAGCTTCAATTTATCTATCTTGCAAAGATCGTAATTAAAACACAAAAAAATCAATCCCAAAAGTGCTAAATAAAGCTATTCGATTTCTCACTCCCAATTATAAAAAACTTAATTGGAAGACCGTTTTTTTGATAGTTTTTTCTGTAGCTTTTTTTATTCGGTTTCCTTTCTTTTTTAGAGATTACATAGACCGTGATGAAAGCACATTTATCATAATGGCACAATCGTGGGTAGACGGTCATTTGCCCTATACCCATCTCTGGGACCTAAAGCCGCCTATCACTTTTTTGTCTTTTGCAATTGTGATCTATACATTTGGTAAAAGCTTTTTTGCCATACGCTTGTTTGGAACTTTTCTAGTGGCGATTACAGCACTTTTTATTTATGGCATTGCTTCCAAATCCATGTCTAAAAAAGTTAGTTTTTGGTGTGCCATTTTCAGTGTTTTTTTACTAAGCCTTTTTGGCAGTTTACAAGGAGTAATGTCAGAACATATCTGTACAATGTTCTTTGTCATTGGAGTTTATGTATTGCTGACCAAACACTCTCTAAGATGGTTTTTTATAGCTGGATTCCTTTTTGGTATTTCTGTTATGTCCAAATTAAATATGGCATATCCATTGCTTATCCTAGGACTCTATTTAAGTTGGAAAGCCATTCAAGAAAAGCGGATTTTACATGAGTTTAAGCAACTGTTCGTAATGGGATTAGGTTTTGTAACTCTTGTTCTTCTTACAGCTATACCCTATTATTTAGAAGGGGAAACGAGCACATGGTGGCAATCTGTTTTCGAAGCACCTTTGGCTTACTCAAGTTCAAAACATCATTCTGTTTTAAAGCCGTTGCCTTTTGTCCTTGTCATACTCATGCTATTATTCGCAGGACACGCATTCAAAATCATTAATTATAAATCACGGCACGTACAGATTGTTGTTGTCATTATATTGGGCGTTCTTCTCTCATTTATTCAAGCGGGAAAAGCTAATGGACATTATTTAATTCAATTGTTTCCATTCATCTTAATTCCGATTGGTATCGCAGTTGATACGTTCCCGGCAATACCTAAAAAGTTTTTGGGCGGTGCTATTTTGCTTCTTTTTTTAATTCCTATTGAATCGTATTTAGAGTATGCCAATATCATTTCCAACAAATTGGAAAAAGGCACTTTTTATAATGGGGAGGGAATTGATGTGACCAGATATATTGAAACGAACAACCTTGAAACTGAAAATATATTTTTTACAGAATACCATATAGGATATTGGGTGTTGGGGGAAGACCCGCCTACAAAAGCGGCAACACACCCAAGCAGTATAGGTCGAGAAGAACTATTTCCTTACATGAAAAATCCAAGAAAAACCGGTATGCAGGAATTACAATATATTTTGGATGTTGTGCAACCCAAGATTATAGTCGCACGTAAAGGAAAAAAGATTTTTGATAAAAAAATGATCGATTTTAATACGTATATAGATGATTATTTACTCGAACATTATCGCTTGATCAAAACAATCGATAGAGGCTTACTATACCAAAGACTAGAATGACAATAAGGCCTTTCTAAACTGAGATGCATATTTCATTACAATTTCTTTATCAAAACCTTTCTCCTCATTGATTCTTCCAATAAAAGAGACCCCCGTTTTCTTTAAGATTATACTTTCAGTGGTTGGATGTTCATTTCCACTAAAAATGATTCCGATTTTTAAATTCCGTTCCTGTAATTTTTCAATCGTGAGCAGCGTATGGTTTATACTGCCCAGATAATGTCTAGACACTACAATGACCTTATGGTCTGGTTGTATCAAATCAAAAATAGTGTCCGTATCGTTCAGCGGGACCAATAGCCCTCCTGCACCTTCTATCACCAAATTATTTTCTGTCTCAGGCGGAACAATTGTCTTCAGATCAATAGTTATTCCATCAATTTCTGCTGCGCCATGTGGACTCATAGGAGTATTGAGCGCATAGCTGTTTTTATGGATTGTGGTATTGGTGTTTGAAATCAATTCTTTGACCTTATGGCTATCTGAATATTCCAAGTCGCCCGCTTGTACGGGTTTCCAATAATCAGCTTCAAGGGCTTCTACAACTATTGCAGATGCTATGGTCTTACCAACATCTGTTGATGAACCTGTAATAAAGAATTTTGTCATTACGGTTTGGTAATAAAGTTACATTGTGCACATTTATACTTTCTAGGCTCAAAAAAGGGAAAGAGTTTATAAAATATGCTGTTTCTTAAATAATAAATCTCAGACTTGGTAGCACTACAATTGGGGCAAACGATAGGTTTACCATCTTTGTCAGTAGCATAGTTACGTACCTCATCATATATTCTCTGCGCGATATCCTTATCGGCAGAATATACCAATAGTTTTACGCCACCAATGGCTCCACTGATCAATGGGTCTGAATTTATGGTATTTTCATCCTTTAAAAATACCTGTATACCTTCTGATTCCAATTTTCCTTTTATAATCTGAACATCTGCGGGAAACTCAAAACTGCCCAAGGTGAAAAATTCCTGTTCCATTATTTTATGAGGTTTCTTGTGGTTGATAAAACTTTTGATATTTCTTGTGTTGTATTATAGGAATGTAAGCAAAAACGGAGTCTTTCCTTTCCGGCCTTTACAGTCGGCGAAAGAATAGGTCTCACATTGAAGCCTTCCGCTTGAAGCTCATTTGACATATATTTTACTTTTTCATTCCCCGGAACGATTATACAGTGAATTGCGGAGTTGCTTTCTATAAAACTATCCGATACCTCCAAAAGTTTGGTTTGATTTTTAAAAAACCCAATGTTCTCTTGGAGTTTTAATCGTTCCTTTTCACCTTCCTCTTCCAAATAGTGATATGCCATCAAAACAGAGGCTAATGCATGCGGAGAAAGGGCTGTTGTATAAATAAGGCTTCTGGCAAAGTTAACCAGATATGTTTTTAAAGCATCACTTCCAAGAACAGCTGCGCCATGATTCCCCAATGCTTTTCCAAAAGTGATAATTCGTGCAAAAACCTGCTCTTCAATACTCAATTGACAAACCAAGTCTTTTCCTTCTCCAAAAATACCAGTAGCATGCGCTTCATCAACAACCAAATAGTAACCATGCGCCGTACAAAAATCTGACAATGCTTTTAAATTAGGAGAACCGCCGTCCATGGAGAAAACCGATTCGGTGACCACATATACCTCCCCGTTCATATCAAGAGCATTTCGGCTCCGCTCAATGCCCTCCGTCAAATCTCCTATAGCATTATGCTTAAACTTATATGCTTTGGCATTGCTCATTTTAATACCATCCCTTATGCTTGCGTGCACCAACTCATCATAAAATATAAAATCTCCTTTTTGGGGAACAGCTTCAAAAAAACCAATGTTTGCATCGTATCCCGAATTAAAGACCAGAGCAGAGGCTGATTTATGATAAAAAGCCAAGAAGTCTTCCAGCTTTTTGTACAATTCATGATTTCCTGTAAGTAATCGAGAACCTGAGGCTCCATTTTCAAGTAAATCCATGTCCTCCAACAGGCTTGATGCTTGTCTTGCAAACTCTTTTTTCTTTGCAAATCCTAAATAATCATTGGAAGAGAAATCTATCAATCGTTGTGCTTCCGGCAAAACCCGTAAAGCATTGTCCAGCTTTCTTTTTTCAAGCTTTTGTTCCAACTTATTTGGAAGATTTACCATATTTCAAAAGTACTATCTTTATTGAAATATATGAGGTATGGTTACCTACAAACAGGCATCTACAGATACCGAACTTGAACAAATTCTTCTGTTACAACAACAAAATCTACCGAAAAATCTCACGCATAAAGAAATTGATAGCGAAGGATTTGTGACCGTGCAACATTCCTTGGAAATTCTAAAGGAAATGAACGATGAACATGGTCACATCATTGCCATCGAAAATGATATTGTCATTGGATACGCGCTTTGTATGCATCCTAAGTTTGCCAATACCATCAATATTTTAAAACCCATGTTCAAAGAAATTTCCAAAACCATAGAAATAAAAACCAAATACATGGTCATGGGACAAATATGTATTGCTAAACCATATCGAAGACAAGGAATTTTTAAAGGACTCTACTCAAAAATGAAACGTACACTGCCCAAAGACCTTGATTGTATTATAACTGAAGTAGATGCAAGCAACCAGCGTTCCTTACATGCACATAAGGCGATAGGATTCACAGAATTAAAGCGATATAAAACCACCACTAAAGAATGGTCACTTATTGTACTAAAATAAAAGAAGCCGCTTAATTAGCGGCTTCTTTTATTGTTATTAAGTATGAATAGCCTAATCCGCTAAAACAATCACTTTATTTTCTTTCATCTCAATAGTACCACTAGAGATAGCAAGAACAGTTTCTCCATTTGCACCTTTGGAAAATTTGTTTTGAAAGTCCTCATCGATTGTGATATCTCCTTGGACTTTTACATTACCTTCTTGCAATAAAGAAACAATTGGTGCGTGATTTTCCAACATTTGAAATTCTCCATTTACCCCCGGTACGGTAACCGATGTTACCTCTCCTGCAAACAAAGTAGCTTCTGGTGATACAATTTCTAAATACATGACTCTAGTATTAAGTAGTTAGTAGTTAGCATTAAGTAGCTAGTATTGAGAAGTTCTAATTACTTTATACTAACTACTAGATACTAAGTGTTATGCTTCAGCTAACATTTTCTCTCCTGCTTCAATAGCATCTTGAATACTTCCCTTAAGGTTAAAGGCCGATTCTGGCAGGTGGTCCAATTCACCATCCATAATCATATTGAAGCCTTTGATCGTATCCTTAATATCAACCAGTACTCCAGGAATACCCGTAAACTGCTCCGCTACATGGAAAGGTTGGGACAAGAAACGTTGTACCCTTCTTGCTCTACCTACTGCCAGTTTATCCTCTTCAGAAAGTTCTTCCATACCAAGGATAGCAATAATATCCTGTAGTTCTTTATACCGTTGCAACAACTCTTTTACACGTTGCGCACATGCATAGTGCTCCTTTCCTAAAATTTCTGGTGTAAGAATCCTTGAAGTCGAATCCAATGGATCCACAGCTGGATAAATACCAAGCTCAGCAATTTTACGTGAAAGTACCGTTGTAGCATCCAAGTGAGCAAATGTTGTTGCGGGAGCTGGATCCGTTAAATCATCCGCAGGTACGTATACCGCCTGTACCGATGTGATGGAACCTCTTTTTGTTGATGTAATTCTTTCCTGCATGGCGCCCATCTCTGTTGCCAAAGTTGGTTGGTAACCCACAGCGGAAGGCATCCTTCCCAATAGTGCGGAAACCTCAGAACCAGCTTGGGTAAAACGGAAGATATTATCGACAAAGAAAAGTACATCTTTTCCTTGACCATCACCAGCACCATCACGGAAGTATTCGGCAATGGTTAATCCAGAAAGTGCAACACGGGCACGTGCTCCAGGAGGTTCGTTCATCTGTCCAAAAACGAAAGTAGCTTTAGATTCTTTCATCGCGTTTTTATCCACTTTGGATAAATCCCATCCGCCTTCTTCCATGGAGTGCAAAAAGTCATCTCCATATTTAATAATACCAGATTCCAACATCTCGCGAAGCAAATCGTTTCCTTCACGTGTTCTTTCACCAACACCGGCAAATACGGATAGGCCACCGTGTCCTTTTGCAATATTGTTGATCAATTCCTGAATCAATACGGTTTTACCAACACCGGCGCCACCAAACAATCCAATCTTACCTCCTTTTGCGTAGGGCTCGATCAAATCGATTACTTTGATTCCTGTAAAAAGTACTTCGGTAGAAGTTGACAAATCTTCAAACTTAGGAGCCTCTCTGTGAATTGGAAGTCCATTATCGCCAGATTTAGGTAAGTTTTCCATTCCATCGATAGCATCTCCAATCACATTAAAAAGACGTCCATAAACATCCTCCCCTATTGGCATCTGAATTGCACTTCCAGTGGCATGGGCTTCAACACCTCTGCTTAAACCATCCGTAGAATCCATAGAAATGGTACGAACCGTGTTTTCACCTATGTGGGATTGAACTTCCAACACCAACTTGGAGCCATCGGCATTATCGATTTCAAGAGAATCATAAATTTTTGGGATTTCAGTTCCCGACTCAAATTCAACATCAATGACGGGGCCTATAATCTGTGCAACCTTACCTGTAACTTTAGACATTACTGTGTTTATTTTTAATTGAATACGATAGAAAAAAACTTCCTTTTTTCCGGCTGCAAAGATATACTTTTACATGTTTAAACTGAAAATTATAATCTCTTTTTTTGATAACAAAAAAGGCACTGAAAAAATCAGTGCCTTTGGGTTATTGTGTAGTTATGACTTATGGATTAATTGTCCAAGAGACATAATAGATCGAACCTACTAAACCTGTACCAATAGCTTGAAAGTATTCGTCTCCCAAAAGGTTTGATCCCCCAGCCTTGAAAACAGATTTAATGCTTGGAACGTTATAATTAATTTGTGCATCCAGAACAGTATAGGCTGGAACATCACCATCTTCAAATGTGGCTTCCCAGAAAAAGCTATCGCTCCATCTGTAGTTTACGTTGAAACCAAAATTCTTGAAGAGTTCCGTGTTACCAAAAGAGGCCTTAACACGATGTTTCGGCGTATTGAAATTAGTTTCAAAATCTGGAAACCGTTCCCTATCAAAATCAAATTCGGCGTATGTGTAATTTACACCCAAGTCAAAATTACCGAGCACTTTAGTATCTACACCGATTGAACCTCCCCAAGAATCAATATCAGCCTCTGAGTTGGTGTATACTTGATAGGCTTCTCTATCTCCATTCTGCAACGCTAAAAGCGAAAGGCTGTTGTCTCCAACCGTTCCATATAATGGAACTAGTACATTGACAGTTGAAATGAAATTCTTATATCGGTTATAGTAGCCACTTAAATCTATCGTAAACTTTCCTATCTGACCTCTATACCCTCCTTCGAACGTTGTGATTTCCTCTGGCTGAATTATAGAAGAATTGAGCGCTTCAGGAGCTCCGTTTAGAACAGAAGTTACCGAAAAAGCATTCTCATAAGCAGCTCTACCTACAATTTGCACTGAAGATTGCCCAGTTAAATTTTGACCATCTTCAGTAAGATTAAAAGTTCTCACATCTCTGTCCAAGTTAGCTGGTGCGGAACCTACTAAAACAGCAGACCCTGCATTTAATCCAATAAATAAATCTTGAGTTGTGGGATTTCTAAAGCCTTGTTGTGCCGAAACCCTAAAGTTATGATTTCTCTTTTCACCAGCGGTATAGCCCAAAGCAACCCGAGGAGATAAAAATCCGTCAAAGAATTCGTTCTTGTCATAGCGGACGGAACCTGTAAATTTCAACCGCTCCTCTAAAAACTTCTTTTGCAATTGAGCATATGCTCCAAATTCATTGTACTTAATAGGGCCATCGAAATCTGTGAATATTGTTCCCCCAGAGTTCAATTCATATTCCCTAAATGAACCCCCTACCTGAATATCTGCCCAATCATCGATTAAATGGGCTAAGTTGTAATTACCATTTACATGACGAAACTTGGTGTTATCAATAAAACGTGCACCCCTTGTCAAATCACCATCAGCAATTACCGAATTGAATGCACTTTGGAATTCTGGTGTTCCCGGAATCAACCTGCCCGTATCCGCAGCTACTCTTGCTGCTGCATGTGCCTGAACAGAAGCGTCTTCCCTAGACAACCCTCCTTGCTGAATTCCTCCCAAAAATGTAGGGATGTATGTTTGGGCATATTGTCTAAACCAATCTTCATTGGACTTCCATCTATTGTTTACATTAATTGCAGCGAAACGGGTATCATAAGAATCTCCAGAGTTTTCAGAAGTTATGTACCCCCTTAAGAAAAAGTTCTTATTTCTGAATTCTATTTTGTGTTGCTGAAGGATAAAATTTCGAACTGCATATCTGTTTGCCCCTTGATAAATCGTATTACCACGACCAACTCTTCCTTGATAGATAATCTCGAAATCATCTGCGAACGGACGGTAAAAAACCGAGAAATCCGTTTTGACACTTTCTGCACCGTAATCTACCAATTCACTTTCTGTGTAACCTGTCCTAGAAACATTAGCAGAGCCTACCGTTCCAGCAGGTAATCCTGCAGCTGTGTCAAAATTTAATAATGTCGTTACCTCATCTCCGTAAACGTTTAGCCCATCATAATTTGGGTCTGTCCTATCTGCACCAGGATTAGCAATATCAGTAGCATTCACTGCATGCCAATCCTCACCTTTTAATATGGATAGATTTGCTTTAACTGCCAGTTTATCACTAAACGCATGGGCAACCCTTATTCCAAAGTCGTAGTATGCATTATCTCCTGCCGCTTCTTGGGAAGTTATCCCTGTTTTGGCATAAGCACTGATTCCCTGAAAATCGAAAGGACTCTTACTCTGCATAAATAGAATACCATTAAAAGCACCTGCTCCATACAATGCCGAAGAAGCACCTGGTAGGATTTCAACACTTTGAACCTCTAGTTCCGACATCCCGACCAAGTTTCCTAAAACAAAGTTTAGTCCAGGGGCTGAGTTATCCATACCATCTACCAATTGTAAAAACCTATTGTTGGCAAATGTTGCAAAACCTCTGGTATTTATAGATTGAAATGTTAAACTGTTTGTATTGATATCAACCCCTTTTAGATTCTGCAATCCACCATAAAAAGATTCTGCCGAAGTATTTTGTATGTCCTTTAAGCCAAATCTTTCCACCGAAACTGGTGACTCAAAAATACGTTCCGGGGTTCTAGAAGCAGAAATCACAATTTCGTCAAGAAGGGTGGATGCTTCTGTGAGCGTAATGGTTAGTGTTTGATTGTTTGAAGTTACATCGGCAATAAAATCAGAATAGCCAATACTTGTAAATCTTAGTTTAAATGGTGGTTGTTCCGATGTTTCAAATGTGAATTTACCATCAAAATCAGCAGTAGTACCTTCGGCTTTTCCTACCAATACTACATTTGCTCCCGGAATAGGTTCATTGCTTTCGTCAACTACTGTACCCTGTACTGTGGTCTGTGCGTAAGAGACAGCACCAAAAAACATGAGGGAAATGATCATTAGTCTTCTCATTGGCTTATTTATTTGAGTTAAATTAGTTTTAAGTTAATGTAAATCATTGCAGGCGGAAGATACATTTTTTTTTAGTTGCTTTGCATAAAATTGAAAAAAATTATGCATGCATAATACTTTTTTGCCAAAAAAAAAGGGTTATCTCTAAGATTTTAACAAAAAAAAGCACTGATATCAGTGCTTTTATGTGTAATCGTTGTTTTTTAAAAGTTACTCTACGGTAACCGATTTGGCCAAATTTCTGGGCTGATCTACATTACATCCTCTCATGACCGCAATATGATAGGATAATAATTGTAACGGGATTGTGGTAAGCAATGGGGTTAGGCTTTCCGAAGTTTCCGGTACTTCGACAACATGGTCAGCCAATTCTTTTACGGTCTTATCTCCTTCCGTTACGATTGCAATAATCTTACCGCTTCTGGACTTAATTTCTTGAATGTTACTGACAACCTTTTCATAATGCCCTTTTTTGGTAGCAATAACGACTACGGGCATCTGCTCATCGATCAAGGCTATAGGTCCGTGTTTCATTTCTGCAGCAGGATAGCCTTCTGCATGAATATAACTGATTTCCTTTAACTTAAGTGCTCCTTCCAAGGCCACAGGGAAATTATATCCTCTCCCTAAATAAAGACAATTGGTTGAATCCTTATATATTTCTGAAATCTTCTCTACGATTTCGTTAGACTGTAATGTTTTTTCCACTTTAGCAGGTATCCCTTCAAGCTCAGTTAAATATTCATGGAATTTTGATTTAGAGAAAGCTCCCTTTTCTTGAGCCAATTTTAAAGCTATCAAAGTAAGTACCGTAATCTGTGTGGTAAATGCTTTGGTCGACGCCACTCCAATTTCAGGTCCTGCATGTGTATAAGCACCAGCTTGGGTTTCCCTAGCTATGGAAGATCCAACCACATTACATACACCGAATACAAATGCTCCTTTCTCTTTGGCTAGTTTTATTGCTGCGAGCGTATCTGCCGTTTCCCCAGATTGCGAGATGGCAATTAAAACGTCATTTTCAGTTATGACCGGATTTCTGTAACGAAACTCTGAGGCGTATTCCACTTCAACAGGAATTCTCGCCAAGTCTTCAAAAATGTATTCTGCAACAAGACCGGCATGCCACGAAGTTCCACAAGCCACTATGATAATTCTGTTGGCATTGAGGAATTTCTCTAAATTTTGATCTATACCTGCCATTTTGACAAGACCTTGGTCAGCAAGCAATCTTCCTCTATAGGTATCCAAAATTGCTCTAGGCTGCTCATAAATCTCTTTGAGCATGAAGTGGTCATAGCCTCCTTTTTCAATTTCTTCAAGGTTCAATTGAAGCTCAAGGATATTGGGATAAGCTATCGCATCGTCCTTAATTTTACGCATTTTTATCTCTTTACCCACACGGACTATGGCCATTTCTTCATCTTCCAAGTAAACGGCGTTGTTGGTAAATTCGATAAACGGAGAGGCATCCGAAGCGATAAAGTATTCATTTTCTCCAATCCCAATCGCTAAAGGGCTTCCTAGTTTGGCAACCACGATTTCATCTGGTTTGTTTTTATCGAATACAGCGATGGCGTAGGCTCCAACAACTTGGTTTAATGCAATTTGAACTGCTTTTCCAAGTTTGACATCTTCCTTTTTCTTTACCTCTTCAATAAGATTTACCAGTACCTCCGTATCCGTATCGGATTCAAAAGTATAGCCTCTTCCGATCAATGCTTTTTTAATGGACTCATAATTTTCTATGATTCCATTATGGATGATCACTAAATCCCCAGAATTGGAATAATGCGGATGTGAATTGGTATCATTTGGAACACCGTGCGTGGCCCATCTTGTGTGACCAAGCCCTAACTTTCCAACAGTATCCATTGTCGCTTGCGATTTCTTCTTTAGGTCCTCAACCTTTCCTTTGGTTTTGGCAAGATGTGTGTTTTCGCCATCGAACAGTACAATCCCTGCACTATCATAGCCTCTGTACTCTAATCGTTGCAATCCTTTCATAATGATTGGGTATGCATCACGATGACCAATGTAACCTACAATTCCACACATAAGATGATGATATTAATTAGTGATTTAGATTTGCAAATCTAATAGCTATTAAATAAAATAGATAATTCTATATGTTCTATAACAAAAAAAGTCTTTGAATGGTATATTTTAGTTGGCTTGGGTGTAAAAAATCTCCAATTTTAATTTTTTGTCCTCGTTAGCCGAGTCCACATTGCTACCAAAGAGTACAGTTCCCAATGGATTGATAGTGGACATAATGGGAACATCAATAACAGGATCTTCTGTTCCGGTAGCCATAGCTTCGGTAACAGTCGTAACAAAAATATTGGAGCTTACCGTAAGTGCAAGCTTTGCATTTGTAGAATCCCTTACGATTATATTGTTGATATGATCGGTAATTCTAAATTTATATCGAACCCCCTTTTCACTTTCTGTTTGTAATATGCCATCATAATTTAAAAAAATGCCTAAGGGTTCCGCTGAATCACTCTGTTCCGTAGCGGCATTATATATCGCCTGATTGGTCTCACCATTGTACAAATACAGTCTTGGCGGCTCTATAACATCGCCGCCAGAGGTATCTAAAGTAAGTCTGTCTATATGGAACACCAAATTGGCCTCGTTTATAATCCAATTGTTAGCTTTAATCTGGTTAATAAACTCCTGACCTCTTGCACTAGAGTCTTCATCATCTCCAAACAATCTGATTTCTGTAATCGTCCCAGGTCCACCTTTTAAAAATATTCTGGATGCATTTTCACCATTATCCAAAGCTCCTGAAAATTCTTCATTCTCCAAAGTATTGACAGCATTGCCCGTAAAACCTGTTCCAACAAAGCCCAATACAAAATTCCGTTCTACAGTTTCCACTGCCTCATCAGTGGCATTATAGTCTTGGAAATTATAGGTTATCGTAATTGTAGCCTGTCTTAAATCGAGTAAAAACAGTAACTCTTCCATATCAGAGCCCGGTGTTAGTTGTACACCTCTAAAAAAGTCATTGAAGTTAGCTTGGCTCAACAATTCCGATTGTCCTTCTTTATCCAAAATCTCTTGAAAGAAAGCAGTATTCAAATCAACACTGATTCCCGGCTCTATTCTATCAGTTATCTGTGTGGACTCATCCTCTTCTGTTTCGGGATCATCTTCTCCAAAAACTAAAACTTCTTCATTAGTAAATTCCACTGTACCATCAAAAAAGACATCGGAAACAGAACCTGAGAGGTCCTGGTTGGAAAAATATTGTTGCCGTTGCTCAAAATTGGTATTCGGATCAAAATCCCTTAGAAAAAATGTAGATCTGGACACTTTTAAATTAAATGACCCTTCTATTAACCCATTATCGTCCTTGCGCAAAGGAGGGAATATACTATCTAAATCAAATCTTGTTGGGAAAGTATTCGGAACAAAATCAGCATCCGTTCCATCTTCTGTGGGATCTAGTGGGTTAGAACCCAAAATACGCTCATCGTTGTCACTTACACCATCTTTATCTGTATCCGAATTAGGGTCATCAGCATCGGCATCAAGTGCATCCTCCACCCCATCACCATCCCTATCCCTCAATGTTTCAGGCGGTCTTTGGAATGGAATATACAACGTAACCTTAGTTACCTCTTCATTCTCGGGTATGGTAGACGCTAAATCATCATTGTCAGCATTATCTTCAGTGGCTTGTGATGAATCACCAAATGTTGGATTTGAACTTGGCAACGTAATCTGAGATATAATACTCGCCGTTCTTTTCCCATAAACCGGATCATTGAATACTCCTAATTGATATAAAGGCAAATTATTCGTCTGTACCGCTGCTATACCTTTATTATATGCAAAAACATCAAATACCTCACTATCTGTTGTAAAAGGTTCTCCTGCAACTACGCCCTCACCAATAGTTCCAAGCTCTTCCTCACAAGAGGTCAACATTATTAGTAGAGCTACAACCAAGGTTGAAACTCCTGTAATCCTAGAAAATTTCATGTAACTTAATTTAAAACTTCTGTTTTATAGAAATTCGTGTATGCTTCTTCTGCTTCCTGAAGTGAAACATAAGGCAGCACTGGTTTGGAGAGATTTTCAATATGATTTTTCAAGTCATCAGAGATTTCTTCCGAAGCTAAAATAATGGCATCGGAATAATCTACTGCTACCTTTAACAAATTATTATAGTCGGGAACGGCAAGCGCAGCAATCTTTTCTTCTTCCATGCCGTCAAAAGCTATTTTACCTTTCATACCGCCATCCAATTCACCATCATAACCTTTATCATAAACAGAGGTTACGATTTTACTATCGGCAAATAAAGGCTCGTCCGCATAATAATTTCGTAGGTATAAAGGTAATAATGAGGCCATCCAACCGTGAACATGGATAATATCTGGTGACCAGTTTAATTTTTTCACAGTTTCCACAACGCCCTTTGCAAAGAAAATAGCACGCTCGTCATTGTCAGGAAACAAATTCCCTTCCGCATCCGTAAACGTCGCTTTTCTTTTAAAATACTCTTCGTTATCTATAAAATATACTTGAATACGTTCCTTTGGAATGGATGCAACTTTTATAATGAGCGGCATATCCATATCATTGATGACCAAATTCATCCCCGATAACCGTATCACTTCATGTAATTGATGTCTTCTTTCATTTATATTTCCGTACCGCGGCATAAAAATACGTATCTGTCCCCCATTGCTATTGACCATTCTAGGAGTTTCATAGGACATTAAGGAAACTTGATTTTCTGGGAGGTATGGAACTAATTCAGAAGATACAAACAATATCTTTTTACCATTCATAAACACTTTCTTTTTCTTATCTGAAAAACGTAGGTGCAAAAGTACAAAAATTATGCTGATTAGCAGTATTTATAGTATTTTTGCACGTTTTCGAACAGCTTTATGCTTGTATTTCATAACAAAAAGGAGCTTCATCCTTACCTAAAAAAAGAGAGGGACGCCAAACATACCATTGGTTTGGTGCCTACAATGGGAGCATTGCACCAAGGGCATATTTCTCTTATACGTAGTGCCCTTGATCAGAATCATTTAGTTGTTGTGAGCATATTCGTAAATCCGACCCAATTCGATAAAAAGGATGATTTGGATAAATACCCTAGAAGCTTGGGCAAAGATTTAACCCTTTTAAAACAAGTTTCAGAAAGAATCATTGTTTTTGCACCTTCCGTAAATGACATCTATGGAAATCACGTAGTTTCGAAAACCTACCAATTTGATGGATTGGACAAAGTAATGGAAGGTGAATTTAGGGAAGGACATTTTGATGGAGTCGGCACTATTGTAGAGACGTTACTAAGAACGGTTGCTCCCGATAAGGCATATTTTGGAGAAAAGGATTTTCAACAACTCCAAATCATTAGAAAAATGGTTAAATTGAAGGATTTACCATTTGAAATTATAGGTTGCCCAATAGAACGTGAACCTCATGGATTGGCAATGAGTTCACGTAATGAGAGACTCTCCCCTAAAGTAAGAACCGAAGCTAAATTCATATACGAAACGCTGTTGACTGCCAAAACAAAATTTGGCACGGAAAGTGCACTTAGTATTTCAGAATGGGTCAAGCTTCAGTTCGAAAAAAATATCCTGCTAGATTTAGAGTATTTTCAAATTGCGGATGAGGACACATTGACACCCATACTAAAGGTACAAGCTGGAAGAAAATATAGGGCGTTCATTGCCGTTTATGCAAATGACGTTCGTTTAATAGACAATCTAAAATTGAATTAATTAATTTTGCACCATGCAAATAGAAGTTGTAAAATCCAAAGTCCACAGGGTAAAGGTTACAGGCGCCGATTTAAATTACATTGGCAGCATTACCATTGATGAAGACTTAATGGATGCCGCTAATATTATTAGGGGCGAAAAGGTTCAAATTGTCAACAATAACAATGGTGAGCGATTGGAAACTTACGCAATACCCGGACCTAGAGGTTCCGGAGAACTAACACTTAACGGAGCTGCTGCCCGCAAAGTAGCCGTTGGCGATGTCCTTATATTGATAACCTACGCAACAATGGATATTGAAGAGGCAAAATCCTTTAATCCCGCTTTGGTTTTTCCTAACGAAGAAACCAATCTCCTAAATTAGTTTTGAGTCCGTCCCTCAAAAAAATTCTTAAAGTAGCCATTCCAATACTTATTGGTGCTGGCTTGGTTTTTTATTCTTACACATCCACCTCTGCCGCGGACAGGGTCAAGATTCTTGAATCTATCCAAAATGCAGACTTAACATGGGTCTTTTTATCAATATTCATTGGTATACTAAGCCATATCTCAAGAGCCGTTCGTTGGAATTATCTCTTGTATCCTCTTGGATATAAGCCACGGCTCATCAATAATGTCCTAATAATACTTACAAGCTATTTCGCGAACACACTAGTTCTTAGGTCTGGGGAATTTCTAAGGGCCACGGCATTGACTACATACGAGAACGTTCCCTTTGAGAAAGGTTTTGGCACCATTGTCACAGAACGTATCATAGATGTCATTATGCTCATGTTGATTATCCTAACCGCTCTACTTTTTCAAACCGATGTGATTTTGGGAATCCTTGAAGAAAAAGGGATAGGTCTAGTAGGCTCGTTAGTCCTCTTACTTGCAGGTATTTTAGGTCTTTTAATCGCTATTCGCATCATTAGAAAGTCGACTTCTACCTTCGCAATAAAAGTCAAAACGTTTCTTAACGGTCTTTTAGAGGGTGTTTTGAGCATTTTTAAAATGAAGAACAAGTGGGCTTTCATTCTTCACACACTTTTTATTTGGGTTTGCTATATAGCTATGTTCTGGGTAATCAAATTCACGGTTCCCGAAACTACCAATCTTCCCTTAGGCGCCTTCTTAGTGGCATTTGTAGCCGGTGCTTTTGCAATGGCCGCAACCAATGGTGGTCTGGGGCTTTTCCCCATTGTAGTCACTGCTGCCTTGTCCGTATATGGTGTAAGTAAAACTTCTGGTGACGCATATGGTTGGATCATGTGGACTGCACAAACTTTAATGGTGGTCGTTTTTGGCACAATATCCTTTATCATATTACCGTTAATAAATAGAAAATAGGTAGACCCCGACCGCCTAAAAACTTAACCACGATGAAAAATTGTCTATTTGTACTAATAGGCCTATTATGTACCAATCTTGGCGCGCAAGTAAAAAAGGAGATTTTCGAATCCTTTAAACTGCAGGAAAGAAGAAACGTTTCCTACTATTTCCCAGAAGACTATTCCGAAGAAAAAAAATATCCCTTGATTTTGGTATTGGATGCCGAATATCTTTTTGACCAAGTTGTGGCCATCTCCAAGTTCAACAGTCAATTTCAAGGAATGCCGCAAACCATAATCATTGGTATAGACCAATTGGAAGATGAGCTACGTTGGGAAGATTGTGCTTTTGATGAACAAACAGGTCTGCCAACTGAAAAAGGAAAACTCTTTTTCGAATTTTTGGGCATGGAAATCATACCTTCTATTGATACAAAATACAGTACTGCACCTTTCAAAATGGTCATAGGATACGATATCACTGCGAATTTTATGAACTATTGGCTCTTTAAGGACCATTCGTTGTTCAAGTCGTATATAAGCATCTCACCACTTTTGGCCCCAGAAATGGAAAGTAGAATTCCCGAGCGTTTGGCCACAATGGACAAACATATTTTTTACAATCTCATAACCGCTGGCAATCGGGATAAAATCACAAATAACATTCTTCAATTGGATAGGGGCTTAAAAAGTCTGGGCAAAGAAAATATACACTACTCCCTTGATGAATATCCAGATGCCAATGAACTTTCAGTAATAACGTACGGATTGGGAAAAGCATGGGAAAGAACCTTTCAAATGTTCAAACCTATCAGCCCAAAAGAGTATAAAACCGAAATACTCGTTTCCAATGATCCAGTCATTAACTATCTAGAGGATAGATATAATATGATCGAAGAGCTCTTTGGTTTTGAAAAACCTATGGAACTCAATGACATTATGGCCATTTATGCTGCAAGCCTGAAAAAAGAAGATTTTGAATCGTTAAAGCCCTTGTCGGATATATGTAAAAAACTATTCCCCGATACCATGCTAGGTTTTTATTTTGAAGGAGAGTATTTTGAACAACTAGGGGAACCAAAAAAGGCTTTCAAAGCATTTGAAAAAGCTTTTCAGATGGAAGAGATAGACTTTTTAACGAAGGATATGGCCCTTGAAAAAATAGATGCCCTTAAGGCCGACTTTGGATATTAAAACCCGATTTATTGGATAGGTTAGATTTTTAGATATATGGATTGATTTGATTATTCTGTGTCATACTGAGCTTGTCGAAGGATTCTTTATTTGATGTCTCGATTCTTCGATTCCCTGATTTTTGGATAGCAAGTGAATATAAAACTTTAGGTTGAGCGACCTAACAATCCAAGGCTCCAAAAATCGAATAATCCATGAGTCTAAAAATCTATCAAAACCAGTATCTTTAGCCAAAACCAAAACGGTTCATGGCAAAGACCAAAACGACTTTTTTCTGTCAAAACTGTGGTGCTCAATATCCCAAATGGGTGGGGCAATGTTCATCTTGCAAACAGTGGAATACCATTGTTGAAGAAGTCATTCAAAAAGAAGAAAAGAAAAACTGGAGAAGCGAATCCAACACAATAAAAAAAATTGCTACTCCTTTGCGTGTCGCAGAAATCAACAACGAAAAAGAAATTCGATTAGATGCCCAGAATCAAGAGTTCAACAGGGTACTTGGCGGAGGTATTGTACCTGGTTCATTGATTCTTTTGGGAGGGGAACCCGGTATTGGAAAAAGTACGTTGCTTTTGCAAATAGCTTTGAAGCTCGCATACAAGACACTGTATGTTTCCGGTGAAGAAAGCCAGAAGCAGATAAAAATGCGAGCGGACCGCATTCATCCCAATAGCGAAACTTGCTATATCCTTACCGAGACCAAAACGCAGAACATCTTTCAACAAATAGGTGCTTTGGAACCAGATTTGGTGGTTATCGATTCCATTCAAACCCTTCATACCGATTATATTGAATCCGCCGCAGGTAGTATCTCACAGATACGGGAATGTACCGCAGAACTAATAAAATTTGCAAAAGAAAGTAGTACTCCTGTTATTTTGGTGGGTCACATCACCAAAGATGGGAACATAGCCGGACCTAAAATCTTGGAGCATATGGTGGATACTGTTCTTCAGTTTGAAGGCGACCGTAACTATGTATACCGAATTCTCCGTTCGCTTAAAAATCGATTTGGCTCTACGGCAGAATTGGGAATCTATGAAATGCAGGGGAGTGGCTTGCGTGAAGTAAACAATCCATCCGAAGTATTGATTTCCAAGAATGAAGAAGACCTTAGCGGAACAGCTATAGCCGCAACGGTAGAAGGCATGCGACCCCTTCTTATCGAAATACAGGCTTTAGTGAGTACTGCGGTTTACGGAACCCCGCAACGTTCTGCAACCGGATTCAACGCCAAACGATTGAACATGCTTTTGGCCGTTTTGGAAAAAAGAGCAGGTTTCAAATTAGGGGCAAAAGATGTGTTCCTAAACATTACGGGGGGAATATCTGTAGATGATCCCGCGATTGACTTGGCCGTATTGGCCGCCATTCTATCCAGCAATGCGGACATTCCCATTGAAAAAGGGACGTGTTTTGCCGCAGAGGTGGGCTTGGCAGGGGAAATACGCCCTGTACAGCGGGTAGACCAACGCATCTTAGAAGCAGAAAAACTGGGTTTTTCTACAATCTATGTTTCCAAAAGCAACAAAATCGGAATTAAAAATACTACGATTCGACTAAGACTGGTCTCCAAAATTGAAGATGTGGTAAACGTATTGTTCCTCTAATTTTAAGGAGCAGGATTTGGAAGTTCATTGTGAATATCCTCAATCCCTTTCAACACCTCATCGGAAAGTTCCACATCTATACTTTCAATATTTTCCTTTAACTGCTCCATGGTTGTGGCACCTATGATATTGCTGGTCAAAAAGGGTCTGGTGTTTACAAAAGCCAACGCCATTTGTGCCAAGCTCAATCCATGGTCTTGCGCCAATTGAAAGTATTTTTTCGTGGCTTCCGTTGCAGTTTCCCCGCTATAGCGACTGTAATGGGGGAAAAGTGTCATTCTCGCTTTTCTCGGCTTTATCTCGTCCAAATATTTTCCGCTCAACACCCCAAACGCCATAGGTGAATAGGCCAAAAGACCAATATTTTCGCGCATGGAAATTTCAGAGAGCCCTATCTCAAAGAGCCGATTAAGTAAGCTATACGGATTTTGTAGGGTAAGCATTCTTGGTAAACTTCTATGGACTTTACTTTCTTCCAAAAAGCGCATGGTTCCCCAAGGACTTTCGTTCGAAATCCCCACCTGTCTTATTTTCCCTTCTGCAATCAAATCCCTAAGTGTTTCCAAAACTTGGTGAATGTTGTCTTCCCAAGGATCAATAGCATGGGCATTGTAGCCACGCTGCCCAAAATAATTGGTATTCCGCTCTGGCCAGTGCAATTGGTACAAATCGATATAATCCGTTTGCAATCGTTGTAAACTCCCTTCAACAGCCTTTATAATGGAATCCTTGCTAAAACCTGTTGCTCTTATAAATTTCGCAAACTCCGCTCTACCTGCAATTTTGGTGGCAAGCACTACCTTATCCCGGTTTCCTGTTTTTTTGAACCATTTCCCTATGATTTCTTCAGTGACCGCATAAAGTTCTTTTTTGGCAGGAATCGGGTACAACTCTGCGGTATCAAAAAAATTGATTCCTTGTTCCAGAGCATAATCCATCTGTTCATGACCTTCTTCTTCAGAATTCTGCCGGCCCCAGGTCATTGTTCCCAAACAAAGCTTGCTGACTTTAATGTCGGTATGTGGAAGTCTGGTGTATTTCATGTGGCAATTTTTTTAGACGGGCAAAAATAATCAATCCTTATCGGTATCGTTTAAAGCAATCGTTATTTTTCAACCTCCAGTAAAATTGGACAGTGGTCACTATGCTTGGCATCCGACAAAATAACAGACCGTTTCAGCCTATCCTTTAAAGTCTCGTTCACCATACCATAATCCAATCGCCAGCCCTTGTTGTTGGCACGTGCATTGGCGCGATAACTCCACCATGTGTAGTTGTGCGGTTCTTTGTTAAAATGTCGAAAACTGTCAATAAACCCGCTTTCAATAAAATTTCCGATCCATTCCCGCTCTACGGGCAAAAATCCTGATACATTTTTATTGCGAACAGGATCATGGATGTCCATGGCTTCATGGCAAATGTTGTAATCCCCGCAAACAATCAAATTGGGGCGTTCTTTTCTCAACACATCGGAATACTTTTGAAAATCCGCCATATAGGTCAACTTATGTTCCAACCGTGCCATATTGGTTCCAGAAGGCAGGTACATGCTCATAATCGAAATATCCCCAAAATCGGCCCTGATATTTCTCCCCTCAAAATCCATATAATCGATTCCGGTGCCATATTCCACATGATCGGGTTGCTCCTTGCACAACAACGCTACCCCGCTATATCCTTTCTTTTGCGCACTGAACCAATAATGGAACTTATATCCAGCGGCTTCGAAAACAGATACATCCACCTGTTCCTTTAGCGCCTTGATTTCCTGCAGACAGACCACATCTGGGTTTACTGTTTGCAACCATTCCATAAAGCCTTTGTTCAAAGCTGCCCTAATACCATTTACATTGTAGGATACAATCTTCATTTTTGAATTTTTGTTAAAAATAGCCATTGTCATTCGTATATAAAATTCAAGTTACACGGACATGGTTTAAATTTGAAGTATGGAACGCTAATTGATGACTTTAGGTAATCCAAAAAACGAAAATCATGAAAAAACTATTTTTCTTAGTGCTATTTATCTCGGGTTATTTCATGAATGCCCAAGCCTATCCAAGATTCGACAACAACCACGAAATAAAATTAAACGCTGGTCTTTTTCTCATTACAGGTGCCGTAGAGGGTTCATATGAATATTTTCTTGGTGAGGATACCAGTATTGGCGGTACGGTATACTTTAACAATGATGCCACGGAATATAACGGAGACTTTGGAATCGGACCCAATTTTAGGGCCTATTTTGGTTACCAGCCCCGTAGCGGTTTTTTTGCCGAAGCTTTTGGTCTTTATTACACTGGGGAAGATGAAGTTGATGACCCAAATGCCTTTAGGGACAACACATACAGTACCTTAGCTTTGGGGTTGGGCCTAGGAAACAAATGGGCAACACGGAGCGAGAAATTTACCTTGGAAATCTTTGGCGGTTTTGGAAGGAACATAAACCCAGAGGATTTTCAGGATACCTTTATGTATCGAGGGGGGCTCTCCATTGGTTTCAGGTTTTAATCGCTAATTTTAATTTACATAAATGACAGCACTTTTATTGATTGATGTCCAACTCGGTTTACAGGAAACCGATTTCTACGGAGAAGAACGAAGCAATCCAGATGCAGAAAAAAACTGTAGCAGATTACTTGATGAATTCAGAAAGAGAAACTTGCCCTTGTTTCACATTCAACACTGCTCCACAAATCCGGAATCACCCTTACATCCCACCAAAAATGGCAATGCATTCAACCCGTTGGCAGCACCAAAGGATGGTGAACCCGTTGTACAAAAAAATGTAAACAGCGCTTTTATAGAAACCGATCTGGAATCCCAGCTTAAGGCCAAAGGCATAACAGACTTGGTTATTGCCGGATTGACCACGGAGCATTGCATTTCCACCTCAACGCGAATGGCATCAAACCTCGGCTTTAACACCACATTGATTTCCGATGCCACGGCCTCCTTCAACAAAATTGGAATCGATGGAGAACCTATAGCTGCAAAGACCGTTCATCAAATCGCATTGGCCAATCTTAAAGACGAGTTTGCCCATATTACCGATACCCAAACATTCTTATTGAAATTGACCAATAGCATATCATAATCCAAAAATTAAACACTCTCCTATTTTATGAAAAGTCTTCTTTTCGCACTGTTGCTGTTTTTTTCAATCCAAACTTTTGGTCAGACAGTTAAAAAAGATTCCATTACGCAGTTGGATGAAATCATCCTCACCCAAGACAACCCCAACAAAAAGGCCATTGGCATTACCCCTTCTTCAACCATCAATTCGGTCACTTTTGAAAAATTCAGTCCCATTGATGTATCCGCGGCCATCAATCAGATTTCGGGGGTGTATGTGCTTTCGGGAGCTTTGAACACCAATAGAATTACGGTGCGGGGCATTGGAGCGAGAACTCCTTTTGGTACGGACAAGCTCCGCCTGTATTTTAACGGAATCCCCGTAACAAATGGTACAGGTTCCTCTACCATTGAAGCGTTTGACCTGGAAAATCTAGGTTCGGTCGAGGTCATAAAGGGGCCGAAGGGAACCGCTTTTGGCTCAAACCTGGGAGGTACCATTTTATTGGATACCAAGTCGCCCCAAGTGGACGAGACCCGATTGACCAATACCTTTACCGTAGGTTCTTACGGAATGCTGAAGGACAACCTGTTGTTTCAACATGCCGAAAAGGATTTTGACCTGACGTTTAGCTACAATCACCTACAAACCGATGGTTATCGCCAAAACAACCGTTTTGAACGGGACGGGTTTCTGCTGAATTCCAACATCAAGTTAAGTGCCAAAAGTACGGTCGGTCTGCTGTTGAACTATATTGATTACACCGCACAGATACCAAGTTCCATCAATCAGACGGATTTTGACGAAGACCCTACGCGTGCCGCGGGAAACTGGTTGGCCGCACAGGGCTTTGAAGCCAATAATTATGTTTTGGCAGGGCTGTACCATACCTATACTTTTGGAAAGACCTTGAAGAATACCACCAGTATTTTTTATTCCTACCTGGACCACTACGAACCCCGCCCGTTTAACATTTTGGACGAATTCACCAATGGGTTTGGGTTCAGGAGCGTCTTTGAAGGGGATTTGGGGAAAGTGCAATATTCGTTTGGGAGCGAACTGTACAAGGACGAATACCACTGGGGCACTTTTGAGAATTTATTTGCGGACAACAATGGCAACGGGAGTCTCCTTGGAGAGCGTATAAGCAGGAACCGGGAGTTTCGCAGGCAGTGCAATCTCTTTGGAACGTTGACCCATCCCATTACCCCATCGCTTTCCGCACAATTGGGCATGACGCTCAACAAGACCAATTACAACTTTAGGGACCTGTTCAATCAAGGTGCTGAAAACACTTCGGCGGAACGTAATTTTGACCCCATACTCCTACCGAGTTTTGGATTGCGATACCAGTTACAGAACGGGCAACTCTATGCCAATGTCAGCAGGGGGTTTTCCAATCCAAGCTTGGAAGAAACCTTGACCCCGGATGGCGTGATCAATCCCGATATTGCCCAAGAAACGGGCACCAATTATGAGCTGGGAAGCAAATTGCTATTCTTAAAAAAAAGAATGTCATTGAACCTTACACTGTACCGCATGAACATCAACAACCTGTTGGTGGCGCAACGTGTGGGCGAAGACCAGTTTATTGGAAGAAACGCAGGCGAGACCCGCCACCAAGGTTTGGAAATGGATGCGAAGTACCTGTACAAGCTCTCCAGGAAATTGGTGTTTTCGCCCTACCTCAGCTATACGTTCAGCGACCATAGCTTTACCGATTTTGTGGATGGGGAAAACGATTTCTCCGGCAATCCGCTTACAGGAGTGCCAAAACACCGGATAAGTTCTGGGTTCGATGTACAACATGCCAATGGCCTATGGCTGAATGTGACCCACCAGTTTGTGGATGAAATCCCCTTGACGGATGCTAATAGTTTAAACAGCGAAGCCTTTAATGTGTTCAATGCCAAGTTGAGTTACCGGACTACCTTGGCCAGCAACTTCTCCTTGGGGTTGAATGTTGGGGTCAATAATATTTTTGATACCGTCTTTGCGCAATCCGTGTTGATCAATGCCGTTGGCTTTGGCGGAGCGGAGCCCCGTTACTTTTATCCCGGCAATGACAGGAATTATTTTGGTGGGGTACGGTTGCAGTATGTTTTTTAATCTAATCACAGATATCCCTTACAAAATATAACGTTTATCTGTTATATTTGGAGATGTAGCGATGTATATTACGGCTGTATAAAAAGGTTAAGTGCAATATTAAATAAATGATTAACAAAAAGAAACACACTTTAGTCCTACTTCAAACTGTAGAGAGACTTTTCAAGAGGATAAGAACATTTGTCGAAGTGAACAGCGATATTTTTGAATTAACCAAAAATGAGCCTTTTGAATTATTAATCGAGGACAAATCAAAATATTCTGATTTCCAATTTTCTGTTTCCAATCCTACTCAAAATAATAGCAATAAAATATTCTTTGAAGCCGAATTCAATCCCACCAATAGTGTTTCTTTAGCAACAAAAAAAATAAAAACAGAAGAAAATTCTATTGTCTCTTTATTGGAGCGATGGACTAATCTGATTAAGGCATATAACAAAACTGAACTTTCAGCAGAAGAAAGTATTCTAAATGAATACGAACAAGAATTTTATGCAAATTTTGAAATACTTGACGAAGATGCGGACACTAAACCTTATGAACTTGAGAAACAAGTTATAATTCATACCTATTTTGTAAATGTAATTCATCTTCTAAAACGGAATGAACAGGAAAATGAAGGCTTGATTAAAGAAGCAGAGGAAATAAAGGACAATATTCCCTCAATGACTAAGCGGACTACTGTAAAGAAAATTAGCAGATTCTTCGCTAAAGTTCGGAAAAAGAGTTTACCACTACTTAAAGAAGTTTTGGAATTAGGGCGAAAGGAAGTTTTTAAAAGAGGAATTAAATTTCTGCTTAATAATTTTGGAGAGTGGATAACAATGATTGGATAAAATACAGCAGCTAACATTGGATACAATTCATTGTGGTTTTCTGCCATACCAAAAAAAATATAAATCAAACAGTTAGATTTCGGAAGAAAAATACTGTCTTGCCTAAGCTCTAAATCCCTCGCTGCTTTGCAGACGTTGTAACAAGGAAATCATAACCGAGACATCCATATTTATGAATAGAATTCTTTGCTCAATATTTCTCGTCTCATTGATTGCTTGCAAGTCCGAAAAAAGTGATGACTATTATTCAAATGAAAAGAATGATGTAGAGTTTATAGAATTCAGGTTTCCAGAGTTTGGAGAATGGACGGAGTGTCACGACGAAAAAGAGGTAAAAGACTATTTTGATAGTTTTTTAATGTTTGAAAAAATTGAAAATGTTGGTGTTTACTTAAACAATAAAACCTATTTAAAAAAGGACAGTCTTGCCATAATCGACTTTGAGGATTATGCAGTTTTTATGGTCAACGTGAATGAACAAAAATGGAAATTGACTGGAAATGATTTAAAAAGAATTTTTAGGATTCAAAAAAGAAAAAAAGGAATTGAAAATTTCGATAAGGATTTTGCTTTGAATAAAGTATATTCTGATACTACTTTTTTACGCGTCGACAAACCAGTTGTAATCGAAGAATATAAACCACATCCAAATATTCTTTCAGCAGTAAAATTTGTAAAACCGTACTCAAATTATCACGATATTATTGTGGTCTACGTGTTTAACCTAATTGTAATAAAAAATCACTTGGTTTATGCGGGTTATTACTTGGATTTGAATGGAACTGAATCGATTGAAAGGGTAAAGAAAACCAATGATAAGATTATGAAGAAGTTTGTTGAATATAATAAGTAGCCATAACTAACAATGGCCTAAGTGATTGCTCGTTCTCGCCTACCCTTCGACTGTTCTCAGGGCTGGCTTGAATTCCCTTTAACGGACAAAAACGAATTTGAAAAACTCAATCCCGTTGCCGCAGAATAGTACTGATTTCCCGTAGTGCGGAAACCACATGCTGGACTTCCCTGCGCTCAAAGGTATCCGCTTCCAGATAGAACAGCATTTCGATTCCCAAATCGAGGATTTTTGCCAATTCTTCTGGAGTACCATAGGCATCCAAAATTAGGTCGTTCAAACATTTTTGTTGTTTTTCTCCAAACATCAAACCAGAAATTCGTGTTATCAAATGTATCTCAAAAATAAATTTTGAATAACTACTAATTAGTAGCAGTTATGAAAATTTTGCATTGGATAATAAAATCCATAGGGCGCAATATCGAAGGTATGAAACGGGAACGGACATGCAGTTTACCAGTCTGCTCAAAATAGCCAAGGCGTTCGATATGACCCTCGAAGAATTTTTCAGTAAAGGGTTTGATTAGATTGGCGGTTGCCAATACGGTGCATAATTATTTCTAGGTAAAAATTCCTGTAATCAATTATCTTTAGGTTTAGGTGGACAATTTCCTGTTGAAAATGTCCGTATCGAAATCATGTTAAATACCCTTGTGCTTCATTCAAACCTCAAATGAATTTTATCTTTTGTAACAATTTTCATGAAACATCGTCGCGTTGAAAAGGATATAAACTATAGCATCAATGAATACTTATAACGGAAAGGAGTTGTCACTTTCAAAAGCGGCCTTATTTGCAGGAATTAGTTTGCTTGTAATGGTTTTGACCACGCCATTTGCGGAATTCTCAATATTCTCAAAACTCATCGATTATGACAGTCCTACAATTACCGCTGAAAACATTATAAACAATAAGTATCTGTTCAGTACAGCGATATTTCTGATTCTATTGACCCTTATTGCCGATATTACAGCATCTTGGGCACTATATATTTTATTGAAACCGGTAAACAAAAGTTTATCCCTATTAACTGCTTGGTTTAGGTTAATTTACACAGCTATGTATTTCATTGCCATGTATAACCTTTTAAGCATATTGAGTGTTGTTAATTCGCTTGAGCATATAAAACATATGGGAATAGAGCAGATAAATGAACGTATTTTCCTGTATTTTAAAGCCTTTAGAGTTGAAGGTTCTTTTGGACTGATATTTTTTGGAATCTACCTTATTTTCCTTGGTTATTTAGTGTATAAAGCGACGTACATTCCGAAAGCATTTGGAATAATTTTAATAGTCGCTGGGTTGAGCTGGATAATTGATAATCTGAGCGTATTCTTCTTTCCAAATTTAGACACTCAATTTTTGTTCATTCTTACAATTGGAGAGTTAGTATTTATGCTGTGGCTTCTAATAAAAGGGTCAAGACTCAAGAACTTGGAATGATACAACAAATAATTAAAATGCAGCAATGGATTATAGCCATTACGGCATTTTAATTAACTTGGAACATAGTAACCATTATAAGGTTAGATTTGCTAAAACCGTTACCATTCATTTTGAAAAATTCAATCTATCATACCCTATTTTCAATGCTGTTCATTGCTCCGATTACTTTGAATGGACAAGAATTATTAAAAAAACAAATACTAGGAATATGGGAACATGAAAAACCAAAACAGGACTCAGAACTCCTATTAAGGCCAAAAGATGAAAACAGATCAAGTTATGCTTCCAAAAGCATCTATTTCTTTCAAAAGGACGGAGTACTTGATATCAAAGAAGAATTTGGGCAGTTCAAGGCACACTATTCAATTTCTGATTCGATGTTAACAATAGGAACGCGGAAATACAGATTGCTTGAATATTCTCAAAACCAATTCTCAATAGAAGAGACTGGTGATTTGGTCATTTTTAAAAAGAAACTGGAATTTACAAGAACTGATAAATCAATTAAACCAATTCCTTTCAAAGAAAA
Organism: Flagellimonas sp. HMM57; assembly: GCF_021390175.1. Lineage (NCBI taxonomy): Bacteria > Pseudomonadati > Bacteroidota > Flavobacteriia > Flavobacteriales > Flavobacteriaceae > Flagellimonas > Flagellimonas sp. HMM57. The sequence goes on along the minus strand of NZ_CP090004.1, from coordinate 2,098,091 downwards.
AATATCAGAATTCTATAAAAACGGTAATCCAAAAATATCAGGGAAAAAAGAAAGTGGATTTGAAAATGGGATTTGGACAGAATGGCACGAAAACGGGTACGTTAAATCCGTTATATACTATAATATGGGCGCACCTTTGATGACCGCTAAGTTTGACGATGAAGGAGTATTGATTTCAAAGAACTGGTTCGATTTAAATTCAAACTCTGTCCGGACAGACTAAAAAACGTATGGCTACAATGACATATAATTCATTGCTGCATTTTAACTGCCTTGAAACACAATAAGCATTACTACAGCTGGATTTGAGCCTCAACTGGTATTAAAAATCAACACGGAATCTAAACTGACCAAAACGACTTAGGAAAATGCAAAAACAAACAGGGTATGTATTGATCGGAATAGGAGTTGCTTCAATACTGGCTGGAATTTATGCTGCAGTTCGAAGCGGAGAAATAATGGACGCTATAAGTGGCGTTTTCATAGGAGCGGCATTAATTGGCGTAGTACTTATGGAACGGAACAAAAAAGATAAAAACGACTAAGTGCCAACTATGGCTATAATTTATGGCTGCTATTCGCTAACTTCATAGCTGTAACCTATCAGCAATTGAATTTACTATGATAAGAAATCTTACGATTTCGAACACCATTACGGGTGATACCCTTCGTTGCGATTTGAAAAACTCTTATGATTGAGAAAAAAGACGTTGAGAAATTGGTGCTCGAAGATAAAAGCAGTACACTTGGAACTCATTTCCGTGATGCATTCTTTTATAACACCTTAAAGTACAGTGGAGAGATACGGAAAAATGAAATCCTTCTCTGGACATCTTCTTACTGGCTAAGAGGTGGATATCCTATTTTTCATTTGAAGTTCAATTCTGAAAATAAACTTAAAGGAATTTCAACCGTGTTAAATCCCTTTGGAAAATTAATTAATAAACTTGCAATTGTCACAACCAGTGTTTTCACTTTAATACCAATAGTTGGCTATGGGTTTATCGATGGCTGGAAACTTTCAGTATTTGTTTTGTTTACAGCTTTTGTATTGTTTATTATTTTAAGGAAAGTATCTATAAGTGAGAAAACTATTATTACCGAAGAATTAAGAGATGTAATTGAAACCTTAGAAAGAGAAAAATATCCCGAAAAATTTAAACAACAAGAAAAACCAAAGAAAAAAGAGTGGACTCTCAAGAAAACTTTAACTCGTTTAATATTTTACCCTGTTTGTATTGTTATTATTTATTTCTGTTTGACTGAAATACTACCAAATGGAAAACCTACTCACGCACTTTTTGGTATCGGAATTTGTGGAGCCTATTTAATCGCTGACATTTTAAACATTTTGAAAAAGTAATTCACATAGTATTTAGTAAACTATATAGCACTTACAAAAATTCAAAACACCCCATTCCCCATTCGGAATACTCCCCATATTATGGTATATTTAGAGAAGCCGTTTTAACGGCTTGCTAGACACCAAAAACAACACAAAACCACCTTCCGAAAATGAAAAAACACTACATCCTATCTGCACTGTTTACTTTCTTTTGCTTTGCCTTCAATTTGTCGGCCCAAAACCAATCGACCCAAAATACCTCAATAGATAAAAACTTTTATGAAGGTCTGGAATGGCGCAACATTGGCCCGCACCGTGGGGCCGTTCCCTTGGCTGTGCAGGAAGCCCCACCCGCCCCAACGAATATTATTTTGGCGCTACGGGCGGGGGATTATGGAAAACCGTGGATGGCGGCAACGAGTGGAAACCCGTCACCGATGGTCAAGTCACCAGCTCCTCGGTAGGTGCCGTAGCGATCGCGGAAACCAATCCGGACATTGTCTACATAGGTATGGGCGAAGTACAGTTGCGCGGAAGCATCACCCAAGGTGATGGTGTCTACAAATCCGAAGATGCGGGCAAAACGTGGAAGCATTTAGGGTTAAAAGAAACCCAAGCCGTTGCACGGATCAGAATCCATCCTACGAATCCGGATATCGTTTACGTAGCCGCATTGGGACATCCATATGGCGACAACGAGGAGCGTGGCGTATTCAGGAGTACGAACGGGGGCGATACCTGGGAAAAAATATTATATGCAAGCCCAAAAGCCGGGGCGGTGGACCTCATCATCGACCGCAAAAATCCTGATGTTTTGTACGCCACCACATGGCAGGTATACCGCAAAGCATGGAAAATGTGGGGCGGCGGTGGCGACAGCAAACTATGGAAATCCGTGGACGGTGGGGATACCTGGACCGACCTCACCAGTAACGAAGGAATGCCGGAAGGGCCCATCGGGAAAATCGGAGTTACCGTATCACCAGTAGATTCCAATAGGGTTTGGGTCATTGTGGAAGCCAATGAGGGCGGTGTGTTCCGTTCCGAAGATGCGGGTAAAACCTGGGAGCGTACCAACGATGAACGTAAACTACGGCAACGTGCTTTCTACTATTCCAGAATCTATGCTGACCCTTTAGACAAGGAAACCGTTTACGGCCTCAATACTCGAATGTATAAATCCACCGATGGCGGTAAAACCTTTGATACCATCATAAAAACCCCGCACGGAGACAATCACGATCTATGGATTGATCCCAACAATCCCGACCGCATGATCAATTCCAACGACGGTGGTGGCAACGTGACCATCAACGGAGGCAAAAGCTGGACAGACCAGGATTTTGTAACCACGCAATTTTACCATGTAATGGCTACAAACGATGTGCCCTATCACGTAGCGGGTGCACAACAAGACAACAGTACTTTGGCTATGCCTAGCGATGGATGGGACCACATGCAGGCAAGAGGACCCAATAAAGATTGGTATTATGCCGTTGGTGGTGGGGAAAGCGGCTGGATAACGCAACATCCCGAAAACTTGGACATTTTTTATGCAGGAAGTCAGGGCGCATTATTAACACGATACGACCGAAGCAATGGTCAAATACGGGATATTCAGGTATACCCTAGATTCTTCTCCGGAGAGCCTGCCGAAGCGTTACCAGAGCGCTGGCAATGGACTTTCCCCATCATGTTCGCACCCCAAGATGCCAATGTCATGTATACCTGTTCACAGCATGTTTGGAAAACCACCAATGATGGACAGTCCTGGGAGAAAATAAGCCCTGATCTCACCTATGCCGACCCTACCACCTTGGGAAAAACCGGGGGTGTCATCACCATGGATATGAACGGTCCTGAAATCTATGCCACCGTTTTTGCATTGGCGCCATCTTTTCATGATATCAATACCATTTGGGCAGGTTCGGATGATGGAAAAATCCATATCACCCGGGATGGTGGCAAAAACTGGGAGGACATTACCCCAGAAGGTTTGCCCAAGTTCTCCCGTGTAAGCATCATTGATGAATCCAAACACCGACCGGGAACTTTATTTGTGGCTGCAAATCGTTATCAGGTCGATGATAGGCAACCTTACGTGTTCAAAACACACGATTATGGTAAAACTTGGAAAAAAATCACCAACGGTATAGCAGACGGACATTTTGCAAGAGCGATTCGGGAGGATCATGTACGACAAGGCCTTTTGTTTTTAGCTACGGAACATGGCGTTTATTTTTCCATGGACGACGGCCAGCAATGGCAAAGTCTGCAATTAAAATTACCCGATACCCCCATTCGCGATGTGGTCATTAAGGACAACGATGTGGTCTTGGGTTCGCACGGTCGCGGCTTTTGGATTTTGGATGATATTCAACCCTTGCGACAATACAAGGACGAAATGAAAAATCAATCTGCTGTGCTGTTCGCCCCTTCGGATGCGATACGAGGAATCAGCGATGCTACTATCCAATATTACCTTCAGAACGAAACGGATACCATCACTTTTGAGATTTTGGATGCCAATGATAAGTTGATTGATACGTTTACCGGAAGCAAACCCAAATACGAAGAAGACCCCAATATTCCGTGGTGGAAAAAAGGGGGTCGTCCAAACCTACGACTGCAAGAGGAATCAACACCTTTACGTGGGATTTACGATATCCCGGTGCTACGGAGTTTGAAGGAATGATCATTTGGAGCGCACGTCCCACAAGAGGACCAAAAGCACCACTGGGCACATACAAAGTCAGGATGAAAAGTGGGGATTACGAACAGACTTACCCTTTTGAAGTACACATTAATCCCAATTTGAAGGGTATTACCAAAGCTGATTTGGACGAACAGTTTACACTGGCGAACGATATCATGGAAAAAACCACTGCTGCGAATGAAGCAGTTATCAAAATTCGGAAAATCAAGACAAGAATCGATTCAAGCAAAGCGAAGATTACAGCCAAGGCCATGAAAAGGACAGTGATACCTTTCTTGGAGAAAATAACGGCAGTTGAAGAGGAACTGTATCAGGTTAAAAATCAATCCGGTCAAGATCCGTTGAATTTCCCTATAAAACTGAACAACCGATTGGCCTCTTTACGAAGAAGTGTTGAAAATGGGGATGCAAAACCCACGGATGGTGCTTACAAAGTATTTAAGAAACTTTCTGCTGAATTGGAGGAACACTTGGGGAATTTGAATGGAGTGCTTGCAAAGGATGTATCCAAAATAAATGCTATTCTGGAAGCCAACGGTGCAGACCAAATTGAAGTGTCAAAATAATGATCGAAGTCAACATTGAAGAAAAAATGCCTTAATCAATTTCAAAGCCCTTTTTTATGACCGATTTACAGATTGCCAAAAAAACAACGTTACAGCACATCTCCGAGATTGCAGAAAAATTTGGCATAGCCCCGGACCAATTGGAAATGTATGGCAAGTACAAGGCAAAACTGCCTTTGCAGGCCATCAACAAGCAAAAGGCAAACGAAAGTCATCTTATTTTGGTATCGGCCATTTCTCCAACCCCTGCGGGCGAGGGTAAAACTACCATGTCCATCGGCCTCTCCGAAGGACTGAACCGCTTGAACAAAAAAAACGACGGTGGTCTTGCGGGAGCCATCTTTGGGTCCTGTTTTCGGGATTAAAGGGGGTGCCACGGGCGGGGGATATTCCCAAGTATTGCCCATGGAGGACATCAACCTACATTTCACGGGCGATTTTGCCGCTATTGAAAAAGCCCACAATCTGTTGGCGGCCATTATTGACAATAACATTCAAAGTAAAACCAATTCGTTGCGGCTGGACCCGAGAACCATTACCTGGAAACGTGTTGTGGACTTGAATGACCGAGCGTTACGGCATGTCATCGTTGGTTTGGGCGGAACCACATCTGGAGTGCCCCGCGAAACTGGGTTCGATATTACCGCAGCTTCCGAGATTATGGCTATTCTGTGTCTGGCCGAAAATTTAAGCGATTTAAAAAAGCGGTTGGGAAATATTTTTATTGGTTACACCTTCGACAAAAATCCCATCTATGCCAAGGATTTAAAAGCAGAGGGGGCGATGACGGCTTTGCTCAAAGATGCCATAAAACCCAATTTGGTACAGACGATTGAAGGAAATCCAGCGATTATCCATGGGGGTCCCTTCGCGAATATTGCCCAAGGAACCAATACGGTGATTGCAACCTTGATGGGCATGACGCATTCTGAATATACCGTTACCGAAGCCGGGTTTGGATTTGACCTTGGTGCCGAGAAATTCTTCGATATCAAATGTCAGAGTGCCGGCCTAAAACCGAAGGCTGTAGTTCTCACTACAACGATACGTGCTCTAAAATATCATGGAGAAGCCGATTTAAAATCCTTGACCGAACCCAACGTGGAAGCACTCAAAAAAGGAATCCCAAATTTGGAAAAGCATCTTGAAAATATTTCCAAGTTTAAGGTGCCTCCGGTCATCGCCATCAACAAATTCGTTACGGATACCGAAGAGGAAATTGAAACCATTAAAAGTTTTGCCGCCTCAAAAGGCATAAAAGTAGCTTTGGCAGAGGTTTGGGAAAAAGGAGGGGAAGGTGCTCTAGAACTGGCGCAGAATGTCATTGATATCGTTGAATCGGACACCTCTGATTTTACGCCCTTGTACTCATGGGAATCCAGCGTTATGGACAAAATTGAAACAATTGCCACAGAAATCTACGGTGCCGAACATGTGGATTATACCTCAAAAGCAAAAGCACATCTTAGAAAAATAGCGAACCTAGGGTTAGAGCATCTACCCGTCTGTATTGCCAAGACCCAAAAATCGTTATCAGACAATCCAAAATTATTGGGACGTCCAAAAGATTTTATCATCACGGTTCGGGAAATAGAAATAGCTGCCGGAGCCGGTTTTCTTATCCCGATAACTGGCGATATTATGCGAATGCCAGGATTACCAGCGCACCCTTCATCAGAAGGAATCGATGTTACTGATGATGGGGAAATTACCGGGTTGTTCTAGATTTTACCCATTTAAGTCTTAAAGAACAAAATGAGGTTATAGGAATCGGTTATCTTTAGAAACTAATTTTGAAAATGATTATGTTCAAATGAAGCAATTCCTATTGATTCCAATACTGTTGTTTTTAAATATATCAATTGCCCAAACAGCAGTTGAGCAACTCACGTTATCTGATGCTGCCTTAGAATTAACGGAACAGAACGTGACCTACGACCCCAGCTATTTTTCTATGGATTACCCCAATGGAGATGTACCAAGCGACAAAGGTGTCTGTACCGATGTTGTCATACGGGCGTACAGAAAATTGGGAATCGATTTGCAAAAAGAGGTCCACGAAGATATGAAGGCTAATTTTAATGTGTATCCAAAAATCTGGGGATTGCGAACAACAGACAAAAATATTGACCACCGAAGGGTGCCCAACTTAATGACCTATTTTAAGCGGGAAGGAGCTGAAAAATCAATTTCAGATAATGCAAGTGATTATCTACCAGGAGATGTGGTCTGTTGGAATTTAGGCGGTGCCATCACACATATTGGTATTGTGGTCGACAAAAAGTCGAGCGATGGAAAACGGAATTTAATCGTCCATAATATTGGTCGCGGACAGGTTCTTGAGGATATGCTTTTTGATTTTAAAATTATCGGCCATTACCGTTACGCAGTACAACAATCTTCAAACCAATAGAATTCATGTCGTTTTATCAAAAAGCAACGGAAGTAGGTTCAAAATTTATTAAAAAGCATAAGCTCTTTAAGTATGGTTTCAACCTCTCGCCCATGTACCGAAGAAGTACGGCGAAAATCATTTATGTTGCGGAAGACTTATTAAAAATAAGCATCAAACTTCCCATCAATTACAAGAACAGAAATTACATGAACACCATTTTTGGTGGAAGTATGTTTTCCGCGGTAGACCCTATTCCCATGGTGCAGTTGGTCAATCTTTTGGGAAAGGACTATGTGGTATGGGATAAATCCGCTGAAATTTTCTTTAAACGCCCAGCCAAAGAAAACCTATATGCCCATTTCACTTATGATTTGGATGAGATACATCGCATTAAGGAAAAAGTCGCTTTACGAAATGAAATGGAAATCATAAAAACCACAGCTTTGACCAATAAAGCAGGCGACAAAGTGTATTGCGAGGTCAAAAAAACCATTTATGTAGCTGACAAGGCTTTTTACAAGAAGAAATTGGCCAAGCGAAAGGTGAGAGGATAACAAAACCCACATTAATGATTTGCTAGAAACTTCTCCTCCCAGAATTGCCTTTTTGCAATTCTGACCTCCCCATGAGGAGGTATATTTTGAAACTACCGAGAAGCGTTAAGGTTACATACGCTGTAACCAATAGCGCATGTCGACTTCTTTTGTAATAATCTCCTTTACTTCGGAAAGTTTGACCCGTTGTTGTTCCATAGTATCGCGGTGACGAATGGTAACGGTATCATCTTCCAAAGTTTGATGGTCGACCGTAATGCAGAAAGGTGTACCTGCGGCATCTTGGCGACGGTAACGGCGGCCTACGGCATCTTTTTCATCATACGCAACATTGAAATCCCACTTGAGTTCATCCATAAGCTTTTCGGCTACTTCTGGAAGTCCATCACGTTTTAACAAGGGCAAAATCGCAGCTTTCGTTGGTGCTAAAACCGCAGGTATTTTAAGTACCGTTCTTGTGGTACCGTTTTCCAATTCCTCCTCTTTTAACGAATTTGAGAAAACGGCTAAAAACATTCGATCAAGACCGATGGAAGTTTCGAGCACGTACGGTACATAGCTTTCGTTTACTTCTGGGTCGAAATATTGCAACTTTTTACCTGAATGTTTCTCATGTTGACTTAAATCAAAGTCAGTTCTGGAATGAATTCCCTCCAGCTCCTTGAAACCGAATGGGAACTTAAACTCGATATCTGCTGCCGCATCAGCATAATGGGCCAATTTTTCATGATCATGGAAACGATAGTTATCCGCTCCCATTCCAAGGGAAAGGTGCCATTTCAATCGATTTTCTTTCCATTTCTCGTACCATTCCTGTTGTGTTCCCGGTTTAATGAAGAACTGCATTTCCATTTGTTCAAACTCCCGCATACGGAAAATGAACTGGCGGGCCACAATTTCATTACGGAACGCTTTTCCTGTCTGGGCAATGCCAAACGGAATTTTCATTCGCCCTGTTTTCTGGACATTTAAGAAGTTGACAAAGATTCCTTGGGCGGTTTCTGGACGCAGGTACAAATCCATTGCAGAATCTGCGGAAGCTCCCAACTTGGTTCCGAACATTAGGTTGAACTGCTTCACATCGGTCCAATTCTTAGAGCCTGAAAGCGGACAGGCGATTTCCAATTCCTCTATCAATGCTTTTACATCGGCCAAATCCTCGTTTTCCAATGATTTCCCAAGGCGTTTTAAAATATCATTAGCTTTGGCCTGATAGCCCAAGACCCTTGGATTTGTTTCCAGAAATTGCTTTTTATCAAAACTATCCCCAAAACGTTTGGCCGCTTTGGTCACTTCTTTATCAATCTTTGCTTCAATTTTAGCGACATAGTCTTCTACCAGAACATCGGCGCGGTATCTTTTCTTGGAATCTTTATTATCGATTAACGGGTCATTGAACGCATCTACATGGCCGGAAGCTTTCCAGGTTGTAGGATGCATAAATATGGCGGCATCTATCCCAACGATATTATCGTTGAGCTGTACCATGGCCTGCCACCAATACTCCCGAATATTCTTTTTTAACTCAGCACCATTCTGCGCATAATCATATACCGCACTGAGTCCGTCGTATATTTCACTGGATTGAAATACATAGCCATACTCCTTTGCATGGGAGATAACCTTCTTAAAAATGTCTTCTTGATTTGCCATTGGGCAAAAATAGAATTTTACCCAAAAAGAAATGGGTTATTTCAACTGAAATTCGGTAGAGGCCAACAGTCTTTCGTCCTCAAAAACGTTAAGGGTGTAAATTCCATCTTCCAAGGAACCTTCTGGGACGGTAATGGCATCACAAACACTGATCTCTCTCCCAGTATAAACAATTTCCACTTTTTTGCTATAGATATTGCCACTTACGGAGATTGTGGTAGCATTGTCTTCGATAACCTTCATATCAGGGCCTAAAAATTGCAGGTATAGAACTTTCACGGTACCGTCTTCGTTCGTATCGCTTAAGATCGTAACGCAACCCCGTAATTTTTCTATGGTCGATGCCTTATTGGTTTTTAACGGCCTGCCTGCCCGTAATCGAAACCCGCTTCCCTCAGCGTTCTGAAGTTTTAGGTAACTCTTTATCTTAAGTTCTTTGGTGAGTTCTTTATTTGTTTCCCGCAAGATTGATTCCGCGCGTTCCATATTGCTTGCCCTTCCTCTTACCTCTTCTAATTGCCTTCGCGTCTCCTCATACCTGTCGGCCAATACACTATTGTTGTATCTAAGAAAATTGTTTTTAAGTTTTAAGCTATCAAACTTCACCCCTAACATACGGAGCTCTTTTCGAGTTTCCTTCAATTTTGTGATGCTGAAGTTTAAGCGTCCAACAGAATCCAACAATTGTTGTACCTTGAACCTTGAAGTCTGTAATTCGATTTCATTCACCTCATTAAGTCCGGAAAGACGATCCACATCAGCCTTCATTAAGGTCAAATCCTTTACTAAAAGTGATTTTTCCTGTTCCAGAAAAGACATCTGGTTTTTGGATTGCGCATAACTGTAATAGAAAGCTATTAAAATACCCACTATTACCGCGATAAGGGCAGCAAAAATAATCTTGTAGTTGAAATTATTATCTTGGGCATCCATGGGTTAATAGACTACTCTAACACGTATAAGATTTGATTCCAAAAAGGTTGGCTAAGATACTAAACGATATTAACAACATCCTATTGCCAGAGGTATGTTTTGGATGTAATACCCAAATAACCAGAGGAGAACGCATTTTGTGTGCAGTTTGTCGACATGAGCTGCCACTCACCGATTATAACTATACTGATCAAAATACAGTAGACCATATTTTTTATGGGAGAATTCCTATAAATAAGGCCATGTCCTTCGTTTTTTTCACCAAAAACGGAATTGTAAAGAACCTTATGCACTACTTGAAGTATAAAAATCAGGAGCAAATAGGTGGCTTTTTTGGAGATTGGATCGGGGCTTCTTTACAGGAAGAGAAAACGTTAAAGAATGTAGATGTAGTGGTTCCTATTCCGTTGCATCCTAAAAAAAAGAAGAAAAGAGGTTATAACCAGGTAGCATTGTTTGCAGAAAAAATAGCGCAATCCATCAATGCTGAATATAGGGATGACATTCTTCTAAAGGTTGTCAACACAAAAACCCAAACCAAAAAAGACAGACAGTTACGTTGGGAAAATGCAAAGGATATCTTTCAATTGAATGTCCACACGAAAAAGGATTTTACCCATGTATTACTGGTCGATGATGTTATTACCACGGGAGCAACCATAGAAGCGGCCGCACAAACACTCTTCAAAATTGAAGGAATCTGTATTTCCGTACTAAGTATTGCCGTTGTTGCATAAGGGTTAAATTTTATTAATGCTTCTTTTCAATTTTTAAATTAGTTGTTTCTTTGTTCCATACTAGTTGTTTACATGCGGTATCTAAAAAAACTGTTGAGCTTTTCTTTTATCATGCTACTTGGACTTGCACTTTGGCAATGTGCCAGAAGAGGAAATCCTACCGGCGGCCCCGAAGATAAAACACCCCCAGAGCTCTTGCGAACAGAGCCGGATAATTTTTCAATCAATTTTAAAGCAGAAAAAATACGGCTGTACTTTGACGAATTTATAAAGCTGGAAGATGTACAAAACCAATTGATCGTTTCTCCACCTTTAAAATATCCTCCAGAAGTAAGGCCTCAAGGTGGCGCAAGCAAGTATATTGAAGTTACCTTAAAAGATACCCTCAAAGAAAATACAACCTATACCATCAACTTTGGACAGAGTATAGTGGACAACAACGAGGGAAATCCCAATAGTTTTTTGACCTATGTGTTTTCAACTGGGTCTTATATTGATTCCCTTACCTTATCTGGGGCCGTTAAGGATGCCTTTAATCGAAAAGCTGAGGAATTTATAAGTGTTATGCTTTATGAAATAGATACGGCATACACAGATTCCACGATTTACAAGTCACCCCCTAATTATATTACCAATACGTTGGATAGTCTTCCACTTTTCGAGCTTAAAAACTTAAAAGAAGGAAAATATAAGTTGGTCGCCATAAAGGATATCAATAAAAACAACACTTTTGACCAAAGACAGGACAAAATAGGATTTTTACAGGATACGATTACAATCCCTACGGATTCCATCTATTTGCTCACACTATTCCAAGAACAGCCAGATTACAGTGTTTCCTTTCCAAGTTATGTGGCCAAAAATCATATTCTTTTTGGGTATCAAGGGGATTATAGAGATATCCAAATTGAACCTTTGACCCAATTACCGGATTCCGTAAAAACCACGATTCTAAAAGATCGTGAAAAGGATACTTTGGACTATTGGCTTACGCCCACCGATATTGATTCCATTGTTTTCACCGTGAGCAATGAAAAAATGGAAGCAATAGACACGTTTACCGTAAAAACCAGAAAATTAGGTTTGGATTCGTTGAAGCTGAGTCCTAGCGTAAGTGGAAAATTCAATTTTGAGGATATGTACAGTCTTTTGGCCAACACTCCAGTGACCCAAATAGATTCCTCTAAAATTGATTTTTATATAAGTGATTCCATAAGCGAACCTTATACGTATGTCGTGGATTCTGTAAGCAATAAGATTGATTTTGATTTTGCTGTTGAGCCAAATGAAAGCTATCGCTTTACTTTTTTGCCTGGTGCTGTCACCGACTTTTTTGGAATTGAAAATGACTCTTTAGAGTACAGATTTTCAACAGGAAGTTTTGCCGATTATGGGAACTTACGGGTAAACTTAAGTGGTGCTGTTCGGTATCCCCTCATCCTTCAGTTAACCGATGAGCAAGGTGAAATTGTGCGTGAAACCAAAGCAACAGAACCCAAGGTTTTTGAATTCAACAATTTAGACCCTGGAAAATATGCCATCCGTGTTATTCTTGATGATAATGGCAACGGTGTTTGGGATACGGGGAGCTACCTCAATAAAATTCAGCCAGAAAAAGTAAGTTACTATCCAGATATTATAGACGTTAGGGCTAATTGGGAACTGGAGCAGACCTTTATCATACTAGATTAAAATCATCTCTATCTTCCAAGAACCTTAGTTTTTCGCGCATTGATTTTATGTGCTTTTTATCAAGGTTTGCATATGTTATCTCTTCTTTTTCCGAGTACGCGGTTCGGTGTCCCAGTACATCATAAACTGCCGAATGGCCTGAATATTCATACCCAAGCCCATCCAATCCAATCCTATTTACGCCTATGCAGTAAGACATATTTTCAATAGCTCTGGCTTTGAGCAAGGCATCCCAAGCATCTATTCTCGGTTTTGGCCAGTTTGCTACATAGATAAGCACATCGTAGTCTTCTGTATTTCTAGCCCATACAGGAAAACGCAAATCGTAGCAGATCATGGGTTGTATTTTAAACCCTTTATAGGAAACAAGCAATTTTGTAATTCCTGCTTCATATACCTTATCCTCTCCTGCCAAAGTAAAGGTGTGCTTTTTATCGTAAACCGCCAATTCTCCGTCTGGAAAGCAAAAAAACAAACGATTGAAGTTTTTATCCTTCTCGGTAAAAACGATACTTCCCGTGATGGCCGCACTTTTCTCTTGGGCAATTTGCTGCATCCACGCTATGGTTTTAGCAGCTTCCGCACTATCAATGTTCTGTGGATTCATGGTAAAGCCAGTGGTAAACATCTCTGGCAACACAATTAACTCGGTATCTTTTGGAATAGTGGCTATCTTTTTTGAAAACATAGCCCTGTTCGCTACTGGATTTTCCCAATGTAGCTGGGATTGAATTAATGCTATTTTAAGTTCCGATGCCATCTTTGCTAATCAAAATATACTTCAGTTGTTGAAGATTTTGCCAAATGGAACAAGTGTTTCAACTGACTTTCCAAAATTCGTTCCTCTGATAGCTCTGGAAGATGGTCCAGCGAGAAAAAATCCGCACCTAACATATCAAATCCAGGTTTGAGGTTACCTCCCACCATTCTACAAAGAAAAATAAGCTTGTAAATATAATAGGGTTCTGGTGGATGGGGATGAACTTGTTTATCGTAGACTCCCAAAAACCGTACAACTTCTACTTGAATCCCTGTTTCTTCGGCAACTTCTTTAACGGCAATTTCCGAAGGGGTGCTTCCAATATCCGCCCAACCCCCGGGGATTGTCCATTTATTATCTACACTTTCCTTCGCCATCAAAATTTCATCTTTCTCATTCAGTACTAAAGCCCTTACGTCCACTTTTGGCGTTGGATAGTCCTTTTCCGGAACAAAGAAGTCCTTTAACGCTTCAATTGGAGCGTCTCCAACAACAGATAGCAGTTCGAGGCTTATGTGTTTCAATTCTTCGTACCGCTCTTGGTCATAAGGGTCTTTGGCATAAATCAATCCTATTTCAGAAATCGACTTGATACGCTTGATAAGATTGAGCTGCTCTTTCGGATTCATAGAGTAATCAGGATGTGTGGGTTTCCAGTAGTGCTATCAATTCTTTAAAGTCTTGCATCTTTGCTTGATCTAGCGCAGTATGTCCTCTTGCATCTCTGGTAGCACTGTCCGCACCGTGATCAAGTAACAACTGGGCCATATCCAACCGATTGAACGTAGCTGCGTAAATAAGGCAGGTAGCACCCATTGCGTTGATGTGATTGACATTGGCTCCTGCATCTATCAATAATTTAGCAATACCGACATATCCTTTAAAACATACGCCCATTAATGCCGTATTTCCAGAACTATCCTTCATATCGATTTTTGCTCCCTTTTCCAATAAAAGGGCTGCGACCTTTTCATGTCCGTAGTAGGTGGATAACAATAAGGGCGTAGAGCCTCTCTCATCTGTAGATTCCAATAATTCGGGATTAGTTTCCAGTGTTTCTTCTATGGCTTTTACGTTACCATTTCTTATTTGGTCAAAGAAGTCTTTCTTGTTGTTCATCATGATAGGGAAAGGTATAAAAAAACTGCCACAACCGTTTGCGGTCATGACAGTCTTTACGTTAATTTTCTTTTTCTATAGTTTAATTGATTTTATGATAAAATCAAGCTAAATCAAAACGGTCAAGGTTCATTACTTTGTTCCAAGCGGTAATAAAGTCTTTTACAAACTTTTCTTTTGCATCATCGCATGCATAAACCTCTGCAATGGCGCGGAGTTCAGTATTTGAACCAAAAATCAAATCTGCGCGTGTACCGGTCCATTTCACTTTGCCTGTTCTCCTATCCGTACCCTCAAAAACATTTTCGTCTGAGGAGATTGCTTTCCAAGCAGTTCCCAAATCAACAAGGTTAGTGAAAAAATCGTTGGTCAATGATTCAGCATTATCGGTGAACACGCCATGTTTTGAGTTGTCAAAATTCGTGTTCAAAACACGCATTCCACCAACCAATACGGTCATTTCAGGAACTGTAAGTGTCATCAACTGTGCTTTGTCCACCAACAATTCTTCTGCCACTGCATGTACTCCTCCTTTAACATAGTTACGGAACCCGTCCGCACGTGGTTCCAATGCTTCAAACGACTCAACATCAGTCTGCTCTTGTGTGGCATCGGTACGACCAGGAGTAAAAGGAACCTCTGCACTATGGCCGGCATTCTTAGCAGCTTCTTCCACAGCAGCACACCCTCCTAAAACGATAATATCTGCTATTGATATTGCTTTGTCTCCCGATTGTGAAGCATTAAACTCCTTTTGGACTGCCTCCAAAGTCTCCAATACTTTAGCCAGTTGTTTTGAGTTGTTTACTTCCCAATCTTTTTGAGGGGCCAGACGAATTCTACCGCCATTGGCACCACCTCTTCTGTCCGAACCACGGAAAGTTGAAGCCGAAGCCCATGCTGTTGAAACCAATTCTGAAATGGATAATCCAGAAGCCAGTATTCTCTTCTTTAAGTCGGCAACATCGCTTTCGTTGACCAAATCGTGATTTACTGCTGGAACAGGATCTTGCCAAAGCAACTCTTCGGTTGGAACTTCTGCGCCCAAGTAGCACTCTTTAGGTCCCATGTCGCGGTGCGTTAGTTTAAACCATGCTTTGGTGTATGCATCTGCAAATTCCTCTGGATTTTCCAGAAAATGCTTTGAAATCTTTTCATAAGCTGGGTCCATACGTAAAGAAAGGTCCGTAGTCAGCATAAAAGGTGCATGTTTTTTCTCTGGGTCGTGTGCATCTGGGAACGTACCTGCGCCTTCATTATTTTTTGGCTTCCATTGGTGTGCTCCGGCAGGGCTTTTTGTTAGTTCCCAATCGTATTTGAACAAATTTTCAAAGAATTTATGGCTCCATTTTGTTGGAGTGTCCGTCCATGCGCCTTCTAAACCACTTGTAATCGTATCGGAGCCGGAACCTGTTCCAAAATTATTTTTCCAGCCCATGCTTTGCATTTCAATGGATGCCCCCGCTGGTTCAGCTTCTAAATACTCGGCATCACTCGCTGCTCCATGGGTTTTTCCAAAAGTATGTCCACCTGCAATCAAGGCCACGGTTTCATAATCGTTCATGGCCATTCTACCAAATGTCTCGCGAATATCATGTGCTGCCAAGACTGGATCAGGATTTGCATTTGGTCCTTCTGGATTCACATAAATTAGACCCATGTGCACGGCTCCAAGCGGATTTTCCAATTCACCTTCTTTGTTATATCGCTCTTTATTTCCGAGCCATTCTCCTTCAGAGCCCCAATAAATATCTTCTTCCGGCTGCCAAATATCTTCTCGGCCACCACCGAAACCATACATTTCCAGACCCATTGATTCATGTGCAACATTACCGGCTAAGATCAATAAGTCTGCCCATGAAATTTTCTTTCCATATTTCTTTTTAATAGGCCATAGCAATAGTCTTGCCTTGTCCAAATTAGCATTATCAGGCCAACTGTTCAAAGGTGCAAATCTCTGCGAGCCTGTTGATCCACCTCCTCGACCATCGGCAATTCTATACGTACCTGCAGCATGCCATGCCATACGAATGAAGAAAGGTCCGTAGTGTCCATAATCTGCTGGCCACCACTCTTGGCTATCAGTCATTAAATCAGTTAAATCTTTTTTAATGGCTCCCATGTCCAAGGATTTAAATTCCTTCGCATAGTCAAAGCTTTCGTCCATAGGGTCAACTAAATTTGAGTGTTGCCGCAAAATATTCAGATTGAGCGCATTTGGCCACCAATCTTTGTTTGTAGTTCCGCCTCCTGCAGCTTGATTCAGTTCTCCGTTTAGAAAGGGGCATTTAGCGCTTGAGTCATTGCCTTGCCACGCATTACCGTTTGATGATGTGGATTCTGTTTTCATGATAGTATTGATATAAGTAAGTGAATTTTTAACCTCCATAAAATTAAGAAAACACATGTCTACCCGATAGGTAATTAATATTAAAATACTATTAAATCATAAGTATTGCTTATATTCAATAGTACTTCGAACCATTTACTTTGTAGATATATCATGATAAATTTGATACATTACGTTGGAAAATGTTCATGTAATCCAATTTATACCCTCTGTCAAGAATCTTTAGCATCAAAATAATGGTTTCATAATGTCCAATCCATTTCGTTTGATTCGTCTTTAAACAAAAAACACTACATTTCTAACTAATTTAAAATCAACCACATTATGAAAAAAATGATATTACCCATTGTAGGCTTGTTACTTCTCAGTTTTAGTAACGATATTTTTAAACTTTCTGACGATGACCGTAAAATGGCCGTCAAACATTTAATGGAAAGTCGTGATCACATGACCAATGTACTTGACGGGCTCACTGATGAGCAATTGCATTTTAAACCCGAAGAAGGGGCATGGTCAATCGCAGAATGTGTTGAGCATCTTACTATTTCTGAAAATGCTTTTGGTGGACTTGTGCAGAAAACCGTCGCTGCCGGTCCAAGCCCTGCAATGAAGGACTCTGTTAAACTAACCGATGAAAAACTAATGGATATCATCAAGGACAGAAGCAATAGGGTAAAAACTTCCGAGCCGTTTGAACCAAGTGGAAAGTTTGGTTCTCACGAAGAAACCGTAAAAGCATTTGTTGATAAAAGAAACGAACATATTGAATATGTAAAGACTACCGAAGATGACTTAAGGAACAGTTTTAATAGTGATCTTCCCTTTGGAACTGTGGATGGTCTGCAGGTAATACTCTTTGCTGCCGGTCATACAGAGCGACATGTATCTCAAATGGAAGAAATTATGGCACATGAAAGCTTTCCTAAAAAAGATTGATTCTCTTAAGAGAAACCTAAAAGTTGGCCCTTTCTACTATTGAAGGGGCTTATTTTTTTAATTTTATCCCTTACATAATTAGACATGAGAACATTTAAATCCTTTTTGCTGTTAAGCACGTTATTACTAGCTTTTACTATTTCTGCGCAATCTAAAAAAGATAGAAAGATTATGAGTGATGCCAAAGAAGCCAAGAAAACACTCTTGAAAGCAGATTCTGGGCTCCAAAGCTTTTTTGACAGTTCCGCAGGTTATGTCATTTTTCCCAATGTAGGCAAAGGTGGCTTTATTATTGGTGGAGCTTCTGGCAATGGTGTCGTCTACGAAGGTGGAGAAACTGTTGGAATGGCAGGACTCAAAAAACTAAATGTAGGGTTACAAGCTGGAGGACAAGCCATCATAGAGGTCATCTTTTTTGAGACCCAAACAGATTTAGATCGGTTTAAAGAGGGGAAATTCGCTTTTGCCGCTGAAACTTCGGCAGTGGCACTAAAATCTGGAATTGCCTTCAATGCAAAATATAAAGATGGTGTAGCTGTGTTTGCTTTACCAAAAGCTGGATTAATGGCCGATGCTTCTGTGGGAGGACAAAAGTTTAGTTACAATTCCTTTTAGATTTTGAGGTCTCCAATCCATTTATAGGGACTGGTTTACTAAAGTCTTATATATTTCGTGAAATTCCTTTAGTTGCATATATACTGCTACCAGGGGTATTGGTTTTTCCAATTGTCTAAGGTGGATGTCCATGGCCAATTCCGAACCGTCATTGTTTATCGTTACATTCTCAACATCAGCATAACTAAGCTCACTTCCAAAGAGTACAAAAGTCTCATCCCTAAGAATAATCTTGCGTTCTTTTACCTTGTATATCCTCAAAAAATTATAAAGGATATAAAACCCCCAAAGCACTAAACCAAGAGCTGCAATAGCACAAATAGTGTTTATCCAAGGCTCCTTTATGACAAAAACACCCAATCTGAAGATCACAAAGGCTCCATACAATTGTGTGATTCCCAAAATAAGCAATCGATATAGGGGTTTTATTTTTATGGTTTTGTCCTCACGAACTGTTTTCATTTTTCTATCTTTCAATAAATCTAAATTTTACAATGGTAGAGTTGCTGATTGGGGTCGTCTTTTGTTATTGGGTTTATAAGTTACTGGTAATTATACGTAATTCTAGAGAATTGACTCGATTTTCCGAAGAATGTGAAGCTCTTTCGAGAAGAGACAATAGCGAAACCGCTAAAAAACTAAAGGCCGGCGGACTGGCCTATAAAAAAGCGAACAAGAAGATAACGACCTCCAATATCGTTTGGTTTTTAGTAGAAGTTATTGGTTTATCTGCCGTTTATTTTGTTTTCATTCATTGATGACTTTTATTCCCTAATGCCAGGGGAAAAATCTACTGGAGCGTTTTGGGGCTGGTTTATTGTTCCTGCATCACCAGTGTCATTATAAATGGTCCATTCACTAAACGTATAGACTGGATTGCCTTGTGTTATGTTAATATTCCGAAGTGCCCGGCCATCTTCAAATTCGTGATTGGTCCCTGTTCCGTCCTCACCAACCACTCCAAAAACGTCTATGATAGTACCGAATGGGTCTACCAGTTCCAAGTTGTCATCTCCATTTGAATCTGCCGGACTGTTGGTAGAAACGCCAAGGTCTGGACTAAAGCCATAAACCAGTCCAAACGCTTCGGCATTTGGAGAAATGACCAAGGTATTTTCCGCACCAATTATCATTCCGGATAAATCAATAGTGGAGCTCACCTCTGTATTGGCATTAGTATATCGCCTCAATATCCACTTATTCAAATCTAACGGCTCTTTTGCGGAATTGAACAGTTCTACAAACCTTGCGCCCGTATTGTTTTCCGGGTCTGCCAATTCAGAAATAAAAATATGGGTCGATGCAAATTCCGTTATGATCTCTGGACAGCGCTCATCCGTGAATGCTATATCGTCCAAATCTCGGACAACGATTTGAAACTCATTGCCATCTTTAAGAAAAATACCTGTAATCTTCCCGTTGCCCTGTGGTAGCGTATCAGCCTGAAAATCTGAGAAACCGCTGTTGATAAGCGCAATGTTGTTTTCTTCACAATCCTGTAGCGTACGCGTCGTTTCTTCCCTAGCAATAGCAAAAATACTGTCCAGTTCTTCTTCTACCACTTCCAAACTTTCAAAACGCACCAAGGTATTGACCTTCAAGTCTTCCAACGCTTTAATCTCGGCAGGTACAGGTATCATTTCTGCGACTCCATCACAGGATAAAAAAATGTGCTCTGGAACTTTTAACGCTGGTATTCTGCCAACAGAAATATTTCCAAATGCGGAGAACGGACTCCCCAGTTTTAGCATTTCTTCTTTCTTGTTCAAATACAAGCCCTTTAGTTTTATGAAAACCTTACTTCCTACTTCAAAAAATAGATGTGACTCCCGTAAATCGATTTCTATTTGAAAACCATAGGATGGTTGATTACTTGCATCTTGAATGTAAAGCTCGCCAAAAAAATTACCTGCAACATCTGAAGAGATAACATAGCCTTCAATGATCCAATCTTCTTGAATTTGAAAAGTACCATCTTCGAATAATTCAAGTATTTCATCTAAAGTAATATTAGTAGTCAAATTTGGATTGCAGTTTTTCTTTGGAACATCAAATTCTGTAGTACCAACACATGACGTTGTCACCAACAAAATAAATAAGAATGATATAAAATAAACTAATCTATTCCTCATGATTCTTGTTTTTTCAAAGCGGATTTTTAGAAACTGACGGCTAAATTCAAAAAATACGTTCTGCCAAAGCCGTACCAATACTTAGGCCCAAAAGAAGGTGAACCACTGAGATTGTCCTGTTTTAACTGACCATAATTACCATTCCTGCTCTGCTCAAAACCACCTGTTCTAAACGTTTGGTCAAAAGCATTATTAACACTCACAAAAGCACTTACATATTTTTTGTTGATTATCCATGACTTTCCGCCTACTAGATTCAATAAGTAGAAATCATCTAACTTTTGTTGATTCAGAATTTGAGCAACATTTTCTGGGGTGGCATCAGGAAAACGTTGACCGGTATCTGGATTGATTAAAAAACTTTGGGTCCTGGTGATGGTTGAAATATTGGCATAGTTATCGGCCAAATAATTTGTTGTTGCTCCAAGCCACCAATATTTTGGACTTCTGTATTCGACTCCAAAAGCAAACGCTGTTTGTGGACCTTGGGCCAATTTCAAATCCTTTAGTTGAGCTATGCCTAAATCAATAGTTCCTTCTGGATCTATAAGGTCTTCGGATGCTCCTGCAGTATCAAAGTTTATTTCGACAGCGGGATTACTGGCATAAACGTAACGCGCCAAGTTACCTACCAACGATAGTTTTACGCTGGAAGAAACTTCATACACCACCCCAAGTTCAATACCTTTATGCAGTCTATCTAAATCTGTTATTACTTCCTGCACAAAGTCAGATCCCAAACCGGAATCGACAAAAAAGAAATTGATATCCGTAGTATTCTGGAATCGAGAATAGAATGCACTTATCCGTCCCGTTACATCTGGTAGCTTAACAATATAATTTACATCTAAACTGGAAATAGTTTCCTGTTGAATTTCTGGAACACTGTTATTGTTTTCTCTTGGATTGATGAAGATATTTTGAAGTGTTGGATGTTTATTTATGATCGCACCATTTACATTCAACCAATGCCTGCCTGATATAAAGTAAGTTCCCCCAGATTTGAAGCCAAAATCGGAAAATGAAATCTTTTCACTGTTGCCGAAAGAGTTTTCTAAAAACCGTTCATTCTTGAACAATCCATTTCGCAACGTACCAAAATTTGAATAGGTCCCCGAAGCAAAAGCACTCCAATTTTTAAATGCAAACGTTATTTGACCAAAAGCTTCAACTACTGAAGTATTGAGTATGTAGTTATAGTTGAATTTTTCTTCGGTAGTTTTGACAGGATTCCCATTGATATCATTCAGCGTATTGGAAAAAGAATCCATATCTTCATGGAAATCCGCACCCAGTAAATCTTGGATTTGGGCAAAATTTTCTGAAGCCAACGTTTTAAAGTTTACTCCTCCCCCAACATTTAGATTATCATTGATTTTGTAATCAAAAGTACTGGATGCCGATAGCTGTTTGTCCGCTACCACATCATCATAAAGTAAATAGGCTGCTTTTCCTTCTGAAGAAGTATTGGAATTGACAGTATAGATTTGAGACCACTGGATTTGTGGATTTTCCATGAGCCCATTTTTTGCTAAAGAGGCATTGGTAAAATCGGCACCAATGGAACTATTGATATAAAAACTTGGCAAATATCTGTAATAGGTGGGATCTGGGTTTGGAGCATTGTAGTAGCCTAACCTACTCCTACTGTTTGTTCCAAATTGATACGCAATGCCCGTTGTCAACTTAAATCTATCTGATTGCAGAAAATGATTCAGCATAACTAACGGTTCAAAAATGGTGCGTTCCCTCGAATTTCTTATGTTCCCATCTTGACTTCCCCAATAGGGATTGTAACGGTTTCCCATCAAATCAAAGACTTCTTCTGTAACCGCAGAGGAACGACCACGTCTATTTTTTGCCACTATAGCCGTCAATGCGAGACTATTTTGGTCATTCAATTTGTATTCCAACGCACCAAAAAAAGAATAGGCATCGTATAAAGTGCCTTCCATATAGCCCGTCTTTGCCCATCTTCTAGATGAAGAAATGGTATAAGCCAATCCGTTGGCCTGCACTCCAGAGTTATATGTTGCCATAAGCCGTCCCCTATAAGTGCGATTAGATGCGGAACTTGAAACACGTATTCCCGGTCTTAGTTGTGAAGGTCTGGTATTGATATTGGTATTTCCCAATATCCCTCCAAAAGTGTACCGGTTCGGTGCCAGTCCACTTGAGAACTCTTGGTTTCGGATAACATCGTTCAATCCACCCCAGTTGTTCCATTGCGGCCTACCATCAAAAAACTTGTTCATAGGAATGCCATTGAGCAGTACTTCACCATAACTGGAATCGTATCCCCTTACCCTGAAAAATGCTTGCCCAAAATCGAAGGCGGCCCGATTCAAAAAGATATCCTTTGTGGATTGCAATAAACCTGATGCGCCCGAGACAGCTGCATCATCCTCAGCCAGGTCATTATCCGTTAAGGTGATGAGATTAGCCGTCTTTTCTAAAGTAATGTCCTTTTCCAAAAAGATATCTCCCAAGTTTATGGGCACTCCATCTAAAACAATCATAAATTGTTTGGATAAAAAATCAAGTGCTGAGATTTTTAGGTATTTTTCCCCTATTAAAGAAGTCGTTACTTCAAAATGCCCTTCGTTATCCGTAAAAAACTCTTTGGACGAGCCATCAATCTTAATTACAACATTCTGAACTGGATTTTTTGTGGCAGCATCTTTTATGCTTCCAGAAATGGTAGTGACTCCTTGCCCCCTCAAAAATGTGGTACAACAGAGCACCACCAAGAACAACGAGATTCTCATAGGCTTTGCAGTAGGTTACTTTCGTAAAATTGGGGTTATTGTCTTTATTCTTTGTAAGAAAAAACAATCTTACTTATTTTCGGATTAAAATCAAAATATAAATGAAGTTTTTACGATACCTACTAGTAAGCCTCGTTGTGCCCTTTCTTGCCCAATCCCAAAAATCCTTTACCATACGGACCATTGCTTTTTACAATGTTGAAAACCTTTTTGATACGGTAAATGATACCTTGGTCTTTGATGATGAAAGAACTCCCGAAGGAAGCTATCATTGGAACCAGAAACGATACGATAAGAAAATTGAACACATCTCAAAAGTATTGTCCGAAATTGGAATGGATGTAACGGAAACATCCCCAGATGTCATTGGACTGTGCGAAGTTGAGAACAGACAGGTTCTCGATGATTTGATAAACCATCCCAATCTACAGGATAAGGAATATGGCATTGTACATTTTGATTCTCCCGATAGGCGCGGTATTGATGTTGCGCTGCTGTATAAAAAAGCTGCTTACCTACCCACTTCTTTTAAAAGTCATAGGCTTTTGTTGTTTGATGGGATAGGGGAAAGAATATATACGAGAGATCAGTTGGTCGTAGGTGGCGTGCTGGACGATGAAGCACTTTATTTTATCGTTAACCATTGGCCTTCTAGGAGAGGTGGGTCGAGTAAAAGCAAGCCCAACCGTGTAAAAGCAGCCTTATTGAACAAGCGTATTATCGATTCCATTCAAAAGCTACATTGGGACGCCAAAATCATAAGCATGGGCGACCTAAATGATGATCCTAGGGACGATAGTCTAAAAAAGATATTGAAAACCTCTGGTAAAGCAACCCAACTGGACAGTCTTACACTTTTTAATCCTATGGAACGGCTTTACAAAAAAGGACTGGGGTCGTTGGCTTACCGGGATAAATGGAATCTTTTTGACCAGTTTTTTATGACCTCTAATCTTATCCACAAAAGTGAAGACGTATATTTTTATTGGAAAGCTGGAATATTTTCTCCTGATTATTTGAAAACCTCTGATGGCAAGTTTAAGGGATATCTCTTTAGAACGTATTCTGGTACCAGTTACACAGGAGGGTATAGCGACCATTTTCCGGTGTATTTGTTTTTGATTAAAGAAGCTAATCACTGAGAGATTACCACCTACGCGGGAATGACAAAACTAATTGAACCACTGTGCCCAGGGAATACGGCTTAGAATCAAAAGCAATCCCAAACCATAGAAAATAGCGATACTTTTAAACTTTGCACTGCTTTCCAGCTTCTTTTTATGGCGTGACCATCCTATGGTTATAAAAGCGATTGCAATGATGTTGATCAAGGGATGTTCCAAAGCCAACAGACGAGCAGCTGAGTTTAAACCTCCCATACCCAATACCTGTATCGCCTTTAGGCCATTTGCAGATACAAAGTAAAGAATTAGGCCAATTAAAAGTTGAATATGGCTCAAAATCAATGCAAATAGACTAATTCTTAAGTCTTTCTCCATGGCAAACTCTTTTTTTCCAAGCCACCCTATTAAGGCATTGAAAAATGCGAAAATCAATATGGCCAATACCACATAGGCGAGATAGGAATGTACATTTTGAAGAATTTCCATAGGTTTGGTTTAGGGATTAAAAATAGTGATTTTTAGGGATAAAAAAACCCTTGCCAATGGCAAGGGTTTTTAAAATCTTATAAAATTAAGAATTAGTTGAAGCTATAACGTATTCCTAACTGCATTTGCCATCTTGATGAAACCAATCCTGCATCATCAATGATGTTTTTTGTGTCTTCTGCACCTGGCTCAAATGTAAACTCGGGCGTTGTACCATCATCAGCAAAACCTTCAAAGTTAAGTAGTTGTACTTGGTTAAAATTGGTAAAAGTTCTTACTCCCCATTCCTTGTTCAACAAATTAGTGAAGTTAAAGATATCTGCCGTCAGTTCAATTTTGTGTACATTTTCTCCAAATTTAATCCCGAACTCTTGGGCAAATTTTAAATCAATGATATGTGTCCAATCGGTACGACTTGCATTTCTCTCAGCAAACTGTCCACGTCTACTTTTCAAATACTCATCGCCTTCTATTGCAGCATCGAGTGCTTGCCATTGTTGATTCGCTGTAAGGACAAGATTGTCGTCATCGTCAAATAGGTCAACGAGTTGTGCTTCAGATTCATTTCCTGGCACATATACCAAAGCAGAAAAGCTTCCTGTATCTGACAATAGTCCACTACCATTATAAACGTAGCTCAGAGGTGTTCCTTCAGCTCCTTCATAAAATAGACCTATTCTGGTTTTAATATTATCCGTCCATTTAAAGGTAAGTGTAGAATTAGCAATAATCCTGTGCCCTGGAGAGAAATCAGAAGTTGATAGGTCAGGGCGATTAGATCCGTTTACTGTTTCTAAATTTCTCCATTGCGAACTGTTTTGCGAACTGGTACCATCAAAAAGTCCATCTGAATCACCATATGAATAGGAAACTTGAGTGTTTGCATCAATTTTAGGACTATAGAAATTCTTGCTCAACGTTCCCGTTATATTGTAAGAACTACCTGCACTGGTATTTGTACCTAAATAAATAGCGTCATAAGTAGAGTCTACTCGACTAAATCTATAATTAGGTCTAGACCCCGCACCTGTTGTCGTGAATTGTGGGCCTTCTAGGTTTAAATTCTCGTAAAAAACGGTATTAACGTTATCGTTCCAAATGAAGTCCGCGGAGAAAACCATATCCCAGGGTAACCTTTGGTCTATAGCGATATTCGTTTTGAATATCTGAGGAAGTTTAAAGTTCTTTGCAAATAAATCGACTTGGCCACCAACCGAACCTGAACCTTGTGGAGGATCTTGCAATTGCGTGTTAGGATCAGGATTAAATACAGGTACTGGACCGTCACTTGAAGTTCTTTGTATGAATCCGGTCGACACTCCATTGTTTGTATATTGTCCACCTGGCCAAACCAATGGAACTCTAGAAGTAAAGATTCCCAAACCACCTCTTATTTGTGTAGTTTTATCTCCATTTACATCCCAATTAAAACCAACTCTTGGAGAAAAATGCACATTTGCATCGATTCCTTGGCCTACACGGGCTCCTTGCAAATCCTTACCATTAGCTTCAAGAATAGCTACTGTTCGTGTATTGAAATCTTCATTCTCCAAACCATCTTTCCAATAAGGAACATCAATACGGGCTCCCAATGTAAATCTAAAATTATCCGTGATATCAACTTCATCTTGAATATATAATCCAAATTGAAAAATATCAAACTCCGCAGCACCTTCTGATTCATCTCCAAAACCACCTATTAAGGAATATCCATGACGATATCTATTGGCTAGTTCCCCATTTAAAAAATCATTCAGGCTATTAAATCTATAGTCCCCAAAGTTTTGACGGAAGAATACATTTCTCACAGAGGTAAATTCGTTGTTCGTACCTATTGTTATTGTATGGCGTCCTGAATAGATTTGAAAGTTATCTGTAATAGTGAAAATGTCCTGATCTAATACGTTTGCCGTTGAAAACGGTTCTGAACCAAAGAAAATTGAAGTACTTGAGGCATCAAAAATCTGAACGGAAGGAAAAGGGTTTCCAAACGGATCTCTGTCGTCACGGACCCTCGTATATCCCAATACGAAGTTATTGGACATGTTATCCCCAATCTGAGAATTCAATTCTAAAGCAGATGAGTTCGTAATAGATTCAAAATTAATTGATCTATTTAAAAAGTTGATTGTACCTTGATTTGAAGCAGCAGCATCGAACTGCACAGCTTTTACATAGCTGTGTCTAAAAGAAAGCTTGTTACTTTCATTGATATTCCAATCAATCTTGGCAATCAGTTTATCACTTGTCAATGATTCGATACTGTTTTCAAAAGTACCTGGGTTATAGCCAAAGTTATTAACTAAGAAATCAGATAATCCCAACAGATCACTTTCAGTAGCAGCTCCTCGATACGTGTCAATATCAAAAGGTTGAGGAGTTTCAACTTCCTGTCTTTCGTAGTTCACGAAAAAGAACAATTTATCTTTTATTATTGGACCTCCCAATCGAACACCATATGTATTTGCTGTAAACTCGTCTAGCTTTTCTCTTTCGCCATCATCACCTGTCAAATCAACAGGAGTTTTTCCCGAAAAGTTTTCATTCCTGAAGAGAGCATATGCAGAACCAATGATTTCGTTTGTTCCCGATTTTGTAGTGGCATTAATGCTACCTCCTGCAAACCCTGATTGTCTTACATCAAAAGGGGCAATATTAATTTGGAAAGACTCAATAGCATCTAAAGAAATGGGGCTTACTCCTGTTTGCCCACCATTTGTGCCATTGCCAGCCAAACCGAATGCATCATTATTGATAGCGCCATCTATGTAGATTGCATTAAAACGGTTGTTCTGTCCACTAATAGATATAACATCATCACCCGTAACCTTTGCTTGTGGTGTTAATCGTGCAAAATCGGCAATGTTCCTAGATATTGAAGGAAGTGTATTCACTTGCTCACTAGAAACGTTGGTTTCTGCTCCCGTTTTACCAGAATCAAAAGCACCATTAGACTGAGCAACAATAACAACCTCATCCAATGCAGTAGCAGATTCAGAAAGCTGTGCACTGAATCTTTCGGTCTGACCCAAGCCTAAATTGATATTATCTCTGACATCATCGTTGAATCCTACGTAAGATATAGTAATTTTGTACGGTCCTCCGGTCCTCATACCAGAAATACGATAAAAACCATCAAAATCCGCAGCAGCTCCGTAGGTTGTTCCTGATGGAGTATGCACTGCGATTACGCTTGCACCTGGTAAAGGCTCACCAGTTGCATCGGTTATTTTACCACCAATTGCAGACGTGGTTACACCCTGTGAAAATGCCATTGTAGCCGTTAGCATGGCGAAAATGACCAAATAAATTTTCTTCATCTTAATAAATGTTTATTAGTGTTTAATTAGCGTAGCAAAAGTCTCGCTTTTAATTCTTACAAATATTAAGATAACGTTAAGAAATACGGTATTAAAAAGTGTAGCGTTTAAAACTAAGAAGCTTTAAATCAGCATATTAAATATTTTATAGATTTTACGAAATTCTAAATCAATTCTTAAAAAATTGCAAAAGATTTAATGTAGAACTGTCATGTTTGCCAATTTCTGGATTTTCAATATCCGAAAGGATATTTTTTGCAAGTTGCTTGCCCAATTCCACGCCCCATTGGTCATAGCTGTAAATGTTCCAAATAATACCTTGAACAAAGATTTTATGTTCGTACAACGCAATAAGTGATCCCAAACTTTTAGGAGTAAGTTTATTAATCAGGATGGTGTTGGTAGGCTTATTCCCTTGAAAAATTTTAAACGGCAACAGTGCCGCTAGCTCTTCTGGATTTAAGTCTTGGCTTTGAAGTTCTTTTTTTACCTCTTCTTTGGTCTTACCGTTCATTAGGGCTTCGGTCTGGGCAAAGAAATTAGCCATTAATTTGTTATGATGACCTACATCGCCATGCAAAGATTCCTTAAAACCGATAAAATCCGTTGGAATCAGTTTTGTGCCTTGATGAATGAGCTGAAAAAAGGCATGCTGGGAATTGGTTCCCGGTTCTCCCCAGATAATAGTTCCGGTTTCATACGATATTGGATTGCCAGACCTATCCATACTTTTGCCGTTACTTTCCATAATACCTTGTTGTAAATAGGCCGAAAAGCGACTTAAATATTGTGTGTAAGGTATTATTGCTTCAGTCTCTGCCTCAAAAAAGTTATTGTACCAGACACTTATCAATGCCAATACCACAGGAATATTTTCTGAAAATGGTGCGGTCTTAAAGTGCCCGTCCATTTCGTTGGCTCCTGACAGCAGTCCATTAAAATGTTCATAGCCAACACCCAAGGCAATGGACAATCCTACGGCACTCCAAAGTGAAAAACGACCGCCTACCCAATCCCACATGGGGAAGACATTTTCGTCAGCTATTCCAAATTCCTTTATTTTTTCAGTATTGGTGGATACTGCCACAAAATGCTTTGCAATATCACTTTCGGAGGCATGTTCCAAAAACCACTTTTTAATGGTCATGGCATTGCTCAAAGTCTCTTGTGTAGTAAAGGTTTTGGACACCACAACGAATAGTGTGGTTTCTGGATTCAATGCTTTCAACACTTCGTTTACGTGATCGCCATCCACATTACTGACAAAGTGCATTTTTAAATGGTTGCCGTAGTATTTGAGGGCTTCAACGACCATTGCGGGCCCTAAATCCGAACCTCCAATACCTATATTTACTACATCTGTGAAACTCTTTCCCGTATATCCTTTTCGCTCTCCAGAAATTACAGCATCTGAAAAAACCTTTATTTTTTCTTTTACCTCATATACTTCTGGGACAACATTCGTTCCATCAACATACACCTCATCGTCCTGCTTAGCTCGTAATGCCGTATGCAAAACTGCCCTTCCTTCTGTTTGATTAATGGTATCTCCCTTAAAATAACTTGAAACCGCATCTTTTAAACCAACTTCTTCAGCCAGTTCAAATAACAATTTGAGTGTTTTCCCAGTAATACGGTTTTTCGAATAGTCAATCAGAAAATCGTTCCATTGTATGGTTAACTTCTCGCCCCTATCTTGTTCTGAGGCAAACAATTCTTTAAGATGTATGTTCTTATTTTCTTTGTAGTGGGCTAAAAGAGCGTTCCAAGCTTCTGTAGTAGTTGGGTCGATATGGGGTAATGCCATTTTATTTGTTAAGTGTTATCAAATTTTCTTTGGGTTCTGGATTTGGAGTCATGAACTCGATACAGTCCAATTGTGCTTTAAGAGGGGTAATGGTCGCTATATAATCCGTTCTAAGGGAATCTGCAATAGGTTCGGCCGCTGGCAACTTTTCTCGTAACGGGTCTACTTGGCTGCCGTTTTTCCAGAATCTGTAACAGACATGGGGTCCACCTGTATTTCCTGTCATTCCTACCCATCCTATTACGTCACCTTGCCTAACAAACTCTCCTTTTTTCACTTTCTGATTCCTCATGTGCAGGTACTGAGTGCTGTAGGTACCGTTATGTCTGATCTTTACATATTTGCCATTACCGCCCCTTCTTCTTGATTCTGTCACGGTTCCATCTGCGGTGGCAATGATGGGAGTACCTATTGGCGCGGCATAATCCGTTCCTTTGTGCGGTCGCACCTTGTATCCATAATATGCAATTCTTCGTTTTAAGTTATATCTGGATGATAATCGATACCCAAATTTTATTGGAGCTTTTAAAAATGTACTTCGTAGGTTATTGGCTTCTTCATCAAAGTAGTCCGTCATTTGTTTTAGGGAATCCGCTTCATAAGCAAAGGCGTAAATTGGTTTCCCCTTATGTTCAAAAAAAGCTGCCTCGATAGGTTCTGCGCCTGCATAAATGGAATCATTGATATAGCGTTCCTTATAGATTACCTTGAATTTATCACCTTTTTCCAATCTAAAGAAATCAATGCTCCACGCGTATATCTCGGAAAGGTTCAACGTAATATTGTAATCTATGCCCTGATCTAAAATTGCTTCTGACAATGATGTCTCTATGATTCCCGAAGCTTCACGTTCTACATACTTTACTTTCTTTTTACTCTTGTATGCACGTACGCTATCCCTCAAGTCCACTACGGTATAGTTGATACGATCATTTTGGTAAATGAATACTTCTGCAACTTCTGATGTGTCCTTCGACTTTAAAATCACATATGGCTTGCCGACCATTATTTTTCGAACATCGAAGGTATCCTTAAAATTTTCAGATATATTATAAATTTTGGGGTAGTCCACTTTGTTCTTTAGCATCAGCTCCCCAAAACTATCTCCGTTGCGTACAGTATCGTGGACCACATTGAACTCCTCTAAATTAAATCCAAAGTGCTTTACAACTTGTTTTTCAAGTGGTTCTTCTGGCGCCGTGTCCTGCACCAATACTTTTTCTTCTTTACATGACACTACAATCAAAAGTGCCAACAGTGCCCCAAAAAATTTCTGCATTGTTATTGATTACGTATTCGTTGGATTAAATATATGGTCTACCCACTGTTTCCCCCACATATTTCTTTCCTCTTCTGAGTGCAAAGTTGGGAAAAAAATTATTTTCTGAAAACTAGGTGGCAAATAAGCTTTCCAATTGGTACCACCAGTAGCATCTACATTCTTTCCTTCTTTGGCTAAATATCTATATGCTGAACCCATGTGCATCAATGGCCAATTAACGTTAGCGTTAACATCCAAGTCTTTTAAAGCGCTTATTAGCGTTTCATTTTCTCTTGATGCTGCAGGCAGTTGAAGGTACTTGTCATAAATAGTACTGTTTTTGACTTCATTGGATATCCGTAAGAGTCTAGGGGTATATCGAAACTCAAATTGTTTGAGTGTCAATGTCTTTTCTCCGGTAACAATATCGGTAGCCCCTTTTTTCCAATAGATATGTTCAAAAAGTTCTTCAATGTTATTTTTTGCGGAAAAGGAATCCCGTTCTGTATGATGTACCAAATTTTCCAAAGATGTTGCATAAATCTCAATCATTCGGTATTGCGCCGATTGAAAACCGCTGGCAGGTAGGAGTGCCATACGGTAACGCAAAAACTGTTCCCGTTGCATTCCATTGATCATAATCTTAAATGAAGATATCAATGCTTGGAAGTAACTGTTGATGCGATTTGCCTTTTCTACAAAGAAATCGAGGTTCTGTGATTTATCCTCAACAATTTGCTTTTGCTCGTGCAGGATAAGCTTAAAATACAGTTCCGTAATCTGATGGTACATGATGAATATCTCTTCATCTGGAAAGTGTGTCCTTGGGACTTGGATACTAAGCAAGGTATCTAAATGGATGTAGTCCCAATAGGTAAGATACCTCTGATAAAGAAGCCCATCGAGATAAGAGCTTAAGTCTTGACCAGAATCTTTGAACTTCTCTTCAAGCTTATTGATTTGGGATTCAATTCGCTCATCATGCTTCATTAAACTATTTCATTATTATTTTAAACTGGTTTTTGAGGCCATTGTATCCATCTAAATCAGCTTTTAGCGATCCTACGGCCAAATCGGCCTTTATTCTGATCGGAATTTTGTTCAAATCGTTTGAAACCCACAAGGTGAGACTTTCTTTTTCCTTAAAAACGCGACCTGATTGAACAATGGGTCTAAATTTAAGACATTCTACTTTCCCAAACTTGGTACGAATGATTTCTTTTCCCAAAAATTTCAGTTTGAATTTGTAAACCCCATCATCGTCAAACAGCATATCCATATTTATCGATTTACCAACTTCAAATTCATCTAGACTATACCTGTTTCGTAAATAATAAGAAGCTGATATTAAATCCTGAATATCATCGTTTACAGAGAAGTTAAATTCTTTACCATTTTTGTTATCTTTCAAAATTGCCTTGTCCTCGTTGTAGAAAAAGTCAATTTCTATGTCTTTTGTATATCCGCCTTCATTAGTTTTTCTTATAAAACGATACGGCTTCCCATCTTTTCTTCCAAAATAACTTTCGAACGTGTTGTCAACCTTAAAAAAAATACTTGCAAACCCTGTAGTCTTGCCTCTACCTACAACATGGTATACGGGGATATCGTCTATACTATCGTTGGTCAAGTTTAAGGTAGCATAGCTTGCATTTAAGAATCCGTAATGAATACGAAATTTAAGCCATTCCCCAGCTTTGTATGCAGGACGTACATTTTGCGCTGTTGCATGCATTGCAAACATTAAGGAAAAAAGTATAGCTATCTTTTTCATAAACTGTAATGTTTTGATAAAATTACTAAAATCACTCTTCCAGCAAAGTGAGTTTACATTTACATAAACAAAACTTGTTCCAAAATAGTATAAAAAAAAAGCCCAGTTTCAAAACTGGGCTTTTCCTAAATAACCAACCAAACTTTAAATTATGAAAAACCAATACTTAAAGTTATAAGGGAACCACCCCTTATGTTTTATAAAGATACATCAAGCTTTTGTAGGAAAATAAGTTTTTAACGGACTTTAACTATCCTTTTCTATTTTTGGCGAAAATCCAAGAAATAATTAGTATTGCATTAAGAAAAAATCCTAATTTTTTTATGGTTTTCCCTAGTTTTCAATGTGCTAAATCCTTTTTTTAAAGGGTTTGCTAAAAACAGGCTCAAAAGCGCTATGTAAGAAAAGTAACAACTAGAGCTGTTTCAAAACCAATATCCAACACTTATGAATACATTGCTATTGTCCATCTCTGGAGTCCATGAATAAAATATTTGGACCGGTCCTAAAAAAGATTCATAACCATACCCTATTCCGTATCCTGAAAAAGTTGGTTCAGAGAACCATTCCCCTGTTCGGAACAAGTCATCATCCACATTTGCAAAATTTGCAGAAAACATAAAATGGTTTTTGGGAGCAAAGTTATAATCCAACCTGCCATAAGCTTTTACGAAACTGTTTCCTGGTAGACTTAAAAAGTCGTACCCAAAAAAGGGAATGAAATTATTTACAAAATCATTTCCGTACCCTCCCAGAACAAAATCAAAAGAAGTAACATTGGAAGTTCCCAGCTTAAAACCTCCTTCAGCCTCTAGGTTAAGGCTTACTTTGTCAAAAAGATTGAATGCAGTACCAAGTCTGGCCTTACCTACTGAAAATTCCTTAAAATTTTCATTGAAATCCGAGGAAAGTAAATAAAAATGGAAATCACTGTCAAAGAGAAGACCTTTCGTAGGAAAGTATTTGTCATTATAGGTATCCAACGTTATCTTTCCGTAAGCGCTGAAATAATTTGAATTATCAAAAAAAGTACGATCAGAATCTATGGGAACAAAATCGTCCTCATCATTATTGACCAATTGATTTATGGTACGGGTACTATATCTTAAAAGTTTATGCTCCAAGCCTAATGTAACTGCAAATTCTTCCTGTAAAACCGTCTGCATGTAAATTTGATTGGTAAGGTCTGCCACGTCCAAATTGATTTCGCGAATGTTTGGATCACTTGGTATATTAGGAATATCAAAATTTGACCTGAGCAATTCAAAATTCACATTGGTCTCAAAGTTGGTAAATTCAGATTTTACACCAAAACTCCAATAAAATCCTTTATCCAGATAATATTCTAAATTATATCTAATATTATCGCCCAATATAAAATCGAAGGAGGCAACATCGTCTTTAAGCAGAAAGTTCTTTTTGGTAAGGTTTATCAAGGCAGCACTCTTGTACAAATCATCATAATGTGCGGACAACTTTAAAAACATTTTGGTTTCGGTCTCCTCCAGTTTCAGTATCAAATCCGTTCCCAAGCCATTAGATTCTAAATGATATCGTATTGTTTTAAAGTTACCTGTGGCCGATAAATTGCTTATTCCCTGTTTAACTTCTTCAAAAGAGATCTTCTCTGCCAAATCAAACCTGAGCTTTCCTTTTATATAGCCTCTCGTATACCTGTCATTACCTCTTATTATCAATCTATTTATGGTCAAACTGTCTGTTGGTTCAATCCTATTTTTCAATACAGGAGCGTTACCTTGGTCCTGTGCTATTTTTTGTAGTTCAGCAAACTTTTTTATAGTAGCATCTTCACCACTTAGAACAATATCTTCACTACTATCAAAATCAATCACAGAAAAATTGTCAATGTTTGGTCTGATATAGAGATCAGTATCATCGACTTTCTTTTTCATGTCGTTGACTGTCCTATAATTATTTATCTGAAGTAAAATCTCTGTAGCAGAGGATAGAGCTTCTCTATCGGACAGACCATGTTGGACATCCACCCCAATAATCAAATCCGCCCCCATTTCCCGTACTTCATTTATGGGGTAATTGTTCACGACCCCACCATCTATCAAAATTTTTCCATCTATTTCGGAAGGTTCGAACAGTGAGGGAAAAGTTCCGCTTGCCATTATGGCCTCTGGCAAATATCCTTTATCCAGTAGCACTTCTTCCCCAGTCTCCACGTTTGTGGCGATACACAGAAAAGGGATGGGCAAATCTTTGAAATCTTCAACATCTTTTACATGAAAAAGCAATTTCACCAATTCATTGTAGATATTTTGTCCTCCAGAAATTGCCTGCGGAAAGGAAACATGAAAATTTGTGAAAGGAAGGCCAAGCGCGTATCGTTCGGAATCATCTTTCTCGTAAAAAGTCTTGGCTCCCCTGGGAACTTCGTCCTGAATTAGTTTCGTAAAATCAGTTACCCTGAAGATTGAATCCAACTCGGTAGCAGAATAGCCAGAGGCATAGAGCGCCCCTACAATAGCTCCCATGCTTGTACCTCCTACATAGTCCACTTTGACCCCTGCTTCTTCGATAATCTTTAATGCGCCAATATGTGCCAGCCCCTTGGCACCACCACCACTAAGCACTAAACCAACCTTAAAATCCTCTGGTTTTTCTATAGTTTGGGATATGCCTAGAACACTAAAGAAGATAGTAAGCAGTATAGTTATGTTACGTTTTATTCTCATTTGCTAGTGAAAAGACTTATAAATTTTTTTTGCCTTTGCCATGCCTACCGACTGGGCAAGATTTTCAATAGAGGCTTCTTTAATTCGCTTTACCGACTTGAAATTTTTCAACAATTGTTCTGCGGTCTTCTTACCAATACCCTCTATATTCTCAAGCTCTGAGTTTATAGCTCCCTTGCTTCTTCTATTTCTATGGTGTGTAATTCCAAACCTATGCGCTTCGTTTCGTAATTGCTGGATAATCTTTAAGGTTTCGGATTTTTTATCCAGATACAATGGTATTGGGTCTTCTGGAAAATAAATCTCCTCTAGACGTTTGGCTATGCCAATTATAGCAATTTTTCCACGAAGGCCCAATATGTCCAAACTCTTGAGCGAAGAAGACAGTTGTCCTTTTCCACCATCTATAACAATAAGTTGTGGCAAAGGCTCATCTTCATTGAGCAATCTTTTATATCTTCTAAAGACCACTTCTTCCATACTGGCAAAATCATCTGGCCCTTCCACTGTCTTTATGTTAAAATGCCTGTAATCTTTCTTTGAGGGTTTGCCATTTTTGAAAACCACACAAGCGGCTACTGGATCGCTTCCTTGGATATTCGAATTATCAAAGCACTCTATGTGGGTCGGTTCTTTTGAAAGTCTTAAATCAGCCTTCATCTGGGCCATTATTCTCTTGGTATGCCTATCTGGATCTATAATTTTTATCTGCTTGAACCTATCCTGTCTAAAAAATCTCGCATTCCGTTCAGAAAGTTCCAATATCCTTCGTTTGTCCCCAAGTTTAGGTAGTGTTATCTTAATATTCTCTTCAACTGCTACTGGAAAGGGCAAATAAATCTCTTTGGATCGTGAGTTAAACCTTTGCCGAATTTCAATAATGGCCAATTCTAACAACTCCTCATCCGATTCCTCTAATTTCTTTTTGATTTCCATGGTATGGGACCTTATAATAGAACCATGGGAAAGTTGTAGAAAATTTACATAGCCATGGGTTTCGTCGGAGATAATCGTAAATACATCAACATTGTTGATTTTTGGATTGACCACCGTCGATTTTGCCTGGTAGTTTTCCAGAATCTCTATCTTATCCTTTACAAGTTGAGCTTTCTCAAACTCCATATTGCCGGCAAGCTCCTTCATTTGGGATTTAAAATAGTTGAGGGAACTTTTGAAATTACCTTTAATGATTTCCCGAATGTCATCAATCTGCCGATGGTAATCCGTTTCTGATTGTAATCCCTCACATGGTCCCAAGCAATTGCCCAAATGAAACTCAAGGCATACCTTATATTTGCCCGAAGTTATCTTCTCGTTGGAAAGGTCATAATTGCAGGTCCTAAGTGGATATACGCCCCTTACCAGATCAAGGAGAGTTCTTACAGTTTTCATGCTGGTGTAGGGTCCATAATATTCAGAACCGTCCTTAATATGTTTTCTAGTTGGAAAAACCCGTGGAAAGCGTTCGTTCTTAATACAGATCCAAGGATAGGATTTATCGTCCTTGAGCAAAACATTGTATCGGGGCAACAGTTTTTTGATAAGATTGTTTTCCAAAAGCAACGCATCGGATTCGGTAGGAACCACAATATGCTTGACCGATGCTATCTTTTTTACCAACACTCTGGTCTTACCATATTCCTGTTTTTTGTTGAAATAGGAGGATACCCTTTTTTTTAGATTCTTTGCTTTGCCCACATATAGAATTTTATCATCAGAATCATAAAACTGGTACACTCCCGGATTATTTGGAAGGACGCTTATTTGAATATGAATGGATGAAAGGTTGGACATAAAACCTTGGTAATTGACCTGAAAACAAAATTAGGGTTTTATACCAGTGTTTTATAGTTTAAATTGATGGATCTCTTGTTAGTTTTTACTATTCAAGGGTTTTGGTTTATGAATGGCATGTTTGAGCGCCTGGAATATTCACTTTTATAAAAAGAAATCATTTTTTCTACCAGTATTGAATTGCCCTTTACAAGATATACATGGTTAAGGCAATTTTTTTTGTAATCTTTTTCTTTTTTACTAAAATCGCATTCTTCTTTAAAAAGAGCTTTAATGTCTTTTTTTTCAATAACTTACATTCTTAATACTCTTTTAAAAAAATGTCTTTAGTGTTAAACAACTATTAAAAAAGATGCATTTCGTCGATAAAATGTGCATTTGGTAGTCAAGTTTTCAATTCTTTTACTTACATTTAACCATATAAATACAATTCTTATGGAGAACTATGTAATCGTTTTGGGAATGTATTTGATTTTGATGCTTTTCTTCAAAATCTTCTTTTCTGTGTCAACCAGAAAATAGAATAAAGGGTTCCCCAAAACACCCCAAAAAAATTTCAGCATTTAATGTTGAAGCATGAGCTAAGAAAAAAATATAAAGATTTGAGACAAGAGCTTTCGCTCGAAGAAGTTTCAGATTTGAGTATAACACTTGCGAATAGAATACTTCAAATCCCTATTTGGGATTTTTTTTATTTCCATATTTTTTTGAGTATTGATGAACAGAAGGAAATTGATACCCAACCTATACTGGCTATCCTTCAGGGGAAAGACAAAAACGTGATTATACCCAAGGTGAACGGGGAAAACATCTTAGAAAACTATTTACTTTTGGACAATACAGTTCTTAAGAAAAATAAATGGGGGATTCCTGAACCAGTGGATGGAATTATAGTTCCAGAAAACAAAATTGATGTTGTTTTTTTACCATTATTGGCCTTTGACTTAAAAGGAAACCGTGTTGGTTATGGTAAAGGATACTATGATACCTTCTTAAATAATTGTAGAAAAGAGACCATTAAAATAGGTTTATCACTTTTTGAGGCTGAAACCAGTACTCATGAAACCCATGAACATGATGTGGGATTGGATTATTGCGTAACACCAGATAGGGTTTACAAATTCTAATCCGCTGACTTAGCTTTTATACTTTTGGGAAAAGCTTTTTTATTAAATACAATCAAAATTCCAACACCCGTGCTGATTGCAGTATCGGCAATATTAAAGACAGGTTCAAAAAAACGAAACTTATTTCCCCCTACGGATGGAACCCATTCTGGCCAAGTTGTATCTATTAGTGGAAAGTAGAGCATATCTACAACTTTACCGTAAAAAAGGTTCCCATAAGGTTCACTTGAAAACAGTGTAGCCACTTGGTTACTGCTGCTGTCAAAAATAATTCCGTAAAAAACGGAATCGATAATATTCCCCAAAGCCCCGGCAAAAATGAGGGAAACGGCTAAAATTAAAGTTTTTGGCGATTGCTTTTTTATAATATCCCAAAGCCAATATCCAATACCAAAAATGGCAAAAAGTCTAAAAATAGTTAGCACCAACTTTCCCGTTGATTCCGATATTGGTAAAATATCACTGAGCTTGGTTCCCCAAGCAGCACCTTCGTTTTCAATAAAAAGAATTCTAAACCAGTCAAAAACCAATGTAGATTCACCCAGAACAAAATTAGTCTTGACATAGATTTTGCTTATCTGGTCAACTACAAGAACAATGATGATGAGCGATAGGGACTTCTTTAAATTCATGCTTTTAAAAACAGATTGCAAAAATATGGATATTATTTCGTTTTCTTTAGATAGATATTGCCTTCGACCGTATTCAGTACAAATACATTATCCCCTTTAGGAATAGTCTCGCGACGCACTTCGCCATACGTACTTTTTGCCACAACATCCCCATTCGAAGTAGAAAGAAAAATGTTTCCTTTTTGAGTATTGACTTCAACAGTTTCCCCAACGTTTTCTAGCGAACATGTACCATCGGCCAATTTTATCTTGAGTCTTTTATAGTCCCCTTCGGCTAAAACATTACAATTGGTTCCATAAACGGAAACATCTTTGTATTCTGGCAAACTTATATTCAGTTCTATAGAAATGACCTTATGTGCACTTAGTTTATCATTGGGATTAGTGAAGTTGGGCTGAAATCCTGTACTTATTAATACAGTGGCCCCCTTTTGCTCAATAGTGACCAATAAATCTTTGGAATACTCTCCTTCCATGCTCCCAGCAATAGTAACCTCTTCTTTTTTAGAGGTACCAATACTAACCTTATAACAATTTTGGGAGTCAATTTGAATAAATTGCGTTTCAGGATTGATAAAGGCTTTTTTTATCAACTTCTGACCATTCATGGCACAGAAAGAAAAAACACTAAAAAAAAAGAGCAGCGTTCTCATAAACAAAAAACGCCTTTCGGCGTTTTTTTATTATTTCTGCATGTTTTTAGCTTCAATACTGAGCGTAGCATGTGGAACCAATTTTAACCGTTCCTTGTTGATCAGTTTTCCGGTTACGCGACAAATGCCATAGGTTTTGTTCTCTATTCGTAATAGAGCATTCTTTAAATCCCTAATGAATTTTTCCTGACGGATTGCAAGTTGGGTATTCGCTTCTTTGCTCATGGTTTCGGAACCTTCTTCAAAAGCCTTAAAAGTTGGCGAGGTATCATCTGTACCGTTGTTGCCATCGTTCATATAGGAGCTTTTTAGTAAGTCCAAATGGTTTTTCGCCTTATCTATTTTCTCTTCGATTAGCACTTTAAATTCTTCCAAGTCGCTATCTGAGTATCTTATTTTTAAATCTTCTGCCATGTGTTCTAGTGTTTTTGGATAAACAATTTTGTATTCACTTCATCGAAAGCAATTGCGACGCCTTCGTCTAATTTTTCTTCAAAATTAAGTTCTGCCGTTAGTGTTTCCGTTTTTATATAATTCTCGTTACTGGAGACCGCATTTTCCACAAAACCATCTTTCAAAATCTTAATATCTATTTTATCGGTTACCTCAAATCCAGATTCCTTTCTCAGATTCTGGATTCTATTGACCAATTCTCTGGCTATTCCTTCCTTTCTTAAATTTTCATCTATGGTCACATCCAAAGCAACCGTTAAAGAGCCAGAACTTGCAACCAACCAACCCTCTATATCTTGCGAGCTAATCTCTACATCGGATAACTGTAAATTAATACTTTTATTTTCCAATGCAAGCATTAATTCGCCTTCTTGTTCAATTTTTTGGATATCTTCTTGACCTAGTTGATTTACTGCCGCCGCAATAGCTTTCATATCCCTGCCAAATCTTGGTCCTAAAACCTTAAAATTAGGTTTTATCTGTTTTACCAATATTCCAGAAGCATCATCCAACAGTTCAATTTCCTTTACATTCACTTCCGATTTTATGAGTTCGGAAACTGCCTCGATATCTTCTTTCTGTTCATTGTCCAGAATAGGAATCATGATTTTTTGTAAAGGCTGACGTACCTTTATTTTCTCTTTCTGACGGATGGATAATACAAGTGAAGATACTTTTTGGGCCAACTGCATTTTTCGCTCCAACTGCTTATTCACCATTGCGGCATCAAAAACAGGAAAGTCAGCAAGATGAACGCTTTCAAAATCCTCTTTCTTGGTCGTTGCATTCAAGTCTTGGTACAATCTATCCATAAAGAAAGGTGCAACGGGCGCAGATAGTTTCGCTACGGTAAGCAAACAGGTATATAAGGTCTGGTACGCCGAAATTTTGTCTTCTTGGTAGTCGCCTTTCCAAAAGCGTCTTCTACTAAGCCTTACG
Organism: Flagellimonas sp. HMM57; assembly: GCF_021390175.1. Taxonomy (NCBI): domain Bacteria; kingdom Pseudomonadati; phylum Bacteroidota; class Flavobacteriia; order Flavobacteriales; family Flavobacteriaceae; genus Flagellimonas; species Flagellimonas sp. HMM57. Next base: position 2,056,745 of record NZ_CP090004.1, on the reverse strand, counting down.
TACCAATTACTAAGGTTTTCCTGAACATAATCCGAAATCATTCTTGCCGCCCTCGTAGCTTCATAATCCGCATACGCCTCATCCACTTTCTGAATCAGGGAATGCAACTCAGAAAGAATCCATTGGTCTATTTCTGGTCGCTTGGCCAATGGTATTTGTGCTTCGGAATAATCAAATTCATCAATATTGGCGTATAAGGCCATAAAGGAATACGTATTATAAAGTGTTCCAAAGAACTTACGTTTCACTTCCACAATACCATCTATATCAAACTTGAGATTATCCCAAGGATTTGCATTGGAAATCATGTACCATCGGGTGGCATCTGGCCCGTGTTCTGGTAAAACTTGAAAAGGATCTACGGCATTGCCCAACCTTTTAGACATCTTCTTGCCTTCCTTATCAAGTACCAAACCATTGGAAACCACATTTTTATACGATACCGTATCAAAAACCATGGTTGCAATAGCATGTAAAGTATAGAACCAACCCCTTGTTTGGTCCACGCCTTCGGCGATAAAGTTAGCAGGGAATGCTATACCACCATCTATCAATTCTTCATTTTCAAAAGGGTAGTGCCATTGTGCGTAGGGCATGGAACCACTATCAAACCAAACGTCGATCAGGTCCGACTCCCTTTTCATTGCTTTTCCGGAAGGCGAGACCAAAGTAATTTGATCTACTATGTTTTTATGTAAATCGATTTTATCATAGTTGGACTCGCTCATATCGCCCACTACAAAATCTTCAAAAACATCTTTTTCAAGCAATCCAGCTTCAACGGCTTTCACCATTTCTGTTTTCAGTTCTTCTACAGAACCGATCAATAATTCTTCGCTCCCATCTTCGGTACGCCAAATGGGCAACGGAATCCCCCAATAACGGGAACGGGAAAGATTCCAGTCATTGGCATTCAACAACCAATTTCCAAAACGACCCTCCCCTGTGGCCTTTGGTTTCCAATTTATGCTTTGGTTCAGCTCGAACATACGGTCCTTAACATCGGTAACCTTAATAAACCACGAATCCAAAGGATAGTAAAGAATAGGTTTGTCCGTACGCCAGCAATTCGGATAACTGTGCACATACTTTTCAACCTTAAACGCTTTATTCTCTTCTTTTAGTTTGATGGCAATCTCAACATCAACGGAACGCTCAGGTGCCTCTCCTTCGTTATAATATTCGTTTTTTACGTATTTACCGCCAAACTCCTTAAGTTCTGGTCTAAATTTCCCTTGTAAATCGACCAACGGAACCGGATTGTTATGTTCATCCAAAACCAGCATTGGTGGGACTTCTGGTTTTGCCTGTTTTGCTACAAAAGCATCATCTGCACCAAAGGTAGGAGCAGTATGCACAATTCCAGTTCCATCTTCTGTGGTTACAAAATCGCCGGCAATGACCCTGAATGCATTCTCTGGGTTTTGATAGGGCTGAACGTAATCGATAAGTTGTTCGTATTCGATACCTACTAAATCAACTCCTTTTGTTTCAGCAATGATTTGGTAAGGTATTTTTTTATCCGCAGTTGTGTAGTTAGCAAAATCCTCCTCACTTTGCGCCTCATAGAATTTGCCGCCAAATTGCTTCCCGACCAAGCTTTTTGCCAAAACCACATAGCTAGGCTCAAAAGTATATTGATTGAAGCTTTGAACCAGAATATAGTCAATCTTTGGTCCTACGGTCAACGCAGTATTTGATGGCAGTGTCCAAGGTGTGGTCGTCCATGCCAAAAAATAGGCCTCCCCATCGATACCATCAAAAATAGCAGGCAATGTTTCTTTTTTTATCTTGAATTGAGCCGTAACCGTAGTATCCGTAACATCTTGATACGTGCCCGGTTGATTCAACTCATGGGAACTTAAACCTGTTCCCGCTTTAGGAGAGTAAGGCTGTATGGTGTACCCTTTATATAAAAGTCCTTTGTCGTAAATCTGTTTTAGCAACCACCAAACAGATTCCATATACTTGGATTTGTAGGTAATATATGGGTCATCCATATCTACCCAATATCCTATTTTCTCGGTCATCTCATTCCAAACATCTGTGTAACGCATGACCGCTTTTTTACAGGCAGCATTATATTCCTCGACCGAAATCTTTTTACCAATATCTTCTTTTGTGATGCCCAGTTCTTTCTCAACACCAATTTCGATGGGCAATCCGTGGGTGTCCCACCCCGCTTTCCGCTTTACCTGATGTCCTTTCATGGTTTTGTACCTAGGAAAGATATCCTTAATGGTACGAGCCATTACATGGTGGATTCCAGGCATTCCGTTGGCAGACGGAGGCCCTTCGTAAAAAACATAGCTTTCCTTTCCCTCTCTGGTAGAGACACTTTTTTCAAAAATCCCGTTTTCTTTCCAAAAGTTCAGTATTTCTTCTGATACTTTAGGTAAATCCAATCCCCTATATTCAGCAAACTTCATATGTATAGCTACTTCTTCTAGATTTCCAAGTTTGCAAAATTAAAAATTTACTGGGAATTATAGCTTTCCTAATCAGGTATTTGAATTTGTATAAAATGCTTAATCTAAATATGATACACCGTAAGTTCCCATTTAAACCAAAATATATATCTTCACAGTATTAACACTAAACCATTTTTAAAATGAAAAAAGTATGTATTGCAATTGTTGCGTTATTGATATCCGCAACTACAATGGTATCCTGCAAGGAAGCTTCGGATAAAGCCAAAGAGGCTACAGAGGAAGCAGCTGGGTCTTTAGAAGAGGCTGGCAATGATTTGAAAAAAGCGGCCGATGACGCAGCCGATACCATGAAGGAAGCTGGGGAAGACATGAAAGCTGCTGGTGAAAAAGCTATGGACAGTATTGAAAAAGCTGGTGAAGAAACCATGAACAAAGCCAAAGAAATGGGCGAAGACATGAAAGATACTGCCAACAAAACAGCAAATGACCTTAAAAAGGCCGCAGAAGATGCAAAAGAAAAAGTAGAGCACTAAACTGCCTACAAGCAAAGACAATTGAGGGCCTCCAAAAAGAAATTTCTTTTGGAGGCCCTTTTTTGTTTTCAAAAACTATATCCCAATCCTAAAATGAAATTTGTACCGGGAGCCACGATACCTGAAGAATACGTTCTATAACGCTGATTTGTCATGTTTTCCAAGCTTATTGTTGTCTTTAAAGCATTGGATATTCTATATTGTGACCTAAAATTTAAGGTGTACCAAGAAGGTGAAAATGGGTTGCCGTTTTCATCGGTAGCATAAATAAACTCTTTGCTGCGTTCCGAGAATGCCAAATCATTAAAACTGATTTCACCATTGTAATTTAGAAAGAAATCTGTTTTTAATCGCTGGTTCTGCCATACCAAATGAAAGTCTCCAAATGTTGGCGCCACGTGTCTTGCAGGTGAATCCGTACCATCTTCATCTTCTTCGATACCTTCGGTAATGGTAAGATTTGAAAAAAAGGACCAATTATCGCTCAAGAAAGCTTCCATACTTAGTTCAAAACCGTACACGTAAGCTTTTGCTGCATTTTGGATAGCTTGTACATTGCTCAATTCATTATTGTATATGATCTCCGATGCCCCATTGAACTCATAATCTCTTCTTACCAAAGCATCTACCAAATAGGTGTAATATGCCGCTCCTTTTAATACCAACCTATCATTGAAATTTTTTCGAACACCCACTTCTGCATTGTAAGCATATTCAGGTTCTAAATCTGGATTTGGAACTACCACAGAACCGGGTTCAGAGTCAAACACTTTTCCAATATCATCTATGTTCGGAGCTCTAAAACCTGTGGAGCCGTTCAACGTAATTTGAAGATTGGCTTTTGGAAACCAGCTAAACCCGACACTACCTGTGAAAGCGCCTGTTATCAAGTCCGCTTCATCAAAAGGAAATTGAAAGAAAGTCTTGTCAAATTGGGCATCTACCCAAACTTGGCTATATCGAGCTCCGGACAATAAGGTAAAATTCGGTTTCAGTTGCCATTCACTATTTAAGTACCCTGCAAAAGTCTGCCAAGTAGCTCCATCTGGGTATCTTGATGCCGCTGCGGTAACTTCATTAGTTTCTATATTTGTTTGGGTTCCTTCAGAATTTACTTTGTTAAAGATATACTCAGCACCATAATACAATCTAAGATCTCCAATTTTTTTGTTTTCAAAGTCCAGGTTTACGGATAGTGCATCTAACTTTTCCTCTGTAGTAAACCTATCATCCTCTTGAAAACCTCTTTCATTTCTGCTTTCTTCAAAATGCTGATAGGCTGCGGTTAGTTTAACGCCATCATAGAATTTGTTCTTTCCTTTTTTGGTCAATTGAAAATTTCCCATGAACCACTTTTGAGGACCATAAAACCACTCTGCAGAACGTAGCCCATCTCCATCACTGTTAGGGCGAATCAACCTATCGTATCTAGAGAAATTGGAAGTTTCCGAGTAATACAGTCCTAAATCATAGTTCCAGGTAGTATTGGGTTTATAGGTAAACTTTTGAAGAAAATTTATTTGATCATATCCAGAAGTAACCTGTTTTCTAGGGTCATCGTTTTGTACCAATACATCCACCCCATTTTCCCTTCTTACAAAAGTGTTCCGCAGGTACGAATCGCGACCGTGCTCTCCCATGACCAAGTCATCAAAATCATTATACGTGAAACTGGTATACGATGCCCATTTCTTTTTGCCTATGTTAAAATCTAAGTGCGTAGTACTTTCATTGTTTGCTGAAGCAAATCTATAATTGGCATTTCCTGAAAACGTGAGACTATCCGTAAAGGAAAATCTTGGCTTTTTAGTGAAAAAATTCATCACACCCCCAATGGCATCGCTTCCATAAATAACAGAGCCGGGGCCAAAGATTACTTCCGTATTTTTTATGGTAAAGGGATCTACAGAAATCACATTTTGAATATTTCCATCTCTAAAAATGGCATTGTTCATACGAACTCCGTCCACAGACAACAATAGTCTGCTTGTTGCAAACCCCCTAATCATAGGGCTACCACCACCAAGTTGACTCTTTTGAACAAAAACCTTTCCGCTATTCTGGAGTAAGTCAGCCGATGTTTGTGGTGCGGTAAAGGATACGGTTCTTGCATCAATGGATTCAATCTTTTGCGGAATATCTTTTTTTTGCTGTTCCCATTTAGACACGGACATCACTATTTCTTGTAGTTCTTCCAGTTTTAAATCTAAATAGACCCGGTTTCCTTTCTTGGCTATTTGTGCCTTGGTCGTAGCATAGGTCTGGTAACTAATATGCTTAAACAGTATCGTTTCGTTTTTGGAGAAAGCTTTTAAGTCGCATTTACCGTCAAAGTCAGAAATCGTTGTTTTGGATTTATCCTTATTGTACACCGCAATATTGGAAATTGGATTACCCGTAACCGCATCCACAACCTTGATTTCCTGAGAAAAAATGGTACAGGAAATCAATAAAAAAAAGAGGATAAAACCTTTGCTGTGCATACTATTCAAAAACTGCGTTTAAAACCGCCAAAGACTTCGGTTTCCTGAAACCGTGCAAATGTAATTCAAAATATAGAATAACTTTTTTTAGGAGCTCTTGTCGCTGCGATTTACCCATTTGTATCGCATTTAGTGCATCAAAATTTATGCCTAAAAACTTCTTGAAATGAATTAAGTCCTCATCTTGAATCAAAGGGTTGAGGGTAGGTGTTTTGGAAAAGCTTCCTTCCATTAAATCAAAAAAAAGTGCATCTTGAAAAGAAGTGTCCGGATAGAATCCTAGGTACTTGGTTATGTTCAGCAGAAACAAAATATGAAAATTGGAGTTTGAAGGATGCTCATCCAGCCAGTACAATGCATATTCAAGATATTGAAAAAGGGCTTTGTCCTCTTCTTGCTCTTGAATACTATTTCCCAACATTTCCGCTAAAAAAAGTACCATACTATTTTTGATGATATCGGTATGGAGTGTTTTATAAGGGTGGATTACCCTAACTTCTCGTATGCTTTCCAGTGTCCCCTTATTCTTATGTACCGCTACAATCTCCAACTGCATTAATGGAAGAAAATATGCAGCTTTAACCTTGCCCCTTTTTGAACTCAATACCCCTTTTAATAAATAGGACTTTAAACCATCAGAAGCAGTAAAGGCTTTAACGATAAGGCTGGTGTCACCATATTTTAACGAAGAAAGTACTATTGCCCTTGTAGTTACCTGCATTTACCGAAGTTGAATCTAGATAAAGATAATCTGAAAAAGTTTGAGGTACGAATTAAGAAATCAGATGTAGTTAGTTCGAAATATTTTGCAAGAAAAGCTTATGTCATCAAACAAAAAGACCCTTCGGATTTTAAAATCCGAAGGGTCTTCATTCGTACTTCGTATTTCTAATTTTGTACCTTAGATTACGCCCTGCGCCAACATCGCATCGGCTACTTTTACGAAACCGGCAATATTTGCTCCTTTTACGTAATTACAATATCCGCCTTCTTCTTTACCGTACTCGATACAAGAATCATGAATGTCTTCCATAATACCTTTAAGGCGTTCGTCCACCTCTTCTCTTGTCCAGCTTATACGCAAAGAGTTCTGCGACATTTCCAATCCTGAAGTGGCGACACCACCGGCATTGGAGGCTTTACCCGGAGCAAATAGTATTTTTGCATCGTGGAAAGCATGGATAGCTTCTGGGGTCGATGGCATATTGGCACCTTCGGCCACTGCTACACAGCCATTTTTTATTAAAGTTGCTGCGTCGTCTCCATTTAGTTCGTTCTGCGTTGCACATGGTAAGGCAACGTCACATGCAACCTCCCATGGTGTTTTACCTTTATAGAACTCTGCAGAAGTGTACTTATCCGCATATTCAGAAATTCTTCCTCTTCGATTGTTCTTAAGGTCCATGACAAAGGAAAGTTTTTCACTATCAATACCATCTTTGTCATAAATGTAACCGCCCGAATCAGATAACGTCAATACTTTTCCACCTAACTGTAACACTTTTTCAGCTGCATATTGTGCAACATTTCCCGATCCCGAAATAACCACTTTTTTACCTTCAAAAGAGTCGTTGTTCGTTTTCAGCATACTATCTGCAAAATATACGGTACCGTAGCCCGTAGCTTCTGGACGAATTAACGAACCACCCCAAGAGATACCCTTACCGGTAAGGACCCCGGTGAATTCGTTTCGTATCTTTTTATATTTTCCGAACAAAAACCCGATTTCACGGGCACCAACACCAATATCACCGGCAGGTACATCGGTATTTGGGCCAATATGACGGCATAACTCGGTCATGAAGGAATGACAAAAACGCATTATTTCATCGTCCGATTTACCTTTTGGGTCAAAATCGGAACCTCCTTTTCCTCCGCCCATGGGAAGGGTGGTCAAGCTATTTTTGAAAACTTGCTCAAAAGCCAAGAATTTCAAAACGCTGGCATTGACCGTTGGGTGAAACCTTAAACCTCCTTTGTAAGGCCCAATAGCCGAATTCATCTGAATCCGATATCCACGGTTTACATGAATCTCACCATCATCATCTACCCAAGCTACGCGAAAAGAAATTAAACGCTCTGGCTCGACCATGCGAAGTAAAATGTTCTTTCCATGATAGATATCATGCTTTACGATATAAGGTATAACGGTTTCCGCAACCTCTTGTACCGCTTGGATGAATTCTGGTTCATGACCATTTCGGGTCTTGACCTCATCCATAAATGCTTTGATTTTTGCTTCCATAAAACGGATTACTAGTTTGTTATCCCATCGACTCTGCTCAGGGCTGTTTTTAATAAATTAGGAATTTGACGGCAAAATTATACTATTTACATAATTAGAATGTGCCTTTTTTAAAAATTTTGCAAAATTTTACTACCCTATCGCCTGTTCCAAGTCTGCTATTAAGTCATCAGCATCCTCTATTCCCACACTTAACCTGATCAACGCATCCACTACACCACTTTTCTCCCGTTCTTCTTTTGGAATACTTGCATGTGTCATACTTGCAGGATGACCCGCTAAACTTTCAACTCCGCCCAAAGATTCTGCAAGCGTAAAAACTTCTAATTTCTCAACTATTTTAATCGCATCTTCATAACTACTTCCATCTGGAACAAAGGAAATCATTCCGCCAAAATCATCCATTTGGGCTTTGGCCACATCATGGTTTGGATGTGTCTCAAATCCTGGCCAATATACCTTTCCAATTTTTGGATGCTTGACCAGGTATTCTGCAATGGCCTTTCCGTTTTCGCAATGCCGTTGCATACGGACGTGCAATGTTTTTATGCCGCGTAGTGTTAAAAAGCTATCCATAGGACCGCATACCGCACCACTTGCATTTTGAATAAAATACAGTTTGTCAGCCAAGTCTTTATCCTTGACGACCAGGGCACCCACAACAATATCGCTATGACCTCCCAAGTATTTTGTGGCCGAATGCATCACAATATCAGCTCCTAAATCCAAGGGTCGCTGTAAGTAAGGAGTGGCAAACGTATTGTCTACCGCTAAAAGTAAATCATGCTTTTTGGCTAAAGCCGATATTGCTTTAACATCAATAACGTTCATCATAGGATTGGTAGGAGTCTCAACCCAAATAAGCTTTGTATTATTGTTGATGCGTTCCTCAATTGCGGCAACGCTTTGCATGCCTATAAAATGGAACGTAATCCCATATTTTTCAAATATCTGTTTGAACAAACGATAACTACCTCCGTAGAGATCATTGGTTGAGACTACCTCATCGCCTGGATTCAAAAGCTTTATAACTGCATCAATAGCAGCAAGTCCACTTGCAAATGCAAGTCCATATGTGCCGTTTTCAATACTCGCTAAAGAATTCTCCAATGCAGTTCTTGTTGGATTGGCACTACGGGAATATTCAAACCCTTGATGTCCTCCTGGAGTGGTTTGGGCATAGGTCGATGTTTGATAAATCGGTGGCATAACCGAACCATAAGCTTTATCTGGGTGTTGTCCCCCGTGAATGGTCTTACTGTTGAATTTTAAGTCTTTTTTGCTCATTTTTTCTAAATCTGCGTACAAATGTATCGTTATCTTTTGGAGTAATCAACGATGTATTATTTTTGAAGCCCCTAAAACCTCCAATATGAAAAAATCTATAGGCATACTCCTTCTTGTATTGATAGCCATTGGTTGCGAAAACAGTGATAAACTTACTTTTGAACCCTTACAAATAGTTGGCGAGGATTGTGCAACTTGCCCCAAAATCGACATTGACGTTCCCAAGGCCATTGACGACACTGCAATTGCAAATACGATAAACCGTAGTACCGAAGAAGAAATCATCTCATATCTTTCTTTTGATGAGGAAGAGGATATTGAAACCCTGAACGATGCAATCGTATCTTTTACTAAAAGTTTTGAAGAACTGGCTACCAGATTTCCTGAAGACACCGTTGGATGGGAGGCTAAAGTGGATGGCGAAGTTGTTTACGAAGACCAGAATATCTTGACACTTGCGATGAAAACCTATATTTATACGGGCGGTGCACACGGGTATGGCGCAACTACATTTTTAAATTTTGATAAGATAAAGGGAACAGAGTTGGAAAATTGGGAGCTTTTTGAGGATTTAGAAGACTTTCAAAAATTGGCGGAAGCTAAGTTCAGAGCTCAGGAAAGTATTCCGGAAAAAGGTAACATTAATGTTACAGGATTTATGTTCGAAGATGATGAATTCCATTTGGCCGAAAATATTGGATACACGGAAGATGGAATCCAATTTGTATACAACCAGTACGAAGTGGCTTCCTATGCAGATGGTCCTATTCTTTTAACCTTACCCTTTAAAGAAATAAATAAGTATTTGAAAAATAAGGTGAAATCCTGATCCCAATAGGTTTTTCAATATACTTTTTCTAGATACTTAGGCTAATCAAAAAGCCTAATCCAAATAATACCGCAGTCCCACACCTACCAAGAGCGCAGTTTCATTAAGGTCGCTATTGAAATGATAGAATCCCGTAACAGGAAGAATTATTGAAAACGTATCCGACAGGAAAAAATCCAGTTCAAAAGTGGCAAAGCCACCATAGATAAAGCTACTTTCCGCTTCAACTGCATCGAAGGGGAAATCGGTTTCCCCATCATTGATATGCTTATAGCCCAAAGAGGGACCACCCCCAAAATAAATAAAGAATCCCCTATTTGGCGATGTTAACACTGTTGTAAAATAGCCAAGGTCCAACAAATAGTCTTCATACGGAAACTCAAGACCACCGTCTGGCTGTTCTTTTGTTGAGGCAAAAACAAACGATACCCTAAAAAAATCCGTAGTGTTGTGATAGTAATTGATATTGGCGTTTAAACCATATCCGTTCGTTTTGTAGCTTGGCACTACATCAAAGAAAAAGTCACTTCTTTGTGAATAGACATGTTCAAAGGAAATCATGAGCATAGCCAAAAATGCCAAATAATGTAGGCAGTTTTTTTTCATATCGATAAAGATTTGGGGGGCTTGCTGCTTGTACAAATATAATTGGATTATGTAAAATCCCAATTTTCTATGTGATATACTTTTTAAAAGAGAACTTGCAATAAAATGAAAATTAACATATCTATTTATTTAGATATATAAATATTTAATTTATATTTGCCTTATGAATATTGTTGAAATCAGCAAAGTGTTATCCAATAAAACAAGGGTCAACATTCTAAAATGGTTGAAGAATCCTGAAGCGAACTTTCCTCCGCACCAGGATATCGACCATTTTGATGATGGGGTCTGTGTGGGTTTTATACAGGATAAAACCGGTTTATCACAATCCACTATTTCAACCTATTTGAACGCTATGCAAAATGCAAATCTGGTCATTCCTACACGACATGGAAAATGGACCTATTACAGAAGAAATGAAAACATAATCCAAGCGTATGTTGAAACCTTAAAAACTGAATTATAAAATTTAAAATATCATATCTATAATTAGCGAAATATAAATTTGATAATCATGGAAAACGCTATAGACTGTACTATTGAATACGATGACTTGCTAAGAGAGAAACCAAATGGCTTTCTTAAAAAAAGAATTACACATTTTCTAAGTTCTTTCAAAATTGAGAGAGCTGAACAGCTATCTAAAACGAAATAATATGAAAACTATAGGACTTATCGGAGGTATGAGTTGGGAATCCTCTAAGATATACTATCAATATGTAAATGAGATGATAAAGGAAAAGCTGGGCGGTTCCCACTCTTCAAAAAGTATACTCACCTCAGTGGACTTTGATGAAATTGAACGTTATTCCTTCTCTGGCGAATGGGATAAGATTGGTGACCTCATGGCAGTACATGCTAAAAAACTCGAAAAGGCCGGGGCAGATGTAGTAGTACTCTGTACCAATACCATCCATTTAGTAAGTGAAGTCATTACCCAAGCAATCAACGTTCCTTTTTTACATATTGCGAACGCAACTGGTGAGGCTATTGTAAAATCTGGAATAAAGAAAGTAGCACTTTTAGGAACAAAGTTCACCATGGAAAAGGATTTTTACACCAAAATCCTTAGGGAGCAGTACAATTTAGAAGTATTGGTACCAGAAGCAGAAGATATGGACATACTCCAATCCATTATTTATAATGAGCTCGTAAAAGGGATATTTAAGACCGAATCCAAGGAAATCTGTTTGGAAATCATCAAAAAAATGGAAGCTCAGGGTGCCGAAGGTGTAATTTTAGGGTGTACCGAACTCCCATTACTCATTCCAGATAACGAAGTAGCTATTGCAACTTTTGATACTACCAGAATCCATGCACAAAAAGCTGTAGATTTTACACTTTCTTAGCTAGGCATAGGTTACTTTTGATTTCTTAAAAAGAAGATAATCCTATAATGAAAAAAATTTATCATTTGGGTAGTTGCTCTACCTGCAAGCGCATTTTAAAAGAATTGGAGCCACTTGATAACGTTGTTCTGCAAGAGATTAAGTCAGAACCCATAACAGCCAATCAATTGGAAGAAATGAAAAACATGTCAGGTAGTTACGAAGCTTTGTTCAGCAGAAGGGCGATGCTCTTCCGTCAAAAGGGATTGCATGAAAAGGAGCTTACCGAAAACGATTATAAAAATCTTATTCTTGAACACTATACCTTTCTTAAGAGACCTGTTATGCTTTTTAAAGGTGAAATCTTTATTGGAAATTCCAAAAAGGTAGTTGAAGCCGCCAAAGGCAAGCTGCACTCATGAGCAAAAGAACCCTTGCCATTTTAGCTGCCATTGGCGCTACAATTATCTATGGTATAAACCATACCGTAGCCAAAGGAGTCATGCCAACCTACATAAAACCTTTCGGGTTTATTATGCTCAGGGTAATCGGTGCAGCTGTTTTGTTTTGGGGTATTTCCTTTTTTGGACCAAAGGAAAAAATTGAACGAAGGGATTGGGGAAGAATTCTTGTTTGTTCCATTTTGGGAATGGTCATCAATATGTTGGCATTCTTCAAAGGGCTGCAACTTTCCACTCCAATAAACAGTGCCGTTTTAATTACCATTACCCCTATTATCGTTGTACTTCTATCCGCATTTTTCTTAAATGAAAAAATAACCTTGAACAAGGGGCTTGGTATCATACTGGGCTTCATCGGTGCAGTGGCGCTCATACTTTTTGGCGCAGAAATACGTCAAGATGCCCCAAATATTCCTTTGGGTAATTTTCTTTTCATTGTCAATGCAACTTCATTTGGAGCTTATTTAATCATCGTTAAAAAACTGATAGAAAAATACCATCCGTTTACCTTAATGAAATGGTTGTTTACCATTGCCATTATCATCAACTTCCCGATTACACTTCCAGAACTTTTGGAAATGCAATGGTCGACCATGCCACTCTGGGCCTACGGCGCTATTGCATTTGTAATTATCGGCACTACTTTTATGACCTATCTTTTTAATGCTTTTGCCCTAACCGAGCTAAAAGCTTCAACCGTAGGGGCCTTTGTATACGTGCAACCGCTATTCGGAATATTGTTCGCTTTGGTTTCAGGAAAGGACCAACTTACATTGATTAAGGTTTTGGCCACACTTTTGGTCTTATTGGGGGTTTATCTGGCAAGTAAGAAACCAAGGCCAAAACTTTAGTGATTAATTTTCACTTTATAGATTTTTCGGAACCCTAAAAAACTTCCGCGTATCCTCCTTTGTCAAAATCTTGAACTCATCCGATTTTTCCATTGTGGCAAAAGCATCCAAAAAGACTTGAGGTAAATCTGTTAAACGACGTTCCTTTAAATCCATCCAAGCACCCATCATTTCACAACGGGCAAAGTTTTTGCCATTTGCATCATAAAAATCATGTTGGAATTCAAAAAACATCCCGTTTTCGCTCATACCTTTAAAACCAAGAGAAACCTTTACCGGTTTTCCAGGGAAAACTTCTTTGAAGTAATACATGTGCTCATAGAAGACTACCGGACCAATATTATATTGCGCCATGGATTTTTGGTCAAAGCCCAACTGTCCCAAATAAGCCATACGCGTATGACTCATAAAATTGATATATGCCGAGTTGGCTAAATGGCGATTGGCATCCAAATCGCTCCATCTTATTTCAAATTCCTTAAAAAACATAGTTGATTATTTTGTTATGCATGCATAATAATTGTAAAATTACCATAGTTTTGAAAATCTTGTCTAATCCAATCGTGGAATTAATCTTATTTTTAAAGATACTTTAACACAAAGCACATGAGCCATAAAGCCGAATTCATCAAAGACCTTTCATTACCAGCCGTAGCAGCCCCAATGTTTCTTATCTCTGGCCCAAAATTGGTCATAGAATGTTGTAAAAATGGGATTGTTGGTACCTTTCCTGCATTGAACCAAAGAACAAGTGAAGGGTTTGAAGAATGGCTCATCCAAATCAAATCAGAGTTGCAACAATTTGAAAAGGAGACCGGAAAAAAACCGGCCCCTTTTGGTGTAAATCTCATTGTACACCCCACAAACCCTAGATTAGAAGCCGATGTTAAGCTCTGTGTAAAACATCAAGTGCCGTTGGTCATTACCTCCTTGGGAGCAGTGAGCCAGGTTGTGGATGCCATTCACAGCTACGGCGGTTTGGTGTTCCATGACATTATCAAAAAAAGACATGCCGAAAAAGCAGCTGGGGCTGGTGTGGATGGATTGATTCTTGTAGCTGCCGGGGCAGGCGGACATGCAGGCAGCATAAACCCTATGAGTTTGGTAGCAGAAATAAAGAAATTCTTTGATAAGACCATATTGCTTTCAGGGTGCATCAGTACGGGTAGGGATATTGCCTCTGCCATGCAGATGGGTGCAGATTTGGCATATATGGGAACCCGGTTTATAAATTCCGAAGAGAGCAAGGCGCCAGAAGAATACAGAAAAATGATCATTGAAGCCGGAGCAAGCGATGTGGTGTACACTGCAGCCATATCTGGAGTACATGCCAATTTTTTAGCGGCAAGTCTGCAGGCAGCGGGAATCAGCGAAGAAGACTTAAAGAAAAATCACAAAATAGACTTTGGAAAAGAATTGGACACAGAAGCCAAAGCCTGGAAAACCATTTGGTCCGCAGGACAGGGTGTAACCACCATCGAGGATACAATGCCAGTTACTAAATTAGTGGATACCCTTAAATCCGAGTTTAAATCAGCAATAGAGGAACAGTCAAATTTGTTGGAAAGATATCCAAAGTAATCGACTGTTACGCTTCAACGGCTTCTACATCTTTTAAATCTGCTAAAAACTGATGGACTTGGCTCACGCACATGGAGCCTTCCCCAACTGCTGAAGCAACCCGTTTTACCGAGCCTTTTCTAACATCGCCCACAGCAAAAAATCCAGGAATACTGGTTTCTAAGGATTGTGGCTCCCTTCCGGAATAAATGGCACATTTGTGCAGTTGTTTCTGTTGAATACCGGGTCCTGTGCAAATAAACCCTCTTTCATCCGTTACAACCAGACCTTGTAACCATTCCGTACAGGGTTTAGCTCCAATAAAAGTAAATAGATTGGTAATGTTCTTTTTTGTTTTTTCACCTGACTTGTTTTCCAAAATCAGCGACTCTAAATGATGTTCTCCATGTAATTCGGTAACCTGCGTGTTGAGGTGTACGAATATGTTTTCGGCCGCTTCGATTCGCTGTACTAGGTAATCGCTCATTTTTGCACCTAAATCTCCCCCTCTCAAAACAACATGTACTTCCTTGGCATGGTCTGCCAGAAACAAGGCTGCTTGACCGGCGGAATTTCCACCTCCAACTACCCCCACTAGTTCATTTTTACAGGATGCGGCATTCATTCCAGTAGCCGAATAGTAAACACCACTACCTTCATATTTTTCAATATTATCAATGGGCAGGCTACGATAGTTTGCACCTGTCGCGGCCATAATCGCCTTTGTTTTTATTTGTTTGTCATTGGTTGCATGCAATATAAAATGGCTACCGGTATGTTCTATTTTTTCCGCCTTATGGGGAATTGAAATATTACAGCCAAACTTTTGTGCCTGTACGTAGGCCCTGTTTGCCAAATCGTTTCCGGATATCCCTGTGGGAAACCCCAAGTAATTCTCAATTTTAGAGCTTTTCCCTGCCTGTCCGCCAGGTGCCTTGCTATCAATGGTGACTACACTCAATCCCTCAGAGGCGGCATACACGCTACCCGCCAAACCAGCAGGTCCAGCACCAATTACAAGGAGATCAAAGACCTTGTCCTCAAAGTCCATGAGCACCCCTGAATACCGCGCCAGTTCTTCCAACGATGGATTCTGACACACCTTGGCCTCACTATTGATCAAAATAGGAAGATCTTCTTTGGATAGATTAAAGTTCTCTAAAAGCTCAAGTGCCGAGTCTGAAGTGTCCACATCCAAAAAATTATACCAGATATGATTTTTATCCATAAAATCACGGATGGCATAGGTTTCCTTTGAATTTCCTGAGCCTACAAGTTTTATACCTCCGGTAAACTCGGTAAGCACGGTTTCTTGGCGCAACAGGAATGCATTCAATAATACATCACTAATATCGCTATGCCTTGCAATGGCTTCTTTTAATTTTTTTGGAGTTATTCGTAGCACTGTAGTATTCTCTTTTGTAATGGCATGAAATTGTGCTCCACGGTTGGAGAGCATGCCACTGTCTCCTGTAAACTCATTTTTTTGATGGACAACGATAACTCCATTTTCGTTATAAGGGTCTTCTATCGAAACCTCTCCTTCCAGCACCACGAAAAAGTCATATTGTAAATCGCCCAGAGCAAAAATCTTTGTTCCAAGAGGGGGATTCTCAACTTCACCATAGGTTTTTAAAACATTGATTTGTCTTTGCGTAAGTTCAGGAAAACGTGGGTCTTTCATTTTTTAATATTTTGATAGTGTTTTATGGACGTAGCACCACATCCAATTTTCATTGGGTTCTGCAGAGCTTGCAACGGGATGCTTTTGTGAAGCTGAATGCTTACTTGCATGTTTATTTGGGGAACTATCGCAGCATAATGTTACTCCACATTCCTGACAAGTTCGCAAATGCAACCAGCTATCACCGATCTTTACACATTCCTCACATTCATATGCTCTTGCTTTCTTTACATCGGAAATTGCCACGAGATGTTCACATTTTTTTATACGTAAGCCCATTACTTAAAAATACAATAAACTTTACTTTCAAGATTTAAGTTAAAGTCAAATTTGAAAGATTTAAGTATTTTTAATTTCTAATCAACTGCCATGTATATAAAAAGAAATATTGGGTTTGGACTTCTTCTTAGATACGCATGGAAAAACCTTATTTTTTTCTCTCTTTACGCAACTATAGTCTATGCCCTCTATTTTGTTTTAGGATGGACTTTTATCGACTTGCCGTTTCAACCAATTTCGGTCATAGGTATTGCCGTTTCTTTTTATATAGGATTTAAAAATAGCCAAAGCTATGATCGGTTTTGGGAAGGCCGAAAAATATGGGGCGGTATTGTTAACTATAGTAGGACCTGGGGTATTCGAGTACTTTCATTTGTACATTCAGACAATCCTGAAAAAGATAAGGAAATCCAAAGAGTAATGATCCACAGACATATTGCTTGGCTCAATGCTTTGCGAGTGCAGTTGCGGCAACCCAAATCTTGGAGCATCAAGGAAAATAAATCCGTGGAAAAAATCTTTGACAAGCATGCTGAACGAAATATTTCATGCAATGAAGCTTACAATTATGTTAGCATGCGCGAGTTCAGTGATTTGAGAAAGAGGGTAAATCCTGCAACGCATTTAGTTAAAAATCAAGCACAGGATATTACCCAGCTCAGAAAAGAAAACATTTTGGATAGTTTTCAAGAATTGCAGCTACAGGGTGTTCTTGAGGAGTTTTACAATTTGCAGGGGAAATGCGAACGCATTAAAAACACTCCTTTTCCCAGACAATATGCCTATTTTTCTAAAATATTCACTTGGATTTTTATCTTGTTGATTCCTTTTGGTTTGCTCAATGTTTTTAAGGGACACAACGAAATGTACGATTCAAGCGGAGTGGATTGGCTTATTTTTTTACAAATCTTTTTCTCGATATTGATTTCTTGGATTTTCACCACTATGGAAATTGTGGGCGATAATAGCGAAGATCCTTTTGAAGGGAGGGTGAACGATGTACCAATGACTGCCTTGTGCCGCACTATAGAGATTGATTTACGCGATATGCTGGATGAAGAGGAACTTCCAGAACCTGTACAAGCTAAAGACAATATTTTGTATTAATGCCTTGTATCTCTAGCTCTTATCATCCATCATTTTTCTTGAAAAACGGACATCTTGCCACAATTTATGCGGGTCTTGTTAGAAAAGTCAACGATGTTATCCAAAAAAGGGAGCGTATTTTTTTATCTGATGGAGATTTTCTGGATTTGGACTGGAGCTATGGTTCGGCTACAACAGAACAGCTGGTAATTCTATTGCATGGTCTCGAAGGAAATGCCCAGCGTCCTTACATTACAGGAAGTGCCAAATTACTAAACCAGAACGGATTTGATGTGTGTGCTGTAAACCTACGTGGATGCAGTGGCGAGCCGAATACGCTCTATCGTTCTTATCATTCTGGAGCAACAGAAGATTTGGCCGAGGTCATTCAACATGTCATAAATTCAAGAAAATATTCCCAAATCTATTTAAAAGGATTCAGTCTTGGTGGAAATCTACTCCTAAAATATCTAGGTGAAAGAGCCCTGGTTCCAAAAGAGCTAAAAGCTGCCGTTGCAGTTTCCGTCCCTTGCGATTTGGAGGAATCGGCTAAAGAAATCATGAAACCAAAAAATGTATTGTATGCAGCACGGTTTAAAAAGAACCTATTGGCCAAGCTCAGGCAAAAACAAATACTATTTCCTGAATTAGTGAACGATTCCGATTTAGTTACCATTAAAACATTGTTGGATTTTGATGATTTTTACACAAGCCAGGCACATGGTTTCCATAATGGATTGGATTATTATACAAAATGTAGCAGTCTTCAATTTTTAAAAAACATTACTGTTCCAAGTTTGATCATCAATGCCAAAGACGATTCTTTTTTGGGTGAAGCTTGTTATCCTTTTCAGGAAGCGGACAAAAACAAAAACCTGTATTTGGAAGTCCCCAAATACGGAGGGCATGTAGGGTTTTGGGGCGAAAAAAATATCACATATACAGAAAAAAGGGCGCTTGAATTTTTTACTTCAACATAAAAAATTCACAGCCTATCCTTTTACATGTTTTTCTATGTGTATTGACTCTAAATAATGAACCTTTCAAGAAATCAGAAACATAGTACCTCTTTATTAATTAATTTAGTAGCTAGTTCTATTCAATTTGATACAATGAAAAAAGTAATCCTACTCCTTACATTGGGAGTTTTTGTTGCCAGTTGTGGCGGAAAAAAAGAAGAAAAAAAAGATGGTTTTGAGGTAAGCCGAACCAAATCCGAAGACAAAAAAGCGCAAGCCAGTGAAGCAATACCAATAGATTTGGACAACAAAGGGGTTGGGCCTATTAAAAATGTCGACTTACCAGATGAAATCGATACCGAAATGGCTTCTCTTGGAGAGGCTAAGTTCAATGCTATTTGTGTGGCCTGCCATATGGTAGACCAACGTATGATCGGCCCTGCAATGGAAGGGGTTTTAGAACGCCGTAGCCCAGAATGGGTCATGAACATGATATTGAACCCAGATGGTATGCTACGCGAAGACCCTATAGCAAAAGCCTTACTGAAAGAGTATAATAATGCTATAATGCTTAACCAAAACCTTTCAGAAGAGGAGGCTAGAGAACTTTTGGAATACCTTAGAACTTTATAAAAAAATACATGCTTAAAAAATGCCGTTACCTATCATACAAGGGTAGCGGCATTTTTTACGTAAATATTGAATCATCATTCTTCTATTAACCTTGCGATAAACCCCCAGTTCATTGCCTGATTTCTTCCTAGGTAAGGCGGATTCCCAGATGAGTTCTGCCATTCATCATCAGAACGAATCCAAAAGACCAATTTGTTTTCACCTTTATTCAGATTGAGTTCTAAAGTTTCCTCCCCATCGATTACCCGCATAAAATTATGCATATCCAGTTCACGACCATGAAAAATTATCTTATCATTTAGGGCGATAAGCAACACCTGGGTATAATCGTAAGCCAAAGTAACCTTCTTAGCTGCATCTGATGATATTGTGGTTTTGGCAAAAACAGCTTTTCCAGGATGGTCATAATAACGGGCCAGATTTATGATTCCCGTTTTATCTGCTTCAGCGGTTTTCCATTTGTGGTTTTTTTCTGCTTTTTCAAACAACTTAAAATATTGACTTTGCGAATGAATATTTCCATCCATCTGTTCAGAAATACTCCATTTTTTTAAATAGTCCCTGTTCAATTCTGGTTTTTCGATTTGAAATGGTTTCTCTAAAGGTGATACTTCAATATTGCTAAAATAGGCTTCAGCAAAGCTGGTCTTTAAAAAAATGGTCCCGGTATCCAATTCGGTCTGTAAAAGCGCTACTTCCATGTTCGGTTCTTTTTTATCCCCAATAAATATTCGCATGTTTTTTCCAAAAACTTCAATTCTTACATGGAACCATTCTTTTGGTTGAAACTCTCCTGCCGTCTCATAAACGGGTTGATTGTACAATTGCCACGGGTGTGAACCATTGAATACAGGTATGTACTGAATGGCATTGTCTTTGCCACCGGAAAATACGCGAAAATATAAAAATTCATAGTCCCATAGGTCTTTGGCCCTAAACCCAAATCCGGGCATTGCTTTTCCTGCAATATCCATATCCAGTACAAAATTAGTATGGGCGCTGTTTTTTAGTTTTGCTATTTCATGTCTACCCAAATAAATGGCATCTTTACTTTTATACTTTATTATCTTCAAATCCAACTCTTGATTATTTTCATTATCCACAACCATCCAATGTTCTGATGTTAATGGTATATTTTGGGCACTGAGCGTTTGGACAAAAATTGAACAGATTATTGCTATAAAAGTTTTAACTTGAATGGATTCTTTATAATGCATAACTTAGAAATTGAAAATTTTAATTTTATGCAATATTGAACCTTCAGCCAGTATTTAAACCATCAAAAACCGTTTATATAGGGGTCATTTTTCGTCCATTTCACTAATTATACCATGCAAGCAGCAGAAAGAGATTCCATAATATGTTGTATCACCTTAATTGAGCGGCGTTTTTTTCCTGAGCAATTTGCATTGGGAGAAAAACCAAGACAGCGTGATCTGGAATATTTGATAGAGCTGATGGAGGAAAAATCAAATATTCGAATAAGTCTTTCAACGATGAAACGGCTTTGGAAAAATGAGTTCAATCAAATTCCACATTTAAATACCCTAAATGCCCTAGCTTCGTTAATTGATTATGATAGTTGGAATGCTTTTAGGCAAGATGAAAATACCGTAGTTAAAACATCACTGCAAAAACCAAGTACAAGAAGTCTACCTATTAAAAAATACGCGCTTTTTTCGTTGTTGGGCGTGCTGGTATTTATCTCAGCCTTTATATTTATTTCCAATCGAAACAAGCCGATATCAATTCCTGATAATATTATATTTTCGGCCAATAAAACGGTAGCGCACAATGTTCCAAATTCAGTTATTTTCTCATACGACCTAAAAGGTATTGAAGCTGATAGCTTTTTTATACAGCGCTCTTGGAATCCTACTCATAAAAAGAGTATCGACCCCAGCAAAAAAACTTTTTCCGAGATGTACTACTATCCTGGTTTTCATTGGGCCAGGCTAATTGCCAATGATGAAGTCATTAAAAAAATAAGAATCAATGTAAAAACAGATGGTTGGTTTGCAACTGCCAAGGCAAATCGATTGGATTCCATTCCGTTTTATCCTGACCAATCGCAATTAATAAATGATGGCAGTTTTAGGGTGGGCGACAACATATTCGAAAACTCAAAAATAGATATTAATAAAGGCTTAATTGTTTCCTATTTTAATATACGGGAGTTTAGTGGCTTATTATCTGGAGAATATATCTTGGAAACAAGAGTCAAGTTTGATGCTATTGCCGGTATAGTTTGCCCATACATGGAAGTGAAAGTTATTGATGAAAAATCCTCTTGCTGGTTGGGCATAACGGATAAAGGCTGTGTAAGCAACTTAAATATAAAAGTGGGCGATACCATTTTAGCTGGAACCGAAAACGATTTTTCCACCTTGGGCACAGATTTATCCGAATGGCAAGATATCCGATTGGAGAGTTCCAATGGACGTTTTAAATACTTTTTGAACGATGCTCTTGCCATAGATGAACCTTTTGAAGATGACCGAGGAAAGGTCATGGGGCTTATCCTTACATTTACGGGGAAAGGCGCAGTAGATTTTGTACGCTTAAAAAATGGAGAAGGTGAAGTAGTTTATACGGAAGGATTCGACAACTAATTATAAAGTCATGGGAAGATACTTTTTACTATTACTTATTGGAATTCTTGGGGTATCCGCAAATGCACAGACCTTGATAGGTGCTTGGGAAAACACAAGTTTTTCTTCTGAAGGAAACTCCTTGAAAAATATCCTTATCATTTCTGAAGCGTATTACGCATCAACGTGGTTCAACACCAAAACAGGGGCCTTTGTGAGCACAGATGGGGGGCAATGGGCTTTGAAAGGCGATGAAATCACACATACTATTGAATTTGACTCTGGTGATTTAGAACATATTGGTGCCATAGTATCTTTTAGAATTGAGCTGCCCCAAGACAAATTGAAGATTAAGGGAAATGATAGCGCATGGACTCGAATTGATGATGGTAGTCCAGGTACCTTGGCAGGAGCTTGGTTAATGTCCGGTCGTAAACGCAATGGGGAATTCCAAACCAGGGATACCGACCGACCGCGTAAAACCATGAAAATACTTTCGGGAACCCGTTTTCAATGGATTGCGTACAACACGGAAACCAAGGAGTTTATGGGTACGGGTGGTGGCTCATACACCACGGTTAATGGAAAGTATACCGAAAATATCGAGTTCTTTTCACGAGATGATTCAAGAGTAGGCGCAAGTCTTCAATTTGATTATAGTGTAAAAGATGGAGATTGGCATCATTCTGGTTTTAGCAGTAAAGGTGACCCGCTTTATGAGGTTTGGAGTATTCGAAATCAATAATGGCTATATTTATTGGTAATCAAAACCTAACGCCATGAAAAACTTTTTAATCTTCATTGCTTTCTGTTGCCTTTCAACTTGGATTCATGCACAGGATACCGCGACAGAAAAACATTTTATCGCTTTATATACTGTTGGTGAAGGTTGGGATATGGAAAAACAGCCTGCTGAACAACCTTACTTTAAAGAACATTCAGCGTTTCTATCCCAATTGCGAAAAGAAAAAAATATTGTAATCGGTGCCCGTTATAGTGATACAGGTATGTTAGTTTTAAAAGCAAAAGACTTAGAAACCGTAAAAAAACTATTAAACCAAGATATTGCAATCCAAAATAAACTGTTTAATCTGATCATACATCCCTTTACTCCATTTTATAAAGGATGCGTTGAATAATACACAATCATGAAAAGACTTTTTCTTTACACTTTACTTTTTGTAACATTTTGCATTCAAGCCCAAAATATGAAACTCCCCTATGACGAGATTCCAGAATATCCTGAAAATTATGATTCAGGAAACATCATGACCAGAATGATCGATGGTCTTGGTTTTCGCTATTATTGGGCAACTGAGGGATTGACACAAAAAGACCTGGACTATAAACCTTCAAAAGAAAGTAGAAGTGTTCTGGAAACCTTACAGCATATTTGTAGTATGTCCGAAATGATATTGAACGCTCCGCAGGCCAAACCAAATATCCAAAAGGATTTCACCGTTTATTCTTATGACGAATTACGTAAAATGACTTTGGAAAACCTTAAAGGTGCAAGTAATTTAATGGCAGGCAAACAAGCTAAGGACTTTGAGGATTTTCAGGTAATCTTTCAGCAAGGAGAAAAACAGACGCCATTCCCGTATTGGAACTTGATCAATGGAATGCTTTCCGATTGTATTTACCATGCAGGCCAGATAACCATGATGCGTAGGGTTTCCGGTAACCCTATTAATCCTAACATTAGTGTTTTTACAGGTAAAGTGAGGAAGTAAGCCTATATTAAAGCATCATCCACAACGACCTTATAGGTAGGGTCTTCTAGAACATTGACCTCAATGATATCCTTGGCATTGTCCAAAAGCCGAATACAGTCTTTGCTCAAATGTCTTAGATGTACTTTTTTTCCCGCCTTTGCGTAACGCTCCGTTAATTTGTTCAAGGCTTCTATACCAGACATATCCGCTACACGGCTCTCCTGAAAATCGATGATGACCTCGGTTGGGTCATTTTGAATATCAAACTTTTCAGCAAACAGCGTTGTCGAACCAAAGAACAAAGGGCCATAAATTTCATAATGTTTGACACCGTTGTCATCCACATATTTTCTTGCGCGAATTCGTTTAGCGTTTTCCCAAGAGTAGGCCAAAGCAGAAATAATAACTCCAAACAGAACAGCAATGGCCAAATTATGGGTAATGGCAGTAATTAGGGTGACCAACACCATAACGATTACGTCTGAGTTTGGCATTTTTCTAAAGGTTTTAAAGCTCGCCCATTCAAAAGTACCAATGGCAACCATGAACATTAATCCTACTAATGCGGCCATAGGCAATTGCTCTATCAAGCTGCTACCGAACATGATAAAAACCAAGAGCATAACGGCTGCCGTAATACCAGATAATCTTGCTCTTGCTCCGGAAGAAGTATTGATCAGACTCTGCCCGATCATGGCACAACCACCCATCCCAGATAAGAATCCCGATAGAATATTGGCAGTACCTTGCGCTACACATTCCTTGTTTCCACTACCGCGGGTTTCGGTTATCTCGTCAATGATGTTCAAAGTCAATAAGCTCTCAATAAGTCCTACTCCTGCCACAATACCCGCATAAGGAATAATGATCATAAACGTTTCCCATGTAAACGGAATCTTGGGAATTGACAAAGGAGGGAAACTTCCTTTTATGGTCTCCCCTTCGCGCATGGTATCCGCAACCGTAAGTGTATCAATGCCAAAACCGAGTACGATGGCCGATACGACCACAATCGCCAAAAGGGATGAAGGAATCATTTTTGTTAGCTTTGGAAAGCCCCAAATAATCAACATTGTCAATAAGGTTAAACCCAGCATTGTAAGTAATGATGTGCCCGATAACAGCGTATCGGTTCCTTTCTCATAAAAGTTTGGAAACTGCGCCATAAAAATGATAATCGCCAGTCCGTTTACAAAACCGAACATTACGGGATGTGGAACAAGACGGATAAATTTTCCCAATCGCAGCACTCCGGCCAAAATCTGAAGTATTCCAGCAATAATGACCGTGGCAAAAACATAGTTCAATATCGTTGTAGGCTCTATTCCAGGGAAAGTCTTTTTAAGTTCCAAGATCAATCCAACAAAAATAACGGCAACAGCACCCGTTGCTCCAGAAATCATTCCCGGGCGACCACCCAAAATTGAGGTGACCAATGCCAACACAAAAGCAGCATATAGTCCGGTGAGGGGTGAAAACCCGGGAATCAATGCAAAGGCAATAGCTTCTGGCACCAATGCCAAAGCTACGGTCAGACCAGATAAAATTTCGGTGCGGTAGTTTACCTTTTGGGAAAAGTCAAAAAGATTAAGGTACTTTTTCATCTCTTAATTTAAAGCGCGCAAAAATACTATTAATCATTGGTTTAGCCTGAAATGCTAAAAGAATTGAGAATTTGGCAATTTAACAGAGAAACACTGGTAATGCAATAATCATTCATCTGAAGGGCTTGTCAACTTGATGAATCTGAACATGGTATCAAAAAAGAACCGCCCCAAGTAAACTACTCGAGGCGATTCTTAACTAAATAACCAACCAAAAAACTTGTTTAAATAGTCGAACACTATTCTTGTTCCTTACTATTTTTTCTGTCGGGTTACGTTCATTATGGAATTTTTAACCTTTGAACGTTTCTTACCAACAGCAGAACTCGATTTTAAATATTGCGTGTACCCTCTTCCTGTAAACTCATACGTCGTCCCACTTGCAACATGATACAATTCAATTGTACTATCATTAATAACGTAAAGCTCAAAATAATCATTGCCCAAGAAGTCATAATCCAGTGTTAAAGTTTTGAGAGTAGCATCGTTGGCTACATCGAACACCGTATAGTCACCTTCATAGTCCCATTGCAAATTCACCAATGGTATTCCTATGGCATCCACAGAAGACCTAAAGAATCCATTATTGTTATCCGGTAAAAACTGAAGGTAATTTTCATCATCAAACTCGTTCAACGCTCCCAATTCACTGGTAAACGTTTTTTCCCACGCACTATATTCCTGCAGAAAGGAATTGATATTGTCATAAAACACCATGTCATAATCAAAATTGTTACGCTGAAATCCCCTTAGAATATATGAAGTGTCCGAGCGTGAATCATACAACTCCAATGTATTGTTATTTACGGCAAAAACATCCAATAACCAAAGTTGGTCAATATCATGATCAATCTCAACTACACCGTTCAGTGTTGCGTAAGAACCAACATCTATCCCTAATCCATTCCCTGTTTTCCCAATACCCACAATGTTGTTATTGGCATACAGAACACCTCTGTTAAAAGAAACTGTGAAAGCGCGTTGTAAAAAAGGTACCTCCCCATTTCCTCTTGTGGCGTTGATATCCACATACCATAAGTCGTACGATTCCAATACCAATGCAGTATTTAAAGGTGACGCTTCAATAAAGTCATCTTCAATGATTACTTCTGTATAACATGAACTTGCTAAAAGTCCAATGAATAAAATTCCGAATAGTAGTTTTGCATTTTTCATACGCTTTGGTTTTTGGGTTCGATTAATTAAAACCAAGCACCATGCCAAAAATTATAACCTTTTGATAATCAGTATTTAATATTACAATTGATATATTGTTTAGCTTTGCCAGCTAAATTTGATGAATGGAAAGAAAACTTAGGTTTGGAGTTTTGGGCGGCGGTAGTTGGGGAACAGCTATTGTAAAAATGCTTTCTGAAAACTTGGAGAATGTTGCATGGTATATGCGAAGTGTATCTGCCATTGAACATTTAGAGAGAGAAGGGCACAATCCAAATTACATAAGTTCTGCAGAATTCGATGTTTCAAGATTGCAACTCAGCAATGATATGAATACAATTATTGAAGCTTCCGATATCTTGATATTTGCAATTCCCTCTGCTTTTTTGGAAAGTGAACTCAAAAAGTTAACGGCTTCCTTTGAAGATAAAATAGTTTTTTCCGCCATAAAGGGTATTGTACCTGAAAGTGGTTTGATCGTAGGTGAGCATTTTCACGATATCTATCAGATTCCGTTTAAAAACATAGGGGTCATCACCGGGCCTTGCCATG
Organism: Flagellimonas sp. HMM57; assembly: GCF_021390175.1. Lineage (NCBI taxonomy): Bacteria > Pseudomonadati > Bacteroidota > Flavobacteriia > Flavobacteriales > Flavobacteriaceae > Flagellimonas > Flagellimonas sp. HMM57. Next base: position 2,029,851 of record NZ_CP090004.1, on the reverse strand, counting down.
CTGAAGAAGTAGCCATGGAGCGATTATCCTACCTCACCATTGCTTGTGCCGATTCCGACAAAGCTGAATTAGTGGCCGACCAATTGAAAAGTCATTACATACGCACAAAAATTTCCGATGATATTATAGGAACAGAGTATGCTGCCATGCTGAAAAATATTTATGCTATTGCTGCCGGGATTGCCCATGGCCTAGGCTATGGGGATAATTTTCAAAGTGTACTCATGAGCAATGCCATTCGTGAGATGAAAAGTTATATAGCCAGCGTATACAGGATGAAACGCAACATCAACGATTCTGCATATCTGGGCGATTTATTGGTTACAGGGTATTCTACCTTTAGCCGCAATCGAATGTTCGGAAACATGATAGGCAAAGGATATACCGTAAAAAGCGCCATGATGGAAATGAATATGGTTGCCGAGGGATATTATGCTACCAAAAGTGCTTATCTGTCCAACGAGAGCCGCGAAAAAAAATCCAAAACACCGATAATCAAAGCGGTTTACAATGTGCTTTATCAAGAGAAGAATCCGAAAAAAGTCTTTAAAAAACTAACCGAGAAACTGGATTAATATTATAGGGACAACAATTCGTCCGGTACGTTTTTACCCCTTGGAATTGATGTATCCGCTATATCAATAGAAAGAGCATCATATGATTTTATGTGGTTTTTGTTTACGATATAGGATTTATGGACTCGGTCAAAGTTTTGCGGAAGCTTCTCCAAAGCAGCTTTAATTGTTCCATAACTGGTAATCTTAGTTTTATTGACCAAATGATAGGTTACGTAATTACCCAAACCTTCTACAAAGAGGATTTTGTCCATGGGAATTCTATAGGTCTTTCGATTTGAGCGAATTTCCAGAATCTCATTTTTGTCCTTTGTGTTTTTTTCACGCTCAATAACCCAGAGTTGGAATATTTTGATGCTCAAAACCAAAAGTGCCGTAGTATTTATCAATACGACAGCCCTCACCAATAGCATAATATTGAACAACCCCGTACTAGAATCATTCAATAAAAGTTCTTCATAAAACAGATGTATAAAGACTCGTTGCAGTATCCCACCACAAAAAAGAACCAATGTATAACCTAGTAAGAAAAGCATGTACTTTTTTTGCATCAAAAACTTTGGCAGTAAAAAATAAATAGTGGTATAAACGGCCAAAATACGAATAGGCAGTAATATAAACTCTAGGTAAAACGAGGCCAAATAACCTTTATCCCCAACCCAAATAACCCCGAACAGGAGATAATACAGCATCCAAAATATTACGTGGGTCGCTATCCTTGAATTAAACAGATACAAATTGTGTTTTTGTTCCATTGTTGTTTTTTCAAATCATGAAAATCTTTCTTTTCACATAAAAAACCGATACTTTGATATAAATGGGAAACGAGCTAAAAATAGACATTCTAATTTTAACCAAATCCTAAAAATCTCAAAGATGAATCTTAAAAGAAACGTTGGTTGTTCACTAATTGCAGTTGTTCTATTCTGTTCTTCCATACAAAGCCAGGTCTTGGAACGAAGGGCTTCTTGGGAAGCTGATATAAGTGGTCCTAAAGAAAGTCCGGGAGCAGAAATTATAAGTATAAATGAAAATAGTCCTTTGGCAAAAGCTGGTTTTTTAGTAAAAGATTTACTCGTAGAAGTAGACGGTATCGTACTAACGGATGAAAATATATGGAGTGATATATCCTATGGGCTGAGAGCGAATAAAAAAACAAAAATAAAAGCTGTTCGCAACACCAAAGTCATAGAAGCAGAAGTATTCTTCCATCCTCTTGGGAGAGAAAAGCACACAGATTTGGATACGTTTTATGAGGAAATCACAAGTTCTTATGGAATTACACAAAGAACCATTATCACCAAACCTAAAAAATCTGGAAAACAGCCAGCAGTAATTCTTATAAGTGGCCTTAGTTGTTCCAGCATTGAAACGTATAAAGGGCGAAGAGGCAATAATTGGGGGCAGACCATCAAGGATTTGGTGGAAAAATCCGGTATGGTGGTCATGCGTGTTGAAAAACCGGGAGTTGGTGATAGCGAAGGTGATTGCAGTACTTCAGATTTTTTAATGGATTTGGAAGGTTACAGAGCGGCAATCAAAAACTTAAAATCAAAGTCCTACGTAGACCCTTCAAGAATTGTAGTTTACGGCTCCAGCATGGGAAGCGCATTGGCGCCGTTACTCGCCAATGAATTTAATCTGGCCGGGGTTATTTCTGATGGAACCTTCTTTAAAACATGGTACGAGCATATGCTGGAGATTGAACGCCGCATTCTAAGTTTTAAAGGTAATACCGAATCCCAAATTGTTGAAAAAATGAACAACTATTATATTCCATTGTATCATGGCATGCTCATAAAAAAGCAGAGCTATCAGGAAGTAATCAATGACTATCCCGCTCTTGCCGAATACAACTATCATTCCCCAGAGCATATGTATGGACGCTCAATGGCATATTACCAGCAGCTACAAGATTTTGACCTTGCCGGAGAATGGGAAAAAATAACAGTCCCTGTTCGAATTTTAAGGGGCACCAACGATTGGATTATGTCCGAGTTTGATAATAAAATGATTATTGAAGTATTGGAACGCAATGGACATAAAGACCATATTCTCTACGAGTATCCTGATTTAGACCATTGGAATACCATACATAAAAGTCCAAAGGATTCTTTTGAAGGAAAACCTGGTAAATGGGATGAGGGCACCATAAACCTTATTATAAAATGGGCGCAAGAAATTGTTAGATCGACCGTTTAAACCCTTTCAAGAGAAAAGTTGGAATGGGAGTCCAATTCTTCTTCCAGCTTTTCCTTAAAAGAAAGTATTTGAGCATCGTCGTAATTGTATGCGTTTTTGAATTCTTCTAGAACGGGTTGCATGTAGTTACGAATGCTCTCTATATCGAAATAAAGCCTTCCCGTTCTTCTAATAAAGAAATCCATTGGGTTTAGCGCCATTTCATAGGCAATAGAAAACTGCACCTCTGCGAGAAGCATTTTCAAAAAGACATCTTCCTGCTGTAGTTCAGCATAGTTTTTCAAGATAGCTTCGGTTTGTTTTCCATAGTTGGTTACTAGGTACCAAGCATCGTAATCTGTAAATCCATCGGTCTTGATTCGTTCAAAAATTTCATCAATATATTTTTTGACCTGCTTGAATTTTTTGAAATCGCTTCCGCAAAGTGGAATCTTATCTGTTTTACATTCAGGAACTTTAATTTCATGGTCCTCTTCCATTTTCTTCGCTATGCGGTTGACGACACGCTCGGCCATTTTGCGATAGCCCGTTAATTTGCCGCCAGCAATACTTACCAGTCCGGTATCCGATGTAAAGATTTCATCTTTTCTGGAAAGTTCAGATGCGGATTTTCCTTCTTCATGAATCAATGGTCGCAGACCTGCCCAAGATGAGATGATATCCTCCATCTCCAAATTAATATCTGGAAACATATTATTGACAGCAGAAATTAAATAAATGGCATCCGCTAAATCAGTTGTGATATTGTCCTTGTCTAGATTGAAATTGGTATCGGTCGTACCAACATAAGTGATTTTACCTCTTGGGATGGCAAACATCATCCTACCATCCGGAATATCAAAATACACCGACTGCCTTACAGGGAGCTTCTCTCTTGGGAAGACCAAATGAACCCCCTTTGTCAAGTGTAAACGTTTCCCTTTTTTTGAGTTATTTACGCTTCTTAGTTCATCTACCCAAGGTCCTGCTGCGCTAATGACATACTTTGATTTAATTGTAAACTCTTCTCCTGTAGTCTCATCATTTACGATGACCCCAGCTACCTTATCACTGTCATAAAGGAAGTCTGTTACTTTAGCATAATTCAATGCTTCTGCACCGTGTTGAAGGCTTGTCTTAATATTTTCAATGGTCAGTCTTGCATCATCTGTTCGGTATTCTGCATAATATCCTGCCCCGTTCAATATTTTTTTTGGAAGGAGTGGTTCTAGTTTCATCGCCTCTTTTTTCTCCAACATTTGCCTTTTGTCATCTCCTGTAACCTGTGCGAGGATATCATACACTTTTAGACCAATGGATGTTAACCATTTTCCATAGGAACCTCCTTCGATAAGGGGAAGAAGCATTTTCTCTGGAAGCACTAAATGTGGTGCCAACTTATGCACAATGGCCCTTTCGGAACCAACTTCCTTCACCAACCAAAAATCGAACTGCTTTAAATACCTTAGGCCTCCATGAATAAGTTTGGTAGATTTACTGCTCGTACCAGAAGCAAAATCACCTTTTTCCAATAAGGCTACCTTCATTCCCCTTGAAGCAGCATCAAGTGCAATTCCACCTCCAGTAATTCCACCCCCGATTACAACAAGGTCAAAATGTTCTTTAGAAATTCTTTGGATGGTCGCTGTTCTATCCAGATTGGAAAATCGCATATTCTCTTTCATACCTATTGACAATTTGTGTAAGCCAAATATCAAAAATACATAAAATGTAAACGTTTACAGTGCTGTCAAATTAACTTTGCATTAATTCTACTTTGTAAACTCGTATTCACGCTCTACCAAACAAACTCTGACCTTGTACCAAGAATACCATTCCTTTATCCCTTTATTTTGGGCCACTTTATGGTCGATGTTTGCTTTCCAATTGGCAATGGCTTTCAAATTTTCCCAATAGCTGACAGTTATGCCCAATCCGTCCCTAGCACTTTCAACACCTATAAAACCGGGTTGTTGGCGTGCAAGTTCTTCCATTTGGATTGCCATTTCCACATACGCGTTATCTCCTTCGGTTCGGGTGCTGGTGAAAATTACTGCATAGTATGGTTTTTGCAGCTCCATTTTAGCTTATGTATTTTTTTTCAAGAAAATATTGGACCAGGGCTTCTTTCATTAAAACAGATTGTTCTCCAGCTTTTAATGGTGGCAACTGCTCTTTGACTTTGTAATGTGGCCAACCATCTTCATCAAAGAAATCAAAATCATAATATCCGTAAGGTTCCAGCAATCTACAAATGGCAATATGCATCAAATTGACTTTCTCATCTTTTTTAAAGCTCCTGTGAAAGCTCCCCAACTCCTGTACTCCTACCAAATAGATAATTCCGTCAATCTCTAAAGGGTCGCCATCAGAAAATTGATTGGATAGTTTATCCACTAACAGATCCCATCTTTCCTTAAGTTTTTCATCTCTGGACATATGCTTTTTTAGAAGCTTCAAAGGTACAAATCAATATCCTATATTTGTTGAAAACCCATTTATGAGCTTTTTGGATATTGTTATAGGTATACTTTTGGTCTGGGGTCTTTTCAAGGGTCTTAAAAACGGGCTTTTTGTTGAGATAGCCTCTTTAGTGGCCCTTATAGCAGGTATTTATGGAGCAATACATTTCTCCTACATTGCTGGAGACTATCTCGCGGAAAACATGAACTGGAGTGAGCGTTATATAAAAATTGCCGCTTTTCTCATTACTTTCTTTGCCATTGTTCTATTGGTTCATTTTGCTGGTAAGTTTTTGACCAAAATTGCCGATTTTGCCATGCTAGGCCTTTTGAACAAAATCGCTGGCGGTATTTTTGGAACCTTAAAGGTCGCCATTATTATAGGTGCACTATTGGTTTTTTTCGAAAGACTCAATTCATCGTTCAATTTTGTAAATGAAGAAACAAAGAAAGAATCCATCTTTTACGAACCTGTAAAAGAAATTGGTGCTATCGTCTTTGGACTTGTGCTCCAAGATAAGAAAGAAGCATCTTATGGGCCTGCTAATCAAGAAGATTCATCGCCCCTATAAACGGTTCTTTTTATCGATAAAAGGAAGCCGTGTTTACCATTCATCGATCCAAGGGATTCAAATTTGCCACTTATCGGATTATTCTGAATCCTATGGAACTTTTATGGTCGAGCTCTCCCCCATCCATAGTTTAGTTTCCAGAACACAGGAAATCCTTAGAACAGATTTCTACTAGTACCCCTGAAAATGAAAAAAAGATATTACACTATGTGTGTTGTGGCGTTAGCCGTGGCACTTACCACGTGCAGTAAAAGTGCATCAATAGAAGAGGAGGGCGTTTTAACCGAAGGTTTGGGCGAAAGCGAAAAAGTCGTTGTAGATGCCACGAAAATGGAAAAAGATCTTCTTGATTTGATCAATCAATACAGAGCAGAGACAGGAGCTGCCAAACTGCAATCCAGCTCATCGTCCTATAAATATGCAAAGGATCATAACGTTTATATGATCGGTCAAAACAAATTGAGCCATGATAATTTTGACTCCAGAGCTTCCAAAATAGCAAGTGAAATAAATGCTGTGGATATTGGTGAAAATGTAGCAAGACATTATGCTACTGCACAATCTGCATTGGAGGGTTGGTTGAAAAGTTCTTCGCACAAAACAACTATTGAAGGAGATTATACCCATACCGTTTTGAGTGTGCAGCTTGATAAAGAAGGTAGGCCTTATTTTACCCAGATTTTTATGAAGGTGAAATAACGTTATAGGAAGAAATATAGCGACCAAATGATTGAAGCTCTTGCCCTGCAAGGGCTTTTTTATTAAATGCCCTATGCAGCACCAAAGGTTTTTTATACCTTTCCTTAAATTCTTTGAATATGGCCATAAAAGCTCCTTTCAATCTTAACAAATGGGTAGCGGAAAATCGTGATACGCTTAAACCCCCTGTTGGCAATAAAAATCTTTATAAAGATGCTGGAGACTATATTGTGATGATTGTTGCCGGTCCTAATGCGCGTAAAGATTATCATTATAACGAAACCGAAGAGCTATTTTATCAGTTGGAAGGAAATATAGAAGTCCACATTCAGGAAGACGGGCAGAAAAAAACCATGAAATTGGGTCCGGGAGATATGTATCTCCATCCTGCTAAAGTTCCACATTCCCCTGTGCGTTATGAGGGTTCCATCGGACTTGTTGTTGAAAGAAAGCGCAATCATATGAATGTGGACGACGGTCTATTGTGGTTTTGTGATAATTGCAATAACAAACTCTATGAAGCCTATTTTACACTGCATGATATTGAAAAGGATTTTCTAAGTCATTTCAAATATTTTTACAGTTCCGAAGAATTACGTACATGTGATAAATGCGGAACCGTAATGCCAGTTGATGAACGATTTATAGCTAAAGAATAGCCATTATGATTTACGTTGCAAAAGTTTTTATCGTCCTAGTAGCAGTTCTGCATTTTTACTTTTTATGGCTGGAGATGTTTGCGTGGACAACAAAAGGAAAAAAGGTGTTTCGAAATTTTCCCAAAGATTTGTTTGAGCCAACTAAGGCGATGGCGGCAAACCAAGGGTTGTACAATGGGTTTTTAGCGGCCGGTCTACTATGGTCCTTATTTATCCAAAATCCAGATTGGCAAATCTATGTGGCTTTATTTTTTCTTGGTTGTGTTGTAGTTGCTGGGGTTTATGGTGCATATTCCGTTTCCAAAAAAATATTCATCGTACAGGCAGTTCCGGCAATTTTTGGTATTCTCTCGCTTTTGTTTCATTACTTCCTTTGAAAAATCCCTACTTGGCACATCAGGATTATTCGTAGTTTTGAAAAAATATAACAATTCACGAATAAAAAGTTATAAATGTCAAATATTGCAACTTCTTTTGGAATACACGAAGCACTAAAACAACTAGGGCTAACCGAAATAAACGAAGGTACATCTACGGGCACCAAGAATTTTGGGTCTGGCGAAACAATTTCTTCCTATTCCCCTGTAGATGGGTCGCTCATTGGGAAAGTAAAAACTACGACCAAAGCTGATTATGGGAAAGTAATGGATGCCGCATCCGCTGCTTTTAAAGATTGGCGTTTAAAACCTGCTCCACAGCGAGGGGAGATTGTAAGACAATTTGGGGAAAAGCTTCGCGAACTCAAAGAACCTCTTGGAAAATTGGTTTCTTATGAAATGGGAAAATCCTATCAAGAAGGATTGGGCGAAGTTCAGGAAATGATAGACATCTGTGATTTTGCAGTCGGACTTTCAAGACAATTGCACGGGTTGACCATGCATTCTGAAAGACCAGGGCATCGAATGTACGAACAGTACCATCCCTTGGGTGTAGTAGGAATTATTTCCGCCTTTAATTTTCCCGTAGCTGTTTGGGCCTGGAATACAGCGCTAGCTTGGGTTTGTGGTGATGTATGTGTTTGGAAACCATCGGAAAAAACACCTTTGTGCGGTGTAGCATGCCAAAATATAATCACACAGGTCTTAAAAGAGAACAATCTTCCCGAAGGTATCTCTTGTCTAATCAATGGCGATTATAAAGTAGGTGAGTTTATGACAAGTGACAATAGAATTCCATTGATATCAGCAACAGGTTCTATTCGCATGGGAAAAATTGTAGCGCAAGCTGTGGCCGCAAGATTAGGAAAATCTTTACTGGAGCTGGGCGGTAACAATGCTATCATCGTTACTCCTGATGCAGATATCAAAATGACCGTAATAGGGGCGGTATTCGGAGCTGTAGGAACCGCAGGGCAACGGTGTACGTCAACAAGACGACTTATTGTACATGAATCTGTTTATGACCAAGTGAAAAACGCCGTAACCGATGCCTACAAACAACTTAGAATTGGGAATCCCCTTGATGAAAACAACCATGTTGGCCCATTGATAGATGTTGAGGCTGTAAGAATGTATAACAGTGCATTAGAAAAAGCTGAAGCAGAAGGTGGAAGCATTTTAATTGAAGGTGGTGTTCTGGATGGCGATGGTTATGAAAGCGGGTGCTATGTAAAACCTGCCATTGTTGAAGCTGACAATTCCTTTAAAATAGTACAAGAAGAAACTTTTGCGCCTATTTTATATGTTTTAAAATATTCTGGCGGTGTAGAAAATGCCATAGCACAGCAAAATGGGGTCGTACAAGGGCTTTCATCGGCAATCATGACCAACAATCTACGTGAAGCCGAACGCTTTCTATCGGCTTCTGGAAGTGATTGTGGAATTGCCAATGTGAACATTGGTACTTCCGGGGCAGAGATAGGTGGAGCTTTTGGCGGTGAAAAAGAGACTGGTGGCGGTCGTGAAAGCGGTTCTGACGCTTGGAAGGTCTACATGAGAAGGCAAACAAACACCATCAATTACACTACAGAGCTACCGTTGGCACAGGGCATTAAATTTGATTTGTAAGAGAAAAGGCCGCTATTTTGGATGAACACAAATAGACGACCTTTCAAACAATTTAACTAACTAACTCAAACTTAAATCAAACCCTATTTCAATGCCGGATCTTTGTCGGGAGAAATAGGGTTTTTTACCTAATATTTATTGCTAATTTCAGTATAATTCTACAAGAATTTAAACACTGTAGTATCGTTGGTCTTAAAAAGTGTATGATTGGTCTTTTTATGTACATCTTTAGTTTTAAGAAATCTTCATCGTACAAACCCTGATCTTCTAATAACCTTATATTCTCTACTTTAAATTCTTTTTTTAACATTTTTTTAATATTTTGGTATTTTGAAAGAATTGCCCTTGGTAGTGGTCAGTATTACTTTTAAAGGCAATTGAGGGAATCAACAGCCAAAAGAATAACTAACACAACTTTTAACCAAAACACTAAAAAAATGAATTTTGAAGATTTTGATATCTGGCTCTGGATCATTCCTATATTAGTAGGGATTTTCGCTGGGATTCTAGGATATCTTATTGGAAAAGGAAAAAACGTTCCTTCAGTGGATTATTCTTCCGATATCAATGCGCTTGAGGTTCAAAATGCAAAGTTGAAGGCTGATTTGGATATTTGCAAAAAAAGGCTCGATGTCTCCAATACACCCAAAAAACAGAAGAGTTCTACCTCAATTGCTACCAAACCAGCAGTATTGGGTTTTGATAAAGATGCTGCAAAAATTGCACTTGGGAAAAAAGTAAAAGAAGATGATTTGAAAATAGTGGAAGGCATAGGACCTAAAATTGAAGGCCTGTTCCATAATTTTGAAATAAAAACTTGGAAAGCATTAGCCGAGACTTCCACGGATAAATGCCAGAAAGTATTGAACTCTGGGGGCGACCGTTACAGAATTCACGACCCTGCATCCTGGCCAATGCAAGCCAAGATGGCTTACAAAGGGCAATGGAAAGAACTGGCCGAATGGCAGGATAAGCACAAATCCGGTAAGTTCTAAACTGGCTGGCCCCTAACTCTTCAAAGTCAACTATAAAGTCCCGTTAGCTTCGACCCATTTAAATTTATATTGGTCTTGGCCAAATTGCATACGTTCCGAGATTCTTTGAAGTCGGTCAGGTAATTTCATTAAATAATCCCGAGCTTTTTCCGCTTGGTCAGAAAGTCCCCTTAAATTTCCTACGTCCCAATAATCATTCAACTTTTTTAGGATTTCAATATAATCTTGGGCCGTATAAACCCCAAGACGTTGTGCACAATTGGAAAAAAGTTCAAAAGCTGTACCGATACTCTCTCCAGATTCTCTTAAAAAGTGTGCTGGCATTACAATTTTTTTCTTCATCATGTCAGCAAAAGCCTGGACCATCCCATTGGGATCCTGCCCTAAAATAGTCTTTACAAACTCGCGATAGGCCAGATGATGTCTCATTTCGTCCCCAGCTATGATGTTGCACATTTTTCCCAAGACAGCATTCCCTTTCTGTTTTGCCATTTTACCCACACGCTTATGCGAAATATTGGTAGCCAGTTCTTGAAATGTGGTGTAAACAAAGTTTTTATACGGGTCCCTATCCGTACCAATATCAAATCCATCAGCAATTAAATGTTGGGTAGTGATTTCAATCTCACGCATATTGACCCTACCGGATAGGTATAGATATTTGTTGAGCACATCACCATGTCTATTTTCTTCTGCAGTCCATGCCCTAACCCATTTGCTCCATCCATTTTCTTTGCCGCTGTGTTGATCTATGCCTTCAACATCCATCAACCAAGATTCATAAGTTGGCAAAGCTTCTTCTGTTATGGTATCGGCTACGAGCGTTACCCAAAAATCATAACCAAGTTCCTTGGCTTCTTCTCGTATTTGTTCTGTTTCATTGAAGAAATTATCACTTTGGGAATCTGGCAAAAAATCACTCGGTTGCCATATCTCCTCTATGGGCACCAAAAATGAATCCATAAAACCCTTTACTTTTGGCTCTATGGCTTGCATTACTTCTAATCTTATATTTTTTAACGACATAGCATCTCTTTTAAGTAAAGGTCTTCATTAAAATTCAATAAAGCATCCATTTTATTCTAGTTTCTTCCCATTTCTCCTTTATAGAACGTATGCACGGCATCACTTTGCCAAAACTCCTTTGTTTCCACATCCATCATGGTCAATGCCCCCATAAAAGCAGCTCCTGTATCTATATTCCAAATATTGGCCTTGTTTTTAGGAGGTACCAGTTCCTTTTTTGAAACTGGTGTATGACCAATAAAAATTTCTTTATAGTGAACCAATCTTTTTGGAAAGTTTTCATCTTCAGGTTTTAATTCAGGATTTAAAGCTTGTACCATTTCCCATAACGTGCGGTCCCAATAAAAGGTTTGATGAAAGTACTCGTAATCCACTCCCTTGAGATTGGTATAACCGGCATGAAGGTAAAGTCTGTTATTGGCATCCAGATGATAGTTTTGTAACTGGGCGTAAAATTCCAAATGTTCTTCCCATTTTTCTTTTTTTACCCCCAAATAAGAATCCCTTGTAGCCTTTCCGCCATGGGCCAACCACTGCGGGTTTTCCTTTTGGGTCAACAGCCAGTCTCTGCAGAGTTCGTCGTGATTACCGCGGATAAAAGTACAGTTGAGCTCATTTTTTAAATTAATGAGAAAATCAACGGTCTCAACAGCTGTGCTCCATCCATCTACGTAATCTCCCAAAAAAATGAGATGATCATCTGGGTTTACTTCAGCTTTTGCCAAAAGCTGTTCCAAAGCTCTTATACCAGAATGAATATCACCTACTACCAATGTTCGCATCTGCTAAATTTTGAGCAATGATACGGAACAAATGGTTCCCCACATTAAAAAAGAATATAAAGTTAAAACCTAAAAAATTCCAGTTTAGGCTCTAAACATAAATTAACAATGTATTTCATCGATTTTTGTAAGGCACTTTAACAATACTTTAGGTTTTTTGTTATATTGAAAGGCTATTCAATTAAACCTCAACTATATGAAAAAAATTCTACTCACTAGAGTCGCATTATTTTTTTGCGGCTGCCTTATGCTAAGCATTTCAAATTTAAAGGCACAAAACCTAAAAAACACTCATGACGACGCACCTCAAAAAGGTCACAATCTCTACAAACAGTCAAAGCTCTATGATAGTAAGAAAGGGCCAACAGGTGCAAAACCAAAAGCGGTAGGAGACCGTGCAATGGATCGCTTGTCCTATGAATTTAGACAAGTACAAGACCCTTTCACCAAAACAATCCCCGATAACATCCGGTTGAAAGAAGCTGCTTTTTCTGGAAAAATAGACTCCACCGACATTCAACAGCAAATGTCAAAAAGTTATGGAAGCGCAGTTTCCAAAAAAAGATTCTTTTACTGGCGAAATCGTGGTCCTGCAAATGTAGGCGGTAGAACACGTGCCCTAGCACTGGACAGACGTAACGAAAACACTATTCTTGCAGGTGGTGTTTCCGGCGGCCTATGGCGCTCGACCAATGCTGGTGATAGCTGGCGCAGAGTTACTAGAAAATGGCAATCTCCAAGCATAACCGCAATTGTACAAGATCCTAGAAAATATAGGAGCAATGTATGGTATTACGCTTCAGGGGAGCGATATGGAAATTCCGCAGGAGCACCTGGGGCATTCTATCAAGGAACAGGAATCTTCAAATCCTTTAACAATGGAAGAAGCTGGATACAGATGCGGGACAACATATCTGATAACGATGTTACCACAATATCTTCCTTTGATATTATAAATAGTTTGGCCGTGCATCCTTCAAACGGATATGTTTACGCTGCTACTTTTGATGGATTGTTTCGTTCTAAAGATGGAGCAAGGTCTTTTGAAGAAGTTCTGCCAAGCGGATTCGATAGCCAGACTGAAATTATGATTACGCCCGACGGAACACTTTATGGAACCGTAGATATTTTTGGAGGTGAAAATGCAGGTTTCTTTACCTCACAAGATGGTGAAACCTGGACGAATATCACACCCGAAGGAATATTTCCTTCTTTTGGAAGAACAGTAATGGCCTATGACCCTTCAGACGAAAATAGAATCTACTTCTTTTCCTATGATCTTAGCAATGCTGGCGAGGCATTCCTTTGGAGATACCAAGCAGATGCTGAAACCCCAGAAGAACAATGGGTAGACCTTACCGCTAACCTTCCTACCAATATTGGTGGTAGGGCCGGAGATTTGGATTTACAAGGCGCCTATAACATGATTATCAAGGTACATCCTACAAATCCGGACTTGGTATTTTTGGGCGGAACCAACTTGTACAGGTCTACAACAGGGTATACTACACCTACGGGACGCGAAGGTTGGATAGGTGGTTATACCGCCTTTGAAGATAGTTTTGCATTATACCCTAATCATCACCCAGATCAACATAATATGGTCTTTTTACCCTCTAATCCCAATAAGGTAATTACCGGAAATGACGGTGGTGTGCAAGTGACTGAAGATATTACCATTCAAACAGAACCTGTAAGTTGGACTTCTTTAAATAATGGATACATCACAACACAACCCTATGCGATTGCCATAGATCCAGAAGGCAATAGCGAAGATGTAGTAGCTGGTTTTCAAGATAATGGAACATGGTTCACGAACTCAACCAATGGGAGTGACCCTTGGGAGAGCGATTTTGGTGGTGACGGATCTTATAATGCTATAGCGGATGGAGGCCTTACCAGATATGTCTCATCGCAATTTGGCAATGTGTACCGTCTCAATTTTAATGAAACCAATGAATTCCAATCCTTTACGAGAGTACAGCCTGCGGGCGCAACCGGTTTTGATTTTGTTGCACCATTCTTATTGGACCCTATCAATGATAATATAATGTATATGCCCGCGGGCAATCGTATGTGGCGTAATAATAATTTGGACGAAATACCCTTATTCTCCAATGCGTTGGCAACCGTAAACTGGGTTGAACAAACGCAAACCGCAACCCCAGATGGTTCTTTGATCACTGGATTGGATGTATCCAAATTTCCAGTTGCAAACCGACTTTACTACGGAACTTCGAGTGGTTTGATTTTCAAGGTAGAGAATGCCAATTTGGATGACCAAGCTGTTGTGGATATCTCCAGTGGCAAAGGGCTTCCAACAGGGAACATCAACCAAATGTATGTAGATCCCAATAACGCCGATAAAGTTTTTGCAGTGTTCTCCAACTACAATATCCAAAGTATATTTATGAGTAAGAATGCTGGAGAAACTTGGGAGAATATTAGTGGTAATCTAGAAGAGAATAGTGATGGTACGGGCAATGGCCCATCTGTAAGATGGTTTGCTATAGGAGGAAACAATAACCTTTACTATGCAGGAACCAGTACAGGTCTTTATGTCGCATTTTGGCTAAACGGAGAGCGTACCAGATGGTTTAGGGAACCTTTCGTAGTAGGGAATGTTGTTGTGCCACAAGTAAGAACAAGAGAAGATGGTTTTGTGGCTGTAGCTGCACATGGAAACGGTATATACAATGCCCAGTTCTTTGCTACTCCCTCACCAGAAGCTACACTAAGTACCGCTTATTTACTACCCGATTTGAAACTGCCACTGAACAGTGCGGACAGAGAAGTAAACGTAGAAGATTTATTTGTAAACTCTTCGGGGGGTTCAATATCCATAGAATTGACCAATTCCAATCCTGAGTTGGTTACCGCTGAATTGAACGGAGATATCATTTCCCTATCCTTTGCCTCAGATAGTGAAGGTACCGCAGCTATAGGACTTATAGCAACTTCGGGCAAGGAACAGGTAGCCGAAGGGTTCACTGTTACACTCACTGAATTCCCAATTTATGAACAAAATGATGTTTCGACAAGTAGCAATCCTTCACAATTGATTCCAGATTTTGGTGGAGCTTTGCTACAATCAGCAGACGATTTTATTGTTCCCGAAGGAAGTCAATGGACCATAAATAATCTTGTTGCTTTTGGTGGTGCCAATAATAGTCCATCCTTGACCAGTGCATCCGTTGTAATCTATGAAAACAACAATGGTGTTCCAGGACCAATTGTTTATGATAGTGGAGCTTTAGCACTTTCTTCAGCACCCACAAATACTAATCTAAGTATAGATTTACCTGAACCCGTTCAGTTGGAAGCTGGCACCTATTGGCTTTCTGTTTATGCCAATTTGGATTTTCTGCCCAATGAGACCCAATGGTTTTGGTTGACACAAGCCGGATTGATAGGGAACGAATCACTATTTAGGGATACTGCAGATTTGTTTGGCGCCGGTGCTGTCGATTGGACCAATAAATCTTTGGTCTTTGGCGGTCTTCCAGAAGACCATATTTTTCAGATATTCGGAACGGCCGATAATGGTTCCGAAGGCGATACAGCTATGGAAATAGCACCTTCTGGAATAGCTGAGGAACAACCCTCTCAAAATTTGGCAAATATTGAAACCGACGTAATCACCGCCGTATGGCCAAATCCATCAACGGAAGAGTTTTATTTTGCTCTAAAAAATAACGAGAACACTAAGGTAAGCACACAGATATTCAATATGGTAGGGCAGATGGTTTACGAGAAGTCAGATCAAGATGGTTCCAAACCATTCATCTGGAATGCCTCTAACAGCCCAGCAGGAATTTATTTTGTAAAAATCACTGGTGCCAATATCAACGAGAATTTTAAAATTATTAAAAGATAAAGGCTTTTGATTTCCTTGCATAAAGCTATCTAAACTGTCATAATGAGCCTGTCGAAACACTAATCTACTGATAATCAACATTCAGTTTCAACAGGCTCAACATGACAACCTAAAATAAAACTTTTTAAATGCCCATATTTTAACGTCCAGACCATTTAACTTTTCCGTACATACTTAAAGATAAAGTAGTTATGAAACCAATACTTCTTTTATTGTTGTTCGTTTTAAGTAATTCTTGCGATGAATCCGAAGATATGGCACTGTTGGAAAATCCGGAAAATGAACAAACAATACCTCAGCAACAAGCAATAGGTCCTGATGAAATTTTGTTTAAAATCAAAATTCTTAAAGCAGTTGAAGCTGATAAGGAAATATGCGGTACGCAGAAAGAAAATGTATTTGGAGTAGAAGTTGTGGAGGTCATGGTATCAGGAAGCAGTTTAAACCAAAAGTTGTCAAAAAAACATCAAATGGATGTTTCCTTTCTCTTTAAACCAAACCCTTTAGCTGCCGAGACTATAATTGAAGCTAAAGCTAAAGAAACCCTTTGCGAAGATTCCTCTCTTACCTATTTTACCATTATTGCACATAAAATATTGGAATAGCAGCTTTTTTCTCCTTACATTGGATTCTCTAATTAGTAATACAGGGTATGAGAAAAGTTTTCTGTATTGGTGAGCTTTTAATAGATTTTGTTGCCGAGAAACAGGGTAACGACCTTTCAAAAGCCATTGAATTCACCAAAAAAGCTGGTGGAGCTCCTGCAAATGTAGCCTGTGCCATCTCTAAACTTGGTGGTCGAGGTGTTTTTGTAGGGTGTGTGGGAGATGATCCTTTCGGAAACTTTTTAATCGATACCTTAAAAAGGGAAAGCGTTGATGTTTCTTTTGTCCAACGCTCCAAAACTTTTACGACCCTTGCTTTTGTTTCATTGGCCGAAGATGGGGAGCGGGATTTTGTTTTTAGCAGAGGTGCCGATAAAGAACTTGTCTATGAAGCCGAGCTCAGAAAAGACTTCAACGGAAACCTACTTCATCTAGGAGCTGCAACTGCACTTTTGGGAGGTACTCTTGAAAAAACATATGGCAAATATTTGTTCGATGCGCTTACCAAAGATATGTTTATAAGTTTTGATCCAAATTTTAGAGGTGATCTTTGGAAAGAAGACAGGCAACAGTTCGTTAAAAAATGTATGCCTTTCGTTGAAAAATCCCATTTGTGCAAATTCAGCTTGGAAGAAGCCCAATTATTGTCGGGCAAAGATGACATGTATGAAGCCTGTGGGTTTCTTCATGAAATTGGCGCAAAAATAATTACCATAACACTCGGCAAAGAAGGGACTTTGTTAAGTGCGAACAATGTTAGAAAGATTGTACCCAGTATTGAAGTTAAACCCGTTGATACTACCGGTGCCGGAGATGCCTTTATCGGTTGTCTTTTACAACAAATCGCTGTCTTGGATAATTTTAATCAACTTTTTGAGAATGGACATACCTTGTTTCAAATGGTTGAAAGAGCAAATAAAGCTGGAGCACTTACCACTACCAACTATGGTGCAATCGCTGCCATGCCCACTAAATCCCAGCTTGAAGATCAATGAACCAAGCCGCCCTACACGATTTGATTTCCTCTAAATCAAAGGAAAAAAATCCAGAAGTACTGCTCAATCTTCGTTTGGCCACGAACCTAAGTCTGATTCAACAATTGTTTTTTTCAATATATCCTGAAGAAAAATATTTTGATGATTTTCAGAAATTGCTCAATCTCTTCCCAAAGTTATTTGCTTCACGACCAAATCCTCTCAAACAACAAGACCTAAAAAGATTGGGAGAAGGTAATTGGTATCTATCAGAAAAAATGGTGGGGATGCAATTATATGTGGAGCATTTTAATGAAGACCTAAAAGGACTTCAAGAAAAAATTCCCTACCTAAAAAAATTGGGGGTCAACTTTTTACATTTAATGCCAATCACCACCCGTCCAAAAGGCGAGAATGATGGAGGTTATGCAGTGAATAGTTATCATCAGGTAGATAAAAAATATGGTACTAAAAAAGATTTACTTGAATTGGCAGCAGCGCTAAGAAAACAAGATATGTTCTTGATGCTGGATTTTGTGGTCAATCATACTTCCAATGAATTTTCTTGGGCAAAAAAAGCGGCTCAGGGCAATAAAAAATATCAAGGGTATTATTACACCTTTGAAGACGAAACCATTCCAAAGGAATTTGAAAAATCCTTGCCAGAGGTTTTCCCAGAAACTTCGCCCGGTAATTTCACCCATATACCTGAAATGGATAGATGGGTGATGACCGTTTTCAACGATTATCAATGGGACCTTAACTATACCAACCCAGAAGTATTCATGGAGATGTTGACCAACTTGGTAAAACTGACCAATATGGGTGTCGACTTGGTACGGTTCGATGCGTTGGCATTTCTTTGGAAAAGAATAGGTACGGATTCTCAAAATCTACCAGAAGCACACAACCTCATCACATTGTTCAGAATGTGTTTACAAGTAGTAGCACCAGGTACGATATTCTTGGCCGAAGCCATTGTAGCGCCAACAGAGATTGTTAAATATTTTGGAGAAAACCAACAAGAGGGCAATGAATGCGAAGTTGCTTATAACGCTTCTTTAATGGCGCTCTTGTGGAACTCGATTGCAACAAAAAAAACCAATTTGTTGTACAAAAACTTGACCAATATTCCTGCAAAACCAAAAGATTGTACGTGGATCAATTACATCCGTTGCCACGACGATATAGGCTTAGGCTATGACGATAGGTTTATTGAAGCAATGGGCTGGAATCCACAACAACATCGAAAATTTTTGTTGGATTACTACTGCCAACGATTGGATTGGTCTCCTGCTTGCGGGTTACTATTTATGCATAACCCAAAAACCGGTGACGGAAGAATTACAGGAAGCGCAGCATCATTATTAGGGCTGGAAGAAGGATTGAAGAAAAAAGATGATGCCCTTATTGATGAAGCCGTATCAAAAATCATCATGCTCCATGGAATCATTCTTTCTTTTGGAGGTATTCCCATGATTTATGCCGGTGACGAAATCGGTACACTTAATGATTATTCTTTTTTAAAGAACGATTCAAAAAGAGACGATAGCCGCTGGGTGAACAGACCCCGACAGGATTGGGAAATTATTGCCGAAGTGGAGAAGAAGGATTTGCCCCAATCCAAAATATTTCTTGCGTTACAAAAATTGATTGCTATTAGAAAAGAAAATCCTGTTTTTGCAGATGATAATGGTATTTCGTTATGCTATACAGGAAACGACCATATTTTTGCCTTTGAAAGAACGGGCAATTCCAAAAATGGATTATTGGTTATCTGTAATTTTGATGTGAATCCTCAAGTAGTAGAGGCAAGTTGGATTTTAAAACTCGGCTATTTCGCAAAAGGCGAACCAAAAGATTTGGTCTCTAACGAAAAAGTATTTCTAAAAAGCGGTCTGCTGGAACTGGCACCCTATCAAATGCTTTGGCTTAAAAAGTCTTAATTGTATCTCACTTTTCTTAAAACTCGCAAAGACTCCTTTAGAGACCCGTATACGCGTTTATTCGCTGATTTCAATAGCGGTCGGGCAAGTTCCATTTGTTCCTTGGCTTCTTCAAATCCATTTAGGTAGCAAATAAGATACGTTGCAGGCAGGTGTGTCAAATCTTTTTCCTCGGTCTGATTCAATTTGATTTTCTTTTCCAGCTTCTGCAACAAAGAATTATTAATATTTAAAACATGATGTAGTGTTTTTTTATCATACTGTGGTGGTTCAAAAACCAGTTTACTATTTATCGTATACTTTCCATTATCGGAAAAAGTAATTACCATTTCTTCTAATGGAAAATACTTTTGTTGCGAACCCAATCCCAGCTGTACAAATTCCAATGTGCTGAATGAATCGTCATCGTAGGTAATGGTAATCTCATCAAGGGCAGAATAAAACAATTTGACCTGTTCATTGATCAATTCAATATCAACCCTGGAATAATAGTTTTTATTGTTGACCTTTTTTTTATTCCCTGCCCAACAGACTACAAATTGTTCTTTAAAAACCTTATAATCACTAGTTAAGTCCGCATGCCTATTGTTCATAAAATTGATGACCGCATCAAGGGTGAGCTCTATGTTATTGCGGGCATGTAGTTCTATGGTCGCTACGGCTTCAGAATTAATATCCTTTAATTCAATATCAAAAGCTTTGGGCAAGCTTATACTGCCCTCCCTAAAGAACACGGCCCCACCATAATATTTCCATATGTTTTTCCTAAGTGCACATACCTTACCGTTGGACCTTATGGTGACCAATCCCACAACCTTGCCTTCTGGTAAATGTGGAAATGGGATATTCTCATATGAAATGATGGGGGGATTGTCCAAGTAGGCATTTACCAAATTTTGAATCTTACTGTCATCAAAGAAATCTACCCCCACAATCTTATTGTCCTCGTCCTCTACGCCGATTACAATAAAAGAATTGTTTATAGGATTACTGTTTGCAAGTGCGCAAACATGCTTTAAAAACTTTGCCTTACCTTCTTTCTCGCCAATGGATATGAACCTCTTTTTATCGTAAAAGCTATTCTCATCATTATGTGCTAAAAGATTCTTTACAAGAAGGCGTTTATTAATCATAGCAAAATAGGATAGCCCTTGTAAAGTTATAAAACCAAACCTTTTAAAAGCCTATGGTTGATAAGATGTTAACTAGTTTTCCATTGCAGGGGCATTCTCAGGTCCGTTCATCCAAAACACGGAAAACAGGGGTATGTACCAGAGTAGTAAAGCGTATTTTTGTTGGAATCGTCAAAACTTTTGATCAAATGAAAAAGTGTGTCTTTATTTTGATTTGTACAGCATTGGTGAATTTCAGTTGCAGTGATTTCAAAAAAGTAGGACCGATTATTACCAGTGAAATACCTGGGGATTTTATTGGTTATGCAACGGACATTAGTCAAGATGGAAGCATTATAGCTATGGGCGCTCCTTTTAATGACACAGCGGCTTTAGGCGGTGGAGAAGTAAAAATATTAAAGAACGAAAATGATAAATGGCAACCTCTTGGAAAGCCATTGCACGGGAAGAAGATAGGCGGGCATTTTGGTTATGAAGTAAAGCTGAACGCAACGGGAAAGATTGTGGCGATAAGCGCCCCCAACAGTAATTCCAATGGTGAAAGGGCAGGACTGGTCCAAGTTTTTGAGTTTACCAAAAATGGATGGGAACAACTTGGGCAAGACTTAACAGGGGAAAATCCTTATGACAATTTTGGAAAAAGCGTATCCCTAAGCGATGATGGGAAAACACTGGCCGTTGGTTCCCCCAAAAACCAAAAAAGCGATAAAGATACCGGACATATACAAGTATACAATTTAAATAACGGCCAATGGAAACCATTGGGCAATGCAATAAAGGATAAAATCTTTTTGTCGGATAAAGAAAGTATTTATGATGTTCGTATAGATATGGAAATCGTAGAAGTCCCATATTTTGGTAATTCGATAAGCCTTAGTGGTGATGGCAGCACTATAGCTGTTGGTTCGGAAACCGGTTTTAGTGAACGGTTTTATTCAGATGCCGATTATACTACTACCGGATCGGGCACCGAGAGCGTATTGGTATTCAAATGGGATGGTTCCTTTTGGCTATGTGTTGGTAATCCCTTGTTATCAAATGAAGATTATGCCCCTGGTTTTGGAGAAAGTGTATCGTTAAATTATGACGGGTCTGTTCTTGCCATTGGATGTAACGGTTATCAAACCTACAAAACCACTGAAGATGGAGAAGATTTGTTAACCGGTTTTGTAGATACTTACCAGCTAAATTCTCAAGGAAGCTATACACTTAAGGGAGAACGTATTTATGGTATAGACTTGGGGACTTTTGGCATGGAAGTTTGTTTGGACAATGAGGGCGGTACCTTATTGGTCAGTAGTTACGGAAGAGACGATGATTCCAAAGCGTTAAATATGAACTTTGTTTCATTGTTCAATTTTAGGGATGGCCAGTGGCAGTTCCAAGGAGAAAAAATAAAACGCGACCAAGCTTACAATGGTTTTGAGACCTCCATCTCGTTGAGCAATGATGCCAGTACACTGATCATAGGCAATTGTGACATGGACGATAATAATATGAGCTACGGGGAAGTTTTGGTTTATAAAAACAAGAAAAAATGAAAGAATATTGTTTGTTACATCGTTTACTGCTCGTCTTTCTTTCGTTTGGAGTTTTATCATCATGTTTAGAAAACAGCAAAGAGCGAGATGGTAGTTTTAAAGATTGGAAACAAGTTGGAAATACCATAACCTTAGAGAAAAGTTCTATATCCAACAGTGGGAAAAAAAATCTATTTGTTTCCCTATCACCACTGACCATTGGTGTTGCCGATTTTGAAAAACCTATCGATACTTCATATATCCCAATGGTCGCCAAGCTCTTTGAACGCGATGAGAATAAGCAGTGGAATACATATATTCCAAAAAAAGAAGATACTGCTTTGATAGCACAAGCTGGCATTTTTTCCATGGCAAAAACCAAGACGCGACTTGTTGCAGGGCATTTAGGATATCAGGAACTGGAGTCGACTCAAATAGTAACCGCTGAATCCTCTGGTGGAAAATGGACTTTTACCGACACCCTTGGTGTAGCATCCAATGCATATCGTACTTTAAATGAAATAAAACTTAGTGATGATGGCAATACTATGGTTGTTTTTCCACAACTCGCCTATTTAACCAATGCCTCGATCCAACTATTTAAAAGAACCGAAAATAAGTGGCATCCAAAGGGGAAGCCCATTATCGTGAAACATCTAGAGCCTGAAAATCATTCTGGAGGTAACTTTTTAAATTATGTGGCACTGAGTCCAGATGGTTCAAAGGTAGCTTTTGGAAACCCTTTTGACGATATAAACGGCACAGATTCAGGGAGTGTAAAAGTGTTTGTTTTTGATGCCAGTACAAAAGAATGGAAACAGGAAGGAAATACAATATATGGAGATTATCCCTTCCAATCTTTTGGGCTATCTATGTCTTTTACGCCCAATAAAAAAGGTCTATTGGTAGAAAGTCACTCAAGAAGTGCTAAAGACGAGCATGCTTTATTTGAATTCAATGAGGGAAAATGGAAAAGAAACATCGATTACTTTAAAACTGAAAAAAATGGTGTTGTAGGTAATATCATTTCAATCCATGAAAACGCACAGACATTATTATCATCAGATGCAGAAGCCAATGATCTCTATGATTATCCCAAAGTAATCTACCTTTATGAAAGACAGGATAAAGGATGGAAGAATATTGGGAAGATATCAGGAATCCATGGCATGGTTCTGGAACATGACTTCATTCCATCAGAAAACGCTATTGTAATCTTATTTGATAATTACCCAAATCAAAAAATAGGATTATATAAACCAGAATCTCATTAGTCCTTTTTAATGATTGTAGAACTTGCCTGAGCTGTTGGCATCACCACTAAATCAGCAATATTCACATGGTACGGTCTGGTAATCGTAAAAAGAATAATATCAGCAATATCTTCTGGTCGTAAAGGTTGATAGCCTTGATACACTTTCTCGGCTTTTTCGGTATCTCCCTTAAAACGAACATCACTAAATTCCGTTTGAACCAGTCCCGGGTTTATCGCTCCAACTCGAATCCCATGAGCGTTCAGGTCTATTCGCATACCTTGGTTTATGGCATCTACCGCATGTTTACTGGCGCAGTACACATTTCCTCTGGGATACACCTCTTTACCTGCCGTAGAACCTATGTTGATGATATGGCCTGACTGCCTCGCTACCATTTGGGGCAAAACAGCTTTTGACATATATAGAAGCCCCTTTACATTAATGTCCAACATCGCATCCCAATCATCTATACTTCCCTGGTCAATGGTGTCCAATCCGTGTGCGTTTCCAGCATTGTTCACCAATACATCAATTTTAGAAAATGCTTCGGGCAATGTTTGTATTGCTTCAAAAACAGCAGATTTATCCCTAACATCAAAGTTCAAAGTATGAACATTGGTAAAATCGCTCAACTTTTCTTTAAGTTCATTCAATAATTCCTTCCTTCGGCCACAAATTATCAACTGAAACCCCTCTTTTGCCAATAAAGTGGCTGTTGCTTTTCCTATTCCACTGGTCGCTCCTGTGACCAATACTGTTTTTATACCTGCCATATTGCAGTGAAAGTAAAAAATTAAACCCTTAAATACTTCACAAAACTAGGGCTTTGGCGTTTTTTTTAACCATTAATTAACAGACGGATTTTAAATTAATTTTCATTTTGCACTTCTTAGAATAAACACATACATTAACACAATATTTTTAAAAGTTCCTATGGAAGAAAACACTACTATAGATATTAGTGCTGTGAATGAGAAAATTGCCAAGGAAAGTGCATTCATTGATTTGCTCACCCTGGAAATGAACAAAGCCATTGTTGGTCAAAGACATATGGTGGAGCGATTGCTTATCGGTCTTTTGGGCAGAGGGCATATCCTATTGGAAGGTGTTCCGGGTCTTGCAAAAACTTTGGCCATCAATACTTTGGCAAAAGCGGTAAAAGGAGATTTTAGTAGAATTCAGTTCACGCCTGATCTTTTACCTGCGGATGTTGTTGGAACTTTGATTTACAACATGAAAGAGAATGATTTCTCCATAAAAAAAGGTCCAATTTTCGCAAATTTCGTTCTAGCGGATGAAATCAACAGAGCTCCTGCAAAAGTACAGTCAGCATTACTGGAAGCCATGCAGGAACGACAGGTTACCATTGGGGACGAGACGTTTAAATTAGAAGCCCCTTTCCTGGTTATGGCAACGCAAAACCCAGTTGAGCAAGAAGGAACATACCCTTTGCCCGAAGCGCAGGTTGACCGTTTTATGCTCAAGACCGTTATAGATTACCCCAAGCTCAATGAGGAACAACTCATCATGCGCCAAAATCTAAAGGGAGCCAACGAACCCATAAAACCCGTGGTTACCTTAAAGCAGATTTTGAGTGCGCAGCAAGCAGTGCGTGAGGTCTATATGGACGAGAAAATAGAAAAATATATATTGGATTTGGTATTCGCTACCCGTTATCCAGAAAAATACAATCTTGAAAATCTTAAACCCCTGATCAGTTTTGGTGCTTCTCCAAGGGGAAGTATCAATTTGGCAAATGCCTCCAAATGCTATGCATTCATTAAGAGAAGAGGATATGTCGTTCCGGAAGATGTTAGAGCTGTTGTGCACGATGTATTGCGGCACCGTATCGGAATAACCTATGAGGCCGAAGCTGAGAACGTCACTTCCGAAGAAATCATAAACAAGATTGTCAACGAGGTAGAAGTACCCTAGAAAAGTCTACAGTTGACAGTTGTAGTTGGTGGTTTTAAATAACCTTCCACCGCTAAATACTGACGGCTAAACACTGTTTACTTATAAATGGATACAAAAGAGCTACTTAAAAAAGTCCGTAAAATTGAAATAAAGACAAGACGTCTTTCCGACCATATTTTTGGTGGGGAATACCATTCTACCTTTAAAGGTAGGGGTATGACCTTTAGCGAAGTACGGCAGTACCAATTTGGGGACGATGTAAGAAGTATCGATTGGAACGTAACCGCCCGTTATAATGAGCCCTACGTAAAAGTTTTTGAAGAAGAACGGGAACTCACCATGATGTTGATGGTCGACGTTAGTGGCTCTGAGCTTTTTGGAACAACGAATCAGTTTAAAAAAGGAGTTGTTACAGAAATATCGGCAACCTTAGCTTTTTCTGCGCTTCAAAACAATGATAAAGTGGGTTTGATTTTATTTTCAGATGAAGTAGAACTATTCATTCCACCAAAAAAAGGAAAAAGCCATGTTCTGCGTATTATTCGTGAGCTTTTGGAATTCACACCGAAAAGTAGCCAGACCAATATAGCCCAAGCGCTAAAATTCCTCACCAACGTAATGAAGAAGAAAGCTATAGTTTTTATGCTATCGGATTTTATTGCTGACGATTATAACAATACACTTCGCATTATTGGTAATAAGCACGACGTAACGGGGATACGGGTTTTTGATGAACGTGAAGAAGCCATTCCAAATCTAGGCATCGTACAAATGCAAGACGCCGAAACCGGGGTACTACAATTGGTCAATACGCGATCTAAAAAAGTACGTAACGCTTACGGGCAATTCCATAAAGAAAAAGTAGACTATTTTTTGGATTCATTCACCAAATCGGGTTGTGGTGTTATAAACTGTAGAGTAGACGAAAGCTATGTAAGAAAACTGTTGGGTTATTTTAAACGAAGAGGGTAAATGAAGTTCGAAATACGAAATACAAAGTGCAACCTATACGGCATCCAAAAATCTTGGCTCTCGATGCTTGGGACTTTCTTATTCGCATTTCTTACTTCCCAAGAACTCCCTGCTCAAGAAAGTTCTAAAGTCAATGCCGAAATTGATACTACGAACATCAAAATTGGAGAACAGATACAGTATAAAATCACAGTAGAGACAGACTCAACGGACATCGTTCATTTTCCAGAGGGACAAACCTTTTCGCCTTTGGAAACCGTTGATGCTATAATGATGGATACGGTAAAGAACAAAAACAAAGTGATTCTTCAACGTGTATACGCACTTACCCAATTTGATAGTGGCGCATATACCATTCCGCAGCAGCGGATAGCTATCAACGAACAACCTTTCCTAACCGATTCCTTTCGCATAAAAGTAACCGATGTCGCAGTGGATACCACCAAGCAGAAGATGTTTGACATAAAGCCTTTGATCCAGGTTGAAAAGAGCTATGCCAATGTCTGGAAAACGGTACTTTGGATAATTCTGGTATTAGCTATAATAAGTGGTTTACTTTATTGGTTCTTTTTGAGGAAGAAACCTTTAACAGAAGAAGAAAAAGAAGCATTGTTGCCACCTTATGACCGTGCACTACTGGAACTCAAAAAACTAGAAAATTCAAGGTATCTTATACAGGATGAGTATAAAAAGTATTATTCAGAACTAACGAATATCGTGCGTTCCTATTTGGAAGAAGATGTAAATGTTTCTGCTCTGGAAAGTACCACAGGACAATTAATCGCCAAATTGGAAATGCTCAAGGATGCTGGCAACCTAAAATTGGACGATACAACACTTATACAGTTTAAGAACATATTACAGACTGCTGATTTGGTGAAATTCGCCAAATCAAAACCTTCTACATCCGTAGCTGAACAAAATAGAATAACAGTTGAGCAAATAGTGGTAAAAACACATGAAGCTTTGCCTGAGCCCACCGAGGAAGAGTTACTTCAAACGGAAGAGTATCTAGAAGAACTTGCTAAGAAAAAACAACGCAAGAAAATCTATTGGGCAGCAGCTATTTTCGGAGGCGTCCTAATTATCGGAACATTTTTTTTAGTAGCCTATTTTGGATTGAAGGAAGTCAAGGATACCGTTTTGGGTCACCCTACTAAAGAGTTATTGGAAGGAGAATGGGTGACAAGCTCATATGGATATCCCCCTGTTTTTTTGGAAACACCTAAAGTTCTTATTAGGGATGAGTCTATGATTACCCCTGAAATTAGAAAACAACTAAAAGAAATTAGTACCTTCTATTATGGTAGTACTGTTGGATTAGTAAGTATTAGAACTTCATCAACTGTTTTTTTAGAGGGCGTAGAACCAAATTTTGAAAAAACAGTTCAGTTTTATCTAAAAAATCTAGAATCTCAAGGAGCTAAAAATATTGTTGTTAAACAGGAAGGATTTACTACTAAATCAGGAGTCCCAGGTTTAAAGACCTATGGAACCGGAAGTTTTACATTACCTGTTTTGGGTGAACTCCCTAAAGCCAATTATATTCTTCTAAACTTTGGAGGAACTGGTTTTATGCAACAAGTGGAAATCTTTTGGATGGGAAATGATAAATATTCAGAAAAAATTGTTGAAAGAATTTTACAAACTATTGACGTAAAAACACAGACATAAATGTTTAAGAATATAGAATTTGCAAATCCGGAGTTTTTTTGGTTGCTGCTTTTGCTTCCAGTGGCTTTGCTATGGTATTTTTTTAAACGCAAAGACCAGGTCGCATCCTTAAAAATTTCCAGTATAAAAGGATTCACCGTTGATAATTTGGTTTCAAAGTTAAGGCCTGTACTTTTTGTACTTCGTCTTTTAGCACTTGCAGCTATTGTAATGGCATTGGCAAGACCACAGACCGAGGATATTTCTACCAGGACCAAGACAACCAAGGGAATCGACATTGTTATGGCGATAGATGTATCGTCAAGTATGTTGGCCCGCGATTTAAAACCGAACAGACTATCTGCACTAAAAGAAGTTGCAGGAGAATTTATTAAGCAACGCCCCAATGATCGTATCGGTTTGGTGGGCTATGCAGGTGAAAGTTATACCAAGACTCCTATTACAAGTGACAAATCGATTGTTTTGCGTGCCCTAAAGGAAATTACCTATGGAGAACTCGAAGATGGCACCGCTATAGGCATGGGATTGGCCACTTCGGTAAACCGATTAAAGGAAAGTAAGGCGATAAGCAAAGTTATTATTCTCTTAACAGACGGAGTCAATAATTCTGGCTTTATTGAACCGAACACTGCTGCAGACCTGGCCATTGAGTTTGGTATAAAGACCTATACGATAGGACTTGGCACCAATGGTAATGCTCTATCTCCAATTGCCTATAATGCAGATGGAACTTTTAGGTACGGAATGCGCCAAGTGGAAATAGATGAGAAGTTATTACAGGAAATCGCAACTGCAACAGGGGGCAAATATTTTAGGGCAACGGATAATGAAAAGCTCGAAGCGATTTACGACGAAATCAATAAACTGGAGAAGACCGAGATAGAGGAGTTCAAATACTACAAATACGAAGAAAAATTTAGACCATTAATATTATTGGCAGGAGCTTTGCTATTATTGGAATGGGCATTGCGAAACTCAATTTTTAAAAGCTTTATTTAAAAAAGAATGATTCAGCTCGACGAAAAAATATATTTCTACTTACTGGCCATTGTTCCAGTAATCGTTCTAGCATTCTTCTTTCTTCAAATCTGGAAAAAAAGGACGCAACGTCAATTTGCAGAGCAAAAGTTACTAAAACGATTGGCCCCGAATAAATCAAAATTAAAATCGGCCTTAAAACTTCTTTTCCTTTCATTGGGCCTTACTTTTTTAATTATTGCGCTTGTAAATCCTAAAATTGGCACAAAACTGGAGACCGTAAAACGTGAAGGCGTGGACATTGTTTTTGCCTTGGATGTTTCTAAAAGTATGCTGGCCGAAGATATTGCGCCAAACCGATTGGAAAAAGCAAAAAGGCTCATTTCGGAAATCATCAACCAGTTGGCGAGTGACCGTATAGGAATTATAGCCTATGCAGGACAAGCCTACCCACAATTGCCCATTACAACGGATTACGGAGCGGCAAAAATGTTCTTGCAAAGTATGAATACCGATATGTTGTCTTCCCAAGGAACGGCGATAAACGCTGCTATAGATTTGGCAAGCACCTATTATGATGATTCCGAGCAAACCAATAGGGTCCTATTTATTGTTTCTGATGGAGAGGATCATTCAGAAAGCAATACTTTGGATGCCGTAGAGTCTGCATCGGAAAGCGGTATCCGTATTTTCACCATAGGTGTCGGAAAACCAAAAGGTGCCCCAATACCCATCAAACGAAAAGGAGTTGTCGAAAGTTTAAAAAAAGACTCGCAAGGTGAAGTTGTCATTACAAAACTGAACGAGACAATTTTATCAGAAATAGCCGACCAAGGAAACGGAGAATACATAGATGGTTCCAATACAGAAAATGCAGTAGACTTGATCAAAGAACAATTGGACCAAATGGACAAAAAAGAATTTGAGGCCAAACAGTTTGCAGAATACAAAGACCAATTTCAATGGTTCTTGGGCATAGGTCTATTATTTTTATTTTTGGATATCTTCATTTTGGACAGAAAAACAAAATGGTTGAAAAAACTAAATCTTTTTAATGAGCATGATGATGTATAAGATAAGATTACTATTAAGTCTATTGCTTTTGACAACGATAACGTTGAAGGCACAGGACGAAATCGCAGAAAAAGAGGCTGAAGAATCGCTTAGAGCTTCGAAAAACCTTACTTGGGAAGCAAATAAGGAGCTTACCAAAAATGATTTTATAACCGCTGAAGCAGACTATAGAAAAGCTATTTCCAAAAGCGGTGAAAATGCTGTTGCGCCTTTTAATCTAGGTAATGCCTACTACAATAGGGAAAACTATCAAGAAGCTTTTGGTAGATTTAAACAAGCAGGCGAGACGGCAGAATCCAAACCTGAAAAACACAAGTCCTACCACAATATGGGCAATGTGTTCATGAAAAACAAGGAATACCAAAAAGCAGTGGAAGCTTACAAGGAGGCCCTTAGAAATAACCCGACTGATGAGGAAACCCGTTACAATCTGGCCTTAGCTAAAGAAATGCTAAAAAAGCAACAGGACGAACAAAAGAACGACCAAAACCAAGACGATAAGGACAAAAAGAACGAGGAAGACCAGAAAGACAAAAATCAGGATCAGGACGATAAGGGGGAGAATGATAAAGAAAATGAAGGGGACCAAAATGAAGATGAGAACAA
Source organism: Flagellimonas sp. HMM57 (assembly GCF_021390175.1). NCBI lineage: Bacteria > Pseudomonadati > Bacteroidota > Flavobacteriia > Flavobacteriales > Flavobacteriaceae > Flagellimonas > Flagellimonas sp. HMM57. The sequence continues at coordinate 1,999,362 of NZ_CP090004.1, read as the reverse complement.
AGATGACGGCGATGAAGGAGATAAAGGGGAAAACAAGCCCGAAGAGAATAAAGAAGGTGAAGGAGATAAGAAAGAAGAGCAAAAGAAAAAGCCAAATGAAGGCGACCAACCCCAAGAACAAAAACAACAACCAAGACCCAATCAACTTTCTAAGCAACAAATTCAGAATCTGCTAGAAGCCATGCAGAACGAGGAAAAGAAAGTACAAGAAAAAATGGAGGCGAAAAAAGTGAAGGGCAAGAAAATTAAAAACGAGAAGGACTGGTGATGATTAAGACATGGTACTGTTTTATTATCCTTTTGAATATCTCCCCGTTTGCGGAGCTCTATCCCTATGGTCAAGAAAATGAGGTTACTTTTGAGGTAAAGCTCAGCAAGGAAAAACTGGGGATAAATGAGCGCTTGCGAGTGGATTTTACCATGAACAAGGACGGAGATAATTTTAAGCCTCCCTCTTTTGAAGGTTTCAAGGTGGTCATGGGACCATCACAATCCATAAGCTCCTCTTGGATCAATGGTAAACGCAGTTATTCAAAGTCTTATTCCTATATATTGATCCCTACGGCCAGAGGCAAGTTCACAATAAAACAGGCCACTATAGAAATTGGCGGAGAAACCTATAAAACACTTTCTAAAACAGTTGAAGTCACTGCGGCAGTAGATAAGCCGAGCGACCAGAAAACCGTGGATGACGTTGCGGATGAAAACCTTCATCTTGTTGCAGAAGTGTCCAAGGGTAATCCATACCTGAATGAAGCAGTAACCGTTGTATATAAACTTTATGTAAGCCCAAACATCAGCGTTACCAATTATCGCCCTTTAGATAATCCTAAATACAATAATTTCTGGAGCCAAGATATTCCTGTAACAAAACATAGTGCTCAAAATGGCACCTATAAAGGAAAACCGTATCGTTATGTTGTCCTAAAAAGAGTGGTGCTGTATCCACAAAAATTTGGAAGCTTGGAAATAGAACCACTTTCACTTGAGATTTTTGTAGATGTTCCGACCAACAGAAGGGATTTTTTTGGTGGACGTATTTACACCCAGACAAGCAAAACCGTTTCTGCGGGCAGACGTACATTAAATGTAAAAGCTTTGCCAGAAGCAGGCAAACCTGCTAATTTTGGAGGTGCCGTTGGAGACTTTAAATTTTCGGTAACATCGAGCAAGAAACGATTGAATGCCTCCGAATCGTTACAGGCAAAAGTGGAAGTATCTGGAAAAGGAAACTTAAAATTATTTCAATTACCAGAACCCGAACTACCAAGCGCACTTGAAGTTTACGAACCTGAGTACGATGAGAGTGTACGTACCCTGATTTCTGGAATGGAAGGAAAGGTAGCCAATAATTACACCATAGTTCCTTCATTCAGGGGAAAATATCCAATTCCCAGTATTTCCTTTAGCTACTTCAATCCAAAAACAGCAAAATATGTTACGCTGAATTCAGAGGAAATCAATATTGAAGTTTTGGAGGGTCCTGTGAACTCCTCCTCCAATACGGCAGCAACATCCGGCAACAAGCAATTTGTGGTCGCCACGGGAAAGCAATTTCATTTTATAAAACTGAATCCCAATCTTAGTAAAATAGGAACCCGCTATTTCTTTGGTTCCAACAATTTTTATCTTCTATTGTTATTGCCATTGTTATTGATTCCCATTGCTGTGTTCTCCTTCAAGAAAAGAGAAGCGATTGCCAGTGACGTCATAGGCAACAAAATAAAGCAAGCAAACAAACTTGCCAGAAAATATCTGTCAACCTCCAAAAAAGAGCTTGGTAACAAAGAGGCATTTTATGTAGCTTTGGAAAAGGGGCTTCATAATTATCTAAAAGCTAAATTGAAGATTGAGACTACAGAATTCAGTAAAGAAAAAATCACAGCTATATTGACCGAAAAGAAAGTGGACACTGATGATATCGATGGATTCATAAGTTTACTCAAAAACTGTGAAATGGCGCGCTATAGTCCCTTCTCAGATGTTCAAATGAAGAATGATTACGACAGCGCAAGCGAAGTAATCTCTAAATTGGACAAACAATTATGAGCATCAAAAAGTTGGCCATACTAATCTGTCTATTTTCGGTTTACTTTGGAATATCCCAAAACGAGGCCCGTTTTACAAGAGCTACCGAACACTATAACAAAGGTGAATATACCCAAGCTATAGAAAACTATGAGCAAATATTGGAAAACGGGGAGCACTCGGCTTCACTTTATTTCAACTTGGGCAATTGCCACTACAAACTAAATGCCATTGGCCCCAGCATCTATTATTATGAAAAGGCGCTGTTGTTAAAACCAAACGATAGCGAAATTCTTAACAACCTTGCTTATGCGGAGAATATGAGATTGGATGCAGTCGAAGAAATCCCAAAAACCGATATTGCAGCACTATATTCCAGTATTGTGAACATGCTATCCTTCGATCAGTGGTCCTATTTAGCAGTTGCTTTGATTCTCCTATTTGTTTTAGCTTATTTAGCTTACTTTTTCTTGCGTTTTGCAACTCAGAAACGAATTGCTTTCATTACTAGTGTCATCGCTTTGATTCTTGGTTTTTTCAGTATTTTGATCGCATATCTCCAATATCAAGATTTTAAAAAGGATAACCCCGCCATCATCTTCAGTTCGGAAGTCAAGATAACTTCGGAGCCCAATACCAACAGTGAAGTCGTATTTACACTTCATGAAGGAACCAAGGTCAATGTTTTAGATGAACTCGAAGATTGGAAAAAAATAAGGCTTACGGACGGGCAAACAGGCTGGTTGACAAGCGAAAATCTAAGATTATTAAAAGATTTTTAGCCAAGGTTCGACAAAAATTAATAGCTTTACTATTATTCTTGTAAAAAGCAACCTGGTGTTAAGAACCATTTCATTTCCTTGTATTGCGCTATTGCTGATATTCTCCATTTTGGCTCCATCCATTATGCCCTTGCTTAGCCAAAAACATGATATTGTCGTTCTTGCAGATGCTAATGAGGAAGAAAAGAATCATGAAAAAGAGTCTGAGAAGAAGTTTGATGAAAAAGATTTGTTCTTACTCAATTATGTGTCATCCCATTTTACTCTCCTTCAGAATAAAAACCTAAATCATATTGGACATACTTTTCCAACTTCCAATTTTAATACTGATATTATAATCCCACCTCCTAAGACATTCAGTTAAAATTATTTTTTTAGTTTCTAATCCTCTTCAACCATTCTTTGTTTTGAAGACCAATCCAGTTTAATATTATGTTCAAGTATATAAAAAATGACCTGCCGGCTAGTATTGTAGTATTCTTTGTAGCACTTCCCCTTTGCCTTGGTATTGCTCTGGCAAGTGGAGCACCCTTGTTTTCTGGCCTTATTGCCGGAATTGTTGGCGGTATATTAGTTGGTGCACTCAGTAATTCACAAATAGGGGTGAGCGGTCCCGCAGCTGGTCTTGCCGCAATAGTTTTAACAGCGATAGGTACCTTGGGAGGTTTTGAAAACTTTCTGGTCGCTGTGGTACTAGGAGGGATCATTCAAATTATTTTTGGCATTTTAAAAGCGGGTGTCATCGCTTATTATTTCCCATCATCTGTTATAAAGGGAATGTTGACCGGTATAGGAATCATCATCATTCTAAAACAAATTCCGCACTTTTTTGGCTATGATTCAGACCCCGAAGGAGATTTTTCATTTTTTCAAGTAGATGGAGAAAATACGTTCAGCGAAATTCTGAATGCCATAAACTTTATAAGCCCAGGCGCTACGCTTATAGCGGTAATTGCATTGATTATTTTAATAGTATGGGACCAAGTATTGAGCAAAAAGTCCAAGATCTTCAAATTAATTCAAGGACCTTTAGTCGCGGTTGTCTTAGGGATACTATATTTTGTCTTCACTAAAAATAATGAGCAATTGGCAATCTCGAGTGAACATTTGGTAAGCGTTCCCATTCCCGAGAGTATGGACTCTTTTAAAACCCTTTTACGGTTTCCAAACTTTGGTGTAATCGGTAATCCAGAAATTTGGATAACGGCATTTACTATTGCCCTGGTTGCTAGTTTAGAGACGTTGTTATGTGTAGAAGCTACTGACAAATTGGATCCCTACAAAAGAACTACACCAACGAACAGAGAACTTTTGGCACAAGGGATAGGGAATAGCGTATCCGGTTTACTTGGTGGCTTGCCCGTTACCCAGGTAATCGTTAGAAGTTCCGCAAATATCCAATCCGGTGGTAGGACTAAGGCCTCAGCAATCATACATGGTTTTTTTCTATTGATTTCGGTAGTACTTATTCCAAAATTATTGAATATGATTCCCTTGTCCGTACTGGCAGCCATCTTGTTTATTGTTGGATATAAATTGGCCAAACCTGGACTCTTCAAAAAAATGTACCATCTGGGTTGGAAGCAATTTGTTCCTTTTGTAGTTACCGTAGTCGGAATCGTATTCACAGATTTATTGGTAGGAATCGGTCTTGGTCTGGGAGTGGGAATCATAGTTATCTTGATAAAGAGTTATCAAAACTCTCACTTTCTCCATATTGAGGATAAAAGTAACGGTGTCCATAAAATTAAAATGACCTTAGCTGAAGAAGTAACATTTTTTAACAAAGGTGCCATCTTGAAGGAATTGGATAGTCTTCCTGAAAATTCATATCTTGAATTGGACGTTAGAAAAACCCGTTATTTGGACAACGATATCATTGAAATTTTAGAGGATTTCTCTGAGAAAGCCAGAAATAAGAACATAAACATAAAATTGGTTTCAGAAAGAGGCGAAGTAGAAAACCCCGAAAGCTATATTAAGTTTTTCAAATTGGACAAAGAATCACAAAAAAATATAGAAAATGATTACGCAAACTAAACAAACCCAAGATGCTCTTAACCCCAATAAAGCTTGGGAACTATTAAAAGAGGGCAATAAGCGCTTTATAGAAAAAAAACAAGCGGATAGAGATTTATTGACCCAGGTAACCGAAACCGCATTGGGGCAATATCCCTTCGCAACAATTTTGAGCTGTATAGATTCCCGAGTTTCTTCAGAACTGATTTTTGACCAAGGTATAGGGGATATATTTAGCGCCCGTGTGGCCGGTAATATTGTAAACGAAGATATTCTGGGCAGCATGGAGTTTGCCTGTAAACTTGCAGGCACCAAAATCATAGTGGTTTTGGGGCATACGAGCTGTGGAGCAGTAAAAGGTGCTTGCGATGATGCCAAAATGGGTAATCTTACAGTTCTACTTAGCAAAATAAAACCCGCAGTCGATGGAGTTATTGAACCCAAGGATCAGACACTGCGCAATTCCAAAAATATCGATTTTGTGAATTCCGTAGCTGAAAAAAATGTAACCCTTACCATTGGTAACATAAGACGCCAGAGCCCTGTTCTCAAAGAAATGGAAGAAAACGGAGAAATCATCATTGTTGGTGGCATGTACAATATCTCTAACGGTGAGGTAACTTATTTATAATTTTTCGGATTGGGTTTTCTGTCATAACATGGTAATCGCCTCTACGATGGTCGTCCCATTTCTATTTTTTTTCCAAAATTTCCCCAATGATTCGGGTCCGATTTACAAGGAAACCCTAGCAGGAGGAATTATTGCAGAACCTTTCAACACACTTAGTAATACTGTTTTTCTTATTATCTTATGGTATTGGGGCGCTAAGGTTTATAAAAATCCAAAGAGACATCTTTTTCTGGCCATAGTACTCCCTGTGATTGCAATAAGCTACATAGGGGGAACAATTTATCATGCTACAAGAAGTCATGAGTTTTGGCTATTACTGGACTGGGCGCCCATTATGTTGCTCTGTATGGCCATGGTCATCTATTTTATCCTTAAAATAGTTTCCAAAACGTGGCAGCGCGTACTTTTTTTGCTCATTATCTTTGGGTTATCTTTTAGCTTGCGAATACTCCCTATACCAGAAGCGGTTCGTATCTCTACTGGATACATCATCACTGCACTGACGGTTATCGTTCCTTTGATATGGTATCTTTTTAAAACCAAATTTGTACATGCACAATGGGTAGCTCTTGCTATTATAATATTTGGTATAGCGATCTTCTTTAGAAGTATCGATTTAAAACAATCCATTTTTGAAATGGGAACGCACTGGTTATGGCACTTTTTTGGAGGTGTTGCAGTTCATTGCCTCATAGCCTATATATTCAAGGACAATTTGCTAAATTTGTCCGCTACGAGCGACAACCATGATTGAGACAATAAAAGAACACTTGAGCGAAGTGGAGCAATTCACTTCGACCTCAAAAGATGAAATAGAAGCTTTCCGAATTAAATATTTAGGGAAGAAAGGACTTTTGAATACATTCTTTGCTGAATTTAAAAACGTTCCAAACGAACAAAAAAAAGAATTCGGTCAAGTTATCAATCAACTCAAAGGGACAGCTACAGAAAAGGTAAATTCCCTAAAAACAGCACTCGAAAACAGTTCCGAAATAAATGGCAAGTTCGGGGACTTGACAAGACCTGGGGAACCTATCGAAATTGGTGCAAGACACCCAATATCAATAGTAAAAAATCAAATTATCGATATTTTTTCACGGATAGGTTTTAATGTCTCCGAAGGTCCTGAAATTGAGGATGACTGGCATAATTTCACTGCATTGAACTTACCGGAATATCATCCTGCCCGGGATATGCAGGATACGTTTTTCATTCAGACCGATCCAGATATTTTATTGCGCACCCATACCTCATCCGTTCAGGTTAGGTACATGGAAAACAACAAGCCGCCTATTCGAACAATTTCTCCTGGGAGGGTCTATCGTAACGAGGCAATTTCGGCACGTTCGCATTGCTTTTTTCATCAAGTTGAAGGCTTGTACGTCGATAAGGATGTTTCGTTCGCAGATTTAAAACAAACACTCCAATATTTTACTTCGGAGATGTTCGGAAAGTCAAAAATTCGCTTGCGTCCTTCCTATTTTCCTTTTACAGAACCCAGCGCAGAAGTTGATGTCTATTGGGGTCTTGAAACAGAAACGGACTATAAAATGACCAAGGGCACCGGATGGTTGGAAATTATGGGTTGTGGAATGGTCGACCCAAATGTATTACAGAATTGTGATATTGACCCAGAAGTCTATTCTGGTTTCGCATTTGGTATGGGTATTGACCGTATTGCATTGTTGCTCCATCAAATTTCTGACATCCGCTTGTTGAGTGAGAACGATATTAGGTTCTTAGAGCAGTTCAAGAGTTCTTTATAAACCTTATTTCATTTAGGGTCGCTTCCTCTCTAGATTTTTCGAACAGTACTATTTTATTTAGCATGAAAACCATGGTAATAAAAGAAAAGTCATTGTAACAACAATACCTAAACGCATATTTTATTCTAAATAAGTGCCTTAAAGAAAATAATTTCTTTGAAAGAGACCTTTTTACTTCCTATTTTTAGGATTCAACTTTGTAACCATGATCAAATCAATTTACAATTCAAAATATCTTAAAGGTGATGTTACGGGAGGGCTCGTAGCAGGTGTTGTTGCATTGCCCCTAGCACTTGCATTTGGAGTACAATCTGGATTAGGGGCCATAGCAGGGTTATATGGAGCAATAGCTGTTGGTATTTTAGCGGCTCTCTTTGGGGGTACCGCTACCCAAGCAAGTGGCCCAACAGGTCCAATGACCGTAGTATCCGCTGCATTGGTTGCCAATGCAATCGAAGTTGCAGGAAGCTTGCAAGACGCCATGGGCATTATTCTGTTGAGCTTTTTAGTTGGAGGTGCTTTACAAATTATTTTTGGACTGATCAATATTGCTGGTTACATCAAATATTTTCCTTATCCTGTGATATCAGGTTTTATGAGCGGTGTAGGGTTGATTATCATCATTTTACAAATCTTCCCATTTGTTGGATTGGGTTCGCCAAAGTCCACGATCAAAGTTGTTATGGATTTGCCCAGAATGTTTGCAGAGTTCAACTGGCAAGCATTGGCCTTGGGCGGATTGACCGTTCTTATTTATTATATTTTTCCAAAGATTACAAAAGCTATCCCAAGTGCATTGGTGGCATTGATAGGAGTATCCATTTTTGCCTATTTCATCAAATGGGATGTACCCATCATTGGTGAAATCCCATCTGGTTTGCCAGCGTTACAATGGGAAGGTTTATTTAGCGTAGACAGCAGTGCCTACTTTATGGTATTGGAATATGGAATGGTATTGGCCGTTTTGGGCTCAATAGATTCTTTGTTGACTTCTGTAATAGCAGACAACATGACCAAAACAAAGCACAACAGCAATCGCGAATTGATCGGTCAGGGTATTGGGAATATGGCTGCAGCGCTCATTGGAGGAATCCCTGGGGCCGGAGCTACAAAAGGCACGGTTGTCAACATTAATAATGGTGGCCGTACCAGACTATCTGGTGCTTTACATGGGGCATTTTTATTAACTGTTCTGTTGGGTCTTAGCTCTCTTGCCGCATTTATCCCATTGGCAGTATTGGCTGGTATTTTGATTCCCATAGGTTTTAAGATTATTGACAAAAGGGGATTAAAACATTTAAGGATCATTCCCAAGGCAGATGCTGCTGTTCTTCTCATCGTATTACTTTGGACAACGTTTGGCAGTTTGATACAAGCTGTAGGTATAGGTGTAACACTCGCAGCACTACTGTTTATGAAGAGAGCAAGTGATATTGGTGAAAAAGGCATGCAAGTGGGAACATTGGCCGGTTTTGATGGAGAAAAACCATGGGAAGATGAAACCGACCTGTCTCAGAAATTTAGGGAGCAAATCTATATCAAACATTTGTATGGCCCTTTATTTTTTGGATTTACTTCCCATTTTCAAGAGCAGGTCAAAAACGTTGGCAATGAAATAAAGATTTTAGTTTTCCGAATGGATAGGGTGCCACATGTAGATCAGTCTGGGGTTTACGCTTTGGAAAATGCCGTTTTGGATTTGACCCTTAAAGGAATGAAGGTTGTTATTACCGGACTAAAAGAACAACCTAAGGACATCCTGACTTCAGTTGGTATCATTCCAGATTTGGTTCCTCAAGAACAAGTGTTTCCAAATATCGAAGAAAGCTTTGATTGGATTGCCAAAGAATTGGAGTCATAACTCTAGTTTTTCTGAAACTTGGAGAAATTTTGATTTTCCATATGCTTGGGTTTAAGGCAATACAAGTACCATAAAATATATCTTTATTGCAATTATCAGTATGACAGATTGATAATTTCTACAGTGTCAAATTCATTTTTATATATTTTAACCCATTGATTTTTATCGTATTACCATAGGTTTTTTCTTCCCCTGCCTTTAATTTAGTGACTATAGCTAACTCAAATTAACATTGCTCATGGAAACTAAAAAAATCAACAGAAGAAATTGGATAAAAACTGGGGTTCTTACCGCTGGTGGTGTACTTGCAGCACCTTACTTAGGATTTTCTAAAAATCTGGAACTACCGCTCCAGCTCGATTCAAATGGCGATGCGGTTTATAGTCCTTTCTTTAAAGAATACCTTCCCAAAAACTTAAGGGAGTTTCCTGTTCTGGCTGCTAAACTCAACGCAAATGAAAATCCTTATGGGCCTTCACCAATGGCGTTGGAAGCATTGAAAAATTCAGCAGCTGGTGGCAACCGCTATGCTTGGAAAGAATTATTTCAGTTAATGGATAAAATTGCAGAGTTTGAAGGAGTGGAACGCAAGAATGTAATGATGGGACCTGGTTCTTCGGATTTATTGGAAAAAACCGCCATGGTATTATTTATGAATGGTGGAAATGTAGTTTCAGCGGACCCAGCGTATATGTCATTGATTCGTGTTGCCGAAGCAGCGGGCGGAAGCTGGAAACCAGTTCCATTGAAAGACGATTGGTCTCACAATTTGGATGCTATGGAAAAAGCGATTGATGCGGATACAAAACTGATCTATATCTGCAACCCCAACAATCCTACCGGAACCATAACACCGCATGAAGATTTATTGGACTTTTGCTCAAGGGTATCTGAAAAAGTACCTGTTTTTATTGACGAAGCTTATCTTGGATTTTTAGACGATGGAATGAAAAAGAGTATGGTTTCTTTAATAAGCGAAGGAAAAGATGTAATTATCGCAAGAACCTTTTCAAAGATTCACGGTATGGCCGGGCTTCGTGTAGGCTATGCAGTAGCCCAAGAGGAACGATTGAACAAACTTCAAAAAATCACACGTGCCGGAATGGGTATTTCCTACCCTTCTGTTTTTGGAGCTATGGGCGCTATGGATGATTCGAAATTTTTGGATAGTTCCAGAAAGCTAAATGCCGAGTGCAGGGAATATGTATATCAAAGTCTTGACCAAATGGGTTTTGAATACGTTCCCTCCTATACCAGTTTTATGATTTTTCCAATAGAAATGGAAGGCAAAGCATTTCTTGAAAAAATGACCAATTTAAAGGTTGGGGTGCGTGCTTTCAATTTTATGGGCAAAGATTGGTGTAGGGTAAGTATGGGCACTATGGATGAAATGAAACTCTTTACACAAGCACTCGGAAAGGTTTTGGCCTAATACGATGGATATTAGTCTTCAAAAAACGGTCGTATTTCTATTTTTTATCCTGATTGGGGTTTTACTTAAAGTAAAGTTTAAGTCCAAGGATGAAATCTCTGGTATAAAGAAAATCATTTTGAACTTGGCACTACCAGCAACAATTTTTATTGCCTTATTGGGCGTAAAAATTGAACTTCAATTGTTGTTATTGCCTCTGCTCGCCCTAGGGCTCAACCTGCTTTTGTTCATCGTTATGCCTTTCTTGCTCCCAATTCTGGGTATTTTGAAGAATACCTCCGAGTTTCGTACCGCAAAATTATTAATGCCCTCCTTGGCACCCGGCCTATCCTGCTTTCCCTTTGTGCTGGAATTTTTGGGGAAGGATTATTTAGCTAAAGCCGCTATGGCAGATTTAGGGAACAAGGTATTTGTACTGGTATTTTTATACCTCATCGCTATGAATTGGCACTATACCTTGCAATCAAAAAAAACCAAGGCCAAATTCTCTAAATTAAAGCCCATGCTAAAAGCCATGGTTACAGAACCTGTAAATTTGTTTATAATAGCGGCATTGTTTCTACTAGGTTTTGGCTTTACCATGGATACACTCCCCTTTTTCTTGAGCGAAACATTGAAAAAACTAAGTCTTATTATGACCCCTTTGGTTCTCCTTTTTATAGGGCTAGCCGTAAAAATTAAAAGAAAACAGTTTTTTCAAATTTTTTCATTGCTTTGTTTACGTGCTGGCTTGGTCGTGTTGATAGTAGGACTGTTTGTGTCCATTTCAGGGATACAGGTCACCAACGAAATCCTATTATTGCTTTCTTTCGGTCTAAGTGCTTGCAGTTTTTGGCCATATGCCCATATTGCAGCGGTAGATAGCAATGAAAATGAAATACCAGAAAAGAAAAAAACATTTCATAATAATTACGCCATCACTATTTTGGCACTATCCTTTCCGCTTTCAACCCTACTTATTCTTGGTGTGCTTAACAGCGGTTCTTTTTTAGCATCGACACCCAATATCTTCGTATTGGCAGGGCTGTTGCTTGGGACTGGGATAATCTTTCCATTATTCAATACCATCAATAAAAGGCTTTTGGAGCAAAAATTGAAGCCTAGCGTAACAGAAAACGTATAGTGGTGGTTTTACGAAGTTCTGCTCGTGTTTACAACGTCTAACTATCATTCTTAAAGTTGACTTTTCAAGTACTTTATCGTACTCGCCTTTCGCAAACCTGATTGCTGCTAGCAGAATTTAAGTAAACTTATGGAGATGGTGCCCGTTATGAATTTTATCTATTCAAATCCACAATATTGCCATGTTCAGGGTCAATCTTCCCATTGAGCATATTTAAGTACAATTGCTCCAATTGCTACAATCCAACGTGTTTTTTAATCGAAATGATTGATTGAATGGCGGTTATAAATTGTTGCCATTATTGCAAGCAGTTTTTTTGTTTTTAATTTTCCCCCAAGCCAATACTTTCACTCCTTTAGAGTAATGGATTTTACTTGGTCCTTCATTTATTAACTTTTCAAATCTTGGATAACTTAAATCTAATTTCCCTAAATCGATCTCATTAATTGACCATTCCAAATGATGGATTTCATATTCGTTAATTGACTCGTCAGTATCTTGAAAAAGAGCATATCTTTCCGTTAACCATTTGTCCAATTCTGTTTTTTTGGTCAGTTCTTTTCCAATTGTAAATTCAATGTCAAGTTTATCATTAAATTCCAAATTTTGGGATTGATATCTCTTGTTGGTCCTTTTAATTTTTGAAAATCTATAAGGAAGTTCTGAAATTCCTTTTGCGACTTTACAAGATAACCTTTTACCCCCTTCGATGCTTAAAAAGTAAACTCCGGTTTTAGTATTTGACTTAACATAGGTCCGAATATTTATTTCGTCAAAATCTGATATTGGCGAAAAGTAAGGTAGGTTTTTTGGTCTTATCTTTTCCATGGTAAAGGCAACAACTGAAATCCAAGGTTCGCCGTTAAAAAGCTCGATTTCCAATTCTTTGGGCACGAATTTTTTCAATTCGGTCAAGTCAACTTGATAATGAAGAAATATTGCATTGTTCCATTCTTGATAAAATTTCCAACTATCGGTCGGAATTTCCCATGGTCTGTGATTTGTGGTATTTAATATTTCTCGGATTGTCATTTCTCAAATTGGCTACAATGGTCTAGCATAAGAAACATTGGTTGTTAATATGCAATGTGTTTCAGATTGACACTAGGCAAAATATAACTCCTTTTCTCTTATTATTCTTCCCAAACGCCAACCTTAATATTTGGCGACATTGTAAATCACAGACAGATCTTCCGCTCAGCGTAAAACCCTATTATGTATTATTATACACCATTGTTAGCCTTTGTTATTTTCAGCAACAAATTTTACTTTTCGCTTATTAGTAGTATTATAAAAGTCAGCTGATATGATTTCGTTGTTACTAAATTTCAAAATTCGTTTAAAGTTAGATTCAAAATGATAATAACTATAAATATCTGATGTAGTAATTTTAAGATATTTTAACTCCGCTAGTTTTGTTAGTTCAATATTTACAAGCGAACCTTGAATAAAAGTTTCGACAGTTGGATCATCAACTTTTTTAAATTTGCTTTTAGGTATTTTTATCGTTCCATTATCAAAATCGACATAAAAGTATTCTTCTTTAAACTTAATATATCCAGATATTTGGTTTTGTTTTAAATCGTTAAACTTAACAATCAATGTATCGGTTTTTTTTGATTGGTCATATATTTTGGTAATTCTGTTTTCTATCTTAATCTCTTTCTCAGAATCTCCAAAACTTAAAAACAATTTCCCGCCATCAATTTTATAAGCTCCTTTTCCATACCAAATTTGTCCATCATCAGTTTTGAATTTATGCTCAAATGTTTTTGACTTAGGATACAAATAATATTTATTGCTAAACATTAGAGAATTTTCTTGAGAAAAAACCAATGTGTCTTGAGCAGACAATTGTGATATTATCAGTACAAAGATGAAAAGTAGGAACGATTTTTTCATAATGAAGATAATGGTCTTGTATAAGCACAGTAACGGATTTTTAGCACTGATATCAGAGATTCCAAGTGGATTTGGACATCCCTGAATCCACCGTAATTATATTTGTACATTATTGTGGGTTGTTTTATTTTCTTCCAGCTTATTCAGTTTTGAATTTATTAATTTTAATCCCTCCATATTTCGATTTAAAACTTTTTCCACGTCTTCAGTTTTAATATGTCCTAAAATGCCCCAAGGTCCATCAAATCCTTCATCCAATAATTGCCTGATCATTCCAAATTCGTGATCACCCTGACCTATTGGCAAAATTTGAGGCCCTTCCTTTCTTACTCCATTTAAATTGACATAGGATAAATATGGCAATATCTTTTTTACGATTACAGGGAATTCATCAACATACTCATGGGCATGATGAAAGTTATACACCATAGTGATTGAGTCCTGGTTCAACCTTTCCAAAATCTCGACTTGATTATGGGGATTTCCAAACCAACCATGATGATTATACAGAGCCAATTTACAACCCAATTCATCAGCTTTTAACTTTACAAACGCTATCATTTCAATAGATAACTCTACGGATTGCTCTTGATTAAGCTCCTCAAAAAAATTATTGCTAAAGCTTAACCATATGATGGGCTTACTATCTGTTTCAGCTAAATTGGTCAGTAATTCTTGATTCATTGGACTCAACTTGCCCACACTATCTCTTTTGGCATTTAACCAAAGAAAAATCGAGGTTATCTCAATATTATTCTCCTTAGCAAGTTTGAATTCATCCTTCATTTTGCTCAGGTCTCCTTTTCCCTTATTAAAGCCATATTTTGTAAATCCCATTTGTTTTAACATGGCAATCCGCTGTTTTGGCGTCCTATCTAAAGAGTCAAAATCTATGATACACCAAGGCGATACCTCATCAACTTTGATAAGGTCTTTGGTTTTTCTCGTGCAAGCAAAAAGAAATACTACAAAAAACAGCGAAAGAGTTGGTCCAAAAAAAGTCTTCATATTGTTGAATTCTTAATGTCTTATTTCTTTTACAATGCGCTACAACGGTTTGGTATAAACGGTCGTTTTGATGCATTTTTTGTTTTCCATTTATTTAGATAGTCAGAACTAGTGGGCAATGGTCCGAAACTTCAGGCTCAAAAATTACGTTGAAACCCAAAACATTGATCAATTCATTGACCAGCATATAATCCGCATATCTACTTTCCTTCTTATATTGAGAATTTCGAGTGCCCTTTGATGTTCGTGTGGTTACTAATTCAGTTAGTCCAGCTTTGGATAAAATTTTTAAAGTCTCACTATTTGGCTCTACATTGAAGTCTCCGCATACTACAAGAGAATCATTCTGCTCAGTAAGCTCATTTGCAAGAGACATTAATTTATGTGCCTGTACCGTTCTCTCGGGCGTGTCCATTTTCCCGTTCAAGTCTCTTAACCCGTGCATATGGGCTACAACAACAGATCTGTCTTCTTTATAATCGAATACTTTAATAGCGTGTGCACTCCGAGAGCGTGGATGTTCACCATAATCATAAGGTGCATATGATTTATGCACGAATCTTTGTATTTGTCCGATTATTGGATATGATTTTCGTACAAATGTTGCAAGTCCCCATTGGGAAGGAATTTTGATTTCCTCATCCCAAAGTATTCCTTGGGATGCAGGACAAAAAATTCCAATATGGTCAGGCAATGCAGTTTGAACATCTTGAAAAAAGTTGGCCCGCTGAGGAAGAATGTGGTCTCCGTCTTTGTACATTAACCAGTCTTTATCCGTTTCTAGTGTATGTACAACTTCTTGCAAACAAAGAACGTCTGGATTTTCTTCTATCAAATATGGAAGTAACTTATCATACAGTTTTCCGCCCCATCCGTTAAGACACATTATTTTCATATCCCATTTTTTTTAATCCCGTTTTTTTTAACGAGCCATGACGGTCTCGGCTATGATTTTGTTACAGAATCGCACACAAGTATCATTCTACCATAAACATAAACTTAGCAAAAAGTCTTGAAATTCTAATTAGGAATTTTAGCCATTATTGTCGTGTCCTTTTTTCAGCTTATCCAACTTCCTAATATTTCGTTTATAGTCCGTTCTCCGTTTTTGTACTCATAGATTCGTGCTACTCCGCTACCATATAATCCTCCAAAAATACCTTCAATCTGCACATATGCTAAATCAAATGTTTCATTGAATATTGATTTTGAAACAGAACAAAATCCATAATTCGGTCAATTGGTTGAATTCTTTTTCAAAACTTAGATATAATTCTAATACCATTCTAATATCTTTCACAACTTCTTCTGAACACTATATGATTATCTTTATTTTTAGTTTTAATATCCTACATGGTATTCCTTAATGGCAAAACGCATATTGGTCATAGAAGACGAGCAGAACGTAGCTGCCTTTATTAAAAAAGGATTAAATGAAGTGGGCTATGAAGTTTTTTTGGCTTATGAAGGTGCACAAGGCTTAGAACTGTTAAAACAGAAACGAATAGACCTTGTTATACTTGATGTTGTCCTGCCCAGCATGGATGGGAGGCTGGTCGCTAAAAAAATTAGGGAACTGGACTATGAAAATCTGCCGATCATAATGCTCACCGCCCTTGGAACAACCGAAAATGTGGTCAAGGGATTGGATTCAGGAGCGGATGATTACTTGGTGAAACCTTTTAAGTTCAAAGAACTTTTGGCAAGGATTCGGGCATTGTCAAGACGGCACATCTCAACGTTATCTATAAACCAAAAACTTGTTGTATTTGACCTAGAACTTGATAGGGATGCCAAAATAGTAAAAAGATCTGGTGATGAAATAAAATTGACTTCCACAGAATTCCGTTTGCTAGAGTTTTTCTTGAAAAACAAGAACAGGGTCTTGAGCCGCATTGATATTCTTGAAAGTGTATGGGACATCAACTTCAATCTTGGGACCAATGTTGTTGATGTTTATGTCAATTATCTTAGAAATAAAATCGATAGGGACTATAAGCCAAAATTAATCCATACAGTAATTGGAATGGGATATATAGTGAAAGAGCCTACGAATCATGAAGATTAGAAACAAGATAACATTGATCTTTGTGTTGCTGACCGCTATGTTACTATTGTCAGTATTTCTGTTTATCTACTTTTCTGTAGAGAATTACACGCAGAATGAGTTCTACCTTAGATTAAAACAAAGGGTGTCCATTGCGGCACAGGCCTATTTGGAAGAGGACGAATTAAGCACGAGCATCTACGAAGATATACGCAAAAAACACTTACGGACACTTCCTAACGAAAAAGAGAAAATCTTGAAAGTCAATTTGGACGAAAGATCTTTAATCTCTCACTCACAGTCTCCTTTGCAACCAGAATTCTTTGATGACGTCTTTAATAATGGCCACGCAGAAGTTAAGATAAAGAACAATTATTACACGGCTATCCTTTACAAAGACAATCAAGGGGACTTTATAGTAGTACTTTCTGCTGAAGACCTTTACGGATCTGCAAAAATGCAAAACCTAACAAGGACACTGTTGACAGCATTTACTTTGAGTTTGATTCTGCTTTTCGTTATTGGCCGATATTATGCCAAAGAGGTCCTAAAGCCTATTTTGGTTATCACAGGGCAAGTAAATAAAATAAGGGCAAAAAACCTTCATCTGCGACTTGCTACAGAACATAAAAAGGATGAGCTTGGGGAACTATCCAGAACGTTCAATACCATGTTGGACAGACTTGAAACCTCTTTTGAGATGAAAAGTAATTTTGTACACAACGCTTCGCACGAACTTAGAAATCCCCTAACAGCAATCATTGGCCAAACGGAGGTCTCCCTGAATAAAGCCAGAAAAGAACCGGAATATATTGAAGCACTCCAAACCATTGAAAAAGAAGCTTTGCGTCTTGATGAGTTGATAAACGCTCTTCTTGACCTTGCACACACCGAGCACGATTCCAAAGGGTTGATCATTGAAAACATTCGGGCCGATGAGTTATTGATGGAAGTAAAAATGAGTTTTGATTCCCTTATTTCAAACAAGATAAACTGCAACTTTCAATTTTTACCGCAAAATTCCAATACGCTTGTTTTTCGTGGAAATAATGGTCTTATGAAAGTGGCCTTGTTGAATATTTTGGACAACGCATTGAAATATTCAACAAACGGTACCGTTGACCTGAGTCTTCAAGTGGAGGATAACGGCATTCTGTTCTCTATAAAAGATAAAGGTATAGGCATACCCAAAGAGGATCTTAAAAACGTATTTGAACCTTTTTATCGGGGTTCAAATGCAAGGGGCTATAAAGGATTTGGTTTTGGTCTTGCGCTATCCCAAAAGATAATTCGCCTACATGGGGGAGAGTTAAAAATTTATTCAGAAATCGAAAAAGGAACTCATGTCCTTGTACAATTACCAAATACTGACGAGGGTTTTAAAATAGCCCGTTGAAATTCTAATACTGTTCTAATCTCCTTCTTACCTCTCTTTAATGTCACGAGGCTACTATTGTATCCAAGTAAAATAAAGTACATTATGAGAAAAGTATTGATTCCTACCGACTTTAGCGCAAGGTCGTTAAAATTGGCCGAGTACGCTTTTGAGCTCTATTCCAAGGAAATAATCAACCTTATACTGGTATATCCTTATAAAATGCCGCTCTTTGACTCTGAACTTTACGGATTCTCACCAAATCAAATTATAACTGCGCTTGAAAATGAGGAGTTTTCAACTGCAAAAACCTTTTTAATCAATAGGTTTTACAGAAATATACATTCCATTGAAACAGCTCTGTTTACAGGAACCAATTCCATCGATTTTAAAAATTTCAGGGATGAGCACAACATACAAACGGCAATAGTGCCTCAAAAGGGGTTCTTGGATTTCTCACGTAGCACTACGTTCGATCCCTTGCACTATATTCAGAAAAATATACCTGAGGCGCATATCACGGATATCGACAAAAAAGATAGGATAATACCATATTCAAACGGAACAATGTCCGATTTTCCTCTATACAAATCCTTACAACAGCAATAAAAAATACTTGGATGGATTTTTTGTTCCAACATCAAAATTAAACAATGAGTATGGCCATAAACAATACCGAATAGCTAAGAGAATGTTTTCCTTCGATAAAAAACATCTCCAATTTTTTGGTTAGTGATTCCGTCCGGTATACCAAAGCCTACTTCTATTCTTAAGGTGCCGGGCGGAACATTAAAAAACGATAAATAAATTAGAAGATGCATGCAAAAGTTAAGGGCAAAGGAACGGTCTTGGTAAATAATTTTCTACTGGCCAAGTCCATACTTTTAGTAATCATCTTGATACTAGGGACCCATTGGTTAAATAAAAAGCATTCATCAATGGTACATAGCACAATGGATTCCATATATGAAGACCAAAGAATTGCCCAATACTACGTGTATAAACTATATCATCAGTTCCACTTAAAACGATTACAGTTAAGTACTAATGGCATATTGTCCCACCCTTTCAATGAAACTACAACGATTGAACGGTTATTGACCAACATTGGAGCGCTAAAGCTTACACCAAACGAATCATCTCATTTAAATGAACTGGAAACAAAATATCTTAAGTTGCTGGATTTGGAAGAATCTATCCTGGACGATACCGATGAAACCTTAGAAAAAAAACGCTTAAAAATGAACGTTATCCTTGACCGTATCACGATAATTATGGATGACTTTGCAAACATTAGGTTTACAGAAAGTCTGACTCTTTCGGAAAAAGGGGAAAAATCATTGAATATGGGCAAACTGCTCTTAAAAGTAGAAATCGTTTCTTTAATTATTGTTGGAGTCATTGTCCAACTCATCATTGTCCATCCTTGGAAAAAGGAATAAGTCCTTTAAGGCTTCCGTTTTAAAGATGTTCTATCAAAATATTTGTTCCTAGTTTTATTTGTACTAGCTACTACTTAACCTGACAGTTTTGGTTAATCTGACACTTGAAAAGAGCCTTTAAGCTCATTGTGCTCGATGAGCTTTTCTTTTGCTAAAAGTATGGAATCCTCAAAAGTCTGCAAAGGAGTCTTTCCATAACAGTGTTTTCCTGTGTGCGTTCTTTCGGTATTGTACCGTTCCATCCACTGGTCGAGGTCGGTTTGCAGCCCTTCGATGGACTTATAGACCTTTTTTCTGAAAGCGACAAAGAAGAACTCGTTCTGCATTGTCTTGTGGAAACGTTCACAGGTACCATTTGTCTGCGGACTCTTTGCCTTGGTCTTGGTATGGTCGATGTCCTCAATGGTCAGGTAAAGTTGGTATTCGTGGTGTTCGCGTTTCCCGCAATACTCGGTTCCTCTGTCGGTCAATATACGCAGCAAGGGAAGCTCTCTTTGCTGGAAGAAGGGGATTCCCTGTCATTGAGCAGATCGGCCGCAGTGATGGCGTTCTTACGGTCATAGAGCTTAACGAAGGCCACTTTGCAATAAGTGTCGATAAAGGTCTCCAGATCGTGGCGCAGCCAAACGCTCCTTACGCCACCAGGGGATATGAACGTGCCCCGCTTCTTCAGTTCATTGGACACACGTAATTGTCCATAGGCTGGAAGTTCAATGGCCATCCCAACAACTGCCTTTTCGATTTCCTCCCCGATACGGTTCTTCAGAATCGGTTTCTTCCTTGAAATTTCTTGGAGAGCTAGCTGTCCACCCTGCTCATAAAGTTCTTTGAACCTATAAAAACTATCCCGGCTATATCCCATTACCTTACAGGCCTGGGATACATTGCCCAATTGCTTCGCAAGTTCAAGCAATCCTAACTTGGGTTTGATGATTTTTTCTCCTGTACTCATCTGACAAATCTAATTTTAGGGTTAAACTAATTTATTGAAAGTGTCAGATTAAGTCTTAACTATTACAAATTATACAGGTAGATTGAGCTGAATTTTATTTGTTTTTTAGCTCAGTTCTTTATTGGCTGTAATTATTTTTTATCAATCGTTCGTCTTGCTCGTTTGATTATCTTTTCTGTTTCTTTTGTTGGTGATTCCTTTTGCCATTTTTTACAAAGTTCAATCACAAAATCAGGTCTCGATTTGCTTGAATCATTCAACCAATTCCCAACACTGTCTTGAATGTATTTTGATTTATCCGACTTTAGATTTTCCAAAATAGGTAAAGCCATTTCTGGATTTTCCTTTAATCGCTCAATATGTTTGCACCAAACTCCTCTTGGTCTTGTCGATTCAGTCGTAAATCGTCTTATATTTTCATCTTTGTTTTTTGTCCAACCACTTAAAATATCGATAGATTGTTCTAAATTTTCCTCAATTTCAGGTCGTAAAGCCATCCACACAACCTCTCGCACTCCAAAATGATTATCGGCAATGAGCTTTTCAGATTGATTTAGTTTTTCGGATATACTTAAATTTTGATGTAAAGATTTAAGATATGGTGCGTAACAGCGAATGGAGTCGGACAAGTGAGAACTCAATTTGTCAAAGATTAAGTTAAATGCTTTATCGTCAGAATATAATTCGTAAAGCATTGAGCCGACTAACTTGATTGTATTCATTGTAGAAGGCTTTTTTTGAGCTTTTATTTTCTCTGAAATCAGTTTTGTATTTTCTTTCGAAATTCCAATTTCCGCAAAGTTTGTTTGGATGAGTATTAAATGGTCAATCGCTAACCATTCAGTTAAATTAACCGTTTCGATTTTTCCTGCGTTCAGCAACTCCAAAACTTCTTTCGGAATATCCTGTACTTTTCTTGCTCCTTTTCGGTTAATGATTTCTTTTTTCATCCTATTGTTCTTTAATTGGCTACAATGGTCTAGTGTATGAGTAGTAGCGTATTTCTATTCACAAACCTTTCGGTTTTGTACTGACCTTTATTTTTATACTTACTTCTTATCTCTTGATTCGCTATCACTTATATACAATGTTGCAGGTAGTTTTTCTATTCCCAATAGTGGTGAGCTACTTTTTCAATTATTTTCTGAGGTGAACTGCCTGTCAGATTTGTCAAAAGAATAATTGTTAGTTCATCATCAGGATAAATAATTAAAGACGCCCGTCCACCACCAATAGGTGCTACAGCAGGATGATTTTCTCGCATAATAACAGGCCATCCATATCCATAACCGTTTAAAAACCCACCAAACCCTCCATATTTACCATCATTCAATGGTACGGCAGTCCACATTTCTTTCCTGCTTTTTGAACTTATAAATATGTCGTTTTCCAAAGCTTTAATCCATCTGCTCAAAGCATTAGTAGTTGCAAATGCACCTGCATCCGCCCAAACAAGTGGGGAAAAATCTTCTGAAATTTCAAATAGTTTTTCTCCCTTTTCGTACTTGCCAGTTTGTTTATTCTTTTCGTAATAACTGTATGTCGAGCTTTTGTTTTGAACACTTTCAAAAGAACTCCCAAAAATAATTTCTTTGTTTATGCCAATTTTATCAAATTGATTTTTTTGCAAAAACTTCAAGTAAGTCATTCCACTTACTTTTTCAATCAGTTTTAAAATCAGCACATAATTTGTTTGGATATAGTCAAACCTTTCTCCTGCTTTGAATCGAATATTCTTATTTTTAACTTTTTCCCAAGCAATTTTTTCGCCTTTGCCCCCAATCAGGCCACCATTTTGAGTGTCTTCAATATCAGGTAAACCAGAAGTGTGACTTAAAAGTTGGTGAATTGTAATTCCTTTCCACTTATTCGGTAAATCGTCCAAATAATCTGAAATTGAGTTTGATAACTTTATTTTTCTATCTTCCACCAATTGCATTACTGCAGTGCCCGCGAATATTTTTGAAAGTGAGTTAATTGAAAAAATCGTACTGCTATCAACAGGCACTGAAAAAGCAAAATCAGAGAGTCCGAGAGATTCTGAAAGTACAGTTTGCCCATTTTTAATTACTACTATTCCACATCCTGGAATTTTTTCATTTTGAACTTCTTGTTTTAGTTCATTTAAGAATTTTTCTTCTTTTTCTTGAGCTATTGATATACAGGATACAACCAAAAAAGTTAATAAAACCCAAAAGTGCTTATTCATACATTTCGTTTTGTTCAAATTACCTATAACGGTCTCGTATAACCGTCAGTTAAGGGTTTATACGCGTTAGTTTTCCGTTAAGCACAGACGCTCACAATTCTGAGTGGACTCTAGCCTGTGCTGAGCTTGTTGAAGCATATTCGAATCCGCAGTAATTACGGTTATACATTGTTAGTAACTGGCCTTTTAGTCCCATATTTTAGGTCTTTCAATTCCAGCAGTTCTTAAATAATCTAACATTTGTCCAGTATGAACAGATTCGTGATATGCAATTCGATTCAGATAATCTCCGAGTTTTTTACTTTGTCCAACTTCTTTTCTCTCAATCCTTACCTTTTCTAAATCTTCTGTTTTCAACTCTTTTATCATATTTAGAAATTCTGTTCGATATTTTTCCGAAAATTCAAGCTCACTTTTTAAGTCCGAATATTTTAGTTCTTTCCAAGGTGATTGATAATTACCTAAATTTCCTCGATTCTGAATTATTTTATGGAAAAGATGTTCGCCTTCTAAAACGTGCCTAATCATTTCAATAAATGTAAAGGCATTTTTGTCAGGTTTCCAATTTAAATATTCGTTCGGAATTCCATTCCATAATTTTATACTCCGCCTTCTAATTTCAGCAAAGTTTAATAAGATAATATCCATTGAACACATTAATTATTTTTGTTTTTAAGTGCTATTTTCAGCTTGTTGCTAACGCCGCACTATGTGAAGTCCGGCGAATTTCAGGAAACTGCCTTTCGTATTTTTTAATAAACTAAAATCAAGAAAATAAGTTTCAGTTGAGTAGGGAAGCTGCTATTTTTTATATGCATTGTTGTAGTGTGTTTTTTTATTCCGATTGCTTTCCTTTGGTTCCAATTCGTAATCTGTTTTAGAATTCAAAGTCCTTAATTGGAGATGAAATATCAACTAAGGTTCCATTAGGGTCTTTCAATAACAAACGTCTTTGTCCATAAAACGTATCTGCTGGTTCGTTTACGATTTCAAAATTTTCCGATGCTGCAATCTCAAATATTTCGTCCGTATTATCAACAACAAATGTTATATAAAACCCTTGTGGATTGTTTTGAAAACCTTTCGGTACAATTTCATTTGTTCGGTCAATTATTCCCAATTCAAGTTTTTTATCTTTTGAAATTAGATGGACAAACCAATCACTATCATAATCCACGTTAAAGTCAAACAGCTTCGTATAAAAATCTCGGCTTTCTGCTAAATTTTCCGAACAGATATTTGTCATTAATCTATTAATCTTCTTCATTGATTTGTTCAATCTTTGTTTGGCTTGACTTTATGTGTCGTTAGCCATTTTTGTTTTCGTTTAATGTAATATAGATATTATATACTTACCGGAATAAACAAATGACTTTCTGATTGTTCGTCGTTAGGTGATAAATAGTTTTCTCCATAGTACTCAAAATTGAATGGTTTCGATAATTTATAATTTGTGTCAGGAAGAAATTCATTGTAAATATACCTGTACGTATAACGAACATTTCTCGATAAGCCTTGATGGATAACCCTCAAATAAGTTCCTTTTGGAATGGTTTTAATAACAAATTGCGGACTAATTTCTTTTATACTATTCACTTCAACTCCAATAAAAAAATTCAACCCCTCTAAATCTTGATTTTCTGACCAGTATTGAATTTGATAATAGTATTCTGGAATCATTTTGTTATTGATTAAATCAACTTCTTTCATAAAACTATTCCATTCCTTGGATAAGTCTAGTTTCTTTAGATTCCCTTTGATAAAGTATGAAGTGCCGACCAACATTTTTTCTTTTAACTCAATTAAATCAGGCTCTTGATTTCTTGCTTTTTTTGATTGAAAGATAAAATCTTCCGTTATTGCTCGCGTAAGTAAATAAGCGGGTATTGTTCCACCTTTTCTAACATTTGAAGGATTAATGCCGAAACGTCTTCGAAAAGTTCGAGAAAAGACTTCGTTACTGCCAAACTGAAAGTCAAAAGCAATAGCCGCTATTTTATCTTTAGAATTACGTAGTCGACGAACACTCTCTGTTAGTCTTCGTTGAAGAAGGTATTTTTTTGGCGATATACCAGCAATGTTTTGAAAAAGCCTTGTAAAATGATACAAAGAATAACAACCTTCTTTTGCAATGTCTGATACGTTAATGTCTGATGTCAAATTTGATTCGATGAAATCTATTGTTTTAAGTATAGTTTCTTTATTGGTCATGTATAACGGGTATAGTATCAGAAATTGAATTCGTTTTCCCAACTAAAATCTGTAGATTGCTCATACGATGAAGGCCAATGTTTACACCATTGTGGCACATTGCAATTTTCGACTCTTTCGTACAGGTGGTAAGGTTTTATGTCTAATAAAGGTGTATTGTTTTCAGTATCAATATAAGGTGTGAAAATTATTCCTTCGTCGAAATCTATTTTTTCTACAACTATAGTAGTCATCAAAACTGGATTGGGTCTAAACTGAGAACGTGTAGCGAACACGCCCATCTTTTCAGGACTTGTTTTGTATGGTTTGTCTGTGGTGAGTTGGTTTCTCTGTTCAGGTGTATCAAATAAGTTTCCCCACCAAACTATTTGTAAATGACTAAAACCATCAATACTTGTTAACCCCTTTTTATATTCACTCTTTAATTTGATATAAAATATTCCATTTTCAGAATGAATACTTCCAATTGGATTTACTCGGATTACGTTTTTCATCTTTATTCTTTTATGTCAAACAATAGGACAAAGATATTTTCAGCCGTTTTATAATTCTTGATACTTATTGCTAATATTTACTTCAAATTTGATTTCAACAATCGCTAATGCACTACAACAGTCCCGGCTATAAGTAGTAGAGGATTTCCATTCATGAACTTTTCGGTTTTGCGCCGACCTTTCTCCTGTATTTATACTTTCGTTTTATCACTTAAACCGCCATTACTCATACACATTGTTAGTGATAGGCATTTACTATACATAATAGTTTTTCATTTGTTCCTGAGTTCCCAGATAACCTGAGTGTCCACCCAAAAGATGCTCGCTTTTCCTTCGTCTAAATATGTATGGAAGAATAAGTATTTTCCGTCTGGGGTGACACTACCATATATGTCCTCGCGTTCGGTATTATTTCTTCTCCCATATTTATCGCAGGTCCCCATGAACCATCTTCCTGACGAAAACTAATGTACAAATCTGAATCACCGTATCCACCTTCTCGTTCACTATCCCAAATTAAATAACTTTCATCAGGAGCAATGAAGGGGTGAGCTATCCATTTTCCTGTGTTGATTTCTTTACCGAATGCTTTTGGTGCTTCACGTTTGCCATCTATCAATCGGGAATACCGAATGGTACCAATTTCTTCTCGTTCATCAAAAACATAAGTACCAGTTGCTGAAACCGTAAGGCGCATAATTGGGATATCTTTGAAGGGTGCTCCAAGACTTTTTACCTTTGACCAACCAGAGTTGATTCGCTCTATATATCTAGAATCCAAGTATATGGTATTACCATCAGGAGAGATAGACGGTTCTCCCACAGAGGCTTCAGCCGGTGAGACAACAGATTCGCTCCATCGATAATTCTTGTATTGAATGACAACCAGCGTAGATTTTTTATATTTCCCACCTTTTCTTTTAAAATAGAACTCTTTTAAATCTGGTGTAAAGCTGCCGAAAAATTCCATATGTTCTGTCGTAACGATACCCGGAGCAAAAACTTCAGCTTTTAAGCCTGGTAGTTTTTGACCAAGATAAGATGCTTCAAAACTTAGTGAATCACTATCTTTTGATTTATGTTCTTTGATGTTACAAGCATTTAAAAATATTACACATACAAATGTTAAAAACAAAAAGTAGGATTTTTTCACTATTGAAATTATTATAATGCTTGTCCATGTAACGATTATTAGATTCTAATTACCATTACTTGGGTTTTACTTATAACGTTAAGTGTAAGATGCGTTTTAATGCATTTTTATATATTATTACCAGTAATTTTAACCCAAACTTTCAATAAAAGCCTTTATTTCATTCATGTATTTTTCTTCCTGTTCCAGCCACCCATAATGCCCACACTTATTTAGCAATACAAGTTTGGAAGTACTATAGACATTATGCGCCCTATAAGCCGTTTCAGATCCAACCAGATCTTGTCTGCCCTGTATGATAAGAACAGGTGCTTTAAATTTAGACATGGAACTACTCCAATCGTACTTGTGTTTGGACAAATCAGCAAGCATCAAATTTCTTACCTCTGGATTTGATTGCGTCAGCCTATGGGCGATTTGTTCAATATATTCCTCTCCATATAGATACGCAGGAGCTCTGAGTTCACCAATTTTATACCTGGCGAGGTAGGTGGTATCACCTTCGGCAATTTTTTTGTTCCAATACCTTAAGGCATCTCTATCTGCATCACTCATTCTAATATGCACGTTATCGCCTATGTAAGAAAAAATCTCCGTATCAATACCTCCGGAAGCGGACAATATCATTCCCTTTATCCTATCTGAATGTTTGGAGGCATAGTGTTGTGCTACAAAACCCCCGAAGGAATGTCCGAGTACTATCCAGTTTTTGATTTTTAAATGATTTCGTAGGATTTCAATGTCGTCAATCAACAAATCCATGGACAACGTACTTGAATCAACGATTTTTAAATCTGATTTGCCAGTACCTCTTTGATCATAGATAATGGCCATATAATCATCTTTCAGGAGGGATGCCAGAGATGAGAATCCTTCACAATCTATTCCCGGCCCACCATTAATTATAAGAAGAGGTTCACCCTTTCCAAAAGTTTTATAATGAATAGATCCAAAATTTGTGGTTAGGATATTGCTTGTTTGTGTAATACCCGTTTGAAGCCAAAAGCTTACTAAAGCAAAAACTAAAATTCTAATTTTCTTCATTTTTCGAATTAATGTAACGGCTTGTGTATGAAACGTAGCGGAATTTACACAACTACCTTGTCAGTTTACAATATACTTTAATTTAATGAAAAATCGGTTCGAGTTAGAACACCCAAACCGCTATAGCTTATACACGTTGTTGTAAGCAGTTATTTTTCCTTTTTTCTTTCTTCAATGACTTCTTTCAAAGCAGAAGTTCCGTTCAAAGCAGAAGGAAAACCTGCATAAACCGACATTAAAATCATAATTTCCGAAAGTTCCTCTCCGGTCACACCAACATTCAAAGCAGCGTTGATATGGACTTTTAATTGTGGTCTTGCATTTCCCATTGCTGTAAGAGCAGCAACAACAGCGATTTCCTTTGTCCTATTGTCCAAAATTTCTCTACTATAAACATCGCCAAATGGGTATTCAATGGTGTATTCCCCCAAGTCGGGTGAAACGTCTTTTAAACTTTCTATGACATTTATGCCTGCTTGTCCGTCAATTTCTTTTAATTTCTCCCAACCTTTTTTAAATCGTTCTGTTTTTGTACTGTTCATTTTTATTTGATTTTCTGTTTGCCCATATCCATTTATTGCAATGAATAAAGGGAATATTAAAATTGATAAATATTTCATTTTGTTTTTAGGCAAAACTAATAGTTGAATGAAGCCCATTTACAGGACTTTTTCCAGATTTTCAGGCACTTTTGAATTTGGTGGGCGAAAGGTTTGTTTTTTGTTTGAATATTCTTGAAAAATAGGAACTGTCCTCAAATCCTAAGCGAAAAGCGATTTCCTTTACCGATAAATCACTAAAATAGAGTAGTCGTTTTGCTTCCGTAATTTTCTTCTCCAAGATAATTGTTTTAGGGCTTTGTCCGTAATTTTCTTTGCAGATTTCGTTGAGTTTGTCAACGGTCAAATTCAATTTTGCGGCATACTCGTTTACGGAAATATTTTCGGAAATAGTGTCCGACACCAATCTTGAGAATCTTAAAATAGTATTTGGTTTAATTTCCTCGTTCTTGGGATTTTCATTTGATAATCTTTTTAGTTGAAGTAGTAAATATGAAATTCCCTGGGCGATAGTTTTTTCGCTTAATTGGTCATTTTTCTTGGACTCTTCGATGATATTTTCAAATAAAGGTTTTAGAAGTTTTGTATTCTTAGTGGACAAATCGAAAAAGGGTTCATCTGTAAAATCAGCTACTTGCTTTAAAAGATACTTGTCAAAAACAGCAATGTAACCATTCGAGTTTTTTGAATAGGACCAATTATGAACCTGTTTTGGTTGCATTAAGAAGAGCCTGTCGTGCTTGATTTCATATTCCTCAAAATCAATGACATTGATTCCTGTACTTTTCGTGAACCAAACTATCGAATAAAAATCGTGCCTATGTGGCCATTCAACATTTGGATCTTCTGTTCCCTCAAAAGTTCCAACGTAGAAAAACTTTTCTTTTGGATTGGATATTATAATGTCCGATATGGAATATTCTTTCAGCAGGATGTTGGTTTTAATTGCTCACAACAGTTTGGCTAAGAAATATGTGGGTTTTGAAACACGTATTTGTCTGCCAAGAATCGAGTTTTGTGTTGTGTTTTAACGTTTATTTTCACCTTGTCTTCCCACATGTTTTCTTAGCCTTTGTTGAGTACATTTTCAGTTCTTATCAACTATGAAAGCCTCTTTGGGAAGATAGCTGTCCGTAATTGGATATTTGAAAACGATAGCTCTTCTATCCTCCTCATCTCCAATTTTGACCTGCTCCACAGTCGCGCCGTCAGTTAGCAATAGCTGGCCATCAACAGTAATTATTAAAAAGCTGTTCTCATCCGTCAGTTTAACTCTTTCCCCACTACCATTCCAGTTGCGATAATATTCAATTGTCTCTTTTGGTTTTATGAAGGTTAAAGTCTGGTTATTATATTTATCGATTAAGTCAGCTTCATTGATTACCGTATCAGGAATTATTCGTCTTTCGTCAATTATTTCACGATATGGTTTTTGATAAATTCCCCATTGATTAGGATAAATGACTTTCCAATAATTTGAGAGGTCGACCCCTACTGTTCTATCACTTGTATTCATTAGTTTAAACTTCATAAGGAAATTCTCTTTCCCATCTGTATGAAATATTGCCTTCTCTACATATACATCAATAAGTTGCCCTTGATAAATTAATTGAACTATGTCTGTTTGGTGATTTGTAATGCACATAGATGTTAATATAACCATCAAGAGTGCTGTTGTTTTCATTGTTATACTTTTCTTAATTCAGTATTACACACAACGGTCTAGTATAAGAGTAGTGGCGGATTTTATGCACTAATTTTTCGGTTTAAGCCAATACTTCACTTTTATCCAAGTGCTTTGGTTTTTCCACTGACTCCGCCATTACTTTTATACAATGTTGGGTGCAGTATTTATTTACTATTTTATTTATATTTTTCAGATTCCGATTGTTGTATGATTTAATCAATTCGTCTGTTTCAAACTTCGTTAATTCATTTAGATTCGGAATTCTCAACTTCTTTAGCGTCTGCGATTGAAAACGTGGTAAACCACCATTCATTCTTATGCCGATTTGGGATAATTGGTCTTTAATAAAATCTGACATTAAAATACTAGCCAAAATTTTTAATTTGTTTAAATCATGGTGCGTTATATAGTAAATATTGTGATGTGGGTAGAAGTTACCTTCGTCAATAAATAGGAATTTACAACCTGAAAGGTCTGGCAATAGTAACTTAAATTTACTTTGTAAATCAGGTTTTATTTTATCAATTGTCTTGTACCAAGAGTCAGGCGATTTTTTTGCAATATGACGTTTTAATAAATCCTCTTTTTTCGACTCTAAATAAGATTTTAAATGCGGGTATTTACTTAAGTCACATAATTGTCCTTGTTCAAATGGATTAATTACATATGAATTATCCCAATCAATATTCTCTCCTTTTAGGCTACGAGATTTAATTATTGGGATAAGTCTATTTTTTTCAATCCCATTCAGCTCGCTCTCTTTCTTGATATAAACTTTATCAGCTCCTGTAGCGACTCCAATTCCAATTTCAAAACCTTGCTCTCTAATTCCAATTAACGAATTGTGATTGATATTGTAATCTAGAAATAGATTTTGCCAAGATTCATTTTTAGGCGATTCCATTTTCGTAAAAGTCAATTTATTCATATCAATCTCTTTGTCTTGAGATTCAAAATACTCTGTATATTCTCCGTTTGTTTTATGAACGGTAGTTACACAAGGGTAAGCTATTACGTCTTCGTCAAAAACATTGGCTT
The DNA here is from genome assembly GCF_021390175.1 of Flagellimonas sp. HMM57. Taxonomy (NCBI): domain Bacteria; kingdom Pseudomonadati; phylum Bacteroidota; class Flavobacteriia; order Flavobacteriales; family Flavobacteriaceae; genus Flagellimonas; species Flagellimonas sp. HMM57. The sequence continues at coordinate 1,968,598 of NZ_CP090004.1, read as the reverse complement.
TTTCAATGTTTATGATTTTTGAAATATGATAATTGTTTGCGATTAACTTTCTTAGAGGCTGACCATATTGATTGAAAAGCCATCTGTTAGAACAGATAAATGATAAAACACCTTTCGAATTTAATAATTGCAAAGACTTCTCATAAAAAAGCACGTAAAGGTCTGCTCTGTATTTGAATGTTGAGAATATTTTTTTGTATTGTTCTTTTAGGCTTGATTCAATTAATTCGTGTCTAATGTATGGTGGGTTTCCTACAATACAATCAAATTCAATTTCAAAATTATTTATTAGAAAATCTTTTTTTAAGAATACAGAATCTTCAACTTGATTTTCATTGAATCCATAACTGTTTACGGTATTAAAAATAATCGTCTTTAATTTCTTATAACTTGAATTATCAATTTCTATAAATCTTACATTTTCATTGACTGATTTGATAAAATCAAAATTGAACTTCTTTGAAGATTCAAAAAGGCGTTTAATAATTTCAATGGCAAAAGCACCTTGTCCCGAAGCTGGTTCAAGAATCTTAATTCTTTCAAGATTTGACGAAGAACTATACTTTACTTCATCCAAAATGTATTTGACTACATTTTTTTGAGTAAAAACTTCTCCGTGTTTTCTGCCGTTTTTACGCTCCATAGGTCTTTACTTAAATTCTTTTAGTTGACCAATGAGATGACCGACAAACGAATATAGGAATGAGTCAATTGATATTTCATCTGCAATGTTTCCAAAGGATGAATCTTGTTTCGTCCACATCAAACAGCATTGCGAATAGTGCCTTTCAAGCATTAATTTTTGACAAAGTATTTTATATCTGTCAAGATATGAACCGTGAACAAATTCGGGCAATACTTTAAAGTGCGGTTCACTAACTCTAACTGGTTTAGTAGATTTTTCGGATTTCTCAACGAGCATTAGATAACCAACCCAAGGTGCGGTCTGATTTGGGTATGCTTTTTCTCTAAATGCAGTCCATAAGTCAACAGCACTGCCCAAAGACTCTTCTGTTCGATTGTTGAAATTGTTACCAAAAGAACCGACTTGAGATTTCAATTCAATTACCGAAATTAGTTTTTTGTTAGGAGAAATTATGAGTAAATCCCAATCTTTTGTTGGTCTAAAGAAACCTGGAATATGATTTCCTTTAGTGTATAAGCAGTCTTTAGGAATCCCAATATCTATAGCTACTTGACATAATAATTCCAAAAAACCATCAAGTTGTTTTCCACCTGTTACTGCACTTCTGTTTCCCGTATCCGAAATGTTGCTTTTAGACTGTTTATTCGTCTGACTGTTTCGAGTGTTCCAAAACAATTCAACAGCTGATTTTATGAGTGGTTTATATTTTTCTATATCAATTTTCATTCAATTCTCAATGTTTGTTCATATTGCACCCAACGGTTTAGCTATGAACAGTACGGGAGCAAACTAGCGTTTGCTTTCCTTAACGCACATAGCGAAATCTTTTGGTTTTGTTTTTTCTTATTTTGTGTCAAAGCGAAATCCCAAAGATTTCGCGACAATATAAATATACGCAGACGTTAGCGTTTATGCCCGAAGCCCGTATTGTTTATAGGTTTTGTTATATGCTGCCCTTTTTTAGCGTTGATATTTCATTTAATAGTTTAATAACTATTGTTCCTAAACAAACTACGTCATTGGGTTTTATTATTATTCTTTCTCCTTCTTGATAATTTGTATCTCCTGTTTTAGTTATGTACTTCTGGTCTACTATTCCAGCTTTATGTTCTATCAGGTGCCTTTTTTGGGTGTATTTATATAGATTTTCTAATTCAGGTTTTGTTAACCAATCATCGTATCCAGTTCCAAATAGGGTAAACCATAGTTTATTACTTTTTTCAACATTTTGAAATGCATTAAATGGTGCTGTTTTACTAGATATTGAATTGTATCTCAATTCACTATAATTTTGGAGAGTCCCTATTATTTCTGAAATGGAGTTTTCAATTATCGATTTTGTTATTACTGTTGCTTCATCTTTATTTAAATTCGTTTCTAGAGTCTCTTGAATTTTTTCTATGTTATTGGCATTAGAAAGAATTTTTTCAACCGCTTTTTTAGCGTTTTCTTCAATATTATTGTTTCCGCACGATGGACAAAAATATGCAGAGCCAACAACTGAATATCTGCAATTACATTTTACGCATTTTAGGTTTAATTCGAATTCCTCTCTCGGTTTAATGGATATGTTTTGTCCAGTTTGCGAATATCCATAATCCCAAAATTCCCTTATTGATTTTTTCAAATCGCTAATCACTTCATTATTTTGCTCGATTGTCAAATAACTTTTAGCCTCGGAATTATTCTTGCAAAAAGGGCAAAATACTTCTTCATCTCTTACAATATTTAACCAATCTTCTCTGTGTATTTTAAAAAGTGATTCACATTCACTTTTTGGACATTGCCTGTCAATCATTCCATTTTTGTCTGGAATAATTGGAATTACCATTTTTGATATATCCTCAATGTGGTTTTTAAATTCTCCGAGTTTGTCACTCAAGTCTTGTAAACTGCCCATTTTCTATATTTTGAGTTGGTTTTGCAGGGTTGCATATAACGGTCTCGGCTATGAATAGTTGCGTGGGTTAGCACGTAACTTTGCAAGTACACACTGAGCTGAAAATTCCTGCGGAATCTTCAGAGTGGGCAAGAACAAGCAATTATTTATAGCCAATGTTGCCATTTCGTTGTTTCTTCGATTCAAATTTTAAATCAAATTCCGATTTTAAAATTCAGCTTTTGAGTGAGCTGCGTCAACGTCTAATTCCGCTATATTTTAAATTCCGATTGAGTAAGTAATTCCGGAATTTGCTAAATTTCATATTCAGTTCGTTTTTTCCAATTCAGATTATGATTCCGCAAACAAGCAAAAAAGTCAGAATTAGTTTTACATCACACTCGATTGAGAATTTAGAGTTTAATCAGACTTTCTTTCTGACTTCTTTATATTGTAATAGCTTAAAAAAGATGATACAGCCATAATTAGCCATCCTAATCTAAAAAGCCATATACTTCCGAATAATGAGCCAGGTTCAGAATCTAAAATTGAGCTAATAAATACTATTCCCGTTAAAATTCCCGACATAAGGAATAAAGTTTTCTTGCTTTTGTTTGTCATAAAAGTAAAGTTTAATTAGTTCTCAGAGGTTTTTTTCAATGAATGGCAACGGCTTCGTATAAGATTAGTTGCGTGTTTTGGACAATTAACTTAGCTAATACAAACTGACTAGAAAATCCTTGATGATTTTCCTAAGTAGACCTGTACTAGCAATTAATTTTATACTTTGTTGTGCGTTCGTTTATTCTTTATTTTTCAAATCCAAGTGTCCACAAACCTCTTCAAAAACTTCACAAGGTTCAATGTCAATCGCTAATGCAATTAGATACAATTCATCAGCTCGAAGTTTAGTAGACTTATTCCCACTTAATTGACTTAATCGGGATTTACTTATTCCTGTTCTCCTTGAAACTTCTGCTTTGTTAATTGATTTTTTAGTTAGATACAATCCTAATTCTGTCATTATTATATCAAATTTATAGACATAAATATATATAATAACTCTACTTGTATAAAAAATCTAAACTTTTGTTTTTAATTTGGATGTACTTTGTATACATTTGTATAGAAAATCAATACTAATGTGTAATTTTTTAATTATGAATAGATATACAAAAGCAGACTTGGAAAGAATAGTTTTTACTCAATTAGAGAATTTAAATGCAATGAATGACCTTTTAGCCATAATGAAAGTCCAAAATGAACTGCTTAATAATGCGAATAAAAAATTGAAAGATGAGATTAGTGAATTTAAGCAGAAATTTTATTCGACAACAAAGAGAAAGTAAGACATTGAATCTTATAAATTAAGTTTTATTGTTTGTTCGTTTTTTATTTAATTCTTTTATCAATATCCAATTCTCTCCAAAAATATCCGAGAGTATTTTCAAATCGGTAAACTATTTTGTCAAATGGTGTTTCATCAATTCCATCATATTTACAAAATAAATGGTAATCATTATAATAAGCATCCCCATCTTCCCAATAAACAATATTTTTGAATGGTAATTCTCCTAAAATTCGAATTTTTACTCTTTGAAAGCCTTTTTCGAATTCTTTATTTTTCTCTCCATATTCTAATATATACCATTCCATATTTTCATTGACTAATGCTTCAGTACCAGAAACTGCATCAAGCCAAATAAGTATTCCCTTTTCGTAGAAATCGTACATAAATGTTCTCGACCATTTTGAATTTTCGTCAACATTTGGGTAAGATTCATCCGAAATCGAGCGTAAAATAAATCGAGAATCTTTAAACTTATGAATTGGTAATTTTGCTAGTTCTTCTCTGTCAATCTTATCCCAAAAATCTTCTATCAGTAATTCTTTGATTAGCTCTTTTTCAATTTTTTTTCTTCTCAAAAACTCTCTTTGAGACACTTTTTTGTTTTGAGATTTTTTAGCGGTTTTATTCCTGTTTCTTGGAAGCTCGTTATTATTCAATAATATGTCCCTAATTTTTAACAATTCTGTTTGTTCACATTTATCTTCTATTAAACCGCAAAACTCTATAATGTTGAAATCTTGATAATCAAAGTTGATGGGATTTTTATTCTTTTTTGGTTTTGATTGAGTTGTAAATAATATTATTAATGTATTAAATCCGTTTTGATAATGCTTATTCTCAAACTGTTGAATAGTTTTGTCTTTTTTGCTCTGCCTTTTATTTGATGTGATTTGAATACAGATTTTATTTTTCTCGTCAAATAAATCATATGTGTCTTGATTTATTTTTTGTGATTTTGAAAAATTCCAGTTGTCCTTTTTGTAGACTATATTAAATATTCCTTTAAAATAAGTCTCTGCATATCTGCTTATGTCAGTATCACCAGATTGATTGAAACAATCTATTTTATAAGATATTTCGAACAGCTTATTTTTTATTTGCTGATGTAAGTGTTGAAAATCAATTAAACTCATTCATTTGTTTAGGTTTCTCAAAATGACGCACAACGGTTCGGCTATGGCAAGTAGGGCAGGCAAGGAAACTTTTCGTTTCCGTCTGGTCTGCGAGCCAGAGCTTTTTGTTTTGTAATTATCTTTTCTTTTTTAATTGCCAAATCCAAAAGATTTGGCGGACTAAGTAAACAAGCCCAAGCCTTTAAATATAACGCTTTATGCCCTATTTGCTATAGGCAATGTTAGCTGTAGTTTTTATTCATCGATTTTATTAAAACTATTATAATTTTCCATTATCAGTTTAGCCACTAATTCCGGATTTTGATAATGAATTCCGTGACTATATTTTGGAAGTAAAATAATCATACTGTTGTCATTTTCCTTTATCAACTCAGAAAAATGTTGTATTCTCAAATTATCATATTCTTTCCAAAATGGTTTAAAGTTAATTCCGAGATTATGGCTTTCATTTAATTCCTTATCGGATTGTTCAATATTTTTGTTATATGAAATGATAACCGTTGTAGCAATGTTATTTTTTAATTCGGGTAAATTTTGATATTCGTGAAAATAGCCTAGTTTGTTTGCCTTTAATGCTCTCGTCGCATCATTTCGTGCGTCCTGACTAAACCCCTCATTTTCGGACATTATTTTCGGAATTAGCAAAAAGGTTTCTTGATATCCAGTATCACTTTCAGATTTTATTCTCGCTTTTTCATTCTCTTTAGCAGTTAACATAAAGTCGGTTGGGTCAGAGAAGACGAGCCCCGAAACTTCATTTGGAAATTTAGAAGCAAATAATCTTATGTAGGGTCCGCCTATAGAGTGTCCGACCAATAAATATGGTGGTTTAATATTTAACGTCAAAAGCAAATTATGAAGACGTTGGACGAGTTGAGAATCAGATGTTATTTCTAAATCAATTTCTGACTTTCCAATTCCGTTTCTCGCATATTGAATGCTGGATACATTGCTTGGAAGAAATGGAAGAATTGGGTCAAAAGTTCCGCCACCTAATCCTGATTCGAAGACAAGAATTGGCGAGCCGTCTTTTCTGTTTTCAAGATGGGTAGTTTTGTAGTTCATTTTTTTACCATCTACAATAACTAATTTGTCATCGTTATTTTGGGCATAATTCGACGAATTATAAACAATTAGAAATAAAATGCTCAGAATTATTTTATTCGTACTTCTCATATATGATTTGTGTTTATTCCAAATTACAATTAACTCTTGTATATGGTTTGAAGCAAAATTATTGGAATAAATAGTGATAGTTGAAAATGACATATGTCATTTTAATGTCATTTGTATGACAAATGCTGGTTTTAAAGAATTTTGGGAACGAAGCATAGCACTTCCTTTTCCTCATTTATTTGGATTGATGTATGTATTGTAATGATAATATTTGCTAAACCATAGCTTAGATATGACAATATAAATGTCAAGGGCAATCCTGCATATCCTTTTCCAATAAGAAGGAATAAAAGAACTAGGACAAAAGGGAGTATTAACATACTTAATATTTGAAAATTTAATATTCTCTTTCCTATGGTTTTTACCTTGACGTCACTTCTATTATTAAATAATATGATTGCTGGAAAAACGATATTGCCAAATGGGACTAAAAACATTGTCAGAACACTAAAATTCATAAGTTTTAATATACTTACGTTTTTTTTCTCATCTAATGTGGGTTTACTTTCTTCATAAATTATATCGGAGCTTTCAATAGATAAAGTTCTAGCTAAAGTTTTGATGGTGTAAGAACTACCTGTGGACAGTCCTTTTTCGATTCGTTGAATAGTCCTAATTGATATTCCAGAAGATTTTGACAACTCTTCTTGAGTAATTTTTCTAAGCTTTCTATGGCCTTTTAGGCTATTCTTCATTTAGTTTATAAAGTTGTTTTAAATTACAGCTAACTATGTAGATATACGGTACATGCCATATAACCATCTTTCCATACCTAAATGTAATACTTTTCCATTGGAAATTCACCTGTTGGCAATATCATACCTATTCTTGATTTTATGACTAAATAGGACGTTAATGAGAACTACGGTTTAAACTTATTAAAAATTTTCAGGATATAGTTCAAGCTTGATAGGCATCATGTAATCTTGGACTAAAATATATGACCACCTCGGTTATTTTTTCAATCATTCCATATCTTAAAAGGGTGCTTTGACAATTGCGAATTGTAATATTTTATTTCTCCCGTAACTTCTTGTCCAAGCCAAATTGGCTTGGAAAAAACTTCGTCCTCATGTTGTAGCTCCACTTCGGCCAGCACCAAACCTTTGTTTTCCCCTAAAAACTCATCTACTTCAAAAATATATCCTTCAAAAGGCACTTCAAATCGGGTTTTTTCAAGGATAACTTCTTCACAGAGGTCGATTAGATTGGTGGCTTCGGATACATTGATTTCTATTTCCCATTCAAACCGCGTTGTGCCAGATCGGTTGCTTTCGCCCTTAACGGTCAAAAAACCTTTATCTCCCTTTATCCTAACACGAACGGTACGCTTAGGATCCGTATTCAAAAATCCTTGGACAATTCGGGTCTCTGAAACCGCCTCATTTTTATATGCGCTTGACTTAACCAAAAACTTACGTTCAATTTCTAAGTGTTCCATACAACTAAATATACCCTAAATTTGAGTATGGACTTTGATTTTCCCTTACGAAAAATCATTCATGTGGATATGGATGCATTCTACGCTTCCGTGGAACAGCACGACAATCCCGAGCTAAAAGGAAAGCCTGTCGCCGTTGGTGGAGGTTCTAAACGAGGCGTGGTATCGGCGGCAAGCTACGAAGCCAGAAAGTTTGGAGTTCGCAGTGCCATGAGCGGCTATATTGCCCAGCGCAATTGTCCCGATTTAATTTTTGTAAAGCCCCGTTTTGACCGTTACAAAGAGGTTTCGCAACAGGTACGGAGTATTTTTTTTGAGTATACCGATTTAGTAGAGCCGCTTTCTTTGGACGAAGCTTATCTTGATGTTACCCAAAACAAAAAAGGGAATCCCTCCGCAACACTCATTGCAAAGGAAATTCGCAAAAAAATCTTGGGGAAAACCGGACTCACCGCTTCTGCTGGAATCTCCATAAATAAATTCATTGCAAAAGTCGCCAGTGATTACAACAAGCCCAACGGCCAGAAAACCGTAAACCCTGAAGAAGTAATCCAGTTCTTGGAAGATTTGGATATCCGAAAATTCTATGGGGTGGGAAAAGTGACCACAGAAAAAATGTACAAACTGGGCATTTTTACGGGACAGGACCTAAAGCAACGATCCTTGGAGTTCTTGGACAACAATTTTGGGAAAAGCGGAAAGTACTATTATTACGTGGTACGAGGCATCCATAACAGTGAGGTAAAACCACACCGCATTCCAAAATCCGTTGGCGCCGAACGCACATTTAGCGAAAATCTAAGTAGTGAAATTTTTATGCTGGAACGCTTGGAGAACATTGCTGCTGAACTTGAGAGACGCCTTCAAAAATCCAAAATTGCTGGAAAAACCGTTACTTTAAAAATTAAATATAGCGATTTTACGCTTCAAACCCGGAGCAAAACACTTCCGTATTATGTCGCCAATAAAGGGCTGATTCTTGAAACTGCCAAAGAGTTGTTATATCAATCCACATTGGAAAATTCGGTTCGCCTATTGGGGATTTCACTGGCAAATCTGAATACGGAAAAAAAGAGGAAAGAGCAGCCTGAGAAGGAGAAGGAATCCGTATCCGTGCAACTCAAGTTCGATTTTTAAAGTCGACGTCTAAGATTATAGCCCTTCTACAGAAACTGTCAATGTCCAAATAATCACGGATGAGAGAAAAATACCTATGGCATTGGCAAAGAATGCTTTTTTCTTTTCAATCTTAAAAAGATATGAAGCTATGCTCCCCGCGTATACACCTGTACCTGGCAGGGGGATCATTACGAAAAAAACCAGTCCCAGAAATCCAAATTTTTGAATCTTGGTGCCAGAGCCTGTTTTTGCCCTCCGAGCAACAAATAGTGCAGATTTCTTGTAAAAACGCCATTTGGTCAGATAACGGTTGATGTTTTCCAAAAAAAACATCATTATCGGAAACACGGCTACATTTGCCAAAAAGCATGCAATAAAAACCAGATAGCTGTTCAACCCTTTCATAATACCATAGGGTATTCCCACCTTGGCTTCTCCAAAGGGGGACAAACTCCAAAGCATAGCAGTGATTAAATCTATGATCATAGATTTTTTTGAAATGCAAAATTAGTCAGGAAATGCTTTAATCCATGAATTTTAAACGCTAAAAAAAGATTAAAACTTAGCACTAAAATCTCACTCTACAACGAGTTTACACGCTTCTGCAAAGACGTCAAAAGTACATTTTGCATAAAGAACAAACAGACAGACCAGTCTTTTCGTATATTTACTCTATGGAAAAAAACCCAATCCATCAAAAAATCATTACAGTTGCTGGTGAGCTCTTTTATACTAACGGATACAATAGTTCAGGCGTTAATGAAATCATAGCCAAATGTGGTATTGCAAAAGCAACATTGTACAGCCATTTTAGGTCTAAAGAAGCTATTTGCCTGGCTTACTTACAACAACGCCATGATACCTTTCTAGTATCATTGAAAGACTATGTAGCAAAAAGGAAGAAAGGGAAAAACCAATTGTTGGCCATTTTTGATTTCTTGATAGATATGTACCGGGAAGGAGACTTTTATGGATGTTGGGGCTTGAAAACCTTGGGTGAACTTTCACCAAATCAAAAAAACATATTTAACGCAATCCAAAAACAAAAGACAGAATTATTGTCGTATTTAGGTGGTCTTGTAAAGGATAACGTTATCAACGTATCAAAGGCCGAAACCGAAAAAATATCTGGTGGACTTTACTTACTATACGAAAGTGCCATCACAGAAAGTCATCTATTTAAAAATGATTGGCCCATTTTTATGTCCAGAAACATAGCGCCCTCTATTTTTAGCAATTTTCAATTGGTTTAAAACAAAAAAACGCCTAAAGAGCTTTCGTTTTAAGTTGTCTGGTCGAACTTGTCGAAACCGATTGTTGATGACCAACACACAAGGTATTTCGACAAGCTCAATATGACAATTACATTTGCTCTTTAGGCGTTATCCTAAGTTATTTTAGATACTACTTTACTATTAAAGTGTTGTCCGTTGCTGTTGGGTTTAAAGGACAGAAGTATACATACTCACCTTTACTTAACTTCGTGGGTTTTGAAGTTTGCGACGCACCTGTTTTAACAGGCTGGGTAACATATGCCGTCTTAATGTGGTTTTCAGGTTTACTGACATCCTTTCCCTTTTTTACCAGAACAAAGCCTACATCGTGCCCTACATCATTGTTTGCAATATCAAAAACATAGGTTCCTTCGGATACCGTTATCTGTTTTTGAGTAAACTCACCAGAAGTTTGTTCCAATGCAATGGTTTTTACTGGAGCATCTTTCATCATTTTATCCTTCATCATCTTGTCCTGGGCACTAACTGTAAATACAGTTCCTACGGCCAATACTAAAATTGCTACTACTTTTTTCATTTTTGTAATTTTTAATTTATTATGGTTTATTAATTATGCTTCTACAGCTTCTAGAGGTTTTGCCACTGGAAAGTCAACGGGTACTTTAGTTGTACTGTGTACATAGTTTGATATGGTTTTGTCTCCTACAAGAACTATGGTATCTATCAAGTTCTCCTTGGTCCAGCCAGCTTCAAAGAAGTTGTTCAGTACATCGTTGTCCGTTGCCCCTCTATTTTCCGTAATGTTTCTTGCCAATCGTGCCAGCGCATCCAACCTGTTATCAAAAGATGCTTTTCCTGCTCTCAATTCTAAGATTTGATCTTCGGTAAAACCGTTCATCTTACCTATTGCAGTATGTGCCGACAAACAATAGATACAGTTATTGACTTGGCTCACGGCCAAATTAACTGCCTCTTTTTCCTTTGCTTTTAAAGATGTTTTAGCATTGGCAAAGTTTAGGTAGTTCTGTAGTGCATTTTCTGAGTGGGCATAGGTAGCGTATAGATTTGGAACAAAGCCCAAAGCTTCTTGCAAGCTATCAAAAATTGCCTGATTGGTAGTGTTTACTTCTTCTTTTTGAGGTACATTGAATGTGCTCATAATTTTCAATTTTATTTAAAAGATTATTAGATATGGATTAAGAATTTGTGATGAACGGCTTTTCCGCATCACAATAAAAATCGTGGTGGTGTTTCTGCTCGCAATGTGCAGCAGATATAACAGGTGACATTACCTGTCTTTTGTGATTTGAAAAAATCGCTATGAGATTGAATATTGATTTTTCTGTTGCTTTCATTTTACTACTTCTTTAATTATAGGACAAAGATGTAGCTAAAAAGAAAGGAGGTGTTAGCAGCGATTTCCCGACTACTTGCCCAAATTTCCTTTAGGCGGTCAAAGTGAGGTTTTCTCTATACTCGGAAGGTGTCATCTGGGTCATTTTTTTAAAGAAACGACTAAAATGTGCTGGATCGTTAAACCCCAGATCATAGGCAATCTCTTGGTTTTGTTTATCGGTGAAGTGAATAAGGCGCTTTGCTTCCAAAACCAAGCGTTGTAAAATAATCTGCTGCGGAGATTTTTGATTATAGATCGAAAAAAGATTGGACAATGTTTTTGGAGATTTATAGAGCATTTCGGCATAATCGCTCACTTTTCGTTTGGTCTTGTAATGTATGTCTACCAAAAAATTGAATTTCCGTATAGTGTCTATCTGATCATTATCGAGTGCTTTCACAATAAGTTGTTCCTTGGCCAGACGTGTACTCATAATGATCAGTCGCTTCAAGAGCATTTGTAGCATATCACCCTGTATGGTATCTGGAGTAGAGAACTCATCTACAAAAACATCATACCAAATATTGAACTTTCTTAGCTGATCGCCCTCAATCGTGATTATGGGCAAATCCTGGGTGCCAAAAAAAAGGATGCCGTTACAGGAAACCTCACTATCGTGATCAGAAATACAATAGAACTCCCTATTAAAAAGAATGGATGATAAGGGTAACCTGGTCTTGGAAAAAGATACGTTTTGCAAATAAGTAACGGTAACTATTTGGTTGGGCAGTAGTCGAATTTCTATATCATCTACATCGATAATAAGGGGTTCATTGTTTCTATTCCATAAAAATTTAATGGTATTAAAGGTCGAAGTGAAACGTTGGTAATCATTTTTAATATCACTTGTCAATCCTAAAATAGCTCCTAATTTTGAGTCCTTATATTCATATTTCATCCAACCGTAATGCTTTGATTTGTAGGTATAGTACACCTAATTCTGGAAATTAGTCCACAATTCTTGTTTATACTTACATCTTTTTTAAAACACATTCTAGGCTATTTATTAAACAAGAGTGTTAATGTTCTCATCAGATTTTACTGCTACTAAAACTTTTAATAGTATTGAGCATGGAAAAGACAAGATTTTATGATGAAGCGATAAGTAATTTTTATCGTGACAAAGAAATAATAAGCTACCCTATAAGTTCTCTCGATATATATGCACAACATTTTAGCAAAGTCTGTAAAAACCTCCAAGATGTAAAAAGTTTGGGTGATTTGGCCAAGACCTCAAAATGGAGAAACGATGTGCCATTCCGAAACGAAATTCTGGATAAAGAGCATGTTGTTGTCGTAACGGACACCAAGTTAAACATTGTCTATGCCTCCCAAAATATCTATTTAATGAACGGATACCAACCAAACGAGGTCATTGGACAAAAACCAAAAATGTTCCAAGGTGAGGCTACCTGTAAAGAAACCACCAAAAAGGTTTCTGATGCCATAAGAGAGCAACGAGAGTTCGAAGCTGTTATCACCAACTATAGAAAAAACGGATCTATCTATAAATGTTGGATCAAAGGGTCTCCGGTTTTTGACATCAGCGGAAAAGTTGTCAATTTTATTGCATTTGAAAAAGAAGTAGCTTAAAAGCTACACGTTTCTATTTCCGTAACACGCAATGTATTCACCATACCTTTGTCCTTTATGGGCATGGCAGCCAGACTAATAAGCATATCCCCTACATCTAAAAACCCTTTCTTACAAGCGATTTGGTTTACATCTTCTATAGTTTCATCCGTAGAAACATATTTGTCGTAGTAAAAGGATTTTACGCCCCAAAGTAAGTTTAACTGGGTCAAAATTCTTTTGTTGGACGTGAACACAAGAATATGGGCACTTGGTCTCCATGCAGATATCTGAAACGCTGTATATCCACTATTGGTCAACGTTGAAATGGCCTGTGCCTGAATTTCATTGGCCATTGTTGCAGCATGATAGCATACAGATTTTGTAATGTACCTTTTTGTACGGATATGGGGTGGTGTTTGCGGAACGTTGATAAGGTTAGAGCTTTCTACGCTGACCAAGATACTGGTCATCTTTTCTATGACCTGAACGGGATAGTTCCCTACGGAGGTCTCTCCAGAAAGCATTACCGCATCTGCCCCGTCCATTACAGAGTTGGCGACATCGTTTACCTCTGCCCTTGTTGGTGTTAGACTCGTTATCATGGTTTCCATCATCTGGGTAGCAATAATAACGGGAATTCGTGCTTTTTTGGCACGTAATACTAGTTTTTTCTGAATAAGTGGCACTTCATGTGCAGGAACCTCAACGCCTAAATCTCCACGAGCTACCATTAAACCGTCGCAATAAGCAACAATTTTATCAATATTATCAACTGCTTCGGGCTTCTCTATTTTGGCAACGATGGGAATCTTGTGCTCGGAGTGTTTATTGATTAAGTTCTGCAGATCCAATAAGTCTTGACTGTGGCGCACAAAGGATAACGCTATCCAATCCACTTCCAATCCTACAGCAAAAATGGCATCTTTGATATCTTTCTCCGTTAAAGCCGGTAATGATATTGCAGTATTGGGCAGATTAACCCCCTTCTTGGACTTTAAAGGTCCACCTTGTACCACTGTAGCCGTTACCTCATCTTTACCATTGGTTGATTTCACTTCAAAAATGAGTTTTCCATCGTCCAATAAAATACGTTCTCCCTGTTTTACATCTTGGGGAAAACTTTTGTAATTCATATAGACACGCTCTGCACTTCCTTCAAAAGGTTCGCCAGTGGCAAAAGTAATTTCATCTCCAGGGGCCACAACAGCTTCGCCCCCCATAACTCCTACCCTAAGTTTTGGGCCCTGTAAATCAGCAAGTATGGAAGTATTGACTTCCAGTTCAGCATTTAGATCACGTATCATTTGAACACGCTCTGTAACATCGTCATAGGAAGCATGCGAAAAATTTATCCTGAACACATCTACCCCTTTCAACATCATTTCTTTAAGGACTTCTCTCTTACTGGTGGCTGGACCTAAAGTCGCTACAATTTTTGTCTTCTTTCTAGTTGGCATTTCTAAAAGATTAAGTTTCTTTTTGATCTTAAGGTTGTTGTTTCCACGGAATACGCCGTAATAACCTTAGGTATTTTATTAATCAATTTTATGTGTTGTTCAAACAGCAATTGGTTTTCAGTGTCGACTTTCAAAAAATAATCAACTTCTCTTCGTTCCCTTATCAAATATCCTGTTTTAAAGGAGGTATTGTTTTCAAAGAAACCCTCAGAAGGCATGCTTACCTCTACTTTGCATTTATTGGAAATAAGGCTCCAATACCTATCATTTACTTCATCATCCCATTCAAATGCAGCGAACGAAAGGTTTTGTTCAAAATGCAAATCCGTTTTCATTCTTTTTAAGTACAGTTGGCATGCAAAATTTAACACATAGGTCATAGCATAATCTTCCAAACTACTATGTATTGCGATGAGCTTAAAGCTGTCATCATAAAAGTCTGCTGATATTTTATGCGTAGTTGACATGACGTTAACACTAACTGTAAATATACTCCTAATACATTTGCCAGCCTAGTTGAAATTAGGTCAATGCATAACGAAGCTTTACGAAAACGTTAGAGTTTACCTTTATTTAAAGTTACTGATTTTCAATTCTGCTCTGTAACGCAAAATATGCTCTTTTGGATGCCTTTTCTTCTGCCTTTTTTTTAGAGGTAGCCCTAGCTTTGGCCATTATCTTCTCGCCAATACTAAGTTTAACCGCAAAGTGTTTTAGCTCATCATTACCCGTGTCTTCATAAACATCGTAATTGAATGTTTTCTTCTGTTTTTGGCACCATTCTATGACCAAGCTCTTGTAACTGATTACTTTACCTTCCAGTTGCTCAATATCAACATAGGGACGTATTACCTTTTCCCGAATAAATTTTTCGCAGTAGGGATAACCTTTATCCAGATATATTGCTCCCACCAAAGCTTCAAAAACATTACCATGAATATTCTCTCCAAAATGGGATTTGGGTATACGGCTCTCTACATACCGTAAGAGTTCTAGGTCTTTTCCCAATGCATTCAAATGTTTTCTGCTTACAATTTTTGAGCGCATTTTGGTGAGATATCCCTCATCTCCCTCGGGAACTTCTTTATACAGGTGTTTCGAAATAATTGTCCCTAACATGGAATCGCCCAAAAACTCCAACCGCTCATAATTCATGGGGTTACCGTCCGAGTCTCTTTTATTTACTGAACGGTGCAAAAATGCCTTTTTATAGATACTAAGGCTCTTAGGCTTAAATCCCAAAATTTTTTTCATTCCCAAAAAAAATTCCCCATCCTTTTTTGGAGGGGAATTAAATATTTTGGAAGTAAATTTCATCTGTATAAAACTACCCTATTTTTTTAAATAAAATACACGCATTGTGTCCGCCAAAACCAAAAGTATTGCTCATGGCGACATTAATTTCCCTTTTTTGTGCCTTGTTTAATGTTAGATTAAAGGACGGGTCTATATTTTCATCTACGGTACTGTGGTTTATTGTAGGTGGAACTATACCATGTTCCACAGCCAGTATGGATGCTATGGCCTCTATTGCTCCCGCAGCCCCCAACAAGTGACCTGTCATGGATTTGGTAGAATTGATATTGATGTTCTTAGCGTGATCTCCAAAAACTTTAGAAATGGCCTTAAGCTCGGCAACATCTCCTAAAGGTGTAGAAGTTCCATGTGTGTTTATATGGTCTACATCTTCTGGTTTTAGTCCTGCATTTTCCAAACAATTCTTCATTACCTCAACAACACCGATACCTTCAGGATGTGGTGCGGTCATATGGTGGGCATCACTGGATAGTCCACCGCCCAAAACCTCTGCATATATTTTTGCCCCTCTTGCCTTGGCATGCTCGTATTCCTCTAAAATCAATGCTCCTGCTCCTTCACCTAACACGAAACCATCTCTGGTCCCATCAAATGGTCTTGAAGCTGTTTCTGGACTTTCGTTTCTTGTTGATAATGCATGCATGGCATTGAAACCTCCCATTCCAGCTATGGTAACCGCCGCTTCACTTCCTCCAGTAACAATTACATCGCAATACCCTAGGCGTATAGAATTTAAAGCATCGAACATGGCATTTGCCGAAGAAGCACAAGCAGAGACCGTTGTATAATTTGGACCCATAAATCCATGCTTTATGGAAATATTGGCCGGTGCAATATCTGCAATCATTTTAGGGATAAAGAACGGATTAAACCTTGGAGTTCCATCTCCATCAGCAAAGTTTAAAACTTCTTGTTGAAAAGTTTCCAAACCTCCAATTCCTGCTCCCCAAATAACACCTACCCGTAACTTATTTATCTCGTCTAGATTTAATTTAGCATCTGCAATGGCCTCATCTGAGGAAATCAAGGCATACTGGGCAAACCTATCCAACTTTCTTGCTTCTTTTCTATCAAAAAAATCTCCAGGGTTATAGTCTTTAAGTTCGCAGGCAAATTTGGTCTTAAACTTTTCGGTGTCAAAATAAGTAATGGGCGCACAACCGCTCTTACCATTTTTTAGTCCTTCCCAATAAGCCCCTAAATTGTTACCTATAGGTGTGAGGGCACCCATTCCGGTAACTACTACTCGCTTTAACTGCATTGAACTTTGTTTTATCCTTTGGAACCTAAATTAAAAAAAAATTATCCATGTGATAGCTATCACATGGATAATTTATAATCGTTAGTAAGATATCATAAAATTACTTCGCTTCTTCTATATAGCTAATGGCTTGACCAACAGTTGCAATGTTCTCTGCTTGATCGTCCGGAATCTGGATATCGAATTCTTTCTCAAATTCCATGATAAGTTCAACAGTGTCCAAGGAATCCGCTCCTAAATCATTGGTAAAGCTAGCTTCTGGTACAACTTCATTCTCATCTACACCTAGTTTATCAACGATGATAGCCTTTACTCTTGATGCAATGTCTGACATAATTTTATCGGTTTTAAAAATTTAATCGTTGGCAAAAATATAAAACTTTAGATTAAATACACCATTTGTCGATAAAATGTGTCTCAAATCAAACATCTTACATATGAGTATAGTACTTTAGCCCTAAAGAATAAGTCAAAAAGTATAGTAGAATCCTTAGTATGAAGCGAATCGTAATCCTGGCCTCTGGTAGTGGTTCCAATGCGGAAAACATTATTCATTACTTTAAAGAAAATGATTCGGTCGAGGTAGCCGCTGTTTTGACCAATAATAAGTTGGCCAAAGTATTGGAACGCTGTGAACGGCTTTCGGTTCCCGCTTTTTTTTTTAACAGGGAAGCATTTTCACGTTCGGACAGTGTTATCGGACTACTGAAAAGTCTAAATCCAGATTTGATTGTTTTAGCCGGGTTTTTGTGGAAAATCCCGTTATCCTTAGTCGATGCTTTTCCGAATACCATCATTAATATTCATCCTGCCTTATTACCCAAATATGGTGGAAAGGGCATGTATGGTGCTAGAGTGCACGAGGCCGTAAAAAAGCATTCCGAGCCCGAAACCGGTATTACCATCCATTATATAAATGAAAACTATGATGAGGGAGCAATTATTTTTCAGGCAAAGATCGATGTGCTCCCCACCGATAGCGTAGATGACATAGCAGACAAGGTGCACCAGCTTGAATATGAGCATTTTCCAAAAATTATAAAAAAATTGCTTCAAGATGGCCAATAAACCAAAATTTTACGTAGTCTGGAAAGGCAAAAGACCGGGCATTTATGAAAAATGGGCGGATTGCAAAGCACAAATCGAAGGCTTTAAAGGAGCTCAATACAAATCTTTCCAAGAATTTGCAGAAGCGAAAAAGGCTTTCAACAGTAATTATTTGGAAT
Organism: Flagellimonas sp. HMM57; assembly: GCF_021390175.1. Classification (NCBI taxonomy): domain Bacteria; kingdom Pseudomonadati; phylum Bacteroidota; class Flavobacteriia; order Flavobacteriales; family Flavobacteriaceae; genus Flagellimonas; species Flagellimonas sp. HMM57. The sequence continues at coordinate 1,950,386 of NZ_CP090004.1, read as the reverse complement.
ACAAAGGAAAATCCAAGACCAAAAAAGAGCTTTCTGCAGAAGATCTCTTAAAAATTGGAGAACCCAACTATGATTCCATTTCTGTTGATGCAGCATCCAGTGGAAATCCGGGTAAAATGGAATACCAAGGTGTCGACACCAAATCAAAAAAAGTGTTGTTCAAACAAGGCCCTTTTGAACAGGGAACAAACAACATTGGAGAATTCTTGGCCCTAGTGCACGGTCTAGCATTTTTAAAAAACAATAAAAGCTCCCGCATACTCTACTCAGATTCCAGAATTGCCATAGGTTGGGTCAGAAAAAAGAAATGTGGTACCAAGCTAAAGAAAAATGCCAAAAACAAAGTTGTGTTCGAACTTATAGACCGCGCAGAAAAATGGCTACGTGAAAATCGCTATAACACTCCCATTGTAAAATGGGAAACGAAAGCTTGGGGGGAAATTCCTGCTGATTTTGGAAGAAAATAGGGCAGTCGATTATCAATTCTTCATCTTTTATCTAAATACGGCACATGTAGTTATGAATGGTATCGCTAAAGTGTATATTTGCAGCAAATTTTAAGATTGATGGGTAAACTTTTGATTGTTGGGTCTGTAAATATAGATAGTATAGAGACCCCTTTTGGAAAGGCCGACAGTATCGTTGGGGGGTCTGCGCCATTTATTTCCTTGGCTGCTTCCCAGTTTAAGGTAAACTCTGCCATAGTTTCTGTTGTTGGCGAAGATTTTCCTCAATCCTATTTAAACATATTGGAAGAACACAGGGTTGACGTTTCAGGAATTGAAATTGTTAAAGGCGGCAAGACTTTCTTCTGGAAAGGGAAATATCATAACGATTTAAATTCTAGGGATACTCTAGTAACGGAGTTGAACGTGCTGGCAGATTTTAATCCTATCGTTCCGGATAATTTTAAGAATGCCGATGTGGTCATGTTAGGGAACCTTCATCCTTCCATCCAAATGGGTGTAATCAATCAAATGGTAGAGCGACCAAAGCTTATAGTTTTGGATACCATGAATTTTTGGATGGACAATACCTTGGACGAGTTAAAGGATGTTATTCAGCATATTGATGTAATCACCATAAATGATGAAGAGGCACGCCAGTTGACAGGAGAATATTCTTTGGTCAAAGCTGCTGCCAAGATACAAGATATGGGACCTAAATATGTGGTCATAAAAAAAGGGGAACATGGGGCTCTTTTATTTAATGAGCAGCAAATTTTCTTCGCACCGGCCTTGCCCTTGGAGGAAGTTTTTGACCCCACCGGCGCAGGAGATACGTTTGCTGGTGGTTTTGCCGGTTTTTTGGCCGAAGCAAAGAATATTTCTTTTGAAAGCATGAAAAACGCAATAATACATGGTTCCAATCTAGCTTCATTTTGTGTAGAAAAGTTTGGAACAGAAAGGTTGGTCAACCTGCAAAAGCATGAGGTTGATAATCGATTATTACAATTTAAGGAGTTGACACAGTTCAATATAGAATTAACATAAATACCTGCCCTGAAAATTTTTCAGGGCTTTTTTATTTTTAAGATATTATGAGTGATCCTATTAAGCACGAATGCGGAATATCACTGATCCGTTTGCTTAAACCTCTTGAGTACTACAAAGAAAAATACGGTACTGCTTTCTACGGCGTCAACAAGATGTACCTAATGATGGAAAAACAGCACAATAGAGGTCAGGACGGAGCTGGTTTTGCAAGCATAAAGCTGGATATGAATCCGGGAGAACGTTACATGAGTCGCGTACGTTCCGCACAACAACAGCCAATACAAGATATTTTTGCCCAAATAAACAATAGAATAAACACTGCATTTGCAGAATATCCCGAATATGAGAATGACGTTGACCTTCAAAAAAAACATATTCCATATATAGGAGAGCTATTGATGGGTCACGTTCGCTATGGAACTTTTGGTAAGAATAGTATAGAAAGTGTTCATCCTTTTTTAAGACAGAACAATTGGATGCACCGTAATCTTATTGTTGCCGGAAATTTTAATATGACCAACGTGGACGAACTGTTCAACAACTTGGTTACACTTGGCCAGCATCCCAAGGAAATGGCAGATACGGTAACTGTCATGGAAAAAATTGGACATTTTCTGGACGATGCCGTAGCCAAACTATACAAACAAATAAAAAAGGAAGGCTTTAATAAAAGAGAGGCTTCGCCCTTAATAGCGGAGCGTTTAAATGTTGCCAAAATCTTAAGGAAAGCTGCCAAAAATTGGGATGGCGGTTATGCCATGGCAGGTCTTTTAGGGCATGGAGATGCCTTTGTATTTAGAGATCCTGCCGGAATACGGCCAGGCTACTATTATAAGGATGACGAAATTGTGGCCGTTGCATCGGAGCGGCCGGTCATTCAAACTGTCTTTAATGTTCCCTACGAGAGTGTGAAAGAGCTAGATCCAGGGCATGCTGTCATTATAAAAAAGAATGGATCCGTCCATCTCGAAGAAATATTGGAACCTACAGAACGAAAAGCCTGTTCTTTTGAACGCATCTATTTTTCTAGGGGAAGCGATAAAGAAATTTATCAGGAACGAAAAATGCTGGGAAAATTGGTATTCCCCCAGATTTTAAAATCCATTGATAATGACTTGGTCAACACCGTATTTTCATACATCCCCAACACCGCAGAAACTTCGTTCTATGGAATGGTGAAAGAGGCCCAAAATTATCTCAATAAAAGAAAAGAAGAACAAATATTGGCACTGGGCACAAAAATTACGGGGGATGAACTCCATGAGATTTTAGATGTTAGGCCAAGAATAGAAAAGGTGGCCATCAAAGATGCAAAGCTGAGAACTTTTATTACCCAAGATAGCAGTAGGGATGATTTAGTAACCCATGTTTATGATGTTTCTTATGGTTCTGTAAAAAAGAACGACAACCTTGTCATTATAGATGATAGTATCGTTAGGGGCACAACGCTAAAAAAGAGTATTCTTAAGATTCTAGACCGATTATCCCCCAAGAAAATAATCGTGGTTTCATCAGCACCTCAAATTAGATATCCAGATTGTTATGGTATCGATATGGCCAAATTGGAAGATTTTGTTGCTTTTAAAGCGGCACATGCGCTACATAAAGAAAATGGGACAACCCATATCATAAAAGAGATTTATGAAAAGTGTCTCGCACAAACAAGCTCAAAGGACAAAGAGGTGGTAAACTATGTAAAGGAGTTCTACGCGCCTTTTACGGCACAGCAAATCTCAAAGAAAACCGCCGAGATACTGAGCCCAGATGATATTAATGCGGAAGTTGACATTATATATCAAACAATTGAAGATTTACATAGGTCTTGTCCAAAAAATTTAGGAGATTGGTATTTTACAGGCAATTATCCAACTCCCGGCGGTAATAGAGTCGTAAACAGGGCCTTCATTAATTTCTACGAGGGGAAGAATCAAAGAGCTTATTAATTCGCTTTTTCTTATTTCGCAAAATATGTGCATTTCATCGATGAAACGAGTAGATTGGCGGGTTTTTGTACGATAGGATAAAGTCAAAACTACTTTAGCAGAGCCATAGCATAAGTAGGTTAAGTTCATGGTAAGATTTGGGGCAAAAAAGGTGGAAGCTATTCCACCTTTTTTATTTTATACAGTTCAACTTTACGCTCGTAATCTTTTTCCTCATCAATAGTACCCGCCAACGACACCCATAGTAATTCAACCAAATAATTAGGGTTTCATCTAAAAGCTTTTACTCAAAGGATAAGCTTGCCCTATTTTTGGAGAACCATAGCATAAGTAGGTTAAGTTCATGGTAAGATTTGGGGAAAGAGGGCGAAGGAGACTTCGCCCTCTTTATATTTGAACCCCAACGATTTAACAGATTTTAAGCGAGCTGCGGCCACTTTTAGAAATTTGAAAAATCAAAAAATTCCACAAAAACTTTTGTTATTTCTCACAATACCAGTATTTTAGTTTTGCCATAGCATAAGTAGGTTAAGTTTATGGTAAGATTTGGGACGAAAAGGGTGAGGGCTTCCTCACCCTTTTCTATTTTTGACTTTTCATGAAATACAAAGGCCCTGTACAAAATTGTACAGGGCCTTTTTAAATCTAAAAAATGCTATTTACTTATTTCCCAGCTTGATAGTTCTCGGAAACCTTATCCCAATTGATAACATTGAAAAATGCAGAAACATAATCCGGTCTCTTGTTTTGATAGTTTAAGTAATAGGCATGTTCCCAAACATCCAATCCCATAATAGGATTTCCCCCACAACCCGTTTCGGGCATTATTGGGTTATCTTGGTTTGGCGTTGAACAAATTGTAAGTTTACCACCTTCGTGTACACAAAGCCATGCCCATCCAGACCCAAATCTAGTTCCAGCTGCAGTGCTAAACTCCTCTTTAAAGCTATCAAAAGAGCCAAAAGCTTCATCGATTGCCGTAGCTAGATCACCGCTTGGCTGACCGCCTCCATCTGGTGACATTACTTCCCAAAAAAGACTGTGGTTGTAAAATCCTCCACCATTGTTTCTAACTGCTCCATTGGACATGTCAAGATTGGATAAAATATCAAGAATCTCTTTTCCTTCTAAATCCGTACCCGCAATTGCACCATTTAATTTAGTGGTATAGCCATTATGGTGCTTTGTGTGGTGAATTTCCATTGTTCTTGCGTCAATATGAGGCTCTAGAGCATCATACGCATAAGGTAATTTTGGTAATTCAAAAGCCATAATTATTTTGTTTTTAAGTTATTAATGATTCTTGTAAAAATACGGTTTTAAGAGATATATTCATTTAATTCCTTGTTAAGTTAAGTGAGGTAATCCGTAATTTGCAAGAAAAAAATTGGGGACGTCCAACTTTAAAATATACAATGCATCTGCTGGTTCTGGTAAAACATATACCTTGACCAAGGAGTATCTTAAGTTATTGTTCTCCAATGATTCCCCAACCAAGTTTAGGCAAATATTGGCCATAACCTTTACGAACAAAGCCGTGGAGGAAATGAAAACCAGAATTCTTGAGAGCTTATACAGTTTTGGGTCTATTAAAAATCCCGCTGATCAAGGAGCCCTTTTTCATGAAATTTGCCAAGACCTTTCATTGAATGCCCAGCAGTTGCAATCAAAATCAAAACGTGTCCTTAAAAGAATTCTGCACAACTATTCTTTTTTCGAAATCTCTACCATAGATAAGTTTAACCACAAAATCATAAAAACGTTTGCCAGGGACCTTCAACTTTCCCAAAACTTTGAAGTAGAACTGGACACCGAACAGCTTTTGGAAGAGGCTGTTGGTAATTTATTGGAACGCTCGGGCAGTGATAGAGAGCTTACCGATATACTTATTGCTTTTGCTCTTGAGAAAATTGATGATGACAAAAGCTGGAATATTTCTTATGATCTTGTAGAAATTGGAAAGCTACTTTTTCAAGAAAACCATGCCCCCTATCTTGAAAAACTGGAATCAAAATCCTTAGGAGATTTTAAACGGATACAAGCCAAGGTTACAAAGGAAATTAAACTATTGGAAAAAAAAGCCGTTGAAGCGGCAGAAAGAACTCTTTCAGAAATTGATGCTCTTGGGTTTGATGCTTCCGATTTTCCAAGACAAACCCTTCCAAACCATTTTAAAAAAATTCAGAATAAAGAATTCAATGTTAAGGTGCTCTACAGCAACAAACTGGAACAAAACCTAATTGATGGTAAAATTCTAAAGGCAGCAGATAAACGGGATTCCACCAAGCTCGGGGCAATCGTGCTCAACCAATTTTCAACAATTAAAAAAGTACTATATCAACTCAATTATTTTAAAAATATCTACGGCAATATCGTTCCATTGGCCCTAATCAATGAGATAGCCAAAGAAATAAAAAACATTGAGCTTGAAAAGGATATTATCCCCATTTCCTCTTTAAATTCCCTGCTTTCCAAAGAAATCAAAAATCAACCTGTACCTTTTATATATGAAAGATTAGGAGAAAAGTACCGCCATTATTTTATTGATGAGTTCCAAGACACTTCTCAAATGCAATGGAACAACCTAATTCCTTTGATCAGTAATGCCCTCGAAAGCGAAGACGAAAAAAGAGAACGTGGTTCTTTATTTCTTGTTGGTGATGTAAAACAGGCCATTTATAGATGGAGAGGTGGTAGGGCCGAACAGTTTTTAAATCTATTAATGATCCAAAACAATCCTTTTGTACTGAATCCAACGGTAAAAACCCTAGATACCAATTGGAGAAGCCACAAGGAGATTGTTCAATTTAACAATACTTTTTTTGCTACCATTGCGCCTTTATTTAAAAATGAGGATTACAGAACACTATTCTTAGAAGGCAGTAATCAAAAACCAAATAGCGAATCGGGTGGTTTTGTACAACTGTCATTCGTACAAGGGGATACTCCACAAAAAAATGAAGAAGCCTATTGTGCCGAAGTTTTAAAGGCAATTGACCAAGCTACATTACATGCCTACCGCTATTCAGATATTTGTATTCTGGTGCGTGACAATTCCAAAGGAATGTTGCTCGCTGATTTCTTACTTCAGAACAGGGTTCCCGTAATTTCATCGGATTCGTTATTGCTTGGTAAAAACCATAAGGTAAATTTCTTGATATCATTGTTGAAACTAATCGATAATGTTCATGATAAAGATGCGGTTTATGAGGTTTTGATGTTCTTAGCTCCTTCTGAAGATACTAGACATGATTTTATAGCCCAAGCCATTAATGACCCACAACTATTGCTTTCAAAAAACTATGGATTTCATATCTCAAAATTGAAGGGGCTGTCTGTTTTCAATATTTTGGAAAATGCCATCGTTCAATTTGACCTCTCCAAAACCGATGCCGCTTATCTTACCTTTCTAATGGATGAAGTATTACTTATAGAGAAAAAGGAAGGTCCTGAAATTCATTCTTTTCTAAAGCATTGGGAACAAAAGAAGAATACGCTCTCCATAGCCGCTCCAGATACTATAAATGCCATTAGGATCATGACGATTCACAAAGCTAAGGGTCTGGAATTTCCAATTGTGATTTTTCCTTTTGCCAATACTATAATCGATGATAAAAGAAAAAAGAAGAAGTCTTGGATTCCTACGACAGCTGTTGAAGAAAACCTAGGGTTACCAGAGTTTTTGGTGAATATCAATCAAGAAATGTTACATTATAATGAGGTTGCCGCAGAAATCTATTTGGATGAATCCAAAAAAACAACCTTGGATGCCATTAATGTGCTGTACGTAGCTTTGACCCGTGCCAAAAAGGGGCTGTTCATTATTTCTGAAGAAGGTAAAAAAAATAGCGTTTTGGCTGAGGCCAATTCCTATTCGGATGTATTCCTTTATTATTTACAAGAGCAAGGTCTTTATAAAGACGAAGAAACATGTTATTCCTTCGGAAGCATATTAAAAAATGATACTGTCAATTCTGAAACGTTGGAAGAGAATCAATATATCCCATATATCACAAGAAACAAAAGGGACGAAGGCTTTACTGTTTCAACCAAATCCGGTCAGTTATGGGATGATCAAAAAAGAACCGCTATCGAAATGGGCAATTTGGTCCATCATACGCTCGGCAACATTAAAACTTCAGATGATATTGAAAACGTAATCAAGGAACTAAAAGAATGGGGACATCTTCAAAAAGAATTTGAAGATTACCTAGAACAAAAGATTTTAGCTGTTGTAAACCATCCTGAGCTAAAAAGCTACTTTTCCAATGATTACGAAATCCTGAACGAGCAAGAAATACTAACTGTATCTGGAAAATCCTTCCGACCAGATCGTCTTGCGGTAAAAGGAAATACTGTAGTTATTATGGACTACAAAACGGGAAAGCCCTCTATTTCGCACGAACAGCAAATTTTAGAATATGCCCAAGTATTAAAAGACATGAATTTTGAAATTAAACATGCTATAATTGTCTATATTGACCAAAAAATAAATCCTATTTTCCTTTAATTAAAAACTATGTACGGAAAGATAAAAGAACACCTTACCCATGAATTGGATACTATAAAAGAGGCAGGGCTCTTCAAAAAAGAGCGTATTATAACGTCTCCACAAGATGCGGTGATAAAAATATCGACAGGACAGGAAGTCATTAATTTTTGCGCAAATAATTATTTAGGGCTTTCATCGCATCCAGAAGTGGTACAAGCTGCAAAAGACACACTGGACTCCCATGGGTTTGGAATGTCCTCTGTCAGGTTCATTTGTGGCACTCAGGATATACACAAAGAACTGGAAGGAAAAATAGCTGATTTTTATGGTACCGAAGATACTATTCTTTATGCAGCTGCCTTTGATGCCAATGGGGGAGTTTTTGAACCTTTGTTGACCGCGGAAGATGCTATTATATCAGATTCCCTGAACCATGCTTCCATTATTGATGGGGTTCGTTTATGCAAGGCAAAACGCTATAGATATGCAAATAACGACATGGCCGATTTAGAGGCTCAACTGAAACAAAGCAAAGAAGATGGAGCTAGGTTCAAAATAATTGTTACCGATGGTGTTTTCTCCATGGACGGGCTTTTGGCTCCTCTAGATAAAATTTGTGACTTGGCAGATGCTTACGATGCCATGGTAATGATAGATGAATGCCATTCCGCTGGATTCATTGGCGAAACAGGCAGAGGAACCTTGGAGGATAAAGGTGTCATGGACAGGATAGACATAATTACCGGCACATTGGGCAAAGCGCTAGGTGGTGCAATGGGAGGGTATACCACAGGGAAAAAAGAAATTATTGAGCTATTGCGTCAAAGGTCCCGCCCATATCTGTTTTCCAACTCTTTGGCCCCTGCCATTGTTGGAGCTTCTATTAAGGTTTTTGAAATGTTGGAAAACGACACTTCCTTAAGAGATAAGCTCGAAAGCAACACGGCCTACTTCAAGAAAGGCATGAAAGAGGCTGGTTTTGACATCATCGATGGTGACTCTGCCATAGTCCCTGTTATGCTATATGACGCAAAGCTATCCCAAAAAATGGCGGACATGCTATTGGAGGAAAATATATACGTTATCGGTTTCTTCTTTCCAGTAGTTCCAAAGGGCAAAGCAAGAATCAGGGTGCAGTTATCGGCCGCTCACGAAAAGCATCATTTGGACCAAGCAATAAACGCATTTATAAAGGTAGGTAAGACTTTAAAAATCGTTTAAGTGCGACAATTCTTCTATGTATTGCGTTAAAAAAAAAGAAAAATTGATTTTGTTAATAGTTCTTAACAACTTACATTTGCAGCTGATAAACACTTAAACTTAAAATTTTGAGCATGAAACATCTTAGCAAATTATTAGTTGTTGCCCTAGTTTTTATAGGAGCTAACAACATACAAGCGCAAGACGAGAACAATCCATGGCAGATTAGTTTCGGAGTGAACGCTATTGACGTTTACCCAACTAATGACGAAAACAATCCTTTCTCAAGCACAACATTGTTTGATGAATACTTTAACGTATCTGACCACTGGAACATCTTGCCATCTGTTTCCTTTGTATCTGTTTCTAAATACGTTGGTGATGGTTTCTCTGTTGGTGCAAGAGGTTCTTTGAACAGAATCGAAAAATTAGGTGACCAATCAGTTGATGACCTTTCACATTACGCTATAGATGGTACAATTAAATACAACTTCCTTAAGAACACTACTATAGATCCTTTTGTTGAAATAGGTGGTGGTTATACTTGGGTAGACGAAATTGGTGCTGGTACTGCAAATGGTGGTATTGGTGTTAATGTATGGTTTTCAGAAAACATTGGTCTTACATTACAAACACAGTACAAGCACGCTTTCGAAGATTACTTGGTTAAACATTTCCAGCACATGGCAGGTCTTAGCATCAAATTTGGTGGAACTGACACTGATGGTGACGGAATCTACGATAAAGACGATGCTTGTCCAGAAGTTGCTGGTCTAGAAGCTTTCAACGGTTGTCCTGATGCTGATGGTGACGGAATCGAAGATAGCAAAGATAGCTGCCCTAACGAAGCTGGTTCTAAAGAAATGAACGGTTGTCCTGATTCTGATGGTGACGGTGTTGCTGACAAAGATGATGCTTGTCCTAATGAAGCTGGTCTTGAGTCTTTAGCTGGTTGTCCAGATGCTGACGGTGACGGAGTTGCTGATAAAGATGATGCTTGTCCTAACGAAGCTGGTCCTGCTGAAAACAAAGGATGCCCATGGCCAGATAAAGATGGTGACAGCGTATTGGATAAAGACGATCAATGTCCAGATGTAGCTGGTACTGTTGCAAACAACGGTTGCCCAGAAGTAACTGAAGAAGTTCAAAAGCAATTGAACGACTACGCTAGAACTATCTTGTTCGATACTGGTAAAGCTTCCATCAAAGCTGAGTCTACTTCAGTAATGGTTGATATCATCCAAATCTTGAACGAGTATCCTAACGCTAAGTTTACCGTTGAAGGTCACACTGATAGTGTAGGTAGCGCTAAATTGAACCAGTCACTTTCTGAGAAGAGAGCTAACTCTGTGAGAGATTTCTTGATTGACAAAGGTATCGGTTCTGATAGATTGACTGCAATCGGATACGGTGAAGACAAGCCTATTGCTACTAACAATACTAGAGCTGGTAGAACTCAAAACAGAAGAGTTGAAATCAACTTGGTAAAGTAATTATAGGAAAACTTTAGTTTTCTATTTGAAAAGGCTCTGCATATGCAGAGCCTTTTTTATTTTAGCATATGCATCAAAGCTTTCTTGAACATGTTCTATATGACCTTCAGAAAAAAGAAGTGGCATTGGAATCATGTACCTTTATACTTCCCAGTAAGCGATCAGGCACTTTCCTGAAAAAATATATTTCTTCGATCATCACCCAAAATATCTTTAGTCCAGAAATTCTGTCGATTGAAGATTTTGTGTCCCAAATTTCCGGCATAGTTACAGTCCCTCCTATAGATTTATTATTAGAACTCTATAGCTCATATAAAAATTCAAAAATAAAAGTCCATGATGATTTTAACACTTTTCTAAAATGGGGACAAACACTATTACAAGATTTTAATGAGATAGACAGATATCTTATTCCAGCCAAAGACATTCTCAATTACCTTTCAGCTATCAAAGAGCTGACCCATTGGTCACTGCAAAGCAATAAGACTGAGCTAGTTCAAAACTATATGGAACAGTGGCAAAATCTTGAGGTGCTATACAATTCTTTTACTGTTTCTCTTTTATCCCAAAACAAAGGATATCAAGGTTTGGTGTATCGAAAAGCTGTTGAAAACCTTGATGATTACTCCCAATCCAGGAAGAAAAGCCAAATCATATTTATAGGCTTTAACGCCTTAAATACAGCGGAATCCATTATCGTACAGCATTTTCTTGAACATCCCGACAATAAAATCTATTGGGATATCGATTCCAATTTTCTAGATGACCCTATTCATGATGCAGGTCTTTTTATTAGAAATTATCAAAAAAATTGGTCGTACTATCAATCAAGAAAACTGTCCGGCATCCACAATATTTTTACTTCGTCCAAGTCGATTTCTATTACCGGTGTTCCAAAAAGTATTTCACAAGCCAAATATGTTGGTAACCTATTGCAGGACATCCAAGCTACATCTTCTATTGGTCTAAAAAACACTGCGCTTGTTCTTGCTGATGAGTCCTTATTGAATCCGGTCCTTCAGGCAATTCCCCAAGGAATAAACGAAGTAAACATAACAATGGGATTACCGCTCGAAGAAACACTTTTGTTTTCTTTTTTCATTACGTTGTTAGAATTAAACATCGGCAAAACTGAAAAAGGGTGGTTCTATAAAGATGTACTCAAATTTACTTCTAATCCCTATTTTCAAACCATTTCCGCATCAGAAAAAAGAGCTTTAGCTAAAAACATCACTGCGGACATAAAAGCAAACAACTGGCTTTACCTCAACAGCAACAACCTTTCTAATTACCATGAATCACAACGGCTTATTGACATTATCTTTCCCTTAGAATCCATGACTCCCATCAACTGGGTCGAAGGTTGCTTACTTCTTATCCAAATGTTGAAAGAGATTTATCAAAAAGAAGAAAATAGTAAAGAACTAGAATATTTATATAGATTTTATACTATATTCAACCAGCTCAAACAACATGTTTCTACCGTTGGCTTTATAACAAACCTAAGGTCGATACGGAGTTTTTTTGCTCAACTCTCTTCCATAGAGACATTGGATTTTATAGGAGAACCGCTCTCCGGTTTACAGATCATGGGCATGTTGGAGAGTAGAAACCTAGATTTTGAAACTATCATTCTCACATCGGTAAATGAGGGTATTCTTCCCTCTGGCAAATCTAACAACTCTTTTATTCCTTTTGATGTAAAACGAGAATATGGCTTGCCCACTTATAAGGAAAAAGATGCGATATATACCTATCATTTTTACCGACTGTTACAACGGGCAAAAAATATTCACATCATCTATAATACAGAACCGGATGTTTTGGAAGGGGGAGAAAAAAGTAGGTTGATCTCCCAATTATTGACGGATGAAAAACTCACTCCCTACATAACATATACCGTTGCATCCCCTCAGGTAGATATTCCTTTGCGTTCAGTGCCCGAAATAATCAAAAGTCCATTGCTTTACACTGACATAAAAACTTTTGCCAATACTGGTTTTTCTCCCACTTCGCTTACCAACTATATCAAAAATCCCATAGAATTCTATAAAAGGAACATTCTTAAAATAAATGATGTAGAAAAGGTACAGGAAACTATAGCAGCTAATACCTTTGGTACTGTTGTTCACGATAGTTTAGATGAGCTATATCAACCATTTATTGGGAGAGTACTAACGATGGAAAACTTTTCTCCTATTCGCAAAAAGGTAGAAGAAATCGTAGTAGCCCACTTTCATAAAAACTTACCGGGAATAGACATCACTAAAGGGAAATTTCTTTTGGTTTTTAAGGTCATTGTAAAGTACCTGAATACTTTTATTGATAAAGAAGTTATACAACTAAAAAAACATGAAATTAGAATAGTAGGTCTAGAGCAAAAGTTTTCAATAGCACTGGATTTTAATGGAGTTGATTTTCCCATAAAGTTAAAAGGTACGCTGGATAGAATAGATGAAGTAGATGGTATTTTAAGAATAGTCGATTATAAGACCGGAAGGGTGGAGCCAAGAAACGTAAAAATCAAAGATTGGGAAGAGCTCATCACCAACTATGATAAAAGCAAGGCATTCCAACTGCTATGCTATGCATTTATGTATTCCAAACAAAACAATATCGAATCTATACAGGCGGGTATCTACTCGTTTAAGAATTTAAATCAAGGCTTTTTACCTTTCTATTGTGACGGAAATAGCATCACAAAAGAAGTTTTAAAAACTTTTGAAGCTTATCTTGAAAAATTGATTTGCGAAATCTGTGACCCAGCTATACCCTTTTCTGATAAAATATTATGACTTCAAATCAGGTCTTGTTGGTCTAACCTCTATTTTGCTAGGCAATGTTCGCGGATGCATCATCAATAAATCCACGACCAATTTACCAATATCCTCTGCCTGTATTTTCCAAGCATCCTTTTCAGAAGGTTCGTTACCATTAAACTCAGAAGCTACGGACCCGGGCATAATCGTTGTTACCTTAATGTTGTATTTCCGCAAGTCCAACATAGCTGCTTGGGTAAAGCCAACCACACCAAATTTAGTCGCATTGTAGCCAGCACCTTGTGCAAAAAAGTTGGTTCCTGCTAAACTAGCCAAGGTCACATAATACCCTTCAGATAGTTTTAAAGCTTCAACAGAGGCTTTTAACGTATGGAAAACACCGTTGAGGTTTGTATTTATCATTTGGTGCCATTCGCTCTCTTTCATTTCATCAATAGCGGAAAAATGACCGACTCCCGCATTGGCCAGCACCACATCCAACTTCCCCCATCTTTCAATGACCTTTTTAATGGCATTGACCTCATCCTGGAGTTTAGAAACATCCGAACAAACCCCCAAAACGTTGTCCTTGTCCGTCAAACTTTGCACAGCTTCTTCCACACCTTTTTGGTTTCTTCCGCTTATGGCCACTTTCATTCCTTGCTTCAATAGCATTTGTGCCACACCATATCCTATTCCTTTAGTTCCTCCAGTTATATAAGCTACTTTACCTGTTAGGTCCATAATCCAAATTTGTTTAGAATACAAAATTCGTAAAACTATCTTTAAAAAAGCAGAAACCACCCAAATTTGGGTGGTTTCCTTTAAACACAGTATTGAATCAACATGCTAAACAAAAAAATCTAAACCTCACTATCAAATTACACTGACCTTATGAAAACTGGTCAATAGGTCACGGTTGTCTGTTGACCAATTCTAGTGTTTTTAAAGATGATGTTGAGAATTGAACATACTAATCACATCATTTTAGTGCCGTATATTTTATTCTCAAAATTTTAATAAAAGTACTTCCCATTTTCAATGGGCACTTGTCAAAAAATCAAGTTTTTAAAGTACTATAGTGATTCAAAAACAAAATTGGCACATAATAAAGGTGCTAAACAGCAGTAAAATAGCTACTCGCAATCCACTCGCCTTTTGCTACTTGAAATCATTCGTCTGTAAAAATAAGGTCCGCTAAAAGCACTACCATTATGGTTTTGGGCTATGGTAAACTCTTCGACCATACATTTTCCATTTCCGTATGATACGTATACGTACAAGCTAATTTCCCTAATCTTTTTCCTATCATTGTAAGGTCCCACATATGAAGCGACCCAGTCCGTTTTAAACTTTATCTTTTTCACGGTACCATCCCATCCTTGATCTCTGAATTTCTTCTTCATGATTTCAAGCGATTTGTTGGCCAATGTCGCATCCCTTCTGCCTTCTTCTAAACTGGAGAATGTAAGTCCCGAGGATAGCATGTTGTTTGCGCTTTTGACCAAAATAAACTCACCAACTGCAAGTGGTCTAATTACATTTTTTGCAAACGGCACATATTCAATTCTAACATTATGTTCTCCATCTGGTAATTTATCCAATTCTTCAAGCCAATATTTAGACACCAACTCGTCTTCAGGTTTTGGGGCCAACCATACCTGTCTTGTAGTATGGTGCAAATTTTCATCATCAAACGTTACGTTCTGTATTCTCCAGTTGGACAACTCTCCATTAATATACAATAAATACTCTGCCATGGCCGAACTGTACTTATTGCCACGAGTGACCTCTCTGGGACTATTTTTAGGGTCATCGCTTACATAGACCGTATCATTGGGAATAGAGCTCAGCAAGTACATTCTGCCATAGATATGGTCTCCCGAAGTGAGTTTTGTTTTTATTTTTGAAGGGTTTTCGCTACCAAACTGGATTTTTTCATTGGAAAACAGAATCTTACCAATGTTTTTTCGATGCATTTCGCTGGTAATCTCCTGCTGCGGAAGATCTTCCCTCCAGTTGTACTTAAGATAGGAAACTCCGTCCTTTTCATATAAAAGACCCTCTTCTTCCCATCTTTTTCGCTTAGCTTCTTCTTTCGCTTTCCTTTTTTTTTCCAAATATATCTCACTTTTTGATTTGCCCTCTGTGTTTTCTTCTTGCGCAGAAATATTCATGCTAAATAAGGTGATAAAAAAAATCACTAGAATCTGTATGTTATTTGACATCATAATATTGGTTTTAATTGTTTGGATTTCAATTTCAACCAATCTTTACTGCAGAGGTCGATACAAAAAATCCAGAAACAGTATGCTTTCGTTTATTTGATATATTGAAAAAAGTTTAATAGTTTCTATTTGGATATTGTTATGGGTAATTTGATTTTTATTCGCAAATAGCAGAATCGTCTTTTATGAAAGTCTCTAAATCCATATCGCAAATCTCCTTAGGGATACTCGTTAAAGAATTGTTTTGCAGGGCCAAAATCTTAAGGTTTTGAAGATTGGACAGTTCGACAGGTATACTTGTTAGCGAATTATTGTACAAAGACAATGTCTGAAGGTTTGTTAGATTGGACAATTCCTTTGGAATACTGACCAACGAATTATTGTACAACCTAAGTTCTTGAAGGTTTGCAAGGTTACCGAGTTCTACTGGCAGACTTGTCAAAGAAGCATTGTGTAAATAAAGCCTACGAAGATTTGAGAGATTCCCTATTGCAGATGGGAGACTTGTCAAGGGATTATCACGCAACCAAAGGTCTTGAAGGCTTGTTAGGTTTCCAAGTTCTGCTGGTAGACTGGTTAGGGAACACAAGTGCAAATAAAGCAGTCGAAGGTTTGATAAATTCCCAATCTCTGCTGGTAGACTGGTTAACGGGTTATCATATAAGTAAAGCTCTCTAAGATTGGCGGTAAGGCTACCTATTCCTGTTAAATCCGTTAGGGCGTTGCTTCTCAAATTAAGTCGGAAGAGCTTGGTGAGCTTACTTAAAACTGGAGGAACGCTGGTCATAGCATTGAATTCCAAATTAAGTATTTCCAGGTTAACAAGATTCCCAATTTCATTTGGTAAGCTTTTTAAGTCAAGACCAGACAATGAAAGAGCTCTAAGATTGGTCATACTGCCTATTACCGGAGGAACACTGGTCATCGAATTACTTTGTAGACCAAAGTCTTCAAGGTTGGAAAGGCTACCTATCGTTTCTGGAATACTTATGAGGGAATTGTAACCCAAATAAAGTGTATTGAGTTTTACCAGATTTCCCAATTCTGAAGGAATGCTCTCTAACGAATTTCGTTCTAGATCAAGGGTTTCTAAATTTGTTAGTTTTCCAATTTCTGACGGTAAGTTTGTTATCAGATTATTTGATAAATACAGATATGTAAGGTTAATAAGGTTACCTATTTCATTGGGTAAAACTACCAAGCCACTCTCTTCAAAACTTAGTCCTGTTACTACCCCATTTTCAACATAAACACCCTGCCAATTAGAAATGTCATCCTCCTCTATATCCCAGCTCAGGGTATTGTCCGGATTGGCATTGTACAGTTTAACAAGTATCTGTCTTTCCGTAGGGGAATCATTAGATAATGAGACCGTATAGCTAACCTCGCTATCATCCTCGGCCGTAACCTTGTATATTACAGAATCGGTAAAATCTGTGACCACCTTTTCCTTTGGATTTACTATCGCTTTTTCTGATATTGTAATCGTCGGTTTTAATACTTTTACATTCACACCAAATGGAACGGTGGCCGTAATCGTTTTGGCATCTTTGTCTATGGTAGCGGTAACATCCTCCGATAATCCATCGTTGTCGCTCGCCAAAAATTTGAAAGAAGTGATCTCCTTGGCATCACTTTTTTCTGTTTCTCTATCGGTTCCATTGTTATCGTCGTCCTTGCTACATGAGGCCAGTACGAACAGGCTTATAAATAGTATGCTGATTCTTTTCATTTTGAAGGTATTATTTTAACTATGCTGTATATAGTCCAAAAAAGCTTTAATATTAATTATCCAATAGAAATACATTTACCTCGTTTCGCCTTATAAGTTCAATGAAAGCTTGCGAAAATAGTTCTTCATCACCACGATCAATACGTAACCTATCCAAGCTCTCCAACCCTGCCATTTCCTCTGGAAAGCTTGAAAAATTATTCCAAAAAATCTCAAGTTGTTCAAGCTTCTTAAGCCTTCCTATTTCCTTAGGAAGTGTGGTCAATTCATTTTCCGGAACTTTCAAAATTTTAAGATTGGATAGATTCCCTATTGCTGCAGGAAGGGCGTTCAAACTGTTTTCATCAATATCAAGCTGTTCAAGATTGGATAGGTTCCCTATCCCTGGGGGAAGCTCGGTAAGGTTGTTCGCTCCCAAGAACAATATCTTTAAATTCGTGAGCTCAGATATTACATTGGGATATATTCCTATTCGGTTGTTGTTAAAATAAAAACTCTCGAGACTACCCTTTAGATTTTCCATTTCCTGGGGCAATTCGGAAATCTGGTTTAGGCTTAAATTCAAGACCTTTAGTTTGGTCAACTTTCCAATACCTGCAGGAAGTGTACGGATACCATTATTAATAAGGGATAGTTTTTCCAGTTCGGTAAGACCGGTAATCGATTCCGGAATAGTGCTTATTCGTTTCAAGACAACACTTATCTCGGTGACCCTACCGTTAACGACCGTTATCCCCTCCCATTTGGAGAGGTCTTCCTCTTCAATGTCCCAGCTTGTGGTGTTCAAACGGTTTGCATTGTACAGGGCAATAAGGATTTCCCTGTCCGTTAGCGCCTTCGTTACGGTGATTATATACTTCTGTTCACTATCATCGGCGGCCGTTACCACGTACTCCACCGCCTCACTAAAATCAACAACCTCCTTGTCCCCTGGGCTTACAGTCGCATTGGCCGATACCTCGACCGTAGGGCGCAATGCACTTATCTCCGTGCCCGAGGGTACCTCGGCCGTGATGGTCTTCCCTTCCTCATCTATAGTCGCATCGATATCTTCCGACAGCGCATCGTTGTCCGCTGCCAAAAATGTAAAGGAGGTTATAGCCTTGGCACTGGACCCTTCAACATTGACCGTG
Source organism: Flagellimonas sp. HMM57 (assembly GCF_021390175.1). Taxonomy (NCBI): domain Bacteria; kingdom Pseudomonadati; phylum Bacteroidota; class Flavobacteriia; order Flavobacteriales; family Flavobacteriaceae; genus Flagellimonas; species Flagellimonas sp. HMM57. Next base: position 1,931,910 of record NZ_CP090004.1, on the reverse strand, counting down.
ACCGTATACTTTTGCGCACTGCCGTCCGAAGCCGTAACCGTATACGCCACGGCATCGCTAAAATCCACAGCCGTCTTGTTTTCAGGGGTAACACTGGCCAGTGCCGAAAATGTGATGGTAGCGACTAACCCCCTTACATCGGTGCCTACGGGAGCCTCTGCCGTGATGGTCTTTTCTTCCTCATCGATGGTCGCCTCGACATCCGTGGACAGCGCATCGTTGTCGGCTGCCAAAAACTTGAAGCCAGTGATAGCCTTGGCACTGGATTTTCCTATAATTACAGTAATTGTGTACTTGTTTGTACTGCCATCCTCCGCCGTAACGGTGTAGGTGACTTCTTCGCTAAAGTCCCTAGACGTTTTGTCTTTTGGGTCCACTGTGGCCTTTTCCGACAATGCAATGGTAGGCTTTAGCGCCTTTACATCGGTGCCCACTGGAACTTCTGCCGTTACCGTCTTGGCACCTTTGTCGATGGTGGCCTTTACGTCTTGCGATAAGGCTTCGTTATCGCTCGCCAAAAAGGTAAAGGCGGTGATTTCATTGGCATCGCTCTTTTTCGCATCGCCACCGGTGTCATTGTCATCGTCCTTGCTGCAAGCGGCGAGCACGAACAGGCTTAAAAATAAAATACTGATTCTTTTCATCTTTGAGTATATGTCTTATTTTGGGGCTACTACTGCTCACAAACTTGGTTAGCATCTTTCTGGAAATCTTCGATGTTCAAAGCACAGATTTCCTTTGGGATTGTGGTGACTGGGTTACCTTGAATAAGAAATGCCTCCAGTTTCGATAAATTACCTATCTCTCTGGGGAGCTCCGCAATTTGGTTGAAATGCAAAATCAAGTCTTCCAAATTGGTAAGGCTACCTACGGAAGCCGGTATTGCCTTTATCTTGTTCTCCCTAAGGTCCAATCGGGTCAAATTGACAAGATTGCCTATTTCGTCTGATAAGCTCTCGATACTGCTTTCAGTGATATTCAAACTGGTCAGGTTTGTCATTTGGGTTATCCCCTCAGGGAAAGTCTCCATGTCGGAACTTCCAAACCCTAATATGGTGAGGTTTTTTAATTGTGTAATCTCTTCCGTGAAATTGGTTATCAGGTTTCCGCCAAAAAAGAGTGTTTCCAAATTGGTAAGATTACCAATGCTCGACGGGATTTCCGTTATTTTGTTGTCCGAAATACTCAACTCGGTCAAGTTTTTTAGGTTTCCTATTTCGGTTGGAATCGCATCGATATTAGTTTGGGCAATCGTTAAGGATTTTAGGTTTTTCAACTCCCCTATCTCTTTGGGCACACTGCTCAAAGATGCATTGACTATAAAAATAGATTCCAAGTTGGGGAGATATTTAATCTCTGGAGGAATGGCCGCTATATTTCTCGAAGTATAAGGAAAACTGAGCGATCGTACCTTTCCTTCATCATTGACTCCAACACCTGACCACCTGGTTATAGAGGGGTCAAAACTCCACCCTAAATTAGGGTTTGCCCTTCCAAATGCCATAAGGGCCTCTCTTTCCGTCAGTGCGGTAGCAGCTGTATATTCCGCCTTGGAACCATCTTCGGCCGTTACGGTATAGGTCACTTCGTTTGTAAAGTCCGTTGCAACCTTTTCCACTGGATCTACCTCGGCCTTATCCGATATTGTTATGGTAGGCTTCAATGCCGTTACGTCGGTCTCGGAAGATATCACGATTGTGATGGTCTTGTCCTCTTCATCGATATCTGCTTCGATATCTTCTGAAAGGGCATCATTGTCGCTCGCCAAAAACTTGAAGGAGGCAATCGCCTTGGCACTTGATTTCCCCAAGGTCACCGTGACCGTATATTTCGCCTCGCTGCCGTCCTCCGCGGTGACCGTATAGGTGACCGCTTCGCTAAAGTCTGTCTCAGCTTTGTCCTTTGGGCTAACGCTCGCTCCTTCCGATACCGTTATGGTCGGTTTGAGCGTCTTGATATCGACATTCGAGGGTAGCTCTGCCTTTATGGTCTTATTTCCCTTGTCTATCGTGGCCTTTACGTCTTCGGAAAGACCCTCATGGTCGGTTGCCAAAAAAGTGAACGAGGTAATCTCTGTGTCACTGCTTCCGTCCGTTCCATTGTTGTTGTCATCGTCCTTGCTGCAAGCGGCCAGTACGAACAGGCTTAAAAATAATAGGCTTAACTTTTTCATCTTTGGATATTTGAATTGTTTTTCTGTTTATGGTTTAGAGTTGGAGTTTTGTTATTCTTCGCAGACTTGGGTATCGTCCTTCCTTAGCTCATCAAGATCCAGAGCACAGATTTCTTTCGGTATAGCGGTCAAGGGATTACCTAGAATCCATAGTTCTTTTAGATTGGACAGGTTCCCGATTTCAGAAGGCAACGAGGCCAAGGAATTATCACTTAGATACAATTCTATTAAATTGGTGAGGTTTTCTATTTCTGATGGTAAAGATGTCAAGGAATTTTTGCGTAAGGACAGTTCTTGAAGATTTTCCAAGTTGGTCAGCGCAACAGGAAAACTGGTCAAGGAATTTCCACTTAATCTTAAAATCTCCAGTTTTGAAAGGTTGCCCAGTTCGTCAGGAAGGGTCGTTAAGGTATTGTCGAACAACAACAGTTCTGTTAAGTTCTCCAAGTTGCCCAGTTCGCCAGGGATGGTCGACAATGGGTTATTGCTAACAAACAATTTCTTTAGATTTATCAAGTTGCCAAGCTCAACAGGGAGATTGGTCAAGAAATTATTTGGTAAAAACAATTCTTCCAGCTTTTCCAAGTTGCCCAGTTCTACAGGAATATCCTTGAGCGCATTGCTGCTTAAGTACAGCTCTTCTAGATTTGATAGGTTGCCCAGTTCTGCAGGAATGGATGTGAACCCATTATTCGTCAAATTCAAGCTTTTAAGGTTGGTCAAGTTGCCTATTTCCAAGGGAACCGATGCTATCGTATTTCCTGAAACAGACAGTTCTGTTAAGTTCTCTAGGTCACCGATTGAAATAGGTAGCGTAAGCAAGTTGCTCAGGCCCAATCCAAGACCTACCACTTTGCCACCTTCCATAATAACCCCAGACCAGTCAGAAGGTTCCTTTTCTAAATCCCAGCCCAACGTATTTTCTGGGTTTGCATTGTAAATTGCAGCCAAGGCATCCCGCTCCGATAGCATTCTGTCGATTTCAACAACATATTTTGCTGTACTGCCATCCTCTGCCGTTACAGTATAGGTAACTTCCTCGCTAAAGTCTACAGTTACTTTGTCCTTTGGGTCTATGGTTGCCCCAACAGATACTTTGATCGTGGGCGTAAGACTTGAAAGATCAGCCGCATTAGGAACACGTGCCCTAATAGTCTTGGTATTGCCATCTATTGTGCCTGGAACATCCTTGGAAAACGATTCGTTATCAGACATTAAAAAGGCAAATTCCGTGATTTCCTTAGCTTCGCTTTTTTTCGTGTCGCCACCGTTATTGTCGTTCTCATCATCCTTGCTGCAAGCAGCTAGTACGAAAAGACTCAAAAATAAAATGCCTATTTTTTTAATATGTAATTCTATATGTTTCATGCTGTTTATTCTGTATTGTCTATTGATCGCTACTCTTCGCAGATGGCCTCGTCGTCCTTTTGGAAGTCATCAATATCCAAATCACAGATTTCTTTGGGAATGCTGGTTATCTGGTTACCGCCTAAATAGAGTTTTTCTAGGTTGGTAAGCTTGCCCATCTCCGAAGGCAACTCACTGATTTTGTTAAAACTCAGATACAGTTTCTTAAGGTTTACCAGACTTCCTATTTCTACAGGAAGCGTAGTTATATTGCTTAACTGTACACTGAACTCTTCAAGATTAGTAAGATTCCCGATTTCCTTTGGCAAACTGGTGAGATTGTTATTATCCCCTACAGATAAATAAACAAGCGTTGTCAAGTTTCCTATCTCTGGTGGAAGTGTGGTAAATGAATTATAGGAAAGCGCAAGTAGCTCTATGGAACTTAGGTTTTCCACTTCGGCCGGTATTTCATTTATACTATTTGAGTGCATTCTCAGTTCCCTTAGGTTTTCTAGACTGGTAACTCCCGTAGGGAAACTGGTTAAACGGGTTCTGAACAAATTCAAGATTTGTAGGCTTCCCTTTAAGTTGGCTATCCCGTCGGGTACATTGGACAATGGATTCACCCCCAAGTCCAAGTCTTCCAATTGGCCCAAACTCCAAAGCTCGTTCGGGAGTTCTTGGATTCCATTGTCGTAAAGGTTAAGCTCCCTAAGGTTTTGCAGTTGCCCTATTTCCGATGGAAGACCGGTCAATGAATTGTTAGCAAAATTCAACACCTTTAGGTTTGTCAAATCCCCAATAGCAGTTGGCAAGCTTTCTACCCGACTGTCCCTTAACCAAAGTTCCTCTAGGTTTTTTAGTTTCGTTATCTCTTCGGGAAAAGCAGTGAATTCCTCTGCGTATAGGTAAAACGCTTTCAAATTGGACAGCTCTGCTATTTCGGCGGGTAATTCGCTTAATTGCTTAGAGTCAAAATAGAGCGCTTTAAGGTTTTGGAGTTTTCCTATTTCGGGAGGCACTGAACTTAATTCATCTTCCTGAATAAACAATGTATCCAATGTTACGAGGTCCCCTATAACGGCAGGAAGCGTATTGATTCCCTTATTGTATATATTTAGTCTGGAAATCCCACTATCCGACAAGGTGATCCCTTCCCAGCTGGAGATGTCCCCATCTTCCAAATCCCAGTTGAGCGTGTTGTTCGGGTTGGCCTCATAAATATGGGTCAATACTTCTTTTGCCGACAACATCTCCATTATTGTGACATTATATGTTACGGAAGTGCCATCCTCAGCCGTAATCGTATAGGCAACGGTTTTCGTAAAATCAATACCATCCGCGCCTGTTGGGCTTACCGTGGCATTTTCGGAAATCTCTATGGTAGGGCTCAAGGCAGACACATCCGTTTCTGAAGGAAGGGTTACTTCTACCGTCTTGTTATCTTCATCGATGATACCTTCAAAGTCCTGCGACAGCACTTCATTATCGCTTGCCAAAAAAACAAAGGAAATAATCGTCTTGGCATCGCTCAGTTCTTCTTCGGTCTCACCACCGCCATCATTGTTGTCATCACTGCTACAGGAGGCCAGTACAAAAAGGACCAGAAACAAAATGCCTGTTTTTTTGATATATGTGTTCATATGTTTTATGTTGTTTATACATTAATCTTTATTCTTCACAAACTGCATTTCCAATACTAAAACTTGGGAGGTTCAGGTCACATATCTCCTTAGGAATTGTATCCAAGCGATTTCGGTCTACTAAAAAAGACCAAAGTTTGGTAAGGTTACCTATTTCCCTGGGAATGCTACTGATCCTGTTGTTACTTAAGACAAGGCGTTCAAGATTTGTTAAGTTTTCAATATCAGGGGGAATGCTACTGATTCTTGTTTGAGTTATAAACAGTTCTTTGAGCATTCTAAGATTCCATATTTCGTTTGGTACCGTACTCAGAAAATTTTTCCCTATTGACAATATTTCAAGATTTTCAAGATTCCCTATTTCCTTGGGTATCTCGCTTATCCCATTGCCATATACGTATAAGACCACTAGTTCTGAAAGGCTTCCAATTTCTTTGGGCAAAATGGTCAGGCCCTTTTCTGAAAGTCTTAGTTCCGTAACCTTGCCATTCTCCAAGGTAACCCCTTCCCAGTTGGACATGTCATCGTTCTTTAAATTCCATCCCAAACGGTTGCCCGGGTTAGCGTTGTAAAGTTTAACCAGTACCTCCCGCTCCGTAGGAGCGGTTATCGTTACCGTAACGGTATATTCCATTTCGCTGCCATCCTCGGCCGTTACCGTGTAGGTGACCGCTTCGCTAAAATCAGCTACTGCTTCATCCTTGGGGTCCACAGTTGCCTTTTCGGACAGTTCAATGGTAGGTTTCAGTGCCTTTACTTCTGCTACAAAAGGAACGGTTGCCGTAATCGTGTTGGCCTCTTTATCTATGGATGCCTGTATATCCTCGGACAGTGTCTCGTTATCAGCGGCCAAAAAGCTAAAGGCCGTGATTGCCTTGGCATCACTTTTTTCCACTTCCTTGTCGGGTTCCTTGCCGATCTCGGTACCATTGTCGTTGTCATCGTCCTTGCTGCAAGATGCCAGTATGAATAGACTTAAACATAAAATGCTCAAGTTTTTTACGTATTTGTGTGAGGTTTTCATGAGTTTGGGTTTAAAAATGAATTCTTTTTTGTTAACATTGACACAGGTCTTTCAGTAAGGCATCTTTAAGAATGCCTCATTGTTCTTTTAAATCATTTTCAAGTGTGTTCTGAAGTGTGCCCGATGCATACGATTGGGCAATAGGTTTATAGCGCCAGCTTAATCACCGGGCATATGAACCAATGGAAATAATCGATTCTCGTCTTTGACAAAATCTATGCGCTGCAACATCTGGTGCATTGCCATGTAAAAAGATTGCATTATAGTTTTTGGAATAAAATAATTACGAAAGAAAAAGAAAAAAATGTCTTTTTTCATAAGAATTTAGACTTTAATGTTGATATTGACGACTACAAAGTTAGAAGCGGAAGCTATACCCTTGTTTGTCAAAAAATCAATTTTTTTGAAAAAGCTCGTCAGAAAATTAATTTTTACGAAGTTTTTATTCTGACCCTATAGGTTAATTTGACCTTACATTAAATCTTTGTAAGCATTTGTTTTTAAATGCTTTGTACAACGAATCTTTAAAAGAATCCTATTTGTGGGCAGTTATTGTATCCACTCCAGCGAATGGTTTTTTTCCTTTATAAAATTGTGGGATTCTTTTACGCTAAAGTTCAAAAAATCGATAATTACCTTACTTTTTAAAGCGTGACCCTCCTTTTTGTCATATCCTTTTGTGGCCATTGTGGGCACTATATAAGGAAGGTCCGTAAAATCCATATGACCTGCATTTTTAAACCTTACCCAGTGGGATTTCTCAAAATTTTCCTCCATTATTTTTTTCACACCATCAAGCTCAAGCTTCTTGATTTTTTGATACAGTTTAACATTTGGGAGATTCTTTTCTTCCAATTCCTCATCGGGTAATGTAGGGGAAAATGAGCTTATATACAGCAACGGAACATCAAACGTTTCTATCGATGTTAAACTTATTGGCCCATCAACATTGATGACGGATTTTATATTTTTATCCTCTAGACCTGCAACGGTAGCAGTTGTTCCTCCCAAAGAATGTCCCATCAAGACTACTTGATCAAAATTGATATGGTTGGCGAGGAAAAAATCGTTGTTCTTGATGTTTTGAAGTGAAACCAAAATATCGTCCACTTGGTTGGGAACCACTTTTTGTACCAAATCTTGAATGAACTTTTTTTGGGCTTTAAAAGTTAAGGTTGTGGCATTGGACTTGTCAAGACCATAGCGTTCGAACGAAAAATTATGATCTATGGCCATAACCACATATCCATTTCCTGCGATTTCTTGAAGCAAAGCGGTGTTGTCCAAATTAGTGCTCGCTGCTCCATGTGAATATATGACCAATGGAAATTTAGCAGCACCTTCGATAACTTCCATAGTATAATAGGCAGCTGTTTCCACTAGGGACAAGTGCCCAAATACAAAATTTGGCATTCCCATTAATCCATCTAGGGACCGTTCTCGGTTTTGAAGATATTTACTGCGTTCTATAGTTTCTTGACTGGCTGGAAACCAAAATTTTACCAAAATATCCCTGTGTTTCCCTTTTGTGTCTTTAAGTGTTAGGTTGTAAGTACCAACCCTGTACTTGGAAACCAGTTCTGGAAACTCAAAAACAGGAACCAAAATGCTTACAGTTCCACTCACCAATATAAATAGTAAGGTCATAATCAATATGACTTTTCGAAATATCGTATTCTTCCATCTGTTGACATTGACTACAATAAGCACTATAGAAATACCATAAACAAAAAACATTTGCCATCGTATTCCTTCCAAGTAATAGTGCAATCCAAAAGGAATCAGGAGTACAACTGCCAAAATAGATTTCCTTCTGATTCTTCTGTTCGCAACTAGCCAAAGTATTGCAAGGCACACTTCTAAAAATAAAAGGAACTCGAACGGTCTCATACAAATTGTTGCCTCATCAGGAAATTTATTGCTGTTTCAAAAATCTTGGTCAAAATAAGAGCACAGTGCCATTTTTGATTTGTCAAAAAGTCAAGTTTTTATGAATTTTCATTTACATAAAAACTTTCAGCAGAATTGACGTACTGTTATTTTTGATAATATGAAGGCGACTTACCATATACCTTTTTGAATACCTTACTAAATACCGATAAATCACTATATCCAAGCAAATCAGCTATCTCGCTTATTGAGAATAAGCCTTCTTCAAGATGTTCTTTTGCTTTGGTCACCTTGAGCCAATTTATGTATTTATGAGGTGTCTTGCCGTAAACAGCTTTGAAGGATTCATAAAGATGATATTTGGACAAAGATGATTCCAGTGTTAACTCTTGAAATGATATGGGATTAGCGATATTGTCATGAATGTATTCGTAAACAATCAGCAATCTTCTATATATTTCTAGTTGAGTACTCTTTTTCTTTGCTACTATTTTACTGACATGGTTGTATGCATTTATCTGTTCTTCAGATATTCTTTGTAAAACTTCTATAGACAGCTCTTCGGGAGAAAAGAGTTTAAATTCTTCATTAGTACTTTGTTGATGTATGGATTTTAAAAGCTTTCCTGAGGGAAAGTAATCCGCATTCAATGGGCTTTCCATGTAGAAAGAGCTTTCATCAATTTGATTAAAAGGAGTATCCAATAGCTGTTTTATAGTAGCATTGTTATAAAAATTGAGCTGTTTCCTAAAGGTATCGGAGATGATTAGGCTCAGCACATCAATATATTCCTCTTTCTCGTTGCTATACTTCCATCCTGAACTAGGATTGATCACTATAAATCTATTTTCTCCGACCTTAACACTTTTGTGCTTCCAATGGAGCTCCCCCACACCATCTTTAAAAAAGATTATTGTCAAACTATTATCATCAAAAACGTAGTTTCCCAAAGGAGTAACAAAACGCATCATATAGTTCTTGTCATTAAAAAATTGGGGAGGCTTACTGTATTCTATGGTGGAAAAATGGTCGTAATATTTATCTCTATATTTAGCGATACTTCTTGTTTAAAAGGTTGATTGTTAGTTTTCTGATAGGTTTTTACGCATAAAATCCCATAAGAATATTACGGTAACAAGAGGTTTAAACTACAAAAAGGTTGCGCTAAATTTTTATTTAACTAGTTAAAAACTCAATTTTTCACAAGTAGTGAGGATGTACTTTTAAAGTATTGTTTTAGTCATTTTTTCATTACTCTAGGTGGAGAAAAAACCGCTCTTTTGTTTTTGAAGATGCACCTATTTGGTTATAGAACTTTATCGCACTTTGATTAAAGTAGGGCGTTTGCCACTCCATTCTTCGACAACCCATTTGTTCCCCTTCAACCTTTATTCGCTGCATGAGTTTTTTGCCTACTCCCATGCCTCTTGCAAGCTCTTTCAAGAAAAGGCAATCAATATAAATATAATCGTTGGCGCTCCACGTAGCATACTGCTTCATGTATGTGGCATAGCCTATCAACTCGTCATTACTTTCCACTACTAGACAGTACAGCTTTTTCTTTTTGCCGAACAGGTCTTTTTTTAGCTTACTATTTTTTCCATTTCGGATATAACTGGATTGTTCATAAATGGCATGAGCTTCGCAAAGATCAATTATAGCTTCAACATCATCTGGTCTTGCAAAACGTATTTGTGTTACTATTTTCATCTTTTAGATTTGTTTGATGTATTGAAATGTCAACGTCTTTTTCAATGATGTCTTTCGCCAGCCTTTTATCTCCTTGAATTTCAGAATAACTTACCACAATAAAACAAATACCCAGTAGATACAAAATTCCAAACAATCTGCATAGGTTATCCCAAAAAGACAAGCTTCTCAAAATCCTTTCTTTTATGTTATCCGGTTTTTTGATTGCGCCGTAGTAAGTGTATCTCTCAAATAGCATTCAAAACTTGGTTTTCCATTTAAAACAGTATTGATCCAAGCTTGTCGCTCATGTGCAAAAATTTCCAATTCCCATACACATAATAAGGCATTTGTACCGTAGGGCGAAGTGGTAATTGCGGTAGGAGTTTCATAACTGGAAAAGAAAATCTTGGTCTGTATCATTTCACCGCCAGTCCACCAATTCAATAAAATCCAGACACCTTCTCTTGCTTCGTGTGCGATCAAGAATGCCTTTTTATAATTTGGGAGTTCTGTATTTCCTATCTGCTCCAGCCAAGTAGGGAGCTTATCAAAAATATGCTGTAACGTTTTCTTGGATTGAAAAGCCTCCCTATTGGTCACGGTGTATACTTTTACATCCCACAAATTGATTTTGTTGACTCCCTTAAATTCAATTAATCTTGGTCGGTAAATAGCAAAGTCAGGTTTCATCTATGTTCTGGTTTCGTATTTTTATATTTTTCAATCAATAGCTCTACAGCCTTTATATCCTTAGGTTTATAAACACGTTTATTGGATGGAGGATACTTTTTTATCATTGCTTTAGGCCTTAGAGGTCTTTTTTCAAAGTTTCCTCCACAACTGGGGCAAATATTCTTGAACAGTTCCAAAGCACATTCACTACAATACGTACATTCAAAAGAACAGATCATTGCTTCTGTTGAATTATATGGAAGGTCTTTATTGCAGTGCTCACAATTTAGTCTTAATTCCAACATTTATAGATATTTTTCTTTTACGATTTCCATATGCCAGATTTCATGACCCAATATGGTGAATGCAGCAGCTCTAGCGGACATTGCATTACCATCAGCGTTTCCTATGGACATAAGGTCATCGTTAGTTAAGCTGTTCAATAATACTACAGAATTTTCACGATTCACAGTAAACTCAGTAACAAGCACTTCAATCGATTTCTTTTTGGCCCCGGAAGGTGCTATATAAATATTCTGGTCAAATCCTGCCAATGGCAGTTGATCTCTTCTTGCTATTCTAAAACATCGATACATAAAAATACGCTCGGTATCGATCAAATGTTGAAAAACTTCCTTTACGGTCCATTTATCTTCACCGTATCTAAAGTCTAGTTTAGCTTTTGGTATATTCAGGAAAAAATCAATCACTATATTGCGTTGGGCACTAAAACCCTTTCGGAGTTCCATCGTATTGGAAAGCTTATGAATGTATCTTCCATAGTATGGATTGAATTCATTTTCATTTAATTGTTGTATTGTCATTGCTGATTCTTTTGTCCAACAAAGTTAAAATCAAAGTAGCAACCGACTAATTATTTAATAATGTAAAAAATATATATTTCCTTATATTTAAATGTTTTTAATTAAAAATATTAATTAGTGAAGGTTGATAAGACAAATTGGAAAATATTGGAAATACTGCAATCCAATGCGAGAACTGCCTTAAAGGATATTGCAAAAGAAGTTGGACTGTCATCTCCTACAGTTGCTGAACGGATTCAAAAAATGGAAGAAGCAGGGATTATCGAAGCTTATGCTTCTAAAATTAATATGGAGCGTTTGGGCTATTTACTCGGAGTTTACATCTCCATAAAAATTCGTTTTGGGCAAGTAGAACATTTTCAAGCTTATATCTCTTCTGTACCGGAAATCTGCGAATGCCATAAATTGACCGGGCACGATTGTATGCTCATGAAGGGTTATGTTAGAAATCCCAAACATCTAGAAGACCTTAACGAGAGACTGGCCATTTATGGTGAATTGACCACATCGCTCATTTTGAACAGTATAGTCGACAAAAAAATATACGCAGGGCCTTTTTAAACCATCCCATCCTCAAAAGAACCGGCTTACCATAGGCCTACGTGCAAAAAAGAAATATGGTCGTCTTTTTAGCACGTAGGCGTTGGGTTTCATGTTTTTCTGCTTAGGTTTTTGTAAGTGTTTTTATTTTTCACAAACTGCATCCCCTTTTTGGAAATTCGGAATATTCAAAGCGCAGATTTCCTTTGGGATTGTAGTGACTGGGTTACCTTGAATAAGAAATGCCTCCAGTTTCGATAAATTACCTATTTCTCTGGGGAGCTCCGCAATTTGGTTGAAATGCAAAATCAAGTCTTCCAAATTGGTAAGGCTACCTACGGAAGCCGGTATTGCCTTTATCTTGTTCTCCCTAAGGTCCAATCGGGTCAAATTGACAAGATTCCCTATTTCGTCCGGTAAGCTCTCGATACTGCTTTCAGTGATATTCAAACTGGTCAGGTTTGTCATTTGGGTTATTTCTGCTGGGAAAGTTTCTATGTCGGAATTCCCAAACCCGAGTACAGAGAGTTTTTTTAATTGTGCTATTTCTTTGGTGAAAGTGGTTATCAGGTTTCCGCCAAAAAAGAGTGTTTCCAAATTGGTAAGATTACCAATGCTCGATGGGATTTCGGTTATTTCGTTATCCGAAACGCTCAACTTGGTCAAGTTTTTTAGGTTTCCTATCTCGGTGGGGAGGGCATTGAGTTTGGTTTGGGCAATCGTTAAGGATTTTAGATTTTTGAGCTCCCCTATTTCTTTTGGAAGACTCTCTAAAAAAAATGAATTTACGATAAAGATAGATTCCAGGTTGGGGAGATATTTGATCTCTGGAGGAATAACGCTTATCCTTACCCTCGAAGCAAAAGGAAAACTGAGCCCCGTTACTTTTCCTTCATCATTGAACTTGACGCCTGTCCACCCAAATATTGGCCGATCTAGATTCCATTCGAACTGTAAAACCGGGTTCGCATTATAAATCGCAATAAGGGCCTCTCTTTCCGTCAGTGCGGTAGCAGCTGTATATTCCACCTTGGAACCATCTTCGGCCGTTACGGTATAGGTCACATCGTTGGTAAAGTCCATAGCTACCTTGTCGTCTGGGTCTATGGTTGCCTTGTCCGATAGGGATATCGTAGGCTTCAATGCCGTTACATCGATCTCGGAAGAGATTGCTATGGTAATCGTTTTGTCTTCCTCATCGATATCTGCTTCGATATCTTCTGAAAGGGCATCATTATCGCTCGCCAAAAACTTGAAGGAGGCAATTGCCTTGGCACTTGATTTCCCCAAGGTCACAGTGACCGTGTACTTGGACTCACCGCCGTCCTGTGCCGTTACTGTATAGATGACCGCTTCGCTAAAGTCTGTCTCAGCTTTGTCCTTTGGGCTAACGCTCGCTCCTTCCGGTACCGTTATGGTCGGTTTAAGCGTCTTGATATCGACATTCGAGGGTAGCTCCGCTTTTATGGTCTTGTTTTCCTTGTCTATCGTGGCCTTTACATCTTCCGATAGGCCTTCATGGTCGGTTGCCAGAAAAGTGAACGAGGTGATTTCGGCTCCACTATTTCCCGTTCCGTTATCGTTGTCATCGTCCTTGCTACAAGCGGATAGTATAAAAAGGCTCAAACATAAAATGCCAAGTTTTTTTAGGGTACTTTGTTTCTTTTTCATGAGTTTGGGGTTAAAGTTAAAATTGTCCATTGTTTTAGTTTAAAATAAATCGTTCGGTTAAGATTGACGAGTACAAAAGTCGGGGCTAATTCATATTCCTTTTCGTCAAATAATTAATTTTCAAATGGTAATTGAGCCCAAACTGCATACAAGGCCCTATAAATTCTTAAATTGCAAGTATTACCAAATACGTTAAGCTAAAGACCAATCTTTAAAACAAACCGTTACTTTGAATCTCATCCTAGTTTTTTCCGTTATCGCAGGATATTTTATCTTGTTGATGGTCATCTCCTACTTTACTTCAAAAAATAGAAGCGACGAATCCTTTTTTACGGGAGACCGCGAATCCCCCTGGTTTTTGGTAGCCTTTGGGATGATCGGGGCGGGGCTTTCTGGGGTTACCTTTGTTTCGGTACCTGGAATGGTAGGCAACAACAGCCTGTTTTTTTATCAATTCATCCTTGGTAATATTGTTGGTTATCTTTTTATCACATTCGTACTTATTCCACTCTATTACAGGTTGCGATTGGTTTCTATCTACTCCTATCTTCAAGAAAGGTTTGGTAAAAAAACCTATAAAACAGGGTCATTGTTTTTTTTGGTGTCCCAATCTTTTGGAGCTGCGCTTCGACTTCTGTTGGCAAGTAAAATACTTCAATTTGCTTTTTTTGAACGGCTTGGTGTTCCATTTTTTGTAACGGTCATTATCATCCTTGTACTCGTATGGCTCTATACCAATAAGTCGGGCATCAAGACCATTGTTTGGACCGATACGTTCCAAACCACGTTCCTGATTTTTGGTGCTGTCGCCAGTGTATACGCCATTGGGGAATCGCTGGATCTGTCTTTAGGGGAATCTGTTCAAGCTGTTACGGAGCACAAGTATTTCGAAATCTTTAATTGGGATGGAAAGTCCAGCAATAATTTTTATAAACAGTTTATTGCAGGTATCCTCATTGCCATTTCCATGATCGGTCTTGACCAGAATATGATGCAAAAAACACTTACCTGCAAGAATCAGTGGGATGCACAAAAAAACACCCTTACCTATAGCTTGATCCTCGCCCTTACCCAATTTCTATTTTTAGGCCTTGGTATATTGTTGTACATCTATACTGAAGAAAATGGCATTTTACTTGAAATGAACGAAAAAGGTGTACTTCTAAATACAGACTCATTATTTCCAAACTTGGCGTTGAACCATTTAGGACTCATTGCCGGAATAAGTTTTCTATTGGGAATAATAGCGGCGTCATTTTCCAGTGTAGATTCTGCACTCACCGCACTTACCACATCATTTACCTATGACTTTTTGAATATTTCGGACAAATCCGGAGAAGAAAAGGAAAAATTAAAAAACAGGGTCCTCTTAGGGTTTTCGGGTGTCGTCTTTATCATTATCATGGCATTCTCCAATAGTGAAGGTGATGTTATTTCCTTAATATTCAAAGTAGCGGGCTATACCTATGGACCGTTATTTGGAATTTACATGTTCGGAATGTTCACGAAAATGCAGATAAAGGATAATATCGTTCCTATAATTTGCGTTGTGGCTCCAATTGCCACCTATCTTTTAGGTGTATTTTTCAAATCCCGTTTCAACTTCGACTTCGGATTTATAAACATTGCCGTCAATGCATTGTTGACTATTGTTGGGCTTCTTCTTATTCAAAAAAAGGTGGCTCATTTACCCAAAAAAGAACCTAAATAAGTTTCAGCATTTTGTTGAAGCAATTCTTTCAAAGCATTTCAAACTAAAAGGTAAAATCCGTGTTTATTTAAAGCTTCATTTTCAATAAAAATCTTTTTACAGAGAAGCATTAGCTTTTCATTTCTATTACAAGTATTTGATTTTTAATAATTTACAGTTCTATTTATTGTGATTTTGATTATAAAATTTAGCCTGTATTTAAAATTGTTGATAATAGTGTGGAAAACCTCCATGCCTTCCACAAAAAATAATGGCAATAAAATTTGACCTTTATACCTTGCTTTTTTAGTATAATTCCAATCACAAGACACTATGGAGATAACGCACGTCATTAAAAGGGACTTTGCTACTCGACCCTTTCAATTACACAAGATAACAAACGCTATTTTAAAGGCCATGACGGCCGCGGAACATGGAGGCATGGACGATGCTGGCCGTATTTCCCATCTTGTTTATGATGCGCTCCTAAAGCGTAAAGAATTGGACAAAAACTACGTGCCCACCGTAGAAGAGGTGCAAGACTTTGTTGAGAACAAATTGATGGAAAGTGGATTTTTTGATGTAGCAAAGGGGTATATTCTCTATCGTAACGAACAGGCCCAAAAACGCAAGTCCAATATTTTTGAAAAGCGTATCAACCTAAAGCCTTACGAATATCCAGCGCTCTACGAGTACGTGCCTGCTATAAGACATTCCTATTGGATTCATACCGAATTCAATTTTACCAGTGATATACAAGATTTTAAGGCGCGCCTTACCAACAAGGAACAAAGTGCCATAAAAAACACCATGTTGGCCATTTCACAGATTGAAGTAGCCGTGAAAAGTTTTTGGGGAGATATTTATCATAGAATGCCAAAACCAGAAATTGGATCAGTGGGAGCTACTTTTGCCGAAAGTGAAGTACGCCATCATGATGCGTATTCCCATTTGTTGGAAATTTTGGGCCTTAACGAGGAATTTAAAAATTTAAAGAAGAAACCCGTAATCATGAAGCGGGTGCATTACTTGGAAACGGCCCTTAGAAATGCAAAAAGTGAGGATAATAAGGAATATGCAGAATCAATTTTATTGTTTTCCCTATTTATAGAACACGTTTCCTTGTTCTCGCAGTTCTTGATCATCATGGCATTCAACAAGCATAAAAACATGTTGAAAGGAATTTCCAACGTAGTGGAGGCTACTTCAAAAGAAGAACAAATCCACGGAGATTTCGGAATTGATGTTATCAAAATCATAAAAGACGAAAATCCTGATTGGTTCAATGCCGATTACCACAACATGATACAAGATATGTGTAGAGAAGCTTTTGCTTCCGAAAGCAAGATTGTGGATTGGATATTCGAGGAGGGAGAATTGGACTTTTTGCCTAAATCCTTGGTGAACGAATTTATCAAAAACAGGTTCAACAATTCTCTTGAGAGTATAGGCATTGATAAGATTTTTGAAGTCGATGAAGCATTATTGGCCCAGACAGAATGGTTCGACGATGAAATTATCGGTACAAAACATGGCGATTTCTTCGTGAAACGCTCCATTAACTATAGTAAAAGAACACAAAGTATAACCAGTGACGACCTTTTTTAAATGATTGATTCAAAACACACGGCAACCCCTAAAACAACAGAAATAGTATCCGATAGCGACCAGCTCGTAAACGCAAGAAAAGAAGCCTTAAAAAATCTGGCCACAGCATCAAATGGTGGGTTTGAATGGCTGACCGAACATAGTAGAAACTTTTTGGCCTCAGGCTATTTGACGCAAGGTTATACTGCGGAACAACGCATACGCGAAATTGCGGATAGGGCAGAACAATTATTGGGGATACCTGGTTTTTCCGATAAGTTTTATGGCTATATGTCACAGGGTTTCTTCTCTTTGGCATCACCCGTATGGTCCAATTTTGGCAAGGAAAGAGGACTTCCTATCAGTTGTTTTGGATCTCATATCGATGATGATATGGGCAACATTCTTTACACGCAATCCGAGGTAGGGATGATGTCCAAACTTGGTGGTGGTACATCTGGGTATTTTGGCAAGATCAGGCATAGAGGAGCTGAGGTAAAAAATAATGGTCAAGCATCTGGTGCGGTCCACATCATGCAGCTTTTTGAGTCTATGGTAGATGTTGTGAGCCAAGGCTCTGTTAGGAGGGGGCGTTTTTCTCCTTATCTACCAGTAGAGCATCCAGATATTATGGAGTTTTTGGAAATCGGCACCGAAGGAAATCCAATCCAAGAGTTGACACATGGTGTCACTGTAACCGACCAGTGGATGCAGGAAATGATAGATGGAGATACTAAAAAACGTTCTATCTGGGCAAAAGTATTACAGCGAAGAGGAGAAATGGGCTATCCCTA
Source organism: Flagellimonas sp. HMM57 (assembly GCF_021390175.1). Classification (NCBI taxonomy): domain Bacteria; kingdom Pseudomonadati; phylum Bacteroidota; class Flavobacteriia; order Flavobacteriales; family Flavobacteriaceae; genus Flagellimonas; species Flagellimonas sp. HMM57. Next base: position 1,914,360 of record NZ_CP090004.1, on the reverse strand, counting down.
TATTTTCTTTAAAGATCATGCGAACAACGCTGCGGCTGATGTTTATAGGGACAAAAAACATAGTATTTACGCCAGTAATCTTTGTACCGAAATCATGTTGCCCTCCAACGATAATTGGTCGTTTGTTTGCGTACTGTCTTCTGTAAACCTATTGCACTACGATAAATGGAAAGATACCGATGCCGTGGAGACCATGGTATATTTCCTTGATGCCGTAATAACCGAATTCACCCAGAAGTTAGAAGCATATCGTGATTCCGATGATCGTGAAGACCGACAGACTTTTCTTTTTATGGAGCGCGCCTATAATTTTGCAAAAGAAAACAGGGCTTTAGGATTGGGTGTTTTGGGATGGCATTCCTTATTACAGTCTAAAATGCTTCCGTTCAATAGCCAAGAAGCCTATAACCTCAACAATGAGATTTTCCGTGCAATAAAAGAAAAGTCCTATAAAGCTTCCGAGGAGTTGGCCACCAAATTTGGAGAACCAAAAGTCTTAAAAGGCTATGGTCGACGTAATGCCACCTTGAACGCCATTGCCCCTACTACTTCATCAGCTTTTATTTTGGGCCAAGTGTCACAAGGAATAGAACCTATTTGGTCCAATACCTATGTTAAGGATATTGCCAAGGTAAAAACGACCATCAAAAATCCGTTCTTGTTAGCACTTTTGGAAGAAAAAGGGAAAAACACTACAGAAGTTTGGAGAAGTATTAGGGATTATGATGGTTCCGTACAACATCTCGATTTCTTGACAGAGGAAGAAAAAGATGTGTTCAAGACCTATTCGGAAATTGACCAACTGGATATTATTTATCAAGCTGCCAATAGACAAAATCATATTGATCAAGGGCAATCGGTCAATATTATCGTACATCCAGATATGCCAGTGAAAGAAATCAATAAAATCCATGTTACTGCATGGAAACTTGGCTTAAAATCACTGTACTATCAACATAGCATGAATGCTGCACAAAAATTCAAGCAAAAGAAAGAATGTGCTAGCTGTGAAGCGTAAAAAGTAATCTAGAATGTCATATTGAGCCTGTCGAAATATGTATTGGCCCATTAACCATTATTTGGTTTCGACAAGCTCAGTGACCTCTATACTTTATGGAACAATCTTTTTTATTCCAATTCGGCTTTAAAAGCACCTTTTATTTCAATTTCTTCACTACAATCCGATACACAAATTCCCTTAAAGTAAAATGTTCCAAAAATCATTTCCCCTTGTTGTTTGGGAATTCCTTTAACAGTTAATTTTTGCCTAAGCGTTTTTACCTTTGGGTCTAACGGTGGCCCCGGCATCCTATAATCAAATTCCGATTTAAACTGATTGTCAACAATCTTTATTGTCAAATTTTGGGAATACGCAGGATTTGTTTCGTAGATATTCAGTTCAAGAGTGTCAGCGTCTATTCGCCTTAATTCCGTAAACCTCATCAATCTCAGGCTGTCATTATTTACAATTGCATTGGATGTTATGATATATCGTGTCGAATCAGGAACATTATCATATCCAGATTCCGTTCGCAAAGTCATGGGGTTTAATATAAACTCCGTTGAATCAAACAAACCACTATTCAAGTTTATGTCAACAGCTATTGTATCAAATGCTGTTTTATCTTTTAGAGTTCCGCAAGAAATTAAGGTTGTACAAAGTATTGTTAACAGGGGATTTTTCATTTTAAAGTTGATTTTTGAATGGTACTTAATAAGCCATTATCCTTATTTTCTACAACTTGACTGCCCTTCGATTGCTCATATCTGTATCTGTACACGGAAAAGGGAGGCTAACGAAAATATAGCATGGATTTTGATGATACCAAGGAATAGTAATCAAACCTATATTACATAAATTACACATCCAGAAAATACAATCCAATTTTTATCTTCCAATAGGGTACCTTCTCTTCAAAATAGTCGAAATACGCTTTTAACCCTTCCGCTTCGGGCAAGTTGATTTTGGCATTTTCAATTTTGGAAAGTTCATCGAGAGTAATTAGTTCTTGAAGGTCTATTTCCTCACCCTGGGCATGCATCTTTATTAAGTGGTTGTAGATAGTATTTTCGGTAAGCTCTCGCTTTTGGGCAATTTCCGAAGGAGATAATCCCTCTTTAAACATACCAAACGACTGCTCGTGCGTTGGAATTTTTGGTTTTGATTCTTCAACATGAATTGCTATCTCTTTCAGGAAAACTTCGGCATACTTCTCCAATTTGGCTTCTCCCACTCCTGATACTTCGGCAAATTCTAATGGGGTGAGAGGCAATTTGGCTTCCATATCCTTTAAACTGGCATCTCCAAAAACTACATACGCTGGTACACCCTCTTCCTTAGCAATTTCATAGCGGAGCAAACGAAGCTTTTCAAAAAGGCCTGTTTTACTAGTTTGCTGCCGTGTTTTCTTTTCAGTTTGTTTCTCCACCTGATTCAGCTCTGCTAATTGCACCTGTTTTTTATGAAACAGGACTTCTTTTGCCAAAGGGGTCAGTGCAATACGATTGTTCTCCTTAAAACTGATTTCCAAAACGCCTTGGTTGAGCAATTGAATTACATACTGTTGCAAATCTTGCCAAGAAACATCTTTTACCGCGCCGTAAGTCTTAATATATTGAAGTCCTTTATCAAATACCTGTGCGTTTTGAGCACCACGAAGCACATCGATAAGGATTCCCATGGGTTCTTGCTCTTTCATACGGGCAACAGCCGAACATATCTTTTGTGTCAGTATCGTCCCATCAAAATAAGATGGTGGAGCTTTACAGATATCACAGTTGCCACAATCCTCGGTAACGTGTTCCCCAAAATAATTAAGCAATGCAATACGGCGACAGCTTAACGCTTCGGCAAATTGCTGCATACGCTCCAATTTAGCATTTTGTACTTGGGCATTTTCGCTTTCGGCTATAAATTTTTGCAGCTGGAATACATCCGCATAGCTATAAAAAAGTAACGTATGGGAGGGCAGGCCATCACGCCCCGCCCTGCCGATCTCTTGATAATAGCCTTCCAGGTTCTTTGGCAAGTTGTAGTGGATGACCCAGCGTACATTGCTCTTGTCAATACCCATCCCAAAAGCTATTGTAGCGCAAATAATCGATGTACGGTCATTGATAAAATCTTCCTGAACTTTTGTGCGTTCCTCAGCACTCATTCCCGCGTGATAAGCTTGGGCTTCATACCCTGAATTGCGAAGCTGCTCCGCTAACTTTTCTGTACTTTTTCTGCTCAAACAATACATAATCCCGCTTTCATCGGAGCGTGCTTGCAAGAAGTTTAGAATCTGCTTGACACGGTTTTGTCCTGGTCTAACATCTAAATACAAATTCGGCCGGTTAAAAGAGGCCAAATGCCTCGAAGCATCTAAAATTGAAAGCTGTTCTACTATATCGTCTTGTGTTGTTTTATCGGCTGTAGCCGTTAGCGCTATTACGGGAACTTCTGGAAAACTCGTTTTTAAACTTCCCAATTGTTTGTATGCTGGCCTAAAGTCGTGTCCCCACGAGGAGATACAATGTGCTTCATCAACAGCAAACAAGCTAATTTTCAATGCCTCAAAAATCGTATTGAACTGAGCAATGCTTTCCGGTGCAACGTAGAATAATTTCAGTGCTCCATTTTTAAGTTCTTCAAAAATGGCTTGTTGTACTTCTTGTGGTTGTGAACTGTTGTAATATGCCGCAGACACTCCGTTGGCATTTAAAGCGTCAACTTGATCCTTCATCAATGCAATCAACGGGGACACTACGATTGCTGTTCCGTCCATGACCAAAGCAGGCAATTGAAAGCAGAGGGATTTTCCACCTCCGGTAGGCATAATGGCCAAAACATCTTTTTTGGAAAGGACATCTTCTATTACTTCCAACTGGTTGGGCCTGAATGAATCGTAGCCGAAGTGCGTCTTGAGGAGGGGTAAAAGTTGTTGTTTATAATCGATAGTAGGCATGGCCAAATGTAATAAATGTTTGGCTACATTTAGTGGGAACTATAAGGTCAGCCAGTATCCATTACTACAAATCAAGCGTTTTTGCTTGTTCTATTTTCAATTCGGTTTTAATAAACGCATCTTTAGAACTACCACAAACGGAACAAACGTATTCTTCAGGGAGTTTTTCAAATTTTGTGCCTGAATCTATAGCATTTTTGCTGTCCCCAAGACTTTCGTCATAAACGGTCATACAAGATGGGCACTGGTATACTTCGCTTAGCGACATTGTTTTTTCCGAAACTTCGGTTTCTTTATTTTTTGTTGCGCCCAGTTGTTCAAAATATTTTTTACTGAGTTCCATTAGGAGCCCAGGCAATTCAATCTTATCTACATCCTGAGCATAAGAGATATAGTTGTTTGTATTGGGGTCAAAATTTTCAAAATACAACACATTATAGGTGGGTCTTACAGCAAACTCCTTTACAATTTCCGGAGCTTGGTTTTTCTCAATGATCACGGATGAAAAGTGAGATCTCTTCCCCGCTTCATTACTTATACCAAACGTGAGTCCATAAGTACTGATATCATTTTGGTCAAAACTACGTACTAAGAATTTTTTAAGCTCTAGAGCCTCTGTATCGTCAACAGGTAAATGCCAGTTCATTTCCAATTGTGAATGCCTGACATTAATGCCCCATTGTCCAAGAAAGCGTTCCAATTCCGGACGGCTTTTTTGTTTGATGCCTTTCACAATGAAAGACTTCCAAGGGGTAATACAAATCTTTCCAACACTATTGTCCAAACAAAAACCACAAAATTCCTTTAAAAACTCCAAATCATATCTGTTGTTTCTCCAATAGAGCCCCAACCAATATTGATCTAGACCCATACGGTTCATCCCTTCATAATACGGAAACGTTAAATACGGTATTTCCAAAGGCTTGGCGATACTCTTGTTGTTAGTATCTATACGCTGATTGAGCATATAAAAAAGGGTGTCAATGGTATTGGCCTCCGTATAAATGGCCTCAATGGCCTTACAAATTTTCACAATATCCCAGCTGTAAACCAAAACAGGATAATATGCCGCCTTCTCCCAATGCGGTAAGTCCACATGCAAATACCAATAGTCTTCTTGGTCCGAAGCAATAAAATTCAAGTTTCCGCTAAATAGGGGTACCAGACGTTGTTTGGGATCCGTAATATTGATTTTCAACTTAGGTATGTAATCGAACTGTTCCAAAATATAAAGATAGGTCGAACCCTTGAGCCAATAGGTCATCTCAAAAATATCGGCCGATACGTATGAGCAAACAATATTCTGAAAACTTCGGTCCCCAATTACATCGTTACCGAAAGAAGGAGTTAGATTGTCTTCAATATTATTTTTAGTGTCCAAAGGAAAAAGTAGGTCTTGTCTTGAACCAAAATAGACTTCGTTCAATCCTACTGATGTCAGCATGGTAATGCAATCTTTAAGCTCACCAGGGGAAGTCACTCCACCCTTTAAAAATATGCGATATAAGTTGTCATTTTTCATGCTTTTACTGTTTTTACTTCCGTATCAAGTAATGCCTTCACCTCGGGCTTGCAACTACCACAGCCAAGACCCGCTCCAGTTTCGACACATATTTGAGTGAAGCTATCACATCCATTGGCAATTACATCTTTAATATTTCCTTCGCCTACCTGACTGCATGAACAAATGAGTTTACCCTTTAATGGAACCGTATTGGATGTTCCCCTTAGGAGTTCGTCGCGCTTTTCGGAAAGTTCAATTTCATCTTCGATTAACCGTTTAAACTCTGCAAATTCATTTTTGTCTCCCATCAATATGGCTCCTTTTAACGTATCATCTTTAACGATACACTTTTTATAGAACCTTTTGCGCACATCCATCAAAATGATTTCTTCAAATGAACTATCATCGGGTGGAACATTGACCATCCCAATACTGCAAAGATCTAAGTTCTCAAACTTTAAAATGTTCATGAGTACAGAGCCCGAGTACATACTTCCAAGGTCACCTAAAATATAGTTAGCGGCAATGTCGGCTTGTTGCTCTGCAGCAGAAGTGATCCCGAACAAAGAATTTTTGTATTCTGCAATTTCACCCAAAGCAAAAATGTCAGGTCTACTGCTCTGCAGGTACGAATTGACCTCTACTCCTCTACGTGTTTTGATATCCGCGCTTCTTGCCAATTGAATATTGGGTCGTGTACCAATAGCATAAACAATAGCATTGCATGTTATGGTCCGCCCTGTTTTTAATGTCACTTGAAGTGTGTGTTTGCTTTTTTGTTCTTCAAAAACAGTGCTCACTTCACTATCAAAGTAGATTTGAATACCTCTCTCGGTGACGTCTTCGGCCAATAAGCGACTGGCCACGGCATCAAGTTGGCGTTCCATTAGACGTGGCGCACGTTGGATAATGCTGATATTGATATCGATTTTTTTAAGCGATGCTGCCAGTTCTAGGCCCAACAGTCCGCCCCCGACAATAACCACATGTTGTTGGTTGGACGCAAGTCCTGTTTCATTTAAATAATGTTTCAACCTATCCGCATCGCCTCTTTCACGCATCGTGAAACGTCCTGCCAAGTCCATTCGAACTTCATTGGGCACAAAGGCCCGACTACCAGTGGCCAATACGAGAATGTCGTATGAATGTGTTTTGCCGTTATCATCAGTAACTGTTTTTTCCTCGGAATCTATCCGTGAAATACCATTTGAAGGATAAAGATTGACATTCAACCTTTCTAGTTCTCCCCGCTTTAACTTGAGTAAGGACTCCCAAGGCAATTCCTCGTTCACATATTCTGGCAACAGCACCCTATTATAAAAAGGATAGGCTTCTTTTGAAAATACATAGAGGTCGTCGTCCTCATTTTTTTCTCGATATGATTGAATAAATCGATAGGCGGCAGCACCAGCGCCAACAATCACTATTTTTTGTTTTGGTTTTTGATATTTCTCGACCTTGACCGCACAATATTTAAAATCCGGCTCTTTAGAAATGGGATCTATCAAATCGTTCGTCAAGTTATTGGCCCTACTAAAATCGTTGTTCAAGATTTTACCCCAGTGCATGGGCAAAAAGACCACTTTCTCCCGAATATCAAAGTTGATTTTGACCTTTACCCGTACACTGCCCCTTCTACTGGTAACTACCGCAATATCTTCTTCTTTCAAACCATGTAAATAAGCATCTACTTTGTTCATCTCAAGATAAGGTGTGGGAATATGTGTGAGCAAACGTTTGACCTTACCTGTTTTGGTCCGGGTATGCCATTGGTCACGAATACGTCCAGTATTCAATATCAGTGGATATTCAGAATCCGTTTGTTCCGATTGGTTATATATTTTTCTTGGAGCATTAAAATGAGCCTTTCCATTGACGGTGAAATAGTTATGGTCTTCAAATAGCCGTGGTGTTCCTTTGTGGTTTTTATGTGGAACTGGCCACTGAAAACTCCCTTCGTTCTTTAGACGCTCATAGGACAGTCCAGAAATATCAATGTTGGTGCCCTTGGTCATCAAGCAATACTCATCGTACACTTCACTGGCCGAATTGTATTCAAAACTTGGATAACCCATTTCTTGACCAAAGCGCCATAAGATTTCTGCATCGGGCAACGCTTCACCAGGTGGGTCGATTACTTTGGGTAAATAACTGATACGCCGTTCCGAATTGGTCATGGTGCCCTCTTTCTCTAACCAACCTGCCGCAGGAAGCAGCAAATCCGCATATGTTGTGGTTTCGGAACGATGTGAAATATCTTGAACAACAACAAAGCTTGCGTTTTCGAGTGCTGCTTCCACTTTTTTGGCATTGGGCAGACTCACTACAGGATTGGTGCAGATAATCCAAACGGCTTTTAGTTTCCCATTTTTCAATGCATTGAACATTTCTGTAGCGGTAAGTCCTGGTTCTTTCTTTATGGGTTTTCCACCCCAAAATTCCTCCACTTCTTTTCGATGCTTGGGATTCCCCAAATCTCGATGCGCCGCAAGAAGATTGGCCATACCCCCAACTTCTCTACCTCCCATGGCATTGGGTTGCCCAGTAAGCGAAAATGGCCCACAACCTGGCTTACCAATCTGTCCGGTAAGTAATGAAATATTGAGCAATGCCATATTTTTATCCGTTCCGATTACACTTTGGTTCAGCCCCATGGTCCACATGCTAATAAACCGTTTGGAAGTACCAATGAGTTTACCGGCTTTCTTAATTTCTTCTAGAGTAATTCCACATGCCGCCGCAGCTTGTCTAAGTGTCAAGCTAAAAGCACTTTGCCTGCAAGCTTCAAAATTTGAGGTGTGCTTTTTGATAAAGGACGTATCTATTTTTTTGCGTTCGATCAACCATCGCGCAATGGCATTGAACAAAATAACATCGGTACCGGGTAAAATTTGAAGGTGTATATCGGCCAAGGCACATGTCTGCGTTTTTCTTGGGTCTACAACGATTACTTTAATATTGGGATTAGCTTCTTTATGCTTTTCCAATCTTCGGAACAAAATGGGATGACACCATGCAGGATTGGCCCCAGCAATCAAAAAACAATCGGCTAACTCGATATCTTCATATGCTATAGGCACCGCGTCTTCTCCCACTGTTTTTTTATAGCCAACAACAGCAGAACTCATGCACAAACGGGAATTCGTATCAATATTGTTGGTGCCAATAAAACCTTTGGTCAATTTATTGGCCAGATAGTATTCTTCTGTAAGGCATTGCCCAGAGACATAAAACCCAACACTATCGGGGCCATGTTTGTCAATAATACTTTTGAAAACTGCAGCCGCCCGCTTAAACGCAATATCCCAAGTAACCCTTTGTAATGGGTGGTTTCTGCTCCAACGCATCTCTGGATACAAGATTCTGTCACTCGTATCTTGGGCCACATAGTTCAGGTTCTTGCCCTTAGAACAAAGCATCCCTTTGTTTACGGGGTACTCTTCATTTCCAACAACCGATAGTGCTCCACGACTATCTTTGGTTACGGTAATTCCGCAACCTACCCCGCAATAGGAACAAATGGTATCTTGGCTTTCTTTTTTCTGCATAGCAACCTATTTGGTTTTTGCTATTTTTTAAAAAAGAAAAATAGAAAATTACGTAGTAATACGTAGTAAAGATTTCGTAATAGTTAGGCTTTATTCTTGGAGATTGGTAATTCTCGCACGTTTAATTTGTCAATTCCAAATCAGAAATGGAAAATGATTAGACCAACCCAGCTTCTCTAGCTTTTTTAGAAAGCTCAATCAGATTTTTGACTTCCATTTTACGCATCAAGTTAAAACGGTGGGTTTCTATGGTACGTTTGCTGTTTTGCAGCTGCTCCGATATTTCTTTGCTCGTATAACCCGACAAAATCAACTCAAGTACTTGAAGCTCTTTATTGGTTAGATCAAAGGCATTCGCTTTACTACTTTTTGAGAGGTTTACTTTGTTAGCCGCCTGTCCTTGACCAAATAAATTGTTCACCAATACGTTTGAAATATCCCCACTAAAATATTTGCCTCCTTCATCAACAGTTCGTATGGCCTTTATAAATTCGTTCTTATCCGTATCTTTTAATAGATAGCCATTGGCCCCTGCTTTTACCGATTTTAAAATATATTCTTCTGAATCGTGCATCGACAGAATGATGCACTTGGTTTTGGTATTTCGGGCATTCAATTTTTCAACTGCCTCAATACCGCCCATTTCAGGCATTCGAATATCAATAATCAAAATATCAGGTTGTTTCTCTGCTACCATAGCCATGGCCTCAGTACCATTGGATACTTCACCTATCACTTGGAGATTGTTTTCTTCTTCCAATAAGGCACGGATTCCGTCACGCACTAATGCATGATCATCGGCAAGCACAATTTGAATCGCATTATTAAGAACAGTTTCCATTTGAACAAAAATAGCCCAAAATCTGAATTGTCGAAAAAAATAGGTTGCCATGGCATTTAAATGCCATGGCAACCCTTCCTAGTATAATCAATGGTAGTAATTATTTAGCTTTTTTTGCAGTGGTAAAGAGGGTTGGTTTGATAATCAGCATTGCCCATGCCCAGTTTTGGGAACCTTTAAAATCAATCGCTGTTTCTGAACCCAGCCGGGCCGTTTCCAGTTCCTCCAAACCATCAGTTGCAAATAATTGGGAGTAGCCCAGCTTAATCGCAAAGCCATTAAACTTTTGGGTCAATACGATATCCAGTTCATTGCCAAGACTACGTTCCCCACTAGGCGTTTTTTCCATGCCATTAAAGTTCAAAAACTTCGTGAACAAAGTGGTTTTATCACCCAAGTTGAATATGGCACTTGCATGAATGTCCAACAAACCAACTCTGTTGACCCAATTGCCCACGTAGAAGTGGTCCATAAATCCATTGAACTTGTGGTTTGTTCCAAAATGGGGTAAAAAGGCCTCTGTGGCTTCGGTAGTAGTATCATCCCCACTTATCGCCTCGATTCCCAGACCCAATTTGGTTTTTGGGCTTATGGCATAAGTACTCTCCAGACCTAACAGATAGGCACCTTCAATGTCAATGCCATTAAAGAATTTTCCAGTCTGCAAGAATGCATTGCCCTCTAATCCAAATTTTCCTTTCTTATATGTTAAGTGAGTACCCGCGGTAAACGTACTTTGAATATCACTGACTTCCCCTGTATCACCGTCAATTTGTTGAAAACCTAAGTTGGCCAATAACAGGCTTGCACTAAAGTTGTTGAACTTTTTCTTGGCATAAAGGTGTTGCATTGTCTTATACTGGAAAGGATTGCCAGAATTGAATTCGGTTCCAGCATTTTTGAATCCAAACTTAGGTGCATTTTGCGAATCTGAATCTAAATCTTGGTTGAACGCAAAGCCAAGGTCAAACATAAATCCATCTTTTCGATATTTTATCATTGCTAAATCGTGATACCTCCCTTGCTGTGCCCAATCCAGACCACCAAAATAGCGTTGGTCATCATAGGACAAAACCTGACGCCCCAATTTTGTGGACCATCCTTTCCCTAACTGCAATTCTGCCCAAGCTTCAAAAAGACTAAAGGTGTCGTTGGCATCAATCGGGGCCAATTGTGGATTTTCGCCCCAAATTTGAAGGTCTTGAATATTGATATAGATTTCGTAAGAATCCGTTTTATAACCTGCCCCTATACGAGCTCGGGTGTTCGTCACAAAGCCGGCATCGACACCATCTTGTTGTAAGAATTGAAATCCGTTTCTATACTCCGTTCTTGGTCTAAATTGCGCATCCAGTGTAAATTGCGCTATTATTGGGTTAACCGATAGAATAAATAGGAATAAAATAAAATATAGCTTTTTCATAATTTCTGAGTTTACGTTGAGTGAGGTTTTTAATGTTCTAAAAAATCAATTAGATGTTTGCGATAGTTGTAATAGTCATTATGTTCCAAAACTGATTTTCGAGTTCTTGGTCGCTCGAAATCAATATTCAGAATGTCACCGATTTTTGCCTTTGGTCCACTGGTCATCATAACCACACGGTCAGCCAGAAAAATAGCTTCGTCCACATCATGGGTAATCATAACAGCCGTAATTTTTTCCTTGTTCCAGATTTCAATCAAAATATCCTGAAGTTCGCCTCGGGTCAATGAATCTAGCATTCCAAAAGGCTCATCCAGCAACAATACTTTTGGTTTAAAGGCAAAGGCTCTGGCAATACCCACACGTTGCTGCATACCTTGTGAAAGTTCGTTGGCCTTTTTGTTGAAGGCTCCCTCGAGTCCTACTTTATGCAAGTAATATTTGGCAATATCTTTTCGTTGTGTTTTTGTTGCATGTGGAAACACCCGATTAACGCCCAAAAGTACATTCTGCAGGGCCGTCATCCATGGCATAAGGCTTGGGGACTGAAAAATAACGCCCCGATCTGGTCCAGGGCCTTTAACAGGGTTCCCCAATACGGCAATATTTCCACTTGAGATAGGGTTTAATCCGGCAATCATGGAGAGCATGGTAGTCTTGCCGCAACCTGAATGCCCAATAATGGTTACGAATTCTTCTTTAAGGATTTGTAGGTTCAAATGCTCTAAAACCACATAGTCACCTTTTGGTGTCGGATATACCTTTTTCAAATCCCGCAAATCCAACATCACTTTGTCCAACGGAAATGTAATACCATTTTCATGGGTTTTTTCGATTGTTGTTGTCGCTGTGCTCATCTTAAAAAAATTTTACATTAGGCTACAAAGCTTTTTGGACTTAATTCAGGAAGCTCATAGGTGATGGTAGATACCGCTTTTCGTTCTTCACCAATGTCCATCAAGTACTCAATTATGGCGTTTCGGGTTTTTTTGTATTCAGCATTGTCATTCAATGCGGTCTTGTCCCTTGGACGGTCAATATTGATTTTAAACTCTGGTCCCAAAGTAGCTTTCGGGCCCGGTCTTAGAGGGATGATACGGTCCGCCATATAAATACCCTCGTCCACATCATTGGTAATAAGCAGTGCCGTTCGCTTGTCCTTGCTCCAGATGTTCAATATTTCATCTTGGAGGTTGCCTCGTGTCAATGCATCTAACGCACCTAAAGGTTCGTCCATAATAATCATCTCTGGATTCATGGCCAATGCCCGTGCAACTGCCACGCGTTGACGCATGCCTCCGGACAATTCTTTGGGGCGCTTGTTAATGGCAGGTGTTAAGCTGACCATATCCACATAATCGGCCACCCTTTGATCGATTTTAGTTCTGCTCTCTTTAGGGAATGCTTCTTTGACTGCCATAGCTATATTCTGACCCACAGTTAGCCACGGCAATAGTGAGTAGTTCTGGAAAATCACTCCTCTTTCATGGCTCGTATCCTTTACAGGTTCGCCTTTGAACAGCACTTCGCCAGTGGAGGGTTGCAATAGCCCATTGATTAAGTTGACCAAGGTAGTCTTCCCGCTTCCGGTAAATCCAACAATGGCAACAAACTCTCCTTCTTCAATGGACAGGTTGATATTTGTAAGTACCTCGGTGGCGCTTGTACCCTCACCGTATATTTTTCCAATATTGTTGAGCTCTAAATATGCCATGACTTGCGTTTTTATGCTGTAGCGTTTTTGTTAAATGAAACTGCATTTTGAATCCAAAGCATAATCCTATCCAATAGAAAGCCAATTATGCCAATGACGAACATGGCCACAATGATTTTTGAGTTTGAATCATTAGCCCCATTTTGGAATTCTTCCCAAACGAAAAGACCAAGTCCAGGGCTCTGAGCCAAAAGTTCAATCGCAATCAAGACCATCCACGCTACAGAAAGGGTAATACGTAGACCTGTAAAAATTAAGGGAAGCGAAGAGGGCAAGATTACTTTGAAGACTTTTTGAATCGGTCCTAATTTCAACACCTTTGCCACATTGATATAATCTTTGTCCACAGAAGAGACTCCCATAGCCGTATTTACCAAGGTGGCCCACATTGAACATAATCCGACACTGATAAACGAAATCACGAAGGAGTTGTCAGAGCTAGTACCTATCAATAGCGTTTTCACAATCATAAAGACCAACAAGTACCATACTACCGGTGACACTGGTTTAAAGACCTGAATGAACCAATTGATGGCATTCCTTAAGGTATTGCTCAGCCCAATGACAATACCAATAGGAACAGCAATAAAAAATGCCAGTAAAAACCCTGCAAAAACCGTTTTCAAACTGGTCAATACAATATCAATGAACGAAGGTCTGCCAGTGTATACGATGGGTTCTTTTCCCTTTTCCAATCTTTTGGTATTGAGTGCTTCGGTCTTTGCAATGAAATCCAATTTATCTTGTTTGATGATGTAGTGATCCGCAACCAATGTTTTAACCGAAGCCCAGACTTGACTTGGTGAAGGCAGGGTATTGGTCTGACAATCAAGACCGCCCGTGGCAAAACAAGCCTGTAGGGCGTTAGCTGCTACTTGACCTTGATCCTGTAAAGTTTTTTCGACCCTAAAATCGATTTCTCTCTGACGCAAGATGTCCGAGCCTATATGCCAAATTCCAAAAAAGGCCAAGATGGATATCAGCGGGATGATGAGTTTTTTCAGGACGCTTTTAAACTCAAATTTTGGGAGTTTCAACTTCAGTTTTGATACTAAACCCCGCACACCAACGGCCCATTTTATTTGTTCTGCTTTGGTTACTATCACACTTTGCTTCATGGCTTCTAGTAATTTAAAGTGAAGTCTCTTCTTTATTTCCTATTTTGAAGCTATTGATATAGCCAATGGGATCTTTTGCATCGTACGTATTGCCATCAATGAATTCCGATGTGGCTGGTTTGTAGCCATCTGTAGTTGGAATGTCACTTGCAGGAATATGGCCTTCGACCACCAAAAGTTCTGCCGCTTTTCTCCAGATATCTGGACGATAAATATCTTTGATGGTCTCACCGTACCACTCAGCTGGCTTTGACTGAGGAATCTGCCCCCATCTGCGCATTTGGGTCAAAAACCAAATACCGTCCGAATAAAAAGGATAGGTCGCATCATACTTGTAGAATACATTGAAGTCGGGCATGGAACGTTTGTCACCTTTTTCAAACTCAAAAGTACCGGTCATAGAGTTGGCCAACACCTCTTCTGGTGCACCCACATATTGTGACATCGACAATATTTTTACCGCCTCGGCCCTGTTTTCAGGTTCGTCCAACCACTTCCCGGCACGAATCAGGGCCTTAGTGACTGCAACCGCTGTGTTCGGATTTTCTTCAATAAACTTTTTAGTCATAACGAAAACCTTTTCCGGATTGTTCTTCCAGATATCGTAGTTGGTAGTAACAGGCACACCTATCCCTTTAAAAACAGCTTGCTGATTCCATGGTTCGCCCACACAATATCCATAAATGGTGCCCGCCTCTAAGGTTGCTGGCATCTGTGGCGGTGGGGTGACGGATAACAATACCTCGGCATCTATCTGGCCTTGAACATTATCGGCTGTATACATACCAGGGTGGATACCTGCAGCAGCAAGCCAGTAACGAATCTCATAATTATGGGTCGATACTGGAAAAACCATTCCCATTTTAAAAGGCTTTCCGCTATTCTTATAGCCTGTAATAACTGGTTTTAAAGCGTCTGCTTTTATGGGATGTACCGTTTTACCTTCAGAATCCACAGGTACGTTGGATTTCATTTTGGACCAGACGTCGTTTGAAACCGTGATACCATTTCCGTTCAAATCCATAGAAAATGGGGTTACTAATTCTGCCTGTCTTCCAAACCCAGCTCCAGCAGCAATAGGTTGACCGGCCAACATATGGGAACCATCTAATTGTCCATCAATAACACGGTCTAGGACATTCTTCCAATTTGATTGCGCCTCAACGGATACGAACAAGCCTTCATCTTCAAAAAAGCCTTTTTCCTTTGCAATCGCCAAAGGGGCCATATCCGTCAATTTGATAAAGCCGAATGTCAACTGTGGTTTCTCGATCTCCAAGGATACACTTGGCACATCTTTGACTTCGGCCAAATCAGCCGACTTCTTCTCTTTTTTACCACTGCAAGCGGTCAACACTACTGTTATAAGCGCAAGACCGAATAGGTTCTTAATTGTTGATTTCATAATCGTATGTTTAAAAGGTTGTACACTTTCTTCTTCAACAAACATACAGTAATAAATACGTATTTATACTTAGTTATAAAACATTTTAAGTCTTACTACGTATTTTTATGAGGAAAATAATATATGAGATGAAAAAATTAAGACTTCAAAATAATATGTGGATGAAATTGTGAAATCGAAAATGAGTAAACCATGGAAGGTTATAGAAATCACTTATTATTTGTAAAAAGCAAGATTAAAATGAAGAATGCAATACACGTTGCACTTCTTCTTCAAAGAACGATGGGTGCTCCGCCACTACATCTCCAACGACGATTATGCCTGGTTCGGAAAAGTCTACATCGCGAACCATGGCATCAATACCATTTAAGGTGGCTACCATACAAGATTCGTTGTTCAACGTACCGTTTTGTATTAATGCAATAGGAGTAAGTCCACTACGATACTTTCTTATTTCACGGGCTATTCGCGCTATTTTTCGAACTCCCATCAAAATGACCAGAGTTGCTGTAGATTGAGCAGCGAACTCTAAATCTTTAGAAAAATCTTTTTCCTTTTTCGTTGCTGTCACCACCCAAAAACTGCTGCTTGCACCTCTTTTAGTAACGGGTATTCCTTGGCTTGCAGGTACAGCAATGGCACTACTTACTCCTGGTATAACAACAACAGGAATACCGAACGATTCCACATAATCAATCTCTTCGGATGCACGACCAAAGACAAACGGATCCCCACCCTTTAAGCGGACAACATGACCATAGCTTAAGGCATATGTCACCAATAAGGTATTGATTTCTTCCTGTGACGAATAGTGTTTTCCACAACGTTTCCCTACGTATATCTTTAAAGTATTTTTTGGAATTTCTTTCAATAAATCTTTATCTATCAAGGCGTCATATAAAACTACATCCGCACCTTGCAAAGCCTTCAAACCTCTTATGGTTATTAGGTCTTTACTTCCCGGGCCTGCACCCACCAGAGTAACTTTCGGGGTTAAGGGAACTTGTTTCATTTTTACTTTTTGTAAGTTCTTATTGCTGATTTCACAACAAGGGTACGTAATTATTTTGATATAATTATATAAAAAATACGTAATTATACGTAATATTGCTTTGTTCAACTTAATTGAAGTGATATGAAAACTATTCTAGTCATAGGTAACGGAATGGTTGGTTATAAGTTTTGCGAGAAGTTTGTGGCCCAACCCAAGCATGAAGAATTTCAACTTATTGTTTTTGGTGAAGAACCTCGTGTAGCTTATGACCGAGTACATCTGAGCGAGTTTTTTGAGAACGGTGATGCTGAAAAATTGACGTTGGCACCACGTACATGGTATGAAAAAAACAACATCACCCTTTATACAAACGAAAGGGTAACCAATATCCATAGCACCAATAAAACAGTGACCACGCTAAGTGGAAAAACATTTGCTTATGATTATTTGGTCTTAGCTACAGGTTCCGTTCCCTTTGTGCCACCCATAAAAGGGGTTTTAAAAAAAGGGGTTTTTGTATATCGTACCATTGAAGATTTGGAACAGACCATGAAATTTGCTGAAAGCATCAAAGGAGGTAAAGCTGCGGTACTTGGTGGTGGTCTTTTAGGCCTGGAAGCGGCAAAAGCCGTGAAAGATATGGGGCTTGAGCCTCATGTAGTGGAATTTGCACCGCGATTGATGCCACGTCAACTGGATGATGACGGAAGTTTGGCACTACAGACCAAAATGAACGAACTGGGTATTTCGGTACATCTCAACAAAGCCACTCAACAAATTTTGGGCAACGGAAGTATTCAGGGTATGGAATTTTTGGATAACGAACAATTAGCTGTTGATATGCTTATTATCTCCGCAGGTATCCGACCTCGCGACGAACTTGCAAAAACATGTGGGCTGGAACAAGGCCCTAAAGGCGGCATTGTTGTTGACAATACTATGCGTACTTCGGACCCTGATATTTTCGCTATTGGTGAAGTAGCGCTGTACAATAAAATGATATATGGTCTAGTGGCGCCAGGGTATGAAATGGCACAGGTGGCCGTTGATCAAATTCTAGGCGAAAACACCCAAATGAGTGCTTCTATCGATATGTCGACCAAGTTAAAACTAATTGGGGTAGACGTAGCCAGTTTTGGAAATCCGTTCACTACCGATGATGAAGCACATACCATTGTATTTGAAAATAAACTACAAGGAATTTATAAGCGTATTAATATATCCAAGGACGGAAAACTACTATTGGGGGGCATACTCGTTGGTGATGCCGATGATTACAATATGCTTCTACAGTTATATCAAAACAAAATGACACTTCCAGAAAATCCAGAGGATTTAATTCTTGGAGCTAGAGGAGGTGAAGGTTCTGCTGTGGGCAATGTTATGGATTTACCAGATGAAGCCGTTGTATGTTCCTGTGAATCGGTCACTAAGGGAGCCATCTGTTGTTCAGTGATAGACAATGGCAATGAAAGCTTAAAAAGCGTTGCGAAAGCAACCAAAGCGACTACGGGCTGCGGAGGTTGCAAACCAATGGTTTCCGATTTAGTTACTGAAAGTTTAAAATCGTTAGGAAAAACCGTCAAAGTACGTATTTGTGAGCATTTCGACTATTCGCGTCAAGAACTATATGACATTGTCAAAGTTCGTAACATTCAAAATTATGATGAACTATTGGACGCCGTAGGACAAGGGCATGGTTGTGAGATATGTAAGCCCGTAGCCGCTGGTATTTTTGCCAGTTTGTATAATGAAACTGCCAATATGCAACAGACCATTCAAGATTCAAACGACAGGTTTTTGGCCAACATCCAACGTAACGGCACCTACTCTGTTGTACCTCGGGTGGCAGGGGGCGAAATCACACCAAAACAATTGATGGCAATGGGGCGGATTGCACAGAAGTACGATTTATATACAAAAATTACTGGAGGGCAACGTATCGATATGTTTGGTGCCAAGCTTCATGAACTCCCCAAAATTTGGGAAGAGCTTATTGCCGAAGGCTTTGAAACTGGTCAGGCCTATGGCAAATCGCTTCGTACCGTGAAAAGTTGCGTAGGTTCCACATGGTGCCGCTATGGAATGGATGAAAGTGTGAGCTTTGCCATTGAAATTGAAAATCGATATAAAGGCATTCGCTCACCCCACAAAATGAAAGGCGGGGTCTCCGGCTGTATTCGGGAGTGTGCTGAAGCGCGCTGTAAGGACTTCGGATTTATAGCTGTTGAAGGGGGTTGGAACGTTTATGTTTGCGGTAACGGTGGTGCAAATCCGAAACATGCAGAGCTTTTCGCCGAAAAGGTAGATAAAGAAACTGCCATAAAATATGTAGACCGCTTTTTAATGTACTATATCAAAACAGCAGCACCATTGACACGAACAGCGGCTTGGCTGGAAAAACTGGAAGGTGGTATTGCCTATCTTCAAAATGTCGTCATCCATGATTCTCTTGGTATTGCAGAAGAATTAGATGCTGAAATGCAGCGTTATGCCGACACGTATCGATGTGAGTGGAAAGAGGCTGTTGAAAACCCTGAAATTAGGTCACGTTATACACACTTTGTCAATTCAAATGAAGAAGACAATAACATTGAGTTTGTTTCGCTCAGGGAACAAAAAATGCCAAAGGCATGGACTTGATGAAGTACGAGGTACAAAGTGGGAGGTACAAAATTAGAAGTGAGAAGTTGGAAGTACAAATTTAAAAAATGACAAACGATGATGACACTAAATACCTATGAAGCAATGACTGAAGATGAGGTAACTGTTTGGTTTAAAGCAGCACCGGTTTCAAAGTTTCCAAAAAATGGAGGTGCTTGTGTAAAGTACAAGGACAAACAGATTGCCGTATTCAATTTTACACGTAAGGATGAATGGTATGCTTGTCAAAATCTTTGCCCACATAAAATGGAAATGGTACTTTCCCGTGGCATGGTCGGTGAAGATGGGGAGCATCCCAAAGTGGCATGTCCGCTTCATAAAAACACTTTTTCTTTAAAAACAGGTGAAAACTTGAACGGGGTATTGGATGCAATCGCCACATATCCTATCAAAATAGAAAACAACTTTGTGTATCTTGGCTTTTCAGAGTAACGCTTTAAAGTACACAAATGGGAATTTCTACAAAACAGGCCGAAGCATTCCGGCTTTTTGATGAGGCCAATCGCAAAGACCCCAACAGTGAAGTTTTTGAGGGCAAATCCTATCCTAAGGAATTATTGTATGCCCAACGCATGACGGAAACCCTCAATGCTTTTGCTCCTGAAGCTTCTGAAGCATTGCGGCTCACTGCAAGATGCCAACATATCTGTAGGTGGGAGATTCCCCGTGATGCCTATGAAATGAACCGGACAGGGTATCTCAAATGGCGACAGGAGCTCAAGAAATTCCATGCCCAAAAATCAAGGGAACTGCTTGAAATTGCAGGGTATGATAATGACCTTATCGAACAGGTCGAATTTCTGTTATTAAAAAAGCAGCTCAAAAAAAACGAAGAGACCCAAACATTGGAAGACGTCATTTGTTTGGTCTTTTTAAACTATTATTTTGAACCTTTTGCCGCAAAGCATGATAACACAAAGGTCATCGATATTCTGCAAAAGACTTGGCGTAAAATGTCTAAAAAAGGTCAACAAGCAGCGCTTAAGCTTCATTTTTCAGAAAAATCAGCGAATCTAATACAACAGGCGATTACTGCTTAGCCTTATCTAATGGTCGTACGGAATGAGCAATAATGTGAAAAAACTAGCATTGGACACCGCTACTTTTCTGAGGATTCAGAAGTGGTACTTACTTGCTATTGCCGGTATTGCGCTTACCATTATTATTGCCCAGCTTTTAATCCAACAACATCTCAACTCGCAACTGAACGACTCCAGGGTAATCAATGTTGCTGGTAGACAAAGGGCCTTTAGCCAAAAGCTGGTGAAAGAAACTTTGTTGATACAATTTGAAAACGACAATCAAGCTTCACAAAAAGAGCTTCTTGATACTCTAAAAAAAACACTCTCCGTTTGGAAAGTATCCCACGATGGGCTTCAGAACGGAAATGATAGTATCGGTCTTCCCGTGGAAAAGAATACACGAATTTTAAGCTTGTTCGCAGACTTGAACCCACACCATGAAGCTATGGTCAAAGCTGCAGAGGTCATTATAGCAAAAAAGGCTTCGGTTACGCTCGATACCTTGACCTATAATCAAGAGTTGCAGATACTGTTGTCCAACGAGCGGCCGTTTTTGACAAAAATGGACACTATTGTCAATGAATATGATACCTTGAGCAAAGAGAAACTGAAGACGCTCAAGCTTAAAGAATATCTATTGCTTGCGTTTTCACTATTGATTTTACTGCTAGAGGTTCTGTTTATTTTTAAGCCCCTCTCCATTCAAATTCGAAAGACCATTTCAAAATTGGTCCAGAGCCAGCTCGAATCGGAAACAAAGGCCTCAGAAATTAAAACGCTCTTTATCGAGAAAGAAAAATCGTTGTTAGAATTACAAGAGCTCAACTTTGTAATTGACAACGCCGCACTTTTTGCCAGTACCCGAAAAGATGGTTCAGTTGTTTTTATGAGCAAGAAGTTTCTGGAACTACTAGAGCAATCACAAGACACTATTCACAGGCCTTTGGCCGAATTATTGACCCAAGATGAAGGCCAACAACAGTATTTACGGGAGATCTTGACAAGCAAACGTAAAAATATGCGAACCGAGGAACTGGAAATAAAAACGGTTTCCGGTAAAAAACTGTGGCTGGATATGTCAATCATCCCGATACATCAATCAGGCCTTGAGCAAAGCATTCTTATTTTATGTTCAGATATTACCGAACGCAAGCACAATCAATTAAAAATTGAAGAACTGACCAAACAGAATTATGAGGAAAGTATCCGTCAAAAACAACTACAGGCAAGCCAGATTGTAGAGGGACAAGAAGAAGAACGCAAACGTATTGCAAAGGATATTCATGATGGTATAGGGCAAATGTTGACCGCCCTTAAATTCAATATTGAATCCATTAACTTGAATCAAAAGGAAAAAACAAAGGAAAAAATAGCGTATTTAAAGACCCTTGCATCGGACTTAATCAAAGGTGTTCGAACGGCTACATTTAACTTAACCCCACCAGAATTGCAGGATCACGGTATTTTTCCCGCCCTTCAAAAAATGACTCAGGAATTGAGCAAATTAACAGGAAAGAATATTCTGTTTGAAAATAAGGCTGAAGAAAACATCCGTTTTGATTCCTTGGCAGAAACGAACATGTACAGAGTTACCCAAGAGGCAGTAAACAACGCTATTAAGTATGCCGATGCCAATTATATTTTAGTGACCATTAACCATAAAGAAGACATCTTGAGCATTATGGTCGATGATGATGGCAAAGGCTTTGACCCCTCTATTTTAGAGCAACCACCAAAAAACACAAGTGAAGGCGGCATGGGTGTTTTCTATATGAAAGAACGTATTGGCTATATTAACGGACGGTTGTTCATCAATTCGATTCCCGGTGAGGGAACACGGGTTACCATCAATTATAATTTAAGTTCAGTTAATGGTGATTCAAAGCTATGACCATGTTTTGATTTTAAAGGTTTGAGGTGTTTAAATCTTAAAAGAGGCGTGAATGACAGAATCCTATTTTAAAATTCTGTATTGTAGAACACACGAAGATATTTTTCAATATGCCCAATACTTTTTCACTTAGGGTAAATTGCTTCGAGTTCTTTAAGAGAAAGTGCTCGCTTTCATTGAACTTTAAACATTTTAAATCATGTATTTTCCAAACTATATTTATAGGTCTGGTATCCTTCAATAAGAAACAACTCTTGAACTAAGCTTTCAGCTATCCTTCTAACCGTTAAAGTAAATAGTAATAGAAAATCATTTTTATTATAAGTAGAGATGTCTCTTCCAGTTGCTAATTATACTGTTTTAGGTTTATTTACTTCCATCAAAATGAGTTTACTAGGTTGAGCCAATTAATAAATAAATTGTTTATGCTAACTTAAATGTAACTTTCTTATTTTAAATGATTTAAATCTGTTGAAGTAAATTCAAAAACTTCATTCTCTAGCCTTTAATCGGCGGCAGTAAATCTCCTAAGTAAGCGTTGTTGAGGTCAGTGACCCAAGCAATCATAAGCAACAAGTTGGCCCTCATAAAGGGAGATTGTAATTCTTCTTCGCTAAAGGTTTCTAAGAGAAAGTTTCCTAGCTCTTTAGGAGCATTTATCGTTTCTCTCGGTTCTGCGTACCAATCTTTCCATAGTAAGATTTTGCGCATCAAAATTGAACTTTGATTATCAATTTCTTCCATCCCCTCAAGGCAAGTATTATCAATGTGTTTGCCTATCTGTACTTTTGTAACTTCTTTAAAAACAGTATCGGGAACTTTGCCAATAAAACTGTTCTCTTTAACCATTCTTTCAAAATAAAAAGAATACCTACTATTTTTACTTTCCCCGAGATACCCCTCTTCAATAAGATATTGTTCGTAACTATTCAGAACTGATTCTATATTGACCCCTTTTAAATTATATTTCGCTTTGACGCATTCTAGGTTGATAGAGTCGATATTATCCTGACCGCGACCTATATAACAACCTAAGGCATACATTAAGGCTACTATTTTGAATTTAAATTGCATTTTAAACATCGTTAATAAAGATTAGCAATTCCGTACCGGAACCAGATTATCATTATCATATCTGATTATTTTATGCTTTACTAGTAAGTCACTAAATTGTTTTGTAATAATGATACGACGCATTCCACCGCCAAATTGTTCTTGGGTTCTACAGATATAAAATTCAAATTTTTCTTCAAAAGGAGGAAGAAAATCAAGGGTACGCATTGTGAATTGTTTTACTCCACATACACCGCAAGGTTCTTCTATATCGTAGGCAGTATCTTCGATAAGAAGTTTACTCTTAGCTTCAGGTATGTCCAATTGTATGATATCAGATGATATTTTTCCTGTTTTATGGTCTATAACTTCTTTAAAAGCCAAACCAAGAGGTGATAATACCTCTTGGTAGAAATCCTTCTTGAAAAACATAACGTCATGTTCAAGAAGTGTAAAATTGACTTGACCTTTTTTCCACTTTATATTGGGAATGCGAAATAAAGCTTTCTGTTTTCTGCCTTCCCAACATCCAACAACTTTGCATTTAAAATCGTAGGTGTTTTCTAAATACGATTCGGCTGGTTGAGGACTTCCTTTGGATTCTCCAGTAAACAAAAGCAAATAATTCTTTGCGGTAGACAGCTCTTCTTTTGTAAAAATAGCTGTAGCTGGCGTTGAAATAAAATTCTTTGGTTTAGAATTGCCTAAAACCAATTTTTTTTTCGAATAAAAATCAACTATTCTTAAGTGAGTATCGCTATTTTCTTCAACCGTAAAGCTATCATAACCTACTTCGATATCCTTATTAATACCGGGAAGTGAACGCAAAAAATCTATATCTTTATTTCTCCACTCGGCACTATAATAAAGCAGTCTTTTCATAAACCTAAAGCTTTCAAAATATCAGGATAATCTTTATAAATTCTTCTTGCCTCATTCTTTAGCACATCTAAAGGTACGTTAAGAGTTCGAAAACCAGAAGAACCTATAGTTTTTCCTTCGTAACCAATAGCATTTCTCCATGCCGCAGTAAATGCTTCATGCTCTTTTTTGGTAAGAACAATAGATTTCCAACTACTTGAATTTGAACCCAACCATTGCGCAATCACGGGGTTCCCTGCAAATCTTTTTTCAATTAAATGATGAATTTCAACTCCTAATTTAGATCGCTTTACTTTTAAGTCAATAAAAACTTTTACATGTTCAGAATAAGACTTAAAACCAAATTTTTGAGCAAACTCAAACTTAGATAACGAGTTGGTAATTTTTAAATTATTGAGAACATCTAGTAATTGTGTCGACTTTACCAGAGCGGGTAGTTTTCCTATTAATTTAATTGCCAGTGATCCCCCAACTTCCCATAAAGCTAATTCAATTACAGGTTTAAAGGACTCTCCAACCGAATAAAGAATTATTTTTTGCCTGTCCAACTGCATCTTAAATCGTAGTTCTCGAGACGCTAAGTAATATTCATATAACTCATCGTTGGAAAATGATGATAAATCCTTATTGACCTCTTTTAGAAAACTAGCTACCTCTTTATACGTTGAGCTACCAAATCTATCTATAACGTCAGTATAAATTTTGATTTCTGAAATCAATTGTGCCCTAGTAGTTTGTTGATTCAAGAGACGTGGATTGATTTCATCTAACTCATTTTTCAACACCTCTTCCCTTTTGGTTTTAAAATAATTTGCTGCATAGCCTGGTCCATATTGTCCAAACGGTCCAAAACCCTGTCCTGCTGCGTTGATGATTCCAGTGGTATATTCTTCACTGAATGCCAGGCGTTCCATTGGCATAGCGGGAGCAAGTTCCTTTCCCCATTCCAATAATTTATTGTCACTCCAAATGGGAAGAGGTGTATATTTTCGAACACTTGACGGGAGACAATTCCCCATAGGAATGGGACATGTTCCTCTTTGATTAAAATGAATGAGGTAA
This sequence comes from Flagellimonas sp. HMM57, assembly GCF_021390175.1. NCBI lineage: Bacteria > Pseudomonadati > Bacteroidota > Flavobacteriia > Flavobacteriales > Flavobacteriaceae > Flagellimonas > Flagellimonas sp. HMM57. The sequence continues at coordinate 1,889,289 of NZ_CP090004.1, read as the reverse complement.
GTACTCATTTGAAGCACCCTATCTTGCCAACCGAGATTTCTGTAGTGCTGCACTCTAATATTACTAAGCCGGTCTAACAAATCACCATTTACCAGCTTATCTAGACCTTTGGCTCTTCCCTCATGAAATCCAGTAGTATAATAGGCTTCACCAAAATCTTCTTTTGCATTATCTCTATACATTCTTGCATAAAACTTTGGTCCGGGACTGCTATCGTGATCATATTGGTAAAGTGAGTTTACATTATATGCCATACCCCTATATTCATCACAATAACCACATTCGATCCAGCTATCTAAAATGAAAAATTCCAATGCATGTTTTTCGCTTTTTTTATCCCAATCAACTTTCCTTTTTGACTCTCTCGAGAGTAAAGAATAGGTTCGTGCAACAACACCACCATTACGGTATCTTCCTCCACTTTCATAAAATTTGAAGTACTCTTTCTGGGCAGTAGTAAATGAGCTATGTTTAGTTGCCATTTGCCTATTCATTTCCTTTAAAAGAGTGCTTTCCTGTTTTCTCAACCACTCATCAATCTCTCGCTTAGCACGAACATTGGCAGCGATTTGAGATTGGAGTTGGGAAAGAATTGAGAAACTACCAAATTCAAGCTCAAAATCAAATGAAGGATTTTCGCAACAAACTGGATTTCCATAGATGTCCACTAGCTCGAAATCTCCATTATTTCTCGATGACGTATTCCTGTTATTTGATGATGATGTGTTTCTATTATTGTTTTGTGTAGTTCGTGATTCGCCATCATCACTTACCGCAATCGGCACCGCAAAAGGTCTAGATTGAGCATTCAGCTTATTCAATTGGATGCTGCTTGCTATAACAATTAAGAAAAAATATATTAGCTTTTTCATTGTGGTAGGATTCAGTTCTTGATAATTATTTTATTTTCTACACTCCCATTGTGCTTAATCGAAATGAGGTATGAACCTCGCCTTGACGGCAAATTATATACCTCCAGCGTATGGTTGCCTTTAGCTTTACGACCCGTAAAAACATTATCATGATAAAACGGCGTATCGTAGTAATTGGTAATTTCAACGCTTACATCCGCATCGGTTGAAAGTTCAAAGTTTATCAGGCAATGTTCTTTGAACGGATTGGGGTAAAGACGGATAAAATCACCTACTTGTTTTTCAAATGCAGTTAGTGCGGCACTATTAATTTCATCTTTCTTTTTAAGAATGACCAAACTTGGATTTCCACGTTCTTTCCACACAGGGAAGGTAGACGATACCTTACCGATAAGAAAGTTACCCTCAGATGTTTGAAACTTTCTAAATTCAATACCATCAATTTCTGTCATCAAATGAGTGAAATTCGGATAGTCTGTATACTGCTTCTTTACGGGCAGGGCAAGTGACCCGAACCGCAATGCACCGGCACTATAACTACCTACATCACTTGCTAGACTGTCAGCAATTTTTATTTCAGCTTTTAACTGGTCGTTGACTCCGTTTTGTCCGGTTAAGGTAAGTTCTGTAGGAAGTGTTCTAAAAATTTTTGAAGATGCCCAATCCAGTTCATAGAACTGCCCCTGCCATGTACCTTCCAGATAGTGATATTCTGGTGTCTTATCAAATCCTTTTAATTCATATAAGTCTTGGAGCGATGAAGTACTTATTGCACTGTCATACCCCTCGATTCCTATTTTTTCAGAAGGCATACTTTCTTCGTATTGTGGCAGTAAAACTTCGCTATTGTAGAGGTCGTTCGATTTAAGGATTGAGATTGCTTTTTGCTTGTTCACCTTCCTACCCAAACCAAGAAATTCCATCTTGGCTATCCAATGGAGTGCCATTTTTTCATCACTCTTTTTAAACCATCTGTACGCCTTCTTATAATCTTGTTGAACATTGCCAAAACCCTTTAGATAATAGTACCCGATTAGGTATGCCGCTTTGGTATTGCCAAGGTCAAATGCTTTTTTAAAGGATTTCAAAGATTTTTTAAAATTGACCTTCGTACCGATACCCTCTTTTTGGAGCATCCCCAAATAATACAAAGCTTCATGATTTTGCGATTCAGCCAATACTTTAACATTAGTAAAGTATTCACGAGACTTTTTCCTTTCGTGATTTGGACTATAGAGATAAGCCTCAATATCATCAAATAAATATTCTGCCGCTATGTTATCTTCCTGAGCAGAGACCCAGAAAGTTGCCATCAACAGAAACGATAGCGTAATTACTTTGTTCATAGGATAGGATTTTAACTATTTAGTTGTGTAACATTTTTATTATTCAACAGGTTTTTGAATTACTGTTAAATAATGTTAAAACTAAAAATTATGATACATAGATTTAGACGAAAACACCTTAGTCTCACTAAGGATTAAACCTTAGTTTTAGAAAAAACGAATAGGTTTTCGATGAACTGCTACGCTCCGCAATCATCTGCTAAAGAAAAGAACCCAAATTTCTAGGAAAAATCCAGTTCCTGTTTGAATAACTTCAGGAGGTCTTTGGTAGTGGAAGAAACCGCGCCTAATTTTTTAGCTATACTTCTTTTTCGATACTCTACTCCAGAAATCGAAATGCCCATTTTTAAGGCAATCTCAGAAAACGTATACCGCTTTGACATTAGATGGATAAGTTTAAGGTCCGTATAGTCAAGCCCATACTTGGAATAAGGGCTGTTCTTAATGAAATCGTTGATAGTCTTACTATAGACTAATTTGCCTTCAAGAACCGAGCAAATATCATCTCCAATACTCCTATAATTAATCTCACTTTTTATTAAAAATCCCGATGGCTTAATCTGGTCGATAATTGTTTGGTAAAGATATTTGTCAGCAATTGATGTTATAAGCATGATTTTACAGTCGGGAAAATGTTTTCGAAGTATCATTCCAATTCCCATTCCGTTCTCATTATCCTCATCTGACATTTTTTCAAGTCTATAATCTAGAATACAAAGGGTCGGGTTTTTACCTGACTTTAAAAACACATCAATGGTGTTATGCGCTATAACTAGACTATTGCATATATGAATATCAAATGGGTCGATTCTGTTATTATGAAAGAGTTCGCCTAAAATACGGCTATAGGCATCACTCAATGTAGGCTCGTCCTCTACAATCAGTATTTGGTTCATGATTTGGGTGATATGGAGTATTTAAAAACGTACAGAAAGATATGATATTTCAAGTGACATCCTCTTGATAAATGAAAGAAATTATTTAATCAATAAAGTTAATTTCTTCAGTCTTGATAGTCCTTTGACTCAATAGGGTCTATTGTAATCTCAAATTGTTTTGAGTCGAAATCTTTTATTTGACTTCAATACAATTTTTCTAATCTTTTACATAGGTTAAGATGAAGCATACAATAAGAGTTCTCATCTATAATCATATATCCATCCAAGTTGAACAAATCTCTTTGAATTTCTGGAGACTGTTTTTTATCTGGGTATTCTAAAATATCAAGGTAAATAATCCCTAGGGCAAGTACATGAGACACTTTTAAAAGGTTTTCAAACTTTAAAGTTAACAAGTGAGGCAAGCCAGAAGGTATTTATCTCCGTGGCATAAACAAAAAAGCTTCAAAAGTGAATCACCGTTGAAGCCCTATAATATGTGGTGGAGAATACCGGAGTCGAACCGGTGACTTCTTGCCTGCTAGTTTCCGAATTAGCATTCTTCTAAAATCTAAAAATCATTTTATTTGTCTTATTTTCAATAATTTACATCATTTTTCATAAAATCTAAAATCATTCAATACCATCTGATTTCAATAAAAAGTGTGCGCAAACTGTGCATTTTTATTCCTAACTTGATGTAAATAAAGCATCAAAATTGGTAAACGTTAGGCTCATTTTAGACACTCGAAAATCATCGAAAAGTTCCAATTCGGAACTATTTCCGATTGCATTACGAATCTATCATGTCAAACCAAGAATGATTCGCTTACCATATCATACTTCCAAAATTGGTTGGAACGAAAAGGAGCAAAGTTTAAAAAAATCAGCAGCCATCAATAAAACTTTGGATTGTGATAATATTAATCGAATACTATATAATAAACTTCATGATGCTAGAAGTCTTATTCATGAATTGGGAGATGGTATTCAACATATGGATATTGATATTTTAATAAATGAAATAAAAACTAGATGGCAAGATAAAATCAGTCCACAGCTTAAAAGTAAAATGCCAAACGGCCTAATGTTATCGGATTGGGGTAAAGTAATCATTGAGCGTAAAAGAAAACTAAACAAACAAGGTTTCGTTCGCTTTATTTCTGGAAACATGGAAGCTCCATATTTTTCGAACATTTTGGTCCCATTTCTTACCCTTAAACTTTGCGTGTGGATCCTGTTTCGATTTTATAGTGTTCGGGAAGAAAAGCGTAAAATAAAATCGAAATAGGGCGCACTCATTATTTCCTAGGATTATTATTCTATTTCAAAACTATCTTTGGTTCCACACTTTTCAAACAGCAACAAAGAACATCAAATTAATTTTGTGAAAAATGATTACACAAATAATCACAATTAGTGGCAAATAATATTTTTACAGTAAAAACTTAGTGCTTTTCACATCAATCATATTTAGCCAAAACATTCCAAATTTCATTAATTCCAAAAATCTAGAGAAAATCAGATTAATAGAAATAAAGCATAAATCTGTTTAACATTAATTGAAATCAAAATGCTATAAGAAGCTAGATATAAATATCAAGCTATCCCATAAAAAGTGAATTAACAATACTATTAAAAAAGACCAGAAATGGGACTGGTTTAATAATTGTAATTAACTCTTCTGCTGAATCTAATAAAACGGCCTTAAAATGAGACAAACAAATACTTTATAGAGCGTGATAATTATATAGCAAGAGAATATAATGTTTTGTTAACAACATTATGGTCAACTAATTAACCATACGATTCTTTTTTGATAAAATGAAAACTGTTTTATCCGCAAAAAACCTTGGTTAGGAAGAATTTTCCCCGTTTCATCACATTTTCATCTTTTCACAGAGGCTGTGCTTCTAATTTCGCTTTAAATAATTTTAAATATATAAACATGAAAGTTTCAAAATCGATTACAGTAGTGGCAATGATATTGACGGTGACCCTATCAATGGCACAAACAAAAACAGAAAGAAAATTGACAAAAGATGCAGTCAAGGCCAAACAGGTGTTGTTGGCCGAAAATCCAGAACTGGATACCCTATTTGAAAATTCGGCAGGATATGTAATATTTCCTAATGTTGGCAAGGCAGGGTTTATTTTTGGAGGAGCGGCAGGTAGAGGCGTTCTTGTCGAGAACAAAATGCTTTCGGGTACCGCGGATATGAAAAAAGTAAATATAGGTTTGCAAGCTGGGGTTCAAGCAATGGCTCAAGTTCTGTTCTTCGAAACCACGGATAGTTTGAGCGATTTCAAAGAAGGTAACTTCGAGTTTGGAGCACAAGCGTCCTTAATCGCCTTAAAATCGGGGTTAGCTACCAATGTTACTTATCAGAGAGGTGTTTCGGTATTTGTGATGCCAAAGTCAGGTCTGATGATGGATGCTTCTATCGGAGGACAAAAATTCAATTACAAAGCACTATAATCAGAAAATAAGTTAACAAAAAAGAGCCGTCAAAAGACGGTTTTTTAAATCTAATTTTCTGATTGCATTGTTCCTAAACATTAAATCACATTTAATCCTATTAATTCTTAAGAAAGGTTCTTGATTTTTGAACCAAACATCAAGATAATGGACAAATTTATTATAAGATTCTTTACTGGGATTTTTATACCTCTGTTTTTAGGTGCTTGTGCTCTTGGAAAAGTGGTAGACCCGATAGATTATCCGGTCGAGCTATCAGCTGAAGAACAAGAGCATCCGTTATCAAAGTACTATTACAATCACAAAAGAGTAAGCGATGAGCGTATGGCCGGCTTAGTGTATCATGAACCAGAAGCTGGTCTAGTATTTGAAGATATCAACGAAATGCTCGAACCAGGATATCTTCCATTGGAGAATGGGTATACCAAACTTAAGGATGGTACGGGATATGTAGCGGCGAACATTCAATTTCCCCAAACTAATGGTGAGATGATCGATTGGTGGTTCGAATGGGTAGGTTATGATGTAATTCGTTACAAAATATGGTACCCCGGATTGCACGCCTCGGCTCTTTATGAGAATTATGAAGAGCCTGAAACATTTTCTATTTCAAAATACGTTCTAGCGCATCCTGAAGGAAAAACCAAGCATACCATAGAGACTATGGTAAAGGAAGGTCCCCTGCAAGACCTTCAAATTACTTTTGTAAATCCGGAGCAGTATGGTCTGGACATTTCCAAATTGGGAAAAGACCAATGGGCAATTTGTGGAAACGTTAAATCTGGAAATCGTCTGGTGGTTCAAATGGCACACTTTGTAAGGAATACTGCGGATGGAGTAGAAATGCGAAGTAGGTTTTGGGTTGGGAAGGATCTACCGTGGGTTTTAAGGAAGTTGGGTGTCAAAAATCAGGCGCTTTATGACCTTGCGCACCATTGTCTTTCAGAATATACCCAATTGGCAAGTTTTTTGCCAGAGGTTTACAATAAATATACGACCGACTTAGGATTACGTGAAAATGATGTTCTAACACAACGAACACGGTCAGAATAGGCGCCACCTCTCTTTGTTCCCTACAAACATTGATTTGCAGGTTTTGTATTTGTGGATGGTGAAGCTATTTCAATAAAAAAAATTATAAATCTTATGAAACTAAGGTCTAGATTACTCTTAATATTACTCTTAATCGGGTTACTTTTTTGTGGTTGTGTCAATTTGTTCACATACGCTGATTTGAGATCCGAGGGATATGTTTATCCCAATGATATTTCCAAAGCTAAGCTGCTTATGCAAGAAATGTCAGTTGCCCACAGGAATCATCTTTGGGATGATATCCAAACCTACAATGTACAATTGGAAGAGGAATCCTTTGGGTTTTTCGGCAAAAAATCATCTCCATTCAAAGAGCTCGATATGATTTTTTCCCTAAACTACATACCAAAAACCTTCGATGGTTTGATGGAGATACGCAGCGGAAAGGAAAAAGGACAATTCTGGGGAGTACACGAAGGAAGAACATACCAGAGAATTGGAGAGAATGTACTGGTTAAAGAAAATGATGCATATCAATTTTCAATAAATACCTATCAATATTTCCTTGAGCTTCCTAATAGGATAACCGAAGCTACCATAGTAGATTATCTTGGTTCGCAAACAATTGATGGTATCGCCACAGATGGTATTATCGTCTCTTGGAATACGTTGGAACCTCAGAAAGATATTGATCAATTCGTTATTTGGTTGCACTCGAAGACAAAACGAATTGTCAAGGTAGAGTATACCATTCGAGAAAAGTTCAAGTTTGTTAGAGGAGAGGCTTTTTATAGAGGTTACAAAGAATATGATGGTTTTCTATTGCCTACGGAAATTGCCTCTAAATCCAACATAAAGAAAAACGGGTATATTCATGTGAAACAAATCAAAGAGTTTACACCAAACGTTTTGACCATAAACGAGCTAAGACCTCTTTAATTTGGAAGTTCACTCAATAATCGAGATTTATAATGCCCTGAAGCTTACCTGGAAATCGTATAAGAATTCCTTGTGGGCTTGCCCAAAGCTAGTTTACTTCACCTGGGTTATATAACTACTTTGCGGATAGTGATGAGTTGATTTGTATGACTATTTTGCATGGTGGGTAAGGATTGGAAATCGATTCCTCGGTTTAAAAAAATCATACTCCTATGTATGGGTTTCAAAATACTGTTCTCGGATATTGAAAGAATCAATAAAAAAACCAGCGGGATAGTGTTTACCTGTATTTTTTATGTTATGATGTCTATAAACTAATAATGTCGCCACATATCATTTTTATCTTCCCTTGTATACCTCTAGAGGAGAATAAATAAGGAGGCTCTTCCCAAAGGTGTTCTTTACTTTTCTGAATTTTTTCCAATAGCTGTTCATTTTCGTATATCAACCACCTTTTCTTCACATCGAGTACATTCTTTCCAAAGTCCGTATTAAAAGAAATATTCTTCAAAAATTCCAGATTTTTTCCGTACCATTCTTCGTGTGTATAGTGTGAGGAGTCAATAGAAGATATTTCTTTTCTTAGCAGGCTGTTAAGCTTCCAGTAATCGTTCCGAGAAATATGGAACATATCGGCATCCATGATTATAGCCTCGGCCAGACTCTCTGGGACAGCACCATATTTAGTGGACATGATGCAATCGGTAACTTGATATATTATGGAAGATCGTACTTTATTGGTTTTTAGAAAATTGGCCGCCATTTCTGCGCTTAGACGTTTGTGACCTACGTTTTTGCTTAAAAAGCCTATGTCGTGAAACCAAGCGGCCAATTCGAGAATCATGACCTGTCTTTTTTCCAGCTTTGTTTTTTTTGAGATTATCTGCACCGCTCCAACCACCATCCTTGTGTGCGCAATATTGTGGTAATATATGTTTTTGGGCAGATGAAATGTAAGTAGATTGGTCACGTAGTGTTCAACTTTTTTCATCAAAACTTGTTCTTGTTCCATAATTTCAACTATTTTGATTTAACTGGGAATAAACCTAAAATAAAGGAAATGAGATTTGTTAAAATATTGTTTCATCCTTGGATTTTTCCGTTAAGCGCCCTGATTTCGACACTAGGCAAAATTGCATAGTGCAGCAGGGTTGAAAATTTCAAATTAATAACGAGAGTTATCAGAGCTAGTTTTAAATCTTCACCACCATTAAATGGTTACTAATACAGGAGCGTGCTAACCCTAGTATTTATATTTTCAAGGGAAACTTCCCCACGTAGAGCATTGGTAACTAGGCTATTTCCTAAGTAGAAGGTGGTTCTGAAACATTTTTAGGTTTAGCGAATTATGATTAAGAACATGTTAAAATTCCTTTAACACCCTTACTTCCTGTTTTATCGGATTATTTCCCTGTTCAGCACTTCTGTAATGGATAACCCTATGGTCTTGAAATAGTTTTGGGCCAACAAATAACTAATAATCAATCTTATGAAAAGATACATTTTATTCACGATGATGTTAATTGCTTTCACGGGTAATGCCCAAAAGGACTATACCTTGAGTGGATACGTCAAAGAACAGACTAGTGGGGAAGAACTATTTGGAGTCAATGTCCTGGTAGGCACTTCGAATGGTACAACCACAAACGACTATGGTTTTTACTCCATAACACTTCCCGAGGGTACATATCAGGTAGTAGTAAGCTATTTGGGTTTTCAAGAAGTGGTTAGGGAAATCGAACTGAACACGGATCTCAAGATCAATTTTGAGATGACAGAGGATGCCGCACAGTTAGATGAGGTTGTGGTTACTTCCAAAAGTGTTGCCAAGGATGTAAGATCTACCGAAATGAGCGTATCCGCCATTAAAGCCGAAACAATTAAAAAACTACCTGCCGTACTTGGGGAACCCGATTTATTGCGGTCCATACAATTATTACCTGGGGTTTCAAGCGTAAACGACGCTTCCTCGGGAATCAATGTTAGGGGAGGCTCTGCCGATCAAAACCTTATCCTTTTGGATGAGGGAACAATTTATAATGCATCCCATTTATTTGGTTTCTTTTCGGTTTTCAATACAAGCGCCATAAAGGATGTAAAGCTCTATAAAGGTGGTATTCCCTCTATTTACGGAGGTCGTCTGTCATCAGTGCTGGATGTAAAGCAAAGAGAAGGAAACATCAAAAAATTTGGTGGAGAGCTTGGCATTGGACTTATTTCCAGTAAGGCTTTGATTGAAGGCCCTATTTTTAAAGGAGATCGAGAAGAAGGTCGGGGTAGTTACATGCTCGCGGGAAGACGTTCTTATATTGATTTGTTCGCACCCCTTTCAAGCGATTTTGAAGATACCACTTTGTTCTTTTATGATCTAAATTTAAAGGCCAATTATAATATTAACGAGAACAATAGGATATTTCTTTCAGGATATTTTGGCAGAGATCGCTTTGAGATCGATGACTTTTTGGGAACTTTCTGGGGCAATGCATCAGGAACCTTGCGATGGACAAGCGTTCTAAACGATAAGTTATTCTTGCAGACTTCTGCAATTTTCAGCAACTATGATTATAACCTGGATAACTTAAGATCGGGGTCAGAATTCAGATGGAACTCGAATATTTTGAATTTTAATGTAAAACCTAAACTAACATGGTTTATCAATTCCAAGAACACCTTGACAGCAGGTATCGACTACACCTATTATAACTTTCAACCAGGTGATATCAGCCCCTTAAAAGGTTCTGCCATCAACCCACAAAAATTTAGAGAAAAATTTGCGACGGAAGGTGCAGGTTATATCGATTTTAAACGTGAGTTTTCAGATAAGTTGAGCGTACGGTATGGATCAAGGCTTTCGTATTTCAATCGTATGGGTAGTGATGTTGTTCCAACCTATGAAAATGGAAGTCCCTTGACCTACCTTCCAGAACAAGATCTTTATGTGGAAAATGCAGTTATAGGTGAAACCGCTTTTGGTTCGGGGAAAAGTATTGAGACCTTTTTTAATCTTGAACCACGTTTTTCTGCCCGCTATCTACTAAATGATGACAGTTCATTAAAAATGAGCTACAACCGTACGTATCAATATCTACACTTGATATCGAACACAACTTCGGCCACTCCTTTGGATGTATGGGCGCCAAGCGGTAGTTTCTTAAAACCCCAATACGCCGACCAAATCGCATTGGGCTATTTCCGAAATTTTAAGGAAGGGGCATATGATATGAATGTAGAGGTTTACTATAAGGATATGAATGATGTTACGGATTTTATAGACGGTGCAGACTTGCTTTTCACTGAAAATATTGAAACGCAGGTTGCACAGGGAGATGGACGTGCATTTGGATTGGAACTTCAAATAAACAAAAACGAAGGAAAGCTAACGGGTTGGTTAAGCTACACGCTGGCAAGAAGTGAACGTAAAGTACTTGGCATCAATAACAATGATTTTTACCCGGCTAATAATGATCAGCTTCATGAACTCAATTTGGTTGGGTTCTATAAACTGAACGATCGGTGGGACTTGGGCGGTAACTTTGTCTTTGGTTCAGGAAAGCCTGTAACTTACCCTACTGGACAGTATGAGCAAAATGGTCTGGTCGTTGCAGATTACCAAAACCGCAATGGGGACAGGCTTCCTGCATATCATCGATTGGACCTTTCGGCAACTTTAAACCCAAAGCCCGGCAAAAAGGGAAAATGGATATTCAGCATTGCAAATGCCTATAATAGGCAAAATGCCGCTTCTATTTTCTTCAGGGAACTCGGTGAGGTAAATGATGTCGAAGTTGCAACGGGTGAGACGGAGGCCGTTAAGCTATCATATTTTGGAATTGTACCAAGCGTAACCTATCAATTTAAATTTTAATAAAAATGAAGACTAAAACATATTTAAGAACAGTTTTATTTGTGGTACTGACCACTTTGACCATTGCATGCGAAACCGTTGTTACCGAGGATATTACTCTTAATGGGGGAGAACCCCGGTTGGTTCTGGATGGCGGTATTGAAAGAAACACCATATCACCCCTAGCGGAGCAGCAGATTCGATTGTCCTCAACTATCGGGTTTTTGGATACTGAAGACCCTACGCCGGTTACCGATGCAGTAGTTTTTGTTAGCGATGGTACTGCAGACTATGAGTTTACACATGTTAGTAATGGGATATATACAAATTCCAGTATCACTGCCAGTTTGGATACACAGTACACGATAACGATTGTATGGAACGGAGAGACCTATTCGGGTTCGGATAGCCTTAGCGAAGTAGTCCCTTTTGTGGACGTTTATTCAGAGTTTGAAGAAGAAACCGAATTTACAGAAGAAGGGTATTTTGTTAAATTTGATAGTCAAGATCCTGAAAATGAGGAAAATTTTTACTACTATCGAGTCTTTAGAAATGGGGAGTTCGTCATAGTTCCAGATCCAGGGAATGGACTTACCTTAGTTGAAAGTGATGAATTCTTTGACGGACAGTTACGTACCGGAGTGAATCCTAACGAAGAAGCGGTATTTGAGGTGGGCGATATTGCCACTGCGCAACAGTTGGGTATCACCAACGATTATTTTAATTACTTGGTAGAGCTCTTTAACCAGACAGGAAACCAAGGATTGTCCTTTATAGGTAATCCCCCACCTGCTTCGATTAGGGGTAATATTTTGAATATGGATAATCCCAGTAATAGGGCCTTAGGTTATTTTTATACCGTTGACGTTCAAGAGGTAACCATAGAAATTGTTGAATAGATTAAATGTTGAAAAAAAGTAGGGTATATTTTTATTTGCTGATAAGCTTTCTGATTTGCTTTTTTAATTTCCTAACAGAAATAGAAGAAAATAGCTTAGATGAGGCCATCTTTGAAACGGTAGTTATATTTCCCCTTATTTTGCTTTTGCTGGGTGGGGTATATATTACGAGAAAATTTCTTGTCAATAGGGAATATTTCTCTGAACGCTATGAAAGTGATTCCAAGCTGTGCAAGAGAAATCTCATCCAGGTAATCGTACTAAAGGTTTTATTGATAACATTTATGATTAAAGCCCTAGCAGACTGGTTGTTCAATGATGATGCTGACAGTGTTTTTTTTGATGTTATTTTCTTTGCTATACTTGCAGCAAGCACAGTGGCCGTATTATTGGTCTATTTTCTGGAGAATTTTATTTCCACAGTAGAGAACAAACACCATATCGAACTTCAATTGTCCCGCCATGAAAAGGAAAAGGTGATTGCCAAATATCTGTCATTAAGGAGACAATTGAACCCTCACTTTTTATTCAACAGTTTTAACGGTCTGATAAGTTTGATTTCCATTGACCAAAGAAAAGCGGAAAACTTTGTGGAAGAACTCTCCAACATATATCGGTATAATCTTTCACAGGCTGATGAAGTCGTAGTGAGTTTGAGAAAGGAACTTAAAATGATAGCTTCTTATGTAGGACTGCAACAGATAAGATTTAGTGGGGCACTGATCTATAAGGAGGAGGTTAAAGAAGAATATAAGGATTTTTTAGTGCCTCCAATGAGTCTTCAACTATTAGTAGAAAATGCCATTAAGCACAATAGAGTGGAGACAAAGAATCCTCTCGTCATTGAAATTTTTATTGAAGCTGATTATGTAGTGGTGAAGAACAATCTCCAGCTAAGAAATAAAGGTAATGGAGCAAGAGAGTCTTTTGGAATTGGCATAGAGAACTTAAAAAAGCAGTTGGAGGTGATACAGTCCCGAAAACCGATTTTTGAAGTCGAAAATGAACATTATACAGTCAAGATACCAATGATAAAAAACGAAATCGATGATTAATACGCTGATAGTTGAGGACGAGCCTTTAGCAGCTGAACGATTGAAGGTGCTGTTGGGTGAAATGGACAGCGAAATCCAAATCAAAGGAAGAACACAGTCCATAGAAGAGACCATAACATTTTTGAACAATGAAGAAGTGGATTTGATGTTTTTGGACATTAACCTATCTGATGGAAACTCATTTGAGATATTTGAGCGTATTGCCAACAAAACGCCTATAGTATTTACTACTGCCTACTCAGAATTTGCTATTAAGGCATTTGAGCGGAATAGTGTTTCCTACCTTCTAAAACCCATCAAGAGAGAGGAATTGGCCATGGCCCTGAACAAGTTCAAGGAATATCATCTCTCTACAGAAAAGGAAACGATAAAAAATGCTCCACTTTCTTTTTTGCAAAACCAGATGTCCTTTAAGGAACGATTTGTTGTAAAGCATAACAACCGTCTCGAGACCATCAACGTTAAAGATATATGTTACTTTTTTGTAGAGGATAAGGTAACGTTCTGCATGTTAGAATCCGGGAAACGATTCTACTTGGACATGAATCTGAAAGAATTGGAAAACAAATTGGATCCTTTGAATTTTTTTCGGGCAAACAGAAAGTACTTGATTAATTTGAAAAGCATTGGCCAAATGTATTACGTCTCGCAGTCTCGCATAAAACTTGAACTTGTACCAAAAAACACCAATGACCCGAACCCAATCTTGGTCGCCATAGAAAAAATTGGAAAGTTCAAAAGGTGGTTAGATGGAGAAGTATAAACTTTAAATAAGAGTATTTAATTTTTGGAGATGTTATACTTACAGTTCAATGGGTAACCGTATTATAAAATGTTTTTAATTAATTACGGTTTTCGCTAAATATCTCAGTCTGTATAAACATAGATTGAGTAAAACACAGAAAAAAATGAAAATTAATTTCAATAATGTGTTAAAATTTTGGCTTGGCATAGCTATAATTTTTTTGGCATATTCCATTGTAAAACTTTCTAATTCCTTAACGTCTGTTAATAGAAATATTCCAAATATTCTAAATGCAATACCTTCTATAACCAATAGAATAGATAGTATTCAGACTAAAATACCGTTAATTTTATATGAAACCAATAGTTTAAGAAATACTACAATTCCAAATATTCTTAATGAATTTAATTTAGTGCGCACCCAAATTCCTGAGGTACTAAAAAGAATAGATTCAATACACAAGGAAGTTCCTAATATTACGAATACAATTGATAGGACCACTTTAGCCATAAATCAATCGATCCTTCGAGTAGATTCAATCAATAAACAAATTCCGGAAATAATGTTAACGGTAAATACAACTAATGATTCTATTTCAAGTTACATGGAACAAGCGCATCTGGTGGTTGCAAATGCTGACAAGGTTGCGAATAATGTGGCAAGAGAGCTTCAATAGGTTTTATTGGTGGTATTCTTTCTTCTCCTTTTGATACTGCGAAAGAAATAGGAAATTTTGTTATTGGCGAAAAAAGTAAGTTAACAGATGAAGATACAATCGTTGCTGAAGAACAAGTGATTTTATTCCTCAACCAAAATTATGATAACAATAAACAGGAATGGACCAGTAAAAAGATTAATAAATCTGGAGGAATTGAAATATTACGTAGTTACCAAAAAAAGGGTAGAACGATAAAAAAGATTAAAATAGATTTTGACGATTTAAATGAATCCATTGTTGCCTTGTTCTTTCAGGACAATGATAAAAAATGGCATTTTTGGAAATAGAACTATGAATAAGTATGTACCTAATCCTATTTTATTCAATGTTTTAAGACTATTAATTGTTTTGGGGTTCTTTTATGATAACAAAATCTCACAGATCCTTATGGCCCAAAAGAAGCTTTTAAAACCAGTATCCGATACTTACAAATAGTTCACCTTCTTCAATTTCTTTTGCGGAGTACATTATTCTTATTGGCCCTAGAAAGGATTCGAAACCATAGCCTAATCCAAATCCTGATAAAATAGGTCCTTTGAACAAATCACCTTCTGTGTATAAGTTATCCCCTACTTCAGCAAAATTTGCGGAAAAAATAAGGTGATTTTTTTTTGCGAATTCAAAATCCATGCTAGCATTTGACTTCCAAAAACTATTTCCAGGGATACTCAAGAAATCATATCCGAAAAAAGGAACGAAATTATTGATCAGATTATTACCATAACCTCCCAATACAAAGTCAAAAGAGTTTACTTCCGAGGTTCCAATTTTAAACCCTCCGGCCAATTCAAAGTTAATGGATAGATTTTGCGTTATGGGCATGGCTAACCCTAATTGTGCTTTGGTTATTGCAAATTCGGAGAAATCATCATTAAAATCAGATGCAAGGAGATAAAAATGGATGTCACTGTCAAAATATATTCCTTTTCTAGGAAAATAGATGTTATCGTATGTGTCCAATTTAAGTTGAGCGAAAGTACTTAAATAACTGCTTTTTTCGAACAAAAGTCGATTGTCGTTATCTACTGGAGTTTCAATTTCAGGATTTTCGTTCTCATTCAATTCCTCTAATATGGTATCTGTACTATATCTTAACGATTTATGTTCCACGCCTAAAGTAATACCAAGTTCTTCCTTCAATTTAGATTGTAAATAGAGTTGGTTGGTAAAGTCGGTAACAACCAAATTTATATTGTTTACGCCTTCAACGTTGGGCACTTCATAATTATTCAAGAGAATGTTATAAGCGATATCTTTTTCAAATTCATTCAGCCTTGAATTTAGCCCAAAACTCCAGTATGCCCCTTTATCTATATAATATTCCATTTCATATCTAAGTCTATCCCCAACAATAAGATCAAAAGAGAACAATCCATCTTGGGTCAATACATCTTTTTGGGTAAGGTTTACTAGTACAGCACTCCTGTAAAGTTCATCATAATGTGCTCCAAAACGTATAAAGCTTTTGTCCTTGCTTTCCTTCAAATTTAATTGAAGTTCTTCCCTATCATCAATGGAATGCAAACGATAGCGAATATTTTCAAAATTGCGAGTAGCGACCAGATTATTTATTCCATGTTGTAACTCGTTAAAAGTGATACTATCACCAAGTTTGAACCTTAATTTTCCCATAATATATTTTCTGGAATGATTTACTTTATCTCCTAGGAAAGACATGTTATTTATGATTATTTTGTCATTAGGCTCAAGATAGTTTGTCGGAAGCCGTAATGTATTTTGTGGTTTTGATACGGATTTTAAATCCGCAAATAATTTTTTAGCAGCGGTTTGCCCCAATTCGATTATGGTATCGTTCTTGGCAAAATCCAATACCGAATAATCTTCCATTGGAGGTTTGATATAAATTGTTGTCCTTTTTGATTTCTCTTTCATGTAATCAACTGAATCAAAGTTGTTTATCTGTAAGAGTATTTCCGTAAAGGAGGATAAGGCTTCACGATTAGATAGCCCATGTTGCACATCAACCCCAATAATAATATCAGCACCCATGTTATATACTTCTTCCAAAGGATAGTTGTTAACGACACCACCGTCGATTAAAATTTTGTCATCAATTTCAGCTGGCGCAAAGAGTGATGGTAATGTACCGCTTGCCATAATGGCTTCTGGCAGATATCCTTTTTTCAGGACAACTTCATCGCCACTTTCAATATCTGTTGCAATACAAACAAAGGGGATTGGCAATTGATTGAAATCTTTGATATTTCTAACATGGTACAATAACCTAGCCAATTCATTATAAATATTCTGACCCCCCGAAAAGGCCGACGGCACCGAAATTTTGAAATTATTGAATGGTAGGGTTACTGCATATCTTTCGGAGTCTTCTTTTTCATAAAAAGTCTTTGCATTCCGTGGAAGGTTGTCTTGTATCAACATTCCAAGGTCTGTGGCCCTAAAAATAGAATCAAGTTCAGATGCTGAGTATCCTGCTGCATACAATCCCCCTATAATGGCCCCCATGCTGGTGCCCCCTATATAGTCTATTTGGACACCTGCTTCTTCAATAATTTTAAGAGCCCCAATATGGGCGAGTCCCTTTGCACCACCTCCACTTAATACAAGCCCTACTTTCAAATCATCTTCTTTCTTTTCTTCTTGCGCTGAACAAAATACGGTAAGGAACACGGTAAAAATGAGGTAATAGGTTTTATTCATCTGACTTGATTGGTTGAGTATATTATTCAATACGTTATCTATTCGTACAACAGTATTGTGATATGAATATGATGTTATTATCTATTAAGATATTATGCTAGTGTAAATACTCTCCTATAAATCCAGATAAGCCTTTGAAACAATAGATAAAAGCTAATTTTTTATTGTTAAACCTATTGCTTGATTTAGTTTCTTGACAAATTGAATGCATCAATTGCTGCCATAGTTCTTTCGAGATATTATGGATAGACGTTTTGGTAAATACTCTTTTTGAACGGTAGGCCTTAAAATGCCTTTGGCATAACGCATGAGAGAATAAAAAAAATAAGGGTTTTGGGACAAACTTTTTTAGGACGATTTAAATTATCTTTAATTTCGGTCCGAGATTTAAAAATTCAAAATAGTAAGGGCGAAGTTTCATTTGAAAAGCAAGCTTGAAAGACTCTCTACAAACCTCTTATTTTACTAAAAAAAGTTTACATAAAGACATATTCCCATTGACTTTACCAACTTTATAACCACAAAATTCTCAGAAGAGAATATCAAGTTTTTAAGAATAGAATCCCTGTTCATTAATTATTGTGTATAACAAAGATAATCCTGTGGAGTGCCCGAATTTATGCCGAAAAGCAAATGCCCAATCAGGATTGTTGTTGTTACCGAATTTAATAAACTTTATGAGCTAAAGAGATACTATAGTCTTAGTTCTGGATATGGATTAATCAAAAAAGCAGAAAGGGAACTTTTTTGTAAAGGGGTTTAAACAGGTAATTTTTCAGGTCTGGGCAAATAATAATAGGGCTTGTTTTTATCGAAAACATCGATATAAATCGATTGGCAAAATCCACTTTCCAATGAGACAAGGACTTATTAGAATCAAGTAATGAATAAATCCTCAAGTGAGTATTACAAAAAGAACGTTTTTTGGAACTTAGGTGTGCTCAAGTTTAAGGTGGTTTGGTTTTTTAAAAAGTTAGTGTGGATAACACTTGAAAACTAGATTAAAAACACAGTAACTTGATAGATTTTGACACTATTAATGTTAAATTTTACCTAATCTCAAAGAAAATTTCAAAAGTGTGCACAAACTATGCATTTTGTAAAACAAAAAAAGCCCTCACATCTGTGAAGGCCTGTATTTACTTGGTGGAGAATACCGGAGTCGAACCGGTGACCTCTTGCCTGCCAGGCAAGCGCTCTAGCCAGCTGAGCTAATCCCCCTTGAAGAGCGCAAAGGAAAGGCTTTTTAGCAAAGTTTCAAAATAGAAACGATATCCATATTACTTTTTAACGCTAAGTATCAATACGGGTATTGGAACAAAAAATTCCGATTTTGGTATTGTATTTTTCTCCCATAGCTTCTTGAAGAATCCTCGCTTTCTTCTAAAGACGCACAACATATCAGGTTGTTGTGCTTGATAATATTCTAAAACACCCAAGTATGTAGTAGGGTTCGATGTAATGGTCAGATGTTCACTAAGGTCTAAAAGAGAAGTATTTACCTGAAGGTCTTCTTCAGAATACCCTGGTCTTTTTACCAGTAGAAGATTAATACTGGCCCTAAATTTATCTTTGATTTCAATCAGCGGGTTTAAGGTACGGCTTCTTTTAACGATGCCAGAGCCAAAAGCGGTCATAATATTCTGAATAGGCTTGAATGTCGTACCTTTTGGTATGATCAACGTAGGAATGTTTGTTTTCTTTACGATTCTGCCCGTAGTAGTCCCCAAATAAAGTTCATCTTCAATAGCGTTGCTTCTTGGTGCAATAAGAATAAGATCTATGCCCAGTTTTTTATCAATTTCTTTTAAGCCATCAATAATATCACCATTATAGGTCGTTAGTTTTATTTCAACGTTTTTTGTGTCTACCGTATCTATGATTTCTTTAAGCTGCTCTTTACTGCTTTTTACCACCTTATCCTTAACATTGGCCAAGCTTCCAGTCCCTGATGTTACTGTAAATACATCCATTACAAAAACTTTTGCCCCAAAGTTCGAAGCAAAATCTATCACGTATTGGAGCGTATCGGAAGAATTTGGAGAAGTTCCTATAGGTACTAGTATATTATTCATTGTTCGGTGGTTATGATTATAGCTTAAATTTACAATTTAATTAAATCGAATCCATGATAAGACATGCAAAGATATCTCAAATTAAGGATATACAGAACCTTGCGAAAGCATGTGCAGAAAAAATGATAGCTAACAGAATTTATCAATGGAATGAGCATTATCCCACAAAAAATACCTTTATAAAAGATATTGAAAGAAATGAGCTCTATGTAAAAATGTTGGACAATCAAATCGTTGGCACTGTAGTGGTTTCTACTTATATGGACGAAGACTATGTTCCAGTCCAATGGCTAACTCCTAACAAAAACAATATTTACATTCACCGTCTAAGCGTTCATCCAAGCTTTCAAGGAAAAGGATTTGCCCAGGAACTCATGAATTTTGCAGAGGATTATTCCAAAACCAACGGATATGCTTCAGTACGGTTAGATACGTTTTCACAAAACAAGAGAAATCAGCAATTTTATGAACAAAGGGGCTATCAAAAACTTGAAGATATCTTCTTTCCTAAACAAAGTTCCCATCCTTTTCACTGTTACGAATTAGTGCTGTAACTTGCACCGGATTTGAAGACTCTAGTCAATTTTAAGACCATTAACCAACTGGCCATCCCAGCGACCATTTCTGGTATCGCAGAACCTATACTTTCTATTACAGATACTGCCATTGTGGGCAATATTCCTGTTGATGGATTGGAATCCTTAGCTGCTGCGGGCATCGTAG
Source organism: Flagellimonas sp. HMM57 (assembly GCF_021390175.1). NCBI lineage: Bacteria > Pseudomonadati > Bacteroidota > Flavobacteriia > Flavobacteriales > Flavobacteriaceae > Flagellimonas > Flagellimonas sp. HMM57. The sequence continues at coordinate 1,869,005 of NZ_CP090004.1, read as the reverse complement.
GTTCGTTTTTGTCCATGCTCATTTGGGTTTTGGGGCAGACACGTAGCGCAATTTCTGCTTTAATTTCACAATACTTGGGAGCCGGAAGATTGAACGAAGTCAAAGACTTACCAGCTCAGGCTATATTTTTGAATATTCTTTTGAGCATTGTACTCCTATTATCTACAATTTTTATTGTGGAAGATATTTTTCGTCTGTTTGAAGCTACGGGAAAAATACTAGATTACTGTATTTCGTATTATTCCATTCGTGTTTGGGGGTTTCCACTTACACTATTTACTTTTGCTGTATTCGGTATTTTTAGAGGATTACAAAACACCTACTACCCTATGGTAATCGCTATTATAGGTGCCATAATAAATGTTATCCTCGACTTTATTTTTGTGTATGGTATCGAAGGGATAGTTCCCGCCATGTATCTCGAAGGAGCTGCATGGGCCAGTCTCATCTCGCAAGCGGTTATGGCCATTTTGGTATTCATTCTTTTGATAAAGAAAACCGAAATAAGCCTAAAGTTGGTTTTTCCTTTAAACAAGGAAATCAAACGTCTTATTATAATGAGCCTGAACCTATTTGTAAGGGCCTTGGCACTCAATACTGCTTTGATCATAGCGGTTCGTGAAGCAACAATGCTTGGGGACAAGTATATCGGAGCTCATACCATAGCCATAAACCTTTGGTTGTTCGCAGCTTTTTTTATTGATGGCTACGGTGCTGCCGGGAACAGTATGGGCGGAAAATTATTGGGAGCAAGAGATTATCCCGGTCTTTGGGAACTCGCTAAAAAAATAATTACGTATGGTTTGGCGATAAGCCTTCTTTTAATGGTTGGAGGATTTTTATTTTATAGGCCCATCGGACAAATCTTTTCCAATGAGGTAATCGTTTTAGAAACTTTTTATGGAATCTTCTTTATCGTTATCCTTGGATTGCCCATGAATACACTGGCCTTTGTTTTTGATGGACTTTTTAAAGGGTTGGGTGAAATGAAATACCTGCGAAATGTATTGCTCTCTGCTACTTTTTTAGGTTTTATACCTTCGCTGTACCTAGGCAAATATTTAGGTTGGGGCTTCTACGCCATTTGGATTGCCTTTGTAGTTTGGATGGCCATTCGTGGATTTGCACTGGTCTTTAAATTCAGGAAGAAGTTTAGACCCTTATTGGGAAAAACGTAATTTAGATGAATTTCAGAGTTCAGAGTTCAGAGTTCAGAGTTCAGAGTTCAGAGTTCAGAGTTCAGAGTTTAGAGTTTAGAGTTTAGAGTTTAGAGTTTAGAGTTTAGAGTTTAGAAACGTACGAATCCAATTAACAAAACAAAAAACCAACAACCGACAATTGACCATTGACCATTGACCATTGACCATTGACCACTAATAACAAAAATATGTCCACTATCCGACCCAACGGAAGCCTTTATACTAAAATTGAGAATAGCGTAGCGACCATTGAATTTGGCCATCAAGCCAGTAATTCCTTTGTTTCTGAGCTATTGGAGCGTCTAGCCAATGAATTTGAAAAGCTTTCACATAATGATGAAGCTTCCATAATAGTTTTAAAATCCGAAGGGGACCGTGCTTTTTGTGCAGGCGCATCTTTTGATGAATTGGTAGCTATTTCAAATCTTGAAGAAGGAAAAGCCTTTTTTAGTGGTTTTGCCAACGTAATCAATGCCATGCGAACGTGTCGCAAACCTATTATTGGTCGCATACAGGGAAAAACGGTAGGCGGTGGTGTTGGTCTGGCAGCTGCCTGCGACTACACATTTGCCACCGAGGCAGCATCTATCAAACTTTCTGAAATTTCCATAGGAATCGCGCCATTGGTCATCGCTCCAGCTGTAGAACGAAAACTGGGCAAATCTGGGTTGGCAGAACTTTCTTTAAATCCAACAGAATGGAAAAATGCCTATTGGGCGAAAGAAAAAGGGTTGTTTTCCAAGGTCTATGATTCTATTGCAGAAATGGACAAGGAGTTGGATTTTCATACCCAAAAACTGGCTTCCTATAATCCCGAAGCTTTGATAAAAATGAAGCAGATTCTTTGGGAAGGCACGGATCATTGGGGAGACTTGTTATTAGAAAGAGCAGAAGCTTCAGGCAAGTTGGCTCTATCTGAATTTACCCGAAATGCCTTATCCAAATTCAAAAAGTAAACGCAACAGCTATGAGATTCCTAAACACTAATCGATTCTTGTCTTCGTTATATACTTATTAATATTCTTAAAGCTTTATATGGATATTCTCAACTTTCTCAATAACGACCTCGTATTTCCGATTTTTGCACTTGTTGTACTGATTGTGTTTTTTGTAAATCGCATTCGGACAAGGCGTAAATTTAAACGGTAACCATGTCCAAAAATAAAAGTATGCTATGGATTGTCTTTTATTTGTTTCTTTTCCTTATCGGAACTTTTTTGGCATATAACGCCTATATCAAATATCAAAAAACCCAGCACCTTCTGAAGAGAGGTATAAAAACTACGGCTACCGTAATCCAATTTCATACCCATCAAAGCGATGGAAGTACGATGTACAAGCCAGTTTTTGAGTTCAAGGATAGGTCGCATACCAAAAGAACTTTTGAAAGTGCCATAAGTTCAAATCCACCATCTTATAAAATAGGTGAGAAGGTAAAAATCATCTATGATAGAAACGATAGTGAAGCTATAAAGACCATATCGTTTTGGGGGCTCTACCGTTGGAGTGTTATCCTTTTTATGGTTGCTGCTCCTTTTTTGATCATAGGTGGTTCATATTTGCTCTATGCGAGTCGCTGATATTTCTTTGATCTAAATTCCTACTTTTGCCCATCAATCTTCAACAATGGACAAAATTAGAATCACAAAACAATTTTCCTTCGAAACAGGCCATGCACTCTACGGATACGATGGCAAATGTCGCAATGTCCATGGGCATAGTTACAAACTCTCGGTAACTGTGATCGGAACACCTATAACAGATACCACGCATGTAAAATTAGGGATGGTCGTAGACTTTGGTGATTTAAAGAAGATAGTCAAGGAAGAGATCGTAGATAAATTTGATCATGCTACGGTTTTCAATAAGAACACACCACATGTTGAGCTTGCTAAAGAATTATCGGAAAGAGGACATAACGTTATTCTGGCCAATTACCAGCCCACCAGTGAAAATATGGTCATTGACTTTGCTGAAAAAATTAAAAATCGCCTTCCCGAAGACATCAAATTACATGCTATTAAACTACAGGAAACTGAAACTTCTTTTGCTGAATGGTTTGCTGCGGACAATTGATCCAAAAAGCGGTAATTCTTATCTTTACACGTAAATGAAAGCCATCACCATTCCTAAGGACAAGAAAGTCTACTTTGCAAGTGACAATCATTTGGGTGCTCCAACTTCAAAGGAAAGTTTACCTCGTGAAAAGAAATTTGTGGCTTGGTTGGATTCCATTAAACACGATGCTGCCGTAATTTTTTTAATGGGCGATTTATTCGATTTTTGGTTTGAATATAAGACCGTTGTTCCCAAAGGATTTACCCGAACATTGGGAAAACTGGCAGAACTCACGGATTCTGGTATTGAAATCAATTATTTTGTTGGAAATCACGATTTATGGATGAATGGTTATTTTGAAGAGGAGCTGAATATTCCCGTTTATCACAAACCTCAGCAATACTTGATCAACGACACTTCTTTTTTTGTTGGTCATGGTGATGGTCTGGGACCTTACGACAAGGGTTTTAAGCGCATGAAAAAGGTGTTTACCAATCCTGTCGCCAAGTGGTTTTTTAGATGGTTACATCCTGATTTAGGTGTCCGTTTGGCACAACATTTATCCGTTAATAACCGAATCATTTCAGGTGAGGCAGATGCCACTTTCTTGGGCGAGGATAAAGAATGGTTGATCCTATATGCCAAACGAAAACTGGAAAGTCAGCATTACGACCATTTTATTTTTGGGCACCGCCACCTTCCCATGGAAATTCAACTCAATGAAAAATCAAGATATACCAATCTTGGCGATTGGATTTCCTATTTTACCTATGCCGTTTTTGATGGGGAAAAATTATCGCTCAAAAAGTTGGAAGACTAGTCTTTCTCATGTTCTTCAATATCTTTTGTTAGATCCAACCTTCTAAATGTTGGGGAAACCAAGGCCGTTGTACCTACAGTGAGCAACGTCATACAACCTCCAAAAACCACTGCGGATACCGTTCCCAAAAATTTTGCGGCCAATCCGCTTTCAAAAGCGCCCAATTCATTTGATGAACCGACAAAAATGGAGTTTACAGATGCTACCCTGCCACGCATATGGTCTGGCGTTTTTAATTGTAGAATGGTCTGGCGAATGATCATGGAAACGCCATCTACGGCTCCACTTAAAAATAAAGCGACAACAGAAAGCCAGAAGGATGTGGATATCCCAAAGACGATAATACAAACACCAAAAGCAAAGACGGCCAAAAGCAATTTCTTTCCTGCATATTTGTGTAACGGGAATCGGGTGGAGCCCAACATGGTTATAGATGCCCCTACTGCGGGTGCGGCCCTTAAAATACCGAAACCTTCAGAACCTACGTGTAGAATATCCTGAGCATAGATGGGTAAAAGTGCTACGGCACCTCCAAAGAGCACCGCAATCATATCCAACGTCAGTGCACCAAAAATAGCTTTGCTATTAAAAACGAATTTTAATCCGTCCTTTAAGCTTTGAAAAACAGGCTCTCCAATTTTAGGATTTAGAATTGGTTTTCGAGAAATCTTAAAGAGCAACAACAAGGCTATTAAAGAAAAGGCGAAAATAACACACATGGACCAGTGAACACCAATCCAACTGATGCTGAATCCTGCCAAAGCAGGGCCAAGAACGGATGCCATTTGCCAAGTGGAACTACTCCAAGTAGCCGCATTGGGATAAATTTTCTTTGGGACAATAAGCGCTATCAAGGAAAAAATAGTAGGCCCCAAAAACGCCCTTACCAATCCTCCAAGAAAAACCAAGAAATAAATGGCGTACAGAATATTTGTTGAAGACATACTGGTTTCCAAAGATGGATTACTTAGAAAGAAAAGTCCAAGACTGATGACCGAAAATCCAAGAATACACTTTATCAACAGGTTTCTTTTTTCTTTCTGGTCTACAATATGGCCCGCAAACAGTGCCATGCCCACTGCGGGAATCACTTCCATTAACCCAATTATCCCTAACGAAAGAGGGTCTTTGGTCAGGGAATACACTTGCCATTCTATAACAATAAACTGCATGGACCATGCAAAAACCATGGCAAAACGTACGCCTAAAAAAATATTGAATTCTTTAAAACGCAATGCAGCGTAGGGGTCAAGCTTCTGTTCCATACTAGACCGTAATCTCTATTCGGTTCTGTTCAGGGTCCATTACTACACTTTCATAATACCCATCACCCGTTGTTCGCGGTTCTCCAATAATATCAAAACCATCTTTTCGTAAGGTTTCGGTCAATGCGTCAACTACAGCCTTACAACCTACAGATACGGCAAAATGTGCAATCCCCGTACGTTCTTCCGTTTTATCAAATACTTTTATATCAGGTCTATGCATCAGTTCAAGACGGGTACCTTTATTAAAACTCAAAAAATAGGATGTAAATTTTTTTGTTGGATTATGGTACTTTTTACTTGATTTGGCCTTAAAGTAATTTTCATAGAAAGTTTTCATAGCTTCTAAATCTTGTACCCAAATCGCAAGGTGCTCAATTCTCATACATTTAGTTTACATCTTTAAGCTTTAACTGAAGCGTTGTTGTACCGTTCCACTCATTTTCATCCAACGTAAATGCAATGGCAAACTGGTTTTCATTTTTAACTCGCTCTAATTTATTCCCTAAGTTAAAACCTATAGCCCCAAACTTAGGTGAACCATTCTGAAAAACCGATATCTTTAGGTGCTTTTCATCTTCACCAATACCTTTTGCATAACCTGCATCTTGAACTTTTTCAGCCATAAAAACAGGTGTCATGTTTCCTGGACCAAAAGGAGCGAACTGTTTTATAATACGCATTAATTTATCATCAATTTGATGCAATTCAATTTTGGCATCTATGGTAAGTTCCCGTTCCAATAAGCTGGAATCTATACTTTCGGAAACTACTTTTTCAAATTGTGCTTTAAATGTTTCATATTGGTTTTCGAGAAGTGTCAGTCCCGCAGCGTATTTGTGCCCTCCAAATTGTTCCAAACAATCGGAACAGCCTTCCAAGGCATTGTACACATCGAACCCTTTTACGGAACGCGCAGATGCAGCAAGTTTTTCTCCACTTTTTGTAAAGACCAATGTAGGGCGATAATATGTTTCCGTAAGTCGGGAAGCTACAATGCCTATAACGCCTTTGTGCCAATTCTCATCATAAACTACAGATGTAAATCGATTTTCCTCTTTGTTTTCCTGAATTTGCACTAGGGCTTCCTCTGTAATTTGTTGATCAAGATTTCTTCTATCCGAATTAAACGCCTCAATAGCAGCTGCAAACTTTTCGGCACTGTTCAAATCGGTTTCCACCAACAAGTTCACGGCATGTTGGCCATGCTCCATTCTTCCCGCAGCGTTTATTCTTGGTGCTATGATGAAGACAACATCTGTAATGGTAAGCGATTTTTTCTTTATTTGATTGATTATCGCCTTAAACCCAATCCTTGGATTAGAATTGATGACCTGTAGACCATAATAGGCCAAAACCCGATTTTCCCCTGTAATCGGCACAATATCCGCTCCAATAGCGGTTGCCACTAAATCTAAATACGGAATAAGTTCATCAATATTTCCTCCATTTTTTAAAGTGAGCGCCTGTATCAATTTAAATCCTACGCCACAGCCACAAAGCTCTTTATAGGGATACCCACAATCCTCACGTTTAGGGTCAAGAATGGCAATTGCATCAGGAAGCATATTCCCTGGCCTGTGGTGATCACAGATAATAAAATCGATTCCTTTGTCTTTTGCATATGCGACTTGTTCAATAGCTTTTACTCCACAATCCAAAGCAATAATCAACGTAAAATCATTGTCCGAAGCAAAATCGATTCCTTGAAGCGATACACCATAGCCTTCCGTGTAGCGATCCGGTATGTAGGTAGCAACGTTAGGGTATTGTTCCAAAAGATAGGATGATAGTAAGGCAACGGAAGTTGTTCCGTCCACATCATAATCCCCATAAATTAAAATATTCTCGTTATCCGCTATGGCCGATTCAATCCGTGCAACCGCTTTATCCATATCCTCCATTAAAAATGGGTTGTGCAGATGGGAAAGTTGTGGGCGAAAGAATGATTTCGCCTCATCGTAGGTACTTATCCCTCTTTGTAGTAATAACTGTGCTACCAATCCGTCAACCTTCAGGTCTTTGGAAAGTTGGTCGATGTCTTCTTGAGTAGGTTTGGGCTTTATGGTCCAGCGCATATCTATAAAATACAAACACAAAAATCAAACTCAAATACAACAGGTTTGAAGAGGTCGGTTATTGACTTTTGTTTTTAATTATTGTTGCTATAATCTTTATTAATTGTTCTATTTCGTCAAGAAGTTCTTTCCGATTTAAATCACTTCCATAATTAATCTTTTCCAGAATCTTTAAATTGATTCGTGACTCCTTTAATTCCTTTAAACAAATAGAGGCCTTATGTTTAAAGTCCTTATCCGTTTGGGCTCCTTGCATCTCCCCAAAATTAAGAGCCGAACTACCGGATGACCTTAACAGTTGGTGACCATAATACTGACCCGTAAAATCATTGGGTAATTCTTTACAAAAAAGGGCTATATCCGCCGCAAACGATACTAATCTATCTTCTAGGTCAAACTTTTTATCTTTCATATGTTATACGAAAAACAAGCTTGGGTTTGAGCTTGAAAATTATATTTGAATAGTTACAAAGCTTATAAATATTTATGAATCTGCATAGTTTTTAAACTTGCGCTTTGAACTTGTACTTGAAATTTGAGCTTGAACTTAAAACTTGTACTTAAGCTTTACCCATGAAACACCGTCTTAATCTCCAACTCCGCGAACCGTCTGAACATTTCCATAACACCGCAATATTTTTCTACGGATAGGTCAATAGCTTTTTGTAATTTCTCTTCATTCAGATTTGGCCCGTGAAAGTGATATTCTATGGTCACGGCATCATAATACTTGGGGTGTTCATCGGTCAAGTTGGCAATAGTTTCAATATGAAATTCGTCCACTTCCAGTTTCATTTTTTTAATGAGCGAGGCAACATCCAAACCAGAGCAACCAGCCAAAGAAGATAACATCAATGCCTTTGGACGATAGCCATCACCCTTACCCCCATCTTCTGGACTTGCGTCGATTCTTAATGTTTGGCCCGAAGGATTATTGCTTTCGAAGGCCATTTCTCCTAACCATTTGGTAGTAATATGATTTGTCATGATGTCAAATTTTTGTTTCTTGTAGCTTCCAAAAATACAATTAATACACACATCTATGGCATTAGTAAATCCACTTGATCCCAATCATGATTTAGAGACTAAAAAATTAGCTGAATTCTTTAACGAGACTCTTGGTTTTTGTCCAAACTCCATCTTGACGATGCAGCATAGACCAGCTATTTCAAAGGCATTTATCAACCTAAATAAAGCCGTAATGGCCAATGAAGGTAGGGTTACGTCAGCTTTAAAACGGATGATTGCATGGGTGAGCAGTAATGCCACGGGATGTCGATATTGTCAAGCACATGCCATTAGGGCTGCAGAGCGTTATGGTGCAGAGCAGGAGCAATTGGACAATATTTGGGAATACCGAACCCACGAAGCTTTCTCAGAAGCCGAACGCGCAGCTTTAGATTTTTCCTTGGCCGCCTCTCAAGTTCCCAATGCAGTGGATGCAGAAATCAAAGCAAAACTCTACGAACATTGGAACGAAGGTGAAATTGTGGAGATGCTAGGTGTAATCTCCTTATTTGGATATTTGAACCGCTGGAACGACTCCATGGGTACTTCTATAGAAGAGGGTGCTGTTGAAAGTGGGGAACAGTATTTGGGGAAACATGGTTGGGAAGAAGGGAAACATGATGGGTCTAGGTATTAGATTTTAGATATTAGACGTTAGACCGCTTCGCTGTTGGATTTTTTGATTCTTGGATTTCTTGACCTACATCAAGTTTTGTAGCAACATTAACCTTGAACTTTGCTAAAAAATAGAAGTATGGCAGCATTGGTCCTCACCTCGGAAAATCAAATTCAGCGGTTAAATCATATTCTAAATACCGTAAAAAAGCATCAGACTTTAGATGTAACCATATTAAAAACACCTCCAAATCCAAAGGTCTGGAACATTGTCGAAATCATTGCGCACCTAAACATTTCCTATGGCAAGTACGTGGAGAAAATAAATGATACGCTAGCAAAATCAGCAGATATCGATAAAGAACCAGATGGGTTCAGGACAAGACGTTGGCAGAAATTAGTTATTGAAGGACAACGACCCAAGAATGGAGTCCGAAAAATGAAAATGAAAACGCTAAAGCGGTTTGAGCCATTATTGGACAAGAACGAATTGACAGGCGAAAAAATAGACGAGGTTTTCGATGCGTTTTTTGAGCTGCACAATCATTTGAAGCAATCTATCTTAAAAAGCAGGAACAAAGATGTAACCAAAATTAAGATAACCTCTGCCATAGGCCCTGTTGTAAAATTCTACCTTCCAGAAGCTTTTGAATTTTTACTTTGCCATTTGGAGCGACACATGGTACAGGTTGATGAAATTCTGGCGTAACCCGTTCATCTTTCTACTTTCACTTTTTCTTTGACTATAGTCGATATTAGCTATTTTTAGATTCTCTATAGTCGGAGTGTTATGAATGACGAAACTTTTCTTCGCTTAAAGCAATTCTTTCCACAAGTCAATTTTGAAAAAGAAGAGGAAAACTATTTTCGTTCGCTTTGGAAGCCTAAAACCTTTAATCAATACGATCTTATAACCGAAGCTGGTGCTATTGAGCGTTATTTTTATTTTGTGCTTGAAGGCGTACAGGCCATCTATATCCTAAACGAAAAGGGAGAGAAAGTGGTTTTGGGGTTTTCCTATTCGGGAAGTCCATCCGGAGTCTTTGATTCGTTTATTTCCAAGCAGCAATCCCATACGTTTTTAGAAGCCCTAAAACCTTCAAAGTTATTGGGCATTTCATTGACCGATTATCAAGGTTTGTTTCAAAAGTTCCCCGATTTCAATATTTGGGGCCGTTTGTTTTTTCAAAATATATTATTTGGTCGTTTGCATAGGGAAGTGGAGCTTTTGACCCTATCAGCGGAACAGCGTTATATTGCATTCATGCAGCGTTGCCCGGATGAATTAAAAGTGATTCCCCAAAAATACTTGGCCTCATATCTCAATATGAAACCAGAAACCTTTAGCAGGTTACGTTCGAGTATTTCTTACTAGTTTTTTAGTTGTTGGGCTATATGGTTTTGAAGCATGGGTACAACCTCCTCTTCAAACCAAGGGTTTTTGCTTATCCAAAATCGATTTCTGGGCGATGGATGCGGTATTACAAAATAATAGGGCACATAGTTGATGAAATTCCGTACGGTCTCTGTTAAATTTTTTTCCATTCTCTTTCCCAAATAATACCGCTGGGAGTATTGCCCAATAAGAATTGTTAATTTTAGATTGGGCATTTTGTTGAGAAGCGGTTTATGCCATAGAGGAGCACATTCGGTCCTTGGAGGTAAATCTCCTGTTTTTCCTTTTCCGGGATAACAAAATCCCATGGGCATTTGTGCAATTTTGGTCTCGTCATAAAATTCTTCATCCGTTACACCCATCCATTTGCGAAGCTGTTTGCCACTATGGTCATCCCAAGGTATTCCGGTTTTATGTACTTTGGTGCCTGGTGCATGCCCAATAATTAAGATTCGTGCGTCTGGGTGTCCGGCCACTATGGGCCGTGGACCTAAAGGAAGGTGTTCTATGCACACTTCACACTTGCGGATATCGGAGAGTAATTGTTTCATGTTTGTTAAATGTATAAAAAAGCTAGGTGGTCAAAACTACACTTAGCTTTTGTTGGACTAATTTTATGGTTCATAGTAAGCACCAAAGCACATCAATCATACAATTGACATGCTTTGAACCACAACCAATCTAAATCTTTAGTTGTTTTTATGTGAAAAAGAACCTGGTTTTAGCATTGTTCTCTACTTTCCTTGTTCTAGGCCCTTATTTCTGCTTTATGAAGGCTAACCACCGTTAGTACCGCAATTCCATTTATCCAATAGTAATAAGCATCTATTCCATGAAAAGAAAGAATAAAAGGTGCCAGGATAAACACTACGGCAACTATAAAATCAACCAACAGATGAAACTTATAAGGAATAACTTTTAGTGCTCCCAAATGGTGATCTGTTAGTAACGTTAGCACAAAGGCTGCAACTCCTGTAGCTACCGAAAGCTGCAAAGCCAACGGGTTAGAACCGCCCAAACCTAACAAGAATGGCAGCACTATTAATGCAATAGCTACGGGGTAATCTAAAAATGCGTGAATTCTTTTGGTTACAAATTTCATGATCTAAAATTTTAGTGATTATTAAAATGGTCTAGTTATGTGTCTTACCTAACTTTTTCCAATTGGTGTCCGCAACACTTTTTAATTTACCATGATTGTTTTCTGCAAGCCAAAGTTGTTTTGCATCAAGCTCTACATTGTTCAAATACAAATAATATTTTCCATCTTTTACTATGAATTTAGTTGGGTCTACTCTGAATTTTGCTCCAGCATAGATTCCAAAAGCACAGAAACCACCATATTGAGGCATATACTTGGAAGGGTTTTTATCAAACGTTGCCTTTTGCTCTCCAGAAGTGAAATAATATACTACTTTCTTGTACTCAGATTTGTACGCTTTGTTACCTCTTTGAGCCAATCCCAAATCCAAATAGGATACAGGGCTATAACCTGCAAGTGCAATATTACTGTTGTCAATATTGTTGGCCATTTTGTCCTGGGCCGATAAACTTGTAGCAAATGTTAATGCTACTACTACTATGGATAATTTTAAAATTTTCATTTTACTTTTCTTTAAATATTTACTTGTTTTTAATTACTACGTCTTTATTTCTATTAATATTTTTCTCTACAAGTCCTAATTGATAATGCAATCTGGACCTTATAAAAAGGGTGCCAAAACTACTCTCACTATTGCGATGCAGTCGATTACCTTTTTTAATATGAGAGAAATAGGGGAACATTTATTGAGCGTTGAAATACTCTTCCTCAACTACTTTACCATCGTTGTTCCAAACGCGACGAATAATCTCGTGCCAGTAGATTTTGCTGTCATCCTTCATGTTGAAATCAAAAGTGAATTCTGACGCTGATACATTTCCATCTACAATTGTATGATGGTGGGTTATGCCGTTTACTTGAGCAATCGCTCCTGCGAAGCCTTCCATTTTTTCGACCATTTGCTGTTTGTCAGTGGTCGCTAGTCCATTATAGTCAGATGTTGTTGCGTCTTCTGCGAAGAATTGTTTTACTGCGTCTACAATGGCTCCTTTGCCTACAATGCCATCCATTTCGATGGCCAATGATTTAATATCCATTACTTCTATTTTTAATGATTAAACAAATTTTAGTTTGTAATTACACTGCAAATTTCAGAATGGAAAGCCCTTTAGGGCATACAAAAAAGACGCTAAGAATTGTACTTTTTGATTTTGTAATCGGTGGGAGTACTCCCTGTGTAATTTTTAAAGAAGTGTGAGAAGTGGTTGGCCTCTTCAAAACCAAGTTTATATGCAATATCCTTTATAGATGCTTCTTGAAGCAATAGTTTTTTTGAGGTGGAAATCAATTCATTTCGAATCAACTGACCTAAAGATGCATTCATTTTCGCTCTCGTTTTTTTGGATAGTGCTTTTATGGAGAGATTCATTTTGTCAGCATAAAATTCAAGATTCCGATGCTCCGCATGATGGTCCTTTAATAATTCGATAAGGTTCTTGGTGAACGTATCACGATTTTCATAATCGAAATCGTTTCGGAAATCTGATGGGGTCTGTCCCGTGGTGTTTTTAAATACCCGGTTAAAATATGCTGGGTCCTTGTACCCTGTTTCATAAGAAACCTCTTGAATACTCTTATCTGTAAATGCTATTTTCTTTTTGCTCTCCATCAATCTTTTGTTAGAAAGCAACGTCTTTACAGATAGCCCTATTTTATCCTTAACGAGTGCTTGGGCATTGTATCCATTTTCCAACATTAAAGCTGAAAGGTCCTTGTTGTTGAAATTGCCGTAATATTCATTATCGATAATCTCTTTAACATCGAAAATGATCTGATATTCTTGCTTGCTGGCTTGAAAAGGGTTTTGCCAATACCATTGCTTGGAGGAAATATCTATGATTTCGGAAGTATTTTCAGAAAACGCGGTGTTGGACAAATATCTTTTGCACTCCTCGCATTCGTTAAAGTTGATATAGCCCAACGAAATCAAATGTTTAAAGAGTACTCGTACTTCTTTCTTATCAAAAACAGTCTTGTTTGGGAATTCTATCTTTCTTACAACAAAATCATCTGAAAAGAATTTGATATACTGACCTTTTTCCAAGTAAATGGCCTTGTCTTGCCAGTCGTTATAGTTTTTGAAATCGACTTGGATAGTTCCCGAACCAGAAATAATGTGTAGTAGGGTATACTTGTTTATAAAGTACACCTTGTTCAGTTCGGGATGGAATTTTTGTACCACTTTGGTTTTAGGTTATTGACTAAGTAAGTCGGAAATATAGCTGTTTACTATCAGTTTAAGGTTTTCCCCCAACTATAATAACAAACTCACCTTTAGGTGGTTTTACTGTAAAATGTTCTAGAACTTCGGCTGCTGTTCCCCTAATGGTTTCCTCATACATTTTGGTCAATTCCCGCGAAACAGAAACCAATCTATCCGCTCCAAAGTATTCCACAAATTGGGTCAAGGTTTTAAGCAATTTATGGGGCGATTCGTAAAATACCATCGTTCTTTTTTCTTCCGCCAATATTTGCAATCGGGTTTGTCTGCCTTTTTTAATCGGTAGAAATCCTTCAAAGACAAAACGATCATTAGGGAGTCCACTGTTCACTAGTGCTGGAACGAATGCTGTTGCTCCAGGAAGACATTCAACTGCTATATCGTTTTCCACACATGCCCGGGTCAATAAAAATCCAGGGTCTGAAATCGCCGGGGTTCCGGCATCGGAAATTAAAGCAAAGCTAACACCTCCTTTAAGTTTTTCGACCAAAATATCCACTTGTTTATGCTCATTGTGCATATGATGGCTTTGCAGCGGTGTATCAATCTCAAAATGTTTGAGCAGTTTTCCGCTAGTACGGGTATCCTCCGCAAGAATACAATCAACTTCTTTAAGGGTTTTTATGGCCCTAAGTGTGATATCCTCCAGATTTCCTATTGGTGTCGGCACCAAATATAATTTCCCCATAAATTTATGTTACCGTCTTACTTCTTTTTCCGAAAAATAAGAGGTCAAAACAAAGATAAATGCAAGAACAGCTCCCATATGTTCACCGTCACTGACCATGTAATGTGCAAAAAATGCCAAAACTGAATTGAAGAAGAATCCTGCATAGGCCCATTCTTTCAACCATTTTGAAAAATTTCCCCATATGGCCAATAATCCTAGAATTTTTGCAACCGCCATAGGGTAAATAAGATACGTGGGATACCCCATATTCACGAAAAATTCCCGAATCATTCCATGATTGAAAAAATAATTGTAAACTGAAAAACACATAATGGCCGTCAACAATACAGTTGAAGCCCAGAAAAGGGTTTTCTTCAGATTCATGGTTATTTATTTTAAGGTTATCGTAACCTTAAAAGTATAAAAAGTAAAATGGATGGAGATGAATTAAGCGAACCTACGCTCTATTAGCGCTATAAAACGTGTTTCATATTCCTCCTTGCCCGTCCAATCATGATACTCTGGTTTCACCATATTTTTGATAAACGCCTTGGACCGTTCTTCGGTATCAATGGTATTCAATTGGGAAAGTACTCGCGTATAATCATCCATATTTCCATTGAACAAATGCTTTACAAAGGCTAGTTTATCGTTAAGACCAATTTGAAGGTCTTTAATGTATGTATCGTTCAAGGATCTTGACCTTACATTTTCAGAAATTACCTTTTCGTCCGTAGGGGAAAGTATTTCTTTCTCGTTCTTGATGAATTCAGGTTTTGCTACAAATTCTTTAAAAACATGTTCTACCGCCACATCCGAAGGCATTTCTGAAACCATGTCCTTAATGGTGTCCATTCCGGGTATGATAATATCTTCTTCATGGGGATTGCTTTCCGGTACCGAAATGTTCTCGCTCAATACAGCGTTTGCCATTTTTTCAAATCGTGATGCGATTGTATTCTTGGAAACGTCCACTTCAACATCGTTTAACTTCTCATCTATAAATTTGAGTACGGCCAACTTTTCATAAATTTCTTTGGCCTTATCGTAAAGCTCCGTCAATTCTTTGTCCTCTCTGGTAGTTATAATATCAGTGGACAATTTTATCAGTTCCTCCCTTAATTTCCGTATCATAGCTATTAATCTTTACTATAAAAATAAAATCATTTTTAGTATCCCCCTAAGAACAAAAGGTTAAATTTTATTCTTAAATCAAGGCATATTTTTTTAGTAGTTTTGTGCTTTGCTTTAATCAAACGAAAAAACTACACAATTTCGTTTAAAAATACGGTATGTTTCTCGAAAACACGGTAAACCCTAAAGAACAATTTGGATGGATAGAAGTTATCTGTGGTTCCATGTTCTCAGGAAAAACCGAAGAATTGATCAGAAGATTGAAGCGTGCGCAATTTGCCAAACAAAAAGTAGAGATTTTTAAACCTATTGTGGACACCCGTTATCATGAAGATATGGTGGTCTCCCATGACTCCAATGAAATTAGGTCTACCCCTGTTCCAGCTGCAGCCAACATCCGTTTGTTGGCAGATGATTGTGATGTTGTTGGAATTGACGAAGCACAATTCTTTGATGATGAGATTGTTACCGTCTGTAACGATTTGGCCAATCGTGGTATCCGTGTTGTTGTTGCAGGATTGGATATGGACTTTAAGGGGAATCCTTTTGGACCCATGCCCGCACTCATGGCTACAGCAGAATACGTGACCAAAGTCCACGCAGTTTGTACACGTACCGGAAATCTGGCCAACTACAGTTTTAGAAAATCCGATGAGGACAAATTAGTCTTACTTGGAGAAACGGGTGAGTACGAACCGTTGAGCAGGGCAGCATTTTATAAGGCAATGCTCAAAGAAAAAGTAAGCCAAATGAATGTCGATGCCGAGGAAGTAGAAGCAAAAAAGAAAGCCGCCAATGGATAAAGTTGGTGAGACTACGCTACAAATAGATTTAGCTGCACTAGAACACAATTACAGGTTTTTAAAATCTAGATTAGCACCCCAAACCAAATTTTTAGCTGTTGTAAAAGCCTTTGCCTATGGCAGTGATATGGTGACCATTGCCAAAAAGATGGAAGCATTGGGTGCGGATTATTTTGCCGTTGCCTATGTGAATGAAGGTATTTTGCTTCGGAATGCGGGTATTACACAACCAATTTTGGTATTGCATCCACAGCCTATAAACCTTGTTGAAGTTATTGAACATTGCTTGGAGCCTAGTTTGTATTCGCCAAAAATCCTTCAGCTTTTTTTAGAGGTTGCCAAATATAAAAACCAAACGGATTATCCCGTCCATATTAAATTTAATACGGGTCTTAATCGATTGGGGTTTAGCGAAAATCATATTGATTTCATTACTTCCCAACTAAAAAACAGGCAAGAACTTAAAATAACTTCCATTTTTTCACATCTAGCTGCTTCGGAAGATGAATCCGAAAAAGCTTTTAGCCAAAAACAAATAGCAACGTTTCAGAAAATAAGTACTGCTTTGAACAATAGGTTAGGGTATGTTCCTTTTCGGCATCTATTGAACACTTCGGGAATCTTAAATTACCCCGAAGCACAATTTGAAATGGTACGAAGTGGCATTGGACTCTACGGTTATGGCAATGACAAGGCTTTTGATGAACAACTGAAACCCGTAGCCACCTTAAAAACCATCATTTCCCAGATTCATGAAATACAGCCGAACGAAAGCGTAGGTTATAATAGGGCCTTTACACCCAAAAACCAAAGAAGAACCGCAACATTGCCGCTTGGTCATGCAGATGGTATTGGCAGACAATATGGCAATGAAAGAAGTTATGTTTTTATCAATGGAAAAAAAGCTTCTATTATTGGCAATGTATGCATGGATATGATTATGATTGATGTTACCAATATTGATTGTAATGAAGGGGATGAAGTTGTGGTCTTTGGACCAAATAACTCAGCAGAAAATTTCGCAACTTCTGCTAACACAATAGCATACGAAATCCTGACTGCAATTTCACCTAGGGTTAAAAGGGTTGTCGTAACCCTATAATTTTACAGGTTCTAATTGGCTTAACCCCTTTTTTTGGTTACATTGTGTGTGTATTAACCACTAAAACTATTATACTATGTTGAAAGAATTCAAAGATTTTGCAATGAAAGGAAACCTCGTGGACATTGCCGTAGGTTTCGTAATGGGTGCAGCATTTAATAAGGTCGTTGCTTCCTTTACTGGAGGAATAGTATCTCCTTTAATTGGTCTCATCTTTAATGCAGACTTCAAAGATTTAAAATATATAATTACAGAAGGAACTATGAACGATGCAGGTGAAAAAGTAGGGGAAGTGGCAGTATTATATGGTGAATTCTTAACCAATGTAATCGATTTTATCATCGTGGCCTTTGTAATGTTCATGATCGTAAAAGGCGTAAACAAGATGAAGAAAAAAGAAGAGCCAGCTCCAGAAGCACCAAAAGGCCCATCCCAAGAGGAATTGCTCGCCGAAATCAGGGATTTATTACAAAAACAAAAATAGTAAGCCTTACTTGGCTACCGCTACATCACAGTAGTAATCTTAAAGCCGTCAATCTGTTTTCGCTAACCGATTGACGGTTGTTTTATTTATAACATTTTGTTATTTTTTGATTAGAAGAAAAAAGAACACTTGTTTAGTTTTTATTCTACATTACCTTTGTCCTACTAAAAGATAAAAATGAAAGTAGCAGTTATTGGCGCAACCGGAATGGTTGGTGAAGTAATGTTGAAAGTATTGGCAGAACGTAATTTTCCAATTACGGATTTGTTATTGGTAGCTTCTGAACGGTCTGTAGGTAAAAAATTAACCTATAGAGAAAATGAATATACCATTATTGGGCTTGCTGATGCAGTTGCAGCTCAACCCGATATCGCTATTTTCTCGGCAGGTGGTGACACTTCCTTGCAATGGGCGCCAAAATTTGCCGAAGTTGGCACAACCGTTATCGATAATTCCTCGGCATGGCGTATGGACCCTACCAAAAAATTGGTGGTTCCTGAAATTAATGCCGCTCAGTTAACGACCGAGGACAAAATTATTGCCAACCCCAACTGTTCCACCATTCAGATGGTGTTAGCGTTAAGTCCGCTCCACAATAAGTATCAGATGAAACGTGTAGTGGTCTCTACCTACCAATCCGTTTCTGGAACTGGGGTAAAAGCTGTTCAACAACTTGAGAATGAAATTGCAGGTGTACAAGGCGAGATGGCTTACCCCTATCCCATAGGTAAAAATGCATTGCCCCATTGCGATGTGTTTTTAGAAAATGGATATACCAAAGAAGAAATGAAATTGGCCAGAGAGCCACAAAAAATACTGGATGACCGAACTTTTTCGGTTTCAGCGACTGCAGTTCGTATTCCAACAGCTGGTGGTCATTCTGAATCTATTAATGTGGAATTTCATAACGATTTCGATATAAGTGAAATACGAAAGTTGCTAAGTGAAACACCCGGCATTACCGTGCAAGACAATCCAGATACAAATACGTATCCCATGCCTATCTATGCGCATGGTAAAGATGATGTTTTTGTAGGCCGTATCCGTAGGGACGAAACCCAGCCCAATACCCTGAACATGTGGGTCGTTTCTGATAATCTTAGAAAAGGAGCCGCAACTAATGCAGTACAAATTGCAGAATATTTGGTAGAGAACAAGTTGATTTCCAACACTCCAGAAATTATTTCTTAAAATACGTTAAAGCTTTTTTTCTCTTAAGAAATTGCTTGTTTTTGTAGTATTTTTAACAAAATCAATCTATAAAAACAATGCGAAAATTAAGTCTTTTTATAGCCGTAATCATTTTCGCGGCTTGTGAAACTACCTCCAAAAGAGAACCAATCGTTGTGAACTATCCTACCACTAAAAAAGTCGATACCGTAGACACCTATTTTGGAACCGAAGTCAAAGACCCTTATAGATGGTTGGAAGACGACAGGAGTACCGAAACCGAAGCTTGGGTAAAGGAACAGAATGCTTCTACCTTTGGATATTTGGATAAAATCCCTTTTAGAGAGGATTTAAAAAACAGACTGGAAAAACTTTGGAACTATGAAAAATTAGGGTCTCCTTTTAAAGAAGGTGATTATACCTATTTCTATAAAAATGATGGGCTTCAAAATCAATATGTAGTTTACAGAAAAAAGGAGGGTGAAGAAGAAGCTGTTTTTTTAGACCCAAATACATTTTCTGAAGATGGAACAACATCGTTGATGGGATTAAAATTCACCAAGGATGGCTCAAAAGCAGCTTACTTAATTTCTGAGGGAGGTAGCGATTGGCGAAAGGGTATCGTTATCAATACAGAGGACATGGAGATTGTTGAAGATACTCTAGTGGATATCAAATTCAGTGGTATCTCATGGAAAGGAACTAATGGGTTTTTCTATTCCAGCTACGACAAACCTGAAGGTAGTGAGCTTTCTGCCAAAACGGACCAGCACAAATTGTATTACCACGAACTGGGAACTCCTCAATCTGAAGATAAGTTAATTTTTGGCGGTACTCCTGAAGAAAAACACCGTTATGTCCAAGGCTATGTTTCGGAAGATGAAAACTATTTGTTCATCTCCGCTTCAACATCAACTTCGGGAAATAAATTATTCTTAAAAGACCTTACACAGCCCAACAGTGATTTGGTCACTGTTCTGGACAATACCGAATCTGATACGTATGTCATAGAGAATGAAGGCTCCAAACTCTTTTTGGTGACCAACATGGAAGCCCCCAATAAAAAAATAGTGGTCACCGATGCTTCCAACCCAACTCCGGAAAACTGGAAAGACCTCATCCCTGAAACCGAAAATGTATTGACCGCTGGAAATGGCGGAGGCTACTTTTTTGCAGAATATATGGTCGATGCCATCTCCAAAGTAATGCAGTATGACTACAAAGGCAAGCTCGTACGAGAAGTTGAATTACCAGGGGTAGGCAGTGCCAATGGTTTTGGGGGCAAAAAAGATGAAAAGGAATTTTATTTTTCCTTCACTAATTATAATACCCCAAGTTCTTCGTACCAGTATAACGTAGAGACTGGAGAATACAAACAGTATTGGAAACCGGAAATAGATTTTAATCCAGAAGATTATGAATCAAACCAAGTATTCTATACTTCTAAGGACGGTACAAAAGTGCCGATGATAATAACCCATAAAAAAGGTGTCGAGTTAAATGGTAAAAATCCGACCATTCTCTACGGGTATGGAGGGTTTAATGTAAGCCTAACCCCATCATTCAGTATTGTCAATGCCGTTTGGATGGAACAAGGCGGAGTCTATGCCGTTCCCAATCTAAGAGGGGGTGGCGAGTACGGTAAAAAATGGCATATTGCAGGAACCAAGCTACAAAAGCAAAACGTATTCGATGACTTTATCGCTGCGGCAGAATATCTTATCGAAAACAATTACACTTCTAAAGAATACCTAGCTATACGTGGTGGTTCTAACGGAGGATTGTTGGTCGGGGCAACCATGACCCAACGCCCAGATTTAATGCAAGTGGCGTTACCAGCAGTTGGCGTATTGGATATGCTCCGCTACCATACGTTTACTGCAGGAGCAGGTTGGGCCTACGATTACGGCACCTCTGAAGATGATGAAGAAATGTTCAAATATATCAAAGGTTATTCACCTGTGCATAATGTAAAAGAAGGAACAGCATACCCTGCTACTTTAGTGACCACGGGAGACCATGACGACCGTGTGGTGCCTGCCCACAGTTTCAAGTTTGCCGCAGAATTACAAGAGAAGCAAACGGGTACCAACCCAACATTAATACGTATAGAAACCAATGCAGGACACGGTGCAGGAACTCCCGTAAGCAAAACCATTGAGCAATATGCCGATATTTTTGGTTTCACGCTCTTTAATATGGGTTACGACCAACTTCCAAACCAAGCTGTATTAAAGGAGTTCAAGGACTAAAAAACTCTTAAGAATTTTAAAAATCCGTTTCTATTGAAGCGGATTTTTTGTTGTTTTACATCTATGCTTAAAGTTCATATAGATTCCTTCGGCTATCAAGACCAAACTATTTTAGAGGATATTTCTTTTACTGTAGCCAAAGGTGAACATTTGGCATTGATGGGAGAGAGCGGCTCTGGAAAAAGCACCCTTCTCAAAGTTATTTATGGGCTGCTCCATCTAGAAAATGGCACGGTTTTTTGGGGCGAAAACCAAGCTTTAGGCCCAAATTTCAATCTAATTCCTGGAGAATCGTACATGAAATACCTCTCTCAAGATTTTGACCTGATGCCCTTTATATCAGTAGCCGAAAACATTGGGCAACACTTATCCGTTTTTGAGCAAGAGACCCATGAGCAAAGAATTCAAGAATTATTGGAGCTTATTGAGCTTGAAGCTTATGCAGAAACAAAGGTCAAAAATCTAAGCGGCGGACAACAACAACGGGTAGCCTTGGCGCGGGTATTGGCACAAGAACCAGAAGTATTATTGTTAGATGAGCCCTTTGGTCATATCGATAATTTTAAAAGAAACTCGCTTCGCAGAAAACTGTTTCCTTATTTAAAAAAAAAGGGAATAACATTGCTCACCGCTAGCCATGACCCAAATGATGTTTTACCCTATGCAGAACAAACGCTTGTTTTGGAACAAGGAAAAATGGTAGCCCATCAAAAAACGAAAAAGTTATACAAAAGCCCCCCTAATTATTATACCGCTTCTTTATTTGGAGAAGTCAACAGCATCCCTATTAAATTATTGAAAGCCTATGCAGAGATTGATAAATCCGTTCTCATCTATCCCAATGAGCTTCAGGTTTCTGATACCACGGGTTTAAAAGTCAAGGTAACAAACACCTATTTTAAAGGAAGTCATTATCTAAATGAAGCTGAAGCAAATGGCGATACTGTTCTTTACTTCAATACGCAAAAGCGATTAAAGCTCGGCGATACTGTTTTCCTTAATGTATCTTTAGAAACAATCAATAAGCGTCTTCAAGTTGAACAGAGAACAATTACTTAGAGAATTAAACTTTAAAGCTGTTCGTAGCAGTGGTGCTGGTGGTCAACATGTTAACAAGGTTTCTTCTAAAGTAGAGCTGTCTTTTTCATTGGAAAATTCACAAGCTTTTTCTGAACAGGAAAAGAGGCGTATCCTCAAAAAAATGGAATCCCGATTTACCAAAGAAGGAATTCTAATCTTGTACTGTGATGAGGCCCGAAGCCAGCACAAAAACAAACAGCTAATCATCAAACGCTTTTTCAGCTTACTAAAAAAGGCTTTGGAAGTTCCCAAAAAGCGAAAACCAACAAAGCCTTCAAAATCTTCGATTGAAAAACGATTGAAATCCAAGAAGATAGATTCGTTTAAAAAGACCAATCGTCAAAAACCAAGGTTGGATTAACTCATGGAAGGCACCTCATAATGGTAGGAAGCTTTCTTTATAGCTCCATTTTCCACTTGATACATGCAAAGTTCATCCATTTGCATTCTTCCAGTTTCCTTAAATGTGGCATCCATTGACATTGGCACCACAAAGTGATTTCCCGCTACTACTGGGTCACCAACGGTTCCGCCGTGCATCTCTTCAATACCTGCCGCCCATTCACGGTACTGATTTATAATATTCTCCCTGCCGATAGTTATTTCGTTTGGCATTCCGGGCATTTCCACGCTCAAAGCATCTTCAGCATAAAGACCATAGGCTTCGTCGTACTTTCCCTCTCTGCAAAAACTCACTAGTTTGTCCGCAACTTCTTGTGTTGTCATGATGTTTATTTTTGGTTACTGATTTTAAAGATAGGAAACTAACTTGTTCAATATTTTAAGAAATAGTTAAAACTAATTGAATATGAGATGGTTAAGAAATTTCTAAAATCTCTTTTTGCATCCCATTGAACAGAAAGACTTCCTTGGTTTCTTTTCCCAATAAAGCTTTAGAAATTGGCGAACTGGGGGAAACGCAGAAAACAGATATGTCTTTTGTTTTGAATTCTCCTGCCGAAATTGAGATGAAGTACTTTGAAGTACTTGTTTTTACCAAACTCCCCAGAGCAACCTTGTGCGGTACTTTTTCAATAGCAACCTTTTGAAGCAGCCGTTTCATTTGCTCAACTTCAAAAAGTTGCTTGCCCAGTTTCTCCTGTTCCAATTGAACCATTGCCCTACCCGTCTCATGTTTATCACCTGCACTGCTCTTAGTTTCTGAATTTAGCGATTCTTGTAAAGCATCACTTCTCTTTTGTAGGTTTTCCATTTTGCCGTTCACATAGTCCCAACAGAATTGCAAAAGTTTTTCTTTCATTATAGTTGAAAATTAAGGGATTATGCAAAGTTCAATCTAAAAACAGTTTCTTCATAAGGTACAGAACGTACCTTTAAACTGCCCCCATGCAACTGCATTACCTGTCTAGAAAGGCTAAGCCCTATGCCCGTGCCTTCATTCTTAGTAGTGAAAAAGGGCACAAAAATTTCCTCTATAAGATCTGGTGGAATTCCCGGGCCATTGTCCCTTATCTCTATATACTTTCTTCCATCTTTTTCAATACCTGCCTTCATCTGAACTTGTCCATTCTCAACTTCCTTAACTGATTGCAGCGCATTTTTACTGAGATTGATCAATACTTGGGTCAATTGTTTTTTATCAATAAAAAATTCCAGATTTTCTGGATGACAACTTACCGAAAAAACCGTTTGTTCCTCTTCTAATCTAGCAGACATTAAAACATCTATTTTTTCGAGGAATACTTTCCCTTTAACAATGGTTCTGTTCGGTTCTGGAACACTCAACAGACTACGGTAAGACTGAACAAACTCCATAAGGTTGCCACCTTGTTCTTTTATGACTTCCAGCCCTTTTAAGGTGTTCTTGATCTTACTGTCGTCCAAATCCTTTAGAGCTACTATCTCCCCGTTTTTGGTATAGTATTTAATAATGGAGTCTGTAATCGAGGTTATTGGTGTGATCGTATTCATGATTTCGTGCGTAAGCACCCGTATCAATCGTACCCAAGATTCTGTCTCTTTTTCATCCAGCTCTGCATTGATGTCCTGTACCACAACCAACATAAGCGATTCCGCGTTCAAGGTAAGTGGGGTGGATTTAAGCGCTAACTGTATTTGCTCCCTTTCGTTGGTCAGTTGGAAAAGTTTTCGCTCAAAAGGTTGTAGGGCTTTGAAGGTTTCGTATAGATTTTGATCAATTTGTTCAATTTGCTTAATGTGGTTTAAAGGGCTGTGGTTCAACATTTTTTCCAATGTGGGATTAGCGAAGAGAATATGCCCTTTCTCATTTATGGTCATGATTCCAATACTTGCCTGCTTTAGGATTTCTTGGTAATACTTTTCCCTAACCTGCATTTCCAAATGGATTTCCTGAATAATGCTGTTGACCCTATTTAAGCTCTGATTGAGTTCCTTAAAAGATTTTATGGACATTTTTTCTGGAAACCTAAGAGTGAAATCCTCATTTCGAATGGCATCAAAAAAATAGGATATCTTACGATTGGTACTATTGATAAACCGGATAAGGTAATAAACTTGCCCTGAAAGAAAAATAATTGAGAATGCAATTGTAAAGTACCATACCTTAACCAATGAAAAGGCAAAAGCCAATGCGGTCAGTACAATGACCAATACTCTCAAAATGACTTGGTAATAAAAGTTTCTGCTTGCCATTACTTGTTCTTTTTCTTCAATTTGTTGTACAATGTTTGGCGGGAAATGCCCAATTGGTCAGCGGCGGCACTATAATTGCCATCATGCTGCTCCAAAGCTTTGTATATCATCTGCTGTTCCATTTCATCCAGTGTTTCCGGGCCATTTTCAAACGATTGTAGAGGCTTAGAGTGCAAAAGAAAATCTGTTGGCTTTAGCACGTTTCCTTCAGAGAGGATTACCGCACGTTCCATAGTATGTTGAAGTTCTCTTATATTTCCTGGCCAGGCATATTCCATTAACTTTTCCTCTGCTAAATTGTTTATGCGTAACCCGGGCTTATCGTATTTATTGGCATATTTCTTCAAGAAAAAGTCGGCCAATATTAGAACATCGCCTTCTCTTTCACGTAACGGTGGCACCTCAATGTGGATGGTGTTGATTCTATATAGCAAATCCTCTCTAAAAAGACCATCGGAGACCATTTGTTCCAAGTTGCAGTTGGTGGCACAAATCAACCGAATGTCTACATTGATGGACTTGTTAGATCCCACTCGTACTATGGATTTATTTTGAATGGCCGACAGTAACTTGGCCTGCATCTGCAACGAAAGATTCCCCATTTCATCCAAAAACAAAGACCCCTGATGGGCAGCCTCAAACTTGCCGGCACGATCTTCCTTAGCATCGGTGAAAGAGCCTTTCATATGTCCAAAAAGCTCGCTCTCGAACAAGTTCTCTGCAATGGAACCCATGTCGACATTTATGAAAACCTCATCTTTTCTGGAAGACAAACGGTGTACCTCTCGTGCTATCAGTTCCTTCCCTGTACCGTTTTCACCTGTAATTAAAACATTAACATCGGTTTTGGCCACTTTACGCACCAAATTTAGGACCGAGTTGAGTGCTTTGGAATTTCCAATAATCAGATTCTTGTCATCATTTATAAGTTGCTTTAGGTTGCTCTGTTTCTTTTTAAGCTTATGTATCTCTTGTTTGGATTGTCTAAGTTCAAAGGCCGATTTCACGGTGGTCAATAGCCTTTCGTTGTTCCATGGCTTTAAGATAAAGTCGGATGCTCCAAGCTTTAAGGCTCTTACCGCCAAATCAACAGCACCATAGGCCGTCATCATAATTACTGAGGTATTCGGAGATTTCTTTTTAATTTCTCCCAACCAAAACAATCCTTCGTTACCTGTGTTCACACCTGCTGAAAAATTCATGTCCAACAGCACAATGTCTATCTCTTCCATGTTTGGAAAGGAGGATATTTGGTTAGGGTTGAAAAGTGTTTGGACACTTTTATATTCAAACTGAAGCAAAATCTCCAGTGCACTCAATACACTTTTATTATCGTCGATCACTAAAATCTTAGCATCTATCATAAGGCACGCATTTCATATTTAATGCTTAAAACTACGAATTGGTATTGTCAATTTTTAGACACTGTAAAAATATTGGACATTTTTTGTCTAAAAATTTTACACAAATATTTATCAGAGGTAATTAAAATACTTTTATATAATTGATAATCAGTTATTTAATTTTTTGGCACAACAATAGCAAATAGTTTGGCATAGTAATAAATTATGAAATTTAGAATATACCTTACCGCTCTAACCTTCTTCATCTCCTTCATAGGGATTGGCCAAAAGACTTGGACCTTGGATGAATGTGTAGCCTATGCCATAGAACACAACCTTCAGGTCAAAAACAGTGCTTATGATAAGGATTCGGGAAAAGAAACCTATAGACAATCCATACGAAGTTTGTTGCCAAGCGTAACCGCCTTTTCAGATATAACCTACAATACTGGGCTTGGAGATGATCCAACAACAGGTCTTCTTGTAAATCAGGATTTCTATAGCTCCAATTTTAGTTTAAATGCGAATATTGATGTATTTCAAGGGTTTCAAAAATTGAACAACATCAAAGCTTCCAAGTTTATTTATAAAGCAACACAAGAAGATGTATTGCAACAAAAATTTCTTTTGGCGTTTAGGGTAATGACCGCCTATTATGACATCAAATTCAATGAAGGCCTTGTGGCAAACTCCCTTGAGCAGCAAGAAATCTCCCAAGCCAATTATGATTTGGTTAAAAAGCAAGTTGAAATTGGTCTTATGGCCAAAGCGGACATCTACGAAGCTGAATCCAATTTGTTGGCGGATAAACTTTTGGTCACCCAAAATAAAAACCTGCTCAAACTGGCCAAAC
The DNA here is from genome assembly GCF_021390175.1 of Flagellimonas sp. HMM57. Lineage (NCBI taxonomy): Bacteria > Pseudomonadati > Bacteroidota > Flavobacteriia > Flavobacteriales > Flavobacteriaceae > Flagellimonas > Flagellimonas sp. HMM57. The sequence continues at coordinate 1,841,718 of NZ_CP090004.1, read as the reverse complement.
TGACTTTGCTCCAAGAGATGAACTTAACGGAAGAAAATGACATCGTACTACAAGAAACTCTCGATCCCCAACCCGAAAAAATAAACGGAGAACAATCTGTAGATTCAGTTTATACAATGGCCAGAAATTTTGTGCCTCTTGTCAAAGCTCAAGATTTCAGGGTAAAAGCTGCCAAAAAGCAATTACAGGCCACTAGAGGTGGTCTGTATCCCTCCCTTTCGCTTGTTGCGGGAATGCGTACAAGATTTTCTGAAACTAACCTTGATGAAGATTCAGGAGAACTAATCCCATTTGAAAATCAGTTGAATGACAACCTAGCAAGATTTGTAGGTGCTGAGCTTTCTGTTCCCATTAGCTTGGGATGGGCTAATCACTCTAGGGTAAAACAGCAAAAAATAGCATACCTACAAGCTAAGAACAACCTTGAAATACAAGAGCAAGAGCTATTTCAGATTATTCAGCAGTTAGTGCAGACCAATGAGGCACTAATAGACGAATATGACCAAAGCAATAAAAGGGTTGAAGCTCAAGAGTTAGCTTTTAACATCGCACAAAAAAGATACGAAAAAGGACTTATTAATGCCATTGACCTTTTTCAGGCAAAAAATCTATATGCCGTCACCCAAAATGAAAACCTGCAAGTGGGCTTGCGCTTAAAAGTGAACAAGAGCACTTTGGACTTCTACAATGGCTTACCAATTTTTAATCTTAATTAACCAAAGGAATGGATATTCAATTAGAAAAAAGAAAAGGATTACGACCAAAACATTACGGATACATTGCAATAGGTATCTTGGTCTTATTTACGGGTTGGAAATTGCTCTTCGCAAATTCTGTGTCCACCTTTAGAACTGAAAAAGAACGCCTGTCCATAGCGCAGGTGTCTGAAGGTAAGTTCGATGACTATATCACCATAAATGGTTCTGTAGCTCCAATAGCCACCATATATATGGATGCTTATGAAGGCGGTCGAGTCTCTGAAAAGCTAATAGAGGAAGGAACTATGGTAAAAAAGGGAGACATTATCCTTAAGTTGGAGAATATGGGGCTTTATGAGCAAATATTGGCAAGCGAGAGTAACCTTGCCCTTAAACAGAATGACCTTCGTTCCACAAAATTGACTTTTGATTCCAGACAGGTGGAAGGCAGAAGATCTTTGGCAACTGCAGAAAACGACCTTCAACGCTTTAAAAGAAATTATGAGCAAAATCAAGCATTGTACGAAGACGAGTTGATTTCCAAAGAAGAATTTTTACTTTCCAAAGAGAACTATGAACTATCAAAGAAACAATTTGATATTGTAAAGTTGCAAACAGTACAAGATGATGAGTTACGGGAGACGTCACTCACAGGACTTGATACCGATTTAAATAGGATGCGCAAGACATTGTCCATGGTCTACGAACGTTTGGACCACCTCAATGTAAGGGCTCCTGCGGACGGACAATTAGGTTTCTTGGACGCAGAGGTTGGGCAAAGCATTGCTCAAGGACAGCGTATTGGTCAGGTGAATGTGTTGACAGATTTTAAGATAGAAGCGGAAATAGATGAACATTACATTGATCGTGTAAAAAGAGAGTTATCGGCTTCACTTGAAAGAAACGGAAAAGAATTTGGCCTCAGGTTGCGCAAAGTATATCCAGAAGTAAGGAACGGAAGGTTCAAAGTGGATCTTGTCTTTACTGGTGATAAACCAGCAACAATACGAGCCGGCCAGAGCTATAACATCAAGCTACAGTTAGGTGCATCAAACGATGCACTGTTACTGCCAAAAGGAGGGTTTTTTCAAAGTACGGGAGGACAATGGGTATTCGTTGTTGGAACAAATGGGGATGAAGCTGTAAAGCGAAATATCCGCATTGGCAAACAAAACTCCAGGTACTATGAAGTTTTAGAGGGCCTTGAGCCAGGTGAAAGCGTTATCACAAGCAATTACGACAGTTTTGGTACTGCCGAAAGAATAGTATTAAAGTAAAAAACAATATAAAAATTAATCAAAATGAAACAATTATTAATGATTTACGGATGTGTGCTCGTTGCAAGCACGGCCGTAGCCGAAATTCAGCAAAGCACCAATAGTTTTATGGACACAAAAGTCAATACTATTGCAAAAGATTTAGAAGTATTCCATAAAAAAGTTGCAACAACAGATGATACTTATGAATTGAACCTAAGCGAGATTCAGTTTGTAGAAGAGGATTCAGAGGTTGTTCTTGGTTTCGACACCAAAGATTATCTTCCAGAAGACTTTGATCCATATGAAAGATACTTTGATTTGAGTTCCGTAGCTTATATCGAAGATGAAAATGCACTACAACTGGATTTTGATGCTACTTATCATTTGCCAGAAGGGTTTGATCCATATGCAGAAGAAGTCAGCATCCATTCAATAAATTATGTTGAAGATGAAACTTTGAAATTAGGCTTCGATACCACGGATTACCTTCCTGAAGGATTTTCTCCTTTTGAAGTTTACTTCGATTTAAACTCCATTGAATACATAGAAGACGAAGAAGATATCCAAATAGAGTTCCATGGTCTTTGTCAAACTTTTTCAAGAAGTAAATAAAGCTGAAACAAAATCAAAAAAGTGAGGTCTTTAAACTAGAACAAGACCATTAATAAGTTAATCCAATAAAAATTACTAACACCTAAATAATGATACAAATACAGAATCTGAAAAAAAGCTTTAGAACCGAAGAAGTAGAAACACTTGCGTTAAACAGCGTAAACTTAAACGTAGCTGAAGGGGAATTTGTAGCGATCATGGGGCCGTCTGGTTGCGGAAAATCCACACTTCTGAACATTATCGGAATGCTAGACAATCCAACAGAAGGTAGCTATCAATTTGCCAACCATGAAGTTGGAGGGCTTCGCGAGAGCCAACGCACACAACTTCGAAAAGGAAATCTTGGCTTCGTTTTTCAAAGTTTTAACCTCATAGATGAGCTTACCGTTTTTGAAAATGTGGAGTTGCCTCTTATTTACCTTAAGATGAACAAAGCGGAACGTAAAGAGAAAGTTACAAAGGTGTTGGAGCGGATGAAAATTGCCCATCGCGAAAAGCATTTTCCACAACAGCTCTCCGGAGGGCAACAACAAAGAGTTGCCATAGCTAGAGCTGTAGTTACCAATCCAAAACTGATATTAGCGGATGAGCCTACAGGTAACCTAGATTCCAAAAATGGTATCGAAGTAATGAACCTGCTTACCGAACTGAACCAAGAGGGTACAACAATCGTTATGGTGACCCACTCGGACAGAGATTCGCACTATGCCCATAGGGTCATCAATCTATTTGATGGGCAAATAGTGACCGAAAGCCAAAATAAACCCATGAATGCCATGGCTTAAACGAAACCGAGGAGTTTATTCATCAATCTAACCCGCCCCGAGCTGGTAACAAAGTAAGGGGCCAATCAAAAAACAATCATAATGCTTAGGAACTACATAAGAATTGCCTGGAGAAATCTTTTAAAAAGAAAAGTGTTCACTGCCATCAATATTTTAGGACTTGCCATTGGGTTTGGTAGCAGTATCTTAATCTATCTGTTCCTAAGCTATCATTTATCTTTTGATAAATTCCACGCCAACTCCGACCGTATCTATAAAATGGTTACCGAGGAGCGAACAGACGATATTGAATATGATGCCAGCGTACCTCCGGCGTTTGCAAAAACGTTTCGCGAAGAATATGACTATGCGGAAAAGGTTGCTAAAATCGTCACTCGATTTGGTTTTCTTTTAAATGTGGAAGAAAACGGGCAAACGGAAAAGTTCAAAGAGGATGTCTACTTTGTGGAAGAGGACTTTTTTAGGATTTTCAACTTCCCTTTGCTTGATGGAAGCAATAACATATCGCTATCCGCTCCCAATACCGCTGTAATTACTGAAGGAATGGCCCTAAAAATGTATGGTAGTGTAGATGTCATTGGCAAAACCTTTGTTCTGGAAAACGACAAGACCGTTGAAATAACCGGTGTGCTGAAAAATCTTCCCAAAACTACATTTTTGGAAAATGGGGTATTTATTTCATTTGAAAACTTAATAGATTTTTTCGAGTTTGCCGCAGAAGAAAGTTGGGGAGGTATCACCAGCAATTTGGAGTGCTATGCCCTCCTAAAACCAAACCAAAATATAGATGCTATTGAGACCGCTTTGCTAGAGTTGCCCAAAAAACACCGGCCAAAAAGCAAAAACAAGCATACATACAAACTACAATCCCTTTCAGATGTGCATTTTGATCCCCTTTATGGGGGCTTAGACCCTGTATTGCTTTGGGTGTTCGCCGTAATCGGGCTATTCTTGATTACGATTGCTTGTATCAATTTCATTAATATCTCTACAGCTCAAGCTTTTTACCGCTCTAAAGAAATTGGCGTGCGAAAGGTATTGGGTAGTTTTAAACAACATCTGTTTTGGCAGTTTTTGTCAGAGACATTTGTTATTAGTCTATTTGCCATATTGCTAGGTATTGGTCTGGCTTTAATCTTTCTTCCTTCGCTCAATTCCCTTTTTGAATTGGAATTGTCTTGGAAAGCTTTGCTAGATTACAAATTCATAGGTTTTATGCTGATTGTATTGGTTATCGTAGCTTTCCTTTCCGGAAGCTATCCAGGAATATTAATGTCCCGCATTGTTCCTGTACTAGCGCTCAAAGGAAAACTAAGCCATAATGATACGGGTGGAGCAAACACAAGAAAAGTTCTCGTCGTTGCGCAATTTGCCATATCCATTACCCTAATAGCTGCAACGTTGATTATCTCCAGACAAATCGATTATGCCGTAAACACCGATTTAGGATTTGATAAGGAATCAATTGTAATGGTAGAAATTCCAACCGAAGTAGAAAACATAAAACTTAATAGCTTAAAGGAACGCTTGGCTCAAGTTCCTGGGGTAGAAAGTGTATCCGCATGCTTGGGCAGCCCAGGTGCGGCAGATAACAATTGGGGTACCAGTGTTACCTACAACAATAGGCCAGAAAGTGAGGAATTCGGTATTCAAGTAAAGATGGCTGATGAGAACTATTTAAAAACATTTGATATTCCCCTGGTTACGGGAAGAAATTTCTTTAAGTCCGATACGATAACGGAAGTATTGGTCAATGAAAAATTTGGCGAGAAACTGGGACTGGCCTCACCAGAAGAATTGTTGGGCAAGAGATTAGAAGCTAATGGTGGAGACGTTAGTGGCACCATTGTAGGTGTAGTCAAAAACTTTCATCATGCCAGCTTCAATGACAAAATAGAGCCTGTTTTTATTGGTCCCCGAACAGACTACTACGGAGAAATCGCCTTAAAAATCAACCTTAAAAATACGCAAGCTACACTAGCACAAGTGGAAGAACATTGGTCCGATACCTTTTCAGGATACATTTATGAATATCGCTTTTTGGATGAACGGGTTGCAGAGCAATACGAAAGTGAACAACGCTACCTTTCACTCTCAAAAGTTTTTTCAGCGTTGGCCATTCTAATCGGATGCCTTGGGTTGTATGGGCTTATCCTCTTCTTTGTTGGGTTGCGAACCAAAGAAATTGGGATACGGAAAGTTTTGGGCAGCAATGTGGCCAACATCCTTGCTCTGTTTACGGCAGATTTCTTTAAGCTCATTCTCATTGCGGGCATCCTGGCTACGCCCATCGCTTGGTATCTGATGGAACAATGGCTTCAAGGGTATACCTATAGAACAGAAATCCACTGGTGGTATTTTGCAATAGCAATTGTAGCCATCATGATTGTTACTCTAATTACTATCAGCTACCAGACACTCAAAGTTGCAGTGACCAGCCCTGTAAAAAGTTTAAGGACAGAATAATAAAACCAATCCATCATGCTAAAGAACTATATAAAAATCGCTTGGAGAAGCCTCTTAAAAAACAAGGGGTTTACTTTCATCAATATTGTTGGACTAAGTAGTGGCGTAGCGGCTTGTATTTTGATTACGGTATATATCATCCATGAAAGTAGTTACGATAGCTCCGTAGCCAATGCTGATAATATCTATCGCATGATAAATAGGGATACAAGGGATGGTAAGATCAATGATGGTGTTCATTTTTCGGCCAATACCGGGTCTACCGTACAGAACGATTTTGCAGAGGTCATCAATTCGGGCAGGTTAAATGATAATGATCTTTTCTATGGAGCAGGAAGCAATGAAATCCGTATTCAAGGAAGAGCTTCTCAGCACCATGAAGAAGGTTTCACATACGCTGACCAGGCTATCATCGATATTATGGATATTGGAATGGTACATGGAGAAGCTTCATCTGCTCTGACAGAACCCAATACAATCGTTATTTCTGAAACCATGGCAAAAAAATACTTTGGCGACCAGAACCCAATAGGTACCTCCATCTATTTAAATGGAAATGATGATCAGCCCTTCAGGATAAATGGTGTAATGGAAGATTTTGCCAGTAACTCACATATGGATTATGATTTTTTATTGACATTGACTGGAGTAGAATTTGGCGAAGGAGAACAGACTCGATGGGTGCAAAGTAACTATTACACGTATTTACAGCTAAAATCAGGAACCGACGTCGTGGCATTTCAAGAAAAGATGTCCAATAGGCTTATCAACGATTATATAACACCTGCTCTTAAAGCTGAAGGGTTTGTTATTCCTGAAAATGCTGATGATCTTTTTAGTATGCGTTTGCAACCAATGACCGATATCAACCTGCATTCGGGTACAATCGACTTTGAGACCAGCAAGCGAAACGACATTAAGATTGTCTGGATTTTTGGTATCGTAGCCTTGTTCATTTTGGTTATTGCCAGTATCAACTTTGTAAATCTATCCACCGCTAAATCAGCAAACAGGGCCAAAGAAGTGGGAATCAAAAAAGTAGTTGGTTCTTCTAAAAGGGCTCTTGTTCAGCAGTTTTTGACAGAGTCGGTTTTAATCACTGTCCTTGCCTTTGGGGTTGGAGTACTTTTGGCTTTTCTTATAATGCCTTTTTTTAGGGAGCTTTCGGGCAAAGCAATCCAAATTCCATGGACAAACCCGTTATTCCTTCCCATATTGATTGTTTCGGCATTATTAATAGGTGTATTTGCTGGCTTGTACCCTGCTTTTTATTTGTCAAAGTTTAAACCCAGCGCCGTATTAAAAGGAAAACTGGCCATAGGCAGTAAATCAAGTAGTTTACGAAGTGGTTTGGTCATTTTTCAATTTGCAATTTCCATAATCCTAATTATTGGGACCTTAACGGTAAACCAACAAATGAACTTCATTCTAAACTCAAAAATAGGTTTTGAAAAAGAGCAGGTATTACAGCTATACGGCACCAATATGTTAGGTGACAAACTAACTACTTTCAAGGACGAGTTAAAAAGTCTAAATGGTATCAGTAATGTAAGCGTGAGTGATTTTTTGCCTCTTGAAGGAACAAAACGAAATGGAAACGGTTTTGTTAAAGAGGGCCGTGACAACTTGGATGAAACCGTATTTGGACAGGCTTGGGTAATTGACGAAGATTACCTGAACACTTTAGGGATGCAATTAGTCGCAGGAAGAAACTTTTCTGAAGATAGGAGCACTGATCAAGAAGCGACCATTATCAATCAGAAAATGGTCCAAAAACTCAATCTGACAGACCCAATAGGTAAAAAGATTTCTAGATATGGTGAAATCTATGAGGTTATAGGTGTAGTCGAAGATTTCAATTTTAATTCCATGACACAAGAAGTTGAACCATTATGTTTTTTCTTGGGAACGAGTTCAACCATCACTTCTGTAAAGGCCAATACGGACAATATAGGGCCGTTATTGGAATCCATAAAAACCAAATGGTCCAAGTTTATGCCAAATATGGAATTGCGCTATGCTTTTATGGATAATTCATTCGCAAAGATGTACAACAATGTAAGTCGCATTAAAAGCATTTTCATCTCATTTGCGATACTGGCGATTTTTGTGGCTTGTTTAGGGTTATTTGCACTTTCCGCATTTATGGTGGAACAACGTAAAAAGGAAATCAGTATCCGTAGGGTGCTCGGGGCTTCTTTTAGAAATATTTACAAACTTCTTACGGTTAATTTTTTAAGCTTGATAGGTGTTGCGGTTTTAATTGCAGTCCCCATAGCATGGTACATCATGTCTCGTTGGTTAGAAGATTTTGCTTATCGTATTGAAGTAACATGGCAACTTTTTGCACTCAGCGCTTTAATAGCGATAATCATAGCAATATGTACCATAAGCTATCAATCTATCAGTGCTGCACTGGCTCAACCCTCAAAAAGTTTAAGAGCTGAATAAACTTATTAATAAGATAAGATACCGAAATAAATTCGGTATATAAAAACGAAAAGATCATGTTCAAAAATCATATAAAAATAGCATGGAGAAGCCTTAAAAAGCAACCCTTTTTTTCATTTCTGAATGTTTTTGGTCTTGCTATAGGAATTTCAAGCGGGCTGCTTATTTCATTATATATCCACGATGAGCTAAGCTTTGATAAAATGTTTGCAGATACTGAACGTATACATCGTGTTGATTTAGATGTAAAGTTTGGAGGTACGGAGAGTAAAATGGCCGTGGCATCAGCGCCAATGGCAGATGCCTTGGTTACGGATTTCCCTCAAGTTGAACTGGCAACTAGGTTTAGTAGTGGGGGAATGCACTTATCAGAGAAAAAGATGAGAATCAAAATGTAAAGGAACCCTATGTAACCTTTGTAGATGCTTCTTTCTTTGAAATGTTTGGTTTGAAACTACTACTTGGTGATGAAGCTACTGCTCTAACCGAGCCAAACACGTTGATTTTAACAAAAACCGCTGCAGAGAAGCATTTTGGTGTTAACGAAGCCTTGGGACAGACCATGATTTTGAACAATGTTGAAACGTATACGGTTACCGGAGTTATTGAGGATATGCCCAAAAATTCTTTTTTAAGGGATTACAGTGTGTTCATGGCTATGGCAGGATATGAAGATGCTCTAAGCCCAGAATGGACCAGTAACAACTACCCGACTTTCTTTAAGTTGGCTCCCGGAGCAGATGTAAAAAATTTCCAACATCAGCTACAATCACTGTTCGGCACCTATGTTATTCCTTATGCGCAACGATTTTTCCCGGGCATCTCTGAAGAGCAGTTCAAAGCAGCGGGAAACCATTTCTATATATCCTCCACTCCCCTAACAAGGATTCACTTACATTCTAATTTAGAATCGGAAATGAGTGCCAATAGCAGTATTCAAAATATTTATATACTGTCTTTTATTGGGCTCTTTTTGATTGTTCTGGCAAGTGTAAACTTTATGAACTTGTCCACGGCCTACTCCCTTAAAAGAAGTAAGGAAGTTGGTGTTAGAAAAACATTGGGCTCTACAAAAATAACCCTACTATGGCAATTTTTAATGGAATCTGGCCTTATCACTTTTATTTCGCTGGTAGCTGCTCTTATCTTGGCAGTTGCTTTACTTCCATTATTTAATGGTTTGGCCGGGAAAGAGATATCCATTCCGTTTACAAATCCTATGTTTTGGATAGTTCTGGTGGTTATGACTTTACTTCTCGGATTGTTCTCTGGAGCATATCCTGCTTTTTTTATGTCCAGATTCATTCCTGCAGTAGTGCTCAAGGGTTCTGGGGAAAAAAGTGTTGGTGGTGGGAAGATTAGAAATGTCCTGGTAGTATTTCAATTTGCTATATCGGTTTTTTTAATCGTGAGCACCATCGTGGTTTACCAACAATTGAATTTTATCCAGAAAAAAGATCTTGGTTTTTCCAAAAGTCAAGTATTGGTCATTGAAGATGTTTTCGCTGCTGGAGATAAAGCCCGCACGTTCAAAGAGGAAGTGGGCCGCATAGGTCAAGTAGAGAGCGTCACTTTGACCGGTTTCCTTCCCACACCTTCGTATAGAACCAATACCACCTTTTTTAAAGAAGGTTCAACGCACCAGGAAAATACCATAAATATGCAGACATGGAGGATAGATCATGATTATCTATCTACATTGGATATGGAGCTTATTTCTGGGCGGAATTTTGACCGTCAATTTGTATCCGATTCTACTGCCATGCTTTTAAACGAATCTGCTGTAGCCATTCTGGGAATTACTCCAGAAGAAGTTCTTGGCATGCGATTATCAAGGGATCTAGGCGAACAAGATGCTGAATTTTTCAAGGTGGTCGGGGTTGTGAAGGATTTTCATTTTGAGTCTTTGAAAAAAGGCATTGGCGCATTGAGCATGACATTGGGAAATTCTACAGGAGCTTTAGCAGTTAAACTTGAATCTGAGGATTTTTCCAGTTCTATAGCAGCTATAGAAAACATATGGAGAAAGGTCGCCCCGGGGCAACCCTTTAATTACCGTTTTATGGATGATGCATTTAATAGCACCTATGAGGCAGAACAGAAGTTGGGGAAAATTTTCATGGTGTTTACGATTCTTTCAATTTTAATAGCATGTTTGGGCCTTTTTGGCTTAGCGGCTTTCAATGCAGAAAAACGAACCAAAGAAATAGGGGTTAGAAAGGTATTGGGTGCTAGTGTAAGTCAGATTACTTACAGACTTACCATCGATTTTCTCAAACTTGTCGGCATTGCAATATTGATTTCTTTGCCTTTAGGTTGGTACGCTATGAATACATGGCTAGAGGATTTTTCATATAGAATCAATATAGGGATAGAGATTTTAGTCTTGGCTGCGTTATTGGCCGTTACGGTAGCCATAATAACCGTAAGCTATCAAAGTATAAAAGCTGCGATTGTAAATCCGGTCAAGAGCCTAAAAACAGAATAAATTTAGTAATGGGATACCGAAATAAATTCGGTATAAGAAAAATAAAATAGTCATGTTCAAAAATTATATAAAAATTGCATGGAGAAACTTATTAAAAAATAAGCAGCAGACCATTATCAACCTTTTAGGTCTTACGGTTGGAACCGTTAGCTGTCTTGGTATACTCTTATATGTTTTTGCTCAATTTGGATATGATGAGCATCATGAGGATGCTGCCGCTATTTTTAGGGTAGAAACAATCATTGAAAGGGACGGTAAAGAAAGTTTTGATACCGCAGCGGCTTCTCCACCCATAGCTTTTGCATTGAAAGAGGATTTTCCCGAAGTTCAGGAAGCTACAAGGGTCGTATTGACGGATTTATTTTATAGCAACTTAATTGGAGCTGCAGAAAGTGAAGACGCCTATTATGAACCCAGGGTCTATCTTGCCGACTCTACCTTTTTTAAAGTGTTTGCCTATAAGTTTCTTGAAGGAAACCCAGAGACCGCTTTGAATGAACCCAATGCATTGGTACTCTCTTCCTATTTGGCAAATAAAATGTTCGGCAAGCAGAAAGCCCTAGGCAAAGCAGTCACTTGGGGAAGTGGGGAAGATTCACAAACATTGACCGTTAAAGGGGTTTTTGACGAATCGCATGCCAAATCGCATTTGAACCCGAACTATATCGTTAGCATGAGTACCCCTGGTTTGGGTCAGTTTGTCAGAAACTTTGAAAGTTTTGCAACCAACAATTTTGTCTATTCTTATGTAAAACTAGTTGCCAGCGGGAATGCAAACAGTATTCAACGCAAACTTCCCAATTTCATTAAAGACAGAGGTGCAAAAGACCTTTCCAATGCAGGAATGACCAACAAGCAGCTACTTCTAAAAAACGTGCGCGATATCCATCTGTATTCCGCAGGTCGTGAAAATCAAATTCATGAGGTCTCCAACATTAAATACTTGTACTTTTTGTTGACATTGGCATTTTTTATCCAGTTGGTGGCCTGTATCAATTTTATCAACCTAAGCACGGCTAGGGCAAGTAAAAGGGCAAAGGAAATTGGGGTCCGCAAAGTGGTAGGTGCCGGAAAAAACAGTTTGATAGGGCAGTTTATGGGAGAATCCCTTTTGCTTTCATTGTTCGCGATGCTCATCAGCATTCCAATAACCATTTTATTGCTACCCTTACTGAATGATTTAGCCCAAGCCAATCTTGTGATTTCCGATCTGTTAAATTGGAAAATATTGGCCTTATTGGCTGTACTCGGAGTTTTCACAGGACTCGTTGCGGGTATATATCCGGCTATAGTGCTTTCTTCAATTAAACCGGTAAAAGCCCTTAAAAGCGTAACAATATTGCAATCCGGAAGTGGAACGTTCAGAAAAGCACTTGTGGTCTTTCAATTTATAGTTTCCATCAGTCTTGTGGCTACCGTAATTATTGTGACCCAACAGTTCAGATTTGCACAGACCAAAGACCTTGGTTTCAAAAAGGACAATCTCATCGCACTGCGTATCGGCACAGATGCTGCATCGAGCAAATTCGAGTCCTTGAAATCCGCATTTTTGAACGTTCCGGGCATATCGAACGTCTCTAGCGGAAACTATGCCCCTTCGGAAGTAGTGCTATCCGACAATGGGCTTTATCTACCTGGCGGGAATCGTGAAAATAATACCATTGTAAAACGTAACGGCGTTAGTGATGGTTATTTCAAAACAATGAACATTCCACTACTCAAAGGAAGGGACTTTACCGTTGCTGACACTACGGACCAGATTATCGTGAATCAGGCTACGTTGAAAGCGTTCAACATCAAAGAGGAAAATGCCTTGAACTCTTTATTGGTTCAAAGCTTTGGAGATGAAACATTCGAAATGCGAATTATTGGGGTAGTGGCAGATTACCATTTTGCTTCAATAAAGCAGAAAATTGCACCACTGTTCCTGTATAAGGAAGAATCCCCAAATTGGTTGTTCCTCAAAACCCAAACCACCGACTATGGGCAATTGCTTGCAAATGCTGAGCTACAGTGGAAAAGTATTGTGAAGAACGTACCTTTCGATTATGTATTTGTTGACAAAGAGGTCGAAAGACTTTATGATGAAGAAAAGCGTTTAGGTCAAATATCAATGGTCTTCACGACCTTGGCCATACTCATAAGCTGTTTGGGGCTTTTTGGTCTTGTATCTTATGTGGCAGAACAAAAGAAAAAAGAAATTGGCATACGAAAAGTACTCGGGGCCAGTGTGAACTCCGTAGTACAATTATTGACAAAGGACTTTATCAAACTGGTGGGTATTGCCTTTTTAATAGCTTCGCCAATAGCATACTATTTTATGCAAAGATGGTTGGAGGATTTTTCGTATCGTATCGACATACAATGGTGGGTATTCTTGCTTGCCGGAGGTTTTGCACTTATAATAACTTTTATGACCGTTGGGTTCCAATCCTTGAAGTCTGCCGTTGCAAACCCTGTAAAGAGCCTGAGAACAGAATAAAAAAATCAATCAATCTGCTGCTAAAATCGATTCAGCACCAAAAAACGAAAAATCATGTTCAAGAACTATCTAAAAATCGCTTGGCGAAATCTAACAAAAAATAAAGGTTACACCATCATCAATGTAGGTGGTTTGGCATTGGGTATGGCCGTAACGCTTATAATTGGCCTTTGGATAAATGATGAACTAACGCACAATAAATATTTTAAGAACAAGCATAAAATTGGTCAAATATTTCAATCACAGACCTTTAACAATAATACGGGTACTGGACCTGCCATCCCGCTTCCTTTAGAGCCAACTTTACGAGAAAAATACAACGACAACTTTGACCTTTTGGTCATGTCTTCATGGACCAATCAACAGTATTTAGAATACAAAGAAACCAATATTGCCCGGTTTGGAAATTTTATGCAAGTCGATGCTCCCGAATTATTAGAGATTAAAATCGTGAAAGGGGAAAAAGATGGCCTTAGGGAAGTAAATGCGATTATGTTGAACGAATCTACAGCAAACGCACTCTTTGGTTCGGAAAATCCTATTGGCAAAGTCATTAAAGTAAACAGTGAACATGACATGATGGTTACCGCAGTCTATGAAGATATGCCATACAACAGTTCGTTTAACGAACTACAATTTATGATGCCATGGAAACACTATGTAACAACAAACGAATGGATACAAAATTCCTTGGATAATTGGGGTAACAATTCTTTTCAGCTATTTGTTAAAATTGCGGACAACACTACCATGGAACGAGTAACCAACACTATTATAGATGTAAAGAAAAATTCAAGTGAAGATAATGCGGAGTTCAATCCGAAAATTTTCTTGCTCCCTATGGAAGACTGGTATCTTCGAAATAACTTTGAGAATGGCAAACAAGTTGGTGGACGCATAAAATATGTTTGGCTTTTTGGAATTATTGGAATCTTCGTACTCCTTTTGGCCTGTATCAATTTTATGAACCTTAGTACCGCTAGATCAGAAAAACGGGCCAAAGAAGTTGGTATTAGAAAATCCATAGGATCGCAAAGGGGTCAATTAATCAATCAGTTTTTAAGTGAGTCCTTTTTGGTGGTTGTTTTCGCTTTTTTCATTTCGGTTTTAATTGTGTTGATGTCTCTCAACGGGTTTAATGAACTTTCCAGAAAGGAAATTGAGTTTCCTTGGGGAAATCTTTCATTTTGGATGATTTCTTTTGTCTTTATATTGTTTACCGCCTTATTGGCCGGTAGTTATCCCGCTTTGTATCTTTCTTCATTCAGACCTGTAGATGTATTAAAAGGAACTTTTAAAGCAGGGAAATATTCCGGTTTACCAAGAAAAATTCTAGTTGTCCTTCAATTTACCGTTTCGGTGGCCTTCATCATTGGAACGGTTATTGTAATGCAGCAAATTAACCATGCGAAAAATAGGCCCATTGGTTATGATAAAGAAGGTTTAATTCAGGTGCCAACATTCAGTGAAGATTTTACTGGAAAGTATGATCTTATGCGAGAGCAGTTCCTCGCTTCGGGAGCTATTGTTGAAATGTCTTCGTCCAGTAGCCCAACAACAAGAATATGGTCCAATAGGAGTGGTTTTGATTGGGAAGGAAAACCGGAAGGTTTCCAAGAAGATCTCGCTTGGACCGAAGTATCCCCAGAATATGCAAAATCATTAAATTTAAAAATAGTACAAGGCCGCGACTTTGATAGAAACATGGCAACCGATTCCCTAGCGGTACTCATCAATGAAACCGCCGTCAAATACATGGGTTTTGAAAATCCTATCGGGCAACTGATACGGGACAGTGATGAAGAGGACCCTGACCCGCCATTGAAGATAATCGGCGTGGTAGAGGATATGATAGCTCAATCACCTTACGAACCTGTTAAACAAGGCATGTACGTATATGATCGGGAAGATGAGTCAAGTTATTACAATATGCGTTTAAACCCAAATCAAAGCGCCAACCAAAATATCGCCATCATTGAACGTGTATTTAAGGATAATTTTCCTTCAATTCCTTTTCAATTCGATTTTATTGATGAGGAATACAACGAGAAATTTGCTGCAGAGCAGCGCGTTGGAACTTTATCGGGAATCTTTACTGCACTCGCTATTTTGATAAGCTGTCTTGGTCTATTTGGGCTAACTTCTTTTGTGGCAGAACAGCGCACTAAAGAAATAGGTGTCCGTAAAGTATTGGGAGCATCTGTATTCAATGTTTGGAACATGCTGTCCAAAGACTTTTTAAAATTGGTTATAATCTCATGTTTTATTGCTGTACCCATAGCTTATTACGTAATGAACGGGTGGTTGCAAGAGTATCCCTATCGGGTCATTTTAAAATGGTGGATTTTTGCGTTGGCTATGTTAGGAGCTATGGGAGTTACAGTTTTGACCGTAAGCTTTCAAGCGATAAAGGCCGCAAAATCCAACCCGATAAAGAGTTTGAGAACGGAGTAAAAAATTCATCAATCAAAAAACCATGATAAAAAATCATTTCAAAATAGCTTGGAGAAACTTAATTAAAAACAAAACATTTTCCCTATTGAATATCATAGGGTTATCTGTCGCTTTTGGAACTGCAATTCTTTTGTCCATGGCGGGTTTTTTCGACCTTTCTTACGATAAATTCCATACGAATGCGAACACCATTTATCAAGTCTATTCTGTAAAGCAATCCACAAAAGGGCCACTACCCAGTGATAGCCACCCAGCTCCCTTAGTTGAGGCTATAAAGAACGAAGTGCCAGGGATTGAAAAGGCTACACGGTATTTACAGGAAGAAACCATTGTATCCTTTAAGGAAAAAGAAATAAACATGGATGCGGTTTGGGTTGATGCCGACTTCTTTAACATGTTTACCTTTCCATCGATTAAAGGAAAAGTAAAAAATCCCTTAGAACAACTAGCAGCCGCAGTAATTACAGAAGATACCGCGAACAGACTTTTTGGAACGGTTGAAGCGGTAGGCAAGACGATACACCTGCTTATCGATGGAAAAGACCGCCCTTTCACGGTTTCTGCCGTAGTCGCCGATAATTTACCACAAAGTACTTTGGAATTTGAAATAGCGGTACGGTTTGAAAAGCATGGAGATTACCAAAGAAACAAGGATATTTGGGGCGCAAAGTACCATAGTGTTTACGTTCAACTGGCAGATAGCGGAAATCCTGAACTTTTTGAAGAAGCTACTAGATCTTTCATAGCTATCAATCTAAAACGACAACTTGAAAATGCAAAACGGGATGGAGCATCACCCAATTCAGATGGACAGTTTTTTAAGTTGGAACTTCTCCCACTAAAAGATGTTCATTTTACTATATATAGAAATGGTAGTGCTGAAGTTAGTAGGGCAAGGCCCTATTTGGTATTGGGCATTGCATTGCTAATACTCTTTATCGCCTGCGTAAACTTTATTAATATGAGCATTGCCAAGAGTGGGCAACGACTTAAAGAGATTGGTATGCGAAAAACCCTCGGTGCCAAAAGAAAACAACTATTTCTACAGTTTTGGTTTGAAAGTCTTTTTCTTTTCTCCATATCACTGGTTTTTGGTACAATTTTGAGCCTTCTACTTATTGATGAATTTAAAACAGTCTTTCAGACCAATGTCTCTTTTGATTTGATACTATCAACAACCTATATTCTTGGTTTTTTGGTCGCTGTATTGTTGATAACACTTTTTGTGGGTGGGTATCCAGCATTCTTGTTAAGTAAATTGGGTACACTACAGTCCTTAAAAGGAAAAGTCGATATTTCTGGCAAGAACAGCGTACGTGATGTTTTAATGATATTGCAATTCGGTATTGCTATTTTATTGATTTCGGGAACCTTGGTTTTACGTAGTCAATTGGAGTTTATGCGCGAAAAAGATTTAGGGTTTAATAAAAAATATGTGCTTTCCTTTCCGCTTGATGGAAAAATGGATAGTCACAAAGCGGTTGAACTACTTCGCAACGAATTGGCAAGTAACCCCGATATTCTAGAAATAACCGCAGCTGATAATAATCTTGGGTATGGTAAGGATGGAAGTGTATCTAAGAGTATGATGGGTTTTGAATATAAAAATAGGGTCGTGAACACTAATACGTTAGTGGTGGATTACGACTATGTTGAAACTCTGGATTTAGAAATTGTTGCCGGTAGAAATTTTAATAAAGGGTTTGCCAAAGATAGTCTGAGCGTAGTAATCAATGAAAGCATGGCTAAAGAATTTGGGGAAGAAGACCCTTTAATAGCACACGTAAATGTAACTGATTCAATCAGCTATCCTGTAATTGGTGTGGTCAAGGATTATAATTTTGAAAACTTAGACAAGACCATTGAGCCCATGACGATTTTTTTACGGCCAGACTGGGGGCTTTACTATGCCTATGTAAAAGTTTCGTCTTCCAATATGTCCAAATCTTATGATGCGATTGAAAAGGCTTGGGCAAAAATCGAACCCAATGCCACTTTTTTAGGTTCGTTTTTGGATGAAAACATCAATAGAACATTTAGAAAAGAAGAACGTATGACCACCATGATAACAAGCGGTTCAATTTTAGCGATTGCATTAAGCTGTATCGGACTCTTCGCAATCTCATTATTAATTGTGAACGAACGAACCAAAGAAATAGGGGTTAGGAAAGTCATCGGGGCTAGTGTTGTCAATATTACAATCTTATTAACAAAGGATTTCTTAAAATTAGTAGGCATTTCCTTTTTAATCGCTTCGCCAATAGCGTGGTATTTTATAAAGTCGTGGTTACAGGACTATCCTTTTAAAATAGATTTGGACATCACTTTCTTTTTAATAGCTGGTCTATTGGCCACGGGTATAGCTTTACTTACTGTTGGTGGAAGAACTGTAAAAGCGGCCACACAAAATCCAATAAAAAGTCTGCGAACTGAATAAACATAAATCTACATATTTGTAAATTTATTGTACATGATTTGTCAAAAATTTTGACATTCTAGAATTGTTATATTTTTCAAAATATTGATTTTTAGTTATTTACATTTTGGCATAAAAATCGTTTTCTATAAATCAATATTTACTTTGCCAACACATAACAAAACTATTCATGCTCAAACTATTCTTTAAAATCGCTATACGATACTTATTCAAAAACAAACTGTATTCCTTTATCAACATTTTTGGATTAGCTGTTGGTGTGGCTTCCTTCGTTTTGATAATGCTCTATGTGAATTACGAAAAGAGCTATGATAAGTTCGAAGGTTCGGAAAACGTCTACAGAACTTATATGGATTATATAGAAGGGGATACTTTCGTTCCTGGCGATGCCATGACCTATAATCTTTCGGGTCCTACCCTAAAAAACGAATTTCCAGAAGTACTTGATTATGTCCGCTTTTATTTTTTCGAAAAAATGACCTTTCAGGTCGGTAATCGCATATTGGAGCAACCTTCGGGATCACTTGTCGATCATTCTTATTTCAATATTTTCAGTTATCCACTGCTCAAGGGGGATAAAGCATCAGCCCTGGAAAAACCGTATTCCATAGTGTTATCAAAGTCATTTGCGGAAAAATTATTTGGCGACGAAAATCCTATCCAAAAAACAATATCGGCCTTTCAAGATGGGCGGGAAGCAATACTCACGGTTACTGGGGTCATGGAAGACGTACCAAAAAATACGCACTATAGAAATTCGTTTTTGATTTCTTACGAGACCGAGAAAACCTGGACAGATTTTGGCCCAAGAGCGCACGAGCTCAACTGGAACCAGAACAATTACTATACGTATTTAAAATTAGCCCCCAATACAAATACAACTATTCTTCGCCGGAAAATAATCGATAGTGATATCGAAGAAAATGAAGATGAACGACATAATATAGAGCCCATTGAAGAAATCCATTTGTATTCCAACAAGCCTTATGAAGTTTCTGCCAACGGAAGTGCCACTAGGGTAAAGTTTTTAACTGCCATTGCATTTATTATCCTAATTCTTTCATGGCTCAACTACGTGAACCTTTCTACCACAAAATCCATGGAAAGGGCGAAGGAAACAGGGGTGCGAAAAGTGGCGGGGGCCAATAAACCCCAATTGATTTTCCAGTCGTTAATGGAGTCCACCCTGCTTAATCTCTTTGCTATAGGCATTGCCTTAGTTTTGGTATTCATTTTACTTCCAGTCTACAACAATCTAACCCATAAAGACCTTAGTTTGGAGCTTTCCAATATCCTTGACCTCTTACCATATTTTGCCTTTATTCTGCTTGGTATGTTATTGGCTGGACTCTATCCAGCATTGGTCTTGAGCAGGTACTCCCCTGCAAAGGCTCTAAAAGGAAAAATTCGTGCTTCCGCAGCTGGTTTAAACTTAAGAAAGGGGTTGATCATTACACAGTTTTTGGCCACGATCGTACTGCTCATAGGCACTATCGTGGTGACCAAACAAATCAATTATTTGGAAAGCAAACCTATTGGGACAAATCTCAATCAAATCGTTGCTCTAAAGGGAGAAGTAATCGCCACCAAGGCGGATTCTCTAATTATCAACGACTTTAAGGTTTTGGAAGGAGAGCTAAAAAAGTTCCCCTTCGTGGAAAAAACTGCTATTGCCCAAACCTATCCTGGTGATCGTTTTGAAAACTTAAATTCTTCCCGTGGAATTCTCCTTCCCAACGGAGAACGGGAAGACACCAAAGTATACTACGTTTACTTTGCTCAGCCTGATTATTTCGAGTTGGCAGATATTAAATTCCTAGCAGGCAGAACATTTCTCCCATCTTCAGAAATGGCCGGCAGACAGGTCGTAATCAACGAAACATTTTTGAAGACCATGGGATTTTCTTCACCTGAAGAGGTCCTGAACAAAACGATGAAATTTTATGGGGATGAATGGCAAATCTCGGGTGTAATACAGGATTACTATCATTTTGGATTGAAAAGTCCTGTGCTGCCGACAGTCATACGTTACGGTAATGGGGTAAGCAACCTTTTGGTCAAGTTTGACGAATCGGCAACCTCTATTGCAGGTTTCGAATCAGCGATTGGAAAGTTGAAAAACAAGTGGGAACAGGTTTTTCCAAAAAGTACGTTTAACTACACGTTTTTAGATGAAAAATTCGAAGCCCAGTACGAGGAGGACAAAGCATTTGGCACAGCTTTCCAGGTTTTCACCTTTTTGGCCATCATTATCGCTTCTCTGGGACTTTTTGGACTCACCTCCTACACTGTGGTTCAGCGAAAAAAGGAAATTGGTATTCGCAAAGTCAATGGTGCGACCATTACACAGGTACTTACACTTTTGAACAAGGACTTTGTGAAATGGGTCGGTTTCGCCTTTATTGTTGCAATACCCATCTCCTGGTACGCTATGAATCAATGGTTGGAAGGTTTTGCATATCGAACTACGCTTAGCTGGTGGGTATTTGCCCTAGCAGGAGTGTCGGCACTTTTAATTGCTTTGATTACAGTAAGCTGGCAAAGTTTTCAGGCAGCGGTTGCCAATCCAGTGGAATCTTTGAGGGACGAATAAATATAGATGCGATTTAAAGAATGAAAGATTATGCTTAAGAATTATATAAAAATCGCTTGGCGAAATCTGCTGCGTAACAAAAGCTTTTCGTTTCTTAATATCATAGGGCTGTCCATTGGTTTAGCGGTTACGGCGCTTATATTGATTTGGATCAACTTTGAGACGGGGATAGATCAATTTCACGAAAAGAAAGATCGTATCTACCAAGTCTACAATGAATATCCCATAGATGGAGAAATATGGACATGGAATTCCACACCAAAAATAATGGCTCCGACCATTAAAGCTGAGTACCCAGAACTGGAGTATGTCTCCAGATTTTTTTATGATACTGAATTTCTTTTTTCAAAAGGTCAGAAAAGGATAAAATCCACAGGCACCATCGTAGATCCAGATTTCTTGAACATCTTTAGTTTTCCGCTAGTGGAAGGGGAGAAAGCATCCGTTTTAGAAAATGTGAATTCTGTTATAATCACTGAAACTTTTGCCAAAAAACTATTTGGAAATAAACCTGCCGTCGGCAAAGTAGTAAAAGTTGATAACACCGATACTTTTACAGTAACTGGAATATTGAAAGACCTACCCGACAATACCGAATTTGACTTTGAATTTTTAATGTCCTGGAAATACCTAAGACAAAAAGGATGGGACGATGAAAATTGGAGCAATAATTCTATTGCAACCTATGCCCTGTTACGTGAAGGAACGGATTACCGGGCTTTTTCCGATAAAATAAAAACTCTACGTAAACATCATGATAAAGGTGCACCAGAAATGGTAACCTTTCTTTATCCTTGGGCACGGTCTTGGCTATACTCTGAATTTGAGAACGGAAAAGAAGTTGGTGGCAGAATCGATCAAATTAGAATATTTGGCATCATCGCAGCCATTGTCTTGATTATCGCCTGTATCAATTTCATGAATCTTAGTACCGCCCGTAGCGAAAAACGAGCCAAAGAAGTTGGAATACGTAAAACAGTGGGAGCCAAAAAATCTGCATTAGTCATTCAGTTCTTAGGAGAATCCATATTGATATCCCTTTTGTCAGCAATATTGGCGTTACTTATTGTGTTCTTAGTGTTGCCCTCATTCGGGGCACTTATCGAAAAACCGCTATCTCTCGATATAATGAATGTGCAGTTCTGGCTATCAGCTGTCGCAATTGTAGTTCTAACTGGAATACTAGCAGGAAGCTATCCTGCATTATATCTTTCTGGATTTAAACCGTCTTCCGTTTTAAAAGGAACTTTTAGGCAAATGAGTGCATCGGTAACTCCCAGAAAAGTATTGGTCGTCCTTCAATTTTCTGCGGCTATCCTGTTGATTACCGCAAGCATAATCGTTTCGCAACAATTAAGAAAAGTCCAGGACAGAGAATCTGGTTACGCCAAGAACAATCTTGTTTACGTAACGATGGTGGGCGACATGGAAAAAAATTATACCCTGATAAAGAAAGCGCTTTTGACTTCCGGTGCAGCTACCTCTGTGACCAAGACAGGGTCACCAATAACCCAAAGCCAAAGCAACTCATGGAACCTAGAATGGAAGGGCAAGGATAACGAAACTAAAATCTTGGTACATAGACTTCCAGCAGACGATGCCATAGCCAAAACCTTAAATATCGAAATAGTGAATGGACGAGATTTTGATCTTGAAACATATCCAACAGATTCAACTGCTGCAATAATCAACCAATCAGCCTTAGAATTGATGAATTTTGAAAATCCCATTGGACAAATAATCAAGGATAATGGTATCGACTGGCATGTAGTTGGAGTGGCCAAAGACTTTATTATGAATTCGCCGTTTCAAAAAATAGAGCCCATAGTTATACAGGGGGCAAAATCTTGGTTCAGTGTGATACACGTACGATTCAATGAAAAACTTACTACTTCCGAAGCTCTTGAAAAAACTAAATCCATATTCCAAAAATATAATCCGGAATACCCCTTCGATTACGAGTTTGTGGACCAGCGGTATGCCGAAAAGTTCGATGACGGGCAAAGAACCCAAAAACTGGTGAGTTTGTTCACCTTACTCGTCATTTTCATTTCATGTTTGGGTCTTTTCGGTCTTGCTAGTTACATGGCTGAAAACAGGATAAAGGAAATTGGGATACGCAAGGTGTTGGGCGCCACAATCGCCAATATTGCAAAGTTGCTTTCAATCGATTTTCTGAAGCTCATCCTTGTTTCAATAGTGGTATCAGTTCCCGTTTCATGGTATTTTATGTCAAATTGGCTGGAGACTTATGAATATAGGATTTCTGTTTCTTGGTGGACATTTGCCTTGGCAGGTATGCTAGCATTGCTAATAGCAGCCTTTACCATCAGCTATCAATCTGTGAAAGCTGCGATTACCAATCCCGTTAAATCTTTAAGAACTGAATAAATCATCATTTTATGTATAAACTTTTTGAGCCATCACACTAAAAACTTGAAAAAATGTTAAAACACAATTTGCTGCTTTTCTTCCGTAACATTAAAAAACACAAAAGCAGTTTCCTTATTAACTTAATTGGTCTGTCATCTGGCTTAGCCTGTGTGCTATTGGTATATCTCTGGATTTCAGACGAGTTAAGCATAGATACCTTCCATGAGCACGAAAAGCGATTGTACCAAGTCTTGCGGCATGTGCCAGATGGTCAAGGCTCCTTGGCCACCTATAGTTCCAATTCAAGCTTAATGCTAACAGCACTACAGACTGAGGTGCCCGAAGTTGAAATGGCAACTGCAGTATTTGAATTCGATACCGGCGCCATGGTCAAAACAGATGACAAAAAGCTGACCGCTATAGGTAATATGGCAAGTGAAGACTATTTTAAGCTATTCTCCTATCCTTTGATTCACGGCAGTAAGCATACAGTTTTAAAAGATATAAACGCCGTAGTCATTTCTAAGGAAATGGCCCGTAATTTCTTTGGACAAGGAGTAGACCCCATGGGAAAAAGCTTGACCATAAAGCATGGTGAAGAAGGGGTGGACGGCATCTTTACTGTAACAGGGGTATTCGATATTCCAGCGAATTCCTCCAAAAAGTTTGATTTTGTATTGTCCTATAAAAAGTTTTTACAGCGGCGAGATGCCGATAATATCCATTGGGGAAGCAACAGTTCTAGGATGTACGCTTTGCTCAATCCCGATGTACACATCGACCATTTCAACAATAAAATGGCCGATTTTATCAAGAATAAAAACGAATACAATCTGGCCACAGTATTTTTCACCCGTTATGCCGACAATTATCTAAAAGGGAACTTCGAAAATGGAAAACAAACGGGAGGGCGAATCAATTATGTCATCTTGTTTTCGTTAGTAGCAATTTTTGTTTTGGCCATAGCATGTATCAATTTTATGAATCTCTCTACGGCAAGGGCTTCCAGACGCTTAAAAGAAGTTGGGGTTAAAAAAGCAGTCGGGGCAAACAGAAAAGTTTTGATTTTTCAATTTTTGACCGAGTCCATAGTACTCTCCTTTTTCTCTTTGTTCTGTGCTTCAGTCTTTGTTATACTGATTTTATCATGGTTCAATGGTGTTACTGGCAAAGACCTTGTCTTTTCTGTTGATAACAACATGACCATGGCCTTAATCGCCATAACATTGCTGACAGGTTTAGCTTCTGGTAGTTATCCCGCTCTATACCTTACTAAATTCGATGCCGCTAAAGTCCTAAAGGGAAAAATCAAGACTTCGTTTGGGGAATTACTGGTACGAAAAGGCTTGGTCATCTTTCAATTTAGCATCTCTATTTTTCTTATTGTTGCCGTTAGTGTTATTTACATGCAATTGGATTTCATTCAATCCAAAAATCTAGGCTACAACAAGGACAACGTCATGATTTTTGAACGTCAGGATGGTCTTGTCGACAACATGGAAACCTTTCTTGAACAAGCAAAACAAATACCTGGAGTCGTCAATGCATCTTACATGCAAGGTGGTATGACGAGCTTTAACAACTCTTCTTCAGATCATCGATGGCCCGGTCAAACTGAAGCATCCAAAAAGTTGACCTTTAGACATGCCCATGTTGGCCCCGAATTTATAGAGACTATGGGCATAGAAATGAAAGAAGGGCGTTCGTACATCAGTGAAAAACCCAATAATGACTCAAAAATCATATTGAACGAAACCGCAGTAAAACTTATGGGGTTAAAAAACCCTATCGGTACCAGAATAGACATGCGCGGTCCAAACCGAGAGATCATAGGGGTAGTCAAAGATTTTAATATTCAATCCCTTTATGATGAAATAGCGCCCATGGCATTGCTCTGCAGAACCGAATGGGTCGGTACCCTGATGGTAAAAATCAAATCTGGTAAAGAGAAAGCTACTATTGCGGCATTGACCGATCTTCACAATACGTTTAATCCCGGACTAACTTTCGATTTCAGGTTTTTGGACGAACAATACCAGCAACTTTACGAATCGGAACAACGTGTAGCCATTTTATCAAAATATTTTGCAGGGCTCGCTATACTAATATCTTGCTTGGGTCTTTTTGGGTTGGCCGCATTCACTGCTGAGCGCAGAAAAAAAGAAATCAGTATTCGTAAAGTGCTTGGCCAAAGCATTGGGCAAGTAACGGTAATGCTCTCGAGCGAGTTTGTAAAACTGGTCCTGATTTCCATGCTTATCGCACTGCCCATTGCATATCTACTTGCTACAAATTGGCTTGGTCAATTTGCGTATCGCATTCCTCTGAAAATCTGGTATTTTATAGGTGCTGGTGTGGCAGCGCTATCGGTAGCAATGTTTACTGTAGGAAGTCAGGCTATCAGAGCCGCGAATAGGAATCCCATCAATACGCTTAGAGAAGAATGAAAAACTAAAATAATACCTGCGCTTGCGGGAACAATAAAATTAATATATACTATGCTTTTACAACTAAACAATATTTTTAAATGGGTCAATTCAGGAGGCCAACGCATTTTTTTGCTCAAGGACATTAACCTTAATATAGAGGAAGGGGAGTTTATTTCCATTATGGGACCTTCGGGTTCAGGGAAATCCACATTGTTGAACGTCATCGGGATGTTGGATGGGTTTGATGAGGGGGAATACCAGTTTTTAGAAGAATCCGTACATACGTTAAAGGAAAAAGACCGTGCCAAGCTCTATAAAGAATACATAGGTTTTGTTTTTCAGTCGTACCATTTATTGGATGAACTCACGGTCAAAGAGAATTTAGAGATGCCGTTACTGTACAAAAAATTCAAAGGTACCGAACGCAAGGCCATGGTCGCTGACATGTTGGACCGATTTAATATTGTGGGCAAAAAAGACCTTTTCCCCGCCCAATTAAGTGGCGGACAACAGCAGTTGGTGGGAGTTGCCAGAGCGCTGATTTCCAGTCCAAAATTGATCTTGGCGGATGAGCCTACAGGAAACTTGAACTCCAAGCAAGGTGAGGAAATCATGGACATGTTCAAACAACTGAATGATGAGGGCGTTACCATTGTTCAGGTTACACACTCTGAAAAAAATGCGGAATATGGCTCCAGAATCATCAATTTGTTGGATGGTAGGATGATTTAATCTCACAGAGCTTGATTTGCTTAAGCTTGTTGACTATTTTGTTCGGATTGTTGGACACGAATTACACAAATTGGCACAAATTCTCGGCTAATCTTGTTTTAGGATTTGTACTTGAAGTTTTAATATCTGATGTGAGCTTGCCCCAAGGGTATTTATTTACTCGACTAAATCAGCGAGTTCCTTACCGACTAGGCTACCCAAGGCAATGCCCATTCCCCCTAAACGTATTCCACAATAAATGTTGTTGGATATTTGTTCAAGGATTGGGTTCTTTTGTAGTCCAATGCCCATGATTCCACTCCATCTTTGGTCTATTTCAATAGATTGATTTGGCAAAATTACTTCTGCAAGAAGTTTTTCAAGAGTGTTTTGAACCAAGGGGGTTTCTCCAAAAGAAGCAGTCGCTTCGGTTTCAAAATCGAGATTACGACCACCGCCAAAGAGAATTCGGTTATCGACATTCCTAAAATAATAGTATCCTTCATCAAAATGAAAAGTTCCTTTTATTTTTAGATTTTTAATGGGCTTCGTGATTAAAACCTGGGCCCTGGCTGGGGCAACCCCTTTATTTTTTAAGAGTTTGGACGAAAAACCATTGGTTGCCACAAATACTTTCTTCGTTTTAAAGGCAAACGTTTTGGTTTTCACTACAGCTGTGTTTTCTACATCTTCCAAAGTTTCAACTTCTACCCCATTTAAAATACGCACTCCCTTTTGCTGACATTTTTGAAGTAATGCGGACATCATTTGCCCCGTATCCAATTGCCCTTCAAATTGATGCGTGATGTAATGTTCCTTGATTTTTTCAAACTGAAAAAAATTGTCATTTTTCAGGAAAGGAAACGCCCCAAATATGGGCTCGAGCATCTTGTTCAATCGCTCCATTTCATGTAAACACCCTTCATACAACACAACATCTTTATGTAGAAATAGTTCATGTCCCCCATTGTTTTCAAAACCTATCGCTCTATCTCCCAAAATTTGCCGTAAGAGCTGAATGCCTTCCCAACGTTTTTGGACCAAATCAATTACTTCTTGCTCTGTATGGGTTTTTAAATCCGCTAAGATTTCGGAAATACTTCCAAAACAGGCAAACCCGGCATTCTTCGTACTTGCTCCTTGAGGTAAAGGTTCTTTTTCCAAGAGCAGAACTTCACTTTTTGGATATTTTTCCTTCAAATGCAGGGCACAATTAAGCCCAACGATACCACTCCCGACAATTGTGAAGTCAACTTTGGAAAACCATGTTTTGTGTTCCCAATAACTTAGTCCCATCAGACTAAAATACGTTTATAATTTGGCTTCTTGATCGTCGTCTTTCTCGGCATTCAATCCAAAAAAGACTTGGGAAAGTATGTTTATATATTCTTCCTTTGCTTTGATAAACCCTTCAATCTGAATTTCATCCTCGGCTTCCTGCCATGCTTGTACGCGCATATTTTTTAACAAGGAAAATAATTTTTCGGTCTGAGGTATGCCCATATCTTGCTGTAGCCTATTAAAATTGGCCTGAAGATTGAAAAAATAGGAACTGGTTTTCTGTGTTTGGGAGGAAATGGAATCTCCTGTGTTAAACGTAGTTCTCGAATCATTTTCGGATACACGCAATTGATACAAAGGAAATGGTTTGAAGACATCGCTATTGGACAATGCCCCTGCTTCCAAAAGATATTCTTTTACACTGCCCTGTGTTGATCCCAAATTCATATAGAATTGGGGAACTTCTTTCCGTTCAATCGTTTTTTGCGCTATTTTCTCAAAATTGTCGTCATATCCGTAAGTAACAATGGTATCATTTTGGGCGGTCCTTCCAGCAATGCAAAGGCTAAGCGCTCCATCAAAAGGTTGCAACAGCTCAAGTGGGGTTAAGTTGTTTTTACTAAAAAAAGATATTCCATTTAATTTTTGAGCAAGTTTCTCCTTCTCGGAACTTTGCTTCAGATTAAGGTCGTAATGAAAGGAAAGAGAAGGATCTTGATACACTGGGGTCACAAATTCCTTCGTGTGCGACCTACTAGTTAATGCGTTGCCCCTTAAAACCGCAGCACCATCCTTAAATGATACTGTGGAAATCCCTTTAGTGTCAGCATACACCAAGTGTCCCGGTGCTTCTTTCACGGCTTTAATTAAATCGTGATCGCTATCATCAATGGTCTTGCCATCGACCAAAACTTCTTTAAAAACAGTTCTTATAGCCGACTTTTCAATCTTGAGTGATCCAGCTACTATCAACTTTTCAGTGTTCCATGCCAATGCTATGTTTCCGTTTTTGAACCAAGCAAACTGATATGCTTTAGCATCTGAAGTATGAATTTTATCTACCTTATCGTTGATTTCCCTTTTGATGTACTTTTCGAAATCAGTAGCGTCGTCGATTCTAAAAACCGAAAAAACCGTATTTTCAATATCTGGCATGGTAAAAAGCAAGAGGTTGTAAGGCGTTAATTCCACACCCGAGCCTTCCTTCTCTTCATCTTCTTCTTTAATATCGCCGGAGGATGATTTGCTGTTTTTATAATAATAGCGGGGAGCTCCTAAGGCATCTAGAATCAAGGTCTCTTTTAGATCGTGTATTCCGACTTTGATAATACTGTGTGCATCTTGGTGGACTACGCCCAGCAAAGCACTTGACTTTTTATAGCTCGTATACACATAGTACCCTATCGATAGAGCCACAAGTACAAAAAAAACTTTTTTTATAGGTTTTCCCATGTACTATTCCATCAATTTATCAATAATGTTTATAAAGTATGCCAAACTGTTCTTGTGACCCTTTTCAGGAGTTTTCAATACCATTCTTCCAGTCATGGTATTACCCTTTATTTTTGAAAAGTTCACCCTGAGGTCTTCGGTATTGTCCGTTAGAAAATCTATGTTGCTTCGCAATTCTCTGGGAAAAGCTTCTGAAGGTATCTCAGAAATAATGTTCTTACCATTAACATAAAAGCTTGTGGAACTTTTACTGATCTCTTTTTTAAGTGTATTGGATAGCTTTGAAGGATACGTGCCTTTTTTGATTTGGGTCAACTGTGCCACAGAGCTACCTATGAACACAGTATTATCTTTATACATTGCATAAATGTCGAAAGGATTGGACCTTGTTTGTCCTACGTGATAGATGTCATTCTCATAATCTACCTTTTCTTCCAAAACCCCTATTTTCATGATATTCCTGAACATTTTTTCCTCTTCGGAAGTAAAAAGAAATAAAAAGTCGGGCACCGTTTCTGTTTTTGTCTTCTCTACTTTTTTGTAGTTGTATTCCTCATCATACTCATAATCGGTATAGGTAACTTCTTTTTCACGTAAATCCGTCAACAATAATAGCATATCGCCTCTTAAGATTTTGGCAGCTCCTTCTTCGTCTATCAATAATGAAAACAGTCTGGTTACGGAGGAAGATGCCGCTGCAATCGTGGCTGCCTTTTTGTTCTCGGATTGTTGTGTTTTAGTATCGAACATGGTTTCGATCAAAGAAGGATACGCCTTTAAAATACCTGCAGTACTTAGATTAACGCTTATATAACCCAACAGTTTATCTTCATTGATGTAGCTGAAAAAGTTTTTGTTGAATTTCCCTTCATACATGGGCTTGTATATCTTTGCCAATTCGTCACTTATGGTGTAATCAATACCCATTACCGCTTCGTCCTTTTCAAAATTGAGTCTGGCAGTTACCGTCGTTCCCTTGTAAAATTCATCAAAGTTCATGTAGTCATAAGGGTTGTTACGACCCAGAAGTCCAGGTGGAAATGCATTTTTATAGATTTGAGAAAAATCGTTCATCCAGACCATGACTTCATCATTGCCCTTTCCTAGGCTTTTTTTATAGCTGTTGTTCTGTAAAATATTCCTGGTCGGCTGGCTTAGGAGCACTTGTTTTGCATAAGCTAGCGTTACCGTATTTTGTTTCTTTTTGGCAGCTTCCCTTTCCAGTCTTCTTTGCTCGTATCTTTCTTGTTGCTTTTTATATTCCTCGCTATTATAGTAGTCGTACACCTGAACTTCGGCCTCTTCTATGACAACTTCTTCCACTATCTCTACTTCTTCTATAACAGTTTCTTCTATTTCTTCAGCTGCCCCTGCTGATTCTTCTATTTCCTCCGCTGCTTCTACTGCTTCCTCTACAGCTCCTTCTACAATGCCTTCCTGTGCGGGTTCGGCCACGGTAGCGGGAACTTCATAATCCAAATAGCTATAATCCTCATTTTGGTCGCTGGGTATCACAAAAACCAATTCTTTGGCATTCCACATGATTACCGTTCCGTTATACGATTCCTGTACGTAAGAAACAGTACCGTCCTTAATGACCTCATCACGTTCGCGCGGAAACAATTTTGGGAGGTTAGCGGTACTTTTCATGGGAATCATAAATGTATTGTAGAACACCCCTTCCTTGGTCTGCAAAAAATAGTATAGGTTTTCATTTAGATTGAATCCCAAATCCTCAATAGTAGAAAGTTCACCTTTGGTTTCACGGCTGATTCCCTTGTTCATTTCCTGCCCTAACCTCGAATTCGAAAATTCGGATAGCGAAAGAAGCTCCAGAACATTTTTTCCTTTAACGGTAACAACAACATTTGCTTCACTTGGAATTTTTCTGGCTAAATCCTGAGCATTAAGTGATAGAAAAAGTCCACATAAGAAAATGGTAGTGTATAAGTGTTTCATGGCTATTTTTAATTGATAAGTTTTATTTTATTTTGAATTGTTTTCTCTCCTAGAATGAATGACATGGCATCCACGCGAAGCATTACCGCTTTTTTTGAAGGCGCTATTTTAGCGTTGCTGTTCGAAGCTGTCTGTACAGGTTCCTGAAACCGATAAATCGATGTAAAACTTGCATCTTGAAAGATTTTTTTGTCTTCTTTCTTCAAATAGTCAAAAGACTTTTTAATGCTTGAATCGTACTTGAACTTTCTTTCAAAAACCCGTTGTGAAGCATCGTAGGCAAAGTTTGATGTATTGAAGTTGGTTTTTTCCCTACGATTCTGTTCTTTGATTAGTTGGGAAGTGATTCCGTTTAAACTGGCTATATCTTCAAAATTGTACGATACGGAAAAAATATAGTTTTTAAAATCCTTGTTTTTTTTGATGTTGGTTATCCCTTTTGATTTTTCCAAATGTTTTACTACATCATTCAGTGCCAGTTCAATATCGTCTATCGTTGGTACTTTGTAACCATTCACACTATCCAGAAGCATTAAAGAAGCTATCTTGGTTTTGCTCTTGCTCATATTAACGGTGAATAACATGGTTCCGCTACCGTCTTTATTTAGATTGACTTCTTCCAAAATATCAAAACAACTACTGGTTGATAACGTAACTAATACTAGACAACAAATTTTTATGGCTCTTTTTAGCATTGGTCAATAGTATGGTGTGGTTTACATAACCTAGTTATGTGAAGAAAATTGTTTTAAACATTAAATTAGGACAAAACTATTTTATAAATGTTCAGTGTAAATACCTGAAAACCGTGAAATAAAAAACCCCGATAAATCGGGGTTTGTATTAGTCTTGATATTTGACATCTATTTCAAAATCGTCCATAAAGGCAGTTGTATAGTTTCCCGCCAGATAATCGGGATGATCCATTAACTGTCTATGAAATGGAATGGTCGTCTTTACGCCTTCAATCACAAACTCATCTAGTGCTCTACGCATTTTATTAATGGCTTCTTCCCTGGTTTGGGCCGTTGTAATCAATTTGGCAATCATTGAATCATAGTTGGGCGGAATTCTGTACCCACTGTATACATGAGTGTCCAGACGAACTCCATGACCCCCAGGTGTATGGAGGGTAGTAATTACTCCAGGAGAAGGCCTAAAATCGTTATAGGGGTCTTCTGCGTTTATTCTACACTCAATGGAATGTAGTTTTGGAACATAGTTTTTCCCTGAAATAGGTACACCTCCAGCAACCAAAATCTGTTCGCGAATCAAGTCATAGTCTACAACCTGTTCGGTAATCGGATGTTCTACCTGTATACGGGTGTTCATTTCCATAAAGTAGAAGTTTCTATGCTTATCTACCAAAAACTCTACGGTTCCCGCTCCTTCATATTTAATGAACTCCGCAGCTTTTACCGCAGCTTTTCCCATGTCATCACGAAGCTTGTCCGTCATAAAGGGAGATGGTGTTTCTTCCGTAAGCTTTTGGTGCCTACGTTGTACAGAACAATCCCTTTCTGAGAGGTGACAGGCTTTTCCGTATTGATCTCCCACTACTTGAATTTCTATGTGGCGCGGTTCTTCGATCAATTTTTCCATGTACATACCGCCATTGCCAAAAGCAGCTGTGGCTTCTTGGACAGCACTCTCAAAATTACTTTCCATTTCCTCTTCTCCCCAAATGGCCCGCATTCCTTTTCCACCACCACCAGCTGTGGCCTTTATCATAACGGGATAGCCCATTTTTTTGGCTATGTTTTTAGCATCCGCAACATCTTTAAGGAGTCCTTCTGAACCTGGGATTGTTGGAACACCTGCCTTCTTCATGGTTTCCTTGGCAGTCGCCTTATCGCCCATTTTATCAATTTGTTCTCCTGATGCCCCTATGAACTTGATTTCATGCTCTGCACAAATCTTGGAGAATTTCGAATTTTCCGAAAGAAACCCATATCCCGGGTGAATGGCATCCGCATTGGTAATCTCAGCTGCTGCAATAATATTTGGGATCTTTAGATACGATTCATGACTAGGTGCAGGTCCTATACAAACGGCTTCATCAGCAAAACGCACGTGCAGGCTTTCTTCATCAGCTTTGGAATAAACCGCGACTGTCTTTATGCCCATTTCCTTACAAGTCCGTATAATACGAAGTGCTATTTCGCCCCTATTTGCAATTAATATTTTTTTAAACATGCTTTTTAGTTTAAGAGTTTATGGTTTAGTAGTTTTTTAGTTTAATGGCGTACGCTTTAAACTGAAAACTGAAAACTTCTAAACTTAAAATTATGAGGGATCAACTAAGAACAAGGGTTGATCAAACTCTACAGGTGAGGAATCATCGACCAATACCTTGACGATTTTACCGGCAACTTCAGATTCGATATCATTGAAAAGTTTCATCGCTTCAATAACACAAAGTACGTCTCCAGGATTGATAGTACTTCCAACCTCAACAAAAACTGGCTTGTCAGGTGATGGTTTTCTATAGAAGGTTCCAATAATTGGAGATTTGATGGTAATGTATTTTGAATCTTCGCTTGCCGCTGCCGGCTCTGAAGTTTGAGGTGCTGCTGGCTCACCCGCTGCAGGAGCTTGCATCATTGGAGCTGCAGGAGCTTGTGCCATAGGAATCTGCTGAACTATCGTAGTTTCTGGGGCAACAGCATCACTTCCCGTACGAATCGTAATCTTTATGTCTTCCATCTCCAACTTTACCTCGCTGGCACCCGATTTAGCTACAAACTTGATTAAACTTTGAATTTCCTTAATGTCCATGGAATATAATTTAGTTAGTTTCTTATTTTATGAATTGTAGGCCCATTTTAAATAAATAGATCCCCATGTAAATCCGCCACCAAAAGCTGCAAAAATGAGATTGTCCCCTTTTTTTAATTGCTTTTCATAGTCATGCAATAATAGTGGCAACGTTGCCGAGGTAGTATTACCGTACTTATGAATATTGATCATGACTTTATCGGCATCAACGCCCATTCTGTTGGCTGTAGCATCTATGATACGTTTATTGGCTTGGTGTGGCACCAGCCATTGCACATCCTCTTTTGTCAGATTGTTTCTATCCATTATCAAGGCAGAGACATCGGCCATGTTGGATACGGCAAATTTAAATACCGACTTCCCATCTTGAAAGACATAATGCTGCTTGTTCTTGACCGTTTCTTCCGAAGGTGGTAAAATAGAGCCTCCTGCTTCTATTTTTAAAAACTGACGACCAACTCCATCTGTCCGTAAATATTCATCCTGAAGCCCTAACCCTTCATCGTTTGGTTCAAACAATGCGGCTCCTGCTCCATCACCGAATATGATACACGTTGTACGGTCCGTATAATCAATGATGGAAGACATTTTATCAGCTCCGATCAACAATACTTTTTTATACCTGCCAGATTCTATATAACTGGCTGCCGTAGACATTCCAAAAAGAAAGCTGGAACAAGCGGCTTGTAAATCGTAAGAAAATGCATTTACCGCTCCAATTTCCGAAGCTACGTAAGCGGCTGTTGCTGCAACTGGCAAATCTGGTGTCGCTGTAGCAACTAAAACAAAATCTATTTCTTTTGGATCTACCCCGCTTTTATGTATTAAATCTTCTGCAGCTTTGATAGCAAGAAAAGAAGTTCCTGCATTTTCTTCTTTTAAGATTCGTCGTTCTTTTATTCCTGTTCTGCTGGTTATCCATTCATCATTGGTTTCCACCATGGTTTCTAACACTTTGTTAGATAAAATGAACTCTGGAACATAGCCTCCCACAGCTGTAATAGCTGCTGTTTGTTTTTTCATACTAGTGCCCTTTTTTCTCAAAAAAAGTTAAAATTTGACCCAAAAACGGTGAAAAATAGTCATTTTCTATGACTTTTTGACCAAAATTGATTTGTTTTTAGAATTAACTATTGTCCATAAAAAAACTCCCGTTGTTTTAGGACGGGAGTCTACTTTTATTTTAAGGGGCCTGCGCTTACGCAGCAGTTTCTTCCTCTGTTTTATCGATTAAAACCTGACCCTTGTAGTACAATTTACCTTCGTGCCAGTGAGCCCTGTGGAACAAGTGCATTTCTCCTGTTACGGAATCCTTGGCAATTGTTGGCATAGTCGCCTTGTAATGGGTTCTTCTTTTATCTCTTCTGGTTTTTGATATTTTTCTTTTAGGATGTGCCATTATAAACCTATTTGTCCGTTAGTAACTTTTTTAAATCGTCCCATCTGGGATCTGTATTTTCTGATTGTTCCTTGATTTCTTTTGGTTGTAATTCTTCAAGCTTATCCAAGATTTCCGATTGAAGCGTTCCATCTTCTACACCTGGGTGTATTCGTTTTTGTGGAACTGCCAACGCTAACATTTCATAAATGTATTGCGCAATATTAATCTGGTACTCGCCATGGGGAATAATAAGAATCTCATCATTTTCATCGTTATATTCTTCCCCGAACTTAATGACCAAATGCAATGTTGCTGTAACGGGCAAATCAAACGGTTCTCCCGTTAAATCACAATCCACATTTACAGTTCCTTTTGCCTCAATATCCAACTCCATCATAGTACTCATCTTGTCCAAGACAGCGATGGTCTCTATAGATGCGCCATTAAATTCCTGATAATCAAAAGATTCAAAGAACGTATTTTCAATCGTATACTCAAACTCGTGCTTTCCTAACTTTAATCCCGAAAAAGGAATAAAAAACTCCTTTAGCTTCATCATTTTTACACTTAAGGTTTGTGTACCAGCCCGTAAAGGCGGGTGCAAAGATACTACTTATATTCAAAAACGCAATCCAATTACAATAAATATAGCAAATATGCCCTCAAGTTTTAGCTTGTTCGTTTGACTCTTTGCTTTTGTAATGGGTTTTTGTTCAATATTTTATATTCTTCCCTATTCTTAAATACTTGAATTGCAGTAAAAACCGCTTCCTTAAAAGAGCTTTCGTCCGCCTGTCCCGTTCCAGCGATTTCGTATGCCGTACCGTGATCGGGAGACGTTCTTACTTTTTCCAATCCTGCCGTATAATTTACGCCCTTACCAAACGAAAGTGTTTTGAACGGTATGAGTCCTTGATCGTGGTATGCCGCCAAAATTGCATCAAACTTTTTGTGCCCATTGGAACCAAAAAAACTGTCTGCGGAGTATGGCCCATAGACCAGTATTCCTTTATCGAACAATTCCTGTATAGCTGGTTTCAAAATTTTATCATCCTCTTCTCCAATAGTACCATTATCGCCACTATGTGGGTTTATTCCCAATAATGCTATTTTGGGTCTTCGTATTCTAAAATCCTTTTTAAGGGATTCCTCCATGGTACGTACTTTTTCTTGTATCAATTTTGGTGTAATTGACTGGGCCACCTCTTTAACAGCTATGTGGTCAGTAAGCAACCCTACACGCAATGTATCTGCCACCATAAACATTAGGCTTTCTCCATTTAGTTCTTGGGCGAGGTAGTCTGTATGCCCTGGAAATTTAAAATCGTCCGCTTGAATGTTGTTCTTGTTTATGGGTGCAGTGACCAAAACATCTATCTTATCACTTTTTAACGCAGTTACTGCAGCCCGCAGCGATTTAATAGCATACTTACCACTTTCCTCAGTGGCTTTTCCAAATTCAACTGTGGGTGTATCTTTCCATATATTGACGACATTGATTTTCCCATCAACAGCATGTTGCGCATCTTTTACCCCATTAAAGCTGATAGTAAGGCCTAAATCATTTTTTTGTTTGGAAATCATTTTGTTCGATGCAAAAAAAATCGGGGTACAAAAATCCAGCATTCGATTATCCAGGAAAGTTTTTAGCGCTACCTCACACCCTATACCATTGAAATCCCCTATTGAAATTCCCAGTTTTATTTTTCCTTTTTCTCTCATAAATCAATGTCGATATCGCTACTTTTACATTACAAAACTACTCAATTAAAAAGATTCATGTTTACTGGCATTATCGAGACTTTAGGAAAAATTGAAAGACTGGAAAAGGAGGGTGACAACCTGCACATCACTATAGCTTCAAAAATTACTTCGGAATTGAAAATTGACCAAAGTGTAGCACATAATGGGGTTTGTTTGACCGTTGTTGCCATAGAAGGAAGTTTGTACACGGTCACCGCTATTGAAGAAACTTTGCAAAAAACGAGTCTAGGGTTCTTGGAAGTGGGGGCTATGGTAAATTTAGAAAGAGCCATGGTTCTTGGCGCACGATTGGATGGTCACATCGTACAGGGACACGTGGATCAAACCGCAAACTGTATTGCCATTGAAGAAAAAGACGGAAGTTGGTTTTTCAGTTTTCAATATGATTCACATCTCAATAATGTGACCATCGAAAAAGGTTCTATTACCATAGATGGCGTGAGTCTGACCGTTGTTGATTCCCAAAAAGATACGTTTAGCGTTGCCATTATTCCATATACTTACGAACACACACGTTTTAATACCTACAAAATCGGAACGGTTGTAAACCTTGAATTTGACGTAATCGGGAAATATGTATCGCGTTTGTTGGAGCTGCGAAATTGATTAAAACACATTCTTCATCTTATCCCAAACTTTTCTTAATACAATGGCCGATACTAAAACCAAAACAGTAAGTCCTGCTGCTAGTTCGTAGTTCCCGTAAATCCAATTACCTGTAGCAAAAAGACAGCTATAGACCAAAACACAACCCAAAAGCATGGCCAAAATACCCGAAGGCACCATCCATTTTTGACCATCGTTAGTCTTTGCGGATTCCCTTATTTTTTTCCATCCCGGGCCTCCCGGTTCTGTTTTCTCATAGAAATTTCGAAGCACCTCTTCACTTTCCGGTTTTGTTAAAAAGGTAGTGGCCAACCAGACTATGGTCGTTATCACCACTACTAACGGAAATTTTGCCCAAGCTGGAAACACAGCAGCTTCGCCAGAAAACAAAACAGCATCAAACTGCCAGAACAGTATTGAGATAAAACCAGAAGCAAACATAGCCACTATCTCACTCCAAGCGTTGATACGCCACCAAAACCAGCGCAGAATAAAAATAAGTCCGGTACCCGCCCCGAACATGATGATAATATCGAACAGTTCTACTGCATTGGTCAAGGTCAAAGCAAAAATAGCACTTAAAACCATTAAAATTATTGTAGTGATACGCCCCACATTAACCAATTCTTTTTCTGAAGCATTCTTGTTGATCTGTTGCTTGTAAAAATCATTGACCACATAAGATGAGCCCCAGTTTAAATGTGTGGAAATAGTGGACATATATGCTGCCCCCAGCGATGCTAGTACAATGCCCAATAATCCGGAGGGGAGCTTGGTCAACATTGCGGAATACGCCAAATCATGGCCCAACTTACTTTCTTCAATATTGGGAAATGCTGCTTGTATACTTTCCAAATCAGGGAAGACCACTAAAGATGCTAGGGCGACTAAAATCCATGGCCACGGACGCAAGGCGTAATGCAAAATATTAAAGAAAAATGTGGCCCCCACAGCATGATTCTCATTTTTGGCCGCTAACATACGCTGTGCCACATAACCGCCACCACCTGGTTCACCGCCCGGATACCAAGCACTCCACCATTGCACGGCCAAGGGCACCACCAATATGGTCATCAATGCCTCTGTATCCGAGAATTCTGGTAAGATGGACATCTTGCTTCGTACCAAATCATTCTGTAAAATATTGGAAAGCCCACCCACCTCGGGAAGGTTGACCAAATAAATGGCCGCTCCTATTGCCCCAGCAATAGCTACAAAAAAAAGGATAAAGTCTGTGTAGACAACGCCCCTAAAACCCCCGATAGCGCTAAAAATGACGGTTATACTTCCTGCGACCAATACGGTCTGTAGGGGTGAAATCCCTAACATGACCTGACCAATTTTAATGGCTGCCAAGGTCACTCCCGCCATTGCCATAACATTGAATATCACCCCTAAATATAAAGAACGGAACCCCCTCAAGAAATGTGCCGGTCTTCCCCCATAACGCAAATCATAGAATTCCATATCTGTAGCAACGTTGGATTTCCGCCATAATTTAGCATATACAAAAACCGTTAAAAGACCTGTCAACAAAAAGACCCACCAACCCCAGTTTCCCGATACTCCATCCGTTCGAACAAAATCGGTTACCAAGTTGGGCGTATCTGTAGAAAATGTGGTCGCTACCATAGAAAAGCCCAATAGCCACCATGGCATATTTCTTCCTGATAAAAAATACTCCGCAGTATTCTTGCCTGATTTTTTGGAAACATAAATACCAATAAAAAGTACTAAGGCAAAAAAGCCGAAAATAATGCTGTAGTCTAAGGTCTGAATATCCATTTAGTTGGTTTAGGTGATGACTAAAGTATAATTTTTTAAAATACCTTTACCTTCCATTCGGAAAACATCTATTTGATATTATCCCCTACATACGAGATTTCTTTAATGGCCTGGACCATGGCCGCCACAGCTACATTCTTAATGGGCACGTCCAAAGCTGGTTTAAAAGGCTTATCCATTTTTAATGTCACCCTTATGGCATTGGCTTTTGGAGCAAGGGAATCAACAGGTATCTTGATGCCTTTATTACTGGTTGGAGATATCTTTGCGGTAATCTATTACAACCGACATACACAATGGAAATATATCCTTCGTTTTTTACCGTGGATGATTACGGGTATTTTAATAGGTGTTTTGGTAGGTAAGGACTTGCCCGAAAAACAATTCAAAATAGGAATGGTGGCTGTAATATTTATCAGTTTGGCCGTACTGGTTTATTGGGGTAGGCGCAAATCAAAATCTGTGCCCACTCATTGGGGTTTTGCGGGCAGTATTGGCATATTTGCGGGAATTTGCACTATGATAGGGAATTTGGCTGGGGCATTTACAAATATTTTCTTTTTGGCCATGCGATTACCGAAGAACGAATTTGTGGGCACCGCTGCTTGGCTATTTTTGATCACCAACTTATTTAAACTCCCTTTTCATGTTTTTGTCTGGAAGACCATTTCAATAGATACTTTATTAATCAATGTAAAATTACTTCCGGCAATTTTTACCGGGCTCTTATTGGGGGTTTTTATTGTAAAAAGAATCAACGAACGAAACTATAAAAAATTCATCATATTGGTTACCGCTATTGGAGCTGTAGCGATATTGTTTAAATAGTTGATATAATTTTACGTGCTTAAACTACTAGGGGCGCACTTTGGGCTTCCCTTAAACTTTGGTGCACTCCTTAATTAGGGTGTTGTGCATTTTTTTTAAATCTGCTTTGGTAAGCGGCTTGGTGATATACCCTTTTATAAACTCGTACTTTTTAGATAAATTAAGGTCTTCTGGTGCTATGGAAGAAGTTAGTATGTAAATGTGGGATTTTCCATTGATCAGGGTTGGATTTTGTTTCAATTCTTCTAAAAATTCCCAACCGTTCATAACGGGCATATTAATGTCCAATAAAATGAGTTCTGGTAATTCTTCTGTTCTATCCTTTAATTCAACTAATGCATTATAAGCATCAAGGCCGTTTTCATATTGTATAATCTCATCGGTTATTTCACTGACTTTTATAAGAATATCAGCGGCTGTTCTGAATATATAATCATCATCGATCAAAAAGACTTTTTTTGCTACCATAGTATCAATCATTATTGCTAAAACAAAGGTTAAATGTAGTTCCTTCGTTTACTTTGCTTTTTACTTCAATTATTGCTTTCATGGCATCCATTTGGTTTTTTGATATGAACAATCCTACTCCTTTTGCATCCTTATTGCCATGAAATGTTTTGTACATACCAAATAGTTTATCCTTGTGCTTGTCCAAATCAATGCCCTTTCCGTTATCTTCAAAAGAAATAACAGTCTGGGTTGAAAGTACTTTTGCTTTTATCTTGATCTTAAGTTTTTGCCCTGGTCTTCGGTATCTTATACTATTGGTCAAGAGATTTAAAAAAATGCTTGTCAAATATGGTTTGACTGCATATATCTCTAGGTTTTCAGGAAATTCTATAATAATCTCCGGATCTACTTCTTCAATCAGCGCATTTATACTTTCCAAAGCGTTTTGTAATGCCGGACTCACCTTTACCCATTGTAAATCTTTACCGGCATCCGATTGTATTTTTACGATTTCATTCAGCTCTACAAGGGTTTCGTCCAATCTTTCAGAAGATATCTTGATCATCTCTAAAAATTTGTCATGGCTTTTCGGGTCTGTTTTTTCCAATAACATTCCCGTAAGCATGGAAAGGTTGCTTGAGTTTGAACGTAAATTATGCGATACTATATGGGCGAAATTTAAGAGACTTTTGTTTTGGTTTTCTGTAATATTGAGCAATTGCCTAAGACGATCATCCGTTTTTTTGATTCTTGTGACATCCATGTTTGCACCGACCATCCTAACTGGAGTCCCATCTTTATCCTTAAAAACCTTACCCCGGCCATGGATATGCCTTATAGTACCTTCTTGAGTCTTGATCCGAAATTGTGTATTAAACTCTTTTCCTTCTTTTACGGAAACCTCTACTTCTTGGAGCGCACGTTCTTTATCTTCTGGATGAACCGTATTTTCCCATGCAGAAAATTCCGAACTAAAGTCTTCCTTCGAAATACCATACAATTTGTACATATTGTCATCCCACAATAATCTATCTTCCAACAAATTATAATCCCAGATGCCAATATTGGAACTCGCTACGGCCACGCGCATTCGGTCTGCCAACTCTTGGTACTTAATACTTTCTCTTTTTGCTTTATCAATATCTTGAAAAACCCCAAACATTCTGCAGGCTTTTCCATTGACCATTTCTGTTTTTCCTATCGCTCTCACCCATTTTTCATTCCCTTTTGCCGTAACCAGAATAAGTTCTTCGTCATAGGGGGTTCCATTTTCTATCGATTCGGAAACAACCTTGACTATTCTATCTCTATGCTTTCCTTCTTTATAAAAACTAATCCCCGTTTCAAGATTGGGAACATAATCCTTGGATTCTTCATGAATTTCCCGGGTCATTTCTGACCAAAAAACTTTGTGGTTGATCAAATCAACTTCCCAGCTCCCTATTCTTGCGGTCTTTTCAGCTTGAAGGGAAATATCCAGCGCTAATTTTTCCTTTGTGATATCATCAAAATAAAGGTAATAGCACAAACGGTACTCGTCTGGGTGCAATGACAGTTTATACCATTTTAACTCTCCTTTTTTAGAAATAACTTCAACATTTTCTGTTAAGGAAGTTCTATTGAATTCTTTTGAACTTCTAATCTTTAAAAATGACTTGGGCAATTTCCCTATTATTTCCTGAAGTGAAATAGGCTGATGGTTTACTCCATCAAAATCAAATAAAGTGCGTAAAACCGAAGAGCATTCTTTTACCTCTAAATTTTGATCAAGGGAAATTATGGGAAATGGCAGTTGTGCTATGCTTAACTTCTGTCCATCAGGTTTTATTGTTTTATCACGGTTACGCTGCATAAAACAATAACGTGGGAATTTTCCTTATAGTGTATTTTCTCTGGTAAGAAGTAGATTGACCCCAGATTATATTGTTCCCGAGCAAATGTCACTAAAGAGCTCCATCTAGGTAACTAAGCCAAAACCCTACCATGGCAGCGAAAACAATAATTGTATAAGCCTTGTATTTGCTGATAGTTATCTCCATTTTGGCATATTTAAATGTTTTTAAATTTTTCGGGGTCGCTCGTAATAAAGTTCCAATGATTGTTAAACATCAGTATGACTAAAGTTACTCATTTCTTTCTCACAACGCATCAAGAATCGTAGGAATAATCTCTTGAAAGAAAACAGTGTTGTAATACTTTCCACTACAATTTGTAACTACACTAACAGAAACCCCGTCTTTTGGATCATGAAACATAAAAGATTGGTATTTTAACGTGCCACCCGCATGTCCCAGATATTCCTTCCCGTTGTAGTTCAATTTCATTATACCATTACCATACTCAGAAATGTTGCCTTCTCCAATAGGAATGGTCATGCTATCCGTTGAAATCCAACTGGCCATAAGCGCAATTGTCTTCTCGTTGACAAGTAATTTCTCTACAAAGAGTTTTTGTAGAAACATATTAAGCGCTTCAGGTTCACTATATGCTCCGCCATCATATCCATAGTTCTCTTTCCAGCCTGAAACATCTGCACTGCCCTTATCATTCTCTGCGTAAAAAGCTTGTAAATCTGACTCCGCATCATCTAATCGGATACCTTCTAAGCCATTGCTTTCGAAAAAGTCGTTAAAAGCGGTATCATAGGATTTGGACAATACAGTTTCAACCACCTTCTGAAGCAGTAAATAATTGGTATTACTATAGGAATACATACCATGATTTTTCAATTCATTATCTATGTATCCAAACTTTGTCTTAAAGTCTTTTGGGCCATTTCCGTCAACAACGGTTTCTCTCCATTCTGGACTCATCGTATAGTCCGAAAGACCACTGGTATGATTCAGTAAATTTTCAATTTTGATGGTGTCTCCTTTCTCAACAACTGCTAAATCCTCTACATAATCCTGGGCATTACCCTCCAACTTAAGTTTTCCTTCTTCTATAAGCTTGAGTATAAGTGTTGCGGAAAGAAACTTTGTGGTGCTCCCTATTCCAAATATTTTTTGCTCTTTGACATCTGGGTGGGTGTAATTTACATTTAGAACAGCATCACCTGTTTTTACCTGCAGGGCAATCGAGGGTATGTTATGCTGCTTTGCTATTTTTAATACCTTTTTTTCCAACCTGTTTGGGCCAACATCGGCATTTGATATGCCTTTATCGCAGGATACAACAGAAAATAGGTGCAAAACCAAAAAAAGTATTGGCATAAGTAGCTGTTTCATCAATAAGCCTTTGTTATAGTTAAAACGACAGAAGCTTAGTGTTTTTGAAAGATACAAACTTCTTGAAATCAGTAAAATAATCCTTGCAACAACAATAGTACCTTTCTCTATATTTCCATTTGTCAAAAAGTCTTTTTTTTGACAAACGCGAAGCATAAAAGTTAACCTTTTCATAGTATTCAAGTTTAGGATAATCCTAAAGTCATGACTTACCTTTAAGGTTACCGGCCAAACTGAAACATAACAGACAAAATCCTAAAACCCTTGGGATAACAATATCATACTTGGTTAAGAATCTATGGAAAAAAGGACAATATAAGCCTACTTGGTACTTAAAAATGGAAGTAAATTATCTTTGTAATTATTGCCGATGGGTATCTCTCTTTGGTCAACCTCAACATCATTCTTGGTGTATGCCGTAATTTTTTCACTATTGACAATATAAGAGCGGTGCAAACGAATAAACCGATCATCCAAGCGCTTCTCAAAGTTTGAAATACTTTC
This sequence comes from Flagellimonas sp. HMM57, assembly GCF_021390175.1. Lineage (NCBI taxonomy): Bacteria > Pseudomonadati > Bacteroidota > Flavobacteriia > Flavobacteriales > Flavobacteriaceae > Flagellimonas > Flagellimonas sp. HMM57. The sequence goes on along the minus strand of NZ_CP090004.1, from coordinate 1,797,465 downwards.
CTTTATGGTCAAGGTATCTTCTGTCATGTGAATTTTAATGTAGTCTTTAAAACTCTCTACATACAAAACACGATCAAAAATCACTTTAATTTGCTTTTTAGCTTTGTTTACAAAAAGGTATTCGTTAGGAGCAAATCCAGTGGTTAATACCCCATCAGTTTTGGCGATATATTGAAGTTTTAGGAACTTTTGGATTGCAGAAAAAAACCGTTCAAAAAAGATGGGTTTCAATAGGTAGTCCAACGCATTTAGTTCAAAACCGTCCACTGCATAATCACGGTAAGCAGTTGTGAAAATAACATGGGGTTTGTAGGCCAAGTTTTTAAAGAAATCCGTGCCTTTTAATAAAGGCATTTCAATATCTAAAAACAACAAATCTACTTTATGGTTGCTTAAAATCGCACTGGCATCAATGGCGCTTGCGCAAGAAGCCACCAACTCAAAATCGGGCATCTTTTCAAGATAACCTTCAAGTAACTCCCTTGCCAAAGGTTCATCATCAATTATAACACATTGGTAACTCATACCACTGCTAGCTTTAGGTTGGCCGAAAATGAATTTTTACTATTTTCAATAATAAGGTCGTATGCTTTTGGATACAATAGTTCCAATTGCTTTTTAATATTCTTTAGCCCTATAGATTCCTTTTGGACCAAAGGTTTAGCATTGATCGGTTTTGTGTTCTCAACGGTAAAAAGCAGTTGTTCATCCTTTTTCGCAATGTTGATATCGATACGTGCCTGTTTCATCTCGTTGGTCACTCCATGCTTAAACGCGTTTTCAACAAAAGTGAGCAACAATAGCGGAGCTACTTTTTCTTTGCCTGTTACATTTTTACTGAAAACGATATTGACTCTATCCGCATAACGTATTTTTTCCAACGAAAGATAGTTTTCTATGAGTTCGATTTCTTTGTTCAGCGGAACATAAGATTCATTGCAGCGATAAAGGATATAATCCAGAATTTCTGAGAGTTTTTGAATCACCTTGGGCGCATCGTCTGACTTCTTTAAGGTGAGGGCATACAGGTTGTTCAGGGTATTGAACAAAAAATGCGGATTTAATTGGTTTTTTAACGCTACAAGCTCTGCTGTTTTCTTTTGCTCGTTCAACTTTAGCAGACGTTGCTTTTCTACATACAGCTTTAAGACCGATAGCAGTACCGTTGGGTATAGCAGATACAAGCTTTTAAAAACAAACTCGTTTACATTGGTCAGTCTACCCAAGAATGACGCATCACTAAAACGTTTTACATAGTTTGCATACGTTGCAGGATAGGTCGGTTCAAAATAGTTCATATAGATTAACGTGCAAACTACATAAAATCCCAATAATGTAATTGTAATGGCGCCCATGAAAGCTACCTGTTTGCCCTTGTTCAAAATATAAGGCACCAATAGTTCAAGTATGACAAACGCCATCCCTATTTGCAGCGTCGCACGAATGCTATAGGTGATGACGAGTTCCTCAGTCGTTGCATGGTACCAACTAGAGGTAGAGGCAGAAAATGCAAAAATCAGAATACCAAATACAACATACTTTAATTTTGATGTCTCTAAAAAATGCTGCATTTTTTGCCACATAATCACTGCTTTACCATAAAAGTACAAATCTAAAGGGGTGTTTCTTACAATATCAGACCAATAGTACGTTACCGCTGACAAAAGTTCGATTTCCGAAGACTAAGCCTTCTATCCTTATTTTCAGCATTTCTATCATCGGTCAAAGCCTTTCCAACCACCTTATCCATAAGACGTTCAATCTGTCTCTACCTTGCATGGAAACAAAATATAATCTCATGAAAAACAGTATTTTAAAAACCAACAATCTAATTTTTTGTCTTCTTTTCTGTATCGTTACATCGACCGTAAGTGCCCAAGAATCCACTTGGAAAATAGACCCAAATCATTCAACGATCAATTTTGAAATCTCCTACTTTAAGGTAGGAACTATTAAGGGTGCTTTTGACACCTATTCAGGGTCATTCACTCAAAAAGACAATACCTTTTCAGGTGTCGCTATTTCCATACAGACCGCTTCGATAAATACGAATCAAGAAGACCGCGATAAGCATTTAAGAACTGGTGATTTTTTTAGTGCGGAGGAACATCCAGAAATAACCTTCACCAGTACTGAAATCAGAAAGACTGGAACGGATACCTATGAGTTAAAAGGTAATTTTACCATGAGCGGTATTACCAAACCTATTGTTTTAAAGGCTACGGAGAAAGGAAGTTATGTTCATCCTCGTTTTAAGACCGATAATGTGTTCATGACCATTACTGGGATAATTCCACGAGAAGAATTCAATGTAGGCACGAACTATCCTCCTGCAAAATTCGCTCTTGGAAAAGAAGTATCTCTAGTAGCGGAAATACAACTGACCAAAGAGGAATCATAAAATGAAGCAACTATTCCTTTTTATTGTTCTTTTGATTTCCGTTTCGTCTTTTGGTCAGGGTATTATCTCTGGAACCGTTTTGGATAAGACCTCCCAGGAAGTCATCCCTTATGCCAACGTGGTCATAAAATCTGGAGATGCCATTACAACTGTTGGTATCACCAGCGATAACGGCACTTTCGATGTGAGCGATATCGCATTTGGCACCTATACTGTTGAAGTACAGTTTATCGGATATAAAACTCTAACAGTTCCAGTGACTATAAACAAGACCAACAAGAAACTAAGTTTGGGAAGTCTATATATTGAAGAGGATGCCGTAGCGCTGGAATCTGTTGAAATCATTGCGGAACGTTCGACCATTGAGCAAAAAATTGACAGAAAGGTCATAAATGTGGGCAAAGACCTTACTACGGCAGGTGCTTCAGCAAGTGACATTATGGGAAACATTCCATCGGTCAGCATTGACCAAGATGGTCAAATCTCGTTTCGGGGCAATGAAAATGTTCGTATTCTGGTGGATGGCAAACCCACGAACATTAGTTCTAGTGAACTTTTACAGCAGATTCCTTCCACCTCCATCAAAACCATTGAACTGATAACGAACCCTTCGGCAAAATACAATCCCGAAGGCATGAGCGGCATCATCAATATTACGCTAAAAAAGAATGCTTCCTTAGGCTTTAACGGATCCATAAACACAGGTATTACCTTTGGTAGAAAAACACGCTACAACAATGCGTTAAACCTGAATTATAGAGCAGGAAAAATCAATTTTTATGGAAGCTATGGCAATCGCTTGGGCAAAGACATTACCGATGGTGAAATCATTCGATTTCTAGAAGGTACGGGTCAGTTTATTGAAAGTATTGGGGACCGCACATCGCACCTCTTCAAATTTGGTATGGATTACTTTATCAATGATAAGAACACCTTTTCGATATATACAAATCAAAACCAATTTGATGTGGTCTTGGATGCAACTAGGAACATTCTCTTTTTTAATGACCCGAGTGCAGATTTCAATCAATTTGATTTAACGAACAGGGACAACACCAATGCCACTTATAATGCCGATTTTAAGCATGAATTTACCAAAGAGGGCCACTCGTTGGAATTGGAAGTGGACTACAATACTTTGCAAAGCGATACAAACAATGGTTTTGATTTTAATGGCGCAACACCAATAGCCAACTACGATGAGTTTATCGATGACACCCGCACCAATACCACTATAAATCTGGATTATGTAAATCCCATCTCGGAAAATTCAACCTTGGAAATTGGGCTGGAAACACGTCTTCGCCGTACCGAAAATACCTATGTCACAGATAGAATAGATTTTTCCGATTCCGATTTTAGGTACGATAGGGACATCCACTCGTTTTACACCACGTTTAGCCAGCGGTTGAACAAATGGCAGTACAATATCGGTCTGCGAATTGAAGATTATAACGTAGACACTGAATTTAATGAAGTTGGGCAACCTCAGTTTACGTTTACGGACAAATTGTTCAATGTTTACCCCTCCGGATTTTTAAAGTACTCGCCTGATGAGGCTCAGAAAAACTCCTATCAGCTTAGTTTTAGTCGAAGAATTGACCGTCCTTCATTGAACCAAATTAACCCCATTCGGCAGTTGAGCACTCCACAGATCATTATTACGGGAAACCCCAGTTTGGTGCCACAGTTTACCAGTTCAGTGGAACTCAACTACAGTAGAAAACTGAACAAGGGTAGTTTTACCATTGGTGGATTTTATAGGAGAATCAATGATGAAATCAATAGAAGAGGGTTCTTTGATGAGGATAACCCAACAGTATTGATTATTGACTATGATAACTTTGATAGTAATAATGCGTATGGGTTTGAGTTTTCATCAAATTACCGCCCCACAAGTTGGTGGAGCCTTAACGGTAGTTTTGACGTGTACTCAAGAACCCAAAAAGGAGTGATTGAAGGAGAAAACGTGCAGGTGAACAATACCCTCATGAACGTAAAGCTTAACAACACCTTTAAGGCCACCAAGACCCTCACCTTTCAATGGTTTACGTTTTACAGTGGACCACAAGAGATTCTGCAGTATGAGCTAAAACAAAACTTCTTCATGAACCTTGGCGCACGTTACGGTTTCGCCCAAGGCAAAGGAACCTTTAGTTTAAACTTCACTGATATTTTTAGGTCGCAGCGTTTTGCCTTCAAGACATTTAGAACCGTTTTTCAGGAAGGGGAGTTTTTACGGGATTCCCGTGCACTCTACGCTGGACTTGCCTACCGTTTTGGAAGCGGAAAGAACAAAAGCGTGAAACGGAAAAAGCGCGATAAAAATGAAAAGGCGGATAAGCTTTTATAGAACTGCTTATTTGAATTAGCTGTTTATCGGACTTACTATTATCTATTTCATTAATAGTTTGAGAAGAAGGGTCGATACCTTTTTTTACAATAAAGCTCCGAGGTCAAAAACCACGGAGCTTTATTTTGTTGGTGGTCCCACATGGGCTCGAACCATGGACCCCCTGATTATGAGTCAGGTGCTCTAACCAGCTGAGCTATAGGACCTGTAATTTGCGGATGCAATATTAGCATTTATTTTTCTACACCGCAAGGTTTTAACGGTCTTACCCTTCTTTTATTTCTTGGCAAAGCTCGACCAAAACCCCATTGGTGCCTTTTGGATGCAAAAACGCCACCAATTTATTATCTGCACCTTTTTTTGGAGTCTCATTTAAAACCTTAAAACCTTCTTTCTGTAATCTGTTTATTTCTACTTCGATATCATCAACAGCAAAGGCAATATGGTGAATTCCCTCTCCCTTTTTCTCTATGAATTTAGCGATAGGGCTATCAGGCTTTGTGGCTTCGAGCAATTCTATTTTATTGGGCCCTGATTTAAAGAACGAAGTGCGTACTCCTTCCGAAGCTACTTCTTCCATCTTGTAATGTGGTTCTCCAAAAAGTTTCTCAAACAACGTATTGGATTCCTTTATGTTCTTAACAGCTATGCCTATGTGCTCTATTTTCTCCATTTTATATGTGGTTTTATTGGAACAAATCCAGCTAATTCTTCAAAATTACGTACTGTTCCCTTAACATATCATGAGGTTCGTCATTAAATCCCGTATTTTTGCACCAATGGAAACACAAAGGCAACGAAAAATTGCAGGAATCATTCAAAAGGACATCGCCGATATTTTACAGCGCGCTGCAACAGACGGTGGTTTAACGGGAACCTTGATTTCTGTTTCAAAGGTCTACGTCACCACAGATTTATCCATAGCAAAAGTTTATGTGAGTATTTTTCCAAATAAAAATGCAGGAACGTTGTTGGACGGTATGAAATCCAACCAAAGCCTCATAAAGCATGAGCTGGCGCAGCGTACCAAAAATCAATTACGCCGTGTACCCGAACTTAATTTTTATCTGGACGACTCCTTGGAGTATATTGACAAGATTGAAAAATCACTCAAAGGAGAGGAAAACCCTATCGAAAATAGGGACTTATTGGACAAACGAAAGAAATCCTGATTTTGAGTTTTCCCTTTTATATCGCTAAGCGCTATTTGCGGTCTAAAAGCAGTCAAAATGCTGTCAATATCATCAATTTTATTACATTTTTGGTCATTGTTATTGGCGCAGCAGCATTGTTCATTGTATTATCGGCTTTTGCAGGATTAAAAACGTTTAGCCTTTCCTTTACGAACACTTTTGATCCCGATTTAAAGGCATCTCCTGTATCTGGCAAACATTTTTCCATTTTGCCAGATGAGGAACGTCAACTACGTGCCATTTCCGGTGTAGCCGAATTTTCCAAAGAACTGGAAGAACGGGCCTATCTAACGTTTAGGGAACGTAGTTGCATTGCCTATATAAAAGGAATCGATAACCATTACCGTTCTGTTACTGGAGTAGATAGCACTTTATATTTTGGGAATTGGGGCATAACGGAATACAACGGTGTTATGGGTATCGGTATTTATAATTTACTTGGAGTACCTATTGACAATTATCAAACTCCAATGACCGTTCTGGTTCCAAAACCGGGAAAAGGTTCAATTTCGCAATCAGGTTTTAGCCCAAAGCCATATAATGAACTACCTCTTGTGGTAAGCGGGGTATATGCGGTGGAAGAAAATCTGGATAAAAAATATGTGTTTGCCCAACTTCCATTAGTACAATCATTGCTACAAAAGGATAGCACCCAGATTTCCGGAATCAATTTTAAGTTGGATGGCCAAGTACCTGTTAGAGATGTAAAAGCGACCATTAAAAAAGTTTTGGGAAATAAGGTATTGGTGCTTGACCGACAAGAACAAAATGGTACGCTGCACAGAATGCTCAATACCGAGAATTTGGCTACCTATCTTATTTTTACCTTGGTGTTGATTATTGCACTGTTCAATGTTGTTGGTGCAATCATTATGATGATTTTGGATAAACAACAAAATTCAAAAACATTGTTTAGCCTTGGTGCAACCATTAAAGAGTTACGAACCATTTATTTTACCCAAGGCCTTTTGGTCACTTCTGTTGGAGGTCTTATCGGAGTCTTTATCGGTTCACTGCTCATTGGTAGCCAACTTGCGTTCAGTTGGTTAAAGATTACCCCTTCTTTGGCTTATCCGGTTGAGTATAATTTCATGAATGTACTTATTGTATTGGGCACTATCGTGGTTTTGGGCTTTATCTCATCAAAAATTGCAAGTAGCCGAGTCACCAAAAGATTGATAACCGCCGCTTAGGCAAACTGAAAATCACCAAACTTTTCCAGCACTTCATCAAATGCTGCAAAAACATCTACGGATTCGTCGCTGGTAACCATCTTCATGCGATATTCCTTAAAGTGGGGTATTCCTTTAAAATAATTGGTGTAGTGTCTTCTGGTTTCAAAAACACCAAGTTTCTCCCCTTTCCAATCAATGGCCATTTTTAGATGCCTTCGGGCAGCACCCACACGTTCTTCCATGGTAGGCGGTTCTTTGTGCATACCTGTTTCAAAGAAATGTTTTACTTGATTAAAAAACCATGGATTACCTATACTGGCCCGCCCGATCATAGCACCGTCCAATCCAAACTCATCTCTCATCTTTACAGCGGCCTCCGGGGTATCAACATCCCCATTGCCAAAAACAGGAATATGTATTCTGGGATTGTTCTTGACCTGTGCAATAGGTTTCCAATCTGCGACACCCTTATACATTTGAACCCGGGTTCGACCATGAATGGAAATAGCTTCAATACCTACATCTTGCAAGCGTTCAGCAACCTCAACAATTTTGATGGAATCCGTGTCCCAACCCAATCGGGTCTTAACCGTAACCGGCAGTTTGGTTCTTTTAACCATTTCAGCCGTTAATTTCACCATCAACGGTATGTCACGTAAAATACCTGCTCCAGCATTTTTGCAAACCACCTTTTTTACGGGACAGCCGAAATTAATGTCAATAATATCTGGGTTGGATTTTTCTACAATATCCACAGCTTGAAGCATGGAATCCAATTCAGCACCGAAGATTTGAATGCCAACAGGACGTTCTTTTTCATAGATGTCCAGTTTCATGGTGCTTTTGGCCGCATCGCGGATGAGCCCTTCTGAAGAGATAAATTCTGTGTAGACCACGTCAGCTCCCTGTTCTTTGCACAAAGCCCTAAAAGGAGGATCACTTACGTCCTCCATTGGCGCAAGAAGTAACGGAAAATCAGGAAGTTCTATGTCTCTAATTTTTGGCAAAACCTATGTTTTTGGAATGCAAAAATACAAAATGCGCTAAATACCGTTATTCTTCCGATTGAAGCCGCTCCCGCTCCTTTTTCTCAATCTCTTTTTTATTGTCCTGTAATTTGAAATTACCAAAGTTATAGGTGAACCCAACTCTTATGAATTGGGTTTCGGGACGTCTTCTGTAAAAGTTATCTTGGTTAAGGTAACGAGACGTGTAGGTTGGAACATATTGTTCCAATAAATCTTCAGCTGCGATTGAGATAACCGCCCTATTATCGAACAGGGATTTTCGTAGTCCTAGAGTCAAATTCAATTCACTATCAGAAATATACGAACCAAATAGAAACTGTGACAAGTAGGTCATGGTCAATTCTCCTGTTAAAGTACCATCCTTGGAAAGCGTTAGGTAATTTGCCAAGTAGCCGTAAACTCCATCAACGGATGCAGTAAACCTTACGTTATCGCTTTCTTCCGCTAAAAAAGTTTCCTCTTCATGAAAAACAGAAGTGTAGGCATACATGAACCAAAAAGGTAAAATACCTTTGCTTACCGTAAAGTCCAGTCCATACGATTTACTTGCCAGCACATTTTGTTTTAGCTCTACCAAAGTCTGTGCATCGTTGTCCTGAAAGATCAGATAGGCAATATTGCTTCCGTTATCCCGATAGTAAACATCAAAGAAGAATTCACTGTTCAAGGTGTAGTTGATGTTGAAGTTGTTGGAAAAATTTGGTCGTAAAAAAGGATTTCCCTCTTCAAAATCATTTTCATTGAAAAAATAACGGAACGGGTTTAAATCGTTGTACTTTGGTCTTGCTATTTTTCTTCCATAATCAAAGGAAAAACTATGCTTGTCCGATGGGGAATATAGTACATAAAGTGATGGGAAGGGTTCAAAAAAATTCTGTGAATTTGTTTCGCCCAATGTTAAAGAAGTTCCTTTTGCGTTGGTAAGTTCACCTCTTACTCCCAACTTCATGGACCATTTTTCCCAATTTCTAACCAGACTAAAATAAGCGGCATAAACATTTTCGTCGTAATCATAGTCATCGGACAGAGAGGCATCTACTTCATTGTCAACCCCTGTAAAATTGAAAAAATCCACCATACTCTCCGAAGCAATGGAAGAAACCCTAAGCCCACTTTCAATAGAGGCATTTCCTATTGGCGATGAGTAATCCGCTTGTCCCGTGAAAATATGAATGTCTTGTTGGGCATCTGTATCAAATGCGAAAGTCCTTAAAAAATTACCGTTGGCATTAAAGTAATCTGAGTTTAGGTTTTGTAGTGATTGCCCATTGTAATAAGTGTAATGTCCGTTCACAGATAATTGTGCTCCAGGTTTTTTTAATTTACGGACATAGGTTAGGTCAAAGGCCAAATTGGTATCATCAAGCCCCGTATTATTCTGTGTTGTAAAGGTAGAATCCAACTGGCTTTGTCCATCCCTGATTTCTGTACGCAATCGGGATGTTTGTTCTTGATTTAGATTGAATGCAAGATTCGAAGTCAGGTTCAAACTGTTGTTTTCGTCAAAATCATAATCCAAGATTATCGTTCCATTTTGTGCCTGGGACTTATTAATTTGTTCATAGTTTGTGTCCCAGTTGGCAAAAACATTATCAGTATCGTCTATAAAGTTGATGCCTTTGTTGGTTTTTCTAAGTTCTTTTTTAGGACTGATACTATAATTTGCGAAGAGGTTTAACTTTTCCGTTTTGTAGTAATGGCTTGTGCCAAAACTATATTTAGGAAAGACAGCTTGTGTAAGGCTTGCATTAACACTTCCTTTGTAGCCCGGTATAATATTTTTGCTGGTCGTTATATTTAAAATAGAACCTCCTTCCGCTTCATACCTGGCTGGTGGGTTATAGATTACCTCAACAGATTTGATGTTGGCACCTGAAAATCCTTCCAACAAGTCTTTCACTTCCTGACCGGACAATTGTACTTTCCTATCGTTGATATAAACCGTTGCACTTTGTCCCCGTATCTGAAGCTCCTCCTGATTCACAATAACCCCTGGTGTACTTTTAAGAATATCCCATGAGCTTCCTTGTGAAATTACCGTGTTCTCGACCGAAAAGACCAATCTATCCGGTAATCTTTCAAGGGTCGGTTTCTTTGCAGTTACCACTACTTCGTCCAACGCTGTCGTCTCTAAAGAAATTATTAATGCGCCCAGTGCTATGTCTCCTATCACATCCAACGCTAATGGTTTTGAGCCTTTTCCTACGTAACTTGCTTGTAGTAAATATAAATCTGGTTCCACTTCAGAAAATACAAATAGACCATTATCATCTGCAGAAGTTCCTTTAACAAACGTAGAGTCAGCTGCTTTTAAAAGTAGGATATTTGCAAAAGAAATGGTTTTATTTTGCTCATCAACAACTTTCCCTTTAATCTCAAAGCTTTGCCCAATACTACTTTTGCAAACGAAAAGCGCTAATAAGAAGGCGTAGGAAAAAAACTTCATTTAGAGTTGGGGTTAGTCTCCAAATCTAAGAAAATAATTTTAGAGCTATTGTACCATTTGAACACTCATATTTATAAAAACACATGCTGTAGGTAGCTAAAACACCTATATTTGCAGTTGCCAGCAAGCATTTCTTTGTTGGGCTATCGTTGTTATGAAAAAGATTAGAAATTTTTGCATTATTGCACATATAGATCATGGTAAAAGTACCCTGGCCGATCGTTTGTTGGATTTTACAGGTTCCGTAACGGAACGTGAAAAACAAGACCAGCTTTTGGACAATATGGACTTGGAGCGGGAACGTGGCATAACCATTAAAAGTCATGCCATCCAAATGGAATACACCCATGAAGGTGAAACCTATATACTCAACTTGATCGATACTCCCGGACACGTTGATTTTTCTTATGAAGTATCCCGTTCGATCGCTGCATGCGAAGGGGCACTTTTGGTTGTTGATGCCGCTCAAAGCATACAGGCACAGACCATATCCAACCTCTATTTGGCATTGGAGAATGATTTGGAAATCATTCCCGTGCTCAATAAAGTCGATTTACCAAGCGCAAATCCAGAAGAAGTAACGGATGATATCGTGGATTTACTAGGTTGCAAACCTGAAGAAGTAATCCCGGCAAGTGCCAAGACCGGTATTGGTATAGAAGCCATTCTAACGGCAATTATCGAACGTGTCCCAGCACCACAGGGAAATCTGGACGAATCTTTACAGGCTTTGGTATTTGATTCTGTTTACAATCCTTTTAGGGGCGTTGAAACCTATTTTAGGGTAATCAATGGTGAAATTAAGAAAGGCCAGAAGATAAAATTCGTTGCTACCGATAAGGATTATTTTGCCGATGAAATTGGCACCCTTAAACTAACACAGGTTCCTAAAACCACCATCTCTTCGGGTGACGTTGGTTATTTGATAACAGGAATAAAAGATGCTCGCGAAGTAAAAGTTGGAGATACGATTACCGATGCCGCAAACCCAACCCAAAATGCCATTGAGGGTTTTGAAGACGTAAAACCCATGGTTTTCGCTGGAATATATCCCGTTGATACAGAAGATTTTGAGGAGCTCCGTTCTTCTATGGAAAAGCTACAACTTAATGACGCCTCCTTGGTTTTTACCCCAGAGAGCAGTGCCGCATTGGGTTTTGGTTTTAGGTGTGGATTTTTGGGAATGCTCCATATGGAAATCATTCAGGAACGATTGGAGCGTGAGTTTAACATGACCGTTATTACAACGGTTCCCAACGTTAGCTACCATGCTTTTACGACCAAGGACAGGGAAGTTCCGTTAATTGTAAATAATCCATCGGATTTGCCGGACCCTTCAACCGTGGACCGCGTTGAGGAACCTTACATAAAAGCCACGATTATCACTAAATCGGATTTTGTGGGCAATGTAATGTCGCTCTGTATTGAAAAGCGTGGACAGATCACAAACCAGACCTATCTGACAACAGAACGGGTAGAATTGATTTTTGATATGCCCCTGGCAGAAATTGTTTTCGATTTTTATGATAGATTGAAGACCGTTTCCAAAGGATATGCTTCTTTTGACTATACGCCTATTGGGATGCGGACTTCCAAATTGGTTCGAGTGGATATTCTATTGAATGCGCAGCCCGTTGATGCTTTATCGGCACTGGTACATTTTGATAACGCCCAGCACATTGGAAAAAAAATGTGCGAAAAATTGAAAGAGCTTATCCCAAGACAACAATTTGATATCCCCATACAAGCAGCAATAGGTTCAAAAATAATCTCTAGGGAAACAATAAAGGCGTTGCGTAAAGATGTTACCGCAAAGTGTTACGGCGGTGACATTTCCCGTAAAAGAAAACTATTGGAAAAGCAGAAAAAAGGGAAAAAGCGTATGCGTCAGGTAGGGAACGTTGAAATCCCTCAACAAGCTTTTATGGCGGTATTGAAGCTAAATGATTAAGAGACGTCTCTTTCAAGACATCCCTTATTGTTCTTTTCTGTTGATTTGATTACTGTGTGAAGTCCAAATCCAAGTCTATATCTCCACTGCAAAGGCCATCGGCAAACTCTTCAAAGGTGTTGTCTCCCAAATCCACATTGGAGGATTCACCATCTACTTCTAGTCTTGCCGTTCCATCACCATTATCAGTAATAGTAATAGGGATGAGACCTAAGGCGTCACATGATCTACTGTCACCGCCATCATCGTCTTTTGAACAGCCCATAAAAATCATTGAAGCCATTAATGCCAGGGGTAGGATAGTTCTTTTCATAAAATAAGGTTTGATTTTTGTTATGGAAAAAGAACGCAGGCTTTCTTCACGAATTACATTTTATATGCATTGAAATTTGGAATTGTTGCGAACCTCAAGAAAAGTGTTGTCAATCTGCAACATGAATATAGCTTTTGGAATATGTCTAGCGTTTTTAAGTATTTGACTAACGAGTATCTCAATCTTCTTCTTGGGAATCTTCCCCTATGGTTTCGATATCGAATGCTTTTCCCAGATAGACCAATTTATAACCTTCTTTTACATCCGTAAATTCTTTACTGAATGCAGAGATAATTTTTAAATCCCCCTGTCGTCTTTTAAGAACAATGGGATAATATCATTATCTGCTTTAGTTATTTCAATAAGGCCGTTGTACTGTTCCTGTCCTTTTAGTTCTATCTCATGGATGGATGGGTTCTTCCTAGCAGCTTCGGTCAATTTTATAAAATCGTCAGTATGCGAAAACAAGCCTTCTTCGGGATTATTTTGCGGATCGTTCATTTCGTCAGAATTTACGAGCCTAAACGCCCCGTTTTCACCAAACTGTTTCTGGAATTTATCTATAGCAAATTTATTGATGTCAGAGTTGCCGGTCAGTGCCATAAGGTATCCCATATCGTTCAGTTCAATATTATCGGTCAAAGAATCTGAATAAATATTGGCGGCTAGCGCTTCTAACCCCAAGCTTTTGGCTTTTCCTACATTGGTCTGATTATTATCGATCAGCACAACGTGTCTGCTATTCTTTTTTAGATAACTTCCTATAAGCCTAGATACTTTTGAGGCGCCAATAATCAAAATCCCTTCGGATTTGGTCAAGAAAACACCGACCAGTTTTGCAAATAATCTAGCAGTAGTGGCATTTAAGAGTACCGTACCCAAAACAATCATAAAAACCAAGGGGGTGATATATTCCGCGCCCGGTTCTCCTTTTGCCAATAGTTTGGAACCAAAGAGGGAAGCAATACCCGCAGCCACAATACCTCTGGGGCCTACCCAACCGATAAATAGTTTTTCTGTCAATTTTAATCCCGATCGGTGCGTACTCAAAAAAACACCCAATGGCCTGATTATGAATACCACCGCTGCAAACAGCATTGCCGTCTGCCAGTTGTACAAAAGCTCTAGGTCACTAATATTGATGTTGGCCGCTAAGAGTATAAAAAGTATGGAAATCAATAAAACGCTCAAGGATTCTTTAAAATAGAGCAATTCTTTTAGGTTGGGCAAGTTCATATTTCCCATGACCATTCCCATGACCACTACCGCCAAAAGTCCAGATTCATGTGCAAAAACATCGGATTCAACAAACACCAGTAATACTACAGAAAGTGAAACTACATTCATTAAGTAATGTGGAATCAAGTCTTTTTTAATGGCAAATGCGAGTGCATGAGCAAATGTGAAACCGAAAGTGGTTCCAAAGAGCAAAATCTTTCCAAACTCGACCAAGGCCGTACGGGTAAAGGCACTACCTTCTCCAACACTTATAAATTCAAAAACCAAAACAGCTACCAAGGCTCCTATAGGGTCTATTAATATGCCTTCCCATTTTAATACCGTAGAGACATCCTTTTTCAGTGGAATGTTTCTCAAAATAGGGGTAATAACCGTAGGACCGGTAACGATGATAAGCGCAGAGAACAAAAATGATATTTGCCACGAAAGTCCAAACGTATAATGTGCCGCAATCCCCGCACCAAAGAACGTAACTATGGAACCAATGGTTATTAGTTTTGTAATCACCGGCCCCACATTTACAATTTCAGAACGTTTTAAGGTCAACCCTCCTTCAAATAGTATAATACTTATGGCAAGGGACACGAAATAATACAATCCGTCCCCAGGAAAAAGGCCATTTTTGCCGTTCCAGATAGGCTCAATAAGCTTAACCGCATCTTCGGTATACAATGTGGCTATTGGCCCGACCAACAAACCAATCAAAATTAACGGTAAAATTGCAGGTAGTTTAAGTCGCCAGGCCACCCATTGCGCAATAATTCCCAGAATAATTATACCTGCAAGTTCAAGCATCCATTTGAGTTTTAGTAAAAATACTAATTAATACAAATGCTAAAGCAATTATCTAGTGATCTCTCATGGTCAATCGTAACACGGAGCAAGCTGATTTTTCCGTGAACTTATCTTTTCCAGTACCAAAAAGGATATCCACCCAATTATCCTTCTGGGGAGTTCCCAATATGAGCAGGTCAAAACTTGCCGAAGCCCTGGAAATAGCCCCAATGGAATCGTCCTCCTTTTGAACAATGACCATGCTGGGCGTATCCACTTTTTCCAATAGCTTTTTTGACTTGGTTTCCATGGCATCAATGGTTTCATCATCCGTTTTACTGGGCACCACGTGCAGTAATGTTAGAGAAGCTCTGTAATAGTTACAGATTCGGTCTGCAACGGCAATAAAGTTTTTGTCTTTTCTCCCCGGCCTTAACGCCAATAAAACCTTGCCGATATACCTAACACCATCATCCTTGAACAGGGCAAAATCTGAATTGATGTGCGTTAATAACCATCCTATGGGATTGCTGACCAAGATTCCGCTATGTGCCCGACCGTTCCACCCCATTACCAACCAATCGCAGTGGGTCTGATTGCTCAATTCATGTATGGTATCAGAAATTTCATGGGTTACGGCTGCTTCAAAATCCAAATCAATGCCCTGTGACACTGCCAAGCGTGAAACTCTTCTTTCCAAGGACGCTATTCTTGGGTTTTCTTCTACCATAGCATCCAAAAACGTCTGATTGGGAACTTCCGTTACGTTGACCACTTGAATTTTTTCGTTCTTATTGATTGCCGCACCAATTTCTACCAGCATTTCTGGGGAACGCTCGTTCCCCAATAAAGGAACTACAACACCAGCATCCGAAGCTAGCTTACCATCAAGGTTCTGTAAGCTACCTGTGCCATTATTTCTATAGGTGATTTTAGCATTTCGCTTTCTTTTGTACAGTAGGTACAAGGCAGGACGATGTCCGTATTTTCTAAGGATTCCCGTTCTAGTGGCATTTCTTCCAAAAAAGTAATAGATAACCAGACCAAGAATAAGGATACCGACTATAGCCAACATTGGACCAGAACCCAGGAAAATCAATAAGGCTATTCCGCTAAAAATCCCGAATAATTGTACAAATGGGTATAATGGAGAGCGATATTCCGGTTTATACCATTGCGCGGACGTTTCACGCAAAACGATAACGCAGGCATTGACCAAAATAAACATCATCACCATAAACGCACTTGCCAACTTTGCTATTTTCTCAACGTCTAGGAAAATAATGACCATTGCCATCAAAAAACAAGTCATTACAATAGTGACCACAGGGGTTAAATACTTTGCGTGAATTTTGCCCATAAAATCTGGAAGCAATTTATCTATGGCCATTGCAAAAGGAAATCTAGAAGCAGCCAAAACACCAGAGTTTGCCATGGAGATCAAAGTAATGATACCAACTACAGAAGCAATATAACCTACATTGTTCCCTCCTAATAACTTAGCAATGGTATAAATAGGTTTAATGTCTGTTTTGAGTTCATCCAAGGGGAGGTTTCCTACTAGTACAAAAGCAACCGAAACATAGATTATCGTCATAATGAACAACGATAGAATCATGGCAAGGGGAAGGTTTGTGCCCGGATTTTTTATTTCTCCGGCTATGGCAGCCACTTTAGTAACCCCTGCATAAGAAATGTAAACGAACGCCACTGTGGAGAATAATCCCATTTTTCCTTTTATCATAAAGGGGTCCAATAACTCTGCGGAAGTTCTTGGGATTCCGAACAATAAAATCAACGCAAGACTGATAAGACTTATGCTTACGATAAAGATTTGAACTTTACCTACTTTTTTTACGCCCAAAATGTTCAAAAACAGGATTAAAGCTAAAAATGTGACCGCAACATATTTGGTCAGTCCCGCATCTATATTGATTAATATGGACAGATAAGCACCAAAGCCTACAAGTGCAAAAGCGCTTTTAAAAAGTAGGGAAAGCCAAAGGCCTATTCCAGCGATAGTTCCAAATAGCGGTCCAAAAGCACGTTCAATATACACATAGGTTCCACCTGAAGAAGGCATGGCGGTAGCCAGTTCAGATTTGGAAAAAGCAGCAGGTAAAATACAGACTGCGGCCAAGAGGTAGGCCAGCCAAACGGAAGACCCTGTTTTAGCAGCAGCTAAACCTGGTAAGACAAAAATACCGCTTCCCAGCATTCCACCTATGCTAATGGCAATAACGGAGGTTAAGGATAAACTACGCTCTAACTTCTTCAATACGGTTTTGGTCTAAATGTTAAATGTAGCCTTTTTGAAACAAAAATCTAGCATGTTCCCAATACACATTGGACTTAATCTATTTATGCGTGTCGATATGGATTAACCAAAAGAGGCCAGATTGTTTCGTTGTAATTCTAGTGCTTTTTATGGTTCCCTCTTTTCAAAACCTAAAAAACGGTGGTATCTCAGGTAGTTTTTGTTAAAAAACGACTAATAAAATCATCGTTTTTAATTAATTGCGTTACGCTTTTCTTATTTTGCATGCTATTTCTCTTTCTGAATGACAATTTATCCCATCGAGACCGGTAATTTTAAGTTAGACGGCGGCGCCATGTTCGGGGTCGTTCCAAAATCCATTTGGAACAGAACCAATCCTGCCGATTCCAATAATATGATTGATATTGCAGCTAGGTGCCTTCTTGTTGAAGACGGTGACCGTCTTATTTTGATAGACACTGGCATGGGCAATAAGCAATCTGATCGGTTTTTTGGTTATTATCATCTATGGGGGGAGCACTCCATGGATAAGTCCTTGAACGCTTTGAACTTTCGTAGAGATGACATTACGGATGTCTTTATGACCCACCTCCATTTTGACCATTGTGGGGGAAGCGTACAATGGAACGCTGATAGAACGGGTTATGAACCTGCCTTCAAAAATGCGCGTTTTTGGACCAATGAAAGTCACTGGGAGTGGGCTATAAACCCTAATGCCAGAGAAAAAGCTTCCTTCCTAAAGGAAAATCTTTTACCTATGCAGGAAAGTGGACAGCTTCATTTTGTACAACGAACAAATACGCCTTTTTTGGAAGAATCGGAATTAGGTTTTGGAATTCTTTTTGTGGATGGACACACAGAGAAACAAATGCTTCCGCACATAAAGTACAAAGGCAAGAACATTGTATATACAGCAGATTTGCTGCCCACAGTGGGCCACATTCCACTGCCCTATGTTATGGGCTTTGATACCCGACCACTAATAACCTTAAAAGAAAAAGCAACTTTTTTAGATACTGTTGTCGAAAACAATTTCCTATTGCTCTTTGAGCATGACGCACATAATGAACTATGCACCTTAAAACAAACCGAGCGAGGTGCTCGTGTGGACGAACTGTTTTCTTTTAACGAAATATTCAATTCACAGTAAAGTTTTACATTTCTATAAAATGATATTTATGAATCACAAATACATCAAATCTTCTTTTGCATTACTTCCTTCATTTTTAGTATTGATGGGCTGTGGTGCCACAGCTCTAGTCTCCACTCCCGTTGAGAATATTGACACCATACCTCTAAAGGTTTCTGAACTTACCGAGGCACAGAAAAAAAACTGGGGTCATGCAGACCTTGTTAGGGATACAATTCCGGGGATGAGTGTAGATAGGGCTTATGATGAAATCATTAAAAACAAAAATGGAAAGACCGTAATCGTTGCGGTTGTAGATTCTGGAATGGACCTAGAACACGAAGATTTGAAGGACGTGCTCTGGACCAACAAAGGCGAACGCCCCAATAATGGCAAAGATGATGATGGCAATGGGTATGTTGATGACATTCATGGTTACAATTTTTTGGGTGAGTCCTATAACGAGCAACTGGAATACGCTCGTATGCTCAGACTGAATATTGGTGATGCTGCGACCAGGGCCAAAGCGAGATTAAAACTAGATGAAGAATATCCAAAAGCCTTGCAAAACAAGCAGCAGTACGAACAAATCTTTCAGGTGGTCAAAAATGCAGATGAAGCTGTAAAAAAGGCATTGGGGAAAGACACCTATACAAAATTGGAATTGGCTTCTATCGAAGCTAAAACTGAGCAAATGCAGCAAAATGTTGCTGTGCTGAACCAAATGTTCACGTATGGGGATACCATTCCAGAAGTACTGGAAGAGTTATCAGAAGGCATCACCTATTTTACGGAACAGGTAAATTACAACCTCAACAAAGATTTTGATGGAAGGGAACCAGTGGGTGACGACCCATACGACTTTAACGATAAAAACTATGGAAACGGAAATCCAAAAAACCAAGTTGCTACCGAAAGCCACGGAACCCATGTTGCCGGAATCATAGCTGCCAAAAGAAACAATGGCAAAGGTGTAAACGGTGTTGCAAGAAATGTCCAGTTAATGAGTGTTCGTGCGGTTCCCAATGGAGATGAATATGATAAGGATATTGCAATGGCAATCCGATATGCAGTAGACAATGGGGCAAAAATCATTAATTGCAGTTTTGGCAAATCCTTTTCTCCTAATGCCGAGTGGGTCTACAGTGCCATTCAGTATGCAGCATCAAGAGATGTTTTAATTGTCCATGCAGCTGGAAATGACGGTAAGGATTTAGATAGTGCTGATAATGCCAATTATCCCAACGATCACAAGCTCACAAATATGGAATTTACCAATAACGTCATTACCGTGGGAGCGCTTACAAGCAAATATGGATCTGAAATGGTTGCTACTTTTTCCAACTACGGAAAATCAAATGTGGATGTTTTTGCTCCAGGAGATGCTATTTATTCCACCATGCCAGGCAATGAGTATGATTTTCAAGGGGGAACTTCCATGGCAGCTCCAGCAGTTGCAGGTGTGGCTGCGTTGATTCGGTCCTATTATCCTCAATTGTCGGCCAATCAGGTAAAACAAATCATCGTTCAATCCGGGTTAGGCTCAAAAGCATCGGTTATTGTGGCTGGGGATGAAACCAATGCAAAGACTTTCGACAGTATTTCAAAATCAGGAAAAATGGTCAATGCCTATAATGCACTTCTACTTGCCGAAAACATTTCAAAAGGTAAAATGACCTTAAACAATAACACGAAATAACATGAACAGCGCACGATTTCTATTTTTTGCAGTTTTAGTAGCCGGACTTTCAAAAATCTCAGCACAGAACAATACTGCTTACTGGCAGCAACATGTTGACTATACCATGGATGTGGAAATGGATGTGGAAACCTTTCAATATTCTGGAACCCAAAAACTCATCTACACCAACAATTCTCCAGATGAACTGGGTAGGGTCTATTACCATCTTTATTTTAATGCCTTTCAGCCGGGGAGCGAAATGGATATTCGCCTCCAGACCATAAAAGATCCTGACAAACGAATGATGGCGGATGGAAAAAGCAGAATTGCTTCCCTTTCAGAAACCGAGATGGGTTATTTACATGTGCAATCGCTAACCCAAGATGGGAGTACTGTTTCTTTTAACGAAGAGGGCACCATATTGGTCGTGGATTTGGACAAACCCATCCCTTCTGGCGGAAAAACAGAGCTATCTATGGAATTTAAAGGTCAAGTGCCTTTACAAATTAGACGTTCGGGCAGGAACAATGCGGAAGGTGTTACGCTCTCCATGAGCCAATGGTATCCCAAACTTTCAGAATATGATTTTGAGGGCTGGCATCCCAACCCCTACATAGGACGTGAATTTCATGGTGTTTGGGGCGATTTTGATGTAAAATTGACGCTTGATAAGGATTATGTTGTTGGCGGTTCTGGGTACTTGCAAAACCCCAATGAGATAGGGCACGGATACGAAACTCCAGGCACTAAAATAAAAACGAAGGGAAAAACATTGACTTGGCACTTTAAAGCGCCCAATGTTCACGATTTTATGTGGGCGGCAGACCCAGACTATATTCACGATATGGTAAAAATGGATGATGGACCTACCCTCCATTTCTATTATAAGAATGATGCGGAAATCATTGAGAATTGGAAAAAGCTTCAACCTAAAACCGAGGCTGCGATGCGTTTCTTCAATAAAAATATTGGCAAATATCCTTATAATCAATATTCTGTTGTTCAGGGCGGTGATGGAGGCATGGAATACGCTATGAGTACCCTCATTACAGGAAAGCGACAATTTGGAAGCCTTGTAGGTGTTATGGTCCATGAAATGGCACACTCATGGTTTCAACATGTTTTGGCCACTAATGAAGCTAAGTACGAATGGATGGATGAAGGCTTTACTTCCTTCATCAGTAGTCTGTGCATGAACGAAATCATGGAACAGAATAAAGAAAACCCTTTTGAAGGTTCCTATAAAGGTTACTATGCGCTTGTCAACTCTGGATTGGAACTTCCCCAAACCACCCATGCGGATAGGTATACCACAAATTTTGCATACGGAATTGCAGCTTATAGCAAAGGGTCTATTTTCCTGTCGCAATTGGGCTATGTTATAGGACAAGATAAATTAATGGAAACCATACGAGCATATTACGAAGCTTTTAAGTTCAAACATCCTGTGCCCAACGATATAAAAAGAACTGCAGAAAAGGTCTCTGGAATGGAATTGGATTGGTACTTGACCGATTGGACAAAAACGACCAATACTATTGACTACAGTATAAAAAGTGTTGAAGCTGAGGGCGAAAAAACCAAAGTGGTCTTAGAACGTTTGGGCGAAATGCCAATGCCTTTGGACATTTTGATTGTTGGCTCGGACAGTACCCAAGAAACATACTACGTGCCTTTGCGCATGATGCGGGGAGAAAAAGCCAACCCGTATCCTAATCTAGAAAGAACTGTGCTAGACGATTGGGCCTGGGCCTATCCTACCTATGAATTTGTCATTGACCGCCCCTTGAGTGCAATTACGGCAATAGTGCTAGACCCATCCCAATTGATGGCAGATGTGAACGGAGAGAATAACGTATATCAATCCAATCCATGATGTAATTTTAGTTGAGTATTGTTTCCCTAAGGAGGCAATCAAAAAGTAAAAATCTTAAAAACGAAGTGAGTGAAACTTCAAATAAAAGCCCAATAGACTTTTCTTTTCCAAAAAAAGAAAAGCTTAAAAACAAGAAGCTTTTTGAAAAACTTTTTAGTGAAGGGAAGGGCATTACTGCATTTCCGATAAAGTTGTTGTACATTAAAACTGGGTTTGATGATGATGTCAATTTTAAAACTGGCGTCGTGGCTCCAAAAAAAAGATTTAAGAGTGCCGTTAAGAGAAATCGTGTAAAACGAATGTTACGCGAAGGGTACCGTCTTAATAAGCACCTTGTTTTTAACAACATACAGGGAGACTTTGCGTTCCTATTTTTATACCTTGGTCATAAAATGCCCGACCTTCAAGAGGTTGACAAGGCAATGAAACAGCTCTTATTGGCTTTTTTAAAAAAAGAATCCCATGAAAAAAATAATTAAAAAAAGAGTTTTAATCCCCGTTTTGGCCTGTACTTTTCTGGTCATAGGAAGTGGATTTAAAAGCGACTTTTTTGAGATTGCTAAGCAAATCGAAATTTTTACCACGCTTTTCAAAGAATTGAACATGAATTATGTGGATGAAACGAATCCAGCAGAACTTATGGATTCCGCCATAAAAAATATGTTGAACAATCTAGACCCCTATACCCGTTTTTTAAATGAACAGGATGTTGAGGCTTTTAAAATCAACAATGCGGGAGAATATTCTGGAATTGGGGCACTTGTTCGTTCCTATGAAAATAAATTGCTCATTGTTGAACCTTACAAGGGCTATCCAGCGGACAACGCTGGGTTAAAGGCTGGTGATGAAATCATTAAAATAGGAGATACTAAAGTAGCCGACTTTGATGATAATGCAAGTGAGTTGTTAAAAGGTGCGAACAATACCAGTGTTGATGTCACTTATGTAAGGCAAACAGAAACAATGACCGCTACCCTTAAGCGCGAAGGGGTTGAAGTCGATGCCGTTCCTTTTTACGATATGATCGATGATAAAACCGGTTATGTGGTATTGTCCAAGTTTAACAGAAAAGCTTCAGGACAGACCAAGGCCGCGATTTTGGACTTAAAAGGAAAAGGTGCTGAGCGATTGGTTTTGGACCTACGTGGAAATCCTGGCGGACTTCTTTCCGAAGCCATCAATGTCACTAATTTATTTGTGCCAAAGAACCAACTCATTGTCACCACAAAATCCAAGGTAAAAAAATTCAACCAAGAATATAAAACAAAAAATCAGCCTTTGGATTTGGATATTCCCTTAGTGGTATTGATAGATGGCAGTAGTGCATCTGCCAGTGAAATTGTTTCTGGGGGACTTCAGGACTTAGATCGTGCAGTAATTATGGGCGCCAGAAGTTTTGGAAAAGGATTGGTACAACGTCCAATGAAACTTACCTACGGCACGCAACTGAAAGTGACCATATCTAGATATTATACGCCATCTGGCCGTTGTATTCAATCTTTGGATTACTGGAACAGAGATGGGGAGGGCAAAGCGGTACGAAATACTAAATTTAATGAATTTACCACAAAAAATGGTAGAACGGTACAAGATGGTGGCGGTGTAATGCCAGATGTGGAAATCGCATCATTAAAGTCGAACACCCTAATAGATGCCTTAAAACAAAACAATATCATCTTTGATTTTGCCACGGATTATTACTACAGCCATTCCTTTGGCAATGTTGACGACTTTACTTTTTCCGATACAGATTTTACCACGTTTAAAAACTTTGCGCGGTCACAAAATTTTTCCTTTGAGACCAAGACCGAAAAATTACTTGAGGAATCAATAAATGCCGACGAACATCTGCTGGGCAAAGAGGTACAGGAAAAGTACAAAGATTTGTTATTGGCGATAAACAGGGGGAAGATTTCGGCTTTGGATACCTACAAAAAGGAGATTAAAAAAGATTTGGAAGATGAAATCGTAAAACGCTATTTCTATCGTGATGGTCTTTACGAATACTACGAAACGCACGACGATGCCATTTTAACCGCAAAAGCATTGTTAAACGATAAAACCAAGTACGAAGCTATCTTAAATTAGAACGTGTTTTTAAAAAATACAGTACTAACATAATTGCTGTTCTAGAATGTTATGTACAAAATCACAAATGAGCACCATTAGTTTTTAAATCAAGCAAATTTCTTTCCATAGAACGCTATGGCCATAAAACAAATCAATGGCAATACAAACGAAAAATTGACTTCCGGCACACCCAAAAAGTGTATGTCCGTATAACCTGGACCACCTATATCCAAAATCAATCCTTGTAACGTAGGCATCAATGCACCTCCTACTATCGCCATGACCAAACCAGCGGCCCCTATTTTTGATTCATCTTCCGAGAGTCCTTTAAGTGAAATTCCATAGATAGTTGGAAACATGAGCGACATACAAAAAGAGACCCCAAGTAAGCTATAGAGTCCAAAAATGCCTGTTATAAAAATGGTTCCGGTCGTAAATACAATTGCCATAATTGCAAAAAGCATAAGCAAATATCCCGCATTAAATATGCGCAAAAGGGCAGTACAAATAAATCTGCCAACAAAAAAAATGATGAAGGCAGCAAATTGGTAGCTTCCAGCTGTAGCAGCATCTATGCCTATGGATTCTGCATATTGATAAATGTAAGTCCAGCACATAATCTGTGCGCCCACATATAGCGTTTGTGCCAGCACGCCCCTGCTATAATTTGCTTTCTTAACAATCGACTTAATGATTGCCCCCATACTTTTTTTAATCCCTGTGTCGCGATTCTCGGGCATTTTAGCAATAAGTATCAATACAAGGACTAAAACAACAGTCAATCCAAGTGCTAGATAGGGATTGCGTATGACTAGCAGATCACTGGTTCTTATCGCTATTTTTTCAGATTGAGAAAGCACGGAAAAATCGGCATCTACAGACTGTAGTTTTTTTAACACGAAGTGTTGCGCCACCAGAATTCCTCCTAAAAGTCCAACTGGATTAAATGCTTGTGCTAGATTCAACCGTTGGGTAGCAGTTTCAGATTTGCCCATCGAAAGAATAAAAGGATTGGCCGTGGTTTCTAAAAAAGCTAAGCCAAAAGTAAGGATATATAGGCCTATCAGGAAAAAGACAAAACTCTCACTGATTGCGGCAGGATAAAATAAAAAGGCTCCCAAAGCGTACAACAACAACCCTATTACTACGCCTGTTTTGTATGAATATTTTCTTATAAAATACGCCGCTGGCAACGCCATTGTAAAATACCCTCCATAGAATGCCATTTGAACTAGGGACGCCTGTAGGTTAGATAGCTCCAAGACCTTCTTAAAGGCTGTCACCATGGGGTCGGTAACGGCATTAGCAAAACCCCAAAGTGCAAAAAGGGAAGTAATGAGCACGAAAGGAAGTATTAATTTTTTTGGAACTACAGCTACTTTCATAAATTTATTTCTATAAATTGTTGATTCTTCGTCTTATTGTATGGTTATTTTACATTCCCATTGATAGTGGTCTGATGGAACCAAATCTATGATTCCTTCTTTCTTTTCAAGTTCTCCTGAAGCATTGTTCCAATCTGGAACACCAAACCAAGGCTCAATACAGACAAAGTCACCGTTCTTTTTAGGGGACCATATTCCCAGATAGGGCACTTCTCCAAAAGTTACCGTGACCGACCTCTGATTTTTGGTGTTCTTCAAACCCAAGCTTTCAGATTTTATCCCTGCTAAAATAACTACATCGTCTTGAAAAAGGTCTTTATCCAATTCAATCTTTTTAGTGCCTGACAAAAAATTTCTTTGTAAGCTATCGATAAGATTTTCGTTCATTACAAGTCTATCCACGGATTCTGAATGGGAAAATTCCAAATAGTGGTCCCCCATTGTTTCGTCTTGCCCAATTGGCCAATTGAAACCGGGATGGTAGCCCAGCGAAAAATACATTATATCATTCCCTGTATTTTCCACATCAAAAATTACAAAAATACTATCTTCTTTAAGTATGTAGCTTACCCGAAATACAAAGTCAAAGGGATATATTTTTTGGGTGGATGAACTACTTTTTAATTGGAATATGACCTTCTCATTGGATTTCTCAACCACTTCAAAATCCGATATTCTGGCAAAACCGTGTGACATCATCCCATACTGTTTTCCATTATACCGATACTGGTCATTCTTTAAATTGCCTATGATTGGAAACTGAACTATGGCATGGTCGCTCCACGTAAGGCTATCTCCCTGCCATAAATACTCTATATCATCTTCTAGTAATTTGATACTTATAAGTTCTGCTCCTGTTTTTTTGGCTTCTACTTTGATATATTCATTTTTCAAAATAACTGTTTGCCCATCTTTTGCAATATTTTGACATCCAAAAAGTAAGACTATCAATATAACGGGAAACAAATTCTTCATTATTTACCTGTTCAATTCCAAGTCTATTTTAATTGCAATACAACAGCATCACCATTATAATTATGGGTAGCATTAGATTGTTTCCCATTTAATGGGTCTATTGTCATAATATTGAAAACTTTATCTTTCTTATGCCCATTGAAAGCACCCTCACTTTTACCTATTTTTAGTTTTCGTTGCTTATCATCCCAAGTGAAATCAATGGTATTGTATGCGCCATTCTCATAATTGTAATTATTGCCTTCATCTTCATAATAGGTAAAGGCTCCATTTGCTCCAGTATAAATACATATTTCTATAGGGGCATTCGGTTTCTCATCAACATATTGTTGTTTTGGGCCAAATGGAACAATTGCGCCAGATTTTACATATAATGGAAATATATCAATTGGGTATTCTTTGGTTACAACTTTACCTCCTTCATGAAATTCATTGGTCCAGAAATCGTACCAACCAGAGCCGTCAGGTAGATATACCTTATCGCTCATATCAAAAATCTTTTTCTCTTTCTTTTGTTTAGGAATCTCTAATCCTAAATTAACTGTTGAGCTACTTCTACCTTGATAATATTCCATCCTAATTTTATATTTTTTACCTTTCTCTAAAGTGATTTCATGATTGTACAGTGTTGCTGGTTGAGGTCTCCATTCGTCTATGACCAATTTATCATCCAGCCATAATCTGACACCATCATCAACGATGGTTCCAATAGTGTGTTTCCCACTTTCAGGAGCGATTAAATAGCCTTCCCACCTTATGGAAAAATTTGTCAGCTGTAAACCTTTGGGTAGACCACCACCACTCCAATTAAAACTGATTTCTTTATCAACCCTGGTATAAACCGCCTTATTTAATTCTGTATCGTCAAAGTAGGTACCCATCAAACCGGCTTCACCAGATGGAGTCCTCAAGTATTCTGAAGAAATGATTGGAAGTAAAGTTTCTGGTGTATGGTACATATGCTTGGTAATTGGTTTTACCAAAAAAGAAGACCCGAACAAATACTGATCTGTTATATCAAAAACCTTTCTGTCATTAGAAAAATCCATTACCATACCGCGCATCATTGTTCTTCCCTTATCCGTTACATCCCAGGCCGTTGAGTAGATATAGGGCATTAGCTGATACCTTAGATGCAGCACTTTTAACAGGGCGTCATAGCACTCTGGGTTACGATCTTTAAACTGCCACACTTCGCGGGGTGTATCTGTACCGTGTGAGCGAAATATTGGTGTAAATGCCCCAAATTGAAACCAACGTGTATAGAGCTCATGAAAAGCAGGATCTTCAATGCCTTTGGGATACTCTCCATTGCTCCCTTTAGAGAAGAAGCCTCCAATATCATGTGTCCAATAAGGCACTCCGGCCAAAGAGAAGTTAACTCCAGAACTAACATGCTGTTTTAGCGTCTGAAAATTTGATGAAATATCACCAGACCACGTAACGGTGGCATTTCGCTGTTGTCCTGCCCAGGCTGACCTAGTCAAGATAAAAACCCTTTTTTGGTCGGTCGCCTTCCTATGTTTTTGGTATAGGCCCTGACTCGTCAGCAAGGCAAAGGTGTTTAGGTATTTAGATACCGGACCAAGAGCTACTTTTTTGACTTTCAAGATTTCTTCGGTAGTAATATCCTGATTCCAAGAACTAAAGAATTCTGGTTCGGTTCCATCCATCCAGTACCCATCCACACCATTATCAAACAACCCCTTCTTCAGATGCTTCCAATAGACTTCTCTTGCAGCTTTGCTATATGGATCGTAAACCTTACTGCCAGGACTCGACCAATGGCCCTGGTCCAAAAAGTAACCTTTGGCATCCAATTCCTTGGCAAGTTCTGCTTCCGCACCAATGGCTGGCCATATAGATACCATTAGGTTTACATTGTTATCATGCAGTTTTTTAATATTCTGTTTGGGATTTGGATAGCGTTCTGGGTCAAAATACATACTACTGAACTTAGTCTTTTCACCCCAGTATTGCCAATCTTGTATGATGTTGTCCAATGGAATCTTGTTTGTCCTGAATTTTTGTACCACTTCGTGCAATTCATCAAAGGTTTTATAGCGTTCCTTGCATTGCCAAAAACCATAAGCCTTTTTTGAAAATAAAGGGGCTTGTCCGGTGAGGTTCCGATATCCCAAAATCACATCATCTATATCATCGCCTGCAATGAAATAGTAATCGATTTGGTCTGCTACTTCAGATGAAAAGAAGGTCACCCCTGGGCTATCTTTAAATATAGTCCGTGAATAATTATCCCAAAGGATACCATAGTTATTGGAGGAAGTAAGCATGGGTACCACAGAAATCTTATTCGAATGCGCCAGTACCAATTCTTCGCCCCTGTAGTTCATATATTCATCCTGAAACTGCCCCAATCCGAACAAACCTTCGTCTTCGGTAAGTTTAAAAGCTTGTTTTACACTATAGAAGGACTCACCAAAAATGGTGGTGTCCCGCAGTGACGGAAGTATCGTTTTATGTTCCTGCAAATAGGTTTTCCCCTTTCGATCTAGAAATGTGATTGCGCCCATTTTTTGATCTACTTGTACCTCCAAAACCTTTGTTTTTAGGCGAAGCATTTTACGATTTTTTACATCGAAATTTAGAGTTACTGGTTTTGAGTTGACCACCAAGCTTGTATCAGTAAACTGATGCCCTTCTTTTACGGTGGTCACCCTTACTGTACCGGTACTATAGAACTGGATTCTTTTTCTATTTCCATCAACAGCATACTCAATGCCAGTGTTTGTTTTTTTGTATTTGAACTTTTGGGCTGAAGCTATTGAACAACAGCTTATGGCCAATAAAAGAAATAGTTTGTTACCTATAATCTCAGTTTTTAATTTATTGCGCATAATCTTAGTTTTTAATTTTCAGGTAGTTATACTTTATTTTACAGCATCGCCATTACCGTCATAACTATCGGTCAAGGAAATGATTTTGATGTGTGTTGCAATTTCCGCTACTTCGGATTTGGTTTCTACTTTGATGACTTTAGTTGTACCACCATCCATATCAAAATAGTTATCTGATAGAAAAAGGTCATCATTCTCCGTGGCGATGTATACGTATTTGGCCAGTTTATCAGAAGTTAAAGTCATTTCAAATCCACCATCCACAGGTTTGGCAGTGTAGGTGATATTTGCTTTGGGCAAATCCAAGTCTCTATCTTTTTTAAAGAAATAGCGGTTTTCACTGAGCACTTTATTTTCAGAAGAGACCGTCATTTTTACATATGCCGATTTTCTGTCCGTTTCCTTCAGGAGATCTTCAACTTCTGCTGCGAGATATTCTTGCGAGGTATTTGGTGCAATAGTTACCGTTTCAGTTTTTGACCACAATTGGTTCCCTTCAAAATCCAATACCTGTGCACTAATTTTTGCGTTCTCAATGGGGTTTAATTCATCGGAAACGATATAGGCGATCAACTTACCCTCTTTTTCCAATGGAGCGACCAATATCTGGCCATAAGTCTTTTTCATCTGATAGTGCAATGCCTTCCATTTACCATAGTAATCAATACTGGACCATGATGCTGCCGGCCAGCAATCGTCTATTTGCCAATACAGGGTTCCCATGCAATAGTTGTCCGTTCTATTTCTGCGATGGCTTTCTACCGCTATCTTCACGCCTTTTGCTTGAAGCGCTTGAACTACGTAAACGTAATTCTCAAAATCTTTGGGCTTGTTAAAGTTTCTTTCCAAATAAGTATTGATGAGTCGGTTGCCGTAATCCAGGTCTTTACCTTCATCTGCCATGCAACGCTGATGGGAACGCATCACATCTGATTCTAAAAACCAATCTTCTTTAATCGAAAACTTTTTTATGGATGCAAACTCGGGATACGATTGGAATCCGTATTCACTAACAAAACGAGAAACGTTTTCCTCAAAGTTTTTAAAAGGTTCCTTTCCGTGCCATACACCCCAATAATGGGTGTCGCCATCTTCTTTTGGCCTATCGTCACCAATGCCCGCAATGGGTGAAGTAGGATGATAAT
This sequence comes from Flagellimonas sp. HMM57, assembly GCF_021390175.1. Taxonomy (NCBI): domain Bacteria; kingdom Pseudomonadati; phylum Bacteroidota; class Flavobacteriia; order Flavobacteriales; family Flavobacteriaceae; genus Flagellimonas; species Flagellimonas sp. HMM57. Next base: position 1,767,195 of record NZ_CP090004.1, on the reverse strand, counting down.
AAATATCGGGATGTGCTTCGGCGATTGCATTGGGTATTGTTTTGTAGAAAAGTTTTTTCAAGTCCGCCTCATACTGTTTTTGAACATCTTCTTCATACAATTCTTTCCAGCCCCAGGAATACCATGAAATTTCATTTTCATTGTTCCCGCAAAAAAGTGCAATGGACGGATGGTTTCGCAAACGGGTTACATTATCCACCACTTCATTTCTTACATTTTCCAGAAAATCATCATCAGAAGGATACATGCCGCAGGCGAACATTATATCCTGCCATACCAATAGCCCTTTCTCATCACATAAATCGTAGAAAATATCCTCTTCATAAATTCCACCGCCCCAAACACGTATCATGTTCATATTGGCCTCTTTTGCCGACCCTAGAATATGTTCATAGCGCTCTTTGGTCACTCTATTTTGAAAATTATCTTGAGGGATATAATTAGCACCTTTCATAAATACGGGAACGCCATTTAATTTCACATATAGGCTTTTTCCAAATTCATCATCATCCCTTACAATTTCAAGAGAACGGATTCCTATGCGTTTGCTCATCATATCGGTTGCACCATCTTTTGATTTGATCGTAGTTTCAAAAGTGTAGAGCGGTTGTTCGCCCAGGCCATTGGTCCACCAAAGTTTTGGCTGTTCAATTTTCATGGGGACGACTATCGTATTAGCGCCAGGTTTTAATGTTACCATTTGTGTTGCCAACGGTTTTCCTTCATGGCTAATGACCATATCGGCCGTCGTTTCCGAGGTTGATGATATTTCGAATTCCGCAGAAATCTCGGCTAATTCTGTAGTCACCTTTTTTTGTTTGTAAAAAACATTGTCAATTTTAAAATCGCTCCAGCTTTTTAGTTTTATCGGCCTCCAAATTCCAGCTGTTATTAGCCTAGGGCCCCAATCCCATCCATAATGGAATCCTGCTTTTCTGGAGTATAGATTAAGCTTAACATCTGCCTGGTCGTTGTTGCGAAAAGCCTGTAATCGGTATTCTGCATTATCGTATTTAGGCCGATTTATCTTGAATACGTTGTGAAAATAAATGCGAAGTGTGTTCTGCCCTCTTTTTAGTTTAGCCCTAACATCGACATCCCATGTCCTGAACATATTTTTAGCCGCAAGGATTTTCTCTTCGTTTAGATACACATCGGCATAAGTGTCCAGGCCTTCGAATACCAAATTTATATTTTGTTCCTCAAGCATTTGGTCAGATACTTCAAAACGGGTCTCATACTCCCAATCCGTCTCACCGATCCATTGTTGGTTTTTTTCGTTTAATCTGTAGAACGGGTCTTCAATAACCCTATCATTGAGCAAATCTGTATGAACGTTTCCGGGGACACTTGCACTGGACCACACCGAGTCATTGGCTTTTCTATACTGCCATCCTTTATCAATATTCATCTCGGATACACTGGTGACGATTTCTTTAGGGCCATTACATGCAATCATTGTAACCGCTATACCAGTGAGGAGCAGATTAAATTTTAGTTTTATCATAGTGTTATACGTTTATCTAGGTTTTACAAAATCAAATATGTTATTTAAGAATTGTTGAAAAAACTTTTACTCGAACATCGTTTTCGTATGTTTTTAATACTATCAAAAGCAAATCTCCGTGCTTGTTCAATGTTGTAATAAAATCGGATGAAGGCAACGGTTTATCATTGATATGGACATGGACATTGCTATTGTTCCATTTGTTGATTTTAAAAATCGGATTTATCAGTTTTGTTTTCGGTGTTATCCTGAAATTGCATTGGGACGCCTTCGCCTTGTTTTCGAATTCAAAGTATTTATTCTCATGACTATATCCAGTAAACGAACATGAAGCACCCAGCACTTTTATAGTTCCTGGGTAGAGCCATGAATCGGTTTTTTCTTTTGCAATACTACCTTCCCTTTCATCGCTCATGCCTAGTAGCGATAACCATTGCCTGTATTTTCTACCGTTCTTTGCCACCAGAAAATTATCCTCCCAATCCTGACCTAAGTACACGCCCATACCTACTAAGGATGTGTGCGCAATATGCTCCGGCCATGTTGACCCTGATTTAAAGGGGTGCTGGTAGGGTTCTTTGTTCACGGGCCAGTGCCCAAAATTATTTTTCCTATCATGCCATGTAATCTCATAGTTGAGGGGACAGCCGGAATATGTCCAGGGAACTCTGACATCATCGCTAAAAGAATTGAACAGATCAGGCGCTCCTTTTACGTGGGCTATCATTGTAGTTGCTCCCAGTCTTTGACTATCGTTTCGAAATTTTCTATCACTTTCGTTGTTGTACTGCTCGGGCGCTTTGCCTTGTTCATAGAACGTGAGCGATGGATATTCCAGTAACTTGGCAGGTCTGTTGTTTTCTCCAGCTATGACCATCATTTCCATTAGTTCATGCCAGTTTCTAAAGTTGGTATCCAGTTTTGGGGCATATTGGATTTTTCTTATAATACTGCCATCAGCATAAATGCTATAATATTCCGTTACCTCTGGCAATTGTTTTCCCTTGCCATTGTCTGGATGTTTATAATCAGGGTCTACAAGCTTATAGGACCACTTGATGATTTTGCGTACTGCATTATCTTTCACAATCTCTAAATTGGTGTATGCTCTTAATCTATCCGACATGGGTTCATGGCATCCCGGATTTCCACCGTTCCAGGTTTCTACAAAACCATATGTAAATAGAGAAGTGTTGTTTAAATGCCATGCAGGAACATTGTTCATTAATTCCCAGAACACAAACTTATGGTCATCTTTAGCAAATGGGAATTTGTCGCCAAAAGTGACCACTAACGCAGGGGCGGTATACCCTGACCATGTAAACGGTCTTTTTGTTACGGCAAATCCGGTTTCTGTATCTTTTTGATCTTTGATGGGCCGTTGGGTGACTTTGATGCTATCAACATGCACGGTTTCATCAAGAGAGAAAACCCCGATAAAATAGGGTTGTGATAAATCGCCCCATTCTTTTGAAGGGGCCAATTCCATCCAGTCTTGGTAAACCACTCCATCAACTTGTTTTTCAACCGCATAGTAGAAATGCAAGAACTTTTCTCCATCGTGTCTCAGTATCCGAAGCTTTTTTGCTGTTTTGGTATAAGGAACGGAATATTCTTGGCCAGTGAGCAAATGCGTATATCTAGCTCTTTTTGCCAAACCTGTGTTATCAAAAACATCCTTTTTTCCTTCTTGTTCATCGACTAGTTTGATTTCTATTATACCATCATTATTTCTTGTGATGGTTATCATGGCATAGTCATCAGAACTAGGCTTTCCATTAGTCGATTTTATCAAACCCAATGCAACACCAGAGTCTTCAAGAAAATCCACTTCAACTTCAAAGTGCCCTGAGAAATCAGCACTTGAATAATACGCTCCATAAATGTCTCCACTTTCTAAGCTGACTTTAAGCTTTCCTTCAACGGCCTTAAAAAGTCCGGATGCACCATTTGGGCCAAAAGGCATCCAACCATTGGCTCCATTAGTAAAATCTTCGCTGTAAACCACCGTTCCTGACTGGGCAAAAATGGAAAAATGACAAGCAAGGATTCCTAAAAGGAATATGTGTTGGATGTATTCTCTAAGCATTCAACTGGCCTTTATTCGATTATTCTAACCTGATTGGTGTTTTCAGGTGTCATTTTAAAATTTGAATGGTTCTTTAATACAATCTGGTCTTTCTGTTTTTTTTCCGGCAATGCCAATTCCTTAAAGTTGATTTCTTCCACGGTATCAAATACAAATGCCGGCCTAAAATCTGAATCCTTTAGTCTAAGGGTAATATTGTTGAGTTGTATTCCTTTGGTATGCCGTACATAAAACCCCCAAGCGGGCAATTCCCCAAACATTGAAAACTCAGGATAGCTCCTAATCTTGTCTGGAACTTCGTTCAACCTATGTAACGGCATGTAGGCCTGCGCTTTTGAAGCTCTACCGGGATATGAGATTTCAATATTCTCTAAAACAACATTTTCCACGTTGTGACCCGGTATGCCTGTAATGGACGAAGGGTATACATTATGGTTGTCGCCACAATCGCAAGCCCTAAGGTCGTAGTCAATGTCTGGGCGTAAAAATGGAACCTCAACTTTCATATCCTTGATATGTACGTTCTTTATACTACCTGGTTTTTCTCCACTACGATGGCCCAATCGTATGAAAATTGCATTGCCCGTATTTTCCGCAACTATATTTGATACGTTTATATTTTCGATAACGCCTCCGTCAACGGACTCAATGGCGATTGCGGACCGGAATGTATCGTAGACTTTAATATCCTTTATGGTCACATTCTTAAAACCACCCAAAGATGCGGTTCCAAACTTTATGGCACTGGCACTGGAACGTACCGTACAATTTTCAATAAGCACCCCGTCATTAAAGAAATTAGGGTAGTAGGATTTTAAGCAAATGCCATCATCTGCCGAGTTTACATTACAATTGATGACCTTAACATTCTTGGAGTCCGTAATATCCATACCATCATTGTTCCAATATGCCTGGTTATTGATATCTATTCCGTCTAATGTGAGATTTGTGCATAACTCAAATGAGAGGCCCCAAGAAGCTGAGTTTCTAAATTTCGTTTTTGAAAAAGTAACATCTCTACAGGTAGAGATACGCGTTAATTTTGGTCTCATTTTTTCATTGGGACGCCTTCCTCCTTTATTATAATTGGGATCAATGGCAATACCTGCATGATGAAGGCTATCAACCGCCAAGGCCAGAGCCCTACCTTGTCCGTCGATAGTTCCACCTCCTGAAATAGAAATATTATCGACTTTATATGCAACGATCAGTGCCAACTGTGAGTTATCATCTTTTTTTGGGCTCTCTGGCCTGCCGTCCATTTCCAATCTTCTGTAGTGACTCGGGATCGTGCTACCCAATAGCGTTGCGTTTTCACGAACGTGGAGCTCAACATTGGACTTTAGTTCTAGTGTCCCCGTGAGAAATTTTCCCTCTGGGACAATCACTTTCCCCCCACCTTTAGATGTAGCTTTGTCAATCGCCTTTTGAATAGCTTCGGTATTTAACGTTTTCCCATCTGGTACCGCCCCGTATTTCATGATATTGTATTCCTTGGGTTTTTGTGCGAAAGATTTGTTACTGTACAATCCTATTAAAAAAACGGTCAATAGGAATAGTAAAAAATGTTTTTGGTTTGAATTCATAGCTCTTGTTTTAACCTCTTAATCATATTTTAAATGTTCTCTTTTACCATTGAACCTCAACAGTATGGTTTTTACGTTCATCTTCTTTGATAATTTCTACGGTCAATAGCTCGTCGTCAAAGTTGAAACCCACTACAGAACCGTCCACTTCAACGCTTTTAGGCGTCTTGGGGATAATGGCACTGAACAATCCATGGTCGGCAAGGGTAGTCTTTAAGGATTTTTTAGTGATTTTAGTATCCAAAATGGTTCCTGGGGCATTGTATTTATCGACCAATCCCAATACCCCCACGTTTTCTTTGGCGGGGATTATAAAAAATAATTGTGTCTGCATCCGTGATAACATAACATCTAGAGTATCATCCCTTTTTAGATTCCAATGCATTTTGGAGAAGTACTCATAAACAATAAATTCATCTCCATCGATACCATAAACATCATTGGCGGAAATTTGCCCCTCTACAGTATCAGTATCGGCCATGTTCCAGACGCCCAATAAGCCTACATTGCCACTCATTGAAAAGGCCTTGAACGGTTTGGCTTCTTGAATTTGGAACAAACAATCCTGTGTTGGGGTCAGAGCCTTGGAAGGACGAATAAGCCGACCATCGGAATAGCAGAGTCTTCGAAGAATTTCAAAATCCTGCTCTCCGGGTTTATCCGTAATATAAACAGGTCCGTTATTCATTGCCCTGGCCAGTGCATGAAATTCTCCATCTGGATTGTATGACTCGAACATGTCGAGATCGGGATACACCATGTGTTGAAAATAGAGCGAGTTGTAGAGTCCCATTACCAAATGAACCGCAGCATTTCCATAGGGTAATTTGTAGCCGACACCGCTTTCTTCTTCGGCAGGAAAATAATCTTCTACTGACCTTGCCACAGCAGAAGTTCCAAAGTTTAGGTATGCCTCTGCGGTCATGTTCATACAGTTGATTATGGTACCATCAAAAAACTCATCAGCAGAATTGTAGAGAGCTTTGTGCATTTTTTTACTTAAGGTAAATACAGGATAATTTTTAGGCGCCATTTGCTCTGTGACCAACTGGTTGTCTACTTTTAAAAAAGAAAAGCCTTCGTCTTTGAAGTATTGGTGCATTTCCTGATAAAATTCAGGTAATGCAGGGCTATCGGGTTTTATAAAATGATAGGTTTTTGAATCCAGGGAATCCGATGGTACGGCCCATGGTTTTGTTTCCCAAGAAAATAACTCATCCTTATACTTTTCGCCAAGTTCGGAGTCAATATTGATGCCGTTCCAATACCCATTAAGCGTATGCCAAACTCCTATTTCTTCAATACCGCACTCTTCTTTTAATCTTTTGTTCATAGCGGTGAACCCTTTCGGGAATTTCTCGGGATCAGGACGTAAGGAGTTCAGCATTCTGTTCTTGTGGTCGAACCACCCGTCATCGATCATGACCCATCCCAAAGGAAAATCGTTATCGGTAAATGTTTTGACCGATTCTACAACAAAATCTTCCGTTAGTTGTTTCCCGTTATCCGAGGCATTCCAAGTACACCATCCAATAAAATCCATTCTTTCGGGATAGGGTTTCTTTTCCTGCATATTTTCAGGCATACCCATTTCAGTTATTCCTGTCTTATAAAGCAATCTGAACAGTTCATACGGGTCATCCCCAAAACCGATAAGCATTTGCGGAACGGTATCCATATTTGCTTCCGGTGGTCCTAAACTTGTAGATTTAGCACCAAATTTCCCATCTTTTTTTCCAAGCGTAGTTCGATACCCGTTACCACTCATGGGCATTACAGAACCGTACAGACCATCATCATATCGCCAATAAAAAAACTGCACGTCCCAATCTTCAATTTCATCGGGACCATTGATCAATATTGGTTTTGTCCAAGCATTCCAAGGTTTATATCTCCACAAGGTAATGCCCTTTTCAAATCCTGGAATCGAATCAAAAAACGAACCATAGAATTCTTCGGGACCATTGATTGGATCTCCTTTTGTGGTTAATCTGACCGCTACAAAATCTCCAACAATCTTTGCATCTATTGGATTCGTACTTTCATTGGCATATGCAGGGCCGGCAACTTTTAATCCAGTAAGCCTGTCTATGCCCTTAAAGGATATGTTAATTCCTGATTCCCCATCATGCACTTGTAAGATATTTTCTTGTGAGCATGAGTACAGGACATTGGCAAGTACTAATAGGGTTAGTATACTTTTAAACATGTTCAAAATCATGACTGTATTAATAATTTTGTTGAAATGATGGCTTTATTTTTTTCATGGCAAATCTTTGTTGATAACAGTAAACTTTTGAAAATCAGCATTTTTTGATAGGGTCGAACTACCGCCGCAGGCAAATACTCCCATAACTGTTCCTGTCCAGACATTTTGCCTCCCAACACCGACCCAGCCTAAATCGGGAACTCCCCGGGCTTTTCCTTGTCTAACATAATGCCACGAATCACCAAAATAAATTGATGAGCCCAAGGTTTTCCAAGTCTTTCCATTTCCACTAACTGCAAAGGATACCGTTTCATTTCCATCAATGCTCATCTTTAAATGGACGGTATTACCATAGTTGTTTTCAATGTGTTTTACTATTTTTTTGGTAGCAGGGATGGTACTCAAAATCTTATGTATTTCTGGATCTTTTAAGGTTCCAGGATTCAAATGGGATGGAAATAATTTGTCGTAGTAGCCTATTTCAATGACCTTTTTGCCATCAGCATATGTAGAAGTGAGCCAGATACTCCTATTGGGATCATGGTAAAGGTGAATTCCCGCTGCCTCACCATTTTCAGTGGCATCAAAAGTTACTGTTGAAGTGATATCAAATTTTTTCCGGATTACGCGTTGTAGAAACAATCCTTTCCTCACGTTTTGCGAGCCTATATCACCTTGTTGTGTTTTTATTCGAAGATATCCTGGGTTTTCATTGAGGCTCCACGATTTACCACTATAATCTGGTTTGGTATGAAAAAACCATTGTTTTCCTAAAATAGGAGCGTTGAAATCATCGGAATCCTGAAGTTCATGCTTTACGGGTTGTAGCGATGGAAAAGCATTTTGTTCACTTGGGACTTTTTTGTTCTTTGGCTTCCACCAGCCATCTTCTGACCATATTACGGGTTCCAAACATGTTTGGCGTCCAAGACTGTAGTGTGAAAGTTCATAGGCATGATACGTCAAATACCATTCTCCATTTTGGGTTTGGAATACCTCTCCGTGTCCCGGCCCCTGCAGTTTTGCGTTCGTGGTATGTGGTGCATACATGACGGGGTTGTTTGGATCTTCTTCCCAAGGTCCCGATAAATACTTCGCCCGATAACTCATTATTTTATGATGTTGATACGGCCGGGTGCCTCCCGGTGAAATCAGATAGTAGTAATAGCCGTTACGTTTGAAAATCTCTGGACCTTCTCCTCCTGAAACTTCTGCTATGGGAGGGCCATCGATTCGCAATCCATCCGAAGTCAATTTGTAGATATTGCCCCCCGTTTTGGTCAGATACATGCTACCATCATCGTCCACAAAAAAACCTGGGTCATACCCTTTGGTCACGACACCTCCATCTGTATATGGCCCAGCTGGATCTTTAGCGTAAAAAACCTGAATATCATCCCTTACGGGAGCATATACCAGAAACGTTTTTGTGTGGGGATTATAGCCGATATCGGAACCCCAAACACCAGCATCCGTAATGCCACTTGGCATATTTGAAGCATTTGCCACATCGGCAAACCCAAGATATTCCCAGTGTACCAAATCTTTTGAATGGGCAATATGTAAACCCGGCATCCATCCAAAAGTTGAACGGACCGTATAGTAATCTTCACCAACACGTACCACCCCAGGGTCGCTCCAATCCCCTTGAATCACAGGATTGGAATACACCTTAGTGCTTTGGCAGTATCCATGTGTACCGATAAATATTGTTAATACGACCAGCTCTTGCCTAAGCAATAAACTATTCGCAATCAACTTTTGTATTGATTTCAAATACATAGTACAACTCATTTTTCATATTTCCGATAGGGAATCTTACATATTGGACTTGAAAACCAGACCAATAGATTTCTGTGCATTGATTGCAGATATAGTTATTTTAGAGCGATAAAACCCTTCCCCCCATCAAAAGGGAAGGGTTCTTGAATAAAAACTAAATTCAAACTAAACTAACTCAAAACTATTTTTAATAACCTTGATTTTGGGGGTAATCATTCGATGTTCTATCTATCTGTGTCAATGGGATGGGACGCAAGACATGAAAATCCTGTATGTTAGATGCGCCTCCCGGATTATGTAGTCTTACACGTTCCACCAATTTACCAGTTCGTACCAAATCAAACCATCGCTTTCCTTCTGCAACAAATTCTTTTGCTCTTTCTTCTAAAATCACATCAACATCAACCGCATCAATAGAGGGCAATGCTCCAACATTGTCAACATTATAGGCCCGCATACGTACTTCATTCAGGTATTGTAGCGCCTTGGTTTGATCAGGTGAAGCTTTTAAAGCATTTGCCTCCGCAGCAATTAACAGGACATCAGCATATCTATACACAATGAAGTCGCGATCGCCCGAATCTGAATTGACATCTATTCTATTGGGCTGCTCCCATTTTTTCACTGAAGGGTAGATTCTTTCAGTAAGTTCATCCCTATTATAAATTTCGTTGGCAAAAGGTCTCACTTCCTTTTCCTCTGGCGACAAAGCAATTCTGGGCAGATAAACCGCTGTATCTCCAATAGCAAGCCCATCTGGTAAATTGTCGGGGTTATTTGCAAACCAAACACTCCTGAAAGTTCCATCATAACGTTGATCTTCATCGTCAAAAAGTTCTAACAAGTAACTTGTTGGTTTGAATCTCTTAAATGGTCTCCCATTCTGCAAATCTCTTCTCATACCGTTTCTTCTATCATATTCCATTAAAAAGAACAGATGTGCAGGGTTTCCCGTAGCGTCAAATAAACGATCCGCAGCAAATTGCACAGAATAAATGACTTCAGAATTATCATCATGATTTTCCAATTTCCATAAATCAGAAAACGGCTTAACCAATGAGAAAGGACCATTGTCGATGACATCTTCGGCAAATTCTGCAGCCAAATCATAATCCCCATTGGTTAAATGGACTTCTGCCATAGCTGTCTTGGCAGCCCACGAAGTAATACGCCCACGATCACTTTGCATTTCTGGAAGATTATCTATGGCAAATTGTAAATCGGCAATAATCTGAGCATAGATTTCGGAAACTGGAGTTCTATTGGCCTCGGTTTCTACTCCTGAAGTTTCTTCTGTCGTTAAATGTACGGGACCCCATTGACGAACCAACCAATAATAATAGTACCCTCGTAAAAAACGGGCCTGTCCAAGAATGTTGTTTAACTCATCTGTATCTTCGATTACATTAGGAGCACGTCCGATGACTACATTTGCTGTATTGATTCCACGATACAAATCATCCCAAGCTGCTATAAGCACTCCGTGATCTGCATTGAGGTCTGCGTCATATCTATTGTATCTTTTATTCCCTCCATCTGAACCATTTTGAAAGGTATCGGTACCGAGCGTGGTCAACGTCCAGCCATCTTCCCTGTTATTACCGTTACCCATTAATTCAGTAAAAGATGAATAAGCCCCATTCAGGGCAAAATCAATGCCTTCGGCTGTATTGAAAACACCTCCAGTTGCTTCTCCGGTAAGCTCTTCTTCTAGGTATTCTTCGCACGAAATAAAGACCAATGCCGCTATCAACGCTATAGTTTTTATAAATTTCATTGTTTTCATGTTAAAGTTGTTTTTAAAAAGTAGTACTTAAACCAAATAAAATAGTACGGGGACTTGGCAGCCATTCATCAGTATCGTCAGTACCTCCATCAGCAACATCAGGATCTACCCCATCAATTAAGCGGTCATCAGATCTAAATAGAAATGGGTTTTGTGCGGTTACATAAAATCTTAATTTTTGTAAGCCTATTGTATTTAAGAATATCTCATTAAAGCTATATCCCAAAGTAATATTTCGAATTCTTATGTAAGATCCGTCAAAGTAATTTGAAGCGCCTTCGTCCCTGGGCCCTTGCCGATCATCGTCAGGTCTTGGAAAACTGTTGCTAGGGTTTTCTGGCGTCCAATAATCAACTAGAACATTATTGCTCCTTCCAACCAACGAATTGTTCGCAAACAACGCACGTTGACGAATGGTATGGCCTTGTCTGGTAAGAGCAACAACAGAGAAATCAAATCCTTTGAAGTTTATGGTGTTGGTAAGGCCTGCTGTCCATTGGGGATCTCGAAAACCAACAATTCTACGGTCATCGTCATTTATCTGACCATCTTCATTCAAGTCTGCCAACTTGATCTGCCCAACCTCTCTACCAAAGGACTCTGCTTCTTCAGCTTCATCCAATTGCCATATGCCATCAAAAACACGATCAAAGTAGACCGATTGTTGTTCCCCAACAAACCAACGGTTACCAATATCTTCAGTATTGCCATCAGCTAGAGCTGCAATAGTGCTTCTATTCTGAGAGAAGTTAAAGTTGGTGGACCATGAAAAATCTTTTCCTTTCACATTAACCGTATTCAAGGTGATTTCAAACCCTTTGTTCTGTGTCTCTCCAACATTACGAAGTACTTCTGTAAAACCTGATGTACTTGGAAGCCTTTGGTTTAAAAGAAGGTCTGTTGTCTTGCCATTGTAATAATCGAACGTTCCTGAAACCCTGTTATTAAAGAACCCAAAATCAAGTCCGGCATTAAGAGAAGAGGTAATCTCCCATGTAAGATCAGGGTTGGCAATTTCATCAGGCCTAAATCCAAACGCAGGTACGTCATCGAAAGAGCCTTCGGTTCTTGTTATTGTTCCCTGTGTGCTAAAAGCAGGTATTGTATTACGACCAGAGGTACCATAACCCACCCTAACCTTTAAAAAATTTATTGTTTTTGAATTCGATAGAAAATCTTCTTGGCTAATTACCCATGCCCCCGAAACACCGGGGAAAAAAGCCCATTTATTACCTGGTGCCAGCTTGTTGGATGCATCGTATCTTGCAGAGGCCCCAAGGATATACTTATTTTTGTACGTATAAGAGAAACGCCCTCCGATAGAAGTCCATCTTTCCCGTTCCAACTTGCTGTCAACACTCCTATTCTCTGCCGAAGAATCACTTAGATTGTTAAACGTAAAGCTTTCTGCCTGCACTCCTCTGACCTCGGCACTGGTCTCTTCCTCTTGAATATCCTGAACGTTGAAAAACACGGTAGCATCCAAGCGATGTTTGTCATTGAACGTTTTTTTATAATCGAAAATATTATCAATGTTGTATGATGTCGTGGCCTTATTGAATTTCCTAGCCCTATTCTCACCTCCTCTACCTACTGTACTTTGCGAACTACGCCAATCATTACTACGCTCAAATCGAAGTTCAGGACCGAAGTTAAAGGTAAATTTAAAACTATCTGAAAGCTGGTATGAGGCGAAAATATTAGCAAAATAATTGAAAAATCTATCGTTGTCTATATAGTTTCCATCTACCAAATCGTTTAAAGGATTCCAGTAATTACCATCTCCCAATGGATCTGTCGTGGGTGTAGTACCATCTTCTTCAAAGGGTCTGACTAGAGGCAAACTTTGAAAGATAACATTAATTAAAGATCCATGCCTCCTGTTCTCACGATCAGAAAAAGCCACTTGTTGTGAGAGGCCCAGTTTTAATCTTTCAGTTGCATTGACATCAATATTGGTTCTTAAGGTCAAACGCTCAAATGCCGATCCTTGGATTATTCCCTCTTGTTCAAAATAGTTCATTGACACATTATAGCGTACTTTTTCCGTACCACCCAAAACACCGATTTGATGATTTTGTTGCAAACCGCTTTGCAGCAAAAGATCTTGCCAGTCAGTATCTATTCCAGCATTGAAAGCCTCTAATTGTGGAGCAAACAGACCTTCTTCCAAAGATGGTCCCGGGTCTCCATTTCTTTCTGCCACTGTACGCAATGATTCCAGACGTAATTGACTCCATTGTTGGGCATTCATCATTGGTATTCTTTCAAAGGGTTCCGAAAATCCGTAATATGCATCATAACTGATTTCCGTCCTGCCCACTTTACCACGCTTAGTGGTGATAAGTACAACACCATTGGCCCCTCTTGCCCCATAAATTGCCGTAGCAGATGCATCTTTCAATACATCAATGGACTCAATATCGTTTGGATTAAAATCTGCAAGACCTGAAGAAACGGGAATTCCGTCAACCACAAACAATGGGTCATTTGAAAAACTCAAAGAACTTCGTCCTCTGATCAATACTTCGGGCGAGGTGCCTGGCGCATTGGTCGTAAACCGTATATCTACCCCTGCAGCCTTACCGGCCAAGGCATCTAAAGGGTTACTCTCTTTGGTAATATTTACTTCATCGCCAGCAACTGAAGTGATTGCTGCCGTCACATCTGCTTTTCTCACAGTACCGTAACCAACTACTACAACCTCATCTAATTGGGAAGAGTCTTCTTGAAGCTTTACATTTATTTGGGCTTGATCGCCAACAACAATCTCTTGAGCTTTGAAGCCAACATAAGATATCACCAAAACAGCGTTGGAATCCGCTACCTCGATAGAAAAATTACCATCAAAATCGGTCTGTGTTCCATTTGTGGTCCCTTTAACTATTATTGTAGCTCCCGGTAAGGGAACTCCAGCCCCATCCACTACGCTACCTGAAACTTGCTGTTGCATTTCTTCATCGGAATCCTTTATTATAGGAGTAGCCGGCATTCTCTTCACCACAATTGTGTTATTATCGGTGAAGGCGTAAGTAAAATTTATTGGTCCTAAAAATCTATCCAATAGGATTTTTGCTTTAATGGTTCCCTTTTCCAGAAAGAGTTCGGGTGCATTTTTCAGCAAATCACTTCTGTAAATAAACTTGTAGTCGGTCTGTTTATTTATCAGTTTAAACGCTTGTTTTACATTTAGTGTTCTATCTTTCTTTATGGCTATATCTGCATTTTGCGCAAAACTTTTATTAGTGCTTAAAGCAAAACTAATTGAGCAGCAAAGAAAAATGAATGTTCTCATAACATACAGTAGGAAGTTTTGTCCATAGCCGGACGACCTCCCAGTTGAAGTAATTTTCATAAATTAGCATTTGGTTTAGTTAAACATTGTTTTAGTTAAATCAGCTTTGGAAAAGGCTTAGTACTGTCCAAGGTGTTGGCCTTTTCCTTTTATTTTATAAGTAGTACATTATCTTTAATTTCAAATTTTACTTCACCTTCACTTGAAGCTTCAATAATCTCAAGTAACTGATTCAGTGATTTTGTTCTCTCGAGAACGCCCGTAAATGGAATATTCCTGAATTTTTCAGATTCGAAGAAAACCTCAACATTGTACCATCTAGAAAGCACGTCCATCATTTCATGTAGCGACTCATCTTCAAAAATGAACAATCCCCGTACCCATGAAGTAATGACCGAAGCATCCACATGCTCTACGATAATTTGATTTGAGCCATCGTTTATAATCGATTGTTGATCGGGTTTTAAAAGCTGGCGGTTATTGTTTTTTTCAACCCTAACCTTCCCTTCGGCCAACGTTGTAACGATGGCATTATCATCCCTATTTGCCCGAACATTAAATTTTGTCCCTAAAACATGTATTTCTTGAGAGCCTGTGCTAACATTAAAAGATGCCCCATTATGCTTCTCGCTAGGCGAAACTTCAAAATAGGCTTCGCCATATTCAAGTTCCACTTTTCGAGTTTCGCCCGAAACAAAATTGATAGGATATTTTAATCTGCTTTCAGAATTGACCCAGACTTGCGTTCCGTCCGATAGTTTTAAGAAAAACTGTCCCCCTCTTGGCACCGATAGATAATTATAGCGTTGTTTCCCTTTTTTGTCCACATCTTTTTGAGAACTGTACACTACTTCTTCTCCGTTACTGCTCAAGTTTTCACCTCTGTACTGTTTACCCTTCTCTAAAACTATTTTTTTGCCACTTTCCAAAGTAAGTACCGCTTTGTTTGAACCACTTTCAATTGTTTGGTTCACCAAAACGTCTGTAGTGGCGCCTCCCGATCTGGTATTGTTATTTATGTAAATAGAAATACTGATTATCAATACGATAGAAGCAGCTATAGATGTATACTTGAAGTAATTCAGCCTCTTTTCCCTTTTCTTGGTTTTAAGTTTTATATTGACTGCTTCTTTGGCTTTATCCAAATCATACTTTTTCATGCAAAGTGATATTATGTAATCTATCCGCACCAATTGATTAAATAGTGGAATGTTGTTGGCATCCTTAAGTGAAGTTTCAAGATTTTCTAATTCTTTACTGCTCGCTTCTTTATTAAGGAATTTTACAATTGTTTTATAGATTTTTAACATTTTCATTTATATAATTACGGATTAAATATTGTTACCCCTCTATATTTTTTTGCTTTTTTTTCACAAATGCCTATTTTGGCATTATAATTTTTATGAATATCCTATTTAGATGGATTTTAAAAATGATATTCTTTTAGCAAAAAGATTAAGTTCTGGTGATTCCAAGGCATATGATTACCTGATGGATTCATTTTACCAAAACCTTTGCGTTTATGCCTATTCTTTGACAGGAGATGATTCTAAAGCCGAAGATTTGGTTCAGAATGTATTTGTAAAACTTTGGATCAACCGAAAGAAAATAAATCCCAAATACGCTATAAAAAACTTCTTGTACAAGTCGGTTTACAACGAGTTCATCGATGATTATCGAAAGAACAAGCCTGTTATCTACCTAGAAAAAAAATATTTGGAAGCCATAGATCTTGTGGTAGAAAATGATGAGCGAAACTTTGATGAACTGATCAAACTAGTGCACAAGGAAATAGAGAATTTGCCTAAAAAATGTAAACGGATATTTTTACTCAGCAAAAAAGAAGGCCTTACCCATTTAGAAATTTCAGAACTTTTGGGAGTTTCTGTCAAAACAGTAGAAGGACATATGTCAAGGGCATTTAAAACCTTGGGAGAAAAACTAGGGCCGAAAATTGAGGCTGCTCTATTTCTTTTGTTTGATTTTAGAAGGCAATTACACCAACTATCATAGCTTTTTAAAACATCATCGAAAATTTTATTTCAGATTTAACTCCATTGCATCCCCTTTGTAATCGTAAGTAATATATTGTAACTGTTTGTTCTTCGTAGAAGGACCTATGGTCGTTATTCTAAATATTTTGTTTTTGACCTGTGCTTTAAAAGTACCTGTGCTTTTTCATATCTTTAATTTTTTGCGTGCATCGTCGTAATACGTAAGCTGGGGGTCTTTCTCTGTATATATTCTAATGTCTGTAGGGGCATTTGGCATCTCGTCCACATATTGCATTTTTTGTCCATATGGAACAATAGAGCCCTCCTTAACAAACAAAAGAAAAATATCTATTGGATATGATTTTAAAATGGTTTGTCCTCTTTCATAATGACTATCTTCAATTACCGAAAACAAGTAAAGGATGGTTGATTGTTAATAAAACTCTATCCAAAATTATAAATGCACAATAGTAGTAAATAAGGATAAATGCGTGTACTAAACCAGAAATTAGCGCATATAACCTGTGACTACCAACTTAACCGCTGTACAGTATAAAAGTAGATTACTTCGAATTATTATACCTTAGTTTACATAAATTTTAGAGTACGAATGTCTAATGAACTGATTATAGTTTCCGGTATTGGAGCACTACAATGTATTTTGTTCATACTCCTTCTTTTGCTCAAAAAGAACAAAAAACTACCGGATACTATTTTAATGTTCTGGTTTTTCACCTTCTTTATCCACCTAGCAATAAGTGTTGGCAAAGAGTTAAGTCCCAGTCCTAGCGCCGAGATTTTTTTAATGACCATTGGGTTTTTACATGGCCCACTTTTTTTCATGTATACAAAAGCCATCTTTGATCAGGATTTCACTCGAATGGATGTTTTACACTTTATGCCATTCATTCTATTTACAGTGTTTAGATTCCTTATTCAGCCAAATTTTGAAATGTTCCACCAGATAGCGCTATTGTTCGCAAAGTTAATTTCGGTTACCCTTTACCCTATTTATATCCTCTATGCTTACAACAAGCGTGTTTTAAAATTGAATATCAAAAAAGCTGATGGTCGTATGCTCAATCTTTCCTGGATCAGGATTATCGCAATTCTATTCTTGATCAGTACTGGAGTTGGTGTTATTAGACTTAGTGTAGAGCTTATGGTAGGTGTACCGTATTTTAAAATATGGGATTTAATACGATATATAATACTCGTTACCGTTATAGGGTTTTATGGTTTAAAATATGGTATGGTCTACAAGCCCGAAGTGCCTTATGAAGCATTTTCGGATAGTAAAAAATACAGGAACAGTCCTCTTAAAAATGAAGATATCATCCATTTTCGAAAAATGATACATACTTTTTTTAGGGAAAATAAGGCATACCTTCAGCCTGATTTTTCCCTATCCGCTTTATCAAAAACCCTAAACATTCCCAAGCATCATCTTTCTCAAATTATTAATTCAGAAATGAATTCAACCTTTTATGATCTAGTCAACTCAAAAAGAATAGAATATGCTATGTTAAGAATTAGAGAAAGCAACAATCTAACATTGGAGGGCTTGGGTTATGAGTGTGGGTTTAATTCAAAATCCACTTTCTTCAGTAGTTTTAAGAAAGAAACAGGCAAAACTCCCGGGCAGTACAAAAAGGAAATTGGTACGGATTAATTAAGGACATCCAAAATGTCTTTCTAAGTCTCTTTTTTTGTTGGAAAAAGTGAACCGATCATGAACAAAAGAGATTTTATCAAAACCCTTGGAACGGCCTCCGCCTTTACACTCCTCAACCCCATTAGTGCTTTTGGGGCTCAAGAAAAAATCAATAAAAAAGTATTGATGTTAGGTGGGCGGGGATTAATTGGTCCGAGCATCGTTGAAGCATTTCTGAACTCAGGTTGTGAGGTTACATTATTGAACAGGGGGAAAACAAATCCCCAGTTGTTCAAAAATCTCCCCATTATAATCTGTGATCGTGAGACCGAAAACAAACAAGGGCTCAAAGCTATCGATAAGAAATATAAGGACCAGTATTGGGATATTGTTGTCGATACCTGGCAAAAATCCCCAAAAGCAGTGTCCGATTTTCTTGAAGAATTTAAAGGTCAATTTGGTCACTTCCATTACATATCAACTGTTTCGGTCTATGATAAATGGGACAATAAATTTATTGAAGAGACAGAACCCTTAAATCCACTTCCAAAATTTCCAAAAACTATTAGTGAAAACCATAGGTACGCCATAAGAAAAACCTTAGCCGAAGAAGCAATCAGGGAAAGGACGACCAATTACACCATGTACAGGTCACATGGAATGAAAGATTTTAGGGTTTCACATCCGGATGATCCAAATGAAGAACCCTTTTGGCCAGTTCGATTTTTAAGGGGCGGAGAAATTGTATTGCCCAAGGTCAAAGACCACCATATTCAGCTCACGGATATAAAAAGCCTAACAAGGTTCCTAGTACATTGCGCCAACCAAAAAATATATGGAGCATTTAATGTAGCGCATGACCCAACACCCTTTAAAGACTATGTGTCCAGTCTTGTTCATGCTACAGGTGTACCTGAAAAAATTCATTGGATAGATGGTGATTTTCTCATACAAAATGGACTCCTGCCTTATAAAATAGTCCCGCTATGGAAGCCCAAACCCGCGGGGTCTTACTATTTCAACGTTCAGAAAGCAATACACTCGGGCTTGGTAAATAGACCTATGGTAGAAATGATAACCGATCAATTAAATGGCTATAAAAGCAGGCATCCAAGAGACGACGTTAGGTTTGGGGAAGTTGTAAATGGAAAACAGCTTAAATATTATGCTATGGACAAGGAAAGGGAGGTGTTAAAAAAATGGCTTTCTTTATAAAAGAATACGTTTAGAGGAACCGTCCAAAATAGGATTGCTAAAGTTTGTGGTCATTCCGAAAATAACCACTATTTTAACCTTAGCTATAGGTTAGACAAAACCGATGGCAAACATTAAAGCAATCAAAAATGAAGTGTGTACTGTCACTATTTTTTACACTGATATGTTTTTCTTCTTGTACTACCGAAAATTCAAATCTTGAAATGGAAATCGATGAGGAAGGAAAAGAAAATGAAGAGGTAATTCCTGAAACACCTGCAGAAGAGACAAAAAGCTATTTAAGTAAACTTTCTTCAGATGTTACTGCTACAACAGAAGAAAACTCTTTTGATTTTACTGATTTTAACAACTCCTTTCTCAAAAACCAAAATGGTACAATAGAATCATGGGAAATAGGTTTCATTGGTCAGACGACCAAATGGGGGTTTCAAAATGAATCTGGCAATATTACCAAATTGACCATAACGGAAGTAAATGAAGAAAACCAAAGCTCATCTACCGAGGAAATTAGTATTGCCTATAACGAAAACGATAAAATAGTAAAAATAGAATCTTTCTCTGACGAAGTTAAAAACCAAGAGTATGATATTGTCTACAATGATCCTGAAATAGATTTTATTGACCAAATTGACAATAGGCACAGAAAAATTACAATGGGCTCAAACAATAATATAATCGCTTTTTATCAGGAGAGTATAGATTTTAAAATTGACTTTGAATATTCCAATGGAAATTTGAGTAAAAAAACACTGAACCAGACCAACATACTATCCTATGCCTATGACGATAAAAACAATCCTTTCAAATCAGAATGCTATCTCAATCTTTCTTTATTAATCAATTATCTCAATGTAATTGGTGGTTGGGAGTTTTTATTTTATGACGAGAACTATGTTTTCAACAATGCAAATAACATTATTGGGTTTACTGTTGAAAACAATGATTTTGGAGGGTTGGAAAATCAACGATTTTCTTATGAATACAACTCGGAAGATTACCCCATAAAAAGAGTGAACATAGACAGCTCAATTACGTTAGACTATATATACGCCCAAGAATAATACTACAATGCTAAGTGTAGTGAAAAACCTTTATTCAAAGCCATCTATTTCTAGATGCCATATTTTCACTGCGCAAAAAACCTACAAAACACTAATCCAAACAACCGATCACAAAAGACCACTTTAACTTATATCTCTAATGAAAAAAATCTACTTTCTATTTCTGGCTATTATTTTAAGTGCATGCACTAGTGGAAAGTATAGCTATCTCTTTGATACAGGAAAGCAACTCGATTTTGGCAAGGGAAAATGGCTGATGAATATGACTGAATCAAATTCAAAGGTTTTTGACAACAAGCTGTACAATGCTAGTTATAAAGAATTTAAGGCAATACTAGGTGACTCATTAATTGATATGAATTCATTGCGGACAACAAAACTTGTCGCTCCAAAAGTTGGGTTTGAACTCACCAAAACCGAATTGAAAAAACTAAAGGAAGATTCTGGGTGTGACTTCTTGATCAACATTAAGGGAACCATTGTCAGCAATGGGGCTGGAACGGTATCGTTCGATAACGGGAACGGATATTACAGTGCCAGCAACCAATCCTCAGTGGCTGTCTTAATTTATGACCTAAATTCTGCAACGGTATTCTCTTCGTCACAGGCAGTGGGAAAGGCTACAGCAGAAAATTCACATTTTGATAATGATAATGCAGTACCCAGTATTAATTCAAGTGCAGAAACATTGATGGTGGCAGCAGCAAAAAAATTAATCAGAAAATACGACAAATACAGACTGGACTGAAGTTAACGATATAAAGCTCGCCATATCATAAAAACAACGACACCCAAATACACTTAAAGAATTGCCAATATCGGTGGTTGTATATCGAAATTTGGTAATTTAAATCCCATAATTTCCAGTATACAATATATTACAGCATATTTAGAGCAAATAGCAACTATGAAACGATCTATCATCCTTTCCACATTCCTTTTTCTCCTCATCAACTTTTACCTCCAAGGTCAATCCCAAAAAGACTCTACGGACATTAAACAAGTGGCATTGGATTATATCGAATCCCAGCATAATGTAGAACCTGGGCAATTTGAGCGTGCTGCCCATCCAAGAATGGTAAAAAGGACGTTTTGGACAGATAAAAAAACAGGAAAGGAATATTTAAGGGAAACGTTTACCGATGCCATGATTTTGCTTGCTGAAACCTACAATCAAGACGGCAGTAATTTTCCGGACAACCCTAAAAAAGAAGTTATTATTCTCGATATTTATGATAAAACTGCTTCGGTAAAACTCATTGCGGATGATTGGATCGATTATATGCATATTGTAAAACTCAACGGGAAATGGCAGCTTGTTAATGTATTATGGCAGTTTAACAATTCTGAAGACCATTAAATCTTGAAAGACAACTTGAAAGACAATTCCCAGAACACATCTTTCAATAAAAAGTATTGAAGCGTTTAATTTTTCAATTCATAAATTTCAATGCATTCATTAGTCATTGTTACTATTTTTAGCAAAAAGTATTCGATTAAAAAACAGCTTGTATCCAATGAAAAAAGTACTGATAACAGGAGGCTTTGGAAAAATAGCAAAACATTTTATACTCAACTTCAATCACAAATACAAGATAACCGCAGCGGACATTGTAACAGACGCCAAGACCTTTACCAATAACGTAACCATTGAACAGGCCGATTTAATGGACTTTTCAGTCTGCCTAAGACTGTGTAAAGGAATCGATACGGTAGTCCATTTGGCCGGATTGGTCGACCCCGTTTCAGAATCGGAAGAACTATTGGAAACAAACATAAGAACAACCCAAAATATTTTTAAGGCAGCTGTTAAATCGAAATGCAAAAAACTGATTTTTGCCAGTAGTGCCCAGACCATCGAAAGCTATCCTACCGACATCCAAGTACATAAAGACATGCACGTAAGACCTAAAAACATTTACGGAGTTTCAAAATGCTTTGGGGAGGCTTTGGCGGCGTATTACGCCCATAACAAAAACATCTCTGCAATATGCTTGCGAATTGGTGCCTACGAGTTCCCAAAGGACTTTACCGAAATGAACGCTCGGGATTTAAGCGCATTTTTACATCCCGATGATTTTAACCAATTGTTAATTGGATGCATTGAGGCACCAAACCTAAAGTACGAGGTTCTTAACGCTATTTCAGACAACAGACACAAAAGACTGGACATAACAGAATCAAGGGAAAAAGTAGGGTATCTTCCTAAAGCGGATGCTTTTGAACTTTTTAAGCTCAAAGCAGATTGACCCTTCGTTTTCATTGATTGCTTTTTAAGAAGTCCTTAATTTATTAATTTTAGGAATGTTGAAAGGAAACCCTTTTTTCGTTTCCGAATTAACTTCTGTGCTTAATAGTATAAGCGCGATCGACCCAAAATATTATGGAAATACAAAATAGCCAATTGACCGACATTCCCAAAATATTTGAGTTATATCGAATCGCCTCCGCTTACATGGAATCGAAAAAACAAGTTCCCTGGCCAGAATTTCAACAGGAGTTAGTCTTGACAGAAATTGAAGAAAACAGGCAGTGGAAATTGCTTATTGATGACCAAATTGTCTGCGTTTGGGCAACCGCACTGAACGATGAATTGATTTGGGGTATCAAAAACAACGAGTCTGCCATCTATATTCATCGTATTGCAGTCAACCCCAATTTTCGAGGTCAAAATCTTGTGGGGAAAATAGTTGGGTGGGCCAATGCATACGGCCAAGAAAACAATCTCAAATTTATTAGAATGGACACGGTCGGTCTAAATAAGGGATTGATTGGCCACTACCAAAAACATGGCTTTCAATTTTTAGGAACCAAAAAGCTCGAAAATACCAATGGACTTCCTGATCATTATAAACAAGGCGAAGTATGTTATTTTCAAAGAGAGATTAAATAACCTGGAAAACCTGACACCAAAATGACATTCAGAAAAGCTACAAAAAATGATGTTGCAACAATCGTTGCAATGATTGCCGATGATGAACTTGGAAGAAAACGAGAGAGTTTTCAAAAACCTTTACCTGAAGAATACATAAAGGCTTTTGATAAAATAAATGCCGATGAAAATCAGGAGTTGATAGTTGTTGAAAATGAAGATGCTGAAATTATAGGCACTTTACAATTATCTTTTATACAATACCTAACTTATCGCGGGGGAATAAGAGCACAGATTGAGGCGGTTAGGATACGAAAGGATAAAAGAGGGCTTGGAATTGGAAAGAAAATGTTTGAATGGGCCATTGATAGGGCTAAAGAACGAAATGCCCATTTATTACAATTAACGACCGACAAAAAAAGACCCAAGGCGATTACGTTTTACGAGGATTTGGGATTCAAAGCATCACACGAAGGAATGAAATTACATTTTACATAAAACCTTCCAAAGGATAAAGAACTTGCCAAATTGAATCAAGAAGATTGCATACAATATCAGTTGCATTATACCTCAACAACAAAAGCTGTATAAAATGAAAAAAGTTCTCGTAGTATCAATCCTAATATCTTTCTTTTCTTTTGACAAAGAACCTGAATATTTAACAAGAAGCGCTATTGAACAAGATTTAGCATTCTTTGATGAATTTCTTCAAAACAATTCCTCATACCAAGGATTGAACGGATACAACTACAAAAAAGATTTTGATGCTTTTTTAGAGGGCACAAAAGATAGTGCCATAACCAAAGTAGATTTTGGCATGTTTTTAACCACCTCCATTGGCAAAATAGGTGACCGGCATGCTTACGTCAGGGGAGATCAATTGCCCAATAATTTGTTTCTTCCGTTTATTGTAGCACCCATCAAGAATAAGGTTATTGCCTTAGAATTTGATCAATCAAAAACCGAATATCGCCCGTTATATCCTGAATATCCATTTTTAAAATCCATAAATACTGCTCCGATAAACGACTTTCTAAAGCGTCTCAGGCCAAAAGATGTTAAAGCCCCCAAGGCGGCGTTTCAGACTCGTGCCGTTAAAGAGCTTAAATACATGGAACGGAATTATGCCGTTATGGATAAAAAGCCTCCCAAAGAATTTCTGTTCACCTTTACAAATGGTAATACCGATACCATTGTTAAAACCTCTTTAGAGAGCAAGCGAAGTAAATATAAAACGTGGGACGAAAGATTTGCCCGTTTGTACGGACAGGAGAAAGAAGAGTTGAATAATCTAGAGCTCTGTAAATCACTGTTACGTATTGATGAGGACAACATAGCATATGCCAGACTCCCAAGTATGGTTCATTCCAGAGATGCACCCATTTTTTTCAAATACTTCAATCGTTTTTTCCAAGAGGTAAAGAACAGTAAGGCATTAATTATAGATGTACGAAGTAATGGCGGGGGTACCCGTGATCTAATTCGAGAACTAGCGGGCTATCTTGTCCATCCAGATTCCATACATGTTGTCAATGTGGCAAAGCAACGATGTAAATTGCCCCTTAGTGAGCATTTAAAACGTAGTTTACATCGTCGGTTTTTGTTTTCTAAAGAGGAATTGGATAGCGAAGAGCAAAATGCCGTTAAAAAGTTTATGGCTGCGTTTTCCCCAATGTATACTTTAGATGACAAAAAATTTAGCCAATATCATTTTTATGTTCTAAATGGGAAAAAGATATCCAATAACAAATATCACTACGATAAACCAGTTTACATTCTGGCAAACGAAAGAAGTTTTAGTGCCGCATCCATTCTTGTTTCTGTATTCAAGGGATTACCTAATGTGAACATTGTTGGGGTAAATACCGATGGTTCTAGTGGAAATAGCGTAGCGTTTAGATTACCAAATTCAAAAATAGAAGGAAAAATAAGCACCATGGTTTCATATCAAAAAAATGGTAAAATACTAGATGGCGTAGGCACCGAACCAGATATCGTCATTGAAAGAAATATAGACCAGGTTTTGTGGAAAAAGGATTATCAGCTAGATAGATTGAAGGACATCATAAACGCTGAACCAAACGACAATTAAAAGGCTAAATGGGTTTCAGGCACTTGTTTTATACTACTACCAATAGATTACGGAGTTTCTGGAAAATCATATTATTCATCTGTCTTTTGTCACTTGCTGTTTCCCCCATAATTTTAATCAAAAATTCTCTTCTACAGTTTTTTTTAGCAGCCTTGGTGTTGCTATTTGGATTATACCTTAATGCGCGCTATTTAGACAAAAGAGATTTTTTGGAATACGGTCTTGTCTTCAAAAAAGAAACGTTTTTTCATTTCTTTTTCGGAGTTTTAATCGGTTCGATTGCTATATTATTGATATTGTGGATAGGAAAAGTAACGGGAGTCTTGTCCATTTCTAAAAGATTTCCTCCGCCCAGTATGCTATCCCTTCTCCCATTTGCATTAAAAATGATACTTGTGGGGTTTTTAGAGGAGACCTTTTTTAGAGGCTATCTGTATACTTCTATTTATGATGGGTTTACATCCAAAACCAAAAAGCAAGCTTTATTACTTGGGTTGATACTTTCATCGGTGTTGTTTGGATTGGCTCATTTCAATACAAGCAATGCTTCTCTTCTTTCCATTCTGTTTCTTTCCATAAATGGTGTGATTTGGTGTATCCCCTTTATCCTTACAAAAAATCTAGGGTTGTCCATTGGTATGCATGCAGCATGGAATTTTACTCAAACTGCTATCGGATTCACTATGAGCGGGAACAAGGCTTCCTATTCATTTTACGGAATCGAAAATAATGGCTTGGCGATATGGTCTGGAGGGGCATATGGCCCAGAAGCTGGAATTTTAGGACTTATCGGTTTTATGACCATGCTGCTATTGTCCTTAGCCTATTTAAAAAGGAAAGCCAAAATATAAGCTGCTCTTGATTATAACAACTATTCTTCTGCACATTTTATAGCTTCTATCCTAAATGTGTAGTACCTTCATTAAAAGATAGCTTCAATACGCAAAAACTCAGACAAATGACCATAAAAGTGGCTCCTGATGTAGAACTCAGAAAACTGATATTATCAGATGCAACAGTTATTTTTAAAGCAATTGACAGTCAACGAACCTATTTGGGAAAATGGTTGCCCTTTGTTGCCTTGACCAACGAAATCAAGGATACGGAAAACTTTGTCAATACTGTGGTCAATGCCCCTGAAGATGAAATAGAATACACCTTTACGATTAGGGTGAAAAATGAATTTGCGGGCGTAATAGCACTTAAAGATATCGATGCACTTAATAAAAAGACAGAAATTGGATATTGGCTCTCCGAAAAATTTCAAAAAAATGGGATTGTAACAAAGTCAGTTGAAAAACTATGTGATTTTGCTTTTAACGATCTCAACTTGAACAGAGTTCAAATTAAATGTGCCGTTGGGAACAAACCCAGTATAAATATTCCAAAAAGATTGGGTTTTGAGTTTGAAGGCGTTGAGCGTAGTGGGGAATTATTGACTGGAAATATTTTTACGGATTTAGAAATATATAGCAAATTGAAAAATGATTGTTAATTAAAAAAACGATTACGCTTATTGAGTCAATATTGTAGTATCTTTTCGTTGATTTAGCTCCAAATTCAAAATAAATAATTGTAAAAATGAAACAAATACTTGTAATACTTGGCCTATTATTCTCATTATGGGGCAGCGCCCAAAGTTATAAGCTGTCCAATGAAAAAGTTCTTTTCGAATTTAAGACTACAAAAGGAAAAGAACTTGTAATAGCAATGGACTCCAATGAAGAATATCTAGTGTACAGATACGGTTCTGAAAATAATATAGAACTTGAATTTCCAGAAAATTTGGGGACAAGTTGGAACAAGTTCAAAAACTCATGGTATTTCAGAGGTGGTGGTGTACAAAATGACGCCATGGATATAGATTACCTTTATTTTGACAAGGATGGCTACAGATACATAGTTTTTCAAGAATCTTATGCAAAATCTGAAGTAATACAATATGGAATAAAAGTTATCAATCTCAAAACCTCTAAAAAGACAATTATTAAAGCTGATCCCGAGACAGTGAAGGGGTCGTTGTCCATTTTTCGTGATATGAAAAAAATCGAGAAAGGTGACGAGTTGTTTTAGGCTATAAGCCTAAATAAGTTGATTAAGAATTGCCCGATCCTTCCCACAAAAAACAAAGGAACAATTAATTGGATTAAAATAGCGTTATTTTTGAACTGTGTTAAGTAAAATTAGAAATAGCGCATCTGTGAGATTCTTTTGGGGGCTGATGGGAGTTTATCTTCTTAACATCAGTGTAGATACCGCAGACCCTAATCCCGAACATATTCCAGAAGACCTGACTATCAACGATCAGGAGAGTATCATTGAAATTGCCATAGAAAAAATATTGGGATTTGAAGATGCTATTCCTGAATATGATGACCCCGATCATGAAGATCACAACAAAAAAAGCAATGTCAAAATAGACTTGACTGTACAGTACGCAGCCAACTCCAACGACTCCCAATCTTTTTTCGAGACCAGAAGACAAAAACATCCTGATTTTGAATCAGTTTTAACAGGGGGCTTTTATCAAATCAACACCCCTCCGCCCAAAATCTGATTTATTTTTTCTACAAAACCTATCTAGGCGCTAAAACCACACGTCTAAACTTTCTTATTTCTAAAAAATAAATCAAAAATGAATATCAAAAAATATTTGATGCCTTTCATTCTATTGGCATCATTCACCCATTCCATTGCTCAAATTACCGATGCAAAAAAAGATAGTCTTTACATACAACAAGTAGAGAGCCATAAAGAGCCGAGCAAAGTCTTACATGCCGAACCGCTTTACATTGACCTTATACGTGATTTGGGTGCAAGAAAAGGAGAAAAGGAATGGAACATAGGCTTAGGCTTGACGGATAACTTAAGGTTTGATTCTTATGAAGCGTTAATTGAATATGAATGGGCACCCGCCGACCGTTTAGGGTTGGAGGTTGAGCTTCCTTTCACTTTTTACTCTCCATTAAACGGAACTGGAAGAGAATCCGTCCCTTCCAATCAGTTAAATAGTATAAAAGTTGCTGCTCAATGGACGTTTTTAGTAAATGAGCCCAATGCTACATCAATGGCCATAGGTTACATCAATGAATTTGAACTGTCAGATTTCAGGAATTTTGGTGACCCTTTTATAAAAGGAAATGTTTACAATCCTTTTTTGATCGTTGCCAAACGCTGGGGAAACAATTTTCATTCCTTAATATATACCGGCCCAATGCTTGATCACAATTTTAGCACCAACGACATCAATATGACGTATGATATCAATACAAGTTTTCATTATATGATTACGGGTACCAGAAATTTTCTTGGAGTAGAATTCAATAAAACCCTGGATAACACTGATTTTGATATGACCATGCGTCCACAAATGCGATTGGGTATTGCAGATAATTTAATGATCGGGATTGTGGCAGGTATACCTGTAAGCAGGGAGAATGAACGATTTAGTTCCTTTGTTCGACTTATATGGGAGCCAGGACATTAATATATCTTTAAAAACATGGTCGATGGTTTTGAGTATAATCTTCATTGATTACACATTCTCCATCGACTGTGTTTCAAGAATACCTTCTATTGGATTTTTCATAACTTCATCTAAAAAAGAAGTGAGTATAGTATCTATTTATAAATGTTGACGCTTCTGATTTTACGATTGATCATATGAAAAAAATAACCTCACTTATTCTATTAACTTTTCTTTTTCAGAGTTGCCACACCTATAAAACCGTTGCTATTTCCGAAATCGAAAAAGGAAGAACCTACGAACTTACCCTGAAAAACGGACAAAGTTTTGAATCAAAATGCCAAGAGGTAAATGAACAGAGCATTGCATTGGTAATCAATAAAAAGGTGATGGAGCTACCTACTTCTAGAATTGAAATGGCCAAACGAAAAAAACTGTCCGCCTTTAAGTTGGCTAGTGGGTTATCGTTAGCAGCAATAGGTTCTGTTCTTTTAATAAAAAATGGCGATAAAGATACGTTTCTTGAACAGCTAACAGAATAATGTAGAAGTTGCTTTTTGATTAATACATTTTTATTGTTTTTGATAACCCCATAAACAAATCCTACTTTTGAAAGATGCAACAACTTACCGTTTGTGAACTTTTTGCGGGTGTCGGCGGTTTCCGATTAGGGTTGGAAAACACAGAGAAATTCAAGGTTATCTGGAGCAACCAATGGGAGCCTTCTACAAAAAAGCAACACGCTTCCTTAGTCTATGAAGCCCGTTTTGGCACTGATAACCATTCCAACGTTAATATCGAAGAGGTTCCAACATCAGAAATTCCCGATCACGATATGTTGGTGGGCGGATTTCCATGCCAAGATTATTCCGTAGCGACCACGCTCAAGAATTCAAAAGGATTGATTGGTAAAAAAGGGGTTCTTTGGTGGTCCATTCATCGTATTCTTTCAGAAAAAAAGAAAAAACCTAAATACCTTCTTTTTGAAAATGTAGATCGGTTGTTGAAATCACCCTCCAGCCAAAGAGGGCGTGACTTTGCCCTAATGTTAAAAAGCCTTTCTGATTTGGGCTATGCCATTGAATGGCGTGTTATCAATGCTGCGGACTACGGTATGCCGCAGCGTAGAAGACGGGTTTTCTTTTTGGGATACCACAAATCAACTTTAATTTATCAAAAAATTAAAAATTCCAACACAAAGTATTGGTTGGAACAAGACGGTATTCTTCCTGATGCTTTTCCAGTTGATCCAACTTCTAAAAATAGTTTCAATTTTAAGTTAGAAGGTGATTTGGTATCATTATCAAATACATTCAATAAAGACAAGGAACTTTCTCCATTTTTAAATTCTGGTGTTTGTATAGAAGATATGGTCTCAACTAGTAAAACCGCTGCGTCTTACGATGGCGATAGGAAAGTTATGGCTAATATCATGGAAAATGGTACTGCCAGTCCTGAACTTTTTATTTCAGAGGAAGACCTACCCAAATGGGAATATTTAAAGGGTGCGAAAAAAGAAGTGCGAAAAACCAAAGCAGGCTTTGAGTACAACTACAGCGAAGGCAATATGGTTTTTCCTGATGCGGTAAACCAACCATCCCGTACCATCATTACGGGCGAGGGCGGTAAATCCCCTTCAAGATTCAAACATGTGGTTGCAACAAAAAAAGGGCTTAGAAGATTGTCTCCAATAGAATTGGAACGGTTGAACATGTTTCCTGACGACCATACAAAATTGGAAGGTATTTCCGATGCAAAAAGAGCATTCTTTATGGGCAATGCGCTTGTTATTGGTGTAGTCGATAAAATTGGTGACGCTTTGGTAAAAAAAATAAAGACACTTGAAAAGTAGTTTCCTTTCGGATTTATCAAAAGAAAAAAAGCTTTCAAAGTTTCTGGACGCGTACTATGCAAAATACCTTCGGCATTACAATTTTAAACGTATTCAAGATTTAGAAGAACAAAAAGCCGGGGTCGACGTTATTTTTAAGAACAGAAAAAACAACTCACGATTCTTTGTTGATGAAAAGGCCCAACTGGACTACCTTAACGATAATCTCCCCACTTTTGCCTTCGAACTCTTCTATGAAATCAATGGGAAACAAAAACAAGGCTGGCTGTTTGATAAACATAAGAAAACGCAATTCTATGCATTGATAACGGCCATATACACAGATGCTGTTGCTATTTTTACTTCTTGTTGCATTACGCTTGTGAATCGGGAAAAACTAATTATGTATTTGAATTCCCTAGGACTGACCCAAGAACATTTTGAACATTTAACAACCCTTTCTGGGAACTTTCATGGAAAAATGCAATTGGAAGCAATCGATTCTAAGCACCAAGGATATCTATTCTTTTCTAGAAAAAATAAGGTGGAAAAGCCCGTAAACCTCGTTTTAAGATTAGACTTTCTAATTGAGATTGGAGTAGCTAAAAAACTGGTATAAGCTCATGCTTTTTTCATTCTGATGTGGGGAATACCATCTTCCAAATATTCTTCTCCATATGAAGTAAAACCCAAATCAGTGTAAAACTTTATAAGATAGGTCTGTGCCGATAGCTCAATGGTCCCATTAGAAAATCTTTTGCTTATTTCTTTTAGCGATGCTTCCATAATCAGTTTCCCATAGCCATATTTCCGCTCTTCTTTGGCTACAACTACCCTTCCTATGCTTGGATTATCAAAGTAATCTCCCGGTTTAAAAATTCTGGTATATGCAACGACTTTTCCATCTTTTTTACCAAAGACGTGCAGCGCTTTTTGGTCTTTATCATCCAAGTCCTGATAAATACAGTTTTGTTCAACAACAAATACCTCGCTCCGTAAACGCATAATTTCGTAGAGCTCCGCGTTGGAAAGTTCATCGAATATTTTGGTATATACTTTCATTAATCCTGGACGATTACATTTTTAGAATCACATTTATCAAACTCAGGCTGAATGTTCACATGATTGATTCCATGTTTATGATAAACGTGTTCTTCTATTTCTTCCAAGATTTCATCGAATTCGGAAAGCCTAATGTCATTTTTAAAGTCTATGTGCGCCTCTAAATGTATTTCGTCCTCATTAAGTTGCCAAATATGAACGTGATGTACATTTTTAATAGAGTCGATAGTACAGATAGAGTTTACAATATCTGTCACTACTATTGATTTTGGTGTGAACAACATCAATACTTTAGTGGATTCTTTCAGTAAGTCGTACCCCATATAAATTAGATAGATGCCAATAGCCATGGTCAGGACCGCATCAATCCAAAAAACCTGATAAAACTTCATTAAAATTCCTCCTATCAGTACTGCAACAGAAGCCATCATATCTGTCAATAAATGCAAATAAGCGGACTTCATGTTCATATTATCCTTAGCATCCTTCTTTAGCAACAGAACACTAAAACCATTGGCAGCAATACCCAATAAGGATAACCAAATCACTAAATCTGAAGCAATTTCCTTTGGTTGAACCAGCCTTTCAACCGCTTCAACCATCAAAAATATAGCGACCATCACCAATGTTGCCGCATTGATAAAGGCAGCCATTATTTCTGCCCTTTTATAACCAAAAGTTTTGAGGGACGACGCTTTCTTTTTTCCCAACCGAGTAGCAATGTAACTTATGATTAAGGAAAGAACATCACTGAAGTTATGCAACGCATCTGATAATAGTGCAAGACTCCCTGAAATAATCCCCCCTATTACTTGAGATATCGTAATAGCGATGTTGAGAAATATAGATATGAGTAGGTTTCTCCCTTTTAAGTTTCCGTGAGAGTGTGAATGACCATGGTGGTGATGGTGGTGCCCCATGAAATCTTTATTTACCTACAGGGAATCTTTTCAATTCTCCTTTCATGCCTTCCTCCTTCAAACTTGGTGTTCAAAAAGGTTTCTACCATATCCAATGCTTGTGGAAGAGCTATAAATCGGGCAGGAAGACTTAAAATATTTGCATCATTGTGCTCTCGTGCCAAAGCTGTAATCTCTTTTGTCCAACATAGCGCTCCTCGTATGTTTTGATGCTTATTGATGGTCATACTTGCTCCATTTCCACTCCCACATACCACAATCCCCATATCTGCATTTCCCTGTTCAACATCTGTTGCAACGGGATGCACAAAATCTGGGTAATCTACACTTTCAGTCCCATCCGTACCATAATTGATAACCTCAATGCCTTTCGACTTTAACAATCCTATTATGGCAAGTTTATATTCCGTTCCTGCATGGTCATTTCCTATAGCTATTTTCATATATATTGTTTTAATTGGGGTACCCTACAAAAGTACAATTCTTTTTATGGAGCTATGTTGATAAAAACTACTAAGTACCTGCACTTCATTAAAAAACAGTTAATTACAAAATCCTTGTTTTTGTTGATTTTTTTAAAAGAATTAGCAGCAACTAAATTTTGATTTTAAGAAAAAAAGTATCAATAGGATTTTTTTGGTAATCATTAACTAATATTCAATTAAAAATTAATCAACACTTAAGAAACATTTTATCATACTAGTTAACATTAAAAATACATTTACTTTTCAATAAATTCATGTTAAGAACACTTATTAAATACGGTTTATAAAAAACGTAACTCTTTGATTTTTAAATTTTATTCCGTGTGACAAATTGTGAACAAAAAAGTTTCTATGTTCAGAGCAACTTTTTTTTGGATTTTTTATTCCACATTTCAACACACTATCATAATCACCATTTTTATTTAAAATTTTTAAAAAAGAAAATAGTACTATTAAGTATTGTTGATAAAATCAGTTTTGATTTGCGATTAGTTTCTGTTCGTACTAGGGTCAAGGATTATAATTTGTATTTTTCAAAAAATTAAGATTTTAAATGTCAAAGAAAAAGAAGAGAGCTAGAAGCCAGCGAAAGAATGAGATTACAAGAGGCATTTTTACAGTACTTGAAAAAGAACCTTCAAAAACCTTCAATTATAAACAGATCAGCGCAAAACTTGGTATTATCGATACACAAGGACGTAACGAACTTATTAAGCGCTTAGGCCAGCTTAAAGCAAGTGACCGAATTTTAGAAGTAGAAAATGGGAAGTTTAAGAAGAAACCCTCACTTCATACGTATTTTACGGGAACAGTCGATTTGACTTCCAGCGGAAACGCATACATTATAATCGATGATATGGATGATGACGTTTTTGTCCCCTACAACAGATTGAACAAAGCGCTGCATGGTGATACCGTAGAAATTTTTCTTAAACCAAAACGTAAAGGAAAAAAAGAAGAGGGAGAGATAGCTACTGTCATTGAGCGTAAAAAGACTTCCTACGTAGGGATTGTGGACAAGCAAAAGACGTTCGCTTTTGTAAGACCGTCCGATTCACGAATGTATACCGATATTTTTATTCCAATGGAAAAGCTAAAAAACGCTGAAGATGGGGACAAGGTGTTGGTAGATTTGGGAGAATGGCCAGATAATGCCGATTCACCTTACGGAGAGGTGACACAAATTCTAGGCAAACCAGGAGAACACAATACGGAGATACACTCTATTTTAGCGGAATACGGACTGCCTTATGAATTTCCATATGAAGTTGAGCAATTTGCCAATACGTTGGATACCTCCATTAAGGAATCTGAAATTGCAAAAAGAAGGGATATGCGGGATGTGCTCACGTTTACCATAGATCCCAAAGATGCCAAAGATTTTGATGATGCACTTTCCTTTCAAAAACTGGAAAATGGCAATTATGAAATAGGAATTCATATTGCGGATGTATCGCACTACTTGCAACCAAATACTGTTTTGGAAGACGAAGCATACGAAAGGGCAACTTCAGTTTATCTTGTAGATAGAGTGGTTCCTATGTTGCCCGAAGTATTATCCAACAATGCTTGTTCTTTAAGACCTAACGAAGAGAAATATACATTTTCTGCCATTTTTGAAATGGATGATAAAGCCAATTTAACAAATCAATGGTTTGGGAGAACCGTAATTGATTCCAATGAGCGTTTTGCCTATGAAGAAGCGCAGCATATTATAGAGACGGGAAAAGGAATAATTCCAGATGATATCTCTATTAGGAAGTCGGGTTATAAAGTCTCGGAAGAAGTTGTAGAAGCAACATTGACCTTTGATAAATTGGCTAAGATCATGCGAAAACAACGTATGGACGATGGGGCTATTTCTTTTGATAAAATTGAGGTAAGGTTCAATCTATCTGAGAACAATGAACCAGAAGGTGTTTATTTTAAAGAAGCAAAAGATGCCAATAAATTGATTGAAGAGTTCATGCTTTTGGCAAATAAAAAAGTCGCAGAATTTATAGGTAAACAAAAGAAAACCTTTGTCTACCGTATTCATGATGAGCCAGACGAAGAAAAATTAATGGCGCTGAACGGAGTTATTTCAAAATTTGGTCATAGTATAAACCTTAGGGACAAAAAGAGTCTTAATAGCTCTTTAAATCAACTCTTGAAAGACGTAAAGGGAAAGAAAGAGCAAAACCTTGTGGATACCCTTACCATTAGAAGTATGAGCAAGGCAACCTATACCACAGAAAATATAGGGCACTATGGTTTGGGATTTGAATACTATACGCATTTTACATCGCCCATAAGAAGATATCCAGACGTAATGGTACATAGACTGTTACAGCATTATTTAGATGGTGGAAAACCGCCAAAAGAAATGGTCTACGAAGAAAAATGTAAACATTCCTCCAGTATGGAGATTCTTGCGGCAAGCGCAGAACGGGATTCTATAAAATACATGCAGATCAAGTTCATGGAGGACCATAAGGACTCAGAATTTGTGGGTGTCATATCCGGAGTCACAGAATGGGGCATTTATGTGGAAATAGTCGAAAATAAATGTGAAGGTATGGTACGAATACGCGATATTAAAGATGACTATTATACATTTGATGAAAGACAATATGCCATCATAGGCGAGCGAACAAAACGTATGTACCAATTAGGTGATGAAGTTTATGTAATGGTAAAGCATACAGATTTGGTAAAACGGCATTTAGATTTTTCGTTGATCGGTAAGAAAAGTAATACTATTTTGGAATAAAACGTGTTATTCTTTTGAGAATCAAATTTTAACAGATGAAAGTAGTAAAGATTTTATTGTTGGTTATCTCGCTCCAAGCATTGTATGCACAAGATGAAAAGATAACACAGGAACTCAAAAAATTTACTGAGGTGAAGGGATTTGATGGACTTTCTATTAACCTTATCAAATCAGATGTAAATAGGGCTGTCATAACAGGAGCGAACACCAAGAAAGTTGCAATCGTCAATAATGCTGGAGTATTGAAATTGCGAATGGAAATAGACAAGATTTTCAGTGGATACAGAACATTTATTGATTTGTACCATACCGAAGAAGTAAAAGTAATCGATGTTAATGAAGATGCGAGAATATCATCTGAAGAACTGATAATTCAGGATGTATTAGAACTGAAAGCACAAGAAGGGGGAGAGCTTTTGATCAGTTGTCAAACAGAACAATTGTTGATAAAATCAGTTACAGGAGGAGATATTACCGCGAAGGGTTTCTCAGATAATCAAGATGTACGTATCAATACCGGAGGAACATATGATGGAAAAGAATTTAAAACAAGGCTAACAACAGTATCTGTGAACGCAGGAGGAAATGCAAAAATTTATGCAACTGACTATGTTAAGGCAGATGTTAAGGCAGGTGGAGAAGTATTGGTATATGGAAATCCACAGAAAATGGATGAAAAAACTGTTTTTGGTGGAAAAATAAAACGCTTAGATTAAGGAAAATGATAGATGACATTCAGGCAGCGATTCCTCTGGGGTTCCTATTGAGCTTTATGATAGGGCCTGTTTTCTTTGTGCTGTTGGAAACCAGTGCAATCAAAGGTTTTAGAGCGGCCGTTGCTTTTGATATAGGTGTTATCATAGCGGATGTTGTATTTTTGGTCATAGCGTACTTTAGTAGTTTTCAATTGTTGGAAAATTTGAGCAACCAGCCAGGTCTGTTTGTTTTTGGTGGAACTATTTTACTTGTCTATGGGATAGTAATTTTTATAAAGAAGACCAAAAAAAAAGCAAACATAAAAGCATCTACAGGTACGTATCTAGGTCTTATGGTAAAAGGGTTTTTATTGAACTTTATCAACATAGGAGTACTAGCTTTTTGGTTGGGATTAATTGTGATAGTAGGTCCAAGCCTAGATAATGATGGTAACCGGATTATAGTCTTTTTTGGTACAGTTATCATCTTCTATTTTATAACGGATTTGATAAAAATTATTCTTGCAAAACAGTTAAAGAGATATTTGACCCAAGAGAGAATAGTTTTGATAAAAAAAGGATTGGGAATCGTTATCATTGTTTGTGGAATTGTTTTGATAACCAAAGGATTTCTACCCAAAGAGAAATTCAATATACAAGACGGAATAGATAGAATAAATGAAAAAAGCCCAACAAGTCTGTTGAGCTTTTTTTGAGGCATCGAGCGGATTCGAACCGCTGTACAAGCTTTTGCAGAGCTGTGCCTAGCCACTCGGCCACGATGCCAATTTAAGTGGAGCAAATCTATAAATAATTTATGAAATACCTTCGGGAACTGATGTAAAAGTAAGTTTCTTAATTTTGAAACAACTTAGAGGCATCGGGTGGACTCGAACCACCATAAAAATCCTTGCGGGACCTTGTCTATCCAATTCGACCACAATGCCATTTGATAACGCAAATTTAATAAAAGCGTAATACTAATACGCTGTTCGCATACAGCTATTTACCGAGTATATTCAACTTTCACCGAAACACTTTCCACATCGCCACCAATAGGTGGATTTATTTTTGAAACTTCTATTTCTGCATTGTTAACAGCGGGCAATTCTGAAAATATTCTATCGATGATACGTTTGGCAACATGTTCCAAAAGGTTGGAACGTATACCCATTTCTTCTTTCACAATATTGTTTAAATGAACGTAGTCAACGGTTTCGTTGAGTTTATCGGATTGAGCCGGTTTTGATAAATCAGCCGTTACTTCCAAATCTACCCTATAATCGCTACCAATAAGCATTTCTTCTTTGAGACATCCGTGATTGGAGTGTACCCTAATGTTGTTCAATCTAATTTTACCCACTATCCTTAAATTAAGACGGACAAAAATAGTTCAAATCAAATAATTAGTACATACACCTACAATTGCTTAGACCTTGGAAGAGATCCATACCTACAGTCAGTACATGTGTTCCTGAGCTATACCCAAGAATTTCATTGGTAATTACTTGATATGAATATCCAAAATAGAAGTTACTTTTCTTCAGACCGGCAATAGGTGCTATGTATAATGGCTTTCCTATCTGGTCATTCAAAAAACGGTAAGTAAGTCCTACATAGTAATAATCCTCAAAATCATGAAACCTGAATTTTGTGTTCAAATCCGTTACCGAACGACCATCACTTTCAAACCATTGGAAAAATACAGAAGGCTCTATTTCCAGTTTACTGTTTTTACTTTTAGAAATGCTATAACCTGCATAGGCATAGTAGTTTCTTAACGTATTGGGTTCAAAAACAGGATTGAACTGCTCCAAGTTCTTGTTCAGAATATTGGATGCATTTAAGGTGATATAAAATTTATTGTATCGGTATAAAAAACCAAGGTCAAAGTTATGGTTGGTAGTCGATTTATCATCCGTTGGGAGCTGTCCGTTACTATCCCTAAAATTCTCAACATCAATTCTAAACTGGTTAAAGTTGTAAGAGATTCCAAAAGAGAGAAAGATATCGTCGTATCGATTTAGCGTAAGGTGATGGGCAAAAGTAAGTCTAGATCCCCTTTGCTTTGTTTCACCATTACTATCATTGTACAATAACATTCCAATACCTGATCGATTACCAATTCTAGCATCGGCTGCCAAAGTCTGGGTATCTGGGGCATCTTCTATACCCACCCATTGAGTAAGGCCTGTAAGTCTAACCTTTATATGGTCACCAATTCCAGCATAGGTAGGGGACATTATGAAAGGGTTATCCGCAATGTACTGTGACAGTTGGGGAATGGTCAACTCCTGCGCTGAAACACCAAAGGTGAGCAAAAGAGTAAAAATTGGGGTATAGAGGTTTTTAAACATGCTGCTGTAGGTTAAGCTATCATTGTCGATATAGGGTAAAATGTCCAATAAATTCACGGTCATCAGTCTCGCCCTGAAGCTTTATGATGTGCCAGTAATCTCCTGTGGGAAGGTCGCTATTTTGATAAGCTCCGTCCCATCCGCTATCGCCGTATCCCATGCGATAGAGCTCTCTACCATAACGATCAAAAATGATCATTAGTACGTTAGGGAAGGCCTCAAGATTTTCTGGTATCCAAGTATCGTTCAATCCGTCGCCATCTGGGGTAAAGAAATTAGGAATTTCAATGTCTATGAACTCCAAAAATATCTCTGCTGTTGTCTCACATCCGTTCTGGTCTACTACTGTAACTGTGTATGTATCAGTTCTATTGATAATAAAAGTATTGTCATCACCATTATCTATATCACCAAAATAGAAGGTATAGTCTTCCAATCCTCCGGTAGCTGTTGCAGTGATTTCATTGATATTGCTATTCTCCAATACCAATTCTAGAGGTTCAAATGCAGTTATGCTGAAAGTAATCGTATTAGGACAACCATTGGAATGTAAAATAGTAAGACTATGTTCACCAGGAGCAATATCAATGAAATCAGGTGCCAATTGCATTGCAGCAGGGTCTGTGGTATCCATTCCGTACAGAACTTCACTTGCTACCGTTGGATCCTCAAATACAATCTCTAAACGATTGGTAGGTAAATTACCTGAACACTCATAAATTGGCGTTACGGTAGCTGCTAGGTTAACACCAGGATTTATCTCCACAAATACATTCGATTCACATCCCTGTGCATCTCTTACGAACACAACATGTGTTCCGGCAGGAAGGTTTTCGAACAGTGTTTGTCCCAACACATAATCTGAATCTAAATTAGAGTTAAGAGCCGTTTCGTAGGGAGCCGTACCTCCAGTGATATTTACCTCAAAGGAACCATCTTCACTATTAAAACAAACTTCGTCCATTATATTGATGGCATTTGCTTCAATTGGCGTTGCGGGCTCTATCTCGAATTGGAATACTTCAAAACAACCATTGCTATCTTGAGCTATTACATCATAAATACCTGGTGCAAGATCTGTAAAGGTATTTACGGTATCAAACTGGTTTAAGTTTGGCGTAATGGCATAAACGATATCACCTGTTCCACCAGAAACTTCAACGGTTATAGTACCATCTTCAAGACCTGAACAGGTTACGTTGGTCGATTCTTGTCTATCTATTTGTAATGGAGCAGGATCTATAATATTTATTACAGTACTGGTATACGTACAATCCATACTGGTAATGTGCACATAATAAGTTCCAGCGGGCAATCCATTAAATTCACCTGAAGTCTGAGAACTTCCCGTAACAGAATTGGTTAGACCTGCGTCAGTAAATAATTCATAGGAATAGTTTCCTAATCCACCTGTTGCTGTAGCGCGAATTGTCGCAGAAGCTTCACCGGCACAATTAATAATAGCGGCGCTATCATCAATAATAGCATCTAAAGGAACAACGGGGTCTATGGTAATCTGATTTGATATCATCGCCTCACATCCATTGGAATCCCTTACCAAAAACTGATAGGTATCAGGAACCATATTGGTAAAGGCGTGGGTATTTCCACTATCAAAATTTGTCCAAGTAGATGTACTGGTATCAAAATACTGATACGTTCCACCTGTATTTCCACCTGTTGCCGTTAGTAATAGACTTCCATTTGTACCACATGTTGCCTGAGCCGTCTGAATCAATGAAGCTTCCACTTCATCAGTAGGCTGAATCTCAAATTTTGGCGTTTCGTCATCACAGTTCCAACCATCAGCAACGGTTATACTGTAAATACCAGCACCAAGATTGTTAAAGGTGTCACCGTTTTGGAAACCAGAACTTGAAACAGGTGTGGTATCTGATAGGTTTTCAAAAACATTCAATTGGTATTGATAGTTTCCACTACCGTCCGTAGCTGTCGCGGTTACACTACCATTGGTATCTCCAAAACAAGTAAGTACTGCCGGACTACCCGCAATTGTTGCCGTAATTGGCGTAGGAGCAACTAAGGTAGGCACAGCTGGGGTAATAACACAACCATTATCGTCTGTAATCTGAACAGTATAGGAACCTGCCGAAAGTCCAGAGAACACAAAACTGGCCACATTGGTAGCATTGTACACTTGGGTTGTGGTCGTATTGGTCAACTGAATGTCATACGGAGGATATCCACCATCAGGAGACACTTCTATTTCACCTTGATCATTAGTACAAGTTACGTTAGCAACTTCAACAGGAGTTGCGGTCAATGGCCTGTCCGGTGAAACAATGGTAATCGTATTTGAATCTTCAACACACAGTGGATTACTGGTTTGTGTTACTCTCACAAAGTAATTGCCACCTACCAACAATGGGTCGGTTATGGACAATGGATTAGTAGCGGTGTTTCCACTATTGGAAATGGTAGTTGTAGTACCATCAGCATTGAACACTTCGTAGTCATAAGGACCAGAATATCCCGTAACATTGATTTCCAGGGTGCCAGCGCCTCCAAAACAAACTGCTGGTGCAGTTGCCGTAGCTGTAACCTGAATCAAGTCGAAAGGCAATATTTCGTAAGGAGCTGTATCAAAATAGCAACCTGTATTGGTATCCGTTACTCTAAACGTGTAGCTGCCGGGAGCTGTTAAATCGAACTCCGCTTCGATATTTGAAGGTGTGCCCGTTTGGGTTCCAGATGGATTCCCTGTTGGCAATAGTTCGTAGGTATATGTATTTGAAGGATCTCCGTTGTCAGTAACCGTAATCAATACTTCTTCGGCATTGTTACAGCTAATGGCGATATCTTGTGTTACTACAGCAGTAAATACATTTATGGGTTGAATAGGTGCTACTACTGAGGTTTGCGGACAAGAGTTTCCATCGGTTACGTACACTGTAATATTCTGAACAGATCCCGTATCTGTAATGTCGAACGTGTTCGATGTTTGGAAATTCACATTGTCGATACTATATAAGTAAGGTCCAGTTCCACCTGAAGCGGTAATTGTTATAGTGGAAACGTTTACGGCATTACTTGCATTACAAGCAAAAGGTGTAGCTATAGCAGAAACATTCAACAGTGTTGGTTCCGTAACGGTTTCATCGTAAAAATCATCACAAGATTTTGAAGAAATTACGCGTACACGGTAATCCCCTGCAGGAAGGTTATCGAACGTAGCGCTAGTTTGCGCAAACCTAAACGGATTCACTAAGTCCGACATTTCATAAAGCTCGTACGTATACGTTGGGTCTGTCACAGTTGCAGGATCTAACTCAACGGTTAAACTTCCATCTGTTCCACTATTACAGCTTACAGGACCCATTACTACATTCGAAATTATAGGATCTACTT
Organism: Flagellimonas sp. HMM57; assembly: GCF_021390175.1. NCBI lineage: Bacteria > Pseudomonadati > Bacteroidota > Flavobacteriia > Flavobacteriales > Flavobacteriaceae > Flagellimonas > Flagellimonas sp. HMM57. The sequence goes on along the minus strand of NZ_CP090004.1, from coordinate 1,725,116 downwards.
TATCCTCTAAAATCTGTGTTGTTGTTGCGGTACAAGGTGTAGCTGTATCGGTATCCGTTACAGTAAACGTATATGTTCCAATTTGTGTAAGACCTGTAAACACGCCAGTAGTATTATTTGCCGTTGTAACTGCATCTGGGAACAATACTTCATAATCAAGATTAGAAGAACCTCCAGTAACGGTAATGGTTACCTGTCCTCCTGGATCTACGGTACAATCAATAGGTTTAACTACTGTTGGTGTGGCAATCATTTCATCATAAAGAACTGCTGTTCCTATAGTTGTGGTACATGACCACTGATCCGCAATCAATACCTCATAGGAACCTGCACCTAAGCCAGAGAATACGGTACTTGGTTGTGGAGAACCAACAGCACTACTATTTCGGATAAGCTGATAGGTAAAGTTGCTATTTTGACCACCACTTGTTCCAACAACTTCTATTTCACCCTGTAGGTTGGTACAATTTTCTACATTAATTTGAAGAGTAGCCGTAATTGGTGTTGGATCTACTAAAATTACACTTGGTAACTGATGTTCACAATCAAACTGATCTTTTACCCAAACCTGATATGTTGTTCCTGGGGTTGCACCGCCCGAAAGATTTTCGAATAATGGAGAAGCAACATAGTCAGCTGGCGCAGAAGGTGCAGTCGTTCCCACATAGTAGGAATATCCGCCCCATCCACCTGCAGCATTGATTACTTCGATACTTCCATCATTTAAATTACAGGTAACTTCGGTAACTTGTGTGCTTGCCGAGATACCAACATTAGGACCGGCAATGGTAAACGATTCTCCATAGACACACGCAGAGCCTGGTGGATTTGTGTCCACAACCTCAACATAGTAGGTTCCAGCTAAAAGTCCGGTTATGGTAAAACTTCCATCAGCATCACTTCCTGTTGAGGTTACATCATCCAATAAATCTGTTGGTGTGTTGTTTACATCATAATATAAAGTATAGCTGGTAGCATTACCGTATGTTACGCTACTGGCATCTTGAAGATTTAGTTCCACCTCACCGTTGGCATCACCAAAACAGGTAATGTTTGTGGTACTCACGACATCTAAATCCAATACTTCTGGGTCTGCAACGTCATGGGACGTTGTAATGATACATCCAGTCACTGTATTCCTAACCTCAAAGTTGTTGGTTCCAACAGGCAGACCAGTAAAACTACCAGAAGCTTGGAACGTTCCTCCAGGCAATAATCTAAACTCGTAATTAGCTGGCGTGCCAGTTGAGTTAGTTATAGAACCAGTGGCCGTTATCGTGATTTCTTCCCCGGTAACACAGGTTGCAGGAGTATCGATGGTCACACTTGCAGATACCAATTCATCAAAAGGATTTATGGTTTCTGAAATGGTTCCTACACAGCCATTTTCGTCGTAAACATTTATAGTGTAAACACCACCTGCTATATCGGTTTCTATAAACGTTTGGTTACTTCCAGATTGAACGATTGTTGGAGGTTCAATAGCACCGGTATTTGGGTCATCTTCTTCGATAAATTCATAGATTACGTAATTTCCGCTACCTCCTGTAATCGATGCTCCGTCTATGGTAATGGAAGCATTGTCCCCATTGTTCCCAGAAGTACATCCAAACTCAACAATTATAGCATTGATATTGGCAATAGCATCTGGCTGTGTGATTACCTGTGTTTGGGTAGTTGTACAACCATTCGCCGCTGTTACTTCTATAGTGTAAGTTACTCCGGTAGCATTTCCTACCAGACCTGTAAATGTAGCATTGACATTACTTGACGTGGTTGGCGCAATAGGCAAACTAGGAGCCGGAGTGATTCCGGTTGCTGCAGTAATTTCAAAAGTGTATGGGCCAATTCCGTTGTCCGTAGCACTTACGGAGATGGTTCCATCAGAAACTCCATTACAGCTCGCATCGGTATGCGACGTTACACTGAAGGTAGGAGTAATAGCAGGGTCTACTGCTATATTAAACACTCTTGTACATGCTGGGCTTGATGTATTTTCATCATATACGGTAATAGTGTAGTTTTCTACAGTCGAAGTATTAAAGACAAATGGATTGCTCGGCAATACTTGCTTGGCCGTGACGATTCCTGAACCATCAGAAATCTCATAGTGATATAATCCTGAACCATCGGAAACCTCTATCGTAATTTGAGCATCTGGAGTACTAGAACAATCTAACAGCTTAGTTAATGTTGCACTTGCTTGAAGTACAGGGTGAACCACAACAGGCCCTGCAGAAGCGGTACATCCATTGCTATCTCGAACAGAAACATTGTAGCTTCCGGGAGTAACATTGTTAAAAATTCCTCCATTATCCACATAGGTCGTACCGCCATCCAAAGAGTAGAATAACTGGGCTGCAGTAGTTGATGCAGGAATTGTAACCGTTGCAGGGTCACTACAATTATCTACTGTTATGATTCCAATGGTTGGGTTGGGTGTCAAAGTCAGAGAAACAAATCCAAGTTCATTTGAACAACTGTATTGGTCCTCAACGGATATTCTATAGCTTCCTGCAGCAGAATTTGCTGGAACTTCAATCGGATTATCGGTTGTAGTTGTAATTGTTATATCATCAGTTAGATCAGCGGGTGTATTGTTGATATCATGATACAGGGTATAGGTATATGTTCCACCACCGCCCATTGGGTTTTGTATTTGAATAAGTCCAGGGTTGTCACAACTGATGTTCTCAAGAACAGTAGGAGTTCCTGTAATTGGATCAAGTTCTTCCAATAGTTCATTTTCGGTTGCACCGATACAGCTATCAATACCTCCATCAACTTCTACTACTTCTATAAAATAATCCCCTTGTCCAAGCCCAGGTATAGTAATGTTTTGTGGAGAAGCGAATGGAACGTTTCCACCACTATCGGCAACAGGAACAGGACTTCCCGCGACCATATTGTATACATTCCATCTAAATTCAGTTCCAAATGGAGCTTGGGTATCCGTAACAGTGTAGGTTATGCTTCCTGTAGTTCCACCAGAACATGTTGGGGTAATGGCAGAAGTTATTTCCAAAGGAACAGTTATAAGATCATTTACGTTAACGTTACTTTGTCTAACACAACCTGCCGCATCTCTTACAAAGAACACATAAGTTCTACCAGGGATTAATCCTGTGAATACGTGAGGATCGCCCAAACCTTTGGCTGGTGATGTCCAAGGAAGCGTTGGGGCGCCAGGATTAAATGGATCATCTGTATAGTTATATTCATAATCAGGTGTTCCTTCAGATCCTTGAACAGTTACTTGCAGTTCATTACAGTTAACGACAAGTGCCGCTATCGTTATATCCAAATCATCCAAAGGATAGGGAATGATAAATGGAGGGAAATCGGTTTGGCAGATATTACCCGAAGCATCAACGGTTCTCATAGATGGGTTCACAACATCACCTGAATTATAACCTGTAAAACGATCAGTTGTTCCTGGGTTTGTACTATCTCCTGGCCAGGTTGTTCCGCCATCGGCACTAAATTGAATAGTTCCAAGTGTTGTGGGGTATCCTGTAAATTCAAAGCCAAAATCGTTGGGGTCACCTGTACATGCTGCAGGTGTAATACCTTGAATAGTAGCTGTTAGTTCATCAGGGTTAGTAATGCTTATCAATGTTTCGGTAACCGTACAACCCGTAGCGTCCGTTACGTTTACGGTATAATTACCTGGCATTAAGTTGAAATAAGTTCTGCTGGTCGCTATTACATTGGTATCTGTTTGGTCAGAAGTACCATTATCGACATCAACAATTTCAATAGTGTACGGACTGATTCCAGAAGTGATATCTACCAGAATCGAACCTGTGCCGTCATGACAAATGGGATCCGTTGGCGTATTGGTCACTGTCAAAGGAGTAGCAGGGCCGACCGTTACGGTCTCCATAAAATCACAATAGGCATTTACTGTAGAAGCATCTCTTACATATACATCATAATCACCATCGTTTCCTGTAGTTACCGCAAACGTATTACTGCTTGAAAATAATCCAGAAGGGCTGGTAGTTGTGGGAACAAAGGCGTATTCCAAGTTCGTTAAAGCTGCAGGAGCGGTTACGGTTATACTACCATCCGCACATGTACTAATAGCTACAACATCTATTGTTGGAGCACTGTAAATAGTTACATTCTGCAACGTTCCTTCGCAACCAAAACCATCTCTAACGTTAACGGTATAGTTTCCGTTAGCAAGTCCAGTAAAGGTGTATGTTGTAGCCGTAGTTGGACTTGGAGTTACCCAAGGGCCACCGTTAAGACTAAATTCGTAATCATTATTGCCAGAGGTAACATCAACTTGGATGGTTCCATCATTGTTTCCTCCATAGCATGCGGTGGAAGTGAATGCAATGGACGCAAATGGCGCTACGGTAATAGCAGTATCGATAGGATCTTCACAAGAGTTTGAATCTCTAGCCCTTACAATATAATCACCAGCAGCTAGACCAGAAAATACAGTTGAAGTCTGATAAGCCGTGATAATACCACCTACACTATCTTCCAGTTGATATTCATAAGCAGGAGTGCCTCCCGTTACAGAAGCCGTAATTGTTGCACCCCCATTGGAACAGGTGGCAACTTCAGTGACCGAAGCCGTTGTGACAAGGGCATTTGGTTCTGATAGTGTCTGGTTTAAAGTTATAGAACAGGAGTTGTCCAAGACATCCCTTACTTCAATAGCATAGGAGCCAGCAGATAGCCCGTTAAGAACTACGGGACTTGTTGTTGAGGTGGTAAAGGAACCGGTAGACCCAACCCTATATTCAAAACCGTTGGTTGTATCAAAATTTTCTACTTCAAAAGTGATACTTCCATCTGTTCCAGCATTACAAGAAATATCTGAAAATGCTGTAATATTTGAACCGAACGCATTGCCAGCTTCGATAACTACGTTAAGTGTTTCACTACCTTCACAGACCTCGGGTATTTGTACGGCTTGTATATCATCTATTGCGATATCATTTCCATTATTTCCAGAGGCAACAGTTCTAATTACGATATCAATATTGTTGTTGGCACCTGGGTTTAATGAAATTGGTGGAGGGCGAAACCAATCGTTGGCACCGTTATTTTTTGGGACTAATCCTGTAGTAGCACTAGCTATAACATTGTTTGAGCCATCTACCAGTTCAATTAGAATATCTGGGTCGAGACCAGATCTACCTTGTCTTAGGAAATTGAATACGGCCAAAGAAACTTCTATATCAAGGTTGGGTACAACTTCTACACCTCGTTTTGCGTAAACTACAGTATTTACACCTGGATTACCAACATTAATTGCCAAAAATCGGCCAGAAGGCATCAATGAAGCATCATTAGGGCTTAACCAAGAATTAAAAGGTAACGTCACCACTTGGGTCACGGAATATTCCAAATCATTGATACGACTATTGGCACTGTTCGTAGTTCTTCCATTTATAGCAGCACATGCCGTTGCACTTCCATCTTGTGGTTCGTAACAATAATAGTCCCCATCGATTTCACTTATAGGTGTATTAGGTCCAGTACCAAAGTTCTCTAGTAAGATTACACTTGGAGAAGGCGGTGTATTATTTATATAATTAACGGTAATCGTATGAGACCCTACTGCCACATTGTCAAAAACATTTGAAGTATTCGGTGTATTTGGTGTTGCATCGATTTCATACGTGTAGCTATAACCCGCATTATCTGGTGTAACGGTAATGATGCCTTCACCATCACATTCATAATCTATCGTTGCGGTAATTCCGGGAGGTGTAGGCTCGGGCTCTATGGTTACTGCCATTTCAAAAGTACAATTGTTGGCATCCCTTAGGTAAAGGGTATGGGTTCCTGGCAAAAGGAAACCGATAGGGCTTGAACCATAATTGGTTCCACCATCAAAACTATATTCATAGGGAGCGGTTCCGCCAATTTCATTTGTTATCCGCACTTCTGCACCGAGACCGGGATTACATTCCGCCAATTGCGTTACAGCGGCAGACGCTGATAAAGTAATCGGTTCTGATATGTTATAAATTTGATTTATAATACAGTTGTTGGCATCCCTTACACGGATATTGTAACTTCCAGCAGCTTGGTTAACAAACATGTTTGAAGGCTGAAACGTAGCACCATTGTCAATACTATATTCAAATGGAGCTTCTCCACCGGATGCTGTGATAGTAATAGTTGCTTGTGCTTCGCCACTACATTGAATTCCTGTATCCGAAATGTTCAATGATAAAGGTGCATCTTGGACAATGGTTAAATCGAACGATGCTTCACAAAACCCTGAAGCCCCTCCATTATCCCTTACATAAACATCATAATCTCCTGTTCCAGTAACACTAATTGGGTTAGTTGTTGAAAAACCAGTTGCAGTAGCACCATCAGCAACAATGGCATAAACATAGTTTCCGTCACCTCCAACAGCAGTGATATCAACATTGGTTGCTGTACCACAAGCGGTGATATTAGGTGCGGAAGCTATTACACTCAGCTCTGGGTTTATGGTTATGGATTCGGAATCGGTACAATTGTTACCATCTCTTACATCAATGGTATATGTTCCTGACGTCAATCCAGTAAAAACGTTGTTGGTTCCAAAGGCCCCTCCATTTAGGCTGTATTCATAATTACCGTCCCCGCCAGAAGTAATGTTTGCGGTTAATGTTAAACCAACAGCATCATCAAAACAAGTATCGTTGGGAACAATGGCCAAAACAGGAGCGATAGCTGCATTCAAATTGAACGTTGTTGTAACCACGCATCCGTTTGCATCGGTTACTGATGCCGTGTAAGTTCCCGTTTGTGAAAGTCCGGTAAAAGCACCGGTACTGTTTGTTCCAAAAGCAGTTGCATCTGGATTAGTAAGTGTAAATGTATTACTGCCCCATCCTCCAGTAGAGGTTAATGTTACGCCACCATCCGTTGTACAGGTTGGCTGTATTTCCGAAGCGCTTATGGTCAAAGCAGCAGCAGGCGCATTTACTATAATACTTGCGGTAGCCGTACAGTTTGTAACATTGTCCGTTACTGTAATATCGTAAGTTCCATCATCTAGTCCGGTTAAAGGAATAGAAGTATTGGTTTGGTTATTGGCTGAAAAGTTTGAAGGTCCTGTTACCGTATAATTGTAGTCGGTATTAAAATCCGAAACGGTAAATGTTATTTCTCCATCGGTGTCCGTAAAACAAGTGATGTTGCTTATTAATTGTCCGGTAACATTAATTTCGGAGATAGGGTCTACCGTAAAGGTTTCTTCATAAGAGCAGTCCTTACTATCAGTTACCCTGAAAGTATACGTTCCCGGGGCAAGACCATCAAAGTCCGCAGTGTTTCCGGTAGTTGAGGTCGCTGGTATTGTAGAAGGTGCCGTAATTTCAAAAACAAAAGGTGCAATACCATCAGTTGCTGTTACGGTTACATCAGACGTTAATGCAGGACAACTAGGAGTCGATGCTGTAAAGTCCAGATTTGTTGGGGGGTTGGTCTCAAAAACAACAGGGTTTGTTGTGAACGTACAATTATTGGCATCCCGAACGGTAATGGTATACGTTCCATCCGCTAGGTTGGAAAAGCGTTCCGCTCCCACTCCATTGACAAAAGTTACCCCATCAATACTATATTCGTAAGGAGCAACACCTCCTGTTACGTTCTGAACTTCGATACTGCCATTTTGCAAACACGTATAATCCTGTATTACAGCTGGGTCGGCATCGGCCGTTACAGCGGAAGTCTGTCCTCCTATATTGAAGGTTTCTACAAAATCACATGAAACACCTCCTTGGGTTTGTGTTATGGTGAGTGAATAAGCGCCTTGAGGTAAGCCTGTAAACAATCCAGAAGTGTTTGATGCAGTAGATGCATCCGGATAGGTTAATGTGTATGATAAAGCGTACCCGTTTGAGTTGGAAACAGTTATTTCAAAAGTACCATCGGCAGCCCCAAAACATGTTTCATCTGTGGTGGCAGTTGTATACACTGCGGAAGGAGCAATGGCAATCGATACACTGTTCGAAATAGAAGAACAGTTGTTGCTATCAACCACGACAAATTCATAATCCCCTTCTTCGCCATTCACAAATGTGAAATCGTTTTCAACTTGGTATGCACTGGCAGGAATATCATTTATGCTTGTATACAGCGGAGCACCATTGTAACTCCATATAGCATAGACATATTCTGGATTAGGAAAACCGCCTGTGCCTGTAACCGTGATTACGCCATCGGTACAGTCAATGTTTTTAGTGGTCAATGCGGTTACAGCTAAATCGGTAACATCGTTTATGGTAACCTGTTCTGTGTAGGTACATCCATCATCAGTAGAGATGGAAATGTCATAAACACCATCATTTAAGTTTTCAAAAGTGTAGTTGTTATCGTTAGAAGGACCAAAAGTATCAATGGTCGTTCCTCCTTGCGCAACTTCGTAATAGTATTGTGCTTCAACATTTAGAATAGAAATGGCTATTTCGCCCAAACCGTTGCAATCCGTATCCTTAGTATCGACATCAACCTGGAAATCCCTATCCAATATACCAATGTTGTCCAGAACAAAGACACAGCCGTCTGTTACCCCTTGTTGTCTCATTTCAACAGTGTAAGCACCATTGGTAGTAATGTCAAAGCTTGGATTAGGATTGTATCCAACCACTTCATTACCAGTATCTTGATTTATTAATCGATACTCATAGTTTATGGGCATATTGGTAACCGTAATATTTCCGTTCGTGGAACAGATAATATCCCTTGTAGTGTACTGGGGGTCTAACGGATTTTTAAAGATATTGAAGTAAAAACGGCTGAAACATCCATTTTGATAATTGATGACCAAGCGATATTCTCCAGCATCAGAAGCAAGGAAATTACTTCCAGTACCGGCAGAATTCCAAGTACAGGAGTTATTGGTGTTTGCGCAATCTTGGGTGGAAGCACCACAGCTTGATTCGTCGAGCCTTTCCCAAACGATACTATCTGCATCTGGTATGTTTATCTGTACGAGTTCGGTATCATTCAAGCCACATAAAAAGATTTCTGGAAGCTCGCTACCATCATTGGGACAGATTACAACTTCACCATCAACGGTATTCGAGGTATCGTTGATCAAAGCCGAAATTGGGTTTGATTGTGTTGCACCAAAACGCTCAACAACAATAATTTCCCTAAAATCCTTACATGGATCAGCTACTTGTTTATCTACGATGAAAGTAGCTGCTTCATCAACGATTAAAGTACTTAAATCGGAATCTGGGTTACCATCGTTTAAAACGGTGTCGCCAGCATCAATCTGGTTGTTTCCATTTTCATCACGGTACCAGATATAATTATCAAAGCCATCACCGGCATTGAGCACCACATTGGCACCACAAAGCAGTACAGTTCTGGTAAAATTACATGCGGTTAGGTCGTCCAGAAGAAAGTTAGTGGCACCAGGTGTTGTAAATCCGCAATCATCAAAGTCGGATACACTGGGGTCATCACTTATTTGGTTGTCATTAATGATGCCCTCATACGTAGAGAACGCTACGTTTTCTATAATATCGGTACAGGCATCAACAAAGTCAAAACAGTTCTCTGCAACCCTGACTCGCATTCTTATCTCAGAAATAGGATCGCCTTCTTCTACCAGATTATCTGGAATGGTAAATATGATTTCTTGTGTGGCGGCATTATAGGTATAGGTAACACCTGAAGGTACGGTTATGGTCGTGTTGTCCAACGTAACATTTGCCGGAAGAACATCCCTGATTGTGTAATTGGTGGCGTCATCGTTTCCAGTATTGACAAATGAGAGCACATAATCCAAACTTTGACCAAGGTTTACACCCTGTCCTGTAATATCATTTCCTCCAATATCCTCTACTTTCTTTTCCAATACAATATTGGGCTCTATGATTTCGACGCCAAATGTGACCAAAAACGCCCCAAATGCGTCACCCTGTGTAAACAGCCTTAATGTAGCATCGGTTTCTTCATTGGCAATGACACTATTTGCTGGATTGTTTATCTCAAAAATATCTGAGTCAAAACCTAGAGTATTGGTAGAGTTGATATTTCTATTGGTAACATTGGCCCCATCAATTGTGATATTGGAGTTAAAAAAGTTGTTCGCTGGATTCGCACCATTAGAAAGGCTTGTAAATCCTGGATTTAGGGGTGTTTGTATTCTAAATGCATCTCCTGATATACCCCTATCCCCTTCAACCACACTGGCACCAAGTCTGGCACGAACAGGTCCTGCAGGAATTGTGTTGAAGCCTGAAACGTTAATGTCCGCACTTGAGCTTCCACTTACGCCAGCGTATCCATCAAAAACCGAAATGTACTTTCCTGTTAAGGTAGGATTTTCATAAATCACCACCAAAGTCCAACCTCCTGCACCACCAACACTTCTACCACGCGTGGCTCTAATATTACCTACAAAGTACTCTCCCGAAGGATCGGCCAATGCCTGAAGTTCATTGGTTACGTTTTTAAAACAGGTGTAAGGAGAATCCTTGAAGCTGGCATTATCATATATTATGGCATCTTCCTCACCAACTGGATCGGGGTTGTTGTCCGCTACAATATCGATATAGCTTCCACCAGGAACTCGAAATTTAATTTGTGTAAAGTCCAACCTTCGTGTATCGTTGGCAGGTAAACTGGCAATTTGTGAGTTGTTCAAGACCTCTTGTTGGTAGTTGGCGGACCAATATAATCCTGCCCAATATATCCTTGAACAAAAAGGCACGGTGAGTGTTGAACTACTAGAACTAAAAGTAGAGGGGTCAGCGTCCACATCGATGTAATCCCTATGGAAACCATTATTGTTCGAACCACCATTATAAGGGTCATTGGCGCTATTGCTCCCATCAACCCTATTGATGATACTATTGGACAAAAAGGTATAATCTCCCTTAATATTTATGTAAGAATCTGTCAGTCTCGGGGTAAACGGAACTTCTACCTGAGCATTAACTCTAGAGCCTATAAACCATATGCCCATTAGGCATAGAACTGTTCTAATAAATGGATTGGTCATCTAACTATTGAGGTTTGGTTTTACTCGCATGATCCACATTTTGTCATCATACGAAGCATTAAGTTTGGTGTAATAAGAGGTCAGCGCGTTGGTCCAAGTATCATGTCTTTTAATGTACACATACCTGTAGTTGTCTTCTGGGTTAACAAAGTAACCGGCATTCAGTCCTTCAGATTTCAGTTTTTTTACGAAGCGGTTTGCATTTGAAGCTTTTTCAAAAACATTGGCTATAATGTAAAAACCGGAACCTAGGCCATCAACATCATAATCGGTATATGATACTTGGGAAGCTTTGCGCTTGGTTTTGGTTATGTTATTGTGTAGGTTGTTATTATCGTATTCGGAATTATTTGTGTTGGCGATCGAATTGAATCCACCACTAGAATTGGAATCCACTCCATTTACATTCATGACCCATGCGTCGCCTTGATAAGCGCCATTGAGTTGTGAATGATAGGCATCTACGGCATCTTGCTTATTTCTATATCCTTTTAGATATACATAGGTAAGACCATTTTTTGGGTTTTCGAAGAATCCTGCTTCAATTCCCTGCGCTTGCAGCTGCTCTAGAAAGGAGTCAACATTATTGGCATCCTTAAAAACGTTTGCAATTAAGTAATGGCCACTTTCTACATTAGGAATCGTAAACCTTTTAAATCGACCAACGTTTTTATTATTATACCGATTGGTTCTGTCTCTTTTTGCGGTAGTGTTTTCAGCTAAACTTTTGGGTCTGGTTTCGTTAAGGCGAATTACTTTTTTTGCTGCTGTTGTGTTAGATAGTCCGTTTTCTGCCAATGCAGGTTCATTGCGTTTACTGGACTTGATGTCCATGCTATCCATGTTGGCAAAATATACCTCTTTTGCTTTTTCTTCCAACTCGGGCATTTGTCCGCGAGTTTCTCTTCGCACCATTTTCATTACGGTCTCAAAACGCCTTTCAAGATCACTGTTCCTGTTGGTTTCAATAGAGTCCTGTCTTAAAAGGAGTTCGTCCAAGATGACATCGTTTTCCGCTAGCTTTTCTTCTAAGTATGCAATTTTTAGGTCTTTTTCAGAAATGGTAAGTTCTTCTTCAGGTGCGCTCTCGTTATCGACCAGACTATCGTCTTCTTTTTCGAGCATTACCCGGTCCTCAGTTAAGTTAGGTGTGAAGGAATAGGCCAAAGAAATTTCATGGCTGACCCCAAAATTTTCAAAATTGTTGGTCAAACCTTTTTCAATGGTATAACCTAAAGAAAGGTTTCTGTTCAAGTTAAAGCCAAGCCCTGCGGCTGCCCCATAAAAATCATCATATCCAGCTTGTATCCATCCAAGTTTGGGAAGGTCTAAAAGTAAACTTCCACCTAAAACAAGGTCTTCTTGCCCAACTTGGCGAACTCTGGCCAAAGGCATCAATCTTGCCTGTTCCAGTATTCCAGAAGCATTTTCAAACTGATGGGTATATTGTAGGTGTCCAGAATATGTTTTTTCGTTAAAATCGGTAACGGATTCACTACTTTTGAGGTTGTAATCAAAGAGATTTTCGGCAAAGACCCCAAAATCAAACTTGCCATAAGAAAGATTGAATCCAGGTTGAAAAGTAACTAAGGAACTACTTTCCAAACTATTTAAGAATGGGTCATCATCAAGTGCGTTTGCCCTATCTTGATTGAAGGCACTTTGATAGTATGAAAAGTTTGCCCCAAACGTAAAGTTGCTCTTTTCACTTAGTTTAATGCCATAAGCGTAATTGGCATGCACGCCAAAGTTGTTAAATAACCCTTCACGGTTGGTGAACAGACTTAAACCAACACCACTTCTATCACCAACTCTACCACTATAGCTTAAAAAATAAACTTGATTGTTGTCATCAAAAGAAACCGATTGGTTTCTGTGAAACAAGTTAATATAGGATTTGTCCTCTCTAACTGTTGAGAATGTCGGGTTTATCAAAAACCTGTTAAACTTAAGCAGGTTTTGAGAAGGGACATTATATTCCACAAATGGAGTCTCTTCCTGGGCGCGTACTCCAGAAAGAGATAAGATTAAGATTATGAACAGTAGTAGAGGTTTGTTTTTGTACATTCTGTTTATTTGATCACAGTTATGGTTCCTTGTTTTAAACTTTCCCCACCCTTTGTAATTCGATAATAGAAAATCATACTTTGCTTAGTGAAAGCAGTAGTGGACTGGGGCCAGTTATTTTCATAATTGGTTTGACTAAAGACTTCTTTACCTCTTTCATCATAGATGGTAACCAAGGTTTCTTGGTCTCTAGAATACGTATTGGGCAGCACCCATAAATCGTTGATTCCATCACCGTTGGTAGTAATGACATTTGGTATGGCGAACGTATCCCTGAATGTTACGGTGATAACCCTGCTAACGGTGCAGCTTCCAAAGCTTGCTACTAAAAGAAACTCTCCTTCTTGGTTAAAACTGAAAGAATTTAGTGAACCCAAAAGCGAATTATCTGCGTTTAACCATTCGTAAGAAGTTGCTCCACTTGCGGTTATGGTAACCGTTTCACCTTCTATAATAATAAGGTCTTGCGGTCTGTCCAGAACTAGCAATGAATCATCAAAATTTACGATGGTTATTTCGTTGGATACTATAGGACAATCATTGGTTTTTACAATCAATTGATATGTTCCTGTTTCTACCGCAATTAAATTTTCTGTGGTGGTATCAATAACTTGACCATCCTTTATCCATTCAAATGTTTCGCCGCTTAGATTTTTAGATGTTTCCAGAACTATAGGGTCACCTCCTTCACATAATACAGTTTCGTTGGAAGTAATGGTCAAAACCTCATTTGATGCCAATTTCACATCCAAATCATTGGATGAAGCATTAAAAGTGTTTAATGTACCTTCTAAACGGTATGCACCATTTTCGTTAAAATTTGAAACTATTATAGTTCTTGAGGTCTCTCCACTAACATTGCTGGCGTCTTTCGTCCATTGATAAGTAAAGGAAGAAAGCAAATCAGAAGTAACATCTGTTTTTGCTCCAGAACTGCTTACAGCATTTATAGTAGAAAGGTTAAGTGTAGCTTCGGTGTTTTCACAAGAAGTATAAGTGCCGGCGAAATCAACAACAAACTCAAACGAACTTGGAGAAACGATAGTTGTGCTTTCAGAATCAATAGGAGCCGCAGAGCAGCTTCCGCCCGTTTCTGTTACTCTAACATAATAAACCCCAACTTCATTTACATCTATGCTTATTTCATCAGCTCCAATTATTGGTGATCCGTCCTTAAACCATTGATATGTAGGTGTGGTAGCTGTAGTAGTTACCGATAATGTTTTTGTTTGTGAAGGTAGCAATACGATATTGGCATCGTTTTGTCTTGTTACATCAAAATTGCCAAGGTTGTTAATAGCTACTGGAGCGGACCGTTCTTGACAAGCGCCCGCACCACTAATTTCTACCTCATAATTTCCTTCATAACCAGAAGCACTGGTATTAACGGCATAAGTATGTGCGTTGACAGTTGGTCCAGATACTATGGCACCATCCTTATACCAGGTGTATGTAAGTCCACTGCCACTAATATTGGCTGTTAGCGTATATGGGTCTCCAGGACAAAGACCTACATTATTGGAACCGTTAATGGCAATTCCTTGGCTTGTTCCTGTTGATATTTCTATAGTGTTAGATAGCGTATTTGCCGAACCTGAACATACAGTTCCATAATCCAACTCCACATAGTACATTCCAGTGGTAGATACGGTCAAGTCTTTTGATTTTTCGCTAAGAAGCGTACCACTTCGGTACCAATTATAACTGTAGTTGTTTGGGTTGGGTATGTTATGTGGAGACAGTGTCACGGAACCACTTCCACAGATTTCAATCGTACCCCCGGGAGGAATGGATCCACTGCCATTTTCGCTGATAAGTAGTGGTGAGTTGTAATCAACAAAGTACATAGGGTAGGCATCTGTTGCCGGGCTTGTCTTTGCAGGACTGGTACTACGAACTCTAAGTTTAAAGTTTTCGCCGTTCACATCTGTAGGTACTGCAAAAGTGAAGTCAAAATTAAAGTCAGCATTTTTGTCCGAAAGTCTTGAAAGTTCTCTGGGAGAACCAAAGTTACCGTTAGCGTCGGATAGTTCTAGGATAAACTCGTTATTTGAATCTACTAAGGGAGGTGTCCATCCGAAACTAACATCATATTCGTTAAAGCTAACAGATGCACATGCTGCCGTCCAAACAGTGGTTGGTTTGTTCAATACTTGAGAATGTAGCGAATTAGCCCCAAGTAATGTCATTGCACACGCAATGAGAAGAATGCTAAAATGTGAACCAATTGTCTTCATCAGAGTTAGTTTTAAGAGGTTTTGGGCAATAATGCCCTATTAAAATTGTGCCCCTTAATTTTATTCAGTTCTCAAAGGCGTTCGTAAACGCCTCTATTTTCATATAACATTCTATAACAAATATGATTTTATTTTGGAGGAATGGAAAGATATTGTTGTAGGGTATACCAAAAGTGTTGTGAAACGGCTTTCTTTGTATACACCAAATTATGATTTATAGCTTTAAACGCTGGATTTCATTACATTTGCGCTTCAAATTTTGGGTATGGGAGAAGATGCTAAATCACTTAATTTTATTGAGCACATTATCGAAGAGGATTTGGAAAATGGCTATGGGAAAAACGACCTTCGTTTCCGTTTTCCGCCAGAGCCCAATGGCTATCTCCATATTGGCCATGCCAGTTCTATTTGCTTAAACTTCGGACTTGGATTGAAGTACAATGCCCCCGTAAATTTACGCTTTGATGACACCAACCCGGCCAAAGAGGAAAAAGAGTATGTTGAGGCCATAAAAAGGGATGTGGAATGGCTAGGTTTTAGATGGGATACCGAAAGGTATGCTTCGGATTATTTTCAACAATTGTATGATTGGGCAAAGCAGTTGATAAAAGAAGGAAAAGCCTATGTTGACAGCCAAACTTCTGAGGAAATGGCCGAACAAAAGGGGACACCTACTGAACCTGGCAAGGAAGGTCCATATCGAAATAGAACCGTAGAAGAAAACCTGCGTCTTTTTGAAGGCATGAAAAACGGAGAGTTTGAAGAAGGAAAGCATGTGCTACGTGCTAAAATAGATATGGCTTCTTCAAACATGTTGATGCGTGATCCTATCATGTATCGCGTATTGCATAAACCGCACCACAGAACAAATACCGACTGGTGTATTTATCCAATGTACGACTGGACACATGGCGAGAGCGATTATATAGAACAGGTTTCGCATTCGCTTTGTACACTCGAATTTTTACCACACCGAGAGTTGTACAATTGGTTTTTAGATCAGTTGGTAGCTACTGAGAAATTAAGGCCCAAACAGCGAGAATTTGCACGTAGAAACCTGAGCCATACTGTGGTAAGTAAGCGAAAATTACTGCAATTGGTAGAGAGTGGTGTTGTAAATGGATGGGACGATCCAAGAATGCCAACAATTTCAGGGTTGCGAAGAAGAGGATATACCCCGGAATCCATACGTAATTTTTCAGATACTATTGGAATCGCAAAGCGTGAAAATGTGGTTGACGTTTCCTTGCTGGAATTTCATGTGCGTGAACATCTTAATAAAATTGCTCCAAGGGTAATGGCCGTTCTTAACCCTTTAAAAGTGGTCATTACCAATTACGAAGAAGGAAAAGAAGAGTGGTTGGATGCAGAAAACAATCCTGAAGATGAATCTGCAGGAAGCAGAAAAGTTCCTTTTTCTAGAGAAATCTACATAGAAAAAGAAGATTTTAGGGAAGAAGCCAATCGTAAGTTCTTTAGATTGAAGCTGGGTGGTGAGGTTCGTTTAAAGAACGGCTACATCATCAAAGCGGAAAGCTGTACAAAAGATACCGATGGGAATATTACAGAAGTACAATGTACGTATGACCCAAAGAGTAAGAGTGGCAGTGGTACCGAAGAAAGCTTGCGAAAAGTAAAAGGCACCTTACATTGGGTTTCTGTACAACATGCCATTGAAGCTGAGGTAAGGGTTTACGACAGACTTTTTACAGATGCGACACCAGACGGTCACAAGGACAAAGATTTTATGGAATTTGTAAATAAGGATTCCTTTCAAAAAGTTACAGGATATTTGGAACCAAGTCTAAAAGATGTAAAAGTTGGTGACAGATTTCAATTTCAACGATTGGGCTATTTTAATGTTGATTCAGATTCCTCTGAAGGAAACCTTGTTTTCAACAGAACGGTAACCTTACGAGATACTTGGGCGAAATTGGAGCAAAAAAACAAATAATAACGAATTTCTATTTGTTTTTAAAATATTATAGCTTTATACTATTAAAACCGATTGGTTTTTAATGGTTTTACGAACACTTTTTACATAATCAATGTGTAGCTATAGTCTATGATTCAAAAAGCTTTTAGAACGTTTTAAACGTAAAAAACGGCATTCCCTGTAGGGATTACGATAATTTCTCGTCTGAAGATTAGAAAATCGTATGCCGTGAAAAAGTTATTCATACCCTGTCTTCTATTTTGTTGTGCATTTGGGCTTGCACAAGAACAGAAAATAACCAAGCTGGAATTTGAAGGTTTAAAGCGAACCAAAGAGTCTTTTTTAAGGAGGTTGGTAAAAGTTAGGGCAAATACAGTTTATGATTCCGTTTTGGTAAAGCAAGATATTGAGCGGTTAAAACGATTGCCCGGAATAGCGAATGCAAAAGATAGCGTTTATACTCTTGGCGATGAAAAAGCATTGGTCTATCGAATAGAGGAAAATTTTACTATAATTCCGGGCTTACGGATTGCAACGGCGAACAATGGTGAATTTGCCTATAGAATCTCAGCATTTGAGTTCAATCTATTTGGGAACAATCAACTCATAGGAGGCTTTTACGAGCGCAATGTCTTCGATTCTTACGGTGTTTTCTGGGAGCATCCTTTTCTGTTCAGCGATAAATGGGGCATTGGATTCAGTTATCAGGACAACACAACACAGGAGCCCGTATTTTTTGAGGAAGGGATAAAAGATTATCGTTTCAATGCAAGAAGTGCAGAAGGAAATCTATTGTTCTTTTTTGATTTTAAGAATGAAGCAGAGCTTGGGGTTTCGTTTGTTAAAGAAAGCTATGACTTTTTTGGGGATGAACCTTTGCTGGGGAGACCTCTTTCTCTAGAGGCAGATAAATTGATATACAGAGGGCAATACCGTTATGTGGATTTGGACATAGATTATCAATATATTGATGGTACGATCAATGAATTCACAACACAGTATATCAGTTTCCTAAACGGAGATGAGCCGGGAACAGAATTTTTAGGGGATTTTGTCTCTTTTAGGAATGATTTGATTCACTACAGAAAACTGGGAACCAAAGGGAATTGGGCAAGTAGATTACGTTTTGCTGCCGCTTTTGGCAACGATGACTCCCCCTTTGCGCCATTTACCCTGGACAACCAATTGAATATACGAGGTGTTGGCAATACAGTGGACAGGGGAACGGCTGCCTTGGTGCTGAATACGGAGTACAGGCATACGTTCTATGAAAAAGGATGGTTTGCAATCCAAGGAAATGCTTTTATAGACGCAGGATCTTGGCGAGAACCTGGAGAGAACTTCGGGCAGTTGTTCGATGGAACATCTACACGCTTATATTCGGGTGTGGGGTTTCGATTGATTCACAAACGGATTTTCAACGCGGTATTCCGGTTGGATTACGGCTTTGGTATTTCCAATGAATCCACAAATGGGATTGTCTTTGGCATAGGGCAATACTTCTAGATACTCGTTCAACCTATATTAGTCCAAAAAAGTACGTTATGTCACATTGAGCTTGTCGAAATGCTTGATAACCATGTAATAGATATACGATTTCCACAGGCCAACACTCAAACCCCAACACCTAAAATAGCCTAATGGAGCTATTGTGGAAGATTTTGGTCCGGTCCAACTGTATAGCTTTTTTTAGGACGGTTCCATAAAATTCCGTCAACCCAGAATGGCCATCCATCAAACGAATGGGGGCATCCGTTCATTTAACGGCTTAACCATCACCAAGAAATCCCAACTTGTACAAGTTCAATTTAAAATTCAATAAAGATGAAAAAGAACATGTACTTATTTTTTAGCCTTTCTCTTTTTATGTTCTCCTGCGGCAAAGATGATTCGCCCAAGGCACCAGAGGAAGAGAACAAGGCCCCGGTCATAGCGGAACAGTCCTTTACCGTTGCCGAGGATATTACCGATGCCCAGGCCATTGGAACGGTAACCGCGAGCGACCCGGACGGGGACAGCCTTACATTTTCCATAGAATCCGATGATGACGGGCTTTTTGACATCACCGAGGCCGGTGTACTTAGTTTAACTACCGGAAAATCCCTGGATTTTGAGACCAAAACGGCACATACCCTTTTTGTGAGCGCTTATGATGGCGTAGAGGAAACAAATGCGAAAGTTACGGTCACTGTCCAAGATGTGAACGACACTTTTGTCACCACCTGGAAGACCGTTACGGATGGGGAAAGTATAGAGATAGGCTTAGTAGAAGGTTTGGCATATGATTTTATGATCGATTGGGGAGATGGCACCATTGAGAATATTACCAAAGATGAGAATATAGAACATTCGTATGCAACGGCCGGGGACCATGTTGTGGCGATCCAGGGAAATTTTCCCGGCATGATAATGTCTCTTCTCGCAAGTGCGCCCAAACTTATGAGTATAGACCAATGGGGCAATAACAAATGGGAGAGCTTGGAAAGTGCTTTTGCGAGTTGCGAGAACATGGTCTATAAAGCTACCGATGTGCCCGACCTGTCACAGGTCTCTTCCCTTGCAGGTATGTTCACAAGTGCCAAACAATTTAACGGGGATATCGGCAATTGGGATGTAGGCAATATTACGGATATGAAATCTATGTTTCTTGCTGCATCGTCCTTCAATGGTGATATTAGTAATTGGAATACGGAAAACGTCACCAACATGCCTTTTATGTTCAATGGTGCATCCTCGTTCAATCAGGATATTGGTGATTGGAATACGGAAAACGTCACCAGCATGTCTGGAATGTTTGGAGGGGCAATTTTGTTCAACCAAGATATAAGTATGTGGAATGTGTCGAGCGTTACACAGATGGGTTCCATGTTCTTTGGGGCATCCTCGTTCAATCAGGATATTGGTGGATGGAATACAGAAAAAGTCATCTTCATGTCTGGAATGTTCTCTGGGGCTTCCGTGTTCAATCAGAATATAGGGGGTTGGAACATTGGCAGTATAACCAACATGGAGAACATGTTCGATAACAGTGGAATGGACATAATAAGAATGAACAACACAGTGATCGGTTGGTCCAATTTTGTAGAAAATAATAACGGACCATTTGGAATTAACTGTGGTATGGAGGGTATGATTGCCTGTTTTGAAATTAATGAAGTTTTTAATGCAATTGCTTATCTCGAGAGCGAAGGTGTTGATTGGGAGCTGGAAGGATTATCTCCTGTTGGTAATTGCCAGTAAAGCCTGGTCGGTAAGATCTTATAAAACCGCCCTTAAATTTTTTAAGGGCGGTTTTTTTATGTGCCAAGAACAGATAGCGTACAGGTCTGTTTCCTTAAGGGGTATTCAGGAATAGCTAAAATCCTGCGATACCCATGAATCTGCATTCCTTGTTCTAATTGCCCCAAAAAAGAGCATAAAAGTAATGCTCCATGTCACATTGAGCCTGTCGAAATGCTTGATTCGCTATAAACCAGTAAGAGGTTTCGACAGGCCCAACCTGACAACTAAGACCTATTTCTTGTCTTTATCCACATTTGTTTTTTTCATCTGTTCCCCTATCATATTGCTTGCCGTAAAGGAAGCAACCATGTTGTTGAGCATATCACTGCCCGCTTGTGGGGAATTTGGAAGCAGAATCAGATTGGTATTGGTTTCCTCCCCAATGGACTGTAGCGTGTCGTAATGTTGGGTAACAACGATAAGGGCAGAAGCCTCTTGCGAATTGATGCCCACTTTGTTCAAGACCTCAACGGACTCTTCCAGACCTCGGGCAATTTCCCTACGCTGGTCCGCAATACCTTGGCCCTGTAATCGCTTGCTTTCCGCTTCGGCCTTTGCTTTTTCTACGATAAGGATCCTGGCGGCATCCCCTTCAAACTGTGCTGCAATTTTTTCACGTTCCGATGCGTTGATTCGGTTCATGGCCTCTTTCACCTGGGCATCCGGGTCAATATCGGTAACCAGGGTCTTTATGATATCATAACCATATTCCGACATGTATTCCTGTAGCTCACGTTTTACGGCAATGGCAATATCATCTTTTTTAACAAAGACATCGTCCAATTTCATTTTAGGGACTTCGGCACGCACCACGTCAAAAACAAAAGAAGTGATTTGATCGTGTGGATATTCCAATTTGTAAAAAGCATCATACACCTTGTCCCTAATGACAACATATTGTACAGAAACCTTAAGTTTCACGAATACGTCGTCCAAGGTTTTGGTTTCGATCATTACATCCAACTGTTGAATTTTAAGGCTTAACCTTCCAGCAATTCTTTGAACAAACGGAATTTTAAACTGTATCCCCGAGTTTCTAACGCTTGTAAACCGTCCAAAGGTTTCAATGAGAACTGCAGTTTGCTGTTTAACAATAAATATTAGAGAGAAGAAGACAAAACCCACAATAAGTATTGTAGGTATAAGGTATACTAGGTTCATGGTAAATGGATTTTAAGTTTCGATGTTAAATTACAAAAAGACTGTATGAGATAAGTAGCTTTTAAGAAGGAATTGTTACATGGTTTTAGGAACTAGGGGTTTTCTTATCTTGTGTTTATACAGAATTGGTCTTAACAGTTTAACAAAATAAAGAAAGGTTATATTCCAATGACATTGAATGCCTTTCAAACACCTAGATTCACATTGCTAACTTAAAACCTCCAACGCCTTCTCAATCCTAGCAACACTTTCCTCTTTTCCCAACAACGCCAAAATATCAAAAATATGGGGGCCTTTCATGTCACCAACAATGATAAGGCGTAGGGGGCCCATCACTTTTCCAAAGGAAAGCTCGTTGTCGGTAATCCAGGATTTTACATTGGTTTCAACGGTTGCAGAATTGAAATCTTCAGTAGTTTTTACAATATCCAATACGTGCTGCATTAATTCTGGCGTACCTTCTTTCCATTGCTTTTTAACTGCTTTTTCGTTATAGGAGGCAGGTGCTTCAAAAAAGTAACTGCCCAATTCCCAAAAATCGGCAACAAAATTGGCGCGTTCTTTTATTAGGGAGACTACTTTTTCAAGATATTCAGCACTCTGAGCTTCGCGAGGAAGCTCTTTGCTATTCAACATCGAACCAAATAAACTGGCCAATTCACCATCATTTTTCTGCTGTAAATATTGGTGATTATACCACTTGGTCTTATCAGGGTCGAAACGCGCACCTGATTTATTTACACGCTCCAAAGTAAAGACCTCTACAAGTTCTTCTAGGCTGAACAGTTCTTGTTCCGTCCCAGGATTCCATCCCAATAAGGCCAAAAAGTTGACCACAGCTTCTGGAAAAAACCCAGCTTCACGATATCCTTCTGATTCGTTCCACGATAACGGAAAAACAGGAAATCCACCCTTTTCACCATCACGCTTGCTCAGTTTTCCCTTACCAACGGGCTTCATAATAAGTGGTAAGTGTGCAAACTCGGGCGATTTCCATCCGAAGGCATTGTAGAGCAATTGATGCAACGCCAAAGAGGGCAACCACTCTTCACCACGGATTACATGGCTTATTTCCATTAAGTGGTCGTCCACGATATTGGCCAGATGATAGGTGGGCATTCCATCACTTTTAAAAAGTACCTTATCGTCTAAAATATTAGTATCTATTTTTATTTCACCGCGTATGATGTCGTGCAACAACAATTCCTGATCTTGGGGCGATTTAAAACGAATCACATAATCTTCACCAGCATCCAGTTTTCGTTTCACTTCTTCCGGATTCAAGGAAAGTGAATTGGAAAGTTTTAAACGGTTGTGCCAATTATAGATAAAAGTCTTGCCTTTGGCCTCATGGTCTTTTCGATGAAAATCCAATTGTTCAGCGGTATCAAAAGCGTAATATGCATGACCTTTTTCAATAAGTTCCATGGCGTAGGCCTTGTACAAGTGCTTACGCTCACTCTGGCGGTACGGACCAAAGTCCCCATCCTTAGATGATGCACCAGGACCTTCATCAAAAGGAATTCCACACCAGTTCAACGCTTCTACAATGTATGCTTCTGCACCTTCTACATAGCGGTTCTGGTCGGTATCCTCAATCCGAAGTATGAAATCGCCACCGTGTTTCTTGGCAAACAGATAATTGAACAATGCTGTGCGAACACCTCCTATATGTAATGGCCCGGTTGGGCTTGGGGCAAAACGAACCCGAACTTTCTGACTCATGGGATATTAAATTGAGCCGCAAAGATACGGTGCATTAAAACGGTAAAAAAGAGTTTAGGAATACGTCTTTTTCATTTCGGAGGGAATCCTGGGATTCATGATGCTAAACCACAATGGGGGTAAAAATGACAATACCATGGAAGTAGGGTAACCGTAAGGCATTTGGGGAGAGATATCATGATAATCCAACAACTGGTATTTTTTGGATGATTTGTAATGATGGTCGCTGTGCCTTGTGAGTTCGTAAAGCACAATTCTTCCAATGACATGGTTGCTGTTCCAAGAATGGCTTTCGCGAACACGTTCGTACCTTCCAGATGGCAATTTCTTTCTGATCAAACCGTAGTGCTCAATATAGTTTACGGTTTCCAATAGCAGAAATCCAACTATTCCAGTTGCCAGAGCAAAGAACAATCCATTCAAATCGAACAGATAGAGAACAAGCCCTAAATAGGCGATTTGAAATAAAGTATACCAAAGCATGTCATTTTTCAAACTAAAAAAAGACCGCTTTTCATTTTTAAGCAGTTTTGATTGAAGCTTCCATGCACTAAAATACTGGCGAATCGTAGAACTGAACCAAAAGGAATAGAGGCTTTGATTGTATTTAGCCGTAGCAGGATCTTCCTTTGTGGCCGCATTGGCATGGTGTCCAAAATTATGTTCAATATAAAAGTGCATATAGAAGGATGGCAACAGTAAAAGCTTTCCCAAATAACGCTCAAAGCTTGCCTGTCTGTGACCGAGTTCATGTGCCACATTAATGCCATTGACACCAAAGACGATTCCCACAGAAAACACCAGCCCTATAATTTCATATAGTGCGTAGGTTGTTGTGGAAAGATCCCAAAGGGTATAGCCCAGAAAACCAAAAACGATGGGAACGTTCAAATAGAGCATCCAATCGAAGAACTTGCTCTTTTTCTTTTCAAAACGCTCTTCTTCGGACAAGTTGGTGGAGTCTTGTGGAAGTAGCACTTCTAAAAACGGAATAATAGCAAAAGCGTAGAAAGGTGTGAAGAAACTCCAATACCCTTTAAAATAAATACTGATGACGGCAGAAAGCGGAATCGTCATAGCGGCTAGGTATTTAAAATCTTTCATATGAACGGTTTTAACAAAAAATTTTCAGCGCAATCCCTTGGTATCAGGTATCTTGGTAATAAATATAACGGATTTTGAACAGTTATCATAAGATACTTGATAAGCTAAATCGCTTTATAAAGAAGTATTATACCAAGCAATTGATCAAAGGAGGGCTCCTTTTTGTAACGCTAGGCCTGCTTTTTTGGATGGCAATTCTGTCCTTGGAATATGTATTATGGCTCAGTCAGGAATGGCGGCTTGCCTTATTCTCGGTGTTTGTTCTAGTGGAGCTGTTCTTGCTGTATCGGTTTATTTTGATGCCATTGTTCTACTTGTTCCAAATTAAAAATGGAATTTCCAATAAGGAAGCTTCCCGTCTTATCGGCAAACATTTTCCACAAGTAGATGATAAGCTCTATAATTTATTGGAACTATCGGAAAACCAAACAGAGTCAGAACTATTGCTTGCCAGTATTGAGCAGAAAGCGGAAAGCCTTGGCGTGGTTCCTTTCACTGAAGCTATCAGTTTTAAAGAAAGCTATAAATACGCAAAATATGTAGTTATCCCTTTGTTGCTCCTTGGCTTTATTTGGTTGTCTGGCAACATTGCTTCGTTTTTCAATTCCCATAAAAGAATAGTCAATTATGATTTGGCATTTGAGCAACCAGCTCCATTTAAGTTCCAGGTATTGAACGATAAGCTGGAGGTTTTGGACAATGAACCTTTAATAGTATCTGTTTCGGTTGTGGGCAATGTAAAACCAGAGAATGTCTATATGGTCGTAAATGGAGAGGAATTGCTTTTAAAGCAATCAGAAGGAATATATACGCAGACATTTGAAGCACCTGTGGAGGAAAGCAGTTTTTATTTGACCGCTAATGGGTGGGATTCAAAAAGCTATACTATTAAGAGCTATAAGACACCTGTTTTGATAGACTTTAAAATGAAGCTTG
Organism: Flagellimonas sp. HMM57; assembly: GCF_021390175.1. Classification (NCBI taxonomy): domain Bacteria; kingdom Pseudomonadati; phylum Bacteroidota; class Flavobacteriia; order Flavobacteriales; family Flavobacteriaceae; genus Flagellimonas; species Flagellimonas sp. HMM57. Next base: position 1,699,681 of record NZ_CP090004.1, on the reverse strand, counting down.
ATTTCCCGAATTATCTGGGAAGGAAAAATGAAGAAATTACGGGAACTGGAAACGCTGTTGTTCCCGAGGGAACAACAATATTATGGCAAATTGAAGGAGATAATGTAGCGAATATATCCATGGTTACTTCGGATACGGTTCGGCTTTTTCAAAAGGATGGAAATAGCTTTACATATAAGAACAATATCTACAAAAATCTGGCTTATGAACTCAAGACATCAAATGCGCATGTGCTAGATTTTGAGAAGTTGGCCTATACCTTGGACGTAATTAGGGACCAAAGTCCCACTGTCAAAGTAGAGCAGATTTTAGATTCCATTAACCCCAATCAATCCTTTTTTACTGGACAGGCCGCTGATGATCATGGCCTTAACCAAATAAGGGTTGTATGTTATCCGTCAGATGACCAAGAAAATGTGCAACGGTTGTTGCTTGAATCGCCCAATACAAACGTTCATCAGTTCTATTATACATTTCCATCAGGATTGGATTTGCAGGATGGGAAGAACTATAAATTATTTTTCGAAATCGTTGATAATGATGAACTTAGAGGAGGAAAAGTAATTAAAAGCCAAGTGTTTGATGCTACATTGTTGAATGTTAATGAACTAAAAAACAAGGAGTTAGAGTTTCAGAATACTGTGATGGACAAGATGGGAGAGACTTTGGACAACTATAGGGAGCAGCAAGAAACATTATCCAAAATCAATACCAAACAGAAAGAGGAAAAGAATTTAAATTTTGAGGATAAGAATCAGATAAAGGATTTTTTGCAAAAGCAAGAAGAACAGGAAATGCTGATGGAAAAATTCAGCAAGCAACTTAAAGAGAGCCTGAGTAAGGATGATGAAAATAGCGAGATGAAGAAAATGCTTCAGGAGCGGTTGGAACGTCAAGAACAGGAAGCAAAGAAAAATGAAAAGCTGCTTGAGGAATTAAACAAGCTTGCAGATAAAATAAACAAAGAGGAGCTTAAAAAGAAGCTTGATGAGTTGGGCAAAAACCAAAGTAAAGGTGCTCGTAATCTAGAGCAGATTCTTGAGCTCACTAAGCGGTATTATGTTACAGAAAAAATGGCTCAACTGTCAAGAGAGTTGGGTGAGCTTTCCAAGAAGCAGGAGCAATTATCCAAAACTGATGGAAAAATCAAAGACAAGCAGGAGGAATTGAATGAAGAATTCAATAAGCTTTCGGATGAGTTGGATGAATTAAAAAATGACAATGATGATTTAAAAAAGCCGATGCAAGTTGATGTATCGAAAAAGGAACAAGACGCTATCAAGGAAGATCAAAAAGATGCTTTGGATGAGCTAAATAGTGAGGAAGAAAAAAATTCTGAACAGTCTGATTCGAAAAATTCCAATTCAAAACAAAAAGCATCTCAAAAACAGAAATCAGCTTCTCAGAAAATGAAGGAAATGAGCAAATCTTTACAGCAGAGCAGTATGGGAGGCGGAGGTTCTTCAATAACAGAAGATGCGGAAATGTTACGTCAGATTTTGGACAATTTGATTACATTTTCCTTTAAACAGGAAAAGCTATTTGAAGGAACAGAGAACGCCAATTTGGATGTTTCCCAGTTTTCAAAATCGGTAAGGGATCAAAAGGAATTAAGACGGTTGTTCGAACATGTGGATGACAGTCTTTTTGCTTTATCGCTACGTAGGGCGGAACTATCTGAATTTGTCAATGAACAAATAAACGAGGTGTATTACAATATTGACAAATCCTTGGAGAGTATAGCTGAGAGTCAAGTGTATCAAAGTGCATCATACCAACAATATGTTATTAACGCTACAAATAAATTAGCCGACTTTCTAGCTAATATTCTGGACAATATGCAGCAAAGTATGCAATCAGGTCAAGGAAGCGGTCAGGGTTCCGATTTTCAGTTGCCAGATATTATTAAGGGACAGGAGAGTATTCAGGAAAAGATGGGAGATTCTGGAAAGCAGAGCGGAAAAGGACAGAGTGGTGAGCAAGGTGAGCAGGGAGATGGAGAAAAGGGAAAAAGTAAAGGCGGCGAAGGAGAACAAGAAGGAAAAGGAAAAGGGAAACAGGGACAGGAAGATGGTCAAGGAAAAGATGGAAACGGAGAAGGCAATGGCAAAGGAGAAGGTAAAGAAGACAAAAATGGAACTGGTGGCTCTAATGGGGTAGACGAAATGGGCTTAAGCGAAATTTATGAAATCTATAAAGAGCAGCAATTTTTGCGACAACAATTGGAAAAGCAGTTAGAGGATTTAATCAACAAGTCCGATAAGAATCTAGCGAGAAAACTGATTCAACAAATGGAGGACTTTGAGAATGATTTGTTGGAAAACGGAATTACACAGCGCACAAAAAATAAAGTTAATACCATACAGCACGAATTGCTGAAGCTCAAGAATGCTACATTAAAACAGGGAAAGAAAAATGAGCGTGAGAGTAGCAGGGTCAAAAAGAACTTCACCAATCCTATTATAACAAAGCCTGAACTGCTAAATGAATATCAAAACGACGTTGAAATATTAAATAGACAAGCATTACCTTTGCGCCAAAATTACGAAGAGAAGGTAAAGAGGTATTTCAATAATGATTGACTTCCATTTTAAGTCGGACTTGATTTTAGAAGACAAAGAGAAATATTCCGATTGGATAACTAGAGTAATTCAAAGTGAAGCACATAGCTTAGGGGATATTGATTATATCTTTTGTGACGATGATTATCTTTTAGAAATCAATAAGGAGTATTTAGAGCACGATACGCTTACCGATATTATCACTTTTGATTATTCGGAAGCTAAGTTTGTTTCTGGTGACATTTTCATCTCTTCGGATAGAGTTGAGGACAATGCAACTTCGTATGGTGTCGATTTCAATACAGAATTGTTAAGGGTAATGTGCCATGGCATTTTGCACTTGTTAGGATACGGAGACAAATCTGAAGATGAGCAACGAGAGATGAGGCTTAAGGAGGATGAAAAGATAAAAATGTTCCACGTGGAACTATAAGTATGTTTGAGAAAGAGTACGATGTAATAGTTGTTGGTGGCGGGCATGCAGGAGCAGAAGCCGCAGCAGCGTCTGCAAATATGGGTTCCAAAACGTTGTTGGTCACCATGAACCTTCAAAATATTGGACAGATGTCTTGTAATCCTGCTATGGGCGGAATTGCCAAGGGGCAGATAGTTCGAGAAATAGATGCGCTCGGAGGTTATAGTGGGATTGTTACCGATAAATCTGCAATTCAGTTTAAGATGCTGAATAAGTCTAAGGGCCCGGCGATGTGGAGCCCGAGAGCTCAGAATGACAGAATGCGTTTTGCGGAAGAGTGGCGATTGGGTTTGGAGAACACACCAAATGTTGATTTTTACCAGGAAATGGTTTCTGGTTTGTTGGTCGAAGGTGATACTATCGTTGGCGTTAGAACATCTTTGGGCATTGATATTAAGGCCAAAGCAGTTGTATTAACAAATGGAACCTTTCTAAACGGACTAATTCATATTGGTGAAAAGCAATTTGGAGGAGGTAGGGCTGGTGAAAAAGCCGCAACCGGTATTACGGAGCAGTTAGTTGATTTTGGTTTTGATAGTGGACGAATGAAAACAGGAACACCACCACGGGTTGATGGCCGTTCATTGGATTATGATAAAATGATTCCACAACCGGGAGATGAAAATCCAGAGAAGTTTTCTTATTTGGAAACACCTATTTTAAGAGAGCAACGTGATTGCCATATGACCCACACGAGTGCTTTGGTTCATGATTTGTTGCGTGAAGGGTTTGATCGTTCCCCAATGTTCAATGGCCGGATTAAAAGTATAGGACCGCGATATTGTCCTTCAATAGAGGATAAAATAAACCGTTTTGCGGATAAGGATTCCCATCAAATATTTGTAGAACCTGAAGGATGGCATACGGTTGAAGTTTATGTGAATGGATTTTCTACCTCGCTTCCTGAGGATATTCAGTATAAAGCATTAAAATCCGTAAAGGGTTTTGAGCAGGTTAAGTTCTTTAGACCTGGTTATGCTATAGAATATGATTATTTTCCGCCAACACAATTAAGGCATACGCTGGAAACAAAGCTTGTAAACAACCTGTATTTTGCGGGCCAAATTAATGGTACTACAGGCTACGAAGAAGCGGCCTCACAAGGATTGATGGCGGGTATAAACGCACATCTAAAAATCAACGAGAAAGAACCTTTTATCTTAAAAAGAGATGAAGCATATATAGGTGTCTTGGTCGACGATTTAATTACCAAGGGCACAGAAGAACCGTACCGAATGTTTACCTCCCGTGCGGAATATAGAACCTTATTGCGACAAGATAATGCCGATTTACGATTGACGCCTAAAAGCTTTGAGATTGGTTTGGCGAGCGAAGAGCGTTTGAAAAGAATGGAGGACAAGCAACATAAGTCCAACAGCTTTGTACATTTTTTTAGAAAGACGAGTTTTACTCCAGAAGAGATCAACCCTATTTTAGAGTCTGTTTCTTCTTCACCAGTACGCCAATCCGATAAGCTTTTTAAAGTTTTTTCCAGGCCAAAAGTTACTATGGAGCATATGCTTCGGTTAGAATCTGTCTCATCGTTTGTTAACGAACATGAATTTAATTCCGAAGTGCTTGAGCAAGCAGAAATTCAGGTTAAATATTCTGGATATATAGAAAAGGAAAAGAATAATGCGGATAAATTGCATCGCCTTGAAAATGTAAAAATCCCCGAAAACTTTGATTATTCAAAGCTAAAGTCGTTGTCTTATGAGGCAAGGGAAAAGCTGGAATCGATAAGGCCCGTTACCATATCGCAGGCCTCTAGAATAAGTGGTGTTTCTCCTTCGGATGTTAGTGTGCTATTGGTTTTTCTAGGCAGATAGCCTTGGTTTTGTTCCACGTGGAACAAAAGCTATTTTCTTTACTTTAAAATATGCTTTGGTTTAGTTTTTGATTCCATCTTCTTATCAAAAACAACCTTAACGATGTATAAAATAATCGCATCATTTCTATTGGTTTTAGTAGTATGTTCCTGTACTCCTTTCCAAACGGCCCCAACAATAGACGATTATCAAATTACCAAAGGAGCACAATTAAAAGAAGGCCTTCCCGAAAAGAACTTATTTGTGTTTGAAGACCCAAAAGACGCAAATGAGTTTTATAACTATATCAACACAAAATTTAATTTAGAAAACTATTATGTTGATGTAGAAGTGCCTTTTAATCTTGATGGGAAAAACTACTTTTTGTCGTTTTACGAGATAGAAATGCTAGATAGAACAGTGGATGCTTTTGGTACTATTTTAGGAATTATAGCTGGTGAAGAACTAGAAGAAGAACCAGAAGAATTTAAACATTATATCGCCATCGAAGTTTTTAGTTCCGTCGAAAATGACTGTTTAAAGGATACATATCCATCAAGGGAAAGTATAGTAGCGCACCTTAATATTTTAAAAAGTGAATATTTAAACGGAAGAAACTGGAACAGACAGGTACGATGAAATATTTGGCAATAACCAATGGCTTGATTTTTGATAGTTTTATTTCATCAATCCAATACCAATGAAGAAAATAATAGTCCTGTTACTTTCCGTTATTGTTTTGACCTCATGCATTCCAATTAGAATTGCTCCAAATATCAAAGACCACAAAGTAACAAAAGGCAAAAGATTCAAAAGGGGTCTGCCCAAAAAGACCATGTTTATTTTTGAAGACCCCAAGAATGAAGATGAGTTCTATAATTACGTCAATACTAAATTTCAGCTTCAAGACCATTATGTAGATGTGGAAGTTCCATTTGAGCTTGAAAATGAAAAATACTACTTCTCTTTTTATGAAGTGGAAATTCCAACAAAAACAATTAATCTTATCCCTTTATTTATTGATGGTGTTTTAAGTCAAACAACAGATATGGACCCACTTTTGGAAGATGCACATGCATCAAGAATTGGAAACTGGTACATTGCCATTGAAGTTTTTAACGATAAAGAAAAGGATTGCCTTCATGAAGATTCCGAATCTAGAATCAAGGTTTTACCGTATCTTGGACAACTGAAAAAAGAGTATTTGAATACGGTGAACTACAATGAGGTTGTTTTTAAAAACTAAAGACTTTTCTGTTTCAGGAGAATCCTTTGAGCTACGTCAAGATGAAGAGTTTGATATGCTCATTACACATCCCCAACCTGAGAATTTAGCTAAATATTACGATAGTGAAGTCTATATTTCTCATACAGACGCTAAAACTTCTTTGGTAGATAGATTATACCATTGGGTGAAGGGCTACAGTTTAAAAAAAAAGATTCAAATTATTGATAATCAGATAGATGAATCAAAATCTTTATTGGATATAGGCGCAGGAACAGGTGATTTTTTAAAGAGTGCGATTTCAAAAGGATTTAAGGTAGCGGGAATCGAGCCAAATCAAAAAGCAAGAACCAATGCAGAGCTGAAGGGGATTACACTTCATCAAGATTTGGCAGATGTAAAAAATCATAAATTTCAAGTAATCACCATGTGGCATGTGCTGGAGCATTTGCCAAACCTACAAGAGCAAATAAAGCAGATAGCGCAGTTGTTGGAATCCAATGGAACATTGTTTGTGGCAGTTCCAAATTTTAAATCGTTTGATGCGAAGTATTATGGAACACATTGGGCGGCTTATGATGTGCCTCGGCATTTATGGCACTTTTCAAGACAATCTATCCAAATGCTTTTTGAAAAAGAGAAGATGGAGGTTGTTTCAATAAAACCTATGTTGTTCGATGCTTTTTACGTTTCATTGCTTTCCGAAAAATATAAGGGCAATCCGTTTTATTTGATCAGTGCTTTTTTCGTTGGACTGTGGTCAAATATTAGAGCGTTCTTTTCAAAAGAGCACTCTTCGCTGATTTACATCATTAAAAAGAAGGATTAGTTGTTTTCAAGGCTTTTTAGCGCCATTCTTTGGTTTTGCCTTGTAATACCGTTTCGAATAAAAGAAATGCTTTCTAAGGCATATTTCTGAAGGCACTAAGAATAAGAAACCCTGATGAGGTCTTAGCTTTAAAATAGAAATCCCTTATACTTTAAAAGACAGCAATATAGATTCATAAAAATAAGATAATGATCATTCAAAAAGCTTTTCTATTTTTGCGCATCATTAAAAAAGGAAACATGAAAAAAATTATAGTATTTGTATTTGCCTTAACCGCTGTTGCGTGTCAACAGGATAAAATAGGTTATGTTGACAATGTGAAGCTTATGGACGGCTATCAAGAAAAAAAAGATGTTGAGGCAAAGTTCAAAACTAAAGTAGATGCCCTGACGAAGAAAAGGGATAGTATTTCCCAGGCATTTCAAATAGAACTTCAAGCATTTCAGGCTAAAGCGCAAAAAATGTCTCAAAAAAATGCACAAGAGGAATATGGCGTACTTCAACAAAAAGGGCAGTTCGTGGGCCAGCAACTGCAACAAGAAGAGCAACTTTTACAACAAAACAGCCAAGCAGAAATGGATTCTTTGGTAAGTAAGGTGAAAGATGAAATCAAAGCCTATGGCAAGGCCAATGGGTACACCTATATTTTAGGTGGCGGCGATGGAGGAGCAGTATTGTACGGAGAAGATGCCAAAAATCTAACAGGTGAAGTCTTGAAAATCTTGAACGACAAGTACAAAAAATAAGAGTAACTAATTAATGTTCATCTTATCAAAGACCTCCATTTCTATGGAGGTCTTTGTTTTTATCCATAAACCTTTCAGCGATTACATCTATAATTTGATGATATGTATTCCATGCCTGGTAAACATCCTTCCCCCATGTTTTAATACTTTTTTTGCACGATATCTCATCCACAGAATCGTTTATAACATCAAGCACGGTACTTTTTCCTCTTCGCAATAACGAAGGGGTGATCAGGATTTCATTAGGTTTTTCGACCTTATACATTTTTAAGCAGTCGCTTAGCAATGCGGAAAGATTGTAATCCCAGATAACGCCATATTCAAAAATTAAATGTTGTCTGGTCAAATGAAAATGATTGTTCCATCTTCCATGAATTTCTGAATGCTGAAGTGTGTGGGCATCGACAGCTAGAAAACGGTAAAAATGATTTTCTTTTTTTGAATAATCTATGATTGGGAATCCAAGATTAAAAACCTCAACACACTCATGTACGCCCCTAGTGGTTTTAGCACCGCAGAATTGACAGTGACCCTTACTTTTTAGCGTAATGCCGTTCTTTTGGGCAAAGGAGCTATAATCTTGCATTTTCCGAAGACCTAATTCAGAAGTTGGATCTTTCTTGAAAAAATATTGTGAAATGACAACTTCTATCTGGACTAATTTATTGGTGTAATAAGTAGACTAAAAATATAGTCGGCACAAAATAGATAACAATGGTCTTGGCTCCCTCATAATCCTTGGCGACACGTTGCCCAAACAAAAGCATTAAAAGTGTTATCGCAGACAGCATTGCACCATAAAAGCCAATAACGCTTTCACCAGAAGCGATAAACTGAACCATTCCCACAACCGATAAAGTACCAGAAACCAACTCCAACAACAAAATAATGCCCAAAAGCAATGGAACGGAGTTCTTTAAAAAAGTCTTTGAAAAATGACCGGTAAGCCAAGACAAATTGCTTTTCCAATCCAATACTTTATCGACACCGCTCTGCAAAAAAGTAATGGCTAAAAAAAGGAAAAGTAGAATTTGCACAGGGTAGTTAAAAATGTTGTCCATAATAGGGTAGTTTTTAAGCTGCTTTGGTATGTAGCAGCCTCGTGAGTTTTATAGAGAGATCAGTAAAAATAATTTTAGAGTTCCCATTGCGTTCCACGTGAAAGATTGCCTTTTCAAGTTCCTCAACAATGTTCATAATATTGTTTTCGTGCACAAAAGGCGCAAATTTGCGCAGGTCAAAACCTTCTAAATGTATCTTGGCGTAAACCAGACTCTCCACCTTGTAGTTTAGTAAAAGTGCTTGTCGCATCATCGTTAGGCAATAATTTAAAAATTGTTTTTGCACCTCTCTGCCGGTTTTGGCTACTTCATCGCTCCACAAAATCAATTCCTGTATCGCACCTTTGTTTCCTTTAGCTTTAAATGCACTACGTACCCATTGTACAAACCAACGTTCAAACACCAAATCTTCCGAATCTTTGTTCAGTAGATCAAGAGCCTTGTTAAAGTTTCCATTGGCTTCATGAGCAATAGAGTGTGCTTCACGTTCCTGTACACTTTTTGTCATTAAACCTTCGGCTATTGCAGTTTCGCTCAAAGGGGGAAAATTTAGAATCTGGCACCTGGATTTTATGGTATTGATAATTTGTTCCTCATCCTCTGCGATTAAAAGCAGTACGGTTTTTTCGGGAGGCTCTTCAATAAGTTTTAAAAGTTTATTGGAAGCAGAAATATTCATTTTTTCCGCCATCCAGATAATGAACACTTTATAACCTCCTTCATACGATTTTAAAGAAAGTTTCTTTACAATATCCTGAGCTTCGTCAACTCCTATTTGACCTTGCTTTTTTTCAATGCCTATCAATCTATACCAATCAAAAAGATTGCCATAAGGTTGCTCTTTTACAAACTGTCGCCAATCCTGTAGATAATGATCGCTTACCGCATGGGACTTTACTTTATCGGAATTCGAAACGGGGAAGGCAAAATGTAGGTCGGGATGGGTCAGCGTACTGCATTTGGTATTACAAACTAAATTTTCTCCATCGTTTTCCCCATTTTGATTGTTGCAAAGTAAATATTGGGCATAGGCAATGGCCATGGGCAATGTACCCGAGCCTTCTGGCCCTATGAACAATTGCGCATGGGCTACCCTACCGGAATCAGCAGTAGTGGCAAGATGGTTTTTAATGTGCCCGAGTCCTAAAACGTCTTTAAAAAGCATGTTCAAAGATACATTTTTTAGGTTCTGAAAAGTTTAGCACTGTTTTCAAACAGATATCCCCAGAGCAACCCCAAAAGACATTTGAAGTTCTGAGCATCAAACTTCAAAAAAAGATTTGCTATAAGATTTGTACTAATTCGTGTCCAACAATTCCAAAGGAATTAAAATCACATGAAATTAAACCTTAAAATATGACAACTGTTACCCCTTCAAAAAGCAGGAAATCTTTACTTTTGAACTTACCTATAAATAGATACAGATGAAGACCATAGACGATTATAACTTCAAAGGAAAAAAAGCATTGATCCGTGTAGATTTTAATGTGCCTTTAGACGATGATTTCAATGTAACGGATACCAGCAGAATCGATGCTGCAAAACCTAGCATATTGAAAGTTTTGGAAGATGGCGGGTCTGCTGTTTTAATGAGCCATCTGGGAAGGCCAAAAGGCCAAGTGAATCCAGGCATGTCACTATCCCATATTTGCGAAAAGGTATCCGAAATTATTGGCGTTCAAGTAAAGTTTGTGGGCGATTGTATTGGCGATGAGGTTACAAAGGCCGTGTCAGAACTAGAAGACGGTGAAGTACTGTTACTGGAAAACCTTCGTTTTTATGCTGAAGAAACCTCAGGTGATGCCGCTTTTTCAGAGAAACTTTCCAAACATGGCGACATCTATGTTAATGATGCATTTGGAACGGCACATAGAGCGCACGCCTCAACTACGGTCGTTGCCGACTATTTTGAAGGGAACAAATGCTTTGGATATCTTTTGGCAAAAGAAATAAAGGCGATAGAAAAAATAATGCAAACTGGGGAGAAACCCGTAACAGCTATTTTGGGGGGTGCAAAAGTTTCATCCAAGATCACCATTATTGAAAACATATTGGACAAGGTTGACAATCTGATCATTGGTGGTGGAATGACCTACACGTTCATAAAAGCGCAGGGCGGTCAAATAGGGGATTCTATCTGTGAAGACGATAAGATGGATTTGGCCATGAATATTTTAAAGCAGGCAGAAGAAAAAGGAGTTGCGATTCATCTGCCGGTAGATGTTCTGGCAGCTGATGCATTTGATAACGGGGCAAACACCCAATTTGTTAAAGTAAACGAGATTCCTGATGGATGGCAAGGATTGGATGCAGGGCCACAAACGTTAGAAGCCTTCAAACAGGCTATTTTGAATTCCAAAACCATACTTTGGAACGGACCTGTTGGCGTTTTTGAAATGGAAAGTTTTGCAAAAGGAACCATTGCCGTAGGGAACTTTATTGACGAAGCTACCCAAAATGGTGCTTTTTCCCTTGTAGGAGGCGGAGATTCCGTTGCGGCAGTAAAGCAATTTGGCTTCGAAGAGAAGGTAAGTTATGTGTCTACCGGAGGAGGTGCAATGTTGGAAAGTTTAGAGGGAAAAACACTTCCTGGAATAGCTGCAATATTGAAGTAATAAGGGCGTTATGATTTAATAGGGGAAATCCTAGGGTGGTATGTTTTTAGGCTGAAAGCTTTAATATTTCAGAAAAAAACACCATTTTCGTTTGCCCCAAAAATAAAAAAAGCCTTGTCCAAAATGAATCAAAATTTAAAAACCGTTGCGCTCGTAGCACTTCTTCTTTCAACACGATTACTCGTAGCACAAGTACAAGATTCCATTGGGACACAACAAACGGAAAATAAAACACTTAAAACAATATCTGCCAAGACAGATTCCGTTTCGGGAAAAGAGATAGTGCCCTTACAGCTAAAAGCTACAGAAAACACAATCGATGGTGAGAGGGGATTGGTGGAAATAGACGGGAAAAAAGGATTCAAGCTTCAAGACTTGGAAGAAGCTAGAAAATACGATAGCTTGTGGCTAAAGGAACTGCACAATAGCGCACAACTGTTCAGTGAAATGCTTTTGGAAGTTCAAAATCCAGAAACAGAAGCGACAACCTTAATAGACTTGCCAACGGATACTTTGAAAGCGCGATTGGCCAGAATCGATGAGAAGACTCCTTTCAATATTGCCTATAATCCATCACTGGAAAGTGTAATAAAATCTTTTTTGACAAGAAAAAAGGATTTGATGCAACGCATGCTAACGGCGAGCCAATTTTATTTCCCACTTTTTGAACAGGAACTGGATAACTATAATATTCCTCTGGAAATAAAATATTTGGCAATCATAGAATCTGCGCTGAACCCACGTGCCAAATCGCGGGTTGGTGCAAAGGGCCTTTGGCAGTTTATGTACAGTACAGGAAAAATGTACAATTTGGATGTTAGCAGTTACGTAGATGAACGCAACGACCCCATCTTAGCCACCAAGGCAGCCAGTAAATATTTGTCCAAATTGCATAGTATTTTTAACGATTGGGATTTGGCCCTTGCGGCTTATAATTCTGGCCCAGGCAATGTAAACAAAGCGATAAGACGCTCTGGCGGTTATAAAAATTATTGGAATATCCGTAGAAACCTTCCACGCGAAACAGCAGGATATTTGCCTGCGTTTTTGGCAACGATGTATATTTTCGAATATGCGGAAGAACACGGACTCCAGTACAAAAAAGCAGATAGGCCTTATTTTGAAACGGACACCGTACACGTAAAAAACCTTATCACTTTTGACCAGATTTCAAAATTGGTGGATATAAGCACAGAAGAGCTGGAAATGCTAAATCCTGCGTACAAGCTTAATATTATTCCCAAAATAGAAGGAAAGACCTACACACTTAGATTGCCTGTAACCAAAATCGGAAAATTTGTAAGCAACGAGGATGCCATCTATGCCTATGCAAAAAAAGAATTGGATTCTCTGGAGAAACCACTTCCACAATTGACCGTAGCAAAAGATCAGGTTAGGTATAAGGTTAGAAGTGGGGATTACTTAGGAAAAATCGCAGAGCGATATGGTGTTGGCGTGAGTCAAATAAAAAGATGGAACGGTTTAAGGAGCAATAATTTAAGGATAGGGCAACGGCTTACCATTTTTCCAAGAAAACCGTATATCGCCAAACAAGCTACGGTCAAAACCAAATCGTCAAAATCAACATCTTCGGTAGCTTTGGCAGATGGCACAAAAGTACACACTGTGAAAGAAGGTGACTCGCTCTGGACTATTTCAAGAAAATATCCGGGTATTTCTGTAGACAATTTACGAGAATGGAACGGTCTTAGTGGTAACAATCTAAAACCGGGCACAAAACTAAAATTGTGCGATTGTTCTTCGTAAATTTAACACAAGATGAAAAAATCAGGACTATTTTTATTCACCATCTGTATGGTGATGTTATTATCATGTAAAGAAACAGGACCAAAGGAGCGATTTCTTCCGCCCTCTACAGGTGGTATAAACTCCCTTATGGTCGTTATGGATACTGAACTATGGAAGGGCGGGGTCGGTGACAAGATTAGAGAACATTTTGCCGCACCTGTGCTAGGACTACCACAAGGAGAACCCAAGTTTACCATAACCCATATTCCAACACAAGTTTTTAAAGGAGCAACTGCGTATTCACGCTCGGTGCTTTATGTAGAACAGGATACACTTTCCCTCGCGCACATAAAATCCGATGTATATGCCAAGCCCCAAAAAATAGCGGTGGTCAAGGGCGAAACGTATAATGACCTTGCAGGCAATATCGATGCTTTGGCGGATAAGGCTATAGAAGCTTTTAAGGGCGTAGAGATTTCAGAAGCCCAAAATAGGTTTATGCGTTCTTTGAGCAAGGATGATGCGCTCAGTAAAGAATTCAATATAGATTTAAAAGTACCTTCTTTATATAAAGTGGGAAAGCGTGAAAAAAACTTCATATGGATGGATATACAGATTCCTAAAGGCTATATGAATATCATTGCTTATGAAATGCCATGGAACGCTTTTGACAACGACTCTACTTTTGTTGATGATATCGTCAAAATGAGGGATTCTATTGGGGAAAAATATATTCCCGGACCAGATGTACCAGGAAAGAAAACTTATATGATGACCGAAAAGGCCTTTGCCCCCTACATTGCTCCAGTGGAAATTGGAGGTAAGAAAGCAGCAGAAGTCAGAGGAATTTGGGAAATTAACGGATATCCAATGGCAGGACCTTTTCTGACCTATATTATCAATGATAAGGAAAACAATAGAAAGCTTGTTTTAGAAGGGTTTACATTTGCCCCCTCTGCCGAAAAACGGGATTATATGTTTGAATTGGAGGCTATTTTAAAGACCGTAGAATTTGAACAAGGTTCCTAGGCGACTCAACAATTATTTTGGATAAAATAAAAAGCCCGGTTCAATTATGAACCGGGCTTTTTGTTGCTGTTAATTGTTTCTTTAGTCAAAAGCGAATCCTGTTGCAATCCGATAGACAAAAGCATAAAGTACGATAAAGAACATGACAAAACTGAACCATGCAAATACCTTAAAATATTTTTTTATTAGAATATGTCCAAGGTTACGGAAACCTTCTAGGTATATCTCTTTAACAAGTAGTAAATTTTTCATATGTATGCATTTAAGATTTAAAGACAAGGCAAAGATTAGCTTTTCATGGTGTGGAGAGAAAACTATAAGATGAAAGGCAAAAAAATTGTGATGAAAACCGACAGCATCCCTGAAAAACCCATGAACCACAGGGTTTTATCGACAAAATACAATGGTTGAATTGCAATATGCCGATGTAAAACCAGTTTTGCTGCTTTTTAAGCTTATTATATAAAAAACAAACCCCCGGCCAAGGAGCCAAGGGTTCATCATATTAAGCAATCACATGAAAAAATTGGTAATGTATGAGGCTAAAGTAAAGAAGACTTCAGGATATAAATACCTTAAATTGACGAATGCCCCTTTTGAGTTGACGAATGGAGCTTTTAGGGGTTAAGAAAAAGGAATTAGTTATTGATTGTAGGGTTTTAGATGATTCGAAGTCCGCATGAGGTACGAAATACGAAGTGTGAAGTTTTTTTGACGGGTGGGCGATAGCAGGTAATTTGAAGTATGAAGGGCAAAGTTTTTTGTGGACAGGTAAAAGTTAAAAGGTGAAGTTTTTGAACGTTTGTGTTCTACTACTTATAGAAAGGTTCGGTATGAAGCGAATAGCTCGAGGCACAAAGTCTTCAATTGCAAGATGAAGGATGCCGATGTAAAAAAGCAGTTTTGAAACAACGAACCTACATTTCTACAATAATAAACTCTGAGCGTCTGTTCTGTCTGTGCTCGGAAGCGGCACACGGTGTTCCGTCCTCACAACCGTTCAATAGTTTTTCTTCCCCGTAGCCTATTGCGCTTTCTATTCTGGAAGCATCTATCCCTTGAGATACGATATAGGCTTTGGTAGCTTTAGCGCGTTTGTCAGAGAGGTATTTGTTGTAGCTGCGATTTCCTCTAGCATCGGTATGGGATTCAATCTTGATGACCATGCTTGGGTTTTCCTTCATGACACCGACAAGTTTGTCCAATTCTGTAGCGGCTTGTTTTTTGATTGCAAACCTATCAAAATCAAAATAGATGGCCTCTGTTTCAAATTTAAGTTCACCCTTCTCCTCTACAAGCACACCGTTTTCCTCAGCAATTAGTATCTCCAATGGCTTTAAGGATTGTGCTACAGTAACGCTCTCATTGTCTCTTGTGGAAACTGATGTGCTTTGTTCTTCATACTCTTTTTTAACGGTGTTTATAGTGTATTTAGAAAGCGGGTCAAGGTTTTCAAAGATAAAAGTACCATCAAGAGCTGTTGTGGTTTCAGCTACCCAAGCATTATCCTTATCAATTAAGGTAACGGTCGCTTCTGAAAGAACTTCTCCGGTTTCCAGGTCTTCAACAATCCCAGAAATAGCATTTAGATTGACTATATTCTTAAAAGAGTAAATGTCGTCATCTCCTTTACCACCTTCCCTGTTGGAAGCGAAGTAGCCCTCTTGGGTTTCTTCATTGATGATATAAGAGAAATCGTCTCGAGTACTGTTAATGGGCATACCCAAATTGGTTGCCGTTCCAAAAACACCATTGGCATAGTCTGCCTTATAAACATCTAGCCCACCAACGCCCATGACCCTATCAGAAGAGAAATAAAGTGCGTTTTCCGTGATAAAAGGAAACATTTCCTTTTTATCGGTATTGATGTTTCGACCTAGATTTTTTGGTTCTGAGAACGTACCATCTTCCAGAATATCTACTACATAGACATCTGTAAGCCCATAACCACCTGGCCTGTCCGACGCAAAATACATTCTTTTTCCGTCTGAGCTTATGGCAGGATGTCCGTTGGAATAGTTTTCACTATTAAAAGAAACGCTTTTAGCCTTGGTCCATTCATCATTAACAAAATTGGATTGATAAATTTTTAGGTGATTAATGCCGTTCTTTCCACGCTTTAGCTTTTTTCCATAATTGTTTCTGGTGAAATAAATGGTTTTCTGGTCTGGTGAAAAAGAGATAGATGCCTCATGATATTTTGTGTTGATGTTTTTAGAGAACTTTTTAGCATTCGTTAAATCTCCATCCGTTTCATTTTTCTTGGCCGTGTACAGGTCAAGAAAAGGTTGATTGTTCCATTTATAGTTTCTTGTAGTTAAGAAAGCAGAATCTTTGGCCGAGGTAAAGACGACCTCATTACCATTGTAGAACATTGGAGAGAAATCGGAATATTCAGAATTGATCGACATGTTTTTTATATCGACTAAGGCTCTTCCGTTTAAAGCCTTGATTTCTTTTTCGACCTCTTTCTCGGTCATTTCTCTTTTTTCGTTGAATTCCTTGGTGAGTTTAGCAGCCCTTCTATAGCGACCAGTACCCTTTAGGGTATGAGCATATTTAAAGAACGTTTCTTCGGTTATGCGATCATTGTAGGATTCATACAGTTCGTGGTACCATTTATAGGATTTTTCCAAGTTACCACTGTAATAATGGGAATCACCAGCTTTGGAAAGCAATTTGAAGGTATGGACTTCATTACTTTTTTCCAGAACCATATCATAGATTTTTGCAGCTTCTGCATACCACATCTTTTCAAAAAGGGCATCTGCCTTTTTTATCAACCTTTCCGATGCTCCTTTTTTGCGTATAAATCTTGCTAATTTTTTATCTTCAACATTATCGAGCTGTTGAATAAGTTTTGTTCTTGAAGATTCAACAATTGCATCATTTGAAGCCTCTTCGTCATCAAACTGTAAAAAAGAAATGGATTGTGCTTGTAATCCTGTTACAAGTAAAAGAGATAAGGTTGATATCAGATATTTCATAATACTCCATCTGAACAGTGCCTCGTAAGAAAAATCAGTTTTAAACGGGGCATTCTGCATTTAACGTAAGTTTCAAACGCTAAAATAGAACAACGAGGTACCTAAAATAACTTTTTGTTGTGAAAGGGTGTATTTGTAGCGTGTAGGCAGTATAAATAAGGTTTTGCGCAGTAATGCCTGTAGATACAAGACACTGGAATTGGAAAGGGATTACTTGTGGTGCGGGAATTAAGATTCGGACTCTTTGCCGCCCTCCAATTTCTCCTCTTCTTTTGATGCGTCCTTAAACTCTTTTATACCACTGCCCAAACCTCTCATAAGTTCGGGAATCTTTTTTCCTCCAAAAAGCAAAAGAACTACCAGTACGATAAGTACAATTTGCCATGGGCCAAGCATACCAAGATAAATAGTTTGAGCAATCATAGTATCAATACTTTTAAAGTGAAAGGTAAAATTACTAAAAAGAACCTTAAGGCTCTAGGTATTAACGAAAATTAGTGTCTAAGATTGTTTATGGCCTTTATAGAAAACCTTTGTTGTGTATTTAACCCATTATTTGTAGACATAGCAAAGGCAAGAAAAGTAAAAAAAGGTGAAATTATAGTATAAAATGCGAAATTCATATAGAAAAGAACGACTCAAGGTTAGTTCATTGTAAAAAGCTTAACACCAAAATTAAAATCTAAAGTTATCTTTGTTCATTATGGGAAAGGACAAGAGAAAGAGAAAAGAGATAAAACGCAAGTTATTGCACAAGTATCGCTTGGTCATACTCAACGAGAATACTTTTGAAGAAAAGATATCTTTTAAACTAAGCAGATTGAACGTTTTTGTCACAGGAACTCTTTTTATTATTGTATTGATAGGGCTTACCACACTCTTCATTGCATTTACACCGCTTAGAGAATACATACCGGGGTACTCTTCTACGAGATTGAAAAGACAGGCCACGGAACTTACCTATAAAACGGATTCATTGGTCACTGTTTTAAATTATACCAATAGGTATTTAGATAACGTTCGTCTAGTATTGCGAGGAGATATTGAAAACAATGAAACGAACCGTGATTCATTGTTCGAAAAATTTAAACTAGACCCATCCACAATAGACCTAACCCCCATAAGAGAAGATTTGCTCTTGCGCGAAGAGGTTGAATTAGAAGATAAATACAATCTTTTTGAAAGAAATATCGAAAATGTGGAGACCTTGTTGTTTTCTCCCATTAATGGAACGGTCTCACAAAAATTCGACCCAAAGAACAAGCACTTTGCCGTTGATGTGGTCGCACCTAAAGATTCCCCAGTAAAATCAATAGCTAATGGCACCGTTTTGTTTTCCGAATGGACAACAGAAACAGGTTATGTTATTATTGTTAAGCACCAAGATAATCTTACCTCTGTTTATAAGCACAATGGCTCTTTGACCAAGTCGCAAGGGGATTTGGTGCGTGCAGGAGAAGTTATTGCATCAATTGGTAATACAGGCGAATTGACCACGGGCCCTCATCTTCATTTTGAATTATGGAAAGCGGGGAAACCAGTAAACCCATTGAATTATATTGATTTTAAATAAATGTCGTTAAAAGCATTTGCCGCAAAACTTTTTGCCAGGAACATTGTTAGAAAAACAAGTAAATGGGCAGATAATCCTATAAGGACACAACAAAAAGTTTTTGAGCACCTTATTACCAAAGCAAAAGAAACGCAATTTGGCAAAGACCATGACTTTTCGGCTATTAAAACTTTTGATGACTTTGCAAAAAAAGTGCCTGTTAGGGATTATGAAGCACTTAAGGGGTATGTAGAAAGCATAATTGCAGGTGAGGACGATGTTCTCTGGCCAGAAAGGCCTATTTATTTTGCCAAAACATCGGGTACAACTTCTGGTGCAAAGTATATTCCAATTACCAAAGAATCGATAAAGCATCAAGTTGAAGCATCTCGTAATGCGATTTTAAATTATATCCATGAAACGGGCAATGCGGATTTTGTAGACGGTAAAATGATTTTTCTTCAAGGCAGTCCAATACTGGAAGAAAAAGGAGGGATAAAATTAGGGCGTCTTTCAGGTATTTCTGCACACTATGTTCCCAATTACCTTCAAAAGAACAGACTGCCCAGCTGGGAAACCAACTGTATCGAAGATTGGGAAACCAAAGTAGATAAGATTGTGGAAGAGACCGAAAATGAGGATATGACCGTAATTGCGGGAATTCCTTCCTGGGTTCAAATGTATTTTGAAAAGCTCAACACAAAATCAGGAAAAAAGGTTGGCGAACTTTTTAAAAACTTCCAACTTTTTATATATGGAGGTGTAAACTATGAACCGTACAGGGCCAAGTTTGAGAATTTGATTGGACGCAAGGTGGATAGTATTGAGCTATTTCCTGCAAGTGAAGGCTTTTTTGCCTATCAAGATTCCCAAAAGGAGTTGGGAATGCTGCTGTTGCTCAATTCAGGAATATTTTATGAGTTTATAAAAGCGGATGAATTTTTTGAGGAGGATGCAAAGCGCTTGACCATAGGCGAAGTAAAGATGAACGTTGATTATGTCCTTATCATTTCTACGGATGCTGGTCTTTGGGCCTATAACATTGGAGATACCATTCGGTTTATTTCATTAAAGCCTTACAAAATTATTGTTTCTGGAAGGATAAAACATTTTATATCGGCATTTGGGGAACATGTCATAGCAAAGGAAGTGGAGGAAGCATTAAAAACAGCGGTTTCAAATACAGATGCCTTGGTAAACGAGTTTACCGTTGCGCCGCAAACTTCTCCGGAAGATGGTGAGCTACCGTATCATGAATGGTTTATTGAATTTGAAAGACCGCCATCGGAAATTTCTAAATTTTCAGAGTACATAGAGCAAAGTATGCTGCAACAGAACAGTTATTATTTAGATTTGATTGAAGGGAATATACTTCAGCCCTTAAAAATCACTCAAATAAAACTGGGTGGTTTTCAGGATTATATGAAATCCATTGGCAAGCTGGGAGGGCAAAATAAGGTGCAACGGCTTTCCAATGACCGAAAAGTTGCAGACGATTTAGCCAAGTTTCAGATTTAGACTTTGAACAAACTGTTTTCTTTCATTCGAATTCGTGTATTTTTGTCAGAAGTTAATTATGGCAAACAAAGTAAAACAAACAACCAGGGCCCAAGAATCGACCAACGCAATCGAACGGTTATACATTACCATGCGGCATTTGCTCAACCGCGGATTTTATAAGCCTTCAGGAGTTTCTGGGAATGCGCTGCGCAATGCCTTGCTTCTATTAAGACCGGAAATCTACGGCTCGGTGGCCGAAGATAAAGCAGAGCTCAACGGGCTTATTTATGTATTGGAACGTTTGCCAGAAGGTATTGAGGAGTGTAGGTTCATCAATTTAACTTCGGATGAAGGATTTTCCAAATCGCACCTAAAGGCAATAGTACCACCAAAACGGAGAAGAAACTGTTATCGTATTGACGATGAGCAGATGAACATTGAGATTACGCGAGGAAGAAGCGATATTTATGATATTCTCACACACCTTACTTTTTTGTTCATAGAATCTGGTAAAATATGTAAGCGTGTCTTGGTTGAAGAAGGCAATGATACCACAAGGGATTGGACGAAACTGGCGGAATTTGTCCAAAGCGAAGAAAAGGATGATTCAGAACGGGAAGTAGCGTTTATACATACGGCCAATATATTGGGAAGAACGTTTGAAGATGTGGTCGAGATTGAGAACAAACTCAGCACGAAAGATAATCCTGATCGCTTTCTAAACTTTATTTATTGGCTTGGAAAATTGGCCATTGAAGAAGAGACTACGGGTAACAAGCGTACCATTACTTTTAGCCCTATACTGCGTGAACGACTAGGACACCATATTCATGGGGAGCGCTGGGCAGAAACAATAAAGCAAACACTTAGCAAACATAATTTACTACACAGGCCACTCCATATTATAAGTGCGAACATGCATAGCGTTATGAACTCCTTGTTTGCCAAAAAAGCTCTTGCCAAGGATTTTCCTGATTCTGAATCTTTGGATATTTATGAAGCCTTAAGCTCTACCAAGAACAAGGAATTTTCAAAAAAAGTGAAGGATTGGGGAGAAAAGAACGGCATGTTGTTTATAGATGACAAATCTGGAGCCAACATAGATGTCCAACTTTTTGATTCCGCAAAATTTGGAAACAATACATGCTGTTATGATTTGTCCGATACAGTTTCCAACGAAGAAAAACCCGTTATATTTGTGATGGATTATGCTTTTGGCGAGCAGGCATTTGAAACGATAGATGAACTTTTAAAGCCATTTTCGGAAGAAAGCGAAAAAAAGTTCCTGAACGTAGATTCTATATCCATTATGGGAAAAGCAGGTATTTTGGAAGGTGGTAAAGGGGATTTAATGATTCCTTCTGCGCATATTTTTGAAGGTACTGCGGACAACTACCCTTTTAAAAATGAATTGAATGCTTCAGATTTTGAAGGCAATGGATTGAAAGTTTTGGAAGGCACGATGGTTACGGTTTTGGGAACATCACTTCAGAACAAGGATATTCTTCGGTTTTTTCATGAATCGACATGGAACGTAATCGGGTTGGAAATGGAAGGAGTTCATTATCAAAAAGCGATTCAATCTGCTTCTAAAATCAGAAAAAGTATTAAAAAAGATGTAAAAGTTCGCTACGCGTATTACGCCTCGGACAATCCTTTGGAAACGGGGAGTACTTTGGCCTCTGGTGGACTGGGAGCTACAGGCGTGAAACCAACATATTTGATAACGGACAGAATTTTAAAACAAATATTCAGCACATAAGATGGCAGATCAACCAGTAAACAGTAATTCATCCGATGAAATAGATTTGGGACAGTTGTTCCAACTGATAGGAAAAGGATTCAATAAAATTGGGCTTGCTTTTTTGAAATTGTTCCTGTACTTAAAAAAACATGCCTTGATATTGGGAGGATTAATTATTATAGGTTTGGCTGCCGGTTATGGGCTGAATCAGGTTACGGAAAAAAAAATGAAGATAGAAGTCATTGTTAAACCTAATTTGGAGAGCAAGGATTATCTATACAATGTTGTGGAAGAAATAGAGAATAATTTAAGAGCTGAGAATTTCCAGTTTTTTACAAGAATTGGTATAGATACTTCCAGCTTACGAGAATTTAAAATCGCTATTTCCCCTATGGAAGAGGAAGAAAATGCAGAGGAAAATTTAGCGTATTTAGAACTTTTGGGAAAATTTCAAGGGAACGAAGATTTTTCAGATGTTATTAAATCTGAACTTTTAAATAGAAGTGAACCTAGCCATATGATTACATTTCTATTCAAGGATATTGATAAAGGTAGGGTCTTTGCCGAAAAAGTGATGCAATATATTAATGCAAATACATACCTTAGAGACCTAACAGAGGTCGCCAAGCAAAACGCATTGGACCGTATCGAGAAAAATGAAATTTTTGTCGATCAAATAGATATTTTAATTTCTGCTTATACAAAGAGCCTTGAATCTGAAGGTGAACAAATCAAAAATCAAAGAATTACATTTAGTGCCGAAGAGAAGACAGAGATTACGGGTTTATTCGAACTCAAAAATCAATTGATTTATGATATTGAGCTCAAAAAGATAGCGCTTAAAGAACAAAAAGACCCTATAAACATCATTAATTTTGGGAGTTCGCAACAGGTGAAAAAAGCTTTTTTTGGAAGAAGTGTTATTTTGATTCCTTCACTGTTGCTTTTACTCTTTTTGGGTATTTCTGCGTTGATTGCGATAAATAAACGAGCATCCAATCTTACTACTTAAGTATTATATTACTTAAAATGGGTCGAATTTTAAATCTTAAAAGTTTCTATTGAAAAAAAAACGTAATCTTATCGTTTTTGGAACACGGCCAGAAGCTATTAAAATGGCACCATTGGTAAAGGAATTTCAGAAACATCCAAATATTTTTGAAACACGGGTTTGCGTAACGGCTCAGCATAGAGAAATGTTGGATCAGGTACTTCGCTTTTTCGAAATCATACCTGATTATGATTTGGATTTGATGCGACCAAATCAGAATTTACATACGCTCACAGCAGCTATAATTACACAACTTAAAACAGTATTTGATGAGTACGAGCCTGATTTTGTCTATGTTCATGGAGACACGACCACCACAATGGCATCTAGTTTGGCAGCGTTTTATGCTGGAGTAAAAGTATGCCATGTAGAAGCTGGTCTCAGAACTTTTGATATGCAGTCCCCTTTTCCTGAGGAAATGAACAGGAGTGTTACCGGGGTAATTTCAAATGTACACTTTGCACCAACAATTACCTCAATGAAAAACCTACTCAAAGAGAACAAAGAAAGCAACACTATTTTAGTTACTGGAAATACTGTCATAGATGCATTAAAGTATAGTGTCAACAAAGTAACATCGGTTGATTTCTATGACTCAGAAGTGGCTGAGTTGAATAGTGTAATTGATACAGAAAAGAAGGTGATTTTAGTTACGGGACATCGCAGAGAAAACCACGGGCAGGGCTTTATTAATATTTGTGATGCTTTAAAGCAACTTGCGATTTCTTATCCGAAAATTCAAATTGTCTATCCAGTGCATTTGAACCCAAATGTTAAAAAACCAGTCCACGAAATGCTGGGAGATATTGATAATATTAAATTAATTTCCCCTTTGTCTTATCCAGCATTTGTTTGGTTGATGAACAAGTCTTATATGATTATTACGGATAGTGGCGGGGTACAAGAAGAAGCACCTAGTTTGGGAAAACCGGTCTTGGTTATGCGGAATACTACCGAGCGACCAGAAGCGGTTGAGGCTGGAACGGTGATTTTGGTGGGAACGGATAGGCAAAAAATCATTTTGGAATCAACAAAATTGCTTGAAGATGGACAAGCCTATTCAAAAATGAGTATGCTTCACAATCCATATGGAGATGGCAATGCATGTAAAAAAATAGTAGATTATATATCTAAAATTCAATAATGGATAAAAAACCTGAAGTTGTGATGATGGGGCTCGGTTATATTGGGCTTCCCACTGCCGCTTTGATTGCTCAGAACAAAACCTCGGTTCATGGGGTAGACATTAATCCACATGTTGTCAAAACCATAAATGCTGGTAAAATACATATTATTGAGCCAGAGTTGGATAAAGCCGTTGAAAGCGCTGTAGAGGATGGATATCTAAAAGCTGATATTACTCCTGTTGAAGCTAACAACTACCTTATAGTGGTTCCAACACCTTTTAAGGATAAAAATGAGCCAGACACGTCATTCGTTCATGCAGCTACAGAGGTTATCATTCCCCTTTTAAAAAAGGGAGACCTTTATATCATTGAATCTACATCACCCATTGGCACAACTGAAAAGATGATGCAATTTATCTTTGAAAAAAGACCGGAACTAAAAGGTCAACTCCACATAGCTTACTGTCCAGAAAGAGTGCTCCCAGGAAATGTTATGTTTGAACTGGTAAATAATGATAGGGTAATTGGCGGAGTTGACAAGGCATCAACCGATAAGGCGGTAGAATTTTACTCTCAATTTATTAAGGGACAACTTCATAAAACCAATGCTAGAACAGCCGAGATGTGCAAATTGGTGGAAAATTCCTCTAGAGATGTTCAAATAGCATTTGCAAATGAACTATCGCTGATTTGTGATAAAGCGGACATTAACGTTTGGGAACTGATAGAACTTGCAAATAAACACCCCAGAGTAAATATATTACAACCCGGATGTGGAGTTGGAGGACATTGTATCGCAGTGGACCCCTATTTTATAGTTGCCGATTACCCTATGGAGTCAAAAATTATTGGGACAGCTCGCGAGATAAATAACTATAAGTCTTTCTGGTGTGCTGAAAAAGTTAAGAATGCCAAATTGGAGTTCGAAATAAAACACGGAAGAAAACCAAGCATAGCATTGATGGGCTTGGCCTTTAAACCAAATATCGATGATTTGAGGGAATCTCCTGCAAAGTATATAGTTCAAAAAGTACTTCAAAATGCGAATGATGAAGAATATTTTATTGTGGAACCTAATATAGAAAGCCATAAGGTATTCAAGCTAACCAATTATCAAGAAGCGGTAGAAAGGGCAGATATCGTTGTTTTTTTGGTTGCTCATAATGAGTTTAAATCTATTGAAATAAACGAAGGGACGGTAGTCTTGGATTTTTGCGGAGTCGATAAGAAGCGAATTCTATCGAACAACTTCTATTGATGAAACTCTTAAATGGTCTAAATAATCAATTTGTAAAAAACGTTTCGTTTTTAGCTTCAGGAACTTTTATAGCTCAATGCGTGGGAGTCTTGGCAGCCCCCATACTCTCTAGACTATACGATCAAAACGATTTTGGTTATTTAGGAGGTGTGGTGACACTATCTTTGATACTCTCCAGTACGGCGACCTTAAAGTTTGAAATGGCCATCGTCCCTGCAAAGCAGGATAAAGAAAAAAATGCATTGATAATGCTATCGACGGTTAGTCTGGTTGGTTTTGTTTTGTTTTTTTGTTTGGTAGGTTTGTTTGACCCAGGAGTTCTGAAAGCTCTTAGTGGGATAGAATTTGGTGTAAAAGGAACATTGCTTATTGGCACATTGTCATTGATCTTAGGGGTTAATGCCATATTAATACAATTAACAAACAGAGAAAAAAAATACAAGCGGTTAGCCAAGAAATCCATTTTTGATAAATTATCATTGACCGGGAGTCAGCTTCTTTTAGCTTTTTTTATCGGTACAGGCATAAGCTTGGTTCTAGGAAACATTATTGGAGCTGTTTTTGGCCTGTTAATACTTCTCCCACCTTTTTGGAAAGAATTGATTTCAATCAATCATAATATTAGAGTTTTAAAAAAAACAGCAAAAAAGTTTTACCGATATCCACTTTATACTGCTCCCCAAAACCTGTTAAATTCGGTATCACAAGGTTTACCTGTTATCATGTTTGGAAGTTATTTTGGTGTAATTGAAGTAGGGGCATATTTTTTTGCCATGCGAATTTTACAACTACCATCAGCTTTAATTGGTAATTCGGTAAGACAGGTTTTTTTTAAAGAGGCAGCTGAACATGATGAAAACCATTTGCTTTTGAAAAAGAAGTTTAAAAAAGTCACTTTTACATTGCTTTTAGTTGCTTTGGCCCCAATGGGTGTTCTTTTTTTTATGGGAGACTCAATTTTCGCTTTTGCTTTTGGTCCAGAGTGGACTAAGGCGGGCGATTATGCCAGTTGGATGTTTCTTTGGGTCGGTCTTATGTTCGCAAACCCACCTTCATCTGCAATGTATTATATATTAAATAGGCAAAAGCAACAATTGTTTATTGAAATAGTTTCTTTTACTCTAAGATTTTTTAGTCTTTATTACGGGGGTCTTGCTGGAAGTATGTTACTAAGCGTAAAGCTTTTCTCATTAACAGGGATACTTGTAAATCTTATATATATCGGGTACATTTTTTATATTTTGGAACATGGAAATTTTAATAGGAGGTGATGTATTTTTAGGAGGGGCCATTGAGAACAGAGCAATAAACGAACCTCACAAAATTTGGGGCGATTCTTTGGAATTGTTCTCAAAAGCGGATTTATCCATTATAAATCTGGAATCTCCTATTACCACTGAGAATATAGGGATATCTAAAACTGGCCCTTGTATAAAAGCTTCAACCAAGAGCGTTGAGACATTAAAGAAGGCAGATATCAATCTAGTTACATTGGCCAACAATCACATCCTTGATTATGGAGAAGCAGGTCTTTTAGAAACTATTCGAACATGCCAAGAGAACAATATTGAGTTTGTGGGAGCAGGAAAGAATTTGAAAGATGCCCAAACACCGTATTTTATAGAATCTGAAAATCAACGGATTGCAATATTAAATTTTGCAGAAAATGAATGGGCCTCAGCAAAAAAGGATAGTGCAGGCGCAAACCCAATGAACTTTATAGACAATTTAGCCCAAATAAAGGAAACAAGAAAAATAGCTGATTTAATTATACTAATTATTCATGGTGGACATGAGTTTAATCCCTATCCTAGCCCAAGGATGGTAAAACAATATCGATTTTATGCAGATAGTGGTGTGGATTTAATAGTCGGCCATCATACACATTGTGTTAGTGGTTTTGAAATTCACAACAATGTGCCTATAATATACAGTCTTGGCAATCTTATTTTTCATAATACGACAAACTGGGAAAACTGGTTTACAGGTATTCTATTAAAATTTAATTCAAAATCAATCAAAAAATTTGAGATTATACCATTTCACCAAAATATAGATGGTATACGCCTATACTCCAAACAAGAAAAAGAAACTTTCTTTCAAGATACTGTATTGCCAATAAATAAAGCCATTGAAAATGAGAGTGAACTACAAGAGAAATGGAGACTGTTTGTTGAAAAAGAATATGCGAATAGGCTATTTATATTAAACAGTAAAAGATCTATTTTTTTTAGGATACTTAAAAAAATTGGGTTGCAAAAAAAAGTTTTAAATAGAAGAGACTTAATGGACCTACACAATTTCTTTAGATGTGAAGCACACTATGACTTAAGTTTGGAAGTATTGGATAAATTTCATAGGACAGAATAATGCTAGTTGCGATACATAAAAGGTTGGGTAGTTTTAGTGATAGATGGGTTCGATATTGTGAAAATAATAAAATCGAATACATTTTGGTGGATTGTTATTCATCAGATATTATCGAGCAGTTAACAGGCGCAAAAATTTTGTTGTGGCACTGGGACCAAGAAGATTATAAAGCAGTATTGTTCGCCAAACAATTGATATATGCGCTTGAAAAGACCAATATAACTGTGTTTCCATCTATTGACACGTCTTGGCATTTTGACGATAAAATTGGACAAAAATACCTATTTGAGACATTGAAAATCCCTTCGGTTCCCAGCTACGTTTTTTTTGAAAAGAGTAAGGCCCTTGAATGGGCCGCCACAACTTCATATCCAAAAGTATTCAAACTAAGGGGGGGGGCTGGCGCAATTAATGTGAAGCTGGTCAGGACAAAAAGTAAGGCTAAAAAATTGATAAAAAAAAGCTTTGGGTCTGGATTTGGTGTTAGTGGACGTAGAGCGTTGTTCTATAATCGAATCTGGCATTTTAGGAAGGAAAAGAACCTAAAAACACTATTGGGTATTTTTAAGGGCATTGCACGTCTCTTTCTTAAATCAAGACTAGAAAAGGTTAGTGGAAAAGAAAAAGGGTATTCCTATTTTCAAGATTTTATACCGAACAATAAGTCAGATATTAGGATAATAGTAATTGGAAATCGTTCTTTTGCCATAGAGAGATTTGTGAGAAAAGGTGATTTTAGGGCTTCTGGAAGCGGTTTAATACGCTATTTGGACAATCAAACTATAAATTTTGAAGCATTAAAAATTGCATTTGAATCTACAAAAAAAATTGGGTCACAATGTATTGCTTTTGATTTTGTAATTGATGAAAAAAAGAAACCCGTAATTGTAGAAATCAGCTATTCTTTTTCTATAGCAGCATATGACCCTTGTCCAGGGTTTTGGAACAGTAGTTTGGAATGGACTAAAGGAAGTTTTGTTCCACAAGAGTTTATGTTGGAAGACGTAATTAAAGAACATCAGCAAGCTTGAGTATAAGTTTTGGCATTAAAATGCGAATTGATAAAAATTTATTAATCAGTGGAGTAGGGCTTTTATTAAGCCCCTTTTTGGCTTTGCCTGGAGTTATTTTAGGAATACTCAAGAAGCAAAGCTCGGCCCTTTTTCTTCTAGCTGTTCTCTTTGGTCTAGTAGAATATCAAATCATCCCCAAAATAATAGATGACCTTGCCAGACATTATGACTTATTTGAAGATATGTCATCTATGTCTATCAGTAGATTCTTCAAGTATTTAAGCACAAGACCCGATTTCCTTTTTTATTGGATAATGTATATATTCTCTAAGTTGGGATTTTCGGCTCGTTTCTTCGCCAGTACTGTTGTCTTTTTTATATTAAGTAATTTTTTTCTGGTCTTTCATAGACTTTTTAACAAGTATTCTTCTAGGCTCTTTACTGCTGGATTACTTATGCTCTTGCTTTCTTTTCAATGGAAACTTCTTCTTATGGGCCTTAGAAATTATTGGGGCTTTTCTTTTGTTTTATTGGCCTTCTATTTTTATTTCTTTGAAAAATCGAAAAAAGGGCATATCTATCTTATCTTGGCTTGTTTCATACACTTCTCTTCCATTTTATTCGTCCCAGTATATATTTTTTTCGGAAGGGTAAAAAATGAAGATTTGCTATGTCGCGTTTTGTTCATATGCTCACTTGGTTTTGTTTTCATTCCAAAGGAAGCACTTTTGGTTATGGTGACTCTACTGCCCTTAAAAGGGAATTTGCAGCAAAAGGCTCTGGGATATTTAACGGGCCTTGATGTTATCGAAGAAGCTATGCAAGAATCGTTTGGAGCCGTAATTCTTTATTACATTAAAATTTTATGGACCTATTTTGCGTATTTATATTTGCTTTTTACGTACAAAAGAAAATCCTTGTTAAGGAATATGGTCTATATACTGGTTTTTACAATGAACATCTTTTCCGCAGCTCCGGACATTTTCACCAGAATTGGTTATGTCGTTAGGCCTATGATGGTTTTTCTCATACTTTTTGAACTTGCTAAGGGCTATAAGAATAAGTTTTACCTTCAACTATTTTTTCTAATTCTACTACTATATACATCAACACTGGTATTTATTCTCAAGGATGTCCTTTTTAATAGTCTTTTTGATATAAACTCCTTGATTACCTTAATGCTACTAGTTGAAGATGCTCCCTTAAGTGAAATCTATTAAGCCTATGAACAAACGAAGTATAATGTTGGTGATTCCCACGTATAAAAGTGGTGGTATGGAAAGAATTATGAATGAGTTGGGTAATTTATGGAGCGATCAAGGGCATCATATTGAAATACTCTTTCTAGTGAGCCATAAACCATTTTATCCCATTCACCCAAAAATCACCCAAATTATTAAGCCAGATTTCAGGTATAAAAAAACTGTACTTTCCAAAATATGGTATTCTATAAGGCTCTTATTCTTTGTAAGGCGTAAAATGTCCAAAAGTAAGGCCAAAGCAGTTCTGAGCTTTGGAGAAGTATACAATTCCTTTGTTTTGTTGGCTGGGCTTTTTTTAGGAAAAAAAATATTTGTGTCCGATAGAAATAGCCCTTTCATAAAAAGAAAAAGACATTTTGAATGGCTCAGAAACGTGCTATACCCAAAAGCTGCAGGAATAATAGCGCAAACAGAGGCCTCAAAGGATTTTCTTCTCAAGAAAACAGGGAATCCTAATATAAAGGTCATACCGAACCCTGTACGTACATTCAAGGAGTCTAAAGAAGAAAGGCGTAGAGAGAGAAATATAATTCTGAATATAGGAAGATTAGAAAAACAGAAAAATCAAATCGCCTTGATACGGATATTCAAAAAAATTGGAATGTTAGACTGGGAACTACATATTTTGGGAGGAGGATCTTTGAAAAAAGTTTTGGAAAATGAAATTGAACGTCTCGATTTGACACCCTATGTCAAGTTGCACGGTATCCAGAAAAATGTGGGCGAATTCATGTCAAGGAGTAGTATTTTTGCAATGACATCCATTTTTGAAGGATACCCGAACGCCCTAATAGAAGCGATGGCATTTCCTTTAGCATCTATAAGTTATGATTGCGATACGGGGCCACGAGAGATTATCAAAAACGATGAGAATGGTTTTTTGGTCGAATTAAATAATGAAGAACAGTTTGCCGAAAAATTGGAAGGACTTATGAGATTGCCCCAAAAAAGATTAATGTTTGAGAATGAGTCTTCCAAATTAGGATTTAAGCAATCACTTAATATCATTGCCGAAAAATATTTGAATTTTCTCTTTTATGAAGATACTAATTAATATTTCCAACCTGGTAAAGGGTGGTGCAATTCAAGTTGCTAAATCTTTTATTGAAGAGTTGGATAGTGATTCAAGAGGATATGAATATTTGGTTTTATGCTCTAAAGTGCTCTATAGCGAAATGGCTCAAAGGCTACAAAAAGAGGATATTGTACTATATCGTATAAAAAATAAAGTTTCTTTATTTGGATTTTCGGCAAGGAAAGAGTTATCGCAAATAGAGCGAAAATTTAACCCAGATGTAGTTTTCAGTGTGTTTGGCCCTACATATTGGAAACCAAAAACAAGGCATTTGGTTGGTTATGCCATTCCTCATTACATTTATGCAGATGTATCTCCTTTTTTCGAAAAGCTTGATTTATTTGAAAAAATAAAACTAAAGCTTAGAAAAGAGATTAAAAAAATTCTATTAAAAAATTCGGCTGATTTTTATGTCACAGAGACAGAAGATGCTTCTAATCGTTTAGCGGCTTACCTTAAAATTAATAGATTAAAAATATATACAGTATCAAATACATACCATCAAGTTTTTTTAAATTCAAAAATAAATTGTGAAAAGTTTGATTTTTTAGATAACGACAAACGCACTAAACTATTAACAGTTAGTGCATATTATCCACATAAGAACTTAGGGATTATTAAATCGGTATTGGATTTAATGGGAAAAGATTCAGAAGTTATTTTTGTCACTACTCTTCCCAAAAAAGATTTTGAGCATTTTAAAGGATATGAAGATAGGATTCTCAATGTTGGTCCCACTGATATTAATTACGTCCCCTGTTTGTACCAAAAATGCGATTTTATGTTTTTACCAACACTTTTGGAATGCTTTTCAGCATCATATACTGAAGCCATGATTACAGGAAAACCGATACTTACATCTAATTTGCCCTTTGCAACTGAAATATGTCAAGAAGCTGCTTTGTATTTTGACCCTCTCGATGCCGCGGATATAAAAAATACAATTAGCAAAGCGCTTGATAATGAAATTTATAGAAGTCTACAATTAAACGGTAAGAAAAGGTTGGGTTTTTTTGAAACTTCCGCTTCTAGGGCCAGAAAATATATAAGTATCTTGGAACAGATAAGAACAATTAGTTGATGGTTTTTGAATTGGTCTATTTAGTAGTTATTTAATAATGGGAATAACACTTTGTCCTAAACATATTGCCAATTCTCTCGATTACGTGTCAAGAGCAGTTTTATTGTTATTTGTTAGGAATGTAAAAGAAATAGTGTATCTATATGGATTTTGAAAAAATATATTTAAAAAGCCCGTATTGGATTCAGTCTGTTTTATTGAACATTAAGGGTTATTTTATCAGGAGGTCTAGGTATAATGCCAATTTTTCAAGGTTATTGGCAAAATATCAAATGCAAGATAGGCGAGAGGTAAACCTTATAGAGCTTAGGTTGTTTATGAAAAGCGCAGCGACAACTCCTTTTTGGAATAATAAGTTCAAGACCTATAAAGTTGATTTTAATGCCACGGATTTACTTAGTGAAATTCACAAGCTACCCATATTGACCAAAAAAGAAGTTAAGGCAAACATAAAAACCATTTGCAACTATAACGCTCCAGGAAAGATAAGTATGCTAAAAACAAGCGGCACAACGGGTTCAGGGATGATATTCCCTCAAACGCAATCAATGGAAAACCATCAATGGGCTGTATGGTGGCGCTACAGAACTGAAAATGGAATTAATTTGAACACCCGATGTGCATGGTTTGGTGGAAGAAGTATTTTATCACCTAAGAAAAACACCCCCCCCTATTGGCATCATAGTACATTTTTAAAACAAGTTATGTTTAGTGCGCACCATCTAAACAGTGAAACAGTATCAGATTATTATGATTGTCTAAAAAAGAAAAACCTTGAATGGTTGCACGGCTATCCTTCCCAAATTGCATTATTGGCAAATCTTATTGAAAAAAAAGGACTAGAACCATTAGTGAAGGTAAGGATTATCTCGTTCGGGTCAGAAAACCTTATGGAGAATCAGATAATTCAGATTAGAAGAACGTTTAAAAAAGCGAGATTGATTCAACATTATGGATTGGCTGAGGGAGTAGCTAATATTAGTCAAACGAATAAGGACAAACTTGTGCCTGATCAAGATTTTGCATATACTGAATTTATCAAAGATCAAGATTCCGGACCTTACATGGTTTTAGGTACTAACTATCATAATTTGGCATTTCCATTAATAAGATATAACACAGGTGATAATATAAGTATGGAAAAACAACCTTTCAATGAAACTCAATGTATATTGGAGGTTAATGGTCGTAATGAAGATTATCTTATTTTGCCAAATGGAACAAAGCTAGGCCGCTTAGACCATATTTTTAAAAGTTTTACCAATATAGATGAAGCTCAAATTCATCAAGTTTCTAAAGAAGAAATTATAGTCAAAATAGTTAAGGGATCTGGCTTCTCACTTAAGGAAGAAAAAAGATTGATAAATGAATTTAGAAAACGTGTTGGAGATGAAATATTCTTAAAGTTTGAATATTTAGAAGCTATTCCCAGAACTGCATCAGGAAAACTGAAATTCGTTGTTACTGATGTTTAAACCTCCAACAAAAGTAATAAATAAGGAATACAATATTCCTTTTATTGCCCTTTCCGTGATTTTCTTTATGCTTCCTGTAGGTGGTAAAGCATTGCCTATTGCCATTTTCCTTTTTGTTCTGATGAGTTTGATGTTTGGCGATTGGAGTTCTTGGAAAACCAATTTTAGTAAAGTAAGTAAAATTTATGTGCCTCTTTTATTGTTTTACAGTCTTTATATTATAGGGTTTTTTATTTCGGATGAAACGGATAGTGCCTTAAAACAGCTGGAACATAAAGTTTCCTTTTTTCTTTTTCCTTTTTTGATGCCCCTGGTCAAGGTGTCTGATAAACAGAGAGATACACTTTTCAAGCTATTTATCTTGGGCTGCACTATGATTTGTGTTGTTTCATTTCTGCATTTCTTCTATGTATCTATTTTTTTAGATGAGTACTGTATTCTGGGTGAAAAACCTGAGGGAAATCGTATCGGAACAGCTATAGAGTACTTAAGCAACCACTTCATAGTTGTGAATGTCCATAGAACTTATTTTTCTATGTATTTACTTTTAGCTGTCTATTATATAGTTTTTGATTTGCTGGGTCAGCCAAGGCCAAGAGGGAACAAAAACATGAAAAAGCTTATTATGGAGCTATTGGCATTGTTGATGTTGGCAAGTGTAATTTTTTGTGTTCAATCTAAGATTATAGTTGGCCTGTTGGTTGTGTCAGGGATAGTGTTGCCTATATTCAGCCCAATAAGCATTCGAAAGAAAATTATTTTCATTCTGAGTTTCTTAGTTTTAACCTTTGCTTTTAAAGAGACGCTCTACAGCCGATTTAACAATTCTATACAACAAATTAAATACATTTTATCTCCAGGAAAAGACCAGAATAAAAGCTTTACGAACCAACTTAGGCCCGGGAGCACAGAAATTAGGTATATACTGTACAAATCTGCAATCCAGTTAATAGAAGAAAAACCAATATTTGGATATGGAACGGGTGATGTGAAAAAAGTATTGAGGGTACAAAATGAAAAAAACAAATTTACAAGTATAGCCCATTTGAATTATGGTCCGCATAGCCAAGTTTTGGAGGTTTTGATTGGGAGCGGAATTATTGGATTTTTAGTACTATTGTCAGTTTTCTTTTGTCCCATTATTGAAGGCATAAGATTCAAAAACTATTTTATGGTAGCTTTTGCATTGGCTATATTTTTCTGTTGCTTGATTGAATCCTTTTTAACAAGGCAAGATGGTATTATACTTACATCGTTATTTATTAGCGTTTTCGCCTCGATTTCAAAAAAAGAACATATTTAAAAACACTACAAAAGAATTTGTATATAGTTTACACCTTCTAGGGATTTTAGGTTGGATATTCAGGGATTAAGAGCAATTGTCACAATAGTTGTCATCATTTTTCATTTAGGTTTTTACAAAATGTATACTTGGGAGTCGATCTTTCATTGTTTATTGAGACAATGGTAAT
Organism: Flagellimonas sp. HMM57; assembly: GCF_021390175.1. NCBI lineage: Bacteria > Pseudomonadati > Bacteroidota > Flavobacteriia > Flavobacteriales > Flavobacteriaceae > Flagellimonas > Flagellimonas sp. HMM57. Next base: position 1,664,616 of record NZ_CP090004.1, on the reverse strand, counting down.
TCTTCTGGATAATCTTGGAAATTTAGCGCAAAGTATTGTTGCCACAAATATTTTTAGCAATAATACTCTTCAGGCCATCACAGCTAAGAAAATCAAAGTTGTCATTTAACCAAAGAAGGAGCTAAGTTTTTTTCACGATTATTTGAGGGTGATATGAATCTTATTTTAAATGAGAGTAATTGAATATCAATTGTTTTTCCATAAGTTAAAAATAAAACTTGATGATAGCTAAAAACAAAGTAGTTTTATAATCAGGAAAAGTTTTTTTCGAGCTAAAACAATAATATTCATTTCACAGTGACGGTTAATTACTATTTTGCATTTTTAATATTCTGATTAATAATAATGAAACAAATCATCCAAGACCTTAAAAACGGAGAAACCATCTTAGAAGAAGTACCAGTACCCATGACCAAATCGGGCTGTGTATTGATTAAAACTTCGCGTACCTTGGTTTCATTAGGTACAGAACGTATGTTGGTGGAGTTCGGTAAAGCCAATTTCATTCAAAAGGCCAAACAACAACCTGATAAGGTAAAAATGGTTTTGAACAAGGTCAAGACCGATGGACTGAAACCTACTATGGACGCTGTTCTCAATAAATTAAACCAACCTTTGCCACTAGGATATTGTAATGTAGGAGAGGTTGTGGGTGTAGGTCGAGGTGTTACCGAGTTTCAAGTAGGTGACCGCGTAGCCTCAAACGGCAATCATGCGGAATATGTGAATATTCCAAAAAATTTAGTGGCCAAGATTCCTGATAATGTAAGTGATGAAGAAGCTGCGTTTACCGTAATAGGCGCTATTGGATTACAGGGAATCCGTCTATTGGACCCAACGTTTGGGGAAACGGTTGTGGTAGTGGGGCTCGGGCTTATTGGTTTGGTAACCGCTGAGTTGCTCTTGGGCAATGGTTGCAATGTCATAGGATTTGATTATGACCCGGAAAAAGTTCGTATAGCCGAGGAAAAAGGTATTGTGGCTATTAACCCTGCGGAGGGCAGCGATCAGGTAAAATTTGTGGAATCCTATACCAACGGAATCGGTGCAGACGGTGTAATTATTACGGCTTCCAATAAAAGTAACGAGATTATAGCACAGTCAGCTCAAATGTGCAGAAAGCGGGGACGTGTTATCTTGGTCGGCGTAATCGGTCTGGATATAAGTCGAGCGGATTTTTATGAAAAAGAGATTTCATTTCAAGTTTCATGTTCCTATGGACCGGGTCGATATGACGAAGAATACGAACAAAAAGGAAATGATTACCCTATTGGCTATGTACGGTGGACGGAAAAACGAAACTTTGAAGCGATTCTCAATGCGATTTCCAAAGGTACTTTAGATGTCAAACCTTTAATTACCGAGCGTATACCCCTAAAGAATTTCAATAAAATCTATGGGGATATGGGCAATTCAAAGTCCATCGCATCAATTTTGGAATATGACGAAACGGAAGCTCCGGTCAATACGGTAACCATTGACACTAAGTCTTTTGAGGGAAAGAAAGGAGTTATCGGTATAGTAGGTGCAGGAAATTTTACCAGCTCCACCATACTTCCCAGTCTTAAGAAGTTGAGTGCAGAAATCAAATACATTGCAAGTTCTGGAGGATTGTCGTCAACAATCATGGCGAAGCGCCATGCCATTGCTAATTCCACATCCAATTATAAGGAAATATTGAACGATGCGGATGTGGATTTAGTATTCATTACCACTCAGCATCATATGCATGCACCTATGGTCTTGGAAACCCTAAAGGCGGGGAAAAGCGTTTTTGTGGAAAAACCTCTGGCGCTTACAGAAAATGAATTAGAACTCATTATTGCAGAATACGATAGTCAAAATGTTGGGATAAGCGTTGGATTTAATAGGCGTTTCGCACCTTTGGCCAAGAACATGAAAAAACTTTTGGGAAATGATGATACCCCAATAAATATTGTGGCGACGATGAACGCTGGTTTTATTCCTGCAGATGTTTGGGTACATGATATGGAAATCGGTGGTGGTCGAATTATAGGAGAAGCCTGCCATTATATTGATTTATGTACCTATTTGGCGGGTAGCCGTGTAAAGGCGGTTTGCATGAATGCCATGGGCGTGAATCCCGAAGAGAACACTGATAATGCTAGTATCTTGTTACAATATGAGAATGGTTCTAATGCGGTTATCAACTACTTTGCGAATGGCAGTAAAGCCTATTCCAAAGAACGCGTTGAGATTTATTCCCAAGAACGAACGATGATTATGGACAATTGGCGAAAGCTGAAGACTTATGGATTCAAAGGAGGCAGAAATGCTTCATCAAAACAAGACAAAGGCCATTACAATCAATTTCAGACATTGCTACAACAACAGCAAAAAGGGGGAGACCCTATTATTCCTTTTAATGAAATTGTAAATACGACCAAAGCATCCTTCGCTGCCATTGAATCGTTGAAAAAGGGCAAATGGATATCCGTAGATTAGGATTACTTTTTCATACGGTAAAATATTTGCGATTCAGGCAAATCTATTATCGCGCCTATTACTTTCTGCGAACACGGTTCTTTAAAAAAGGCTACCAGCGACCGTTGACCGGGCAGGTTCAACCGCTCAGTTGGCAAGATCTTTTTGAATATACCGATAGTTATAAAAAAAACAAAGAGTTTGAATTCCTAAATCTAGGCCACGCTTTTAATTCAGGAATCGACTGGAATTACAACACTTATGGCAAGCTTTGGACCTATAACCTTAACTATTTCGACTTTCTCAACCAAGAGCTTATAACATTGGAAGAAGGGCTTCAGCTCATCAAGGATTATATCAATACCGATGAAGGATTAAGGGATGGTAAAGAGCCCTATCCGATTTCATTAAGAGGAATCAATTGGATAAAGTTTCTCTCTAAGCATTCGATTTCCGACATGGAAATCAATCAAACGCTTTACAGCCATTACCAAATCCTTCTTCATAATCTGGAATATCATCTTTTGGGAAACCATTTATTGGAAAATGGTTTTTCTCTGTTCTTTGGCGCATATTATTTTAGGGATGAGGTGTTATACAAAAAAGCAATTCAAATACTGATAAAGGAACTCGATGAACAGGTTTTGAGCGACGGCGCTCATTTTGAGCTTTCACCCATGTATCACCAAATACTTTTGCACCGATTGTTGGATTGTATCAGACTATCCCAACTGAATCCTTGGAAAGAGGATACTTCTTTCTTAAAAGAAAAGGCGGTTAAGATGCTCTCTTGGCTTGAAGCGGTAACATTCTCCAATGGAAATATCCCTATGGTCAACGATAGTGCATATGGAATCGCTCCAACATCAAAGCAGCTATTTAACTATGGGAAAGAACTGGGATTGGATTGGGCAAAAGGAAAACTTGGGGATTCAGGTTATCGGAAATTTAATCAGTCCAATTATGAGCTCTTTGTAGATGTGGGAAATATAGGACCTACTTACCAACCTGGCCATGCGCATTCAGACACCTTTAGTTTTGAACTATACGTGGACAAAAATCCAATCATTGTAGATACTGGAACATCTACCTATGAGAAGAATGCGTTACGTCAACAAGAACGAGAAACGGAATCGCATAATACGGTTAAAGTGGGAAATCAAGAACAAACCGAGGTTTGGGGGGGGTTTCGAGTAGCAAAAAGAGCTAAAATCGTCAAGCTGGAAGAGTCACCGAACCATGTTCAAGCATCCCATGATGGATATAGTAACTTAGGAATCGAACATACAAGAAAAGTTATTTCTGAACCTTCTCGAATTATCATTCAAGATTTCTTAAATAAAGAAGTTGAGGAGAATCAAACAGCATATTTTCATTTTCACCCGTCGGTAAAGCAAATAGAGATTTATGAGAATACGGTAAGGTTAACTAAAGAAGACATTCGTTTAACTTTTAAAAACTCTTTAGAATTAAAACAATTATCGTATCAATATGCGATAGGATTTAATAAAAGAGAGGAAGCCAAAAAAATTGCGGTATCTTTTCGTAAAACCCTAAATACCCAGATTGATTTATGAAGGTATTGTTTCTTACCGATAATTTCCCTCCCGAGTTCAATGCCCCTGCAACACGCACATACGAGCATTGTAAGGAATGGGTGAAACAAGGTGTTGAGGTTACTGTAGTGACGTGTGCGCCAAACTTCCCAGAAGGAAAGATTTTTGAAGGGTACAAAAACAAATGGTATCAGAAAGATGTCATAGATGGAATAAACGTGATTCGTGTTTGGACCTATATTGCAGCAAATAAAGGTTTTTTAAAACGAATCATTGATTTTTTAAGCTTTATGATAATGTCTTTCTGGGCGGGCCTTTTCATAAAAACCGATATAATCGTGGCGACTTCCCCTCAATTTTTTACTGCAGTATCTGGGCGGTGGCTCTCCTTCTGGAAACGAAAACCGTGGGTAATGGAAGTTCGTGATATTTGGCCAGAATCAATAAGGGCCGTAGGGGCTATGGATAGAAACCTTATTATCCGGTTTTTTGAATATCTAGAGCTGCATATGTACAAAAGCGCCTGGAGAATTATAGTGGTCACTGATTCGTTTAAAGAACAATTGATTAACGAAAGGGGCGTATCCGAAGAAAAAATCAAAGTGGTAAAAAACGGGATTAACACAACTATGTTTAAACCTATACCCAAGAATGAAAAGCTTCTTAAAGAATTGGGACTAACAAATAAATTTATTGTGGGCTATATTGGAACACATGGTATGGCCCATAAACTTGATTTCATTTTAGAGTGCGCTTCTAAAATAGAAAATGAAAAGTTTCATTTTCTATTTTTAGGAACAGGGGCAGAAAAAGACAACCTCATGCAAATGAAAGACAACCTTGGATTGAAAAATGTAACAATGCTTCCTCCAGTAGAAAAAAGAGAAGTGAAAAAATACATTTCTATATTGGATGTTGCGCTTGTTAATCTTAAAAAGTCAGATACGTTTAAATCTGTTCTCCCGTCTAAAATTTTTGAACTATCAGGAATGCATAAACCTATACTTCTTGGTGTCGAGGGAGAATCCAAAAAACTGATAGAAGATTACGGTATTGGCTGCTGTTTTGAACCTGAAAACATAGAGGATTTTTTAGAAAAACTTCATCTCATAGAAACAAATAAGATAAAATCTAATGCTTTTGAAAAAATAATACTGGACTTTGACAGGTCTAATCTTGCAAAGCAAATGCTTTTATTTTTAGGCAACTAAGTTTAGTTTTCTACCTTTGAAAAATGAATTTTTTAGAAACTGCCGTATCTATTTTTATAGGTTCTTTTCTGTTGGTCTATTTGACTATCCCTAAAATTATAGGTGTAGTTGAGTATAAAAGGCTTATGGACGATCCTAATAGTAGGAGTTCCCATAAAGATAGAACGCCAACATTGGGGGGAGTTGCCTTTTACTTTACCTTGATTTTCGCATTCTTCTTTATAAAGAATTGGCAGGTTTCTAATGAGGTTATTTATATCATACCAGGATTAACAATACTTTTTATTGTAGGTTTAAAAGATGATTTGGTTGTTCTTTCACCTGGATCAAAGCTGATTGCGCAAACCCTAGCCATAGCCTTTGTTCTAGCGAATAACAGTTTTGTAATAGAATCTCTTAATGGCTTTTTGAACATCTATGAAATCCCATACTTTCTGTATTTGGTCATTGCGGGCTTTTTGATGTTGACCATAATCAATTCGTACAACCTGATTGATGGTATCGACGGATTAGCATCTATTGTAGGGATTGTAATTATGGTCATTTATACAACTATCTTCTACTTATCGGAAGAATATTTCTTTGCACTGTTAAGTATAACCATGAATGCCTGTTTAATGGCCTTCTTTGGGTTTAACATTTCATCGGATAAAAAGATTTTTATGGGAGATACCGGCTCTCTGATAGTGGGCTTTATCATTAGTGTACTTACCTTAAAATTTTTGGCTCTAAAACCTGATTCTTATGAAGGTCTTCCCTTTTTGTTGGAAAATGCACCGCTTATTGCCATAAGTATTCTAATTGTTCCTTTGTTCGACACAGCTAGGGTATTTACAATTCGGATAGCTAACAAAAGGGGCCCGTTTTCTCCTGATAGAAACCACGTACATCATGTGCTCATAGACTTTTGGGGACTCTCTCATAAACAAGCTAGTTTCATTATTGGGTGTTTTAATATAATTTTCGTGGTCCTATTTATTATTTTGGGCAGTAAGGCTAAGAATCTGGGCATGGTTATTATGCTGGTCAGTGTTGTGATTCTGCTTGGTTATATCTTCTTTAAATACAACTACAACTTTACAACACTAAAACAAAAGATTTTATTAAGACGCAAAATCGATTCCCTCAAGAAAAAGACGGAACCATCCTCCAAACCGAAAAAAAAGAACGATTGAAAAAAACCCTAATAACAGGAGCTGCAGGTTTTCTCGGTTCACACCTTTGTGACAGGTTTATAGCAGAAGGGCATCATGTTATTGCCATGGACAATTTGATAACAGGAGACCTAAAGAACATTGAGCATCTGTTTCCTTTGGAACATTTTGAATTTCACCATCATGATGTTTCCACATTTGTGCATTTAGGAGGCAATCTGGATTACATTCTACATTTTGCTTCCCCAGCAAGTCCAATTGACTACTTGAAAATCCCTATAGAAACGCTAAAAGTTGGCTCTTTGGGCACACTCAACTTATTAGGTCTTGCAAAGGAAAAAAATGCTAGAATTTTGGTAGCATCAACTTCAGAAGTATATGGGGATCCGTTGGTACACCCCCAAAATGAGGAGTATTACGGCAACGTAAGCCCAATTGGCCCAAGGGGCGTGTATGATGAGGCCAAACGCTTTATGGAGTCAATTACCATGGCATACCATCGTCACCATGGACTGGATACGCGCATTGTTCGTATTTTCAACACATATGGTTCTAGAATGCGTTTGAATGACGGCCGTGTAGTACCAGCATTTATGGGTCAGGCATTACGAGGAGAAGATTTGACCGTTTTTGGGGACGGCTCGCAGACACGATCCTTTACTTATATAGATGACCAGGTCGAAGGAATCTATCGCTTGTTGATGAGCGATTACGTTGAGCCCATCAATATTGGAAACCCAGATGAAACAACTATTCTGGAATTTGCACAGGAAATTATCAAACTTACAGGGACTGACCAAAAAATAATATATAAACCATTGCCACAAGACGACCCTTTACAACGTCAACCAGATATCAGCCGGGCAAAAGAAGTTTTGGGATGGGAACCCCAAGTTCATCGCTCAGAAGGCTTAAAGAAAGTATTTGAATATTTTAAATCCCTGACCCCAGAAGAGCTGCACCGAAAAGAGCATAGGGATTTTTCACATTTGAACGGCAAATAAACAGGAATATCACTTATCGAATATTCGAATTGGGTTATTTTTGCCAAAATTTCCAATTGATGAACATTTTAATTCTTGGCTCTGGTGGTCGCGAACATGCTATCGCCCATAAAATCGCTGAAAGTCCTAAAACAAAACAATTTTTTGTAGCTCCAGGCAATGCGGGCACATCAGAAATTGCGACTAATATAGCTATTGGCGTAAATGATTTTGATGCCATTAAAGAGGTGGTTTTGGAGAAGCATATCGATTTAGTGGTAGTTGGTCCCGAAGATCCGCTCGTAAATGGAATTCACGATTTTTTCTTGCAAGACGCAGCATTAAAGGACGTCGCTGTGATTGGCCCGCAAAAAGCTGCAGCTGAGCTTGAAGGCAGTAAAGAATTTGCCAAAGAATTTATGATGCGCCACAAAATCCCTACAGCTGCGTATCAAAGTTTTACTTCAGACAATTTGAAAGAAGGATATGCTTTTTTAGAGACCTTAAACCCTCCTTATGTTCTTAAGGCAGATGGACTGGCAGCTGGGAAAGGAGTTTTGATTCTTCAAGATTTGGAGGAAGCCAAGGCAGAGCTCAAATCCATGCTGGTGGATTCAAAATTTGGTTCGGCGAGTGCTATCGTGGTTATCGAAGAGTTTTTGGACGGAATAGAATTAAGCTGTTTTGTGCTGACCGATGGAACCAATTATAAAATTCTGCCAACAGCAAAAGACTATAAACGCATAGGAGAGGGTGACACAGGTTTGAATACAGGTGGTATGGGCGCCATTTCGCCTGTTCCCTTCGCGGATAAGGCTTTTATAGGGATAATTGAGCAGCAAATCGTAAAGCCTACCGTAGAGGGTCTTAAAAAGGATAATCTGCCTTATGTGGGATTTATATTTATTGGATTGATAAAAGTTGGTGGTGCGCCCAAGGTCATCGAATACAATGTTCGCATGGGCGACCCGGAAACAGAGGTGGTGATGCCAAGAATAAAAACGGACGTTGTGGATATTCTTGTTGCTATGGCAAATGGAAAATTGAATGAAATTGATTTAGAAATAGATGAAAGAACAGCGACTACGGTCATGGCCGTATCTGGTGGTTACCCCGAAGCTTATGAAAAAGGAAAGGAAATCTCTGGAATCGAAAACATTAAGGACTCCATGGTTTTTCACGCTGGAACTAAATCGGACAATGAAAAAATAGTGACAAACGGCGGTCGCGTGATAGCAGTTACGTCTTTTGGAAAAGACTTTCAAGAAGCGTTACAAAAATCCTATCAAAACATAGAAAAACTACATTTCGATGGAATGTACTACAGAAAGGATTTAGGATTTGACCTATAAATAAGAATGTGAGCTTATGCTCTTATCCTCTTCATTATTGCTATTGAAAATCTTAAGTTGTCCCATCCAATAAATCATGGCAACAAAACCAATAACGAAGAAAATCCAGTTGATGGAGTTTGAAGCCCACCAGCTTTCTACAAATCGGAAAAAATCATATGGCGCAAAAAGAACATTCACAAATAAGTCTTCAATGCCGTAAAAAAACTTGCTCATCTTAGCTATATTTACGTTACAAAAGTAGTAAAACCAAACATGATTTCAAGCTTTTTCAGCAAAACAAAACCGATAAACTATATTGTACTATCGGTCTTTGTGTTTCTCTTTTACTGCTTCTTTGTTTTTTATGGCACGGGCTATCAAATAGATATAGATGCAATTCCCTTACAGATCTTAACAGTTGGCGTGCTTCTGTTTTCTGTCTATATGATCAATAAAATCGTAAGAATTGAAAAAGTAACGGATTTTAGCTCGTACACACCATTGTTTTTTGTGCTTTTGCTCGTTGGGTTCTCCGATGTTCTTCTTCACGAGCGCGCTATTTTTTGTAATTTTTTCCTGTTGTTGGCGGTATGGAGGCTATTGGGCGTCAAATCGATGAAGAATGTAAAGCACAAGATTTTTGATGCATCTTTTTTAATCTGTATAGCAAGCTTGTTCTATAATTGGGCATTGATTTTCTTGATACTCGTTTTTGCGGTAATCAACGTTTATGATAGAAAAATCGTCAAAAATTGGATGGTACCCGTTGTAGCAATTCTGACTGTTTTTTTGCTTTCATCTGCAGTTTTGGCTTTTGATGAAAACCTTTCTTTTTTTTGGGAACATTATAGTTTTTCAATCGATTTTTTAATGACAGGTTTCTTTGGAAAAGCTTCAACAATAAAGTTGTTGATTTACACTTTTTTAATAATGGTCGTAATCGTTTTGGTCTTTGTAAGGTTGCAGCAGAAAGGCGGCGGCAAACAATTGGTGTTACAGATTATCTCTTTGGTTTTTGTTTTGGCAATCGTTGTTAGCCTGTTCAAATCCAATAATGCTACTCCCGTTATATTTTCCTTTTTTCCGGCAGCTGTTTTTCTTACCAACTACATAGAGTCCATTAAGAAAATGCGTTTGCGCGAAGTCATCATCATCATCTGTATTGCTTTGCCCCTATTGCTTTTTCTATTGGAACTTAATAAGTAAGTCATAAAGCAATATCTTTGTCTAAAATCACGCTCCATGTTTAGTTCACTTGCCCTAACTATTTTTCAAGAAAGCATCGATACATATCACATAAAGGATGATGTGCATCAAGAATTCTCAAACCCATATGCCAAAGACAAAATAGAGCATTTGCTGTATCGAAAAAATTGGATAGATACGGTACAATGGCATTATGAAGACATTATTAGAGATCCGCAAATAAACCCCGATGATGCATTAGTTTTAAAGCGTAAAATCGATGCCAGCAACCAAGACCGTACAGATTTGGTTGAATATATCGACAGCCACTTCTTGAATAAATACCAATCGGTTCAAATAAAGGATGGGGCAAAAATAAACACTGAAAGTCCAGCCTGGGCGATTGACAGACTCTCCATTCTTGCACTAAAAATCTACCATATGCAAGAAGAGGCAGACCGAACGGATGCCTCCGAGGAACATATTAAGAAGTGTACCGATAAGTTGAATGTACTCTTAGAACAAAAGGAAGATTTATCCACTGCAATAGACCAACTACTTGAAGATATTGAAAAGGGTGACAAGTACATGAAAGTCTACAAACAGATGAAAATGTACAACGATGACGAATTAAACCCTGTTCTACGTGGACAAAAAGGGTAAACAAGCCCATATTTTGGTCATTCGGCTCTCTGCAATGGGAGATGTAGCAATGACAGTTCCGGTTTTGGGTGCATTGGTCGCAAAGTACCCCCACATTAAACTTTCCGTTCTTACTAAAAATCATTTTGCCCCTCTATTTTCAGGGTTAAACAATGTTGAGGTCTATAAAGCCGACATTAAAAACCGACATAAAGGATTAATTGGATTGTGGAGATTGTACCGGGAACTGAAAACGCTTCAAATAGATTATGTTGCAGATTTACACAACGTGCTACGAAGCCAAATACTTAAAAAGTATTTTACATTAGATCGAACGCCTTTTATTCAATTGAATAAAGGAAGGGCAGAAAAAAAGGCGCTCACCCGAGCTAAAAATAAGGTTTTTAAACAAGCAAAGGCAACACATCAACGCTATGCGGATGTCTTCAAGGAATTAGGGTTTCCCATCGATTTTTCCGAAATCAAACCGTTAAAGCGACAACCGCTTTCAGAAAAGGTTCTGGATATTGTGAAACAAGACACCAAAAAATGGATAGGCATTGCTCCATTTGCAGCGCATGAAGGCAAAATGTACCCACTTCATCTTATGATTGATGTCATTAGGATATTAAACAATACCGAAAAGTATAAAATCTTGTTGTTTGGCGGTGGGGCTGGTGAAGAGGAGAAGTTAAAAGCTGTTGAGAAAGAATTCAAAGAAGCGGTCAATATGGCCGGTAGACTTGATTTTTCTGAAGAATTAGCGCTCATTTCCAATTTGGACCTTATACTTTCCATGGATAGTGGCAATGCACATTTAGCTGCCAATTATGGTATTCCTGTCGTGACGCTTTGGGGGGTCACCCATCCATTTACGGGCTTTTATCCGTTTGGCCAACCTATGGAAAATGCACTTTTATCAGATAGGAAGCTATTCCCTTTGATACCGACTTCGGTTTATGGAAATAAGTTCCCCAAAGGATATGAAGCAGCAATGGAAACAATAGCACCTGAAGATGTAGTTAAGAAAATTTATCAAGTATTGGAGGCTTAAGCTACCACGTTTCGTTCCGTTATAGAACCAAAATAATGTTTTAACTGTTGCATATATTGATACTTCAATTGTCTATTGGTAGTATCGACCAACAAAGAACGCATTCCCAAATAAGAAGCGATAATGTATGTAGCGACGCCTTCACAGTCTACGTGTCGTGCAATATGGCCATCAACTTTTCCCCGTTTAAGTACTGAAATCAAATTGACTTCCCAAACTTTTAGAATGTCTTTCAGGTAAGTGCTTATTTCGGTATTGCGTTTATTGAATTCAGTCAAAAAATCGTTCAGCATAAAACCATAGGCCATCTTATTACCCTGACTTGGTTCCAAAGCATTTTCCAAACTTTCCAAAATCACGGGCAATGGGTTTTTTTGCGTATTTAGGGGTTCCACCAAAAGGGCATATACTTTTTGCACAATAAGGTTTTGCACAATATGGACAAAGAAATCTTCTTTGGATTTAAAATGATGATAAAATGCACCTTTGGATAGATTCAATTCTTTTAAAATATCATCCAAACTAGTATGGTAGTAGCCTTTCTCATGGAACACTTCCAAGCCTTTTGAGCATAAACGATGCATGGTCTCGCGTCTTTTCAGGGTCTTTTGCATAAGATTCGGTTTTTGGGGTTTAATAGACCGTTAAGTCTGTAACAAAGATTCTGCGGTTTTTGGCCAACCTAAAGAATTGAGGACGTAGCTAAGGGAAAAATCGGTGAAAAGTATAAAAAAGACCAAATTGTGGGTAATCTCAAAACACGTACCGACCCATGGGTCGGTTTAAGAGTGAGCTTTCTTGGTTAAAACACGCCTGATAGATTAAGAGTGTTAATGCTTAAGTTCTTTTAATACCGATGTAATGCACAATCAGTTAGTATCGCAATAAGACTATTTCAAGTAATCGCCCTTTTCAAACTATACAGAATATCTTACAAATCATACAGTTTTATCGCTAGCATTTTAATGAATGAAGTAAATTGCTGATAGTCAAGCTTCTCCCACCCATTTTTCAATTTTTTCACTAAAACCGATGCAATCATGAAACTCAAAAGATTCATCCTGCCATCATTTCTATTGTTATTTATTGCCATGCTTCTATTGCAATCCTGTTATTCCGTTCGGTTACGAAGCGTAGAAGGAGCATACAATCCTGCCGCACCTATTGTTCGAGATGATTATTATCGAGATATGGAGGTAATCGAGCTGGATACCACAATAACCATTGGGGCAACCACCAAGGACTTTACTTTATTGATAAAGAAAACCGATTTATGTCCTTCTGGGAAACTACATACCGTGGAATATAGAAATACACTGGGAGCAGTGCTTTTAAGTGCGGTCACTTTTGGAAGAAAGCGTAGAGTGAAGATCAAGTACGTATGCATGAAAAATTGAAAAGCCATGGCCAAGACAACAAAATTGACACTAAGTAAATGGGACACACTGCATAGCAATGGTCCTTTCCCCCTCAAGTTTTTATATAAGACCAAGTTGGAAGCGACCAATAGTATGCCGTCCAACATTGATAGGTATAATGATGCTGCACAAGAAATACAACGACTTATCACCGAGACCAAAAACCAGAACCAAGGTTTTAGGGCGTATGGTTCGGCTTGGTCCATGTCCAAAATAGCACATCAGAAGGACCGCATGCATTACAATGCCCATATGAACACCTATTTTTCGTTCATGGACCAGGACCTTCACGCTATGTCGAGCTATGATGCCTCTAACCTGTTCCTTTTTCAATGTGGAAACAACATCAAGGAAATCTCTGAAAAACTTGCCGGACATGGGAAGTCGTTAAAAGCATCTGGGGCCAGCAATGGACAGACGATTGCCGGCTGTATTTCTACAGGGGTACACGGATCTGCCATCAATGTAGGTTCCGTCCAGGATTATGTAGTGGGATTGAACTTGATCATTGGACCCAACCCTGGAGATATTGTGTATTTGGAGAGACATACGAAACCCGTACTTAACAATGTTTTTGTGCAGAAACTAAGATCGAGGGTAATTCGCAACGATGGACTTTTCAATGCCGCTTTGGTGGGGCTTGGCTCGTTTGGTTTTATCCATGGGGTGGTCATTGAGGCACAAAACCTGTTTTTGTTAAAACGCTATGTGCGCAAAATAGATAAGAACATAGCGTTACAGTTGGCAGAAACCCAAGACTTTAAAAATTCGAGCTTTAAGATTCAAGGAGAGACGGATTCCAATGGAAAGGGCAACATTCCGTACCATTATAAAATATTTATCAATCAATATAAGGATGATGGAAAATACGTTGTGGAATGCATGTACAAAAAACCATTCCGTCAAAGTTATCCCGATCCGTTCCCGGTGATTAAAACTTCGGTATATCGAGATCTCATAAATCTAGCTGTAAAAATTGGTTCTCATTTTCCAAATACGATTCCATTGTTTATTCAGGTTTTGGAAAATTCCATACTTCCAGATGTTAACGAAGAAGCGACAGGCACTTTGGCGGAGATTTTTTGGGATGCGCCTTATCAAGGCCCCGCCTTTGCCTGTTCTTTTGGAGTTGACCACAAAGACTCCCGTAAAGCAATGGAAGTACTCACAAAGCTTAGTGTTGATGAGGGTCCTGTTCCGGGAATCTTCGCTATGCGCTTTATCAAAAAGTCCAATGCAACGCTGTCCTTTGCCAGATTCCCAATTACTTGTATGATTGAAATTGATGGTGTACTGTGGAACGAGACGAACAATCTTATGAGCCTGAAGACCTTCTCCAAAAGAATGATCGAGGTTTTACAATCGAACAATATCCCTTTTACGATTCATTGGGGGAAAAATGCCGATTGGAAATTTCCGGGATTGACAGATCATATGTACGGAGCGGATGCCAAAACATGGAGAATGTACAGGTGCGCTTTGCTATCCGATGACATGCAGAAACTATTTGCAAATGAGTTTCTAAAGAATACCAAACTGGATAAGAAGGAGACCAACATCCCTTCTAATTTGATAGACTCCTTGCTATAACTAAAACCGAAAATAACATGATGGACCGTGGCAAAACCAATGTAGAACTGGAATATGAGTTGCGATTGACCAAGAAAATTCTGGAACGCATCATAGAATTGAACAAAGACATAGTGACTCCGGACGAAAAAGAACTGGACAAAATAGAGGAGACATTAAAACTCGAACTGGAAAAAGAATATCCCACCTATAAAATTCAAAAAAAGCGATAACTATGGAAGGGAACATTTTAACCGATTTAGGACAACGCATTCATAAGGTGGTAGTGAAAAAGTCCACTGTGGATGAAAAAAGGGAAAAGAACAGGGGAGCTTTGGCCTTTGTTTTTGTCATTCTGTTCTTTTGTGTCATCTTCGTCACCTTTGTGATAGGATACACTACGGAAGGGTTTGAAATTCAGGACTACAAAGATTTGCTAACGACGGTATCTTCAATTTTATCCGGGCCGCTTGGCTTTATCATCGGCTTTTATTTTAAGGAAAAATATGACGCCGGAAGCCTAAAAGAAGGGTCGCAGGAATAAAGGACAAAAAACCTTTTATGGAATAAAAAGTATTGATTTTTACCTAAAGATCCACGAACTTCACCCATCTTAGGATATAATTCATTAAAACGAATTCATATCCTTTTTAATTGTAAAAAATAAAAGCGAAGGAATGGGGATATTTGACAGATTTAAAAGAAAAAAAGAAACTGCTCTCAAGGATAGTAATTCCGAACAACTGGACGATTACACAAAAGAGATGATTAAGTCAGCTGATTTTTTTGTGTCAAGCAGTACCGATAGGTTTCCAGGATTAGATTACTCAGTTAAAAGTCTAGAATTAGTTGAAGATGCGCTTGAAGAAGCATCTGATTTTTTTCACGAAATAGACGAAGAACAAAAGGCGAATTTAATTAATACTGTAGGGTCATACATTTTTGAAGTGGCGAGAAAAAATTTTGGGGGTAAATACTTTTGGTATGACAAATTAAGTCAACCAATTCTAGTTACTGGGCAACCAGAGTTCGAGGTTTCGATTTTAGCATTTGAAAAGGTAAAAGGAAGACTGGAAAATGGCAAAGAAGACAACATACCGTTCTATTTTGCTGGATATGTTGACAGAGTAAATAATAAGCAGTCTGGAATGATAGTGTAATTATAACTGGTTATAAAAGTAGTAATAGTTAATGCGGGTCAAGGTGCTTAACCAAAAGCAAAGGCCTTTTGGTCAAAACCTTTGGCTTCGCAAAGCGTTTAAATTTTACTTTCTAATTTATTGAAATACTGTGGCTTATCTTTCAGTGTTCGTAATACCGAACACCAAGTATAAATAGACCTCTTATATTCGTAGAAAGGTCAAAACCTACATGCCCTCCTTTAGAATTTTAAAAGTCTACCGAAAATTCCAACGCCGTAGGTGGGACCATAAAGTCGTTCCCGAAATCCGTTTGGAAGGTGACTGGCTCAAAGAACTGGGTTTTGAAATTGGCGAAGCTATTGAAGTACAGCAGGAAAAAGATAAGTTGACTATAAAATTGGTCAATTTAAAAGAGCAATCTGTTAAGTAAATAGTGCAATTTCATCAGAAATTTCCGAATTTCACTTACTCGTGCTGAACTTGTTTTAGTATTGGACGATTTAATTCATTAAGACGAGCTACACCTTAAACGTTGTACGGAATAAAAAAAGCGATATGGATATATACGAGTATTGGATAGGTAGAAATGTAAATTATAGAGACTATTGGGAAGCATATGACGCTGGACAAGGCTACAAAATGAAATTTGAATCTATGACCTCTCACATTATTGAAATAGAATTTGAAAATCCAACAATTGATTTACCTCTGTTTAATCAAGAGGCTATTTATAAGACTTTAAAAGGTTATTATCATGACCTAAAAAAGTACTGTTTATCGGAATCTGAATATGGTTCTGCTGGTCCTTTGTTCTTGTACGAGATAAATCGTGGTAGCGGCATATGGACTTTCCTTGGAGAATTACCTTATATTCTTTTGTATGGAACAACTTTGACACGGGAAAAGATTATTGGACAGAGGTTGGATAATATGGAAAAGAAATTAAAAATCATGAAGGAATATTTTGGAAATGGGATTCGACCAGAGTTATACGATTCCTTCATGAAGGCAAAATCTCCACGAGAAATTGAATCAGCAGTTGAACGATTATTTCAGGAAAGAATTAAGGATATCAGAATCTCCGAGCAGCCGTTTAATGGAAATATTGAAGAAACAAGACAGACTCTGATTTCATTGAATGAGAAATTAGATGAATCGGTTGAATAGGAATAAAACTATTTACAACAATTTGTCCTACTAAGTAATAGCGGCGGAAGTGTCAAAATTGAAAGTTTATAGCAAATTGAAAAATCAATAGTCAAAACTACCACTGCTCATACACAAAACCAATAAGTATAGCCCCAATTTCTATATCATTTTTACAATCTAAGCCACCGTCCCCTGACAACTACTCGCCACGCTCACGCGAGTTTGTAACTCGCGCAAGGCCACCACTCCAACTCAAGCATCCTGTTTTAACCAAAATTCCCGAACTTCATTGGATGGAAGAAATCAAAAAGTTCATAGACCGTATCTATCCAATGCGTGGTGCTGATTGGGGTTTCTTTTCTTCTAAACTGCAGAAGCAAACCCTAAAGAAAAACACCACGCTTATCAAAATCGGTGGAGTTGAGAACTACCTATCTTTTATTTCCGAAGGGATAGTGCGGTATTATATTCCCCAAGAAGAAAGTGACTTGACGTTTGGCTTTTTATTTGAAAACGAATTTGTCACGGCTTACGATTCCTTTATCACCCAAACGCCTTCTCCCTATCAAATAGAAACGCTGACCAACACGACCTTGTGGCGCATAGCGTTCCAAGACCTTCAAGAGGTGTATAAAAAAACAGAAAGTGGAAATCTCATTGGGCGGAGAATGGCCGAAAATATGTTTTTGATAAAGTCGAAACGAGAAATCGCCCTATTGAGCAAAACCGCAGAAGAACGTTATTTGGACCTGTTCCGGGAACGTCCCAAATTATTGAAACAGATTCCCCTAAAATACATTGCCTCGTATATTGGAGTTACCCCTCAAGCCTTGAGCCGAATACGAAAGCGAATTACTTAACCTAGGTTCATTGCCTGCCCTAAAATTAGTTATGAATTTTGTAACTGAATTAAAGGAAGACCCTATGAAACCA
This sequence comes from Flagellimonas sp. HMM57, assembly GCF_021390175.1. Classification (NCBI taxonomy): domain Bacteria; kingdom Pseudomonadati; phylum Bacteroidota; class Flavobacteriia; order Flavobacteriales; family Flavobacteriaceae; genus Flagellimonas; species Flagellimonas sp. HMM57. The sequence continues at coordinate 1,646,841 of NZ_CP090004.1, read as the reverse complement.
TTATTAGTACTTCTATCCAGCTTTGTGATCGCCATTTTTGTGGTGAAACTTATTTACAAGCACTATGATTTTTCGTTGTCTGCAAGAATAGCCCTATCCATCATGTTGTGCTTTACGGCCATGGGACATTTCGTCTATACCAAAGGTATGTCCATGATGATACCTGAATTTATTCCATTCAAGACAAGCTTTGTTCACCTCACGGGACTCTTTGAAATCCTATTGGCCGTTGGTTTGCTTATCCCTAAACTAAAAGTGATCAGTGGATGGACGTTGATTGTTTTTCTGATATTGATGTTGCCCGCAAATATTTATGCTTCCATACATCAGGTAAACTATCAAAAAGGAACCTTTGATGGAAATGGTCTTGCCTATCTCTGGTTTAGAATTCCATTGCAAGTGCTATTTATTGTTTGGGCGTATATCAGTTCAATTCGGATGTTGTGATGAAAAAAGCTGTTACAGCCTGTCAATTCCTACCAGCACAGAGGTTTTTTTGAAGAAAATTTCGGAACTTCATTTACTCGTTCTGAACTTGTTTCAGTATTGGATGATACACATTATTGAAACGAGACATATCTTGATTGTTAGCTAAAAATGCTTATAAAAATTGAAAATGGTAGATTTCGGAATATTTAGATTTTTTGGAGGAATCGCTTATTGGATTTTAAGTGGATTTAAAGGAAAGTTTGCTGATATGATGGATAAACAATATTCTGCAATTGTTGGACTTTTTTTCGTCACACTTTTGGTAATTGTCATTGCGAAGTTTTATTAAAGTGATTGGAGTTGAAAGGCGTTGTGTAGGAGATTAATATTCCAACAGGCTTTTGGACTAGACCCGTTTTCAACTTTTTATATACCGATTAATATTTTTGAAGTTTTAAACGTTGGACTTAAAAACTATAAGGTTGTAACTTGTTCAAGGTCACTCTAATTAAAACTATATTAATTTAACCAAAATTCCCGAACTTCATTTACTCGTTCTGAACTTTTTTCAGTATCGGACAATGCACTTTATTGAAATGAAGTATATTTTATTGTACGCGAGCTAAAAAGAACCAGCTAGAGTGAACATGAACTTTCCCAAATATTTAATAGTGCTATTGCTGTTGACAGGTTGCGTAAACCAAGAAACGAAAATCAAAAACTATGGGTTTTCAAAAAATAAAAATGTAAACCTTAATGTATCTCTTAAATTATCGGAATTTAAAGATTACGGAATCCTAATAGACAGAATCAACGAGATAACTTGTAATGATAGTGTTCCCAAAATAGTTATCAAACAAAAAAATATTATCCGAAATATATTTCCAACTGAACATTGCGAACCAATGATTTTTGACCCAGAAGGAAAACATTATGTAACTTTTCGAAAAGGAAAACCATTTGAATGGCAGACCATTATCGAAATATTACCAAACTCGCTCAGCAAAAAACTGACTGATGATTTTACATATTATAGAAACTCAGAAAAACCTGAAAACTTTTTGGTCATAATAGAATCAGAACGAAAAAGCAAACTGAACGGAATTGAAAAATTTATAAAGGACTTAACTCAAGAATATGACAAGTTAGGGACTCAGTTAGAACTGAATTTTGCATTTTGGGAGACCATTCGGTATTTGCCACCACCACCTGTAAACAAAGATGAAAATGAAATACAAAATGAATAAAAACTATCCCTCGCTGGTGCGAGTTTGTAACTCGAAGCCCTGGTCAAACTGAGTTTTACTCAACCTAAGCCACCGTCCCCTGACAACTACTCCCTGCACCCGCAGTACACCCATAACAATGCTGGGAAATGATAATATTCCTATCGTTTAGGATATCCTCGTTATAGTCCTTAATGTGTTTTACCTTGCTGGCGACCTTTAGGTTCAGCATTTGGTTAAAGTCACAATCGTACAACCAGCCGTCCCAACTAATGGAAATGGTATTGGTACACATTACATTGGCCACAGCAGCAGGATTATAGGCTTCCACCAAAGCGTACATATAGTCCTCATAGTTTTCGGAGGCGATGAGGTAATCCAAGAAACGGGCAATCGGCAAGTTGGTAATGGCAAAGAGATTATGAAACTGAATGCCGAAGTCTTCGTCCAACGCCTTTTTAAAATCCTTTTCCATGGCCGCCTGATCTCCTGGTAAATATGCTCCAGAAGGATTGTAGACCAAATCCAATCGCAAATCGCTACCCGGCATTCCGTATCCTCTCGCATTCAATTCTTGTAATGCTTTTATGGACTTATCAAAAACCCCGTCTCCACGCTGCTTATCGGTTTTCCCACGGGTATAGTGCGGCATGGATGAAATCACATGAACATTGTGCTTTTTAAAGAAATCTGGCAGATCATAGTATTTTTTATTTGCACGGATGATAGTGAGATTGGAACGCACGATAAAATCCTTGATGCCCGCCTTGGCAGCCTCTTCCACAAACCAACGAAAATCCGGATTCATCTCCGGGGCACCACCGGTAAGGTCCAAGGTATGCGCACCTGTATTTTTAATGACTTCCAAACATTGCTGCATCGTTTCACGGGTCATGATTTCCTTCCGGTCGGGTCCGGCATCCACGTGACAGTGTTCGCAAACCTGGTTGCACATATACCCAACATTGATCTGTAGAATCTCCAACTTTCTGGGCCGAAGCGGAAAATGGCCAATTTCAGCTATTTTATCCTTGAAATATGGGAGTTCCCCTTCCGCAAAAACTCCACCGTTCAGGATTTCCAATTGCTTGTTGGTCGCCGCCAGCTCATTTTCTTGGCCTTTCATAGACTTTTTGGCCGCTTTTTTTATTTGTGGCATTATGCTTTCACTCATAATCTCTAATTTATGGATGTAAAGTGGGGAATACTAATCCTAGCTCGAATTAGACACCTTCCTTACATGGATAATTTGTTGTATTTGTTCATCATTTGTACGCCATGTACCAAAGTGGCACCACTTTCAATAGCGGCACCAACGTGTACGGCTTCCATCATTTCTTCTTTGGTAATTCCCTTTTGCAGTCCATCCTTGGTATAGGCGTCTATACAATACGGACATTTTACCACATGGGATACTGCAAGGGCGATCAAAGACTTCTCTCTAGCACTTAGTGCACCTTCTTCGAAAACCTTACCATAATAATCAAAGAATTTTGTTCCGAGCTCCTCGCTCCACTCCGTGATTTTTCCAAATTTTCTAAGGTCCTTGGGGTCGTAATACGAATCTGCCATCTTTTTAGTTGTTTTAGGTTCTATATTTTGTTTTGAGTCATTATCTAAATTGATTGGAATTCCTTGGCCCATTTTTTCGAGCTCCGGAAGGATTTCCATATTATCCCAAATACCGGAAGCGAGCGTATCCGCATAAGCTTCGGGCAAATGGTTTGTATACATGAGCTGTTGTGCCGTATTGTGGTCATATTCAAAAGACCGATGGGTATATTTAAGCTTTCCGTCCTCATGATCCAGTAGCATATACCAAACTCGTTGGGTACCATCATTTGCCGGCATGCCAATGACCCCAGGATTTAACCATAGTTTATCTTTTAAGGTTTGATTGAAAGGCAACCCACAATGCCCAGCAACGATTACGTCACTTCTGGTTTGTTCCAAGCAATCGTTTTTAATGTTTTCTGAAGTGGATTCAAAAATGAATTCCGAAACATTTTCATAACTGCCATGTACCATGGTCACTTTTTTACCTCCGTAATCAAAAGAGATAGACTCCGGAAGATGGGAAATCCATTCCAAGGATGATTCCGATAAATGTGCTTTGGTATAGGGGAACCACATTTTGGAAAAACTATCGCACCGCCCACCTGCTTTAAAATCACATCCGCAATCTTCACTATCACTGGCCAATTGGAGTTCTACGTTTCCTACGATACTTAAAGCGCCCCATTTTTTGAATAGGGCAATAGTTTCTTCGGGCTGGGCACAATATCCAGTGATATCCCCCGTGCAAATGCAATTTTCGGGTGGGACACCCTCAGCTTCTGCTATGGAGATTAATTTTTCCAAGGCCTGTAGATTACTATACACCCCGCCAAAGAGCAATAGCTTCCCACTTTTCGGGCCGATATGTTTTATCTTCTTATCCATAGCGGTGTCAAATATAATAGGATACAACATAGAATGCCCCAGAAATTGATCCAGAGTAAATCGGCATACCTTCCAGTAGTCAATATCAATGATTTTGGAAACCAATCGAAAATCAAGAGGAAACCAAACAGCAAACCACAGAAAACACTCAAATGAAAACTGATTTTAGGAGGTGATTTCTTCCAGAACATAAAAATAGGGGTCAAACCAATGACCATAGTCCCGCTAATGGTAGTGGCCGATAGAATTTCAGCATCCAAAAAAACCGGAATGGTACCCAATAGGGCAATCAAGATCATGGCAATACGACCAAATTTTAAACTATTTCCGAGTTTTAAATCAATGGAAAGCAACTTGGAAAAAGAAGAAAATGTGGAATCCAAAGTGGAAGCTGCCGAAGTAATCATGATAAAATTGATGACCAATAGAATAACAATGCCAAAGGACTGCCCAACAACAACCGCTGCCTGCCCGGCAAAACCTTGATGTTGCGCATAAATACCGATAACACTGAACAGTACGATGCACAATCCACCAACAAGGCTGGCCCACAGAAAGCTTTTCAAGGTAATTTTATGGGAACTTAAAAATCCCCTATCCGTTAAAACAGGGTCGTGAAAAGGATAGCTAAACGATTGAAGCACAGCTGCAAAGAGCAAATTGAGTCCGGTTTCAAAAGACCAAATTCCCGATTTTAATACCGTCCCTGCAGAAAAGCTGGCATCTGCCGCAAAAACGTTCCACAAAATAACAATGAGCAATATGGAGAACAATACCATTTGAATGCTATCCGTAAAAATGGAGCTACTCAATCCTCCCTTTAATGCATAGGCCAAAGTCAACGCGGTAAAAACCAATATAGAAAGGTAGTAAGGTGTGGAACCCATATCCCCAAAATAAGAGCCGATGACCATAGTGTTGCTCCAAACCTCATTGAACAAACGAATAGTAATCAAAATTGAAAATACCGCAACCGCACTTTTTCCAAATTTGGAGGTAAGAAAATGATGGATACTGGTATAACCCCCAAATTTTCGCATGCGATAGATGACAATACCTGCCACGGCAAAAGACAAGTAGTAGGCTGCATAGGCCGCGCCACCGACCAACCCAAACTCCAGTCCCAAATTGGCGGCATTGGTTATACTTTTTGCAAAAATCCAGGAAATGACCAAAGACCCCATGAGCACAAGGCTGTTAGGGGTCTTTTTTTGATAAACAGCATTAAAAAACTGATTGGTATTTTTAGCAAAGGGAGCAAGTAGGAACAACACCAAGCTAGATGCTATTACCAAACCCCATTGCCAAAAAATTGCGCCAGTCATTTGAACTTTGTATTTACTTTGACATCGTTATTTGTAAATCTTCCTTTGATTAACATTAATTCATTTTCAAATTGCTTCATTGAAAAATCAATCTTCATCCCACCAAACAGGTACATTTATACTATTTCCATCCGTTCTGGAAGCTGCATCGGCATAATTCACACTATTGAGCGCTTCCTCTTCTGCCGGATAGGGCATACGAACAGGGATAATATCATTGTTTAAACTTGCGGATAGCGTCTTTAACTCCGGAAAGCCTGTTCTGCGATATTCGATCCAACCTTCATAGCCGTTTATGATATTGGCGATCCATTTTTGGGTCAGTATTTGCTGAATTGAGGCATCACCCCCTGCACCGTATAGCGCACTATTGGTCAAATAATCTGCTGGAAGTGCTACTTGCCAGTATTCAAAAGCTTGTGTCACTCCAATTTCATACAATTCTTGTGCATCCGCTGTGATCCATCCGCGTTCAGCAGCTTCGGCCAAAAGAAAATGAGTTTCCCAACTGGTCATGAAGTTGGCATCCAAATCCCCTGTATTTTCCCTAAAGATGGTTCCCGCCAATGAAAAGTCGGCAAGTATAGCAGCGTTCTGTGTAGCGTCGATGCCATTGAGCAATCCATTAAATTCCCCTGAATCACTATTGCTAAAAGGTCTAAAAAGTGTTGCAATCCTTGGGTCATTGAATCCTACTAGAATCTCTTCCATGGTTTCGGACATGACAAAGTTGTTGAAGTCACCAATACGTAATCGAGCTAAACGGAAATTGTTGGGTTCTCCATCCGTAAAATTGAAAATGGCGTTCTCTTCATTTTCATCGATGAAATCTCCATTCGTAAAAATGGATTGTAATTCTGCGGAGACATCCGTTTGACTTGAAATTCGCATCAAGGATTTTATCCGAAGGGAATTTGCAAATCGAATCCATCCTTCCAGATCGCCATTAAAAAGAATATCACCTTCTAAGGGAATACTGCCCGTATAATTTTCCAGGGCAGTAATTCCTTTGTTGAGGTTGTCTAAAATACCATCTTCTCCAGTATAAATACTTTCTTGGGTGTTATAGACGGGAGTAACTGTTCCCTCTTTTCCGCGAAATGCCTCAAAATAGGGGACATCCCCAAAAAGGTCCGTAAGTGCGGCTGCCATATAGGCTTTTAGAATTCGGGAAGGGCCTTCGTAAACCGCAAAGGTTTCATTTTCGAGGGCCAACTGGATAATACTTTCGTTATCCCGTAGGTTTTGAAAGAATATAGGCCATGGATTGCCTCCCAATTGCGGCGACTTTAAATCGTGTCTATCAAAAAGATTGAAATCCAAGGCCGTGGTATACTGTCCCAAAAGATTACCCCCGGTAAAGCCTTCATACGACATTTGCTCCCCATAATCATAAATTACCTGTCTAAGCAACAAACTTGGCTGTACGGATAAAGGCTGATTGGGATTGGTATTGATTTCCTCAAAATCCTTAGTACAGGAGCTGGAAAATACAAACACAAGTACAAAGCTCAAATACAATTTTAAATGGGTACTTTGGGTCTTATAATCAATTCGTTGGACAATAGGATACAGCTTTGTCCTGCTTTTTGATTTCCTTAGGGGCAGTAGCCATGTTAGTACTCTTATAACCATCAATTTCATCATCTTAAAAATTAAATCCTGCTTTAAACCCTATACTTCGTGTCGTGGCGTATGACATATCTTCAACACCTCCCACAAAACTGTTTCCCTGAACGGCAAACTGTTCGGGATCAAAATGCGGATTCTCGGTAATCGCAAAAAGATTGCGCCCTATTAAGGAAAGCCTTAGGCTTGCATCATTTTGAAATAGCTGAAAACTCTTAAAAGTATACCCAATGGAAAGTTGCCTTAATTTTAAAAAAGAGGCATCGTACACATTGTTTTCTTCGTGGTTTCGGTCAAAAAACTGTCGGTAATAGCTTTCTGCAGTAACAGCAACTGTGTTTTGTTCAAATACTGGATTTTCATCCGTACCAACATTAACCACTCCATCAGGGATAATTCCTTCTTCCGGTCTAAACGCCGTTTCGGCCAATTGCCCACCAACATTTCCCAACGCCCTAGTCCTAGAGACAATGATTCCACCTTGGCGCCAATCCAACAAAAAACCCAAATCCCAATCCTTGTATCGGAATTGATTGTTAAGACCTAGCATAAAATCTGGATTGTTGTTCCCCAATTTTTGTAGGGTATTATCCGGAATATAGCGACCTTCATCCGTTAAGATAAAGTCCCCATTGTCATTTTTTAAATAACCTGTTCCATACAAATCACCTATTCTACCGCCCTCTTCGACCTGTAAAAATACCGTTTGGTTTTGACTGTCATAAACTCTGGAAAATGCTAAGGTCAAACGCCCTGCTTCCTGTGGCAAATCCTCAACGGTGGCTCGGCTTCTACTAAAATTAAAGGTGCTGTTCCAACTAAAGTTTGCATTGCTGATAGGCGTTACGCTCGCAATAATTTCAAGTCCTTTGGCGCGAACTTTACCCCCATTGACGACCTGCTGCGTAAAACCTGAAGAAATACCGATAGGCAAAGAAATAATCTGGTCTTTAGTGACTGCATTGTAGTAGGAAATATCAAAATTCAATCGGTCGCCAAACAACCTAATATCTGCGCCAACTTCAAAAGAAGAAGTCTGTTCAGGTCTTAGATTGGGGTTGGCTATTACATTCTGTTCGCTAAACGTAGGCTGTCCATTAAATGGGGTTTGCGCTACAAAAGCACCTGTAGTTTGATAGGGATTGGTATCATTTCCTACTTGTGCCCAGCTTGCCCGTAGTTTTGCGAATGAAACTGCCTGAGGCAAGTCTATTATTTCTGAAAGAATCAAACTACTGGAAACCGAAGGATAAAAAAACGAAGTATTGTCAACGGAAAATGGCGTAGCCAACGCACTCGACCAATCATTACGCCCCGTTATATCCAAAAAGAGAAAACCTTTGTACCCAAACTTTGCCAGACCATAAAAGCTATTGATACGCTTATTGGACTCAAATTCAAATACTTCTATGGGAGATGCCGCATTGGACAACCTGAAAATGCCGGGTTGGGCCAAACGGGTAGTTTGTGACTGCGATGTAAATGCTTTTTGGTCCAAACGATTTCCTCCTAGTGAAACATCGACCTTAAAATCGCCAAAGGTATTTTGGTAGTTCAGTAGGAAATCGGTGTTGATTTCCCTGTAAAACACATCGTGCTCGGCATATCCTCCATTTGCAAATCGATTGGAACTAAACGAACGCCTAAACTGTCGGAGTTCATCTGAATAATCCATTCCAGTTCTAACCGTTGCGGTGATGTTGTCCGTAATGTCGTAGGATGCGGATACATTTCCAAATACACGGTCTCGATTGAATGAATTTCTGTTTTCGAACAGGATAAAAAATGGATTATCGAAGAATGTATAGTTGTATGAAAATTGCTGCACGCCCTCCAAGCCAGGTTGCCAGTAATCCCTAAGACTATCAATGTTTAAGGAGCGTGGCCCCCATGCGACCAGAGAGTAGTTTATATTTTCCGAACCATAACCACTTGAAGGCCTGTTATCGCTTTGTGAGTTTACGTAGCTAATGGAAGAATTGATGCGTAACCTATCCGTTGGATTAAAAGAAAGTCTTGCACTAATGGTTTGACGGTCCAAGTTTACACCTGGAATAATGGATTCGCTTCGTAAATCGGTAAAAGAAAGCCGATAGTTTCCTTTGTCAAACGCAGATGAAATAGCAAGGTTGTTGATAAAAGTAGTTCCGGTTTCATAAAAGTCTTTCAGATTATCCGGATTTGAACGAAACTCGGTCGGGGTAATCGGTAGATTATTGTATAGCGAAGTATCCCCTCCCCGTACTATGGTTCCATCAGGCAAGGTAACCGGGCTGTCAAACTGGGGAATTAAATTACCAACGTCCAGTCTTGGCCCCCAACTATAGGTAATGTTGTCGCTCGTTCCACCACCCAATCCATCCACAAATTCAAATACACCAGATTGTCCTTGCCCGTATTCATTTTGAAAATCTGGTAGTTGAAAAGCAGTATCCACAAAAAAACTGGTATTGTAACTTATTCCCAAACCTTTACTTTTTGAACCATTTTTGGTTTCAATAACAATAACGCCATTAGCTGCACGAGTTCCGTAGAGGGCCGCAGCACTTGGCCCTTTTAAAACTGAAACTTCCTGAATATCGTCCGGGTTTACTTCCATGGCACCATTCCCAAAATCCACCTCTTGAAAACCTGCTGCAGCCTCATTGGTGAAATTGAAAACAGAATTATTATTGATGGGAACGCCATCCACTACAAACAATGGATTGTTATTGGAGAAGGAAGCTTCACCGCGAATACTTATCCGTGATGTGGAACCCACTCCGGTGGCTCCCTGATTTATGGTCACACCTGCCAGTTTACCGGCTAGATTGTCCAGAAAATTAACTGCCTTTACCTCAGTGACTCCTTCAGCATCAAGGCTTTGTACCACGTAGCCCAACTCTTTGGTTTCCCGTTTTAAACCTAGCGCTGTTAGTACGACTTCTTCCAACTGTTCGGAAGATTCAACAAGTTGGACATTAATAGTGGTTGTATTGTTTACACTAATGGTTTGGCTTTGATACCCCAAAACAGAAAATTCAAGCACCGATGATGCATTAGGAACTGCAATGGTATAATTTCCCTGTTGGTCGGTTATTGTACCTGTTTGTGAGCCTACCAAAACAATGTCTACGTAGGGTATAGGGATATTGTTGCCGTCAGTTACCGTACCAGATACGGTTTGTTGTGCCTGACTGCTTGCTCCAATGAGCAGGGCAATGGTCAATAAAAAATAGTTCATTTATGGGTTTAATCGTTAGTCTTTAAATGGCATACGTTGAGTGCCATTTTGTCGATGTTTAAGAAAATTGCATCGAGACTGGTGAACCCTTATTATAGTAGAGAGCGATGAAATTTGATTGAAAAATCTGGATGTTTTTCGAGACGATCCGGAAAGAGGGTTTAAACAATTCCTTTAGAACCTTTAGAATTGAAGCTGCAACCGTCTTGAAAAAATTCAATAAAGCTTTAGCATCTTCTTTGTTATCAATATCCTGTAAAACTGGAAGTCTGAACAAATAGGAATGTTGGCCGGCAATTAGTTTTGATATTTTGTTGAAGAGCCCAAAACGCTGCCAAGGTAATTTTTTGAAAAGATGAGGGTCAAAATTGGAACAATGGAGCCCCATTAAGTAAAATCCCCCATCCAGCGTAGGACCAAGAACTGTTTTTCCTAATTGCAACTGTTGTTCAGCTTCAAGAATATGGGAGGTTTTTAGCTGTGGACTATCATTACCTACAGTTATAATATTTTCATACCCTTTTTCAAATACCGCTTTAATGGCATTTGAAAAACGTTCGCCAAATGAAGACCCATGCTGTTCTTTTTCGGTAAAATGAAAAAATGGTAATTGCGAATCCTTAACAATTTTGAGCGTGTGTTCTGTAAGGGTGTTGAATACATCCAAATTTGCAATAGTCGTTTTTTCACGACAATCCACTTCAGCGGAATTCGCAAATATTAAAACTGCTGTTTTTCTTTGGAAAGTATTCTTCAAGATTTACTACCTATACTATAAACATACGACATAAATGTCTATTAAGTTAGGTCGAAAACCAGCGTTCTTGATTACATTTTTTATAGATAATCTTCAATTTTAACATTCCGACTGCTTGGTCGGTTTTGAAAATCAACATGTTAGAATTTCATAGATTAAAAATAGCAAGTATTCGATGTATGGTAAAAATTTCTTTGACCTGAATGTACTACAGACCCAGCAGTCGGTAATATTGTCTTAAAAAACAGACTAAAGTTGCTAGCTTTGACCCTAAGGAATTACTTTTGCGATGCTTTAAATCGCTATTAATCATGGGAATTGACATTGTTGGGGCAAAACGTATTGGATTGGTTCTTTCAGGAGGGGGAATCAGAGGCATGGCACATATTGGCCTTATAAAAGCAATGCGAGAATTTGATATAGAGGCAAGTATTATTGCAGGGTCAAGTGTAGGCGCTCTGGTTGGTGCCTTATATGCGAACGGAAATTCTGAAAGAGACATGTTGGAGTTTTTTAAGCAGACACCGTTGTTTCAATATAATTTTTTTGCTATCAGTAAACCTGGATTTATAGATACGGAAAGATACTTTAACATCTTTAAAAGCTATTTCCCCAAAGATTCTTTTGAAAGCTTGGAAAAACCATTGCACGTAGTGGCCACGGATTTACTTAAAGGAACAGAAAAATCTTTTTTTGAGGGTAACCTTATAAGGCCTCTTCTGGCTTCGGCAGCACTGACACCGGTTTTTAGTCCAGTTGAAATAAACGACTCGCTCTATGCAGATGGCGGTATCATGAATAACTTTCCAAAGGAATGTGTGGATGGCAAGGCAGATTTCATCATTGGAAGCAATGTTTCCATAGTAGGGGAGCTTGAAAAAAAACACCTGAAAAATTCGCTACAATTGGCAGGCAGGGTAACAGGATTAATGATTTATGCAACTAATCATAAAAAAGTGAATGCTTGTGATTTAACCATTGAACCCAAAGAATTGGAATCCATTGGAGTGCTGGACAAAAAAGGTATTGAAAAAGCGTATTCTATCGGCTATGATGCTGCAAGCAGGGCTATTGAAAAAGAATTGAAAATGGAAAAGTTAAAATGAAGATTGGTGGTATTCTCGTTTTCCACTTTCCATTTTTATTTTTCAATTAAGAATCAAACATCATCATAATCGACTTTTAATGTAGCTGTAGTTGGATGTGCTTGGCAGGTCAAAATCAATCCCTCTGCCACTTCACCATCGGTCAAAATCTGATTTTTAACCATTTCTGCCTTTCCTTCTGTTACCCTTGCAATACAACTACTACACACACCACCCTGGCAAGAATAGGGAGCATCAATATTTTCCTTAAGAATGGCATCGAGGACCAATTCTTTTTTGTCCATGACAAGGGAAAAAGTTTCATCATCGACCAGAACCTCAACTTTAGTTTTTCCTTCCAAATCTTCGGCCAAGGTATCTTCAGTTTCGGTGCTTGTAAAAAGCTCAAAAAAGATTTTTTCTTCGGATACGCCATTGTTTTTAAGAGTATCAGAGACTGAACTGATCATTTCTTCAGGTCCGCACAGGTAGAATGCATCAAAAGAGGTGTCCTTGAATTTATTTTTTGTAATGAGATTGACGGTTGAGGTTTCTATACGGCCAAATAAGCAATCTGGCTCGGAAGAACGGCTGTACACCCACTGGATAAAAAACCGTTCGGCATATTTTTCTTGCAATTGTAGTAAAGCATCGCGATACATGGTCTCATCTGGAGTTTGATTTCCAAAAACAAGAACAAAAGTGTTTTCAGGATTACTTTCCAGTACCGTCTGGGCAATGCTCATGATAGGCGTGATTCCACTTCCCGCCGCAAATGCCATAACATGTTTTGCGGTTTCAGTTTTTTCAAAAACAAAGCGGCCTTCAGGTGGCATTACCTCTGTAACATCGCCGCTTGCCATATGTTCATTGGCGTATACAGAAAATATACCATTTGGTATTTTCTTTATTCCTACCGTAAGTTTTCCTGATGATGGCGCAGATGATATAGAGTACGCTCTGCGCACTTCGTCCCCATTTACTTGATGCTTTAAGGTAATATATTGCCCTGCGGTAAAGACAAATGTATCTTTAAGATTTTCTGGGATTTCAAAAGTAAGGGCTACTGAATTTGGTGTTAGGGAATCTACTGCGGCAATTTTTAATGCATGAAAATCACTCATGGAGTATCAATTTTTTTTGCAAAATTACGGATTCGGTCTATTATGAGCGGTGAATTTTAAAAAAAGCATACGTTTTGTAACAAATCATGTACTTTAGGTACTAACTTTTGGAAAACCACCAACCCATGTTCAAACACTTTATCAACCTTCAGTGGAAATCCTTTTTTAGGTCCGCTTCTTTCAGAACAGAAATCTGGTTTAAAATCTTAATGGCTTTTGGAGCATTATATTTTATTGGTGTTTTCTTAAGTCTAGGGGTAGGATCCTATTTTCTTATTGAAGATTTAGGTTTGGGAGACCCTTTGCGTGTGGTCAATCAATTTATCATCTACTATTTGGCTTTTGATATGGTCTTTCGGTATATGTTACAGAAAATGCCGATCACGAATATAAAGCCTTTGCTATACCTACCTTTCAAAAAAAGTCAAGTGGTATATTACTCCCTCGGAAAGACCATAGTATCTTTTTTCAACTGGTCTCATGCTTTCTTTTTTGTGCCCTTTAGTATTGTTTTATTGACAAAGGATTATGGCTTCGCAAATGTTTTGGGATGGCATTTAGGGCTTATGGCATTAATTTATTGCAACAATTTCATCAATGTATTGGTCAACAATAAGAACAATGCATTCTATTTTATAGCTGGAATTTTTATCCTTTTAGGTGTTTCGCAATATAACGGTTGGTTTGATATTACTACTTACACAGCACCGTTGTTCGATACGTTGTTCGATATTCCTGTGACAGCAATTATTCCATGGGCAGTGTTATTGGCCCTTTTCGGTTCTTCTTTTAACTATTTTAAAAAGCACATGTATCTGGATGCAGGTCTGGCTACAAAAAAATCGGAAGCTAAAACCGAAAACTTGGATTGGCTGAACCGTTTTGGAAATTTGGGAACATTTCTCAAGAACGACATCAAGTTGATCAAACGGAATAAACGATCCAGAACTTCGGTCATTATGAGCTTTGCATTTATTTTCTATGGGCTATTGTTTTTTACGGGAGCTGTAGAAGCATATGATGGTCCAGTGTGGGGGATCTTTGCAGGAATTTTTTGCTCAGGAGGATTTTTGTTCAGTTTTGGGCAGTTTGTGCCAAGCTGGGACAGTTCATATTATCCTCTGATGATGAGCCAAAACATTCGCTACCGTGAATATCTCGATTCAAAATGGTACTTGATTATAATAGCGACCATGGTCAGTACCATACTTTGTGCTTTTTACATTTTTGTAGCTGGTTGGCAAGCCTACTTGGCAATTATCGTTGGAGCTGTTTATAATATCGGTGTCAACTCGTATTTGGTACTTTGGGGAGGGGCATACATAAAAACGCCCATTGATTTAACGTCAAATAAGAAAGCATTTGGGGACAAACAGGCGTTTAATGCCAAAACACTGTTATTGACTATACCAAAATTGGTATTGCCCCTCATCATTTTTGCGATAGGATATTATGTGGTAAATCCGATGACGGGCTATCTAATGGTGGCACTCTCGGGAGTTTTGGGTTTTGTATTCAAAAACAAGGTTTTTGAACTCATTGAAAAGATTTATAAGAAGGAAAAATATAAAACATTGGCAGCTTACAAACAGAAAGCGTGACAATATGTTTATGCAAAAGCTATTTAAAGAGTTAAAACACATACCATGATATTATCGAATGACCTCTCTAAAACATATGGTTCCCAAACGGTCTTGAACATCCCCGAATTGAACATTCCAAAAGGACAAAGTTTTGGTTTAGTTGGAAACAACGGTGCTGGCAAGACCACTTTTTTTAGCCTTCTTTTGGATTTGATACAGCCAACAACAGGTCATATCACCAATAACGATGTGCAGGTAAATACCAGTGAAGATTGGAAACCCTTTACATCTGCATTTATCGACGAAACATTTCTGATAGGATATTTGACTCCGGAGGAATACTTCTACTTTATTGGGGAGTTACGGGGCAGAAACAAGGCTGATGTGGATGTGCTGTTATCACAGTTCGAAGATTTTTTCCATGGAGAAATTCTAGGGCAGAAAAAATACTTGCGGGACCTATCCAAAGGAAACCAGAAAAAAGCAGGGATTGTAGCTTCTTTTATTGGCAATCCAGAAGTTGTGATTCTGGATGAGCCTTTTGCCAATCTCGACCCTACGACCCAAATACGCTTAAAGGGTATTATTAAAGAATTGGCAACTAAGGAAAATGTTACCGTATTGGTTTCTAGCCACGACTTGATCCATGTCACTGAAGTTTGTGAACGAATCGTAGTATTGAACAAAGGTGAAATTGTAAAGGACATCCAAACTTCTGCGGAAACGCTTAAAGAACTCGAAACGTTCTTTGGGGGATAAAAAAAGCGCCTCAATTTGAAGCGCTTAACTGTTGGGTTGATACATAAACTCCTAAGACATTGTTGAAGGGTCATAGAAGAATTGGGCCTTCTTTATTTTTCCATTTTCCACCTCATATACGCAAAGCTCCTCCATTTTGCACCTGCCCATTCCCTTAAAGGTGACATCGCTGGACATGGGAACCGAAAAATGATTGCCCATGACCACGGGATCACCGACCGTGCCACCATGGGTCTCTTCGATATTGCTTGCCCATTGTTCAAAACCTTTTAGTATGTTATCAAGCCCTTCGGTTTTTTCGTTGGGCACTCCTGGCATTTCCAGGCTTACTGCGTCTTTGGAATAAAGACCATAGGCTTCATCATACTTGCCTTCCCTGCAAAGGCTTACTAATTTGTCTGCTACTTCTTGTGTTGTCATTTGTTTATATTAAATAGTTAATTAAAAACTCAGCTAGGCCAATGTCTGATTAAGATAAGTATTGAGCGGTCGAATCACTTTAAAGTGATTCAAAATCTCTTCTATCAAACTTTCAGAATCGTAAAAAGGCGCCAATGGAAATTCGGCCATGGCATAAAATTGCTTGTTTAAAACCAAATCTGTCTTTTCAGCTGCAACCATTAATTCCTTATCCAATCGTTTGGCTTTGTCTCCTTTTAGTTTTCCAAAGTTTTGGGTAAAATCCGGTTGTTGTACAATGGACAACAAAGCTTCAGGGTTTTCCGCAATTTTGTATCGAACCCTTTTTAGTTCTGACGTACCAATCATAAAAAGCCCTCCACCAACATGGATGTTTTCGGCATCAATGCCTAGATAGAAGCCAGGTAGTTCGGATTTTTTGCCCCCTGGAGAAAAACCAGCTTTCATTATGGTATGGTACGGGGATTTATCTTTGGAAAATCGAATGTCCCTATTGATACGAAACAATGCTTTTTTTGAATCCTCATCAATTTTGCTTTCCCATTGCTTTAAAGTGGGAAGAATGGCATTCAGTAGATTTAAAAATGGCATTTTGACATCATTTTCATAGCGTTTTTTGTTGGCGTGGAACCATTCTTTGTGGTTGTTTTTGGCTAATTCTTTAAAAAAGAGGCTATATGTTTCATTAATCATCTAATAAGTTTTAAGGTTTGTTTTTAATGAGACGATTTAATGGGGTTCATTTGGACAAGATTTTCAAGAATTTTCCTTAGCTAGGCGCAATGCCAGTTCTGTCAGTTCTTCCCAAGCCTCTTTTTCTGTAAAATCCACTTCATACCAACCAGATAAAGGGCCTTTATTTTTGAACGGATTGAATTCCCTAAGTTCGACATTGACTTGATCAACCTTGAAGTCTTTCCCCAATTTAAAGACCATTTTATGGCTTCTGGAAAAAAATGCAAGGACCTTGTTGTTATAGTGGATTGCAGGAGAGCCCATCATTTTTCCTTCGGTCACAAGAGGATGTTTTGAACATAGTAGTTTCCTGATTTCTTTGAACGTATCAAACTCCATAATCCAAAGCTACAAAAGAAACAGGCCCAAAAAGAGGGTATACAAGACACTTTTAAGGGTTGATTACGCCAATTTTTACGACTACATTTATCCTATAAAAGTATTGATAATGAAACATGTAAGTATTCTGGTTCCCAAAGGGGATGCAATTTTGAGCAGCATAGTAGGCCCCCTTAAAGTCTTAATGGCAGCAAATAGCCATTTAAAGCAGACTAGCGTAGCAAACGAGGATTTTTTCAAGGTCCATTTAGTGGGTTTGGAAAAGGACTACTCGTTATACAATGGTTTGTTCAGTGTTCACTGTAGCGACACCATCCATGATATTGAAAAAACCGATTTGATATTGATACCGGCGCTTAGACCGGACAAGTTATTGGAAGATTTGAGACAAAATAAGGGTTTTATACCTTGGATACTTCGACAAAGAAACCAATATGGAGCGGAAGTGGGTAGCATGTGCATTGGTGCGTTTGTATTGGCACAAACAGGCTTAGTGGACGGCAAGCAGTGTGCCACCCACTGGGCAGCAATGGATATGTTCAGGAAAATGTTTCCCAAGGTCAATTTAGTTTCCAATAGAATAGTTACCGATCAGGATGGAGTTTATTCAAGTGGTGGAGCGTACTCTTTCTTAAATTTAATGCTTCACTTGGTAGAAAAATATTGTGGTAGAGCGGTAGCTGTTTATATTTCAAAGTTCCTTGAAATCGATATTGATCGTGAGAACCAGAATCAGTTCGCTATTTTTCAAGGACAAAAAGACCATGACGACATCACTATAAAAGAAGTGCAGAAATACATAGAGCATAATGTCAACGAAAGAATATCGGTCGAAAAACTGGCAAAAAAGTATGCCATAAGCAGTAGAAATTTTGTGCGCAGGTTTAAAAAAGCGACCCAAAACACGCCCTCAGAGTACATTCAAAGAGTAAAGATAGAAGCTGCCAAGCGCAGTTTGGAGTCTACGGAACATAATGTGAACGAGGTAATGTACCAAGTCGGGTACATGGACCAAAAAGCTTTTAGAAAGGTGTTTAAAAAATATGCTGGGATTTCTCCGGTGGCCTACAAGTCAAAATACAATCGGAGCAGGTTGAGTTATGAGTATCCCACTGCCTGGTAAAACCACTTTTTTGTTAATGTTTTTGAAGCTGGTGAAAAATATTGCATTTTACCGATGAGCTATATAATATTCTCATTGTTTTTAAGTTAAGAATAAACACGATTACCTATAATTTTGAAGCTTCAACATACTTTTATTACCGTATTTGTCTTTGCAGGCCTTGCATTTAATTCGTGCTCTACCAAAAAGGACAAGTTCATCAATCGCAATTGGCACGCATTGAATACCAAGTACAACACCTTGTACAATGGTAATATTGCTTTTGAACTGGGGCGGGAAGAGTTAAATACCAGCTATCGTGACGACTATTGGGAAATACTGCCCGTAGAACGTTTGGAAGTTACCGAAGAAATCAAACTGGATTCGGAGGACAATAACCCAAATTTTATCATTGCTGAAGAAAAAGCTACAAAAGCTATTCAAAAGCACAGTATGGATATTAAGGATGAAGAGCGAAATCCGCAAACGGATGAAGCCTTCCTTTTGTTGGGCAAAGCACGTTATTTTGATCAACGTTACATTCCTGCCTTGGAATCTTTTAATTACATCCTTAGAAAATATACCGAGAGCGACAAACTGAACGAGGCTACCATTTGGCGCGAAAAGACCAATATGCGTTTGGACAATCCGGAACTGGCGATTAAGAACCTAAGACGAATGTTCAAATTCGAGAAGTTGAAGGACCAAGAGTATGCAGATGCCAACGCAGTGATAGCACAATGCTTTATAAATTTGAAGGCAAAGGATACCGCTATCCAAAAATTAAAAGTAGCACAAGCCTACACGAAGAAGAATCCAGAAAAAGGAAGATACCTATTTATTATTGGGCAGCTTTACAATGAACTAGGGTTTAAGGACAGTGCCAATTATGCCTATAACAAAGTAATTGACCTCAACAGAAGATCGCCCCGAGTCTATATGATCAATGCCCATCTAAAGAAAATCCAAAACACAGAGATTACGGATTCCAATAAGGAAGAATTACTGGAATATCTCACAGATTTGGAGGAGAATAGGGAGAACAGGCCTTTTTTGGATAAAATTTACAGGGAAATTGCACAATATCATTTGGCAAACCAAACGGACAGTTTGGCGATAGTGTATTACAATAAATCACTAAGGGCCAATCGAGGGGACCGCAAATTGAACTCCTTAAACTATCAAACTTTAGCGGATTATAATTTTGACCAGAACGAGTACAAAATTGCTGGTGCTTACTACGATAGTACGTTGACCAACCTTAAAGAGAATTCAAGAAAGCATAGAAGAATCAAAAAGAAACTGGACAATCTTGAAGATGTCATCAAGTACGAGGACATTGTACAATATGCGGACAGCACCATCACTGTTTACGAAATGCCAGAAGCTGAACGTAAAGCGTATTTTGAGGATTATATAGCGGAATTAAAGCGTAAAGAAGAGGCAGCTCTAGAAAAGGAACTAAAAAGGACCACTGCAGGTTTTGCAGCATTTGCAGAGTCCAAAGGAGGGAAAGAGAACAAAGGAAAGTTCTACTTTTATAATGTGACGAGTCTTGGATACGGAAAAAATGACTTTAAGACCCGTTGGGGAAATCGTGAGTTGGAAGACGACTGGCGATGGAGCAATAAAAATAGAGCGTTACCATCTGAAGCTACCGGGGAGGATGTTTTAGTTAACGGACAAGCTACAGAACAACTGACCGAAGAACAAAAATATTCGGTCGACTTTTATTTGGAACAGGTCCCCACAGATGTTGCCATTATCGACAGTTTACGAACTGAAAGAAATTTTGCCAACTATCAATTAGGGTTGATTTACAAAGAAAAGTTCAAAGAAAATACATTGGCTGCCGGGAAACTGGAACAAGTACTTGCCTCAAACCCAGAACAACGATTGATACTGCCTTCAAAATACAATCTCTATAAAATTTATGAAGAAACAGGTAGTCCGTTGGCACGTAACATGAAACAAGATATCATTACCAACCATGCGGACACGCGTTATGCAGAGATTCTCTTAAATCCCCAGGCCGTATTGGAAGGAAATACGGACAGCCCAGATGCGAGGTATGCTTCCTTGTACAAGCGATATCAAAAACAGGAATATCTAGAGGTAATCACCAGAGCGCAATTATATATCAATCAGTTTACGGGAGACCCTATAGTTCCCAAGTTTGAAATGTTGAAGGCAAATGCCATAGGTCGCCTTCAAGGTTTTGAGCCCTTTAAAGAGGCCTTAAATTATGTTGCGCTTACCTACCCTAACAATCCCGAAGGTAAAAAAGCGGGACAAGTAATTGCAGAGCAATTGCCAAAATTAGAGCGCAAAGACTTTTCTCCAGAAACGGGTTCTTCTGGTGCTGGAAATTGGAAAGTGGTCTTTCCTTTTAAAATAAAGAACAACGAAAAAGCGTTGAAACTTAAAAAGCGTCTTGAGGAATCCATCGTAGATTTGAAATATAAAAACGTGATTTCCAAAGATATTTATAACTTGGAGGATCAGTTTGTGGTAGTACACGGTTTCAAATCCAAAGATTTTGCACTAGGCTATGCGGAGCTTATAAAAAACAACAAGGACTACCGTATCAAAGACGAGAATTTTGTAGTTTTATCCGACAATTACAAAATAATACAAGTACACAAGAATTTAGAATCATACAAAGAACATATATTAACCCCAAAACCCTAGAAAACAATGTTTTCAGACAACAAAAAACCTCGCCCTATGACAGAATTTGGTGGACAACCCAACAGAATTGAAAAGAACACAAAGATTAAAGGTGACATTACTTCCGAAGCTGATTTCAGAATCGATGGAAAATTGGAAGGTAACGTAAAAACCTCTGGAAAAGTAGTCATTGGAAAAGATGGTTACATTAATGGTAAAGTAGAATGTGTAAACGCTGACATTGAAGGAAAGTTCAACGGAGAACTTTTGGTTAAAGATTTACTTTCTTTAAAAGCCTCTGCTTATATTGAAGGTAACGTAACCGTTGCTAAATTGGCCGTTGAGCCGGGAGCTACGTTCAATGCCTCATGTACAATGGGCAAAGGAGCTGTTGGCGGAACAGCTACACCAAATAGATTGCAGCAGCAGTCGACAAAGACCAATGAGCCAGCAAAAGTCTCCTAAAAAGAACAACCTTAAGAATGCCGCAATGCTTTCTGGTATTGCTTTTGAAATGGGTGCTATTATTTTTTTATCCGTAAAGGGCGGAAAATGGTTGGACACCCATTATGAGAACGAAAAAAATATTTTCACTGTAATTGCCACTTTATTGGGAGTGGCAATTTCGATTTGGGTAGTTTTGCAGCAACTGAAACGTATTAAGTATTGATGTCAAAACGCAACCTGCCCACTCAATTTTTTATACTTCTTGTACTATCCTTATTGCTTTCTTTTGGCATACACCTATTTGTGCTCGGCAGCAAAGACTTGCCCATATTTGACAACCTTATCGTACGGTCTTATCTGGTAAACGGTTTTTTGGCCGCCGCAGTTTTTATCTTGTTGAACCATTTTAAGGAGAAGCTAAAAAACCAGATCGGATTTTTGTTCATGGGGGGCAGCTTCTTAAAATTTATTTTTTTCTTTCTGTTCTTCTATCCAACCTACAAAGCAGATGGTGACATGTCTGCCTTGGAATTCGCGGCCTTTTTTATCCCATATGCCATAGCCTTATTTTTAGAGACTTTTTTCACTTCCAAAATGCTCAAAAATTTAGAAGATTCTTCTAAGCCATAATCCACTTAAGACACTTTTAAATAAAAGTTTGAAAGCTTTTTTCTTTTTGTTAGAAAGACTTACATTTGCACGGATTTTGAAAGACCGATATTCTGAGCAAAATGCGAAAAACTGTTTTTACAAAAATTCTTTTAGTTGCAACACTTTTTTTAGGTCAGTTCACTTTTGCAAGTGAAAAGGATAGCGAAGCCGGAAATCACGGCAAAGACCTGAAGACTGAAATAAAGGAATACATTACCCATCACCTTCAAGATTCTCACGATTTTTCATTGTTTTCTTATACCACAGATAATGGCGAACACAAATATGTTGGCTTCCCATTACCTGTTATTTTATGGGATAACGGACTAAAGGTATTTTCTTCTTCAAAATTCCACCACGGCGAAACCTTGGCTGAGGTAGATGGAAGTTATTACAAACTCTATCATAGTAAAATATATAAGACGGATGCCGAAGGAACTATCAATTATGATGAAGAGCATCATGCTACCAATGTAAAACCTTTGGATTTGTCGATTACCAAAAACGTAGTGATGATTATCATTACTGGGGCGTTAATGTTGTGGTTGTTCTCCAGCCTTGCAAGATCATATGCAAAAAACAACGGTGTGCCAACAGGGGCAGGACGGTTTTTTGAGCCCATTGTGCTCTATATAAGAGACGACATTGCAAGACCAAATATTGGTGAGAAGCGATATGGAAAATATATGCCGTTTCTATTGACCATATTTTTCTTTATTTGGTTTTTGAACATGTTCGGTATGACACCACTTGGGGTTAATGTTACGGGAAACATAGCTATAACCTTTGCTTTGGCTCTCATGGTATTCTTGATTACTAATTTTACGGGAACAAAAGACTATTGGATGCACCAGTTTAACCCGCTTGGTGATTCCATGCCTTGGTATGCTAAGATCCCATTGTACATTATATTGGTTCCTATTGAAATTTTAGGACTGTTCATTAAGCCATTTTCATTATTGATTCGTTTATACGCAAACATGCAGGCGGGCCATATTGTATTGATGAGCTTGATCGGGTTAATGTTCATCTTTAAAAGTTGGTTGGGAAGTCCATTATCCTTTGGATTGGCCTTTGCAATTTCATTGATTGAAGTATTGGTAGCATTGCTACAGGCATATATTTTCACGATGTTGTCTGCGCTGTATTTTGGATTCGCCTCTGAAGAACATGAGCACGAACATGAGGCAGAAGCTGCCCATTAATTATAATTATTCCTACCGTTGATTGAGCGTAGTCGAAATCATAGGGAGGCAACTAAATATTGAATTTTTAATTTTTAAACTAGATAGATATGGAAATTCCAGTAATGGTAGGTGCAGGTTTAGTAGTTATTGGTGTTGGTATGGGTATCGGTAGAATCGGTGGTTCTGCAATGGATGCCATAGCACGTCAGCCTGAAGCTTACGGAAAAATCCAAACAGCGATGTTGATTGCAGCAGCGTTGATTGAAGGTATTGGTTTTGCTGCTTTATTTGCAGTATAATCAGAACATCTAAGGCAAAAGGCTGTAACGGTTGGTTACAGCCCTTGCTTTGTTTAAAAATGTATACAAATAAAAAAGAATTATGGCTAAGTTATTGGAAGAGTTTTCGTTAGGACTGTTTTTCTGGCAAACCCTATTGTTTGGATTGTTGTTGTTCCTCATGTGGAAGTTTGCTTGGAAACCTATCTTAAAAGCTGTAAATGATCGCGAAGACGGTATAAAAAATGCATTGGATGCTGCTGAAGATGCAAAAAAGGAAATGCAGAACGTTACTGCGGACAGTGAAAAGCTTTTAAAAGAAGCAAGGGCAGAAAGAGAAGCGATGCTTAAAGAAGCTCGCGAAATAAAAGACAAAATTGTTGCCGATGCCAAAGAACAAGCTCAGGTAGAAGGCGATAAATTGGTCAAGCAGGCTCAAGCAACTATCGAAAGCGAAAAGAAAGCTGCTGTTGCTGACATCAAGGCTCAGGTTGCAAACCTTTCTGTGGAGATTGCTGAAAAAGTGATCAAAGAAGAACTATCTGACAAGAAGAAGCAACTGAAATTGGTCGACGACATGTTGGGCGATATCAAATTGAACTAAAAGGAGATGAACGAAAGTAGAGCAGCCATACGTTACGCAAAAGCAACTTTGGATTTCGCCATAGAAAAGAAAGCGGCGGCAGCCGTTGAAAAGGACATGCGGGAAATAGTAGCTGTAATTACCGAGAATACGGAGCTTCAAAATGTTTTGGAGAGTCCCGTAGTAAAAGGTCAGGCAAAGAAAGATGCGCTCCATGCGATTTTTAAAGGCTCACAAGAAATAACAAAAGGCCTTATCAGTACGCTTACGGACAATAAGCGAATTGCATTGTTGAAAGAAGTAGCCTTAAAGTATATCATTCTCCATGAGCAATTAAAAGGAGAGGATGTGGCCTTTGTTACTACCGCAGTTCCTTTGACGGCAGCTTTGGAAAAAAAGGTTTTGACCGAAGTCGCCAAAATAACCGGAAATAAAGTTACCATAGAAAACAAAATTGACGAAAGCATCATAGGAGGATTTGTTTTGCGTGTTGGGGATTTACAGTACGATGCCAGTGTGGCAAATAAATTGAACGGATTAAAAAGAGAATTTACAAATAGTCTATAATATTTTTTGGGGCAAAAGATGTCTTGCATCTTACGTCCCACATCTTATATCTAAATAAAATGGCAGGAGTAAAAGCAGCTGAAGTATCAGCAATTTTGAAAAAACAATTATCAGGATTTGAAGCTACCGCTTCTTTGGATGAAGTAGGTACAGTTTTGCAGGTGGGGGATGGTATTGCCCGTGTCTACGGACTCTCAAATGTTCAGTATGGTGAGCTTGTCGAGTTCGACGGTGGCATGCAAGGTATTGTTTTGAACCTAGAGGAAGATAATGTTGGTGTCGTATTGTTAGGGCCGTCCAAAGAAATCTTGGAAGGTGCAACGGTAAAAAGAACACAACGTATCGCATCTATCAAAGTAGGAGAAGGAATTGTTGGGCGAGTTGTAAATACATTGGGAACACCAATCGATGGTAAGGGCCCAATTGCCGGAGAAACTTACGAAATGCCATTGGAGCGAAAAGCACCAGGTGTAATTTACCGTCAGCCGGTAAACGAACCATTACAAACAGGTGTTAAGGCAATCGACGCCATGATTCCGGTAGGTAGAGGACAACGTGAGTTGGTTATCGGTGACCGTCAAACTGGGAAAACGACAGTTTGTATAGATACTATCTTGAATCAAAAAGAATTTTACGATGCGGGTGAACCCGTATATTGTATCTACGTAGCTATCGGACAAAAAGCATCTACAGTTGCCGCCATTGCGAAGACCTTGGAAGACAAGGGTGCCTTGGCCTATACGACCATAGTTGCTGCAAATGCATCCGATCCTGCACCAATGCAGGTTTATGCTCCTTTTGCTGGTGCCTCTATAGGAGAATACTTTAGGGATACAGGTCGTCCAGCTTTGATTATCTATGATGATTTATCAAAACAAGCGGTTGCATATCGTGAGGTATCCTTGTTATTAAGAAGACCTCCAGGACGTGAGGCCTATCCAGGTGACGTTTTTTATTTGCATTCAAGATTATTGGAAAGAGCGGCAAAAGTGATTGCCGATGACGATATCGCAAAAGACATGAACGATTTACCAGAGGTTCTAAAACCAATGGTAAAAGGTGGAGGCTCATTAACGGCCCTACCCATTATTGAAACACAGGCAGGTGACGTATCCGCATATATCCCCACCAACGTAATTTCTATTACGGACGGACAGATTTTCTTGGAACAGGATTTATTCAACCAAGGGGTAAGACCAGCGATTAACGTGGGTATTTCGGTATCTCGTGTTGGTGGTTCGGCCCAAATCAAATCCATGAAAAAAGTTGCAGGTACTTTAAAGCTGGATCAAGCACAGTTCCGTGAATTGGAAGCTTTTGCCAAGTTTGGTTCCGATTTGGATGCCGCTACATTGAACGTTATCGAAAAAGGACGTAGAAACGTTGAGATTCTAAAACAGGCACAGAATGATCCTTTTACCGTTGAAGATCAGGTAGCGATAATCTTTGCAGGTTCTAAAAACCTATTGAGGGATGTCCCTGTTGAAAAGGTAAAAGAATTTGAAACAGATTTTATAGCGTTCATGAACGCCAAGCACAGAGATGTTCTTGATACGTTAAAAGCCGGAAAATTGACAGACGAGGTTACGGACACGTTGACCGCTGTTTGTAAGGATTTATCTGGGAAATATAGAAGTTAGTATTGCGTATTGCGTAAACAGTATATAGTACGATGTAGAGTTGATGAAAATCTAACTACTGACTACTGACTAAATACTAAAAAGAATGGCCAATTTAAAGGAAATACGAAATAGGATAGCATCGGTATCATCGACTATGCAGATTACCAGTGCCATGAAAATGGTATCTGCCGCTAAGTTGAAAAAAGCCCAAGATGCTATCACCGCAATGCGCCCGTACGCAAACAAGCTTACGGAACTGTTACAAAACCTTAGTGCAAGTTTAGACGGGGATGCAGGAAGCAAATTCACGGATAATAGAACGGTAAACAAGGTCTTGGTCGTAGCTATTACATCTAATCGTGGATTGTGTGGAGCCTTCAATACCAACATCATCAAACAGAGCATATTCTTGCATGAGCAGACTTATGGAGGAAAGCAGGTAGATTTTTTGGCCATTGGTAAAAAAGGAAATGACCTATTGGGGAAAAGAGGTACGGTAATTGCCAATCATAGTCAAGTATATGATGATTTGACTTTTGATAATGTTGCCGAAATTGCCCAAAATCTAATGGATTACTTTACTGAAGGCAACTATGATAAAATTGAATTGGTATACAACAAGTTCAAAAATGCGGCCACACAAATTGTGATGACCGAACAGTTTTTGCCCTTGGTTCCTGTTGAGGGAGATACTTCTGGAGCGGCTGACTATATTTTTGAACCTTCTAAGGCAGAAATTGTTGAAGAACTGATTCCTAAATCATTAAAAACGCAATTGTATAAAGCTGTTCGAGATTCTTTTGCAAGTGAGCATGGCGCACGTATGACAGCAATGCACAAAGCAACGGATAATGCCACAGAGCTTAGAGATCAATTAAAATTGACCTATAACAAAGCAAGACAAGCTGCGATTACCAATGAGATTTTAGAGATTGTTGGTGGAGCGGAAGCGTTGAATAATTAAGCTCATCCATAGTTGATGAAAATATAATGGCCCTGCACTAATTGCGGGGCTTTTTTTATCCGACTTTTGCTGAATCATGAAATCTAAAAAAACCGCACTCCTCTTTATTTTCATTACCATTTTAGTAGATGTTATCGGCATAGGTATCATACTGCCGATTATCCCTGAATTCATAATGCAATTGACCGGTGAAGGTACCCATATGGCAGTTATTTATGGTATGTGGTTAACCACCGCCTTTGCTGGTATGCAATTTTTGTTTTCGCCTGTATTAGGTGAAATTTCGGATCAGTATGGTCGCAAGCCTATTCTGCTATTGTCCCTACTGGGGTTGAGCATCGACTATTTGATCCATGCATGGGCGCCTACAATCATATGGTTGTTCGTAGGACGGTTTTTAGCAGGAATCACTGGAGCAAGTTTTACGGTCGCTTCTGCTTATATAGCCGACATAAGCACCAAGGAAGAAAAAGCAAAGAATTTTGGTTTGATTGGTGCGGCATTTGGTTTGGGTTTTATTATTGGCCCTGGTATTGGTGGTTTTTTTGGCGATATTGATATTAGACTTCCATTTTACATTGCTGCAGGACTCACCTTTGCCAATTTTCTCTTCGGATGGCTATTCGTTCCAGAATCTTTGGTAAAAGAGAATAGAAGGTCGATAAATGTGATGAAGATGATACCCGGTGTTTCGTTGGTTGCTCTAAAAAACTACAAAGGCGTCTTACTGCTGATATTTGCTTTTTTCTTGGCCAACTTGGCTGGGCAAGCCTTACCGTCAGTTTGGTCGTATTATTGTATTGAACGTTTTGATTGGAATCCAAAACAAATAGGACTGTCTTTGGTGGTCGTAGGTCTTTTGGTTGCTTTTGTACAAGGGTTTTTAGTGGGTGCAGTGGTCAAAAAGTTTGGAAAGCGCAACGTCGTTACCTTTGGGTTTTTGTTGTGGACTTTTGGTATGTTCCTCTTCTCGCAAGCTGATGAACCCTGGATGCTCTATGCGTTTTTGATACCCTATGCCCTTGGTGGAGTGGCGGGGCCAACCGTACAGGGGATTATCTCCAACCAAGTTTCAGAAAAAGAACAGGGGATTTTACAAGGCTCCATAACAAGCTTAGTAAGCATTACCGCTATTTTAGGACAATTAGTGTTCTCTCCGGTATTTTACTACTTTATCCGTCCTGAAGGGACCATTTATTTTCCCGGCGCATCCTACGCACTTGCAGCCGTATTTCTAGCTATTGCTTTTGTTTTTGCAACAATCGCCATGAAACGTATGAAAATTGATGAAATTGAGGTCGAGAGCGTGATAGAAAACTAGTTTTTGGTTTTATTGATGTCCGGTGTCTGAAATTGAAAGTTGAAAGTTGAAAGTTGAAAGTTGAAAAAAGGTGCTGAAAATAAGATTTTTAACTCAGAACTCAGAACTCAGAACTCAGGACTTTCTTCCACCAAAACCTTTACCTTTCACCCTTGACCAGTCCACAAAAAACTTTCCACTTCGTATTTCGTACTCCGTACTTCGAATCACTTCTTCAAAGGGGAATCAATACTGTTGGCGTGGTGAATGTCTATATACTTTTGGTTCAGCTCGTCCGAATCTTTATACTGCACGCGTAATTCTTCCAATTTTTTCTTGAGTTCCACAACCACATCCACATATGTGGGATCATCATATACATTATTCATTTCTTGAGGGTCTTTCTTTCGATCATACAGTTCCCATTCATCCACATCATAATAAAAATGAGCTAGTTTGTAATCTATGGTCACGATACCGTAATGGCGTTTTACCTGGTGTACAGCTGGATATTCGTAATAATGATAGTATACCGCATCTCTTGTCCATGCACCTATGTTCGATGTTAAAAGCGGCATCAAGCTTTCGCCCTGCATATCAGTGGGCGCTTCGATCTGGGCAGCTTCCAAAAAAGTTTGGGCAAAGTCCAGGTTCTGTACCATTTCTTCACTGGTAATTCCGGGTTTTATCCGATTTGGCCATTTGATGAGCAATGGTGTTTTAAACGATTCGTCATAGATAAAACGCTTATCAAACCATCCATGTTCTCCCAAATAAAAACCTTGGTCCGAAGTATACACGACCATGGTATTGTCCGCTAATTGGTTTTCATCCAAATATTCGAGCAACCGCCCCACATTGTCATCTACGGAAGAGACACAGGCCAAATAATCCTGCATGTACCGTTGGTATTTCCATTTCATCTTTTCCTCATCGGTCATCGTAGGCCAATTCTCCTCAAAATCTTTATTGATTTCATCCAAAATAGGCTCGTAAAGTGCTTTTTGCTCCTCATTTACGCGATCAGTGTAGGGCATTTGAAACCCACCCTTATATTCCCGCACCTTTGGGCTCAAATTTTTCATGCGTTGGGTCACCTCAGGTCTAATCTTACTGTCGTGATTGTACATCATGTCGTGCAGTAGGTTCATTTCGGCAGTTTTGGCAGCTGTTCCTCTATTCTTGTAGTCATCGAACAACGATTCTGGTTCTGGAAATTTCTTGCCCAAAAACTCTTTGAACTTATCCGGTCTGGGCCACCAAGGTCTATGGGGAGCCTTGTGCAAGTACATCAGCATAAAAGGCTTTAACGTATCTCTTTTTTTGTCCAGCCAATTCAAGGTTAGGTCAGTAATAACATCGGTAACATATCCTTCAATTCGTGTTGTATCGCCTGTTTTGGTAATAAAATCTGGATTAATGTACGAACCTTGGTCCGGTAAAATCATAAACTCATCCACGCCTTTTGGGTTATTGCCAAAGTGGAGTTTTCCAAACATGGCAGTTTGGTAGCCTGCTTCTTGAAAAATTTGTGGAAACGTAACCTGAGTCGTATCAAAAGGCATTTGATTGTCCACTTTTCCATTGATATGTGTATGTTTTCCGGTTAAAATTGTAGCTCGTGAAGGAGCACAAATGGAATTGGTGACACTGGCGTTGGTAAAAACAATACCTTCCTTACCTATACGGTCAATATTTGGAGTTTCTATCAGATGGTTACTATATGCGCTAATGGCCTGGTAGGCATGATCATCGGACATGATAAAAATGATGTTCGGTTTTTCATGGACCACTTTATCGGCTTCCTTTTTCTTTTCAGCACAAGAAAATAGGATAAGAAAGGAAAGGAAAAATAACAATGGTTTTGTTGGAGTTTTCATGAGCCAAATAGTTTATACCTAAAAATATAAATTATTTAGGCGCAATGCGGTTTTGAGCTCAAGTTTTGGATATGTCCCCATAAAGAGAATTCCGAGGTATGTAAAACGCAGAAAAATAGGGTCTCGTCATATAGTTTTTGGGTTTTATGTAACTTGCGGTCACCTTACCATAGGTTTTTTAAGACTGAATCCCCATTGAACCCGTTAAAAAAACTTTTTAAACAGACTTTTATCTATGGCCTTGCAACCGTTTTGCCAAGGGTCATTTCATTTTTTTTACTTCCGCTGTACACGTCGGTCTTTGAGAATGCTTCGGGTTATGGGCAGTATGTAAATATTTATTCTTGGATCGCTATTTTCAATGTGTTCTTGGCCTATGGTATGGAAACCGCCTTTTTTCGGTTTTATCATAAACAAGAGAATAAGAGTACCGTTGTTTCCACGTCATTGATATCCTTATTGATATCATCCCTATTGTTTTTGATTGTGGCTATGGTAGTAAAAGAAAGTCTTTCCGATTTTACCAACATCAACCCCGATTATATAAAATTCACTGCCTATATTCTGGTGTTGGACGCCTTGGTAATAATACCTTTTGCACTCTTAAGGGCACAGGAAAAACCGATGAAATATGCGGTGTTCAAAAGCATCAATGTCATCATAAACTTATCGTTCAATGTTTTTTTCTTACTCATTTTACCAAAAATCGCTCAAGAAAGCGCAGATAGGGTTTTGAACAGTATTTATAAAGCGGATTGGGAGATTCAATACATTTTTATCTCCAACATTATAGCTAGTGGTGTAACGCTACTGATATTATTGCCTACTTACTTTAAAGTCTCCTATACGTTCGACGCTGCCCTATGGAAACGAATGTTGAAATACGCTGGTCCTGTAATGGTAGCCGGTATTGCCTTTACGATTAACGAAGTCGTGGATAAAATTTTGTTGACCGCCATATTACCGGAAGGTATAGCGGAAGCAGAAGTTGGTAAATATGGTGCTTGTTACAAATTGGCACTTTTTATGACACTTTTTGGAACTGCTTTTAGAATGGGAGTGGAGCCATTTTTCTTTAGTCATGCCAAAACAGAAAACTCTAAAGATACCTATGCCCAGATTACCAATTATTTTGTGATTTTAGGTAGTTTGATTTTATTGGGCGTTGTGGTATTTGTAGATGTTTTAGGAAAGTTTTTGCTTGGAAAAGCTGTCTACTGGGAAGCATTGGACATTGTACCTATTATTTTATTGGGAAGTTTTTGTCTGGGAATTTATCACAACTTGTCCGTTTGGTATAAGGTCACAGATCGGACCAAGTTTGGAGCCTACATATCTTCTGTAGGTGCATTGATTACGTTGGGAATCAACATTATTTTTATCCCAAAGATTGGTTATTTGGCTTCCGCATTGGCAACATTGGCAGCCTACGCCAGTATGATGTTGCTTTCGTATTACTTTGGAAGAAAGTACTATCCAGTTCCCTACAACATGCGGAAAATAGTGTTTTATCTTTCGGTTTCAATTTCTTTCTCTGCATTGTCCTTTTATGTGTTTAACCGAAATTTAATAGCGGGAGGCCTACTACTTTTGTTATTTTTGGGGATGCTTTACAAATTGGAAGGCGATAAATTAAAAAAGATATTTCTACAACGTGAAAGTTAACATCATCAATACATCTGCACATCAATTGCCACATTATGAAACGGTTGCATCTGCAGGTATGGATTTAAGGGCCAATTTACAAGAGCCCATTACACTAAAGTCATTGGAAAGAGCGATTATACCGACTGGAATTTTTATTGAATTACCCGTTGGGTATGAAGCACAAGTGAGACCTCGAAGCGGATTGGCGGCTAAAAAAGGAATTTCTGTCCTGAATGCGCCAGGTACTATTGATGCGGATTACCGTGGTGAGATTGGTGTCATTTTGGTCAATCTTTCTCATGAAGATTTTACGATTGAGGACGGAGAGCGCATTGCCCAAATGGTCATTGCCAAACATGAGCGTGCGGAATGGATAGCAGTTGAATCGCTTTCCGATACAGAACGTGGTGCTGGAGGATTTGGAAGCACAGGAAAAAAATGAAACTACGTGGATAAAGGAAGCACGTTGTTATTACAATAAAGCAAAAAGATAAAAGTTTAATTAAAAGACACCAGCTTTAACAAGCAACTATATGAAAATTATTGTACCCATGGCCGGTCGCGGCTCAAGATTACGCCCACACACATTAACCGTACCCAAACCCTTAATCCCGGTTGCTGGCAAACCTATTGTCCACAGATTGGTAACCGACATTGCCAAAGTCTTGGGGGAACAGATTGAAGAAGTAGCCTTTATCCTTGGGGACCCAGCTTTTTTTGGCGATGATGTAGTCGATAGTTTAATGCAATTGGCAAAAAACCTTGGCGCCAAAGGCTCTATCTATCGACAAGATGAACCCCTAGGTACGGGCCATGCCATTATGAGTGCCAAAGAATCGCTTAGCGGTCCAGCCGTAATTGCCTATGCCGATACCCTAATCCGTGCCGATTTTGATTTGGACAAATCTGCGGACAGTGTTATATGGGTAAAGCAGGTGGATAGACCGGAAGCATTTGGTGTGGTAAAACTTAGTAAACAAAACGAAATCGTGGAGCTGGTCGAAAAACCCCAAGAATTTGTCTCGGACCTGGCGGTCATTGGAATCTACTATTTTAAAGATGTGGCTGTGCTCAAAAATGAATTACAGTACGTTTTGGACAACGATATCATTAATGGAGGTGAGTATCAGATAAATGATGGTATTAAGCGAATGATGGAAAAAGGGATGAAGTTTGTTCCTGGAAAAGTAGACGAATGGATGGACTGTGGAAACAAAAATGTAACCGTGGAGACCAATCAGCGCATGCTCGGTTTTTTGGAAAAGGATGGTGAAGAGTTGATTTCCAAATCGGTCCAAAAAGAAAATGCGAACATTATCGAACCTTGTTTTATTGGTGAAAATGTAGTACTAAAAAATACCACTGTTGGACCTTATGTTTCCATTGGAGACAACACAACAGTTGAAAACTCAACCGTTAAAAATAGTTTAATCCAAACCAATACCAGTATCAAAAATGCTAACTTGGATAATGCCATGATCGGCAACCAAGTGGTTTTTGATGGTAATTTTGAAACGATAAGTATAGGAGATTACTCGGTTATGGAATAATTGTTGTTATCAAATCACGAGAGTTAAATTCGTGGTGTTATGGTTCAACTGAAGAGCATATTGAGTCTTGTCATTTGTTTTAATTTTTTGTTTTCAAAAGCGCAGTCAATTGAAAAAAATGAGTTAAAATTTATTCAGAAAAATTGGGTTGTATCTAATCTTGAATCTAATGAGAGCAAGTTAGTTTACAGAGATAAGAATCATTTTTTTGTTAACAGCAATTTACAGATCAATAGACCAAGAAGGAGATGTGGAAATGAATATTTCAGCAAAAAGAAAGAGGCTCTACCAAAGGTTATTTATAACATCGAATGGGAATTAATAAACATAGGTGAATTGCAGATTGTAAGAATCAAAAATCAAAGGGTTGATGAGTTTAAAGAAACAGTGCTTTTGAAAGAAGCGTTTTTTGAACTTGAAGAGCTCACAAAGCACAAAATGGTTTTAATCAGATTGTAGAAATCAAAATGAAGATGAACGAATTCTTAAGAAACATATCTTTTTTTGTCTTCGGATTACTATTCTCTACTACTTTTTACTCCCAAGAAGAAGAGAAAATCAATGTCGAGCAAAGTTCCGAAGTCTTTCTTGAAGAATATACCGATGAGTTTCAAGAAGCGTTTTTTGAAGCTTTAAAACAAAAGGGTATACAAAACTATGATAGGGCTATCGACTTGTTTCTGGAATGCAAACGCATAGAGCCAACAAATAGCGTAATCGATTATGAGTTGGCGAAGACCTATTTTTTGGATAAACAATACATTCAGGCGCAGCAATATTCAATTGAGGCATTGGTTGCCCAACCAACGGATTACTGGCACTTAGAAGTTCTTTTAAACATTTTGGAAAAACAGGGAAGCAATATTGATATTGTTCAATCAAATATTCCGTATACAAACAAAAAACTGCAGGAAAACCTTGCTGTTCTTTATTTTAAGAGAAAAAAGTACAACGCAGCTTTGAAAGTGTTGGAAAGCTTTGAAAATTCCCAGTTTGCAACAGATTTAGCACGTAGAATAAACGATTCTATACAAAAGAATACTATAACACGGACAACGACATTTTCTTATGAGGTAAAACCATCTGTGGAAGATGACCCTGTTGCCCAATACAAATCAACTATTGAAGCGTTATTGGAAAAAAGAGCTTATAAACAGATGGAAGAGGTGTCTCAAGAGGCATTGGACTCCTATCCGTTACAACCCTATTTTTATTATGCTTACGGAACTGCGCTAAATGGTGTTTCCAAGTCTTCAAAAGCTACGGAAGTTTTAGAGAGTGCTTTGGATTATTTGTTTGATGATACCGCTTTGGCCAATAAAATTTACAAAGAACTATCCAAAGCTTATATGGCAATTGGCAATACATCAAAGGCCAACGAATATGCCAATAAAATTAAACCTGGACTCTGATGGAATTAACTTTAGATAGGATAAAAGCACAATCGGCAGCATTACTTTTTTTAGTACTGATTTTTGGTGCCTGTAAATCCAAAAAAGCGGTTACTGGGGGCAATATTGATGAAGGAATCTCAACAAAACGGATTATAGCAAAACATTACACAAATCAACTTGATTTTAAAACATTGAGCGGGCGTGTAAAAATCGATTATTCCAATGGTGATGAAAGCCAAGGTGTAACGGTGAGCTTGCGCATGGAAAAGGATAAAGTCATCTGGATAAGCGCTCCCTTGGGCATGGTGAAAGCACATATTACCCCAGAACGGGTATCATTTTACAACAAGTTGCAAAATGAATATTTTGATGGTGATTTTAGTTATCTGAGTGGCCTCTTAGGAACTGACCTCGATTTTGATAAAGTTCAAAACTTATTGTTGGGCAATGCCATTTTGGACTTAAGGGAAGAAAAGTATACATCTACGGTAAACACAAAAAGTTATCAGTTGAAACCTAAAAAAGCCCGGGAACTTTTTAAAATTCTATTTGAACTAGAGCCCAAAAACTTTAAAATAGCGACACAGGAAATTTCCCAACCAGAGAAAGAAAGGCAGCTTTCCGCAAATTATACCTATCAAGATATTTCTGGAAGGGTCTTGCCCGACGAAATCAAAATTGAAGCTAGGGAAGAAGATGAAAACACGAATATAGATTTAAGCTTTAAGAGCTTGGAATTGAACAGGACATTGAATTTTCCATACAAAGTTCCAAAAGGATTTGATAAAATAGTATTAAAGTAATATGCTGGATAAGATTCCATATCGTACTCTATCACTGTTGATTACTTTTTTTATTTCAACAAATTGCTTTACACAGACCAGTGAACAAAAGGCGCTGGAAGCCAAGCGGGAGAGACTGCAAAATGAAATTAAGGAAATTAATAGATTGCTCTTCGCAGAAAAAAAAGAGAAGGGTACGGTATTGGATCAAATGGAGGCTTTAGACAAAAAAATAAATGTAAGCCAAGAACTTATAAGAGTCACCAACCAACAATCCAACTTGCTCAATAGGCAGATCAATGTAAACATAAGGAACATAAGTAAGCTAAGAGAAGACCTTAAAATTCTAAAGACCGATTACGCAGAGCTTATTCAAAAATCCTATCAGAATAAGTCGCAGAACAATCGCTTAATGTTTTTATTGTCTTCAGAAAACTTCTATCAAGCATTTAAAAGGCTTCAGTATATGGAACAATATGCTAAGCATAGAAAGAAGCAAGGGGAGGACATCATTAAAAAAACAGACGAGTTAGCTGTTTTAAACAGGGATCTGGTCGAACAGCGAAAGACCAAGGAACAACTTCTGGCAGAAAACAAAAGAGTTAAAAACAAACTTTCTGCAGAGATAGCCACGCAAAAGAATTTATTGCGAAGCATACAACAAAACGAGACCAAGTACACTGCTGCAATTGCCAAAAAACAAAAGGAAGCCCGCAAAATAGATAGAGAGATAGAAAGGCTCATAAAAAGTGCCATTGTAAAGACGAATAAGAAAGCTGGTAAGTCCAGTAGCACCAAGTTTGTACTTACCCCCGAAGCCAAATTGGTGGCTACCAACTTTTCTTCTAACAAGGGCAAACTGATTTGGCCAGTAGAAAAAGGGGTTAAAAGCCAGGGATATGGAGTTTATAGTGACAAACTGTACCCTGGTATAAAACACAGGAACAATGGGGTCACCATTGCAACGGATAAAGGCAGCAAGGCTAGAGCGATTTTTGAAGGTGAAGTAATAGCTATTCTATCTGTACCAGGGGGTAGTAGAGGAGTGCAGATAAAGCATGGAAATTATATAAGCACATATTATAACTTATCCAATGTGTATGTTAAAAAGGGCGATAAAGTCTCGGTAAAAGAGGCATTAGGAGATATTTATACCAATCGGTTTGATGGCACAACGAAGCTGAAATTTTATTTGTATCAGGATTCTAATCGACTTAATCCGGAAGATTGGATCTATCAATTATAACATATGGGAACAATAACAGATTTACAGGGGACATTTAAGCTTCATAATGGGGTACAGATGCCATATTTTGGCTTGGGGGTATACCTGTCCAAGGATGGTAACGAGGTCATTTCTGCGGTCAGAGAAGCGCTAAACCATGGCTATCGACATATTGATACAGCAGCAATCTATAAAAATGAACAAGGTGTAGGTACAGGACTACGGGAGAGTGAAGTAGATAGAAAAGATGTATTTGTAGTAAGTAAGGTCTGGAACGATGATCAGGGATATGATTCAACGCTCAAGGCTTTTGACGCAAGTTTGGAACGATTGGGCATGGACTATTTAGATCTTTATTTGATTCATTGGCCAAAAGGGGAATTATCCAAGGATACATGGAGAGCTATGGAACGCCTTTATCAAGAACAAAGGATTCGTTCCATAGGCGTAAGTAACTTTTTGCAACACCATTTGGAAGACTTGTTGACCGAGGCGGAAGTAGTACCCATGGTGAACCAAATGGAGTTTCATCCGTATTTAGTGCAACAAGATTTAATGGATTTCTGTATTCAAAACAAAATTCAATATGAGGCTTGGTCGCCTATGATGCAAGGGAAAATTTTTGATATGGACGAGTTCAAACAGTTGGGCGAAAAGTACAACAAGACAGCAGCACAGATCGTTTTACGATGGGATTTGCAGAAAGGCGTGGTTACCATTCCAAAATCCTCTAAAAAAGAGCGTATTATTGCAAACGCTGATGTCTTTGACTTTGAACTTTCGCCTGAAGATGTTCAATTGTTGGATAATCTGGATAAGGGACATCGATTTGGTCCCAACCCTGATAATTTTGATTTTTAGAAATGATTATCCCATAAACAATGCCTTCAGTTCTGTAGCATCTGTAGGTTTCATTTTCCCAGCCAAAACTAAGCTCAACTGCTTTCTTCTTAGAGCAGCCGCAAAACGTTCTTTTTCAAGTTCGGTTTCTGGTTCTAATGGTGGTACTTCGGTTGGTATTCCAGTCTCATCAACGGCAACGAATGTATAAATAGCTTCATTGGCCTTGGTACGCTCCCCTGTAAAACGGTCTTCCATCCAAACATCAATAAATATCTCCATGGATGTCCTAAAAGCTCTGGAGACCGATGCCTCAACGGTAACCACACTGCCCAATGGTACAGAACGATTGAATGCTACATGGTTAACAGATGCGGTTACGGTAATTCTTCGGCTATGGCGTCTTGCAGAAATACTGGCCGCTCTATCCATACGTGCTAACAGTTCGCCTCCAAAAAGGTTGTTCAATGGATTGGTTTCGCTGGGCAAAACCATGTCTGTCATTGTTGTTCTTGATTCTTTAGGAGTCTTTGCGCGCATGTATTCAAATTTTGCGCAAAGATATTGAAGTGTACGATGCTTTTAAAGAAACAAATCCTATTTCTCTGATAACAACCAAGCATCCGAAGAAACAGTTCGCTTGATTTTTCTTAGATAATTGAGAGCCTCATCGGGATTTTCAAAACTATCGTAGGCTACTTGGTGCAGCCCATACTTGTTTGTTCCTAGATAAAATGCATTGTATCCCTTTTGTTTGAGTAGGGCCACCTTTTTTTCAGCATTTTTTTCAATTCGAAAAGCACCTGCAATAATATGGTGTTTGCCAAGCTGTTTTTTGTTGACCTTGATGCTCAAAGCGGGGAGTTCCAATGGAGCACTGTCAAAAAAAGTTGCTTCTTGTATAAGCCTGGAAACCTGTTTTTGGGCATCTTGCTGAACAGCAACCTTTTTTTGTTGAACATCACCATATGTACGATATGAAGTTACGCCCACGGAAACGGCCAATAAAAAAATTGCAGCATACTTTAACCATGGCCGAAAAGAGGATTGCTCTCGTTTCTCTGGCGTTATGATAAAAGGAATCTTTTCTTCCAGTTCTTCAACTTCTTCCTTTAGAACCTCACGTTGTATGGGTGTTACCGTAAAAGCAGACAATCCAAATGAAGAACTGAGATAGTTGATTTTGTTTTCCGGTTGAAACTGTACTTTTTGTTCTTTGTTCAACCAAAGCTCTCCTATACCAAAAAGCTCTATGCGTTCTGCGCGCTCCAACTTTTTGTTCCATGCTTCAGATTCAAACATGACCTCTTGCAGGGCTGCTTCATACCCAAGATTTTTTGCCTTGGCAATATGGGATACTAAAAGACCATCGTTTTTTGATAATTGTGCATTAAAGGAAACCACTTTGGTAGGTGGAATCAATGTATTGGTTGCTGTGTCTAGCTCAGTAGATTTGCCATGCGCCAAAAAAGCCCCAAAATTGGGAACAACAACACAATTATAATCGTATAAGAGCTCTTGTATGTAGGTTTCGATACGCATTGGCACAAATATTATAAAAAAAGAAAGAGCACAAAATAGGCCACATCACTTTTTATTAACATTTGAAATTCTGTATTTTGTGAACAACTTAACCTATTCTTTTAAATGACTGATGATGAAATAATTGCCGTTCTGCGTCTGCAGACAGTTCCAAACATTGGCAATGTAACAGCAAAAAAATTGATTGCCCATTGTGGTAGCCCAACTGCGATTTTTGAAGATAAAATGCAGCATCTCTTAAAAATTGAGAGTGTTGGGCAAGCGACCATCAAAGGACTGTTTGATACAGTTCATCTTGAAGAAGCAGAGGCAGAGTACGATTATATCAAAAAAGAACATGTTGGTATATGCTATTTTATGGATAAGAACTATCCTGAATATCTTAAGCACTGCTTTGATGGCCCTATAGTTCTGTTCAAGAGGGGGAATATCGATCTAGAGCATCGAAAAATTATAAGTGTGGTCGGTACCCGAAACGTTACCAGCTACGGGACTGCATTTTGTGAGGAATTTATAGAAGAAATAGCACCTCTAAACCCTGTTATTGTAAGTGGATTTGCATATGGTGTGGATATAACGGTTCAAAAGGCGGCAATGGAAAAGGGATTGCAGACCATAGGATGTTTGGCACATGGGTTAAATCAAATCTATCCGAAAAAGCATAAAAATTATGTCTCTGGAATTGAGAAAAATGGAGGTTTCATTACCGAATTCTGGAGTACGAGCAATCCAGACCGAGAGAATTTTTTAAAGCGCAATAGGATTATAGCTGGAATGAGCGAAGCCACTATTGTCGTAGAATCTGCTGAAAAAGGAGGTAGCTTGGTGACCGCCGACTTGGCGAATGGGTATAATCGCGAAGTATTTGGAGTGCCTGGAAGATACAAGGATAAATTTAGTAAAGGCTGCAACGACTTGATCAAAAAGCAAAAAGCGCATATGCTTACTTCAGCGGCCGAGTTGATTTATCTATTAGGGTGGAAACT
This sequence comes from Flagellimonas sp. HMM57, assembly GCF_021390175.1. Lineage (NCBI taxonomy): Bacteria > Pseudomonadati > Bacteroidota > Flavobacteriia > Flavobacteriales > Flavobacteriaceae > Flagellimonas > Flagellimonas sp. HMM57. The sequence goes on along the minus strand of NZ_CP090004.1, from coordinate 1,606,548 downwards.
AGAGAAACAGCAACCTGTACTGCAAAAGCAGCTGTTTGTTGAGTTGGACGAAACAGAACAGAAAGTTTGTTCATATTTGCAGACCCATGGAAAACAACTTTTGGATACGATTGCCCTAGAGTGTGGTATACCGGTCCATAAAACATCTTCTATACTTTTCAATATGGAGATGAAAAGTGTTATACGGGCATTGCCGGGGAAATTATTTGAGGTGGTTTAATACCCCAACTTTTCTCTTACCCGATTCAAAACGCCATCTGCAATTTTTTTGGCTTTTTCGGCTCCTATTGACAAAGCTTCATCGACTTCGTTGAGGTGGTTCATGTAGTACTCAAACTTTTCACGAGGTTCTTCAAATTTGCTCAGGATTACTTCATATAAAGCTTGCTTTGCATGTCCATAGCCATAATTCCCTGCCAAATAATTTGCACTCATTTCTTCTACTTGTTCTGGGGTAGCTAAAATTTTATAAAGGGCAAAAACGTTATCATTGGTCGGGTCTTTTGGGTCTTCCATGGGAGTGCTGTCCGTAACAATGCCCATAAGTTGTTTGCGCAATTTTTTATCTGGCTGGAACAAATTGATAATATTCCCCTTGCTCTTGCTCATTTTTTCGCCATCCGTACCTGGTATGTACATGGTCTCTTCCTGTACTTTAGCTTTGGGCAGGACAAAAGTTTCTCCAAGTTGATGGTGAAATCTAGAAGCTACATCCCTTGTCATTTCCAAATGCTGTAATTGGTCTTTTCCAACAGGAACAATATCGGCATCGTACAACAAAATATCTGCTGCCATTAGCATTGGATATGTGAACAACCCAGAATTTACATCTTCAAGCCTATCCGCTTTATCCTTAAAGGAATGTGCCAACGTAAGTCGCTGGTACGGATAAAAACAGCTTAGATACCAAGAGAGTTCGGTCACTTGTGGGACATCACTTTGACGATAAAAAACGGTTTTTTCAATATCAAGACCAAAAGCAAGCCAAGTTGCAGCGGTAGCATAGGTGTTATTTCGTAGTTCTTCCCCGTTTTTTATTTGGGTAAGGGAATGCATATCCGCGATAAAAAGGAAAGACTCATTATTAGGATCTTGTGCCATTTGGATAGCTGGGATAATGGCTCCCAATATATTTCCTAAATGAGGAGTCCCCGTACTTTGAATGCCAGTAAGAATTCTTGCCATGGTGCTAATTTGTAAAAAAGGCAAAGGTAAAAGAATTCGAAAAATACAAGTGCAAATTCCTACTTTTGAAACCATGCTACTATTACTTCGGAATTTAGGGTACATTTTATACCGAATTTGGTTTTATATACTTGTAGCGCTTCCTATTCTTATTTTCTTTCCATTTCTATTGGCAACTACCCTTTCTGAAAGGACCTATCCACAATTTTTCTGGCTGGCACGCAATATTTGGGCCAGGACCATTCTCTATGGAATGGGATGTATTCCAAAGATTAAAAGAGAACAAAAATTGATAAAGGGCAAAAGCTACATGTTGGTAGCCAACCATACCAGCATGTTGGACATTATGTTGATGTTGGTGGTCAGTAAAAATCCGTTCGTATTTGTAGGTAAAAAAGAACTGGTTAAGATTCCGCTTTTTGGGTTTTTTTATAAACGGGTCTGTATTTTGGTGGATAGGGAAAGCATTAAAAGTAGGACCGGTGTGTACAGGCGAGCCCAAAGAAGATTAGATCATGGCTTGAGTATTTGTATTTTTCCTGAGGGAGGAGTGCCCGATGAGCGTGTTGTTTTAGATCAATTCAAAGATGGTGCTTTTAAGATGGCGATTGCCCATAAAATACCAGTTGTTCCCATTGCATTTTATGATAATAAGAAGCGATTTTCTTTTACATTTTTAAGTGGTGGCCCGGGAAGAGTGCGTGCCAAAGTGCATCAATTTTTTGAGACGGGGATTCTGGCCGAGGAGGATAAATCAACATTGAGGGAAGAAGTAAGGTGCGTAATTTTAAATGCACTGGAAGTATAAAATGGATAACTCGTCTGCTAACAGCTTTGCCCCAAGATTTAGTAATTCACACTTCATTTTTTGGGATTTAAGTAGGCTAAGACAAATCTGGTAGCTTTAGTGTTATTTCACCAAAATGCTTATTTCGTTCCGTATTTAAGCTGACCTCTTTTTCTATAGTGTAGTTTTTGACCGAATTCAAAAGCTTGATATGATCTTCCCATTGCACAACACGTTTACGGTATTCCGGTTCGTAAGCAATTACATCTTCAACCTCATAGTATTCATAATCAACTTTTAAAACTACCGTTTTATCCAAGATTTCAAAATTTATGTTCAATTTTTCGTTTTTATGCTGACTGAATATGGCATACTCGATTATATTTTCGAATAGTGTCTGGATAACTGAAGCAGGAATTACAGTATCAACTCTCTCTGATTTATCCTTGATGGAAATCGTGTATTCAAACTTATTGTTGTAGCGTAACTTTTGTAATTTTAAATACAGATTGAGCATTTTTATCTCTTCCTTCAAGCTTGCGGTATCACTATCGAGTCCCTTTAAATAAAATCGAATGAGCTTGCTAAAAACAGACATGTATTCCAACGCCGATTTTTTCTGCTCTGAGGTGATAAAATATTGAATGGCGTTGAGCGCATTAAAGACAAAATGAGGGTTTAGTTGTGAATTTAAAACCTTGAGCTTAAGCCCGACCATTTCTGCTTTCACCTTCAAAAGATTTTCTTGTTTTTCTAAAAGTGATTTATTGTCCCTTACATTTTTGATTTTTATAGCGCATATGGAAGCAACTGCCGATAGCATTCTTAAATGCTGATGGTTGAAGAAACCTTTTTCGGGATGCTCACAGTCTAAAACACCAAAAATTTGGCTCTCGTAAGCAATTGGGACACATATTTCTGAAAGTCTTGCTTCGTCATCTACAATATAGCGATCATCTTTTGAAGTATCGCTTATGATTTCTGCCACCCCGTTGAGCGCTACCATACCTGTTATGCCATTGCCAACTGCTATTTTAACAGGATTGTATAGTGTTTTTTCTTTAGGACTTTTTGGACCATATGCCGCTTTTTGAATTAAGAACTTGTTTTCCTGATCCTTTAAGTAGATTACACAATCCACAAAACCCAATTTCGATATACAGTTTTTTGCCAAGTCCCACAGAATATCTTCCTCATTTTCCTTTCCCATCATGGATTTTGAAAAATAAATCAAGATATCTTCAAACCGATTGTCTTTTAACATGGAGCATAAAGTATTGGCTTAAATTAAAGGATTTTTTATATAATGACGATAAATGTTAAAAAAGACCTTCAAATACCTTAAACAAAAAAACACCCTGCTATCAAACAGGGCGCTTAATTGATTGCCTAAAGGGGCAACCTTCCTAACCAACTTCTTAGTACACTTAAAACCTAAAACTTACGCCACTATATACACCAACAGAAAAAGGGTTGAATGTACCAGCGGTTTCCGAGAACGTATTTAATTGATATTTGAATACGGGCTCTATATTCAGCTGGACTTTAGGTGAGAATTCATAATTAAGACCTATCCCTATATTGGTGCTAAAGTTCAAAGAATTCGCATTATTGGCCTCTCCTACTTCGGTAACCAGATTTTCAGCCTCCAAAACGATGGAATTATCGCCCTCGATAAGAAACAGCGAACTGATTCCACCAATAAGGTTAAGTCCAAACTTTTTATCGACCAAGGCATAACTTAGTTCTAGTGGAACCTCTATATAACCTAATTGCTGCACTAGGTTACCATCCACTCCCGGAGTTTCATTTGCAGAGATTTCTAAAAAAGGGACGTCTCCAAAAGTATCGGCATCAGAAGCATCTGGGATGGTAGTTTTACTTTGCAAGACCAGATTTCTGGAAGTCTGGTTATACGATATATTGTCGATTAGATCGTTCGTGGAGCCATCCAAAGAAGAAGATGCAGAAATACCGTTGGTGTCATACCCAAAATTAACTTTGTGGACGCCAGAACGCACTTTTAATCGTTTTCCAACATCGTAGGCTACAGTTACGCCATAGCTCAGATTAACACTCCCAGATTTTGAATTTGAAGCAAAGTTCGAATGTATGGGAGAGCCCTCTCCCGTAGAACCAAAATACACAGGGGCGACAGAAGGGCCTACGGACCATCTACCATTATTGCTATTTTCTACAACTGTCTCTTCTTCCTGTTGTGCAATAGCATCAAAAATAGATTGTTTTTTATTTTCTGCAATGCCTTCATTTTCCTTCTCGTTTTGAAGTATCCCCTCTTTTTTCAAGACTTCTTTAGTTGTATTGGGCGGGGAGACGGTGTTCTTATCCTGATCTTTAACAACAGCTATCGCATCCGTTTGATTTTTAGTTGGAAAACCTAAAACATCCGCTGCATTATTTTCGTTTACAGGTTTCTTCTTTTCAATACTATCATCTGAAGCAACACCTTGTGCATCCTGTTTGGTTTTTTCAACATCTATCCCATGCGATAAGTTGTTTTTTGGATTGTTTTTGTTTTCAGGGAGGCCTTCATCTTCAAATACATCTGTTGCAGCATACTCCTGAGCGTTTTTTATGCTTTGGTTTTTGTTTAGAGAACCGTCCGTGTCTTCGTAATTTTCTGTTGAGGTATCTTTTGGGTTGTTTGTGGCATCCTCATTTGAAGAGTTGGTCAATTCCTGTACATTGGAATGCTTTGAAACACTATCATTTTGATGTACTTCTTCTTTGTTTTCAATATCGGTAATTAGTATTTGGGAATCGTTTCCTGTATTATCGAATGGATTTATCACATAAAACAGTATCGCCAACAATGCGGCAACACCGCCCATTCGCCACCAAAATGGTACTATCCTTTTTTTGTCCTTTTTGTCCAAAGAAGCTTCAATGGATTCCCAAACCCTTTCGTCTGGAACTTCATGAAACCCTGTAAATGTCTCTTTGAACAGTTGCTCTAAATTCTTTTTCCCCATTATGAGATCATTTAAGCAATGTTTATATTTTCTTTTTCAATTTTTTCCCTCAAAATCATTTTAGCCCTAGCTAAATTTGATTTTGAAGTCCCAGTGGATGTCCCTAGCATCTCACTTATTTCTTTATGGCTGTAACCATCCAAAACATAGAGGTTAAAAGTTAACCTGTATTTATTTGGCAGCTGTTGAATATGTCCCAGCAAAGCAGAAAGACTAATATCTGCTTGTTCGGTATCAACCTCTATTTCTTCACTAATATTTTCAGAAACAACATTTAAGTGTTGTTCTTTTCTGTACTTCTGAAGCACCGTGTTCACGGTAATCCGTTTTATCCACCCTTCAAAGGAACCATTGTGGTTGAACTGATCTATTTTGTTGAAAATGGTCATAAAACTGTCGTGCAGATTATCTTCTGCTTCAGTCTTATTCTTGGAATATTTTAAGCACATCCCAAAAAGAACCCCGGAATATTTCCTATATAGTTCAGCCTGTGCCTTTCTTTTCCCTTTCTTACAATTATGTATCAGTTCTTCAAGATCCAAATGTTGGTTAATTTTGGATTATTGACAATCAGTTCGTTGATTCTGCATCCACTGGAATAATATACTCCAGATAGACTGCCTCGTCATTATCATTGGTGCCTGCGTAAAACCTAAACGTGTACTCTCCTGTAAAGATTACATTAAATCTAAAAATGGCTTCCACTTCCTCAACAGCTTGCGCACAAGCTGTTTCATCGGTCAAAACTGTGCCGATCATAGCAATGTTACGTTCGGTCTGAGCCGTTTTTACAACATCATAACCTTCAAAAAATGTACAGGAATCCGGCCTTAAATACGTAACTTCAATATCGTATGTTCGGTTTAGTTCAAAAGACTCCGGAACATTGGCTTCCAACACTGTCAGAGTCGTAAAATGAAAGTTTGGTGTGTCATCATCCAAATCGCACGAAATGAAGAAAGTAAAAACCCCTAGCAGAAGAAATAATACAATTCCCTTTTTCATCATTAAAAATTCTTTTTTAATCTTTAGATGAATAGTGGCGCCAAGGGTTGCGTAGGATTTTCACAACCTATGGTTAAAAGGGTAAAAGTATATTACAGTTTAAGCGTTTACCGCGGCAATGGCTTCTTTAATTTTACCCTCAAGTTCTTCTGCAAGTTCTGGATTATCTGCCAACAGCGACTTAACGGCATCCCTACCTTGTCCAAGCTTGGTATCCCCATAGCTAAACCAAGAACCACTTTTCTTTACAATTTCGTAGGCTACCCCTAAATCAAGAATCTCTCCTATTTTGGAAATTCCTTCCCCATACATAATATCAAACTCAGCAGTTTTAAAAGGAGGAGCAACTTTGTTTTTTACAACTTTAACCCTTGTTTTGTTCCCCAACACATTTCCTTCCGTATTTTTTATTTGTGTTGATCGCCTAATATCCAATCGAACAGAAGCGTAAAACTTAAGTGCATTACCACCTGTAGTGGTCTCGGGATTCCCAAACATGACCCCAATTTTTTCGCGCAATTGGTTAATAAAGACCACGGTGCAATTTGTTTTGCTTATGGTGGAGGTAAGTTTTCGTAACGCTTGTGACATTAAACGTGCATGCAACCCCATTTTGGAATCTCCCATTTCCCCTTCAATTTCACTTTTTGGGGTAAGGGCTGCCACAGAATCAACAATAACAATATCAATGGCACCAGAACGGATTAGATTATCGGCAATTTCCAAAGCTTGTTCACCATGATCAGGTTGGGAGATAATAAGATTGTCGATATCTACACCTAATTTTTTGGCATAGAAACGATCAAAAGCATGTTCAGCATCAATAAACGCTGCAATACCGCCATTTTTTTGTGCTTCGGCAATAGCATGTAGCGTCAATGTAGTTTTACCAGAAGATTCAGGTCCATAAATTTCTATGACCCTACCTCTGGGATAACCACTTACGCCCAAAGCAATATCAAGTCCTAACGATCCAGAAGGGATTACTTCAATATCTTCAACGACACTATCTCCCATTTTCATGACAGCACCTTTACCGTAGGTTTTGTCCAGTTTATCCAATGTAAGTTTTAGTGCTTTTAGTTTTGCTTCTTTTTCGTTGCTCATCGTTCTTTTATTAGGATGGCTAAATTACCATTTCTTTCTTCATGCTACAAAAAGGCAAGCAACCTTTTTGAATGGACAGTATCTTATTAACACTAACTCATGCGAGCAAAGAACAGGTTTGTTTTTTTCCATTTCAATAAACCCGTACCACATGCAAAAGGGAAATTTGCGCTATGAAAAGAGCTTGGGTAGTGTAAAAGGGTTCCTTAAAACTAGGAGCCCTATTCTTTTTTACTGAATTGGAATTTTTACCTTTGCCACCATCTTTTAACTTAAAACTATTGGTATAGCATGCAACTGTACAATACACTAAGTGCAAAAGAAAGGGAAAAACTTATCGAAGATGCCGGCAAAGACCGGTTGACCATCTCTTTCTATAAATATGCACAGATACGAAATCTAGAAATCTTTAGGAACCATTTATTCATTCATTGGGACGAACTGGAAGTTCTAGGTAGAATTTATGTGGCCCACGAAGGTATAAACGCGCAACTTTCGGTCCCTGCGGATAACTTTGAATTGTTTAAAAAACATCTGGACAGTATTGTTTTTCTAGAAAAAGTCCGATTAAATATTGCTATTGAGCAGGATAACAAATCGTTCTTGAAACTCAAGGTAAAGATTCGTGAAAAAATAGTTGCGGATGGATTGAACGATGCTTCTTTTGATGTTACAAACAAGGGAATACATGTGGGAGCGGAACAGTTCAACGAACTTATTGAAGACCCGGATACCGTTCTGGTGGACATGCGCAATCACTATGAAAGCGAAATAGGACATTTTAAAAATGCCGTAACACCAGATGTGGATACCTTTAGGGATTCGCTGGACATCATTGAAAAAGACCTTGCAGAACATAAGGATGATAAAAAATTGGTGATGTACTGTACAGGGGGTATACGGTGCGAAAAAGCCAGTGCCTACTACAAGCACAAAGGCTTCAAAAATGTATACCAATTGGAAGGAGGGATTATTGAATACACTAGACAAGTCAAGGCTCAAAGTTTAGAGAATAAGTTTTTGGGCAAAAATTTTGTTTTCGACCATAGAAGAGGGGAACGTATTTCGAGCGATGTTATTTCTAATTGCCATCAATGTGGGGAACCCTGTGATGAACATGTAAACTGTGCAAATGAAGCTTGCCACCTACTGTTTATACAATGTGAAAAATGTGCAGAAGCCATGGGTGATTGCTGCTCCTCGGAATGTAAAGAAGTACACCAACTACCTTTTGAGGAGCAAAAACGTTTGCGCAAAGGCAAAAAAGCAAGCAACAAAATTTTTAAGAAAGGACGGTCAGAAGTCCTGCGCTACAAAAAGTAGTATTTCGCTTCTGAAACAAATTATACTATCTTTACGTTTAGTTATTTATAAACCCTTTTTAAAGAAATAGTAGTCATTTCTTTAAATCAAGATATAAAATATGGGATGTAGCAGTTGTTCAACCGGCAAGGATGGACAACCGCGTGGTTGCAAGAACAATGGTACTTGTGGCACTGATGGTTGTAATAAGCTAACGGTTTTTGATTGGCTTTCCAATATGTCGCTACCTAACGGTCAAAAGCCTTTTGATTGTGTTGAGGTACGGTTCAAGAACAGTAGAAAAGAATTTTTTAGGAATACAGATAACCTACCGTTGGTCATAGGCGATGTAGTGGCAACTCAGGCGAAGTCTGGTCATGACATAGGGATAGTTACGCTTACCGGGGAGTTGGTAAAAGTGCAAATGAAAAAAAAGAAGGTTGCACATGATGAGACAATTCCCAAAATCTACAGAAAAGCTTCACAACGCGATATAGACATTTGGCAAAAATGCCGAAACAAAGAACCTGAAATTCAAAAACGTTCGAGAGAAATCGCTATTTCTTTAAAGCTTCAAATGAAGCTTAGCGATGTTGAATTTCAGGGAGATGGATCAAAAGCAACTTTTTATTATACTGCGGAGGACCGTGTAGATTTTAGACAGCTCATTAAAGATATGGCCAAGGCTTTTAGCATTCGTATAGAAATGCGACAAATAGGCTATCGCCAAGAAGCACAACGCTTGGGCGGAATAGGTTCTTGTGGTAGAGAACTCTGTTGTTCCACGTGGCTAACCGATTTTAGGTCGGTAAGTACAGCGTCGGCCAGGTACCAACAATTGGCATTGAATCCACAAAAATTGGCAGGACAATGCGGAAAGCTAAAATGTTGCCTCAACTATGAGCTGGACATGTACTTGGAAGCACTTAAAGACTTTCCAACACAAGACAGCCGTCTTCTTACAAAAAAAGGTATTGCCTTTTGTCAAAAAACGGATATTTTCAAGCAAACACTTTGGTTTTCATACAAGGATGACCCCGCTACATGGCATGCGTTAGATAAAGACCATGTACTTGAGATTTTGGAAATGAACAAAAGGAATGAAAAGATAGCCAGCTTGGAAGAATACGCACAAGACAATGTTAGTGAAGAAAAATTGGCTTTTGAAAATGTAGTGGGCCAAGATAGCCTTACCCGATTCGATAGACCCAAGAAAAAGAAACGAAATAATAAAAAGAGAAGAAAAAATAAACCAAAAGCATCCTCCAATGCACAATAAATTCTTCATTGTATTGGTTTTAGTCTTGAGCTTGGCATCCTGTAACAATGCGCTCATTTTCTCTGATTATAAGGCTGTGGAGAATGGGGCATGGAATATGGATAACCCGATAAGCTTCGAATTTTCAAAATTGGATTCCTTACAATCGCATAACATGTTCATAAGCATTAGGAACGATAACACATTTCAGTTTAATAATCTTTTCTTGATTACAGAAATGGAATATCCTAGTGGGAATGTAGTTAAAGACACTTTGGAATATAAAATGGCCAAACCTACTGGGGAGTGGTTGGGCAAGGGTATTGGAAGTGTTAAGGAAAACAAGCTTTGGTATCAGGAAAAAATCGTTTTTCCAGATTCGGGCGTATATAGGGTACGTATTTCACATGCCATGCGGAAGAATGGGGACGTGGATGGTCTTTACTCGCTGGATGGTATAACCGATGTTGGTTTGGAAATTGAAAAAAGCACGCAATAAAAATGGCAAAAGCGAAGCAAAAAAAGCAAAAGAGCTTTTTTCCTTACATTAAATGGTTTTGGATTCTCTTTGGATCGGGAGTCTTATTGGTTCTATTGGTTTTCTTACTGGCCTCATGGGGTGCTTTTGGTACCATGCCCACATTTGAACGTTTGGAAAATCCCGAAACAAATTTGGCTACAGAATTTATTTCATCTGATGGCGAAACGTTGGGGAAACTCTATTTAAATGATAATAGAACTCCGATAGCATACCAAAATTTACCGGAAAACTTAGTGAATGCATTGGTAGCTACCGAAGATGCCAGATACTATGACCATTCTGGTATTGATGCAAGGGGAACAGTAAGAGCTGTAGCCTTTTTAGGTTCAAGAGGAGGTGCCAGTACCATCTCCCAACAATTAGCAAAACAGTTGTTTACCGGACAAGCTGCAAGAGGGTGGCAACGCTATACCCAAAAGATAAAGGAGTGGGTCATTGCTGCCCGGTTGGAACGTAATTATACCAAAGAAGAAATCATAGCTATGTACCTCAACATCTATGATTTTGGATATGCAGCTGACGGAATACGATCTGCAGCAAGAATTTATTTTGGAAAGGAACCTTCAGAATTAAAGATAGAGGAATCTGCTGTCTTGGTGGGCATGTTGAAGAATTCGTCCCTTTATAATCCTATCAGAAGGGAAGAATTGGTACTTAACCGAAGGAATACCGTATTGGGACAGATGGCCAAGTACGATTACATCACGGAAAAAGAGAAAGATTCGCTTCAGCAGTTGAAGATGGATATCAATTTTAATCCAGAATCGCATAAAGAGGGGTTGGCTACATATTTTAGAATGTACTTGCAGCAATATTTGAAAGTTTGGGTCGATAAAAACCCCAAGCCAGATGGTGAAAAGTACAATATCTATCTAGATGGATTGAAGGTCTACACCACTGTTGACTCAAGAATGCAGAATAATGCGGAGGATGCCGTAGAGGCCCACATGAAAAATTTACAAGCAGAATTTTTCAATCAGAACACATCGGACAGAAATAAAACAGCTCCTTTTCTAGATCTTTCTAAAACAGAGATTGACGGAATCATGGAGCGAGGCATGAAAAATTCCCCCAGATGGAAGTCTATGAAACGGGAAGGAGTTTCCGAGAAAGAAATAAGGGCTTCATTCCAGAAAAAAACCGAAATGACCGTTTTTGACTGGAACAGTAATTCCTATGAGAAGGATACCATTATGACCCCGATGGATTCAATACGATATTACAAGACATTTCTTAGAACCGCTATGATGTCCATGGAGCCACAAACAGGTCATGTAAAAGCGTGGGTCGGAGGCGTAGATTACAAGCATTTTCAATACGATAATGTGTACCAAGGATCAAGGCAGGCAGGCTCAACGTTTAAACCTTTTGTGTATGCAGCGGCCATTGACCAGTTGCGGTATTCGCCTTGTGATAAATTACCAGATAATCAGTACTGTATTGAACCCGAAAAACATGGAAACCCGGATGCTTGGTGTCCCAAAAACTCCGATGGAAAATATTCTGGGGAAGATATTACCCTAAAAAGTGCGTTGGCGAATTCGGTAAATACGGTTACGGCCCAGTTGATAGATAAGGTAGGACCTGGGTCCGTTGCTTCCATCGCCAAAAACATGGGGCTTACCAAAGAGATTCCAGAAGTACCTTCCATTGCACTTGGAACACCAGATTTAAATGTATATGAAATGGTAGGGGCTTATGGTACTTTTGCCAATCAGGGAGTTTACGTAAAACCGGTAATGGTTACACGAATAGAAGATAAGAACGGTACTGTACTATATGAATATACCCCAAAGACAAAAGATGTGTTAAGCAAAGATGTGGCCTATGCCATGGTCAATCTAATGGAGGGTGTAACCCAATATGGCTCTGGTGGGCGATTAAGGCATTCGTTCGCTAAAAACCAAACCGTTTACAAAGAGATTATCACAGGATATCCGTATGAACTCACAAACCCTATTGCCGGTAAAACGGGAACTACACAGAACCAAAGTGATGGCTGGTTTATGGGCATGGTACCTAATTTAGTTACAGGAGTCTGGGTAGGTGGAGAAGACAGGGCCGTTCATTTTAAGAGACTTCTATATGGGCAGGGAGCATCTATGGCATTGCCTATTTGGGCCATGTACATGAAGAAGAATTACGAGAACGAAGAGCTAGGTGTTTCCAAAGGAGCTTTTGAAGTACCGGATGACTTGTCCATTAATGTAGACTGTACAAAAATACTCCAAGACCTAAAGGATGATTTGGATACTGAGGACGATTTAGAGGATGTAGGATTTTAATCAGAGTCTCTCACAAAAAATTTTGCCCCAAGATGTGCCAATATCTTGGGGCTTTTTTATTTAAATCGTAATTTCAGACAATAAGAAAAAATCGTATAGATGATTAAAAAAACGGTTCCAGATGTAAGAGCGGCAGTAGCAGGTGTTGCGGATGGAATGACATTTATGTTGGGTGGCTTCGGGCTCTGTGGAATTCCAGAAAATGCAATTTCAGAATTGGTACGGTTGGGAATTAAAGATATTACCTGCATTTCCAATAATGCCGGAGTAGATGATTTTGGACTGGGTCTTCTTTTACAAAAACATCAAATAAAGAAAATGATTTCCTCATATGTAGGTGAAAATGATGAGTTTGAACGCCAGATGTTAAGTGGGGAACTTGAAGTAGAGCTTACTCCCCAGGGTACCTTGGCTGAAAAGTGTAGGGCCGCACAGGCTGGATTTCCGGCATTTTATACGCCTGCGGGATACGGAACCGAAGTAGCAGAGGGAAAAGAAACAAGGGAGTTTGATGGAAAGATGCATGTGCTGGAACCTGCCTACAAAGCGGATTTTTCATTCGTAAAAGCATGGAAAGGTGACGAAGCGGGCAATCTTATTTTTAAGGGCACAGCGCGTAATTTTAATCCGTGTATGTGCGGAGCGGCAAAAATTACCGTAGCGGAAGTTGAGGAATTGCTTCCTGCCGGAAGTCTTGACCCCAATGAAATTCATGTGCCGGGCATATTCGTACAACGAATCTTTCAAGGGGAAGATTATGAGAAACGAATTGAACAAAGAACAGTAAGAATTAAATAATGAGACTCAGTTACATATGTTCATCTTGTAAAAATCAAAATTTTTTGAAGGAAAGGTCGGAGACTAGACCTGATTTGCAAATGAAAATAGGAAAGGATGAGATCCAGGTGAATTGTAACTATTGTGGAAAAATGGATAAAAAACATATTAATAATATCAATGCTGTTGTTGATACTAGGATTATTGTAGTAGGTATATTTCTAGGTTTGGTTGCTACGGTAGTTTTATGGAACTACTTTGGAGCCATAGCTTCAATCAGTTTTGTAATACCTATGCTATTCTGGATTTCAGAAAACAAAATGTTAACCGGGTTTAATAAATATACAATCAGAAGAAAATAAGTATGCTTGATAAAAACGGAATAGCAAAACGAATTGCGCAAGAGGTGAAAGACGGTTACTATGTAAACCTAGGAATAGGAATTCCTACCTTGGTCGCTAATTTTGTGCGGGAAGATATAAGCGTGGAATTTCAAAGTGAAAACGGCGTTTTGGGCATGGGTCCCTTTCCGTTCGAAGGTGAAGAGGATGCTGATATCATTAATGCAGGAAAACAGACGATAACCACATTGCCAGGAGCTTCTTTCTTCGACTCTGCTACAAGCTTTGGGATGATCAGGGGGCAACATGTAGACCTTACCATTTTAGGAGCTATGGAAGTTGCGGAAAACGGAGATATTGCTAACTGGAAAATTCCTGGGAAAATGGTCAAGGGAATGGGTGGCGCCATGGATCTGGTAGCCTCTGCAGAGAATATTATTGTGGCCATGATGCATACAAACAAAGCGGGCGTATCAAAATTGCTCAAAGAATGTACGCTTCCGCTAACGGGAGTAGGCTGTGTAAAAAAAATCGTTACCAATCTCGCTGTGCTGGAAGTTACTACAAAAGGGTTTAAACTTTTGGAAAGGGCACCAGGTGTTTCGGTAGAAGAAATAGCTAATGCAACAGCTGGAAATATGATTGTTGAAGGGACTATTCCCGAAATGAATATATAGCAGATACCGATAAGTTTGTTCACCACAAAAAAGTACCGTTACACAACAAATTTTTTCGATGAAAGTTTCATTCGAGTATATTTGGTTATGTGATTTTTTTTACCCAAATTAATACCTTAAAACATTATACCATGGCAAACCAAACTAAATTGGATGAAAATATCCAAGTTTACCGAAATGACTTCTTCACTGGATTTATGCTGTTGATAAAAAAGCTATTTATGCTTTAAGAGTAAAGACACGAAAGAATTTAAGAGCCAACAATTTGTTAGGCTCTTTTTTTTTTGAATATTTTAGGGCAGAAAACGACTTGCAATGAACTTGAATTTGCGTAGGTGCACAGAAGCGGATTTAGAAACATTGATAACCATTTCCAAAGAAACTTTTGCAAATACTTTCAAAGAGGGAAACAAAACGGAAGATTTAGAGGATTATATAACTAGGGCGTTCGATAGATCTAAAATCCTCTCCGAGATAAAAAACATAAACTCACGTTTTTATTTTGTCTATGATGATGGGGTTTTGGTGGGCTACTTCAAACTAAATGAAAAAGGGGCTCAAACAGATATTAACGATGCAGCATCCATAGAGGTAGAACGAATTTATGTGGTCAATACGCACCAGGGCAAGAGCATTGGAACATGGATGATGCATAGCATTATAGAACTGGCAAAGAATGAGCGTAAAAACTATATTTGGTTGGGTGTCTGGGAGCACAATACAAAAGCCATTGAATTCTATGAAAAACATGGATTTGTAAAATTTGGAACCCACTCCTTTATCATTGGAACAGATAAGCAAACAGATTGGCTGTTACGACTAGACTTTTAAAAGGGTATCCAAAAAAAGAATGTCCCCCTCTGCCTGAAGCTTGTAAGCAATGGAGTTTTCATAAGCAGCATGAATTAACAACGATATTGCCTTTGCATTGGATTTGGTGAGACTATTTGTCCTGTATACCACATCTCGTATGGTAGAAAAACTAACATTGCTTCGTATGGCAATATTGGCAAAATCATCTTTAGATGCGTTTCTGCGCAGAATTATTGCAAGTTTTTCATCAATTGGTTTTCCGTAATCTTCCTCCAAAAAAATATTTTCGCTATTTATCACAAGACCAAAGTTTTTCATAGAACCCATATTCAATAATTTGTACGTTTCTTAATTATTTTACTGGGGTCAAATCCTATTTTCTATATTTGATTTGTAATTCAATTACAGAAAATGTGGTTCATTGCTGCGCACACTTTTATATGCGTAATAATACTACACAATATAGTAATAATATGTACGCAATAAAGCATTTGAGGAGCAAAAAAAATATGAGCCAATCAGATTTGGCCAAAGAGATTGGCGTAAGCCTAAGAACGATACAGCTTTATGAAAAGAAGAACGCGAACATTCCTATAAAGAATCTTACAAAAATCGCTACTTTTTTCGATTTAAGCATAGCTGAATTGTATCTACAAGAGGTTAATGAAAGCGAGGCAACTTATACCAAAAGAAAACCTTTTACCAAAAAAGGGAGTATTTTTTACCCTTTAGATCACGGCAAGCATCTTGTCATGGTACCGTTGGTCTTGACAGAATATCAAAAAGCTTTTTTAGACGATTTAGCAGAAAATGCTCACGACAAAGATACGTTTCAGACAGGCTTTATTCTTGATTTTTTGCCCGATGAAAGTCTCAGAGCCTTTGAAATTACCGGAGATTCCATGAATAACGGCAGTATCGAGGCAATTCCAAATAAAGCAGTGGTCCTAGGTTTAAAATTACAGGACAAAGCCCTCATGGATAAAGACGAAACCTTATGGAACAAAGCTTATGTGCTTGTTTGTAAGGATAGAATTATCTGTAAATGGGTTACAGATATAGATAGTGAAAAGAAAACGATGTACTGTCAGAATCTAAATAAATCGCCGGAATATCAAGATTTCGAGTTGCCCTTAAACGATATTTTGCAAGCATATACCGTTATTAAGAAGGAACTTTAGTACCTATTTAATTTGATTTAATATTCTGGCAGCTTGGTCAAGAACGGCATCTGTCTTTGCAAAACAAAAACGAAGCTGTTTGTCATCTTTTCCATCCAAGTTAAAGACAGATACGGGAATACTTGCCAATTGACGTTCTTTGATGAGCCGCTCAGCAAAATCTGTATCAGCTTCCATAGTGATATCAGAATAATCCAATAATTGAAAATAAGTCCCAGAAGTAGGTATTACCTTAAATTTTGAATCTTTAATGGCAGATAGGAAATAATCTCGCTTTGCTTGATAAAAAGAATTCAGACCAAGATAATGCGCTGGTGTTTTTAGGTAGTTGGTCAATGCTTTCTGCATGGGATGGTTGATACAGAATACATTAAACTGATGTACTTTTTGAAATTCTTGCATTAATGCTTTTGGAGCCACACAATAACCTACTTTCCAGCCAGTAATGTGAAAAGTTTTTCCAAAAGAGGAGCAAATGATACTTCTTGAAGCCAAACCTGGAAACTTAGCCGCACTCTGATGCTTTTCGCCATCAAAAACAATATGCTCATAAACCTCATCGCTCAGTAAAATAATATTGGTATCCTTTAAAATCTCTTGAAGCCGGAGCATATCACTCTCAGACCAAATCGTACCCGTTGGGTTGTGCGGTGTATTGATAACGACCATTTTTGTTTTTGGACCAATAACAGATTTAAAAGTATCCCAGTTCAATTTAAAATCAGGACCTTCTAATTGGATAGGAACCATCTTGCCACCAAAAAGTTCAACAACAGGTTCGTAGCAATCATAAGCAGGTTTTAAGATAATTACTTCATCATCTTGTTGAACAAAAGTAGAAATTGAAGTAAAAATTGCTTGCGTAGCGCCAGCTGTAATTGTTATTTCAGACTCTGGATGATATATTTTTCCATATAGTTTTTCAATTTTCTCCGAAATGGTTTCACGAAGGGTAAAAGTACCCTGCATTGGTGCATATTGGTTGTACCCATTTTTTAATGCATTGTCCGCAAGCTGTAATAGTTTTGGGTCTGGGCTAAAATCTGGGAACCCTTGTGATAAATTCACGGCATTATGTTCATTGGCCAACCTGCCAATATAGGTAAATATATTGGTGCCCACATTGGGTAATTTAGAATTGGTATGTATCATGCTATTGATGATTTTCTATATGTAGGATTACTTCTTGTAAACACGTTTCAAGGTTTTTTTTGACCTCGCTTTCCCAAAATCGAAATACGGTATATCCCAAACGCTTCAATTCTTGGTTTACTTCCTTGTCCCTTTGAATATTCCGTTCAATTTTTGGAATCCAAAACTCACGGTTGGTCTTTATCTTGGTTTTTCGTTCTTCCCAATTATGGCCATGCCAATATTCACCATCGATAAAAATGGCAGTTTTGTATTTATTCAAAACAATATCTGGCTTTCCTATTAGTTTTTTATAGTCAATTCGGTATCGATAACCAGCGGCCCATAACGCTTTTCTAAAGGCAAGTTCAGGTTTTGTGTTCTTGCCTCTGATCTTACTCATGATCTTGGAACGCTGGGGAGTGGTATAAAACCCGGCTTCTTCATTAAAACGGGGAACTTTTATGCGTTCTTCGGAATAGTTTTTGGGCATAGTCCAAGATAGCAAAAACAGAAGTGCAATTCTAATGTCCTTATAAAAGAAAACTAGGGTACTACAATATTTTGGATGATAGCGATTTTATGCGTTTTAAGGTTTGATGAAGCTCTATGGGGTCAAAAGGTTTACTGATATGACCATCCATTCCGTATTTGCGGATATCATTTTCCACATCGGCAGGAGGTGATGCTGAAAGGGCTATAATCGGAATATCTATATTATGCGGATTTGTGGATTGGCGTATTTTTCTTGAAGCTTCATAGCCGTTCATAACGGGCATTTGCAAATCCATTAGAATAAAATCATAATTTTTCTGGCTTGCTTTTTTAACGGCAATACTTCCGTTTTCAGCGATATCAAAATTGACTTTCCATTTAGAAAGAAATTTTTTGATGACCAGAATGTTCAATGTATTGTCTTCGGCAACCAAGACCGAAATACCATCTAGTGCGGTAAGGTTGGAGAGCTCGGGTTTAGAACCGTTCTTTTTAGTGTTGGAACCATTATGTATTTCGAGGTCAAGGGTAAACGAAAAAGTAGTACCCTCTCCATAAGCACTTTGAAGCCTTAAATCGGTATCCATAATCTGGAGCAGTTTTTTACAAATGGCCAAACCAAGACCAGAACCTCCAAATTTTCTTGTGGTGTTCGAATTGGCCTGAACAAAGGCATCAAAAATGCTATCTTGTTTTTCCGCTGCTATCCCGATTCCGGTATCGATAACGTCGAATTTAATTTTAATCTCTTTTGAATCTCTATGGAGCTCTTCCAATTTTAAGATTACAGAGCCCTTTTCGGTAAACTTTATTGCATTGCCGACCAGGTTTGTTATAATCTGTGAAATACGGACAGAATCGCCTATAAGGCAACTCGGCAAAGGGCTGTCTTGTTCAATTCGAAATTTGATGTTTTTTTCCCTCGCCATGCTTCCAAAGGTGCTTTCTGCTGCCTTTAGAATATTTTCAAGACTGAATATGGACTTTTCCAATACAATATTGCCGCTTTCTATTTTATTGAAATCGAGGATATCGTTTACAAGACCTACCAAGTGCTCAGATGAATAGTTGAGCGCTGTAAGGTTCTCTATTTGGGATTCTTTAGGATTTTCCAAAAGAAGCAAATGACTAATACCGATGACGGCATTCAACGGCGTTCGTATTTCATGGGAAATAGTGGACAAAAATTCATCCTTGGCCTTATTTGCTTTCATTTCTTTGTCCTTGGCCTCTATTAGGGCCAACTGTATGTTTTTTTGCTCCGTTATGTCAACAATACTGCCAATATATCCTGTGGGATTGTCTTCTTTGTCATGAACGAGCTTTATGGAAACATCTAACCATTTTTTTTCACCATCACTTGTGCGTGCCGTAACAATCTCGTTGAGCTCTTTTATGAGACCTTGGCTCAGTTTATTTAAAGTAGCCCTATCTTTTTCGTCAAGGTTTTCAATGAAATTGGAAAAAGGGTGTCCCAGACAATCACGTACTTTAAACCCCGTTAATTTTTCCCATGCTGGGTTAAGATATTGCCAATTGCCTATAAGGTCCGTCTCAAAAATGACTTCCTGTATATTATTGGCAACATTTTCAAGTTTACCGGTAATTTTCTCTACATGGTTTTTTAGTTTTTTATTGGTCGAATAGAGTTCTTGTGAACTCATTTCAAGAATATTCTCAAGGTGCGAATAATCGGCATTGAATTCATGATAGGCTTGGTCCACAAGTGCTAAAAAACCATCAAGTTTTGGATTATCTTCTTTATCCAGTCCAGCTTTTTTTAACTGCCTTCTAAGTAGTCTATGGTAATTTTGTTTCATTCTGAAAATGTGGTAATGGTCATGGTTTGATTATGTAATGTACATGGTGTCGACTTTTTAAAAGGAGCTATTTCACCATAAGAATAGAAGCCAGTGGTATATACTTGTTTTCCAAGAACATTGTTTACTGCTTCAATTTCATCTTCTACCATTTGTTTTAGTACAAGTCTCCTGCCTACACAGCTAATTAAAAATGCAAGTTGGCAATCTCCATCAATACTATTTTTGGTCACTTCTGCCGATTTTTCGGCCCCATCTATCAAACGATCTACATTGGCTTTCATTAACCGTACATATGACCCTTGGTTGATATCACCCGCAAAAGTGAGGCTTTGTTCTTTTTCATCAATGCCCAGAATGGTTCTCACCACGGGAGTTTTGTTATCATCTCCACGCATGCTCAATGGAAATAACAAACCAGAACTTGGTAATTGTTTCGCTTTATCGCCGAGAAAAGATTTGTAGAGCTTTAGGGCAGGTTCTCCGTCCAATTCATAAAGAATGTTGTTTTTGGAACGGGTTACCAAACGTTCCAGGCCAAAACTGTCCCATCCACCTTTGGACCCAAATCCAATTTTGAGATTATCACCATAGAAGCCAAGGCCAATGACCCTTTTTGATTTGATATATTTGCTACAGATCAAAAAAGTTTCTTTGAAGTCCGCAGCATCACCGGCCAGTCCACCGGTTATGGTAACCGTATCGGGAGAGTTTTCCTGTAACCCCTTTACCAATTCGGCTCCGTTTACATGTAAACCATCGCTTAGCACCATAATATGTCTAAGGTTGTCTGCTTCAAGTTGTTTATAAAGCTCGTGCCCTACTTGATAGCTATCTTGGTCAAAATCGTTCAGATGGATTTCTGCTATGTTCAGAGAAGTTTTTTCAAAGTGTACGGCCGTAAGTGAAACTGTGCCATCAAACACATGGTTTCCTAATATTTCACCTGAGGTAGAGCATCCAAATTTTATGGCATGTGGAAACTTCCCATTCAAGATTTCAATAAAACCTGCCTTATTTTTGAATGAGGGCGACATAAATAGAAAAATAACACTTGGAGTAAAATCAAGTGTAAAGGATTCCAACTCGGCGATTGTAGCCAAGTTTCTTTGCATGACTTTCATGATATGTGCTAAGGAACTGTTCTAATAACTACTAAACAAGACAGTTTATTATGTATTTTCCTTCAAAAATTCAAAAAAACCTACTTTTTTGAAAGATAGAAGAGTTGTTGTTATCCACTGTTTATCAGTATGGTAAATAAAAAAGCCTGAACTTTAGTAAAGTCCAGGCCTAAATTCTTGGGTTTTATATCTTATCCCTTCACGCTTGCAAAAAGATATTCGCGGTTCATCCGTGCAATATTCTCTAAAGAAATTCCTTTAGGACATTCAATTTCGCAAGCTCCAGTATTGGTACAATTTCCAAAGCCCTCCAAATCCATTTGGCGAACCATGTTCTCAACACGTTCAACAGCTTCTACCTGACCTTGTGGTAGCAGCGCAAATTGTGAAACTTTAGCTGAGGTAAACAACATGGCACTTGCATTTTTACAGGCGGCAACACAGGCACCACAACCAATACAAGTGGCTGCGTTGAACGACTTATCGGCCATATCCTTTTCAATGGGAATGGCATTGGCATCTACAGGTCGTCCAGACGTATTTACAGAAATATAACCTCCTGCTTGTTGAATTCTATCGAAAGCGGTTCTATCTACAATAAGATCTTTGACTACAGGGAACGCTTTTGCCCTCCATGGCTCGATTACGATTTCATCACCGTCATTGAAACTGCGCATATGCAACTGGCATACGGTAATTCTGGAATCGGGTCCATGCGGGCGACCATTGATCATTAACGAGCATGTACCACAGATACCTTCACGACAATCATGGTCAAATTCCACGGGTTCTTCCCCCTTAGAGATAAGTTCTTCATTGAGGATATCCAACATTTCTAAAAAAGACATATCGCTTTCCACACCATTCAGGGTATAATCTACCATCTGACCTTTGGTGGAAGCGTTCTTTTGTCTCCAAATCTTCAAATATAATTTCATAGCTATTTTTATTTGTAAGAACGTGTTTTCACTTTAATGTTTTCGTAGACCAAATCTTCTTTATGCAGTTTTGCATCGCTTGGTTCTCCCATATATTCCCATGCAGATACAAATTTGAAGTTTTCGTCGTCACGTAACGCTTCTCCTTCGGGAGTTTGGTATTCTTCCCTAAAGTGTCCTCCACAGGATTCGTTGCGTTCTAAAGCATCTTTTGCAAAGAGTTCTCCCAGTTCCAAGAAATCGGCTACTCTTCCCGCTTTTTCAAGTTCTTGGTTCTTTCCATCTGGACTGCCTGGAATTTTTACGTTCTCCCAAAAGTCCTTCCGCAACTCGGCAATCTCTTTGATGGCTTCTTTTAATTCTTTTGCATTACGGGACATTCCACATTTGTTCCACATGATCTTACCTAATTTCTTGTGGTAATAATCAACGGAATGTATTCCTGTGCCCGACATGAGTTTTTGAAGTCTGTCCGTAACATTTTTTTCAGCGGCATCAAACTCAGGAGAGTCCGTAGGAATTGGTCCTGTTCTAATATCATCGGATAAATAATCTCCAATAGTGTAAGGCAATACAAAATAGCCATCTGCCAGACCTTGCATCAATGCGGAGGCACCAAGGCGGTTGGCACCATGATCGCTGAAATTGGCTTCTCCAGCTGCATAGCAACCGGGTATAGTGGTTTGCAGATTGTAATCTACCCAAAGACCGCCCATGGTATAATGAACCGCGGGATAAATCATCATTGGGGTTTTGTATGGATTTTCATCCACTATTTTTTCATACATCTGGAAGAGGTTACCGTATTTGGCCTCTACGATTTTTTCACCTAGTTCGCGAATGGTATTGTCATCAACATCTTTCATTCCTGATGTTAGTGCCTTTTCTCTTCCATAGCGCATGATTGCTGCAGAGAAATCCAAGTAAACGGCCTCACCGGTTTTGTTAACTCCAAAACCTGCGTCACAACGCTCTTTTGCCGCTCTTGAAGCAACATCTCTGGGCACTAAATTTCCGAATGCGGGATAACGTCTTTCCAAATAGTAATCACGTTCTTCTTCGCCCAATTGGGTCGGTTTCAATTTGCCTTCACGAATGGCTTGGGCATCTTCCAAACGTTTTGGAACCCAAATACGGCCATCATTACGTAAAGATTCTGACATTAAGGTCAGTTTGGACTGATGGTCTCCCGAAACAGGAATACATGTTGGATGAATCTGTGTAAAACATGGATTGGCAAAGAAAGCCCCTTTTTTGTGTGCCTTCCAGGCCGCCATTACATTGGCTCCCATACAATAGGTTGATAGGAAGAATAGATTTCCGTATCCTCCTGTAGCCAATACCACTGCATGAGCAGAATGTCTTTCAATTTCTCCATTCACCAAATCCCTTGCAATGATTCCTCTAGCCTTTCCATCGACCAAGACCAAATCCAACATCTCATGTCTGGTATAGGATTTTATTTTTCCTCTTTGAATCTGTCGGTTCATTGCAGCGTAAGCACCCAACAACAATTGTTGTCCTGTTTGTCCTTTGGCATAGAATGTTCTTGACACCAAAACTCCACCAAACGATCGGTTGTCCAATAGACCACCATACTCACGTGCAAAAGGAACACCTTGGGCAACGCATTGGTCAATAATATTGGTAGAAACTTCTGCCAAACGATACACATTGGATTCACGGGAACGATAATCCCCACCTTTTACGGTATCGTAGAACAGACGATAAACACTATCCCCATCACCTTGATAGTTCTTGGCGGCATTTACACCACCTTGCGCAGCAATGGAATGGGCCCTTCTTGGTGAATCTTGGTAACAGAATGTTTTTACGTTGTATCCTAATTCGGCCAAGGTTGCTGCAGCCGAACCTCCTGCCAAACCAGTACCAACCACGATGATATCAATATTACGTTTGTTGGCAGGGTTAACCAGGTCTATTTCGTTTTTATGCTTTGTCCATTTATTGGCCAATGGTCCTTGTGGCTCTTTAGAATCCAATACTCCCATAATTAGTGTGTTATTGGGTTAAGGTGGTGGTACAATGCTATAAAAGCAAAAGTTAGAGGTACGACCACTGCGAATAATTTTGTAAAAGTTTTGATGGCTGGAGTGTACTTGTTGTTGACACCCATACTCTGGAACGATGATGCGAACCCGTGCCATAAATGAAGGCTTAGCAATACAAAAGAGACTACGTAAATAATAGTTCGCCAAAAAGGAGCAAATTTTTCTACGGTCTCGGCATAATAACGTGTTGGATCTTCAGGGTTGGCCTGAATGTATTTATAGGTCATTTCATGAATCCAAAAGTCATAGAAGTGCAACCCTAAAAACGCAAGCACCACCAAACCTGAGTAAATCATATTTCTGGATACCCAAGGGGCATTTGCGCTACCTTTATATTTAACATAGCCAACACCTCGGGCATTTCTATTTTGAATTTCAAGTACAAAGCCCATTACAAAGTGCACTATTACACCAATAATAAGAATTGGTTGCATAAGATATTGCACCAAAGGGTTATACCCCATAAAATGGGAAGCTTCGTTAAAAAACTCTGGAGCTATTACAGAGGCAAAATTGATGGTAACGTGTAAAACAAGAAAAATTACTAGAAAAAGACCCGAGAGTGCCATCACTACTTTACGGGCAATCGAAGATTTTATCAATCCACTCATTAGTGCTGGTTTTACCTACAAATTTACGGCACAGGTAAGTTTTTAACAAGCTTTCAACAAGACAAGGGGCCTTATTTAGATTGATTATAAGGTGGGATTGTATTTGTTGAATTTGTATTGGGTTTGAGATATAAAAAGAAGTATAACCTTCAACAAAAAAAGAGCCCTTTTTAAAAGGGCTGGTATTATAGGTTAAACAACTTTACAAGCTTATGCTGAAGAGAAAAATTTAAAAGGTTACATTGTATACTGTTTTAATCGTCCTTCAAAGCAAATGTCACCATTATTTCATATTGATAATGACCAATAGGTTTGTCATAATATAGCCCTCTAGGGATTTCTTCATTCAAATAATTTCTGCTGTCCTCTATGCAGATTACTTTCCCTAAATCCGATTCAATATTTTTGACCATCGCTGCTGCTTTCTCCTTTGCGTTTTCAAAGGCCTTTTTGGAAAGCGATGCAATTTCTTCCGCATCAAGGGTAATGTTCTGGTCAAATTGTAGCCGTTGTACCCCAAAGGATTTGGATTTCATGAATTTTCGAAACTCTTCCAACAAAGGTGTTTCAAATTCATAGATAGTACCTTCTTTATCATACCCTAATGCTTCGTAAGCAAATTTGTCTTCTTTCAACTGTGCTAACGAAAGTCCGTTGTCTTTCAGTACGGCATCATATTTTTCTCTCATTTGTATCAATGTAATCGCTTCGGAAGGAAGGCTTGAGTATGCTGCGCTCAAAGTAACCGAACCTTTAAAAAGAGGTGTTTTATCAATATGAACAGCTCTACCTATTACTCGAATGGACGGTGAGTTTTGACCGAAACTGAAGTACGATACCAGCACTAAAAGAAATACTATTTTTTTCATGATTTTCATTTTTTGAACTTTTTTTGGGAGCTATTTCAACTAAAGAAAGGCTCTCAGAGATATCTGGGAGCCTAGTTTATTTATTCTTCTATACCGAAAAGTTCGATAACTTCTTCATAAGACATCTTTGAATAATCCAAAGAACCATTTTTGGTGG
This sequence comes from Flagellimonas sp. HMM57, assembly GCF_021390175.1. Classification (NCBI taxonomy): domain Bacteria; kingdom Pseudomonadati; phylum Bacteroidota; class Flavobacteriia; order Flavobacteriales; family Flavobacteriaceae; genus Flagellimonas; species Flagellimonas sp. HMM57. Next base: position 1,581,079 of record NZ_CP090004.1, on the reverse strand, counting down.
TTATGCCTCCCGGACCAGAAGTGTCCACGGGAATCTCTCCAGGAATTATGATGTATCTGTAATCATCGAATATATCAAAATCATTGTTTTCCCCACTGGGAGCTATACCGGCCAATCTGATTTCACCTCCATTAATAGTATAGGTATATCGGATTCCAGATCCAGTGACATATGGGAGTGGGAATACTTCGACGCCGTTAAAAATTAAAACATCGCCTCTACCATATACCAAAACGGTGCTCGTCTCTAAGTCGACACCCAAACTAGTTATCTCTTCAGCACTTGCAAGCGTACTTAACTTTTGTAGTATTCCACCACCCGGCGTAAAACCATTGGGAATCCAATCTGAATAAATTACATTGGCCGTACCTGTCTCTCCCTGTTCGCCCTGAGCTCCGTCTGCGCCATCGGCGCCAGCTGGTCCTTGTTCACCTTGTGGGCCAGCAGGACCTGCAGGTCCAGTTTCACCATCTTCGGCAGAACATGATGCTATCAATAGCCCCACTATGACTAAATGAATTAAACTTTTGATTCTTCTCGTTTTCATAATGAATATTTATAGTTGAGGTTTCGAAAGTAGAATGCACGCTTACAAAGCTTTTGACGATGATGATACTATGTGCCAACCAATTTATTTGTGCGTACTTTTAGTGTATAACTGGAATATTTAACGAGTTAAAACCTCATTTTGCAGCTGATACGGTCCTGCTACCATTTGTACATCAATATGGGTCATTGGTAATAATATCTGACTTATTGTTGCTTGCAGCATGTATTTTGAATCAAAACTTGACGTTATGATGAGAGCAATCGTAGTAGATGACGAAATGGCTGCCATAAACAGCCTGACTTGGGAACTGCAAAAATTTTCGGATGTAATTACAGTAGTAGAAACATTTACCTCCGCTAGAGAAGCACTTTCTGGAATCAATTACCTAAAGCCAGATTGTGTTTTTTTGGATATAGAAATGCCCGAAATGAATGGGTTTACCTTATTACAGAAATTGGATTATCGAAATTTTGCTGTCATTATTACAACGGCGTATAACCAATATGCCATTCAGGCCATAAAAGAAAGTGCTCTGGATTATTTGTTAAAGCCAATTGATGGGGATGAGATAAAGGAGGTTATTGAAAAACTAAAAAAAACAAACGACACGGATAGCTTTCACCTTCACTTTAAGGAAACCATAGACGCGCTTTCCAAAGCAAGTACACCACAAATGCTCCAGATTCCCGTAAATGGGAAAATACTGTTTATTCGTACCAACGAGATAGTCTATTGTGAATCTGATGGTAATTATTCTAAAATCTATCTGGAATCTTCAGAAAGTCTTTATGTTTCCAAAAAACTAAAAGAATTGGAAGATATGTTGACCGATTCCACTTTTTTTAGGGTACACAATTCTTATATTATACATACCTTAAAAGTGACAGAATATCTGCGGGCAGAAAACTATGTGGTGCTATCCAACAAGAAAAAAATCCCAGTATCCCGACTTAAAAAAGAAGCATTTTTAAACAAAATGGCCCTTTAAAAATAGTATGGCAGAGCAAGAGGGTATCATAGGTTTTCTAGAGAACAGCAATGAAAACGGTTTTGGCTTTTTAGTTGTTACAGTCCTGTTTTACTTGTGCGTCTTTTTTCTCATTCAATATTTTCAACATAAAAAAAGGTTTTACCTGCTATATAGTTTGTACACATTTATCAATGGTATCACGCTTCTTAAATATATTGATGGCGTATTCTTTTCGGATTTTTTTGATACCGTAGCTGGTAAAAGTTTTGTTCAATGGTCACATTATCCATCTCAACTATTTGGAACCATTTTGTTCACCTATTTTATTTTGGAGATTATGCAGCTAAAAAGCAGCTACCCCAAAGCCATTAAAATCATTAATTATTATTATTTGGTATTGGGTGTTGTATACTTAATTCTATGGAGTTTGTACATAGTTGACACAGGTTCATTTTTGATAGACTATTTTCATGCATTTGTTTTCATACCTGTAGGGTATTTGGTCTTTTTCTGGGTGCTCTATTTGGTATACAAACAAAAGATGGCCATTAAATGGTATATACTGAGCGGTATGCTTGTTTTGGCGACTACGTACTTTATAATTTTTCTCTATTCATTTCAAAACTTAGTTGCGAATAGCCAGACACTGTATATTTTTTACATAGGTATTTTAATAGAAAGCCTTTTGTTTGCCCTTGCTATTGGGTTGGAACAGAAAATTGTTTATGATGAAAAGGCGGTAGTACAGGAGAAGTATATAAAACAATTAGAAGAAAATCAAACGATAAAGGAAAGCATAAATAGAACCCTATCTGAAGAATTGAGTCAAACCCGATTTGAGATTGAAGATATTACCGCCGAGGCACAACGGGAGCGTACGGAAAAATTGACCATGAAGTTTGAGAACAAATTTTCACAACTTCGGCTCAATGCAATACGAAGCCAAATGAGCCCTCATTTTATATTCAATGCGCTCAACTCCATTAAATCGTACTTTATAGAGAACAATAGGGAAAAAGCCATTTTTTACTTGACCAAGTTCTCCAAACTGATACGAAGTATTTTAGAGAGTTCTAGAAAGGAACAGATTTCACTAAAAGAAGAGCTGGATATTCTGAAGATGTATGTTGAAATAGAAAGTGATCGATTTAAAAATGATATTGATTTTTCTATTGATGTGGAGGACGAGATTGCTTTGGATGAGGTGCAGGTACCTGCGCTTATTTTACAACCTTTTGTAGAAAATGCCATATGGCATGGGCTTTCTACTAAAAAAGGAAAGAAATTATTGAGCCTACATATTGAAAGAGGCAAAACTATGGGAACCTTAGCGATAAAAATAAAGGACAATGGAGTCGGTAGAAAGGTCACCCAAGCACGAAACGCTGAAAACTCTTTTAAAAAACAATCTTTGGGGCTTACTTTGGTTAGGGACAGGTTGGAATTGTTTTCAAAAAAAGTAGGTAGGTCTTATCAATATACCATTCAAGATTTAGTGGATAAATCTTCAAACGAATCCTTGGGGACCCTGATCGAGATTACGCTTCCCGAAATTGGATTAGCCTAACGCCTATAGCAGCAAGTCCACTATTCTATTTTATCAATAATGTAAATCAGCCATATTATAAATTTTACCGATATTGAAGGCAAGTTTAAAACTACTGAAGTAAATCCTGTGGACATTGCCATTTTATCCGTTAGCCTTAATGTACACTCTACTAGAAGAATAGTTGAAGAAGCACAAAATGCAGGGCATTATGTAGAACTGATAGACCACACCAAATGCTCGGTAAAGTTAGGGGATGACAAGCCCAGAATCTATTTGGACGATGAAGATGTAACAGGCGAGTTTGATGCTATCATTCCCCGAATTGGGGCCAAGGTGACCCGTCATGGTGCAGCGATTGTAAAACAGTTTGAAATGAACAATGTTTTCAGTACTGCTCGTTCCTTGGGTATAACACGTGCCAGAAACAAAGTGCGGACTCTTCAGATTATGGCAAGAAAGGGTATTCCCATTCCAGAGACCGTGTTTTCCATCAACCCGGATAATATTGATAAGCAGATAAAACTGTTGGGAGGACCGCCTGTAATTATAAAATTGCAAGAAGGCACTCAAGGACTGGGAGTTATTTTGGCAGAAAGTAAAAAGTCGGCAAAGTCAATAATAGACACTTTTTACAAAATGGATACAAGTATTCTCTTGCAACAATATATTGAGGAAGCCAACGGCGAGGATATTCGCATCATTGTTGTGGGCAACAAAGTTGTTGCAAGCATGAAACGGACCAGCGATTTTGACGATTTTAGGTCCAATGTACATAGGGGAGCGGATGCAGTGGCCATAAAACCAACTGCTAAAGAACAGTTTATTGCCTTGAACGCGACCAAGCATTTGGGCCTGGGTGTAGCAGGGGTAGATCTTATGAGGTCTAAAAAAGGCCCCGTTCTTTTAGAAGTGAACGCTTCGCCAGGCCTAAAGGGAATAGAGGCCGCTACAGGAGTAAATGTTGCAAAGCAGATTATTCAATTTGTAGAGAAAAATGGATATAGAAGAAGAAAGTAAGGACATTCATATAAACGGAACCACCATTTCGGCAGGGCAGAACAAACTTGTCCATATTACTATTGCCCGTTTGCCCACAGGCACACTGATAGATATTCCGGTACATGTTTTTAACAGCAAAAAAGAAGGCCCTACCGTATTGGTACAAGCGGGGTTGCATGGCGATGAAATCAATGGTGTTGAAACGCTTCGCAGGATGTTGCAGGATGGGCAATTCAAGATTAAAAAAGGAGCTGTGATTGTTGTTCCCATTTTAAATGTATTCGGATTTATACACTTTTCAAGAGATGTGCCGGACGGCAAAGATGTTAACCGTAGTTTTCCGGGAAGTCGTAACGGCTCTCTGGCCAGTAGGATTGCGTATCATTACACCAACGAAATTTTACCTCAAATCGATTTTGGTATCGATTTGCACACTGGTGGAGGATTTAAGCACAATTTCCCTCAAGTGAGGTATACCCAAGAAGACGAAAAAAGTAAGGATTTGGCAGAAATGTTCAATGCACCCTTTTGTTTCCCATCAAGGTTGATAGCGGGCTCTTTTAGAAAAACTGCATTTAAAATGAACAAACCAATACTGGTTTACGAAGGTGGGGAAAGTATGCGTTTTGATGAAAAATCAATAGAAGTAAGTGTTCAGGGAATAAAAAATATCTTGGTCAGGATGAAGATGATTTCTGGAAAAGCTCCAAAAAATAAATCAGTTCATTTTGATGCAACGCGATGGATTCGTGCTTCAAAAGCAGGTATGTTCATTCCAGAAGTTGAAAATGGAAGCAGCGTTTTAAAAGGTCAGGTTTTGGGAATGATTACAGATACCTATGCTAAAAAGCCAAAAAAAATAAAAGCACCTTTTGATGGACATGTTTTCTGCGTAAACCATCAAGCTGTGGTAAATCAAGGGGACGCATTATTCCATTTGGGAAGAAATATTGGTAATTAGTGAAGCCGTTTCCTTTTGTTTAGAAATTTTGTCGAGGCTCCAAGCAATGGCTTCCTCCAAATCGGAAAATTGCCGTATGGAATTTTGAAAGAACATACGCTCAAGTAGAAGGCTTGTAAAACTACCCTTAGTGTTTCCTACAACAGAATAAAAATTGAGTTGGTGTCTATTTTTATAAAATTTTGCCCAATCTCCCGGAACTACAAAATAATCATTGACCCTGTTGGAAATGTAAGCAACGGAAATGTCTTTCCCATAAAATTCATGAGCGGCATCCACTACCTTTTTGGCCATGTTCCAATTAAAAGTTACCCCATTGTTTATTTCTGATATGACCAGACTGTCGAAGAAATAGAACATACCAAATTCATATTCCCTTATCTGCCTTATCTTCTTAAAAAAAGCAATGTCCCTTACACGTTTCATAGCAAAAACTGTATTTAAAAAGTGATAGTAAAGATATTAATATCGTGAAATTTTGTGTGAAAGGATTAGATTGCCGTCTTGGGTAAAGTTTCTGACTTTTTGTTAAAGAAAACTTAAATAATCTTGATGCTCAATATTTCGAATAAAGATAATTTAACGATTATACCTAACGTTATTTCTCCATAGTGTTCAACTGAATACCCAAAGCCTTTGTAGATAACTGTACTTCAATCAGTGATAAAAGCAATGAAATCATCAGCGCTATTAAACTGGCTCCAAAAACAATGTTGGCCCAAATAGTGAGTTCCACATAAATCAGGGACATGGTGATTACTGCCAGCAAGAAGCTTATGATGGCCATGGCCTGCATATTTTTAATGATTCCCAATCTTTTGCGTAATTGTGAAATCTGTTTTTTTAAGGGTGATGTAGCATCCTCGGAATATTGCTTGTGCAACTGTCTAATTAAAGCTGCTATCGCCAAATAGCGGGCATTATAGGCCAACATGGTCAGGGAAATTGCCGGAAAAAGAAGCGCTGGAATACTTAAGGTAAGGTGCATTTAGTCTAAATTTCTTTTGATTGTATATAGTTGGATGCGAATGCTGAGCGGAGTCGAAGCATAGATCAGTTCCTTGAGCGGAGTCGAAGGCAACACAGAAACATTCAATTTAAGGTGGTTATTCAATTTTGAATTCAATCTTTTCCGTTTGCCCATCTCCAGAAACCTCAATAAAATAATCCCCTTTGGGAAGATAGGTCTTTCCGTTCTTAGCTTCCGTCAACTTCATTTTGTTTTTCTTCAGAAAATTGCTTTTTCCTTTTTTGGTAAAGGCCAAATCGTAAGAAAGTAGGTTCAGTCCTTTACTGGCTTCCATTTCAGTATAGCTTACTTCGGTACCTTTGGCAGTGCTCACCTTTGCAATATAGCTTCCTTCCTTCGCACTATAAAAGGTAACATCCAATCCGGGCGTATTTGGTTTCCTCCAAGAACTCCAAGAATTTCCCCAATTTTTGGAATGCTTTATATTTTCAACATCGAAGACCATTAAGGCTTTGGAAAGTACTTCTGCAGTAACTTGCTGGAGTGCTTTTATATCAACCTTATATATACTTCGACCATGTGTCCCTACCAAGAGATGTTTGGCTTCTGGTTGTATGACCAAGTCGTGTACAGCTACATTGGGGATTCCATTTTGGAACAATTCCCAAGATTCCCCACGATCAAAACTTACATATAACCCATTATCGGTACCAACAAATAATAAATCTTCATTCTCTGGGTCTTCCACCAAAGCATTTACTGGAGAAGTTGGGATGTTATTTGAAATGCCCTTCCAACTTTTACCATAATCATCACTCATAAAAACATACGTTGTAAAATCATCGGAACGGTATCCGTTAAGTGTTGCATAAACCCGTTCCTTTTTATGTTTGGATGCAGCCACTTCGGTCACCCATAAATTTTTTGGAAAGCTAGAGGAGATATTTTCCCAACTTCCGCCTCCATTTTTGGATATATGCACCAATCCGTCATCACTGCCCGTGTATAAAAGACCAAACTTAAATGGAGACTCTGAAACGGTAGTTAAGGTTCCATAAGCCACATTTCCCTTTTTTCCGCCTTGGGTCAAATCATCGGAAATTGCTTCCCAATCATCACCTTGATTTAAGGAGCGGTGCAATTTGTTTCCGCCCAAATACACAATATCCTGATTGTGTTTTGACAATAAAATGGGTGTCTGCCAATTAAATCGGTAGGGAGATTCGCCTAACTCGTGTTTGGGTTGAATGTATTTTCTGGCACCAGTTTCCAAATTCAAGCGATAGTAATTTCCAAATTGAAAACCAGTATAGACCACATCGGAATCCCTATCGTCTATCTGAACTTGCATGCCATCACCACCCATGATCATTTCCCAAGGATTCTTTCCCGTCTGGTGCCAAAGTCTATTGTCGTCATTGTTATGTGCACCCTTCCAGACCCCATTGTCTTGCAGCCCACCATAGACATTATAAGGTTTCTCGTTATCTACGTTGATGGCATAGAATTGACCCACTTTAGGCGAGTTGTTTTTCATCCAAGTTTCACCATCATCATACGTGATATTTACGCCGCCATCGTTCCCATTGATGAGGTGTTCGGGCATTTTTGGATTTATCCATAGCGCATGATGGTCGGCATGTACGTTTTCTTTTCCAATCGATGTGTAGGTGTTTCCACCATCTTCAGACTTGATCAAAGGAACACCTGCTAAATAAATATGCTCCTTATTACTTGGATTTACCCGTATCTGGGCAAAATAATAACCGTAGCTATAGAAAAGGTCGTCGATGTAGTTTTCGTTCATTTTCTTCCATGTCGTCCCAGAATCATCACTTCGATATACTTCGGCACCTACCACAGGAGTATCAAATAATAGCGAGTTGGCGTTTTCCAAGTATCTTGCAAGGTCAACTGGCTGTACCGTTCCGCTGCGTACCATTTGCTTCACGTTTTCTGCCCGATACTTTTCTTGAAATCCATTGGTTTTTAAGTAGTCATTCAGTTTTTTGTTGTCCAGGGCGAGGAACGCTTCTTTGCTTATTGATTTAAAATCATCCTTGGTGAGCTCATCTTTTTTCTCGACAGCTTTTTTTTCGCGTCTAAACTGACTGTCATGAACGGCATAAACCGTAGTGTCATCAAAAACGGCCAAGCCAATTCTACCAACACCATCACCTGTGGGAAATCCACTTTCTTGTGTTGTGACCAAAGTCCAACTACTTCCGCCATCGATACTTTTATAAATTCCCGAAGAAGAACCGTTTCCTGTAAAGTTCCAGGCTTTTCTATCCTTTTCCCAAGCAGCGGCATACTGAATATTGAAATTGTTAGGGGCATATGCTACATCGATAATTCCGGTTTTATCATCTACGAAAAGGGTTTTTTGCCATGTAAGGCCACCATCTGCGGTTTTATAAACACCCCGTTCTTGGTTTGGCGTATACAAATGTCCTGTCGCGCCAATTACAACTTCATCAGGGTTTGCAGGATTGATTAAAATCCGACCAATATGGTGGGAATCGGGCAGCCCCATATTTTGCCATGTCTTTCCCTTATCGGTTGATTTGAGAATGCCAATCCCTGCGTAGGAAGAACGTGAAGCATTGTTTTCGCCCGTACCTACCCAAAGTGTTCCACCTGCCCAATCCACCGCAATATCTCCAATATTTTGGGTGTTGGATTCATCCATTACGGGAGTAAAGGAGATACCATTCGTATTGGTGTGCCAAAGTCCGCCAGAAGCATAAGCTACGTAGAATTCCGTTGGGTTGTCTGGGTTGACTTCCAAGTCGACTACACGACCGCTCATTACCGAAGGCCCAATATTTTTGAGCGGAATGTTTTTAACCAAAGAGGTTTCGGCCATTTTGGTTTTTTGCGCTAAAGCCTGTAGAACTTTATCAGCAGAAGTAGTTGCTTCTTGACCAATTACAAGTTGAAAAAATAGAATAAAAGAGGGAAGTAAAAACCGTTTCATTTAGTCAGGGATTAATTTTGATACGGAAGGTATGAATTTGTCTTCGGTATCGCAATTAACTACTTTTGAAGAAATCGATTTTAGCCTTATGAAATACCACCAAATAGATAGTAAACTCTTTATACAGAACCGTAAAAAATTCATGGCACAAATGAAGCCAAAAAGTATTGCGGTATTCAACTCCAACGATGTTTATCCCATTAGCGCGGACAGTACCATGCCTTTTGAGCAGCACAGGGATATTTTTTATTTAAGCGGAGCTGACCAAGAAGAGACCATTCTGTTGCTTTTCCCGGATGCTATGGATAAAAAGCATAGAGAAGTACTATTTGTTCGTGAGACCAATGCACATATTGCTGTTTGGGAAGGTGAAAAATTGACGAAGGAAAAAGCTACAGAAGTATCTGGAATCGAAACGATTTATTGGGTATCGGATTTTGATAAAATCTTTTTTGATTTGATGACCGAAGCGGAAATCATATACTTCAACACCAACGAACATTATAGGCAAGCCGTGGAGACCCAAACACGGGAGGATCGCTTTATAGCAAAATGCAAAAAAGACTTTCCAGCGCACTTATGGGCGAAGAGCAACCCCATTCTACAAGAAATACGAGGTGTAAAAGAACCCGAGGAGATTTCGCTTTTGCAGCAAGCCTGTGATATCACCGAAAAAGGATTTCGTAGGATTTTGCAATTTACCGAACCTGGAGTTTGGGAATATGAAATGGAAGCAGAGTACCTGCACGAGTTTATCCGTAACCGCTCCAAAGGATTTGCCTATACTCCAATTATCGCTTCTGGCAATAATGCCAATGTGCTCCACTATATAGAGAACAATCAGCAGGTAAAGGACGGGGATTTAATTTTGATGGATGTTGGTGCGGAATACGCTAATTATTCTAGCGACATGACAAGAACCATTCCTGCAAACGGAAAATTCACGAATCGCCAAAAAGACGTATACAATGCTGTGCTTCGGGTAAAGAATGAAGCGACCAAACTTTTAGTGCCGGGAACCTTATGGGCAGAGTACCATAAAGAGGTCGGTAAAATAATGACTTCCGAACTTTTGGGATTGGGACTATTGGACAAATCCGATGTCCAGAACGAGGATAAAAATTGGCCTGCTTATAAAAAGTACTTTATGCATGGCACAAGCCACCATATTGGTTTGAACACCCATGACTATGGCGAATTGAAAACACCGATGAAACCCAATATGGTATTCACTGTAGAGCCGGGGATTTATATTCCTAAAGAGCAAATGGGGATTAGAATTGAAGATGATGTGGTAATTCAAGAAACGGGAGAGCCGATTAATCTGATGAAAAATATTCCTATTGAGGTTGAAGAGATTGAAGACTTGATGAATGAATGATTGTTTTTGTTAAGCTCTAAGTTTTCAAGTGTAAAATGTAATCAAAGTATGAAGCCTATTTTCCTTTTAATAGCACAGCAGCCCAATATTGAAGAAAAAATAAAAGAAGCTCCGGACAGCGCTTATGAGATAGGTGTGACCATTGGCAGTTATTTGCCCTTTGTAGTTTTGGCTGGGATAGCGTATGCCATTTATCATTATAATAAGAAGAATAGGGGGTCTTGAGGATTGTCAGTTTTCAGTTATCAGAAGCCAGATGTCAGTAGAAAGTTTTGGTCGATAGATTAAGGATAAAAGGTATTGGGTTAAAGGGTAAAGAGTGTTGGTGCAAAATTGATTTTTTCTTTAGAAAAACACACTTTTGAACAACGAGCAACGCCCGTGCTGAGCGGAGCCGAAGCACCCTTGCAAAATCATTGAAAATAGCCCACCTTTGCCCGTCCAAAAAAGTAAATACAAAGGATGACCAGAATAGCCAAGGACATATCAAAAGCTATTGAAGTTTTGAATGCAGAAGACGTGGTTGCTATCCCCACAGAGACGGTTTATGGACTTGCTGGAAACATTTACAGTGAAAAAGCCATAAAAAAGATTTTTGACTTAAAGCGGCGGCCTTTGTTCAATCCCTTAATTGTACATCTAGATTCCATAGAGCACATGGAAGAAATTGTAAGCCATGTTCCCGATAAAGCAAAACGGCTGGCCAAGGCTTTTTGGCCCGGTTCCCTGACCTTGATTTTACCAAAAAAGGATACGGTTCCTGATTTAGTCACGGCAGGAAAAGATACCGTCGCGGTGAGAATTCCTAAGCATCCAGTTACGTTGGAATTATTGCAACGTCTAGATTTTCCTCTGGCAGCGCCCAGTGCAAATCCGTTTGGTTCCATTAGCCCTACCAGTCCGCTTCATGTAGAGTACTATTTTGGAGACAAACTTTCCATGGTTTTGGATGGGGGAGATTGTGAGAATGGGATAGAGTCCACGATTATAGGATTCGAAAACGGAAAACCAGTTTTGTACAGATTAGGTTCCATAGCCATGGAGGATATCATAAATGTTATTGGAGAAATCGAAGTAAAAAATAAAAAAGAAAATGCGCCCAATGCGCCCGGCATGTTATCACGACACTATGCTCCCAATACAACAACGTTTTTAGTGGATGATGTTGAAGCTTTCATAGACAACAAACTTGATAAAAAAATTGGGGCTTTGCTTTTCCATAAGAAAGTGGATAACCCAAACCTTGCGCATCAAGAAGTTTTATCAAGTTCAGGAAGTCTTAAGGAAGCCACTTCCAAATTATATGCAACCTTGCACAAAATGGATAAATTGGACTTGGATATGATCGTTGCTGAACGATTTCCTGATACGGGATTGGGAAAATCCATTAATGATCGGTTGGAAAGGGCAACAAAAAAAGCATAGTTCGGTAAACCTATTCAAGCTTTTTTGGAAATAAATTCACCAAAATAAAAACAACCAATGCAGGAAGTACCCAACCCATATGAAATTGACTAAGTGGCACCCATTGGGTTATTTCTATAATAGATTCTCCCCAACCAACACTTCCCAGAAAATCGGGAATGCTGAATACTATAGTGGTTAGGACAACTGCTTTAAAAACCCTTGGGGGAGCATATTGTTCTGGCACTACATTTAACACGATTAGAACAATAGTAATAGGGTAAATAAACATAAGCGCCGGTAAGGCTACGGCAATAATGTAACCCACATTGAACTGACCCATTAAGATTCCAAGGACACACCCAATAATTGCCGTAATACCATAGGCCTGCCTAGAATCATTGAAACGTCCTCTAATAAAGTCGGCCGTTCCCGTTACAATACCAACAGCCGTAGTAAAACAAGCCAAGCTCACTAAAATACTTAATAAAAGGTTTGCGGTGCTACCTAGCATGTTTAAACTTATGCCGCTCAAAAGCCCCGTTCTAGAAATCTCAGCATCAAAGGAATCATGGAATAGTGCTCCTGTAATGATAAGTCCTGTGTAGATTAAAAAAAGACCAAGTCCGGCTAACCACCCTGCTTTTCTTATGATGTTTTTCTTGGCTTCGTACGTGGCAGAACGATCTTTTAAATTGATAGAGATGATGATAACCCCACCTACGACCACTGCACCAATGGCATCAAACGTTTGGTAACCCTCTAACACTCCATGGGTAAATGGACTGGCAAATGTTACGGCCCCAAAATCCAAATCCAAGGTAAAAATTGAAGCGCCGATTATCAATAATAAGATGATAAGTATTGCCGGAGTAAGAAACTTGCCCACTACGTCTAAAATTTTGGAACGATTTACCACAAAAACATAGACCAAAGCAAAATAAACAATACTTGTTGTAAGGGAAGAAGAGTTCCAAATAGGTTGAATGGCCATTTCATGCGTTACGGATGCTGTTCTTGGTGAGGGTAACGATATGGAAATAGCATATACAATATAACAATAGACAAGGCTGAATGTTGGGGATACCTTTTTGGCAAAGTCGAACATGGTACCCTGTAATTTGGCATGGGCCAAGATCCCCAATATAGGAATCAGTACCGCAGAAAGACAGAACCCTAAAGCCACTAACCACCATAAGTCACCAGATTTAAATCCTAGTTGTGGAGGAAGAATGAGATTACCTGCGCCAAAAAATAAAGAGAAAAGTGCAAATGCGGTTATTGCAATTGATTTCTTAACCATATGTTGTTAATAATTTCTTTGTTAAAGTAAATCAAAAAACTATCTTTAAGCAGTGTATTTGAACGCTCGAATATAACGTTTTGTCGGCAAGTGTGTATTTCGTCGAAAAAAAGCTCTTACAAATAAGTTCATAAAATAAAAAGTTATTAACAGTCGTTCCTTAAGTATCGTCCAATTAAAAATTGACACATATAATATAAAATTACAGTAAAACATTATTGCATGTATCGATTCCCAAATCGAACCAATGCTTTCCCAAACAAAACCAGCTTATGAATACTTCTACTATCCACCATGGCAACAAATTATCCGCTTTCTTTTGCAGTCTCTTCGGACATCATTATGTAGTTTCTAGAAAAGTAACAGGACACATTAAAGAGTATAAGTGCTTGCACTGTCAAAAACAGGTAACTACTGACGTGAGTGGCAAACTCTCTGCACTGACTCCTCAAATGCAGGAGATCAATAGTACTTTAGAAGATATGTACCGTAAAAGACACAACAGGCAGCAAGTTTCTCAAGTAGCTTAAAACAAAACATTTCTCTTTTAGAAAGATTTCAAGGGCTGTTCCCGGAAATCAAGAAAGCGCTTTGTCTATTCAGTCGCGTGCCCCAAGACCGTTTAGCGAGAAATGCCTTGGTTTTCGGGATTTTTTATTCTGAAAATGAATTCCAACCCTGCGCAGATATTGGCACTTTTGTATCTCCTCTTGTTATTAAATGTGCCCCCTCGTTACTGGAAGTCATGTGCCCGATAACCGTTAAATTAGGATTGCCCTTTATTTTTTCGAAATCATTTTGGTCAATAGTGAATAATAACTCATAATCTTCCCCCCCACTCAATGCAATTGTTGTGGAATCCATTTTAAATTCTTCAGAAGCGGATATCACTGTTGGATCCAAAGGAATTTTATCTTCAAAAAGATTACAGCCCACATTGCTTTGTTCACATAAATGCAAAATTTCTGAGGACAAACCATCACTAATATCGATCATGGCTGTTGGTTTTACCTTAAGTTTTTCTAACAAATCAATAATATCTTTTCTAGCTTCAGGTTTCAACTGTCGCTCTACGATGTAAGAGTAAGGCTCCAAATCGGGTTGATTATTTGGATTGACCTTAAAGACCTCTTTCTCACGTTCCAGTACTTGAAGCCCAAGGTATGCTCCGCCAAGATCGCCGCTTACTACCAAAAGGTCGTTTGGTTTTGCTCCATTCCGATATACAAGCTCAGTTTCTTCAGCTAGACCCACAGCGGTAATACTTATGAGCATTCCTCTGGTCGATGAAGTTGTGTCGCCTCCTACCAGATCAACATTGTAAAGTTGACAGGCCATGGCCACTCCAGCATAAAATTCTTCGAGCGCCTCTAATGGGAATCGGTTGGAGACTGCTATGGAAACCGTTATTTGGGTGGCCAGAGCGTTCATTGCATATACATCCGATAGGTTAACGATAACAGACTTGTAGCCTAAATGCTTCAAGGGCATGTAACTTAAATCAAAATGCACCCCTTCTACAAGCATGTCCGTGGTAAGCACTGTTTTTTTTCCGTTGAGGTCCAAAACGGCTGCATCGTCACCAATGCCTACTACCGAGGAATCATGGTTCAAATTAAAATCTTTGGTGAGGTGTTTTATCAAACCAAATTCACCCAAATTTTCCAAAGCTGTTCTTTGCTGATTTTTGTCTTCTAACATTTTGCAAAAGTAAACAGGATAATTAGAATTTAGCGCTTGAACGAACAAGATGCTTTAATGGCTGTAAAACCTATTTTCGAACGAAAACGATCAGGTTGGGCAGTTTGAGTATCTTAAACATGGTTTTTCCATAGAGAACTCTTATTGAATCATACGTTATAATAATGTTAGGATGCGCGGAAAAAACCTACTTATAAAGTATATTTGTTAACTTTTCTATTAAATCCAAATAAGAATGATTAAAGTTTCTGAAACCGCTAGACAAAAAGTGATGATGATGATGAACGAGGAAGGCTTTAACGCTTCTACAGACTTTGTTCGCGTAGGTGTAAAAAGTGGAGGATGCAGTGGATTGTCATACGAATTGAAATTTGATACAGCTTCAACAGATTCCGATAAGGTTTTTGAAGATAACGCAGTCCGTATTATTGTTGATAAAAAAAGCTTTTTATACTTGGTAGGCACCACTTTGGAATACTCTGGTGGACTGAATGGGAAAGGCTTTGTTTTTAATAATCCAAATGCCCAGCGCACATGTGGTTGTGGAGAAAGTTTCTCCTTATAGATTTTTTAAGTAATCAACCAATTGACTCATAGTCTTAATATTGGTAAATGGAACACTTATGGCATACACAGAAGAAGAATTAAAAAAAGAATTGGAAACCAAAGAGTACGAGTATGGTTTCTACACAGATATTGAATCGGATACCTTTCCAAAAGGATTGAACGCAGAAATCGTTCGCGCGATTTCCAAGAAAAAAAATGAACCCGAATGGATGACTGAATGGCGTTTGGAAGCATTTCGCATTTGGGAAAAAATGGAAGAGCCGGAATGGGCAAATGTCCGTTATGAAAAACCGGACTTTCAGGCAATCTCGTATTACTCGGCACCCAAAAAAGCGGATCCTAACAAATCGTTGGACGATGTAGACCCAGAGTTGTTGGAAATGTACCGAAAATTGGGGATTTCCGTGGACGAACAAAAAAGATTGCAAAATGTGGCCGTTGATATCGTTGTGGATTCTGTTTCTGTTGCAACAACATTTAAAAAGACGTTGGCGGAAAAGGGAATCATCTTTATGCCAATTTCCGAGGCAATACAAGAACACCCTGAATTGGTGAAAAAATATATGGGTACCGTTGTTCCAAAAACGGATAACTTCTATGCAGCGCTAAATTCGGCAGTATTTACCGATGGATCGTTCTGTTATATTCCAAAAGGTGTAAAATGTCCAATGGAACTGTCAACATATTTTAGGATAAATGAAGGAGGTACTGGTCAGTTTGAGCGTACTTTAGTAATAGCGGACGAAAGTAGTTACGTAAGTTATCTTGAAGGATGTACTGCACCATCACGAGATGAAAATCAATTGCACGCAGCGGTTGTTGAGCTCATAGCGTTGGACGATGCCGAAATCAAATATTCTACCGTTCAAAACTGGTTTCCCGGAAACAAAGAAGGTGAAGGTGGAGTTTATAATTTTGTAACCAAGAGAGGGATATGCGAAAAGAATGCGAAGATTTCTTGGACACAAGTGGAAACAGGTTCAGCAGTAACTTGGAAATATCCTTCTTGTATCTTAAAAGGAAATAATTCCGTGGGAGAGTTCTATTCTATTGCGGTAACCAATAATTTTCAGCAAGCGGATACAGGTACCAAAATGGTACACTTGGGAAAGAACACCAAGAGTACCATTATTTCCAAAGGAATCTCGGCAGGCCAATCCCAGAACAGCTACAGGGGATTGGTACAGGTAAATAGCAGGGCAGAAAATGCAAGGAATTTTTCACAATGCGATTCGTTGCTGATGGGAAATCGCTGTGGTGCACATACGTTTCCATATATTGAGGCCAAAAATAAGTCTGCCCAAATAGAACACGAAGCCACTACCAGTAAAATTGGCGAGGACCAAATTTTTTATTGTAACCAAAGAGGAATCGATACCGAAAAGGCTATCGCCCTAATCGTCAACGGATTCAGTAAAGAGGTTCTGAACAAACTACCTATGGAGTTTGCCGTGGAGGCTCAAAAACTATTGGAGATAAGTCTTGAAGGTTCGGTAGGGTAGCTTCGACTTCGCTCTGCCACCAAATTTACAGGTGATTGAGCGTAGCCGAAATCATAAAATTCAAACCAAGAATACAATTTTTTGAAAATGTTAGAAATTAAGGATTTACACGCAAGCATAGAAGATAAGAAAATCTTGAAGGGAATTAACCTAGAGGTAAATGCAGGAGAAGTTCACGCTATAATGGGACCGAACGGTTCAGGTAAAAGTACTTTGGCATCCGTTATTGCGGGGAAGGAAGAATTTGAAATCAAAAAAGGCAGCATAGCCTTGGAAGGTGAAGATCTGGAAGATTTAGCCCCAGAAGAAAGAGCTCATAAAGGAATATTCCTTTCGTTTCAGTACCCTGTGGAAATCCCTGGGGTTTCTGTTACGAACTTTATGAAAACAGCAATCAACGAATCAAGAAAAGCAAGAGGTCTGGAGGATATGCCCGCCAACCAAATGTTGAAACTGATTCGTGAGAAATCTGAAATGTTGGAAATCGATAGAAAATTTTTGTCACGTTCGTTAAACGAAGGATTTTCAGGCGGTGAGAAAAAGCGAAATGAAATATTTCAATTAGCTATGCTAGAACCAAAATTGGCTATTTTGGATGAGACCGATTCGGGTTTGGATATTGATGCATTGCGTATCGTTGCCGATGGGGTGAACAAGCTCAGGGGAAAAGAAAATGCCATCATCGTGATTACCCATTACCAAAGATTGTTGGAGTATATAGTGCCCGATTATGTGCATGTGCTTCACGATGGTAAAATTGTAAAATCCGGTAACAAGGATTTGGCATTGGAATTGGAAGAGAAAGGTTACGACTGGATCAAACAAGAAGCAATTGTTTAATTTCAGAATGCGGTGGTCCGTAAGCAGTACTCTACTGTTAACTTTCAACCGTCAACTGTCAACTGAATACTATGGATTTAAAAGATAAATTACTTTCTTCATTTATAGCTTTTGAGAACAACATTGACCTAGACCACCCGGTACATGAAGTTCGCTCCGAAGCAATTAAGAATTTTGAGGCTAAAGGCTTTCCCTCCAAAAAAGAGGAAGCTTGGAAATATACTTCTTTGAACGCTATCCAAAAGGTGGATTTCAGTATTTTTCCAAGGCAGGAGAACACATTGGAGTACAAGGACATCAAACAGTATTTTCTTCATGAGATAGACACCTATAAGATAGTTTTTATAGATGGGGTGTACAGTTCCTATTTGTCCGAAACCACGCATGATGGCGTAGATGTATGCTTAATGAGTGCGGCGCTGACAAAGCCACAGTACAAAGCGGTCATAGATGTATATTTCAACAAAGTAGCCTCAAAAGATGAGTCTTTAACGACCTTGAACACTGCATTTAGCAAAGAAGGAGCTTATATCTATATCCCTAAGAGCAAAGCACCAAAAAAGCCCATTCAGATTATTCATCTGGCAACAGGTAACGAAGCAGCTTTAATGCTTCAACCAAGGAATTTGGTGATTGTAGAGGAAAATGCCGAAGTTCAGATTATAGAACGTCATCAAAGTCTAACAGGTAACGAGGTCTTTACCAATTCTGTTACGGAAATATTTGCGGCTAAAGACGCTATTGTGGATTACTACAAAGTGCAGAACGATGAAAACACAGCGTCATTAGTAGACAATACGTACATCTCCCAAAAAGATAATAGCGTGGTTCGCGTACATACGTTTTCCTTTGGCGGAAAACTAACACGTAACAATCTCAATTTTTATCAAAATGGGGAACGTATGGATTCTGTCTTAAAGGGCGTAACCATATTAGGAGAAAAGCAGCATGTGGATCACCATACCTTGGTGCACCATGCACAGCCCAATTGTGAAAGTCATCAAGATTACAAGGGTATTTTTGGAGAAAATTCTACGGGTGTTTTTAACGGGAAGATCATTGTGGACAAGATTGCCCAAAAAACAAATGCTTTTCAACAGAACAACAATATCTTGATCAGTGATAGGGCAACGATAAATACAAAACCACAATTAGAAATATTTGCGGATGATGTAAAGTGTTCTCACGGTTGTACCATTGGCCAGTTGGATGAAGATGCATTATTCTATTTACAGTCTCGTGGAATTCCCAAAAAAGAGGCCACGGCATTGTTAATGTATGCTTTTGCCAATAACGTTTTAGAAAGTGTTCGTATCCCCGAGCTGAAAACTAGAATCAATAAACTGATTGCCAATAAACTAGGGGTTCGTGTAGGTTTTGAATTGTAATTATTCGTAGATTTTATAGTTACAATCTTTAACAAGATATAAGGAACCATTAACAAAATAGTTAGAATTTAAGGGAATTTTTTGAAGTAGTTTAGCTTGAATAACATCAATTTAAACAATCAAAAAATGACAAGAAAAATTTTATTTTCATTAGTGCTCCTTGCCACAATTTCATTGACCGCACAAGAGAAAAAATGGAGTGTTGAAGCCAATTATCCTACTTCTATTGGCGATGACTTGGGCAATGACAATCCGGCAATTATTGACCTAGGGCTAAAATACAGATTTCTGGAAATCGGTTTTGCTCGACTTGGAGCAGGTATAAATGCAGGGGTTTTTCGTGATGATTTACGCACATTCGCTGATGGTGAAACTTTTGATTTTGATGAAACAAATTGGGTGATTCAACCTAAGGTTTTTATGGAGTTCAAGAT
The DNA here is from genome assembly GCF_021390175.1 of Flagellimonas sp. HMM57. Lineage (NCBI taxonomy): Bacteria > Pseudomonadati > Bacteroidota > Flavobacteriia > Flavobacteriales > Flavobacteriaceae > Flagellimonas > Flagellimonas sp. HMM57. Next base: position 1,561,580 of record NZ_CP090004.1, on the reverse strand, counting down.
TCCTGCCTTGGAAAAGCTCAGACCGTCCATTGGATTGGGTTATACCGCAATAACATCCAAGTTTGACGGTGACTTTCCTGGATTGGAAGAGGGAAGTTCAGAAACATCTACGGATGGAGGAATAAATATCAACTTAGGACTATCATACGATATTACAAAGCGCTTTTTCATACAGGCACAGTATGATTATATTCAGTATAACATCGAGAACCCCGGCTTATCTGATATCGAGCAAGACTTAGGGTTTTTAAAGTTCGGCGCAGGCTTCCGTTTCTAGTATATTTCAATCAACTGGCCCGGGGAATTACCTTGGGCCTTATAACAGTATTCCCCTATTGTAAGTATCTTTGCAATCTATTTTGATTGCTATGCTCGACATAAAAAAAGTAAGAGAAGATTTCCCTATCCTGAATAGAGAAGTCAACGGGAAACCCTTAGTGTATTTGGACAATGCAGCAACATCGCAAACACCACAACAGGTGATTGATGTTATTGTGGAATATTATCAAAAGTACAATGCCAATATTCACAGAGGAGTACACTCGCTTTCCCAAGAAGCCACGGATGCCTATGAAGCGGCACGACTCAAAATCCAAGAGCATTTTAATATTGCCAAATCGCACGAGGTAATATTGACCTCGGGAACGACACATAGTATTAATCTGGTTGCGAACGGATTTACTTCATTTATAATGGCAGGTGACGAGGTCTTGGTCTCCGCAATGGAGCACCATTCCAATATAGTTCCGTGGCAAATGCTCTGTGAACGTACGGGAGGAGTTTTAAAAGTGATTCCGATGAACCAAAACGGTGAATTGGTCATGGAAGAATTTCATATGTTACTTTCAAATAAGACCAAACTTGTTTTCTGTAATCATATTTCCAATGCGTTGGGAACCATTAACCCAATAACGGAAATTATTAGTGCGGCCCACAATGTTGGAGCAGCGGTTTTGATAGATGGAGCTCAGGCCGCTCCTCACATAAAAGCGGACGTGCAGGCTTTGGATGTGGACTTTTATACGGTGTCCGCGCACAAAGTTTGTGGCCCTACAGGCGTTGGAATGCTTTATGGAAAAGAAGAATGGCTTAAAAAGTTACCACCATACCAAGGAGGAGGGGAAATGATTGCCGAGGTAACTTTTGAAAAAACTACGTATGCCGATTTACCTCATAAATTTGAAGCAGGAACTCCCAATATATGCGGAGGAATAGCCTTTGGTGCTGCTTTGGACTACATGAATGGTATTGGATTCAATGCCATTGCTGCCTATGAGGAAGAATTGCTTCAGTATGCTACGGAGCAATTGCTGACCATTGAAGGCCTAAAAATCTATGGAACATCAGAAAATAAGACATCTGTCATTTCCTTTAATATCGAAGGAATACATCCGTATGACATAGGCACTATTTTAGATAAATTGGGGATTGCCGTTCGTACCGGACACCACTGCGCCCAGCCCATTATGGATTTTTATCAGATTCCAGGAACGGTGAGGGCAAGTTTTAGTTTTTACAATACCAAAGAAGAAGTTGATGTTCTGGTGGAAGGCGTAAAGCGAGCTAGAAACATGTTGCTGTAATCCAATAGTTATCTTTATCTTAAAGGCTTGATTAGCAACACTCCTAATTGTACTTTTGAACAAAACCGATACATGACCATAGAAAAAATACAAGAAGATATCATAGACGAGTTTAGCATGTTCGATGATTGGATGCAACGCTATGAATATATGATCGAATTGGGGAAATCATTGCCGTTGATAGACGAACAATATAAAACCGATGATAACATCATAAAAGGATGCCAGAGCAAAGTATGGGTGCATGCCGAACTGGAAGAAGATAAATTGGTCTTTACCGCCGATAGCGATGCAATCATCACCAAAGGAATCATTGCGATTTTAATACGTGCCTTTAGCAATCAAAAACCTCAGGAAATTATTGATGCCAGCACACAGTTTATAGATGAAATAGGGCTTAAGGAACATTTGTCCCCCACTAGGGCAAATGGATTGGTAAGTATGATAAAACAGTTGAAACTATACGCAGTGGCGTATCAAACACAATTGAATTAAGACAAAAATGAGTGAAGAAATTACAACAATAGATACCGCCGAATTGGGCGAAAAGATAGTTAGGGTCCTAAAAACCATCTATGACCCTGAGATACCCGTTGATATTTATGAGTTGGGGCTGATATACGATGTGTTTATCAACGAAGAGTACGATGCAAAAATATTGATGACGCTTACCTCACCAAACTGCCCCGTGGCCGAAACATTACCGGTCGAAGTGGAAGAAAAGGTAAAGTCATTGGATGCTTTGAAAGATGTTGAGGTAGAGATCACCTTTGATCCCCCTTGGACCCAAGAACTGATGAGCGAAGAGGCCAAATTGGAGCTGGGGATGTTGTAAAATAGATGTTAGAACTTAGTATTGAGTACTTAGTCTCAATACTCAAATCTCAAATCTTATGTCTGAAATAGTAAACAGAGTAGCACAGAGCAAACTGATCACCTTCGACCTTGAAGAACTCTATCCTGAAGGGAAGCGTACCGTTCTTGATATTAAGGATTGGCTGTACGAAGGTTTTATTCTTAGGGAAAAAGAGTTTAGAAGCTATTTGGAAGCAGTCGACTGGGCCGTGTACCAAGACAATTATATGGCGTTGACCTGTTCTTCGGATGCCATTGTGCCCGGTTGGGCCTTTATGTTGGTGACCGCAAAATTAAACCCCTTCGCCAAAAAAGTAATGGTCGGTGATCTGGAAACTTTAGAGACATCCCTTTACCAGGAAAAATTGGAAAAACTGGATGTGAGTTCTTTTGCAGATAAGCCCGTTATCATTAAAGGGTGTTCCAACAAACCTGTTCCCCAAAACGCTTATCTAATGGCCATCACCAAAATACAGCAAGTGGCCAAGAGCGTCATGTACGGGGAGGCCTGTTCTTCGGTGCCGTTGTACAAGAAAAAAAAATAACCGCTCTTGTCCTTTTTGGTCTAGGTCCTTCACTTCGAATTTTATTTTTCAGACATCAGACATCAGACATCAGACATCAGACATCGGACATCGGACATCGGACATCGGACATCGGACATCGGACATCGGACATCGGACATCTGATCACTGACTCCAAACCAAAAGACCACCAAAAAACGTAAAGTTCCCCGGTGGCCCATTGTATTAAAAACTAAGTTTAATTACAGGGAACGATATTCCTATAAGTAATAATCCAGTGTGGATTAGCTGAAAGGGCTGTATAAGCGTTGAACCCGTCACCTTCGCAGAGATCTACTCCATCTGCACCCAATGTTACATCTGGCTGTACCCCATCTAGTTCGGACCACCCAATAAGCGTATTGGAAAAGTTAGGGGCGGACATCCCGGAGTCACTGAACATGTCTTCCATGCCTACAACATTACCTATGTCCCAACCTCCCAGATCTTGATCGAACGCCGTGGCCTCATAGAACATTGCGGACATATTTTGAACCTTGCTTACATCCCAACCGCTTATATCCTGATTGAACGTGGTATTGTAAGCAAAGGTGCCATACATGTTGGTTACCTTGCTTACATCCCAATCGTTGATATCCTGTTTGAAATCTGCATTGACAAAAGCGCCTAGCATGGATGTACATTGGGCAAGATCGGGTTTATCCTTCGCATTTACAGTTATAATAACATTAAGATTATCCAGATAAAGCATATAATCCATGCTTTTCCAGGTCGTATTTCCCCATTGCTCCACAGTCTGCAAAGATTCCTGTCCTCCAAAGATCAATCGGTCCATTTGTCCCTTTAAGGCCACGGTGTAAGTGCCCGGATCTTGGTATTGATGGATAAGGCCCACTTCCCCTTCGCCGATTTTATGTTCCTGTCCCTGTCCGTTACCCCAATCAATTTGGAAATCGACATCCTCTCCGAATGTTGTTATGCTGAAGACCTCGTCGGCGACAGTGGTCTTCAAAGTAAAGACAAAAGATTCCAGATCCTCAAGCAGTTCAATAACGTTCTGCACGGTTATCTGTATGCTGATCTGGTCCGTGCCACCATTGCCGTCGGAGACGGTCACGGTGATGCTGTGCTCGGAGACGGTCTCAAAGTCAAGGTATTTGCCATCTACCAAGGTGATCAGGCCATTCTCATTTATGTTGAATAGCCCTTGGCCGTTTCCGCCCGTGATTTCAAAGGTAAGGGTATCTTCCGCATCGGCATCGGTTGCGATCACGGTAAAGATAGTAAGGGTAGTGTTGGCATCTTCGTCCACTTCTGCCGTTGTGGTCTGGTTGGTGATCACGGGAGCGGAATTGGTCTTGTCGTCGGGCGTGGTCGTGGTTCCATTGTCATCACTGGAACAGGAGAGTGCGAACATTCCAACGGATAGTATCGTCAGAATTGAAAAGCGTATTTTTTTCATGGGTTTATTGTTTTGCGTTATTGGCGCAAGAAAGGTGTATTATGGACAAGTTGCCCATGTCAATTGACGGATGCAGGGTTTGGGTTGACGGTTGGGGGTTTTTGGATTTTGGGTGAAGGGTTTTGGGTAAAAGTTGTTGTGTGTAGGGTTTTGGGTAAAGGGTGAAAGGTTATTTTTTGGAAATCAGAAATCAGAAATCAGGAATCAGGAATCAGAAGTTAGGAGTCAGTAGTCAGTGGAGCAAAACTTTACCTTTAAAAGTGACATTTCTTATTTTTGGGGTCTAAACATTAAACTCCATACTATGAAACAACTACTTTTAGCTACGGTAGCCTTTTTTATGATGCTGACCGGTAGCGCACAAACAGCAGAAGAGCTAAAGTCTGAAATGGCTCCTAAAAAAGACTCCATTGCTGCTATTCAGGCTCGGGTGAATGCCCTACAGGCCAAGCTAGATGCCTTGCCCGGTTGGAAAATAGGGGCTTTTGGAACCATTGGGGGAAGTATCTCTGAATTCAACAATTGGTTTGCCCAGGGAATTCCCAACAACTCATCCGGGAATATTGGTTTTACGGTCAATGCCTACGCCAATCTACAGGAAGAAAAATTCTTTTGGCGCAATGCGGCCAACGTTAACTTGGCCTGGGTGAAATTGGATGATAAAGATGATCCAACGGACGATGATAGCTTTAGGGAAGCTACGGATGTATTCAATATTTCTTCGCTCTATGGAAGGAAGCTCAGTGAGAAATTTGCCATATCTGGATTGGTCGAATATCGTACTACATTGTTGAGCAACTTTAACGATCCTGGGTATTTGGACGTAGGGGTCGGTGCCACATGGACGCCCATTCAAGATTTGGTGGTTGTGATCCATCCGCTCAACTACAACTTTGTCTTTAGTAGTGAGGATACCATTTTTGAATCTTCGGCAGGTGCCAAGATCGTAGCGGATTACACCAAGAAAATTGGCGCGATCAATTTTAAAAGTAACCTGTCCATGTTCCAAAGCTATGAAGACGGGGATTTGAGTAATTGGACCTGGACCAATTCCTTTGCATATACGCTATGGAAAGTAATAGGGGTAGGGTTTGATTTTGGCCTGAGAAACAACAAACAAGAAACCTTAAACTATATAGTAAACTTGGCCCCAACCCCAAATGCCGATGCTACTTTCGATACCATTGACAACGAACTACAAACCTATTGGACCTTAGGTCTGAGCTATTCGTTTTAATAGAAAGAGAGAAATTATTATACTAAAAAAGCCGCTCGATCCGAGGGGCTTTTTTTATGGGGTTATGTGTAATTTGGGGTGTTTTAAAAACCAAGCTCTAAGTAGGTTAAGTTTATGAAAGATTAGGTTTGTAACACTATCACTTAAACACATTATAAATCTAGGATTTCTGTGGTTTGTCCTTAAACTTTTGTTGTGAACCTGCAAAAAGTTGTGGTAGAACAGGTTAATGGTTGCGTTTTATCGATCAAAAGATGCGTATGTTCCAAAGTGGGAATTACCAATTGTTATGAAAGGTAAAAATACTGGGATTGTAAACGTATTTATTTTAACAAGAATTACCTTTCAATCAATGATATTCATCCAAATGCTCTGGATATAAAAAATTGTTATATGGAAAGCGAGTCACATGAATATCGCGAACCTCATTGTACACCCGTTTTCTAAACTCATCAAGATTTTCCTTGTTGAGCGCAGAGATGAACAGCGCGCGATCACCTATTTTGTTGTACCACGTTTTTTTCCAATCTTCAATGGTAAAATGAGCTTCGGTTCGTTCGGTGACCAAGTCGTCTTCGTCAATGGTTTCGGGCTTATAAAGGTCTATTTTGTTAAAGACCATAATGTTTTTTTTGTCGGCACTCTTGATTTCATCCAGGATTTGATTTACGGATGCGATATGCTCTTCAAAATTAGGGTGGGATATATCGACTACATGTAACAATAGATCCGCTTCCCGTACCTCGTCCAAGGTACTTTTGAAACTTTCCACCAATTGCGTAGGCAACTTTCTGATAAAACCTACAGTATCGCTCAATAAAAAGGGGAGGTTGCCAATTACGACCTTCCTTACGGTAGTATCTAGTGTGGCAAACAACTTATTCTCTGCAAAGACCTCACTTTTACTTATCACGTTCATTAAAGTGGATTTGCCCACATTGGTATACCCTACCAAAGCTACTCTTACTAGCGCACCTCGGTTGCCTCTTTGGGTTTCCATTTGCCGGTCTATTTTGGCAAGCTTCTTTTTTAAGAGTGAGATTCGGTCACGAACAATCCTTCTATCTGTTTCAATCTCCGTTTCCCCCGGACCGCGCATTCCAATACCCCCACGTTGGCGCTCCAAGTGTGTCCAAAGTCCGGTTAACCTAGGCAAAAGATATTCGTACTGGGCCAATTCTACTTGTGTGCGTGCATAGCTGGTCTGTGCACGTTGTGCAAAAATATCGAGGATAAGACTTGTTCTGTCCAATATTTTACAGCGAAGGAGCTTTTCAATATTGTTCTGTTGCGCAGGGGAGAGCTCGTCATCAAAAATTACCGAACCTATCTCGTTTTGTTTTACATACCGCTCTACCTCTTCCATTTTACCGCTGCCTATGTAGGTTTTTGGGTTGGGGACATCTATGCGCTGCGTAAATCTTTTGGTTACCTCGCCGCCAGCGGTATAGGTCAAGAATTCCAGTTCATCTAGGTATTCTTTGACCTTGCTCTCATCTTGGTCCTTATTGATCACTCCAATAAGCACCGCCTTCTCATAATCTATACTCTTTTTTTCTAGCATTAAAAACAATTAATATGCAAATCTAAACAATGTTTGAAAGCCTTTTTTGTACTTTGTGTTTTTATTGAACTTCAATCCATATTAACATCATATACATTGAATCAGCTGGAAGATTATTCTACCATAGCATTTTACAATCTTGAGAATTTTTTTGACCTAAAGGATGACCCCCATACCCTTGATGATGATTTTACTCCAATAGGGATGCGAAATTGGGATGAGGACAAATATTTTGGAAAAGCCAAAAAGCTAGCCAAAGCTATAGCATCTATAGGAAAGGAAGATAGTGGGGCATCTCCGGTTTTAATAGGTTTGGCCGAAGTGGAGAACAAAAATGTTATCCAGACGCTACTGCACGAAAAATCACTAAAGGATATTGATTATGCGTATGTACATTTCGACTCGCCGGATGAAAGGGGGATAGATACCGCTTTACTTTATAATAAAGAACACTTTACTGTTTTGGAATCCGATACGATTCCCTTAATTGTGGATAACTCAAACGGGGAGCGTGATTTTACCCGCGACATTCTATATGTACTCGGTAGGTTGCACCAAGAAGAGGTGCATATTTTTGTAAATCATTGGCCATCGCGCAGGGATGGTGCCACTGCAACAAGTTATAAAAGAATAAAAGCCGCCCACACGATTCTACAAAAAATAGAAAGTCTTAATACAGCGGTTTCCAATTATATCATAATGGGCGATTTTAACGACAACCCCAATTCCAAAAGTATTAAAACACTTATGGAGACGGGCATGTTTATGAACCCAATGCAAAAGCTGCTCTCACCTTCTACGGGAAGTGCAAATTATAAGGGAAAATGGAGTCTTTTTGATCAAATTTTGATTTCACACAGTTTTTTAAACTATGAAAAGGGAACCCATACGTTTAAAAAAGCCAGTGTATTTGCTCCGAATTTTCTCAAGGAGCGAAAAGAAAAATATAAGGGAAATCCATTCCGAACATTTGCGGGGAAAAAGTATCTTGGAGGTTACAGTGATCACTTTCCTGTTTATATTCTGTTGAAAGAAAATAACTAATCCAATAGAAAGAATTTTTTTCGCAACATAAAAATGCACTTACACAACAGGTCACTTCTAAATTCGTAGTATTTCATCGAAATAACAGGTGTTTTTATCGATTTATCATGAATTGATAAATAACTTTGTAGTCCAAATCTTACCTAATCTGTTTAAGCATGTACTACAAGAAACTTACTTGTGCAACTGGAAACTACTTATACGTAATCATTTCATTATTAAGTTTTTTAACTGTATCTGGACAGTCAAAAACCAGTATAGAATCCATCAAATCCAGTTATGATCACCATAACATTTCTTCTTTTGTATCTAAAATGGAAGTGGAGCACCAATCCAAACAATTCAGAATAGATCAAATACTGAAAACAAAAGGTTGGAAGAAATCTGAGAAGTTACAAGATGGTACAGTCATAGCATTACAAGATATTGGAACGGATGGCACTCCACTTTTTTATACCACATTAAATGATTTTTCGCATCAAGTATCCAGGGCGAATGCCCTTTACGAGGATGGACTCCTAAACTTGGGTCTAAATGGTAGCGGTCTTCAGGTAGGTGTATGGGATGCGGGAGTTGCATTGACTACACACCAAGAATTTGATGACCGTGCAAAGAATTCGGACAATACCAACGAAGTAAGCTTGCATGCCACTTTGGTTACGGGAAACCTTATATCCTCAGGTATACGTCCCAATGCAAAGGGAGTCGCCTATGGCGCACAAGCACTAACGCACGATTGGACAAGGGACAAAATAGAAGTGGCAGAAGCTGCAGCTAATGGCCTGTTGTTGAGCAACCATTCCTACGGAATAAAGTCCGACAGAGTGCCCGACTGGTATTTTGGATCATACATTAAAGTCTCACAGGATTGGGACAAGATCATGTACAATGCTCCATACTATTTAATGGTAAATGCTGCTGGCAATGCTCAAAGATCATATGATAACGAATCGCCAAGTTTTGGAAAAACCGCAGATGGGTTTGATTTATTGCTCGGATTTGGTACATCTAAGAACGGACTTACCATTGCTGGGGCTAATACTAAAATTGGAAACAAGGGAGAGCTAAAAGAAGCTCATATTGCAGCCTATAGCAGTTTAGGTCCAGTTGATGACGGTAGAATAAAACCAGACTTGGCAGGTGATGGGTCTTCTATATTTTCCACAAGTTCAACGAACAATTCAAGCTACGACACTTCTATTGGCACTTCTATGGCGGCACCAGGCGTAACAGGTTCCCTTCTGTTGTTGCAACAGTATCACGAAGAGTTGTTCGGTACTTATATGAAAGCGGCAACACTTAAAGGATTGGCATTGCACACAGCAGATGATGTAGGTGCAAAAGGACCAGACTATAAAATGGGGTGGGGTGTAATAAATGTAAAATCCGCTGCCGTAACATTACAGAACAAAGGTTTCAGTACGCTTATGGAAGAAGAAAGCCTTGCTGAAGGGGATACATTTTCCTTAACGGTCTCTGCCAATGGAACAGAAACATTAATGGCTTCTATTTCTTGGACAGACCCCGAAGGTGAATACATCAATAGAGGTGACTTGAATAACAGGACAGCTGCGTTAACGAACGACCTAGACATTAGGATTACAAAAAATGGCTCAACTTATTTTCCCTGGAAATTGAATCCTGCAAAAGCAAATGATTCTGCCATAAAAGGTGATAATTTGGTGGATCCCTTTGAACGGGTAGAGGTTGCGAATGCAAAAGGCGACTATACGATTACGATTACCCATAAAGGTGGATTAAAAAATGGATTACAGGATTTTTCGCTTATCGTTTCTGGCGTCCAAGTTTCTAAATGTACTATTGATGTACCATCTGAAGTAACCTTGCTTTCGTCATCAGATAATGCTTTAAACATCGCTTGGTCAGACGCAGAGGAAACACTTTTTGAAGTTCAGTACAAAGCCTCTACCGAGGAGAATTGGAAAAATGAGTTGCTATGGAAGAACAATTATGAACTTACCAATTTACAAGTTGGAACTATATACACAGCAAGAATTCGCTCTATTTGTACCGAAAATATGGTTTCCGATTTTTCTGATGAAGTCAAGTTTGAATTCAATGGTACGGAAACAGAACTTTTGATTTATGAGCCTTTAGGATTTAATGAAGAATTAACGGTAAAGGTTTTTCCAAACCCTGCAACGGAATGGATAGCTTTAGATGCCAAACTATCGGAAGATGCCATGTATTCCATTGTTACCACTTCTGGCAATATTGTAAAAAAAGGGAGTGCCATTGACGAGCGTATCAATGTTTCAGATTTGGCATCTGGACTATACGTTTTGGTAGTGGAGGATCACTCAGGAATGAAAAGTTCTAAATTTTATAAAAACTAAATAGTTCTCATAGGTACTTTTTCAAAACAGGCTCAATAGTTTCAACCGAGTTTGGAAAGTTGAAACTTCTACAAAAAACATTGCTTCAGTTGACAGTTATACTCTTTTAATTTCTTCCTGCTCCAATAATGCTTCGTTACGCAATTTAAGGAAAACCTGTGCCGTGGTAATCACATCCAATTCACAGTACGAAACAATTCGGTCCAAATCATTTTCTTCATAAAAAACATCTTTGACCATGCTACCGTCCATGTCTTCTTTTGGAGATGGAATGCCCAATACATGGGCCAGGAGCTTTAGGGAAGTATAGTGTTTGTAATCACCAAATTTCCAAAGTTCCATGGTATCCAAATGTGATACTTCCCAAGGTTTTTTTCCGAACAGGTCCAGTTTATAGGGAAGATTCATGCCGTTAATGACCATACGCCGGGCAATGTATGGAAAATCGAATTCCTTACCATTATGGGCACAGAGCAAATGTCTGGCCTGATTAAAATGGTCCTGGAGCAATTGTTTAAATTGTTTTAGCAATTCAACCTCTTCTCCATAAAAAGAAGTCACCCTAAAATTTCGAATTTCTCCTTTCAAAACAAAATACCCCACAGAAATACAGACCACCCTTCCAAATTCTGCCCATATCCCTGCACGTTCATAAAAGTCTTCGGCGCTTATTTCGTCCTTTCTTTGATATTGGGACTTCTGCTCCCAAAGTATTTGAAAATCTTCATCTAAATCTGAGAAGCTTGGTTTTTGGGGTACAGTTTCTATATCCAAAAAGAGGATATGTTCTAGGTTAAGTTTGTAAAGCATTGTTTTTAAGTAAGTAAAATCTTTAGGAAAGATAAATATTTTAGGATTAATCGATAACCGGTAAAAGAATTGATAAGGAATGCCGTTATTAAAAGAGATAAACTTTTTGCTTTTAACATACCCCAAATCAACTATAATGAAATCCCCAAACATTGATTTTTCCATTAGAACTTTAAAATATGTATCCATGGCGCTCATATTGGTATGGAGCGTTTCGTGTTCAGATTCATCTGATGAAGATGGTCAGACGGAAAGTGAAATACCTGAAGAAGGTTCTGAAGAACCAAAAACCCCACCAGATACAGTTAGCGAATGTTCAGACCCGGGCAGCTTTGTTTTTAATGAAAAGGATGGTTTGGTAAACGTTGAGTTTGAAAATGCGGAGTTTTCTGGAGATTGGGAATTACAAAGCACGGATACAGATCATACTGGGGAAGGCTATATGGTTTGGACGGGGAGTCAATCCTTGGGAAATCCTGGGAGTGGACTAACTACTTTTAAAATCAGCATAACCAATACGGGAACCTATCAATTTATTTGGAGGTCTTCCGTAAAAACAGGTAATAACGGCACAGAACATAACGATACCTGGTTACGCTTTGATGACGCCGATGATTTTTTTGGTGAAAAAGGAAATGGCAGTATCGTATATCCGGCTGGTAGGGATAAATCACCTACTCCAGAAGGTTCAAGTAAAGACGGATGGTTTAAAATTTATAGGAGTGGTAATGATTTAAGCTTTAAGTGGCAATCATCTACATCGGATAATGATGCACATGATATTTTTGTAACGTTTGATGCTCCCGGTACGTACACCATGGAAATTTCGGCGCGATCTTCTGGTCATGCTATTGATAAGTTTGTTCTTTTCAATGATTCATTTTCAAAAAATGATGCGACTGACAGTGCAAATGCTTTGAGTGAGATTACTTGTGGGGATTAAAAAAGAACTCTTAAAATAGCGAAGTTTGCTTTACGGGGCTCTCGTGTTCCAATAGCCACCTTTTTCGGTGTAGTCCACCGGCATAGCCAACCAAATCTCCATTGCTCCCAATGACGCGATGACAGGGAACTACGATCCATAATGGGTTTTTACCATTGGCCGCAGCTACGGCGCGAATTGCTTTTGTATCGCCCAGTGTTTTGGAAAGTTCTAAATAAGAAACGGTTTTCCCATAAGGAATTTGTTGTAATGCTTCCCAAACTTTTTTCTGAAAGTCGGTTCCGGTAGGATTCAATTTAAGGTCAAATTGTTTGCGGGTTCCCTCAAAGTATTCTTTAAATTGATATACTACGTCTTCCAAAACCTCTGGGATTATACCAATAGGTTTTTGTTCGTTCAAAACAGATACAGAAGCAAGCCCATTTTCATCGCCATGAAACTCTGCCAAACCTACAGGTGTTTGCAAATAAGCTATTTCCATTACTCTATCTCATTTTTATCTTCAATAATGCCTAAGCGCTTAGCCCTGCTCTCCCAGTTCTTTCTTGCCAGTACTTGAAGGTCTTCCACATTATCGCTTTCATCCATTATCTCCAATCCGAGCAAGGTTTCGATTACATCTTCCATGGTTACCATTCCGCTAACAGAACCATATTCATCAACCACTAGGGATACATGCTCTTTTTGCTCAACAAATTTTTCCAATAGGTTAGGAATAGGTTTGGTTCTATTGGTGATCAATATTTCCCTTTGTATGGTCGCTAAAGGTTCATTGCCTTTTTTATTGATGATGGCCTCCATGAGTTCATCCTTTAAAAAGTAGCCCGTAATATTATCGACGCTTTCTTTATAAAGGGGAATACGTGAAAATCGAAGGGGCCTGTTCTCTTCAAAAAAGGCTTTGATTGTCATCGCTTCTGATGCAATTTTCATGACGGTTCTTGGAGTCATGACATCTTTTGCCAATATTTCATCAAATTTCAACAGATTTTTTATCACTTTGGATTCAGATTCCTGGAAAACACCTTCCTCATGGGCGATATCTGTCATGGCCGTAAAATCCTCCCTGCTCAGTACACTTCCATGATGTCCCTTTTTGCCGATTAGTCTAGTGAACAATTGTAATAACCACAATAAACCTGTCCATTTAAGTACGAAGACCATAATGTTAAGGGCTTTGGAGGTGAAGTTTGCCAATTGTTTCCAATATGTTGCTCCAATGGTTTTTGGAATTATTTCAGATGCCACCAAAATTAAAATGGTCATTACTGTGGATACGACACCTACCATGAGGTCTTCTGTAAATTCGATACCAAAAATGTTGTACGTTGAGGTGCCATAAAGCTCAGCATAAGCTACTTTGGCCTGAACGCCCACGAGGATGGCGCCTACGGTATGGGCAATCGTATTTAAAGTCAGAATGGCAATTAGAGGCTTGTCGACATCCTTTTTTAACTGTTCCAGCTCCTCTGCGTATTCCTTGCCCTCCTGCTTTTTTAGATTTAAAAACGTGGGGGTTATGCTCAAGAGTACTGCTTCCAAAATAGAACAGAGGAATGAAAAGAAAATTGAAATGAATGCGTAGAATAAAAGAAGTCCCATTGGTTATAGCTAGAGCGAACAAGATAATGAATACCTATTTAATTTTTGGCCCATTCAGTAAGAAGGCTTCATAAAAAATATGCTGTAACGTTGTTCTTATGTTTAGTTCGTAGAGGTTCCGATGCGCTCTTGTTGGATAAACCCTATTGGAAAGAAAAATAAATACCAATTGGTTTTCTGGGTCTGCCCAAGCAAAAGTTCCTGTGAATCCAGAATGACCAAAACTGGATTTGCTCGCTAAGGGAGATGGATAAGCGTCTGCTACGCTTAGCGTGTCATTCCCTATCAAAGGTTTGTCAAAACCCAACCCACGTCTGTTTTCGTTTTGCGGAAACTGGATTCTGGTAAACTCTTTCATGGTTTCTTTTGATATCATCTGTTTTCCATTATGAAGTCCATAATTTTGATATAACAACATCATTTTGACCAAGTCATCTGCCGTGCCAAACAATCCTGCGTTGCCCGAGACCCCTCCCAAAAGTGAGGCATTTTCATCATGAACCCATCCTTGCACCAAATCCTTTCGGAATAGTGTGTCATTTTCGGTGGGAACAATTGCATTTGGAAAATCTTTCATGGATGGATTAAACCCTAAAGTATGGGCGCCAATTGGTTTGTAGAATTGATTTTGTAGATAGGTTTGGTAATCGGTTTGGGTCAATTGGGCAATAAGCTCAGGAAAAATAAGAAATGCCAGCCCTGAATACTTGTAGGTTTTATCATCAGAAACTTTTGAACGATTAATGATACGGTACATTTTTCGTTTAAAGCGGTTTTTGATATAAATATTAGGATAGGCCTGTTTTTGGAATTTTTTGCTTGTTGAGGTTTTTATGAATCTTTTTTTCAGCTTCCCATTTTGCATCACTTTACTTAAAAAAACAATATATGGTGTTAAACCTGCTTGATGACTTAGTATCTCCCTTAAGGTAATACTCTTCTTAGTTTTTCTATTGCGCCAAGGTTTCCAATACGCACTAAAAGGGACATCTAACTTTAGTTTTTTCTCATCCACCAGTTTCATGAGAGCTGGTAAAGGTGCTGTAATTTTGGTCACGGAGGCCAAATCGTATACATCGGTCAGGCTTACTTTTTGAATACTATCATACGTATGGTAACCGTAAGCTTTATGAAAAATCACCTCATTGTTTTTGGCAACCAACACCTGAGCTCCGGGAAAAGCATGGTTTTGTATACCGTTGGTCATTATTGAATCTACTTTGAACGCAACGGATATTGAATCGAAACTTGGTTTTGATAGTATTCTATCCTTGGACAGTTGCTGAGCTTGGGCGTTCCATATCAATAAGAAGATTGAGAGAATCGCCAAAAAGAGGGTCTTCATAAAAAGCTTTTTAATATAGCGTTTAGCCCATCACACGGATAAAATCCTTCGCAAAATAACTTGCAATGATGTTGGCACCGGCTCTTTTAATGGCGGTCAATTGTTCTAACATGACACTGTCATGGTCCAGCCAACCCTTTTCGGCAGCTGCTTTCAGCATGGCATATTCTCCGGAGACTTGGTACACAGCTACAGGTACATCAACTTCGTTTTTTATTTCGCGAACAATATCCAAATATGCCAAACCAGGTTTTATCATAACAATATCAGCCCCTTCGTCAATATCCATTTGGGTTTCTCGAATGGCTTCAAACCGATTGGCATAATCCATCTGATAGGTTTTTTTGTCCTTTGGTACGTTGGCGATATCCACGGGAGCAGAATCCAAAGCATCTCTAAAAGGCCCATAAAAGGCACTGGCATATTTGGCGGAATAGCTCATAATCCCCGTGTTTTGAAAACCCTCATCTTCCAAAGCTTCCCGAATAGTTAGAATACGACCATCCATCATATCGCTTGGCGCAACAAAATCGGCACCAGCGTGTGCATGCGAAACGCTCATTTCTGCTAAAACCTCAGAAGTTTCATCGTTCAATATTTGTCCTTCTGCAACAATCCCATCGTGTCCGTAGGAAGAGAAGGGGTCCAGGGCGACATCGGTCATGACCAACATTTCTGGACAAGCATTTTTTACGTTTTTGATGGCGCGTTGCATCAATCCTTCAGGATTTAGCGCTTCTGTTCCTTTGTCGTCCTTTAAGCTATCTGGAACCTTCACGAACAATAAGACGGAACAAAGGCCCATTTGCCATAATTCTTTTACTTCTTTCTCAAGGTGGTCCAGACTCATGCGATAATAGTTGGGCATGGAAGGAATCTCTTCTTTAATCCCTTTTCCTTCAACTACAAATAGCGGGACTAAAAAGTCATCTGGGGTCACAATGGTTTCACGAACCAATCTTCTTATGGATTCCGATGCACGCAATCTTCTATTTCTTATAAGTGGATACATATCTTTTGTTCTAAGTTTTAAGCTGGAAGCTATAAGTATTTGGTTTTAAGCTTTAAGTTGAAAGTTACTATATCTAAAGTGTTTTTTTGATGGTTTTTATGAGTGCTGCCAGCATTTTTTTGATTTCATCGATTTCTACCAATAAGTCCTCCGCTTTTTTCGGATTTATGAGGCCAAGTTCTTTTGAAACCAGAATTAGATAGTCCAATTCATGCGCAGAGCCAGATGAAATATATAAAAATCGAATCAGTTCTTTCTGTGTTTCCCTGCCACAACCTTCAGCGATGTTGGTTGGAATTGAAACGGATGCCCTATTCATTTGTGAGACCAATCCAAATTGCTCGGATTTAGGATATTGTTCAGTTATTTTATAAATTTTAAGTACTAAATTATGGGAACGCTGCCACACTTTGTAGTTTTTATAATTCACCATAGCTCGTAACACTTAAAACTTTTCACTTAATGCTTAAAACTAATCATAATTTATACCCATTCCTTGGGACTTTGCAGTACTTCAATCAATTTCTCCTCGTCACTTCCTTTTTCTGGATGGTGGTCATATCTCCATTGTACATGCGGCGGAAGGCTCATCAAAATACTTTCGATACGTCCATTTGTCTTTAATCCAAACAAGGTTCCTTTATCATGTACTAGGTTAAACTCCACATACCTTCCGCGTCTTATTTCCTGCCAATCCCTTTGTTTTTGGTTGTATGGAAGCATTTTTCTTTTTGAAACAATCGGTATATATGCTTCTAAAAAACTATTGCTAACTTCGGTTACAAAGTTGTACCAATCTTCCATGGTCATGGTATCGATTGCTTTACAATAATCAAAGAAAAGCCCACCTAATCCTCTCGCTTCATTACGATGTGAGTTCCAAAAGTATTCATCACAACGCTTTTTATAGTTGAAATAGAATTCAGGATTATGCGCATCACATGCTTTTTTACAAATGGTGTGAAAGTGTTTTCCATCTTCTTCAAATAAGTAATACGGCGTAAGGTCTTGTCCTCCTCCAAACCATTGATCGATAATACTCCCGTTCTTATCATACATTTCAAAATACCGCCAATTGGCATGTACTGTGGGCACCATTGGGTTTTTAGGATGCAACACTAGACTTAGGCCACAAGCAAAAAAATCAGCATTTTCAACACCAAAATATTGCTGCATGCTTTTTGGCAGTTCCCCATGCACGCCAGAAATGTTGACACCACCTTTTTCAAAAACCGCTCCATTTTCTATGACCCGCGTTCTGCCACCTCCGCCTTCAGGACGTTTCCAAAGGTCTTCTTGAAATTTGGCTTTCCCATCAACTTCTTCAAGCTTGTTTGTAATGGTATCTTGAAGGGTTTGTATATATGCGTAGAATTTATCTTTCATCGGTTATATGAACTAATTTGTTTTTAAAGGTAGCAAAGTTGGAAGTGGCATCTACTTTTGAGGATGTTGCCGTCATTTCCCTAAAGATTTCGATTACTTCAAGTATTGTTTTGTTGGGATGTTTCTTAAAAATATACCGACCGATTTCATTATTGTGCAAATCCATATTTTTTGCCAGTTTTCGGTTAGGGAAGGCATGTTCGTGCCAATCAGTAATTTTTTCTGACCAGCTTAGGACTCTGATTTTATTTTTACTCCAGCGATAGCAACTTTTAGCAATCAAATAATTCCAAAGTGCATGTCGAAAAGCATTGGCAGGACCATTTTCATAGTGCGCACGGCCATAATGTTGTGTGGAAACTGACATACATTTTCTTGTGGCGGACAGCGTAGGGAAAACAAACAAAGGAAACCGAAAACATAATTTGACCAAAATCCCAATACTTTTTGAATCCAATTGTTTAAATGCCCTAATTGCATTCATTGTTTAGTGTATGGTTTTTGGATGATGAAGCTCAAACAATTCCATATCGAGAATTTCTCCATTTCCTGTTGTGTGCTCTTTTGGCAAAGTTCGTTTCCAAGCAAATCCATTCCTTTTTGCAATTTGTTTACTGGCCAAGTTACGGTCATGAACAATGATTTGAAGTGTATGTAGTTTTGCCTCTTTAAAACACCATGGAATCATTTTTTCAACACAAGTTTTCGTAATGCCCAGTCCTTCATAACGATAACTAATACAATAGGCCAACTCTCCCTGACCTGCTACTTTTTGAAGCTCTTTTACATATAACAGTCCAATAATAGACCTATTGGTATTTTCTTTAATTGTAAACAAGAATTCGTCTTTTGAGACAAACTCCTTAACCTTTTTTGCTACAAACAATTCGGCCAAAGTTGGGGTTAGATTTTGTTGTAACGTTTTTGGAAAATCCGCTTTTAATCGTTCTGAATTTGAAACCACAAAATCGCAAAGCCTCCAAGCATCTTTTTCTTGAATTGGGCTAATACTATAGTTTTCAAAATCGATTTGCATGATAAAAAACTATTCGGTATATTTTTTTACGGCATCAATAAAAGCTCTTGCATTTTCTACTGGAATATGAGGAAGGATACCGTGCCCCAAGTTGACCACATATTTGTCTTTACCGAATTCACGAATCATTTGAGTGACCATTTTTTTGATGGTCTCTGGCGGAGAAAGTAACCGTGCAGGATCAAAATTCCCTTGTAATGTAATATTTCCTCCTGTTAGATATCTGGCATTTTGTGCAGAACAGGTCCAATCCACACCCAATGCAGAAGCCCCAGATTGTGCCATTTCTTTTAAGGCAAACCAACAACCTTTTCCAAAAACGATTACAGGAGCATCATCTTTTAAGGCATCTACGATTTGCTGAATGTATTGAAATGAAAATTCTTGATAATCCACGGGAGACAACATTCCCCCCAAGAATCAAAAACTTGAACAGCGTTTACACCTGCTTTTACTTTGGCCTTTAAATAGGCGATGGTGGTATCTGTAATTTTTTGAAGTAGTTGATGGGCAGCTTCGGGCTGGGTAAAACAAAATCCGCGCGCTTTATCAAAACTTTTGCTTCCCTGTCCTTCGACACAGTAGCAAAGAATGGTCCATGGAGACCCTGCAAAACCTATTAATGGAATCTCATCCTCTAATTTTTCCTTGGTCATGCTTATGGCATCCAGCACATAACCAAGTGATTCCTCTATGCTTGGGACGATGACCCTATCCAAATCTTCTGCAGACCTAATAGGGTCTGGGAGATAGGGCCCAAAATTAGGTTTCATTTGAACCTCGATATCCATTGCCTGTGGAATGACCAAAATATCACTGAACAGTATAGCCGCATCCATACCAAAACGACGAATGGGTTGTATCGTTATTTCAGAAGCCAGTTCTGGAGTTTGACAGCGTGTAAAGAAATCGTACTTCTCTTTAAGTTCCATAAATTCGGGAAGATAACGTCCAGCCTGGCGCATCATCCATACAGGTGGTCTGTCTACAGTTTCACCTTTTAAGGCTCTTAGAAATAGGTCGTTTTTAATCATGTTTTTTAAAATATTTTATAGCTTGAACCAATACATTTTCCACAGTTGGTCTGTTGGCGATTATAATTTTATCTGTGTGCTTTTTTACTTCATTGGCAGTAGTATTGCCAATACAGAAGGCCAAACTTTTTGAAATTGAATTTTCTTGCGTATAACTTTTTATACCGCTCGGGCTAA
Source organism: Flagellimonas sp. HMM57 (assembly GCF_021390175.1). Taxonomy (NCBI): domain Bacteria; kingdom Pseudomonadati; phylum Bacteroidota; class Flavobacteriia; order Flavobacteriales; family Flavobacteriaceae; genus Flagellimonas; species Flagellimonas sp. HMM57. The sequence continues at coordinate 1,541,609 of NZ_CP090004.1, read as the reverse complement.
AAAAAAGAATACCGTCAAAAATGCGATTGAATTTTCTAGGAATCAAATGAGTATTATAGGCTATAATTTGAGTACACCGTATTTTATTTCTTGATAACATCTCCGGTAATTCCTCTCTTCTTAAGTTTCCACATAAAAACAAAAACTTCTCATTTTCATGATTTTTGATGATAAAATCACCTAAATCTGAGGCATTTTCTTCAGCTTTAATGACTTTCATGCCACTTTCTTCCAAAAGCATCCTTGTTTTTTCACCCACACAAAAAGCATTGCATTTGTTTCTATCGAGGTGTTTTGAACGATTCAAAAATGCTTTTACAGCATTCTTACTGGTGAAAATATAATTTTGGTAATTATCAGGAATCGCTATGTCCAAAAATTCAATATGGAGCGCATCATACTCGACCATACCTATTCCCGAGTTGAGAAATAATTCCTTTTGCGAAGGGGAGAGTAATTTAGTGGAGAGCACTGTTTTCATTTCGTATTGCGTCCATAAGTTTATCTCCACCCATATTCAAGACCTCTTTGGCACAAGCTTGTCCAAACCCTGACGAATTTTTTGGTTCAGTCTCTTTTTGGATTTCAATTTTTTGCTTGCCATCCAAAGAAAAAATAACTCCTTCAAAATGAACTGATTGGTCTTTTATTTGAGCCAAAGCCCCAATGGGAGCCGTACAACCGCCTTCAAGCGTTCTTAAAAACTCACGTTCAATTGTGGTCGTAATCTCAGAATCTTTGTGATTGAGCTTTTGAGAAGCATCTTTGGAAAACTCATCATTTTCCTGTGCTACTATAAGCATTGCTCCTTGTGCTGGTGCAGGAATCATCCAGTCCAATTCCAAAGCATCTTTGGGCAATAATTTGATGCGTTCCAATCCTGCTTGGGCAAAAATGGCACCGCTCCAGTCGTTTTCAATAAGTTTTAAGAGCCTTGAATTTACATTACCCCTCAAATCCACTACGTTATGATGCGGATATTTATGCAACCATTGTGCTTTTCTCCGCAGACTACCGGTAGCTATCGTAGCTTCGTTGTCAGATTCCATAAAATCCAATCCTTTGTGAACCAGAATATCATTGGTTACGGCACGTTCTAAAACCGCGGTTTGGACAATACCTTTTGGTAATTGCGTAGGAACATCCTTCATGGAATGTACTGCAATATCAATTTGGCCTTTTAATAATGCAATATCCAAGGTCTTGGTAAAAATTCCCGTAATTCCCAATTCATAGAGTGGTTTGTCCAAAACCTGGTCGCCTGTAGATTTAATGGGTACTAACGTAGTATCGTAGCCTAATGCTTCCAGTTTTTGCTGTACTGTTGTTGCTTGCCACAATGCCAATTCGCTATCGCGGGTTCCAATTCGTATGATTTTGCTCATTTAGAATCGATTTCTAGCTGAAAAACTTTTTGGATAAGCTCTAGACTATCTTCGGTATCGACCTCTGAACTTTTTAAATGGTTTGCAAATTGCTTGGTTATTTTTTGAATGATACGTTCGGAAATGATTTCTGCCTGATTTTCGTTAAAGTCAGATAACTTTCTGGAATGAAAGTCGATTTCTTCGGCTTTCATTGTTTTTAGTTTCTCCTTTAGAGCGTTGATAACAGGGGCAAACTTCCTTGTTTCCAACCATTTTAAAAACTCTTCCCTTACATGGTCTATTATTGCTTCTGCCTTGGGGACGAATTCTTTTCTTTTGTTCAACGTATCGTCTGTAATCTGGGAAAGCTGGTCTAGATGTACCAAGGATACATTTTCAAGTTCCAAGACGTCATCGGACACGTTTTTAGGAACAGAAAGATCTAGAATAAGCAATGGTTTTTTTGTGTAAATAAGTGCTTTGGAAATTGTTGGCAGTTGTGCTCCGGTGGCAACGACTAAAATATCCGCTCTTCGTATTTCGCTTTGTAGGTCCCCGTAGTCCTTAACCGTTAAATCAAATTTTCCTGCAACCACCTCAGCTTTTTCCCTTGTTCTATTGATAAGGGTGATTTGAGAATTCTTGGAGTGCTTTACTAAATTTTTACAGGTATTTCGTCCTATTTTTCCCGTACCAAAGAGTAAAATATTTTTTTCTGAGATATTGGGAACCGTATCTAGAATGTACCTAACAGAAGCAAAAGCTACCGAAGTAGCACCCGATGATAGTTCAGTTTCATTTTTAATACGCTTGCTTGCCTGTATAACAGCGTTGCACAAACGCTCCAGAAAAGGATTGGCCATTTCGTGTTTTTTGGAACGGTAAAACCCTTGTTTAATCTGGCTTATGATTTCAAAATCACCAAGAATTTGACTATCTAAACCAGTACCCACCTTGAACATGTGTGAAATGGCATCATGGTTCTTATATACATAGGCAACTTTCTGAAACTCCTCCACAGTACCTTGGGTCTGGTCACAGAGCATTTTAATAAGTTGATAAGGATGCTGTGCGAAACCATAAAACTCTGTTCGGTTGCAAGTAGATATGGCAAGAAGAACATCTATACCCTGCTCCTTTGCCTGTACCATGATGTTATCTATGGCAGGAACGTCTAGGCTAAACTTTCCCCTAATCTCGGCATCAGCTTTTTTGTAGCTAAGGCCAATGGCATAAAATGAGTTATGTTTGGAAATATGGTAATTCCTCATAAAGGATTAAATCGCGACACAAAAATAGGGGTGTCATATTTCAAAAAATAACGCTAGCGGAACTATAAATATCATGCTTTGGACAATTATCTGTACTTTTAGCTTAAATTCTTCAAAAACACTGTATTTATTGATAAATTTGAATTATTAAAAACAATTTAGAGTCATTCTAAATAGAATTAATCATTTCAAAAAGTAGTATTTAGAGATGGAAAATGTCGCCCAAGGTTCATATGAGGAAATTTTGATAGAAAATGGATTTTACATTCTTAAAATTCAGAACGATACCGATGAGAGTAGGATAATTGAAAGAGAAATCAACAGTTCTTTCATTCAGTTTCATTTTTGCCTAAAAGGAAGGTCCCGGTTTTATTTTAACAAAGGACAATATCATTTAGAAGTATCTGAGGAAAACTCATTACTATTATATAACACACAAAAAGACCTGCCCCTACATTTAAATGTTTCTCCAAACACATGGTTGTTGTCCGTAGTTATGACCATAAGAAGATTTCATTCACTTTTTTCGAGTGAAGCAAACTATATTCCTTTTTTAAGTGAGGACAACAAGGAGAAGAAATACTATTCGCAGGAGGCGGTCTCACCTGCAATTGCGGTAGTATTGAGCCAATTGATGACTTATAACCTACATCCATCCATAAAAGAACTGTATGTAAAGGGAAAAGCATACGAACTAATTTCCTTGTATTTCAACAAGACCCAGAATGCAGACTTGGAACAATGCCCTTTCTTGGCCGATGAAGAAAATGTAAGGCGTTTAAAAATGGCAAAGGAAATCATAATTTCAAGAATGTCAGAGCCTCCCACATTAGCTGAGCTTTCCAAGGAAATTGGGCTTAGTCTAAAGAAATTGAAAGAAGGGTTTAAACAAATCTATGGTGACTCCGTCTATGGTTTTCTGTTTGATTACAAAATGGAGTATGCCAGAAAAATGCTGGAGACCGGAAGCCATAACGTTAACGAAGTTGGGTTGCGTGTGGGTTACAGTACCGCAAGCCACTTTATAGCATCTTTCAAAAAGAAGTACGGTACCACACCAAAAAAATATTTAACTTCCAATGTTTAAAGGATATAAGATGAAGTTTTATAGTTTTCTTTTTTTGGTTGTTTTTTTTCTAGGATGCACAAATGCCCAAGATAAACCTAAGACAGAAGATGTACCCAAAGCCCCAGAATTGGTATTGGTATTTAGCAAGACAACAGGATATCGCCATAAATCTATAGAAAAAGGAGTAAAAACCTTAAAAGAGTTGGGACGACAAAACGGGTTCATTGTATTACAGACCGAAACAAGCGCTGATTTTAATCCCCAAAATTTAAAAAATTATAAACTGGTCGTTTTCCTTAGTACGACTTCTGAAGTTTTAGCGGACAACGAACAAACGGCATTTGAAAACTATATAAAGAACGGAGGAAGTTTTTTAGGGATACACGCTGCCACCGATACCGAATATAACTGGCCTTGGTATGGAAAACTAGTAGGAGGCTATTTTAATGGTCACCCGAACGACCCAAATATTCGTGATGCTAAAATAGACGTTGTAAATAAGGAACATCCATCTACGGCACACTTAAAAGATACGTGGCAACGAAGTGATGAATGGTACAATTACAAAAATTTAAACCCTAATATTTCCGTTTTGCTCAACTTGGATGAAACCAGTTATGAAGGTGGGACAAATGGTGAAAACCACCCTATAGCTTGGTATCATGAATTTGATGGTGGCCGCTCGTTTTATACTGGTGGTGGTCATACCGAAGCTTCTTTTGATGAACCTGATTTTAAAAAGCACTTGCTAGGGGCAATTATATGGTGTTTAGGAAGGAATTAAAACAGGTCTTGCCACTATAATTCCAATATTGTTTTTTATTTTTTTGAGATAGTCGACCAAGGGTTCTTCGGTAATCATTACCGACCCAGAACTCGAAGCATGTAGTAAGTGAATTCTACCGTTTGGTTGGCGAATAGCGATTCCAGTATGGGTTACATCCAACCCTTTTATAGAAGTTGCCAGTGCAATGATATCACCAGATTGAATAAGGCTTTCGTTTTGTTTAATTTGATGTTGTGGAAGAATACATAGATTCTCCTCGGCTATCATTTTCTCAACTTCTAAAATTGCATTGTAGTTGTCATTTTGCTTTAAAAATGGATACAACTTTCTGTGCGTACCCATAAAGTTAATTGCCTTTTTAGTCTCGACACCTCCCAATTTGGAAGTAACGTCCATGACCAAACCTTTTTGTTCATTGTTTCTAATCCATTCTGTAAAATAATGTAAACGAGAAGGATAGCCATTTAACTCTCCATTCCTATACCGAATAGTTTGAAGATTTTTGGTAAAATCCGTAAACTCATATTGTTGGTTTTTGTGTAGCAAACCAAAAGCCACAACATTTTCGACAAAAGTCGTACAATCCAAACCCCTTAGATTCACTACAAGGGTCTCGGTTTCGCCAACTTCCAGTGTTTTCTCAACATAAGGTATTCCCAAAAATGTTTTTCCTATGGAAACAATTGTATTTCCTGTAGCCTCTTCTTCAATTTTTTGAATGTCTTTCAACTTGGAGTAAAATAACGTAGAATCTTTAGAAGTGCAGGTAATCTGTGCCTGCGCAACAAATCCGAAAATCAAAAGGAGATAAAATAAAACCGTACGAAACATAGCCTATTTTGGGTTCATCAAACTAAATTAGGATTATCTATGGAATAATAGAGAAACAAATTGACAGAATCAAATATTAAATCAACCTCAAATAGTATTTTTACTGCTCTTAACGAATTGCTATGAAAGGAGTATTGTTGGTTAATTTGGGCTCACCGGATAGCCCTACCGCAAAAGATGTAAAACCATATCTGGATGAATTTCTGATGGACGAACGGGTAATTGATGTTCCAAAATTGTTGCGGAATCTTTTAGTACGAGGAATTATTCTTCAGACCCGTCCCAAAAAATCCGCGGAGGCATATGCCAAAATCTGGTGGGAGGAAGGTTCTCCGCTAATTGTTATTTCGGAACGATTTATGGAAAAAGTTCAGGAGCAAACAGATATGCCCGTTGCTCTAGGGATGCGTTACGGTAGCATGACCATTAAGAATGCACTTCAAGAATTAAAAGACAAGGGAGTGGATGAGGTTTTATTAGTGCCATTATATCCACATTATGCCATGTCTTCCTATGAGACCGTTGTGGTAAAAGTGATGGAAGTACAACAAGAATATTTTCCAGAAGTCCATTTGACCACCTTGCCTGCATTTTATAATAGTCCAGAGTATATTAAAGTACTATCGGAAAGTATTGCAGATGGTCTGAAGGATTTTGAATATGACCATATTCTCTTCTCGTACCATGGTATTCCAGAACGACATATTAGAAAATCGGACCCGACCAAATTCCATTGTAAGATTGATGGTAGCTGCTGTAAAATCAATTCGGTAGCACACCACACCTGTTATAGGCATCAGTGTTACGATACTACAGAATTGGTAAAAGCATATCTTGACCTTCCCGAAGATAAAGTGAGTTCTTCATTTCAGTCGCGATTGGCTGGTGACCCATGGTTGAAACCGTATACCGATTACGAATTTGAGCGTTTGGCGAAAGAAGGAAAAAAGCGACTTGCTGTGATTACACCTGCCTTTGTAAGCGATTGCTTGGAAACTTTAGAAGAAATTGCCATGGAAGGCAAAGAACAGTTTGAAGAGGCAGGAGGAGAACACTACAAGCATATTCCATGTTTGAACGATAGTGATGCTTGGGTTGCTTTAATGGGCAAATGGGTCAATGAATGGAAATCTAACGAAGTCCTGCCCGTTTAGTTAACGTCTGGTCGAGCGTAGTCAAGACCTAAATCACAATTGTTGTCCATATCCAAACTGCGTTCGATATGACAGCCCATTAGTATGGCAAAGGTTTCATCAGATCAACTGGGCGAAGAACCTATTGGCAAGTTGCTGATCAAACAAGCCGTACCTGCTTCCATAGGCATACTGGTCATGTCTCTGAACATTCTGGTGGACTCCATTTTTGTAGGAAATTGGATTGGTTCCATTGCTATAGCCGCCATCAACGTGGTGCTCCCCGTTTCTTTTTTTATTGCGGCTTTGGGAATGGCCATCGGTATCGGTGGGTCGAGTATCATTTCTAGAGCACTTGGTGCGGAAAACAAGGAAAAGGCATTAAAAACGTTTGGTAATCAAATCACCCTTACCCTTTTGGTGACCATAAGCATGGTTGCCTTGGGGCTCTATTTTGTAGATGACCTTATCCCCGCCTTTGGTGGTAAAGGAACCATCTTTGACCCTGCGAAGATTTATTATACCATCATTTTATATGGAGTGCCGTTTCTTGCACTGTGTATGATGGGCAATACGGTAATTCGAGCGGAGGGCAAACCAAAGTTCGCTATGGTAGCCATGATCATTCCTTCCGTTGGGAATTTGCTCATGGATTATGTCTTTATTTATATTTTTGATTGGGGCATGCACGGAGCGGCCTGGGCAACGACTGCAGGGTATTTGATGTGTTTTGCTTATATCTTCTATTTTTTTACTTCTAAAAATTCAGAATTGAAGATAGGTCCTGCCCATTTTGGATTGGACATGCCGATTTTAAAGGAAATAGGGTCGCTTGGTTTTGTAACCTTGGCACGGCAAGCAGTAACCAGTATCACTTACCTTTTAATGAACAACATTCTATTCAATTTGGGAGGCGAGGCGATGGTTGCTGTATACGCTATTATCGGTAGAATGCTGATGTTCGCATTGTTTCCAGTTTTTGGAGTTACCCAAGGTTTTTTGCCAATCGCCGGATTCAACTATGGAGCCTTAAAGTACGAACGTGTAAAAGAATCCATCTCTACGGCAATCAAATATGCCGCTTTGGTAGCTACGTTGGTGTTTGTTGGACTGATGCTTTTCCCAGAAGCCATCACATCACTTTTTTTGAGCAATAAGGAGAATTTACCGGCCGAAGAATTACTAACGAATGCTTTCGTTTTGGAACATGCGCCTAACGCTATGCGATGGGTCTTTGCAGCGACACCTATTATTGCATTGCAGCTGATCGGGGCAGCGTATTTTCAGGCGGTAGGGAAAGCCACCCCAGCGTTGCTTCTGACCTTGACCCGACAAGGCTTCTTTTTTATTCCGCTTATTCTGATTTTACCCGGTTATTTTGGGGAACTTGGTGTTTGGCTTTCCTTCCCCATAGCCGACGTACTTGCAACTATCGTTACCGGCATTTACTTGGTTAGGGAAGTGAAAACTAAGCTGAAAACATGAAATTGAAATAGTTTTTTCTATTCAATTTGAGTAGCTGCTTTGCTGATGATTTTCCATTCCCCTTCAAGTTTTTTCAATAAGATTATATCGATGAACTTTAGGTTTCTTTTCGGAATTAGGATTTCCGCTTTGGCACAAGCAATGTTGTTGGCATAGTCTACCATCAAAATTTTTCCGACCCTTCCATTGAATTTTCCTTTTTCCCTGTTTTTGAAGAGGTCACTGTATTCTTTTGGGGATAGCACCCATAACTCTTGGTCTTTTTTGGACAAAAAGAGATCAGCTTCTTCATAAAAGGCAGCTTCAATCAATTCTTGATTATTGTAAGACGAGCCATCAAGATATTTTTGTAGGGTTGCTTTAATGCTGTCCTCCTCGGTTTGAGCTATTAAAGAGGCACTAAAGAATACGAACGATACTAAGAACAGTATTTTTTTCATAAGTTGGGGGTTTGTTACCTCAAGGAATAAAAATCTTCAGTGATTTTAAATTTTATTTCTTCATTTTCTTTATAGAGAAAGAATGCACCACCCCATAGTGTTGACACATCTTCAATAATTTTAGTGGCCATTAGGCTATAGACATCTTGACTTTTTAATTGTAAAAATTCTTCCTCTGGCATCCACTTTATAGCTTCCCATCCTTCTTTGACCTTAAGCGTTCCCGATTTGTATTTTGCCATATAGAACATTCTAAGAGCAGCAGTAGATTTAAAGCCGTACTTAAATGAAAAAACACCTGCCAATTTAGGTTTGGATATTTCTAAGCCAATATCTTTGGCTAAATGCAATAGGGATTCATTATACGTTTCTGACTTGTTAAACCGAAGTGGTGGTACATTCCATGTTCCATTGTATTTAACCATGGCAATCTCATCTTTATCATTGCAGATCAAAAGCCTTTTTATGGTATAGTTGTCCACTGGTTTTTCGATTTCTTGTGCCGATACGCTTCCAATAGATAGGCATAAAACAAAAACAAGTATTCTATTTCTCATTTATTCAACAGTTAAATTATTGGGTTTAGGTAGTATTCGTAATAGTTTTCCATTATCCTCATCGGTGAGCATGTATAGCTTACCCTCTGGACTTTGCATTACCTTTCTTGAGCGAACACGGTCATCAATAAAGAGTTCTTCAGCACTTTTTATGGTATCGTTTTCAATTCGGAATCGCCATAAACTTCCGCGTGAAAGTCCGGGAACGATTAAATTATCTTTCCATTCTGGAAATTCGTTGCCCGTGTAAAAAATAAGTCCAGTTGGTGCTACGGTGTGTGGCCAAAACCAAATTGGGGCTGTAAAAACCGCTCCCTCAATCTTTGGAGGTGTATAATCTTTACTTCTAAGTTTTCCCGAGGTCACATTGGGCCAACCATAATTGGCTCCAGCTTTTAGGATATTGACTTCATCACCTTGAATGGTACCGTGCTCACTGAACCAGATGTTTCCAGTTTTGGGTTCGACCGTTATGCCTTGTGCAGCACGGATGCCCATAGCATACAATCCAGGAACAGCATCATTACCAAAATCCGGATTGTCCTCTGGAATACTTCCATCTGGGTTGATTCGGTATATTTTTCCTCTTTTGTCCGTTACGTCTTGTGCTATGGGAATTTCGGGTTCATCACGTTCCCAAAACAAGCGTTCACCTATGGTCACGTAGAGTTTTCCATCGGTTCCGAAGGTCATTCCCCCTCCATAATGAAAATATTCCCTGGTATACGGAGCAGCTTCAATCAAGGTTTTATGATTGGTCAAGGAATCATTTTTCAATTGGGCTCGAATTACTTTGGTAGTAGTTCCAAAGCCTTTCTTAGCAGCGTACGAAACATAGACCCATGGGTCATTTTTAAAATCTGGGTCGACTAAAACTTCAAAAATTCCTGAATTATCACCAAAATGAATGGCTCGGATACTATCGGTTAAATTGATTGGAAAACCCTTGATGATTTTCTTCTCCTTGGACTCAAGATTAACCCGTAGCAGATTCCCATCTTTCTCAGAAATAAGGGCTTCATCTTCAGAAATAAAGGTAATGCTCCAAGGGTGGTTGAGACTGTCCAAGACTAGTTGTTTAATAGGTACAGTAGGATAATGATTTTTATCAGAAATGGTTTGTTCCTTACAACCGATTATCCCTAAAGTCAATACTGCAATTAAGATATATGTTTTCACTGCGTCGTTGAAATGTTGAAGCAAAGATGTCCAAGCACTGATTAAAATGCTTTAAAAATCATGATTCTTAAAACGAAAAAGAAACTTAGGAACTAAATCGGCTTCTATATTCCGAAGGGGTCAGTTGGGTTATGGCCTTGAACGCCAAATTGAAAGAGGTGACATTGCCAAATCCACAGTCATACGCTATTGTTGCTATTTTTTGTTGGATGGAATCTGGCTCCGACAACAATTGCTTGGCCTTTTTTATTCGATAATGGTTAACGAATTCAGAAAAATTCTTTTGCTCATTCTCGTTAATGGCCTGGGACAATTTTCTTGGGGAAGTATTTAATTTTTCCGCAATGATTTCCAAGGAAATGGTTTTATGCAAGTACATTTCCTCTTGTGCAAAAAGAGCTTTTAAAGAAGTAACCAATTTTTTTGAGGTATCGCCATCCAAAGTTGATTTGGTATATTTTCCCAATTGAAACGCATGTTTCTGTAAGAAGAGAAAGGAAAAAATATAAATCAAAAATGAAAAGAAAACCGCTCCACCAATGTACCAAGAAAAAAATCCTGCAAGATGTCCCATATAAAAGCACCAAATAATACCAATGCCTATAATCAGGTTCCTGTACCAGTTGTGTAATTGTTTATGTACTGATCTACCCTTCGAATACAGCAGGTAAATGGACAAGCCTATATATAGAAGCAAATGAAAAAAAACAGCAATGTAAATGCCGTATGACAACGCATCACCTCTGTTAGGAATAAAAGTGCACAATAGTACAAAAACACCAAAAGGAACAAGATGCAGATAATTTCTTGGAGAGAACGTTTTTGATTTATCAAACAGTGCTTTTCCATAGAACCATAAAAAAGGGCCTGTCAATAGAATACCAGATATTCCTAGATTTCGCTGCCAAGGCTCTAAATGAAAATAAGTGTTGAGCACCGATTTCCCTATCCGAATGGTGACCCCAAGAATTATAAAGGCCAAAAATACATTGGCTTTTCGTCTGCCTTTTTTTAGCGTGATTAGATACACAAACAGGAACAATGCTTGGACTAGGCCCAAACAACTTAAGACGAGTATTAAGGTGTCTTGATTCACGCCTTAAAATTACTAAGATGTGCATAAACCTAATAAATGAGTTTGAAGAATATTGATTCCCTCACATCAATTCAAGAGAAATTCGGATAATTGAGCCACATAATACACATCTATTATCTTGGTACTATAACGATACCTTAAAAAACGAAACGATTTCTTATTTTAGTCCAAAACACTATTATTTTGAAAAAACAATTCATCATATCCATATTGGCAATTGTTGCCTTGAGCTGTAAAGAAAAAGAGATGCCCATGAAAACATACAGTTTGTTTGTCGGCACATATACCGATGGAGATAGCGAAGGCATCTATCGTTTTACCTTTAATACCAACTCTGGGGAACTTGAGCGGAAAACCTTAGCCGCAGTATTGGCCAACCCTTCTTTTTTGGCCATATCCAAGGACAAAGCAAACTTGTATGCAGTACATGAAACTGCGGATTTTGATAGTTTGGGTGGTGGTGTTACGGCTTTTAGATTAAAAGAGGGGTTTTTAGAGCTTCAAAACAGTATGGGTACAGGAGGGGCACACCCTTGTCATGTTACATTATCGGGTGATGGGCATTTGGCCGTGTCAAATTATACTGGGGGTAACTTGTCAATTTTTGAATTGGAAGATGATGGGGCACTAAAACCAAATCCACAGCTTATAGACCATAAGGTATTGGATACCGTAAAGGCAGCACATGTGCACAAAGCCCATTTTAATGAAGATGGTCTGTTTGTATCTGATTTGGGGTTGGACGCTTTGAAAAGGTACAGTAAGCAAGATGGAAATTGGAAACCAGCCCATCAATTTTCTTTGGATTTTCCTGATGGTGCAGGACCAAGGCACTTTACGTTTAATACCGATAGGTCTTTTCTGTATGTCATCAATGAATTGAATGCTACAATTACTGCATTCAAACGGGACGATGAAGGGAGTTACAATCCAATTCAAACTGAAAATACTCTAGCTCCCGATTGGGAAGGGGTCAAGTCTTGTGCAGATATTCATTTGTCCCCAGATGGAAGATTTCTATATGGGTCGAATAGGGGTGAAAATACCATTGTGATTTTTGAGGTGGATTCAAAAACTGGAAAACTCGGTTTGGTAGGTCGTGAATCGGTTCATGGGGACTGGCCCCGGAATTTTTCAATCGATCCTTCTGGGAATTTTCTGTTGGTGGCCAATCAAAGAAGTAATAACATTGCTGTTTTTGAACGCAATACGGAGAAAGGGACGCTCACTTACCTTAATGATATTTCTATCCCTTCACCTGTTTGCTTAGAGTTTTTATAATAACTTTTGGTCTTTTACTCCTTGCTAAACAAAGGAACCGAAGTTTTGTTTGAACCACCTTTGGCGAACCATGTCATAATATGTTTTTGCGGCCATCTTCTGATCAGGGTATCGGCTTTTTTATCATACCAGACCGCATCAAAGTTACTTTTGGTAGATAGTACTACACGCCACTCTTGTTGTAACTTAATAGAATCTTTATAGCTAACATTTAAGCTGTCCCAGTCAATGTGCGACAAAACTTGAGGGTCCAAATGTGCCATAACTTCTTTTTCATTGAGAATGGCAAGCCAAATGGGTGCGGACAAATGTTCAATAGACAGATTTTCACGCTTTCCACCCCATCCAATTTTTAGGTCTTGACCATTTCTAATGGCATTGATCAACTCTTGTTTGGATCCTTTCAGAATACTTCCATCCCTATCCGTTTTTAAAACTATATGCCAATCATTTGAACGTTGCTGTCGCCCTACACATGAAGAGAGAATGATAAGAAGCAACAAAAGGAAGGTGTTTTTCATAATGAAGATTTTGTTTGGTATTACCCCTGTGTAAAGTAGATAATTATCAGAATCAATATAACTACAAAGAGGACTGCAAAAAATATTTTCCAAAAGCTATAGGGCCGTGTTCCCGAAATCTGTCCGTTTTCGCCATTGATAAAGAAGTTATATTCTTTCCCCTTAAAGCGATAGGCACTCACATAAACGGGTAACAGAATATGCTTAAAAGTCTCCTCGGACAAGCTCATGTCCATGCTGTTTATCCGTTGGGTATCGCCGCCTATATCCTGCTTGCACCAACGTGTGGCAATATTGTGTGCCACCTCTTTGGATTGCAGATGACCTTGCTCTAATGGAATCGTATATTTTTCCGTAACAAAACCAGATAAAAAATTACTGTTGAAGGGCTGTAGCTTTTTCAAGTTCCAACGGGCAATTTTATTGGGGATTCTACCTGTTTTTTGTTTGGATGCCTTGATTAAGGTATCGTCCACAAAACCAGATACATTTCCAGAGGCAGAATACCATCTGGTCTTACGAACTCTTCGCGTCTGTTTTTTACCGTTACTGTCCCGGTAGCTTTGGGTTTCATAATAATATTCACCCCGTTTTCCGGTATACGAAGCGTAGAGTTGTGCATCAAAAGTCCAGTAGGGCAGATACAATCCCTTGGTAAATTGTGGGTCAAGTGCTGCTTTTTTCAATTTGTTGGGTGCCCACCACAATCGATCCACCCATTTTTTAAAAATGGTGAATGACTTTTCTTTTTCAATTTGAAATGGGAGAACAGCTCCCGGCAAAATCCATTCTTCCTTGTAGGCATCGGCAATCACCAAAGGCATACTACAATACACACAATGCAAAGACTTATAGTTTTCCTCCACATGCTGATTGGCGCCACAGTTTTTGCAATGGAGCATGGAGATCTCTTCACTGTGCTTTTGAGCACCCATCTCTTTCAGATAGGGATATAACTCTAGCTCTTCAAAACCATTTTCATCAATGGTTATGGACTCCTCATGGCCACAATACTCACAGGTGATATTGGTTGTGCCAGGTTTGTACTTGAGCTCAGCCCCACAGTTGGCACAGGATTTTTTAAGCTCTGTTTTTTGGATAATTTTCTCCAAAGACTTCTCTTATTTATGGATTGCCAACTAGAAAACTTATGCTGTAGGTAATGGTGGAGGGGTACTTCCTCCCAAAAATGATTTTAATTCATCGACCTCTTTGAGCGCCGTCCATGCTGCCATGCCTTGTTTCCAAACCAAACTATCCCTGTTGATGGTGCGGCCGGCAAAAAGTGCTTGTAATTGTTCAAAAGAAACAGGACCTTGCTGTGTTCCATTGACTGCATAAAAATATTGTACTGCCGTAGGCATTGGAGGTGGAAAAGCACCTGTTTGTTGTTGGTTGCCCATTTGAGTATTTGCCTGCGAGCTCCCCGCCATCATGCCGCCCATTTGTTGAGCGAGTACAAAGCCCATTCCCATGCCCATTCCAGCACCTGCGGTACCGCCTTCGTTTTTGGCAGCAGCTTCAATCGCTTTGGCAGTTTTGAATTTGGTCAACTTATCCAAATCCAATTTATCTATACGGCTATACTCGAAGATTTCCTTTTTGAGGTCTTCGGGCATGGAGACATTTTCAATATAGAATTTTTCAAGGGAAATACCCACGGAAAGAAACTCAGCATTCATCACTTCTTGGCAGGTCTCTGAAAGTTCTGAGGTATTTGCTGCGTAAAGTTCTATAGGAAGATTGGCTTCCCCAACTGTATCCGTAAAACGAGTAGCGATAAGACTTTTTAAATGCTCGTTAATTTCAAAATTGGTGAAGTTACTGTCCGTACCCACAATGTCAACGATAAATTTTCCTGGATCTGATATTTTAAAGGCATATGTGCCAAAAGCACGAATTTCTACCAATCCAAAACGGTCATCACTTAGTGTAATGGGGCTCTTGGTTCCCCATTTTTCATCAGTAAAGAGGTGGGTGTTCACAAAATAAACCTCCGCTTTGAACGGAGAGTTGAAACCATATTTCCAACCTTTTAATGTGGTGAGAATTGGTAAGTTTTGTGTGGTAAGGTCATAGGTTCCGGGTGTAAAGACATCCGCCAGTTGCCCTTCATTTATAAATACGGCGGTTTGCCCTTCGCGCACAATAAGTTTAGCACCGTTCTTTATTTCGTTTTGGTAGCGCTCAAAGCGATGAGCTATAGTGTCATCCGTATAATCGAGCCATTCGATAATATCGATAAACTCATTGGTGAGCTTCTCTTTTATTTTCCCAAAAATATCCATGGTAATGTGTTTTTATGTTAATGTTCTAAAGCTAAGAAAAATGGATGAGTGAATCCTTCAATACATTAGTATAAAATTATTCACAACGTTACATGGAAGTTTCAATTTATGGAGGAAGAGTGGTGAAAAAGAAAAATAACTGCTTTTAATAGTATTTTTACTGTCAAGAAAAGCTCCAATGGAAAAAAATGTACTGGGAACAGAACTTCAACCCTGTTGTTATGCCCCTAAAACCGGATTTTATCGTGATGGCTTTTGCAGAACTGGACCTGAAGATATAGGAACCCATGTGGTCTGTGCTATCATGACCGAAGAATTTTTAATCTATACAAAAAACCAGGGCAATGATTTGAGCACTCCCATACCGATGTACAATTTTCCGGGTCTTAAACCCGGTGATACATGGTGTTTGTGTGCATCTCGTTGGAAGCAGGCATGGAAAGTTGGCAAGGCACCAGATGTGATTTTGGAGGCAACCCACGAAAAGGCATTACAGATCATTGATTTTGAAGCCCTTTTAGAACATAAACATGTGGCTATTTAATAACACTCATTAATTGCTTGGCAGTAGCCTCACCCGAAGCCATTGCAGCATTCAAAGAACCATTCAATACGTAATCACCTGCCAAAAAGACTTTTTTGAAAACTTGGACATTATCGGGCGAAAGCTCCATTTTTAAATCTTTGACATCAGGAAGTGCCTGTCTTATGGTATACTTTTTCAAAAAGCTTTTGATGGTAATTCCACAGTGCTCCAATAGTTCTGAACTAATAGTGTCTACCAAATCCGCTTCATTCAAGGTATGGGATTTGACAACGGTCACAGAAAGCACAACATCCCCTGAAACAGTTTGACCAAACGGATAGTATAGATTGTTTGTTAGTGCATCGTTATCGGCAATCAATCCAATAATACCTTCTTCAAAAGTTCTCTTTTCCACAGCAAAGTAGAGATTATCGCAACTTTTCCAATCAACCGCGGAGAAATTCACTGCCCCTGTCTTAGCATCTATAGGTATGGTTGCCAAAGTGGCATCACTTTCTAAAATTTCACCGCTTTCCATATGGATACCTTGGGAATCTATGGCTTTTACTTTTTGCCCATACCTAAATTGGCTATGATGTAACTGATTGAAAAGTTGCTCTGGAATAGCGCCAATTCCGTTCTCTGGAAGTGTAGCGTAACCTTCCCCAAACATTTTAAAGACAAACTCGAACATTCGAGAAGAAGTCTGCAATGCTTCCTCTAAAAAAATTCCTGTAAAAAATGGCTTAAAGAAATCCGAAATGATGCGGCTGGAAAACCCGTAGCCTTTAAGGTATTTTAATGTGGTGGTTTCTACTGAAGTAAAAATATCCTGAATCGATTTCTTTTTTAACCGCTGTGTCAAAGTGAAAATCTTGATTTTATCGGAAATGGAACCTATTGAAGAAAAAACCGTGGGAAGCAATGCTGAAATATCACGTAAAGGGTCACCAATACGCTGAGCTTTTCCATTTTTAAAAATTAAAGCACCGGGCTTAAATTGATGTAACTTTAAATCAGCATAGTTTAGATGCTTTTTTGCTTGCGGATATGCCGAGAGCAAAACCTGAAAGCCGTGGTCAAAAAAAGTTCCTTCGATTACGTCGGTCTTAACTCGGCCTCCGACTGAATTCGTTGCTTCGAGAAGTGTTGGGGCATAGCCTTTTTCTTCTAAGGTTTTGGCAGCAATCAAGCCGCTTATTCCTGCACCTATGATATATATTTTTGCTGATTTCTTTTCCATGGAATTAATCTGGTCTTTATGTAAAAATAGCGATTTCAATTTCGGAGAATTTGATGACTCTATTACAATGTTTGGTCATCAATTTTTGAACTGTTTTAAGGTCTTTTTATGTTCTCAAAAATTTCAAAATAGTTAATCTCCTTTTTAGTAACAACTTAACTGTTTACATTTCTGGGTTTTTCCTTACTTTTAGTACTGACTAATACAACACAAAAAATGAAACAACTGCTTTCCAGAGCTGGCACCCTATTGCTGGTATTTACGCTATTCTGCACATCTGCACAATCCCAACGAAAAAAGAAATCATCAACCGTTAAAACTGCTTATCCGCAAGAGCTATATTCCAGTTTGGAGTATAGATCTATTGGACCGCACCGTGGTGGGCGTTCGGCTGCTGTGACCGGAGTGCCTGGTGAGCCCAACCTATTTTATTTTGGTGCTGCAGGCGGCGGTGTATGGAAAACCCTTGATGGTGGACGTACATGGGAGAATATTTCCGATGGTTATTTTGGAGGTAGTATCGGAGCTGTTGAAGTGGCCCAAAGTGACCCCAACGTGCTTTATGTTGGAGGTGGTGAAAAAACTCTTCGTGGAAACGTATCTTCTGGCTATGGTATTTGGAAAACTGAAGATGGCGGGAAAACATGGAAATCAGCCGGACTAAAGAATAGTCGTCATGTGCCACGTATCCGCATTCACCCAAAAGACCATAACATCATATATGCTGCGGTATTGGGCAATATTTATAAGCCCACACAAGATCGTGGCATTTATAAGAGTACGGATGGTGGAAAAACATGGAGCAAAAAATTATTTGTCAACGAACAATCAGGTTTTGTTGATTTGACCTTAGACCCGAACAATCCCCGTATTTTATATGCTTCTTCATGGCGTGCAAAACGTACTCCATATAGTTTGAGCAGTGGTGGAGATGGTTCAGGATTATGGAAAAGTACAGATAGTGGTGAAACTTGGACGGAAATCTCTAAGAACGAAGGCTTTCCTAAAGATACCCTTGGAATCATTGGAGTCACGGTTTCTCCAAAAAACAGCGAGCGGGTCTGGGCCATTGTTGAAAACAAGGAAAAGGGAGGTTTGTATCGCTCTGAAGATGGAGGTAAAAAATGGGCTCTGGTCAATAGCGAACGCAAATTGAGACAACGTGCCTGGTACTATACTCGGGTTTATGCCGATACCGAAGATGAAAATATTGTTTATGTTTTAAATGTGCGCTACCATAAATCAACAGATGGAGGTAAAAGTTTCAATACCTTCAATGCGCCGCATGGCGATCATCATGATCTTTGGATTGCCCCAGAAAATTCCAAACGAATGATTATTGGGGATGATGGAGGTGCACAAGTTTCCTACGATGGTGGGGAGACCTGGAGCACATACTACAACCAACCAACGGCACAGTATTATCGAGTGACCACAGATAATTCACATCCATATCGTATTTATGTAGCTCAGCAAGACAATTCTACGTTGCGTGTAAATCATCGTAGCGATGACGGTAGTATAGGTGAAGACGATTGGGAATCTACCGCAGGAGGTGAATCGGCCCATATTGCTGTAGACCCAAACAATAATGATATTGTATATGGAGGAAGTTATGGTGGCTTCTTGACTAGGGTTAACCATAAAACAGGAACGGTTAGGGGTATTAACGTATGGCCAGATAATCCAATGGGGTATGGCGCCGAAGGCATGAAATACCGTTTTCAATGGAACTTCCCCATCATGTTCAGCAAACATAATCCCAAAAAACTGTATACGTTTTCGAATCATGTGCATATGAGTACAAACGAAGGGCAAAGCTGGGAACTATTGAGCGATGATTTAACGCGCAATGATCCAACAAAATTGGTGTCCAGTGGAGGCCCCATTACTCAGGACAATACGGGTGTAGAATATTACTGTACCATTTTTGCGGCCAATGAAAGCCCCTTAAAGGAAGGTTTGCTTTGGGTTGGAAGTGATGATGGATTGGTTCATGTCTCCAAAGATGGGGGACAAAACTGGGAAAATGTTACGCCTTCGGGAATGCCAGAATGGAATATGATCAACAGCATAGAACCTTCAGTTTTTGATGAAGGCACTTGCTATGTAGCGGCAACTCGATACAAATTAGGTGATTTTAAACCCTATCTCTACAAAACCACTGATTATGGAAAAACATGGTCTAAAATTACCAACGGTATTCCTGATGAACATTTTACCAGAGTGGTTAGAGAAGATCCAAAAAGAAAAGGATTGCTTTACGCGGGAACCGAAACTGGGATGTATGTTTCTTTTGATGATGGAAGCAATTGGAGTCCGTTCCAGCTAAACCTGCCCATCGTTCCAATAACCGATTTGGCATTAAAAGACAATAACCTTATTGTAGCGACCCAAGGAAGAAGTTTATGGATCATTGATGACTTAACGGTACTTCATCAATTGGAAGCTTCTGACAAAAGTGCCAACATAAAATTATACCGACCCAAAGATAGCTATCGTACCAAAGGAAGAGCTGCCAAAGAGCCATCCAAGACAGAAGGGCAAAATCATCCCAATGGTGTTATTACTCACTTTTATCTTAAGAATATGAGTGAAAAAGACAGCATCAGTCTAACATATTTTTCCAAATCTGGGGATACGTTAGCTACGTTCAGCAATTTTTCCAAGGATAAGGATAAAAAGCTAAAAGTTGAAAAAGGCGGGAATACCCATGTTTGGGACACACGAGGCAAAGGAGCCGAAAAATTGAAAGGGATGATTTTCTGGTGGGCCAATTTTAGTGGAGCAAAAGCAGTACCAGGAACTTATAAGGTCTCATTAAATGTAAACGGTTCAGAGCAATCCAAAGAGTTCAAGATTATTCCGGATCCTAGAGCTGAGGTTTCTGTAGCCGATATGCAAAAACAGTATGATTTTATATCGGATATCAATAGAACTATTGACCGAGCACATAAATCGATTAAGAAAATCAGAAAAATCAATACAAAGTTAGATGTCTTTACCAAACAATATAAGGGCAACGAACAGACCAAAGACTTGGTGGAGAAGGCGGAAAAAATGAAAGAGAATTTTGGTAAGATTGAAAAGGCCTTGTACCAAACCAAAAATAGAAGTAACCAAGACCCGTTGAATTTCCCGATACGATTGACCAATAAGCTTGGGCATTTAAATAGTTTGGTTTCAATTGATGACTTTCCGCCTACGGCCCAAGATATAGCTGTGAAGAATGAAATGACCACAAAGATCAATACGCAATTAACCACTTTCGATAAACTAGTCGATGATGAGATGAAGGCATTTAATGTGGAGTTTAATCAACTAGGTTTGGAGTACTTAAGTATAGAAGAATAACCAACGCTATGAAAAATATTATGTGTGTAGTAGCCCTAATTCTTGGGGCTACTTCTTTTGCGCAAACAGCTGAAGAATACTTTAAACCAGTTAAGTACAGAAATATTGGTCCCTTCAGGGGTGGACGCTCTGTTTGCGCCACCGGGGTTGTAGGCGATGCCATGACCTATTATATGGGAACAACAGGAGGTGGCCTTTGGAAAACTACCGATGCAGGTCAGCACTGGAACAATATTTCCGATGGTTTTTTTGAAATGGGCTCTGTTGGGGCGGTTGCTGTTTCCCAATCCAGTACCAACATAGTGTATGTGGGAATGGGAGAGCATGCTCCTCGTGGTGTAATGACGTCCTACGGAGATGGCGTCTATAAATCCATTGATGCTGGGAAAACATGGCAACATATTGGTTTGAAAGAAACGCAGCATATCGCAAGGATCGTGATCCACCCAACCAATCCCGACATTGTATTCGTAGCTGCTCAAGGAGCATTGTACGGCCCAAATAAAGAAAGGGGAATTTTTAAAACTACCGATGGCGGAAAGACTTGGAAGAATGTATTGTTTGTAAACAATCTCACTGGCTGTTCAGAGCTTTCCATGGATGCCAATTTTCCCGATATACTCTATGCCACCATGTGGGAACATCAACGCAAACCCGAAGTTGTGATAAGTGGAGGTGGAGGCAGTGGCGTCTACAAATCAGTGGATGGTGGGGAAACTTGGAAGAAGATTGAAAAAGGGCTTCCAAAGGAAAAGGGAAAGATGGCGATATCCGTGAGCCCTGCAAATTCAAATAAAGTTTTTGCACTGGTGGAAAGTGATTCCAACGCGGACAAAGGAGGACTTTTTGTTTCCAATAATGCTGGTGAAAGCTGGAGTATGGTAAGTGGTGACAATCGTTTAACGCAAAGGGCTTGGTATTACACAGAAGTGTTTACGGACCCCAACAATGAAAATGTGGTTTACGTATTAAGCGCTCCTGCTTTGCGCTCTATTGATGGTGGAAAGACATGGAGTAGACTTTCTGGTACTCATGGGGATTATCACGACCTATGGATTAATCCGAATAACTCGAATAATATGGTAATAGCCAATGATGGAGGTGCTGCAATCAGCTTCAATTATGGCAAAAGCTGGTCAACCCAGGCTATAATGCCTACCGCTCAATTTTATCGTATTAATGCAGATAACCTTTTTCCATACAATATCTATGGGGGTCAGCAGGATAACACTTCGGTAAAGATTGCCAGTCTTTCTATAGGGAGACGAAGTATCAGCAGGGAAGATTGGAGCTATTCCGCAGGAGGGGAAAGTGCTTTCTTGGCATTTGATCCGGATAACCCTAGATACGTTATGGGTGGCAGCTATTTGGGGACCATCAATTTATTGGATACCCATACCAAGGCCTCTACCAAGGTTATGGCTTCTCCTATTCAATATTTGGGACGTGCCGCAAGGGATATGAAGTATCTCTACAATTGGAATGCTCCCATTATTTGGTCCAAGCATGAACCCGGCACCTTTTATCATTGTGCGCAATTGGTGCTTAGAACAAGGGATAATGGAGTGACCTGGGAAGAGATTTCCCCAGATTTGACCCGAAACCAAGATGACAAGCAAGGAGAAGGGGGCAGACCCTACACCAACGAGGCTGTAGGTGCAGAAAATTATGGAACCATTGCGTACATGATAGAGTCACCTCATGAAAAGGATGTTTTTTATACAGGAAGCGATGATGGATTGGTACACATCACAAAAAACGGAGGTGAAACCTGGGAAAATGTCACTCCAAAAGGATTGCAGGAATGTCTGATCAATGCCATCGAAGTATCGCCTCACGATCCTGCAACGGTTTACATTGCAACCACACGGTATAAATTCAATGATCATACACCGGCCATATACAAGTCCACCAATTATGGAAAAAGCTGGACCAACATCAGTTCCGGAATTCCTGACGGTTCATTTACCAGAGTGGTTCGCGAGGACAAGGACAGAAAGAATCTATTGTACGCGGGAACGGAAAAAGGAATGTATATTTCTTGGAACGGAGGTCAGAATTGGGAATCGTTCCAATTGAATCTGCCAAAAACCCCAATATTGGATTTAATGGTCCATCAAGGGGATTTGATTGTGGCTACTTCAGGTCGGTCTTTTTGGATTTTGGATGATTTAGGATTGCTTAAAGGGTATGATAAACCTCAAAAAGTGGCAAAGCTGTATGAGCCTGAACCTGCCTACAACGCATCTTGGGGTAGTGTATTGAACGGTAATTCTGCTAAATTTAAAGGAAGTCAAGCTTTTACTGGAGTAAATCCGGCGAATGGATTGGTGTTGTACTATGAGTTGCCCAAATTGGATTCTACCGAAATTAGTATGGAGATTTTTGACACTAACGGAAAACAAGTCAATTCATTTTCATCAAAAAAGGATGCGAACTATAAGAAATATGATGGCGGGCCGCCACCTGCCCCAAAGCTTGACAAAAAAGAAGGCCTCAACCGTTTTGTATGGAATATGGGACACAAAATAATGCCTGGCGTGAAGGATACTTACATTGAAGCCAATTACAGAGGGCATCGTGCCATTCCAGGTACGTATACGATTAAGCTCAAAGTTGACAACACCATTTTGGAAACCAAAGGGATAATCAAAGAGCTACCTAAATACAATATCAAACCCGAGCAATACAAGGCATTTGATGTTTTCATGACGGAGACTGAAGCCAATCTGACCGAGATGCATACTATGGTGAACACGCTTTTCAATGCCAAGAATAAACTGAAAGAGGTACTCAAAAAAGTAAAGGACGAATCACTAAAGAAAGAGGGCAAAGCATTGATGGATGAGTTGGATACTTGGGACAAAGAGATGGTGCAGCGAAAGTCAAAAGCATACGATGATGTAGAGAATTTTCCAAACAAGTTTACCGCGGAATATCTATTTTTGATAAACGCAACCAATAGCACCTTGCCAAGAGTCAACAAATCTTCAATTGATCGTAGAAAAGAATTGGATGAGCAATGGAAAGGATTTAAACAAAGAGGAAAAGCATTTGAAAATGTAAAGATTCCAGCCTTCAACAAAAAATTATGGGAAGCAGGAATTGGAGCTATACAACTTTAAAAAGCAAATAAGGTTTTGGGCTAAAAGTAAAGGGTCTTGCTTCTCTTCTTTTTACCTTTGCCCTTAACTCCTTTTACCTAAAAGTGGAATATTACAATTATATAAAAGCATTGCATCTCATTTTTGTGGTTACCTGGTTTGCGGGGCTGTTTTATATTCCTCGATTGTTTATCTATCATATTGAAGCATGGCAAAAACCATCACCTGAAAAGGAGATTCTTGCCGACCAATTAAAGTTGATGACCAAGAGACTTTGGTATATCATCACATGGCCGTCTGCCGTCTTGTGTACTATTTTTGCCATCTGGCTGTTATTTTTAATGCCGGTCTGGCTTCAGCAAGGATGGATGCATGTAAAGCTGTTATTTGTCCTTCTTTTATTTGTGTATCACGGAAAATGCCATCAAATCTTCAAACAATTGCAGCGGGATGAGGTAAAATATACTTCCCGCTTTATGCGTATCTGGAATGAGGGATCTACACTTATTCTTTTCGCGGTAGTTTTTTTAGTGGTCTTAAAGAATGCTTTCAATTGGATTTATGGAGTGATTGGAATTTTTGTGTTGGCCATACTTCTCATGTTGGGAATTCGATTGTACAAGCGTGTAAGGGATAAGAATCCGAATGCTTGACAAGTATAAAAGCTGTAAGCGTAAAGCCTTAAGCAATAATTGGAAACAAAGAGATTATAATCAAGCATAGATTTGAACTTGAATTTGTATTTGAGTTTTAAGTTTGAGTCTGGTTCGATTATTGCTAACTTTAAGTCCAAATTCAGCGCGAATTGTTCAAAAAGTTATCGTTACGGTCCCGTATTTTCTTCACAATGATATTATTGGTGCTCATAGCATCTGTACTCATAGCTGGGGTAACGCTTTATCAATATCAAGAACAGAGCAGAGATTATCACGAAAATAGACTGGAACGGAAGGAAGAACAGATTCTTCAAAGCATCGCTTATGTGCTTAAGGAAACCACGTACCCTGAGATTACCGAAAACCTTCAGCATATTTTTAAGAACGAGATTTATAAGATAGCAGATGTGCAAAATGTATCTTTCAATATCTATGACCTTGATGGAACATTGATACGAAGTTCTCGTCCCAGTTTTGAAATAGACTCCGTGTCAAATTGTTTGGATGCCGAAGTTCTGAATAGTCTAAGTATGAGCGCGGATAAACGATATGTAGAAGAAAAATCTGCTGCTGGGGATAACTATAAAGCTTCTTATACCTATATCAATGATACCAAGTTTAAGCCCATCGGCATAATGAATCTTCCCTATTTTGAGGACAACTCCTTTAACAATATGGAACTTAGGGAATTTTTATTTCGCTTGGGCGGAGTGTATCTGTTAATGCTGCTTTCGGCAATTATCTTGGCTTATTTTATTTCAAAATATATCACCCGTTCGTTGCAGACGGTTTCTGAAATGATGGCGTTGACAGATTTGACAAAACGGAATGAAAAAATCTTTATAAAGGATACCACTGAAGAAATTGGAAAGTTAGTAGACTCCTACAATGGAATGATTGATGAATTGGAAGAAAGTGCCGTAAAGTTGGCACGTAGCGAACGGGAACAGGCATGGCGAGAAATGGCAAAACAAGTGGCCCACGAAATCAAAAACCCATTGACACCGTTAAGACTTACCGTACAGAGCTTTGAACGCAAGTTTGACCCTAATGATCCTAAGGCTGAATTGAAAGTAAAAGAGTTTTCAAAAACCTTGATTCAGCAGATAGACACCATGAGCAATATAGCCTCTGCTTTTTCCAACTTTGCCAAGATGCCGGCTCAACAGAACGAAACACTGAATGTGGTGAAAATCGTGAAGTTGGCTTTGGACATCTTTAATGAAGATTACATTCATTTTCTAACCGACGAAAAGGAAATCATTGCCAAACTAGATCGCACACAATTGATTCGGGTGGTCACTAATTTGGTCAAGAATGCTATCCAAGCAGTTCCAGAGGTAGGATCTCCACGTATTCTGGTAACAGTTGCATCTGAAGGGGGCCATGTAAAAATCTCAGTCGCCGATAACGGTATCGGAATAGCAGACGAGTTCAAGGAAAAGATATTTGAGCCAAAGTTTACCTCTAAAACAAGTGGTATGGGGCTTGGCTTGGGGATGGTTAAAAATATTGTCGAAAACTACAATGGAACAATTCAATTTACTTCACAGGTCAATAAAGGAACTGTTTTTACCGTAAAATTCCCAAAAGAATAAAAGTAGCTTTAAAAACCTTTCGAACCTTTACATGTTTTCATAATGGTCTTTCAATGTAATGGTGAACTCATTATAGCTCCCTATAAAACCTGAAGCGATAATCTATAACCTGACCTTGAAACAAATTCAGGAAAATGCTTCAAGTTTAACAATTATCAATGTATGGAAAGGATTAATTTTACTATAATTTATATCATCATTTTATACTTAAAATAGCATCAAAATGAATTACGAAAACATCTATATCGAAGAAGAAAACAAGATTGCAACAATCACTATAAATCGGCCTAAAAAACTGAATGCACTTAATAAAAGGACTATCGAAGAGCTCCATACAGCCTTCAAAGAACTGGACGATGATAAAGAAATAAAGGTAATTGTGATAACCGGCACAGGCGAAAAAGCATTTGTAGCTGGAGCGGATATATCTGAGTTCGCTGATTTCTCGGTAGCGGAAGGTGGAAAATTAGCTGCGGAAGGGCAACGAATACTTTTTGATTTTGTGGAAAATCTATCCACACCGGTAATAGCCGCGGTCAATGGGTTTGCGTTGGGAGGGGGATTGGAACTGGCCATGTCTTGTCATTTTAGAATAGCAAGCACCAATGCCAAAATGGGATTGCCAGAGGTTTCTTTGGGAGTAATTCCCGGTTATGGAGGAACCCAGCGCTTGCCCCAACTTATAGGAAAAGGAAGAGCGATGGAAATTATCATGACGGCAGGAATGATCGATGCCGAAAAAGCTCTTGGCTACGGATTGGTCAATCATGTAGTGCCTCAAGAAGAATTATTGCCACTTTCTCTTAAAATTGCGAGCAAGATATCGAATAACTCCACTGTGGCGATAAAATATGCAATAAATGCCATAAATGCAGGTTTTAAGTATGATGAAAATGGTTATGCCATAGAAATCGATGCTTTTGGAGCGTGTTTCGGCACCAACGACTTTAAAGAAGGTACTACTGCCTTTCTTGAAAAACGAAAAGCCGATTTCCCTGGATCGTAACCTTTGGTTTAACCCAACCAGACGATTATGACGAAACAGCTAGTAGTACTATGCCTCCTTTTAGTGGGAGTACTCGGGTATGCCCAGAAGATGCCCGTTTCCTATGATTTTGGAGAAAAGTTCAATGACAGGCACCGTTATTCAAACCTGCTCACCATTGAAGAAGATGGAGAAGGTGGCTATATTTTGGTTCGAGGCTATTTCCAGGGAATGATCCTAAAACCAAAGGGTTATTTGATAGAACATTACAATAGCGACCTAGAATTGATTTCTGAATACAATTACAAACTCAAAGGCTTGGACTTTATAGATGGTTTTTTGACCAACGGACAGCTAAACCTTTTGTTTCTGAACTACAATTATGGAACGGGCCAATATGAGTACTGGATTCATAGGACCCCGATAATCGATATCAATTTTAGGCCACAAAAGCTACTTTCAATTTCTTCTGAAGAAGTTAGAAACCCTGTGGGCAAGAATTATTACAACCGTAATTTTTCCAATGGGTTTTCAACGGCGATACTCTTTAATCAAGAGAAGACAGGTTTTATTATCAGTACCCACCACAAGAAAGGGAAAAGTAACAAGCATATTATCCATATGTACGATACAGCGTTGAACAAAAAGTTTGAACATGACTTTTCCTATGAGATCGAGGAGAAAAACTATGCCTTTGAAAACGTAGCCTTTTCAAAAAATTTACAGACTGCCTATATCGTTGGGAAGGCATACTTTAAAAAGAAGCGTTTTCGGGTCGAAGAACGAAAGTTTCAATATGAATTGGTGAAAGTTTCTAAAGGAGGAAGCCAAACCCAATCCTTTGATGACCCCGGAAAATATTCGGAGAGTTTGTTTCCAATAATTTTGAATGACAGACTGGTCTGTACAGGTTTTTATGCGGATAGAAAGGATAATCGATACAATGGAATTGCCTATTTTGATGTAAATCCGACTACCCTTACCATCAACACAAAAAAATACAATCCGTTCTCCCAACAGTTTATGGAAGACAAGTTTGGAAGGGATGAGGACAAGGTCATCAAGAACCTCGTTTTTAAGGGAGTGGAGGTGACACCGCAAAGCGAAATCTTTTTTAATGCCGAAGAATACTTTGTCACCAACAGCATACAAGCTACGGGTGCGGGACAACGGGTAAAAGTGGAGCGATACCATCATAATGATATTGTAAGCGCCAAGTTAAAGACCAATGGCGATCTGGCGTGGGCACGAAACATTAACAAAGCAGAGGTGACCCAAGGTGATGGTGCTTATGCTTCCTACAGTTCGTATTCCAAAGATGGAAAGACGTATTTCTTTATCTGTACGGCTTCAGAAAATCCACAGCTTATCAATAATGAACGTCTTATTTTTAAGCAAGGTCTAAGCAGAAACAGGAACGTCTTCATGATTTCATTGGATGAAAATGGGGTTATGGATTATGAAAAGATAATAGATAATCAAGAGGCACGCTTACCGTTAATGGTCTCAAAACCTTTAAAAGATATAGATGAGAAAAAAATGCTCTTCTATGCAAAACGAGGGAACAAAAAACAGCTGGTTAAAGTGAACTTCAAATAGATTGAGCACTTAATTCTTACCATATATTTTTAGAATGAAAATCCAAGAGACCTTCTTTAAGAAGGTTTTTGTTGTTGTACTAAAATGTTCGTAATACCCAAATGGGGTTTTCCTAGCGGTTACAGGTTATAGTTGAACTATATCCATGGTTATCTATGGGTTGGAAACAAGAAAAGCCGCTCAAAAATCGCCTCATATCAACTCAATCTAGGCATCCATCAATCTATATAGGGCAAAGGTCAATTGTACTATAAATGAACTTTAAGGCCAAACTACTTTTGACGGTATAACCCATAAAAAAGTAAACCGATGAAAACAATTAAATTAATGAACATGGCCCTACTTTGTACAGCATTGACTTTATGCGCATGCTCCAATGGTGAGAATGGAACGGACGGACTGCCCGGTGCCGATGGTGTAAGCTGTTGGGACCTTAATGGTAACGGAACTGGAGATGCAGAAGAGGATGTCAATGATGATGGCAACTTTGATGCCCTTGATTGTAAGGGAGAGCAAGGAGAACAGGGTGATGATGGTAATGCCAATGTATTTCGTATGGACGTGGACGTTAGCGGATTCTCTGGTAGTGAGCTTGTCTATGATCTAACTACCAGTTTCATCGCATTAGAGGAAATACCCAAGTATGCTTGGTTTATTTATCTAGAAGATAATAATTTAATTTATTCGGTACCTGGACCCATAGAATCAAACTCTAAATATACTAGATACTATATAAATGAGGAGACAGGGCTCTTGATAATTCGTTTTCACAATACTATAGATGACAGCATATATAATGTTCCTGAAGGCAAGTATGATGAATTAAGAATAATCGCCATTGAGGCTTTGGTTCAATCGCCTGGTAAAGGTGCTTCCCAAAGCATAGTGGATGAACTTAAAGCAGCAGGCGTCGACACTAACGATTACCATGCTATGGTCGATCACTTTGGATTATAACAAGATTGTTCTTTTGACTTTATGTCATTTTTAAATTAATCAATTGAAAAGCTGGGCAGGTCGCCCAGCTTTTTTTATGTATGGACGATATAAAATATTGGATAAATTCCATAAATTTGGAATAAATCCAATAAATGAAATCCAAAGAATTCCTAAAAAGTCACGGTGCCCAGAAAAACACACCCAATAGATTTCTTCAACATGTGTATGAAATGCGTGAGGACTTCTTGGAATTCTGTCGTTTGGAAGATGAAGAACCTGAAAAGACCAAGACCGAGTACATCCCTATATTTCCCAAGACCATTGTAAACAAAGTGGACAGCCCAGATGTGGGCATGTCCTATTCCATGAATCCCTACCAAGGTTGTGAGCATGGCTGCGTGTATTGCTACGCGCGCAACGCCCACGAATATTGGGGGTATAGTGCCGGACTGGATTTTGAGCGAAAGATTTTGGTGAAGAAGTCTGCCCCGGAGCTGTTGGAAACCAAAATAAAACATAAGAATTGGAAGGCACAGACCATCGTCATGTCCGGGAACACGGATTGCTATCAACCTGCGGAGAAACAATTTGAGATTACCAGAGCTTGTCTAAAGGTTTTTTTAAAGTATCGCCATCCAGTGGGTATCATCACAAAAAACGCTTTGATACTTCGGGATTTGGATGTCTTAAAGGAATTGAATGCCCATCAGTTGGTGGGGGTGAACATTTCGGTCACCTCACTTTCAGAAAAAACAAGAAGGAAACTGGAACCGAGAACAGCTTCCATTCAAAAACGTTTGAACACCATCAAAGTATTGTCAGAAAATAAAATTCCGGTCAATGCCATGCTCGCTCCAATGATTCCGGGAATCAACAGTCACGAATTGTTGAAACTTGCAAAAGCGGTAGCAGATAATGGTGCGGTCTCTTTTGCCTTTACGGTTGTTAGATTAAATGGCGCCATTGGTCAGATTTTTACCGATTGGATTAAAAAAGCCATGCCGGATAGGGCCGAAAAAGTGCTGCACTTGATTCAAGAATGTCATGGAGGAAGCATTAACGACAGTAGATTTGGATTGCGAAACAGAGGTGAAGGTCATGTGGCAAAACAAATTCACGATATGGCGAAGCTGGCCAGAAAAAAGTATTTTCAAGGCAGAGAGTTTCCCGCTTTGCGAAAAGATTTGCATGCAGCATACAAAGATGGACAGATGAAATTGTTCTGATATGCCATTTCGAGCTGATACCCTAAGCGTAGTCGAAGGAGCAGTCGAGAAGTATCGACCAAAGATTTCTCACGTTCGTTAGAAATGAGAACTAGAATTTTTTAAATAAATTTAAAGAACTGTCCAATTCGATAATTCATTTTCGTCAATAAGATGAAACAAAGTATAAACCGGTCCATTCAGCAATGGACATAAAACGTAAACCAATGAGTAATTTTTTGTATTTGTTTAGAGGTGGGGACGAAGCCTATGAGAAATTGTCCCAAGAAGAAAAGCAGGCCCATATGGAAGTATGGGGAAAGTGGATGGGAGGTCTTCAAGAAAAGGGCCATCTTTTGGATGGCCTCCCATTGGACGCGGATGGAAAAGTAGTGCATAACCGTGGAGAAGTGGTCACTAACGGCCCCCATGCCGAAGGCGCAGAATTGGTAGGAGGTTATCTGATAATTTCTGCCAAAAGCTTGGAGGAGGCTACGGAAATATCCAAGGGATGCCCTATTTTCGACTATGAAGGCAGTACCGTTGAAGTACGCCAGATTATGGACCTTGATGAATATTAGGCAAAAAAGCTATACCGACCAATTAGTCTTTAGGCCATGATGTGGATATACATAACACAATATGGCCTTTTGCTGTTACCATACAACGGATTATGTCAACCCACCAACTTAATCAAACGCTTGAACATCTTTTTCGTAACGAATACGGAAAAATTGTGGCCTTGCTCACGAATAAATATGGGACCAGTTTTCTTGAGCAAATTGAAGATGCGGCACAGGACACATTTTTAAAAGCGATGCAGGTATGGGGGTATAAATCTATTCCTGATAATCCTACGGCATGGTTATTTCGGGTAGCGCAAAATCGGCTTATTGATATACTTCGCCGAGACAAGAAATCGGATTTGGTGGGGAACAAACCTTTTTCGATAGAAAAGGGTAAAAAAGAGAGTGAAATTGTGTTGGAAGACGCTCTTGAAGATAGCCAGTTGAACATGATTTTTGCATGTTGCCATCCAGCGCTCTCCCAAGAATACCAAATCATATTGAGCCTTAAACTGATGGGGGGATTCAGTAACAAAGAACTTGCCGATGCTTTGTTAAAGAAAGAGGAAACCATTGCAAAATCGTTTACTAGGGCCAAGAAACAGTTTAGGGAGAAGGTGCAGTTCCTTCAGATACCGGTTCAGATGGGTTTGCAGTCACGATTGTTCCAGGTGCTTCGCATCATTTATTTATTGTTTTCTGAAGGATATGCCGCCACCACTGGAGCACAACTGTTGAAAAGGGATATTTGCTATGAGGCACTGAGGTTGGCGTTGTTGTTGCGGAAAAATAGATATTGCTCCCACCCAAATCTGGAAGCGTTGATTGCCTTGATGTGCTTTCATGCCTCCCGGTTTGATGCTCGATTGGATAAAGAAGGGAGTTTAGTCTCTTTGGAACATCATGATAGGAGTTTGTACAATCAAGAATTGATTCGAATAGGAATCCATCATTTGGAAAATGCCGGAACAGCGGACAAAAATCCTTCAAGTTATCATTTAGAGGCTGCACGTTCGTATTACCATTGTATTGCGAAGACATTTCAACAAACAGACTGGAAAAGTATTCTGTATTTGTACGATGTGCAATTACGGATACAATACACACCCATGCTGGCGTTGAACCGAATAGTACCATTCGCCAAGGTCCAAGGCTCAGAAAAAGGGCTTGAAGAGTTACAAAAAGTTGCAAAAAATAATGATTTTGATACCACTGGATTATTTTTTGCGATTAAGGCAACGCTATTGCTAGAATCCAAAAGTTTAAAAAAGTACAACTCAACACTTCAAAAAGCCATTGATTTAACAGAGAACGAATTGATGAAAGAGCACCTTAGGAAAAAATTAAAAAAGTGATTTCACGAACTTGATTGAATCTCAAAATTAAAATGGTCTACCTTTTCACGTTCTCCAAATACCGATCCGTAAAACGCAACTGCTTGTTTATCTTCAGAATGTGCATCAACAAAAATGGTTGATATGCTATTTTCAGAACCCAATTCTTTTAGGTGTTGAATTAGTTGTTTGCCAATCCCTTTGTTTTGAAATTCACTCTTTATGGCAATATCATAAATGTACAATTCGCTTTTATCATTATAATAGCTTTGAAGTTCATAGGCAGTAAGTCCCCCTAAAAGTATATCATTGGTGATTGCAACTACAGCGTAAAATTCTGGCTTGGCGATTAGTTTTTGCAAATGGGCATCTGATGCAATTGTACTGTTTTCCTCAAAAACTTCATTAAACAGCGTAACTAGCTTTTTAAAAAGAAGTAGGTCTGTTTTCGATAACCTAATGATCTGTATTTTTCCAGTACTTTCCATTGACCAAAAATACTAGCTCAATTCCCACCCCTTGCGATATTGACGGGTAACCCATTCATTTGCCTTATCGTAATTGGTGATTTTCATATTCTTGCCGTCCCAAAGCAATTTTCTTCTACCCGGGTAGTCATAAGGCGCCCAATCACCTACTTTTTTACCTTCTTGCAATACTTTATATTGATATGCTTTTACGGCAAGGTTTCCCATAAGAACTGTTTCCGTAAGCGGACCTGCTTTGGCAAAGTTTGAAGAGGTGGTCGTTCCATTCATGCATCCATCCACAAAATTGGCAATATGTCCATCAGCTCCGCCCGCAATTCTGGGATATTTTGGTTCTGGGGAATTTATAAGACCTGTCATCTCTGAGGGTAGTAAACGTGGGTTTTTAGAATAGGTATCACATATCAAGATTCCTTTTTCGCCATACATTATAGTACCACCACCATTATCGCCGATAGTTTCATCATCTTTAAGCTCATCCGGAAGGTCCGGTTTTATACCACCATCGTACCAGTTCAACGCTATATCGCCATGATGTTCATGTTCAAACTTCAGGTGTATTTTGGATGAGGGAGGGCAAGAGGGGCTATAATCGGCCTCAACAAAATCCCCTACCCAAACCGTTGTACAACTGGCCTCTGCCTCGGTAGGATAACCTAGGTCCAAAACACTAAAAGGAGTTTCCATGATATGGCACCCCATGTCTCCCAAGGCTCCTGTTCCAAAATCCCACCAACCACGCCATTTAAAAGGCAAGTAAGCAGCATTATAGTCCCGCATGGCAGCAGGACCAAGCCATAGGTCCCAGTCCAATTCCTTTGGTACCCGTTGTTTTTTTGAAGGCAATGGAACACCCTGTGGCCATACGGGGCGATTGGTCCAACAATCGATAGTATGGATTTTGCCCAGTAACCCAAGGTCTACCCATTCACGGGCAATACGACTACCATCACTAGAAGCGCCTTGATTTCCCATTTGGGTTACAATTCCGTTTTCAGCTGCAACTTTGGTCATCAATCTTGCTTCATGAATATTATGGGTCAATGGTTTTTCAACATAGGCATGTTTTTTTTCGCGCATAAAAGGAAGTGCAATGGAAGCATGTGTATGATCGGGGGTAGCGACCATTACAGCATCTATATCCTTTACATGTGCATCGTAAACTTTTCTGAAGTCCTTAAAGCGTTTTACATCAGGAAAGAGTTCATAAGTCTTTTGTGCGCGTCTTTCGTCCACATCGCAAAAAGAAACAAACTTTACTTTTCCCGTATTGGCCAAACCCTGTATTACACCATTGCCCCTTCCGCCTACGCCGAAGGCTGCGACATAAAGGGTGTCACTTGGTGGAACATGTGTTTTTCCTAACACATAACTTGGGACGATTGAAAATACGGTAGAGGTTGCTGCCGCCTGTTTAAGGAACTTTCTTCTTTGCATTTTACTGGAATTAGATGTTGCCTTGAAGATACAAAAAAGTGATAGTCGTTTTACGGTTTGATTTGCTCAAAATAAATCGATCATATGCGACCAATATGCGCTCATTTACCATTGTAAAAATGACAGATTCCCGTTAATAATAGAACTCGTTGTGGATTTAACGTTAAAAAAGTTTAAAAGGTCATCTAAAAAAGAATTGGCTGCGTATAACACTATGATATTTGAATGATAACTATATGAAAATTAAAAATACATCTCATAATTCCCAATTCAACTCAAAAAATTTAGGGTTGAAAAATAAGATTCAGACTTTTTTTGAAACAGCAGATGCTTGGGGTGTTTTTGTCATGGGGAGCACTTTTGTGCTAATGATTGGAGCAGCGTATTTAATATATATTCTACAAAACGATTTCACCAAATTTAATTTGGAAAGAATGGATTCTACCATTGGGTTGACTTTTATGATCGTTGCAAGTAGCTTGTTTGTATTCAAAGCAGTTTTTTTTGCTTATACGCTTTATCTGTATTTTAAATATAAACCTATTAATACGGTATCTGATGAAGAGTTGCCAACCTGTACTGTGATCGTACCTGCTTATAACGAAGGCAAACAAGTTTGGGATACTTTGATGAGCTTGGCGGATAGTGATTTTCCTAAGGAAAAACTGCAGCTCCTTGCAATCGATGATGGTAGTCAAGACGATACTTGGGATTGGATTCAAGAAGCAAAAAAGGAAATAGGTGAATGCTTGATGATTTATAAACAACCCAAAAATATGGGTAAACGTCACGCCTTGTATCGAGGTTTTAATGAAGCAACAGGTGAGATTTTTGTAACGGTCGATAGTGATTCCATAGTAAAAAAAGATACTTTGAGGAACCTGGTAAGTCCATTTGTTACCAACAAAGATTGTGGCGCCGTTGCAGGTAATATTCGAGTTTTGAACAATGAGCGAGCTTTACTGCCCAAAATGTTGGATGTAAGTTTTGTTTTGAGCTTTGAATTTATTCGTTCAACAGAAAGCAGTCTTAAATCGGTGCTCTGTACGCCAGGAGCTCTTGCTGCCTATCGGAACAAAGCAGTTTTTGCATGTCTTGAAGATTGGATAAATCAAACTTTTATGGGAAAGCCCTCAGATATTGGTGAAGATTGTGCATTGACAAACATGATTCTTAAACAAGGGTATCATGTATTGTTCCAAAGAAACGCATATGCCTATACAAACGTTCCTGAAAAATATCGAGGATTGTATAAAATGTTCATCAGATGGGGCAGAAGTAATGTTCGCGAGAATATAGCTATGTCCAAATACGTTTTTACAAATTTTAGAAAGGGCGCTAAATTGGGAACAAGGCTCTTGTTCATTAATCAATCTTTGAAAATAATCATGAGCTATCCATTTTTGATCTTTATGCTCTTCTTCATCATAACTCACCCATTATTATTTTTAAGTTCAACACTTTTCAGTATTCTTATAGTATCTACCTTTCCCGTTTTAATCTATGCAAAGCGTTACGAATTATCAGAATCCCTGTGGGCATATTCATACAGTATTTTGTTCACTTTTGGCTTATCATGGATTACACCCTATGCCATTGCAACGGTTAAAAGAGGCGGTTGGTTGACCCGCGGCCTACCTGAAAAAAAATAGATTGAATTTAGAATTAAGTCCATTAGTTAGCCAGTTGTAAAAGGCATGTTTTTGCAGCTGGCTATTTTTTCGAAGGATTCCATTCACTATAGAACTGTTCCAGAAACCCCAACATGTATTGATGCCGCTTCTCTGCCATTTTTTTACCAGTTTCGGTATTCATTTTATCTTTTAATAACAATAACTTTTCATAAAAGTGATTTATGGTAGGCGTGTTGGATTTTTTGTACTCCTCTTTGGTCATATTCAAGTTGGGAGAAACACTCGGGTTGTAAAGTTCCCTGTTCTTGAATCCACCATAATTAAAAGCCCTGGCAATACCAACGGCCCCAATGGCGTCCAGCCGGTCAGCATCTTGTACTACATGCAGTTCTTTTGAAGAAAATAGATGCTGTTTTTCCAAACTATTTTTGAACGATAGGTTTTTTATGATGTTGACAACATGTTCGATTATCTCAGGTCCGACTTGCTTCGACTCTAAGAATTCCCTTGCAGTTCTAGGTCCAACGGATTCATCCCCATTATGAAATTTGGGGTCTGCAATGTCGTGGAGCAATGCTGCCAATTGCACTACCAATGTATCTACTCTTTCTGAGCTTGAAATCAATTTTGCGGTGTTGAAAACACGTTCAATATGAAACCAATCGTGCCCTCCTTCAGCACCATGTAGTTTTTGTTTCACAAAATCGACGGTGGCTTCTATAAGTTCGGAATTCTTCATGCTGATGTTACCACACTTTGCGTTATCTCTTGTTCGGTTTTGGCAATGAGAGCATCCAAATCTCCATTGTTTTCAAAGGGTTCATGGACTTTAAACCTTAAATAAGAGCCTAGTCCCATTGGAAACTTACCAAAACGGAGCAACTTCCACGAATTATTAATACTTATCGGTACAATTAGGGCAGATGGGGCATTCTTCATAAGGATCTTTAAACCTGTAGCATGAAATTTTTTGGGAACTCCCTTTCGGCTGCGGGTACCTTCAGGAAATATAACGGCACTCCTATTGTGTTTTTCTATGTAAGCACCTAGCTTTCTCAATTCTTGAATGGATTGTTTGGAATCTTTTCTATCGATAAGCGCTGAACCCCCATGTCTCAAATTGAACGAGACACTAGGGATACCCTTACCCAATTCAATCTTACTAACGAATTTTGGATGGTGTTTTCGCATGTACCATATGATGGGCGGAATGTCGTACATGCTTTGATGGTTCGATACGATTATGAGAGGTCTATTGGTTGGAATATCTTGGGTGTTTTCAAAACTGTAGCGGGTGCCCAAAACATTGGTACACCGCATCAAAAACCAGTTTAAGATTGCGACACTTTCCCTATGTGCGTTATACCCAAAAACTTTTAAACAAAACCATTGTATTGGGTGAAATATGACCAAAGCCAATCCAAAAAAAATGAAAAAGAGTACGGTCAAAGGATAAGAAAGCAATTTTTGCATCACTACATTCTATTTAAAAGCCAATTTGGTAAAATCTCAACAATTTTACTGATGAAATAGTATCTTTTTTATACACAAAACATATAAAAAAAGAAAACCACCTCAAAACAAGGTGGCTTTTTAATTTGTTCAGAACGTTGCTTAACAGAATTCGTTATAGGCCTCCATTAAGTTTTCCGCGATTAATTCTGCTGGTCTACCTTCAATATGGTGTCTTTCTATCATGTGCACCAATTCACCATTTTTGAACAAGGCCATACTTGGCGATGAAGGGGGGAACGGCACCATGTGATTTCTTGCCGTATCAACAGCATCTGTGTCCACACCTGCAAAAACAGTCACTAAATTAGCAGGCTTTTTGTCATTTTGAAGACTCAGCTTAGCGGCAGGTCTTGCATTTGCAGCTGCACATCCACAAACAGAATTGACCACTACCAATGTGGTTCCTTCTTGTTTTAGTGCATTTTCAACTGCTTCACTTGTATATAATTCTTCAAACCCGGCAGAAGCTAGGTCCGCTCTCATAGGTTTTACCAATTCTTCAGGATACATAGTCTTATTTTTAATTCACTGTCAAAGATACGGCTTTTGTCGATTTTTTTCATGTTCCTTACTATTGGGCAACGGTTTCTTTCCCCTGCAAAGCCCTATCTTTGGGGTTTAATATCTTTAATCATGATCAAATGGGTAGCCGCCTTTCTAGGCTATTTTATATTTCGGTTTCCAGGGGCTATATTAGGATTTATTGTTGGGAGTCTTTTGGATAATCTTGGAGGTTCCAATGGAGGAGCTAGAACGGTTTTTAAGGATTTTACCCAACAAAATGTATCTCCCGCAGATTTTGAATTGAATTTACTTTCACTATGCTCTATAGTAATAAAAGCGGATGGACAAGTTAGTCAAAGGGAATTGGACTACGTACGGCAGTATTTTTTGAGCACGTATGGTAAAGAAAAAGCAAATGCTATTTTCCGAACGTTTAACGATGTGGTCAAAAAGAGAGAGGTTTCCGCACAGCGAATCTGTACGTATTTAGTTCAGCGAACCCGGTACGAAGTAAGATTACAGCTGGTACATTTTCTGTTTGGAATTGCGCAAGCCGATGGCCAGCTCAGTAATCTGGAAATCAATAAATTGAAAGAACTTGCAGGGTATTTAAGAATAGGGCATCACGATTTTGAGAGTATCAAGGCCATGTTCATAAAGTCCGCGGACAACGCATATAAAATTCTTGAAATAGAAAAATCAGCTTCTGATGATGAAGTAAAAAAGGCCTACAGAAAAATGGCAAAAAAATACCATCCCGATAAAGTGGTTACTGAAAATGAGGCTATAAAAAAAGGAGCTGAAGAAAAGTTCAAAGAAGTACAAAAGGCATATGATACCATCCAAAAGGAGCGGGGATTTGTGTAACTTAGTGGTCAGTGGTCAGCTTAGCGATGTTTAAGCTACAAGGCATGAAATGAAGTTTGTACTCTAAGCCATGGTCATTACAGTTTTTGGCTGATAGATGAAGGGTTGAAAGGTAAAGAGTGATGGTGGAAAAATGATTTTTCTGTAGAAAAGTACATTTTTGAACAACGAACAACGAACAACGAACAACGAACAACGAACAACGAACAACGAACAACGAACAACGAACAACGAACAACGAACAACGAACAACGAACAACGAACAATGCAAGAATTTTGGTTTTACGTAAAATTGGGACTGAACCATGTACTGGATTTTGGCGCTTATGACCACATACTGTTTTTATCGGCATTGGCTATTCCTTTTACTTTTAAAAACTGGAAAAGGGTAGTTATTTTGGCAACGGTTTTTACTGTTGCGCATTGTATCTCATTGGCGCTATCCGCTTTCGATATATTTACAGTGGATGTAGGATTGGTAGAATTTTTTATTCCAGTAACTATTTTGCTTACGGCCCTCTTTAATTTAATCTACATGACAAGGGGTACCAAAGATGTTGGAATGTTTCTGCACACATTGGTTACCGCTTTCTTTGGACTCATACATGGATTTGGGTTTTCCAATTATTTTAAAATGCTAATGGCCGAAGAAGAAAATAAGCTCAAACCTTTATTGGGTTTTGCCACGGGAATCGAGTTTTCACAAGTAGCCATCATTTTGTCGATACTTGGTATCGCATTTATGGTTCAAGACTTGGTGAAGGTAAAAAGAATCCATTTTATTGCTGGCGCATCTATTTTGGTCATATGCATTACAATACCCTTACTAATTGCCACGTTTCCCAAGTAGAGCCTTCGTTAAATTTAATCGAATAAGGTTGTAAGGGTCTGTTAAAGCAGGTATATTTATTTAAAAATTGGCTATTTCCAATGTATGAAGGAGGGTAAACAAGAGAAGTACGACAAAGCTTATCTGCGCATGGCCAAAGAATGGGGGAAACTTTCCTATTGTAAACGAAAACAGGTCGGCGCTATCATCGTAAAAGATAGAATGATTATATCCGATGGATATAACGGAACGCCAACTGGTTTCGAAAATATATGTGAAGATGATGAAGGGTATACAAAGTGGTACGTTCTGCATGCAGAGGCCAATGCTATCTCAAAG
The DNA here is from genome assembly GCF_021390175.1 of Flagellimonas sp. HMM57. Taxonomy (NCBI): domain Bacteria; kingdom Pseudomonadati; phylum Bacteroidota; class Flavobacteriia; order Flavobacteriales; family Flavobacteriaceae; genus Flagellimonas; species Flagellimonas sp. HMM57. The sequence continues at coordinate 1,501,582 of NZ_CP090004.1, read as the reverse complement.
GTAGCCTCCTCTACGCAATCATGTGAGGGAGCCACGCTGTACATAACACTATCACCTTGTAGGGAATGCAGTAAGCTCATTCATCAATCTGGCATAAAACGTGTGGTGTATCAAACCGCATATAAAGATGATTCTGGATTACAGTTTTTGGAACGTGCGGGAGTAACGACTCATCATCTGCCTATTTTAGAAGAAATGGTATAATTGCCATTGATGTTATGGAGAAGAAAAACAATTATTTATGGCCTACACTGCTCGCTTTTGCGGTGGCTATTGGAATTTTTATAGGGGGAAAGCTTCACTTTGGCGATACCCCGGAAAAATTATTTTCTACCAATTCCAAAAAAGATAAGCTGAACAGACTCATAGATTACATTGACCATGAATATGTTGATGAAATAGACACTGACAGTATCGTGGACGTTACCGTGAACAATATATTGGGGAAGTTAGACCCACATTCGGTTTACATACCCAATAGTGAAATGGAGCAGGTCTCTGAAAGTATGAAAGGGGATTTTGTAGGGATAGGAGTCAGTTTTTATATGTACAAAGACACCATCACGGTGATACGAACCATAAAAAACGGCCCCAGTTATATGAGTGGTATTAAGCCTGGGGATAGAATATTGGTTGCAGATAACGATACACTTTTTGGAAGGCGAATACCTAATAAAACCGTAGTCTCTACGCTAAAAGGAAAGATAGGAACCAAAGTAGATTTGAAGGTATACCGAAAGTCAAAAAATAAAATTTTAGATATTACCGTGGTTAGGGATAGAGTGCCCATTAAGAGCGTTGATGCATACTACATGCTCAAAAGGGATATGGGCTACATCAAAATAAATCGTTTTGCTGAATCTACCTATAGTGAGTTTAAAGATGCATTGCGAAAACTAAAGCTTCGTGGCGCTGAAAAATTAGTGTTGGATTTAAGGGATAATCCAGGAGGTTATTTGGGTATTGCAGAGAAGCTTGCCGATGAATTTTTGACAGATGACAAACTCATTCTCTTCACAAAGAATAAAAAGGGGAGAATCAAAAAAGCTTTTGCTACTAGAAAAGGTGATTTTGAAAACAAACCCGTGTACGTTCTGATCAATGAACGCTCGGCATCAGCCAGCGAGATTATTGCCGGTGCTCTTCAGGATAATGATATTGGTACTATCGTTGGAAGAAGGTCTTTTGGTAAAGGTCTTGTACAGCGCGAAATGGATTTAGGAGATGGCTCAGCAGTACGCCTAACAGTTTCAAGATATTATACCCCAACAGGAAGATCTATTCAAAAATCATACAAAAAAGGCCATAAGGACTATTACCAAACATTCTTGGACCGTTATCGTAGTGGAGAGCTCATTTCCGTGGATAGTATAAAAGTGGCCGATTCCTTAATTTTTAAGACCCCAAAAGGAAAAATTGTATATGGTGGTGGCGGAATAATTCCAGATGTGTTTGTGCCCATAGGAAGCAATGAAGAAGAAGCTATAGATAGTATGGACGATACCTACGAATTCTTTTCACGCTTTATTTTTGAACACTTGGAAAAAGACAGGCTACAATATTCCAGTCTCTCGAAAAATCAATTTTTGGAAGAATACCAAGTAGATGACATACTCTTTGACGAATTCATAGATTTTACGCTCAATAGAAAAATAAAACTTGATTTTTATGCGCAGGAGGAGCGCATAAAAGCATATTTAAAAGCAAACATTGCTGAACAATTATTCTCGCCCAATCTGTCCGCCCAGATAAAAGGAGATTACGATGCTATGCTGGAAAGAGTCAAGAAATTGGATTCATCAATCTTTGAACAACGAGAAGTTGGAGTGTTAAAGCTTCAGGATTGATGCCCTTTTATTTTCTTATCTATTTTTTTGGATATCATAAAAATAAGAAGCAATACCACAGCACATAACGAAGCCAAAATTCCTATTAGGGCAATACTACTATCGCCTTGTAGGGGGTTATTGAAATCCAACAAGGTTACATTATAGGCAATCAATGCCAAAGCCAAAATAATCAAGATAATAAAAAGTGTCTTTTTCATAGTTGCTACTTTGATGTTAGGTTGCAAACATCTGATTTACATTAGTGGCAAAGAGCTTTACCGCAATTGCCAATAAAATGACCCCGAAGACCTTGCGAATAACGCTAAGTCCGTTTTTGCCCAAAACCCGTTCTATTCTGGAACTGGACTTTAATACAAGATATACAAAGATAATATTTACAATAATTGCTACGATAATGTTTTCAACATGATATTCTGCCCGCAATGTTAAAATGGAGGTCAATGTACCTGCACCGGCTATAAGTGGAAAGGCAATGGGAACAATAGAAGCAGTTTCGGGCATGTCGTCCCTAAAAAGTGTAACGCCCAATACCATTTCAATAGCTAGGAAAAAAATTACAAAAGCACCGGCAACCGCAAAGGAATTCACATCAATTCCGATCAATCCAAGAATACTCTCGCCTACAAAAAGAAAAGCAGTCATAATAAAGGCAGCTACTATAGAAGCTTTTTCAGATTGAATATGGCCCACTTTATTCCGTAAAGAGATAATGATAGGGATACTGCCCAAAATATCGATTACCGCAAAGAGAATCATGCTGGCCGTTATTATTTCTTTAAAATTAAAATGCATTGTTCAAATTTTAAGGGTGCAAATTTACGTGTAAAAATTACTTTTAGATAATATAAAAATGTATAGAAAACATCAAATTTTATGTTTTGAATTACCTTTACCGCAAAAGTTGATACTATCATGTTCCAAATTGGAAAAACTATTGTCTCTGAGGAGATTATTGAAAATGATTTTGTATGTAATTTAAGTGCATGTAAAGGTGCTTGCTGTGTGGATGGCGAATATGGCGCTCCCTTGGAAGATTATGAAACTGAAATACTGGTGAATGTTTTTGAGGCTGTAAAACCATATTTAAGACCAGAGGGAGTAGATGCCATTATGGAACAAGGTGCCTTTGTTAAGGGAGAGGATGGCGAATGGGAAACACCTTTGGTGAACAAGAGTGAGTGTGCCTATGTTATTTTTTCTGAAAAAGGAATTGCAAAGTGCGGTTTGGAAGCGGCTTATAATGATGGGGCCACAACTTGGAAAAAACCGGTCTCTTGCCATTTATATCCCATACGAACCAGAGAGTACAGTGAGTTTACGGCAGTGAACTACCATAAATGGGAAATTTGTGATCCCGCATGTAGTTTAGGCGAAGAACTTAAAGTCCCTATCTATAAGTTTGTAAAAGATGCGCTGATCAAAAAATTTGGAAAGGCTTGGTACGAAGAATTGGAAACCGTGGCTGCGGAAAATTCTAAATCGTAGGAATATCCAAGATAACTTTGGTCCCTTTGGGATTTCCATTTTCATTGAACAGATCTATAATATCAACTTCGAATTTGTTTTGGTAGTCCTTTGAAAAGTTTGCCAAGCGTTCTTTGGTAATACGAATGCCTACGGATTTCCTTTTTAACACTCTATTTTCTTTATTGGTCTGTGCCGCACTTCTTCCTACCCCGTTATCCGTAATTTCTATAGAAATATGGCTTTCGTTTTTCTTTTTGATGTTTACATGGATTTTCTTTTCCCCTTCCTTAGGAGATAGGCCATGCCATAGGGAATTCTCTAAAAATGGCTGTAATGCCAAAGAGGGGACCTTTATGTTTTCGGGATTAACGGTATCATCTACGGTAATCTTAAAATCTATTTCATTTGAGAATCGTATGTTTTCAATATTCATGTAGAGTTCTACGGTCTCTAATTCCTCTGCAAGGGTAATCTCCTTTAATGAAGACGCTTCCAATATCTTGCGCACCAATTTGGAAAATTTGTTCAGATAATGGACAGCATTTTTTTGCTCATTGTTAATGATATAAAGTTTTATGGAATTTAATGAGTTGAACAGAAAATGAGGGTTCATCTGACTGCGCAACAGATTTTGTTCCAAGCTTAGCACCCTTTTTTCATTTTTGCTCTGGTATTGTCTGTAAAGAATATAGAGAATTGATGCGATTAGGCCTACTATGAGGGTACTGACGAGCAATGTTGTCTGATTTTTTCTAAGCCTTAACCGAACAATCTCATTTTCCTTGGCAAGAACAGAGATTTGGTTGTTTTTTTTATCTGCTTCATAACGAACGATGATATCGTTCATATACCTAAAATTGGTGGCACTGGAAATCTCTTCGTCGTATTCGTCCGCTTTTTTATAGAATTCATATGCTTTTTGGTAGTTGCCCCTTCTTAACTCAAAATCTGAAAGTTTTTGATAACCATAGAGTATGTTGCCAGGCATACTGTGAGTTTTTGCCATATTCAGGCCATCTTGTATAAATTCTTCCGCTTTATCAAAATTGCCAAGCTCTGTATGTGCCCATCCGGTATTTATGAAAACAGAGGAGGTAACATAAAAATCGCCAACATTTCTGGTTTGTTCATAAAGTGGCTCTAGAAGAACCAGGGCAGCGTATGGCATATTCTGCTTTAAATAGATTTGAGCTATACTGTTTTTACAATAGATTCGCCCAAAGTTGGAGTCGATTTCATCATTGTAAGCCAATGATTTTCTATAGTTTTCAAGTGCACCTTCTAAATCTCCCTTTTGTTCAAGACAACCCCCAATGTTTTGATGGTTAATGGCCAAACCAAGCTTATTGTCGAGCTCCTCTTCAAACTTTAGTGCTCTTTTAAACTGTATTATAGCTAAATCGTATTGTTCCAGTGCTTTATAGAGATTTCCAATGCAGTTGAGTGAGACATTGATACTTCTTTTTATGTGGTGCGAAGGATTTACGACATCTTCTGCCAATTCAAGTGCTTTTTGATTATAGTCCAAAGCAGTTTTAATGGCATCCGTTCTTCTATAGACTACCCCCAACATGTTTAGAGCTCTTACTTTGAGTTCTGTGTTGTTTGCCTCTTCAGCAATACGCAATGCTTCCTGATGAAGGTCTGCCGCCTTTTTAAATTGTGATATGTTTCTATACTTGGCACCAATTTGGTCTAGGGCATAGGATTCGCCTTCCAAATAGTTTTCTTCTTTGCATAAATCGGCAAAATAACGCAAGAGTGTTGTATCTCTTTTTTCAATTTGCAACTCGGTATCCAAAGTAAGATAGGTCTTGGGCCTCATGGATACGATTCTTTCTGCTTTTTCTTTAAATGAATCTGGAATTTCTTGAGCGTTTATGGTATAAAAAGCCAGAAAAAAAAGAAGTGTAAGTTTTTTTTGTGATAGTAGGTTTCCGGGTGTTATCAATAGTTTTTTAAGCACAGTCGGTTTGGGAAGTTACAGCATATCCAAAAAATCGGATTTCTTTTGCCGGGAGACGGGAATTTTATGATTGGACTCCAAAACCACATAACCGTCCGTTTTTAAAAACTCTTTTATCTTATTGAGGTTGATGATGTATGAATTGTGTATCCTAAAGAAACTATTATCTGGGAGTAGATTGTTCACCTCTTTAAGTTTTTTGGTAAGTAAAATTTTTTGTCCATCACTAAGAAAGATAGTACTGTAGTTTCCATCCGACTCTGCATATAATATGTCATCACTGTTAAGGAACAACAATTTACCATCCGTATTTATGGTTATTTTTTTACTCTTGGATTCTGCATTGAAGTTTAGTAGAATTTTTTCCAACTTGTCAATCGTCAGATTTTTTGCATTGTACTTTTTGATTTTGGTAAGTGTCTCGCGAAGATCATCCGTATCTATGGGCTTCAACAAATAATCAATGGCTTCGTTTTTTAAAGCCTGTAGGGCATATTGATTGTAAGCCGTAGTAATGACGACTGGGAAATCTTTGTTTTTTAGATTCTTAATAAATTGAAAACCGTCCATAGTCGGCATTTCTATATCCAAAAAAAGACAATCTGGAGTGTTTTTTTCAAGGTAATCCAATGCTTCTTGGACATCTGTAAAGGAAGCTATGATATCCACTTCATCGCTTAAGTTGGTCAACTCCCAACTCAAGCTTTGCAAGGCTTTTACCTCATCATCAACTATAACTGCTTCTAACATTCCTTAATTTATATGCTATAGTATCAAATTTAAGATTATTCTGCTCAAGCTATTCAAAAATATGTGCTAATGGACATTTTAGGCTTATAACTGGTAAGAAAACTTAGGCGATGTACATATTGTAGCATTTTTCTTAAAAGCTAATTTCTTTTTTCTATCGCCCTTGCATTCAAGCTAAAAGACTAAAAACCAACTATACACAAAAAATAACCGTTTATACATACTGTGTTATTTACGATCTTTTCGTTTCATACTTTCACAATGTCAAAAATAAATAGACAGCCAAAACCAAACTCAAATGAGAAAATGTGTTGTATTATTCGCGATTTTGATATTTGCTCTAATTTTTGCTGCGGTTTTAGAGAATAAAGAATTGAAAATGCAGTCAAACTGGGAAAAGGTAGTTGCAAAAGACTAAAATTTTCGACAGTAACAAGTTCATAAACATTACCAATAAAAGTACGGCCAGGGCAACCAAACTCTTGATTATAGAAACTGCTTGCAACGTATAACCTTTGGTTGGGTTTTAGAAAGAAAGTTGGCTTTGGGTTTCGGGGGAACTACCTAAGGACAAAATAATTCTAAGGTACAACTAAGTTGGCCGTACAATTTTGGTAATGTTATATCGCTCCATGAACCTTATCATAAATATAGTAGCTCAAGACCAAAAAGTATATTTATAAATACTTTTTGGTCTTTTTTGTTATTGTTGAATCTTGTCCAAAAACACATCCAAAGACTATAGTTTAAAAAGCCTAGCGAACATCACTTGCGAACCTAGATTTCAACATGTTGTGTTAAAAACTTTGTTTTCAATTTGATGAAACAAACTTTACAATCTGATTACATTTTTAAATCTTTGTTTAGCTTGCAGTAAGTTGTTTCTTCCAGAGTATAAACTTTTAACAAAAAAAAATGTCCGTAGCAGTAGAACCTATTTTAGAAGAGAATGAAGACAGATTTGTGATTTTCCCTATTCAACATCATGATTTATGGGAATGGTACAAAAAATGTGAAGCCTGTTTTTGGACTGCTGAAGAAATCGATTTACACCAAGACCTAAGGGATTGGAACAATAAATTAAATGACGACGAGCGCTATTTTATAAAGCATATTTTGGCATTTTTTGCCGCCTCGGATGGTATCGTCAATGAAAATTTGGCCGAAAACTTTGTAAATGAAGTACAATACTCTGAAGCCAAGTTCTTTTATGGGTTTCAGATTATGATGGAAAACATCCATTCAGAAACATATTCGCTACTGATAGATACCTACGTAAAAGATGAAAAAGAAAAGAATGTTCTTTTTAAAGCAATAGAGAACTTTCCTGCAATTAAAAAGAAGGCGGACTGGGCGTTAAAATGGATAGATTCCCCAAGCTTTGCAGAGCGATTAATTGCTTTTGCAGCAGTAGAGGGTATTTTCTTCTCAGGAGCGTTCTGTTCCATTTTTTGGCTCAAAAAAAGAGGCCTTATGCCTGGATTGACATTTTCTAATGAGCTTATTTCCAGAGATGAAGGAATGCATTGCGATTATGCAGTACATCTTCATAATAAACATCTGATAAACAAAGTGTCCAAAGAACGCATCACTGAAATTATTGTAGATGCCCTTAATATAGAACGCGAGTTTATCACAGAGTCACTTCCCGTAAGCCTTATTGGAATGAACTCCAAATTAATGACTCAGTATCTAGAGTTTGTAACGGATAGGCTTTTGGTAGAATTAGAGTGTGAAAAAGTATACAATTCGACCAATCCTTTTGATTTTATGGATATGATTTCATTACAAGGAAAGACCAATTTCTTTGAAAAGCGGGTGTCAGAATATCAAAAAGCGGGCGTTTTAAACAAAGAAAAAGATACTGATGCCCAAAAAATCAGTTTCGATGCTGATTTTTAAATAGACCACGCACGGCCTTAAAAAGAAACCCCATTACCCCAACCGTTCTTAACTGTTCTTGACCAACTTGCATTGCGAAACCCGTAATGCATAGCAAAATGTAACCATGGCTTGATTTTTCATGCCATATTAAAAATATTCGTAGCCTATGTTTGTAGTAAAAAGAGATGGAAGAAAAGAGCCGATGATGTTCGATAAAATCACGGCCAGAGTAAGAAAGCTTTGTTATGGCCTCAACGATTTGGTCGACCCTGTGAAAGTGGCCATGCGGGTGATTGAAGGTTTGTATGACGGAGTGACTACTTCAGAACTTGATAACCTTGCTGCTGAAATTGCAGCGACAATGACGACTACCCATCCGGATTACGCTAAACTGGCAGCTCGTATTTCAGTTTCAAACCTACATAAAAACAGTAAAAAATCCTTCTCGGAAACCATGAAGGATTTGTATGAGTATGTCAATCCAAGAACTGGAAAAAAGGCCCCGTTGTTATCGGACGAGGTGTATAAGGTAATTTCTGAAAATGCCGATAAATTGGATTCAACGATTATCTATAATCGGGATTTTGGCTACGATTACTTTGGCTTTAAAACATTGGAACGCTCTTATTTGCTGAAGATCAATGGTAAAATAGCAGAACGTCCACAACACATGCTCATGAGAGTTGCCGTTGGGATTCATTTAAACGATTTGGATTCGGTAGTGGAGACCTATGAGCTCATGTCCAAAAAATACTTTACGCACGCTACACCTACCCTTTTTAATTCTGGAACACCAAAACCGCAAATGTCCTCTTGTTTTCTTCTGGCGATGAAGGACGACAGTATAGATGGCATTTACGATACCCTAAAACAAACTGCTAAAATTTCTCAGTCAGCCGGTGGAATAGGTCTCTCTATACATAACGTTAGGGCTACTGGGTCCTATATTGCAGGAACTAATGGTACTTCCAACGGAATTGTGCCCATGCTTCGTGTATTTAACGACACTGCCCGCTACGTAGATCAAGGCGGAGGCAAAAGAAAAGGAAGCTTTGCCATTTATGTAGAACCATGGCATGCCGACATTTTTGACTTTTTGGATTTGAAAAAGAATCACGGTAAAGAAGAAATGCGAGCCCGTGACCTCTTTTATGCGATGTGGATTCCCGATTTGTTCATGAAACGGGTAGAAGCAGATGGGGATTGGACGTTAATGTGTCCTAACGAGTGCCCAAACCTTTTCACTACCCACAGTGAAGAGTTTGAGGCCCTGTACACCAAATATGAAGCTGAAGGAAAAGGTCGTAAGACCATAAGAGCCAGAGAGCTTTGGGAGAAGATTTTGGAATCCCAAATAGAAACGGGAACACCATATATGCTTTATAAGGATGCAGCAAACCGTAAGAGCAACCAGAAAAATCTAGGAACCATTCGTTCATCCAACCTTTGTACCGAGATTTTGGAGTATACCTCACCAGATGAGGTTGCTGTCTGTAACCTTGCGTCAATTGCATTGCCCATGTTCGTAAAGAACGGAGCGTTTGACCATAAAGAACTTTTTAAGGTCACCAAGAGGGTCACTAAAAATTTAAACCGAGTAATAGACCGCAACTATTATCCTGTAAAAGAAGCGGAAAACTCCAACATGAGGCATAGACCAATTGGATTGGGAGTGCAGGGACTTGCAGATGCTTTTATCATGTTACGATTGCCTTTTACAAGTGATGAAGCTAAAAAGTTGAATCAAGAAATCTTTGAAACGCTTTATTACGCGGCAGTTACAGCTTCAATGGAGGAAGCAAAAGAAGATGGACCTTACTCAAGCTACAAGGAATCACCTATAGCCAAAGGAGAGTTTCAGCATAATCTTTGGGGAATTGATGACGAAGAGCTATCTGGTAGATGGGATTGGGGCAAACTGAGAAAAGAAGTTAAAAAACATGGTGTACGCAACTCGTTATTGGTCGCTCCCATGCCCACGGCTTCAACTTCACAAATTTTAGGTAACAATGAATGTTTTGAACCCTATACCTCAAACATTTATACAAGAAGAGTACTTTCTGGAGAATTTATCGTAGTTAATAAACATCTTTTAGAAGACTTGGTAAAACTAGGACTTTGGAACGAGAACCTAAAGCAAGAATTAATGCGTGCCAACGGTTCCATACAACATATAGATGGTATTCCAGAAGATATAAAGGAACTATACCGAACGGTATGGGAGCTTAGCATGAAGGACATTATAGATATGAGCAGGCAACGGGGCTATTTTATCGATCAGAGTCAATCCTTGAACTTGTTCATGGAAAATGCCAATTATCCAAAATTGACTTCTATGCATTTTTACGCATGGAAGAGTGGTCTCAAAACGGGTATGTACTATCTAAGGACCAAGGCTGCCGTTGATGCTATCAAGTTTACGCTGGACAATACCAAAAAGAAAGAAGTTCCAGTTAGTGTTGCCGCTGAAGCTGAAGTGGTCGCAGCTACTCCTAATGCTACTGAAGAACTTAAAGTTGATCCTACTCCGGTAAATCAACAAGAAGTAGATATACAGCCAATGACGGCAGAAGAGATGAAAGAAATGATTGCACGGGCCAAAGAAGGCCAAGCGGACGATGATTGCTTAATGTGTGGATCATAGTTTATACTGAACTTATCAGTATGTGATAGTGTTTATTAAATAGACGCCTCGGGAAAGTTCCTTAAATAACGAACCTTTCTCGGGGTGTTTTTATTGATTATTGAGATAAAAGATGTCTGAAACTGAATCCAATGTCAGAATTTAGAAAATATATCCCCTAACTCATTTATTTTGATGAACTAAGGCTCTAAATAAACCAAACATCTAAGAAATCACACTACGCGCTTGTCGAGATGTTCAACCCCTGACCGTTTATCGGAAGTCAAAAAAATAGATTTAGATTCAGAATTAGTTTTGAACTTAAAAGGTATAATTAACTTTTACGTTTTACCCTTGACTCAAAAAAAATCAAGAAACAAAAACTAAACTTTAGAGCTTATAAGTGAGCATCCATAAAATTACATTTCGTACTTTTCACCTAACACCTAACACCTAACACCTAACACCTAACACCTCTAAAGCGACCATGCCTTACCTTGTGTCAAGGTCTGTTCATCCTCACAGGCAATATATTCTCCAGGAACTGGTAAATAGGCCAAGACCTCTTCCCCTACATATTCGGACGTCTTATATGACCAAATAGCCATGTCCCGCAAAGAAGTGGCAAAGCTAAAGTGGGCAATCTCATCGTCTATAATTGCACTGCCATTTTCTTTTACCGCAATGAAATAATCCTCTACTGCTTTTTCGTGTGACTCTTCAATAGCATCTGTTCTTTTCTTTAAGTACTTGGCCAGAGTAGGTTCTAAGTCTTCTTCGCCCAGTTCGGCAAGTGTTTCTTTTTGTGCTACTGTCAAAACGGTGTTCATGAATTTGTCCATACCGTTTTTTAGAAAGTCCTGATGCTCTTTTGGCAATACTTCGTTCACAAACTTGTCTATAAAGACATGTACATTCACTTCTGTGGCAGAAGGAGTATCTGTTTTGGGCAATATCATGTCTACAAGGGTATGCAGGACAACACCTTCATCTTTGGTAAAAAAGTCTGGTGTCCAATCCAATACCTTTTTGGTGCTACAGCTTTGTACAATTCCCAAAAGTGTGGGGGCGACAATGGTATACCCAAAGGCAAGCCCCATGTTTTTTAATGCAACTCTTCTTTCCATTAGATATTTCCTTTTTTAAGTTCTTGGACTGCATGATTGGCAGCTCTGGCCGTAAAAGCCATATAGGTTAATGATGGATTTACACAACTTGCGGAAGTCATAAAGGCACCATCTGTAACATAAACATTTTCAACAGCATGCAATTGGTTGTTTGCATTAACTACGGAGGTCTTTGGGTTCTTGCCCATTCTGGCCGTACCCATTTCGTGTATACCAAGGCCAAGCGCATAGGTTTCATCGTAGGTTTCAATATCGCGAACACCTGATTTTTCCAACATGGCCGCTGCCTGCTCCTGCATATCCTTGCGCATATTGAGCTCGTTATCCTTTATTTCAGCATCAAAAGTAACCGTAGGCAGACCCCATTGGTCTAATTTGTCATAATCTAAGGTCATCTTGTTTTCGTGATAGGGTAAAATTTCACCAAAACCATTAATGCCCACCTGCCATCCTCCGACCCCCAAGATAGCTTCCTTAAGCTCTTTTCCGTGGGAGACCTCTGCAATTATATCCTCATAATTTCCTCTGGATGCACCTCCTTGATAGCCATAACCGCGATTAAAATCTTTCATTTCACTGGCACCTCCGAGGTTTCTAAAACGGGGAACGTAAATTCCGTTCGGCTTTCTTCCTTTGTAATATTTGTCTTCGTAACCATCCATTTTACCTCGTGCACCTGCCTTAAAATGGTGGTCCATGATGTTGTGTCCAAGTTCTCCCGAATCATTGCCCATCCCATCAGGAAATCTATCCGATTTGGATTGCATAAGAATGGAAGTTGAGGCCACGGCAGAAGCACAGAGGAAAATAACCTTTGCCTTGAACTCATAAGTTTCCTTTGTGACCCTGTCAATTACTTTTACACCGGTAGCCTTCTTGGTGTCCGCATCATAAATAATCTCATGGACAATGGAATCCGGTCTAAGTGTCATGTTTCCGGTACGTTCAGCTGCGGGCAAAGTAGACGAATTGCTGCTAAAATATGCCCCAAAAGGACAACCTCTTATACATCTGTTCCTAAATTTACACGAACTTCGGTTTAGGCCCTCAAATTTTTTATCACTATTAATATGGGCCACTCTACCTGCCGTAATCACCCGTCCATCAAAATGTTCCGCTACTTGCTCACGAACATGTTGTTCTACACAGTTCAACTGCATCATGGGCTCAAAAATGCCATCGGGCAGTTGTGATAATCCGAGAGTTTCCCCGGTAACCCCTATATAACTTTCCACTTTATCGTACCAAGGGGCAATATCCTTATAGCGCACTGGCCAATCTACAGCAACACCCTCCTTTTTATTGGCCTCAAAATCCATTTCACTCCATCGATAGCTATGTCTTCCCCACAATAATGATCTCCCGCCTACATGGTAGCCTCTCATCCAATCGAAGCGTTTTGTTTCATTGTAGGGATGGTCAATATCATCCACAAACCAAAAATGGTGCGCTGCTTTTACCGTGTAACCTGTTCTATTTTGCTTTTCTTGTCTTGCAATTTTCTCAGGAGACAGTTCCCCATTGTTGGGAAAATCCCAGGGATCTAGGTTTGCCGTGGGATAGTCCGTAATATGGTTAACCATACGACCACGTTCCAAGACCAATGTCTTTAGTCCGTTCTCGCAGAGCTCTTTGGCGGCCCAACCTCCACTAATGCCCGTTCCTACTACAATGGCATCATAAGATTCCTGCTCTTCGTTGTAATAAAATTTACTCATTTAACAGTATTGTTTATTTCCTAAATGTATTAATTATTAAATTAATTTTCTACATTTAATCCCTACGTTTATTGAGAATTCCCTACTATAACGTTGTAGTTTTTTGATTCTTTTTGACGTATTACAATTAATTTTTATGAAAAGAAGGTATTTTATCCAAAATAGTGCCCAAGCAGGGATAGCTCTTATGATATTGGGAAATTACGCATGTAAACAAAATCAAAAGAAGGATATGACTGCTCCAATAGCAGAAGAAGTTGAACCATTATTCAAACTCTCCCTTGCGCAATGGTCCATACATAGGATGATCAAAGACGAGGGAATGGATCCATATCAGTTTGCGAAAAAAGCAAAGGATTGGGGATTTTCAGGTTTGGAATATGTGAGTCAACTTTATGAAGAAGAATTGAAAGCCGCTAATTTTTCTAAAGAAGCAATGGATGGTTTTGTAGCAAAGTCCAAAGCAGCGAGTGAAAAGTATGGATTGGAGAATCTTATCATAATGATCGATCACGAAGGGGATTTATCCGCTGCCGACGAGAAGGAACGGAAAGCTGCCGTTGAAAACCATTATAAATGGGTAGATGCTGCTGCTGCTCTTGGATGCCATTCCGTTCGTGTAAATTTAATGGGAAGTAAAGTAGCAGAAGAGTGGACACCTGCCTCAGTAGATGGATTAACGCAATTGGCGAGTTATGCGAAAGACAAAAACATCAATGTTATTGTTGAGAATCATGGTGGATTTTCATCGGATGCGCAAATGTTGGTCGAAGTGATGAAAAAGGTGAACCTTCCCAACTGTGGTACACTTCCAGATTTTGGCAATTTTTGTATGAAAAGAGAAGATGGTTCTTATTTTGAAACTGCTTGCATTGAAGAGTACGACAGATACAAAGGAATAGAAGAATTGATGCCCTTTGCAAAAGCCGTAAGCGCAAAATCACATGACTTTGATGAAAAGGGCAACGAAGTCCATACAGACTATGACCGTATGATGAAAATTGTAAAGGATTCAGGTTATACCGGTTACGTTGGGGTAGAATATGAAGGCGAAGGTCTAAGTGAAGAAGAAGGAATCATTGCTACAAAAGAATTAGTTGCCAAATCACTAAATCTATCTACATAAAACACTAGGTTTATGAAGGCATTCTTACACCAGCTCTTTGATTATAATTTTTATTGCAACAAAAAACTTATAGAGCAATGTACGGCCATAAAAAAAGTTCCTGAAAAGAGCTCAGGGCTTTTTAACCACATCCTAAATGCACACCATACATGGAACAAAAGAATTGTGGGAAAACCGACAGATTTTCCTATTTCCCACATACATCCAATAGAAAACTGGGGAGATATACACTACGAAAACCAGCGGTCTTCCTTTGAGATCATCACCAATACAGAAGATTTTAGCACACGTATAGATTATGAAAGTAGCGAGAACAGAACTTATGCCAATGAGTTAAAGGATATCCTATTTCATATTATAAATCACTCTACTCACCACAGAGGGCAGATTTTGGCAGATTTTCGAGTCAATGGAATAGAGCCAGAATCTTTGGACTATATATTTTACAAAAGATAACCCCTGTTTGTATGAGCTTTAGAATTAAGTTTCAGCTTTCTTTTATGATGTTCTTGGAATTCTTCATTTGGGGAGGATGGTTTGTTACACTAGGTACTTTTCTGGGAGAAAACCTAAATGCAAATGGTGCAGAAATAGCCCAAGCTTTTTCGACTCAATCTTGGGGAGCCATAATAGCGCCATTTATTATAGGCCTGATTGCCGACAAGTATTTTAATGCTGAACGAATTCTTGGGGTTTTACATCTTTTAGGTGCATTATTAATGTATCAAATGTATGCCACAAACGATTTCAATACTTTTTACCCATATGTCTTTGTGTACATGATTTTATACATGCCAACACTAGCCCTTGTAAACTCTATATCTTTCAATCAGATGAAGGACCCTGCGAAGGAATTTTCTTTTGTAAGGGTATTTGGTACCATGGGATGGATAGTTGCAGGATTAATCATAGGTTATGTTTTTTTATGGGATTCCCCACAATCACGTTCTGAAGGCTTGTTGAAAAATACCTTTTTAATGGTAGCAATTGCTTCTGCTCTTCTAGGGTTGTTCAGTTTTACCCTTCCCAAAACACCACCCAGAATCGCAAAAGACGAAAAAGTAAATATTTCCACATTATTGGGGTTGGATGCACTTAAGCTGCTTAAAGACAGAAACTTTCTTATTTTCTTTTTAGCTTCTATCTTGATATGCATTCCTTTGGCATTTTACTATCAAAATACAAATCCGTTTCTTTCGGAAATTGGAGTAAACAATCCTACCGGGAAAATGACCATTGGACAGGCATCAGAAGTGGTTTTTATGCTATTGTTGCCCTTTTTCTTTAAAAAATTTGGTTTTAAGAAGACCATATTGATAGGAATGCTCGCTTGGACCGTTCGTTATATATTGTTCGCCTATGGCAATGCTGGAGAATTGGCCTTTATGTTGTTGATTGGGATAGCCTTGCATGGAATTTGTTACGACTTTTTCTTTGTGTCAGGACAAATATATACCGATTCAAAAGCAGGGGAAAAATACAAAAGCGCCGCTCAAGGCCTCATAACACTAGCTACCTATGGAGTAGGGATGCTAGTTGGATTTTGGATTTCGGGAAAGGTTACGGACATGTATCTCATTTCTGAAAAAATACATAACTGGCAAAGTATCTGGATTATTCCTTCGGTCTTTGCTTTAGTTGTGATGCTATTGTTTGCCTTGTTCTTTAAAAAAGAAGAGGTGGAATATAAATCTTGATAAAAACCAAAACTGATAATAACAATGGAAAGTGTAAACAAAAATCGATTATTTGTCGCGTCCTGTATCGCACTCTTGGTAACGGCCATGACATTTGCGATTAGAGCAAGATTGGAAACCGTTTTTGGACCCGAAGGTATTGGACTGACATTAGAACAAATAGGTTGGGCTTTTACCCCAGCTTTTTTTGGCTTTACCATTGCAATGATATTTGGTGGGTTTTTGGTAGATACCTTGGGAATCAAAAAAATCACTTGGTTGGCCTTTATTACCCATGCTATAGGAATTACATGGACATTATTGGCCAAAGATCAGACTTCTCTCTTTTTGGCCACGCTTTTTGTGGGCATAGGCAACGGTATGGTCGAAGCGGCCTTAAACCCTATGATTGCATCCATGTATAGTGAAAACAAAACAAAAATGCTGAACCGTTTCCATATCTGGTTTCCTGGGGGAATTGTAATTGGGTCAATAGTAGGATGGTTGATTATGGATGTAATGGGTCTAAGCTGGCAGATTATGGTAGGAGTTCTGTTTATTCCATTGGTTATTTATGGTTTTATGTTCTTAGGACAGGATTTTCCTGTTACAGAGCGTGTAAAACTTGGCGTAAGCAATCAGAAAATGTTTTCCAGCGTTGCTAAACCACTTTTTATTTTTATGGTGATTTGTATGCTGTTGACAGCAGCTACGGAATTAGGTACCAATCAGCGGATAGAATCCTTGCTCAAATCAACCGTAGCAGTACCACTTTTAGTATTAGCGTTCATAAATGGTATCATGGCATTGGGAAGAGCTTCTGCTGGCAAAGTAGTACATAAACTAAAACCGGAAGGAATGTTATTGTTTTCTGCAATTTTTGCTTTTTTGGGCCTATGGCTACTCACTATAACAAGTGGACCGATGACATTTTTTGCAGCAGCGGTTTTTGCTGTGGGAATAACGTTTTTTTGGCCAACTATGCTTTCCTTTGTGGCGGAATACATTCCAGAAAGTGGAGCATTGGGATTATCCATAATGGGAGGTGCCGGAATGTTCTCCGTTTCCTTGATTTTACCCATCATGGGAAATATAATCGATAATGCCAGTGCCAATGATGCGTTAAAAATAATGTCGATCCTACCAGCAATTCTAATCATTCTGTTTATTGGATTGAATATTTACATGAAAAAAAGAAAAACAAATCCACAAGTAGTTTAAACGAGTTAACATGCCAAAAAAAATAAAACTTGGAGTTCTTGGTGGCGGTGGTGACTCCCTTATTGGGGTGCTTCACAGAGTAGCCGCACATATCAATGATAATTATGAAATTGTAGGTGCCGTATTTAATGCCGATTTTGAAGAGAGCTTAGAATTTGCCAAAGAAATCGATGTGCCCACAAATCGAATTTATAAAGATTTTGAAACCTTGGTGGAAGAGGAGTTAAAACTTCCCGAAGGCGAACGTATTCAGGTATGTTCAATATTGACCCCTAATTTTCTGCATTTTCCCATGGCGAAGAAATTGCTGGAAAATGGGTTTCATGTTATCTGTGAAAAACCGATGACCACAACATACGAAGAGGCCAAAATTTTACAAGAGGCTCTGGTAAAAGCGGGAACTGTATTTGCAGTTACCCATACCTACACAGGTTATCCTATGGTACGCCAAATGCGGGAAATGATTAAGGAAGGAGCTCTAGGAAAAATGCATAAAGTAGATGCGCAATATTACCAAGGATGGATAAATACAATCATCCATGATAAGGACAAACGTTCTTCCGTATGGCGTCTTGACCCAGAAAAAGCGGGAATAAGTTCCTGTATGGGAGATATTGGGGTCCATGCCTTCAATATGATTGAGTTTACCACAGGATTACAGATTAAATCGCTTTTATGCGATTTTAATTACCTGTACAAAGACAATCAAATGGATGTGGACGGTACGGTATTGATACGGATGGATGAACATGTAAAAGGTGTCATCAGGGCAAGTCAGGTTGCAACAGGAGAAGAGAATGGGCTAACAATTGCCATATATGGGGAGAAAGGAGCTTTTAGATGGGAACAGGAAAATCCAAATTTTCTTTATAAGCTGAGCGATACGGAGCCATTACAGGTTTATAAACCGGGGCATGCCTATAATTCTGAATTGTCCTTGGATGGAACTAAGTTACCGCCCGGTCACCCTGAAGGTATTTTTGATGCCATGGCCAATATTTATTTGGGTGCTGCTCGTGCCATTCGTGGTGAAAAATATAACGATGGTGAATTCCCTACAATGTTGGATGGTGTAAGGGGACTAAACTTTATTGAGAGTACAGTAGCTTCCCATAAGCAGGGAAATGTTTGGATAAACCTGGACTAAGGGGAAATTATCTTTCAAATACTTTTTCGAACTGCTCAAAGACTACGATCATACTTTCTCTTGGTGTTTTCTCAAATGCCGAAAGTTCTCTGGTATAATAGTCCCAGTGTGTTTGTTTCCAGTATTCCAAGCTTTTGTCCCCTTCACCTTCTATGCGGGCATGATCTGCATTTATGGCGAAATAGGGCACTAGTTTTACAGAGGTGGTCCTAATGACGCATTTTGCATTTCCAGACCAGTCCGTCACTATTGCAAAATCACCGATTTTAGGCAATTCTTCTTTGCGCAGTTGTAATCCTAAAAGCGAATGTGAAGTAGCTCTTTTAATATCTTTTCGGACTAGGCTTGCACAAGTATTGGCGTCTTTTTCATTATCACAAAAATGAATCACTTTTGGGGCATCCTCAGAGGCAAATTCCAGATGTGCATCAAGAAAATCGCCCCATAAATTTCGGGCTGAAGCATTTTCCATAGTAGGTATTTAAGAAAATTTATTGTTTTTAAATTGTTGTACTGCATGATTGGCCGCTCTGGCGGTAAATGCCATATACGTTAGAGATGGATTTACACAGTTGGACGAAGTCATAAAAGCACCATCCGTAACATATACATTTAGTGCTTCATGTACTTGATTGTTCTTGTTTAAAACAGAAGTTTTTGGATTATCTCCCATCCGAGCACCACCCATTTCATGTATTCCTAAACCTGGACCAGTTTCCTTATCGTATGCCTTCACCTTTTTATACCCCGCTTTTGTTAACATAGAAACTGCTTCTTTTTTTATGGCCTCCCGCATGTTTAGCTCATTTGTTTTAAACTCAACATCAAAATCCAATTGTGGTAATCCCCACTTGTCTTTTTTAGTTGTGCTTAAAGTTACACGGTTTTCCGGATGGGGCAACATTTCCCCAAAACCTGTCATGCCAATTTCCCAACCTCCAGGTTTAAGAACAGCCTCTTTAAGTTTTTCTCCATAGCCCATTTCAGCTATGACCTCAGACCAATTTCTTCTGCTTGCCCCTCCTTGATATCCAAAACCTCGTATAAAATCCTTTTGTTTCGTATCCTCGTCTAAGTTTACAAATCTGGGAATATAAAATCCGTTTGGTCGTCTTCCCTTGTAATATTTATCCAAATGGCCGTCAACTTTTGCAGATGCACCTAATTGGTAATGATGATCCATGATGTTACGTCCAAGTTGGTCATAGTTGTTGCCTATTCCGTTCGGAAATGTTTTTGATTTGGATTGCAATAGAATTCCAACAGAAGCCATAGCAGAAGCACATAGAAATATAATGTTTGCTTTGAATTCCAGTTTTTCATGGGTTTCCGAATCTATGACTTTTACTCCAGTCGCTTTTTTTTGCGTATCATCATAAACCACTTCATGGACTATAGAATTTGGCCGTAAAGTCATATTTCCTGTTCGCTCTGCAGCAGGCAGTGTAGAGGAATTACTGCTAAAATACCCTCCAAACGGACAACCTCTCCAACATCGATTTCTATATTGGCAAGGTCCTCTACCTTTAAATTCAGTAGTATTTTCTGTAATATGGGCAACCCTACCTATGGTCAAAAGCCGATTATCATCAAAATTGGCGCTGATTGAATCTTGTAGGTCTTTTTCAACGCAATTCAACTCCATGGGAGGTTGAAACTGACCATCAGGCAATTGCTTCAAACCTAATTTTTCACCACTAACACCTATGTACGATTCAACTTTATCGTACCAAGGAGCAATATCCTTATAACGAACGGGCCAGTCTATAGCAATACCATCTTTCTTATTGGCATTAAAATCAATATCGCTCCAACGATAACTTTGCCTGCCCCAAGTCAGTGATCTGCCTCCAACGTGATAGCCACGAATCCAATCAAAACGTTTGGTCTCTTGGTAAGGATGTTCCAAATCATTTACAAAAAAATGTTTTACGTCATCTCTTGGAGCCCACCCGACACGCAGTTGTTTTTGGTAGTTTTTTTTCTCATGCTCAGATAGTTCACCCTTTAACGGATAATCCCATGGGTCATCGTGCATGGTTTTATAATCTTCTATATGTTTTACCATGGGACCGCGCTCCAATACAAGTATTTTCAAGCCATTTTCGCAGAGCTCCTTAGCAGCCCAGCCACCACTTATTCCAGTGCCTACAACAATTGCATCGTAAACCATATTTTCATTCACTGTTCTGTTGTTTTAATTGTTCGCTAATTCCTATATTTATGTTTTTCTACGCAGAAAATAAAAACACGATAGTTTTTTTCTTAAATATAGGTGATAAATCCTAAAATGTTAAGGATTTATCAATTCTTAAAAAGCACAACTAAATGAAAACAATTAAAGGACCTGCAGTATTTCTTGCGCAATTTGTTGATTCCCAACCCCCGTTCAATTCTTTGGATGGGTTATGTAAATGGGCTTCAGACCTGGGTTATAAAGGAATACAGATACCAACTTGGGAATCGTTTTTGATAGATTTGGACAAAGCTGCGGAGAGTCAAGACTACTGTGATGAACTTAAAGGGAAAATCAACTCCTATGGTTTGGAGATTACCGAACTCTCCACTCACTTACAAGGACAATTGGTAGCTGTAAACCCTGCGTACGATATTATGTTCGATAATTTTGCACCAGATGCTGTTAAAAACAATCCTAAGGCCCGGACGGAATGGGCTGTGGAAACCGTAAAAAAAGCAGCTACTGCAAGCAGAAGATTGGGACTAAATGCCCATGCCACATTTTCAGGGGCCTTACTTTGGCATACCGCGCACCCTTGGCCCCAAAGACCACCGGGTTTAGTTGAAATGGGTTTTGAGGAGCTGGCCAAACGTTGGATGCCCATTTTGAATCATTTTGATGCAGAGGGTATCGATGTTTGCTATGAAATACACCCGGGAGAGGATTTACACGATGGGGATACTTTTGAGCGATTTTTAGAGGCAACGGGAAATCATAAACGGGTAAATATTTTATATGACCCAAGCCATTTTGTGTTGCAGCAATTGGATTATATCGCATACATAGATCACTACCACGAATTTATAAAATCATTTCATGTGAAGGATTCCGAGTTTAATCCCACAGGAAAGAAAGGTGCATTTGGGGGCTACAACGATTGGGGCGACCGTGCTGGCAGGTATCGTTCCTTGGGCGATGGACAGATCGATTTTAAGACCATTTTTTCCAAGTTAACACAGTACAGTTGCGATGTATGGGCAGTGATGGAATGGGAATGTTGTATTAAAAGCCCGGAGCAGGGAGCCCGTGAAGGCGCAAAGTTTATTCAAGAACATATTATTGAGGCAACCACAAAAGCCTTTGATGATTTTGCTGGCGCAGAGATCGATAAAGAAAAACTTAAAAAAATATTGGGACTATGAAAAAACCAATTTTACTAGTTGTACTAATAACTGTTTTTGCATGCAAGGAAAAATCAAAGGATACTCCTGGCGAAGCGAAAGAAGAAATGGAAATACAAACAGAAGAAGACGATGAATGGGTTGTTTTGTTTGATGGGTCCTCTTTTGACGGCTGGCATTTTTATAATGGTGAGGGAATTACTGAGCCCTGGAAATTGGAGAACGGAGCTATGGTTTTTTATCCACCCGAAGAAAGACCGGAAGGAGAAAGCTATAACATAGTTACAGATAAGGAATACACCAATTTTGTGCTTACCTTGGAATGGAAAGTCGCCGAGGGAGGCAATAGCGGTATTTTCTGGGGAGTTTTCGAAGGCGGTGAATATGGACAACCCTATCAAACCGGGCCAGAAATACAAGTATTGGATGATGAAAGGCATCCCGATTCCAAGAATGGCACGACCCACCAGGCCGGTGCCTTGTACGATATGGTTGCACCTGCGAAAAAAGTAGTTAAACCAGCAGGTGAATGGAACAAGGTAGAACTGATGGTGAATCACGATACGAATGAAGGCCATGTTTTGCTCAATGGGAAAAAAATAGTTGAATTTCCTGTACATGGTCCAGATTGGGAAAAGATGGTGGCCAGTTCCAAATTTGCAGATTGGGATGGATTTGGCGAATATAAAACGGGAATAATAGGATTGCAGGATCACGGTGACCGTGTAGCCTTTAGAAATATTAAAATCAAAGAATTATAAAAATGTTAGAGTACTCAAAAATCTTTCTGGTCTTTCTACTAATTTCTACTATTTCTTTCGGTCAAGAAAAAGAACCGACTACGCCAGAAGCTACTGAATTTTATGAGCCAGTTCCTCCAAAGGTTGTCCCCGGAAAAGATGGTGCACCGCCAAGTGATGCCATTGTTCTTTTTGATGGAACGAGCTTTGACCAATGGATAAGCAGCGTAGATAGTACCGCTGTAACATGGCACTTAAATGAGGATGGTAGCATGACCGTTAAGGACAAAACCGGAGACATACAGACCAAAAAGACCTTTGGCAGCATACAACTTCATCTGGAGTGGAAATCACCGGCCGAGGTACAACGTGAAGGTCAAAATAGGGCCAATAGTGGTGTTTTTATACAGCAGCGTTATGAAGTGCAAGTCTTGGACAACAACGACAACCCTACATACACCAATGGCCAAGTAGGGTCTGTTTACAAACAAGGAGTTCCTTTGGCAATGGCGTCGGTGCCAACAGGCGAATGGAATACGTACGATATTATTTTTCATGCTCCAGAGTTCAGTAGGGGCGGAAATATTGTTGAACCTGCAACGGTAACGGTACTGCACAATGGTGTTTTGGTACAGGACCATTTTGTCATTGAAGGTACGATCAAGTATATAGGATGGCCCAAATATGAGGCCCATGGAAAAGCTCCGTTAGTATTACAGGACCATAGGGATAACAGTAGGGTGAGTTACAGAAACATTTGGGTGCGGGAATTGGATTAGGCTATAAAGTAGCCCCTTAAGCGCCCTAGTACAAACCAAACGGTAGAATCCTATTTTGGTTACCTTTGTTGAAATATAATCACCCCGTATGATTCAATCCATGACAGGCTTTGGGAAGCATGTAGTACAGCTTCCTTCTAAAAAAATTACCGTTGAGCTCAAATCACTTAACAGCAAAAACCTCGATATCAATGCCAGAATATCCCAATCGTATCGGGAAAAAGAATTAGAGCTTCGGAAAATGATCGCCAATATTTTGGTTAGGGGCAAAGTGGATTTTGGACTTTACGTAGAAATTACGGGAGAGGAGACTACAGCAGAAGTAAACCAGGTTGTAGTGAAACAATATATGCAACAACTTTCCAAAATAGCAGATGGCGATGATTTGAAATTATTGGAAATGGCCTTGCGCATGCCAGACACCATGAAGACCGAAAAAGGGGACATTGACGAGACGGAGTATGCATCCATAAAAGAGGCAATGAAACAGGCACTTACCAAAATCGTTGCGTTTCGTAATGAAGAGGGAGAAGTTTTGGAAAAAGATTTTATAGAACGGCTTAAAAATCTAAAAGTTCTCCTAGACGAGGTAAATACTATGGACCCAGAACGTTTAAATACCGTAAGGGAACGTTTGGAAAAAGCTGTTGCTGACTTGAAAGTAGAATTGGATGCCAATAGGTTTGAACAGGAATTGATCTACTATCTGGAGAAATACGACATCACCGAAGAGAAAGTGCGCCTGACGAACCATCTAAACTATTTTGAAAGTACACTGCAATCCAAAGACTCCAATGGTAAGAAACTTGGTTTTATTGCGCAGGAAATCGGTAGGGAAATCAATACGATAGGTTCTAAAGCCAACTATGCACCAATGCAGCAATTGGTAGTCCAAATGAAGGATGAGTTGGAGAAAATTAAGGAACAAATGTTGAACGTATTATGAAGAAAGGTGGAAAACTTCTCATTTTTTCGGCACCTTCGGGCAGTGGAAAAACCACAATAGTCAAATATTTATTGGAACAACCAGAGCTTAATTTGGCGTTCTCCGTTTCGGCAACATCACGCCCAAGGAGAGGTAAGGAGAAGCACGGTATCAATTATTATTTTATGTCGATATCCGAATTTAAAAATCACATTAAAAATGAAGATTTTTTAGAATGGGAGGAAGTCTACCGCGATAACTTCTATGGTACGCTAAAGAGTGAGGTGGAACGTCTATGGTCCGAGGGCAAGAATGTAATTTTTGATATCGATGTGGTTGGCGGATTGCGCATAAAAAAGAAGTTTCCTAAAGAGACCTTGGCAGTTTTTGTAAAGCCACCCAGTGTTGATGAATTAAAAATTAGGCTCAAAAAACGCAGTACAGAAAGCGATGATAAAATAAACATGCGTGTCGCAAAAGCTTCCGTTGAACTTGCTACGGCACCACAGTTTGATGAAATCATCAAGAATTATGATCTAGATATTGCATTAAAAGAAGCCCATAAATTGGTCTCTGATTTTGTGGGAGCGGAAATAACCACTTCAGACGAAGATTAGGAAATGAAGCAAGTAGGACTCTACTTTGGTACTTTTAACCCCATACATGTTGGACATTTGGCCATTGCCAATCATATG
Organism: Flagellimonas sp. HMM57; assembly: GCF_021390175.1. Taxonomy (NCBI): domain Bacteria; kingdom Pseudomonadati; phylum Bacteroidota; class Flavobacteriia; order Flavobacteriales; family Flavobacteriaceae; genus Flagellimonas; species Flagellimonas sp. HMM57. The sequence continues at coordinate 1,476,528 of NZ_CP090004.1, read as the reverse complement.
GTCGAATTTTCCGAATTGGATGAGATTTGGTTCATCATCACCCCGCAAAGCCCCTTTAAAACAAAACAATCCCTATTGGAAAACCACCATCGGTATCAAATGGTTTTTGAAGCGGTACAAGACTATCCAAAATTGAAACCGAGCAAGATAGAGTTTGACCTACCACAGCCCAATTATACCATTACAACTTTGGCACATTTGGATGAGAATTATGGCGAGGGCCATAGCTTTTCACTTATCATGGGCGAGGATAACCTAAAGAGCTTTCATAAATGGAAAAATTATGAAGCCATTTTAGAACATTATTCAATCTACGTGTATCCCAGAGTATCTGAAGGAACCATAGAACATAGGTTTAAAGGACATCCAAAGATTACGGCCATAAAAGCTCCTATAATGGAGATTTCCTCTACGTTCATTCGAAAAGAACATAAAAACGGGAAAAACATCAGGCCATTACTACCTGATGCTGTTTGGCGGTACATGGATGAGATGAATTTTTACAGGTAAGTTTACTTTTGAGCTGAACCTTTTAAAGTATCCGTAGCCAAATACGTATTATCCTTGTTATAGTACCATGCCCTTTTCTTGGGCATTTTTATTCCATTGATATCTTCTAAGTCTTCCAAAAGAATATACTCCCCATCATTTTTTGTCTCATCATGATAAAATTGGTAGACTTCCATAGCATAGGTTTTCGGGTCAAAATAGAAGTACCAGACATCATCACCAACGCCCTCTGTATAATTAACTTTTAGAACCAAATAGTCTTTCCCCTTAAATTTTTTGTGCTGTACCTTGTCATCAATAATAGTTCCAGGGTCTTTTAATTTCATGGGAAGCCCATATAGATAGGTATAGTAATTTCGCATCATTTTACCCCGTTCACAGGTCAATCTGTACTTTTTTCTAGCTGCATCGGTAACTTCTGGAGAGCCATTCAGGGTTGTAGTACACTTCTCTCCATCAAAATCATATTGGTAGACGGCACTATCTTTTTCTACTTTTAAATTGAATTGTTCCTTTGGGTTATTTAAAGCTATTATACTTAATCGCTCGCTGGATTTAGGAGTTTGCATTGTAATCTTAAAAGAACCTTTAAAGGTGTTCCATCGTTTGTTTGGATCGTGAAATTCGATGGTCTTTTCCAATAATTCAGTAGCTGAAATGTTTTGGGCAACAGCAATTCCACCAATTAGCAGCACAAAAACTATAAACAGTTGACGCATAGGACCAAAGATATGTAAGGTAGACTAATTATTTTGTTTTTCAATTCTGGCCGGCTCCACAGTGCTATCATGCTCTGAATAATAGAGTTCCAATAATTTCATTGTGGATTTTACCAAGTCCTTACTCTCTGTCAAAAAGGAGAAATATAAGGTTGTGTTTTTTGGGCTCGACTCTTCGGTACGTGTTCGTGCTACCTGCTTTTCTATTTTTTCCGAAATAATTTTAAACAGTTGATCCCTACGTATCAAGATTGATTGAATTTTTTCAAAAGTCCTGGTCTGAAAAATTTCTTGGGTATTGTTAAAAAGTTGTTCCAGTTCAACATCCAGTTCCTTGAGTTCCTTGATCTGTGTATACTTTAACTTTTTATGATTGTTATGCACATGTTTGTAACCCAATGTGGAAATGTATTCCAGAGATTGTGAAAAATCCTGTAGGTGGCCCAATAGACTGATGTAGAAATTACTGGCACCACCAACACTGGATTCGTCCAAATTTTTGATAAAATAGAAAATGTTGTTTTTTAGATCGTCTATTTCACCAGACATTTTATTGACCCCCTTTCTATTTTTTCTGAGTGTTTCTATATCATGTCTTGCCAATCCGTTGACACAATTGGTGTATATTTTGTTACTTCTCTTGATCATGTTGCCAATATTATCGGCACTTTCTTCGATAACCCCCTGTATGGAACTGCTCTCTGCCCTGCGCAAGCTATCTTCCGCTCTAATGACCTTTGTTTTTTTGTTGTGAGACATGTAATTGCGCAGTAAAATAGTGGCTGCGGCAAGCAACAATAGTATCAGTCCAATAAATCCGCCAAGGTAAAGGATATAGGCTATGATCGAAGCTGCTACAAAGGCACTCAAGGCCGTAAAGAACCAACCGCCTATTACATTCAATACTCCGGCAACTCTATATACAGCACTTTCCGCTCCCCATGCCCTATCTGCTAGAGATGTACCCATGGTGACCATAAATGTGACATAGGTAGTCGATAAAGGCAACTTCATGGAGGTGGCAATGGATATAAGAACACTGGCCACCATAAGATTTACAGAAGCTCTTACCATATCGAATGCAGGCATTTCCTGAACTTTACTTTTTGGAACATAAGTGTATGGAACAGCAAAACGTTTGTCTATACCTTTTTGAATAGAAGGTGGAATTACTTTTGAAAGATTTTCAAATGCGGCAATACTCAGTTTTACAACCTGTCTAGAAAGATAATTGGGTTGAAAACGCTCATCGCCTTCGTCCTGTCTTGCAAGATCTACACTGGTCTTAACGACACTTTTTGCTTTAGAGGAAAACCAAAGTGTAATGACCATGATGCCACCAGAAAGAAGTAAAAGTAGTGTTGGGGTCTGTACAGCAGCAGATAATCCACTCATGTTATAGTCTGCCGGGGCTATACCTGAAGCACTCCAATCTTGGAAGGATTGTAGTGCTGCAATGGGAACACCTATAAAATTTACGAGGTCATTTCCAGCGAAGGCCATAGCCAATGCAAAGGTTCCAAAAGCAATGACAAGTTTATAAACATTCCAGTTCAGAAATTTGGCAAAAACATAAGAAATTAGTGTCCATACTATAATGTCCGCCAATACAAAAAGTTGTGGTTGGGTGGCAATAAATTCAGAAAGAGCGCCATTAAAAATAGCGGCACTTTTTAGGCCCTTTACCAATATAAAATAAATAATCGCGGTAATGGCCAAGCCCCCAAAAAGAGCTTCTACCCATTTGGACCTTGCTTTAAAGTTAAAGGAAATCCATAATCTTGAAAGGAACTGAACTATGGCACCAATGGTGAAAGCTATAAAAACCGAGAGCAATATTCCTACAATGATTTCTGTGGCCTTATCTGTATTGATGTAGGTTGCCAGGTCTGAAAACCCACCATCCATTTTGTTTATTTTGACCAATGAGATTGCCACGGAAGCACCTAAAAGTTCAAATACAATGGAAACAGTTGTAGAGGTGGGCATACCCAACGTATTGAAAAAATCCAAGAGCAGAATGTCCGTGATCATGACCGCCATAAATATGATCATAATCTCCTCAAAGACAAATTCACCCGGATTAAAAATACCCTTTCGGGCAACTTCCATCATACCACTTGAAGATATAGCACCAAAAGCGATACCTACACTTGCAACGATCATTATTGTTTTAAAGGAAATTGCTTTGGACCCTATTGCAGAGTTTAAAAAGTTAACAGCATCATTACTGACACCAACCACTAAATCGGTTATTGCAAGAATTGCCAAGGCGATAACCATGAAAATGTAGATGTTCTCCCCCATATAAAAGAAATATGGCAAAAATGCTATTATAAATCCGCATCAAGGTTAATAAAATGTTACGAAATGCAATCAGGAAAACAGGATTATTTTTAATGCTAAAAGAAGAAAATTTATCTTTTGGCATATCTTCGCCCAAAACTAATAATGCTATGGACTGGGAACGGTTACTTTCTTTGAAGCGCTATGGGGATACGGGCAAAAGGCTACGAAAAGAACAGGAAGAGACACGTTTAGGATTTGAAGTAGATTACGATCGTATCATTTTTTCTTCTGCATTTAGAAGTCTTCAGGACAAAACCCAGGTCATTCCCCTGCCCATAAGCGTTGGTTCTAAAAAGGACTTTGTGCACACACGACTCACCCATAGTCTGGAAGTTTCGGTAGTGGGTAGGAGTTTAGGACGTATTGCAGGGCAACGGATCTTATCAAAAAATCCATATTTAAGCGAAGTCCATGGATATCATTTTAATGATTTTGGGGCCATTGTTGCTGCGGCGGCCCTTGCCCATGATATAGGAAACCCGCCTTTTGGTCATAGTGGTGAAAAAGCTATTGGAAATTACTTTAAGCAAGGAAATGGAAAGAATTATAAAGCTCTCCTTTCAGCCGAAGAGTACCAAGATATCATAGATTTTGAAGGAAACGCAAATGGATTTAAACTTTTGACCGAATCGCGAAAAGGGGTTCCCGGTGGGCTGCGTTTAAGCTATGCTACCTTGGGGGCATTTATGAAATACCCCAAAGCTTCATTGCCTACAAAACCTTCCAAGCATATTGCGGATAAAAAATTTGGGTACTTTCAGTCCGAAAAAGAGTTTTTTGGACAAGTCGTTGAAGAAATTGGCCTTAAGACTAATCCCAATAATCCTAAAACAGGATTTTATAGGCATCCTTTGACTTATCTGGTGGAAGCTGCAGATGATATATGTTATACCATTATTGATTTTGAGGATGGTATCAACCTAGGTCTTATTCCAGAAGAATATGCATTGGAATATCTCATAAATCTGGTAAAAGGCAGCATCAATACCAAAAAGTACAACGCCATGAAATACCCAAGTGATCGACTTAGTTATTTGAGAGCACTTGCCATAAACACTTTGATTTTGGATGCGGTCGAGGTTTTTGAAAAGAATGAGAAGGAGATTCTGGATGGTAGTTTTAGTTCATCCTTATTGGACAAAGGAATGTATAAAGCACAAGTAGATGATATCATAAAGCTAAGTATTGAAAAAATCTATAGGTCGACAGAGGTAACTGATAAGGAATTGGCCGGATATAAAATCATTTCAGATATTCTTGATATTTATACGAATGCGCTTATCAACAAGAAAGAAGGAAGCCACACCAATTATGATACGCTATTGATACGGAGTTTGCCTGAAACGTATAGAAATACGGATACCTCTGTTTACAGTATTTTATTGAATACCTGTTGTTTTGTTGCTAGCTTGTCGGATAGTGCAGCGGTACACATTCACGAAAAATTGATGGGGAAACATTTTTAGAAGGCATAGGTCAACCCTACACCCAACAATTGTTTAAACTGTATTCGTGGAGTTCCGGGGTCTGTGACTGTTCCGTCATCGGCAACCACTTCGTCAAATTTAATATCATCATCATAAATTACATGGGTGCCTATATTGGCGTTGATGAACTTGTTCACTTTTAGATTAAAGTTCATTTCCCAATCGATATCAACATTTCCAAAGCTTAAGAGGTAATCTGTATACAGACTTACCCTATGGTTCATAAGCACGTTTTTGAGGATTTCAGTTTCCCATGAGTTATTGATAAGAAATCCAATTTCCATAAAAATGTTTTCACCTTGCTCTACTCCAAAAGCTCCCTGTTCAGATAAATCTTCGTCTAAGACAAATGTTGCTTTTTGGGTCAATGGTGATATATATAGATTGAACTTTCCATCTTCGGGAATATAAGATTTACCTGCACCTACAAATAGGTATCCAGGGGACATAAACCTAGAGATAGGAGTATCTCTATTTGGGTATTTAAATCCATTGGAAAATTGTGTGTTAAATGTTGCTTTGACGGAATAATACCAGTTGGTAATCGTATCTTTCCTGAAACTTATTGCGGATGCGAGACGAATTTGATCGTCGGTTTTTCTGAGTTTCCTTCCTTCCTGTGCGTTTACACCATATCTAAGTTGGGCCTCATTGTTCCAGTTTAAGTATCGAAACTTATAGTTCCTGACAAAACGTGCGCTACTCAGTGCGGATACCGAGTTTTCTCCACCCGCGTTCCAGTTGACAAATGCAACTTCATTGATGTTAAGGCCAAACTCATTGACTTTTGTCCAAAACGAGGTTGGTTTAAACTGCTTGTATCTTTTACGAACAGGCTTCACCCTGTTAAGAACAGTTCTCGGATCCGTAAGTTTCGCACTCCGCGGAACATACTTTAGTTTGATGTCTTTAATGCGCTGCACCTGAAATGCTGGTGCTACGCTATCCTTTTCAAATACTTGTAAAGGATTTACCTGTGCATAAACCGAAGAAAAAGCAAAAAGAAAAATAGCGAAAAAAGTAACTAGTCGCATGATGAGGTTGATTTAATATAAGTGTATAGTGCATCAAAATCCGTACCAGCCATTTGCTGGGTTTCTGGTATTGTACCATGCTCAATAAATTTATCTGGAATACCAAAGATTTTAATGGGAGTTGAAATATTTTGTTCGTTGGCAAATTCTAAAATAGCAGAACCAAAACCACCTGTCTTGCAACCATCTTCGACCGTAATGATGTGGTCATATTGTGTAAAAATGTTTCTGAGCATTTTTTTATCCAATGGTTTTACAAAACGCATATCGTAATGCCCTAAAGATTTTGGCTGGCCTAGTTCTTCCATAATGTTGGCAACCTGATTCCCGGGATGCCCCAAGGTCAGAACAGCAGTTTTTGTACCTTTTTTTAGACAACGTGCCGTGCCAATTTCAATAGGCTTTAATTGGGTTTTCCAGTTAAGGTTTGCACCACGCCCCCTTGGGTAACGTATAGCTATTGGTGACTCTATTCCTCTTTGAGCAGTGTACATGATGTTGCGGAGTTCCATCTCGTTCATGGGGGCATAAACAATTAGATTGGGAATACACCTTAGATATGCTAAATCAAAAACTCCGTGATGGGTTGGGCCGTCCTGCCCTACGAGTCCTGCCCTGTCCAAGCAAAATATGACAGGAAGTTTTTGTAGTGCTACATCATGTATTACCTGGTCATAGGCCCGTTGAAGAAAAGTGGAATAAATAGTGCAAAAAGGGATCAGGCCTTGAGTTGCCATTCCTGCAGCAAGAGTTACTGCGTGCTGCTCTGCAATACCGACATCAAAAGCTCTTTCTGGAATCTCTTCCATCATGAGCTTTAGGGAACTTCCAGTAGGCATGGCCGGGGTAATACCAACAATTTTTTTGTTTTGTTTGGCCAGTTCAAGTAAGGTAAGACCAAAAACATCTTGATATTTGGGAGGTTGTTCTATACCGGCTTTTTTTATTTGTTCGCCAGTATCTTTGTCAAATTTTCCCGGGGCATGATAGACTACCTGATTTTCTTCGGCTTTTTTTAGTCCTTTTCCTTTTGTGGTAATGATGTGAAGTAATTTAGGTCCCTCCACAGACTTGAGTCGTTGCAGTTCTGATACTAGCTTGTGGATATCATGCCCATCAATAGGGCCCGAATAATTTAAATTAAGACACTCAAAAATATTTTCATCCTTTGCTGTTCCCAACTTCACATTGGTAAGGTATTTTTTTAATGCGCCAACACTTGGGTCGATACCGATAGCATTATCATTGAGTATGACCAAGCAGTTTGTATTGGTGACCCCAAGGTGGTTCAAACCTTCAAAAGCCATTCCGCTGGCTATGGAAGCATCACCAACAACAGCGATATGTTGTTTTGAATTCTCGTCGACTATCTTTGAAGCCATGGCCATACCGAGAATGGCAGAAATGGCGGTTGAACTGTGTCCCGTGCCAAAATCATCAAACTCACTTTCACTACGTTTGGGAAAACCGCTTATGCCTCCTAACTGTCTGTTCGTATGGAAATCTTCCTTTCTACCTGTCAAAATTTTATGTCCATAGGCCTGGTGTCCAACATCCCATATCAATTTGTCATTTGGAGTATCAAAAACATAGTGTAGCGCAATGGTAAGTTCTACAACTCCCAAACTTGCGCCAAGGTGTCCTTCCTTGGCAGAAACAATATCAATAATAAACTCCCTCAGTTCCAAGGCAAGTTGAGGCAACTCATCGAGCGATAGTTTCTTGAGGTCTTTTGGAGTATTGATATGTGTTAAAAACTTTTTCAAGGAAACCAAAAGGCAAAAGTACCCATTAATCGGCAAAAACTATTTTATGCTTAGCTTAGCCTCGTTATAAATTTGTAGAAAATAGTGGAGAATCCGTTTGATGATAATTACTTTATGAGAAAGGCCTTACAGGAGGCCGAGATTGCTTTTGAAAATGGTGAAGTACCCGTAGGTGCCGTGGTAGTCATAGATAACAGAATCATTGGCAGGGCACATAATCTCACAGAACGGTTAAAAGATGTAACGGCACATGCAGAGATGCAGGCTATTACTGCTGCATCTAATTTTTTAGGCGGTAAATATTTACATGGATGTACACTTTATGTAACTCTAGAACCTTGTCAAATGTGTGCTGGTGCATTGTATTGGAGTCAAATTTCTAAAATTGTATATGGAGCTCCCGATTTGGAAAGGGGCTTTAATGTAATGGGAACGAACATACATCCCAAAACCGAAGTTGTTAGTGGTATTTTGGAAAACGAAGCCTCACAGCTTTTGAAACGTTTTTTTGTGCAGAAAAGAAATTTAAACTAAAAACCCTGATGCATGCATCAGGGTCGTAATCAAATCAAGAATACATATTTTTACCCGATTACCTGCACTTGTGCGGCAACTGTTCCTTTTCTCCCTTCTTCTTCTTGGTATTCTACTTTGTCGCCTTCGTTCAGTTCCACTCCGTTCAATGCCGTAACATGAACAAAAATGTCTTTTCCCGTGTCGTCGTTGGTAATGAAGCCAAAACCTTTTGACTCATTAAAAAATTTTACTGTACCAGTCATGAAATTAAATAAATTGTTAAAATACTAATGTAGGGTATTTTGAATCTATCAAAGTAAATTAAGCTTTAAATCTTAAGAAAATTATTGATTTTCAGGGTTTTTCTGGTCTTTACCTTGCATTTTTTTAATGTTTTCGTTGGTTAGCATATAATCTTTCATACTTTTCCCCTTACTTTCCTTGATTAAAAAAAGAGGCATAGCAATTAGGAAAAGTCCTAAAGTACCAAATCCGATACATTTGTTGGCTTTAGGTGGATTTTCTTCTTTTATGCTGAAACCATAACCAATTGAAGCGAATGATGCCAGTACAATGATGACTATAAGATATTTAATCTTGAATTTCATTTCGTAAAATTGATAAGTTTTCTTCGATATGCGGTCAACAACTTTGATTTAGAAATAAATCCTACATATTTACCTTCTTTTATTACCGGCAAATTCCATGCCCCGCTATCTTGAAATTTTTGCATTACTTGTTTCATGCTATCTGCTTCGTAGAATATTTGTTCGGGTGGGGCATGCATTAAATTCTTTACATATACGGAAGTGTAAAGTTCGGTATCGAACATAAACTCTCGAATATCATCCAAAACAATGATGCCCATTAATTTTTCCTCTACATCAAGTACAGGAAAAATGTTACGATTTGATTTGGATACCGATTCATGGAGCATTTGTCCAAGTGACATTTCTGGACGGACAGCTTTAAAGTTTTTCTCAATAATGTTTTCCATTTCTAGCATCCTCAGTACCATTTGGTCTTTATCATGGGTTAAAATCGCTCCAATTTTCGCCAATTCTTTGGTGTAAATAGTATAGTCCAATGCATTTTTTGTAATCAGATAAGATATGGATGCCGTAATCATCAACGGGACAAAAAGTTGGTATCCTCCCGTAATTTCAGCTATCAAGAAAATAGCCGTTAAAGGGGCATGGATAACCCCGGCTATCAATCCTGCCATACCAATAAGGGTAAAATTACTTTCAGAAACCTCAAAACCCAGCCCAAGGTTATTGATAACTTTTGCAACTGCATTGCCAAGTGCACTTCCCATGACCATTGTGGGTATAAAGATTCCTCCTGCACCGCCAGCTGCAAAAGTGGTCGTCATTGCAATGGCCTTAAAAATGGTAATCCCGAACAATAAGGCGATAACCACCCAAATATTATCCATGTAAGCATCTAGAGGAGTTTTTCCCAGTGCTTCTACATGATTCCCGTCTAATAGGTTGTTTATAAACCCAAAACCTTCTCCATATAAGGGTGGTACGGCGTAGAGCATGATTCCAATGGCAATACCCCCGACCAAAAGCTTATATTTTGGACTTTTAAAACGTTTGAATATATCGAAAATGCCAAAATACATTTTGGTAAAATATATAGATGAAAAAGCGGTGCCAACACCCAGAAGAATGTAAAAGAAAGTGTCCTCTAGTTGAAAACCTTCAGATAATGAAAAACTAAAAAGGACTTCATTTCCCAAAAAGAAATAGGAGGTAAGCACCCCGGAAATTGAAGCCAAAAGTAATGGAAGCATAGACAGCATGGTCAAATCCATGGTAAATACTTCTACGGCAAAAATAATGGCTGCAATAGGGGATTGAAAAATAGAGGAGATAGCACCAGCTGATGCACAAGCAACGAGCAACGAGCGTGTTTTTGTATCTATATGAAATAATCTGCTAAGGTTTGAACTTATGGCTGACCCTGATTTTACCGCAGGGCCCAACAATCCTACCGACCCTCCGAAACCAACGGTCAAAGGAGCCGTGATTAAAGGGGCATAAATATTTTTTACTTTTAATAATCCTCCTTTTTTTGATAGTGCGAAAATGATGGAAGAGACAGCATGTTGGATCGGTTTTTTGTTTACAAACTTTACATAAAGAAAGACAAAAGTCAAGCCAATGGTAGGAAGGATAAAGTACAGTTGATTTTCGGAAAAAACAATGCCTTTTTCTAAAAGGGCTTCAATAAAATAAGTGGTGTTTTTTAGGGTTACAGCTACCAATCCTGCTAAAAAACCAACGATTATGCTCATAAGGTGCACAAAAGTCTTGTTGGAAATGTGTTTGTATCTCCATTTTAAAAATCTTGTGAGAAGTTTTTTGGTGTTCGGCATGGGGTTAAGGTTGATTAAAAGTACTGATTTAGTCATCAATACTACTGCTCAATTCCTCTAAATCTTCCCAATAAATTTGTCGCAGAGCCTCTACATAAACCCTATTGTTGTAAAATCCTTTTTTAAAATCCACTTTAGCCTCTTCTACGAATTTCCTTGCTTTTTTGTACTGCTTTTGTTCGAGGAAAATTTTGGCCATATAGTATTTTGCGTCTGCAGAGGATTTGAAGTATCGCAGAATTTTTTCGAAGTCTTCCAAAGCTCTATCAGTATTGTCGGATTCATAATATGCTATGCCACGGTATAGAAATGCTTCCAATTCTACCCAATCTTCACCGGAATCGTTGGTTTCTTTTATAATGTGCTTGTCCCAATAGGCTATGGAATTCTGATAATCCTTCAATCCTAAATAAGCGATGCCCCTCCAAAAATCTACACTATGTCCTTGCGGATAATCAATATGGGGCGTTAAGGTATCTGAAGCATTAAAGTCGGCAATGGCCTTTTCATAATCTCGATAAAACCATAAATAGAGATAACCCCGCCATGGTTGCCAAGTTTTGGCATCGTAATAAACTGCTCGGTCTATAATTGGCCTCCATTTATGTGGCATACCTCTTTTAAGATATGCAACCGAGAGTTCTTGAATAGCCTCTGCATACGTGGTATCAATCTTTATAGCTGCTTCTATCCTAGTCATGCTTTTTGGTGAACCTTGAGGTAGATGTGAACCATTCTTAAAAACTTCTTCCGCACGGGCTCTTCGTTGCGCCGCATTTAGTTCGGGCTTTTTTTCATGGCAAGCCAAACAAAGTATGGCCAGATAAAGGCTAAGGTAGTATTTCAACAATTTCTCCATTTTCAATACGATAGGATAAGTAAATGTAAGAATCCCAAAATTCATCTCGAATAAAATTGGGATTCCAATTTTTTAATTGGGTTGTCAACTGAAAAATTTGTTCCACCATATCTTCGTTCAGTTTTTTGGGGTTGAGGTCCAAATCGTTTTCGTGTATGATATACCTTCCTGCTTTTCCGTGGCAATTTATCACAAATCTGATGTTAAGGTATCCTGAGTCCGAATACCCCTTGTTGGTATAATTTGTGAGAATAAATTTTCGCAGGCCATTCTTACCTTTGCTGTACGTGGCTTTTTCTGGATTATAATATTGACCTATTCGACGTTCGTTGCATAGTTTAAAGCCTTCGTTCAATCGAGCCTCATTAGGACTTATGTATTCCACATTATGGACATATTTTTTGAAACCTTTTGAAGAGTCACAGGATTTATCAACTGTTTTATTGCAGGACATGATGCCTACAATCCATATGGATACGGTAACTATTGATAATATTGATTTTTTAACCACTTTTAAAATTGATACTATTTTATGCATCGATTCTGTTTTTAATCGAAGACATAAACTCATATATTTTAACTAGAGGCTGAAACTTTTAATGAGGTTGCTATAAAGTTAAGCAAATATTATAAATCAAGTTTTAAATGTAGTTCTTTCAATTGTTCGTTGTCGATTGTTGCAGGGGCATCTATCATTACATCTCTTCCGCTGTTGTTCTTGGGAAATGCTATAAAATCTCGAATAGTTTCCTGTCCACCCAAAATAGCGACCAACCTATCAAGTCCAAAGGCAATTCCACCATGGGGTGGGGCACCATATTGAAAAGCATCCATTAAGAATCCGAATTGCGCTTTTGCTTCCTCTGGCGTAAAACCAAGATGCTTGAACATGGTAGCTTGTATTTCCTTATCGTGGATACGTATGGAACCGCCACCTATTTCATTGCCATTAAGCACCAAATCGTAGGCGTTGGCCTTTACGTCTCCGGGATTGGTTTCCAATAGCTCTAACTGTCCAGGTTTTGGTGAGGTGAACGGATGGTGCATAGCATGGTAGGTACCTGTTTCTTCATCCAATTCCAATAATGGAAAGTCAATCACCCACAATGGAGCAAATTCATCTGGTTTTCTAAGTCCTAAACGTTCAGCAAGCTCCATACGGAGTGCGCTCATTTGTGCTCTGGTTTCATTGGTGTTTCCTGAAAGCACGCATATCAAATCCCCTACTTTTGCATTCGTGACCTCTGCCCATTTGGCCAAATCACCTTGATCGTAAAACTTGTCTACCGAGGATTTATAGGTGCCATCTTCGTTACATTTTACATAGACCATGCCCTTGGCTCCAACTTGAGGACGTTTTACCCAATCCACAAGCTTATCAATTTCTTTACGAGTGTACGAAGCACCATCTGGAACTGCAATACCAACTACTAATTCTGCTGAGTTGAACACATTAAAATCCTTATGTTGGGCCACGGCGTTGAGTTCGCCAAATTTCATTTCAAAACGAATATCGGGCTTATCGTTACCGTACAGGCGCATGGCATCGTCATAAGTGATTCTTGGAAAATCCCCAGAATCTATACCATGTACTTCTTTTAACAGATGTTTGGTCAACCCTTCAAAAGCGTTTAGAATGTCTTCCTGCTCTACAAATGCCATTTCGCAATCTATCTGGGTAAATTCAGGTTGTCTATCTGCACGCAGGTCTTCGTCCCTAAAGCATTTTACAATCTGAAAATACTTGTCCATTCCACCTACCATTAGCAATTGCTTAAAGGTTTGCGGCGATTGTGGGAGCGCATAAAATTGTCCTTCGTTCATTCTGCTGGGCACCAAGAAATCACGTGCACCTTCTGGAGTGGATTTTATCAAATATGGTGTTTCCACCTCAATAAATCCATTGTCCGATAGATATTTACGGACTTCCATGGTAACCTTGTGCCTGAAGATAAGGTTGTCTTTAACAGGATTTCTTCGTATATCTAGATAGCGGTATTTCATTCTCAAATCCTCGCCACCATCCGTTTTATCTTCTATAGTGAATGGAGGTAGAATCGACTCATTCAAAATTTGAAGCTCAGAAACAAGTACCTCAATGTCTCCTGTAGGAATATTAGGGTTTTTGGAAGCCCTTTCTATCACCTCTCCCTTAACCTGTATTACAGTTTCTCTTCCCAGTGCTATGGCATTGTCCAAAAGTCCTTTTTCAGTGCGGTCTTGGTCGAACACCAACTGCGTAATGCCATAGCGATCGCGCAGATCTACCCAAACAACAAAGCCCTTGTCCCGTACCTTGTGTACCCATCCACTTAATGTAACCTTTGATGTAATATGTGATGCTCTAAGTTCACCACATGTATTGCTTCTGTACATAATCTTTAATCTGAGCGGCAAATTTAATAGGAATGTCCATATTAATTGCCAGTTATGGTCATTTTCTGAATCTTAATGTGCCATTGCTGTTTTTTGGAAGTAGTGGACGATGAAATAACTTGACAGTCATCATGTAATTGAGATGTGGCGTTAAGATTACAATCGTTTTTCTTGGATTAAAAGTAAGATTTGTTCGTTGATTGTTTCTTTTTTACAGCGCTCTTGATTTTTTAATCAATTGAAAATAAGTATTTTATAATCTTAAAGTTAATTTAATGTAAATTAATTGTTATTTAAACATGTAATTAATGTAAAATAATATTTACTTTTGTAACGTTAATGTTATTGAAATAATTTAAAACCCATATCATAATGAAGAAAGCAATATTTTTTTTAGCGGTGATGTTTTCGGTCTGTATATATGCTCAAGGTACAGAACCGACTTTGGAAAAAGTGGGGAAAATGGTAAAAGCTACATATTTTCACGAAAACGGTGAGATAGCCCAAACTGGCTATTTATTAAAAGGTAAGTTACATGGACAATGGTTCAAGTACGATACAAATGGTAAAAAAATTGCCTCTGGTAAGTACAATGAAGGTAAGCGAGCCGGGAAATGGTTTTTCTGGGAAGGTCAGATATTGAAAGAGGTCGATTTTGCGGATAATCGTATTGTCAACGTAAAGAATTGGAATCAATCTGAATTGGTTTCGGTAGATAAATAATTTTAGAATTAAGTGTGCTAAAAAGCCCTGACCGTAATTTTACGGTCAGGGCTTTTTATTTATGCTCAAACTAAATTAGGTCTAGGCCGCTATCTCCAGAGTTCCTTTTTTATTGTTCTCTTTCTTATTTCTATTTCTTCTAATCCTTACTTTAATTCTGTAGACAAGGCTGAAAAGAATTGGTACAACTACCAAGGTTAAGAACGTAGCCACTAATAGTCCGTAAATGACGGTCCATGCCAAGGGTCCCCAGAAAATGACATTATCTCCACCAAAATAGATATTGGGATTAAATTCACTAAAGAACGTAAAGAAATTAATATTGAACCCTGTTGCCAAAGGAATTAATCCTAAAATAGTAGTAATAGCGGTAAGCAATACAGGTCTTAGTCTCGCCTTACCTCCTTTTACTACAGCTTCCATAAAATCCTCTCGTTCCAACATGTCATCTTCTTCAAGGTCCAATGCAACTTTTTTTCTATCTATCACCAACTGAGTATAGTCCAAGAGTACCACACCGTTGTTGACCACGATACCTGCCAATGAGATGATGCCCATCATGGTCATTATGATAACGAAGGCACTACCGGTAGCAACAATGCCTCCAAATACTCCGATCAAACTCAAGAATATTGCTAACATGATGATTCCCGGTTTGGAAACCGAGTTGAATTGGAAAATCAAGATAAAGAAAATCAATCCGAGCCCAGTAAAGAAAGCACCCATCAAAAATGAAAACTCTTTTTCCTGCTCTTCTATTTGACCCGTATAGTCAATTTTGATATCCGCAGGAAGTCCATCAAAATTCTTCATTTCGTCTTGAACTTTGCTTACAACTACTCCCGCATCGTTAAACCCTGGAGCAAGTGCAGAATAAACCGTAACAACACGTTTAACATCACGATGTTTTATGGCGCTAAAACCAGAACTGTTCACTTGTTTGGCCACTGCAGAAACAGGAACTTCCTTTATTTGGCCCGAGGATGCATCCCTGAATGTGATTTTTTGGTTGAAGATTGCACTCGTATTGTATCTATTCTGTTCATTGAAACGAACATAGATGTCATAGTCCTCGCCATCTTCTTTGTAAATACCAGCTTTGGCCCCAAAAATTGAATTACGTAATTGTTGTCCAACTTGTCCGGTGGCAACACCGAGTTCGCCAGCCTTTTTACGATCAACTTCAACCAACATTGCAGGCTTGGATTTGTTCACATCGACCTTAAGCTCATCTATACCTGGGATGTTCTTTGAGTTGATGTAATTCCGCATTTTCTCCGCGGTAACAATCAATTCTGAATAGTCATCACCTTCCAATTCTATATTTATAGGGTAACCGGCTGGCGGGCCAACGGCATCTTTTTCAACAGAAATCGCAACACCGGGATAGATGTCTTTTAATGCCTCTTGAATCTCTTTCATGAGTTCATTACTATCCGCTCCCTCTCTAAACTTATACTCTCTCATCGTAGCGGTTATCTTTCCACGATGGGGCATTTCTGCAGCTGAACCTCCATCCGTCATTGGATTTCCGGCTCCTTCTCCAACCTGTGATACCGCACTTTCTGTTAAAAAGTTGAAATCCGCGTTCATGTAGGTATTTTGGTTGATGATATCATAAACCCGCTCTTCTATATCTTTTGTGATAGCATTGGTTTTTTTAATATCGGTACCTTCTGGATATTCAATGTAAACCGTAATTTGATTAGGAGTATTATCTGGGAAAAATTCGATAGCTGTCCGTTGGGTAGCTGCAGAGAATATAAACCCAGCTATGGCTACAAACAGAAGTACAAAGGTTCCAACAGCAATGAAAATTGCTTTTTTGCCAGACAAAGCATAGCGCAATGTTCTTTCATACAGACGTTCCCATCTTGGCAAAATCTTGTTCTGAAACCCGTTCGCCCAATTTCTTAAGAAAAGTCTGTAAATCCACAGTAAGATAGCTGTAAACAACATTAAAGTGCCCAGTGCCCGGTAGGCTCCGCCAAAAATCAAAATCAGTAGTCCTATTACGCCCATAATTGAGGTAGTTCTAATAATTTGTTTTAACGGCATACTTTTGTCCTCTGTGGTCATAAACTTGGAGACCAATACAGAGTTAAAAAAGATAGCAACAAATAGTGATGAACCAAGAACTACGGAAAGGGTTACAGGGAAGTAGATCATAAACTGCCCCATCACTCCTGGCCAAAGACCAAGCGGAACAAACGCTGCTACCGTTGTCAACGTAGATATGATTATAGGAAACGCGATTTCCCCAATCCCTTTTTTAGCCGCTTCTACGCGCGACATACCTTCCTCATCCATTAAGCGGTATACATTTTCGACAACAACAATTCCGTTATCTACCAACATACCAAGCCCCATGATCAATCCAAAAAGAATCATGGTATTCATGGTGTACCCCAAAAGATTCAAAATCATGAGTGACATGAACATGGACATTGGGATGGCAAAACCAACAAACAATGCATTCTTGAATCCCAGAAAGAACATAAGTACTGTAACCACCAGAATGATCCCAAAAATAATGTTGTTCACCAAATCATCTACTTGACCTATGGTTTTGGAGGATTGATCGTTTGCAATGGTCACTTCTACATCCTGTGGAAATACGTTTTTTACAGCTTTGTCAACGATGACTTGAATTTGTTCTGCCGCAGCAACCATGTTTTTGCCGGCACGCTTTTTTACGTCCAACATAACTACTGGGTGTCCAAATTCCCTTGCGAACGTAGTTTTATCCTCTTCTTTAAAGGACACTTTTGCTATATCCTTTAAATAGATAGGATTACCGTTTTCGGCTTTGACAACAAAATTTTCAAGCTCACTGGGTTTGTCGATTTCACCAACTATTCTAATGGTTCTTCGCTGTCCGCTCGTAATAAGATTACCTGCGGAGGTCGTCATGTTTTCCCTACTGATCGTATTGATAACATCATCGAAACTTACTTGTGCAGCCATCATTTTATAGATGTCCACTGCAACTTCTACCTCTTTCTCCTGAACCCCTCTAATATCTACCTGCTTTATTTCCTGCAAGCCCTCGATTTCATCTTCTAAATATTCCCCATATTCCTTTAGCTTATCAACTGGATAATCACCGGAAATATTGATATTGAGAATTGGTATTTCTTCGGACATGCTCAAGTCAAAGACATTGGGCTCTACTTTAGCCCCATTGAAGGTAGGCCAATCTTCACCAGCAGTTTCGGTGTCTACCTCGTCTTTTACTTTTTGTAAAGCAGCTTCAACAGTAATCTTTTCATCAAACTCAACAATGATCATGGAATAATCCTCTTGCGATGTAGATGTAATCTCGGTTACGTTACTTACCGTTTTCAACTCATCTTCGAGTGGATCGGTAATCAATTTTTCAATATCCTCAGCAGTATTCCCAGGGTATATGGAGCTAATGTAGATTTTGGTTTCCTTTATCTCTGGAAAGCTTTCCCTTGGCATACTAAAGTAAGCCGAAGCCCCCAAAAATAAGATTACAGCAATTAAAACATACATGGTTGTTTTATTGTCGATAGCCCAAGACGATAGCTTAAATTCTTTGTCTACTTTTTTCTTTTGCTTACTCATATTTCTGTCTTTTGACTATTCAGCATTCTTAATTTTTACTTTTTGCCCTTCTTTTACGCTTCTGGCACCTTCATCGATGATGCCGTCACCATTATTTATTCCAGAAAGTACTTCTACAAAGTCTCCTTGCGTTTTTCCTGTTGTAATAATGGTCTTCTTGGCAATGGCATCAGCGGAGACCGAATCACCCTCGACCACATATACATACTGTTCTCCTTCTGCATTTTCAGATACAATACTTTGAGGGATTAGAATGGCACTTTCATTGGTATAGTCGTTGATCATTACCCTTGCGGTCAAGTTGGGCTTTACCCTACCATCATTACTTGGAACGGGTATTTCAGCGGTAAAAGACCTATTACTTGGGTTAATGAAATTGCCTGTTTGCCTGATTTTGGCGGTAACACTATCACCTAACACAGGAAAATAAACATTTACATTTTTCCCAGGTGTAACATTGGGCAGGTGACTTTCGGGCACTTCTACTTCAATGTACATGTTCGATAGGTTAACGATTCTAAAAACTTCAGAACCAGGGCCTGGAGCTACCACTGTCCCTTGGTCTTTTATAACATCGTCTATGATTCCTGAAAACGGTGCCCTGATATTGGATTTAGAAACCTGGCTCTGCATTTGTTTTACAGCGCTTTCTTGTGCTTCGTAAGAAGTTTTTGCCTGCAGGTACTGAATCTCTGAACCGATATTTTGTTCCCAAAGTCTCTTTTGTCGCTCAAAAGTAGTCTTAGCCAGTTCGGATTGCGTTTTCATTTGTGCCAATTGACTGGACAATCCACCATCGTCTATTGATGCAAGTAACTGACCTTTGGAGACTTTTTGTCCTTTTTTGACATAAACACGATTCAATGTTCCGGATATTTCTGGATAAATAAGCACATTTTGTTTGGTCATTACATCTCCTTGGAGTTCAAGATAATGGTCAAAGTTTTCTGCTTTTGCT
The DNA here is from genome assembly GCF_021390175.1 of Flagellimonas sp. HMM57. Lineage (NCBI taxonomy): Bacteria > Pseudomonadati > Bacteroidota > Flavobacteriia > Flavobacteriales > Flavobacteriaceae > Flagellimonas > Flagellimonas sp. HMM57. Next base: position 1,457,254 of record NZ_CP090004.1, on the reverse strand, counting down.
TCTATGGTGGTAACCAATGGTAGTTTTTCATTAACATCCAAAGTAGCGATTACAGAGTCCAATGAACGGATTTGATTTTCCAAAACCTTTTGTTGTTCAGAGATTTCGCTTCGTTTTGTGCGCATGGCAGCCAAATCGTTTCCAGCAATAACACTTTCCACTGTGGCTTTGGAATTTCCGCCGCAAGAGTATAAAATGACTGATGTAAGGACTAGATATATGATTGTTTTCATGATGATGTGGTTTTCTTTTTTGATTATTGATTAAGTATGATTTCCAGTTCGGTTTTTCTATTGATAACATCTACCATTGATTGTAGATATTCCTGCTGGGTCGTGTACAGCTGCGTTTGTGCTTGCCTCAATTCAAAACTGGTAGCTATACCTTCTGAATATTTTATCTGATTCTTGTTTTCAATACGTTCGGCAAGTTTTAAGTTTTCTTTTGAAGTACCGTATTCCTCTATCGCCAAAATATAATCGCTCTTTGCATTTGCCAGTTGAAGACGTATTTGCTCCTCTGCTTCTGTAAGTTGTGTTTTTGCTTTTTCCAAGGCGATTTTTGCCCTTTGGGTACTTGCGCTTCTTTTGAAAGAACTAAAAATTGGGATGTTCAAGTCAACGCCAAAGTTTGAAAAAGCAAACCAGTCTTGTCCGTTATCCAAAAAAGTGAAACTATCCCCAAACGAAATACCGCCATAGTTAATGAAAGCGTTAAGGGTGGGCAAAGCTCTACTTTTGGCCAATTTTAATTCGTAAAAGCGTTGTTCATTTAAATTGTCGGCAAGTTTAAAATCAACATTGTTTTCCATCTTAAACTCGGTATCTAACAATCCCAAATCTATTTTTTCTTGGGCCAGATCATCCAAGTTCTCCGTAAGACTTGTTGGAGAATCAATGGGCAACCCCATCATTAGATTTAGCATTTGTAACGTAATCTTTTCCAAACGCTTGGCATTCTTCAGTTGATTTTCAACTGAAGAAAGGGTGATTTGCAATTGGTCTACACTTTCTTCATCTCCAAGCCCATTTTCAAAGATGCGTTTGGTTTCATAAAGATTTTTCTCTAAAGTAGTCTTGTTGTTTTCTGAAATTAGAACACTCTCTTGAGCCAGAAGTACATTACCGTAAGCTTCCACTACCGCTTTGCGAACGTCTAAATCCGTTTTTTCTTTGTTGTTCTGGCTATAGCTCAAAAAAGCTTTTGTTGCTTGTACTCCAACAATATAGGAGCCATCAAATATTTGTTGCCTTAGCGTAGCCGTTGCCGTTGCCTGTTGGGGCTGTCCAAAAACAACTTCTACAAAAGTACCGGGTTCACCATCTGCAATTTCACCAGGTAACTGAACTACTTGCTGTTTTAATTGGTTCAGATAATTTACGGTACCGTCTATCTGTGGTAATCCTCCAGCAATGGTTTCCCATTTTTGTTTTTGGGCATCAACAATATCCCTATCGGCATTGATGGCCTTATAGTTGTTCTGTAGTGCATATATGATAGCCTCGTCTAGACTAAAACTAGTTTTATCGGTACTTTCTTGAGCCAGTAAAAACCATGGCAAAATCAAAAGTATACTTGTAAGTGTTGTTCGCATTTATTCTTGGTTTGAGTTGATGATTGAGTTTAATATTTTTCTTCCTTTTGGGGTTACGATTCCCCTTAAATGATATTCTAAGTAATAGTCTTCCAGCTCAATTTTCGTGAACATGGTTGATGGAAAAAGGTCCAAGTCGCCAAGACTTACCGCACCCGAAAAGTAAATGCGGGCTACAAATTGTATGTTCAGATTTTCGCGGTATATTCCAATTTCCATTCCTCGTTTTATATTATCGACCACACATTTTTGCATTACTTCGAACTCTTTCTTTTTTAGAGTTTCAAAAATTTTTGGATAATATTTTCGTAGTTGATGCTGCGGGGACGATTTCTCATCTTTTAAATGTAGCATCACAAACTTTTTTATTTCATACAGTTCCTCAATAGGGTTTTTTTTATCGGTCAGAATCTCGTCAATGCCATTGGAAATACACCAGAATAAATCCATTGTACTTTCTTCTATCAATTTGGTCTTATTGTCAAAATGGGAGTAGATCGTCTTTTTTGAGATTCCCATTTCATTGGCCAAATCGTCCATGGTAACACTCTTAAACCCCAGATTTAAAAACAATTCCGTTGCTTTGTGTAAAATTTTTTCTCGCATAACAGGGCGCTAAAGTATACATGGAAACTTTAGAAACAAAAAAAGTTTCTAAAGTTTTACATTTTTTTAACGTCTTATTCATTTTCAGTTTTCACATCTAAATGAATACTATAGAGACGAAAGTGCGAATTGATTTTGGACTGAATTGTCGTTTTTTTTCTTGAATACATGAAAAAATGTCCTGTATTGCTTCTCATTCTGGCCTTTAAAGAGGCAAGTCTTTTTTTGGGGATCATTCTTCTTTTTGTTTACGGGTTACATAATCTGTGTAAGCAGACTTACCTTCTTCTTTCCAAAATGCATCGTAATGTTTCCAGTCGGAAAATTCATCTTTAGAGTCGCAAAACCGTTTAAGTTTGCTTTGGTGTTTATTCTTTTTATGGTTTTTGCTTCCACCTTTGTTGCCAAAACCAAAGATTATTTTGGCCAATGCCAGTAATCCCATTGCTTGCCAATAACTCAATGTTGCTAAGCCAAAAATATCGGGCATAAGCCAATTCCATAGTAGCATAAGGATATATCCCATTAGAAATATAAACAGGATACCAATGAAAATCATGAACAGGACCTTAAACCCTTTGGTGACATATTTCTCTATTTTTCTCTCGTATTTTTCTCGTTTTTCCATAATTTATTTTTTTATGTACTTGTTTTTTCTTGTTCTAATTTTTTTGATAATATAGATAATGCCCTATGTCTTCTGGACATTAAAGTACCTTGGGAAATACCGGTCTGCTCCGATATTTCTCTATAGGAATATCCTTCAAAGTCTATGGCCAGAATAATGTCCCTATAGTCTGGCTTTAAGCTTTCTATCTCGTATTTTAAGGCATTTTTTAAGCCTGGGGGATAGGCATTGTCGGCATCACTGTAAAATAATTCAGCAAAGTCGGCCCAAAGTCTGTCAATTTCATCATTTTCTTGTCTTACCCTTTTTCCCGTCCGCATAATGTCGATGATTCTATTTTTGATAGCATTGTAGACAAAACCAGCAATATTGGTTATGGGCGAAGCGTCTTCTGACCTTGAAAATATGCGCAGCGCCACATCTTGTATTATATCTTCGGCATCCTGCTCGGTAGTATCCGTTATTTTTGAATGCACATACCCTCTTAAAGAACTATATTCTTCACTAAAAAAAGTGGATAGTTTATTATGATTTTCTTTATTGGATACCATTCAAAAAAGGCTGTTAGCTGTCTTCAATTATAAAGACGAACATTTTCAAATCTATTGCGTTTTCAGATAAACTTTTTTTAAATTTTGCTTTCGTGTCTTTATTGACATTATTTTTGATTCATGGTAAATTCAAAAACTATAGACGACTACAGGGCGGAATTTGTTTCGTACCTGAACCAAGAAATCCAATCAAAAGAACCTAAAAACCTTTATGAGCCCATCAATTATATTTTGGGGCTGGGCGGTAAGCGTCTGCGTCCAGTACTAACACTTATGACAACTGACTTGTTTGGTGGTAAGTCCAAAGATGCCATGAATGCCGCATTGGCCGTAGAGATGTTTCATAATTTTTCGCTGGTCCATGACGATATTATGGATGACGCCCCGCTCCGAAGAGGGAAAACTACAGTGCATGAAAAGTGGGATATAAATACGGGTATTTTGTCCGGTGACGCTATGCTCATCAATTCGTATCAGTTTTTTGAAAGTTATCCTCCCGATAGTTTCAAGGAACTTATATCATTGTTCAGTAAAACAGCGGTTGAAGTTTGTGAAGGACAGCAGTATGATGTGGATTTTGAATTACGGGACGATGTAAGTATTCCCGAGTATCTAAAAATGATAGAATACAAAACAGCAGTTTTGGTCGCTGCGGCCATGAAAATGGGAGCTATAATTGCCAACGCATCCCAGCAAGACGCCGATGCTATATATGATTTTGGAAAGAATCTTGGATTGGCATTTCAACTTCAAGATGATTATTTGGATGCTTTTGGGGACCCTAAATCTTTTGGCAAACAGGTTGGTGGGGATATTATAGAAAACAAGAAGACCTTTCTTGTTTTAAAAGCGATGGAGCTGGCACCAAAAGAACAAAAAGAAGGTCTTATGCATTTGTATTCCATAAGACCAAAAGAAGCCACTTCTAAGATTGAGACGGTAAAATCAATTTTTATGGAAAGTGGTGCCGTTGAAGAGACAAATGCTGCCATAGCTGATTATACAAAGAGGGCTTTTAATGCGTTGAACGCTATCAATATTTCAGAATCGAATAAACAGGTATTGAAAAAGTTTGGTGAAAACCTTATGAAACGGACAGTTTAAAAAATCCTGCTTAAAAGTGCTTTTATAAATGGGAAGGGTTTTGGTGCCGACATAATTTTTATATCCTCCCAAAGCGAGGTTTCGTTATCTAAAAATTTTAAGATAAGCGATGCTTTTCTCCTTTTAAATAGTGATTCAAAAATCGGTTGTCCCAAGTGGTTCTTCTTGTAAAGAATATCTAACAACAATAGATCGTAAAACCAGAATTTATCTTTCTTGGCAAATTGTTTTAAAGGTTTTTTCTTTTTTAGGTGACCAATCAATGCATCCACTTTTTTATTGGTATTGTAAAAAGTAAAACCTGTGCTTGGTTTTGCCCACCCTCCTGCAATGCCAATATGTAAGATTCTATTGGAATTATGTTGATGAAACTCATAACAGGTCATTGGAATATTGCCACTTTCCTTTTCCAAAATAGTATAGTTGGAGCATTCCAATTTATTTTCTAGGTAATCTATGATACCTTTTTCATATTCCGAACGTTCAAGTGTAGTATTGGAAAACAAGGTGTATTCCAAGAGGGCTTGGTTTTCAGAGAAAGGAAGTACGTACATAAAACGTGTGTTTCCTTTCTGTGGAATTGAAAAATCCATAAAGGTAGCCTCATCCGGTTTGAAGACCGGTTTTTCTGTTTTAACGAACCAGCCCACAAAGTGCTGTTGTAGAACAGGATATTTTTTTTGGTTTTTGGCTTGTTTATAATCAAAGAGGCTATTGAAGACTTTTCCCCCGGTATGGCTCTCGGTCTCGGTAACTACCGTTACATCATTTTCGTTGTCTTGAATATCGATGACCTTGTCGTGCAGCCAAGTAACATTCGCAGAATTCTTGACTTCACTTATATATTGGTTATAAAAGTCGATTCCTCGAAGCATCTTATAGCAATACGGATGCAATGGTGTTGAAAGCGCTAGCTTTTTACCGGCAAAAAAAATGTTTGGCCATTTTCTGTATATGAGTTCATCAAATTTACCACTGCCTTTCTCCCAAAAACACCAAGTACGGTCATTTTTGGTCTTATCATCTTTATCAATTATCAATATGGATTTGGATGAAAAAAAGTCATCTTTTCCAAAAGCGCTGGCCAATAGAAGCCCCGAAGCTCCAGCGCCGATAATGATGTAATCGTAGTTAGGCATTCATCAAAAATAAGGAATGGAAAGTTCTACTCCGCAAAAACTTCATAATGCGTCACTTTTTCTTCAAATTCCAGTAAGTACTCATGATCAAGCGTGTAGTATTTGGCAATTTCAAAATCATCACCAGCAAAATTTTTGATGACACCAATGTTCTCCCAGTAGGTTATTAAGGTAAAATGGGCAATATCCCCCTCAATTCTTCTTAAAAAAGAGAGCTTTACAAAACCTTTTGTTTCTCTATAATCTGGTATCGCTTTAGATTTCATAAAGGCGGTGTACTCCTCATAATCTTCAGCCTTAGTTGTTCCATGCCATATTCGTGCAATCATAATGAGTTATTTTGCTGTTCGCTAAGAATAAATGTATTTCAATTATTCCAGTTCCTGAACAAACATAACTTTCCTTTGGGAATTCTAGCTATACTTTTATTTAATAATGTTTATGGACTATGCTTTAAAATTTAAGAAAGTGTTTTGTATATCAATTTGAAAGCGATTTTAGAGTCATCTAAAAATTTGTTTTTACAAATAAAAATGTATTTTTGAAAAAATATTCTTATGACTCGCTCTGAGGAGAATTATATCAAAACCATATTCCATTTAGGAGGGAATACTACAACACTTGTTGCCACCAACGCTATTGCGGAACAGATGGAAACAAAGCCGTCCTCGGTAACGGATATGGCCAAAAAACTTGCAGACAAAGAGTTTTTAAACTACCAACCCTATCAAGGTGTTTCTTTGACAGATTTTGGAATAAAAACAGCGCTTTCCATTATACGCAAGCATCGTTTGTGGGAAGTGTTTTTAGTTAGGAAGCTGGATTTCTCTTGGGATGAAGTTCATGAAGTGGCCGAACAGTTGGAACACATTAAAAGTGAAAAATTGATCGATAAGCTCGACGAGCTTCTGGACTTTCCAAAGTATGATCCACATGGTGACCCTATACCCACAAAGGATGGAATCTTTTTAGAACGGGACAAACAATTGTTGAGCGAACTACCAATAAATACCAAGGGAGTTTGTGTAGGCGTAAAGGATACCTCATCAGCTTTTTTAAAGTTTTTGGATAAGTACAATATTGCCTTGGGCAAAACGATAGAGGTTTTGGAAAGAGAAGATTTTGATGAATCGTTGCATATAAAAATGGAGGGCAAAGACCTTCATATATCCCATCAAATAGCATCTAACCTATATGTTAAAAAGAATGACTAATGGAACAGGTTGTCCAATATTTTGAAAGTATCAATCCCATTTTAGCAGCTTTTTATGCTACACTTTTCACGTGGGGATTAACCGCCGCCGGAGCAGCTTTGGTGTTTTTCTTTAAAGGAATGAACCGTGCGGTACTGGACGGAATGTTAGGTTTTACTGGAGGTGTTATGGTTGCAGCAAGTTTTTGGAGCCTACTTGCACCGGGTATTGAAATGAGCGAGGGAGAAGGTTTTGTAAAAGTGATTCCGGCTGCGGTAGGATTTTTATTGGGAGCAGCTTTTATTTTTGGTCTGGACAAAGTACTTCCGCATTTGCATATCAATTTTAAAGAAAGTGAAGCCGAAGGCGTAAAGACACCTTGGCACAGAACAACCTTGTTGACTTTAGCAATTACATTGCACAACATTCCGGAAGGATTGGCCGTCGGAGTACTTTTTGGAGGTGTGGCCGCTGGTTTTGATGGTGCAACGATTGGCGGGGCAGTTGCACTGGCCTTAGGGATAGGCCTACAAAACTTCCCTGAAGGCTTTGCAGTAGCAATGCCACTTCGTAGACAGGGATTGAGTAGAACTAAAAGTTTTATGTTTGGGCAAGCTTCTGCAATGGTAGAGCCTATTGCAGCTGTTTTGGGAGCTTGGGCCGTACTCACTTTTGAACCTATTTTGCCCTATGCACTATCTTTTGCAGCCGGGGCTATGATTTTTGTAGTGGTAGAAGAAGTTATTCCCGAGACCCAAAGAGATAAATATACCGATATAGCTACGATGGGTTTCATAGGAGGTTTTATCATTATGATGACTCTGGATGTAGGACTAGGGTAACAATAAAGTACATTCTAAAAGATTGAGTTATGCGCAAGTTAATTTTGATACTCTTTGTATTCACTGCTTTTTTGAGCTATTCCCAAGATTCTGTCACCCAAATTCAAGAAGAAATCAACAGAGAAGTTTGGAAGCGTTTCAAAATAGCTTTTGAAACGCTAGACGGTATTGCATTAAATTCAATATATGCAGATGAGGTACTAAGAGTAACCCCACAAGGAATTGATACCGAGAGTATATTTAAATCCGGAAATCTGGAGCGGTTTCAAAAAAATAAAGCAGATGGAATGTCTATTGCGCTGGACTTCTGGTTCGATAGTAGGCATACCAATGAATCCACATCATACGAAGTAGGTTTTTATCGAATTGGGTTCAAGGATAAGGCAGGCGTGACCAACTATAGCTATGGGCAATTTCATATTGTGCTCAAAAAGATTGATGGCACTTGGAAGATAACCCAAGATTGGGATACCACCAATATCAATGGGAAACCCATTACAGCTGAAGATCTAGCTAAGAAAGAGTTTCAAAAATTTTAGTATTCCAATTCTTCAAGCATTAACCCAAAATCATATTGCAGATCTTCATGTAAGAGAAGTATTTTTTTACGGATATAGATTAGTTGCCGCTCATAAAGGTTGGTCAACGTAGTGTTTCGTTCAATAGAGGGTCTAAAGTCTTTGAGTTTTTGGCAAAAATATAGTAGCAGCTCAACTTCTGTTTCCTTGTTCCCCGAGTAACGGATATACTTTTTGAGATTCCTGAGGATTTTTCGAATACTTTTTTTAATGTAGAAATAGCTACTGGTATTGATTTCTTCGAAGAGTTCGTCTATTTCGGACTTTACGGTTTCTATATACCCTTCTTCATTATCTGCTTCGAACAAGAGATAAGTCAATAACTCTTTATTTTCTTTTTTAAATTTTGATAAGCGAAGGCATAATTCCAATAACTCATCAGGATTTTTATGTTGAAGCTCTTTTTTAATTTGGACAACGGTAGCTGCTTTCATAATGCAAAGTTAACTCCTTAAATAAGAAGCCCCATTAACATCAATAATTGTTCCCGAAGAATACTCAGCACCTTCCGAAGCTAAGAAAAGTATGGCATGAGCTACTTCTTTTGGCTGTGCCATGCGCTGAAAAGGAGATTCCCTAAGCAGGTTTTCCCGTTCGGCAGGGGTCAAGGTTACAGCGGCCATTTCAGTTTCGGTAAAACCGGGAGCCACAACACCAATATAGATTTTATGGGGCGCCAATGCTTTTGCCAAAGACTGACTCATGGAATTCAATGCAGCTTTGCTAGCACCGTAGGCCGGTTTGGTTGGCTCTCCTCTAAAAGCACCTCTAGAAGAAACATTTACAATACGTCCGCCTCCTGTTTGCATCATGGCTTTTGCACCCCAATAGCACAAATTTGAAACTGCAAAAAGATTAGTTTTGAAGGTGTTTTCCCAAGCTGATGTCCAATGGTCAAAATCAACTTCATCAATTGTATGAAAAATAGAGATGCCCGCATTGTTAACCAAAATGTCCAATTTGCCATAATGCGAGACAAAGTCGTTAATGAGTTTTTCAGGACCTCCTTTTTCCGAAATATCTTGTTGGAACAGTTGATGACCCGTACCTGGCAACTCTTCTAGTGTTTGTTTTGCATTTTTGGTATTTGTTCTATAATTAATGCCCACTTTGGCACCTTTTTCGGCAAAAGCAATTGCCGTGGACTTTCCAATGCCCCTCGAAGCTCCAGTAATTAAAATATGTTTTCCCGAAAAATTCATTTTGACAAAAAGTATGGAATTAGTTTTTGTTGCGTGAAATTAGTTGTTTTTAAGAAGAATATCCGATACTTCAACTGGTTGTTGAAATCACTTCTTTCCACTACCTTTAAAAATTACAAAAACAGCCTAACATGCGTACTCTTTTTCCATTATTTGTATTTCTTTTTTCAATCCAATTTTCAACTGGACAAAAACAGCATTTCTCTTATTTGGATGTCTTTGATCTGCAATATGTGTCCGACCCTCAAATTTCGCCAAATGGGGAGTGGGTGGTATATCGCAGAATGGGCTTTGATATGATGAAAGATAGATCTGTCGGGAATTTATGGCTCATAAAAACTGATGGTAGCCAACACCAAAAAATGACGACAAGGGAAGGCAACGAGTCCAGGGCCAAATGGTCGCCCACAGGAGATAGAATCGTTTTTTCCAGCAGTACGGAAGAAGGTTCTGAAATCTACATGTATTGGGTAGCTTCAGGCAAAGTTGCCAAGCTGACCCAACTGCCTTTTAGTCCCAGTTCTTTAACGTGGTCACAAGACGGAAAGCAATTGGCTTTTTCCATGAACGTTCCCAAAGCACCACTAGTGATTGCCAAGATTCCCAAAAAACCAAAAGGGGCAAAGTGGGCAGATTCCCCACGGATTACGGATAGGGTCTATCATGAAGCAGATGGCCGTGGCTATATAAAGCCAGGGTTTAACCATATTTTTGTTATGCCTTCCAATGGAGGTGCGGCAAGGCAGATTACTTCTGGGGATTGGCACCACAGAGGCACACTATCGTGGGCGCCAAATGGTTCTAAAATTTACTTTTCAGCCAATCGGGTAGAAGATTGGGAATATCGTTTTCGTAATAGTGAGATTTATTCTGTCGATGTTGAAAATGGTACAATAGTCGCTTTGACCGACAGGGATGGCCCGGACAACACTCCAGCAATATCTCCAGATGGAAAACATATAGCCTACATCAGTTATGGTGATAAACGGGAAGCCTATCAAACACGAAAATTATACCTCATGGATAGTGATGGTGGCAATAAGCGAAGCATTACGGACAATTTAGATAGGAGTGTTTCAGGATTGATGTGGGATGCCAAGAGCAATGGACTTTATTTTAATTATGATGATAAAGGCAATGGAAAGGTTGGCTATGTAACTACTTTGGGAAAAATAACCAAGCTAGCGGACAATAGAGGAGGAACTACCCTTGGAAGGCCTTATGGTAGTGGTTCGTACAGTGTTTCCAACAGCGGTACTATTGCCTATACCCATTCAAGACCCGATTACCCTGCAGAACTTGCGATTATTGGCCCAAAGGCAAAAACACCTAAAAAAATCACAGATTTAAATGGTGGATTATTAAAATATAGAACTTTAGGAAAGGTGGAAGAGGTATGGTATAAATCTTCTTTTGATGGCAGGGATATTCAAGGATGGGTAGTTTATCCCCCAAACTATGATGCCTCTAAAAAATATCCGTTCATGGTAGAAAACCACGGAGGACCAATTCTTAATTACGGAGATCGTTTTTCCATTGAAATGCAGCTCTATGCATCCGAAGGGTATGTAGTCTTTTATCCAAACGCTCGCGGAAGTACAAGTTACGGAGAAGAGTTCGCCAATTTATTATACCGTAACTATCCAGGGCAAGATTATGACGATACTATGGACGGCGTGGATCATTGTATAAAAATGGGAATTGCTCACGAAGATCAGTTGTTTGTTACGGGTGGTAGTGCCGGAGGCATCATGTCCGCTTGGATGATTGGCAAGAACAATAGGTTTGAAGCGGCAGTGGTCGCAAAACCTGTCATGAACTGGATCAGTAAGACCTTGGTCGCCGATAATTATTTTGGCTATGCCAATTCGCGATACGAAGGACAGCCTTGGGAAAATTTTGAGCATTATTGGAAATTTTCACCAATTTCGCTCGTTGGTAATATAGAGACCCCAACTATGGTAATGGTAGGCATGAACGATTTGCGAACGCCACCAAGTGAGGCCAAACAATTGTACCACGCTTTAAAATTGCGCAAAATTGAAACCGTTTTGGTCGAGATTCCGGGGGCAAGCCATGGAATTGCAAGCAAACCGAGTAATCTGATCGCCAAAATTGCACATACCGTTGCTTGGTTTGACAGGTATAGAACAGCGAACAAAAATGAATAAAGAGAAACGGCATTGGTTGTGGAATATCATAATTGTTGTAACACTCGTTGTTTGCGTTTTTGCATTTATCCTACACTATAAAAACTGGCATAAAATTGAAGAAGGGGAGCTTAGAATCCTATCTGGCATCTATTACCAGAACATCCCAATAGCGGAAATCGACAGTCTTTTATTGGTCGATAAACTGCCCGAAATGGAACGTTTTAACGGATTCTCTTGGATGGCAAAGGAGAAGGGAGTGTTCAACGATTCCATTACACAGACCAAAGTTTATGTTTTTGTAGATGATTTAATGCAACAAAAAATAAAGCTGGTCCATCATGATTCACTAAAGACGTATCTAAATTTTAATGATAGCTTACAGACCCAACAATTTTACGAAACCTTGAACTCGCAATTCATGGCAAACCTTGAGAACCCTAATTAAGTTTTGACACAATACGTGTTTTTTAAAAATAGCTGATATCAAAAGTATCTATGAGATTTACTTGTTTTTCTTTTTTTCTGATTCCTGCTTTTTTGCTTTCACAACATACGATTACGGTAAATGTGACCAACATTCCTTCGGAAGAGGGAAATATTAACGTGGCAGTTTATGATTCTGATGCAACTTTTTTAAAGTTTGAAGGTGTTTTTAAATCTGGAAGCACCTCTGCCAAAAAAGGAAAGGTCAGTTTAAAAATTGATGATATCCCCACTGGAAAGTATGCCATAGCACTGTTTTATGATAAGAATGGCAATGACGAGTTGGATACCAATTGGTTGGGGATTCCCAAAGAAAAAGTAGCCTTTTCCAATGCCAAAATGAAAACGTTTGGTCCCCCAAAATATGAGGAATGTGCTTTTAGAGTAACTTCGGACTTTGAAATTCGCATAGACTTATAAACTTACATTAAGCAACGACATTCCTATGGAAACGATTTTACTGGCCCAAGTTATGGGCGCTCTTTACGGACTTTTGGCGGTTATTTTTGGTGCATTCGGTGCACATGCCCTAAAAAAGAAACTCACCCCAGAACTCCTCCATAGTTTTGAGACTGGGGTGAAATATCAAATGTACCATGCTATTTTGCTCGTCATTCTGAGCTTCAATTTAGGCTTTGACCAATCTTTAGATAGCTATATCGCCTATTGTTTCATTATAGGCATTTTGTTATTTTCCTTCAGTATTTATGGCTTATGTCTAAGCGCTGCCAACGGAAAAAAACTTCGTTTTCTTGGGCCCGTTACGCCGATAGGAGGTTTGCTACTGGTGATTGGTTGGGCTTTGTTGCTGTATTCTTTTATCGCTCCAATACTATAAATACCATTCTAAAGCCTAAGATACATGTTCCCGTTTACGGTATCTAACCGCAAGCTGTTGGTGGCGTTTCCAAAGTTACCTTTGACTTTTTGACCAACGTGGCGGTCGGTCACCTGCAAGTCTAGTTTTTCATCTGCATAGATTTGCCCGTGAACCGTTTCTGCGCTGAACGTAGTATCTGTGAGTGTTACATCTATCTCTCCATTAATAGTCTTTAGGTCTAGGTCACCCTTGTATTTTTTGATATCGATAGTGCCATTGATCAAATCAGCAGTAAAATCCCCTTCAATGATTTCTGCTTGCAAATCACCATTGATACTGCTCACCGAGAAATTGGCATTTTTGGGAACATACAAGGTATAATCAAACTGATACATTTGATAGGTGAAGTAATAGCGTTTTTTTCCATCTGGCCTGTTTTTATCGCGCTCTTCTTGGAGTGCCTTAAAAATTGCCTTTGTCTCTGAAGTAATTGTGATGGAACTGGAGCTTTCCTTTACATCGAGTTTGTACATGTCAAGATATTTTTCACCCTCGGTCATTATCTCTGCTTTAAAGTATACCGTAGATTTATCCCATGTCTTCACCTTGATGTCCGAAGCGAATTTCACATCAACGGAAACGGTCCGGTTGTTAAGTCCAATATTCTTTTCAATGATTCTTTGGGCATTCAACGGTAGGTATAGAAAACCTACCATCAGTAGTATTACTAATTGTTTCATGATTGTTCGTTTTTTGATGCTATAAACTTTATTACAGGTACTTTCTTAAAAGGGAAACCATTTTCTTGTCATTAGAGGCAAGGGCATGGTACATAGGGTTTTCATCACCTGGGGCCTCAAGTTTTGGATCTGCCCCGTTTTTTAATAAAAGTTCTGCGACCTTTTTATGACCGTTCTTTGCAGCTTGTATCAATGCAGTACCATCGCCAGTGACTATGGTATTGACTTCGGCGCCATTTTTAATAAGATAGTTTGCCACCTCATAGTTGCCTTCTCTTGCAGCAATCAACAACGCAGTGCCATCGCCAGAAAGCGCTTTATTTATAGTCGCTCCTTGTTGTATCAAATAGTCAACAAGCGCCACATTATCATTTAATGCGGCTGCCATCAATGGGGTTTCGTCTCCTTTACTATGGAACTTTACATCTGCCCCTGAGGTTATTAATTGCTTTACGATTTTAAGATTCCCCATTCTTCCTGCCAAGACCAAAGGTGTTCGTGGATCGCTGTTCCATTGGCACGTACAATTTGGGTCGGTGGTTTTAAGAAATTGTGTAATTTCTTCTGCTTCATTGACTTCAATCGCTTTGAGTAAGGTTTTACAAGAATCGACATCTGTTCTTTTGGCCTGGGATAGCATACTAAGAAATCCAAGTAACGTGAATACGGTTAAAAATAAGGTTCTAGTTTTTTTCATGATTGTTCGTTTTTTGATGTTTCGACTTTGCTCAGCACAAGTATTTCGACTTCGCTCTGTACAGCTTATTTTTTTCTTAGATAAATAGTTCCATTGGTGGACTTTAGTGAGATATTCACTCCTCCATTGTTGATCGTTGCTTTTACTTTTCTGCCGGACATTGATTTTAGTCCATCCTTTTCTTCCCGCGTAAGCTCAAAATCGGTATAAATATCTCCATTGGTCGTACTCATGACCAAGTCTGATGGAGTATCCGAAGGGAGGGTGACATCCACTTCGTCATTTGTGGTATAAATAGAGATGGGAGAGTCTTGATTTACTTTTCCAAAAACCACGTTAATTTCGCCGTTCAAGGCATTAGCGGTAACAGGGCCTCTTGCATCCAAGATCTCTATACTACCGTTTAATTCCGCATCTGCTTCGATTTCTCCATGAAAGCCGCTCATCTCAATGTCGCCATTCCATGTGCTTTTAACCGATACATTTTGGTCCTTGGGCAAGTAGATTTCGCCTTCGTCATTCTTTCTCAGGTTTTTGACAATCAAGGTGTTTCCATCCTGTACTACATAAAAACCAACATCGGTATTGTCGGAGCCTCCTTCGCCAATAAGTCTAAGGCCTTTCGCCCTTTGGGATACTTCTGAGCTTCTACTGTTTTTTATCAATAGTTCATCCGCAGAATGTGTCTTTAGGATAATGTCCGATTTTGATTCGATTTTGACCCATTCAATACCACTTAGGGATTTGGTGTAATCTGTTTGGGATTTAGCACTTGTTCCTATGACAAATGCGAATAAAATTAGTGTTAACTGTTTCATGATTTTTCGTTTTTGATGTTTCGACTTCGCTCAACACAGCTATTTCGACTGCGCTCAGCACTTTACTTTTGTTTATATAATTTTTGGTAATCCTTGTTCAATTTCTTTTTTGATAAAAGGTTGTGTATCCTCTTTTTCCAATAATTTTTGCATAGGACCTATGGCTTTTTTTTCCTGTATTTTCACCAATGCTTGTATTATAGCAACCTGTATGCTTGGATTTTTCTCTTGTTCCAATGCCTTAATAAAAGCGATTTTTACTGTTTCCGAAGTAGTGAAACCTGATAGTGCTTCAAAGGCATTTAACCGTACGTTGTCATTTTCGTCATAAAGCAATCGGTCCGTTAATGCTTTCACGATAGCTTCGTCTGGATTTGGAAATTCCTCAATATAATTTACGCCTTGAATGCGTTTGCTTGCAGATTGGTTTTCCATTAAAGAAAGCATTGCAGCTTGCTTAAACTGAAGGGTCTCGTCTTGTAGAACAACCAACTCTTGATTGTTTTTCTGTGATTGTATCACCCTACCTATTTGAAAAGAAGTAACCAATAGTGCAATACTTGCGGCAACCTTGAGCAAGTTGGACGCCCAATTGGATTTTTCTTTTTTGGGAGCAATGGAAACTATTTTTGTGGTAGCGGCTTTTTCTTGGTTCAAAGCTGCTTCAAACTTAACCGAAAGCCTATCCGAAGGAACAGAAACACTATCGTTTTTAAAGGCTTTGAACAAGAGTTTCATTTCGTCCAACTCTAGTTTGCACTGTATACAACTTGCCAGATGTTGCTCTATCTTTTGTTTGTCGCTATCGTTCAATGTATTGTCCAGATATTCTGGGAACAAATCTGATATATGGTCGTCTTTCATAGCTATATACTTTCTAAATAAATATTCTTAAGTTTTTTCAATACCCTACAGACCCTTGTTTTTACAGCTCCTGGAGTACTTCCAATAATTTCTGCCAGTTCTTCGTACTTCACTTCTTGAAACCGGTTTAAGATGATAAGTTCTCTGTCTGCTGAATCGAGCTTGTTGAGTGCGTTTTGTAAATGCGAATAGTCTTCTTTTTCAGTTTCCCCATTTTCTGCAGGTTTGAATTCGAGTACATCGATATCATCGTGTTTTTGATTATTCCTTGTAAAATGGGTCTTTAAATTATTTCTTGCTATGGTGAATAACCAAGACAGAAAAGACCCATTCTTGTATGAACTTCTATACTTGATTAATTTGTAAAAGACATCTTGTGTTAAATCCTCGCTCAACATGCTGTCTCCCGACATTTTGTACAAAAAATTATATACGTGTTTATGATGTCGGTCAAAAAGAACCTTTAACAAATCCAGATTGCCCAAAGCAACTTTTTGCATTAACATTTCATCTGAAAGCTCTTTCAAATCTTCTTTTTAATTGGTGTTGTTATGCTATAGAATCAGGAATTTAGAAAAGGTTACACAAGAAGTGGAATTTTTTTGAAAAATTGTTTTCTAAGGAGAAGTTTGACTATTGATAACGTTCAAAGTACGAGACGGGAAGTACAAAGTATGAAATAGGAAAAAGTGCGAAGTACGAAAAGAGTAGACTTTTTATCAACCATCAAATATTCAGCTACATCCACAATCTTCTTGACCACAAGATTTGGAAGTCTTTTTTTTGCTTGAAACCAAAGACTTGGGGAGCACAAATTTCCATAACAAATATCCAATCGCGACGGTTAAGGTCAGATACATCAAAGTGTGTTGCAGAAGTTCCATTAGTTAAGAATTTGATAAGCGGTCAATGCTACAAGATACGCAATAATGCTCATACTTAGTAATTGTAACAAGGGCCACTTCCAAGAGTTGGTCTCTTTTTTTACAATAGCTAAGGTACTCATGCACTGCATGGCAAAAGCGTAGAACAGCATTAAAGAAATTCCTGAAGCTAAGTTGAAAAGGGGCTTTTTCCCCGAATGGTGCAGCTCGGCCGCCATTCTACTTTTAATGGTTTCTTCTTCATCATTGCCAACACTATAAATGGTTGCCAAAGTACCTACAAATACTTCTCTAGCTGCAAAAGAGGTTATTACTGCTATTCCTATTTTCCAATCATAGCCCAATGGTCGTACCAAAGGTTCTATAGTCTTGCCTAAGTTACCTATGTATGAATGTTCTAATCGGTAGCTTGCTATTTCCTGTGCTCTTGCTCTTTCTTTAAGAATATTTGTCATTATTTGCACAGAATCTTGTAGTGATTTTAATCCAATGGCATTAGACTGGTCGACGACACTCAATTTTGTATTCTGCTTATATGCAGTAATATTATTCTGAATGTAATTTTTGCTATAGGGGGACAATCCTTGTTCCTCAATTCTTTTGCTTACGATTTCTTCCGCATTTTTAAAATCTTTGGAATATCCATTGGAGCCCAAGAACCAAAGCACGATTGAAATTGCCAGAATAATCTTTCCCGCCCCAAAAACAAAACTTTTGGTCTTTTCCAGAACGGTATAGGCAACATTTTTTATTAGCGGAAGCCGGTATGTGGGCATTTCTACCATAAAAACAGAACTACTTCTTATTTTGAGGATCTTATTCAATACCATGGCTGAAAAAATGGCCATTCCAAATCCCAAAAGATATAAGAGCATCAATGTTAATGCCTGATAGCTTAATCCTAAAAATCTCCCTTCAGGGATTACCAGGGCAATAAGGATAAGATAAACCGGTAGTCTGGCAGAACATGTGGTAAACGGTGTTACTAAAATGGTAATCAATCGTTCTTTCCAGTTTTCAATAGTTCTGGTCGCCATAACTGCAGGGATGGCGCAGGCGGTTCCAGATATAAGCGGCACGACACTTTTGCCACTTAGCCCAAAAGGGCGCATGAGTTTGTCCATTAGAAAAACCACTCTACTCATATACCCTGTCTCTTCAAGTAGTGCGATGAACAAGAATAAAAAGGCTATTTGTGGAATAAAGATAACGATGCCCCCAATGCCCGCAAGAATACCTTCAGCCAATAAATCTGTAAACACACCAGCAGGCAGGGTGTTTTTGATCCATTCCCCTGCCATTGCAAATTGCTCGTCGATAAAGTCCATGGGATAAGTGCTCCAGTCAAAAATAGCCTGAAAAATAGTGAGCAGAATGACAAAGAAAATAATATAGCCAAAAATCTTATGAGTCAAGATTTTGTCTAGGGAAGCCCTTAATCCTTTAGCGGCTTGAAAATCTACTTTGTAGGTTTCTTTTAAAGTGTCATTAATAAATTTGTAACGTAGTACGGTTTCTTTATGCTGTAGTTTTTTGAGCTCTGCTTTGGATTTTGTGGAAAATGAAGTGGCATCTTGAATCCGCTTCTTCTCAATACGCATAAAATTCACATCTTGCGTAATGACCAACCAAAGTTTGTACAAATCCTCTTTTGGGAAAGCTTTCTGTAAACGCTCAAAATATTCTGGGGAAATTCTAGCGGTATTCACATTTGGTGAATTGGACAATGCCGTATAGTCGGCAATCAATTCCTTAATGCGTGCAATGCCATTGCGTTTTCGGGTACTTACCAGGGCAATTTTTGTATTCAGTTTTTTTTCTAAGGCCTCAACATCAAGTGTGATCCCTTTTCTGGACATCCTATCGGACATGTTGATGACCAAAATTGTTGGAATCCGTAAATCCTTTATTTGGGTAAATAACAATAGATTCCTTTTTAGGTTTTCTACGTCACTTACTACTACGGCAACATCTGGATAATCTTTATCTTTTTTATTTAGCAAAAGCTCTATAACCACGCTTTCGTCCAATGAAGTGGTGTTTAGACTATAAGTACCAGGGAGGTCAAGAATATGGGCTTTGACACCCATAGGTAGTTTGCAGATTCCTTCTTTTTTTTCAACGGTGATGCCCGGATAGTTGCCTACTTTCTGTTTTAATCCGGTAAGTTGGTTAAAAACGGAAGTTTTTCCGGTGTTAGGATTCCCAATGAGTGCAACATTGATTTTTTTGCTCATACGGTCGTGGAATCTTCAATAACATCAAGCTCAATAAGTTTAGCCAAAGAACGTCTTATAGCTATGTGGCTTCCATTCACGTTGATGTAAATAGGGTCGTTTAAAGGCGCTGTCTGTATCAGTTCCACCATGTTACCTGGCAAGCATCCCAATTCCAATAACTTTATAGGAAGAGCGGTTCCTAAAAAATCACGTATAATTCCCTTTTGCCCTTGTTTAAGATCGGTAACTGTGGCCACAAAATCTTATTTAGATTAATTTTAATTAAGCGCAAAAATAGGTAAAAAAGCGCATATGGATTTCCAAATATTCAAAAGACACTCTTAAATTATTCAGAATAGCTGGCTTTTAAGATGTCCAAATCTATAAGAAGCTTCTCTATTTCTTCTGGATTGGTTCCATCGTAAAAACCTCGAATACGTCGTTCCTTGTCCACTAGAATAAAGTTTTCGGTATGGATCATATCATAGGGGCCACCATCGCCATCGGTTTTTACTGCCAGATATGATTTTCGAGCAAGCTCATAGATTTGTTTTTTATCACCAGTGACCAAATTCCATTTTTTGTCAATAACGCCCTTTTCTTTGGCGTATTTTTTTAACTGGGGTACGGAATCAATGGCTGGGGTAACCGAATGGGACAGCAACAATACGTTGTCATCGTCCAAAATCGAATTTTGTATCTGCACCATGTTTTTGGTCATAATGGGGCAGATGGTGGGGCAGGTGGTAAAAAAGAAATCTGCCACATATATCTTGCCTTGATAATTCTTTTGGGTTATCATATCGCCATTTTGATTGATCAATTCAAAATCGGCTATGGTGTGGTACTTTTTTTTATAGTGCAAAGTGCTATCGACCAATTCTTGACTTACCATAGAGGGTTGGAAAACGGGAAGCATTTTTTTTGGCTGCAACGCATTGTAAAACAAATAGATGATGACTGCAGAAAGTAGCAACAGGACAACCCCAAAAAATTTGTATTTTGAGAAAAATGAGCGCATAGCCTACAAAATTACGACCATAGGGTAGATTCTTCAAGATAAAGTATGAGTTTTGGTGCTAAAACTTTCTTAAATCCGTTAATTGACATGGTCATCTTTTTTAGGAAAGTGTTAAAAGCTTACTTTTGTGAGCTTAAATTTAGATACAGTTGTCGATGGGTATTTTTACGCAGATAGTGATGTTCGTGTTGATCATCTCTGTTTTGGTGATTTTGCATGAGTTGGGGCATTTTCTGCCCGCCAAATATTTTAAAACCAAAGTTGAAAAGTTTTACCTCTTTTTTGATGTTAAATTTTCCCTGTTCAAGAAAAAGATAGGGGAGACTGTTTACGGTATTGGATGGTTGCCTTTGGGCGGTTACGTTAAAATCGCCGGTATGGTGGACGAGAGCATGGATACCGAGCAAATGAAGGAGGAGCCAAAACCATGGGAGTTTCGTAGTAAACCGGCATGGCAACGTCTTATCATAATGATCGGGGGAGTAGTGGTTAATTTTCTTCTTGCATGGATTATCTACACCTTTTTACTTTTCAATAATGGCGATACCTACATTCCTTCAAAAAGTTTAAAGTACGGTATTCAGGTTGATTCAATAGGAGAGAAACTGGGTTTAAAGACCGGGGATAAAATAGTTGCTGTGGATGGTAAACCGTCCAAACGATTTAATGAAGCCGTTCTCGATATTATTTTAGGAGATGAAGTAACAGTAGACAGGAACGGTGAAAACCTGACGTTTCCACTGACCGACGAAGGCAAAAAAGAAGTGCTTGAATCTCAAGGCCGAAACTTTATTGGATATAGATCAAAGGCCAAAGTCCTAGCGGTCTTAGATTCATCTGTTGCAAAAGAGGCAGGGATAACAGCCGGGGATGAAATTTTACGTATCAATGGTGAAAAAGTTGATTTTTGGGATGAGTTTACGGATATCGTACAATCTTCACCCAATAAAAAGCTGGATATTCAAGTACTAAATGATGGAAAAGAAAAAACCATCACCGTTACTGTTCCAGAAGAGGCGAAAATAGGGGTTTATCCAGATTATGATGATCTTAGAACGACAGATACCTTTGGATTTTTTCAAGCAGTTCCCGCTGGTTTCACTAGAACTATCAAAGTTTTGACCGACCAAGTAAGACAGTTCAAAATAATATTCAATTCCAAAACAGGTGCCTATAAGCAAGTAAAAGGACCTATTGGAATTGTTGAAATGATGCCAACATCTTGGAACTGGACTTTTTTCTGGAGCTTCATGGCCATGTTCTCCGTTTGGTTGGCCTTTGTGAACATTTTGCCCATCCCAGCTTTAGATGGCGGACATGTCATGTTTTTATTATATGAAATGATCAGTGGAAGACCGCCAAGTCAAAAAGTATTGGAGCGGGGACAGATAGTAGGTTTTGTTATTTTAATGGGGCTTATGGCCGTAATCTTCGGTAATGATATCTGGAATCTTGTGAAGCGTTTTATTTAGGTTTTGATGTTTTGCATGTTTCTATAATGCACTCTGATTTTTTATGAAATTTTGGAAAAAATTTTAAGGGTAAAAAAGTTTTTTTGTTTGTAACGTAATAAAGAAACTGCTATATTTGCAGCCGCTTAAGACAAATATTCCTCCTTAGCTCAGTTGGTTAGAGCATCTGACTGTTAATCAGAGGGTCCTTGGTTCGAGCCCAAGAGGGGGAGCAATAATAGTAAGGCTTTAGAGAAATTAAACTCTAAAGCCTTTTTTATTTGCACGCAATTTGCACTCGGATTGAGAAAAATTTTATTTGGAGTTAAACTTTAACATTTCAGTCTAAAAATTTCTAGAATTACTTGCAATTTGTCCCAAATCCTTACCCTTAAACTTTGCGCATGGATCCTGTTCCAATTTTATAGTGTTCGGAAAGATACGCGTAAAGTAAAATTGGGATAGGGCGCACCTACCATCCTCTTAATATCCTTTTTTCAATCTAAAATGAGACTTTCAAACAGCACTAAACAATGTCAAATTAAATTTGACACAAAAAGTTTCCCAAACGGCTACAAATTGAGGTAAATAATATTTTTACAGTAAAAAATTCTAGTGTTTACGGGACCTACCAAGGTTTTTACAGTAAAAACTTATTTTGATCATACTTTAAATCATCATAATTTATTGAAAATCGAAAAACTAAAAAACGTAACATTGCGTTAGCGTGTTACCCTCTTGCTTTACATTCTTCGTCCTGCAGGTAGGACAAAAACTGTAAACACTAAGGCCTTTCGCGTCAATCATATTTGGCCAAAAGACTCCAAATTTTGCTGATACCTAAAATCTAAAGAAAATCAGATTCTTAGAAATAAAATAAACCTGTTTAACATTAATTATAATCAAAATGTGATAAGAAACTGAATATGTGTGTCGAACTGTCCCATAAAAGGTGAATTAGCGAAACTATTAAAAAAGACCAAGAAAAGGACACCTCAATTATCCGGAAATTGATTTTGTCATACATTCCCTTAAAACTGCCAAAAAATAAAACCCGGTTCTATACTGATTAAATCAATAATTAGAAATAAGTAATTTTAACCCATGGCAAGGTGAATTCTTGTCAAATTGTTTAACAATTAAGGTTTTATCAAATAGGTTCACTGTTCATTATAGGGATTTTACAAGGACTCATACTTGGCTTTGGTTTACTGATCAAAAAACAGAAAGATAAATCAATTGATATTTGGTTGCCTCTATTGATATTAATAGCGACCTTATGGATATTTGGTGAATATTTAGTGCAAAATTCACTTTATCTTCAGATTCCAATTGTTTTCTTGATTGCTACAACTGCTCCACTGATATTGGGCCCTATTCTTTATCTTCACATTCGCGGATTTTCAAACCAAAAAAAGTCCTCTTTTAGCAATCGTGACCTGTTGCACTTCGTAATAGCATTAATCTATACTTTGTTTGTTCTAGGCTATTATTACTTTTATTTAAAAGGAGATCCAAAAAAGCTAATTATTGGTTTTAATTCAGTAAATACAGGGGAAAATTTGATTTCCTTTCCTAGTTTAATTAAGGGATTACATCTATTATTATATACCAGTAGTTCTATTTATTTACTTCGAAAACAGAGGTTGAGTATAAAAAGTTCTTTATCAATATTCATTTTATCATTTATTATTGTACAAATAGCTTTCTGGACTACTATTATATCTGGAAATCTTATATCTGATTCATTTTATGCGATTCTCTTGGTTGCACTTATTTTTTTTCTAGGGTATATTGGGTTCTTCTTTCCTATGAATTTTACAAAACCAAAAATCGAAAAATACAGCTCTAATAAACTTTCTTACCAAAAAGCAAAGGAAATCTTTGAAAGAGTGGACTATCAAATGGTTAAACAACAACTGTTTCTAGACCCACAATTATCTTTGAAAAAAATATCCACAGAGCTCGCAGTTAACGAAAGACAACTTTCCCAGACCATTAATCAAGTCTCAAAAAAGAACTTTTCAGATTACATAAACTCTTACAGAGTGGAACATGCTAAGTCTCTTTTATTATCTAACGATCATAATCATCTTAAAATTCTGGGAGTTGCTTTTGAATCTGGTTTCAATAGCAAGGATTCGTTCTACACATCGTTCAAAAAATTCACAGGGAAAACACCAAATCAGTTCAGAAAGCAAAAAGAGGAATAGAATCCATCCGTTTAAATGAATCTGGGATGATGATTCCGTACTTTTTTTGAATGAATTGTTCCCAGTTTTGCTAAAAAAGACAATGAGATACTTAGTTTCTTTGGTTTTGATTGTTTCAACGACCATGCAATCCCAAACTGTCTCCTTAGAGGGGGTCAATATAGTAGACGTAATTTCTGGTACGATAATAAAAAATCAGAATATCCAATTAAACAATGACATCATTCAACAGATTGGTCCAAGACCATTTAGGAAATCCGACAAAAGAATAAAACTAAAAGGCAAATATGTCATTCCTGGTCTATGGGACATGCATGTTCACCTGACCAACGTTGGTAAAGAATCTCTGCCGCTTTTTATAACCAATGGCATTATTGGCGTAAGAGATATGGGTGGAAATTGGAAGGATATCAAAAAATGGAAGGAACAAAAACATAGTTACTGGCCCACAATTTTCTCTCCAGGCCCGATACTTGAGTCAAAACCATTTTATCAACTTGTAAAACAGTTAATGGGACCGGATTTTGCAAAAACAAGAATTCCCGTTCCTTCACCTGAAAGGGCCTTTGAAATCATAGACTCTCTAAATACAGAAGGTGTTGATTTTATTAAGGTAAGATCTGCAAAAGATATGCCTACCTTATCAGCGATTGTACAATTCGCCAAAAAAAAGAACCTTAATGTTGCTGGCCATATCGAAGCTAACCTTAGAATGATGGATGCATTGAATATCCATCTTTATAGTGTGGAACATACAACCTTTTTCCAATTGTTAGGAGCTGAAGATTCTATAAAGGAAAGTATCATCGAATCCTTTAAAAGTAAATCCCCTTACTTCACCCCAACACTAATAGCAACTGAAAATTCAAGGCTCAACTCTACAGCATTTAAAGATCTAACAGCTATTGAAAAACAACAACTTAGTCCAGAACTTAAAGAAAACTGGGAAGTTTTTGATGCCATTAAAATGTTGGAAGCTCCAATGAAGTGGGACAGTATAAATGCAATTTTCAATGAATTCTCCAAGAGGATTGTCAATCCAGAAACTTTGTTAGCTGGAACAGATTTAGGAGTGCCGGGAGTTTTAACCGGTTCAAGTCTTCATAAGGAACTTGAATTACTAGTAAATAGATTGGATGTGACAAATTTGACTGCCCTCAAATCCGCTACCATCAATGCATCAAAAACCCTTGGCCTTCAATCAGAATATGGAAGCATCGAAGAAAACAAGAAAGCCTCTCTATTGGTTTTGGATAAAAACCCACTGGAAAATATAGCTAATACTAGAACGATTTATATGGTAATACACAATGGTATAATAATCGATAAGGAAAAAGGCATTGAACTTACAGCAGATGTAGAAAATGAATTAAATCTAAGTAGAAAGAATTATCCCAATTCCATTTTGGACCATCTAAAAGAAAGCATAAAGAGAATGAAAGGAAACAAGTAGCTAAATCAAGAGCAGCAACTTGCCCACTATTCTTGAATGGAGTTCCTCCATCCCGATATTAACTCGTTCTCATTATTTAGCAATTCATCCAAATCATTGAACCCCAAAAGTCCTATCAGCTTTTCCCTTCCATATTTTAAATCTATATATCTAACAATGGAACTGGCCAGACCATACTTATTGTCACCTTCCCAAAAACTCGCAAGTTTGGATGGTGGCCCATTTGTTAAGATGAAAAATTGTTAAAAAAAGAGTTTTTGACGAATCAAAGTTTAAAAATTCCATTCTCTTTCCGATGAATAACTAAAAAAATGTAGTGGATGAAGATAGATAAAGGATTTTGCCCTATGGAACTTTGAAAAAGCATTCGTGGTTTCAAATCCTTGACGGTATAAATCCTAAAATTTTCTAGCACTACTGTAACAAAACTGATAATAAGAATTCTTTAAAATCAAATTTCCAAACATCTAAAAATGATACGATCTATGACCCGAATTATGCTAGTATTTTCTTTATTGATACTGTTCGCAAGCTGTAAGAAGAAAGAGCTTACAGAGGTGGAAATACAAGAAGGGTTAGTCTATGCACTACCGATAGAGATGCCCAAAATTGATGGAAATCTGGACGATTGGCCCCAAACGATAAAGTGGAATACGATATCCAGGCCTTTAAAGCATCCTGAATCCAAAGATACCTTACGAAATACAGCGTTCAAGGTAGCGTACGATTCGGATAATAGCAAGTTGTTTGTGGCAGTACGGTATTTTGACAAGTACAGACTAATCAGTGACTCCCTATCCAATGCGTCACAAGACGTGCATATACTTTACATAGATAACCATCGAGATCTTGGGGGGCCGGCCGTATTGTCTCACTATGCTAACGAAAGAATTGCGAAAACAGAAGGAACAAACAATTCTTGGGATAAGAGTATAGCGCAATTTACTTCCGAAAATATTACATCCAAAACAAAGTATGAAAACGGAAAGGTCACAATTGAATATGAGGTGGAACTTGGAAAGCCCATAGAGGTCGGAAGCTCCATAGGTCTAGGTCACATGACTGTTGATTTTAACAAGGATAACACCAATGAGTTGATTGTATGGACAAAGGCAGGTGCCAAAAGTTATACTTCCCAGAGAATGGGTGTTGTAGTGTTCGCAGATACTGGATATTTGAAGAAAATGGGAAAATTACAGGGTAAGATTCAACCGCCAAAAGGCACTGTTCTGGAAATGCCTAAATATCTTAGGGTCAAATCGATGGATAATGCTAATCTGTGGTTTGATCTAGCAGTAGACAGCATAGGCAACTATAGTGCACAACTACCTATGGGGAGGTATAGCATAACTCCATTTTCCACTTTTATAAGTAAGGGTGAACAAAAGACGGCAACAGATATAAGTTGGATAAAATGGGATAAGACACTTTCCCATTCCGAAGTAGTAGTAAAACAAAATGAAGAAACTGTGCTTGAGGGGCCGGAATTGCACTTGAAACCTTTTGATTCACCAGAATATCCCTTATCGCTATTATTGGATGAAAAAGAGTATGACAAATCGATTATTAAAGCGGAACTAACAAAATATATGGATTACTTTCAGGTACCGGGCATCAGTTTAGCGATTATCAAAAATGGTAAACTAAAGGATACCTTGACCTTAGGAAAGGCGAACGCTTATTCTGGTACTGCATTGGACAATAAGTCCCTCTTTGAGGCGGCTTCCATTTCCAAGCCTGTATTTGCTTTTGCTGTAATGCGCCTTGTTGAAAAGGGTATTATTGATCTTGATGAACCGTTGTACGAAACTTTGACACATCCTGACGTGGCAGACGACCCTAAAATGAAATTGATTACGGCACGCTACGTTCTCAATCATAGCACAGGTTTTCCAAATTGGCCGGGAGGAAACGCAAACAATAAGTTGTCGATCAATTTTACTCCAGGTACAAGTTTTGGTTACAGTGGAGCTGGATTTGAGTACCTCAAAGATGTAATTGTCATTAAGACGGGCAAAGACATTTCTACGGTATTAAAAGAGGAAGTCTTGGATGTTTTCAACATGAAAAATGCGTACTTCGAAGAAAACGACTACCTTAAAGAATACAAAGTCAATGGTCATCTGGATGGTCACCCTACTCGACGGGATTTTCTCGAAACCGCTGAGGTGTCCTCTAGTTTGCACATCAATGCTGCCGAGTTGGCCAAGTATTTTATTGGAATAAGAAACAGAGAAGGGTTACAACCGAAAACGTACGACGCCTTTCTGGAATTTGATACTCGAACCCATAGCGAATGGGAAGATAAAATTGGTTGGAAAAGCTGGTTTGGTCTTGGAATGGGGCTTCAAGAAACACCATTGGGCAAAATCTTTGGGCATAGCGGCAACAATGGTGATTTCACATGCATTGCCACGTATTTTGAAGAAAAAGATGTTGGTTTTGTATTGATGACCAATAGCAATAAGGGCGGCATATTATTTGAACCTCTTGAACGTATGCTCGTATCGGGCAAAAACGTAGGTCGTTAGTCTTTATACTACTATTAAAACCTTAGTGATATTGCTCTTTACTTTCTACAAATGATATTCAACGACACTGTCAATTAAAGTAATTCAAGGAAACTCTTGATAAAAGGGCTTTGAAGACTAAATGGCACAAGAACCCTAACACACTATGGTTTTTTATTTACTGTTTTTGAAAAAAGTAACTTTTTGACAAATACATAAGTAGGTGAACCTATTACTTTTACCCAGAACCTGGAATTTTATAGCAATCGAACCTACTTTACTTTGCATATAATTTTTAATGAAAGTTTAGTTTCCCCGTCTTGGTCAAGTGCGGTAAGTAACATCCATAAAGAGAATTTTCCTTATAGGATGTCCGTACTTGTTCCGAGTAAACGAATCATGGGTTCGTTTTTGTCCCTCTTGTTCTTTGAAGGGCAGTTTTTTTTTAATCCAAAACATTTCAATGCCACAAGGTGTCTTCCAATGGTCGCACTAAAGAAAATGATGCGCCAGGTTTTGCTGGTTATACACGAGAATGCATTATGGGATATCAGAATTGTAAATAACACACGCTCTTTTTCTGATAATTGAAAAACAAATAAAACGTAAGATGATGAACCACATAAATGTTGAAGTATTAAGTTTAATTCTAAAAATGGATATATAATGATAGGAGGAACAATTCTGCTGATTCTTGCACTGGTTTTTTGGTTCGTTATGTCAGAAGCCCCATCCGAAGAATCAACAACCATGTTTGTAAAAGTATTCAAATCTATATTTGGAGTAAAAGGATACGTGGTTACCATTAAAGTTTTGGCGGTAATTCTTTTATGCGCTTCGCTCTTTGAGTACTATAAATATTTTACGGTAACGTCGTTATAATTATAATGTATCAATAAAAATAACTTGACCATGGAAACAATTACTTACAATCTTACTAGGAATGAAGGGGAAGACATTGAAATAGTTTTGAAAAACACCTGTACTGAGATTATTGCAAAACTAAAAAATGAGTTTGGCGAAGCATATGAAATTTCATTTTCCGATATAGAACCCCCAAAAGAAGATTGGTCTCATGAAATTAAGATAAGAAAAGGAGCCAAGATAGGAGCGCGGTTAGATTTAAAGTGGAAAAAGGAATCCCCTGCTATCGTAGAGATGAATGTTGAAGAATCATCAAAAATAGGCAACATCTTAATTTATGTTGTTTTAATACCCATCTCGTTAATCTGCGCATATATGGGGTTGAACAATATAGAACCTCTTGCATTTTTGCCGGGAAGAAAATTAGCAGCAGCGTTAGGAGGAATCGTTGGACTTATTCCAGGTGGGCTATTGATATATTTTTTTAAATCGATATTTCTCAAGCAGGAGAAAAAAGAAAACGACCAATTAATTCTAGATATAAGAAAGGTCATATCTATGCAAATTGTCGCTTAGATGAAAAAGGGTTTAAAAATAGGCTGTTCAGTACTAATTGTATTGATGTTAATAGCCGTTGTCTTTGGTGTTATTGCTGACCGGTCCGATGGCCCGAGACAGTCTTTTAAATTTGTGAATACAAGCAATGGTACAAAGTCGGTAACGTTTGAGATGTTCAATGCTGATGGTGAACTATCCGATGTATGGTACGTTGACGAAAAGCTTGAACCCAATTCGAGCATCATTAAAAGAATTCCTGAAGGCAAATACAAAATCAGTGTCTGGGATGATAATGATAATCTGTACAAAGAGATCAT
Source organism: Flagellimonas sp. HMM57 (assembly GCF_021390175.1). NCBI lineage: Bacteria > Pseudomonadati > Bacteroidota > Flavobacteriia > Flavobacteriales > Flavobacteriaceae > Flagellimonas > Flagellimonas sp. HMM57. The sequence goes on along the minus strand of NZ_CP090004.1, from coordinate 1,427,752 downwards.
TTTTGAATTTAAACTAGAAAACCCTGATGAATCGGATTATAGGTTGTACCGATTTGATCTGGCAATGGACAAACACCATGTTTTGGTGTGTATGAATGCCCTTTATGAAGGCAATAGTTTGTCAGAAAGTATTTCAAAAGTTGCTGGAACCAATCACAATTCTTTGAAAATAGAACAAATTTACAATGGTAATTTGCCTTATCGTATTTCTGAAACATATACAGGCAGGACTTTTAAGGATTTAGGGGAAAGCCTGCCAAGAACAATAAGATCTCGTGAACTTATCTATCGCTTGTTCGCATTTCCAGATTCTTTAAGTACAAATCAAATTGATAAAAAACTTAGGAGAGGATTGCTTGACAATTATATTGATTAAGCCCTGTACAAACCTAAAAAGCTTGGTGAATATAAATAATGACTACTTTTTTTCATGGCCTCAAAGAACAAATTGGGTACAAGGGGAGTCACCTTTCTGGGATTATTTCAGTCAGATGGTTTTACATAACATTGATTAAATAGAAACCTTACTTTTATATTACTTGTTTTCACTTTTAACAGCAACATGTTTTCTCCTTATCATATAATTGATTGGTTTTGTCAACCATTTATTAATGTACTTTGCAAGTAAAAACGAGAGGATAATAGTGGATAAATACAACACGTAAATAGCTTCCTTTGGAGCCTTGATTTTATTGAAGGCACCCACCAAGGCTATAATGATGAACATATGTGTTAAATACATCTCATAGCTCAATATTCCCATTTTTCTTATGCCATTGAGTAACCAGTAGTTTTTCTGTTTCCCGGATATATGACGATAATGCATCCAAATGACCAGCAAACCGGTCCCCAAGGATAACAGTGTCACATTTAGACCAATCGAAGCTAATCCAGATCTGTAGACAAAACCTCTAAAAAATAATACCAAAACGATTAGAGCCAAACCGTTTACCAAGGCAATATTTTTATAATATGCCAATTCCTTAATTCTATGGACCGCCAAAGATGTGATGCAACCGATACCTATCGCGTCTAAGTATGCCAAATGATTACGGTCTCCCAGCTCGTTCTCTGGAAAAAACCCTGTTCTGGCCCAGGGCGATATAAATAGAAAAATCAACACTAGTGCTGCAAAGTGCCATTCCTTACGGACAATTAGGCAGAGTAGCGGAAAAACGAGATAAAAAGATTCCTCAATGGAGATAGACCATAAAATATCCCAACTGCCCGGTAAATAGCCTACTTCTAATTGCAAGTGATTCATATGAAAGGTCAAAACAGAAAAGATGGCTGTTCCCAAAGATGTTTGCTCCTCGTTGATTACAAATCCAGGAACGGACATTAAGTGCAATACAGCCAGTACCGCTAGCAATGCCAACAATAAGGGCATGATTCTGGCGATTCTTAAGATATAAAAGTCACTGGCTTTGATTTTCGTCAGATTCCCCCATTTCTTCAATGTGGAATTGGTGATTAGGTATCCAGATAAAGTGAAAAATACGATTACACCATAATACCCGCTCCAAAAGAATAAGGTGTACAACTTTTTGGGCATAAACGTTCCAAGAAAGGTATCCTTAAAAGGCACTTGAATGTTGAGGTGTAAAAGGATTACCGCCAGAATACATAAACCCCGTACTACATCTATGGCACTATTTCGTTTATTTTTTTTCAAATCACTGTACGGGTTTTTTGCAGCTATTACTGTTTAATGGCATGACATTTTTCAGCATGTCCGTCCGCAAGAAATCCGTCAATATAGGCTAATCACAGTCAATACGCTGTTTACTTCCGGGAATTACCCTTCTGTAGAACAAAGGTCCGGAAAATTCACTTCCGTTGTAAGCCTGACCAATGGTAAATTCTTCTATCATACACTTGCTATCGTGAACAGTATAGGCATAAAACCTAATTTCCCTAACCCTAGAGGTCTTTCCGTAAGCTGTTGCATAAAAAGAGTTCCAGTCCGTATTGAATTTCACCTTCTGCAAAGTTCCATCCCATCCTTTGTCTTTATAAACTTTGGACATTACTTTAACCACTTCATTCGCTAGTTTGGGGTCTTTTCGTGCCTCATCAAGGTCAGCATATTTAATGCCAGTGGATACTGTGGCGTTACCGCTTTTCACCAAGGTAAATTCGCCCGCGGCCAAGGGTCTTATCACATGATCGTTACTATTGCCAGGAATGTACTCTATGCGAACATGGTGCTCTCCCTCGGGCAGTTTATCCAATTCTTGCAACCAATACCGGGATACTGGTTCGTCCTCCGGTTTGGGGGCCAACCAGACTTGTCGTGTTGTATGGTGCAAAGATTCTTCGGTGAACTCTACATTTTGTATGGCCCAACTGGACAACTCCCCATTGATAAACAACCTATACGAAGCTCTGGCATCTCGATAGTAATCATGGCCGCGCGTCACCCATACTTTTTTCTTCTTGGTCAATAGTTGCAATCCTTCGCGATTATCATTGTCTCTTCCAGAATTGGAATAGAGGGTGTCATTGGGTATGGAACATACTAAGTACATTCTACCATAAATGTTGTCACTAACGTTCAAACGTGTTTTTAATTTTGAGGCATCTTCATTTCTAAATGGAATCTTTTCGTTGGAAAAAACGATCTTTCCAATATTGTTTCCGTGCATCTCACTGGTTATTTCCTGCTCTGGCAGGGTTTCTCGCCATGAGGCGGAAATATAATTGACCCCATCTTTCGTATATTGATAGGTTTTCTTGCCTTTATGGAACCGCTGTCCATATAAGTTTGTAGTACCAAGCCCGAGTGCAGCAAGAGCTATAACAAGCCTTATTTTTTGTTTCCTCATATGTTGTTTTTAGTTTTGATTAATTTGAAAACGATACTCCTTCTCATAGGTATTCCTGTTAGCATCTTCAAGGATTACTTGGATGATATTCTCTCTTGTATGGTCTATTTCGGTCACCAAGAAACTGTGATCGACTTCCACCTGATCGGCCTCTGGTCCTCCATAGTTATGAAGCGTAATATTCAAAGCGGGAATATGAACTGTTAGGTATTCCGCACCGTCGGAATCCGACCCTGTGATTTCTATCGTAAATTCTCCCCCCAAACTGACACTACCATCGGTATTGTCGCCAAAAGCATTTATGTTGATTTCTCCTTCAGAGTCACGTTTGGTATCTAAGTCTACGTCCGCATCACAACTTAAAAATCCTACTGCTAGCAATGCCCAGCTAAATCTAATTTTCCTATTCATCTTACTTTGTATGTTGAAATTTTATGCTTTTTATTTTTGAATTATTGTTCGCACTCGGCGGTATCGTCTTTTATAATCCCTTCTAGTTTTGGTAAATCACAAATTTCAGAGGGTATCACAGTTATCTGATTTCTATGGATGTACAAGTATTGTAATTGGGTAAGACCAGCCATTTCAGATGGTAAATTGGTAAGCTTGTTATTATCAAGGAATAGAGTCCTCAGTACACCAAGATTTCCAATTTCCGAAGGTATGCTTGTCAGAGCATTTTCACTCAAATCCAAATAAGTAAGGTTCTCAAGGTTGAAAAACTCAGGATTCAAACTATCTATTTCATTTTCTGACAAGTTTAAAAGCGTAAGACCGTTTAGTTCATTGATTGCCCCAGGAACCTCTGTAAAATCATTTTTATATAATTCTAAATAGGAAAGATTCTTAAGATTGCCTATCTCTTTTGGTAAGGAGGTCAAGCGGTTAATGCTTATAAACAACTCACTAAGGTTTGTCAGGTTTCCAATTTCAGCAGGAATTTCACTTAGTGAATTCGCAACTAAATTTAGGACTTTAAGATTCTTAAGATTGCCTATTGAAGCTGGCACGGATGTTAAGCGGTTTTGTTGTACGGATAAACTTTCAAGTTTGGTCAGGTAACGGATAGAAGCAGGTAAGGTGGTCAGGTTTTTCCCTCCAAAGGGTGGTGCGTCGTTAAATCCGTTAAAAAAGCGCAGTCCAACCACTCTACCGTTCTTAACGGTAACATTTTCCCAGTTGGAGATGTCCTCATCGTCCAAGTCCCAAGCCAAAGTATTATCGGGATTGGCATTGTACAGTTCGATCAATACCTGTCGGTCGGTAAGTGCCACGTTTACTGTAATGGTATACACTAGTGTACTGCCGTCTTGGGCAGTAACTTTATATTCTACTTTTGTACTGAAGTCTTTTGCCACTCCATTATCTGGAGAAACCGTGGAGCCCTCCGATACAACGATACTGGGCATTAAAGATGTGGTGACCGTACCGATGGGCATTTCTGCGGTTATGGTCTTCTGCTCTTCATCAATTTCTGCCTCAACATCTTCTGAAAGGGCTTCGTTGTCCGCTGCCAGGAACACAAAGGAGGTGATTTCCTTGGCACTGGACTTTCCAACAGAGACCGTAACAGCGTACTTGGCCTCACTGCCATCTTCTGCGGTAACGGTATATTCGACCGCTTCGGTAAAGTCTTTAGCCGCTTTGTTGTCAGGTGAGGTCTTTGCCTTCTCTGAAACCGTCAAGGTGGGTTTCAAGACCTTAACGTCGGTTCCCGAGGGTACCGTGGCCGCTATTGTTTTTTCGCCTTCATCAATTTCGGCCTTGATGTCTTCGGTCAGCGCATCATTATCAGCTGCTGCGAACACAAAGGCGGTAATGGCCTTGGCATCGCTTTTATCAACATTAGTGTTGTCATCGTCCTTGCTGCACGAGACCAGCACCAATAGGCTTAAAAATAAAATACTTACTTTTTTCATCTTTAGGTATATGAATTTGGTTTTTGAATACATGTTATTGCCCGCATGGAACGGAAAGGTCTTTTTGGAAAATTGTAAAATCTAAATCACAAATAACCTTTGGAACGATAGTAAGCTGGTTGTTTTGCAAATACAAGAACCGCAACTCTTTAAGATTGCCGATTTCAGCTGGAACCGAAGTCAAGGAGTTGACCGAAAGATTCAAAAATTCGAGATTTGTAAGGTTCCCTATGGAAGTAGGAACAGCTGTAAGAACATTGTTCGATAGACTTAATCTCTCAAGCTTTGTCAAACTTCCAATAGATTCAGGAATGGATGTTAGACGATTGTTTTCTAGGCGTAATTTTGTAAGATTGGTGAAACCATCTAAAGAAATAGGGAGTGATGTTAAAACATTATTGGCCAAGAATAATTCATTAAGATTCTCAAGATTTGTAATTTCAGCTGGAATCTGGGTCAAGGAATTCGAAAATAGATCGAGGATCTTCAGGTTTGATAAATTACCGATCGTAATAGGAATAGATGTTAGGGAATTCTGGTCCAAGAACAATTTTTCAAGATTTCCGAGACTCCCTATTGAAGAAGGGATATTGTTCAACGCTGTTTTTCTGAGAAATAATTCAACGACTTTACCATCTCTTAAGGTTACACCTGACCAGTTCGAAATATCATCATCTTCTAGATTCCAATCCAATGTATTATTTGGGTTCGCATTGAACAATTCTGTCAAGACCTGTCGTTCCGTAAGCTCCGTTATAAGGATACTTACACTATATTTTACCTCACTGCCATCTTCTGCAGTCACCGTATATTCCACATCATCGCTAAAATCGGCGCCAGCTTTCCCATTTGGGTCGATGACAGCACCTACAGATAGTTCAATACTGGATTTGAGGGCCGTAACGTCCGTACCAAAAGGCAGCTCAGCACGTATTGTTTTATTATCTTCATTGATTTCGGCCTCAACATCTTCTGAAAGGGCCTCATTGTCCACTGCCAAGAACACGAAAGAAGTGATTTGCTTCGAATCCGACTTTTCGACCGTGACGGTAACGGTGTACTTCTTTGTGCTACCATCCTCGGCAGTAACGGTATAGGTAACGTCATTGTTAAAATCGATTGTCATTTTTTCTTTTGGGTCTACCGTGGCATTTTCCGATAGTGTGATGCTGGGCTTTAGTGAGGTTACATCCGTACCAAGAGGTATTTCCGCAGTTATCCTTTTTTCGTCTTCGTCAATGGTCGCCTTTACGTCATCCGCTAACGCTACATTGTCGTCGGCCAAAAAGGTAAAAGCCGTGATTGCTTTGGCATCGCTCTTTTTGTCGCCACCAGCATTATTGTCGCCGTTATTGTCATCGTCCTTGCTGCACGAGGCAAGTACAAAAAGGCTCAAAAAAAGTATGCTGATTTTTTTCATGATTAAGATTTTATGGTTTTGATTTGAGTTTATTGTTCGCACACAGTGGTATCATCTCTTAAGAACACCAACAAGTCCAAGTCACAGATTTCCTTAGGAATACTGGTCAATGGATTGGATCGAATCCTTAAGTCTCTCAATACGCTAAGATTTCCAATTTCTACAGGTAAACTGGTCAACTGGTTTCTTTCTATATAAAATGAATTAAGGTTGGTAAGGTTTTCTATTTCAGATGGAAGAGCCGTAATCTCGTTCCCTGATAAAAAAAGGATTCTCAAATTGGCAAGATTTCCAATACTGGTAGGAAGACTTGTCAAGTCATTGTTAAAAATTGTCAACCTTTCAAGTTTTGTCAAATTTCCTATCTCCTCCGGTAAGCTTACAATGGGGTTATTTGAAAATTCCAACAACTTTAAGTTGACCAATGCACCCACTTCTGCAGGTAAACTCGTCAAGGAATTATCACCTAATGCCAACAGTTCTAAATTGGTAAGCTTCCATAACGAATCGGGTAAATCTGTAATCTGATTATCATCTAAGCTAAGATATCGTAGATTGGAAAGTTCACCTATCTGTCCCGGCAACTGTGTGATTGCATTACCTGAGGCAATTAAATTCACCAAATTGGAAAGTTCACCTATACTTGGCGGTATTACGGAAAGCTGTTTTTCGAATAGAATCAAACTGTCAATTTCAATGCCATCCATTGAATACACTCCTTCTAAATCATTAAGTTCACCTTCATCTAAATTCCAGCCTAGAATATTATCAGGATTTGCATCTAAAAGTAGCTTTAACACCTGTCTGTCCGTAGGGCCAGTTATGGAAACAGTTACCGCATAGGTAACTTGACTGCCATCCTCCGCGGTAACGGTATACTCCACCGCTTCCGTAAAGTCCTGTGTTGTCTTGCTTTCTGGCGAGACCTTGGTTTTTTCAGATATGGTGATGGTCGCTTTCAATGCCGTGACATCGGTACCAAAGGGTACTTCTGCATTTATTGCCTTTTCGCCTTCGTCAATGGTCGCCTTTACGTCATCCGCTAACGCTACGTTGTCGTCGGCCAAAAAGGTAAAGGTCGTGATTGCTTTGGCATCGCTCTTTTTGTCTCCGCCAGCATTATTGTCGCCGTTATTGTCATCGCCCTTGCTGCACGAGGCAAGTACAAAAAAAGCTAGGAATATTATGCTTAGTCTTTTCACGGGGGTATGATTTTTTGCTTTTATGTATGGTCTAGGTTATTGTTCGCAGATGGCGGTAGAGTCCCTAAAGAAGTTTTGTATACCTAAATCACATATAGCCTTTGGTATCATTGTAATCTGATTTGATCGTAGGTCTAAAAAATTGATATTGAAAAGGTTGGCCAGCGTATCTGGAATTTGAACAAGTTCATTGTTCGACAATATCAAAGACTGTAGATTTGATAAATCCCCCAAGGTATCGGGCAAACCGGTAAGAGCATTATGCTGAACATCCAATAGTTCTAAATTGGAAAGGTTGCCTATCGTATCCGGAAGTGTTGTTATTGAGCTATAGCCCAAGTTAAGAATCGTCAAACTAGAAAGACTTCCAATGCTTTGAGGTATGCTCAAGCCTTCATTCCGTGATAATTCTAAACGTTGAAGATTCTTTAGATTACCAATGTTGGAAGGTAAGTTGGTCAATTGGTTCGAAAATAAAAATAGAGACTCCAAGCTTTCCAGTTCGGACAAAGCATTTGGAAGCTCAGCAATTTGATTTGAAGCCAACTCTAGTCTTTTTAGCTTTTGTAGTTGGCCAATATTTGCCGGTAAACCTGTTATCTTATTTTCGGATAACGAAAGATCCTCTAAATCTGGATATTCCAATACAATGCGGGGAAACTGGTTAAAGTTACAGCTTGAAGCATATAGCCCCTTTAGCTTTTTGAGACTGGCAAGCTCTTCTGGAATCTCGGATAGCAAACGATTATTGCCAATGGAGATACGCTGCAATGCTATCAAACTTCCTAGTTCTTTTGGAATGTTTTGTAACTCATTGGAGGATGCCAACAGAATTTCAAGCGCTTTCAAATACTTTATTTCGGGTGGCAATTCTCCAATGTTGCTTTGACCAATATTTAGCCTATAGACCCGTCCGTCTGCATTTAGCTCCACCCCGGACCACTGGGAAAGGTCCTGCTCTTCAAGGTCCCAATCCAAGGTATTACCCGGGTTGGCATTGTACAGTGCAACGAGCACCTCACGGTCGCTCAATGCCACATTTACGGTAACCGTGTACTCGATTGAGCTCTCATCGTTAGCCGTTACCATGTAAGTGACCGTCTTGCTAAAGTCCGTTTCTATGGAACTATTAGGGGCAACCTTTGCCCCTGCGGAGATTTCGATATTGGGCACCAGTGCCGTTACATCTGTCCCCGAAGGAACTTCTGCAATAATGGTCTTTTCGTCTTCGTTAATGGTCGCTTGCACGTCTTCGGAGAGTACTGCGTTGTCCTCGGCCAGGAACACAAAAGACATAATTTCTTTGGCCCCAGAGGTGGCTATGCCAATGTTCACTAGGTACTTGTCGGTGCTACCATCTTCTGCAGTGACCATGTATTCCACTTCTTCCGTAAAGTCTTTGACGGCTTTGCTATCTGGCGACACCTTGGCTCCTTCGGATACTGTGATGGTAGGTTTAAGTGCCGTTATATTGGTGCCAAAAGGCACTTCTGCATTTATCGCCTTTCCGTCCTCATCAATTTTGGCCTTTACATCTTCGGTCAATGCTTCATTGGCCGTAGCCGCAAATACAAAAGCAGTGATTGCCCTAGCACTGCTCTTTGCGTTATCGTTATCATCATCCTTACTGCAGGAAACAAGTACAAATAGGCTTAAAAATAGAATGCTCAGTTTTTTCATCTGTAGGGTTATTAATTTAGTTTTGAATACATGCTATTGTTCGCACTCGGCTGTGCTATCTTTTAAAAAAGTCTCTATGTTTAAAGCGCAGATTTCCCGGGGAATAATCGTTATTTGATTGTTAGCTACCCAGAATACCGCAAGTTTTGTAAGCTTGCCCATTTCGGGAGGCAACGATGTCAGGGAGTTTTCGGTTAAAAATAATAGTACAAGATTCGTTAGATTACCGATCTCGGAAGGTATCGACGTTAAGGAATTACCTGACGCCGACAAATCTACAAGGTTCGTTAGATTGCCAATCTCGGAAGGCAACGATGTCAAAGAATTTTTAAACAAGCTCAAGTCTACAAGACTTGTCAGATTACCAATCTCGGAAGGCAACGATGTCAAGGAATTTTCATCCAAGTCCAAGATTTGAAGACTTGTCAGATTACCGATCTCCGGAGGCAACAATGTCAGGGAATTTTTTTTCAAACTCAGGTTTTCAAGATTCGTCAGGTATCCTATTGTGGCAGGTAAGTTGTCCAAACCAGCTCCATCTATATCAAGCCTCACAAGCCTATCGTTGTCGTCGAGCGTTACTCCGTCCCATTTAGCAATATTAGCCTCTTCAAGGTCCCAACCGAGTGTATTGTTCGGGTTCGCATTATATATACCAACAAGTGCCTCTCGTTCCGTAAGCGGCCTTGTAACGGCTGCAGTATACTCGACTTTAGTATCGTCCTCCGCAGTTACCGTGTAGGTGATCGCACTGCTAAAGTCCGTCAACACCTTTTCTTTAGGGTCAATGGTAGCTTTCTCAGATATGGAAATGGTCGGTATAAGAGCGGTCACATCAACTTCCGTGGAAACCGCTATCGCAATGGTCCTTGCCTCAGTATCAATAGATGCTGAAAGGTCGTCGGACAAGGCATCATTGTCCGCTGCCAAGAACACGAAAGAAGTAATCTGTTTCGCATCCGACTTTTCGACCGTGACCGCTACGGTATATTTCGCTGTGCTGCCATCCTCACCGGTAATGGTATAGATAACGTCGTTGCTAAAATCAGTTGCCGTTTTCTCCTTTGGATCTACTGTGGCATTTTCCGATATTGAGATACTTGGTTTTAGCGTCTTGACATCGGTATCCGAAGGCACTTTGGCGTTTATCGTTTTTTGGTCCTCATCAATTTCGGCCTTGACATCTTCGGTCAAGGCTTCATTGTCGGTAGCGGCAAAGGTAAAGGCGGTGATAGCGGTGGCTCCACTTTTCTTGCTAGCTTCATTATCATCATCCTTGCTGCAGGAGGCCAGCACAAATAAGCTTAAAAATAAAATAATGATCTTTTTCATATTTACTTTTTTAAATGGGGTTTTGACTATGCGAGTTATTGTTCGGGTGCCGCAGATTTATTCTTTTGTATACCTTGCATGTTCAGGGTATATGTTTCTTTTGGCATGTAAATTTGATGTGGATTCAATCATTTGCTGATTCTAAAAAAGAAGGTTATGCTGTGATTGTCTGGTCGATCTTATTTTTGAATTTGGCAGCTGCCAAATCTTTTTGCGTCGAATTAAATATGTAAGTTTCTAATGGATATAAGTTTGATTTTTTCAAGGCTTAAGTTTTGGAATTAGTAACGATTTCGCTAAAACCCGACCGTAAAATTAACCAGGGCTTTATCCAAGAACTCGTCGAAAAATTAAGATTTTGGTTTTTTTGTAGATTATCCTTCTTAAGGACTCACCATCAACTTTGCACAGAGCAAGTATGTAAAAGTGAGACGGACCCAGACTTAAGCTTTAGGTACGGTAGTATGAGGGTGGACGACCATATGCTTTTTTAAAGACCTTACCAAATACGGTTGGGTCGTTGTAACCAAGAATATCCGATATTTCGCTTAAGGAGAAATGACTTTCCTGAACATATATCTTGGCCTTAGCCATTTTTAGCCTATTGATATATTGGTGCGGCGTTTTGCCATAAATCTTTTTAAAAGAGTTGTATAAGTGATAATTGGAAAGTGCGGATACCCGTGATATATCATCCAAGGATATGGGATTCATTAAATTATCCTGAATATAATCGTTTGCCACCAATAGACGTTTCAATGTTTCTAGCTTAGTGGAAGATTTTTTCGCTTCAATATGAGAGGCAAGGTCATATCCCCTATGTTGGTCTTGATAGATGGCCTGTAGCACTTCCATACAAAGTTCTTCTGCAGATGTAAACCTATAATCGCCATTATTGCTCAATGTATGGACAACTTGTAGGAGATTTCCAGAACGATAATAATCCGCGCCAAAAGTTTGTTCCATAAAATAAGTTTGTTCCGTAACAATTTGAAATGGATCATCGAGGAGTTTACGTTGCGATGCACTGATATAATGATCGAATTGCTTCTTAAAACTATCACAGATTACCATGCTCAGCACATCGATATATTGCTTTTTTTCGTTAACATATTCCCACCCTATACTCGGATTGATTGCTATAAACTTATTGGCCTCTACTTTTACACGTCTATCTGTACATAGTAATTCACCCACGCCATCTTTAAAATATATTATGGTTAGGTTGTTGTTGTCAAAAGTAAAATGTGAAAGGGGAGCACAAAACCGCATCATGTAGTTTTCCTCTTTCCTAAATACTGGTGGGATCTTGCTGTTTCTTTTTGAAAAATGGTCGTAGTAATTGTCGGCATATTTGGAAATCATCTAACCTCAATCTTAAAGTTTTAAAAACCAATGACATTCCGATGATCCTTTTAGGCATATCCAAACCAAGACATGACGTAAATAGTATAAGTTGCTTTCAAATACTTATTATTGAGTGTTTTATGATGATGCTATTTTCAAATAACCAATGATTGTACTGAAAACAAAAACATGAAAAGTCATTATATTTTGAATTCCAAATATGAAAGAACCAATAGGTGACGAAGTCTCATTTTGTAACTAATGAGACTTGTTTTAACAAAAAACCGATGAAAATTTAACTTTTTATAATCAAGATGTTTAAGAAAACAATAGGAATCCCTTGGGCACACCATACCTTTTAAATATCAAATGGCGCCAATCAAAATAGAAAAGGAAAACTTTTAAATCTTGATTGTGAGTTGTTTTTTGGTTTATCCGATTCAATTCTCAATTTTTAGTTGAAAGCAAGTGTTTATATATTTGGGGCTTTTGTAAGACCATAAATTTCATAAAAGCAATTAATTCATGGATGAACAACAAGTAGTTGGACTTATAGCCTTAATGCTTTATTTGTTGATCGTTATTTTTCCATTTCTGTTGCTTCCCATTATATTCTTTAAAAAGAACAAAGAGCTTCATGATAAGGTTTTAATTGCTTGGCTAAGTATGAGCGCCGTCAACTCGCTTATAGAAATCTTGAAAATTGTTGAACCTTCAACTTCGATACCGCTGCTTGTTGATATAAATAAATCTTTCCTTTTCCTGAATCTATTTTTCTTTTATGCTTATGGTAGAAGTGTCCTGCAAGAGGAGTTTAAATGGAATCGAATACTTACGATTACCCTTGTTCCATTTACTATTTGGACGTTAATGGGTATAGGTATTTTGGGTTATATGAATGTACCCCAAAATGAAGTGTTTGAATATACTGCTGTCACGCTTGAATATCCCTTTTTGTCCAGTTTAGTACATGCGCTGTTTTTAGTGGGTACTTTGCTAATTAGTATTGGTGTCTTTCTTGAAAAAAGGAAAATAGTTAAATCGGACAACAACCTGATTATCCTAGTACATACCAGTAACCTTCAGAAGATATTGGTAATCCTGACCTCCATTTATTTTTTGTTCGCAATATGGGAATATGTCATATCCAAGTTGGTGGAAAACGATGATTTTGAGTTATTCTTGGGAACTTTTCTATTGTCTGTTGTTGTTATTTTGATTTTTGTTTTAAGCTTTTTGTTTTTTAGGCAAAAGGGCGTATACAAAAAACGGAAAGCAATACTGGAATTAACTGAACCGATCAAGCAGTTAGCGAGCAAAATAAAAATACTTATGGAAAAAAATAAACCTTATTTGGATGCTGACTTCTCTGTTTCTAAGCTTGCTGTGCTATCTGGTGAGTCGCCCCAGAAAGTATCCGAAGCGATTAAGGCCAGCACTAATGAAAACTTCTTTTCTTTTGTAAATAAATATCGGGTAGAAGAGGCCAAAAATCTGTTTCAGAATATATCCTATAAAGACTATACCTTGGTTTCGATAGGTTTGGAGTCTGGTTTTAACTCTAAAGCAACGTTCAATAGGGTCTTTAAAAATGAAACAGGTATGACGCCATCGGCCTATTGCAATAAGGTTAAATCCTTAAAGGGGTATTGACCAGTACTGAACGTGCATGTTTTTGCGGCTATAAACTTTCTTTCTTTAAAAGGTACATTGAACTTCGAGAAAGAATTTTTTTATCAAGTTTTTTAACGTATTCTTAGGGTGTAATTGGTTAACCAATTCCGTATTTTTATGATGCTTTGACATCAATTGGCATAAGCACTTAAGATTAATGAAAAAACTGTATACTGTTTCGGGTATTGTATCCTTGGTTAGTCTCTTAACTACAATTTTACTTCTACTGGTGGGGCATACCCAACAAACAGGGCCATCACTGATCCTGCTCTTTTTGTCTTTAGCTCTGGCGGCAAGGGGGCATAAAAAATTTAAAGGCTTTTCTTTTACCATATTAATATTTGCTGCAGTATCCCTTTCCATGTATTACCCTTCTTATTTAATAGAAATTAGTGGCTTTCAAATGAAAGTTTTGATTGTGCCATTACTACAGATTATTATGTTTGGTATGGGAACCGCAATGAGTTTAAATGATTTTGTAGGGGTCATTAAAATGCCCAAAGGAGTACTGGTTGGACTTATTTGCCAGTTTACGCTCATGCCCATCTTAGGACTTTCAATTGCAACTTTGTTCGGCTTTCCTGCAGAAATAGCGGCAGGCGTAATATTGATAGGTTCATCACCAAGTGGATTGGCATCTAATGTTATGGTCTATTTAGCCAAAGCGAACGTTGCACTTTCTGTAACACTTACAGCTGTTGCCACGTTGATGGCCCCTTTAATGACTCCTCTATTGATGGATTTGTTTGCAGGTGAGTTTGTGCCCATAGATTTTTTGGGGATGATGTTGAGCATTGTCAAAATGGTCATTTTACCTATCATAGCAGGGTTGCTGTTCAATCACTTTTTTAAGGGCAAGGCCAAATGGATGGATAAAGCAATGCCTATTGTTTCTATGGCAGGGATAACCTTGATTATTATGATTATCACGGCTTCCGGGAGAGATAGCCTACTTTCTATTGGATTATTTCTAATACTTGCAGCGATACTTCATAACTCAGCTGGCTACTTTTTGGGGTATTGGGGTGGGCGTCTGTTTAGAATGGAGGAAAAAGATTGCCGCACCATTGCCTTAGAAGTAGGAATGCAGAATGGGGGACTTGCCTCTGGTATTGCCTTAGAGATGGGAAAAGTAGCTACTGTAGGTTTAGCTCCTGCTGTTTTTGGACCTTGGATGAATATTTCAGGGTCTTCGTTGGCAACGTATTGGAGAGATAAGGGTCTTGAAAAGAAGAAAATACCGCATAAGCGTAAGAAGGACTAATCCTGAATCCCAGTACCTAAAAACCAAAAAGATTCTTTCAAAACAATTACCTTAGAAGAATAATCTTTAGCTCAATGACGGAAGAATTCCTAAAAACTTTTGGAGCCCATTTTGAAAAACCCCTACTTGATGAAATTGCTGAAGTTGGTAATAGTATTGAAGTATCGGCAGGAGATACTATAATGGAAATTGGTAACTATGTAAGGGCCATGCCATTGCTTTTGGTCGGTGCCATAAAAGTTTTGAGAGAAGATGACGAAGGGGATGAATTGCTCTTATATTATCTTGAGCAGGGAGAAACCTGTTCTATGTCCCTGGCTTGCTGTATGGGATCAAAAAAAAGTGAAATTAGGGCCATTGCCGAGACGGATGCGAAGATACTCATGGTGCCTGTGCACAAAATGCAAGAATGGATGGCCAAATACAAAGGATGGCGAAACTATGTGTTCGAAAGCTATCATTCCCGGTTGAACGAACTCTTGAACACTGTGGATACCATTGCCTTTAAGAATTTGGACCAACGACTTTTAGAATACCTGAAAAAGAAATGCCAAGTCACCAATGATACCAACATTTGGAATACCCATCAAGAAATTGCGTATGATCTGCACACTTCTAGAGTAGTAATTTCCAGATTATTGAAAAAATTGGAAAAGATGAAAAAATTAAAACTCCATAGAAGCCACATTCATCTCTTGGATGTGTAGGTTTATAATCTGTGCTATTTTTATAAAAAATTGGTGAATGCTCAAACGCTACTTTCCATTTTTAACTTGGATAACAACGTATAAACGTTCTTTCTTATATCGGGATTTAATTGCTGGTGCCACCTTGGGAGTGCTCTTGGTACCGCAAGGAATGGCTTATGCGATGATTGCCGGGATGCCTCCAATTTATGGACTTTATGCTGCCCTTGTTCCACAATTCATATATGCGTTCACAGGAACATCAAGACAATTGGCGGTTGGCCCTGTTGCAATGGATTCGCTTTTGGTGGCCACTGGTATCGGTGCATTACAACTTTCTAACATTCAGGATTACATCGCCGCGGTAATCTTTCTAACCTTTATCATAGGGAGTATTCAACTCTTGCTTGGGTTTCTAAAGATGGGCTTTTTTGTTAATTTTTTGTCCAAGCCCGTTATCAATGGTTTTACATCCGCAGCAGCTATTTTGATTGCATTGGGCCAATTGAAACATGTATTGGGAATCACTGTTGAACAATCTAGCAAACTACATACCCTTATCGCAAATACGATGATAAATATTAACGAAACAAACTACTATGCCCTGGGCTTGGGCGCTGGTGCAATGTTATTTATCTATTTATTGAACAAAACAAGCAACAGGATACCTACACCATTGTTAGTGGTCGTTATAGGAATCTTGACCGTTTTTTTCCTTGGCTTGGAAGAACAGCATATTCGGATTGTAGGTGATGTTCCAAGTGGACTGCCCAAGTTTCAATCCCCAAATATGCAATTGGGTGTGTTCGGTCAATTTGTGCCCATAGCATTGACCGTGGCTATTTTCGGATTCATGGAATCTATGTCCATAGCAAAGACGGTAGAAGAAAAGCATCCGGAATATGAGTTGGATGTCAATCAAGAACTTAGGGCATTGGGGCTATCAAATCTTTTAGGGTCTTTATTCCAATCCTTTCCAGTATCGGGTAGTTTCTCAAGAACTGCAATAAATGATCAAGCCGGCGCCAAAACAGGTATGGCGCTCATCTTTAGTGCACTTCTCATAGGGTGTACGTTACTGTTTCTTACTCCATTATTTTACTATTTACCAAATGCGGTGCTTGGGGCGATTATTATTATGTCAGTGGTGAAGCTTGTCAATTTCAGTTATCCTGTAGTACTGTATAAACATCGAAAAGACGAATTCCTATTGCTGGTAATCACGTTTTTAATCACCCTTTTTATTGGTTTGATGGAGGGTATCCTATTAGGGGTTCTATTCTCGTTGTTTTTGTTGGTATACCGTATTTCCCGTCCGCACATAGCAATATTGGGCAGGATTAAGAACACGGAATATTTTAAAAACATCCATCGTTTTGATGAGGTTGAAGTAGATGCGGATAAATTGATTCTAAGGTTTGATGCACAACTTTACTTTGGAAACAAAGACTATTTCAAAAAAGAACTCGACAGACAAATTGAAAAAAAAGGTCCAGAATTAAGGTATGTCATTTTAAATGCTGAAGCCATTAATTATATTGATAGTAGTGCGGCATTAATGATGGAACGTATCGTTTTGGATTTGCGTGCCCGTAATATTCAATTTTTTATTGCGGGAGCAATAGGGCCTACCCGAGATATTTTTTACAGCAGTGGACTTATCAATAGCATTGGAAAAAAGAATCTTTTTGCCCGTACTTTTGAGGCCGTGACCTATTGTTCGGATCAAAAGGAGAGAAGTAAAATCGAAAAGAAGATTTCATTGCAATCCAAAACGGGGGATTTGTAACTTTGGTAACATCAAAGTAGTACGATCAATACTATCTTTGGACGCAAAAATCAACTCAAAATGAATATAGAGCAGATATATACCGGATGTTTGGCCCAAGGAGCCTATTATATAGAAAGTGATGGAGAGGTGGCCATTATTGATCCGTTACGAGAGGTGAAACCCTATATAAAAAGAGCAGAAAACGACGGTGCTACGATAAAGTATATTTTTGAAACCCACTTCCATGCCGATTTTGTGAGCGGACATGTAACACTGTCCAAAGAGACGGGTGCGCCAATTGTTTACGGTCCAAATGCAAACCCATCTTATGATGCTATTGTTGCGGAAGATGGTCAAGAATTCAAATTAGGAAAGTTGATAATAAAAGTCTTGCACACGCCTGGCCATACTATGGAGAGCACCACCTATCTCTTAAAAGATGAAATGGGAAAAGACCACGCTATTTTTAGTGGCGATACTCTGTTCTTGGGAGACGTAGGAAGACCGGACCTAGCACAAAAGGCTGCTGATATGACCCAAGAAGAACTTGCGGAAACTTTGTATGACAGTCTTCGAAAAAAAATAATGCCCCTTGCCGATGACGTTATCGTGTATCCTGCTCATGGTGCAGGTTCCGCATGCGGAAAAAACATGATGAAAGAGACGGTCGATACGCTTGGCAATCAAAAACAGATGAACTATGCACTCCGTGCCGATATGACCAAAGAAGAATTTATCAAAGAAGTCACGGACGGTCTATTGCCTCCGCCTCAATACTTTCCTTTAAATGTGAAAATGAATAAAGAAGGCTATGAGGATATAGATACGGTATTGGAAAGAGGTACAAGAGGATTGTCTCCAGAAGCTTTTGAGGCTGCTGCCAATGAAACGGGAGCAGTGATTTTAGATGTACGCCACCAAGACGATTTTGCTAGGGGACATGTGCCGAGGTCAATTTTTATAGGACTTGGGGGAAGTTTCGCTCCATGGGTAGGTGCTTTGGTCGCAGATGTAAAGCAGCCCATACTTTTAGTGGCTCCAGAAGGAAAAGAAGAAGAGACCATTACCCGTTTGTCCAGAGTAGGTTTTGATGGCACTTTGGGATTTTTGAAAGGAGGTCTTGAAGCATGGAAACAAGAAGGAAAGCAGATAGACACGGTAAAAAGTATAAGCGCTGAAACATTTAAAAAAGTGTTGACTGAAAAAGTTCCTGTTTTTGATGTGAGAAAAGAAACCGAATTTTCTGCTGAACATATTGAAGGTGCAGCTCTGGCACCCTTGGATTTTATCAATGAACACTTAACGGAATTTCCTGAAAACGAAACATTTTATGTTCACTGCGCCGGGGGTTATCGCAGCATGATTGCCGCTTCAATCCTGAAAAGTAGAGGCATTCACAATTTGTTTGATGTTGCCGGGGGCTTTAAGGCCATAAAAGAAGCAGGAATACCGGTCACGGATTTTGTTTGTCCCACAACATTAAAATCATAAATGAGAAGTTTGACCATAACCACACTAGTCGTTTTTTGCTTTTTACAAATAACGGCTTGCCAGTCACGACAGCAGCGCACCATTGTCAAAATAGATAAGAAAACAGTACTGGAAAAAGTTATTGGTGCCGATGTGCAATTTATTGATGTTAGGACCCCTAAAGAATACCAGGAAGGACACATAGGACATGCGTTAAATTTCAACATAAAAGACAGTATTACTTTTCGTAAACAAATAAGTACCCTAAATAAGAAGGAGCCCGTTTACCTCTATTGTCGAAAAGGGGGCAGAAGCAATAAAGCTTCCCAAATACTAAAAGAAAATGGATTTAAAATCATCTATGATTATTCAGAAGGCTACAATGATTGGAAAATGACCGAATAGTAGTACAGCTTACTGTAACAAAGTGTTGCTATGTTTCTCTTTTATAAAAACCCATAATAATGAGAACAAACAGTACTATTTTCTTCATGTTATTGGCAATGCAGATAGGCATTGGACAACAACTTTCAAACAACAGTGAACAAATCAAACCCCCTTCAGAATTCTTTCCCAAAAACCGGGCAAAAGTGCTCGTTATAGGAACGTTTCATTTTAACTTTCCTGGACTTGATACTCACAAAACAAGTGACTCCAACAAAATCGATGTTTTAAAAGAGCCAAAGAAAACAGAAGTAACCCAACTGGTCGAATACATTAAAAAGTTTAAACCCAATAAAGTTTTCATTGAAGCGGAAACCGATTGGAACGACCGATATCGAGCTTATCAAAAAGGGGAGCATCGAGATAAGAGGGATGAACGTTATCAAATTGCTATGCGAATTGCCAATGAGCTACATATAGATAGCATTCAAAGTATCGATGCGCCTACGTTGGAAAGTGAGATGTTAAAAAAGGATTCAGTATTGACAAAATCGCTAGTTGACAAATATGACTGGAAGGCCAGGGATTCCTATTTGAATATGGGTTTTTCCTATATAGAATACAGGGACAGTATGATGAAAAAAGTACACCTTCTTGACTTTTTGAAAAATATGAATACCAGGGAATCGCATAACATGAATTTTGGTCTTTATCTGACCGGTGAATTTGCGAATGCCGATTACGATGGTGCGGATAAACTCACGATATGGTGGTATAGCCGAAACGCAAGGATATTTGCGAACATTGCAAGATTGAGCAAAAAAGAAGATGACAGGATCCTTGTGGTCATCGGGAATGGTCATGCAGCAATTCTTAGACAGTTTTTAGAAGCCAGTCCCCAATTTGATTTTATTGAGTTCGACAGTCTGTCCGAATAAATTTGGAAATCACTTTTTGAGCTTTTGGAATCCATGTAAAAGTTGAGCCATAAAGTTTTTAGGGACAGATTCATCTCCTGGGAAACCCAGTTGAATGGTACCACTATCCTCTGGAACATGGTGTGTGGCAAAAATATAATCCCATAAGCTAAGACTAATCCCAAAATTAACTCCAAATTTTCCTGTGGGTAGTTTGTAAGAATGATGGTAGAGATGCATTACCGGATTGTTGAATATATATTTTAACGGGCCATAGGTCAGCTTTACGTTTGCGTGGTTTAGATGGCCAATGCCAATTGCCGCAAAGTGAACAATATATGCCTGTTCCGGTTCAAAACCACCTAAGAGCATGACCCCAAATGTTTTTAGAGGTTTGTAGAGAATATTCTCCATCCAATGGTAACGTAAATGGGCGGCAAACCCCATTTCCTTAACACTATGGTGCACTTGATGAAACTTCCATAAGAAAGAGAACTTATGCAACAGCACATGCGTAAACCACTGTACAAAATCAAGGATAATAAAAAAGATAAGTAACTGCGACCAAACGGGCCAGCCTGAAAAATCGATAAGTGCAAGACTTTTGGCATTGATTCCTAGATTGTTGAACAATAATTCCAGCACTTTGTAAACTCCACTTATGATAATGGCGAAAATGAAAAAATTAAAGAACATGTAGAAACCATCCAGCCAAAAATCCTTTCTAATAATGGATTGTTCTTTTCGCCAAGGAAAAAGTACTTCCAATCCCCAAACCAGAAGAGATATTATAAGTAAACCCCAGAAATAATTGGTATACCATGGCACTTGAAACAGGATTGATTTCCAGGTCCATTGTGCGGTTCCTAAAAACCCGCTGCTAAAAGCCTCAACTAACTCTTGCATTTTTTTAAATTCAGAATTAAAAATAGGATAAAATAATGTAGGATAGTGTAACCAAAGTTACTGAAAAGTATGCATGGGCAACATAGTTTTGAACCTTCTAAAAGGTTATGGTAAGTAATATCGATTTTGAAGGTTACGCTAACCAAAACAAAAAAATGAATATGAAAAAAAATATGGGTGGACTAGACCGTGCCATAAGATTTATTATCGCAATAGGGGTAGGTCTGTTATTTTACTTTGGTGTGATCGAGGGAACATTGGCGTACATCGCTATGACATTGGCAGTGGTGTTTTTAGTAACAAGTTTTATAAACTTTTGCCCGTTGTACGCTCTTTTTGGCATTAACTCTTGTAACGTAAAAAAATAGTTTTAGCGAGGTGTTTTATAACTAATAGCGATTGTATGAGGAATATCATGTTTTTTATCGGCTATGCTGGTTAAATTTGGATTTCATCAAATTTGAAAAATATGAAACTACTTCATGTAATACCTTTGGTTTCTTGGGAAAATGGTATCTGGATGATCGGTGTTTTTGCTGCAGTTGTCATTGTCCTGATAGTAGGCGTATTGGCATTAATGAACAGTGGCAAAAAAGAAGGGCAAAACCCTTGAGACCATATCGTTCCATATGCCGAACAAAGCCAAAGGGCTGCTACTATAGTATGAAGCATCCAGATTGATTGTATAATAGATAGCAGTGATTGGGGTTTTTGGTTTGAATACGTATTCATTCAATATCTTCCTACTTTCACATAAAATAGTATTGAATGGATTGGATTTTACAGCCTTGGCCGTGGTATGTTTCTGGCCCTTTGATCGCATTGGTCATGTTTTTGCTTATTCTGTTGGGCAAAGGTTTTGGGATGTCATCAAATTTAAGAACGCTTTGTACGATTTGCGGTGCGGGGAAACAAGCGGAGTTTTTCAGGTTTGATTGGAAGGCCCAAAAATGGAACCTTATAGTGGTGTTCGGTGTCATTATAGGGGGCTATATTGGCGCTAATTTTTTATCTACGGACACAGCTGTGAATATAGATGTGGGTACTGCATCCCAACTAAAGGCACTGGGTTTTGATAGTGCCGGAACAGCATATCTTCCAACAGAACTGTTCGCCACAACGGTATTTTCAGATGTAAAGGGAATCTTTTTATTGATTATTGGTGGTTTTTTGGTGGGATTTGGAGCTCGCTATGCAGGTGGCTGTACCTCTGGCCATGCCATCTCTGGTCTTAGTAATTTACAACTTCCTTCTTTAATTGCCGTAATCGGTTTCTTTATAGGCGGCCTGCTTATGGTCCATTTTTTATTTCCTCTAATATTTTGATTATGCGTTCACTAATATACTTGCTGATAGGTATTTTCTTTGGAATAGTATTGTTCAAATCACAAGCTGCTTCGTGGTTCAGGATTTATGAGATGTTTCAGTTTGATGCATTTCATATGTATGGAATCATAGGCTCTACCGTGGTTTTGGGTATTTTGGGCATTCATTTGATCAAACGATTCAGCATTAGGTCTTTTTACGGTGATCAAATTGTTTTTCAACCAAAAGAAAAAAAGGTTAAAAGATATATTTTCGGAGGTATCCTTTTTGGACTTGGTTGGGCTTTGGCAGGCGCATGCCCAGGCCCCATATTTACCTTGTTGGGAGCAGGTTTCCTACCAATGGTCATCGTATTGGCTTCAGCAGTTTTAGGAACTTATGTCTATGGGTTACTAAAAAATAAACTGCCACACTGAACCCTTTGCGACTACTTTATTGCACTTAAAGGAACTTTTAGGTTTTAAATCGATTATATAGGTTTTTTTAAAGAAGAATCCTATAAATTTGTAGGTTGATAATTATCCTTCTCAATACCAAACCAATAGGTATGAACAGAACAATATGGATTATTGACGATGACCTTGTTTCGCAATTTGCAACACGCTACTGCATTGAACAATATGACGAGGTTTTTAGTATTGAAACCTTTGAGAATGCCGAAGCAGGCTTGGTCGCAGCTTCTGAATTGAAAGAAAAGAAAAAGCCATTGCCACATATTATTTTTCTTGATTTGATTATGGACGATATGAATGGTTGGGAATTTATCGATAACCTTAAACTGTTGGCCAAAGGAATGATATTGCCAGATATCTACGTATTATCCGCTTTTGTTAGGGCCAAAGACAGGGAAATTGCAAAGAAGCATAAGGTCGTTTCCGGTTATTTTGATAAACCTATTACGCGGATGGGTCTGAATAAAATTTTCGCAAAAAAAGTTCCGGTAAATCCTTAAAAGGTACTTTTTACAGCAGGTATAGATTTCTAAAAAAGTATATTTTTGCAGTCCATTCACCATAATGGCCCCGTAGTTCAATGGATAGCCCCGATAGCTATCGGGGGAAGTTTCAAATATCAGCACATTAAGATGCACTATGTATACATTATTCAATCAAAAATCGATAATGGGTTTTATGTTGGAGAAACCAGAGATTTAGTTGATAGGCTGACAAGGCACAATACGAAAGAACTGAACGCTGGTATAACCAATAGAAAAATACCTTGGGACTATTTTTATATTTTAAAGGTTAAGAATTCTACAGTAGCTCGCAAAATTGAAAGACACATCAAGAAAATGAAGAGTAGGGCCTACATAGAGAACTTGAGAAAATATCCTGAAATCGCTACTAAACTTATAGAAAAGTATTCATAGCTTTGCTTTTTTTGGCCCCGTAGTTCAATGGATAGAATAGAAGTTTCCTAAACTTTAGATGCAAGTTCGATTCTTGCCGGGGCTACTTTTTAAGGTTTATCGCTCGCCAGTTTTATTCAAGGATTTATTGCAACTCAGCTTTCACCAAGGTTAAAATATCCGATTTTAGAAGTTTTAGTATTTTTAAGTACCAAACCAAACTTAAATTGAAACGATGTCTAAACATATTTTTGCTTCTCCTCTGTACTGCATTTTTGGTACAGGCTCAGACCGAAAAGTTAGATAGTTTACAGAGACGCTTTGAGGATAAAAGCATTCCCGATTCGGTTCGTTACGAATCTGGTGTTGCCATGGCCCGGTTGCAACTACGGTTTAGCGCGGATGATTCCAGAAATACAGGCGAAAAGATTTTAGCATTCGCCAAAGAAAAGGGCAATAAAAATTGGGAAGCGGAAATCAATAAATGGATAGGCATTACCTATGCCCACCAAGGCCTGTTTTCAAAAGCCCGTACGTATTTTTTTAAAAACCTTGACCTTGTCAAAGAACTTGGTGATCGAAAAGGATTGACCATCATACTTGGAAATATTGGTACGGTCTATTATGAACTGGGCAACTATCCCCTAGCGCAAGAGTACCTTTTAAAATCACTGAAAATTGCTGAAGAAATTGGTGATGAGGTCATCATTTCAAGAGCTTTGAATAATCTGGGCAATATCAACTACGACCTAAAAAATTACAAAACTGCTCTTGACTATTACAAGAAGAGCTTAGAAATAAAAGACAAACTTGGGCTTAAAAGCAGTCTTCCCCTTGTTCACAATAATATTGGGCTGATACATTCGGAAATGAAAGACCACAATTTGGCCGTAGCCAGTTTTGACAAAAGTGTGTCATTGTCAAAAGAATTGGGGAATTTAAGCTCCGAAGCACGTACCTATACGAATCTTGGCGAAGAATTTTCAAAAGTTGGGGAGTATGCCAAAGCCTTGGAATACTTGAATAAAGGAGTACAAATAAAAACCAACATCAATGACAAAGATGGCTTGGCCACAGCGCTCGTTCAACGTGGTAGAAACTTTCTGCTCATGGGCCAATTTAGGAGCTCGCTCAATGATTGTCAAAAAGGGTTGGATATTGCTTTGTCCTCTGGTGCCATCATTCTTCAAAAAGAAGCATGCGATTGTTTGGGCGAAGCATACAAAGGCCTTGGCGATTATAAAACCTCATTGACATTCAATGAAAAATATATGGTATTAAAAGATTCATTGTTCAATAAGGAACGCACCCAAGCGATTACCCGTGCCGAAATGAACTACCAATTTGAGAAAAAGCAGTTGGCCGATAGCATAAAATTTCACAAACAACAGACTGAACAACAAGTTGCCTATGAGCGTAAACTTAACAAACAGAATACCAAGTTTTACGCATTGCTCATTGTGAGTTTGGTCATCATTGGTTTTTTAACGTTCCTGTACTATAAATACCGTCAGAATCTCAAATTGAAAAAGGTGGAAAACCAACTTTTGAATTCTGAAATTGAATACAAAAAGAGGGACTTGACGACGATGGCGGTCAATATTTCAAACAACCAAGAATGGGCCGAATCATTAGCTGAACGATTAGCATCTGTGAAAGCTGCTACTGGACGTAAGCGTCAAAAGGAATTGGAAGATTTGGAAGGAGAAATCAAGAACAAAGTTTGGGTCAATAAAGACGGTGACGACTTTTACCACAAGGTCGATGAACTAAGTAGCTCGTTTTATGCTAGGCTTAATGAACAGTTTGAAGGCCTTACCAAAACCGATGTTCGTTTATGCTCATTTATTAAGTTGGATTTGAATACCAAACAAATTGCA
This sequence comes from Flagellimonas sp. HMM57, assembly GCF_021390175.1. Lineage (NCBI taxonomy): Bacteria > Pseudomonadati > Bacteroidota > Flavobacteriia > Flavobacteriales > Flavobacteriaceae > Flagellimonas > Flagellimonas sp. HMM57. The sequence goes on along the minus strand of NZ_CP090004.1, from coordinate 1,402,398 downwards.
ACCTTACAGAATATTAATCCTGCTTCGGTAAAAATGAGCAGAAATAGACTCAGAAAAAAGCTGAATCTCTCCCCAGAAGATGATTTGTCAGCGTTTTTGCACACTTTTTAAGTTTTTAATTAATAATTTGATTTTCAAGATATTAAAAAATTTAAAAATCATTTTGTAACCCATTTGTAATCCCGTTAATTCGAAGGTGTAACCCATTTGTAACCGTACCAAATTCTTTTGAAAGCTTTCTCCATGGCTAGGTTTGCCCCAAATTAAAATCTAAAAGTCATGAAGAAAATTTTAATGTTTACGTATTCCGTGATAGCGTATTTGATCGCTTTTGCTTCCATTCTTTTTTGGATTGCCTCTGTTGGCAACCTGATTCCAGAAATTGGAATTGACCAAGAACCCCAATTACCAGTTTTATGGGCACTATTGAACAACGTTATGTTGATTTCCCTATTTGGGGTCCAACATAGTGTAATGGCAAGGAAATGGTTCAAAGAACTTTTTGCACGTTATTTCCCAAGACCCGTAGAGCGGAGCACGTTTGTTCTGGTGTCTGGGATATTGCTTTTTAACCTAGTTTACAACTGGCAACCTATCGGTGGGCAAATATGGCAAGTAGCGACCAACAGTATAGGGTACTTTGTACTTTACGGGCTATTCTTTGCGGGTTGGGCCATTCTGTTCATTAGTTCTTTTTTAATCAATCACTTTGATTTATTTGGGCTTCGACAGACGTTTTTGGAATTGATGGACAAGCCCTATACCCAATTGAAATTCAGGGTGACCTTATTTTATAAATATGTACGCCATCCACTCTATTTTGGAATGCTCTTGGGTATGTGGGCAACACCAAAAATGACGGTAACCCATTTGATCTTTGCAATGGCCATCTCCATATATGTGATTATCGGAACCTTGTTTGAAGAAAAAGACCTCGCCAACGAATTTGGAGAGACCTATAAAGCATATCAGGCTAAAAAACCAATGCTTATCCCTTTTACCAAGTGGAGAAAAAATAAGGGCGCAAATCAGATAGCTACAGAGAAATTATAACAGCAAATCAATCATTCATCAAAAAACGCAATACATAATTCAACCATGAAAACAAGAACACACTACAGAACACCCGTATTCTTCGGATGGTATACCGCCAATTCCGGAAACAGAAAAAATCAAAACAATTTCACAAAAAAGCACAAATTTTCTGAAAAGGATACAGGTTCTTTAAAGTGAACTGTAAAAACTAAAAGGGCATCTATTAAGATGCCCTTTTAGTTTTGCGACTATCACGGATTACCCATGAGAATATTCATATTGTTTTTATTCGATTCGAATTTACAGGTAAGTGTGTGGTAAAACCAGTCAATTACATTTGTAAGTTAAATCTTGATAAAATTAAAGATATTATGTAGTATAAAATATCAGAATTTTATATTTTTAGTGTGCAACCAAGCTGATATATCTAATCATGGAATTTTTCCTTTGAGGAAGGTTCTATTTACAAGAAATACACCCTAATGCTATAATTAAGTTAGCGTATGCTTTGTTGTTAAAACCAAGAAAGCATGAAAAAACTTTTACTCTTCACTTTACCCTTCACGTATTTTATTTCATTTGGTCAAATCCATGAAGCTCCCAATGGAAATGTAGGAGTAGGAACAACCAACCCAGATATCAAGTTACATGTCCTAAAAGAAGAAGTTGGGGTTAAATCTACACATTCAGCTTCTATTATCGAAGCTATCGACTCACAATTGGATTTAACTTCAAGTGCTGCGGGAACTTGGGGGTCAGCTATCAATCTTATTGAAGGGAATGGCTTGTCCAATACAGATATTTGGTCTTTTGCCAGACAGACTACCAACGGAAATGGAGATTCCAGTTTAAGAATCAACTTTGGAAATTTAAATCGGCACGATAACACCTCGTTGGCCACTTTTAAGTCAAATGGAAATGTAGGTATAGGTACTGCTAGTCCAGATGCTAAACTTACCGTAAAAGGAAAAGTCCATGCGGAGGAAGTCAAAGTAGACCTATCGGTTCCAGGACCTGACTATGTCTTTAAAGAAGACTATGAGCTTAAATCTTTAGAGGAAGTCCAGGACCATATTAAAAAACATGGACACTTGCCCAATATCCCCCCAGCTAAAGAGATGGAAGAAAACGGCATTGAACTGGGCGAGATGAACATGAAGCTGTTGGAGAAGATTGAAGAGTTGACGCTATATATTTTGGAACAAGAAAGACGCTTACATAAAATAGAACTACTCTTAAAACATAAATAATGGACAAGTACAAATTACAATTTCTAATATTCGCACTAATCGTATGGTGGTGCTTAGGAGTAGATGCTCAAGTTACCAATACGTTCCCTGATGACGGTAACATTGGAATCGGTACTGTCAACCCGCTTCAAAAATTGGAAATATTTAATCCAAACTTGTTTAATACAAGTATGAATTCCGAGTCCCAAGACCATATTTCTTTTACCTCCAATATTGCAGGTTTAGATAATTTTTTTGGGGGGATAACTTGGAAAGTTGGTTCGAGACGTAGAGCGGCCATAGCAGCAGTGCAAGAACATACTGATTCTGATCATGTTGGTCTAGTGTTTTTTACAAAAGGGACTGATGGTCCGGGCCCTATGTATGAAAGCGTTAGAATTACAAGAAATGGATTGATGGGAATTGGAACTTCTTCGCCCGACTCCAAACTCACCGTAAAGGGAAAAATACACGCTGAGGAAGTGAAGGTAGATATTTCTGTTCCAGGACCTGACTATGTCTTTAAAGAAGACTATGACCTCAAATCCTTGGAAGAAGTCCAGGACCATATCAAAAAACATGGGCACTTGCCCAATATCCCCTCGGCAAGGGAAATGGAAGAAAACGGCATTGAACTGGGCGAGATGAACATGAAGCTGTTGGAGAAAATCGAGGAGTTGACGCTTTATAACATTCAATTGATGGAAAAAATTGAGAACCTATCGTTACAAAACGAGAAACATCAAAGACAACTTGAGAAAATTTTAAAAGCAATAAAATGAAACAACTACTGCTATCAATTTTTCTGTTCGCAACACTCATTGCTTTCGGTCAAATCCATGAAGCTCCCAATGGAAATGTGGGGATTGGCACCACAAATCCTGATTCTAAATTACATGTAGCTGGCAACGGAGCTGTAATTCGCTTGCAGAACACCAACCATGAGGATACGGACAATGCCTTCTATGGATGGTTAGGGGGTTATGATATGAGTGGCGATGAAGTGTGGTGGTTGGGCGAAGGAAGTAGCAATACAAAACAGCTTGGTTTTTTTACCAATAGGGCAGGGTATGATCTAAAGATTTTTAACAAAGACCGAGGTATAAATATAAGAGACAATGGAAATGTTTCCATAGGAACCGAAGCATACCCAAAGTCACAATTGGTGGTTGAAAGCAATTTTGGGGCGAATATTTCTGGTTCCACAGGAGGCAACGCTGTTTTCGGTTCCAACTTAGCTGTTGTGCAAGGAGGGACTAGCCATAACAACATCGTTACACCGGCCAGCCATACCAACAATTACGGTTTTTCCGGTATGCGGGCTAGTTGGGGAAAACTATACTTCTACACAAAATATGGAGATACTGTTGAGGGCGTAGTGGTCACCGAAGAGCCAAGAATGTATATAGGTCATAATGGAAAAATAGGTATGGGAACTACTTCTCCTGATTCCAAACTTACTGTAAAAGGAAAAATACACGCTGAGGAAGTGAAGGTAGATCTTTCTGTTCCTGGTCCTGATTATGTGTTTAAAGCGAATTATGAGCTTAAATCTTTAGAGGAAGTCCAGGACCATATCAAAAAACATGGACACTTGCCCAATATCCCCTCGGCAAGGGAAATGGAGGAAAACGGTATTCAACTGGGCGAGATGAACATGAAGCTGTTGGAGAAGATTGAGGAGTTGACGCTTTATATTTTAGAACAAGAGGAAAAGCTTGCCGAACAGGAAACCCGCCTCATAAAAATTGAAAAGCTTTTAAACCAAAACCGATGAACAAATCAAGGTTAATGGCAACTATTGCCTTATTGTCATTTTTGACCATAAATTCCCAAATCACCAATTCATTTCCCAACGATGGTAATGTTGGGATAGGAACTTTATCCCCACAGGCCAAATTACATGTTGAAAGGAGTGGTACCATTGGTGGCACTTGGAATCCTACCAATAGTTTTTTGACACTTTTTGACGGTGGTGGTCAGTATACTATTATGGACTCTAATGAAATGTATGGTTCTAGCACATTGCACATTGGTTCCAGAGATGGGGATGTGGTTAAATTTCGTTCGGTTTTTGATGGTGGTCTCGCCATTGACCGGATGGTTATAAAAAGCAATGGATCTGTTGGAATTGGTACCACATCTCCTGCCGGTCAACTTGATGTTCGTACAACTGACAATAAAGGTGTTTGGATTAATCGAAATAATGAATCTGCGGTTAGCTTTTGGCCAAACAACGGTAATTCTATTTTTCATATAAGCCATGGACATGATAACAGATTACATATCTCAACAGGGACCAATGTTGAAGGAGGTGAACTTTTTACAATAGTACATAATGGTGCCGTTGGTATTGGAACCACAAATCCTGGGACCTACAAATTGGCAGTTAAAGGCAAGATTCGCGCCGAAGAAATCAAAGTAGAAACTGGTTGGGCAGACTATGTGTTCAAAGAAAATTACGACCTACCTACGCTTGAAGAAGTGGAAAAACACATTCAAGAAAAGGGACACCTCATCAATATTCCCTCGGCCAAAGAAGTTGAGGAAAATGGGATTCAATTGGGCGAGATGAACAAATTGTTATTGGAAAAGATAGAGGAATTGACGCTGTATACCCTTCAACAACAAAAAGAAATTGAGCAGTACAAACGGCATATGGCACGCTTAAATACAAAACTGGAGGCCATCGACCAAAAAATCAATAACCTTAAAAACTAATATTTTGAAGCAAAAATTACTTCTATTTGGGATGTTATGGATATTCTCATTGACAGCTGCAATGGCCCAATCCCAGTATAAAATCCAGTTTAGTTACGACAGCGCAGGAAACCAAACCTTAAGAGATAGGGTATGTGTCAACTGCGGAACATCAAAACAGGCTTTGGACTCTACTTTGGTGGAAGAGGTTGCTTTGCAAGAAGACATTTTGGAAGAACTGTCCGGTCTAAATGAAGGAGACAATTTTTCCAATATCGTAGCGTATCCAAATCCCGTGACCGAACAACTTACAGTGCAATGGCAAGACAATCAAAAGCAGGTTGCGCAAATAGTGCTGTTCAATGGTATAGGCCAGCAACTATTTCAAAAAGTGGTACAAAACAGGCAAGGGAGCATGAATCTCAACTTTGGCATCTACCCTGCAGGCAGGTATATGGTCTCGGTATTCTACACGGACAACACCAAACAAACATTCCACGTCATCAAAAAATAGCCCAATGAAAAACCTAACATTTCTTTTTTGTTTTTTTGCAATTCAAATAGCTATAGCACAAGATACATTTACATACAAAACTGTAAAAGCTTCCAGCGTAACGGAAAGTACTGTCCAATTGGAAGGTGCCTCTGAACAAACCACAAATTTTTCCTCAAAATCTATCAATTTATCAGCTGCCTCTAAAGGTGGTGGTACTGTGAATGGAAGTACGATAGGAAACCTTTCCGTTTCTCCTACGGGTGCGGTAACCTACTCGGTTCCCATCGATGTTCCCCCTGGTATCAATGGAATACAGCCAGAGATAGCATTGGCTTACAATAGTCAATCTGGCAATGGACTGGCAGGTTGGGGATGGAATGTATCTGGAATTTCAGTAATCACCAGAATTCCATCCACACTTTTCCATGATAATCAGATTGATGCCGTAGATTTTGATTCCAATGATCGGTTTACTTTGGACGGCCAACGCCTTATCCTAAAAATAGGAACTTATGGTGCCAACGGGGCAGAATACCAAACGGAGAGCTATTCAAATATCAAGATTACGTCCCATGGAACCCATCATACATCCGGTATAGCCGGCCCAAGTTATTTTAAGGTATATTATCCAGATGGATCTATCGCTTTTTATGGTCAAAACACAAATTCAAGAGGGCGTAACGACTATGCCATCACCTATTGGGAAAATCCGCAAGGAATACGAATCAACTATAGCTACAATACCATTCAGAATTCGTTACGGATCTATAAAATATCTTATGGACATAGGGGAACGGCATCTCCTATAAATGAAATTGAATTTGTCTACGGAGATAGAAAACGGGATGAGCAGTCTTACATCAATGGCACACGGTTCATAAGGAATACCATCCTTAAGGAAATCAATGTAAGAGGGCAAGGCGGAACAGCGTATCGTAATTATGTAATACAGCATAGTGAAACATCCTTGGGCTATGAACGGGTGACAAGTGTTCAAGAAAAAACGGGTGACAATAGTGATTCACGTAATGCCATTACTTTTACCTATGGGAATACACCTACATCCACAAGTAGGGTCGACCGGGCAGGACTAACAGTCCAGAACATTGAGCAAAGAAATGCTAAAGTGATACCTCTGGATATGTCAGGAAATGGAAAAATGGACTTTATCGTATATCCTACTACTGGAACAGATGCAAGAAAGAAGTTCTGGTTGTTCAACGATATACAGAATGCAGGGGGTATTAATTTTTATAACGAGGCAAATACGGGACGCTTCCAAGAAATTTTTCCTGTAACTTGGTTAAATTATGACTATAAATTATTGCCAAATCAAGGCTTGGCGATTATACAGAATAGTGGAAATACCCAAGTGAAATTTAAGGTGTATTCCTCTGGGAGTGCAGCTCAACCCATAGCTTACAAATACGAAAAAATATGGGATGCTCCTACCTATTTAGATTATCCTATTTTTCAGTGTGATTTAAGTTTTGAAACACGGATCGAGCAAGAATATTTGTCAGGTGATTTTGATGGCGATGGACTATCCGATGTAGTTGCCATATCTAAACCTTATAGCCAAGAAGCCTGTACTTTTAACCAATCTACGAACGAATGCAATTGTCAGTATAACTATGTTACGCCCAACAGTATTAAGTTGATAAAGCTCGACAGAAGGCTCACCACAAATTTTGCATCCAGTATAGGCGGTTTTTCAGGTGGCCCATATAAATCCTCAGATCAACTTCTCACTTTCGATGCCAATGGGGATGGAAAAACGGATATTTTACGATTTCAAGATGGAAAAGTACAGGTATACTCGTTAAACCCAAGTAATTCATCACTTACTTTGCTTTGGGAAACTTCAGATTCGAGAATAAATCTGGACTATCCCATTCTTCCAGGCGATTATAATGGCGATGGAAAGACAGATTTTATAATTCCCACTGCGGACAATAGTTTGGATTTTGCCACATTTCTTTCAAGAGGGAACAGTTTTGTAAAAGATGTAAAATTAGAACCTTTTCAATACAAGGAAATGGATTATAATGGACAGGGAACACTTTATGGATATAACTTAATCCCTGTTGATATTAATGGCGACGGAAGAACAGATATTATTGACTATAGGACCACGACCTATAACAACAGTAGTAATGGGACTCAAAATATAAGGATTTATCAGAATTTTAAGCCTTCAAGTACAAGTTCCAATCCTAGATTTATTTTTTCAGGTTCCACTAGTAAAACGGGTGATTTAAAACACTATCCTATACCGGTTTTTTTAAGCTCGGATAGACCCAATAACAACCTGGATTTTGCCTCTATTAGCGATAATCATGTTACTTCTTTTGTGTTCAATAAAGATCATCGGGAAGATGTAGCCATGCAACAGGTTACCAATAATGGAGTAACCACCACAATAAAGTATGACCAAGTAAACCCATACTATAACGGGGGTGGTGACCCGTATTATTTTCCTTCATATAGCGCTGGCTACGGTGAAGTATATCCTTTTATCAACGTTAACGTGGCTCCTTCTTTTAAAGTGGTTCGTGAACTGGAGCAAAATGGGTCTGGGCTTACCAGAAATCAAAAATTTTATTATAAAGGGGCGGTGTCCCATGCCACCGGTTTGGGATTTGTGGGATTTCAAGAGCTTAAACGCTCCAATTGGTACGGCGATGGGGTAGGCACCTTATGGAATATTTCCAAACACGACCCCATGTTAAGGGGAGCGGTAACTGAACAGATAGTTGCCAATTCATCTAGCTCTAATCCATCCCAATACCAGAGTAAGGTCAACTATTTTTATGATTATAAACTCATTGCCAATCCAGGATCCCCCAGTGCACCACAGTATATGGAGAACATTACTAGAAGTTCCAGTATTTCTGGGGCACAAACCGACTTTGCTGAACAAACCATTACTTTTTTACCCGGTTTTCATGCCATAGGAGCAAATGGAAATTATCATGCCTATATATTTCCGCCAAGCGAACAACCTGGAGATGTAGGTTATGCCGGTGCCGTGGACATTCGGTTAAAACGTATGGAGACCGATAACGGGCTTACCGGTGTTAGCACAACCGAAACCTATTCGTATGATGCCTATAACAACCCCTTGGTAACCAATACATCTTTTACAGGGGGTAATAAGGCAACTACCTATCAATATTATAACAATGCAAGTGCTTCCAATAACACCTATCATATAGGACGGGTCAAAACAATGACGGAACGAATCACCTTAAACGGAAATTCGTTCAATACCGAAGAACAATATGCCTATAGTAATAATCTGGTCACCCAGGTTAAAAAAAGAGGGAATGGCACCAATTGGTTAACAGAGGACTTTACACATGATGTCTACGGAAACGTACTGACCAAAACCTTAACGGCAAGTGGATTATCGCCCAGAACGGAGACTTTTGAATACAGTGCAACCTATGGGGGTAGGTTTTTGACCAAATCCATTGATATTGAAGGTTTGGAAACGACCTTTTCCTATACATCGGCCACGGGTAATCTGGTGTCCACAACAAATCCTTATGGGCTTACTACGTCCTATATAAATGATAAATGGGATCGGGTCGATAGAATGACAGATTACCTGAACAACCATACGGACTACACCTACACGCCCTTGGTGGGGGAGGTCAAAAGAATACGGTAGACCACCCCGATGGCGGTATGGAAGAAACCATTTACAATGCTTTTGGATGGATAACAAAATCGGGTACGCTGAGCCTCAATAGCCAGTGGATTTATAAAAGCTATGAATATGATGTAAGCGGCAGGAAAAAACGGGAAAGCGAACCCCATAACGGTTCCCCCAACCAATGGAATACCTACACGTTCGATGAATATGGGCGACCGGTCACCCAAACCTTGTATACGGGCAAAAACATCAATTACACCTATTCGGGATTATCCACAACGGTGAACGATGGTACAAAAAGCGTTACCTCTACCCTTGATGCCTTGGGCAACACGGTACAACTACAAGATCCGGGGGGCAGTATCGATTATACCTATTTTGCGAATGGTACGTTAAAGACTGCAGATTATGGCGGTAATGTGGTCACCGTGGGGATAGATGGTTGGGGGCGTAAGACCAGCCTCAATGATCCTTCGGCGGGCAATTATACCTATGAATACAATGACTTTGGGGAATTATTGGAAGAAACCACACCCAAGGGAACGACCACCTATGTTTACGATGCTTTTGGAAAGGTGACATCCAAAACTATGACCGGAGACCTTACGGACCATAGCTTAAACTATGTGTACGACAACGCCACAAAGCAGGTAAAGACCATAAATGGATTGGACAATACCAATACGGCCCGAGCCTATACGTACCAGTACACCTACGATACCTATCAGCGCCCTGCTACCATAAAGGAGAATACAGGATTTGCAAGCTTTGAACAACGCTTTACCTACGATGGGTACGGAAGGGTATCTAAAGAAACCATGATTTCCAATCTCACGGGAGGGGCCTCCAAAACCTTGGTGACCCGTAATGAATATGATACTTCTGGGATTTTAACGGAAATTTGGAACGATGGTACACCGGATAAACTATGGGAGCTCGCTAGCATTAATGCTAGGGGGCAGGCCCTAACGGTCAATTTGGGCAATGGCATTACCAAGACCAAAGTGTACGATGCCTATGGGTATCTGACCAAGATCGAAGATAAGGAAAGCGGCACCAACCCCACGGTGGCATTGCATATGGAGTATGATTTTCACCAACAACGGGGCATTCTCAACAGCCGTGAGAATTTTGGGTTTAACTGGCAGGAGACCTTTACCCATGACAACCAAGATCGCCTAACAGGTATCAGTGGGGATGTGGCCCATACCAAAACATACCTGAACAATGGGAACATTGCGACAAATTCTGCCCTTGGGGATTACGAATATGGGGATACCAGTAAAAAGTACAGGCTTACGGAGATTGACCCCAATACCACAGGTGCAACCTATTTTGAACAACATCCTACCCAACAGATCAGTTACAATGCTTTTAAAAAACCTATCGACATACATCAAACCGGTCATGGTAGGGTAAGTTTTGAGTACGGTCCACTAATGAACCGTAGTACCGCCTATTACGGAGGAGAAGATGAAGATAAGGCCCTACGTAGGTATAAAAAGCACTATTCTGCGATTATTCCTGTGGAGATTGTTGAGGATACCCAGGCCAATACTACCAAGATCATTACGTATGTGGCGGGGGATGCCTACACGGCCCCTATTGCCCATATTAAGACCACTGGTACAGGAGCTGTAGACGAATACCACTACCTACATCGTGATTATCTGGGAAGCATTTTGGCCATTACCGATGCTGATGGGGATGTGAAGGAAGAGCTACATTTTGGAGCTTGGGGCTCCGTAGATCAATTTATGGACAGTGGTGGCGGTACCACTTTTGGTCATGATTCCCTTTTGGGCAGGGGCTATACGGGCCACGAGCACTTTTTTGAGGTAAGCCTTATCCATATGAACGGCCGTATGTACGATGCCCAGTTAGGGCGCTTTTTAAGCCCGGACAATTTTGTACAAGACCCTTACAATACACAGAACTATAATAGGTATGGGTATGTAATGAATAGCCCTTTGAGGTATACTGATACGAGTGGGGAATTATTATTTTCTGTCATTCTTGTTGGAGCGTTAATTGGCGCGGCAACTGCTGGTGCTGCATATATTGGTTCTGCAATAAAAACAGGGTCATGGAATTGGGGAGATTTTGGAATTTCTCTTTTGGGAGGCGCGGCAATAGGTGCATTAACGGCGGGACAATTGCCAGCTAGCATAAGTATTAGTTATGTCACCTCGACAGTGGTTGGAGGTTTGGCAGCTGGGGTATTACCAAGCTTAAATTTAGGTATTGGAAATTGGAATTTTGGAATTTCCCCTGCTATTGCGTTTGGAAAGGCCGGGGGAATAGGTGCTAATTTATCGGTTGGTTTTAATGATGGAAATTTCAGTGCTTCGGCTGGTATTGGAGCTAGTTTTTATGGTTCAGCCTTTGGCACGGGAAAAAGTGGATGGGAGTTTAGAAAATCTTGGGGGGTAAACTGGGACGATGGCAAAAATGGTTTTGGTATATATAGTACCAAATATTCCAGTGGTGAAACATCACAGACTCTAGGAGGTTTTAACTATAGAAATGGAGATTTCAACTTACGATATGAAAATGATTTTATTGAAACTCCGTTAGTAGGCATAGGAAAAGTTCTTGCAGATGGTTATGATAGATATAGAACTACTGCAGCTTCTGTGGGATGGAAAGAATTTAGTTTAAATTTAAAGATGTTTACGGGAGACCCAACTAAAGATTCAGGTGGAATTATTGCTGGAGACGAGTTTTATCCTGGTGCCTCACCTTATGGAGGCCCAAACGGCAGTTATCAGGGTGCTAATGCTAATAAATATAGATTAGGGTTTATGTCGGTCGGTTATAAAGGATATCAAATGGGAAGAAATAGTGAAGTAATTAGGAATTTTTGGCAAAATTCGGTTATTCATGATAATATAAAGGTGCCAAGGTTTCCTGTATCTCCTCTAGCTCCTAATGAAACTATTTTTCAATATCAATCCTCGAATCGATTCTCGCTATGGTAAATAAATTTGCATTTTTGATTGTAATCGCAATCATAGTACTAAGTTGTGCAAGTAGATATCCAGTAGGAAAAATGACTTTTTTGCACAAAGAAGGAGGTTCTTATAACGGAATCCCCAGAATTCAAGGTTTTTATCATGTGTCTTTAAAGGGAAAAAGTAATATTGCCTTTATTCTTTACGAAGATAATTCTGTTTTATTTTTCAATAAAGAGAATTATGACGCTAAATTCTTATTTAACAACTTTGAAAAAGGAACTGATTTAAAAAGTAGTATGTGGGGAGTGAGCAAATTTTATGAAGATTCTTTAAAAATACAACATTTTGGAAAAGCAGGATTTTCAAAACTATTTGTATTCGAAGATACATTTTTAATAGTAGATGAAAGAACGTTAAAACATATAAGAACTAGGAGTCTTGTAGACTCCCAACCTGATATTGAATATGATATACCGATGACATATCAGTTTCATGAACTGAATAAGAAACCAGATTCTTCTAATTGGTTGAGTAAATTGAGAAAGTGAGTGATTTAATAATGATTTTAGTATTACTATCCCCCCGCTCCCGCCAGTTTATAACTGGTGGCAGATATGAGTAAGCAACACGAGAACCAATCTAGTTTTATGTATTGGTGTTTTGTCAATTCAAACAGCGCATCCGTCCATTCTGTAAACTATTCATACGGCGGATATGTTATTCTTGCTTTATGAGCAGGAACTATAAGTTTCATAATAAGGCCGGTGCTTACTTTGTATCGTTTGCCACGGTGTACTGGATAGACGTTTTTACGCGACAGCTGTATCTGGACATTCTTGTGGAAAGCTTACAATATTGTAGGATGAATAAAGGAATGGAAGTCTATGCCTACTGCTTTATGCCCAGCCATGTCCATTTCATATTCCGTTCGACAAGGGAAGATCCTTCGGGAGTATTGCGCGATTTCAAGAGGTTTACTTCAAGGAAAGTGATACGTACAATTGAGGAAAACCCTCAAGAAAGCAGGAAAGAATGGTTGCTTTGGATGTTTGGGCGGGCCGGTAAAAAGAAAGGCAATATTGTGAAGTATCAGTTCTGGCAGCACCATAACAATCCCATCGCCTTATGGAGTGCAAAGATCATTGGGCAAAAAATCGATTATGTTCACAATAATCCAGTTGTATCAGGTTTTGTGACCATGTCGGCTGACTGGAAGTACAGCAGCGCAAGAAATTTTGCAGGAGACCATACGGTGATGGAAATCGATACCATTGGTTTTTTGGGCTGATTTATTTTATATTGTTTGGCCACCAGTTGCAAACTGGCGGTAGCCGGGGCCTAAAAGGACAATATTTTGCAATAACAAATACACAAGTAGGCACCGATGTACCTGTTCTTGGAGTCTACTTTGACGATGCATCAGTATTTAAACAAGTAGAGACATGGTATTTAAAATACCACATACAAAATCAGCCTCAATATGAAAATCCTTGGAAAAATTAAACTTATAGCTTCAATAGTTGTTTTAATTCTAATTTCTATTTTTTGTTACAATAAGTATTCTCTTTATGATCAATTTTTTGACGAAGAAATTTTGAAGAATCTTTCTGATGGTCTTGGTAGATATACTCTCTCATATTTAGATAAAAACCTTGAGAATGATTCTGAAATATTGAATAAAAGTGAATTTGAAAAAATGAAATCATGGCTCGAAACAAATATGGTTTTGAAGGAAGATGAAGCTAAGATTTTGAACTTTGGTTATTCAATTAAGTATCTTCCAGAGGAAGAAATTTATATTTGTTGCCTACATGGTCCAGATAGAAAAGAAAGTGATTTAAACTATGTAGTACCTGAAAATTTAAAATCACAGATAACAGATTTTGAGGATATACCCTCGTTTTCTTCTTTTTTATTTAAATCAAATGATTTTGATATTATTTTATTTGGATACAAATCTGATAACATTCCCCGCTCCCGCCAGTTTACTTCAGCAAGCTCAGTTTATTTTTTGAGCTGTCCAAACTTACTTTCCTTTGGACTTTAATACCAGAACTTCCTCGCTTAACCGTTCTATCTCTTTTTGTTGCTGAATCGTATACAACATAAGCTCCTCGATTTTTTGCAGGAGTTTTGCATTCATCTCACCTAAATGAACACCATTTTCTTCCACTTCCTTCGCACTGGGAATATCCTGTAGATGTCCTTTGTGGGCAATGTGCGCTTCTACTTCTTGTAATGTTGGTAGTTCGTAGTTGTTTTCAAAGACAAAATCGGGCCAGCCGATTAAATCCACTTTTACTTCTTTAGTGTGGATGTTGCCGTTTACGGCAAGTCGCGTATCTGGAGTGGTTGTTCCTATTCCAATATTGCCGTTGCTATCAAAAACCATGGCATTTGAACCATTGTGATAATTATATACACTTAGTTTATCTTGATGTGGATAATGGGACAAGAGTCCCCAAGTATCGGTTCCCGCATCTTGAAATCTGATAATTGATGGTCTTCCGTTCGTAGAGGAATTGATGTGTATCTCGGCATTGTCATCGGCTACTGATTTTACTTCAAGTTCTGCTGAAGGATCAGACGTTCCTATGCCAAGTGAACCAGAGTTTGTTAATGATAGTTTTGTTACATAGTCATCTGCTTCATAGTGCTTCCAATTAATGGCCAATCCGTTATACATGACTTGATAATAGTTGGCACCATCAACCTTGAACCGATAACCCATTTCAGAATGGTCGGTTCCGTCAAAAGCCAAGGAAACACCTTCATTTTTTGTGGCATTCGAAACGGAAGTAATGGTTATTGGAGCCCACGTTTGTGATGCTCCAATGGCTAATTGCCCTGTAGTATAATTGTTCCCAGAACTCGTCCATTGAGATTGCAACTGGGAACAAAATAGTATAGCGGTTGAAAAAAACAGTAATGTTTTCATTGTATTTATTTAATCGAATTTCGGGTTATGTTCACTAGCTACAGTGTAAGGCTATAAGTGTGCTATATTACAAATATAAATAATAGGTGTCACAATCTATAGGATTTATCTTATACGATATTAAAAAAGATACTGCATACAAAACTTACCAAACAAACAATCTTTTACAAGGGATACAAATTGTATCTTTTCATTTTTTCTTAATTATTTTAGTGTAAATTGGTTTTATGAAAACGAAAATTAAGAACGTATTCGTGGAAGGCGCCATAAGTCCCAACTTTATCGCTGATTCCATTGCCAAACACCAATCAAAAACCCAAATAGGGGCTCACGATATTTTTTTGGGGCAAGTACGGGCCGATGACATAGATGGAAAAGCAGTAAGTGCCATTGAATACAACGCTTACGAAGAAATGGCGAACAAAAAATTTCATGATATTAAAGAAACCACCTTTTCAAAGTTTGATATTACCTGTATGCATATCTACCATAGTTTGGGAAAAGTTGGGGTGGGTGAGTTGTGTCTCTTTGTTTTTGTTTCCTCCCCGCACCGTAGGGTAGCGTTTGAGGCACTTGAATATGTCGTAGAGGAAATCAAGGCGCATGTGCCCGTCTTTGGAAAAGAGCTTTTTGAGGACGATTCGTACCAATGGAAAGTAAATACTTAGATTATGGTAGACATTACACAAAAGCAACCTACCCATAGAACTGCCATTGCACAAGCTATTGTTAAAGTAAGTTCTACCGTTACTATTGATGCCATTAAAAAAGGTGCGGTTCCAAAAGGAGATGTGTTTTCAATGAGTAGGGCGGCGGGTTTTTTAGGAGTGAAAAAAACAGCCGATTTGTTACCGGACTGTCATCCTTTGCCCGTTGAACATTGTAGCATTGATTATGAAATCAATGAACTGGATATTACGGTAAAGGTCTTGGTGAAGACGTTCTACAAAACAGGTGTCGAGGTAGAGGCCATGCACGGCGCAAGTGTTGTGGCTTTAAATATGTACGATATGCTCAAACCTATTGACAAAGGTGTGGAAATCCATCAAATAAGGCTCTTGAAAAAAACAGGCGGCAAATCAGATATTAACAATGCGTAAAGTTTCATAAAAAATTTCCAGTTATATCGTTTTTGTTCTAATTTCAAGTTGATTTATTGCTATGCTCTGAACATGAATAACCCCAAACGAGTAATTGTCGATTATAAAAAACTGACCCCAGAAGTACTGAAACTTTTGGTAGAACGGTATCCAGACGGATATGGTGACAGCGATATCATCAATTTTAAAAACCTGAAAGGAGAAGCCATCGAAGCTGTTGAAGTTTGCAAGGACGACACCAAGTATCTGGTCAAAATAAGTTCAAAACTAGAGCGTAGCATGGCCAATTTTGATGATGATACCGAGGTTTCCGATGCAGGGGATATGGAAGATTTTCCCAATGCAGATTTTGCTGAATCCGAAGAAGAATAAGGAACTAAACTGTATCCTTTAAATTATCCAACATCTCTTCCGTAGTTTTTTCCAAATCAAATTCAGGTTGCCAGTTCCAATCCCTTTTGGCAGCACTATCATCAATACTACTGGGCCAAGAATCAGCAATTTGCTGGCGAAAATCAGGATTGTAGGATATTTCAAAATTGGGGATATGCTTCCGGATGTTTTGAGCAACCTCTTTGGGTGTAAAACTCATGCTTCCTAAATTATAGGAAGACCTAACACTAAGTTTTTCGGAAGGACTTTCCATCAAATTTATTGTGGCCCGTATGGCATCGTCCATGTACATCATGGGTAATTTAGTAGCTTCGTTCAAGAAACATTCATACGACTCCTTTTTCAGGGCTTCATGGTATATGTCTACAGCATAATCCGTAGTACCGCCCCCGGGCATGGTTTTCCAACTAATTAGACCAGGGTAGCGTACACTTCGTACATCCACATCAAATTTCTTAAAATAATACTCGCACCAACGCTCCCCGGATTGCTTGCTTATCCCGTACACCGTACTAGGTTCCATTATGGTGCTTTGCATGGTGTTTTCTTTTGGGGTATTGGGTCCAAAGACCGCTATGCTCGATGGCCAAAAAATCTTGCTTATCTTTTTCTCCTTTGCTAAGTTGAGCACATTAAAAAGCGAGTTCATGTTCAAGTTCCAAGCGCGCATCGGAAATTTTTCCGCGGTAGCACTCAACATAGCGGCCATGAGATAAACTTCATCAATTTCGTAATGCATCACCACATCTTCAATGGCTTCGTAATTGGTAGCGTCCAAAAGTTCAAAAGGCCCAGACTGCATAAGGCTTTCACCACCTTCCCTAATATCACTGGCGACTACGTTTTCAGAACCATACCTGGCCCGTAATTCAATAGTGAGTTCTGTGCCTATCTGACCACATGCACCAAGAATAAGAATGGATTTTTGCATTTAAATTGGAGTTAATAAAATTTGGCGATAAAGATAGCCTTTATTAAAATTTGTACATTCGCTTATGCGAAAATTGTCATACCTTTTGGTTATTGCATTGTCCTTGTCGGCATGTAGGGATAGTGGTGATGGTACTGAAGAGATTCAGGAAGAAGAACGGTTTTTCAACTATCAGAAAATGCCAAAAAAACTAGCGATAAATTCGGTAGCGACCCCAATGGTCGATGAGTGGGCGGAATTCCAAGAACTATCAAGCAGTTTTGATGTGCTCTACAAAGCAAAAAATGATGAAGACTTGCTTTTGGCCATTGACGACCTTATCGAAAAAGAAAAGCTGTTGGCAAAAGGAACCTATCCAGAACTGTTCGATAAACTTCAGATTAAAAGCCGACAGCGTGTGCTAAAAACGTATATGATAAAGGTAAAAGCGGCCATTCTGAGCAAAAATGATACGGCAGAGCCTACAAAAGAAATGATAGAAGCCTATAATGCACTTCGGAATCAGTTCAATGTCATCGTAAACAACCCTCTGGATAAAAAACTAATTTTAGATGAAGAATAGCATCACTTTCTTGGTAGTATTGATATGCGGCTTTATGGCAAAAGCACAGACCAATGAGAAAAGTAGTATTGACAATGTATTGAATGCATGGCATCTTGCTGCTGCCAGTGCCGATTTTGATGCTTATTTTGATAAAATGACCGAAGATGGTGTTTTTATTGGAACAGATGCTACGGAAAATTGGCAAAACGAAGCCTTTAAAGCATTTTCAAAACCTTATTTTGATAAAGGGAAAGCTTGGAACTTTACAGCGGTCGAGCGAAATATCTATGTTGACGATTCTAATGAAATTGCTTGGTTTGACGAACTGTTGGATACACAAATGAAGCTGTGTCGAGGTTCTGGTGTCGTAAAGAAAATAAACGGTGATTGGAAAATTGCCCATTACGTGCTCTCCATTGCCGTACCCAATGAAAATGTTTCAGAACTTATCCAGATTAAAAAAGAAAAGGACAGCCTATTGCTTATCGAACTTAAAAAGCAAAAGTGATTTGGAATACTCTTATTTATTGACCTTCGGGTTTTTCTTTTCTGGATTCCAAAGCTTGCTTGCTCAAACTGGCCAGATTAAAATTGGGGTCAATTTTTAAAGCTTCATCAATAGAAGCAATGGCACTGTCTATTTTGGTCTTGTCCTTATTGTATTCCACAAGGCCCTTTAAATGATAAAATGCTGCTTTTAATGCGACTTCGTAGGGTTGTTGTCTTTCATAAAAGGCATATTTCATGTCGTCCTTGGCATTGGCAATACCGTACTCTATGTTTACGGAAGCACCCTCGTTATTTCCGGTTTGTATTTTTAAGTCTGCCAGTTCATAGGCCAAATAGGCAGAAGGCTTACGTTTGAACAGTATTTCAAAATGTTCCAATGCTCTTTTTGGTTGATTTAATGCTTTTAAGGAAACGGCCTTTACTTGTACCGACAAATCGGAATCGTCATCTTTTTTCTCGATCCCAATAGTGTTCAATGCCTGCATATGCTGGTTGTTGTTCATATAGACAAATGCCAACGTATCTTTTCTTTCTTTGCTAGGGGAGAGCACATTAAGATGTGTCAAGGAATTGATTACCCCATTGACATCTCCTTGCAATCGCATTTCTTTGTAAAAATTCTGATAGTGTTCAAGAAGCTCGTTTTTGGTCTGTGAAATAGCGGTAAAGCATACGAACGTTAACAACAATACAACGACTTTTTTCATTTTCTCGGGTTTGGAGCGGCTAAACTAAAAAAATAATTGATATCGTGCTGTTAAAGAATGCTATAAGAATCAAAAACAAGAACCAACATAATGGTATTGTTCAATTAAGAACATACTTAACCAAAATACCTATTTGTTGGATTTCTGCTTTATAACGCTAACAAGGCCACGTCTTTGTTTGTATATTGTTTAAGTAAGGTGGCATAAAAAGCAAGTGTGCTCACATCTTCCGTTAAGCAAGCCTTTAAAAAGGAGCTCAGATTTTTATAATGTAGATTTAAGGGCATTGTGGAAACCACCGTATTGATTTTTTTTGGATCGTACTCATGATCGTTGAGCACAACATCCATTTTTATACGCTGCCTATGATAATCTATCTCTACATCCGCTGCATTGTAGTGCTTTCTTAGAATTGATTTATGTAAATCTTGAAATCTTGAGGTTATGTTTTTTCTTGTACTACTTTCTGTAATCAAATCATCCATCGCCATCAAGATTCTTGTTGTTAATCTTGAATTTCCCATGACATTAATAAATTAATCTGCTACAAAGGTAAAATCAAGATTTATAATTAGTTTAAAATCAGTTAATTAATTAACTTAAAATTGTCTTAATTGTTGTGAAACATCAGTTTTGCAATGTCAGTCACGAGATTATGGAAGTGTAGAAAATATGGTTTTTATGAAGATAGTTATTACTGCGTATAATTTTCCCCGGTTTGCTTGTGAACTCGTCAGAATATTCTGGGATGTTTAGGCCACGTTTTATGGCTTCATTGGTATAGTATTCCTTCTTGCTGGGATGCAACGGATAGACTCCATTAAAGACTTCGCTCCAATAATTGTTTTCGATAATGGTATCTATTAGATGTATACAGTCTTTTAGATGGATTAAATTAACGGGATCATTCCCATTCTTGAGGTTCTGCCTGCGGGATAGCATCGTAACCGGATGTCTAGTCGGTCCGATCAATCCGCCAAAACGAATTATTGTACTCTCCAGTGCTCCATCATTGATAAATAACTGTTCACATTGTAGCAATTGCTTTCCAGATTCTGTTACGGGCTCTGGTCTGGTCTCTTCCGTAACCTCACCTTCTACATCACCATACACCGAGGTGCTGCTTACAAAAATGAGTTTAACTACAGCGCTTTTCTTTACTGCACTGTATAAAAGTCTTATTTTTTCAATATAACTCTCTTTATTCGCCCCTCTAAGTTTTGGGGGAACATTTAGAATCAAGACATCTATATGGGACAAAAAGTTTTGAATATCTCCTTCAATTTTAGTGACTGATAAAGAGATGTGATAAGGAACGATCCCTTCTTGTTTTAGTTCCCTTAACTTTTGCTCAGAAGTAGTAGTGCCGTGTACTTCATATTTTTTGCTTACAAAATGCTTCGCTAATGGTAAACCCAGCCAACCACAACCCAAAATACCGATTTTCTCAATCAAATTTCATCGTTTTGGTGACCAAGATAGCATCATTTAATACAAAAGGCATAGGAATACTGTTTTTAGGTCTTTCGGGAACTCCAAATTTTTTGTTTGTCAACAAATCATTGGAAGCTTCATAAATGGTAATATCTAGAATGGAATCTTTTGGGAAACTCAACTCAAGTTCCGTGTAGTCGTTATCGCTTATGTAATGCGTAATCAATCTTCTTTTTCGGTTTTCAAGAAAATAATCGGAAAGGACCACATTGTTTATCTTGGCAGCATTAAGTTTTAGAATATTGGTGTAAATATCCAATCGATTGACTGCTCGCTTGGGCGTAATACACAGATCAAGAATTCGTTCCTCGCCTATGACCGTGTCCCTAAGCGTATCTATCCATGGTGCTTGCACGTTTTTTCTGGGTGCATTGGCAACATACGTGAACTTAGTTCTGTATTTGCTTGGTATAGTTTTTAGTTCGCCAGCTTTTGGAACTGTTTTATCAGGTCCAATTAATTGATTGTTCCAATCTATGAGTTGATTGTCATAGGTGGCCCAGATAGCGGAATCGGTATCTGCATCGTAAACATAGAGCAAACTGCTGGGTTTTGGTCGTTCTTCGTTAAAGTCCGATTTAATATGCCCAGAAATACTAAATACTAGAAACAAGAATAAGCTCAGATATGCTAATCGGTCCTTCTTCAGTTGATTTAAAAAAGGAAGCGTTATGAAGAACAAGAGTGTGGTGAAAACAGTGGCTGCGACCATCATTTTTAATCCAAGTCCTACGGGGAACATTTTTATAAATGGAGCAAATATAAAAACTCCGGGAAGGGTTAGAAATACCAATAAGAACGGATTGGGCTTATCTTGATTTATGACTACCATGAATGCTACCAGAAGACTAAATACAGGTACTACAAAAAAACTGGCCCCTTGCAAATAAGCTGCCATAAGTCCGCATAGTAACAACCAAATTATAATAGGAGCTACCAAAAGGTCTTGGGTGTTTGTTTTTCGGAACTTATGATATGTCCAAAAACAAATGGTCAAAGAAAGCAATACATAGACCAAAATATAGGTATGCCCGTTGTAGGTAAACCCATGAAGCATATCTTTAAACCCTGGATACCACCATGTAATGGCAGTCCAAGCAAAGTATCCTATTATCCCATTTAAGACCAAGCAGATTAAAAGTGGCAAGAATCCTTTTATGGTTCCCATTAAGGAAAGCCTTCCTTTTTTGAAACCTGCAAAGAGCAGTAGTAAAAAGGCAATGATAGCGATACCGAACATGGGCCAAATCCATTCAAAAGGATACGAAATCAACTTGAAAAAGGGAATGTTGAAATACACTAGGTCATCCAAGCTTTTCAAGTTGTTCAAATCGGTTTCACTAAAATAATGGAGCAATGGCATCAGATAGCTTCCTTGATGTGCCAAGGATGTTCTGTCCAATCGTTCATAGGTGTCCAGAGCGGTATGATAATCGAAATGGTCATCGATAAATGCAAAATTAAAACCTTCAATATCCGCATCTTCCCTAAAAACGGTCAAATCGGTATCGTTGGGCAACATTTTGTAAATACTGTATGCCAAAGAATTTGCTACAGGATACTCAGGATTTGCCTTTGTAAATTCCTTTATCAACGTTCCGTTCCCCCTGTTGGTTTCAATGAGCATATAGCTGGGACCTCCGCTACCGCGTGCTTCAAAATTAAGAACAAGTCCAACATCTTCTGCCCAAGGGTGCTTGTCGACAAACAAATCTGCACCATTGAGCCCTAATTCTTCAGCATCGGTGATTAAAATGATAATATCATTCTTTGGAGTCTTATTTTCTGCAAGAAATGCCCGCACCCCTTCTAGAATGGTAGCTACACCACTGGCAGCATCACTGGCTCCAAAAGAAGAATGTGGGCTGCTATCATAATGCGACATTAGCAACAGTGCCTTTCCTTGTTCAGAACCTTCAATCCTTGCCATGATATTAGTGGCCTTGCTCAGATTGGCCCAATCACCTGCCGTGTAACCTTCTTGGGTATTGGTCTCTAATCCAAGTTTTTTGAGTTCGGCAATAATGTAAGTTTTGGCATTCGAGTGCCCAGGGAAGCCTACCGCATGGGGTTCTTTGGAGAGATTTTTAACATGTTCCAATGCCCTATCCGTTGAAAAACTGTGCAAGGCTATATCAGCATCACTCTGGTATGACGGCATCAAAGATTTATAACTCCAATAAATGGCCAGAAAAAGTAATAGAAGTGCGAGGGTTTTAGAAAACTTCATGGTTTGATTAAGTTGTATATAAATGTATGAAATTATGAAAGGTTCTCATATAAAAGGGGAAATACTTAAATAATTCGTTAAATTTTCCTATATTTAGTAATCAACCCAAAAAAAGTAACGATATGGCTATCAAGAGTTTTCAAGGTGCTAGATCTAAAGATGCCTCAAAAAAAGAATACAAAGCCCCAATACTTGTGGAGGACTATATGACAAAGAAGTTGGTTACTTTTTCACCGGAACAATCTATTTTAGAAGTCATGGAGGCATTTGCAAAATACCACATATCCGGTGGTCCTGTACTTGATCAAAATGGATTTTTGGTCGGTATTATTTCTGAAGCCGATTGTATGAAGCAAATCTCGGAAAGTAGATATTTTAACCAGCCCATTCTTGACAAAAGTGTGGAACGCTACATGACCAAAGATGTGGAAACCATACCACACGATACCAGTATTTTTGATGCCGCTGGTGTTTTCGATATACACAACAGGCGAAGGCTTCCGGTAATGAAAAACGATATTCTGGTCGGTCAAATAAGTAGAAAGGACATTGTGGTAGCAGCATTAAAGTTAAGTGCTCAAAACTGGAAATAAATACTTTGTCATTTTTCTTATTCCCGCTTTACGATCATATAACGGTCGTTGTCAAGAGGTAAATAACCAAGGTCATACACAAAATAATACGTGCTTCCTTTTTTGGTGGTATAAAGATTGGTAATATATTCAAAGTCAAAACCTTTGTCTACCAACCTCATTTTGGTGGTAGTTGTTTTTCCGTCTTTTAAAGTAAAACTATCCAATACCCTATAATTCTTTCGGAGCCTGTTATTAATGTTGCGGACCAAATTTTTACTGTCCTTGTTCAACCTGTTGTTATAGGCATTTCTGCAATGGTCGGAGCAATATTTTTTATCGACCCTTCCCATTAGTTTTTCACCACATTCCAAACATTCTTTTGTCAAAGTTTAACCCTTTTGTAATTGAACTTGATTTCTTCGGGGTTATTTGCTTCGCCACTGATCATGGCATAGATGTTTACTTCGTTATTCTCGATTCTTTCAAAAGTAAATCCTTCGAAATATACACGATTTTCATCCACTTTTACCAGTTTGAAGGATTGTACTTCATTTTTTTCCTCCCAGCCCTTTAGGTCATTGTTGAAATGTTTCAATTCAAAAACCAAGGTTCCACCTATTTCCCTAATATGTCCCGTTTCGTAAAAATTGACTTTATCATCCATTACATGTTTGAAAACAAACATCATTGAACCGCCAAATGGTGGGCTCCATATTTCTTCCGCAATTCCCCCAAAGGCTTCTCCTTTCCAATGGCCCTCCATCCAAGAAACGATGGTGAGTGTGGCTTTTGGTGAAAGCTCACCGTTTTTTAAGGATAAGGTGTTCTGCGCTTTTACAGAGACGGTCACAAATAGGCATAGCATAAAATACTGTCGCATCATTTACGTTTTATTTGATTAATATAAAATTGAACATTGCGTTTCATTCTATTTTATGAAGGCATCAATGTTCTAACAGTACGACGTTTTCAGCGAGGTTAATTGGACAGCTATACTATTTTTATTTCATATTTCTTCAAAAGACCGGATAGCCCGTTTTTAGAAAATTTGGCTTTTTTCAGTTGATTTTTTTCTGGGTCGATGGTATAGTTGAAGGAAGTACTCAGGTCTGCACCTTCAAGTATCGTTTGAAAGAAGATGGCTTTTTCTAAATTACAATTTTGGAGTTTGGCTGATGTCAAATCGGTTCCGGTAAAATCTGTTTCTAAGAGGCTACAACCTGAAAATAACGTTCCCTTTAATCCAACTTGATAAAAAGAGGTCAAATGTAAATTACAGTTATCAAACTGAACGGACAACAAGAACTCGTTACAATCTTCAAACCGGAGGCCAATGAGCTTAGAATCCTTAAATAGGGACTCTTTAAAAGTAGTATGGCTTATGTTCGCATTGGTTAGGTCACAAGCAACAAATTCACACTCCATAAAGTTCTGGTTGTCCAAATACGCATTTGTAAATGTGCAATTCGTAAAAATACAGTTTTCATAGTCTGCTTTGGGCAACCGATTTTTAGTATAATCAATACCTACAAATTCTTGATCCGCAATAAATGAATCCTTCATAAGCAATATCTAGTCTTCCAATAGAATGGCCGGTAGTTTTAGTGCACCGTACAAATCATTGTAGCTGTCCATTTCATTCGTAACAATGGTGCTTTTTTCATTCTCAAATACCTTCCATTGTGCCAAAAGATCACGTAATCGCTCTTTGGCTCCTTCTGTTACTTGGGGTTCCGAGGAATCAACAAAGCCTTTTAAATGCATAAAATCCGCGTTGAGCTGGTTGTTGAAATTAATCACATCCTGAAACGTTTTTTGCTTAGGTTGGATGAGCTTTTCCTCCCATGTTTCAATTCTTTTTATCAATGAATCACCAAGTTTAACAAGTTCTTCCGCATCATCGTTGTCTTTTAGAAGTTTTTTATAAGCTTTTAATTGTGATTTTGCAGAACGCATCTGGTTGACGGCTTCATGCATGGAACGAAGCGTATTTTCAATTTGGTTCAAAACCTCTTGTTGTTCTGCATATTCCGCTTCAGAAGCCTTGATTTTTGGATTGGGTAAAATCGTGACCATAGTTTCTACAGTTTCATCTTCTAATGTTAAACGTAAGGTATAATCACCTGGTGCTACACTTGCGCCGCTATAATTTCCAAAAACAAATACGTTATCTATAGCAGGAATAGGATCTTTGCTAAAATCCCATGTAAAACGGTTAAACCCTTTTTTTGAAGGAAGTACAACAGGTTTTGGTGGACCTCCGGGCCATGATTTAAAATTTTCAGGTTTTTTATTTGTCAAGGTTCGGATTATTTTTCCATTTTGAAGCACTTCGAGTTTCAAGTCTAGGGAATCTGCTTCTTTCGGTAAATAATAGTCAAAGGTTACACCCTGCTTCGGGTTTTGTCCTAATCCGGGAACAGGTTTTTCCGGGCTTCCACCAAAAATTCTGTAGGTGTCCTTTGGTTTGAAGATTTTCAATTCTTCCGTAGTGTCAAAACTATTTTGAATTGCTCCTAAATCATCCAAAATCCAAAAAGAACGTCCAGCGGTGGCCGCCACCAAATCGTTATCTTGAATCACTAGGTCATTGATGGGAACTATAGGGAGATTCAGTTGAAACTGTTGCCAGTTTTTGCCATCATCCAGAGAAACATAAAGACCTGTTTCTGTGCCCGCATACAACAAACCTTTTTTCTTTTTGTCCTCACGAACAACGCGAACAAAGGTATGCTTGTCTTTAAAACCGTTTGTGATTTTCGACCAGGTTTTCCCGTAATCATTTGTTTTAAAGATATAGGGTTTTAAGTCCATAAATTTGTAGCGCATTACGGTCATGTAGGCCGTTGCTGGGTCATGTGGCGATATTTCGATACTGTTAATGATGCCTTCCGATAGACTCGGGGGAGTAACGTTCTCCCAGTTTGCGCCACCATCTTTGGTAATATGCACAAGGCCATCATCGCTACCGGCGTAAAGTACGCCTTGTTCATGGGGCGATTCAACCAAGTACATCAAGGTATTATAGTTTTCACCTCCCGCGGCTTCATTGGTATAAGGACCGCCACCCGGACCTTGTTTTTCAATTTCGTTTCTAGTCAAATCCGGACTTACTACATCCCAACTTTGCCCTCCGTCTGTTGTTTTAAAAACAACGTTGCCTGCATGGTAGATGGTATTCCTGTCATGGGGCGAACTGATGATCGGTGCGTTCCAGTTGTATCGAAACTTAAAGTCTTTAGGTACTTTTCCTAACCCTAATTCGGGATATGCTTTAATGGCTTTTCCTTCTCTAGAAGCTTTTATCCATCGTTCAATGATACCTTGGTAACAACCTCCGTAAACAACCTCGGGGTTATCCGGATCAAAAGCCAAATAGGCACTTTCGCAACCTGCAACGGAATACCAATCCTTCCAATCTATTCCGTTATCGTTGGTTCTGCTTGCAATAGCGATGGCCGAATTGTCCTGCTGGCCTCCATAGACATTATAAGGTACCAAATTATCGGTAATGACCCGATAAAATTGCGATGTGGGTTGATTTTGCTGTGTACTCCAACTTTTACCTCCATTGTTGGAAACATTGGCACCTCCATCGTTGGAGTTTATCATTTTGGAGTTGTCGTAGGGATTGATCCATAAATGGTGGTTGTCTCCGTGTGGCGTAGGTAATGGCTTGAATGTTTTACCGCCATCTATAGATTTGGTGACCGGAGCATTCAATACATAGACGATATTTTCATTTTGGGGGTCTGCGAAGATTTCCATGTAATACCAAGACCGGGCAATGTTGATTCGGTCCGAATTGATTTGCTTCCATTTTTTTCCGGCATCATCACTTCTGTAAACACCACCTTTTTTGTCTCCGGCTTCAATTACTGCGAAAACGCGCTCAGGATTTGCCCGTGAAACTGAAATCCCTGCTTTTCCGAATTCTTCCGGTAACCCTTCTTCCAATTTTTTCCATGTTGTGCCACCATCAGTCGATTTATGGATTCCAGAAGAAGCTCCACCAGATTCCATAGTCCACGGATAGCGTCTGTGCTGCCACATAGCCGCGTAGAGAATCAAAGGGTTTTTCATATCCATGGATAACGAAGAAGCTCCAGTGTTCTCATCCACAAAAAGTACATTTTCCCAAGTAGTTCCTCCATCCAAGGAGCGATAAATACCTCTTTCTTTTGAAGCTCCATACTGTGCACCCTGCGCAGCCACAAAAATGATATCAGGATTTTTAGGATCAATAATGACATCTGAAATGTGTCGGGTTTCATCCAATCCAATGTGTTTCCAGGTTTTTCCGGCATCGGTAGATTTATAAACCCCGTCTCCCATGGATGTCATTACCCCTCTTGCAGCATGTTCACCCATTCCGACGACTATAATATTTGAATTGCTTTCGGAAACGGCAATTGCTCCAACAGTTCCTGTACTGAGTTGTCCATCTGAAACATTTTTCCAAGTGATACCGTCATCAACAGTTTTCCATATGCCTCCACCTGTAGAACCCATATAATAGGTCATGGGTTGGTCTATAACGCCAGAGGAAGCAACGCTTCGCCCTCCCCTAAAAGGACCAATGTTTCGCCATTTTAAACCATGATAGGTAGAATCGTTAAGAACAATGTTTGGCGTTGTTGCTTTCTTCTTTCTACGTTGCGCTTCACTTTGAAAAGAGATAAGCAACAGAACAACTAGGAGTAATCGGAGTACTTTCATTTTGGTTTGATTTAGCTAGTGGTAAGATACGAAAACGGAACTTTATTGTTAACAAAAAGATAAACCTCGTTTTTTATTTGGAACAATCGTTCCGTTATTTATATGTTTGTATTGGAATGATTGTTCCAAATAAAATTAAAAACTTTAAATAAAATCAAAATGGGAAATCTAGAAGGAAAAATAGCTGTAGTTACCGGTGGAAATAGTGGTATCGGTTATGCTTCAGCGAAAAAATTTAAAGAGCAAGGGGCCAATGTGATTATCACGGGGCGCTCAGAAGAAAAAGTAAACACGGCGGCCAACGAACTTGGCGTACAGGGTGTAGTGGCGGATGTTAAGGATCTCAATGCCTTGGACAGTTTGGTTGCCCAAGTAAAAAGCAATTATGGCGCGGTCGACATTCTATTCGTAAATGCTGGTATTTTTACTCCGGCCCCAGTAGGTCAAATTACAGAAGAGATGTTCGATAACCAGATGGGAATCAACTTTAAGGGAGCAGTATTCACTGTTGAAAAGTTCCTGCCTATTATTAAAGATGGTGGGGCCATTATCAACCTGTCTTCGGTCAACGCCTATACCGGTATGCCGAATACTGCTATCTATGCCGCAAGTAAAGCAGCAATGAACTCGTATACAAGAACGGCAGCAACGGAGTTGGCTCCAAGAAAGATACGTATCAATTCGGTGAATCCTGGCCCGGTATACACCCCAATTTTTGGTAAGACAGGTATGCCTGAAGAACAATTGAACGGTTTTGCCGAAGCTATGCAAAACAGAATTCCCTTAAAACGTTTTGGACAACCTGAGGATATTGCTAGTTTGGTCAACTTTTTAGCATCTGATGAAGCCTCTTTCATCACCGGTGCAGAGTACAATATTGACGGGGGTATCAACGTAAATCCATTATTGGCGGGATAATCTTATTTTTGCATATGCCACGTACCAAACAGTTTGATGAAAAGGAAGTGCTGCAAAAAGCCATGGAACTCTTTTGGGAAAAAGGGTTCCATGCCACTTCCATTCAAGATTTGGTGTCGCATTTGAGTATAAATAGGGCAAGCCTTTATGATACGTACGGTGGTAAGGAAGAACTTTTTAATCAGGCTTTCCAGCATTACAGAACCACCAATGGGGCTATTGTAAAAACCCTTTTTGAAAAGGAAAGCTCAGTGAAAAAAGGGTTGAAGATACTTTTCGATAAAGCGATCCATGCATCGGTGCAGGATGATTGCAAAAAAGGTTGTTTTGTCGTAAATACCGCTACGGAGCTTATTCCCGGTGATGAAGCCATACATAAAGCTTTAATGGCGAATACCGAAAGTTCTGAAAAACTCTTTGTCGACTATGTCCAAAAAGGAATCGATGCTGGAGAAATTCCATCTTCCAAAAATGCAGCAAGTGTAGGGTTGATGCTTTTTACGTTGTATAATGGGTTACAGGTTCTGGCAAAAATAGAAACGGCTCCGGATAAATATAGAAGTATGATAGAAGCGGGTCTATCTGTTCTTGATTGACCCTATTCTGAAATCTTGAACTTCACGTTCACTGAGGTCTCTACTTTTATCTTTTCAAAATCGATATCCAAAGGCTCTGCTTCCACAGCATCCATGGTCTTCATTTCCATGCGTGGAGCTTGGTTGTATCTTGGATAGTAGGGCGTAGATACATCCATAATATGAATTGCAGTACCTACGTTCTGTCCCAATGGAGAGGTTAGCGCTTCAGCTTTTTTCTTGGCTTTTTTGACCGCTTTGGATTTTAATTCCAATTCCAGAGCATCCATCTTTGAATATTCGGTTTTTTCCAGATATGTATTGGAAATATCCAGTTTTTCCAAAGCGACCATAACTTCACCGGCTTTTTTTCCGGAATAGACCAGAAGTGAGTATTGTTTACTTTTAAGTACTTCTTTTTGTCTTAGAAAGTACTTTTTGAAGTTGCTGCTAAGATCTTTAATAACCAACTGCTTATCCAAATTAATGCCCAATGCCTTAAGTCTAGTGGCCATTTGGTTCTCTTGTTCTTCAACTGATTTTCGCCCTTTTGAGTCTTTTTCCTGGATGGTAATACTCAAGTATATCTTATCGGGAGTAACCAAGGTATCGACCCTTGCGGAGGTTTCTAGATAGGGAACGTCCAAGAAGTTTTTGGTTTGGCTTAATAGCGCAGTAGTAAATAAAAGGCAGAGTATGGGAATCAGGGTATGTTTCATGAGTTGAAATTTTAGTTAAAGGTAAATACTTTTTTTGAGGGGCAAAACCTTTACCACTTTGATAAAACTATAAGGTTAGAATAAGAAGGGAAAGAGTCCTATTCTTTCATTATTTTTAGCGTAAACTAATTCCGTCCAATAATTTACAATACATGAAATTTGTTCTGGCCCCAGATAAATATAAAGGTTCCCTGAGCGGACTACAATTCTGTGAAGCTGTAGAAAACGGATTGCAAAAAGTGTTCCCCCATGCAGAAATTTTAAAAAAACCCTTGGCCGATGGGGGTGACGGTACCATTGAAGTGGTAAAGCACTACTTGAATGCTGTTGAAGTAAAAACCACGGTCAAAGACCCTTTGTTTAGGGATATTGCATCGGGATATCTTTTTTCAAAAGAAAAGGAAATTGCCTTTATAGAAATGTCCGAAGCCTCAGGTTACAAATTACTTTCCAAGGATGAATTGGACTGTATGAAAACCACCTCATTGGGAACAGGACAACTGATTGCCAATGCATTGGAACTGGGTGCAAAAGAAATTATTTTGGGTATTGGAGGTAGCGCTACCAACGATGGTGGTATGGGAATGGCTTCTGCTTTAGGGTATTCTTTTTTGGATAAAAACGGGGAAGTTCTAGAACCCATTGGCCAAAATCTGAATGAAGTCGTAGATATTAAAACGGATAAGGTACTGCCACAACTCAAAAGCCTTAAGGTGAAGGTAGCGTGTGATGTTAAGAATCCACTTTATGGAAAAGATGGGGCAGCTTACGTATATGCTCCCCAAAAAGGGGCATCTCCCGAAGAGGTTAAAAAATTAGATGAAGGACTTCAGAATTTTGCTGAGGTAATTTATAAAAAGTTTGGTGTTGCTATACAAAATATGCCTGGAGCTGGTGCAGCTGGTGGTATGGGTGCTGGAGCAGTAGTCTTTTTGAATGCTTCCTTGATTTCGGGTATTGATTTGGTTTTGGATATGGCCACTTTTGATAAAGCTTTGGAGGATACAGACTGGATTATCACAGGAGAAGGGCAGTTAGATGACCAAACACTATCGGGAAAAACCATTGCAGGTGTGCTAAAGGCTGCCAAAGAAAAGGATATTCCTGTAGCGGCATTATGTGGGTCGGTTACCTTATCGATAGACGAGCTCGAAGTTGCAGGATTGCAGTATGCGACTTCTATATTGAATCAAGTGGGTTCGTTGGACGAGGCAAAAAAGAACAGTTTTAAAAATTTGGAATTGGCCAGTTATAACTTTGCCAATCTTTTAAAAAAATCAATCGAACGGTAAAAGATCTGGTTGTAAGTACTCCTGTTTTGCCAATGTGGAGTTGTAAATGTCAAACCCATAATGACACACCATGAGTTCCTTGAAATTGAATTTCAGTCTAGGGAATTCCTCAATAAAGTCTTGAAATGTTTCGGATTTTGATTTAAGCACAAAATGATATACGGCTCTAACCGCTGCTATGGTAAGGGTATGGTTGTATTTGTCCAAAGCACCATGCTTACGGGTAAACTGTCTTATTTGTTTCGTGACATTGTTAACAGCTGCAGTAATACCGTATTTTGTGACATGAATCCAGGCTAGTCTCAAATGGGCTTCATGTGTAAATAAAGCTGGAGGTAATTCGCTCGTAGCAAATAGTTGTTCAAATTCTAAATCGGTCATAGTTTTCGATTTATTGCGATTATCGTATTAACCTAAATACTAAATATGACTAAAGTTAATAAACTTATTTAAATGGATTTGAGATATTTATGATTGACAATACTTTATCACCAGTTACCTTTTTCAAAAAGGTCCAAAAAAGCTGGAGCGGATAGATTGAAAAAGTCCACCAAGAAGTGAGAAAAAATAGCCCATCGCAAACTTTTTGTTGTATGGTGCAAGAGGGCCCAGACCAGACCCATAATAAACGTGGAAATAATCAATTCCACTCCTCGATTGACTTCTGAGTTGATGCCAAAAGCGATATGATTTACGGCAAATAGGGTACTGCCAAACAGTATCGAAACCCATATAGGCCAATGTTTTGTGTAATCGGATAGCAATCCTCGCCAATAAAATTCTTCAATCCATGGGTTAATAAGTGCCAATACTATCCAAGGGAACCAGACTTCCCATTCTTTTAGGCTCGCTGAATGTAGAATGAAAATTGGTAGGGGAATAAGTCCGATAAGTAACGCCAACAAGCCCCATCCCAAAGAAGCTTCGGGCCTTGTCAACCATTTTTTGATGGAGTTGATTCCCCCAAATCTTAAAATGAAGAAGGACCATAGTCCCCATCCTATCAAAATCATGGGAACAAAGGCCCATTTTCCTATCACGCAACCAAAAAAACAGGCTGTCAATAGATTAATGACTATGATGAGAAAAGGCGATAAGAGAACAATTCTTTGACGGGTCATTTATGATAGATTTAATTTTTTAAACGTGTCAATGCTATCAGGTTTAAAAATCTCTTCTTATGATTTTATTCCTATGGAATTAACTCCTTATCAACTTGCATTGTTCTTTCTATTTCGAGAATCTCGGACCACGAATCATTTTCAAAAAGATATATTCCAGTGCCTATACCACTATATTTAGGCCCCTGGCCCATAGGATATAATTTCCATTGAAAGTCGACCAGTACTACCTTTTCCGAAAGCATTTTAAGTTTCAGCTCGGGGATCTCCATTTTCATATTTGGAAATTTTTGGAACAGCTTGGCAAAACGCTTTCGCAATGCTTCCTTTCCAACATAATTGCCATCAGTGCCATACATATGGATTTCATCGGAAAAATTGGCAAGGAACAACTTTAGATTTCCTTGGTTGAAACCTTCTATAGTAGATAGAAACAACGCTTTAACGGAATGGTCATTTTCTAAATTTGGTATGGTTTTCTTAGTGTTCCCAGAATGATTACAGGCATAAAAATTCAGTGACAGCAATACAATAATACTTAATGCTCGTTTTGTTCTCATGATAAAAAGTGTTTGTGTTATTCTTTCACAAGTAGTAGATAATCAATGACTTGGGAAAGCGTTTTTTGGCGAGTAGCCTTAAAGATCAGTGAATGGTGTTTTCCTAAGGGTAAACGGAGGTAGGGAGTAAGCAAAATAGATTTTGAAAAACGTGTTCGACTTGGAACCTTACTTGCTATTGTAGTTTTATAAGCTTGCGAATGCTATTTGAATAGCCTTTGCTACTTATAATAGGATTTAGTTGGGGAGCGTTAAAATGAATGACATAACGCCCGTTCATATGAGGCTTGAATTGCTTGATTTGCCCCACATTGACAATATATTTTCGATGTACCCTTAAAAATGAATCTCCCAGCCGTTTTTCCAAAAAAAGTAAGGAATAGTCGCAAAGCTTTTTTTCTCCTTTTAGGTCGTGCAAAAAAGAATAATTGTCATAAGCTTCCATATAAGCTATCTCTTCTATGGGAATCAATAGAATGTTGTCTCCTAGCTTCACAGGAACCTGGTTTATGATTTCAGAGCTATCGGAAGACAGATCTGCTTCATTAGAGGAAGTATCTAAATTTTTTTCTCGAAGCGCCTCTGCATAAGGAAAAAGCCTGTGGTTAATAAAAAAGCTAAAGCCCAAGACGATTGAAATCACACCATTGAACACATAAATTTTTCCTCCTGAAAATGGTCGGTACTCTTCGTTGTTAAATAAAAGGGGACCAATGATTCTTTCGACTTCTGAAGCTATAACACCGGTTATAAAAAATGCTAGAAAGAGTATGGAATACAATTGCCAGTCAGATTTAAAGTAGGCTCTGAACCAAGATTTATTCGATGCGATCAAAACCAAGATGTACCCAATAATAAAACTATTTGAAATGGACTGCACTATCCATTGAATCCAGTTGAGGTTAGGATTCATAAAGTAATTGGCCGTTCCTATTCCCACTCCTATAAATGCTATATGAGGCAAATATCTCTTAGCTTTTTTAAAATCAAATCGGGGCATTGCCATGGTATAGTTAATAGGTTCTGTTCATCTTAAACTCCAAAGAAGTTTTTACAGTAGGCCATTCGCTGTTCAAGATAGAAAAGATAACCGTATCCCGAATGTTTCCTTGTTTGTCAATACGATGATTTCTAATGATTCCGTCTTGTCTTGCCCCTAATCGCAAAATGGCATTTCGTGAAGGGAAATTAAAGAAGTTGGTTTTGAACTCTACGGCGATGGCATCAAGTGTCTCAAAAGCATGTTGCAACAATAAATACTTACATTCTGTATTGATTCCTGTACGTTGAACATGCTTTGCATACCAAGTATAACCTATTTCCACCCTTCGGTTTGGTGCATCAACACTACAGAAACGGGTTGACCCAACTATTGTATTTGTTTTTTTATCAATAATCACAAAGGGAAGTGCGCGCTGTGCTTTTTGTTCGTTGATGGCAAAATCCATATAAGCATCCACGGTGGTAGAAGATGGAACAGAGGTATACCACAATTCCCAAAGATTACCATCTGTGGCTGCTTCCAATAGCCCCTCTCTATGTGTTTGCTGCATGGGAATTAGCTTGACCAAGTTCCCTTCAAGTTCAATAGGATGTAACCATGAATTCATATCAACAAGTTTTTTGATACTCAAATATAGGTTTTATGCATTGCTTTTTTTGAGTATGATTTTAATCAGCACTTTATTGTACTAAGTTTCATCGATTTTCTATCTAGCAGTATCTTTATGGATTGATATATATGTTTAATGGTTTCGCTATTTGTTTTTCAATAAATAAAGAAGAAGGAAAATATTTAATCAGATTAGATGAATTATAGAACACTTGGAAAGACAGGGCTAAAAGTTTCTGAGATAAGTCTAGGAACATGGCAGGTTGGAGGAAAATGGGGAAGTGGCTTTGATGCTAAAAATGCCGAACGTATTCTTACTGAAGCTGTGGATAACGGAATAAACTTTATTGACACAGCAGATGTATACGAAAATGGGAAAAGCGAACAAGCCGTAGGCAAACTCATTCGTTCGCGAAAAGAAAAAGTGTATATAGCTACTAAATGTGGTAGGTTCATAAATCCCCATGTTAGCGAAGGCTATCAACCAAAAGTGCTCAGGGAATATGTAGAGCAGAGTTTAAAGAATACAGGTCTTGAGAAGTTGGACTTAATTCAACTGCACTGTCCGCCTACCGAAGTATATTATCGGCAAGAGATTTTTGAAGAATTTGAAAAACTCAAAAAAGAGGGTAAGGTATCCCATCTTGGGGTGAGCGTTGAGAAAGTCGAAGAGGCCTTAAAGGCAATAGAATACCCCAATGTGAGTACGGTCCAGATTATTTTTAATATGTTCAGGCATCGACCTGCTGAGTTGCTTTTTGAGCAAGCGAAAAAAAGAAATGTGGGAATTATTGCCCGCGTACCATTGGCAAGTGGATTGTTAACTGGCAAATTCCATACAAGATCCATATTTTCTAATGATGACCATCGCCAATTCAACCGCAAAGGTGAAGCTTTTGATCAAGGCGAAACGTTCTCGGGAATAGATTACAATCTAGGTCTTGAAGCAGTAGAGCGGTTAAAATTGATTTTTCCCAAAGAATTTGAGTTGGTGCATTTGGCTATAAAGTGGATATTGATGTTCGAAGAAGTAAGCTGTGTAATACCAGGTGTATCAAAAAAAGAGCAATTGTATTCCAATTTAGAAGCGTTGAAGCTCCGTAATCTTTCAAAAGAAGAAATGCTGGCAGTTGAAGATGTTTATAATGAGATGATTCGCCCATCGGTGCATCATCGGTGGTAAAGCTTAACTATTATAGACGTTACCTACCCAAGCATCTGATTGCATTTTTCAAAAATTAGCAGCCTAAAGTATGGCAATTGTGTGACTAGCATATATCATAAACCAATTGGGGTGATAGTCGCTGTTACGTAGGGTAAATGTATTGTTTTTTTACCTCCCCTTTTTCCCTTTTAAGTGTCGATTTTCGCCCTCACTGAGGTTTTGTGGCATATTTTTCTTCATCATCATTTCTTTGTTTCATCAATTAAATCAACAGAACCAAATGAAAAGAGAAGCTACGAACAAACTGATTTATTTCTTTTTCCCCTTTACCTGTTTTATTCTTTCAACAGTAGTTTTCATAGTCCTATTGACGGTACGTTTAGGAATTTATAAGTAAAACGCGTTGTTGTAGAAAGTGAATTAGCAAACTCAGAAAAAAGGGAGATTAGTAGTACCCGAAACGTATAGTTTAGTGTTTATTTTAGTTGGGAAGTGCCCTCAATACATACATTGTTTTGAGGGCTTTCTTATAGTATGGTTTCTATCCTTTATTTGAACTTTTGAATTACGTTTGGGAGGTTTAAAAAGAATCCGAAAATATCCACTTGGTCAGCATTCCCACTATTCGCAAGCAATTAACGAGTCGCCATATTCTACCTAATTATCTCGGGACTGTATATACCACTATTTTATATAAATGTCCAAGTTCCGATTTCTATGGATTAGTGAATCAAAAATCAGATTCATCGCCAGTTCACTTTCACAAAACGGGTGTTTTTCCTAAAAGAATCGGGGGTATTGGACAGTATCGATTTTCTAAGTTCCATAACAAGGCGTTCCCTTATAAAATTTTTATGCGTAACAATACTGATTTCCCGTACGGGCTGTGGTTCCCTAAAACGAATAATACTTTTCTTATCGGTGGATTCCTTATAGGAAAGCTCTGGAATCAGCGTATATCCGGATACTTTCTTTATCATGGGTTTTAAGGTTTCGATGGACCCACCTTCCATGATTAGGTTACGTTCAAATTCCAACGTATCGAATTCGCAGAACTTCAAGGTTTGGTTCCTAAAACAATGTCCTTTCCCCAATAACCAAATACCTTCGGGCTTTAGGTCGTCTGTGCTTATCCTATCCTTTCCGTTCCTTATTTTTTCCACATCATCGGTATAGACCAAAAAAGGTTCGTAAAAAATAGGGGTTTCCACTATGTTCTTCTCATTTAGCGGTGTGGCCAACAATCCCATGTCCAACTGTTCCTTTTCCAATTGCTCTATGATTTCCTCGCTCTGTAGCTCCTGTATCTGAAGCTTGGTCTTAGGGAAATCCGTTAAAAACTCCTTTACGAACAAAGGCAACAAATACGGCGCCAAAGTGGGTATGACCCCAATACTGAACGTACCCTCCATTGAATTCCGCTCATCATTGACCAAGGCCCTTAATTGCTCTATCTCCCCTAGTATTTCCCGTGCTTTTTGGATAAACTTTTCTCCCGTGGGCGTTGGTTTTAAAGGTTGTGTACTTCGGTCGAACAACGTCAGGGATATCTGGTACTCCAACTTTTTTACCTGTAATGTAAGCGTGGGCTGGGCCACATGGCAACTTTCGGAGGCCCGTACAAAATTCCTGTGGTTGTCCAAGGCCACTATATAACGTAATTGTTGAATTGTCATATTTATTTTATAAATATCATAGTTTATATTATCTATTTGATAAATATAATCAATCCCTCTTACTTTGTTTAAAAATAAATAGTAAAACCGTGAGAAAACTGAACATCACTTTAATCTGCGTATTGTGTTTTGGATATACAATGGCGCAACAAATGACAACTAATTTTGGTGCCCCTGTGGGAGACAACCAAAATTCAAAGACCGTTGGTGAATATGGTCCCGTTTTATTGGAGGACATTCATTTGATCGAAAAATTGGCCGCTTTTGATAGGGAAAGAATACCCGAACGTGTGGTACATGCGCGTGGTGCCGGAGCTTTTGGTTATTTTGAAGCTTCAAGCGACATGTCGCAATTCACCATGGCCGCCCCTTTTCTGGAAGCTGGCAAAAAGACCGAGGTAGCGGTGCGCTTTTCTACGGTAATCCATGGGAAGGGCTCTCCTGAAACTGCTAGGGATCCCCGTGGTTTTGCAGTAAAGTTCTATACCGAGGATGGGAATTATGACATTGTCGGCAACAATCTACCAGTGTTTTTTATCCGGGATGCCATTAAATTTCCGGATATGGTACATTCTTTAAAGCCCTCTCCCATTACCAACAAGCAAGACCCGAACCGTTTTTTCGATTTCTTTTCCCACATTCCCGAAGCGACCCATATGTTGACCCGAGTATATTCCGATTATGGTATCCCTGCTGGCTATCAGTTTATGAACGGTAGCAGTGTGCATGGGTTCAAATGGATTAATGGAAAAGGTGAAATCACCTATGTAAAGTATCACTGGGAATCCAAACAAGGTGAAAAAAACCTTACTGTGGCAGATGCCACTAAACAGCAAGGTATGGATTGGCAACATGCCACCGTGAGCCTTCGCAATGATATTGACGAAAAACGCTTTCCGCAATGGGACCTCTATGTACAGATGATCAAGCCCGAAGACTTGCACAGTTTTGATTTTTTTCCGTTGGATGCCACTAAGGACTGGCCCAAAGATAAAATTGAGCGTATCAAGATTGGGACAATGACCCTTAACAAGAATCCCATGAACTTTTTCCAAGAGGTGGAGTCCATCGCATTTTCCCCTGGTTCCTTGATACCTGGTGTTCAGGCTTCTGAAGATAAATTGCTACAAGGCAGGCTCTTTTCCTACTTTGATACGCATAGACACAGACTTGGGCCAAACTATCTACAGATTGATGTCAACAGGCCCAAAGAGAGCGTGGTGAATTATAACTCCGACAGCTATGCGAGTGCCCGAAATGATAAATTCGCCCATGCCGATGTGAATTACCAGCCCAGCACCAAAATTTCCGTTTCCGATGACGAAAAGTACAAGTATGTAAAGGAAACCTTGAAAAACGTGACCTTGGGGCAGCAAAAAATATCAAAGACCAATGATTTCTCCCAAGCAGGAGATTTTTACAGGTCGTTGACCAAAAAAGAACAGGAAAACCTCATCGGTAATTTAGCTGGGGATTTGGGTCAGGTGAAAGATAAGGCCATCCAAAAAACAATGATTACCTACTTCTATAGGGCAGACCGTGATTTTGGTATGAAACTGGCCACGAACTTAGGTTTTTCCATGAAGGATTTTGCGAAGCCTTCCAGATAGCACAATCAAAACAATAACAATATTCTTGCGGAGCGTGTTGGGCGTTCCGCAAGTTAAAGCCGATCAAATGAGCAATCGATTAATGTATGTGGGTATTACCCACGAAACAGCTTCGGTATCTGAGCGCTCCTATTATTCGTTGGATGCGGTTCAAAAGGAGACTCTTATTGTGCGCCTGGAAAGGATTTTTCCCATAAAGGGAATTCTGGTGTTGACCACGTGCAATCGTACCGAGCTTTATTTTGAATCCCACTCCGCTACCCCTATTCTTGTTAGGGATAGCCTAATGGATTTTGTTCAAGAACGCCACAAAGTGGAACTGAATGCTTCCTCTTTTTCGTTACTGAATACCACGCATGATACTGTGAAACACCTTTTGCAAGTTTCAAGTGGCTTAAGGTCAGCTGTTCTTGGAGATGGACAGATAATTACCCAGATGCGGACAGCTTTTAAAGAGACTTTAAGGCAGAAACGGCAAGGATCATTGTTGGAACGGGCTTTTCAATCCGTCTTCCGCACCCACAAAAGGATTGCAAAGGAATCCTTGTTTCAATCTGGGAGCTCATCAATTGCCTACCTCTCCTTAAAATTGATTCGCGGTTATTTTCAAAAACAGTATGCCCCCAATAAAAAGGTATTGCTCATCGGTGCGGGTGATATGATACAGGAAACCTTGAAATACCTTAAAAAATTTGAATTGACCAACGTATACATTGCAAACCGTACCGAAGCGAAAGCCAAAAAAATGGCGAAAGAATATCAAATCAAAGTATTTGACTGGCAACGTGTGGTCGACAATTCCATTGAATCTTTTGATGCCGTCATATCGGCAGTGGGAAATCGAAAATACCTAATCAATAGTATACGGCTCTACGATAAAAAACGAATATGGATTGATTTAGCGGTGCCCTTCAATATTGATAAATCCATTGCCAATAGATTCAATGTCATTTATGATATCGATTTGATAGGAAAAGGGATAAGTCCTGAAAGTGATATACAGACCGACGCAGTTTCCGCTGTTGAAAACATCATCTATGAAGAACTTGAAGTTTATGCCACATGGCTGCACAAACATCTCAATAGAAGTTACCTGATCACGGTTCAAAATAAAAAACAGCAACATAACGCTACAATCAATAGGGACAATCCAATGTCCAAAGACCAATGTCCCCATTGGAATTTGGCCGTTTGAATGTCAAAAAACAAAATCATGAAACAAATTACAATAACTATAATCACTTTGCTACTATCTTGGAATGGCATCAAGGCCCAGTATTCCTCCAGTATCCATGATGCGAGCAGAAATGGAGAGACGGAAACGGTTAAAGCATTGATCGCAAAGAATCCTGACATACTAAACCAAAAAAATCCAATGGGCTTTACCCCTTTAATTTTGGCGGTCTACAATGACCAAGAGGAAACTGCAAAAGTCTTGATAGACGAAGGTGCCGATATCGATGCATTTGATAAAAGTGGAAATACAGCGCTAATGGGTGCCATCTTTAAAGGTTTTCTGAATCAGGTTGAACTTTTGGTCGCTTCTGGGGCCAATGTCAATCAACAAAACTATAACCATGCCACAGCGCTGACTTTTGCCGCTACTTTTGGCACCGCAGAACTGGCCAAAATACTTATGGAAGCAGGTGGTGACCCAAACTTAAAGGACAATCAGGGGAAAACACCCTTGGATCATGCCTTGTTCCAAGGAAATGGGGAAGTGGTCAGAATCTTTAAGAAACAATAAATCGTTTAGCAGGATGACATCTTACATCCTTAAATTTGCAATGATGACAAAACTAGATACTATACTTTCAGAAATAAATCCACTGCGGCAGCAACTGAAAGACCATCCACTTTATGATAATCTAAAAACTGTGGATAGTATCGAGATATTTACCGAATATCATGTGTTTGCTGTTTGGGATTTCATGTCATTATTGAAGGCATTGCAAGTGGAACTTACCTGTACCAAGACACCATGGCTTCCCAATAGAAATACCAACCTGGCCAGATTCATAAATGAAATTGTCTTTGGGGAAGAAACCGATATAAATGAATTGGGTGAGGCAAAAAGTCATTTTGAGATGTATTTGGAAGCCATGCAACAGTTGGGCGCAAATACCTCATGTATCCAAGATTTTGTTGATAGGGTTTCCGAGGACGTGCCCGTTAAAATAGCTTTGCAACAAGCGCAGGCCGATACTTGCGTCCAAGACTTTGTGAATTTCACCTTTACCATCATAAACACTCGAAAACCACATTTGATTTCAGCTGCGTTCACCTTTGGCAGAGAGGATTTGATACCTGATATGTTCGTTGAGGTCTTAAAACAAGCCGATGCCGAAAATAAAAAGTATGATAAGTTCAGGTATTATCTGGAAAGACATATTGAATTGGATGGTGATGAACATGGCCCCTTGTCGCTGCGGATGGTATCGGAATTATGTGGCTCCGATATTAAAAAATGGCAAGAGGCCTCGTTGATTGCAAAACAAGCTTTACAACAACGGATACAACTTTGGAACGGGATCAATACGATTTTTGTCAAAACGTTGGTCTGAATCCCTTTCGGCCTTGATTTCATTCTGAACCCAGTGCATCTAAGCTTCGTTGCCTGTCCGCAGTTCTCGGTTTTCAAAAAACAATCGTTTTTTTGAACTTTTGAAAGGACTTGTGTATGAAACGTAGCGAGCAAAAAGACACTAACTTTTCAGATTAACACTGAGCCGAATTTTTTATATTTTGTTTTTAACTTATCAATTTTAAAAGCCAAATTAAAAATTTGGTGGACTTTCTAAATATACACAAACCTTTCGGTTTAGCATTTATTAGCTATGTTTTATACACCGTGTTGTACTGCTTTATTTTTTGTCAAATTCATTTATCAGATTATGTAATTTATCTTTTTCAGGAACCCTTTCAATCCATTTTCTGGCTGAAATTCCGTGATTGTTTATTTTATCCAATTCAGCTCCACGATTCAAGAGTTCTTTGATAATTTCAAATCGCAATTGGTTGACTTCTTTTTGTTCTTCTCGCCAAGTCAGTCCGTATTCACGAATTGCAATAAATATTGGGCTATTTCCGTGTTTATCCTCCACAATATTTACATCTGGATTACCTTTTCTTAATAACAATAAAGATATTTTTGAGAGATTATGATAAGCAAGCGAAATATGAAAAGCATTGTATCCATCATCATTTTTCCAATTTACGTCAGCACCTTTGTCAATAAGAAATGATATTAGCTCTAATTGTTTTTCCGAACCTTTTAGTTTAGATAAACATGAAACGGCTTCAATTAAAATAGTGTCATTATTATCAAATCCCACATATTCGTTTACATCAATTTTTCCCAAATCCATCAATTCATACACCTTATCCAAGTCCAAATGGATAATTGCTTTGCTGAACTCAACATGGTCAATTATGGTGGATTTAAAAGGTGAAAATAGTTTTGGCAACTTCATCTAAATTGATTGTCTATAATGCATTACAACGGTCTCGTATAACCGTCAGTTACGGGTTAATATGAGTTAATTTTCGGTTTGGCACCGACTTTAGCAATTCCGAGTGGATTCGGACGTAGTCGAATCCGCCGTAATTGCGGTTATACATTGTTGTACGCAGTTTTTTATTCCTCCACAATATCAACTCCATAAATTCCATTTTTATTTTCTGGATAAATTTTTCTCATTGTTTCGTAATAATCGGATAGAAATCTATTTAAGTCCACAAGTCCATCTGTCGAATATCTTATTGTGTCTTTTTTATCTGTCAACGTTAAAATTCTACGCCTGTTTTGGTCAGTGTTTTTCCACTTTTCATTTCGTTTTAGAAACTGCTCAAATTTCCAAATTGTATCGTTTTCAGGTATTTTTTTGTCATAAACTCTTTCCCATTTTGAGTTTTCCTTAAAAGTCATTTCTTTAAAATTACTAACAATACTGATTGAGTCATATTGTTTTGTTATTTCAATTCGTTCATATCCTTGATAAGTACAAACAGAATGATCAAAAGAAATTGTCAAAGTGTCTAATTCAGTCATTTTTTGTCGGAAGTTGGTCAAATCCGCAATCAAGTCAAATTCGGACACGGGCTTTTCTTTTTCCGCTTTTTGTTTTTCTTGACAAGACACGAAAATTAATAGTCCGATTAATATGTAGATTACTTTTCTCAAATTGCGTACAACGTAGGAGTATAGATCATGTGATCTATACTTATTTTATGTATGGAACTAAGTTAAGATAATTTCAAAAGGATTGTTTAGGGATATTACAATCGTTTATTCGAACTTTAGATTGATTTGGTTCTTGTATTTGCCCACAAACTCTATTGCATCTCTCATGTTTTGAGGATAAGTGGCATAATTGGCCAAAACCGTTACCTCTCCAATTTCATAAATCTGTTTATAAACATGCTCATATAGAAAACCATTTCGCATTAGATGTTTTGCTACTTCCCATTGCTTTAGGTCTTTCTGTTTTGGTGGTCTAAATCTGTGAGTAACTTGTTTTATCAATTTTCCACAATCAGGACATTTAGATTTTCTAATCTCATTTAAATCAGTTCCTTGATTAAAGGATTTCCTGCAATCAAAACAAACATTTTTATAGCCCATTTTCTAATCGTATTTTGAACTTAGATGTAGAAGATTTCAGTCTTTTTTGTCAAATTTAGGTTTTCAAACCAATCATGAAAATATATTACCAATACTATTGCCAAATGATATCCAATTAATATCTTAACCATAAGTAATTTTGAATCGCTGGAATATATACCATAAAGTCCTGAAGCAATATGATAAGCAACCAACAGGAAAAGTCCTATTCTGGATTTGATTGCCAGTATTAAGAATATCAGGATAAGTTGAAATAACAACCTAACTGATTGTTCGGGAAGTCTTTCAATCCCAATCTTATTATAAACTAAGA
Source organism: Flagellimonas sp. HMM57 (assembly GCF_021390175.1). Classification (NCBI taxonomy): domain Bacteria; kingdom Pseudomonadati; phylum Bacteroidota; class Flavobacteriia; order Flavobacteriales; family Flavobacteriaceae; genus Flagellimonas; species Flagellimonas sp. HMM57. The sequence goes on along the minus strand of NZ_CP090004.1, from coordinate 1,357,994 downwards.
CAATTAGAACTCCTTCAACTAATTGTTCTAAGAATTAAGCCATTGTTTAAACTCGGCAGCTTTGTTCTTGCTGATGATAATATCGACTTCAGAATTAGGGTCGACCAAAATCTTTAATTGATTATTACCATACTTAATGATTTTATTGATTGCCGAAATCGCAACTATAAATTGACGGTTGGCTCGATAAAAATGACTTTCGTCCATATTTGAAAACAATTCATCCAAACTAACATTGGTCGTGGAACGACTTCCATCAAAACAAACTACATAGGTAATCGTACTTTCAGTATAGATATAGGCAATGTCCTCGGTGGAAATGGGTCTAAGTTCATTTCTTACGTAGGTGAGTATCCTTTTCTTATTCTTTTCAGATTCTGTTTGTTGCACATTGAGTTTGTCATCTACAACCCGTTGTTGATAGCTGTCCAGGTCTTTGTTGAGTTTGGCCAGGTTCACCACCTCATCCCCCAATCGTTGGTTTTGGTCTTCCAACTTTTGGTTTTTGGCTTCCAGCTTTTTCTCGTAGGCGCTTCCTATGATTCGTACCATAATGACGGAACAAAGAATCAATGCCGCACCCATGATGATGAAAATAACGTAGAACTTGTTTCTAATGTCATCAATCTGTGTAGAGATCTTTTTTACATTGGCATGGGCGGCAATGATCCAGTCGGAGTTTTTTACCGGATATAAATAGATGATTTCGGAATCTCTGTCTTCTTCTTTAAAATCCCTGACCCCTCCAAAGCTTTTTTTGTTGGTCAACAATTCGTAAAAATCCTCTGAGGTCATTTCACCATCTACCGAGGTTACTGAAGATTGATTTGGATTGATCTGCTGTCCCACTTTTGTAATATCCGGATGGCAGATTTCCTTTCCAGACCAATCGAACATGCAAATGAAACCATTTTCAAGATTCGTGTTTTCAATACTTCTTTGGACATTAGCGATTACCGAATCCTTTGGTATACCACTTGCCAATTGAAAACCTATTAGACTTGCAATTTCCCGAGCTTCTCGTTTACTGGATTCCAATTGTGTGTTTAAAAGGTTATTGGCACTGACCTTTATAAATGACCTGGTTGATATTCCTGCAATGAGCACAAAAATTACCGTAATGGCCAAAAATGTAAAAAAATAGAGCCTATCCTTTCTCATGGGGTTACAATGTTCAAAATGTAATTTCCTTAACTACGGAATAAGATTGATTGGTTTTAAAAAATCCATCACAAACCTTCTTTGCAAAAATAACTTTCTTTCCCAGTTTTGGGAAACTAGTTTTTCATTGGAAAATCTCTTTCCATATCACGGTCAATTCTTCCCTTTCAAAGTCAATTCTTCCCTCTCACGAACATTTTGTTCTTATAACCCCCTGGTATATAGTTGTTTTGCTGTGAACAAAAAATCAAACACAAATGAAGAACATTTTAAAACCCATCTTGCTTTTTTCAGCTGTTTTGGTATTTGGTTGCACCAACGATAGTGAAAGTGATCTATTGCTAGTGGACGATACCGAGAACACGGATAATGAAGGTGATGGTGAAAATGGAAATGCCACGGTTACATTTTCAGCCAACATTCAACCCATAATCACAAGCAATTGTTTGGGGTGCCATTCAAGTCCACCAAGAAACGGGGCGCCATTTGCTCTGGTAACCTACGACCAGGTACGTGCTCGAAATGCAGGAGTACTGAACACCATCTCCAAACAAACCGGAGAGCCTAGCGCCATGCCGCCTTCTGGCAGGATACCCCAATCATCGATAGACCTTATCGAACAATGGATTCAAGAAGGATTGGCAGAATAACACATAAACATAACACCAAAATAGACAACAATGAAAAACGTAAAGAACACGATTTTGTTAGCTATGATCTCTACAGTAATAGGAGTTTATACTGGCAATGCGCAAGAAAAATACATTGATAAAAATGCCAATATTGTATTTGAAGCTTCAGAAAAACTATTTGAAGAAGTGAAGGCAGAGACCGAATCTGCTACTGCCATATTGGATACGGGAACCAACCAAATAGCTTCTCTGGCTTTAGTAAAAGGATTTCGCTTCAAGAATTCGTTGATGCAAGAGCATTTCAATGAAAACTATATTGAATCCGATACTTATCCAAAAGCAACCTTCAAAGGAAAACTATTGGATTTTGATAGCTCAAAACTTACGGAATCCCCATCGGATGTTCCCGTAAATGGAACGCTGGGATTGCATGGAAAAGAAAAAGATATACGGACAATCCTATCGGTTCGTAAAGTGGAAGATGTCATTGTCATGGAGGGTGCTTTCAAAGTTGCTCCAGAAGATTTTGATATTGAAATTCCAAAATTAGTGCGCAACAAGATTGCTAAAGAAGTATTGGTACAAATCAACTTTAATCTTGTTGGAAAATGAAAATGCAAAAATATCTGACCATTGCCTTTGTAGCACTAATCATTATAACGTTTGTCTCTTTTTTTATGTACAGCTACATGTACAAACCTCACAGAAATGTGATTGAAGAACAAACAGTAGCGGTTTTATCGGCGACAGAGTTACAGAACAGATTTGCCGATGCTAACGGTTCGTTGGAAAGCTTTGCGGATAAAATTATTGAAGTCAATGGCTTAATAAGCAATGTGGAACAACAACGAACCATTATTGTAGATGATAAAGTTCAAATAGATTTTGATGGCAATAGCGACATTGAAGCAACCTTGATAAAAGGGAACATGATTCGTGTAAAAGGAAGATGCGTAGGCTATGACGATCTGCTCGAAATCGTAAAAATAGACCAGGCTATCCTAATCAATACCTACTAAACACTTCAGAAAACAGAAAAAATGAAAATAATATATCTCATCATATTTTTTATACCCATAGTTGTTTTTTCACAAGACGACCTATTATCGGAAATTGATACTAACGATACCAAAGACTTTGAAAGTGCCGCTTTTAAAGGATTGAAAATCATAAACTTTGAATCTACCAAAATGGTATCCCAAAAGGAGCTGTATTTTGTGGTATCCCACAGGTTTGGCTCCATAAAACCAGGATTTGAAGATTTTTTCGGGCTTGATCAAGCGGTTACCCGATTGAACTTCATCTATGGGGTCTCTGACGGTATCAACATAGGGGTTTCGCGCAGTTCATTTTTAAAAACCTATGAAAGCTCGTTAAAGCTTCGATTGGTAAGGCAGCAAAAAAAGGGATTTCCCGTTACATTGGTAGGCTTTGGAACTTTGCTTATCAATGGAGCTTTGGATGATGCCAATTTACCGCTCCTTCAGTTTGAGAATCGTCTTGGATATACTGCCCAACTGTTAATAGCTAAGAAGTTCAACAAGAACTTTTCTTTAGAGCTAATCCCGACCTTTTTCCACGACAATTTGGTGCAACTGGATGAACAAGAGAATTCACAATACGCCCTTGGAATTGGAGGTAGGCATAAATTGTCAAAAAGGCTATCGCTTAATATCGATTACGGATTTCACCTGAATAGAGCCGAAAACGCTCCTTTTAACAATCCCCTTTCCGTGGGTATCGATATTGAAACGGGAGGTCATGTTTTTCAACTGCATTTTACCAATGCCCAACCAATGAATACTAACGGTTTCTTAGGGCAAGCAACGGGTGACTGGTCTGACGGGGATATATTCTTTGGGTTCAATCTATCAAGAGTCTTTTAAAACTAAAACAATGAAAACAAGTAAACTAAGTATCGCAAGGATTCCGGTGCAACAATCATTTTGCTCTCGTTGTTCGGTCAAGATCAAAGAAGCACTATCAAGTATCAAGGACATCACCAATGTGAATCTTTACCCAATGGAGTCGCTGGTCGTATTCAATTTTGTTAGGGCAAATCAAATTTCCAATGCGCTGAACGTGCTAACGGAACTCGGCTATCCAGAAATGGGTGAAAAAAATAATGGCAGAACTCCTGTTCCGGTGTACAGTTGCAATGGGTGTGCCGCTAAATCATGTCAAAAATCAAATTATGAAGCATAAAGCGGAGAGGAAATCTATGTACCAGAGCATGCGATAAGCAATACGCTTAACAATTTTTCTAAAAACATAGCATCCCACCCTTTCCGCTAAACTTAATAGATGGCACAGTAATCAAAACGGTTACTGGACATTCAAACTTTTTAAATCTTCAAAACAATTATTCTTTAATTAAAAATTATCTAAAAATGAAAAATTATCTATTATCCCTTTTAACAGTATTGGCAGTATGGAGCTGCTCGGAAGACGATGCATACAACGACGACATAGACCCTGGAGGTCAGGATCCGGTTGAAGAAGGCCAAGATCCCCCAGCAGAAGAAGTACGTTCTGTAATTATCAACGAAGTAGAATACTTAGTGAACGACCAGATTGAACTTTATAATAATGGAGACGTAGCCGTGGATCTTACCGATTACTGGATGTGCCTTGGCCCTGGACAATATTTTAGAATCGGTGATGCAGAAGCTACCGAGATCGTAAGTGGATCGGTAACCCTTGAGCCCAGTGAATTTTTGGTGATAGCACCAGTAGCTCTTGAAGCGTCTGACAATGCGGGTGGACTTGGGCTCTACGCCAACAACGATAACTTTGGTAGTGCAGATAACATTAGAAGCTTTGTACAATGGGGTGCTGCTGGTAATGCAAGAGAAGTTGTTGCCGTGGAAGCTGGTATCTGGAATGCCGGTGGTTTCATCCCCAATGTGCCAACTGGGTCTAGTATAGCTTATGACGGAGAAGGCAACACATCAGATGATTGGTCAGGGACATCTACCCCTACCTTGGGCGAGGGCAATACATTTACAGAACCTGTGGCGGAGGTACGCTCCGTAATCATTAATGAGGTGGAATATTTGGTCGATGATTATATCGAATTATATAATAACGGAGATGTAACCGTAGACCTTTCAGACTATTGGATGTGCCTTGGACCAGGAAAATATTTTAGGATAGGTGACGGTGATGCCACTAAGATTATAAGTGGTTCTGTTTCCTTGGAGTCCGGTAACTATTTGGTTATTGCACCTATGGCTCTTGAAGCTCCTAACGATGCGGGTGGACTTGGGCTCTATGCCAATAACGATAACTTTGGTAGTGCAGATAACATTAGAAGCTTCGTGCAATGGGGTGCTGCTGGTAATGCAAGAGAAGTTGTGGCCGTGGAAGCCGGTATATGGAATGCTGGTGGTTACGTTCCCAATGTGCCGGTCGGTGCAAGTATTGCTTACGATGGTGAAGGACTTACTTCAGACGATTGGGCAGGCACTGATATGATCACCTTTGGTGAAGAAAACATATTCAAGGAAGTTGTGGTAGAACGTTCTGTGATCATCAATGAAGTGGAATATTTCTTGAATGACGATATCGAACTTTACAATAACGGAAACATAACAGTAAATCTTTCCGACTACTGGATGTGCCTTGGCCCTGGAAAATACTTTAGGGTAGGTGATGGCGACGCTACCGAGGTTGTAAGTGGTTCCTTATCCCTGGCCCCTGGTGAGTTCTTGGTCATATCACCAGTAGTTCTTGAAGTACCTGAGGACGCAGGTGGATTAGGTCTATATGCGAACAATGATGGCTTTGGTAACGCTGATAATATTAGAAGCTTTGTACAGTGGGGTGCAGCAGGTAACGCAAGGGAGGTCGTCGCTGTAGCGGCAGGTATTTGGAACGAAGGAGGTTTTGTTTCAGGTGCGTTCAGTGGTACCAGTATTGCCTATGATGGCGAGGGTTTCACTTCAGACGATTGGGGTGTTGATTCCAGAAGCTTGGGTCAAGACAATGGTGTCATTGGAATAGAGGTCGAAGAGATTGGCGGACTTGAATAAGAGTATGCTGTAAAGGCAGAGATGGGAAACAAATTGCTATGTTTGATTTTCTTTCAAACCCACGAAGTAAAAAATACTATTTTAAGCTTCGTGGGTTTCACTAATTTTGCAATAAACGGAGAAGTCTTTTTATGATATCTAAAAAAGTAAAAATTGTAACGATTTCATTATCAATTCTAATATTGATGGTCGGCTCTTACTATTTTTATAATTTTTTAACCAGAGAACCGTATGCTAGGGACGTTATTGTTGCTTCACCAGAACTTGCTATAAGTTCGGAGCTGTTGGTAGATAGGTTTCTAGAAGATGAACAAGAAGCTAACGCTGCGTACATGGAAAAGGTCATTGAAGTGGAAGGCGAGGTCAAAGAAGTAACCTTTCTAAACAATAGATACACCGTGTTGCTCTATAGTGGAAGTAAAGTTTCTTATGTAATGTGCGATATGCGAACCGAACAAGCAGAAATGGTAAGAAAATTAAATGAAGGGGATAAAGTTAAATTGAAAGGAGTGTTCAAAGGTTTTTTAATGGACGCTATAATGCTAAACTGTGTTTTACAGTAAGTTATATATATGAATAAATTCTTTACATTGTTTTTTGTCTTATTGTTCTACTGTGGGTTTTCCCAAAACACTTCCAAATACATCTCTAGACAAGGGCATGTCTCCTTTTTCTCGTACACATCTGTGGAGAATATTGAGGCGGAGAACAATCAAGTACTAAGTATCTTTGATACTACCAATGGTGAGATTGCCATAAGTATGTTGATGCGGGCCTTTGTTTTTAAAAAGGCATTGATGCAAGAACATTTCAATGAAAGTTATATTGAAACGGATATTTATCCGAAAGCTGTATTTGAAGGGGTCATAACCGACCTTGAAGTGCCTATTCCTGAACAGACCACAAAAATTGTAAAAGGTGCTTTAACATTACATGGTATCACAAAAGAACTGGAAATTAAGACCAAAATGGAACGGACTAACGACCTTCCTGTTTTTTCAGGATCTTTTGAGGTTTTAGTATCCGATTTTAAGATAAAGATACCTCCCGTGGTAGCGGGTAACATTGCAAAGCGTATAGAAGTCCAATTTAGATTTGAATATCAACCTTATGAGAACTAGACATTTTATTTTTTCACTTTTAGTTTTAGTATTGGGTTTTTCAAATACCGTAGTTGGCCAAGATTTGCTCAATACTTTGGAAAAAGAACGTCCACAAACCACGAACCACGTTCAGGCAACTTTTAAAACAACACGGATAGCCTTGGGACATTCTGTTGAGACCAGGAAAAAGGGAACTATGGAACTTTCGGCCAATACCAGGTTTTGGAATATTCCCGAACCGGATACCCAGACCTTCTTGGTAGATCGCATATCCACCCGGTTTGGTGTTTCCCATGCTTTTTCGGACAGATTGACTTTAGGTGCAGGAGTTACCACGTTTGACGGTATTTTTGACGGTTACTTTAAATATAAACTCCTAAAACAAGTTGAAGGTGGCAAAGGTTGGCCTTTTACCATTACATTATTGCAAAACTCCAGTTTACGGACAAGCGGTAGAGCTGGAAGAAATTTTAATGACGTTACAAGTTTTTCGGATAAACTGTCATTTACCTCGCAAGTTTTGATTGCTCGGAAGTTTACAAGAAATTTTTCGTTACAGCTGTCGCCAACCTTCATACACCGAAATTCCACACGATTTGAAGAAGACCCTACCAGTCATTTTGCGCTGGGTATTGGAGGTCGATATAGAGTAGGGGGGCATGTTTCCATTTCTTCTGAATATTACTATTTAGCCAATCCTGTGGAATCTGTGACAACTTATGATGCCTTTGTTATAGGGGTCAATTGGGAATTAACGGATTTAATGCTCCAGTTCCACGTATCAAACACCTTGCATATTGCCGAAGATGCATTTATTACGCAAAACAGAAGAAACTTCAATACCAAGAACGGGAGTCTTTTCTTTGGTCTGAACGCTGTTTTTTTATTGCACTTTAAAAACCAGTTGAAGAAATAGTTTTGCAAAAAGTTAGTTCCAACGATTGCTCAATTCTTCGTTACCATCTTCAAGCGGAAAGCTTTGTTGGTTTGTCATTATCAAGAAGGAAAAAAGGAATACCGTGCTTCTCAAACGCTATATTTCAATGAACATGGCCTATTCCAAATTCTTTAACACTCTATTTAAGCTTCTAATGGAGATTCCCAAGTAATTGGCGATATCATTTTTGGGTATTTTTTTTTGTAGTTCAGGAAATTGCCCAATCAGTCTGTTCAGATTTGATTCCAATGGGTGAGATTGGTTGTAAGAATGTCGGAGCGCAGTATATCGGATTTTTGACGCCATTAAATTAAGTACGAGTAAATTAAAACAGGAATCGTTTTTTATAAGGCCCAAGAAATCTTTATTATCTATCGTAAAATATGACATAGGAGTAATTGCTTCAATTGCACAAAAACTGAAATCCTTGGTGAATATCTCTATTTCTCCAAAAACTTCACCTTCACCGAAAAACTCTTGTATAAAATCTTTGCCTGTATCTTCAGTCAAGTAACATTTTGCCAATCCCGATTTGATAATATAAACGGTATTTATTCTAGTTTGCTGTTCAATGATTTTCTGGCCGATGGCAGCTTCTTTTTCAAGGATGGTATTCTTTAGTGTAGAATGCTTCAGTCTGGTTACATAATCCAAGAATTCTCTATTGATTCGTATCATTTTTTCTGCTCGGACAAATGTCCTTTTAAAATTCAATCCGTGGATTTTTCTTTGCTATGTGCTTTACTATTCAAAAAGAAAAATCACCCAAATGCAAAAAGGTCATGTAATTTATAACTTTCGATTCGGATTGTTGTGCATGAGCTCATTGTTCTTTTCCACAAGTTACAATATGCTCATTCCAGAGTTGCCAAGCTATTTGTCAAGTTTGGGAGGTTCACAATATATAGGTTTGATCATTGCATTATTTACATTGACGGCAGGGCTTTCCAGGCCCTTTAGTGGAGTGTTGACCGATAAAATAGGTCGAAAACCGGTTATGGTCTTTGGGGCTATGGTATGTGTGGTGTGCGGATTGTTCTATCCCATTTTAGGTACGGTTTCAGGGTTTTTGTTTTTAAGGTCAGTTCATGGGTTTTCTACAGGATTCAGCCCCACGGCAATAGTCGCGTATGTGTCGGATATAATTCCAAAAGACCGATGGGGAGAGGCATTTGGCATTCAAGGGCTGTGTTTTAGCACAGGTTTGGCGTTGGGCCCAGCAATTGGTAGTTCCATACGATTGCACTATTCCTTTGACATATTGTTTCATTGCTCTTTCGCAATGGCTCTATTATCGATTATTCTGATTTTAAAACTTGAGGAAACTCTTAAGAAAAGACAAGGGTTTAAACTGGGGTTGCTTAAAATCTCAAAAAGCGATATCATCGCTGTAGAAGTACTAAAGCCTGCTTTAATCACTTTTTTATCATACTCGGCTTTTGGGATGGTACTTACTTTGATTCCCGATTGGAGCGACCACTTGGGGATAAAGAACAAAGGCACTTTTTTCATTGTCTTTACAATTTCATCTTTGACGATTCGTTTTCTTGCAGGAAGGCTATCCGATAAAAAAGGAAGGAAAGTTGTAACAACTATAGGTTTGTTGGTTTTATGCCTTTCCTTGATCATTATGGCCCACTATAAAACACCAAACGGATTGGTAATAGGGGGATAATCTATGGTTTATCCATGGGAATATCCTCTCCAACGCTTAACGCGTGGACCATTGATTTAAGCCCAAAAAATCAACGTGGAAAGGGAATAGCTACGATGTTCATAGCGTTGGAAGCCGGTATAGGGCTTGGTGCTTTATTTTCTGGATGGTATTATGGAGGTTCCATCGAAAATATTCCGATAGCTATGTTTGGCTGTGCCGGGCTGGCTTTTATCGGGATTTTCTTCCTCTTTGTGAAAACAAAATAGATTCACTTATTCCATGACTTGTGCTAAACGCCTGCTTTTAAATTCGACAAATGTAGTTTCGTAAAATATATCTTTTTTGAATGGACGGGCTTATTCCTAACGTACTGTTCCCATTCAAGGCTCAAATAAAGGATTATTGGCCAAATGGCTTGTGGATAATCAAAATAAAAAACTAAGTTTATGATATGGCCAATTTCCAAATTGAACCTTTAAGAAAGAATAACTGGGGAAAACGACTCTAACTCTTAAAAGCAGCGTTAAGACATGCGAAGGAAGAGGGAATCGATATTTTGGAAGCCTATCCTACCATTCCGACCCAAGAAAAATTACCGGATGGTTTTTTATGGATAGGTCATTACAAGTCGTTTGAGAAAGCAGGTTTCGAAACTGTTGATAGGACATCGAAGCATCGACCAATGGTTAGATTTTATGTCGAACAATAAAGTTCAAACAAACGATATCCAATATCTCAAATTCTAACATAATATATCTATCGATTCCAATGCAATAAAACCAAACTTTACCAACTCAACCCAGTTTAAATATTATGATGAAAGCGTTTTTTTAAAGAAATATGTGACCTTTTCAATTTGATGGTGTCTGATTAACTGAGGTAAAGAGAAGTCAAATCCTAGAATTGACACTTTATCCTTAACTGAAAATCAGCACACCCATCGTAACCGGAAACGTTAAGAATTCATTTCCCCGGGATTGTACCTCGATGGGTGGCTTGTTTTACATTTGTGAGTTGCTGACCAATAACTTCCATTAAATAACCCGAAAAATGGAGCGGTATCGTTTCCATAGATTACCAAATAGGATTTCCCGCTGCCGTATATGATGTTGAAGCTCGATGCCTATGAAAACCTTGAAAAACTTAGAAATGCCAAATGAAGCATAATTTCACCTAAAGTCACTACTTTTCTCATTCTTTATCTAGGTATTTTAATTAAAGGGTTTATCTGTTTATAATAATAGTATTGAAACCACTTTGAAGGGATAAAGAGCCAGTATTGTTGTTGGTTATCAATGTTCCGTTAATAGTCACTTTTTTGGCATGCTTGGGAAGAATGAATTCTGCTGTCATTTCCTTGGGAAGAATCAATTTAAAGGTTTGTTGCCTTCCTTCTTTCTTATAATCTCCCAAAATATAACCTTTTATCGTTGGCACTTTAATTTTAGAGAAAGTTAAATCATCTAATTGCGGTCTTATCCGTGCAGTTTCAAAACCGGGTGTCTTAGGGGTAACCCCCCAGAGATGTCTAGTAACTATATTTGTTGGTGCCGTTCCCCAAGCATGGTTCCAATCTAAATTGGGCTTATAGGCGGGATCCCAAGCTTCTAAGGTCATTGTGGACCCTATTTTGATCATATTATACCAACTACGGTCATGTTTTGCGGTAAGTAAAGCTAAAGCATATGAAGCTTCGTCAGCATTAAATAATGCATCCAAAAGATATTGTGCACCATAAACGCTACAGGCCATACCCCTACTTTTAATAAAAGCTACTACGGTTTTTTTGTATTCCTCTGAAACCAAACCAAAGGCCAATGGAAACATATTTGCATGCAATGAGGCATGATTTGTGCCTTCACCATCAATATAAATGCCCTTATCTTTATCAAACAATTTGGTATTGATGGTTCTCTTTACTTTTTCAGCTTTGGTATTCCAAAAAACAACTTCCTCGTTTTTATTTAAATGCCCAGCAATTTTAGACATCAAGACCAAGTTCCTGTAGTAAAATGAATTTACCACTGTATTTATAGGAACCATATCATACCCATCGCGTTCACCGGCTGCATTTTTTAATTTCCAACCAGTATCTTGTTGTCCAGGTGGCCAGTCCACGATATCCTTAATTTTTGTTTCAGGATTTTTAAAGCCCAGTTTTGAAACAAAGGCTTGGTCCATTTTTTTAGATTTGGAACTAATTAATCCATCTTCACGTTCCAAGTCCAAGAGTGTTCTTAGTTTTAAGGCTTCGTAATTGCTAGCTAGCGTTTGAATATCCCCACTGTACATAAAATCATGATAAAATAATAATACGGTATGCAAAAGCCACTCTGTGGGCCAAGTGGGATTGTCTAAAAAATATTGGTTTGTTCTTTTACCGATAGAATAATCATTGTCCAAGCAATAATGACTCAATTGATTGATATATGCATCTGCTTCGTAAGGCAAACGTTCCCTATCACCATCTACATAAAAACCAGTAAAACTTGTCGCTTTAACAGTATGCTTGCATAAATCCCAAATAGTATCCAGTATGGCGTTGGAGGAAGAAAAATGACTCGCTTCGTCATTAAATTTATAGTGAAAGACTTTTTGTAAAATCTCAATGTCAGCTATGGGAATTTCTAAATTCTCAATTTCAACATACCTAAATGGCATAACAACCCCAAAAGAAGGTGGTAGTTGTATCGCTGGTTGGCTAGTATTTTTTTTATTTGCCGGTAATGATAGAACAACAGGTGTGTTAGGTTGGTTGATAGTTAATTTGGTTTTTTGATATCGGATACTTCCCCCAGGGTTTCTATCTATGGTATGGAGAGTAGCAAGTTTTTCACCTAGATGAAAAATTAATGAATCGTTTTGAGTGACTTTGCTCTGTATTTGAACTGTGCCAAAAAAAGACTTTCCAAAATCAACAAAATAATGCCCTTTCCCTTTTTGTATAATATCAACAGGTGTATTTAAAACAGTTTGAAACGCTGTTTCAGGAACATCAAAATAGTCTTGCCCGTAACTTTTCACAAAAAAAAGTAACATTAAAAAGCAAGGGGCAATTGCATTTCTGCGTAGTCCTTCACTAAATCTTAAAGCTAGTTCTAAAGCCCGTTTGGCATAATTGTCTAGTGCAGCCTTGGAGGTCGAATAGCCTACTACACGATTAATGGTACTTTGCGCTGGTATGGATGATATATTAATAATGACTCCTTTTTTATGTTTGACCACTTCTTTCCCAAAAATGAGTGATGGGAGTACGTTGGTAAGATTTTTTCTTTCAATGCACTGCAAGCAAAGCCGAAACCTTATCGCATATCTTTTAAGGTGCGTAACGGCAGTATCCACACTTTCTTCACAAGGTTCAATATGGTAAGGGTAGCTTCATTTTTTAACAGCGATTACGCTATACTGCCTCCAAGAACACCACCACCTTTAATTAACACCACGTTGTCTTTTATGCTAAAGAGGTTCATTTATTTCTTTAGTTGGTTAAGAATTAATATGGATTGCCCAACTTCATGAGTTGATTTTATTCTTTGCTATTGTTGTATATAATTTTATCCTTGTACATGGCATCTAGCCCCATTTGCACACAAATGGCGGCATTTGCACCGGTTGTGATACCCGAGAACGACTTTTTGTTATCAACAACGTTATCACGAAAATCGATAAGTGCTTGTAAGGTAGGTTCGGTATGTTCCATGTGAATAGGAATTCCTTTTCCCTCTTTCCAAGATATGGTAGCTCCAGATACACCGTCCACTTCGCCAATCTCTCTTTTGTAGTTCCCTTCTGGATAAAACCATGCCCTTGCATATTCCAAAATTAGAGTTCCTTTATCCCCAATGACTTTAATTTTATACCCATCTTTTGCATTTGCGGTAAGACAGGTGAATTTGGCCTTCACGCCATTGGGATAGCTATATATTAAGTGTATATTGTCATAAGTTTCCCTGCCATCTTTCCAATAATCTACGCCGCCAACTCCCATTACTTGATTAGGCATGGCCTCCAATATCCAATTGACAAAATCCAGTTGGTGTGAGCAAAGCTCTGCAAGCAGACCGCCAGAAAACTCACGATACATACGCCAATTGATAATCTTTTCATATTCGGGTTTGGGAACTGGTCGTCTCCAGTCGCCATTTCGGTTCCATTGACACTCAACAGTCTGTATAGTCCCTACTTTTCCATCTTTAATAAGACCTACAGCATGCCTATATAGTCTTGAACTACGGTATTGATGACCCGTTTGAAAAATCGTATTGGACTTTTTTTCTTGTGCAACTAGGTTGTCTATACCCTCATAGGTTTTAGCCATGGTCTTTTCGCAATAAACATGTTTTCCAGCGTCCAAAGCATCAATGGCTATTTGAGAATGTGTATTAAACGGTGTAGCTACTAGAACGGCATCAATATTTTTATTATCTAGTAAGTATCGATAATCCTTATAAGCTTTAGCTTTCCCACCATCAACTTTCGCTAATGCCTTATCTAATCTGAAGGGTAGGATATCGCTACAGCCTATAACATTAAAATTTCCTATCCCATTAATTAATGGAATAGCTCCTGACCCCCTATCACCAGTTCCTATAATTCCTATGTTTACAGTTTCATTTGCACTTGATCTAGGAAAGTTATAAGCCCTAAAAGTTTCTGGAATCATAAGCGTAGCAGACGCCAATCCGCTCTTGCATATAAAATCTCTTCGTTTCATTCAGAATAGCTATAAATTCAAGTAATAAAGTTAAGAACTTGTGTCCAAATCATACAGGTTGTATCTCCCAGCCTGGCTCATAGGTTCGGGACCATAGTTTCATGGCCTCTCTATTGAAAATTCTACCTGTATTCTCATCTACTTCGAAAGCGTCATCTATTCTATAAGCAATATTGGCATAATGGGTAAGTAATTGACTAATGGCCCCTTCGTCTATAGGAGATGTTAACTTAGCTTTTCCCCTGATGGCATCAAAAAAATTGACGGTATGCAAAGTGGACATGTCGCCACCACCGCCTAAAGCAGTACCCGCTTCCTCGCCTGCAGCACTTTTTTCTTTTATAAGATCACCCTTTAAGTCGAACAGTTTATATCCGCCTCTGTCTATGTAGACCGAACCTTCAGAACCATAGATGATCGTACCGCGCCCGTATCCATATTTATTGTATCCGTTTCTACTCCTCCCGTCCCACTGAATAGTTTTATGCTTACCAAATTTAAAGGTAGCTTCCATGGTATCGTACATTTCCCAGCCATCATCTTTATACTGGTATTTACCTGCGTTGACCGATACATGCTCTGGGTACTCCACCTGTAATGCCCATCTTGCAATATCCAGTTCATGTGTGGCATTGTTTCCCATTTCGGCAGTACCGTAATCCCAACCGTACCAATGCCAATTGTAATCCCATGTATTATCGGTGTATTCCCTTCTTGGGGCCGGTCCTTGAAAAAGTTCCCAGTCCAAGCCTTCTGGTGGATTGGTTTTTGTCTGGTTTGGCACACGCCCTCTTTTGCTTGTGTAAAAAGCTATGGCATGATAAACATCACCAATAATGCCATTATGGATTTCTTTGATAATTTCTTGTGATTCAGATGAGGAACGTTGTTGATTGCCCATTTGGACCATCTTTTTATATTTTTTCTGATAAGCCACGACCAGCTCACCTTCTCTAGGGTTATGGCTACAGGGTTTTTCTAAAAATACATGTTTGCCGGCTTGCATTGCCATACATGCGCCAGGTGCATGCCAATGGTCGGGAGTTGCCATAAATATAGCATCTACCTTTTTATCATCTAAGATTTTTCTGATGTCATTCTCAAGTTTTGGTTTGTTCTTGATTTTATCAGCAACCTTAGCGGCAGCATTTTCTCGCTGACTTTTCATCACATCACATAGATACTCAAGTTCTATATTATTCTCCTTGGCAGCAATTGCGGATATGTAGGCGCCATAGCGTCGACCTAGACCTTGAAGTGCAACATGGATTCTGTCGTTGGCACCTATTATTTTTGAATAGCTTTTTGCAGACATCGCATTCACGCTAGTTGAACCTAAGCTTACACCAACCGCACCTATGGCTGTTTTCTTTATAAAATCCCTTCTATTTGAACTCATTGTATGTTTTGTTTTATTGATTGGATAACATGCTGATAGGACGAATCTTTATATTTTTAAAGCTAACATGGTCTCCATGATCTTGTAGTAGAATATGGCCCTCGTCCAATTCACCAAAATTGGGCCAGTCCACGTATTTGCTCTCGGACACCAATTTTCTATATGCTTCGCTTTTTCTTTTATATTCCAAGACCTTCATACCATTTAACCAATGCTCAACATGATTGCCTTTTGAAATGATATGGGCGGAGTTCCATGCTCCGATCGGGTTCATATATTTTGTGGTATCCGCTTGTATTAAATCATATAAGGAAGCGACCGTTCTGCTACCTTTATGATTTCCTTTTTTGGCATCAGGATGCCTTCTATCATCTAAAATTTGATATTCCAACCCTATTGAAGAACCGGGACCTTTGTTCAAATCAGTATCAACATAATATTTGATGCCACTATTGGCACCTTCGGTAAGCCTAAAATCGACCTTTAGCTCGAAATCACCATAAACATCTTTTGTGACAATATCACCACCTGCCGAGGACTCTTCGCCGCCAGAGGAAAGAACGGTCAATTCACCATTGTTGATTTCCCAACCCTTATTGGGGAAATCATCTAATCTTGCCCCACGCCATCCGTTTGTAGAATGTCCATCCCATAATAATTTCCATCCATTCTTGCGCTCGTCAATGGTCAATTGATTTTTTGTTATGATTGGTTTTATCGGACTCTTTGTGGCGTATTTGGCAACGCTGTCGGTAATGATTTTTATGTTCTTCCACCTAATTTCGGTCCCTTCTTGTTGCTCTGGTTTAATACTGTGTACCTGGAGTGCGATGAAACCTGAAGAAGTTTTCTCATCAACCAGATGGGCAGCGGGGATTCCATTTATCCATGTCTTTAAAGTATCACCGATAGCTTCAATACGATAATGGTTCCACTCGTTTTGTTTAAATGCTTTTTGAGCTTCTATATTTTCGGTCATAGGATTCAACCAACCTCTTCTGGATTCGTCATAAATACCAGCGCTCCAAGCACGATCGGATGGGTCTATTTCGACCTGATAACCATGTACTCTACCTTCTCGATAATGTGGGAAACTATTGCTTCGAATTTGAATGCCCGAATTCATGGAAGGGTCTACCTTATAGTCAAGTTCTAAAATAAAATCGCCATACTTGGTATTGGACGTCAAGAAGGAGTTAGGGGTATCATGAACGGTGCGGCCAATTATAGCACCATCGTTTACTTCGTATAGTGCTTGTCCACCTATTTGTGTCCATCCATTCAATGTTTTACCATCAAAGAGAATAAGCCAAGGGGTATCATCTTTAGTTTGTTCGGCGCAGTTTAAAAATAGTAATACAGAGAAAAGTAGTGTAAAACAGTTGAGAGTAACAGGTTTCATAGTAATTGTGGCTTGAAGTATAAATAAAACTATAAATATACTTTACAACAAGCGTATTTTAATGGATGGATTTTTCAAAAACATGGATGAATTCAATATCAGATTTATCATGTTTGCTCTGTAGAATTGAAAATAGCATTTTTTTAGGACAAATTAGATTGCCCCAGCTTTCTAAAACCATATTGTTTTATTGAAGATTTTAGCGATATCTAGAAGGCTAGCCCAAAAAATCAGCCTTTCTTTTTTCTGTTTCTGAAGGAATATCCATGTATTCGAATAAATCGTCCATAACGCTCCATTGTTTTCGATAATACTTTTAACGAAATATTAATAACTAAACAATATGAAACTGAAACTTTTACTACTGTTAGCTTGTACTGTTTCGTTTGCTTCCTTGGCACAAACCCAAATTACCGGGGTAGTGCTGGATGAGAACAACGCACCCTTACCAGGTGCCAATGTACAAGAGAAAGGAACCACAAATGGCGTGGTTACGGATTTTGATGGTAACTTTATTATTAATGTCCAAGATAGCAATTCGATATTGGTGATTTCCTATATCGGATTTGAAACCAAAGAACTTACTTTAGATGGGTCATCAAACTACACCGTACAACTAAGTACCTCCTCTACTGGATTAGATGAAGTTGTGGTTATTGGTTATGGATCTGTGAAAAAAAGTGACTTAACAGGTGCAGTGGCATCATTAAGTAACGAGACCGTAACCGAACAGCGAAAAACCGATATTGGTCAAGCCATCCAAGGTCGGGTAGCTGGGGTAGATGTTCGTACCCTAAACTCTAAACCCGGCGCACCACTATCCATTCAAATTAGGGGTAATACCGTGATAACGGCCAATCAAGGAAGTGAACGTGATGGGGTAAGCGATGATGTTACTACGGACCCTGACCAACCCTTATATGTTGTGGATGGAGTGTTTTTTGATAATATCAATGTGCTAAATCCAGCGGACATTGAACAAATTGATATCTTAAAAGATGTTTCCGCAACAGCAATCTATGGTGCCCGAGGCGCAAATGGTGTTGTTATTATTACTACTAAAAACGGTATAGAAGGTGTTTCCAGATTTACATATGATGCAACTTTCGGTTTGCGTTCCGCTACCAATTTACCCGATTTTTTCACTGGTCCGGAATATGTTGGATTTGTTGATGATGTCCTAAGGGCCAGAGAATGGCTGGGAACTGATTTGAGTATAGATGCCTACAACAATGTTGCAATTGACCGTTCAACTGAATTTCAAACATCAAACGAAGAAGCAAATAATGTAGCCAATGGCAGGTATACCGATTGGGCGGATTTATTAAGGGGTACAGGGATTCAGACCAGCCATACCGTGGGTATTTCAGGTGGAAGCAACGGTTTGGTATACAATGGATCTCTTGGTTACCTAAAAGATGAAGGTGTTATAGGAATTGAAGAATTTGAGCGCTATAACATAAGCCTATCAGCCTCCAAAAAGCTTTCTGATAAATTTACGCTGGGTATAAAAACGTACTTGGCATTGTCTGAACGTGAAGCGGGCAGTCCTGAGCTGTTTCGTAGTTCATTACGATTAGCCCCTACGGTAAACCCATTTGATGAAAATGGAGAACTGATATTGGTGCCCGACGAACAAGATCAACGCTTTATCAATCCATTCTTTGAAGACCAAGGATCATATACAGCAGAAACAAAATCTTTGGATGTTATCGCCAATGTGTTTTTAAATTACAAGCCCAATAATTGGTTCAACTTTAAGACACAGTTTTCGCCAACGGTTTCTTCTACACGTTTTGGTGAGTTTAGGGGATTGTTGACCAGGTCTTCCCGTAACGACCCAACTAGAGTTAGGTCTACCTACGATACGCGTTTACGGACATCGTACACTTGGGACAATATTGCGGATTTTGACTTCAATATTAAAGAAGGTCATAACTTAAAAACAACCTTGATTACTTCATTGTTTTATGACAATACCGAGGGTAGTGACATTGAAACTAGAAATTTTGATACCGATGCTTTCTCATTTTTTAATACCGAAGGCGGTACCGACATACGAACTTTTGATACTTTTCAGACACAAGAGACCTTGGCTTCATTTGCTGCACGTGTAAATTATAATATAAAAGATAAATATTTATTCACCTTAACGGGTAGGTACGATGGGTCTTCAAAATTAGCTGCCGGCAATCAGTGGGACTTTTTCCCGTCAGCTGCTTTTGCATGGCGTGCAAGCCAAGAGAGTTTTTTGAAAGATGTAGATTGGTTGAACAATTTAAAATTTCGAGTAAGTTATGGAGAATCGGGTAATGATAATCCAGTATCCGCATTCTCATCCTTTGCGTTTTTAGAGCAATCCAGCTTTTTGTTCGGTAGCGATTTAGCAAATGGACAATTTGTGCAAACCTTACCTAATGAAGAGTTGACGTGGGAGGTTTCTAGAGAATTAAATTTAGGAATTGATTTAGCTATTCTGAGTAATAGAATAAACCTTGCTTTTGAATACTACAATAAAACTACCGATGGAAGCATACTTGCACGTACCTTGTCCTCTATCACAGGTTTTGGGGATGATGGACTGCCAACTACAATAGGTAATTTTGGTTCCGTTCGCAATAAAGGAGTCGAATTCACCTTAAACACCGTCAATGTTCGAACGGATAACTTTTCATGGCGTACAAGCTTAAATTTTTCAGCCAATGACAATGAGATTTTAGAACTGTTCGGTGATACAGAGCAAATACCTATAAGTTCTGATGTTCGCTTTAATGGAGTTTTGCAAGAGGGTGCGCCTATAGATGCAGTATGGAGCTATGAAGTTGATGGTATCTATGGAACCGATGATGTGGCCGAGGCAGCATCGTTTGGGTTTCTGCCAGGCCAATATAGGTTTGTAGATCAAAATGATGATGGAGTCATCAACCAAGAAGATAGGGTGGTTTTAGGATCGCAAGCACCAGATTGGATTGCAGGTATGACCAATACCTTTAGTTATAAGAACTTTGAGCTCAACGTACAGGTTAACACTAGACAAGGTACGTTCGGGCATTCCGAGTTCCTTCAAAATTTTTCAACCTTTCAAGGAGATAGGGCTGTATTTAATAGTTTAGATCAAAATTATTGGACACCGCTTAACCAAGATGCTGAGTTTCCATCTCCAGAATATGGTGAAGACTCTTCTTTTCCTTGGTTCAATACTAGTTTTGATTTTGTAAGGGTAGGTAATATTGGTCTGGGATATACATTTTCACAATCTGTATTGGACAAATTAAAAATGTCAAGTTTCCGACTATCACTGGATGTTCAAAATCCGTTTACATTTACCGACTTCGCAGGACCGGATCCAGAAACAGGTCTCCAAAATTCTTTCGGCCAGACCTATGCCATAAAAACCTTTTTGTTTGGTTTAAAAGTAGCCTATTAACACTAAAAACATTAAAAATGAAACGAATTAGAAAAATTAAATATTTCAGTTTCGCACTAATAGGTATGATTGCTTTTAGTGCCTGTGACGATTTTTTGGAGGAAGATCCGAAATCAGATATAACGGCTGAAAACTTTATCAACGAAGAAAATGCAGATCAACTTGTTGTTGGAATCTATAGTGAGCTTCGTGATGTTTATCGCGATTATACATTTAAATTTTTTGGCACTGATTTATTTGCCAGTAGAGCGGAAGCCTTTTCGTTTACTCCTGAAAACGACTATTTCAACCTTAATGCAGGTATTGGGTTTACGGTTTGGGCAAGTAACTATCGTGTTATAGGTAGGGCCAATATTGCCATTAATCGATTCTTAAATGAGATCGATTTTAGTGAATCAAATATACCCGAGAGAGATTTGGGCGTAGCACAAGCAAGGGCACTTAGAGCTTTGGCGTACTTTAATTTGGTACAGCAATATGGTGGTGTTCCCATTGAACTTGAAGAGCAGACCACCGTTCGCACGGATTATACCCGCGCTTCAGAAGCGGAAGTCTACCTACAGATCATTGATGATTTGGAAACGGCTATACCTATTTTGGAAGATTCGCCAGACCCTGGGCGTTTTTCGTCTAGAGCGGCACAGCATTTATTGGCCGAAGTCTATTTGACAAGAGCGTACACCACATTTGCAGAAGCCAATGATTTTCAAGCAGCAGCCGGTTTGGCAGAGGCCGCAATTGGGTCATACGATATAAGAAGCCAGTCGTATGCAGAAGTTTTTGATATCGATAACCAAATCAATGATGAGATACTTTTCGCTATACAGTGGGGAATTGAAGGTTTGGCAGAGGATTTCAACAACAATAAGCATTCGATATTCATGAGTCAGGTTTTCCAATATCCAGGGATTAGTAGAACTGGTAATATTTATGGAGTTAGTGGCTATGATGCCCAACCAACAAACTTCTTCTATTCTTTATTTGCTGATAACGATACTAGGGAAGAAGCTACAATTCATCGTGTACTATTTGCAGATGAGGAAGTTTTGTTCGATCCTGATGGCGATGGCCCTATTCCCAGTGATTTGATTCAGCCAGGAGATACAGCTATCTTTTTTCCAAAAAACATGTTGGACGATGCTGAATTGGCCAATCGTTTGAACAGATATTTTGTATATCAACCCGACCAATATGAATTTGGGTTACCCGATAACATTCCGGGAGTTACCTATCAATACTCATCAAACATCTTGCGTAACAATTTTCCGATTTTCAAGAAATTCGATGATACCGTTTTTGATGAAACGGAAGGTGGCGCACGCGATACTTTTGTTTTTAGAGTTGCTGGCACGCATCTTCTAGCGGCAGAAGCACACCTAGGGGCAGGTAATACAGGTCAGGCCCTGTTTCATATGAATAGGGTGAGGGAACGCGCAACCGGTGTTGCAGATGAATTGACCGAGGTTGATATTGATGCAATTATTGACGAACGCGCTCGAGAATTGGCCGGTGAGACGAATAGATGGGCTGTGTTAAAACGTACCGGAAAATTGGAAGAACGTATCAATTTGTACAATCCGCAAGTAATTGATCATGGGGCATTCGATTCAAGCATACATTTATTACGCCCAATACCTGATGTTGAATTACAGCTTACAGATGGCTCTTTGGAGCAAAACCCTGGATACTAAGAATATAAGGATTGTAGGATTGTTTGAGTTTAGTTTTGTGTATGGGCAGGCAAAACATTGTCTGCTCATACTTTTTAATCCAATTGCATTCATTTACTAATTATAATCGCCAGATGCTTTTGAATTAATTATAGACTATTCCTCTTTCGCAAATGGTTTTATAAACAACTATTTTATTTTAAGAAAAACGTGACGAAAAGTATTCAAATAAAAGCTTTCTATTTTTTTTGTTTGGGGTTGGGTATATTGATTTCTACATCGTGCTCAAATGAAAATCCCGCCAACTGTTACATTGTACAAGGAACAAATTTAGACGCTGTTGAGGCCAATGTAGTGTCCGATTTAAAAAATGATCTTGAGAAGGTAATCCCTTTGGAAATTGCAATCCTTTCAGGAACAGACCCTTTACCTGAGCATGGTATCTTTTATTTTATAGGAACCCAAAAATCTAACCAAGCCATTACGAAATTGGTAAATCAAGGAAAGGTTTCAATTTCCTCTGAAAATCCTAGGCCAAGAGGTGGAATATGGACCAAAACGGAACTTGACAACAATCAAAATGCAATTGTTCTGGCCGGTTCAGACATTCAAGGGCTGCAACGTTCCGTGTACAATTACGCTCAAGAAATTCTTGGAGTAGATCCTTTAGAATATTGGACAGGTAGTGTGCCAAAAAAAATCGACGCTTCGAAACTATTCAATTTTGAAAATAAAATCATTTCACCACCAAAAGTACCTATACGATGTTATTTTGAGAATGATGTTGACGAGTTAGCAAACTATCGGGGCAAACTACTGGAATATGATTGGGAAAGCTATACCGAAATGATTAATTCTTTGGTCAGATTAGGGTATAATGCCATTGAGTTTTTTGATATGCTGGGCAGACCTGAATTCTTTCTCCGTCCTGAGTATAAGGCTTTGCATCCAGATTATGAGGTTGACTTGGACTATTTGGACAAAATGATGGACTATGCCCATGAAAAGGGCATGAAAATTCAAATAAATTTTGCCCTGGGGTATCAAATACATCCGTTTCCGCTTGAAAAATCCGATTGTTGGGACAAGTACAAGGATGATTGGGTTGCTGCGTGGAAATACTATCTAGAAAAAACGCCTTTGTCCAAAACGGACATTTTTGCGCTACGCCCAAGAAATCAGGTCTGGGATTGGGAATACAAAAGTAGTTGTGGTGAAAACAAGATAGAAGTCTTCAATGAGGTATATGAGGTGTTTAGTGAGCTTATAGATGATTACAATCCCAAGGCACAGAAAGTATTGGTGTGCTATTCAGATGCCATGGAAATGTGGAACGAGGGTTTCAGGCCTCCAAAGGATTGGATAGTTGCTTGGGCCGATGATGGGTTTGGTAAATTTGAAAGCTTACCTAAAACCACCGACGGATACGATTTTGGCACATACATGCATGCGGGCTTTTGGTCCAATCATACCGTACACGATCCTTACCCCAAGATTGTAGAAGATAAAATGAAAACGATGTTCAACGACTTTAATGCGCATGCGTACTGCTTGGTGAACGGACAAAATTTTAGGCCTTTTCTATTGAATTTGGAAGCATATGGTGCAGTATGTCAAAATCCAGATTCATTTGATGGCGAACAATTTTACAAAAGATGGACTTCGCGCTATTTTGGTGATTTGGGTAGCCCATTTGCTATAGAAGCTATGAAAAAGTTACATGAGGCCCAATTTGATAGGGTAGGCTATGTTCAAAATCTTTGGGAAATAAGGGAAGCCATATCCTACTTAAGCGATTCTCCCATAGAACGCCCTGGCAAAGCCCCAGTTCCACATTCATACGAAAAAGTACAAGCCGATTATGAATCCTTGGAAAGAAGATTGACCCATATCTCTGATGCACTTTCAGCTGCTGAAAAAGGCCAGGATTTAATCACAGGGGAGCGTATGATTTTTTATCATGATTATGTGTTGTTGCCCATCAAAATATATAACGACCTCTTGACCTTTGAACATCAATTGCATAAGCTATGTAAACTTAAGAAAGCGTATGAAGAAACATCGGATAAACAACAAATAGTGAGTGCACTAAACCTATCGGAAAAAGCGAAGGAAGATTTGAAAATTGTTCATTCAAGACGTATTGAAAGTGATAAGAACCCCAAATGGAAAGGGTGGTACGACCCAAAAATAAGAAGGCCTAACAATGGTTTTCCTACGATGGATATGATGAAGGCCATCCAAGTCAATTTAACTGGCATATTAAATACGCATGAGACTAAATAAAATCCTACTATTCATATTACCACTGTTGTTTGCACTAACGCTTACATGTAATGACTCTCCCAATAGTACTGTTGTGTCAAAAACAGTACCTGCTCTAAAGCCAGTGGATTTAGTTTACACGCAATTGGACACCGAAAATTCCCGTTGGTTTCTTTTTTCATCTGCAAGTCGTCCTTTTGGTATGGTCAATTTAAGTCCCGATACCCAACTACAAGGTACCTGGGGAAGTGGTTATCGCTATGAAGTAGATACCATTAAAGGTTTTAGCCATATTCATGGGTGGCAATTATCGGGACTATCCGTAATGCCCGTAACACTAACGGATATCAATAGGAACTCCGTGTATCAGGATTTTTATTCAAAATTCAGTCATAAGGAAGAAGAAGTATCGCCAGGCTATCATTCCTTAAGATTGCAACGATACAATATTCATGTTGCCCTTACCAGTACCAAGCGCGTAGGATTGCATCAATACATATTTCCCAAGACCAGTGAAAAGGCTATTCTCTTTAATCTTAATGGAATTTTGGGGCCGTGTGAAATTATACAAGGAAAACTGGAAAAAGCAGGAGATTCTGAACTTATGGGCAGTTTTGTCATCGCTCCGACCAAAAGAAGGCCTAAACCTGTAAACGTTTTTTTTAAGGCTGAACTGAACACATCAATTTCCAATCTAAAAAAGGATGAAAAAAGTGGTAACTATTTGGTGTCCTTAGACAGTGAAAAAGACACTGTTTTAATGAAAGCTGCTATTTCCTATACCTCTGTAAAAAATGCTGTAGCTAACTTGGAAACGGAACTGCCCCATTGGGATTTTGAAAAAACGGTCAATGAATCCAAATCCGAGTGGAATGGACTTTTAGGAAGAATCAAAGTAGAAGGGGGTACGGAAAAGGCACAAAAAAGGTTTTATACCGATTTATGGCATGCATTGCTCGGCCGTAAAATTATTAGTGATGTAAACGGTGCATACCCAGACAATACCGGAGATACTTTTAGAATAGGTCAACTACCATTAAAAAAAGATGGGACACCACAGTTCAACCATTATAATTCTGATGCATTTTGGGGTGCGCAATGGACAATAAATACACTATGGGGACTAGTTTATCCAGAAATAAAGAAAGAGTTTGTTTTATCGCTTTTGCAATATTATAAAGATGGTAGGCTAATTCCTAGGGGACCTTCGGGAGGCAATTACACATATGTGATGACAGGCGCTTCAAGCACACCATTTATTATAAGCGCCATTCAAAAAGGGCTTGTATCTGAAAATTTGGATACGATTTACCATGCGCTAAAAAAGAACCATATGCCAAACGGTATCATGGAAAAGGCCGGATATGAGCACCATACCAATCTAGGGGGCGGTCTTAGATATTATTTGGACAAAGGATATGTCCCTTACCCTATCCCAGAAGGCAAATTTGGAGGGCATCAAGACGGGGCAAGTCTCACTATGGAATATGCATACCAAGATTACACATTTGCCCAATTGGCAAAAAAACTAGGTTATGATGATGACTACGCCTATTTTATGGAGAGATCTAAAAACTATAGAAATGTATATGATTCAGATACAGGTTGGATGCGACCAAAAAATGTAGACGGAAAGTGGAAAACTGATTTTGACCCTTTTAGCTATGAAAATGGATTTAATGAATCCAATGCATCACAATCAACGTGGTTCGTTCCCCATGATTTGGACGGACTTGCCCAGCTGATGGGTGGTAAGGAGATAGCAATCGAAAAATTGAATCAACAGTTCAAGGAAGCCGAAAAGCTAAACTTCACTGCCGGTAGTTCACATGATCGCGAGATGCATCCTGATTACAGCCGCATCCCAATAAATTATGGCAATCAACCGTCTATGCAGACCGCTTTTGTATTCCATAAATTGGGGAGACCTGACCTGACCCAATATTGGTCCAGAAAAGTTGTAGAAAAGGTATTTAGTGGTCTGTCCCCCAAAACTGGGTACAATGGCGACGAAGATCAAGGCCTAATGGCAAGTTTAGCGGTGTTAATGAAAATTGGATTGTTTCAAATGAACGGTGGTACGGAAGAAAACCCTGAATATCAGATTGGAAGTCCAATTTTTGATAGAATAACCATTGAGCTGAATACTGATTTTTATTCTGGTAAAAAAATAGAAATAAACGCGTTGAACAATAGTAAAGACAACGTCTATGTTGATGGGGTTTTATTTAATGACAAACCATTAAAATCATGTACTATTCTACATGAAGATATTACCAACGGAGGTGTTCTTACTATTCAAATGTCTGGAAATAGTAGTATTGAGTAACTACTTTCGTATTAATTTTATTAAACAGGATGTAACTCAACAAAACAGCCATGTACAACAATTCGATAAAGCTTTTTTTTCTGTTGAACATAATAAGTATTTGCGCATTCGCGCAACTTAAAAACAACCCTGTACTAGAAAAGAATTTTATGGATATGGGGTTTGGCATATTCGTACATTGGAGTATGGATTCCCAATTAGGGAGCGTTATAAGCCATTCTATGGTTGGAGCATCTAAAGCGTACCTCAATAAATATATAAATGAGCTTCCCAAAACATTTTACCCTGATAAATTTGACGCTGATGAATGGGCGCGCCTTTTTAAATTGGTAGGAGCGGAATATGTTGTTTTTACTACAAAACACCATAATGGATTTTGTATGTGGGATACCGAAACAACAGATTTCAATGTCATGAATACGCCCTATGGGAAGGATATCACTGATATGCTTTTCAAAGCTTTGCGTAAGCAAGGACTTAAGGTTGGAGTATATTTTTCCCCTGAAGATTTTAGCTTTCTCAATAAACAAGGAGTTACGATTTCCCGCAAAGGAAAGATGAGCCAAGTTACCGAGAATGTTGAGCTTTTAGAATATGATAAAGCACAGATCAAAGAACTCATAACCAATTATGATCCTATAGATTTACTATTTTTTGACGCTTTTGAAAGCGGTCCGTTAGTCCAATATGTACACACGATTGACCCTAATATTCTTGTCACCCGGGGTGAAATGGAAACCCCTGAGCAAAAAATTCCTGATAGTCCAATGCCCGGCCCGTGGGAAACTTGTATGACCATGGGTACCCAATGGCAGTATAAACCTACCAATGAAGAATATAAAGATGGAACCGAGTTGATAGAAAAACTGATTGAAGTTCGTGCCAAAGGTGGAAATTTTCTATTGAATGTGGGTCCAAAACCGAATGGTGAAATCCCGATAGAACAAGAAGAGCTTCTACGCGAACTGGCCCTTTGGATGTTTGTTAACGATGAGGCCATAAAAAATATAAGGCCACTTCCTACATTGATCAAAGATGGTTACCTATGGTTCACCCAAAACGAAGATGAGAACGCTGTGTACGCATTTGTAACCGAGCAAAAAGATTGGTTCAAAGGAAGACGGCGAAACTTTCTGATAAAAAATCTGAAAGCAACATCGAATACAACAATTTCGGTATTGGGACAAAATGATCTTGTAGTTGAATATTGGCCTGAAAATATTCCCAAATCAAGATTTGTTCAACATGAAGATTTATTGGAAATCTCAATAAGTAAAGCACAAAGACTTTACAATGATAAAATTTGGCCCAATCCTATTGTGGTTAAATTGACCAACGTAGAATTCGTAGAATCAAAATAAGAATTAGCAGGTAATGTGTTTCAAAGAAAAACTCCATCTATTCTTCTTGATTTTTCTGTTACATTCAAGTGGATATGGTCAATCAGAAATCGCCTTGAACGACATTCAGGTTATTGGCAGTCACAATAGTTATAAAATTGCTATTGAAAAACCATTATGGAACTACCTTTTTAAATTGGATTCAACAATGGCAAAGTCTTTACAGTACGACCATCCATCATTAACAGATCAATTGGATTTAGGTTTACGCAACTTAGAACTTGATATTTTTCATGATCCCATAGGTGGCAGATATGCCAAACCAAAAGGCATTGCCATCATAAAGCAAACCGGGGAAACTCCCTTGCCCTTTGATATAAATTCTGAGTTGAAAGAACCTGGCCTAAAAATGTTCCATATCCAAGATATTGATTTTAGAAGCCATCAATTATTGTTTAAAAATGGGCTTCGCGAATTAAAAAAATGGTCTGATAAAAATCCAGATCACTGTCCTATCTTTATACTGATCAATGCAAAAGATAGTAGCGTACCACAAACTACCGAACCGTTGCCGTTTACAAAAGCGGCTTTGGATAGTTTGGATTTAGAAATCACTAGTGTTCTACCTAAAGATAAACTCATTACGCCCGATATGGTACGTGGTAATTATAATAGTTTGGAAAAAGCCATAACCACAAGGGGATGGCCAAATTTAAAGGCTATGAAAGGCAGATTTATTTTTGTACTTGATGAAAAGGAAAGAAAAATCAATGCCTATATCGACGAGCATCCATCTTTGAAAAATAGAATATTGTTTGTGAATATTCCCGAAGGAAATCCTGAGGCGGCATTTCGCATCATCAATGACCCAATAAAAGATTTTGACCACATCAAGACCTTGGTTGCAAAAGGCTATTTGGTGCGCACAAGGGCAGATGCCGGAACTAAGGAGGCACGTAGCAACGACTATACCCGATTTGAAAAAGCAAAAGCTTCTGGAGCGCAGATTATTTCTACGGATTACTATATTCCAACAACCTTATTTTCTTCGGATTATCAAGTATATTTTGAAAAAGGTGTCTATGAGCGGATTCAGAGGTAAAATTATGCTAGGAAGATTTTTCCTTGTCCTTTTAGTGCTCCCCTTGTCTTGTGAAAAAAAGAGGGAACAAAAAGAAGCAAGGAAAATTGCATTTTTGGCAGATATACACCTTCAGGATATATATGCGGAATTTTCAGATACCGATTACAAAGGTGTTTTAAATTCGGAAACCGGTAGACATAATACAATTAGAACCATGGGAGCGCAATTACGCTCTACCCGCTTGTTCAATGAAAACTATTTTGCCTTTACCACAGCATTAGAAGATATAGCGAAAAGAAATATTAAGCTAGTAGTTCTTCCTGGTGATTTTACCGATGATGGACAACCTATGAATGTTAGGGCACTTCAGAAAATACTAAAAGACTATTCAAAAACCCATGGGATTCAATTTTTAATGACTACGGGAAACCATGATCCTGTAAGACCATTTACCCAAGATGCCGGCAAAACGGATTTTCTTGGAGAAGATGGTCGGGAACAAGCTATCTATAGTGATTCGAGTATGGTTCAACGCTCTAAAACAGGGGTATTGACCCCTGTTATTACCCAGGACATCAAAGAATGGGGATATCAAGAGATTATCGATGAACTGGCTGATTTTGGGTTTTATCCAAAAAAAGAGTTTTTGTATTGGGAAACTCCCTACAGCACTTACTCATATGATGATTATACGCACAATAAGGCGAGCGATGAAGCGCCATTGACAAAAAGAGTGTATCGTATATCAAATACGAATAGTCCCATTCCAGATGTGAGCTATTTGGTGGAACCTGTTCCAGGAATATGGCTTTTGGCAATCGATGGCAATGTATATGTGCCAAAAGAAAATATGGCAAACGACACGAATGCGTCCACTCATTTTCATGGAGCAAGCATTGGCTATAATGATGTTATTGTACATAAAAAACATTTGGTCGAATGGGTGAGGAAAGTATCCAATGAAGCCAAGCTGAGGGATAAAAATCTGATTGCTTTTAGTCATTACCCAATGGTAGAATTCAACGATGGAGCATCAGAAGCAATTAAAACTCTTTTTGGAATCGATAAAATGCAGTCTCGAAGGATTCCGGACAAGGAAGTAGCAGAAATTTTTGCCGATGCCGGACTACAAATCCATTTTGGGGGTCATATGCATCTAAATGATACAGGAGTGCATACCTCAGCAAAAGATAACACTCTCTTTAATATACAGACCCCATCACTGGCCGCTTATCCATCGGCTTACAAGATATTGACTTTAAACTCCGCGCATGAATATCAAGTTGAAACTGTTCCATTACATGATGTTTCCGAATTTAACTCGTTGTTTTCATTGTATTACAACGAACACAAACATTTGAAAAACAATCAGGATACGCGAATTTGGGACAAGGATATCTTAAGTTCAAAAAACTATAAAGACTTCACCGATTGGCATTTACATGAATTGATTCGTTTTCGATTTATTCCAGATGATTGGCCCAAACAATTTGTGGATAACATGGTATTAAAATCGGGAAAAGAATTACTCTCTGAGAGTACCGTAAATTTCGGTGAACTTTCAACCCAACTGGATTCAATCGATGTTACCATTGCGGATTTTGAAGAATGGACTGGTTTTGATATGGTTCTTGATTTTTATAAAATGTATAAGGCGGATGAGCTTGCTTTTTCAGAAATAGGCGCTCATCGACTGAAACTATATGAACTGTTGTGCGAACAGTGGCAAAATTCAGAAGAGGAAAACCTACGGTCCTGGTCAAGTATTTTTTATAGCTCTTTTAACGGTGAACCCTCCAATAATTTTACCATTGATTTGAAAACTGGAACCATAGAACGGTTGGATGCCGAAAAATCAGTAGTAAGTGATTGATAAATTGTAAATTACACTATGCATTTGCTGTTCCAATTTTGTGAAAGACTGTACCGGAAAGAATTGATTTCCATACTATTTCTGTGTTTCATAGGGAATTCGCAGAATATCAAGTTTGAACATTACAATGATAATGATGGGTTGTCCCATAATTCTGTTCGCCACATCACACAGGACAACAACGGTTTTTTATGGTTGGGTACATTTTCGGGTCTCAATCGTTTTGATGGATACCAGTTCAAACCTTACTTGAGTAGCGTGACCAATACATACGGACTCAATAATGATGATATCACAGCATTGGAGTTCGATAGCGATTCGAATGAACTTTGGATCGGTACCAGAAATGGATTGACACATTTGAATCTAGAGCGACATTCCTTTCGAACGTTTTTGCCAGAGGCGGGTAATCCAGATAGTTTGGGCGATAGCGAAATACGTTCTGTGCTTGTAGATAGTAAAAAGAGAGTATGGGTCGGTACAAAGACCCGCGGACTGTACAGGTACTCGCGAATTGAGGATAGTTTCATAAAGATTGATATCGACGGATTCAAATACGTCAAGGAAATCTTTGAAGATCACGAAGGAAATATTTGGGTCGGTACGTACGGTAAAAAATCTGTGGCAAGGATAGTTTTGAATAGTGATGGCAATAGTAATCAGATATTCCAGTATACGTTAGCCACTGCTGGTCTAGAAGAACAAAACCCTTATTTGAATTTTATTTATCAAGACCATAAATCTGACATCTTCATAGGTACACGAAATGGTCTTTATAAATTAGATAAGGAAGAAAATGTTTTTAAAGATCTATATATCCAAGATAGAGGAGTTAGAGAACAATTGGGCCCTCATTTTATTTCTGTGGCGCGTTCCCCAGAAGGGCAATATTGGGTTGGTACCTTGGGTGGTCTTCTCACTTGTAACCAACTGGAAGATGTAGCAGATGGAAATTTCGATTGGCACTACACCATACTTTCAGATGATAGTTCTGTTGTGGACAATCTCGTCTATGCACTTTATTTTGATACTTCTGGAGTGCTGTGGATAGGCACCGAAGACGGTCTTGATAAATATGACCCATACAAAAACCAGTTCAAGCTTAATAAGAGCATCTCATTGCACATCGACAATCAAGTTCCTCGAATACGTGGATTTTCAAAAACATACGATGATAAGGTAATCGTAGCTACTAGGCACAATGGGTTGTTCATCATGTACGAAGATGGGATTTTGCCTCTTTTCGACAAAAAATATGATATTGCCAGCATCTATTCCGAAGATGGTAAAGTTTTCTATTGTGGGCTTTGGGACGGTCGTATTTTGGTGTACGACTATGTTAACAATACTGGGAGAGATGTAGATTTAGGATTTCAAAGCTCATCGGTACTTACATTTAGCAAGTACAGTAATACTGCTATGATAGCCGGTTCTTTTGAGGGCGGGGCACTTTTGTTTGACAAAAAAACATTGACTCCTATTCAAGACATGGGAAGGTTGCTTCCCGGGCGGTCCATAAATAAAATAGTAGTTGAGAACAATAATAAGAAGGTATGGTTCGCTACTGAAGATGGTGTTGCAAGTTTAGATTTGATAACAAATAATATCACAAACTATAGGGCTTCTACAAATTATCCAGAAGGTCTACCTCATGATAACGTAAGCGATATCATTATAGACACCCAGAATAATCTGTGGGCCGCGACAAGACTTGGTCTTAGTTATTATAATTCAAAAGAAGACGTTTTTGAGAAGTTTGATGGTCCTTTGGAGCTATCTGGTAAATGGATAACCGATATGCTAATCGATGCCAATGATATGCTCTGGTTGAACATGAACAACAGTATTGCCAAATTGGACACACAGGATAACGAGGTCAGTGTTTATAATACCAATAGCGGAAACCGACTGGATGTGTTCAGTTCAAGTGGGTTTTATCATGTGCCAGGCTCAGACATCTTTCTTGGAGGCAAGAATGGGGTCATTCATTTTTCACCTTACAACTTAAAAGAAAACCAATGGTCGCCAAAACCGTTTGTCACAGAATTTAAAGTACAGAACAAAGTAGTACATCCAGGGGTCGAGATCAATAAGCAAAAATTTGATATACAAGATCTTAATTATGGAAAAAAGGTCGATCTCAATTATAATAACCGCAATTTTTCACTACAATTCTCCAACCCTTCTTTCTCCAATGAACGTTTGAACAAATACGAGTACATGCTAGAAGGTTTTGATGAAGATTGGATCAGTGTTGGAAGCAATTCGAGAACCGTACAGTACACGAACCTTTATCCCGACAAGTACACCTTCAAGCTACGTTCCAGCAATAGCAATGGATATTGGAGTGATTTGGCTACTTATGATGTCACTATAAAATCACCATTTTGGTTAACTCCGGAAGCTTTATTGATCACATTTTTTGTTTTGTTGATTGTGTTTTTTGTTGTTCGACGGGAATTAAAGAATAAATCTCGTCTGCGTCAAGCATTGCTTTTTGAAAAAATAAAACAAGAGCGCATTGAAAAACTGAACAATGAAAAATTTCGATTTTTCACCAACATTTCACACGAACTTAGAACACCTCTGACGTTGATTTTAGGGCCGGCCAAAGATCTTGTTAAAAAGTCGACCGAAATACAAAATCATTTTTTGGAGTCACGTTCCCAGCTTATCCATCAAAATGCCAATCGATTGCTAAACCTGGTCAACCAAATATTGGACTTTAGAAAGGCGCAAACAGGAGAGTTGAGCCTAAAAGTTAGTCAAATCGATATACTACAGCAATGTCAGGATATTTTTGACTCATTTAAAGATTGGGCCATCAGCAAGAATATATCGTTCAACTTTAATTGTGAGTATGACATTATAACTGGATGGATAGACAAGGACAAATTGGATAAGATACTGTACAATCTTTTATCCAATGCGATAAAATTTACTGATAGTAATGGTAGTGTAGACCTATTTGTGGGGTTTGCCGACGATTCAAAAAAGCATTTACTGCTCGAAGTCAGCGATAATGGTATTGGTATACCACAATCGGCTCAAAAAAACATTTTTTCACGCTTTTACCAAGCAAGAAACAGTAAAGATAGTACTACTGGTTCAGGTATTGGCCTCTCATTGGTAAAGTCCCTTGTTGAGGTACATAAGGGAACAATTTTACTTCAAAGTGAGCCTAACAAGGGGTCAATTTTTACAGTGAAGTTGCCTATAAAACGAAAGTACTTTGATGATAGTGAAATACGTAATATATCGGTAAAAGGGTCGAGTATAAAGACATTAGGAAAAACGGCCCATAAGAAGAAGATAGTACAATCGACCCATATTAAAGAGAAAATACTCATTATAGAAGATAATATTGAATTGCGTAATTATATTGAGGAGTATCTTTCGGAATACTATAAAGTATATTGTGCAGAGGATGGGGAAGAAGGCCTGTTAATGTGCCGTAAGATAATGCCCATACTATGTGTTGCGGACATTATGATGCCTGTCATGGATGGACTACAATTCTGTGAAGAACTG
The DNA here is from genome assembly GCF_021390175.1 of Flagellimonas sp. HMM57. Taxonomy (NCBI): domain Bacteria; kingdom Pseudomonadati; phylum Bacteroidota; class Flavobacteriia; order Flavobacteriales; family Flavobacteriaceae; genus Flagellimonas; species Flagellimonas sp. HMM57. The sequence continues at coordinate 1,323,436 of NZ_CP090004.1, read as the reverse complement.
AAACAAGACCAAGCCATAAGCCATATTCCTGTTATTTTGCTTACGGCACGCTCAGAAAATGAGGATAAAGTGCAAGGATACAATGTGGGTGCGGACGGCTATATGGTAAAACCTTTTGATCCTGCTTTGCTAAAGACAAGAATCGTCAATATTATAAATTCACGCAAAGAACTGAAGGCTAAATTTTCTGGTGAAGTTGATAGCGAAATATCCCTTTTGACGCACTCGCCTATCGATGAAGAGTTTATGAAAAGAATAACCAGGCTGATTGATGAAAAAATTGGCGAAGCAGATTTGACCACTTCGTTACTGTGCCAAGAACTAGGTATGAGTTCTTCTAAACTATATAGGAAAATCAAAGAATTAACCGATTTGGCACCTAATGAATTCATTCGAACAATACGTTTAAAACAGGCAGCAGTGTTGTTGAAAAGCAGAAGATATAATGTTTCTGAGGTATCTGTCTTAGTAGGATTCAACGATCCCTTGTATTTCAGTCGTTGTTTTAAAAAGCAATTTGGCTATCCGCCCAGCCAACTGATTAAAAATAGTGTACAAGCGAAATCGCTATAAAGCATGGAATTTTAAAATGTCCATGTTTTTGATATGATATTCCATATCGTAAAGTTTACGAAATAGTACTTTCATTTTTCTAAATTAACTAAATACAGCGTCTATGAAACCATCTGAAAATAAGAACCTTCGACAGCCAATGAACGATGTGGATGACTGGGAAGACGATTTGTTACAACGCTACCCAGACCCTGACGAAACCATAAAAGAGAAAGAAGACTATAGAAATTATGTAGATTCCGAAAGGGTTGATGGTGTACGTGAATTCTATCGGTTGAACCATAAATTTCAGACCTACAGTTTCGTAAAAGAAAAGGAAGCGGAATTTCTAAAATTTGATAAACGTACCATGACACTCTGGGAAGCTGTCGATTTTCTTAATACGCTTGTCGATGACAGTGATCCAGATATCGATTTAGATCAATTGCAACACTTGTTGCAAACATCAGAAGCGATTCGTGCAGATGGACATCCCGACTGGTTTGTATTGACCGGTTTCTTGCACGATATGGGCAAAGTACTTTGTCTCTTCGGTGAACCACAGTGGGCCGTTGTGGGCGATACCTTTCCCGTAGGATGTGCCTTTTCGGATAAAATAGTATATCCTGAATTTTTTGATGAGAATCCAGATTCAAAAGACGAAAGATATACAAGTAAGTTGGGGGTATACAAGGAAAATTGCGGGTTGGATAATGTAAAAATGAGTTGGGGGCATGATGAATACCTCTATCAAATCATGAAAGATTATTTGCCCGAACCAGCACTTTATATGATCCGTTACCACTCGTTTTATGCCCAACACCGTGAAGGGGCTTACGATCATTTAATGAACAAAAAAGACCATGAAATGTTTGAGTGGGTAAAAAAATTCAACCCATACGACTTATATTCAAAAGCACCCACACCACCTGATGCTAAAGCCTTAAAGCCTTATTATGAAGATTTGGTTGCCAAATATTTACCGGCAACATTGAAGTTCTAATTAGGTAACTGCCAGAATGAACTCAGCATATATTGGCTTTTTTGGATTTACGCTATTCGTCATCTTTTACACGGTTTATAAGCTTCGAAAAGATAATTTCAAAACGGCAAAAGGCTACTTTTTAGCAGGAAAAAGTCTGACAGGGCCCATAATTGCCGGGTCAATGATCTTGACAAATATTTCTACCGAGCATTTGATCGGAATGAATGGTAGTTCATATAAAAATGGAATTATCGTCATTGCTTGGGAGGTTACTTCAGCAATTGCGCTTGTCATTGCTGCAATTTTCTTTTTGCCGCGGTTTATCCGAATGGGTTTAACCACTATCCCAGAGTTCTTGGAAAAGCGTTTTGATGGCACCACGCGTTCTATAGTGGCCTTTTTATTAATGCTTTCCTTTGTGGTCACCCTGTTGCCAATTGTACTGTACTCGGGCGCTATTAACATTGAAAGTGTTTTCGATTTTTCTGCACTTTTTAATGTTCCACGGAGAATGGCGATGATCTATATGGTCTTGGTCATTGGGGTTATAGGCTCTTTTTATGCCATTTTTGGAGGATTAAAAGCCGTTGCATATTCAGACACTTTAAATGGGGTAGGGCTTATGTTGGGCGGCTTATTGATACCTGGAATTGCTTTGTATGAAATTGGTAGCGGTAATATTCTTGAAGGACTATCTACGGTATATAATTTTGCTCCCGATAAATTTGATATTATTGGAAAGCCAGATTCCGTTTTGCCCTTCTCCGTATTGTTTACTGGGTTGATGATCAATCAAATTTATTTTTGGGGAATGAACCAAGCCATCATTCAAAGAGCGTTTGGAGCAAAGAATTTGGTTGAAGCACAAAAAGGTCTCATTTATACGGGTGTTCTTAAGCTTCTGGTACCATTGATCATTGTATTGCCGGGCTTGATCGCCTTTTACTATTTTCAAGACGCTTATTATAAAACACCGGATTTGATTTACCCCATGCTGGTGAAAAAAGTACTCCCCACGTATTTATTCGGTTTTTTTGCAGCAGTTATTCTTGGTGCGGTTCTTAGTACCTTCAATAGCGTACTGAATTCCGCAAGTACTGTATTCTGCTATGACATCTATAAAAAATCCATTGATAAGAACGTTTCGGATGCAAAATTGGTACGTTACGGAAAATTGATATCAGTGCTATTGGCAGTTATCGCAATAACTGTTGCACCTATGGTAGCTTATGCTCCCGATGGGCTTTATTTTCTTTTACAGGAATTAAATGGCATTTTCTTTATACCCATTTCTTCAATCATTATAGCAGGTATATTTATTAAACAGATAAATACGGTCGGTGCGAAAGCTGGACTATTTTTTGGGTTTACCTTCTATATACTAACAACCTTCATTTTAAAAGTTGATATTCATTTTGTTCACTTATGGGGGATTGAATTTGTATTAAACTTTCTCATCATGTTTTTGTTTTCTAAATTATTCCCAACAACAGTTTTTTTGGAAGACACCTCAGAAGATTCTGCTGAAAAAGGTTGGTCTTCGGTCAATTTTGCTGGAATTATTTTGGTGGTGCTGACCATTCTAATTTACATATTGCTGTCGTGATTATACAGAGATTTAAAACCTATAAGCTCAATATTTCCAATTGGAGAGAGCGGTACAAATATTGGTCATCCCATTTTATATCTATTTTTAAAAGTTGATAGTATATTTAAGTCATTTCGTCTTTCTCTATTATTTTTAATGGACCTTAAATGATAATAAAATGATACGAATACTATATAGCTGGCAAGTAGAGCCCGAAAAATTAGAGCTTTTCATCGAGACATGGAAAAGAACAACGAATAGAATTCATAAAGAAGTTGAAGGAGCAAGAGGTAGTTTTATGTTGCAGAACGATAAGGATACCAAAGAAATAAAGACAATAGCAAGATGGGATTCTCTAAATGACTGGAAGAAATTTTGGCATGATGGCAATCATAGCCAAATGGGATCCATGCATGATTTGGGCAAACGAATCTCCGTAGAAATCTTTAGGGAAATAGATGATTTTACAAGGTGAAATTGAATGAAGTATTCTTTGAGTAAATTTTAAAGCTTAAAATAAGGGATAACAAGTGTGGCGAATATTTAGAGATATTGGAGGGTTTTTTTGGAGGGTTTTTGCAAAGTTTGGCACGTCTGAACTTGAGCATGAACAATCACAAATTAACTGGAATAGAAACATAATGGTTTCGATAATTGTTCTCCTCACATTGACTTTTGTAATTCTAAAGTTTAAATAAACGACAAAAAGTAAACGCCCTTTCGAATCGCTATAAGTATTGTCGCTCCTAATTGCTTTGTTTTTTACATCCACCCCGCTCTTTTTAAGTTAAAACATTTACATCCGTTTACAAACGAAAACAAATGTTTTAAAACCGATTCCTGTTTTTTACTGCTCTTATGTTTGCCCTGTCGAATGATAAGCGTTCGATAGTATGAACTGTTTAACATGTAAAATTTAAAAAGATGAATTCACTAAGAAACAAAGTACAGTTGATTGGAAACCTAGGAAATGACCCAGAAATCGTACTGTTGGAAAATGGCAGTAAACTGGCAAAATTTTCAATAGCTACAAACGAATCCTATAAAAACGCCGAGGGGGAAAAAGTAACGGATACCCAATGGCATAATATCGTTGCCTGGGAGAAAACAGCCGAGATTGTGGAAAACTATTTGGTAAAGGGCAAGGAAGTCGCGATTGAAGGAAAACTTACTTCACGTTCTTACGAGACCAAGGATGGTGAAAAAAGATATATCACTGAGATCAAGTGCAATGAACTTTTGATGTTAGGCAAATAAGTCGTACTAACAGATAAACGATAAAGGGGGTGTTTGACCCCCTTTTTTCTTTTCATTGATAAATTAACTTTAATTTAAAGAGAAATCACGCAACATTTTGGTCGGTGTTCCGTCCAACTTAAAATAGAAAAGATTAATATAAATGAAAGCAATTCGTTTTCCCTTAGTGGTTCTTGCTTGTAGCTCTTGGTTTGGGACGTTTGCCCAAAACCATGGCCACACGGTAAACGGATTTCGATTTTACGAAAAGCTTGCCCAGCGCGATGCGGATTACGAACAATCACTCTTACTTTTAAGTCATCAAGATGAATCGGATTATTGGGTAGATCAGAGAATGTATGAACGAAATTTAGGGAAGATGAACTTTACCTCTTATCTGGTGTATATGAAAGGTAAAAAGGATGCGTACAAAGAACATCTTAAAAACTGTACACATGATAAGCCGCATAGTGAACTGTACTTTCAGAAAGCAAAAGAGTATTTATCACTATCGGATTCAGATTTTTTCTCGATTCAGAATACTGGTAAAGTAACGCAATCTGATATGAAGAAATAATATCATGGCCAGAAAATACAAAAGCCACCGATAAGGTGGCTTTTTTTTATGCTACTTTCTTAAGCAGGTCAAAACATGGGCAACGCTTACAGCGTTTACTCTCTGCCTTTTTGTATTTTTTGCAACATTTTGTCTTACAATTGGTGGGCGTTAGCTCCTTTAGTAAGGCTTTATTGCTTTTTTTTGATTTTTTCTTTTTACCCATCGCAAAACACAGATGAGCCAAAAATAACTTATTTTAAATTAATCTAAATAAATTCGATTGTTAAAATTATTCACCACCAGTATCCGATGCAGCACTCTCAACAGTTAACTGTTGAATGTCCCTATCAAAAAGATATAGTCCTCCTTTGTCGTTTCCTATCAAATTGATCTTATCCAGAACGGTTCTTGCCAAAGCTTCTTCTTCTAGTTGCTCCGCTACATACCACTGTAGAAAATTGTGTGTGGCATAGTCCTTTTCCTCTAAAGTAACATGAACCAGGTCATTTATACTTTGCGAAACAAAAACTTCATGATCGTAAAGCTTTTGCAACATTTTTGTTAACGTTCCAAACTCGGTCTCTGGTGCTTTCAAATCTGAAATAATGGCGTGTCCCCCTCTTTCGTTTACATATTTGACCAATTTTAGCATATGCATGCGTTCTTCGTCTGAATGGCCGTACATGAATCCAGCTACGCCCTCTAATCCCTTTACTTCGGCCCAAGAAGCCATAGATAGATAAACTTGAGACGATTCAGCCTCTATTCGTATTTGATTGTTCAGCGCTTTTTCTAGCTTCTTTGATAACATATATTGTCCTTTTTAACAAAGTTACGAAATCTAGCTACGGATTTTAGAAGAAGATTTTCTGTGCAAGGCGAAAAGTATTGGCATGGGCTTCGACTATTGTTTTTATATCTGGTGAATATCCACCGCCCATGCTGCATTGTAAGGGTACTTCGGCATCCAGACATGTTTGGAGCACATAACGATCACGTTCTTTACAGCCTTCTAAAGACATTCCTAAAGTTCCCAGTTTATCCGAAGACAGCACATCTACGCCACAGAGATAAAAGATAAAGTCGGGATTCACTTTTTTCAATAGTGCTGGAAGTGTTTTCTTTAGAATGGACAGGTATTCCTTGTCGGATGTGCCTTTTTCTAAAGGAATATCCAAATTTGATATTTCTTTTTTAAACGGATAATTTCCACTACCATGCATGGAAAAGGTAAAGACAGCATCGTCATCCTGAAATATTTCAGCCGTACCATTGCCCTGGTGCACATCCAAATCTACAATCAATATTTTTTGTGCTTTTCCTTCATTTTGAAGATATCTAGCGCCTATAGCTTGGTCGTTCAACATACAGAATGCTTCGCCCCTGTTGGAGTAGGCATGATGTGTGCCTCCTGCAATATTCATGGCTATGCCATGTTCCAAAGCAAATTCACAGCCTTTTATGGTGCCGTCCGCTATAATTCGCTCCCGTTGTACCAGCTCGGTGCTTAAGGGAAAACCTATTTTTCTGGCGGCACTTGGTTTAATGTCTAGATTGATGAGTTTGTTATAGTATTCTGTATCATGGGCAGCTAAAATGAATGTATCGTTCGGAGTTTTTGGTTGAAAAAAATTGGCTTCATCACAGGTGCCTTCATACAATAACTGTTGTGGTAAGAGATCGTATTTCACCATTGGGAAGCGGTGTCCTTCCGGTAAAGGATGTTTATAAATAGGGTGGAAAGCAATTTTGAGCATTGTAAGATCAATCTTTTTTATGCAATGCCAATTGGATACGTTTTCTTGGCACATCCACATCCAGAACTTTTACTACGATTTGTTGATGTAAACTTACATGGGCATTCACATCCTTCACAAAAGAATCGGATAGGTTCGAAACATGGATAAGACCACTTTCTTTGATACCGATATCTACAAAACATCCAAAATTGGTAATGTTGTTGACAATTCCCGGCAACAACTGCCCTTGCTGTAAATCGGTAATTTGTTTAATGTTTTGATTGAAGGTGAAAACCTTCGCTTTTTCCCTACGGTCCAGCCCTGGTCGTTTCAATTCTTCAAGAATATCCGTTAAGGTTGGCATTCCAACAGTATCCGTGCAGTACAATTCTATATTTATCTGTTGTATGACAGCTTCGTTTTGGATGATATCCGATATTGCTATCCCTTTGTCCTTGGCCATGTTTGCAACAATACGGTAACTTTCAGGATGCACTGCAGAATCGTCCAAGGGATTGATACCGTCTTTTATCCGCAAAAATCCTGCGCCCTGCTCAAAGGCTTTACCGCCCAAACGGGGAACTTTTTTTATTTCTTCCCTACTTTTAAAAGCACCATTTTCATTTCTATAGGCAACTATATTTTCGGCGAGTTTAGGCCCAATACCCGATACGTAACTGAGTAAGGGAACACTAGCGGTATTTATATTTACCCCAACGGAGTTCACACAACTTTCCACGACCGTATCCAACGAAGTTTTAAGTTTTGTCTGGTCTACATCGTGCTGATATTGTCCCACACCAATGGATTTTGCATCTATTTTGACCAATTCTGCCAATGGGTCGGCCAAACGCCGTCCAATAGATACCGCTCCGCGCACGGTAACATCGTAGTTGGGAAATTCATCCCTAGCTATTTTGGAAGCAGAGTAAATAGAAGCACCCGCCTCGCTCACCACGAATACTTCAATAGGATTTTTAAAGGCTATTCGTTTTACCAATCGTTCCGTTTCGCGCGAAGCCGTTCCGTTCCCAATGGCAATAGCTTCAATTTTGTGCGCATCTACTAAGGAACTTATCTTTTTAATGGCATCCGAGCTTTTGTTTTGGGGCGCATGGGGATAAATGGTTTCATTGTGTTTTAAATCTCCGTGAGCATTCAAGCAGACCACTTTACATCCCGTTCTAAAACCTGGGTCTATGGCTAAAATTCGCTTTTCGCCCAATGGTGCCCCTAGCAGCAACTGTTTTAGATTTTTGGAAAACACTTGGATTGCACTGGTATCTGCCGCTTCTTTAGCATTTTTTAGAAGCTCATTGGACAATGAAGGCAGCAACAATCGTTTGTACGCATCGGCAATGGCCAATTTGATTTGAACAGTACATGCGTTGTTCGATTTTATGATGCGCCTTTCCATGTTGTCAAGCGCTCTATCCGTATCAATTTCAATTTTTATGCGGACAAAACCTTCTTTTTCAGCTCTTAAAATAGCCAAGAGCCTATGTGATGGGCATCTGTTAAGCGATTCGCTCCAATCAAAATAATCTCGGAATTTTTGAGCTTTTTCACTAGCCTCTTTTGTTTTGATGATTTTTGAAGTAATCAAAGCATGTCGCTCCAATTGATTTCGTAGTTGGTTGCGAATATCGGTACGTTCATTGATCCATTCTGCGATGATATAGCGAGCACCTTCCAGCGCTTCACCTTCATTAATGACGTCATTACTGAGAAATCTAGAAGCTATGAACTCAATTTCATCGCTTTTTTGGGCCATGATGATTTTTGCCAAAGGTTCAAGCCCCTGTTTTCTGGCAGTTTCTGCTTTTGTTTTTTTACTTTTTTTAAAAGGAAGGTATAAATCCTCCAAGACCGCTAAATCAATACAGTTTTCAAACTTTATTTTTAAGTCTGGAGTAAGTGCTCCTTGTTCGCCAACAGCTTTGATAATGGTTTGTTTTCTTTTTTCCAGTGCTTCAAACTGGGTTTTGAGCTTTACGATTTCACCAACCTGAACCTCGTCTAGATTGCCCGTACGTTCTTTCCGATATCTAGATATAAAGGGAATGGTGCAGTCTTCGTTCAATAGTGCAACTGTATTCTCGATACTTTTTTCTGAAAATTGTGCTTGTTTTAGAATGTAGGGGATGAGTTGCATGGATTCTTAATAGGGTGTATGTATTCTTTTTCTAGCTAGGCTCAAGTGTACTGCATCTCGACTGCCTGACCGAATTCGTCTTTCAGGTGGGCGCTCGATGTGATATACATATGCAATTATTGGAATTAATTTATACCCTCACCATTACCAACTCCATCCTCATCTGGGTTCACAAATACCAATTTACCCTCCTTGTTTTCGGTCATCAAAATCATCCCTTCGCTTTCCACACCTCGCAATTTTCTTGGTGCAAGATTTACTAAAACAGTGACCTTTTTACCTACTATTTCTTCAGGGGTAAAACTCTCGGCAATTCCGGAAACGATGGTCCTGGTATCCAAACCAGTATCTACTTTTAACACCAAAAGCTTGTTGGCTTTCGGCATTTTTTCCGCTTCGATAATTGTGCCCACACGCATATCCAATTTGGTGAAGTCGTCAAAAGTGATGGTGTCTTTTTGTGTTGTAACTTCTTTTTCCATTTGTTGGTTTGCTTTTTTTGTAGCTTCAAGTTTTTCCAATTGTGCTTCAATTTCTTTGTCCTCTACTTTACGGAACAACAATTCACTTTTATTGATTTGATGACCCGATTGGAGCATTGCTTCTTGGGTTTCGAAAGTATTCCAAGAGGTGTCGACCCCACTAGCCCCGAAATTGAGTATGTTTTTGAGTTTCTTGGAGGTAAACGGTAAAAAAGGTTCACTTAGGATAGCTAGACCCGTTGCGATTTGAAGTGCTACAAACATGATGGTTTTTACACGTTCTTCATCGGTTTTTATAAGTTTCCAGGGTTCCTCATCTGCCAAATATTTATTGCCCAATCGTGCTAGGTTCATCAACTCTTGGCTTGCCTCCCTAAATCGATAGCGCTCCAGAGAACTTGAAATAAGGGCTGGAAAATCCTGCAAAGATTTCAAAGTTTCTTTGTCAATATCTTGAAATTCGCCAGGGGTAGGAATTATGCCATCATAATACTTATGTGTCAAAACCGCCACCCGATTTATAAAATTGCCGAAAATAGCTACCAGTTCATTATTATTTCTCGCCTGAAAATCCTTCCAAGTAAAATCATTGTCCTTGGTCTCAGGTGCATTGGCGGTCAGGGTATATCGGAGCACATCTTCCATGTCTGGAAATTCTTCCAAATACTCATGCAACCAAACGGCCCAATTTTTGGATGTGGAGAGCTTGTTGCCTTCTAAGTTTAAGAATTCATTTGCAGGTACATTTTCCGGTAAGATAAAGTCGCCATGTGCCTTGAGCATGCTCGGAAAGATAATACAGTGGAAAACGATGTTGTCCTTGCCAATAAAGTGAAGCAATTTACTCTCTTTATCTTTCCAATAGGGCTCCCAATCTTTTCCCTCTCTTTTTGCCCATTCCTTAGTTGAAGAGATATAGCCAATGGGCGCATCGAACCAAACATAAAGCACCTTTCCTTCACCACCTTCAACAGGTACTGGAATACCCCAATCCAAATCGCGCGTAACGGCACGTGGTTTTAAACCATCATCTATCCAAGATTTACATTGCCCATAGACATTGGGTTTCCAATCGTTTTTGTGGCCTTCCAAAATCCATTCTTTTAAAAAATCTTCATAACGGTCCAGTGGTAGAAACCAATGTTTGGTTTTTTTCAATATTGGAATACCACCTGTTATGGTAGATTTTGGATTGATCAAATCCGTTGCATTGAGGGAAGAACCACAATTCTCGCACTGATCTCCGTAAGCTTCTTCATACCCACATTTTGGACAGGTGCCCGTAACAAATCTATCTGCTAAAAACTGCTTGGCTTCATCATCATAAAGTTGTTCTGTGACCTCTTCTATAAAATCCTCTTGTTGGTATAATTTTTCAAAAAAATTCGATGCTGTCTTATGATGGATTTCTGCCGATGTGCGGGAATAATTATCGAAGGAAATTCCAAAATCAGCAAAAGACTTTTTAATAATTTCGTGGTATCTGTCAATAATCTCCTTTGGAGTAACACCTTCTTTTTTTGCCTTCATTGGGATGGCCACTCCGTGTTCGTCGCTACCACAGATAAAAGCAACGTCTTTCCCCTGTAATCTTTGATAACGGGCATAGATATCTGCGGGGACATATACCCCTGCCAAATGTCCAATATGAATAGGGCCATTGGTATAGGGCAAGGCTGCGGTAATGGTATATCTTGAAGGTGATGAAGTCTGAGACATGTACTATTTTAATTAAGCCTCAAAAATACAGAATTTCATTAGAGTGATTTCACCATTTCTATGAAGTAGTTTATGAGCAAGCATACCGATATCGAAAACAGTATTGATTTTTAGTTGGAGATATAGATATTCCATATATTGTAAGAATATGCCTATAAAAATTGATGCTATGAGTACTGGTAATCCTAAAAGGTTGAAGAATCTTGAGAAATTTAAATCCGTTTTAAAAGAGGAAAAGAAAGAAGTGACCAAAGTCTACAAAGACAAAAATCACGAAGTGAAGAAGGCACTGTCATTTAAAACAGATAAGGACAAACCCAAGTTGACCTAAAAAGGAAACCTCCGATTATGCAACCCTAAAAGGGGTGGGGAGATGCACTATCGGAGGATTCTGGAATGTAAGTGTTACTCGTTATTACATAATCATTACTGATTTGCTCATTCTTTGGTCGCCCACCTGGATTTGATAGATATATTTTCCAGTAGATAGGCTATCCCGCATCCTTTCCCTAATGTTGATTTCTGCAGAACCTTCCAACATCATTTCGTTGAAAACTGTACCCACGTTTTGGCCAAGTATATTGTACAATTGAATATCAACATGGGCTGCAACAGGCATTTCCAAATAAATATGTGGATTTCTTTCTGAAGGATAATACGGCTTATGAACAATAGTGTTCAATAATTCCGGATCGGGGTTCAAACTATCTTGACTTGGTGGGGTATCTGGCAGAGTAGGTGAGTCGCTATCCATGGCAATATCCGGGAAATCCGTACCACTACAATTAAACCCAAGATTGACCGGGGCATAGGTATGGTTCAATAAATGTTGTTCTACCAAAGGTATTGGAACACAGAGCCATTCGGCAAGAACAGTGGCGTATAAATCTCTAAAATCCATAGTGTATTCTAAGTTTCCACGACCATTGGGATTTTCTAAAGAAGGATGTTCCCCTACAAAGGCACTCCCTTTTAATCCTGATCCAAAGAATAGCGTAGGTGCAGCTTTTCCGTGGTCTGTACCTGTAGAGCCATTTTCAAAGATTCTACGTCCAAATTCGGAGAAGGTCATACTCAATACCTGTTCGTCCTGATTGGTAAAGGCAATATCTTCGTAGAAATTGTTTATCGCTATGGAAAGATTTGACATCAACCGTTCGTGAACTATAGGTTGATTACCGTGCGTATCAAAACCACCCATGGAAATCATATAAACTTTTGTACCCAAGTTTCCTTTAATTAGTCTAGCTAACAAAGCTAACTGTCTTGCAAAACCATTGTCTTGATATTCGACTTGATTCTGCCCTCTTTCGTATGCTTCATGTATTTTACCAGCATATTCATAAGTGGTATTGGCAACTCCTCTTAAAAATTTAAGTTGATCACCGTACATACAATTATCGAAAGGTGCATTTTCAATTTCATAAAAAGATCCCGTTTGGGCAATTTCTTCTAATTGATCTACATTATTGGTTACAAACGCATAATTGGTCTCTTCACCTTGAAAAACCAAATTTGCAATATTTCCAATTTGAATTGCTGCTGGAGCATCTGGCCTTCCACTTTCCAATAAATAATCCGGATAGATGTTTTCAAAGTGTCTGCCCATCCAGCCGGTGTTTAGGCCTGAGAAACCAGAGGTGGTCAAATCCGTATTCGCAAAAATATCAGAACCCGTAAAATGGGATAAGCTTTGGCGTTCATAACCCACTCCATGCACCGCTTTAAATTGGCCTTCGCCCCAAAGAGGTTCTAAGGAACTCATATAGGTGGGTATTCCAAAGTCATCCGTAAGCTTTAAAACTTTACTTTCCGGAATATAGATATTAGGTCTTGCATTAGCATAGGTATCATATTGCTGAATAGGAATAACGGTACTTAATCCATCGTTACCTCCAGACAGTCTTATCAAAATAAGAATATTGTCGGTTTCAGCTGCTGATATGGCAGAAGTTAATGGAGAAGGTCCTGATGCGGTAAGCAGGTTGCTTCCCAAAAACATGGAACCAGAACCTGCTATACCCAATGCTTGGATAAAGGAACGCCTGCTCCAGTTTTTATGTTCTAGATCATGGCCTTCGTGTTCTAGGCCTTTATATGGTGTAGTATCGTTATCGTGATGAGTATCGCACATAATAGTAGGGGTTATTTAAGTTGAAATTCAGGTTGTCTTACCAAATGACGCAAGAGTAAGTACACTTGAACATCAGTATTCATGGGTAGTGACATGTCCCAAGAACCATTTTCAAACATATTGGTGTTCTCAAAAGGTTCCCTAAATACGGTTATGGCGGCATCATATTGGGAATCTTCCAAAAGTCCTTTGGGAGTTATTTTGTCGATGATGGCCCTAGCTACTACTTCTGGATCGTTTTCGGAGGCTCCGTCAGCTCCCGTTGCGTTTGTGGCCTCAATTCCAAATGTTATGAATTGATCCTTGTCCGCGGCGTGGAGATTGGCAAGTAACTCCTCCATACTTAACCATCGGCCAATGATAAAGTTGGTATTGATCCATTCCCTGTCCCGTTGCCAACCTGCCACATCAAACGGGTCAAAAAGTTCTTGCCCCAATAATTCTGAGCTACCAATGGCAAACGATAAGTTACTATCATCATAGGTAAAATTAGTTTCCTTGAAAAAGTTTAAATAAAGATCAAAGGGACTTTTTATGATAACACCAATTGCAGTTTCATCAAAAAAGTGCTGGCTTTTAAATAACTCTGAAAGTACTGGGGCAATTTCAAAGTTACTGGAAACCATTCTCTGTGCCATTCCGTTGATGATATCTGGAGCGTTTCCTCCCTCATCATTTGTAGAATCTGGGTGTACAAAAAATTCGTATAGTTTCTTGCAGATGAAACCAGCAATTAAATCAGCTTTTTGGGTAAAGAGAATATCAATGGTATCATCATAGTCCCAATTTCCTGTTTGACCAAATATCGTTTTGTTTTCCGTATTGAAATGTTCTGGATTGAACGTTACTTGCGTACATCCTTCTTCACCACGTTCGGTATATCCAGAAAGTGATTTGGAAGTTTCTATAATATCTTCTTCAGTATAGCCATTGCCTTCTCCCAAGGTAAAAAGCTCATAAAGTTCACGGGCATAATTTTCGTTTGGGTTGTTACCTCGGTTTCTAACGCCATCTAAATAATAGAGCATAGCACTGGTCAAACCAATTTCGCTGACGAAGGTTCTAAAGTTTCCTAGAGCGTTACGCTGTAGACAATTTATATAGTAATACAGAAAAGAATTACAATTATAAACATCCAACTCTGTAACAAAATGATTGCTCCAAAAGAAACTCATTCTATCCCTAAGGTTATTGTCCAGTAGCGAATTAACATAGGAGAGTGTAAACTCTTCTTGTTGAGCTCGCCTTATCTGTCTGGCCAGGTCGTCATCTTCTGGGTAATTGGCGTTTGTCCAATCGGCCCATTCAGGGGCTGGGATAACAGGTGCAGCTAGGGCTTGGTTCACTAAATTGTCAACAAGATTACCAGCCGTATCTCCAACAGCTGCATTAATAGTCTGTACCGATGCGCTAAAACCTAGCCTTCGGTATAAGTGTTCAGCACGGATTTTATCCAGTGGTGTATTGTACTCCGCTAAAGGTGAGGAATTACAATTGATGAAGTACTCCATAACAATGTTTGGGGTTAAGAAAGTCCATAGTTTAGGGGCAACTATATGTTTAGTTGATGTTGGTGTGGTTCAATTGTGCCAACAAATTACAATAGTTAACGTTGTTTTTGCCGTGAACTGTTAAATTTTTCGATGAACTGCATATTTTTTTTAATATTTTTCCGCATTTATGGGAAAACATAATGAGTTTGGAAAGCTTGGGGAGCAAAAAGCAGTGGATTTTCTGCTTAAAAAGGGGTATGAAATCCTATACAGGAACTATAGGTACCTGAAGGGAGAGATCGATATCATTGCTAAAAAAGAAGATACACTATGCATAGTAGAAGTAAAATCAAGGACCAGTGGCTTTTTTGAGACTATTTCGGATACCATAACTAAGAAGAAGATCGGACTCTTGGTCACAACAGCAAGTCACTATGTTGAAGAAAATGATTTGGATGTAGACGTACGATTTGATGTAATAACCATCATTAAAAAACAGGAAAGGTTTGAAATAGAACATCTGGAAAATGCATTCTATCATTTTTAACCATTTGTTTTATTTGTAACAATATGTTATTTTTGTATCAAACTAGACCAAATGAAAACAATATCTGCCGTAGTTGAGCATTACATCAAAAAAAAACCATTCTTACAAAGTGCCCTGGCCCAAGGTATCATCAACCTTACATCATTGTCCAGACAGATAAAACCTGAAATCTCTGATGCTTTAGGTAAGGATGTAAAAGACGGCGCTATTGTAATGGCGCTCAAACGGCTTTCTGATGATTTGGAATTTCGCGCAACGCACAAAATTGTTAAGGTCTTAAAGAATATTGGGGAAATTACGGTACGCTCTTCTTTAACGGATTATACTTTTTTAGCTTCTGATACCATCTTGCAACAGCAGGCCAAACTTTTAGAGGAAGTAAATGCAAACCAAGACGTGTTCTATACTTCTTCAAGGGGGGTAAATGAAATCAATATTGTCATCAGTAATATAATGGATGGTGTAGTGGAAAAATATTTTAAGCACGAACGCTGTACCCAAAAAGCAGAGAATCTTTCATCAATAACGGTTAAGCTTCCAGCAGAAAATGTCTCCGTTCCAGGAATTTATTATTTTATCTTTCAACGACTGGCTTGGGAAGGTATCGTGCTTTACGAGGTGATTTCAACTACAAATGAGTTCACTATTTTGGTTAATGAGGAACAGGTTAACGTTGCCTTCAAAACAATTAAAGATTTGAAAACCTTATAACCAGGCAAGTAATGAACTAAAGTATTGTCTTTTTCGTTGTTAAGAAAGAAATATCCCTGATCAATAATGAAAAAAAGAGTTCTGTTCGGCCTATTGGCACTATTGTTCGTATATATTGGTTATCTACTTTACATATTTGTTTTATCGCCCAAGACCAATTTACAATCCATTTATCTAATTCCGAAAGATGCGGTTTTCGTCATTGAATCCGATAAACCCGTAGAAAGCTGGGAGAAAGTAAGTAAAAGTGAGGGCTGGCACCACCTTCAAAAAAATGGATATTTTGCCGAATTGACAGAGAATATCCAGAAGGTCGACACGATTTTCAATAATAACCATAAACTGTTCGAATTTTTTGATGGTAGGTCGCTCTTTATTTCCATCCATATGGTTTCGCCTAAAGATTATGGTATTTTTTATGTGCTGGATTTAAAACGCATTGCCAAGCTCAAGCTCTTAAAAACCTATTTGAACACTTTGCTCAATGATAACTATACGCTGAGCAAGCGAAATTATCATGATCACGAAATTCTTGAGGTTTATGACCGCAAGAACAAGGAAACCATGTATCTGGCCTTTGTAAAAAATCAGTTGGTAGCTTCATATACCCATACTCTTGTTGAAGCATCAATAGATCAATATCAAGAACCTATTCTGGGTAGGGACCTTAACTTTATTGAGATCAATAAAAAAGTAGGGTATGAGGATTTGTTCCGCCTATACCTGCAATATGATTTCTTGGATGAATATTATAAACGTTTTTCCGATAAGCCAAATGATTGGGTCAATAGGATGAATGAAAATTTTCTGTTTTCAGGGTTCAGCTTTGACTTGGACGAAAATGGTACAATTACCGCCAATGGATTTACAAATCTTGATGAGACGAATCAAAACTATTTAAAAGCGCTTCAAAAATCTGGAACAGCAGAACGCACTATACCTAAAGTTGCTCCAAAACGAACCGCGCTATATGTGAGCTATGGGTTTGAGAGCTTTTCTGATTTCTATGATAATTTTGAGACGGTTCAACAAGATAATCCTGAACAGTTTGATAGCTATGAGGAGGGAATATCGAAAATCGAAAAATTTCTAAAAATCGATATAAAGGAAAATTTTGTGAGCTGGATAGGTGATGAAATCGCCTTGCTTCAAATTCAATCCACTATTACAAAAGGAAAAAATGAAGTGGCGTTGGTACTCAAGACCAACAGCCAAGAAGATGCAAAGACAAATCTGGATTTCGTCTTAAAACAGATAAAAAAGAAAACACCGGTCAAATTCAAGGCCGTAACTTATAAAGGACATGAAATCAACTTCCTTTCAATTAAAGGATTTTTCAAAATAGTATTAGGAGGTCGCTTTGAGCAGTTTGATAAACCCTATTTTACGATTATAGATGATTATGTAGTGTTTAGCAACAACCCCAATACGCTTAAAAGTATCATCAATGACTTTACGGACAAACAAACCTTGTTGACTTCGGAAGATTTTCAAGATTTCGATAAAAAATTTGAAAAAGAATCCAGTCTGTTCGTTTATAGCAACATACCGGTTTTGTACTACAACATGTACGATTTGGCCGATGGTAACACTAGGATGCAATTGCGAAAGAACAAAGATTTTATTATCTGTTTTCCGCAGGCAGGTTTTCAATTGACACCCGAAGATGATTTGTTTGAGAGCCGATTGGTGGTCAATTATCAAGATGTGGAAAAGGTTAAAAAGAAGGCACAGTTTCAAGAAGATACTATGCGACCCAAACCTAAAAATCAGCCTATAAAACAACAAGGGATTACGGAAGCTATCTTTAATTTAAAACCGATATACCCTTCAGACCTTAATGCAAAATTATATATTAAAAAGTATCCGAACGGAAAACCCAGATTTGAGGTCGAGCTAAAGGACGGTCTTAAACATGGTCGTTATACGGAATTCTATACCAATGGTACTGAAAAAATAACAGGGCGTTTTAAAAATGACCAACAAGTGGGTACTTGGCGGTACTACGATGATAAAGAAGAGTTGATTCTAAAGAAACGGTTTTAAGGATAATTTTTGTAGAACTACCTGGAATCGACTTTCATTTAGTAACTTCATTTCCCAAACCAAGAGTTACTACAAATGAAAAAGGCCTTCCAAGCAACAGTAATACTTCTTTTTGTTTTTTCAGCCCATTTTGGAATTTGTCAAGATTTTTATTTTCCAGAACGTAATGAAGCATGGCAATCCGCTGAAAAGAATCAATTTTCTTTTGATGAAAGCAAGTTGAAGGCAGCAGTAGATTTTGCAAAGCAGAACGAATACTCTGGTTCTAAGGATTTACGCCAAGCCATTTTAAAAGGCTTTCAACGCGAACCGTTTCATGAGATTTTAGGACCTACCAAGAAACGTGGTGGGCCTGCAGGAATGATTTTAAAAAACGGGTATCTCCTTACATCATGGGGAGATACCAAGCGAGTGGACATGACCTTTAGCGTGACCAAAAGTTTTCTTTCCACAATGGCTGGATTGGCCGTGGATAAAGGACTAATTGCCAATGTAGATGACAAGGTTGAAGATTACATTTGGGACGGTACTTTTGATGGCAAGCACAATAGTAAAATCACTTGGGAGCACTTGCTCCAACAGAATTCAGATTGGTCGGGCGAACTTTGGGGACTAAAAGACTGGGCAGATAGGCCTCCAAAAGAAGGTGATTTGGACGATTGGAAATTTAGAAAGCTCAACGAACCAGGTACGGTAATGGAATACAATGATGTTCGTGTTAATGTTTTATCCTATTCGCTTACCCACGTTTGGCGCAAGCCCATGCCAACGGTATTGAAAGAAAATTTTATGGATAAGATAAATGCCTCAACAACATGGCGTTGGTATGGCTATGACCATGCCTGGACCGAAATTGATGGGATACAAATGAAATCTGTTACAGGTGGTGGACATTCGGGAGCTGGTCTTTTCATCAGTACCGAAGATATGGCTCGATTTGGTTTGGTATTCCTTAATAATGGTAAATGGGAAGATGAACAATTGATAAGTGAAGATTGGATTGCAAAAGCCGTTGCACCTTCCGTACCAAACACAAATTATGGATACATGTGGTGGTTAAACAAAAAAGGGTCTCGCCATTGGGAAGGAGTTCCAGAACATATTTTTTATGCTGCTGGTTTTGGAGGTAATTTTATTGTGATAGACCAAAAAACGGGATTAATGTTGGTCACCCGATGGTTGGAACCCAACAAAATAGGGGAGTTTGTTAAACTGGTTTATGATGCTTTCAAATAAGCTTGTGAACGTTAATGCCAGAAGTTTGTCAAACTGAGCCTGCCTGTACCGAGCATAGTCAAAGTATCGAAGTGTATTTTAAACATCTGCAATAAAGTAACTCAATTTTTTAGCTTGATATCGCAAAACCCAAACGTAATGCTATTCTTTATATCCGAAGGATTATCGTAATCCCTAAAGACCTTCTCTCCAATTTCAAAAGGAACAGGGGTTTGAAAAATGGGCCCATCAAAACAAAAAGTATGAAATTCCCCATTTTCCCCACAAGGGTCAATATCCTCTGGAAATTTTTCAACGAGTTCCACAGACAGTTCCTTTCCGAGAAAGGATGCATTCAATTTGGAATTGTTGATACATACAATCACCGCTTTGAATCCTAATTCAATAAATTCATGAATCAAGGCTTTGGTATCTTTCTTCCAAATGGGAAAAATGGGTTCAATGCCAAGAGGTTGGAGCATATCTTCACGATATTGCTTTAAATCGTCTAAAAAAATATCACCAAAAACAGTTTGTGTGTATCCTCTGGATTTTAAATCCAGGACTTTGTTTTTCATTAGGGCATTGTACTCATCCATACTTGGGTTCTCAGGAACTTCGAGGATATCCAAAGGTGTTCCTATAGCTTTGGCCTGTGCTTCTAGAACCTCCCTGTGCAGACCATGCATGGACACTCTGTTATGATGTTTATTCAAGGTCGTTAACAAAAGGTCGATTTCTACGTTATTTTTCCGTTGTAGGTAATAAAACGCCAAAGCTGAGTCTTTTCCAGAACTCCAATTGAAATAGGTTTTTGTTTTTTTTGGCATGACCCTAAGATAAAATTTTAACCCTATATATTTTATGATGGTATTTTTGAAATCGTCCGTATGTTGTTGATTCAGATGTCAAATGCCGTCTAAATGTCGGGTCAAAACCCATCAAATTCCTTGGGCTTAATTTATCTTGGACTTAACATTGCTGAAAGAATTTAAAAGAGATTGCCATGCAACAGCCAGAGTTAGGATTGAAGATTGTAGAACTAAGAAAACAAAAGGGATTCACCCAAGAAGAATTGGTTGATAGGTGCAACATCAATGTAAGAACCTTACAACGAATCGAAAGTGGAGAAGTGTCCCCAAGAAGCTATACGATAAAAACAATTTTATCAGCCTTGGATTACGACTTTGAGACCCTACATCAAACAGATAATGAAAATGCTGTTAATAGAATAATTACAGTACCTCCAAAGGAAGCGAAATCCATCCATAACTTATTGACCGTTTCATTGATAGCTGGAATTTTATTTTTAATTGTAGCGGTATTCGAAGGAATCGCAGATTACATTCGGTTTGAGGATGGAGAATTAATTTACGGCACATGGGGACACGTTGCAATGAAAATTTTGGTGCTTGTTTTTAATACCCTGTTTATCTATGGTTTTTTGATATCCGGAAAACTACTGAAAAGCTATTTAATGAAAATTGCTTCAGTATTATTTATTTTTATACTCTTCCTTTTCTATATCTATGATATTATTTCAGTTTTTCACGATACCTTCGGTTTTGAAATTGTAATACTGGCGGAATCGATTTCTTTTGGTGCTATAGGAATTCTATTCGGGATAGCTATTTTGAAAGTTGGAAAGCAATTAAGAACTATAGCTTTTGCAGCTGGTGGCATGGAAGTATTGATGTCCCTTTGTCTATTAACAGTTTTTTTGGCTCCATTGGCCTTGTTTTTATTTTTTCCCACGGTTATCGTTGAGGTGGTTTTGCTCTACAAAATAATAACCTTAGTAAGGGAACAAATGTGATAGATACTGTTTTTTTAAGTCAAGAGCTGCGTAAAACCCCTTAAAACCGTGAAGTTTTTAGATGATGGTTGTGCTACTTTTGGTTTGATTAAAAACCTGTCTTATGATTTTCTTCTTTGGAACCCGAGCATCGAAAATTAAGGAGCGAAAACTAAAAGGCACAGCTTGTCCCTATTGCCAAACGAAAGATTCATTTACGGTTTCAACTTTCAGCAAGTATTTTCATTTTTTCTGGATTCCCATAATACCACTTTTCAAGACCCATGTTGCAGAATGTTCACATTGTAAGAAAACCTATTCAAAGGCACAGTTTACTCCAGAGATGTTGAGGAGCCTAGAGAATGAAAATAGGATTGATCCTGCGAAAAGACCCTTGTGGCAAGGTTGTGGATGTTTACTGTTGGTTGTTGTTTTTGCTGTTCTTTTTGGTTTGTCAATGTATGGGGTGTACATGCGTGCCAACAATCCGAATGCAGCAATTGAAAAAGTTGATGCCAGAAGACAACTTTTAGATGTTGATATAGCCAAGATGACAAAGGAAGTACAACAAAAAGATACCTTGGCCTTTGCCCTAAAGTCTTGTGTAGATTATGATATTGTTGATGGTCTGGATACAGGAAAAATTGAATATTTTACGAAGCTAAAAGAGGATAAGCTTTTGATATTGATGAAGGTAAGCGATATCAAAAAAATAGATGTCCAGTATAGAAAAGAGCTTATTGATGTTATTGAAGATTGCCTGTATGCTATGGATCGTGATAACTTGATAAAGGAAACGTATATTGGAGTTGAAGGAAAATGGAATACGGTTCTGGTCAAGACCCCATTTGATGAAGATTTGGGAGGTCGCTTTGCGGATAAAAACCTGTTATTGCCCTTCTATGGGATTAGAGATACAACTTTAACTACCACAAAAATTAAGGATACCTTCATGCTTGAATAACTAGTTTTTATTTATTTCAACAGAATTTACCTAAGCTATCCCATTGTGTAACATCTAAATCGTCTGGTTATAAAAAAGCAGTGAATTTATAAATTAACATATTATGTCTTTTAGATACAATGGAATTAACTATTCCTTAGCCTCTAGAAGCATTACTTTTTTATTAAAATTGGACGCATTGAGCATGATAAACCTATTGTTTTGAAAAGAACCGCTATATGGATGATAAATATCTCTTCCCTTGTTTTCCCTTAACTTTTCTTGTGTAACCTCTCCATTTTCATTGTATGAATAATCAAACAATGCTGTGGATTGAAGCCAGCCCTTTTTGGCCTTTATCCTTCCGTCCTCTTTTTCTTTAAGGTTTTTTCCGGCATTGAACAATATATGGAGTCTTTTATCCAGAACAAAAGCATTATATGACGGTGCGTCGGACACCTTAAAAATACTGCGTCCCCATTTCAACTTACCATGATTGTCAATACTTAGAATTAGAATGTTGTTATAGTGAAATGTGGTCATCCAATATCCGCCATATTGACCATTATTGATATAAACCTGAGTAGTATAAAACTGTTCGGCAAGGAGAGTTATATTTCCACGCTCATCTTCAATTACGTAATCGAGATAATAATTATTAAGCTCTTTGTCTTTTTTGGATTCGATTCTTTTGGAACTGTATATATCGGCTAAAACTGATTCGGGCAACTTGGTCTGTTCAGTTTCAATTATATTGATTTCATCTTTTTCAACAATAAATTTGCTTAGACCAGAAATTCTTCCAGCAACCTTAGTGGAATAAAAACCGTAGAGATGAAGTTGGTTTTCCTTTTGAATAATCTTCAAATCGGCAATATGCTGACTCTCGTTCAACTGAATTCGATTTGAAAAAGTTTCGCTTTCTGAAGTTTTGTTTATTACAATCGAATAATTCGGAATTTCATCCACTCGTCTTTCGTCCCTGCCTTCCTCGTACTCTTTGCCAATTGAGAATACCGTGCCCAAATCATCAATGACCATGTCAAAAGATTTGAAAAATTTTTCTGGATTCTCAAAAAATGTTTGTTGATAAACCAATTCCATTGTTTTGGAACTGTAGACATGGATATTATACGAATTGGAATTCTTTTTAATGTTGTCGGTTGCCACGGCAAAGAAAGTACCGTTGGGAGAAGTGGCAAAATTAGTCTGACGCTTATTTTGCCCAGAGAACAACACTTGCTTTTTTTCAACTGTAGTTTTAAAAAGTTCAACAAATTGATAAGACCTTTTTTGAATATCAAAAACATAACATCTGATTTCCCGCTCCGTTTTTTTAGGTGCAAACACAGTGAATATTTTCAGTAGGTCATTGTGCTCCAAACGCCCAACAATTTCTTCCTTTTTGTTCAATACTATGACTGCATTGAAAACGCTGTTTGCATTTGAATCATAAACGTCAAATGCTAGTTTGTTTTTCCCGGTGCTTGCTGTGGCAATCTCACCACTTGAAGCAATATAGGCCGTTTCGATAGATGAGATTTTGTTTGTATCTGGAAACGCTTCAGACTCGGTTATATCAAAATATGTGCTTTGGGAATATAATAGTTGGAACGAGATAAGCAATAAAAAATGGGTAGTCGTTTTTTTCATTCTAGGTATGATTTGGTCTTATAATTATAGTAATTTTATTGTTTTAAACTAAAGTTTCATCGTTTCGTAATGGTTTCAAAACTTTCAGTGCCTTTTCCACGCTAGTAATCCCTTCAAAGACCAATAACAAACGCAATCCGTTTCGGGTTTGTTTTTCTTTTAACTGGCATTGTTGTGGGTGACTTTGTACATATTGCAAGACCCTTGTAAATGCTGCGGTTTGATAAAATGGCGACTGTTGGTCAGATAGAAAATAGCCAATGAACTTGTTCTTTTTTAAAATTACCTTTTCCAATCCTATACCGTTGGCAATCCATTTGATACGAACCGAATTGAACAAGTCAACAGCTTGGGTAGGCAGTTCACCAAAACGGTCTACCAGTTCCGCTTCAAACGTATTCAAACTTTCTTCATCTTCAATAGTGTTCAGTTGGGTGTATAGATTTAATCGTTCCGTGATGTTATTGATATAGTCATCGGGAAAGAGCAGTTCAAAATCGGTGTCCAGTTGAGTTTCTTTCACAAAAACTTTTGGTTTTTCTCCTTCTACTTCCTCATAAAGCTCCTTGAACTCGTTTTCTTTAAGTTCTTCAATCGCTTCGGCGAGTATTTTTTGATAGGTTTCAAAACCGATTTCATTGATAAACCCACTTTGTTCTCCGCCCAATAAATCACCTGCCCCACGAATCTCCAAATCTTTCATGGCAATATTGAATCCACTGCCAAGCTCGGTAAACTGCTCTAGGGCCTCAATACGTTTTCGGGCATCGGGAGTCATGACTTCGTGCGGGGGAGTAATAAAATAGCAGAATGCCTTTTTATTGCTTCTTCCTACCCGACCGCGCATTTGATGCAGGTCACTAAGTCCAAAATTATTGGCATTATGGATAAAAATGGTATTGGCATTGGTGACATCCAAACCACTTTCAACAATGGTGGTTGATACCAGAACGTCAAATTCCCCGTTCATGAATGCGAGCATTAAAGTCTCTAGTTTTTTGCCTTCCATTTGACCGTGACCGATTCCGATTTTGGCATCCGGAACCAATCGTTGGATCATTCCTGCCACTTCTTTGATGTTTTCAATTCGATTGTGGATAAAGAACACTTGTCCGCCGCGTTGAATCTCATACGAAACAGCATCACGAATGATTTTTTCGTTAAAGCGAATCACCCGGCTCTCAATAGGGTAGCGGTTTGGTGGTGGCGTTGTAATTACAGAAAGGTCACGTGCGGCCATCAAACTAAACTGTAGCGTACGGGGAATGGGCGTTGCCGTGAGTGTCAACACATCCACATTTTCTTTGATGGACTTTAACTTGTCCTTTACGGCAACTCCAAATTTTTGTTCTTCATCAACAATGAGCAGTCCCAAATCTTTGAACTGCACACTTTTGTTCACTAGCTGATGGGTGCCGATGATGATATCGATTTTACCTTCGGAAAGGCTTTCGTGAATGTCTCGTTTTTCTTTGGCAGTTCTAAATCGGTTGAGGTAATCGACCATAACGGGCATTTCCTTTAAACGCTCCCCGAATGTTCTGGCATGCTGAAAGGCAAGAATAGTAGTTGGTACTAAAACAGCCACTTGTTTACCATTGTCAACAGCTTTAAAAGCGGCCCTAATGGCAACCTCTGTTTTTCCAAACCCAACATCACCACAGATTAAACGGTCCATTGGACGCTCACTTTCCATATCCTTTTTTACATCTTTTGTGGATTTTTCTTGGTCAGGTGTATCCTCATAGATAAAAGAAGCTTCCAGTTCATGTTGTAAGTAGCTGTCCGGAGCGTATTGGAACCCCTTTTCCAAACGTCTCTTTGCATAGATTTTGATAAGGTCAAAAGCAATTTTCTTGACACGGCTTTTTGTTTTTTGTTTCAATTTTTTCCAAGCTGCAGAACCAAGTTTATAGATTTTGGGAGGAGCTCCGTCCTTGCCATTGAACTTTGAAATTTTGTGGAGCGAATGGATGCTCACGTACAGAATATCACGTTCCCCGTACATCAATTTGATGGCTTCTTGCTTTTTGCCCTCAACGTCTATTTTTTGTAATCCTCCAAACTTGCCGATACCGTGGTCAATATGGGTGACATAGTCGCCAATCTCTAACTTATTAAGCTCTTTTAGGGTAATTGCCTGTTTTTTGGCGTATCCATTCTTAAGATGAAATTTGTGGTAGCGCTCAAAAATTTGATGGTCGGTATAGCAGACCAATTTTAAATCGTGGTCAACAAATCCTTGAAATAGGGGAAAGACTATGGTTTTATAATGGATACTTCGACTACGTTCAGTATCCGAAATACTCTCATTTTTTTGGTGGCTGACCCTTTCGGCTCCGCTCAAGACAGGCATAGTCGAAGCCACATCATCAAAAATATCGTGAAAACGCTTGGCCTGCTGATCGGTTGAACAAAAAATATAATTGGTAAAACCGGCTTCATGATTATCATTGAGGTTTTCAATGAGTAAATCAAACTTTTTGTTGAACGAAGGTTGGGGTTTGGTATTGAATGTTATTTCGTCACTTTGACTCCGCTCAGTGACCAAACCTTGTTCTTTCTGCAGGTTGAGTGAAGTCGAAGCCCCAATTTCCACCAAACAAAACTTCTGCAATTGTGTTTTTAAAAGAGCAGAGTTAAGAAACAATTCCTCTGGCCTTGAATGTTTGATCTCGTCGCTGAGTTTTTTGAAACTATCTTCGGCTTTCTTAAAAAATGAATCGATTCGGGCATAGACCAAATCCAATCGTTTTGAAAATATGATGGTCTGTGGCGAGATATATTTTAAAAAACTTTCCCGTGATTCTTGTAAAAACTTGTTTTCCACATTAGGGATAATCGTGATGCGCTTCACCTTTTCGGTTGATAGCTGTGTTTCTAAATCAAAAGTTCGGATGCTCTCAACTTCATCCCCAAAAAATTCTATGCGGTAAGGTTCATCATGTGAAAACGAAAAGACATCCACAATACCGCCTCGAACTGAAAATTCCCCCGGTTCGGTTACAAAATCCACTCTTTTAAACTGGTATTCAAAAAGCACTTCGTTCAGAAAGTCAAGTGAAAGCGTATCATCCAACTTAATTTTCAAAGTATTTTTATCCAATTCTTTACGAGTGACCACCTTTTCAAATAACGCATCGGGATAGGTTACGATGACCGCAGGTTTTTTTCTGGAATTTATGCGGTTCAACACCTCGGCTCTCAACAACACGTTTGCATTGTCAGTATCTTCGATTTGATAAGGATGACGATAACTGCCCGGATAAAAGAGCACTTCGTTTTCACCTATCAATTGCTCTAGGTCATTCAGATAATAAGCGGCCTCTTCTTTGTCGTTCAAGAGTACCAAAAACGGCAAATCACTATTGTTGAAAACTGTTGAAATTGCAAAAGATAAAGCGGAGCCGGTAAGACCTCTTAAAGAAATTGTATTGCCTCCTGTGTTATCGTGAGTTTCGGATTGGGCAATGGCAGATTGCAATTTTCCTACTTGGGAAGACTGTTCAAATAATTGCGGAACGGACGATTTGGTCAATCCAAAAAGATTTTCAGCAAATATAGATTGAAGAAAAATTATAGGCAACGCATTGTCTATACTTTTACAACTTCATCTTCCACAATGGCATAAACCTCGTCTTCCTTGGTCGGCTCTAGCACAAAAGTTCCAGTAAATTCACCAAAAGCAGGTAAAATCAATTGTTGTGGTTTTTTTAAAAAACACGGGAGTTTTAGGCGCTGTCTGCCAAATCCCTGTAGACGTATGGCTGGGTGAATGTGTCCGCAAAAATTGAAGAATCCTTCTTTTTCCTCAGGATGGTGTGTCAACAAAAAACCGTCAATTTCTAATTCAGGAAATATCTTGATACTAAGACTTTCAAATTTTTCTGGAGCGATGATATCATGATTGCCAGCTACAAGAATAAACTCTGCTGGTGTTTTTCCTACCCAATTTTCAAACAGCTGCCATTCTTTATTCAACGAGGAATGAAACAAATCCCCAAGAAAACAAATTTGAAAAGGTTGAAATTCACTAACGATTTCATCCAAAAGCATAAAGTTTTTATGTATGGCTTTTTGCGGTACGGCCGCCCCAAACTTTCTGAAGTGAGCTACCTTTCCCAAGTGCACGTCACTGATCAATACCATGGATTTTTCCATCCAAAAAATTCCACCCAGCGAATGGAGTTTAAATTCTTGATTTCGGATTTGAATTGATAGGGTCATACTATAATTCCAAACTAGAAGGGTTTTGTCTAGTATCCCAAATAAGATGGATTACAATTTCGTTTGGTCTTGGTTCATAAAAAATTTTAAAATGGCCTTTGATGAGCATGTACAGGTTGGATTGATTCGTTTTTATTCCTAATAACGGATACTTAGATAAGAGTTTGACCGCTGTCTTGATTTCTTTATTAAGTTTACGGCTGTAAGTCTTTGAGCCGTTCCGTTCACAATAGAATTCAAGAAGTTTGGTAAAAACAATATCGGCCTTTGATGTCCAAACTATTCGTTTAGCCATCTATCGTTTTTTTTGAAAACGGATTCATTGGCCAGAACCTTATTTGCCTTGTAATTGGCAATACTTTCCGCAATCAGATCGGTCTCAGTTGTACTAAGCTGATATGTTGGTGTGCCTGCATGATTGCTAAGAAGTTGTTTGAACAGCAATAATGTTTTTTCATCTTCGATGGCGAGTAAATCTTTTATAATTTCATTTTGAAGTTTGGGAATGTCCATATCACAAAATTTAAATAAAGATACTAATTTTCAATAGGGCTTATTTCATCAAAATTTTAGTCATTCGTTTAATACGATCGGCCAATTTTTCATTGGATAATTTTTCGCGAAGACGATCTGTAATAATCGGGAACGAAAAGGGTGTGGGGTTTTTACAGGGTTTCCAAACGATTTCTTGATTTGCGATTCTTTCCAGTGCCAGTCGCAAACGTCCTTCCTCAAGTTGGTGCTCAAAGGTTTCTGTAAATGCCTGTTGATACAACAAGTTGTCCGCTTCAAAATCTTTAAATACATCGAACAACAGTTGCGAACTACTTTGTAAGTGTTTCATCTTAATGCCCTTTTCTGGATATCCCGTAAAGACCATACCGCTGATTACGGCAATATCCCGAAACTTACGTCTCGCCATTTCATTACTGTTCAAGCTCTTTTGTAAATCGGAAAGCATAAATTCCGTAGTGAACAAGTCATTGTCCAAAACAGCTTGTATATCAATGGGTTTATCCGAAAGCATTTCGAAGCCGTAGTCATTGAAAGCCAATGAGCATGTAATTGGGGAAAGCAAACTGATACGATAGGATAGTAAACTGCTCATTGCCTCGTGTACTCCACGGCCTTCAAAGGGATAAAAAATATGGTGGTAACCATCCCGGGTCTTAAAAGTCTCTATTAAGAACTCATTTGGCTTAGGTACAATACTCTCTTCTCGCTGTTTGGCGAACATGGGTAAGAGTGATTTTATTTCATTGGATTGTTTTGAAATCGCTAGTTCAGCAGTGTACAGTTCCTGTCGCAACAACTCTGACATTTGGGCTGAAAAACTCAGGCGTCCTCCCATCCAACTGGGTACTTTATTGGTTCTTTTGGTTGAATTGCGAACATGGGCCTGCACCCCTTTTATTCTGATGAATTCTAGATTCCTTCCGGCAAAGGTAAACACATCTCCCGGTGTGAGTTTTGAAATAAAATACTCCTCGATAGATCCAATATAACCCCCTTTTTGATAGCGAACCGAAATAACTGCATCTCCAACGATAGTGCCTATTTGAAAACGGTGCCGCATAGCGATACCCCGATTGTTCACTTTGAACTTGCCATCGGCTTCGACTTCCACTTTTTGGTATTCATCATATGTCTTGAGACTTTGACTCCCCATGACCAAAAAATTCAACAGCCATTGCCATTCCTCTTCTGAAAGTGCTTGGTAACAAAACGTTTGTTTTATCTCTTGATAGATTTCATCAGGATAAAACCCATCAGAAACTGCCAGTGTGGTAAGATATTGTAATAACACATCGTAACTATTCAAATAGGGAATTCTATCTTCCACGGCTTCATATTTAACCGCCTTCTGCATGGCGGAAGCCTCTATAAGTTCCATGGCATGGGTAGGTAGAAAGTGAATGACGCTTTCTTCACCTGGTCGATGTCCACTACGTCCAGCCCGTTGTAAAAAACGCGCAACACCTTTGGGGCCACCTATTTGAACTACAGTTTCTACAGGTGCAAAATCAACCCCCAGATCAAGGCTTGATGTGCAAACTACCGCTTTTAAACTTTCGTTACGAATGGCCTGTTCCACCCAAATTCGGGTCTCTTTGTTGACACTACCATGGTGCATGGCCATTTCACCTGCGTATTCAGGATGCTTTTCCAGTATTTTTTGAAACCAGATTTCACATTGGCTTCGGGTGTTCGTAAAGAGTAAAGTTGTTTTACTAGCGTTGATAATTGGTACTACATCCTCTAGTAAATGAAGTCCAAGATGTCCCCGCCACGGAAAAGTCTCCATTTTCTCGGGGATGATGCTCTTGACCGTGATTTTTTTATTGAGCTTGGCTTTGACCAGAATGGAGTTTTGAAATGCTTTGGAAGTTGGTCCTAAGAGTACTTCCCTTGCCTGTTCCAGATTTCCAATAGTAGCTGAAATGCCCCAAATACGTAAATCATTGCAAATGGTCTTCAATCTGGACAGGCCCAATTCCATTTGAACCCCACGTTTGGTGCCCAGCAATTCGTGCCATTCATCGACTACTATTGCCGAGCAGTCTTTGAATACTTTTTCGTAACCTTTTGATGAAAGCAACAACTGTAAACTTTCAGGTGTTGTAATCAATAGGTCGGGCATATTGGTTTTCTGTCGGGAGCGTTCCTTGGTAGAAGTATCCCCTGTACGGATTCCAACCGTCATCTGGGTATCTAAATCCTGTGTTATCCGCTCTGCGGATTGTTTTATTTCTTGGGAGAGTGCACGGAGCGGAGTAATCCAAATTGCTTTTAGGCCTTTTTTGTGCTTGGTCTTATACTCAGGATGTTTTTTAATGTAGTTCAGTACGATGGGAAACCATAGTGCATAGGTTTTTCCGCTGCCCGTTGGGGCATTAAGGAGCCCATGTTTACCTTGCAAAAAAGCGGTCCACGTTTCTTTTTGAAATGCAAATGGTTTCCAATTCTGCTGGTGGAACCAATTTTCTGCAATCTCAAAAAGTTGTTTTCTGTTCATATTCCGAGCAAAGCGAAGGAATCTGCTGATTTATTCAAGATTCCATTCCAAAGATAAATCCTTCCAATCTGGATTTATGGAGTTTATCAAATCTTCTTTTCTTTTTCTATTGCCTGATTTTAACTGTTTCTCTCTGGCAAATGCATCTTTTATCGTATCAAATTCTTCAAA
Organism: Flagellimonas sp. HMM57; assembly: GCF_021390175.1. Classification (NCBI taxonomy): domain Bacteria; kingdom Pseudomonadati; phylum Bacteroidota; class Flavobacteriia; order Flavobacteriales; family Flavobacteriaceae; genus Flagellimonas; species Flagellimonas sp. HMM57. The sequence goes on along the minus strand of NZ_CP090004.1, from coordinate 1,292,470 downwards.
ATATACCAATAGATTACAATTATATCTTTTTGTGAACGAATTTGCATATTTACCATTCTTATGTTCACTTGTGCGTCTTCGTAAATCATTGGTTGCCCCAATGTATAGCACGGTTTTATTCTTATTGGTTAGAATGTAGCAATACCCTTTTTTCAAAACTTTGATGTTTTAAGTCTTTTTATACTAATGGGGTATGCTGAAATATCCTTGTTTTTTTGTTTAATTACTAAGGGATTCCTTCACTGCGCTCGGAATCAATGTCTTCAAATCCTCCAAGCTATTTGCTTCCTCAATCTTTTTGTCTTTTCGCCATCGCAAGATACGTGGAAACCTTGTTGCCACACCGCTTTTATGTCTTTTGGAAAGTGCAATACCTTCAAAAGCAATTTCGAAAACATGGTGCGGGGTTACACTCCGTACGGGACCAAAACGTTCCAAGGTGTTTTTCTTTATCCATGCGTCCACTTGCCGAAACTCGGCGTCTGTCAATCCCGAATAGGCCTTTGCAAAAGTCACCAATTCTTTTTCTCCATTTTCCTTTTCTTGCCATAATGCAAAAGTATAATCTGTGAATAGATTGCTTCGTCGTCCATGGCCACGCATGGCATAGGTAAGTACTGCATCAATGGTCAAGGGGTCGACCTTCCACTTCCACCAATCCCCTTTTTTACGGCCTACTTGGTAGTGTGAATCTTTTCTTTTAAGCATCAATCCTTCACTTCGCATTTCTCTGGATTTTTGTCGTTCTTGGGCTACTTCGTCCCAAGTATTGAACTGCAAACGTTTAGAAAGAAGGAGGGGGAGGTCACTTCGACTCCGCTCAGTGACCGAGTCGAAAGGCTCAGTGATCATTTCTTCTTTTCGGTGGTTGAGCGTAGCCGAAACCACAGTATCATAAAGTTTTTCCAATAACACCCTGCGCTCCAAAAAGGTCCTAGTTCTAATATCTTTACCTTCCCATTCCAGTAAATCATATACTTTTAAAACTACTGGGGTTTTTTGTAGCAAAGCTTTGGAAACTGTTTTTCTACCAATACGTGTCTGAAGATCATTAAAAGTTCCTAATTCACCATTGGGGTAGGGTAGCAATTCTCCATCTAAAACTGTCCCATTTAGAATCAACTTAATAAACGTTTGGAATTCCGGATATTTATCCGTCACCAACTCTTCACCACGACTCCAAACAAAAATCTCATCGTTCCTAATAATGACCTGACAGCGAATACCATCCCATTTATGCTCAATGGACCATTCTTTGACGTCACCCAGTTCGGAAACCTCGTCTTCAATAGCATATGCCAGATAAAAAGGATAGGGTTTGGAGAGATAGTCGCTTTCGTTTTCTTTTAATATCAAATCTTCAAAAGTGATGGTGTTTGGATCCCAATTGCCCATAAGTTTGTAAGCCAATACATCTTCGTCGATTTCGGTTGCTTTTGAAAGTGCTTTGGTCATTAGTTTTTGACTGACCCCGATTCGGAACCCTCCCGTAATCAGCTTGGTGAAAACAAAGCGTTCGTAATAATTGAGTTGGCTCCAGTTACGAAACAGATACTTCTTTTTTTCTTCTTCGGTTTTGGGTTTTAGCAAAATCATCTCTTCCAAAAAATTTGTTAGACTCTTTTTGGTCGATGTTTTTCCCGCTGGAATTACCAGCGCAATGGTTTCTGCCAAGTCGCCCACAATATGGTAGCTTTCCTCGAAAAGCCATAATGGGATACTTGCCAATTCTGCGGCCCATTCACGAAGTAAGGTAGTGTTAACGGGCCGTGGTGGCCTTCGATGCGAAAGTATGGCAATGGTCCAGACCTTGTCTTTAACATAGGCCTTTTGAAAATAGTCCGCCAACGCCTGGACTTTTGCATTTGTTTTGTTGGTGCTGTCCAGAGCTTTGATGAGGTTTGCAAAATCTTTCATTCGGCCTCAACTTTTGAAGTTTCTGAGGTGTTTATTTCTGCCAGCTCACCTTCATATTGTGTACTTTCCGTTCGGGCATCGTACCCAAGCTCACGTAGATATTTTGAAAATATTTCGGTGTAACCATGGGTGCAGATAATCTTTTCGGCTCCTGTGTCTTTTATGGCACTTAGCAATCCGGGCCAATCGCAATGGTCGCTCAATACAAATCCTTTATCGATGGCGCGTCTGCGACGCGCACCACGGAAGGCCATCCAACCGCTTGCGGAAGCTGTGACATAGGGTACCATTTTACGAATCCATGTGCTGCCGTGCGCCGAAGGTGGGGCGATGACGATATTTCCTTTGATATCCTCTTTTTTAGTATCTCGTGTAATCAATTCTGTTTCGGGAAAATCGACTAGGGAACGTAATACCTGGGTCATGTTTTCTACTGCTCCATGCGTGTAGATTTTTCCGATTGATGGATCTAGGTGTTTCAACAATCTCTGTGCTTTTCCTAAAGCGTATCCGAATAGAATCGAGGTATTACCTTCCGCCTTATTTTGTGCCCACCAGTTGTTGATGTTTTCAAAAACTTCCTTTTGGGGCGTCCACAAGAATGCAGGTAAGCCAAAGGTACACTCGGTAATGAACGTATGACATTTTATGGATTCGTATGGAGTGGTCAACCCATCATCTTCAATTTTATAGTCACCTGTAAAAACCCAAATTTCTCCCTTATGCTCTACACGTATCTGTGATGAACCTACAATATGGCCTGCAGGATGTAAACTGAATTTGACTCCTTGTATAGTAAATGTTTCACCCCACTCTTTTCCCGTAATATTTATTTCTCCCAATCGATGTCTTACAATGGGTACATTGCGATGGTGGGTAATATATTTTCTATGCCCCCAACGGCTGTGGTCTGCATGACCATGGGAAATAATGGCTTTGTCCACGGGTTTCCATGGGTCTAGATAAACATTGGCCGCATGGCAATAAATTCCGCGGTCGGTGAATTGTAAAAGAGGAGTTTTCATAGCAGTGTTAATTTACAAATTTAAAAAATAGCCCGCGTTAGCGATAGCAGTGAAAAACACACAGGGCATTGCAAATGCCCGAGGCTTTGTAACGGATAGCGCGACCCAAAACAAGGGTTTGGGAAACGCCAAAATAATAAACGGCCTTATTGATGGATGCTTTTAAAAAGAATTATATTTGCGCAGAAAAATTTTAACATATGCCAATTATTGATCTCTACGAGCACGGGGAAAAGCGAAAAAATCTTGCACATTTTGCAACCTTAGCTTCTTTAGCTGCCGTTGATGGGGAAGTAAATCCCAAAGAAAAAGCTGTTCTTGATAGGTTCGCCTTTAAATTGAACATTACCGATGCCGAATACAAAGAGGTAATGAAAAAGGAAAACAAGTATCCGATCGAGACGCCCCATAGCGGTGAGAAAAGATTAAAGCGGCTTTTTGAATTTTTCCAAATGGCATTTGCAGACCATACGATTGATGATGATCAGGTAAAATTGATTGAAAAATATGCCGTTGCCTTGGGTTATCCTGCCAAAGATGCGGAATGGATCATAAAAAAATCGTTCGACATTTTTGAAGGCAAGATATCTTTTGAGGCCTACCAATACGTTCTGGAACACTAGCTTCTGAGCGCCATAAATTCCTCGGCTTTTTCCACCATTTTTTTACTTCCGCAGAAGAAAGGTACGCGTTGGTGCAATTCTTTAGGCTCAATATCCATAATAGGTGTGAATCCATCGCTTGCCTTACCATTGGCCTGTTCCGCTAAAAAGGCCATAGGGTTGCACTCGTAAAGCAGGCGAAGTTTGCCTTCTTCGGCCTTGCTGCTTTTTGGATATAGGTATATGCCGCCTTTTATCATGTTTCTGTGGAAATCCGATACCAATGAGCCTATATATCTTGAAGTATAGGGTCTATCGTCTTCCTCTTCTTGGCAATATTTGATATAATCCTTTACGCCTTGTGGAAAATGTATATAGTTGCCCTCGTTCACGGAATAGATTTTCCCCTGTTCCGGGAATTCCATGTCTGGGTGGGAAAGGTAAAAGGTTCCCAGAGCTGGATTCAAGGTAAAGCCATTTACACCGTCACCCGTAGTGTACACAAGCATTGTAGAGGTACCATAAACGATGTAGCCCGCAGCAACTTGGTTTCTCCCAGGCTGGAGAAAATCTTTAATGGTAACGGGTGTTCCCACTGGTGTAATTCTCCTATAAATCGAAAAAATGGTTCCTACGGATACGTTTACATCAATGTTTGAGGAACCGTCCAAGGGATCTATCAATACAATGTATTTGTTTTGATGCTGTTTGTCAAAGCTGTTAATACTTATAAAATCATCCTCTTCTTCTGAGGCAATACCGCAAACAATCTCACGTTTGGACAATGTTTGTATGAATTTTTCATTGGCCATGACATCCAGCTTCTGCTGGTTCTCTCCTTGGATATTGGTGTCTCCGGCAGCACCAATGATGTCTACCAGACCTGCCTTGTTCACTTCGTGATTAACAACTTTAGCAGCTAATCGTAGACCATTTAAGAGCCTTGATAATTCGCCTGAGGTGTATTGAAAGGAGTCTTGGTTTTCGATAATGAACTCTCCAAGGGTCATGGTTTTTTTGTCCATATGGGCAGGTGTTTTATTTGCTGACAAATATCGGGTATTTTGTGATACTACATCGTTTTCGACGATGTAAAGTATTTTAAATTTATAACTTTGAGTTTTATTTGTAACAATATGAATCATTTAATCAGAGAAGCACAAGAAGGAGATATGGGGCAAGTCTTGGCACTTGTGCAAGAATTGGCCGATTTTGAAAAAGAGTCCAATGCGGTTGAAGTCACCAAGGCAGATTTAATTAAAGATGGGTTTGGGGATAAAAAGCTTTTTCATTGTTTTGTTGCCGAGAAAGATGGGAATATTGTGGGTATTGCGTTAGTATACCCAAGATATTCAACCTGGAAAGGGCCCGTGATTCATTTGGAGGATTTAATCGTGTCTGAAGCTATGCGAGGAAGTGGTTTGGGAACAGCACTGTTAGATGAGGTGGTAAAATATGGGCACACTCTAGGTGTAAAACGCATCTGTTGGGAAGTGTTGGATTGGAATGAACCTGCAATAAAATTTTATGAAAAACAGGGGGCAAATGTTATGCGGGATTGGGATGTTGTGCAGTTGGACGAGAAAGGAATCAAAAATTATATAGACAACATTCGATGAGTTGTCTTAAGTAAATAGAACTATAAAATACATGAGAGTTTTTAAGTTTGGCGGCGCATCTGCAAAAGATGCTAATGGGGTAAAAAATATTGTGAATGTTCTGCAACAAGTAGGTCATGAAAATACGTTGGTCGTGATTTCCGCAATGGGAAAAACGACCAATGCTATGGAAAAAGTGGTAGCTTCCTATTTTGAGGACAAGAAAACGATATCTTCATCTCTACAGGAGGTCATTGATTACCACGAAAGTATTTTAGTCGATTTATTTGAAAACAAAAGTCACCCGGTTTATGGAAAAGTGAAATTGCTTTTTGAAGAGGTAAAAGGTTTTTTGACCTGGAACAAGTCACCCAAATATGCTTTTGTATACGACCAAGTTGTTGGTTATGGTGAACTTATATCCACTACAATAGTCAGTGAGTATTTTAAGGAAGTGGGCATATCGAACACATGGCAAGATGTCCGTAATTTGATTAAAACGGACAATACGTACAGGGATGCCTCCGTAAATTGGGAACGTACCCAAAAAGAGATCTCCACCAGAATCGATGTATCCCAGTTGAACATTACCCAAGGTTTTTTGGGAAGCGATGATAACAATTTCACCACAACTTTGGGCAGGGAGGGGTCGGATTATACGGCCGCTATTTTAGCGTATTGCCTCAATGCGGATTCGGTCACGATTTGGAAGGACGTCCCAGGTGTCTTGAATGCAGATCCCAGAAATTTTAAAGAAACCCAACTGCTCGATGAGATTTCATATCGGGAGGCTATAGAATTGGCTTTTTACGGAGCTTCCGTGATTCACCCAAAAACGTTACAGCCCTTGCAAAGAAAAGAGATTCCACTTCATGTAAAATCCTTTCTTAATCCTACACAGGATGGAACTAGGGTTGCAAAGGGAAAAGGAATATCTCCTGAAGTACCTTGTTTCATCGTAAAAAAGAACCAAGTGCTCATAAAATTATCCTCTTTGGACTTTTCGTTTATCATGGAGGATAATATCAGTGAAATATTCAAACTGTTCCACCACCATAGGATGAAGGTAGATTTGATTCAGAACTCGGCTATAAGTTTCTCTGTTTGTTTGGACAACAAATTCAATGGTCTACAGGCTATGCTAGACGAGTTGAAGCGCAAGTTCAAAGTCGTATGTCATGAAGATGTTTCACTCTACACAATCAGACATTTTAATGATAAGGCGGTAAAATCACTTCAAAACGGAAGGTTGGTCCTTGTGGAACAGCGTGGTAGGGAAACTGTGCAGCTTGTTGTAAAATAAAACCTAAAATCATTTTTTGCCAGAAAGTCCAATTAGGGTATTTTTCTATCTTTACAGTTACCTAATTAATAAAATATGGGGTTGGTTTCTGCGAAAGAGGTAGCAAAAGTCATTCATCTGGACAAATACGGATTTTTGGGAACCTTTGTGGGTTGGCTGTTAATGTTGGCCACCAAAATCACTTCTATAAACCACTTTTACAATAAGAATAAATCGCTTCCTGGCAGAGCGTTCCTTGATACTATCTTGGACCACTACGAAATTGATTTTGATATACCGGAAGAGGATTTGAAGCGCCTTCCCAAAGACGGTCCCTATATTACCATCAGCAATCACCCTTTAGGAGGAATAGACGGCGTACTGCTGCTAAAATTGATGCTTCAAGAGCGAGAGGACTTTAAGATTATAGCCAATTTTTTGCTGCACCGTATTGAGCCACTGAAACCTTATATAATGCCAGTGAATCCGTTCGAAAACCATAAGGATGTAAAGAGCAGTGTCATGGGATTTAAGAACGCACTGTTGCATTTAAGGGAAGGACACCCACTGGGCATTTTTCCTGCCGGGGAAGTATCGACCTATAGGGATGGAAAGTTGGTCGTTGACAAGCCTTGGGAAGAAGCTGCACTAAAGTTGATACGAAAAGCTGAGGTACCGGTTGTGCCCATTTATTTTCATGCACGAAATAGTAGACTTTTTTACAGATTGTCCAAACTGAACGATGTCTTCAGAACAGCAAAACTCCCATCGGAACTTACTTCCCAAAGTACGCGACCCATCAAGGTAAGGATTGGACAGCCCATAGCCGTAAGTGCACAGAAAGAAGAAGAAACCTTGGAGTCTTTTACAGATTTGTTACGAAAAAAGACATACTTGCTTGCAAATGCCTTTGAAAAAGAGCGCTTAATAGACAAAGTGCCTACTACATTAAAAATCCCTAAGACGCCAAAAAAGATAGCAACTGCAGTAAGTGCTGCCGTTTTGGAAGGAGAAATAGAAAAACTACGTGAGAAGGGCTGTAGGATGTTACAGAGCAAGAATTATGAAGTTTACTTAGCTCAACAGAAAGACATGCCCTTTATTTTGAATGAAATCGGAAGGCAACGGGAAATAACGTTCAGGGAAGTTGGGGAGGGGACCAACAACGCTATCGATTTGGATGATTTTGATTCCTATTACCACCATCTTTTTCTTTGGGACGATGAAGACAAGGCCATAGTTGGCGCATACCGAATGGGGCTTGGTTCGCAAATTTTTAAACAGTATGGAATAGATGGATTTTATCTTCAGGACCTGTTCCGTTTTGAGCCAGAGTTGCATGGAATGATGGAAAAGTCCATTGAAATGGGGAGGGCTTACATCGTAAAAGAATATCAACAAAAGCCAATGCCCCTATTTTTACTTTGGAAGGGTATTGTGCATACGACCCTACGGCATCCCGAGCATAAATATTTGATTGGCGGGGTAAGTATTAGTAATCAGTTCTCCAATTTCTCAAAATCTTTGATGATCGAGTTTATGAAATCAAACTACTGGGACCCATATGTGGCTCAATATGTTCATCCCAAAAAGGAATTTAAGGTCAAATTGAAGGATGCGGACAAAGAATTTATTTTTGATGAGACCCAGGCTGATTTAAACAAATTTGATAAACTCATCAACGAAGTAGAACCTGGAAGCCTTCGTTTGCCCGTTTTGATTAAAAAGTATATCAAACAAAATGCAAAAGTGGTTGCTTTTAATGTTGACCCGTTGTTCAACAATTCGGTCGATGGATTGATGTATATTAAAATTGCTGATTTGCCCGAGAGCACTGTTAAGCCTGTAATGGAAGAATTTCAAGCGGAATTGGAACAAAAAATGGCAGAAGGAAATAATCCAACTGCCACATACTGAACAAGACTTACCAGATCCTAGTTCAACAATTCTTCTTTTATAAAGTCCTGACAAAACTCTTTGATTTCGTTTCTGGCCTTTAGAAATGCTTCATGTTTTTTGCCTTCTGTTCCTATCACTTTTGAAGGATCAAAAAAGTTATGATGTATTCTTTCAGCATTTTCTGCGGGGATAAAAGGGCAGTTTTCCTTTGCATGGTCACAAACCGTGATAATGAAGTCCCATGCTATTCCATTGTATTCATCCACATGGTTAGAGGTATGCGACGAAATATCTATTCCATCCTCCTTCATTATGGCGACCGCACCAGGATTTAATCCGTGTGTTTCTATGCCCGCACTGTAAACGTTTGCCAAGGCGTCTTGAAAATAATTCAAATACCCATGTGCCATTTGGCTTCTACATGAGTTTCCTGTACAAAGGACCAATATGTTTTTCATTTTTTTTGATTTGATGATTACTGTATTCCGATAATTTTACTTCGTCTTTCGAACAACAAATTGTCTTTCCAATTATTATTTATTTTACCTACGCGCTCACGCTTGCCGATATATCGAAAACCAACTTTTTTATGGAGTGCTATGCTTGATTCATTTTCAGGAAAAATACTGGATTGCAGCGTCCAAAACCCTTCTTTCTCACTTTTATCGATCAATTGATGCATCAGTTGTTTGCCAATGCCCTTTCCTTGGTTTTCCAAATCGATATAAACACTGACCTCGCCTATACCTCTATAAACATACCTATGGGATACCTGTGATAGTGCTGCCCATCCCAAAATGGTATTTTCTTTGACTGCTACCAATCGACATTTAGCTGTATGTGCGCTATCCCAAACGGGGTAGTCCGGAACTTTTTGCTCAAAAGTTGCGAAGCCCGTAGCAATTCCTTGTGCATATATTTGGGCTACTTCTTCCCAATCGGATCTTTTCATTTCACGAACATGCATGGTAAAAAGTTAACAGCAACCGCTTCCCGGAGCGCAGCTGTTTTTTGATGATGGTATGATTTCTGTTTCCGTCTCGACTATTCCACAGGTTTCTTTTGCCTTGCAATCGGTTTTTTGGACAGATAGTTTTAAAACCAATGAATTCTTGTCCATGCTATAATCGTCAACAAAAAGTTGTGCTGTGTGAAAAGCTTCGTTGCTATATTCAAACTTGATTTCCGCATCCCTCACCATAGGTTTTATTCGATCTACCTTATTGAGAATGCCCAAAGCTTTGTAAGCTGACATAAATTCTTTTTTCTCTTTTTCCTGGGGGCTTTCCCAAAGTTGTACAATGGTTTCTTTCCAATAGTCTGTTCCAGCACCACAATCTACAGCGTCTATCACGATATTTTTTATTTCCGTGATATGGTAGTTTGCACCCACAAATTTACCCTTGGTATATTCAAAAAGTAAGCTCTTGTCTTGGTGTTGTTTTAATAACGATAAAAAATCAGCAGTGTTCATAATTAACAACAGTTATAGTTAATATTGGTAAAAAATGTATGAAAGGAATGTTGTAATTCTTCCCATCGTTTCTCATTGATGCAATAACAAAGATTTTTGCCTTCAAAAGTACCTTTAAGAAGCCCAATCTTTTTTATTTCGTTCAAATGCTGTGATATGGTTGGCTGAGCGAGTCCAATAACATCGACCAAATCATTGCAGATGCAATTTTCCTGTCTGCTTATGTATTCCAAAATGGCTATGCGTGCTGGATGGGCCAAGATTTTGGCTGCTTGTGCCAGCTCGTTTTGAGTTAACGAAAACATATGTGTTTTGGAGGCTCCCAACTAGTATAATATATTTTGAGTTATATAAATATATTGCAATATTACGATAATAATAGTAAATAAAAAAGCCAGAAGATAATTCTCTGGCTTTTTTTATTATAATCCTTTAAACCATTTTTGGAAATGCTCCCCTACAAGGAACACAGGTTTTTGGTTTCCGTTTATGGCACCAATTAGGCTCATAATCCACAATACAAAAGGGAAAATCCATCCAATTAGATTTACAATCGGTATTATACCTAGTACAAGTCCCACTAGAAAAATTCCAAGTACTTGTCTTACATAAAAAGAACCTATCTCAGTTTTATTGTTATTGTTCATAATAATAGCAATAATCCAACCGATAAAGGTTAAGTGTGCAATTAATGCCACTGTTTTACCACTTTCTGGATTAGCTGGATCAAAAGTATCTTTTACATCCTTTTCAAAATCTTTTGCCGCTTCTTTGGCTTCTTCTTTAGTTTTTTCAAAACCTCCTTCGGTTTCATTGGTGTCTTTGTTTTCTTCGGACATTGTAATTTTAAATTTGTTGGTTGAACATGGTTAAAATTAAGGAATATTTATTAGCTACAGAAAAGCTTTATCAACATACTCCCAAAGTCAAGTTTTGCTATTTTTTGGGCTAAGATACAACCAAGTTTACAGTGATTGCACCTACCTGTTTTAATGCTTTACTAATTCCACTACGTCTTAAACTCTAAAGTTCTTAATAAATTGTATTGCACCTGATTGAAAAATGGACTAGGTAATACGCATTTAGCGTTTTATATTTTTCTCATATAGCGATATCCAATCTTTTACGGTCATTTTTTGACATAGTTTGGCAATGAGCTCAAAAGGAATGCTTTCCATTTTTTTAAATCGAATACAGCTTTTGCCCATGTCCAATTTCGTTTTCAACACCTTGCCGTACTCTTTAACAAACCATTCTGACAATTCTTTATCGGCATAAACTCCGGAATGATACAAAGCCACATAGTTTTTTTGTGAAGCTATATTGATAAATGGCAAAGGTAACTTAGGGTCACAGTGATACCCTTTTGAATATATGGAGTGGGGCACTACATATCCGATCATTTTATAATTGATGCACTCCTCAAATCCCAATGGAAGATTTTTTCTTATTGTATCCCTTAGCCTTGAAAATGCTTCTCTACGTTCTTCTTGGACCTTGTTTACATATTCATCGGGCGTTTTAGCATCAATGGTCATACTAGTGTTATTTACGTTGAAGTATCAATGCTGAAATTAAGGAAATTATAAATCCAATGACAAAAACGGTCGTGGCCATTATTGCAAAAGAGAAAAGTGGATTCGCAAACAATGCTTTCTGAGACTCCATTTCAGCCAATTTTGCTTCAAACTCCATTTTAGGAAGGGAAGCTTTCATAGTTTCAATGGAGCTTTCATAATACTCGGCTGTGAAATCGGGGTTGATCACTTTAATGTAAAACACATCGAGAATTCCAAAGATTATAGACACAATAAGACTTATGAGTACTCCAATAATCAGTGCTTTCTTAAAACTAATTTTTCCATTATTTTCTGTGTCCCTATAACTTTTGATGCCAAAATAGACAAAACACAACGAGAGAATAATAGAGATATAGCCCAATACCTCTTGTGTGGAGAATGATAAATCGCTTAAGGCGAGCCAACTTGTCAAAAAGAGGGCGGAAATAGCAACTGCCCCGTACATTCCAAACTTAAATACTGTTTTTTTCATGTTTACACGTTTTAACTGGTTGGTATAAAGGTAGATGGATGATAGAAAGAAACACTCATACTAAAGTACCAAAACAATAGTACTTTGGTTTGAAACTAAATTAGATGGCCAAAATTTGTAAGTCTTTCGCCTTCTGAATTGCCTGTGTTCGACGTTTGGCATCCAATTTTAGCAATAAATTGGAAACATGTGTTTTAATGGTGCTTTCCGAGACAAAAAGCGCATCTGCTATTTCTTTGTTGGATAATCCTTTGGAAATTTGGACCAATACTTCATATTCCCGTTTGCTAATGCCAAGCTGCTCGACCTTTTCATGATTTATTGCAACGGAAGAGTATTTTTGGTTTTCTGATGATTTCTTTTTGGTATAAAGACCGATGATAAAGAAGACAATAGCTATAACGGAAATAACAATTTCAACGGAAATGTCACTGGAAACGTAAGCATACTTACTTAATTGAAACAGGATAAGCAAGGAAACAATAAGGGCAGAAAAAACAAATACGGTCTTTTTCACCCGCTAAATTTAGCAAAATCTAGCTTGGATTTTGTCCACGATGGTTTGTGCCAATTTTTCCTTGCTCTGTGTAGTCCAGCCGGCTACGTGGGGAGTCAATACTACATTTTTGGCCTTCCGCAAGTATTTGAAGGCCTTTGGTTTTTGGACGAACATGTTTTCGAATGATTTTTTCTCGTATTCCAGTACATCCAGTCCCGCACCCAGAATTTTCCCTGACTTTAATCCATCGACCAAATCTTTGGTGATGACACATTTGCCCCTTGCGGTATTCAATAACCAAAACGGTTTATGAAATGCCGTTATAAATTCTGAATTGACCATGCCAGTGCTATGTTCTGTTTCTGGTACATGTAGGCTTATGATATCGGATTTTTGTTGAAGCTCCATAATGCCTACCTGTCTTGCATTTTCATCGCCGACACCGCCAATAATATCAAAACATATGATTTCCACGTCAAAGCCCTGAAGCTTTTTGGCAAAAGCTTTGCCCATGTTCCCATAACCAATAATACCAACTGTTTTACCATCCAACTCGGTACCGCGATTCCCTTCTCGGTCCCACTTTCCTTTTTTCACCTCTTTATTGGCCTTGGGTATTTTGTTCAATAAGGATAACAGTAAGCCCAAGGTGTGTTCGCCAACGGCATTACGATTTCCCTCAGGGGCCGAAGCCAAGAATATATCTTGTTGTTTGGCATATCGGGTATCTATATTTTCCAAGCCTGCTCCAACACGCCCTATAAACTTTAGGTTTGTTGCTTTGTCTAGAAACTGTTGGTCAATGGTAAACCTGCTTCTGATAACGATTCCGTCATACAAATGGATTTTCTTCTCTATTTGCTCTTTGGACGACTTATAATCTTCATCGTTTTCAAAGCCAAGTGCTGTAAATTGTTCAATAAGTAATGGGTGGTTGGTATCTAGGTGGAGGATTTTCATAGACTAATATATGCAATTCCCTAAATTTTGGGATATTCGGTTTGGGTCATTTCATGTTGTACCGCACCGGTATGGGCCGTATTTTGTTTTTCGAAAAGTAATAGATGCACCTCTTCCCCATCTTTTGTTGAGGGGCAATGCTCCACACCTTTGGGGACTACAATAATTTCCCCTTCTTTTACGACTTCGGTTCTATCACGAAACTTCATGTACAAAGTACCTTTCAATACTTGAAAAAGTTCATCTTCATTTTCGTGCGAATGCCATACAAACTCTCCTTTTATTTTTGCTAGGATAACTTGCATATCATCGACAATAGCAATTTGATGTGGGTGCCATTGCTTCGTAAATTGAGCGTGTTTTTGCTTAAGATTGATAGGTTTCATAGGTGGAAAAATTTAAATACCTAAAATCATTTTGGCAATCAAAAAATAGATTAGGATTCCAAAAATATCGTTACTGGTCGTTATAAAAGGGCCTGTAGCTATTGCTGGGTCAACACCGCGTTTGTGTAGAAATAGCGGAGTGAACGTGCCTACAAATCCAGCTACAACAATTACGGCAATCAATGAAATGGAAATGGCAAGTGCGGTCATAAAATTGCCTTTCCATCCCCAGGTAAAAATCAATAGGATTATCGCCAATATGACTCCATTTAAAAGCGCCAATACGATTTCCTTTACCAATCTATTGCTTATGCTTCCCTTTAAGTCGTCATTTGCCAAACCTTGGACAATGATGGCACTGGATTGCACCCCTACATTTCCTGCCATAGCGGCAATCAATGGTGTAAATAAAAACAGAACGGTGTATTTACTGAACATTTCTTCAAATCCCCCCATGATGTAGGCTGCCGCCGCTCCACCGAAAAGCCCTAAAATCAACCAGGGCAGGCGTGCACGTGTCAGTTCCCAAATACTGTCATCCGCTTCTACATCTTGTGAGATACCTGCGGCCATTTGATAATCTTTATCGGCCTCTTCCCGAATAACATCCACAATATCATCGATGGTAATACGACCCACAAGGCGACCAATCTCGTCTACAACGGGAATGGCTTCCAAATCGTATTTGGACATTATTTTGGCAACCTCTTCAGATTTTTCATTAACGCCTACAGAATCTACCTTTGGAATATAAATGTCTTTAATATGTGTCTTTGTCGAAGTCGTGAGCAAATCTTTTAATGAAAGTCGGCCTTTGAGTTTTTCTTCGTCATCGACCACATAGATAGAATGTACACGGGTTACATTTTCTGCTTGTGCCCTCATTTCCTTTACACAGGTGAGCACGTTCCAATTTTCATTGACTTTTACCAATTCTTTTGCCATAAGTCCACCCGCTGAGTCCTCATCATAGCGTAAAAGGTCAACGATGTCTTTGGCATGCTCCCTATCCTCAATTTCGGATATGACCTCCTGAACAATTTCTTTTGGAAGTTCACCAACAATATCGGCAGCATCATCCGTATCCAATTCTTCAAGCTCACCGGCAATCTCTTTTACCGAAAGATTGTTCAGCACAGACTCTCGGATATCCTCATCCATTTCAGCAAGAATGTCCGAGGTTTTTTCACTATCCAAAAGTTTAATAAGATAGGTAGCTTCCTCTACCGTAAGCTCTTCTGCAATTTCTGCGATATCCGCATAGTGGAACTCGCCCATCATCAACTGAAGATCGGTATTCCTTTTTTCTGATATCATTAATTGAATATCAGCTATAAGCTCGTCTGTGAGTTTAAACGGAGTCATTTGCTATCTTCTGTGTTAACGTTATAAAATCTGCTACACTTAGCTGTTCCGGGCGTTGGTCAAATATAGTATCTTCTTTTAGATTATCGGATAGGTTGAAGGTTTTAAGACTGTTACGAATGGTCTTTCTTCGTTGGTTGAATGCCAGTTTTACGACCTTAAAAAATAGGTGCTCATCACAATCTAGTTTTATAGAAGCTCTTCGGGTCAATCGCAAAACACCTGATTGTACTTTTGGAGGAGGGTCAAATACCTGTGGATGTACCGTGAATAAATACTCGGCTTTATAAAAAGCTTGTACGAGCACAGATAAGATGCCGTAGGTTTTACTGCCCGGTTTTTCACAGATGCGTTGCGCTACTTCTTTTTGAAACATTCCCGAGAATTCAGGAATTTGCTGCCGCATCTCCAACATTTTGAAGACGATTTGACTAGAGATATTATAGGGAAAGTTTCCAGTTATGGCGAACTGTTCATTTCCGTACAGTTGTTTTAAATCGAATTTTAGAAAGTCTGCCTCGATAATGTTCAGCCGATCATTTTTCTCAAATACTTTTGGATGCTCCAATCTAAAACTGTGATTGAGATATACTACGGATTCTTCATCTAGGTCCATGGCGACCAAATCCAAATCTTTTAATAACAGATACTTGGTAAGTACGCCCATGCCCGGGCCGATTTCCAAAACATTGGTGTAGCCATTGAGCGATAGGGTATCGGCAATTTGTTTGGCAATATTTTCATCTTTAAGAAAGTGTTGGCCTAAGTGCTTTTTTGCTTTTACTTCACCTTCTTTGTGCCCGTTCCTGGCTTTTTTGGGTCTGCCATTGCCGAACTTTTTCTTATTCTTTTTGGACACAGCTGTTTTTTTGCAAGGTAGCATGAAAATTCGATATATGCTTTTGCTGTCGAAATTCTAATTCCACTGCTCTATATCGATGAAAACCATAGGGCAGCCAGAAAAGAAAACTTAAAAAATCAAGGGATTTGTTGGCTTATTACTTCCAATTCCGTTCTAAAGGCAACAAATTTATTTGGGAAATATTTTTGTGCATCTGCCCGTAATCGTTCAGCATCTTCCTTGTAATAGGCTTCTAAAGTAATTCTATCCTTTGTGGTATATTGGATAGAATAAGTGACTCCGCCCGTTTCTTCCTCGACCAAGACCTTGGTCATTTTGGCATGGGAGAATTTTCCCGTAGCCAACATGTCGGGAATATGTGTTTCCTGCATCCATAGCAACCATTGGTCATGAACACTTTCATCTATATTTATGGTAACATTATATATGAGCATCAGCTTGTCTTGATTGGCAAAAGTAAACAAGAATCAGTTAATGATGTCTCCCCTAAGCCTCCTAAAGTTTTTTCGCGCCTTGGGAAAATAGTAGCTGTCCTGGTAGTTGTAAATAATCTTTTCGTAATGGGTTTTTGCTTTCTCGGGCTCGTCCAATATATTTCTGTACAGTTCTCCCAATGCAAAATGTGCATCATCCGCCAAAATGCCATCCGCATAGAATTCTACAATCTTTTTATAATTGAATTCGGCTGTTTCATAAGATTTTTGGGTTTCTAAAAGCTGTCCCTGCCTTAATAGTGCTTCATCCTCTATTTTCTCGCCCTTATGGTTTTGTAGAATATCTTCCAATGCTTCAATGGCTTCTTTATTTTTGTTTTGATAGGCCAAAAGATCTGCCCTAGCGTATTTTTTGAGTGCGGTTTGTGTAGAATCTTCCAAAGAATTATCAGATATCAAAAGACTCAATTGCATGGCATCGTTGGCAATCAATTGTGAGGTGGAGCCCCTAAGTACTTTTAACTGTGTCAATGCCCAATCAAAATCACCCTTATAGAAACTGGTCTGTGCCACTTTAAAACGGGCATCCTGTCCCAATACATCGTTCTTTAAGCTTTTTTGGATTTGGGTGAAATAGATGAGTGCCTGATTGAATTTTTGATCGTACACTAAAATATCCCCTAATGCCAGTTTTACATAGGCCACGGCTGTTCTTCCCATAGGTAGTTCCAAACTTTCCTTTAGCATCGCTATGGCCGGTGCTGGGGTTTCCTTTTTGAAAGTAAGGAAGTTTGCGTAGGCTATTTGTAACTGTAAGGTGCGGCTTTGTATTCCATATTCTTCGATCAAGGCCTGAAATTTCTTTTCTACAGTTTCAAGCTTTTTCTTGCCTTCGCCTCCAAGTTCAATATCGATCAAGTGCAGTTGGGCGTTTAATCTAACTTGACCGCTGTTACTGTTTTCGACAATATATTCAAAAATAGAGGCTGCAATTTCTTGTTGTTTGTCATCTAAAGCAATCTGTCCTAAATTTTCCAACCTGTCCAATGAACCTTCACCAGTACGTTTATAGATTGCTTTTTCTTGTGCCAAGGCACTGGAATATTGCTTCTGTTGGATAAATAACCAACTCAATAATTCGTTCCAAAGTGTATCTGGATTTTTTTGGGCATTCTTGAGCAGTACTTTTCTTAGTAGCACATTATTGGTGTCCTCTGGGTCTTCCGAAATAAAATCATCAATATTCCTTAGGACATTGGAGCGAGAGGTTCTTCCTTCATATATTAGATTTAAGTACGCTTGGTACATTTGTTCAATGTTGCCCTTCTCCCCATAAATTCTTGCCAATTGATAATCGTAGTTTAGGTCGGGATTAAGTTCCATGGCTCGATTGTATGCCATTACGGCTTGGTCCAAGAGCGCATATTTTTGGAACCGATACCCAACACTATACCCAAAATTTGGGTTTTCATCTATTTTTTTGATGGCATTTTCATAATAGATCGTGGCTTTTTCAGGCTGGTCTTGTAACGTGTAATTATAGCCCAATTCTATAAAGAACGTAGGGAAGGCGTTGGAATCTTCAATTTTATTCAACAAAAAATGCTCTGCATCTTCATAGCGTTCCAATTGTTGGTAACAGGCTACAAGACCTTCTCCATAGTCGGTTCGGCGAGGATGTTTGTCGACCAATTTTTCATAAAAAACTACTGCCTTCTCATAATCCCCGTCGGTAAAATACTGTTTGGCCAAGAAGTCCTCCTGGGTATATGCCGAAGTTGATAGCACGAAGTATGTTATAAGAAATAGGACGTATCGCAATGCAATCTTTTATTTCAAATATAACGCAGAAAAACACTGAATCCTGTTAAGTGAATCCAAATAAATGCTTTATGGGCCTAGTTGATCATATCAAAACCACAATAGGGAACCAAAACTTCAGGTATTTTGATACCGTCTTTTGTTTGGTAGTTTTCCAAGATTCCCGCCAAAACACGTGGCAATGCCAAAGAACTGCCGTTTAAGGTATGGGCCAATTGACTTTTGCCGTTTTCATCCTTAAATCGAAGTTTTAACCGATTTGCCTGAAAGGTTTCAAAATTGGATACGGAACTTATTTCCAACCATCGGTCCTGCGCGGTCGAAAAAACCTCAAAATCAAATGTTAGGGCAGCTGTAAAGCCTAAATCACCTCCGCAAAGACGAAGAATACGGTAAGGCAATTTGAGTTCCCTAAGGATATCCTTGACGTGCTCTGTCATCTCATCCAATGCTTGGTACGAATGATTAGGCTTTTCAATTCTCACCAATTCTACCTTATCAAATTGATGTAGCCTGTTAAGTCCGCGTACATGTGCTCCGTAACTCCCAGCTTCTCTTCTAAAACAAGGCGTATATCCGGTATACTTTATAGGAAAGTTTTCTTGGGGAACAATATCATCCCTATGAATGTTCGTAATGGGTACCTCTGCTGTTGGAATCAGATAAAGGTCATCATTCTGTACATGGTACATCTGTCCTTCTTTGTCGGGCAACTGTCCTGTTCCATAACCCGAAGCTTCATTGACCACAAGTGGTAATTGAAGTTCGGTATATCCTGCCTCCGTATTTTTATCTAAAAAATAGGCAATGAGCGCACGTTGTAAACGGGCACCTTTTCCTTTATATATTGGAAACCCGGCTCCGGTGACCTTTACACCAAGTTCAAAGTCGATGATGTCGTATTTCTTAGCCAATTCCCAATGCGGTAAGGCACCTTCCCCTAGTTTAGGAATCTCTCCCTCTTTAAAAATTTCTTCGTTATCCTCATCAGAATTTCCTGCTGGAACAGAATCATGCGGTACGTTGGGAATTTGATACAGTAATTCCTGTAACTCAGAAGAAGTCGCAGTAAGTTCTTCTCCCAATTGTTTTGAAGCTTCCTTAAAATCGGTAGTTTGTTCTTTCAACGCAGTGGCTTCTTTTGCCTTTCCTGATTTGAAAAGCATTCCGATTTCTTTTGAAAGTTTATTGGATTTTGCCAACGTATTGTCCAATTCGGTCTGGATGGCACGTCTTTTTTCGTCTAAATCGATAATGGCCGACAATACGGGTTCTGCATCAATATTTCGCTTTTTTAAAGCGTTGATTATAGTGTCTTTGTCCTCTCTAATTTTGTGTAATTGAAGCATCGCCTTGTTTTGAGCGGCAAATTTAAGTCAATCTATGCAAGTTGACCAATTATTCTTCCTTTTGTGAGGGTAGTATCCATTCATTGTGCGATAAATGCTTCCATGGTACGCTGGTCAAATCTACTTTTGGGTCTATAAGTTCTTGGTACTTTCCATTGTTTACTTTGACCTTGCCCAAGAGAAATACCTGAATGTCCTCACCTTTTTCAGCATATTCCTTTTTTAGGTATTGGGCAAATTGCCACGAAAAATCTGGATAACAGGCTACTTTTCTTTTCTGTTTTTTGGTGAGATGGTCATCTTGTTTTATATAGGTTTCTTTGCCTGTCTCTTTATTGACTACTTTAAACCTTGCCGTGCCGGAACGACTACGCAACATCATACGCCAGCTGAGTCGGTGGCCTTCCTCGGTCCAGAGTACATCATCAGGAATAGTGTGGTGCCTTAACGGAAGTAACAACTGTATAAAGAAATAGATGCCCAAACATGCCAAGATCAATTTTCCCCTTTTTGGAACAACCAATGTTTTATCAATAACAATTGTTTTCTGCTTTAAAAATATATTTCTAATGGTCTGAGGAGGGAAAAAGAACAGATTGAAAGCCAATGACAAATAGGGGAAGATGCCTATTTGAAAAACGATGCTATTGAACAGGTGAAAAAATATTGAAAATATAAAGGCAATCTTTCGAGTGGGTTTCCAGAGTAGTGCAGGAACAATAAGCAAGTCGAACAAAATTCCAAAAGCAGCTATTATTTTGTGGATCCACTTTTCTTGTAACAAATCTCCGATCAAATAATAGTTTTGCTTGGATTTCATTAAGATTTCAATAATGCTGAAATCCAACCAATCCCCATATAGCTTTGCAATAGATGCGTAGGTGTATACGATGAACAACTGCAAAATAATCATCCATCGAATCCAATTGTACATGACCGGTGACTTGAATTCCGGGTCTTGTTTGGCATCGATTGAAAAGTCACGGTTGGCAGGAAGAAAGGCCATGATAAAGCCTAAGAGCATGAGCAAATAGTAATGATTGTTGTACGATGTTTTTTGCATGAGATAAACACCTGTCCATAGTACGGCAAAAGCAAAGGCACTAAAACGGTATTTGTAGCCTAAGGCAATCAACAATCCCAAAGTGCCCATCGCTGCAAAATAGATATACATCCAATTTCCCGGTAAAGGTTGTAGCCATTCAAACCCAATAAATGAAAAAGTAAATTTGGGCTCTACCATGGTTCTTCTTACCCAACCTGTGATAATGGCACCGTAGCATTCCGCACTTACCAATAATCCATAAAAAACCCTGAATATAACAAGTTGGGCATTGTCGATTTTTTTAAAAAGAAATTGATTGAGCACTTTACTTGGAAATTAAGGTTAACGAAGTTTCTCTGTCCCTCTTAAGTTGTTTTCTTAGTTCCTCAACGGAATCGAATTTATGCTCATCCCTAATGCGATGTAGAATGTTGACTTGAATCTTTGTATCGTAAAGGCTTCCCTCAAAATCAAAAAAATTGATTTCGATACTCTTTTCTGTACCTGATACGGTCGGGTTGAACCCAATGTTCATCATCCCAAAGTATTCTTTGTTATTTAACGTGCTCTTTGCAACGTAGACACCATTTTTTGGAATAAGCTTATAGGCTTCAGGTATATGAAGGTTAGCGGTCGGAAAACCAAATTGCTTTCCCAGTCCTTTTCCTTTTTTTATGGTACCCGTTAACATGTAAGGGTAATTTAGATAACTATTTGCCGTTTCTATATCACCCTCCAAAAGTGCATTCCTGATTTTTGTTGAACTAACGGAGACATCATCGATTTCCTGTGCGGGGATTTCCTCCACTTCAAAATCCAATGTGTTTCCAAAGGTCATTAAATCTTGAATGTTGGCATTACGATTTCTGCCAAACCTATGGTCATACCCAATAATGATTTTTTTTGTTTTTAGCTGGTTGACCAAAACATCCCGCACGAATTCCGTAGCGGAAAGCCTGGAAAAGTCTTTGGTGAATGGATGTACTATTAGGTAATCAAGACCTAGACTTTCCATTTTTTCCATTTTTTCATCCAGTGTATTCAATAACTTGATGTCCGTATCTTTTTGTAAAACCATTCTGGGATGCGGAAAAAATGTAAGTACTGTGGCTTTTAGACCAGAAGTTTTGGCATTATTTATGAGGCGTTCCAATATCTTGCTATGACCAAGGTGTACTCCATCAAAAGTGCCAATGGTCACAGCTGTTTGAAATGTATTGTCTATAAAGTGAGAGATACCCTTAAATGTTTCCACTAAACCAAGAAAATAAAAAAGGCTATTTTTGAAATTGACTATGCCCTTATCTATGAAAGCTAAATTACATCTTGTTTTCGCAATAACCATATTTTTTACCTGCTTTTACACTTACGCACAACAAGGTTACTGGAAATCCGTAACGGCAGAATCCAGTTTCAAAAGTCCTTCAATTCAAAGTATAGGAAAAGCCGAAGCTGTATTTACACTAGATACCCAGAGTTTTTCTCAAAAAATCAAATCTGTTCCTGCCTTTAAAAACCAAAGTCAGGTTATTGACCTTCCAAACTATGATGGAGAAATAGTGTCTTTTGCTTTAA
Source organism: Flagellimonas sp. HMM57 (assembly GCF_021390175.1). NCBI lineage: Bacteria > Pseudomonadati > Bacteroidota > Flavobacteriia > Flavobacteriales > Flavobacteriaceae > Flagellimonas > Flagellimonas sp. HMM57. The sequence goes on along the minus strand of NZ_CP090004.1, from coordinate 1,270,325 downwards.
GGGAAACTTCAGTCTTTCATCCAGATCTGGCAAAAAAATATCCGAATATAAAATCGTTTTCAGGTTTAAGTTTAGATGGAAAACACAGGGTGAGGCTAAGCAGTTCACCCAAAGGATTGCAAAGCATGATTGTTGATGTGGACACTCATGAGACTGTATTCATGGAGCAACTGTCCAATAAAAGCGACATGTACGTTGTCTATAAAAAAGGCGAAAGTGCTGCCGGTAAGGACGGTTTTGTTTGTAATACCGAAAAGTCAAGTTCACTTGTCGGTAAGACAATCAGCCCATTAGTGGCCGACCAAGAGCTAAGAAGGTTTAGAATTGCCGTTTCAGCGTCTGGAGAATACACGGATTTTCATGGCGGTACGGTAGCTGGTGCCCTTGCTGCGATCAATGCTACCTTAACCCGTATAAACGAAGTTTTTGAAACAGATTTGGGCGTTACTTTGGAACTAGTGCCTAACAATGACCTCATCATTTTTACCGATGCGGCTAATGACCCCTACAGTTCATTTTTAAATGGCCAAGCACCTAATACTGTCTTAAATGGGGAAGTACAGAACACGATAACCGAAACTATAGGGGAGGCGAATTATGATGTTGGCCATCTTTTTTATAAAGTTGATTTGAGTTCTCAGAACAGTGGTAATGCTGGGGATATCGGAACAGTTTGTAGGAATGGTATAAAAGGAAGTGCTTTTTCGGCTACCTCCATTCCACAAGGCGATGTGTTTGATTTGGACTTTGTTTCCCATGAGTTAGGGCACCAATTTGGAGCCAATCATACTTGGTCTTTTCAAGGAGAAGGAACAGGGGTACAGGCGGAACCAGGAAGCGGAACGACGATTATGGGGTATGCAGGAATTGCAGGGGTAAACAATGTGGCTCCCAACGGAGATGATTATTTTCATTATAACAGTATTTTTCAGATTTCTGAATATTTGCAGACAGTTTCTTGTGGACAAACTGTTAATTTAAGCAATGCTCCACCCGTTTTAACTCCAATGGGAGATTATGCTATTCCAAAGGGAACTGCTTTTGTTCTGGAAGGTACGGCTACGGATAGCGATGTGAGTGATGTCTTGACCTATACTTGGGAGCAAATAAACAATGGAATCGTTACAGTCGGCAATTTTGGACCTGAAAATCCGAGCGGAGCAAATTTTAGATCTCTCCCCCCAACTACAGATCCATCACGCTATTTTCCAAGATTGTCAAGCGTAGTGCAGGGAAATCTGACCCAAACGAATCCTACTTTAAATAGTGCTTGGGAAACAGTATCTACAGTAGAGCGAACCCTAAGCTTTGCTTTTACGGCTAGGGACAATGCATCAGGTGGTGGGCAAGTGGTTTCGGATTTGCTCGATGTTCAAGTGATAAATTCTGCAGGACCCTTTGTGGTCACTTCACAGACTTCGAACGAAGTTTATAAAGCAGGCTCCATTCAGGAGGTGACTTGGGATGTAGCTAACACGAATAGCTCGCCAATTGATGCCCAAACAGTTGATGTTTTGCTGTCCGTAGACGGAGGTAGTAGCTTTCCAATTACTCTTGTAGAAGATGAACTGAATGATGGTAGTGCGGATGTTCTCATTCCTGGGAATACTACTACTACGGCACGTATTATGGTAAAGGCTAGTGAGAATGTCTTCTTTGCAGTCAATTCATCAAACTTTTCTATTGAAACATCCAATGTGGTACTAGACTTTCAAAATCTATCATTTGATGGTTGCCAGCCAAATGACATTGTTATTCCGTTTACGTATCAAACGTTTTCAGGATTTAGCGAAACCTCTACATTTTCTGCGGATTTACCTCCTGGATTAACGGCTTCCTTTGTTCCCCCTCAGGCTTCCGCCGATAATACCAATGTACAATTGACCATATCCAACACCAACAATGTTGCTCCTGCGGCATATCCTATTACAATCACTTCTACTGCTGCTTCGGAGGTTCAAAACATACCGCTTTCGCTTGCCGTTGGTGATACAAACTTTCCTGATATAATTCTACTAGCTCCTACGGATGCTGAAGTTGGTACATCTGTTGGTCCAAGATTGGAATGGGAGGAGAACGAGCTTTATAAAGAATATGATATTGAAATCGCTACCGATGTTGGATTTGCCAATATTATTACTGCTGAAACAGTGCCTTTCAACTTCTTTCAATCAGCAAGTCTAGACCCGGGAACATCTTATTTTTGGAGGGTAAGACCAAGAAATGATTGCGGTGTAGGAACTTTTGGAACTCCATTTAGTTTTACAACTACTACAATCGATTGTAAAAACCTTTCATCTAGAAGCCTACCATTGACAATAGCTGCAGTAGGCACCCCAACTGAAACGACTTCGCTTCAATTTGTCGAAGATTTGACCATTACCGATGTTAATATTAATCTGGAACTATCGCATACTTTTTTAGAAGATTTGATTATAACGCTTATTTCACCAGCAGGTACACGAGTGGCATTGATTTCTAACGTATGCGGAAATTTAAATAATGTTAGTGCAACCTTTGATGATGATGGAGCTAGCATCGTTTGCTCTGGAAACCCTGCAATTTCAGGAACTGTAAATCCATCAGGGTCTTTGTCAGCTTTCAACGGAGAATCTGTTTTAGGAGAATGGGTTTTGGAAATTAAAGACCTGGCTGATGGTGACGGAGGTACATTAACATCTTTTTCTATGGAAGTTTGTGCCGAAGGTCAATTTAGACCAGATGAGGATGAAGATGGTGTTTTTGATGACGGTGATGATTTATGTTTGGGTACACCAGCTGGCGTTGAAGTTGATGCTACGGGTTGTCCAATAAATAGATTGCCCGCAGACAATTATACCGTCCAAATACAAAGCGAAGCCTGTAGAAGCAACAATGATGGCTCAATAATATTATCAGCTTCAAATACCTCTTTGACCTATTCTGCCATATTAAATGGCGGCGGCAACACAACTACAATTGACTTTACGAATGAACATGTTTTTGAAAACTTAACTGCTGGGAATTATTCTTTATGCATAACTGCAACGGATGGTTCTATCACGTATGATGAAACTTGCTTTGATGTCATCGTTTCAGAGCCAGAGCTTTTGAGCGTGTCTGCAATTGCAGATTCTGGGTTGCTTGCGCTTTCCTTAAATGGCGCAAGTCTTTATAATATTGAACTGAACGGCGTGGTAACGCAAACTGGGAATACACAAGTTCAATTGAACTTAAAAAATGGACTGAATACATTGAGGGTCTTTAGTAATCTGCCTTGTCAAGGAAGTTATGAGAATACTTTTTTCTTTTCATCAAAGCCTGTTGTTTATCCCAACCCAGTGGATGAGCTTACCAAAGTATTTCTAAATGACCTAACGGGGGAGATTGATATTCAGGTTTTTTCAGATAATGGTCGGTTAGTGCTGCGTGATAAAAAAAGAGTTGAAGGAAATGAAGTAGAGATGGATTTTTCGACCTTGTCCACTGGAGTTTATTATTTGAGTATAGCTGGATCGGGGATTCGGGAAACAATTAAATTAATTAAGGAATGAAACAGATTTTTCTAAGTGTGATGGTTCTTGTTTTAGTTTCTTCATGTGGGGGCAATGATGACGGCCCATCAATTCCCGAAGGTGCAAACCTGATATTTCCTGAAGAAAATTCGGAATGTACTACTGGGGTTAGTGTCAATGAAGCTTTGAGTCAAGTAACTTTTGAGTGGCAAGCTTCAAAAAATACGGATACTTATAGGTTGAATGTAGTAAATCTTGAATCCAATATTCCCCAGGAGATAACTACCGCTGCTACATCGGCAAGTCTTTCCATTGCGAAAGGCACGCCTTTCTCATGGTCTGTAACCTCCGTTAATTCTAGATCGGATGAAACTACCAGTGAAACATGGTTGTTTTATAATGCAGGTTCGCAAACGACCTATGCGCCATTTCCGGCCCAATTGGTCAGCCCGGTCTCTGGTTCAACTGCCGTAAAAAATCTTTCTAACGAAGTTACCTTAACATGGCGTGGTGCAGATGTAGATAATGACATAGTTTCTTTTCAAATTTTCTTTTCCGAAGAAAACCCACCTACTGCTATATTAGGAACTACAGCAGCAAATATAATGGAGCTCGATACCAGTGTAGAGTCCAATACCGTCTACTTTTGGAGAGTGGTCACTACGGATTCTGAAGGTAATACCTCGGACTCTGGAATTTTTGAATTTAAGGTGTTTTGATCAGGTACCATTAAATTGGTTCATGGTATTATTAATACCGGAAAAAACAAAAGAACGTATTAAATCAGCTGATTTAGGCAATCGTTCCTTTAATGAATTTGTTTCTTCGACATTCCATTCGCCCAAAACATAATCTACCTGTCTGCCCTTGCCAAAATCGGAGCCAACTCCAAATCTAAAACGGTTGTATTTTGAAGTTTGCAAAGTGTTTTGAATATCCTTTAAGCCATTGTGTCCCCCATCACTCCCTTTTGTCTTTAATCTAATTGAACCAAATGGAAGATTGATATCATCGGTAACAATAAGAATGTTTTCCAAGGCTATTTTTTCCTTGTCCATCCAATATTTTACTGCCTTTCCACTCAGGTTCATATAGGTTGAAGGTTTTAAGCACAAAACACTTTTACCTTTATGCTTAAACGTCCCTACACTTCCCAGTTTTTGGTTTTCAAAGACAAAACTTTCTTGCTCTGCTAGAAAATCCAATACTTTAAAACCAATGTTGTGTCGGGTCTTTTCATATTTGGGTCCAATGTTTCCAAGGCCAACGATAAGGAATTTTTTCATAATATCGGTTTCTTGGAGTATTTGTTCGGTTGTGCCAAAAAGAGCTTTAAAGAATCTGAACATGTAAGGGTTTCCATTTTCTCAAAAATACAAAAGCATCCCAAAGTTCCACGGAAGTGCAAAATTTTGGGATGCCCTTAAGAAATAAGTTTAAAAACTATTCAGTGGCCTCGGCTTCAGCTGCTGGAGCTTCTCCACCTTCAGCTGCTGCTTCAGCTCCTTCTTCCTCTTCTTCGTCTGCATCATCAACAGAAGTTCTAGAAGCTTTCACCTGTACAACTGCTGTACTGTCTGGATGAAGAATTGTATAATCATCATTTAGAAGTGTTTCCACTGCAATGGTACCTCCAATTCTAAGTTTGGAAATATCAACGGTGATAAAATCAGGTAGTAAATTTGGCAATGCTTTAATAGAAAGCTTTCTTTTTCTAAAAAGCAAACGTCCACCATTTCGTACACCTGGTGAATTTCCCTCTAAGCGGATAGGAATATTCATAGTGACAGGTTTGTCATCGAACAACTGATAAAAGTCTATATGAAGAATCTTATCGGTTACTGGATGAAATTGAATATCCTGTAATACGGCGTTAAACTTTTGGCCATCTTCCAACTCAATCACAGCGGTGTGCGCGTTGGGAGTATACACTAAATGTCTGAACGCTAGTTCATCTGCTGAAAAGTGTAATGGTGTTTCCCCTCCGTACAGTACGCAAGGGACCTTTCCAGCATTACGTAAGGCTTTGGTAGATACCTTGCCCACGCTTTCTCTTTGGGATCCTTTGATAGTAATTGACTTCATAACTTCTGTTATCTATATAATATTTAATTTATTCTATTTCATTTTCGAATTGCCAAGCGTATCAGCCTGAGCGTAGTCGAAGGCTACATTAAAAACTTTGATGATATCGATGTATTATGGTGTACCCTGTGCATAACATCTGCAAACAAGTTGGCACAACCCAATACTTTTATTTTTTTTCTATTGTGCTCTATTGGAATAGAATCTGTGATGATAAGCTCTGAAAGCTTTGAGTTTTCTATTTTCTCGTAAGCGTTTCCAGATAAAAGGCCGTGAGTGGTGATTGCCCTAACACTTTCAGCACCACGTTCCATCATTAAATCTGCAGCCTTTGTAAGGGTACCGGCAGTATCTACCATATCATCTACCAAAACCACGTTTTTACCTTTAACCTCACCGATAAGCTCCATATGGGAAATTACGTTTGCCTTGGCTCGTTGCTTGTAACATATCACTACATCGCTTTCCAGAGCTCTAGAATAGGCATACGCCCTTTTTGAACCTCCCATATCAGGTGATGCAATGCACAGATTATCCAAATTCAATTCCTTCAGATAGGGTAAGAATAGGGTGGAAGCAAAAAGATGGTCAACAGGTTTTTCAAAAAAGCCTTGAATTTGATCTGCATGCAAATCCATTGTTATAATACGGGTAGCACCAGCTGTCTCTAACATTTTTGCGACAAGTTTTGCCGCAATGGGTACACGTGGTTTGTCTTTTCTATCTTGACGTGCCCAACCAAAATAGGGCATTACAGCCGTAATGTGTCGTGCAGAGGCCCTTTTGGCCGCATCTAACATCAACAACATTTCCATTAAGTTCTCTGGTCCGGGATTGGTTGAACCTATAATAAAAATACGTGCTCCTCGTATCGATTCCTCAAATGAAGGCTGAAATTCACCATCACTATATCTTGAAAAATGAATCTTTCCTAGGTCTGCACCATAAGAAGCAGCTATTTTCTCCCCTAAAACAGTACTTTGGGTACATGCGAAAATTTTTGGTTCTGGGACTTGATACGGCATTACAAACTCTTGTTAACTAGCTTTTTAAAACTTGTATTTTTTAAAGAGGTGCAAATTTATAAATTAATTCGGGTTGCTAAAGGATTAATGCAGGTATTTTTGGTGGTAAACAAAATTATTTTTTAGCTTTGCAGTCCTTTACAAAAATGCTCGAGTGGCGGAACTGGTAGACGCGCTGGATTCAAAATCCAGTTCTTTCGGGAGTGTGGGTTCGATTCCCACCTCGAGTACTTTAAAAAGCTTAGATGAAAGTCTAGGCTTTTTTTATGCTTAATTATGAAGTGTAAATAGTGCTTTGCCAATCAATAATATATAATCTAGTTGTATGTTGTTAGATATTAGTAACTTATTCTCGTGAAAGAAATACTATTGAGAAAGGGTGAAATTCTACAGTATAGTGGTGAATTAAACACTAAGGTTTATCATGTTAAATCGGGTTTGTTAAGAAGTTATTCCATTGATAAAAACGGTAAAGAAAACATATTCATGTTTGCACCTGAAGGTTGGGTCATTGCGGATACTTGTAGGCCAGAATCTGAAGCAATCTTGTTTATTGATGCCCTTGAAAATTCAAAGGTGATTGTCTTACAGAAAGACCTAGAAAGAGAAAAACAACATGTTGGCGCTTTGACTAAAAGATTAAATACGTTACAAAAACGTGTTTTAATGTTGATCAGCACAAATGCTATTGAACGTTACGAACATTTTGTTCAAGCATATCCCAATATAGTCAACCGCGTACCCCAACGTATGATTGCCTCATATATTGGTGTTAATCCTGAAACTTTGAGTGCGGCCAAATCAAAATATCTAAAAAAGTAGTAAGCCCTTCATTTCTTATGAAATCATAATGCATAGTTTTTATAAGTCTGCAAACTTTATGCAAAACAATAAGCAGACTAAAAAAATAAGTGGCATTATGAAAAATTATAGCGTCTTTTTAAAAATTTCCACTGTCTTATGGATAGTATGGGGCTTAGTGCACATATTCGCGGGAGTTATGACCGATTATTTTATCCTAACTGGCGATATTGCAGGAGCTGTTGGTGGCATAGCGGATGCCATTGAACCAAGCACCCTCCAAGTAAATTACCCAGATGCCGCTGGGGCAGTAATAGGGCAACATGGATTTAATCTACTATGGATTGGACTTACTACATTGATCTGTTCTTTTTTTATTTGGAAAGGAAATAAGAATGCCATTTTCCTCGCTGCCCTAACTGGCGGCTTGGCTGATTTGGGCTATTTCCTGTTTATGGACCTAGGCGGGTATGTAAACTTTATGCTAGGTACCGTAATGACCTTAGTTTCATCTGCAGCAATTATCTTGAGCTTTACCGCTTATTTTAAAACCAAAAATCAAGAAACTGTTGCTTAATTGCAAACTGGCACGAATAAACATAGTTGTATTATTCTGTTTAACTATAGACTTGGTGTTTGCCCAAGAAGGGAAAATCCCAGATATTAATCTATTAAGAGCTGAAGAATCATATGCGTATCTAGATTCGGTGAAAGAAAAAATCATTTTTCTTCAACCCCTTAAACGTATCGCTATCGATAGGCGCAATTCTTTTTACCTGTCCTTAGGGGGTGAATATCGTGCAAGACTTGAACACTATACCAATGAGAATTATACATCAAATGACTTGACGTATTATTTACAAAGAATCAATTTACATGTATCTTTACAACTGGGTGCAAAGCTACATCTGTTTGGGGAACTTTATAGTGGTTATGTGACAGGTAATCAAATTATTGGTCTTGAATCTGACGAAGTTGGTGTACATCAAGGCTTCTTGGAATGGAAACCTGTAAACTCTTCCAACCTACAGGCAATGGCAAGATTTGGAAGGCAAGAAATAGGATATGGAACTTCTCGCTTGGTGGGTATTAGGGAAGGCCCTAATATGAGGAGGTCTTTTGATATGGCTCGTGTCGTTATCCGAAAAAACAACTCATCCATAGACCTACTATATGGAAAAGAAGTTGATATTTCCCCATTTAGCTTCGATAATACATCCAATATTTTTAAAGGTGGCGCATCAAACCCTAGTTTCTGGGGAGCATACCACAGACGCCCTTTTTTAAAGGATATAGGTAAGCTAGATCTCTACTACTTTGGCTTTTATACCAATCGCTCTCGTTTCAACGATGTTTCGGGTATGGAAACAAGGCATTCAATTGGGATTAGATCTTTTAGCGTTAAAGGACGATTGTCCTACAATACCGAAATAATTGTACAGTGGGGTAAACTAGGAAGTAGTACCATTTCTGCCTATAACATCGAAGCAGATTGGAAATATACGCTTATCGAGAATGGCTGGAAACCAAAACTTGGCATTACCGCAGACTGGTCGAGTGGAGATAAAGAGATTGAAGATGGACGAGTAGATACCTTTAATCCATTATTCGTAAATCCAGCTATTTACAGTTTAGCTGCCGTAAATACCCCGGCAAATATTACGAGTCTGCATCCTAACCTCACATTTTACCCCATTAAGGGCCTAGTGATTTATCTAGACTATGCGATTTTTTATCGAACCGAATCCAATGATGGGCTCTATGCTCCACCACGTTTTTTAACCCGTGAAGTAAATGGTCTTCGCACAAAACATATTGGGAACGTATTTGGATTACAGCTATCTTATGAAGTAAATCGTAATATCTCTTTCGACCTACGGAGTTCTTATTTTATTGCGGGCCAGTTCATAAAAGCATCAGGTGATTCGGAAAACACTTTTTATATAGCTCCAACAATGAGTTTTAAGTTTTGATTTTTAGATAAAGCAGGACATCTAATTTAAAACTGTAGTTATTTAGACATCATAAAATAATGTCTTGAACCAACTTGTAGATTTCATTTATTTAAAAATATATCTTTCAATATTCCAAGTATAATAGGACATTCCATAGTTTTTGTAAGAATTGTATGCAATAAGGTTTTTAGTAAACGTTAAAATTTTCCAAACCGTCTCATCGATTAATCGATGTTTCACAACAAATGATCGTTGAAATACAACATATATTCATTTCGTCGATGAAATTGATATACGTTTGAATATTCTTACACATAACACAACCTCATAACATTGACTATGGATGTCTTATTAACCAATCTCCTAAAAAGGCACTTTTTTGTCTTTGTAATGTTTCTTTTCATATCGCTTCAAAGTAGTTACGGTCAAAACTGTTCTGTAAATGCAGGTATCCCCGAAACTATTTGTGAAAACATTACAGTTTTTAATCTTTCTGGTTCATCATCAGGGCTAATAGGAAGTGGGCCGACATGGTCGCAAGTTGGTGGTCCATCAGTTATTATTGCAGACCCATCAGATATGGAGACCCAAATAACTGGTCTCGTTGGAGGGAATATCTATACCTTTAGACTTAGTGCCGTATGTACCGACGGCTCTACACAGTTCCAAGATGTAAACATTACTGTGGAACCGATTACTAGTGCAGATGCAGGGGATAATATTGAGTCTTGTCCCGGAACAGTGAACTTAAATGCCAACCTGCCAAGTACAATTAACGGAGAAAGTGGTTCGTGGAGCATAGTGGGCAATAATAATGCAGGGATTAGCTTCAATGATGTTACATCGCCTACTACAAGTATTACCTTACCAGAAAATAGAGCGGGAACAACAACGTTGCAATGGACCATAGAAGGGCAAGAATATGCGCCGGGAGAGTTTTGTGAATCTACTTCAACCATAACAGTTACAAACTTTGGAGGTGTTGCTACCGTGGATGCCGGGAACACTCAAAATCTTGACAATTGTTATACCGTTACACAATCAACGACCCTGAACGGAACTTTTGCGGGTAATGGAACTAATGGACAGATAGGTACGTGGTCTTTTGTATCTGGACCAAACAATCCAAATATTGTCAGTCCAAACATTAGAAATACTGGAGTTACGGGACTTATTCAAGGTCAATATGTTTTTAGATGGTCAGTTTCTGGCCCATGTGTTATTGGAGAAGATACCGTAACGGTCAATGTTGATGAAGGAACCCAAGAGATATCCAATGCTTCCATTCAAAATAATAACATACGATTCTGTGATCCTTCAATAACAACTGTAACATTAGTGGGTTCTGAACCCCAATTTGCAGGGGATACCGTAGAATGGGAGCAGATTGAAGGGCCTGGTGTTACAACTGGTGGAACACCAGCTAATATTCTTACTCCTACCAATAGCACGACACAGGTAACTGGTTTGGATGGTAGCAGTACATATCGATTTTCGTATACCATAACCAATACAACCCCGGGAACAGGATGTAGTGATTCTAGTAGCGCAGTAGTAAGATATTCAACAAATCCTGTAGGTATAGAGGTGAACGGTGGCGATGACAACATTGTAGCTGCCTGTGGTACTACTAGGGTCACTATTCCTTATACCACACAAGGAAATGGTAGCAATACCTTTAGTATAGTTAGTGGACCTATAGGTTCTACCGTAGTAAATCCAAATTTGTATAGCAATGCAGGAAGTACATCAAGAACTATCGATTTTGATTTAGAAGGAACATACACCGTAGTTTTTAGGAGGTCACTGAATGGTGCCGTTCAAACAGGTTGTAGTGAAGCTACGGATGCGGTTAACGTAATTATTTCTTTAACTCCCACACAAGCAAATGCAGGTACCGATGTGACACTTAATTGTGATGATGTATCAACGGAGTTGACAGGGAATGAAGTTTTAGATGGAAGTTCTTTATGGTCACAGCTAAGTGGACCAAGCACGGCCACAATTACTGCGCCATATAATAGAATAACAGATGTCGAAGATCTGGTTCCCGGAACTTACGTTTTTCAATATGCCATTACTGGTGGTAACGCTTGTGCACCCTCTGCCGAGGCAACTGTAGCTGTTAATGTTTCAAACGATGACCCAATAACCACCGAAGCTGGTCCTACACAAGACATTTGTTTTAATACACCTACTCGGTTAGATGCTGACGAGCCGCCTGCCAGTAATCTGGTCGGTACATGGACTGTAGATACTGCACCATTAGGTTCTACTATTGTTTTTGAAGATGAGAATGATCCTAAGACTTTAGTTTCTGGTTTGGATACTGCGGGTGAAAGCTATACGTTTCGTTGGACAGTGGCAAACCCAAACAGTAATGTTTGTCCGGCCCCAAGTTTTGATACAGTTGTTATTACTACAAATTTAACTGAAGGTCCTTCTTTAGCCGTTGCGGGTCCAGACCAATGTTTATCTGCTGGTTCGACCAGTGTCACGCTTGCAGGAAATGAGCCAGCTTCAGGTGAAACGGGTATTTGGACTTCCGTGCCAGCAACAGGCATTACCTTTGACAATCCAAATCAATTTGATACTGACGCTACCATAACAACGGAACAGAGTTATATACTCACGTGGACTATAAGCAGTCCTGGATGCCAATCGACAACAGACGATGTTGAAATAAGTATAGGTGCAGATGCAAATGCTGATGCAGGCCCAGACCAAGCCGATTGTAATGATACATTCACTTTGGATGCAACCGGTTCAGTGGGTAGTGGAGGTACCTGGTCGCAGATCTCTGGTCCGGGAGGAGTAACCATTGCAGATGAGACAGACCCTGCTACACAGGTAACATTTTCTTTTTCGGGACAATATGTGTTTGAATGGACAGCAACAAATGGAAGTTGCTCTTCTGACACCGATACGGTTACATTGGATGTAGGGATACCACCGACCATAGCACAAGTTGCTACCCCAATTGAAACAGATTGCCTTACTACAGCGGTAACAAGTATAGTACTTGATGGAAATGCATTTGATAGTAACATCGAAAATGGATTTTGGTCCGTACTTTCTGGTGCACCCAATACACCAACATTTTCAGACATCAACGATCCTAACGCTACATTGTCCAACTTGGTATCTGGAACTTACAATTTAGAATGGACTATCATTGGTGATAGTAATTGCCCAATCTCGTCAGCGTCAAAAACGATAAATGTTTATTTTGAGGCCAATGCAGGTTTGGATTTAAACCTATGTGACGTTAGCAATTTCTTGTTAGAAGCGACTTTTGGTACTACAGGAACATGGACCCAAATATCTGGACCTGGAGTTGGAGGTGCTCCTGGAACAGCTGCGACTATAAATCAAAACCCTTCGGATAGCAATGTCGCTGAGGTTACGATAATACCAGGGAATACTTATGAATTTCGTTTTACAACAAACGGCGCCGGAGCTGCAGCTTGTGGTGTTACAACCGATGATGTAACTGTTGTTTCCAGTGCAGCACCTTCCATACCGCCAAATGCAGGTCCGGACAGGATCCTATGTGCGGGAGAGTTTACTGTGGGGAACGAGTTTATAACCTTAGCCGCCAACACTGCTCCTGGAGATGTGAGTTCTGCAACATGGACAATAAGAGAAGAACCAGCCGGAAGTGCTGCTGCATTGACCGATAACACAAATCCTACAACAACACTTACCGGGTTGACCGTTCCCGGAGTTTACGTTTTGGAATGGAATTTTGTTACTGGAAACTGTTCTGATACGAAAGACGTGTTGAGGGTTGAATTATTTGAAGAATTGATTGCTGATGCAGGCCCCAACCAATCGACTGCATGTCAGTTAGACACCCAGTTGGCAGGTAATATTATACCTTTTAGTGCCGGTCAATGGACATTGACAAGTACCCCAACGGGTTCGGAAACGCTTACAATTGATGACCCAACCTCTCCAACCTCAACAATATCCAATGTTTCGGCTCCAGGGCAATATGAACTTACATGGACTTTGGAATATGATCCCTCCATCTATCCAACTCCACCTACTGCATGTGACCCAGATTCAGACACAGTTCTTATAACTTTTGGAGCAAACCCACCTTCTGATGCAGACGCAGGTCCCGATCAGGAAGTATGTGGTGACCAGACCAATATGGCCGCTGTAGTACCTGCTGTAGGTACTGGAAACTGGACACAGACAGCTGGTCCTGGTTTTGGAGGTAATCCAGGCAACGCACCAAACATTGTGACTCCATCAAGTGAAACTACTGTCATAAACAATCTAGAAGTGGGTACTTATGAATTCACATGGACCGTAACGAACGGGAACTGTGATCTCGAAGATACTATGGAGGTCATAGTTTACGAAGACCCTGGAACTGCTGATGCAGGGCCGGACCAAACAGTAGATCAATTTTCTGCTGTTACTTTAGCTGCAGTTCCACCTTTAGTGACTGGTACTGGTGTCTGGACACAGGTTTCTGGCCCAAATACGGTAGGATTTGTAGATGAAAATGACCCAAATACCGAAGTTTTCGGTGCTACTTCAGGAACCTATGTCTTTGAGTGGACCGTTTCCAATGGTAGTTGCCCTACGTCTTCGGATACAATGGAAGTTTCTTTGGTAGGGGTAGATTTAGAATTAACAAAATCTGCTTCAGTGGCAACTGCTAATGCAGGAGATACGATAACGTTCACAATCGATGTATTTAACAATGATGCTTCTACAAGTGCAGACGCAACAGGTGTTTCAGTTAGGGATGCTATTCCTTCAGGATACACCTTGGTACCTGGAACGGTTAGTAATGGAGGCGTAGTCAATATAGGAGACCTTTCGATTACATGGTCAAATCTTTCCATTACCAATGGAAGTACGCTAAGTCTTTCTTTTGATGTAACTGTTAACAATACAGGAAATTATCTAAATACCGCAGAGATTATTGCTAACGATATTTTTGATATTGATTCTACAGTAAACAATGGTCTTGATGGTGAAGATGACCAAGATTCTGCTGAAGTTGCCGTAAATGTTTCAGATTTAAGTTTAACAAAAGATATTAGTTCGGGTTCAAGTGCTACACCAGATGTTGGGGATACCATCATCTTTGAACTTTCTGTAACCAACGGTGGTCCTCAAACAGCGACCAATGTAGTGATAGAAGATATTGTTCCCTCTGGTTTTACGATAGGCACTGTAAACGATGGTGGAACTGTTTCGGGAAATACGATAAGCTGGAACATAGCTTCCTTGGCAGCAGGTTCCATAACATTGTCCTATGAAGTGACCGTAAATGCACCGACAGGAACATCTAATGAATACAGAAACACAGCACAGATAATGGCCTCGGATCAACTAGATCCAGATAGTACTCCAGGCAATGATGATGGAAACCAGAGTGAAGACGATGAATCGGCATTTACCATAACCACTCCAGATGTTATCGATTTGGAAGTAGAACTATTGGCGAGTACCAGCTCACCAAGTGTTGGGGATGTAGTGACTTTTACCATAAACTTGAGCAATCTGGGAACTATTGATGCTTCTGGCGTTAGCTTGGAAAATCTGGTGCCTTCTGGTTTTGGTAATGTTACTGGAATTACTGGAGGAGGATTATTTGATAACGGAACAGGTCTGATTACATGGAACGGGTTATCTGTTCCACAAGGTACAGATACTACGGTACTTACTTTTCAAGCTACAGTGCAATCTCCAACTGGATCAGGTGGGGAATATACCAACATCTCTGAAATTACAGCTGCCGATCAGTTTGATGTAGATAGTACACCGAACAATGACGATGGAAATCAAAGTGAAGATGATGAAGATGCCATTACTATTGGACTTACCGAAGTGGTTGATTTAAGTATTGCGAAAAATGTAATTGCGGGAACCACAACACCCAATGTTGGAGAAACCGTTACGTTCGAGTTGGTCATTTCTAATTCAGGGCTAAGTAACGCTTCTGGCGTAGATGTTCAGGATGTGCTTCCAATTGGTTTTACCCTTACTGCTGTGAATAGTGGGGGAACTATATCAGCCAATACAGCAGAATGGTCAGGGCTTTTTGTTCCTGCCGGTGGGAATGTGGCCGTTACCTATCAAGCAACGGTTAATACTCCAACAGGTGCTGCTGGAGAGTATACAAACAGTGCACAGATTACGGCAAGTAATCAATCCGATATAGATAGTGATCCCTCGGTGGGACCGGGAGTGGATGACTTAGGAGATGGTATTGCAGATGATGATGAAATAACATTGACGCTTACGCCGCAACAAGCAAACCTCTCTTTGAACAAATCAGTAAATGAATCTAACCCTGAAGTAGGGGAAGTGATTACATTCACCATTCAAGTAAACAACGCAGGACCTAGTGTGGCCACCAATGTTGGAGTAGAGGACATTGTACCATCAGGATACTCTATAGTTTCTGGAAGTGTCTCTGATGGAGGTATCTATAATTTTGGAGGCTCCTCAATACTATGGGATTTAGCTACGGTACCACTTACCGGAAGTACGCTCACATATCAGACTACGGTAAATGCACCTACAGGAGCAACAGGTGAGTATGAAAATACAGCACAGGTTACCGCCTCGGATCAGTACGATCCTAACAGTACACCAAACGATAATACAGGTGATGACCAAGACACTGAAACAGTAACGCCTAATGCCGCTGACTTAAGTCTTGTGAAAGATATTAACGCAGTATCAAGTGCAACTCCTAATGTTGGAGATACTATACTATTTGAATTGACCTTGACCAATGATGGTCCTGAAGAGGCAACGAATATTGTATTGGAGGATATTGTTCCTTCGGGATATACCTTGGGTACGGTTAATAATGGAGGAACTGCTATTGCGGGAACCTTTATTACATGGAACATTGCTTCATTACCCGTTGGAAATACTACGGTTTCCTATGAAGTCACGGTAAATGCTCCTACCGGAACAACAGACGAATATTTGAATACTGCGGAAGTTGCTTCCGTAGATCAATTTGACCCCGATAGTGAGCCAGGAAACGATGATGGAGATCAAGATGAAGATGACGAAGACTTTTTTGTCGTTACTCCTCAATCCGTAGATATTGAACTGGAAATAGTTGCAAGCAATACACAACCAGATGTTGGTGATGTAGTGACCTTTACTATTAATCTTAGTAACTTAGGAGACGTAGCGGCAACCGGAGTGTCTGTTACTGATTTAGTACCACCCGGATATGGAAACATTACGGGAATCACCAATGGCGGTAGTTTTAGCCTTATAACAAATGTCATTTCATGGTCTGGACTTGGGGTGCCCGTTGGAACCAATACCACAACCTTGACCTTTAATGCTACAGTACAGACACCGACTGGTACAGCAGGAGAGTTTACGCATGTTGCCGAAGTGACCGCTAGTGATCAATTTGATATAGACAGCACGCCAAATAACGATACTGGTAACCAAAGTGAAGATGATGAGGATGCTATAACTGCCGCTCCATTACTGGCAGATTTATCCCTGACCAAGATTGTTGTTGACAATGATACTACACCAAATGTTGGAGATGAAATAAGTTTTGAAATTACAGTTTCCAATGATGGTCCTGCTGATGCAACCAACGTTCAGGTAGTAGATCAACTACTTTCCGGTTTTGATTTTGTATTGTATAGTGCCACCTCGGGTATTTACAATGCAAACACTGGAATCTGGCAAGTAGGTACTGTGGAGAACGGTGAAACAGAGACATTGGTTATCGATGTTCTGGTTAATGCCTCAGGTTTATATACGAATACCGCACAGGTAATTGCCTCAGATGCATTTGATATTGATTCTACTCCAAGCAATGGGGTTGCAGCAGAAGATGATCAAGATGATATTGTAATTGTACCTCGATCTATAGTAGATGTTTCGTTGACGAAAACCGTTGACAATAGCACACCAAATGTTAACTCTAACGTGGTCTTTACATTGACTGTTGCCAACGACGGACCAAGTGATGCCACCACCTTACAAGTTACTGATGTTCTACCCTCTGGATTTACCTATGTTTCGGATAATGGGGCAGGCGCTTATGACGATGGAACTGGAATCTGGAATATTGGTACACTGGCCAATGGTGCTTCTACCAGTCTTAACATAACTGCTAGTGTGAATACTACGGGTGTTTACACCAACGTAGCGGAAATAACCCAGCATACAGAAGGTGATTCAGATTCTACACCCAACAATAATGTGCTTGCTGAAGATGATCAAGATGAAGTAATTGTTACCCCAGTACAGCTTGTAGATATTTCAGTTACAAAAGTAGCTGACGATCTTACTCCAAATGTTGGTGATCCAATTGTATTTACGATAACGGTGACCAATGATGGTCCAAGTGATGCAACAAATATTGTAGTAACGGACTTTTTGGCCTCAGGGTATCAATTTGTTAGTGCAGTACCGAGCGTGGGCGTCTATGAGCCGTTGAATGGATCATGGACCGTAGGAGATTTGGACAATGGTGTTACTGAAAATATAGTAATAACAGCGAATGTACTTGCAAACGGAGATTATACCAACACGGCTGAACTTACGGACTTGGCAGAGCAGGATATTGATTCTGAGCCCGCGAACAATGATGACACAGAAGATGATCAACAGACGATTGAGCCAACACCCGTATTGGTCTCTGATCTCATTCTTCGTAAATCGGTAGATGTCCTCAGTCCATTTATAGGTGATGAAGTTATCTTCACTATCAGTATTTCTAACAATGGGCCAAGTGATGTTACTGGAGTAGAGGTCTTGGATCTACTGCCTTCTGGATATACCTATGTTTCCAACAATAGAACTGCAGGGGTTTATGTGCCAGGAACCGGAATTTGGGAACTGAATGGAATCATACCAAATGGAACTACGGAGACCCTGAATATTGTTGCTATTGTAAACCCAACGGGAGATTATTTCAATGTCACAGAAGTCTTTTCTTCAAATAATCTAGATCCAAACTCAACGCCCAATAACAATAATATATTTGAAAACGATCAAGATAGTGCAGGTACCACGCCGATCCCTGCAGCAGACCTTTCATTGGAAAAAACAGTGGATAATGAATTTCCAGATGTGGCATCTAATGTGACTTTTACATTGAACCTGACCAATGATGGTCCAAGCGATGCAACAGGAGTTGTAGTGCAGGATGCTTTACCTTCAGGATATACATATATTTCTGATGATTCGGGTGGAACCTATAATGCAACTACAGGACAGTGGATTGTGGGCACAGTTCCTTTGAATAGCAGTATTGTGCTCAATGTGACCGTTCAGGTGAATCCAACAGGAGATTATATCAATAGTGCTGAAGTTGTAAGCGTTATCGAACTAGATCCAGATTCAACACCAGGGAATGGTATACTTGCTGAAGATGACCAGGATGAGCAATCAACTACGCCAAGAGTGTTGACAGATGTTTCGGTTACTAAGAATGTGGACAACCTAAGTCCTTCAGTAGGAGATCAGATTGTATTTACGATAGCCGTGAACAACGCTGGCCCTAATGATGCGACCGGTCTTGTAATAGAAGATGTTTTGGCATCAGGATATAGTTTTGTGTCGGCAACTTCTTCATCAGGAACGTATAATGAGGTGACCGGAGCATGGTCGTTGGCGAATATTGCTAACGGTGCTACCGAAACATTGGATATCACAGTTCAAGTACGTCCAAGTGGAGATTACAGGAATACGGCAGAACTTATCGCTTTGGATACATTCGACCCTGATTCAACGCCTGACAATAACTTGGAATCAGAAGATGATCAAGATACGGTTGTCCCCATTCCAGATGGACTGGCAGATCTTTCTTTAACGAAAACAGTTGATAATCCTACGCCCAATGTTGGTGATGTAGTGGAGTTTACGGTCAATGTGACCAATAACGGTTCTAGTGATGCTACTGGAGTGATAATTACTGACCGTCTACCTTCGGGATACACGTATCAATCCCATATTGTCACTGCTGGAGTATATGATGCTTCTTCAGGAATATGGAATACCAATGGGACTATCTTAAACCAGAGCACCGAGACGTTGGTCATATTGGCAACTGTTAATGTACCAACAGGCAATGCAGATGAGTACTTGAATGTTGCAGAGATTACAGCTAGTGATTTAGCTGATCCAGATAGTGATCCAAATCAAGGTTTGGATGTGGATGATTTATCTGACGGTATTGATGACGATGATGAGGCAGTAGCATTTGTGACACCACAAACTACAGATATAGGAGTTGCCAAAACTGTTGATAATGCAACACCCAATATAGGAGATGAGGTTAGTTTCACGATTACAATAACCAACCAAGGCAATTTACAGGCAACCAATATCGGTATTGAAGAACAAGTGCCATCAGGATATAGATTGGTTTCATTCCAAGCATCCGATGGAACGTATGATGGAGTTTCTGGATTTTGGGAAATAGAAGCTCTGGACGCTCTTGGCACTGCCAATCTTCAAGTTATTGTCGAAGTATTGGATATAAATGATTATGTAAACATGGCGAGTTTGGCCTTTGTGGACCAGTTGGATGTCAATAATACCAATGATTCCGCCGAAGCTACGGTTGAACCATCTTGTTTGATTATTTATAACGAGTTCTCTCCTAATGGGGATGGTGTCAATGAGTTCTTTAAAATCGATTGTATTTCTAGATATCCGAATAACCTATTACAAGTGTATAACCGATGGGGCAATATTGTATTTGAACAGCGCTCCTATAACAACGATTGGGATGGCACATCCAATGGTCGTGCTACAATACAAAAAGGAGATTTACTACCTGTAGGCACCTATTATTACGTGCTTGATCTTGGTGATGGCTCTGAGCCAAGAACGGATTGGTTGTACATAAATAGATAGAGAAATGGGTATAAAAAAAGTGATAAAAAAACCTCAAATGAAAATACAGTTAAGATATACCTGTTTGGTCGCTGTACTATTGGGAACCTTCATGGTTTCAGCGCAACAAGACCCACAGTTTACACAGTACATGTACAATACATTGAGTGTAAACCCAGCTTATGCAGGCTCACGTGGACACCTTACAGCATTATTGATGCATCGTTCGCAGTGGGTTGGCATCAATGGAGCACCTAATACCCAAGTGTTGGCCGTTGATGGTCCAGTTGGGAAAAATGTAGGTTTAGGTCTTGTACTTTCACATGATGCTTTAGGCCCATCATCAGAAGTTTTTGTGGATGCAAATTTTGCGTATACGGTAAGACTTGATGATGCAGATAAAAAATTATCCTTTGGACTTAAAGGAGGAGGGCGTTTGTTTAATGTGGATTTCTCAAAAGGATTGTTCGAAAATCCCGATATAGCCTTTCAAAATAACATTGAAAACAAGTTTTTTCCAACCATTGGAGCGGGTATCTATTACCACACGTCCAAGAGTTATCTGGGCCTTGCAGTCCCTAATTTCTTTTCTGAAGACCATTACGATGGACAGGAACAAGAAATAGCATCGGAACGGTTACATTATTTTTTAATTGGTGGAAAGATTATTGATTTGACCGCAGATGTTAAATTCAAACCAGCCTTTTTTGTAAAATGGGTGCCCGGGTCTCCTATCATAGCAGATGTTTCGGCAAATGCGATGATCAGGGAAACACTAACACTTGGGTTGGCATATAGATGGGACGATTCTTTCTCTGGGCTTTTAGGACTTCAAATCTCTCCAGATTTAAGCATTGGATATGCATATGACTTTACCACTACCGATCTGCGAAATTATAATAGTGGCACACATGAGATATTCCTTAGATACGAGTTCAAAACTGTAGAAAAACGACTTAAATCACCAAGATTTTACTAAGATGAAAAGCATAAACACCAATATAGCGCTACTTTTTTTGTTCATGGTCAGCTTTGTGCAGGCGCAATTGAAGTACAATGATGCCGACAGAAATTTTGATAATCTCTTTTATGTTAGAGCTGCAAAGCAATATGAAAGTATAGTGGAAAAAGGAGATGATTCCCAAGAAGTACTACAACGCCTTGGTGACTCCTATTTTTTTAATACGGATATGGAAAATGCCGCTAAGTGGTATGGATTGCTCTTTTCAAAGTATGAAAAGACACTTGATCCAGAGTATATTTTTAGATACGTACACGCTTTGAAAGGAGTTGGAAACTACCAATTGGCAAAAGCCATCATGAAAATATATACCAAGAAAAAGGATACTTCTGAATTTACAGTGGAGCAATTAAAGGATAATGATGAGAAATTGGATGAGCTGCTGAACAGGCAACCGCAATTCTATATATCAAACTTGGGAATAAACACTTCAGTAGCCGATTTTGGTACCATGTACTATAAAGATAAAATTGTATTCTCCTCTAGCAGGGATTCTTCAAAATTGGAAACCCGTTTGTACGAATGGAACAAACAGCCCTACTTGGATTTTTTTATGGCAGATACCAATGATCTTGGTGCCGACCTTACGGAAGTAACGCAATTTTCAGAAATACTGAACACCAGATACCATGAGGCCGTTGCTGCATTTATCCCAGAAGGAAATGTCATATATTTTACCCGTAATAACTATACAGGTCAGGATTTAGGCAGGGATGATGAAGGCACCAATCATTTAAAAATGTATACTGCGGAATTACGGGGAGGCGAATGGACCGAGGCTGAAGAAGTACCCTTTAATAGTGAAACCTATTCGGTGGGGCAACCAGCGCTGAGTCCAGATGGCAATTTTCTCTTTTTTGTGTCGGATATGCCCGGGAGCATAGGCGGTACAGATATTTTTATGGTAGAATTGCTTGAAGATGGCGGTTTTTCGGAACCTGTAAATCTTGGGCCGACCATAAATACCAGTGGACGGGAAATGTTTCCTTTTGTCACAGGGGAGAAATTATATTTTGCCTCGGATGGGCATTTAGGCCTTGGTGGTCTTGATGTTTTTGAAAGCGAACTGACTTCTAAAGGATTTGGTGCACCCGTAAATTTGGGAAAACCGCTTAACAGTAACAAAGATGACTTTGCCTATATCGTAAAAGAGCATACAAAAAGGGGATATTTTTCGTCAAATCGTGACGGTGGCAAAGGTGATGATGATATTTACTCTTTCCAGCGTTTAGAAGACCCTTGTGAACAAACGGTAAAAGGGAGTGTTATCAGAAAGGCAAATGCGCAACCTATAGTCGATGTGGATGTTGAGTTGTTCACAACAGAAGGTAAATCCTTGGGAAAAACAAAAACAGACCCCTACGGTGCATTTAGTTTTGACCTTAAATTGGATTGTGAAACAGCATATGCTATCAGAATAAACAAGGACGGATTTCTTCCAGGAGAAAAGGAGTTTACAACAACAGATGAAAAAGACTTCGAGAATAATGTTCCGTTAGAAATAGAAAAAGAATTGAACAAGCTTATTGTGAATGAAAACGGAGTGCTTAAAATTAAGATCGATAATATTTATTTTGACTTGAACAAGGCCAATATTCGTCCAGATGCTGCACAGGAGCTTGATAAAATAGTAGAGGTGATGAAAGAGTATCCTAAAATGGTAATAAAGATTGAAGCGCACACAGATTCTAGGGGAAGTGATCGCTACAATGAGAAACTTTCGGACAGAAGGGCAAAATCAAGTGGAAATTACATCGTTTCACAAGGAATAGAAGCAAACAGGATTGAAAGTGCAATAGGCTATGGAGAAAAGCAATTGCTGAACGAATGCAGCAATGGAGTAAAGTGTACCAATGAACAGCACGATGTAAACCGTAGATCGGAATTCATCGTATTGAAATTGGAATAAGAAACCTACAAAATAAAAAATCAAAAAACCTTCAACTTAAGTTGAAGGTTTTTTGATTAAATACACTTTAATGCAACCCTTGTGTTTTTTGTTTGTCTTTGGAATAGACGAATAAGAATTATTTTTAGCTGTCATTGAATAATCGTCGAGAATTTTTGGAAGCAAACGTACGTTTTACGCATCAAGCTTTGGTAGAACAGAGCAAAGAAGGAAACCGGACTGCCCAGTACCAATTGTACGGGTTGTACGTGGATGCCATGTTCAATGTAGCCATGCGCTTATTGACGATACGTGAGGATGCGGAGGATATTATTCAGGAAAGCTTTGTTGAGGCGTTTAAAAAACTGGATTCATTCCGGTTTGATAGCACATTTGGAGCTTGGTTAAAGCGCATTGTGATCAATAAGAGTATTAACCATTTAAAGACCAAACGGTTAATGTTATCTTCTTTGGAAAACGAAGGAGAACCTTCTGAAGATGTTGAAATAGAGGATGCCACCAGTATGGATATCGAAAAGATAAAACTTGGTTTAAGCCAATTACCAGAAGGGTACAAACAGATAATTACATTGTATTTGATCGAAGGATATGATCATGTGGAAATAGCAGAGATTTTGGGAATAACAAACTCAACTTCTAAATCACAATACCACAGAGCGAAAAAAAAATTAGTTCAAATTGTAAATGAATTGTAATGGACAATTTTGAAAAATATATCAAAGAAAATAGGCAAGCTTTTGAAACCCATAAAGTGGATAAAGATAAATTATGGCAAGGAATTGCCCTGGAACTTAATACAGAATCAGAAATAGAGGCAATTCCACTTTGGAAATCCAGTATACTAAGAGTGGTGGCCAGTGTTGTCCTTTTAATGGGATTATCCGTAACAGCTTTTTTAATGTTAAGTACCCCAAGCGAAAAAAATATGGAGGGCTATGTTAATGAAGAACTTTTTGATATTGATATGCACTATCAGGGTTTGGTCCATCAACAAGTACAATTGGTAAAGAACCATCCAAAACTGACTAAAAGTGATAAAGAAGAATTTTTATCGTTCATGGATGAACTGGATAATGAGTATGAACAATTGAAGCTAGAAATGCAAAACAACCTGGATAATGAGCTGGTATTGGAAGCCATTGTAAACAACTATAGAAAACGCATTGAATTGATGGAAAACCTCCTCGAACAAATCAATGCCTCTAAAAAAGAAATAGACTATGAAGGGTATACATTATAAGAGTAACCTGCTCGCACTACTGTTATGTTTGTTCGCACTTGTGGCCATGGCACAAAGTGAACAAACAAAGAAGTGGGAAAAGAGCTATGACCTTTCGGCAAATGGAAAGGTCCATATTGAAAACAAATATGGAAATGTCGTTGTAAATGGCTGGAACAAAAATCAGCTTAAAGTCTCCATTGCCATAAAAGTGAAACATAGAAAGGAAGAAAATGCAAAAAAGCTATTGGAGAGGATTCGGCCAGAAGTCACATTTGCTGGGGACTTTATAAAGATTACTTCGGAAATAGTAGACCGTAGCTCAAGTGTTTTTACCAGATATTTTAATAAGGCCAATCCTTTTGACTTTGATAAATCCAATATTCAAATAAATTATGAAATCTATTTGCCAATACATTCAGAACTAACAGTAACAAATAAGTTTGGGGATATCGTGACAAGTGGTTGGCAAGGAGATTTTGAGGCCGAGGTACAACATGGGGACATCTGGTTGAACGATGACGTGTCAACCGCAAAAATAGATATGAAATTTGGAAAGTTGAACGGGGACAATATAGGCTATGGAACTATAAAAATGAACAATGGTTCTATAGATATTGAAAGCGCGGAAAAGTTAAAGATCATCAGTAGTGGAAGCGATATAACATTGAATACGGTATCAAGGTTGGAAATGTATTCAAGTAAAGATGAAGTAAGCTTACTTAACATTGGACGTTTGCGCGGAGATTTCAAATTTTCCAATGCAGATATCGCTAGTATTGGGAGCGAAATGTTCTTGACCCTCAGAATAGCTGAAGTTGAGGTGCATGAAGTTCTGGATTCAAACGCAGCGATAAACATAGTTCAAGAATCTTCCGAAGTCAATATGGACATTTCTGGTATGGCCTTCAATTTTGAGGCTACTTTGGAACAAGGGCTTTTGAGAGTTCCAAAATCATTTTCGAATATCAGGACGGATGTTACCAATATAGGAAAGAAAATAAGGGATGTTAAAGCTACCTACGGGGCTGGGGTCATGGGAAACTTTTCCATAAACGGAATAAAGGGAGTTATTGTACTCAGGGATTAGGAATCTTTCACAATCAGAAAAAAAATCAAAAAAATAGATTTTTATGCAACCTTTTAACAAAACCGTTGTCTTTGGTACAACAACCTATATGATAAAAATGAAACCATATAAATTACTGCTCTTTTTAGCACTCCTTAGTTGTGCTGCACAGGGTCAAAATCAAGAAGATAACACGTACATAGAATTTAACGATAGAAACAATGTAGTACATGGAGTTTACCTTGGTTTGGGTACCTACTTTGGTGAAATAGATGGGGAAAACACATATCATGGTGTTTTTAAGGTGGCATACGTAGCCAATAGACAATTTGAGGTTGGTTTTGCTGCAGTCGGGTTTTATTCTGACCAGGACATAAGGGTAAATACATTTGATACTTTTGATTTTGCCGGGGCATATGGTGGGCTCCACATAGAACCTATTTTATGGGGTCGTTCCAAAGCGAATCTTTCATTTCCTATACTTATAGGTGCAGGAGGTGTAGTTTATGTTGAAGACGATAATGGGGATGTTGAAATAGATTTGGATAAAGATGATTCGGATGAGGTGTTCGTTTTTGAGCCGGGAGTCAACTTTCTATACAATCTTTCCCGTTTTGTTCAGTTAGAAGTAGGTATGCGTTACAGATTTTCGAGCAGAATAAAGCTAGAGCCCAATGAGATAAAGAACATAAACGGTTTTTCTGCAGGCTTTGGAATCAAAGTAGGTATTTTCAATATGGGGCGTAATCGATATAAAAAACATTTGGGCAATGAATGATAAATCAACGAACAAAGGCTTAATGACCAAACATGTATTTTCAGATAATGGGGCGGTATACGTAAGAAGCTCGCAAAATGTTGAGATGGATGAATGGTCGGTAATAAACTTTTATTGGATGCCGGTATTACAATTAGAACAAGAGCTCAAATAATTTTTGTATCGTAACGTCGTGGCAGCACCATGAGACAGTTATTTATTACAATTAGGTAATCCGTCTTACAATTTTTTCATTGACTCAATAAGTTCATCTTTTTTTCTGGGGGAAATACTCACATGCATATCATTGCTCATGATAATATATCCGCCATCTGATTTTACGTATTTCTTTACTTCTTTTAAATTGATCAAAAAACTATTATGAACCCTCATAAATTGTTGTTCTGCCAATAAGATTTCATACTCCTTTAAGTGTTTGCTCACCAAAAGGGTATTCTTATTTTTTAGGACAAAACAGGTGTAAGAACCGTCGGCTTTACAAAGGACAACGTCTTCAATAGCAATAAACTCCATTCCAGAAGTAGTGGCGAGGCATATTTTTTCTTGCTTGTAAGAGTCATTTCCAATGCTTTGCATGAGGGTTTCTATTTGTTGCCTATATATATTGGTGTCCATTCTTCTTCTCGCTTTTTCAACAGCTTCTTTCAATTCATCAAGGTCAATGGGCTTTAACAAATAATCCAATGAGCTGAATTTTATAGCCCTTATGGCATATTTTTCAAATGCGGTAGTAAAAATAATTTCAAAATCCGGGTCTTTGATTTGTTCCAAGATATCAAAGCCTACTCCAGACTGAAGTTCAATATCCAGAAAAACAACGTCTGGACTAAAAACGGACAATACCTTAACGGCTTCAGAAACACTGCTTGCGGTAGCTATGACCTGCACATCTTTACAAAATTCTTCCAGAAGGGTCTTTAATGTGTCTCTACTTCGTTTTTCATCTTCTACAATAACTACTTTTAATATCATATCATCGGGTTTATGATGGGCCAATCTTTATAGAAACTCTGGTGCCAGTAGATTTGTTGTTATCGTCATATTTATCTATAATCTCAATTACACTTTTTTGCGAGTCGGGCTTACCCATTAGATTCGGTCTTTTCTCTGTTATTTCTATACCTCTTGACTTCTTTTTCTTTTTTAAAGTATTGTTCAGCTTTTCTGATGCAATTCTGCCTATGCCATTATCCTCTATAAAACAAAAAATAACATCCCCTTTTTTCTTGAAACTTATTAAAAGTTTTTTATCACCTTCCTTTTTTTTATTCAGACCGTGGATAATAGCATTTTCTATGAAGGGTTGAATGACCATGAAAGGAATTTCTGTGGTATTTGTATCTAAATCCTCCGAAACATTTATTTTATATTCGAAAAAATTGTCAAAACGAAGTGATTCTAGTTCTAAGTAGGAATTTAATAATTTTATTTCATCTCTCAACAAAACTTTTGTCTCAATAGAATTTTCCAGAACGCTGCGTGTAAGGCTTCCAAATTTTGAAATGTATTTTAGGGCCGACATTCGGTCGTTGTTCAGATTTTAATACACAACTCCCTTTAATGATATGCTCCTAATGTTGGGTAATTGTTTTTCGTGCCGATTCTTAAAAAAGCGCCTTATATAATTAAAAGGTATTGCTCTTCTATCAAAGACAGGCTTATTGTTTGGGACATACAATTATTGAATCGTGTTTTATTGTTTTAAAAGGAGAATTTAAGACTGGACATTTTGCAAAATGGGGGAGAGGATTAATAATTGGAGGATATCCAATTAGATGGCGAAATGCATTTTGTCTCTGTAGGAGTTATTTTTCAAATAGATTTTGTTTAATAAAAAAGTCAACAATCCAGATAATCAAATCTTTTTTCCGGTAGTATGAAATAAAAACTCACCGTTTTCATTTTTAAATGATTGCTACGCAGCATAACCCCATACTCGTTTACAACCTACTATAAAAATTACTAATGGTGAGTTTATCATACTATGTGAAATGTAATTCGATTAATACCAAATGAATCAATCTGACTTATTTGCTTAACCTTATCAACCTAGACTCAAAATTAAAGTGATAGCAACTAATAATAGGTGCCCATTTGATATAGTGCCCATATGAATTGACCGATGGGGCTTTTGAATTCATGGTTGAGAAAATAGCTGTTTTGAGTTTATGAAATTAACCTTCAAAATTTGTCTGCAACACTCCAAGAAGGGACAGAAGACAGTATTTTTACAATAGAAAAATAGAATCAGTTTAAACGCAATAGACCAATTGATCTTAGTGTACTATATTTTATGATTATCCTGTAGAAGACAGTTTTTGGGTGCGTGTTTGTATGGAGGGCAAGCTGTTAGTGCGTTTTCTATTGGTGGTATTTGAAAAATGACCCTTAAATTCTATAGCAGCTATATTGCTGAAATAACCTAAAGTTTCTTCGTAATCATTTATATTGATTCCTGCTTTTTTTAATCCTTTGAAAATTTCGGACTTGTCTGGTTTGGCCCCCCAATCCCCATAAATTCTTTTATCCCGAGATTTTATGATTAAAATCTTCAATTTATGCAGATGCCACGCTGGCACATAAAAGTTGGACACCCCATCTGCTAGGGATTTAAAAGTTACATAGACTTTCCCGGTATTTTTATAGACAAATGCAGAATAACCTAAAATGGCATTGTTCAAAGGCAGTTTAAGGCAAGTGTCATTGGATTCTAGATAAAAAAGAATAGGATTGTTATAAAGGACTTCCTCTGTAATTTGAGGTACATCTAACTTAAAAGACCATCCAGGAGATTGGTTTTTTAAATCAAATGATACTAATTCAACAGTACTTGAGGCCATAGCTACGGTGTTCTTCTTTTTATTGAAAGCCATCAACGATAAAGATTTTCGATAGAGATAAATCGGGTATCCTACAATTATGGCGGCACAGGTCAATGTCCATATAATGGTTAATAGATGCATAATGAAAAGGTATTAAATTAAAAATCTGGGAACTTTTAAAACTTTACACTAAGGAACAACTTTATGTAAGTTTTACAGGGGTGAAATATATGGATGGGCCTTCTTAATTGACGAATGAGGCCATATAGACAAAATGCAGATTTATCGGATGAAAGGAATTAAAAATCAAAACAGGCATTTTGTCTATGACCTTGCAATTAAAAACAGATAAAAAAGAAACTATAAATCTAAACCTCTGGTTTCGTCCAATTTTTGTAATTCACCAACCACGTTCATAACATCATAATCCACAATTTTTCTAGTACTATAGCTCCTCTTGATATTATTTACATATTTGTGAATTTCAAGAGTATAATAACTCTCCATATCAAACAGAGATTCGTTTATGGTTTCACAACTTACCGCAATGCTTTTTTTTCCATAAGCTCTTGCACTATATATTATTTTGTACTCAACGTTTTCCTTGTTCAACCATATTAGCGTAACCTCTATAAAGTTGTCCATGCGTTCTTTTAATTTATACGTTGCACGTTTGGGAATATTCCCCAGTTCATACTCTAGCTTGATTAAATCAAGAATCCATTTTTCAAGAAAGTCTTTTTTCATTTCGGTCAAATTTATTTTCTATTTGGGTTTGTTCTAATTCTGGTTCTTTTATGAACCAACTTTATTGATTTTATTTTTTGAGGATGATTTCTTCTCTTTTGATATAATCTCAACAGTATTTAAAATCATATCAAAAAAGACGTAATTAATAATTCAATTAACTTGGTTATTGGTCAAAACCGGGACTTGTAAATATGAAGAAAGGTTGAAAGCCTTCATGGGAAGAGGTTAAATTGGAAAATTATACAAATCGAGCAATTGAACGGGAGGTTTTGGTATATGGTACTTAAAGTGTCTAATTCATATTCAATATCTTTTTAAACCAGTTAATAGTATTTTTCCTTGCAATAATACTTTGTACGTTGTCATCAAAATCAAAACCGTGACCAACATTGGCATATACATTTAGTTCCACGTTGTTACTCTTTTTTTTGAGAAGATCAACCAAGCATAGACTATTTTCCGTGAGATATCCATTGGCAGGAAGTTGGTATAGTATAGGAGCATAGGAAACATATACATTACCTTCCAAACCATTGGTGCCACAAGCATGACTTCCCCAGTAATCAAAGCCGCCAGAACCGCCATAATAAAAGACACCACCAGCAAAACCACCATCAGTTGGAATTTTTGGAGGTGCTTTTACTCCAGAAGAGGTATTATACTCTTTACCATCAAACTTTTGTTTCCATACCCAATCGGATGGAGTAGCATTCGAATCATATAAGGTTGAAGCAACAGTAGTAGCGCCATCTGAAAAGCCAAGAATACCAATGTCTTTTGGCCTTACTATACTTCTGCCATCACCAAAGGTTAGACCTCTTAATAGTGATAACGTAGCATTTGCATCCCTTGGACGAACAAACTGCGAACTAATTTTGAAATTATCTGGGGCTGTGGTCCATTTTCCAATTCTTGTCGTTACCCCTCTTGTAGAATAACTGTCGACAAAAGCCCCGATGATACAGTTATCATCAAATATTTTTCGCCATTCATTATTTTGTCCAGACATTGCTTTGCTTTCTGGGTCATGATTTTTCCACATTCCGTCAGAGCCATGCATCACTACTACAGCAGGGTAATTTTGAATATCGCACCCTTCTGGAAAAGATAGATAAACAGGAATCCTAGTGTTGTCCACTATGGCATATAAGATTGTATCGGTAGTACCTGAAGATATAGAAATTTCACTTTGTTTTTGTGTTAAGCCAAATAAGCCATCGTCGTTTCCGTCTCCACAAGATGAATAGAAGAGGACAAGAAAAAATAAGATAAGTAGCTTTAAAGAACCGATTGCTTTTAGAATTGATTTCATTTTCATTAGTTTTTTAAGTTCAATATGTACATGTACAATTGGAGATGCCTTGAAAAAGATCTATCCCAACCGTAACGACATGCGTGCCACTGGAATAACCCAATATTTCGTTCATGATTACCTGATAAGAATATCCAAAGTAAAAATCCCCTTTTTTCAGTCCCATCATCGGTCCAACATAAAGGGGTTTTCCCAACTGATCATTTAAAAATCGATAAGTAATACCTGCATAGTAATAATTTATAAAGTCATACCATTTGAATTTGGTGTTCAGGTCCGTGACGGAACGTCCATCGTTCTCAAAATATTGTAAGAAAATAGATGGCTCTATTTCAAAGTCAGAACGCCTATTCTTTCTATGCTTATAACCAGAATAGAGTTGATAATTTCTTAAGACATTGGGTTCAAAAAGTTGGTTGAATTTTTGAAAATCCTTATTTAAAATATTGCCAATATTGAAGCTTGCATAAAAACCGCCATTTCTGTATAATGTTCCTATATCAAAATTGGGATTGCTCGATGATCTATCATCAGTTATTCCAAGATCATTGTTTGGGTCAAAGTTCTCAATGTCTATCCTAAATTGATTTAGATTAAAGGATAGCGCGAAAGAGAAATATTGATCTTCATATTTATCAATGGTCAAATGGTGCGCAAATGATATTTTTGCACCTCTTTGCTTTGTTTCGCCATTGGAATCATTATATAGCACAAAACCAACACCAGACCTATTTCCCAATCGAACATCAGCGGATAGGGACTGAGTATTTGGGGCATCTTCTATGCCAACCCATTGCGTAAGCCCAGCCATTCTTACCTTCACATAATTTCCAATGCCAGCATAGGCAGGAGACATAAGAAAAGGATTATCGGAGAGATATTGTGAAAGTTGTGGTACCGTAAGTTCCTGTCCTTTTAAAGGTAGAAAATTCAATAACACTATTAGACTTGCAATTTTAATTAAATTATATCTTAACATATTTTATCTGTAAAGGGTAAAGTTTCCAACAAACTCACGTCCAGTACCATCGTTCAACCGTATGGTATACCAATAGTCACCAGAAGGCATTAGATTAGATTCGTAGGTACCGTCCCAACCGTTGTTGGATTGCCCCATGATTTTTATTTTTCTACCATACCTGTCAAAAACGTAGGTTTCTATATTAGGTAGGCTTTCTATGTTTCTTGGTCCCCAGAAATCATTTTGTCCATCGTGGTTTGGGGTAAAGAAATTAGGAATTTCAATATCTACTAAATTCACAGATGTAGTATCAAACACCTCACAACCAAGACTGTCAACCACGCGGACTACGTAGTTTCCACTTTCCAGTACCGTGAACGTATTTTGGGAAGTTCCAGGATTGTCATTCAAGAAGTAAGTATATGGAGGTAGGCCACCAGATGCATTAATTTCAATTTCAGCTTCATTGTTCTTCACTACCACCATTTCCAACGAATCGATTTCATCAATCTCAAAGGGAACTGTACTTAAACAACCATCAGTGTGTAAAATAGCTGCGAAGTGCGTGCCCGGTGCCAAACCATTAAAGACTGGTCCCAGAACAAAGTCCTGCGGATTGGTGGAATCTATCGCATACAGTACCTCTGAAGAAATGCTTTGGTCTACCAAAAAGATTTCTGTACTGTTGGATGGAGCATTGCCGTTACAAAATTGATCAGTGTCTACAGTAGCACGTAGATCAGGTCCTGTGATTAAAATCTCAAATGACGATTCGGATGAACACCCATTGTTGGATGTTACGGACAGATTGTAATTTCCGGGTGCTAAATTATCTATCGTAAAACTATCTGTTTGAAGTATCATATCGGCACCTGAATTCAGTTGTACCGCATAGGGTGCATCTCCATTGGTAATTGTAACGTCCACTGAGCCATCTTCAGAGTCCAAACACAATGTGTTTTGAGTATTTAGACTTATTGATAAGTTGTTGATGATGACATCAAAGGAGTTCTCTGCTATACAGTTGGGAGATGTTCCGGTTTCATTGAAAACGTACAGCGTCATCGAACTGGTGATATTGTCTCCAGGACTGAAAGCATTTCCTCCACCGTTCGGCGCATCGAAGTAACTTCCATTGACCAGTGTTGGTAGTGTATATGAGTCGCATACCGTTACATTAGATGGGTTGTCAGCTAATGGGGTGTCGATGAAGTTGAGCACTATGGTATCCGATGCGTTGCATCCGTTGACTGCTGTGGCGGTCAGAGTGAGGGTCACGCTGCCTGCGGTCTCGTCGGCCTCGGACGGACTGTAGGTGGGATTTAGTGTCGTGTCGTTGTCGAAGGTCCCTGTTCCAGTGGTAATCCAGGTGAGCATTGCCCCGACAGAAGCTGTAGCTGTAGAGAGTTCGTAGGTAGATCCTTCGCAAATTTGATCGTCCTCGGGCCCTGCATCAGCCTCTGGTACTTGCAGCTGTGTTCCTGCGTCGAATGCGAATGGCGCTGAATCTTGTGTGCATCCGTCGGAGTTCTCCGCTGTGATGGTGTAGTTGACCCCGTCGTTGCCCCCTGTGATGTTCCCTCCTGCGCCCACGCTCAGCCCTGCCGGGTTGGAGGTATAGGTCAGGTTGGGGTCATAGTTGGTCACGGTGTTGGTGGCGTCCCCTGCGCAGTCCTCTGGCGTTACGTTGATGGTCGGTGCTAGCGGTACTTGCAGCTGTGTTCCTGCGTCGAATGCGAATGGCGCTGAATCTTGTGTGCATCCGTCGGAGTTCTCCGCTGTGATGGTGTAGTTGACCCCGTCGTTGCCCCCTGTGATGTTCCCTCCTGCGCCCACGCTCAGCCCTGCCGGGTTGGAGGTATAGGTCAGGTTGGGGTCATAGTTGGTCACGGTGTTGGTGGCGTCCCCTGCGCAGTCCTCTGGCGTTACGTTGATGGTCGGTGCTAGCGGTACTTGCAGCTGTGTTCCTGCGTCGAATGCGAATGGCGCTGAATCTTGTGTGCATCCGTCGGAGTTCTCCGCTGTGATGGTGTAGTTGACCCCGTCGTTGCCCCCTGTGATGTTCCCTCCTGCGCCCACGCTCAGCCCTGCCGGGTTGGAGGTATAGGTCAGGTTGGGGTCATAGTTGGTCACGGTGTTGGTGGCGTCCCCTGCGCAGTCCTCTGGCGTTACGTTGATGGTCGGTGCTAGCGGTACTTGCAGCTGTGTTCCTGCGTCGAATGCGAATGGCGCTGAATCTTGTGTGCATCCGTCGGAGTTCTCCGCTGTGATGGTGTAGTTGACCCCGTCGTTGCCCCCTGTGATGTTCCCTCCTGCGCCCACGCTCAGCCCTGCCGGGTTGGAGGTATAGGTCAGGTTGGGGTCATAGTTGGTCACGGTGTTGGTGGCGTCCCCTGCGCAGTCCTCTGGCGTTACGTTGATGGTCGGTGCTAGCGGTACTTGCAGCTGTGTTCCTGCGTCGAATGCGAATGGCGCTGAATCTTGTGTGCATCCGTCGGAGTTCTCCGCTGTGATGGTGTAGTTGACCCCGTCGTTGCCCCCTGTGATGTTCCCTCCTGCGCCCACGCTCAGCCCTGCCGGGTTGGAGGTATAGGTCAGGTTGGGGTCATAGTTGGTCACGGTGTTGGTGGCGTCCCCTGCGCAGTCCTCTGGCGTTACGTTGATGGTCGGTGCTAGCGGTACTTGCAGCTGTGTTCCTGCGTCGAATGCGAATGGCGCTGAATCTTGTGTGCATCCGTCGGAGTTCTCCGCTGTGATGGTGTAGTTGACCCCGTCGTTGCCCCCTGTGATGTTCCCTCCTGCGCCCACGCTCAGCCCTGCCGGGTTGGAGGTATAGGTCAGGTTGGGGTCATAGTTGGTCACGGTGTTGGTGGCGTCCCCTGCGCAGTCCTCTGGCGTTACGTTGATGGTCGGTGCTAGCGGTACTTGCAGCTGTGTTCCTGCGTCGAATGCGAATGGCGCTGAATCTTGTGTGCATCCGTCGGAGTTCTCCGCTGTGATGGTGTAGTTGACCCCGTCGTTG
Source organism: Flagellimonas sp. HMM57 (assembly GCF_021390175.1). Taxonomy (NCBI): domain Bacteria; kingdom Pseudomonadati; phylum Bacteroidota; class Flavobacteriia; order Flavobacteriales; family Flavobacteriaceae; genus Flagellimonas; species Flagellimonas sp. HMM57. The sequence goes on along the minus strand of NZ_CP090004.1, from coordinate 1,235,236 downwards.
CCCCCTGTGATGTTCCCTCCTGCGCCCACGCTCAGCCCTGCCGGGTTGGAGGTATAGGTCAGGTTGGGGTCATAGTTGGTCACGGTGTTGGTGGCGTCCCCTGCGCAGTCCTCTGGCGTTACGTTGATGGTCGGTGCTAGCGGTACTTGCAGCTGTGTTCCTGCGTCGAATGCGAATGGCGCTGAATCTTGTGTGCATCCGTCGGAGTTCTCCGCTGTGATGGTGTAGTTGACCCCGTCGTTGCCCCCTGTGATGTTCCCTCCTGCGCCCACGCTCAGCCCTGCCGGGTTGGAGGTATAGGTCAGGTTGGGGTCATAGTTGGTCACGGTGTTGGTGGCGTCCCCTGCGCAGTCCTCTGGCGTTACGTTGATGGTCGGTGCTAGCGGTACTTGCAGCTGTGTTCCTGCGTCGAATGCGAATGGCGCTGAATCTTGTGTGCATCCGTCGGAGTTCTCCGCTGTGATGGTGTAGTTGACCCCGTCGTTGCCCCCTGTGATGTTCCCTCCTGCGCCCACGCTCAGCCCTGCCGGGTTGGAGGTATAGGTCAGGTTGGGGTCATAGTTGGTCACGGTGTTGGTGGCGTCCCCTGCGCAGTCCTCTGGCGTTACGTTGATGGTCGGTGCTAGCGGTACTTGCAGCTGTGTTCCTGCGTCGAATGCGAATGGCGCTGAATCTTGTGTGCATCCGTCGGAGTTCTCCGCTGTGATGGTGTAGTTGACCCCGTCGTTGCCCCCTGTGATGTTCCCTCCTGCGCCCACGCTCAGCCCTGCCGGGTTGGAGGTATAGGTCAGGTTGGGGTCATAGTTGGTCACGGTGTTGGTGGCGTCCCCTGCGCAGTCCTCTGGCGTTACGTTGATGGTCGGTGCTAGCGGTACTTGCAGCTGTGTTCCTGCGTCGAATGCGAATGGCGCTGAATCTTGTGTGCATCCGTCGGAGTTCTCCGCTGTGATGGTGTAGTTGACCCCGTCGTTGCCCCCTGTGATGTTCCCTCCTGCGCCCACGCTCAGCCCTGCCGGGTTGGAGGTATAGGTCAGGTTGGGGTCATAGTTGGTCACGGTGTTGGTGGCGTCCCCTGCGCAGTCCTCTGGCGTTACGTTGATGGTCGGTGCTAGCGGTACTTGCAGCTGTGTTCCTGCGTCGAATGCGAATGGCGCTGAATCTTGTGTGCATCCGTCGGAGTTCTCCGCTGTGATGGTGTAGTTGACCCCGTCGTTGCCCCCTGTGATGTTCCCTCCTGCGCCCACGCTCAGCCCTGCCGGGTTGGAGGTATAGGTCAGGTTGGGGTCATAGTTGGTCACGGTGTTGGTGGCGTCCCCTGCGCAGTCCTCTGGCGTTACGTTGATGGTCGGTGCTAGCGGTACTTGCAGCTGTGTTCCTGCGTCGAATGCGAATGGCGCTGAATCTTGTGTGCATCCGTCGGAGTTCTCCGCTGTGATGGTGTAGTTGACCCCGTCGTTGCCCCCTGTGATGTTCCCTCCTGCGCCCACGCTCAGCCCTGCCGGGTTGGAGGTATAGGTCAGGTTGGGGTCATAGTTGGTCACGGTGTTGGTGGCGTCCCCTGCGCAGTCCTCTGGCGTTACGTTGATGGTCGGTGCTAGCGGTACTTGCAGCTGTGTTCCTGCGTCGAATGCGAATGGCGCTGAATCTTGTGTGCATCCGTCGGAGTTCTCCGCTGTGATGGTGTAGTTGACCCCGTCGTTGCCCCCTGTGATGTTCCCTCCTGCGCCCACGCTCAGCCCTGCCGGGTTGGAGGTATAGGTCAGGTTGGGGTCATAGTTGGTCACGGTGTTGGTGGCGTCCCCTGCGCAGTCCTCTGGCGTTACGTTGATGGTCGGTGCTAGCGGTACTTGCAGCTGTGTTCCTGCGTCGAATGCGAATGGCGCTGAATCTTGTGTGCATCCGTCGGAGTTCTCCGCTGTGATGGTGTAGTTGACCCCGTCGTTGCCCCCTGTGATGTTCCCTCCTGCGCCCACGCTCAGCCCTGCCGGGTTGGAGGTATAGGTCAGGTTGGGGTCATAGTTGGTCACGGTGTTGGTGGCGTCCCCTGCGCAGTCCTCTGGCGTTACGTTGATGGTCGGTGCTAGCGGTACTTGCAGCTGTGTTCCTGCGTCGAATGCGAATGGCGCTGAATCTTGTGTGCATCCGTCGGAGTTCTCCGCTGTGATGGTGTAGTTGACCCCGTCGTTGCCCCCTGTGATGTTCCCTCCTGCGCCCACGCTCAGCCCTGCCGGGTTGGAGGTATAGGTCAGGTTGGGGTCATAGTTGGTCACGGTGTTGGTGGCGTCCCCTGCGCAGTCCTCTGGCGTTACGTTGATGGTCGGTGCTAGCGGTACTTGCAGCTGTGTTCCTGCGTCGAATGCGAATGGCGCTGAATCTTGTGTGCATCCGTCGGAGTTCTCCGCTGTGATGGTGTAGTTGACCCCGTCGTTGCCCCCTGTGATGTTCCCTCCTGCGCCCACGCTCAGCCCTGCCGGGTTGGAGGTATAGGTCAGGTTGGGGTCATAGTTGGTCACGGTGTTGGTGGCGTCCCCTGCGCAGTCCTCTGGCGTTACGTTGATGGTCGGTGCTAGCGGTACTTGCAGCTGTGTTCCTGCGTCGAATGCGAATGGCGCTGAATCTTGTGTGCATCCGTCGGAGTTCTCCGCTGTGATGGTGTAGTTGACCCCGTCGTTGCCCCCTGTGATGTTCCCTCCTGCGCCCACGCTCAGCCCTGCCGGGTTGGAGGTATAGGTCAGGTTGGGGTCATAGTTGGTCACGGTGTTGGTGGCGTCCCCTGCGCAGTCCTCTGGCGTTACGTTGATGGTCGGTGCTAGCGGTACTTGCAGCTGTGTTCCTGCGTCGAATGCGAATGGCGCTGAATCTTGTGTGCATCCGTCGGAGTTCTCCGCTGTGATGGTGTAGTTGACCCCGTCGTTGCCCCCTGTGATGTTCCCTCCTGCGCCCACGCTCAGCCCTGCCGGGTTGGAGGTATAGGTCAGGTTGGGGTCATAGTTGGTCACGGTGTTGGTGGCGTCCCCTGCGCAGTCCTCTGGCGTTACGTTGATGGTCGGTGCTAGCGGTACTTGCAGCTGTGTTCCTGCGTCGAATGCGAATGGCGCTGAATCTTGTGTGCATCCGTCGGAGTTCTCCGCTGTGATGGTGTAGTTGACCCCGTCGTTGCCCCCTGTGATGTTCCCTCCTGCGCCCACGCTCAGCCCTGCCGGGTTGGAGGTATAGGTCAGGTTGGGGTCATAGTTGGTCACGGTGTTGGTGGCGTCCCCTGCGCAGTCCTCTGGCGTTACGTTGATGGTCGGTGCTAGCGGTACTTGCAGCTGTGTTCCTGCGTCGAATGCGAATGGCGCTGAATCTTGTGTGCATCCGTCGGAGTTCTCCGCTGTGATGGTGTAGTTGACCCCGTCGTTGCCCCCTGTGATGTTCCCTCCTGCGCCCACGCTCAGCCCTGCCGGGTTGGAGGTATAGGTCAGGTTGGGGTCATAGTTGGTCACGGTGTTGGTGGCGTCCCCTGCGCAGTCCTCTGGCGTTACGTTGATGGTCGGTGCTAGCGGTACTTGCAGCTGTGTTCCTGCGTCGAATGCGAATGGCGCTGAATCTTGTGTGCATCCGTCGGAGTTCTCCGCTGTGATGGTGTAGTTGACCCCGTCGTTGCCCCCTGTGATGTTCCCTCCTGCGCCCACGCTCAGCCCTGCCGGGTTGGAGGTATAGGTCAGGTTGGGGTCATAGTTGGTCACGGTGTTGGTGGCGTCCCCTGCGCAGTCCTCTGGCGTTACGTTGATGGTCGGTGCTAGCGGTACTTGCAGCTGTGTTCCTGCGTCGAATGCGAATGGCGCTGAATCTTGTGTGCATCCGTCGGAGTTCTCCGCTGTGATGGTGTAGTTGACCCCGTCGTTGCCCCCTGTGATGTTCCCTCCTGCGCCCACGCTCAGCCCTGCCGGGTTGGAGGTATAGGTCAGGTTGGGGTCATAGTTGGTCACGGTGTTGGTGGCGTCCCCTGCGCAGTCCTCTGGCGTTACGTTGATGGTCGGTGCTAGCGGTACTTGCAGCTGTGTTCCTGCGTCGAATGCGAATGGCGCTGAATCTTGTGTGCATCCGTCGGAGTTCTCCGCTGTGATGGTGTAGTTGACCCCGTCGTTGCCCCCTGTGATGTTCCCTCCTGCGCCCACGCTCAGCCCTGCCGGGTTGGAGGTATAGGTCAGGTTGGGGTCATAGTTGGTCACGGTGTTGGTGGCGTCCCCTGCGCAGTCCTCTGGCGTTACGTTGATGGTCGGTGCTAGCGGTACTTGCAGCTGTGTTCCTGCGTCGAATGCGAATGGCGCTGAATCTTGTGTGCATCCGTCGGAGTTCTCCGCTGTGATGGTGTAGTTGACCCCGTCGTTGCCCCCTGTGATGTTCCCTCCTGCGCCCACGCTCAGCCCTGCCGGGTTGGAGGTATAGGTCAGGTTGGGGTCATAGTTGGTCACGGTGTTGGTGGCGTCCCCTGCGCAGTCCTCTGGCGTTACGTTGATGGTCGGTGCTAGCGGTACTTGCAGCTGTGTTCCTGCGTCGAATGCGAATGGCGCTGAATCTTGTGTGCATCCGTCGGAGTTCTCCGCTGTGATGGTGTAGTTGACCCCGTCGTTGCCCCCTGTGATGTTCCCTCCTGCGCCCACGCTCAGCCCTGCCGGGTTGGAGGTATAGGTCAGGTTGGGGTCATAGTTGGTCACGGTGTTGGTGGCGTCCCCTGCGCAGTCCTCTGGCGTTACGTTGATGGTCGGTGCTAGCGGTACTTGCAGCTGTGTTCCTGCGTCGAATGCGAATGGCGCTGAATCTTGTGTGCATCCGTCGGAGTTCTCCGCTGTGATGGTGTAGTTGACCCCGTCGTTGCCCCCTGTGATGTTCCCTCCTGCGCCCACGCTCAGCCCTGCCGGGTTGGAGGTATAGGTCAGGTTGGGGTCATAGTTGGTCACGGTGTTGGTGGCGTCCCCTGCGCAGTCCTCTGGCGTTACGTTGATGGTCGGTGCTAGCGGTACTTGCAGCTGTGTTCCTGCGTCGAATGCGAATGGCGCTGAATCTTGTGTGCATCCGTCGGAGTTCTCCGCTGTGATGGTGTAGTTGACCCCGTCGTTGCCCCCTGTGATGTTCCCTCCTGCGCCCACGCTCAGCCCTGCCGGGTTGGAGGTATAGGTCAGGTTGGGGTCATAGTTGGTCACGGTGTTGGTGGCGTCCCCTGCGCAGTCCTCTGGCGTTACGTTGATGGTCGGTGCTAGCGGTACTTGCAGTTCTGTTACGGTTACCTGTGCTGTTGCGTCGGTGGTGCAGGGTGCTGTTGCGTTGACGGTGTAGGTGTATACCCCGGCCCCTGCAGGTGCTGGGTTCCATGACCCCCCGATATCTGGCGTCCCCCCGAGCTGTGCGAATAGCTGAGCTGCGCTCACGGTATCGCCCTCGCATATGGCCATGTTGGCGTCGGTCCCTGCATCGGGCCGTTGCTGTTCGGTTACGGTGACCTGTGCGGTCGCATCTGTGGTGCATGGCGCGATTGCGTTGACGGTATAGGTGTAGACCCCTGGCCCTGCGGGTGCCGGATTCCAGCTTCCCCCTGCGTCGGGCGTTCCGCCGAGCTGTGCGAATAGCTGAGCTGCCGTTACGGTACCGCCCTCGCATATGGCCATGTTGGCGTCGGTCCCTGCGTCGGGCTGTTCGGTTACGGTCAAGTCCATCGCATCGATATTGTCAGGGCATATGCCGGAACTGCTTGCGGTGAGGGTCAGGGTCACCGTCGTTCCGACATCGGATGCATCGGGTACGTACTCCGCGTTCACGACGGTGGCGTCGGTGAAATTTCCGTTCCCGTTGTGGGTCCAGAGCAGGCTGTCGAAACCTGATGCCGAAGCACCTGCAACTGTATATGGCATGGCATCGCATATCGCGTCGTCCGCCCCGGCATCGACTATGGGCTGTTGGTCATTTGTTATCACAACCTCATCGAAGGATTCGGTACAGGATCCGTTGGCGATGGTCCACCTGAGCGTTGCGGAACTCCCTGCGGGAAGTCCGTTGACACCGCTGGTCGGGTCGTTGGCACTGACTATGGTTAGCGCAGGGCCCGCTGTCTGCGTCCATGTACCGGTGCCCACTGCCGGTGAGTTGGCCGCCATGGTGAAGTCGGGCGTGCCGCACTGTGGGATGTCCGGGCCGGCATCTGCGTTCGTGGGCTCTTCGAAGAAGTTGACAGTTATCTCGTCGAACCCTGAGCACGATCCGTTCGCATCGGTCCACCGGAAGGTATAGCTTCCGTATGCGTCCACTGTTATATCGGTGGTCTCGTCGTTGGGGTCTGCGAACGTCGCGGTGCCCACAAGGGGCGTCTGGTTCGTCCATGTGCCCGTTCCTATCGCCACAAGGGCGTTGGTTGGGAAGGCGTTTGCGATATCGCAGACATCTCCCCCCGTGCCCGCATCCGGGGTGGGGTCCCCTGGATCGGTGAGGGTGGTGTCGGGGTCATCGGTGGAAGTACATCCGTTGACGGTTATTCGAATGTTGTCGTATATTCCTTGCGGTGCGCCAATGGTGGCCTCTCCCGCCGAAACAGAAACCCCGATAAAGGTCCCGGCATCATATACGATATCATAGTTTCCATCGGGAACGTTCGAAAATGTAAGTTCTATCGTACCATTTCCCCCACAAGCCAAAGGATCCGAAGAGGAGACCATAACGATTTGTGGAATCGTACCTATGTTCAGGTCCATCGCATCGATATCGTCAGGGCACACGCCGGAACTGCTTGAGGTGAGGGTCAGGGTTACCGTCGTTCCGACATCGGACGCATCGGGCACGTACTCCGCGTTCATGACGGTGGCGTCGGTGAAGTTACCGTTCCCGTTGTGGGTCCAGAGCAGGCTATCGAAACCTGATGCCGAAGCACCTGTAACGGTATAGTTCACTGCACCGCATATCGCGTCGTCCGCCCCGGCATCGGCATCGGGCCGTTGCTGTTCGGTTACGGTCACCTGAGCTGTTGCGTCGGTGGTGCATGGTGCCGTTGCGCCGACGGTATAGGTGTAGGTCCCGGCCCCTGCGGGTGCCGGGCTCCAGCTTCCGCCTACGTCCGGTGTTCCCCCGAGCTGTACGAAAAGGTCCGCAGCGGTCAGGGTATCGCCCTCACATATGGTGAGGCTTCCGTCGGTCCCTGCGTCGGGCCGTTGCTGTTCGTTTACGGTCACCTGAGCCGTTGCATCTGTGGTGCACGGCGCGATTGCGGTGACGGTATAGGTGTAGATCCCTGCCCCTACGGGTGCGGGGCTCCAGCTTCCCCCGGCATCGGGTGTTCCCCCGAGCTGGGCGAAAAGGTCCGCAGCGGTTAGGATGTCCCCCTCACATATGGTCATGTTGGCGTCGGTCCCTGCGTCGGGCCGTTGCTGTTCGTTTACGGTCACCTGAGCCGTTGCATCTGTGGTGCACGGCGCGATTGCGGTGACGGTATAGGTGTATAATCCTGCCCCTGCGGGTGCCGGGTTCCAGCTTCCGCCTACGTCCGGTGTTCCGCCGAGCTGAGCGAAGAGGTCCGCAGCGGTTAGGATGTCCCCCTCACATATGGTGAGGCTTCCGTCGGTCCCTGCATCGGGCCGTTGCTGTTCGTTTACGGTCACCTGAGCCGTTGCATCTGTGGTGCATGGCGCGATTGCGGTGACGGTATAGGTGTAGACCCCTGGCCCTGCGGGTGCCGGATTCCAGCTCCCCCCTGCGTCGGGCGTTCCGCCGAGCTGAGCGAAGAGGTCCGCATCGCTCACGGTATCGCCCTCACATATGGCCATGTTGGCGTCGGTCCCTGCATCGGGCCGTTGCTGTTCGTTTACGGTCACCTGAGCCGTTGCATCTGTGGTGCACGGCGCGATTGCGGTGACGGTATAGGTGTAGGTCCCGGCCCCTGCGGGTGCCGGGCTCCAGCTTCCCCCTGCATCGGGCGTTCCGCCGAGCTGGGCGAAAAGGTCCGCAGCGGTTAGGATGTCCCCCTCACATATGGTCATGTTGGCGTCGGTCCCTGCATCGGGAGAGGGGTAAATATTAATAGTCTGTACTACATCTACAAAATTGCCAGAGGTGTCAGTTATTCTATAGGTACGAGTGATAATTTCAGGATTGAATCCACCATCTGACACATCGCTGATGTGGACCACGGTGTCCACAGAACAATTATCGTCTTCATCGTCGACAACGGACGGGTCTGGAGCTGGTGCTGTACCACAAACATCTATGGGGTTTGGATTACTTGCCGTTGGGTCGGTAAAGTCCCCAAAACCAATGGAGAACACGTCCAAATGTTCTAAATCAACATTATCAAAAAAAGCATCGGTACCTACTATAGCTGTTGCCGTTACATAATCAATAATGCCAGTCGTGAAATTCCCATCTCCATCTCGATCTATCATGAGTTGGATACCACAGGCATCATTGGTTAAGATATCCGAACCTGAAAGGTCTACCCGAACGCTCACCCCTGAAATTGGCAAGACCCCCGGAGAAACTGTTTTTTGAATTTTCCATTCTCGGGAAATTCTTAAAGTAATGTCACCTGAAGCAGGTAGCTCTACGTTAGTTGAATTTAAACTTGCACGATCGTTGGCCCATATCAAATAGTTATGAAGGTATGAGTGCAACGAAGTGCCGGAAAAGGTATTGTGAATTTCGGGTCTACTTAGGTCTAAGTTGTCACCTGAGAAATTTGGGTCTGTAGACATAGTGACCAAGGCATTGTCATTTACGCTTTTAGCAATACGTTGATGTAGGTTATATCGTAAATCTGGGTAAACACCAGTGTTATCCCGGTATCTATCCCTGGCCAATCCTGCTATGTCAAACCGGTATACAGGATCTATAGCGGGATCCCAGATTACGGTTCCATCTGCAGCGAGGTATTGGTATCCTTGATTCCCAAAGGTGCTTCCCAATGAAGTTGTATTGAGGGTAATGCCATATTTTATGGCCAAATAGCTTTCTGCACGTTGTACGGAGTTAACATCGAGTGCTCCATCCGCGATCAAAACTTCTGCTATGCTGCCTGTTAGATTACTATCGGAATCGCCACCGCCACTATTAAAGTGTTTTCCAAGGCGGCTGAATAAATAGAGGTCATTTTCTGCAAGGCTATGATTTCGTATTTCTAAGATATCCTGTAGCCCATTTACCCTTGTTGCCAGAACTTCTTGTTGGCTTCCAATGGGTTCCACAACATCTCTAATGAACACACCAACGGTTGGACGATCGATAAGATCTATGCCGCCACTTTGAAAAAAGGAACCCCCGTTCCAGGTCCTGCCCACTGAAAATCGATTCCCATTTGAAACTCCCAGTGAAAGATTGGTGGTAGAACTATGATAGGCCTCTATATCCCCTCCATAGAGCAGCCTTTGGGTCTTTGCGGTATTCCCCGAACCCTGGGCCTTGAAGACAATAAAAACAGTTATCTCTTCTCTGGAGACAGGGCGCGTATGTAAGGCTTCGCCGTTACCGCTTCCATCAAATTCGAGAGCGGGATTAAAATTCATACTATTTCTTCGCAAAGTAGGTATGCCAGGCACCGAACCGGCGGGATGTAGATAAGTAGGAAGCCCAAAGGAATGTTCAAAGCCGGGATTAACGGGCGCATTCCAGGGATTGGGATAATGTGAAGGGTCCGCAGGATGTTGTACCGCATTTTGATTAGAACTGAGTCCACCATCAACGAAATCGTACCAAGTGGTTACGGGAGTTCCATCAACCGGGGCATATGGGGTGTATTGATAGAATTGGCCAGGGGGCAATGGGGCCGTGTTAACGGCCCTATCCGCAGTGTACCAGGTATCTACTTCAATCTGTGCAAATGCTGTTTGTCCTATGAGGACAGACAACATAATAAGTACGGATTGGTGAAACCGGGTAAATTCTTTGACTGAAAAAGATTTTTCAGTTTTTGGTCTATTGGGCAAAAAATGTAAAGATCTAATCATATCGGTCAAGTTTATTGTGATTTCTTGGAGGTTAGGGGCAAGAAATAGATTTGGTATAATAAAGTAAAGGATAAGTTGTTGAACCCAAGTTCATTGATCAACGAACAGCCTGTTTCAATTGATGGATGGGGTAAATGAATTCATGGTTGTACAATTTCAATTCATTTGATTCTATGGATACTTAGTATTATTAACAGTATTATTCTTCTAAAGCAAGGCGTATTTAATATAATTGTAATAAAAACCACCAAGAAAATATCTTGGTGGTCAAACCATCGCATCGCATTAAGAATTTAAGAGAACACCAAACATTTCTATCCTTAATGAATCGTTAGATATGAATTGGATGGTTATTTAAATATACTTGTAGGGAGATGTTTTCAATTTTAGTTTATCCATTACGACCAAGGAATTTTAAAAACTCCTTGGCGTAATGGAAACCTCAACTAAACTAAACACTTTTATGATCAACAGTTCAAAAAGTGTACTTTCATAATTTCGCGTTAAAACATACTAATAATTAAACCAAACTTTATTTTAACGCTCATTTACAATACAAACGTAGTATATCCTAATGTTTAAAAGAGGGCTAATCTCATGAATGCCTTGTTTCGATCAATGGATAGCTGATATGGACTGACGGTTCGGTAAAAGGCTGGATTTAAATTTCCATATTCTTTATAAGTGTACATTTTACGAAAACAACGGGTATCAATAAAACCTAGCCTCTTTATAGTGGCAATTGGTTTCAGTTTTTTACTTTTAGCATATATCAACGAGACTAAGAATAAAGCTGGGCAAGTAGAACTGGAAAGTCACTTACCTTAGACTTTGTATGAAGACTACAGCAAAATGACATTGCCAAAAACTATACTATACTATTGGTTAACAATTATTGTTTTTTTGAGCCTACCTGTATTTTTATGTGGTCAGAATTTACTGCCACCAGTTTATAATTACAATATTCTTGAGTACCAAGGCGGGAGTAAAAACTGGGATTTGACGGTAAACTCTAAAGGAGAACTCTTTGTTGCAAACAATAAAGGGATGCTTTATTTTGATGGTGAACGGTGGACGCTCAATAAATTACCCAATAGTACGATTATACGCTCCGTTCTATCCGTTGGTGAACGTATATACACAGGATCGTATGAGGAATTTGGTTTTTGGAAAAAGAATGCGGGGGTCTTAGAATATACTTCTTTGACACATTTAATAAAAGGACACTTGTTCACAAGTGAAGAATTTTGGGAGATTCTCTCGGTCGATGATACCATTTTTTTTAGGTCCTTTTCATCAATTTACATTTATAAAAATGATACAATAACGGTTATAGAACCTAGCGAGGTCATTTCGGATTTTATTTGGTATGATGACAGAATGATTGTTGCCAGTAGTACAAGTGGCCTTTTTGAACTACAAGATGATGCTTTGGTTCCTCTAGAAAATCAAGAGAAATTATTAAATAGGACAGTCACTGATATTGCAGTTGTTGATGGAAAATTAATTGTGGGAACCAAATTGAATGGTTGTTATTTTTTTGAAAACGACGAATTGATTTCTTGGGACGAAGATTTGAACGAGGAGCTCAAAAAGCATCAGTTGAACAAAATCCTAAAACTCGATAACGGTAAGATTGCTTTTGGAACCATAAAAAACGGAGTTTATCTATATGACTTTCAGACAAAAGAATCAAGAGTTCTAAACAAAGCTTCTGGTCTTCAAAATAATACATTGCTTTCCATGCTTCAATACGAAGACCAATTATGGCTTGGGCTCGACAATGGTCTCGGAAGGGTAAAATTGAACAGTCCTATTAAATACTACACAGATAACTCAGGAGCATTGGGTACAGTCTATGATGCTAATTTTTTTGAAGATAAACTCTACTTGGGCAGTAATACGGGCGTATTCTATTTTGACGATCATGACTTGAGATTTATCAATGGAACCCAAGGTCATGTTTGGGATCTGGAAACAATAGATGATAATTTATTATGCGGTCATAATACGGGAACATTTAAAATTCAGAAAGGTAATACGGAAAAGATTTCCAACATCTCCGGAGGGTATGAAATTATAAAAATTCCCGAGCAAAGTAGGACCTATATCCAAGGAACATACAATGGATTAGCTACATATAAAAGACAGGAAGATAATTCTTGGGAGATAAGCAAGGTAGAAGGGATAGTTTTCCCAATAAAGCAACTATGTTTTGAATCTCCAACCATAGTATGGGCAGTACACCCGTACAAAGGTTTTTATCGTGTTCACTTGAATGAAGATTACAAGAGTGTTTTGAAGATAGAGCAGTTTGATGGCATTGATATACCTACTAACTACAATATCAAAGTTTACAAGATTAAAAACCAAATTACGCTAAACATTGGTGGCATATGGCATAAATATGATCCTATCTTGGGAGAAATTGTGTTGTTCAATGAGTTCCAAAAATTTAATGGGAACGATATTTTAAATTTTGATAGCAGTCATTTTTGGTTTGTGGCCAATGAAGAGATGAAGGAAATCATGTATACCGATTTAAAGTCGGATAGCTTGGTGATAACCGATTTGAACCTCAGAAAAAGGTTGGTGCCCGACTCTCACAATATTATTAAGATAAATGATTCCATTTCATTTATCGTGTTAAGTGATGGATTTGCCAAGATCAATACAAAAAGTCTCAAAAAACAGCTGGATTCAAATAAGCTTCCTATTCCTGAGTTGAATTCTTTGAAAGGGGAAAGCATCCGTATTCCAATAATGGACCAGTATGCATTTCAATTGTCTTTCAAGAACTCAAGACTATTGGAAGTGGAATTTTCCACGCCAAAACTAATTCAGCCCAGATATTTTTACGAGTTACAAGGGCCTCAAAATTATTCTGGATATGTGGAAGATGGTTCCATAAGTTTTCAAAATTTAGCCTATGGCGAATATGAATTCAAAGTTTCAACAGTGGGTGTGGACAATGCCATATCCTTTCCAAAAACGTTAACGCTTACCATTGATCCACCATGGTATTTGTCAAAATTTAGTTTGGCACTTTATGGGTTGGGGATTATACTTTCCATTTTTTTTATACGCTGGTACAATCATAGAAAGTTAACGCGAAAGCAACGAGAATTAGAAGGGAAAATGCAAAAAGAACAGGAAGAAACGCTTGCTGTTTTGGAAAAGGAAAAATTGGCGAAGGAAATTAAGCTCAAGCAAAATGAATTGGCAAGCACCACCTTGAATATTGCCAAGAAAAATGAGATGCTTTTAGAATTGAAAGACATGTTGTTGGTGGATAAGGATAAGTTTGCAAACTCTCAACGATATCGAACTTTTATAAGAAAACTCAATAACTCCGTCAAGGATACAGAGGATTGGAAAAGATTTGAAATAAGCTTTAAGGAGTTACATAATGACTTTTTTGAACGGTTACTTTCCGCCTATCCAAAACTAACGCCCAAAGACCTCAAATTATGTGCGTATCTTAAAATGAATCTTTCCACAAAAGAGATTGCTCCTTTAATGGCCATTACTGTTAGAGGAGTAGAAATACATCGTTACCGCCTTAGAAAAAAGCTACAGATTGATGGCTCGGAGAATCTTTCCAATTTCTTAATCACTTTCTAATTAATAATATAAAGACTACATTTTCTTAAAATCCATGATTTTTTGAAATACATCAATACTACATCATTTTGTTAATTATTTTATCATTCCAACTGCAGAATACTACAACTTTCCCTGTGAAATAGGCACTTCTCAAACGTTTTCGTTGATGATGTAGTTGTTATGTATACCGAATAAAATAAGGAGCACAGCTATTTTGCTAATTTGGCAATTATCTAACTCAAATTTTAAAGAATTATGAATATGAAAAGCGTATTATTATTAATTTCGTTTTTGATGTTGCCTGTAGCTTTTTTCGCTCAGGATAACATAACGGTATCAGGTACCGTTTTGGATGATACTGGACAGCCTTTGCCCGGTGCCAATATTATCGTTAAGGGTACAACAAACGGAGTACAAACGGATTTCGATGGAAATTACGTTCTGGATGATATTCCAAGCGATGGAATATTAATGTTCAGTTATGTAGGTTTCAGAACACAGGAAATTTCAGTTAATGGGCAATTTACCATCAATGTAAATCTTCAAGAAGATTCCCAGTTGCTGGATGAAGTGGTTGTAATTGGTTATGGTGAACAAAAGCGTTCGGACATTACGGGGGCGGTGGTTTCCATAAAATCAGAGGAAATCGTCAAAATTCCGGCATTGACCGCGACACAATCCATTCAAGGAAAAGTAGCTGGGGTAAATATTATCGCTAACGATGCGCCAGGCGCTACACCAACGGTACTTGTGAGAGGTTTGGGAACTGCCTTGGGAGGAAGAGACCCTTTCTTTGTTGTTGACGGTCAGCCCTTACAGGATATAAGAACTATTAATCCTGCTGATATTGAATCTATAGAATTTTTGAAAGGTGCTTCCTATGCTAATATTTATGGAATAAGGGCCGCAAACGGTGTGATTCTAGTTACGACCAAAAAGGGTAGGGAAGGAAAAATAAATTTCAATTTCGATACCTTCTTTGGCCTACGATCTATATTAAACCGAGTTGAAATGGCAAACGGGGCTCAATATACGCAGTTTTTCAATGAAGAAAATGCAGCGATTGACGGACCACAATTACAACTAAATCAGCGTTATGATACAGATTGGTATGATGAACTACTACAGACAGGGGTCATACAGAGCCATAACTTTTCTGTGTCTGGCGGGTCAAAGACTGTAGATTATTTTCTAAGTTATAATTTTTATGATGAGGAAGGAATTCTGGCAGATAATAAGTTTACTAGAGGAAATATACGAAGTAACAATACATTTAAATTGTTTGACAACAAGTTCAGAATTATTCAAAACTTGAACTTGACCTATACCAACGAGACACCAAAACCTTTTGGAGCTTTCAATAATGCATATAGACAATCTCCGCTGGTGCCAGTACGCTATGATAATGGGCGTTTTGGGCAATCCTTTTACAATCAAACTACTGGAATTGTTGGTTTTGAGGCTAACGAAGGAGAGTCAGTTGGTCGTTTGAATACAGCTGGGAATCCGGTCTCCCAAGTGTTTTTTGATGATGAAAACAGAAGTACTACCACGATACAAGGTCAAATTACCGCAGAGTTGGATATCACGGACTATTTAAAGTCTACCACAAGATTTGGTGCTACACAGGGGTATGTGAAAAGAAATATATTTGAACCTAGACGGCAAACATGGTTGAACGCTGATCCTACCCGTACAGAAGAAATGTTCGAAGAAGGAAGAGCGGATTTAGATGGTGATGGCGTTATATCACCAGAATTTGCCAACAATAGATTCAATGTTAGGGATGAGGAATTTTTTCGATGGAACGTAGAAAGTTTCTTGACCTTTGACAAGTCATTTGGAAAACATAATCTATCCGCAACAGTAGGATTGAGCCGTGAAAATTTTGGAGGACGGGAAATTGTGGAAGCACAAGCGTTTGATGTTTTTGAGGAGCCTAGATTGCGAAGCTTGGGAAGAAGAACCTCTGCTTTTTTCGATAATACAGTTGAACAAGAGTTTAATCAATCTACCAATTTACAGTCTTATTTTGCAAGGGCGGAATATGACTTTGCCGAAAAGTATTTTATTAGAGGAGTCATAAGGCGGGATGGTACTAGTAATTTTGTTGATGGCGAAAACTTTTTTGATAATTTCCCAGCCTTTAGTGTAGGATGGACCTTGACCGAGGAAGATTTCCTAAAGGAAAATAAGTTAGTAGACTTTTTAAAAGTTTTTGGTGGTTGGGGCCAAGTAGGGAATGCCAACGTACCACGTAATGAACAAGTAGTAAATACAGACCCCGATTCTGGAAATCAGAATTACGTCTTTGGGCCTAATCAAGATTTGATATTTGGTGCATCTTTCGGAAGCCCAGTGGCTAGATTACAGTGGGAAGTTACTGAGGAATGGGAAGGAGGTTTAGATTTTGCAATGTTCGACCGTAAACTTTCAGGGACCTTTACGTATTATTATAGAAATAATACGAATACCATTATTCAAGCCCAAAATTTATTGAATTCAGCGCCAGAAGGGAACTTTAATGTACAGGCTGCTAGGGTAACCAATACAGGTGTCGAAGGTTTATTGAATTGGAGAGATCGTATAGGGGAAAACTTTAGCTATAACGTTGGAGTCAACTTTTCAACAAATAGAAACCGGGTTGAGGACTTAGATCCAGCTTTAGGTGGTCAAACTGGAGGAAGTCTCAGCAATGGGCAGATTACCAAGAGATTGGAAGAAGGTCAGCCCATATTTGCTTGGTGGTTATTTGAAGCTGACGGCGTCTGGCAGAATCAGGAAGAAATAGATAATAACCCATCTGTAGGTAATGCTAGACCCGGACATTTAAGGTATAAAGACCAAAATGAAGATGGGGTTATCGATGATAGGGACAAACGCTACTTTGATAATTACATCCCTACTTATAACTATGGAATTACTATAGGAGCTCAGTATAAGAATCTGGACTTCAGTTTGGATGGCTTTGGGGTAGGAGGTAATAAGGTGTACAATGGACTGGCCAATACAAGACTACAAAGTGTAAACATCTCAGAAGAAATCTTTAACAATCGTTGGACCGGCGAAGGTTCTACTAACTCTGCCCCAGGAGCGGATAGAGATGCTCTGGCATCTTCTTTCTGGTTAGAGGATGGTGACTTCTTTAGGATAAACAACATCACCTTGGGCTATACTTTTAACCAGCTTGATGGTTTTTTGAGTCGGGCAAGGCTCTATGTTACCGCCCAAAACCCCTTTATGTTTACCAGCTATTCGGGCTTTACCCCAGAATTACTTGGTAATGGAGTGCCTAATCAAACTGCTGGGATTGAACTGGCGGCATATCCAACTACAAGGACATTTATTCTTGGTCTAAACATTCAGATTTAATAAAAAACAGATGAAAAATATAATTATCAAGATTACGGAAATGAGGACTTTTTTATGGTCTATTATAATTTTATCGGTACTATTTGGTTGCGATGATTTTGTAGAAGAGGTGGAGGTAGTAAACCCTACGGCCGAAGAAAGTGGAGAGACTTTTGAACCCGTTCAATTTGTAACCGGGGTCTACGGCAGGCACACTGATTTTTCTTATGCCTTCTCCTTTTTGGGTCTTACCGAGATTATTTCGGATAACGCAGATAAAGGGAGCGCACCAACGGATACGGGAGCTGATAAAGATCAGTTGGATGGATTGACACATACTACTTCAAGTGTATCCATACGGGCTATGTGGACTACATGGTACAAAACCATTGGAAGGGCTGCACTGGCCATAGAGTTTGCCGAAGAGTTTGAAGATCCTATTGACGAAGGTTTACGGGCAAGGCTGATTGCCGAATGTAAATTCTTGCGGGCTCTAAATTATTTTTGGTTGGTTCGCAGTTTTGGTGATGTTCCGTTACAGCATATAGATTTAATTGATAGAGTGCCCGTCTCCGAGGTTTACGCATATATTGAGCAAGACCTTAATGAGGCGATGGCAGACCTTCCCCTTAAGAGTGAATACGCTCCTCAAGATTTAGGAAGGGCTACGCGTGGAGCTGCTCAAACGCTTTTATCAAAAGTGTATCTATATCAGGAAAAATGGCAGGGGGCAGCCGATATGGCCAATACCGTTATCAATTCGGGGGAGTATGATTTAGAACCGGACTATGCTACCGTATGGAGGGCGACAACAGAAAACGGTATTGAATCCATTTTCGAACTTCAAGGTCGTGGAGAGATCATTGCACATGGTATTCAGCAGTATTCTTCAACCCAGGGCGCTAGAGGACCTGATGGATTTGGATGGGGTTTTAATACGCCATCGGAAGACCTTTTAAATGCCTTTAACGATGAAGGAGACGATATACGTAGGGATGCCACCATTATTTTTGCTGGTGAAACCCTGTTCGATGGTAGGGTTATTAATCCTGGGGTAGAAAATCCAAGATATAATGAAAAAGCATACTCCAGTGCCAATGCAGGTCAGGCTGATGGGGATAAGAATATCCGTATCCTTCGCTTTGCAGAAATTTTATTGATTCGTGCGGAGGCATTGAACGAGTTGGGGCAATCCTCTGATGCATTAGGACCATTGAATCAGGTAAGAAACAGGGTAAGTTTGCCCAATGTGAACACCACAGATCAATCTACTTTGCGCTTGGCCATTTGGAAAGAACGTAGGTTGGAACTGGCCATGGAGCACGATCGTTGGTACGATCTTTTGCGTCAAGGAAGAGCTGCAGAAGTAATGACCGCACATGGAAAACCCTTTGAAGTAGGAAAACATGAGCTTTATCCCATACCAAACGATCAATTGATACAAACCCCAGAAATGACGCAAAACCCGGGTTGGTAGTATGGGGAACAAATTAGTAGTTAAGTTAGTTTTAGTTTTTTCGGCTGTTGCATCTTTAGTAGCGGGGTGCAATGGCCCGAAAACTAAAAAAAATACCGCTGAAAATACTCCCAAAACCATTTCTTATACCGATAAGGAGTTGATGGACAAAGTACAAAGACAAACCTTTGACTATTTCTGGGAAGGTGCCGAACCTATATCGGGACTTGCCCGTGAAAGAATACATTTGGACAATGTATACCCCGAACATGATAAGGATATTGTGACCATAGGTGGATCGGGATTTGGATTGATGGCAATTTTGGTAGGTGTTGAAAGAGGTTTCATTACACGCGAACAAGCTTTGGAACGTTATGAAAAAGCCATTGATTTTCTCACAAAGGCCGACCGTTTTCACGGAGCTTGGCCACACTGGTTAATACCAACAGGAAAAACAGCATCCTTTAGCAAACATGACGATGGTGGAGATTTAGTAGAAACTGCATTTCTGATTCAGGGATTGTTGACGGTCAAAGAATATTTCAAAGATGGGAACGAAAGGGAAAAACAACTTGTGGAAACGATTCAAAAACTCTGGGAGGAAGTAGAATGGGATTGGTATACCAAAGGTGGCGAGAATGCCCTCTATTGGCATTGGTCCCCAAACCATAAGTGGAAAATGAATTTTAAGGTGATGGGTTATAACGAAGCACTTATCATGTACGTTTTGGCAGCATCGTCCCCCACGCATCCCGTTAGCAAAGAAGTATATACGGAAGGTTGGGCAAGAAACGGGGATATTTCAAATGGTACTACGTATTATGACCTTGATACAGAACTGGACCATTACCCAGGAGGGAATTCTCCCGTGGGACCACTTTTTTGGGCACATTATTCTCATTTGGGATTGAATCCAAAAGGATTAAAAGATCAATTTGGAGATTATTGGAAACTGAACCAGAATCATGCACTTATCCACTACAGGCATAGTGTTGAGAATCCGAATGATTTTAAAGGTTATGGTGAAAAATGTTGGGGACTTACCTCTAGCTACTCCATAAACGGCTATACGGCACACAGACCGGACAAAGATATTGGCGTGATTTCACCCACGGCAGCGCTTTCATCTATGCCTTATACCCCTAAAGAAAGTTTACGCTTTTTACGGTTTATGTACGAAGAACAGGACTCCCTTATTGGAAAATATGGTCCGTATGATGCATTCAGTTTAGAAGAAGATTGGTATGTGCCACGCTATTTGGCCATAGATCAAGGTCCGATTCCCGTTATGATCGAAAATCATAGGACTGGACTTCTTTGGAAGCTGTTTATGCAAAACCAAGATGTGCGGAAAGGTTTAGAAAAGCTTGGGTTTACATCATCAAACTAAATCAATACAACAAATAAAGAATTTGTTCAGACTGGAAGCAAAACAAAGTATACTCAGAAATGGTAAAAAAGCTATATATACTGTGCGCTCTTTTCATACTTTGTGGATGTTCCAGTAATGAAACTGATGAGGTAAGTACAATTGACCCTCCCACCGAGCCTGTTGATCCCGTAACCGAGCCAGAACCAGAACCTATCCCAGATAAAGAACTTATGGATTTGGTGCAAGAACTAACTTTCAAATACTTCTGGGATTTTGCAGATGCTGATTCTGGTGCAGCAAGGGAACGTTATCATCCCTCAGAACCTGCTTTGGGTGAAGGCACAGTTGCTATCGGCGGAACAGGGTTTGGATTGATGTCCATTCTGGTGGGAATGGAACGAAATTTTATCAGCAGGGAAGAAGGACTTCAACGTTTAGACCAAATAGTAGCTTTTTTGGAAACTTCGGATAGGTTTCATGGTGCATGGCCACATTGGTTAAGTGGAAGTACCGGAAAAGTCATTCCCTTTAGTCCGTTGGATGATGGGGGAGACTTGGTGGAAACAGCATTTTTGGCCCAGGGGTTGATTTGCATAAAAGAGTATTTCAAAAACGGAAACGAAGAGGAGGTATTATTGGCACAAAAAGCAGATGCACTTTGGAAAGGAGTGGAATGGAACTGGTATACCCAAGGCCAAAACACGTTGTATTGGCATTGGAGTCCCCAAAACGAATTTACCATCAATTTACAACTAAAGGGATATAATGAAACCTTGATTACTTTTATCCTTGCCGCTGCATCTCCAGATTATAGCATTGCAAAGCAAGTCTATGACAATGGGTGGGCATCGAATGGAGGTATGGTCTCATCCAATGTTCAATATGACATACCAATTTTAGTAAACCATCCTGGCTCCCCACAATTTGGAGGTCCCCTTTTCTGGGCGCATTATTCCTACTTAGGATTGAACCCGAATGGCCTCTCCGATGCATATGCCGATTATGGAGCCGTAAACGTAAACCACTCCAGGATTAATTATCAATACTGTGTTGAGAACCCTTTGGGATATCGTGATTATGGACCAGATGCTTGGGGACTTACTGCCAGCTATACCAGGAATAATGATGGAAGTATTGGATATACCGCACATAGTCCTGCTAATGATCAAGGGGTAATTTCTCCTACCGCGGCCATAAGTTCTATCCCTTACACACCTGAAGAATCCCTCAGGGCCATGCAAACATTCTATAGGTTGAAAGATATGCTTTTGGGACCGGCGGGATTTTACGATGCTTATAGTCCGCAACACAATTATTGGGTTGCCGAAGCGTATTTGGCCATTGATCAAGGACCTCAGATAATCATGATTGAAAACTATAGAACAGGTCTTTTATGGAATCTGTTTATGCAAAACGAAGACGTTCAAAAGGGTTTGGATAAACTTGGTTTTACATATTGATTAACGCTTTAAAATGGTAAGGTTTTTGATGAAAAAATGTAAGATATGAAACACACATCCCAGAAATTGAAACAAACTACATCGACAATATTCTTACTCTTAATATCTATTGGGTTTTTTGGACAGGAAACAACTAAAACCTATTGTAATCCTATAAATCTGGATTACACCTACATGATCTACAATGCCCATAAAGATTTGTCCTATCGCTCTGGGGCCGATCCTGCAGTGGTGCGCTTTAAGGATGAATATTACATGTTTGTTACACGATCCATGGGATATTGGCATTCAGAAGATATGGATGAATGGGAGTTTATCCGACCCAAACAATGGTATTTTCAAGGTTCCAACGCACCTGCGGCCCATAACTATAAAGATTCGGTGCTATATATGGCAGGAAACCCATCAGGTTCCATGAGTGTTTTATACTCGGAAAACCCTAAAAGTGGCGAATGGAGCGCTACGCCTTCTATTTTACATCGTTTACAAGATCCGGCGCTTTTTATCGATGACGATGACCAAGGCTATATCTACTGGGGGTCGTCTAACAAGTTTCCCATCAGGGCAGAAAAGTTGGATAAGAACAAAAAATTTCGCCCTTCCAATGAAATTCATGAGCTCTTTAATTTAGAGCCAGAAAAACACGGTTGGGAACGTTTTGGGGAAAACCACCGTGATACCATTTTGAGCGGATATATCGAAGGTCCGTGGATGAACAAATTCAACAACAAGTATTATTTGCAATACGGTGCTCCAGGTACCGAGTTCGATGTTTATGGAGATGGTGTTTATATTGGCGATTCTCCCTTAGGTCCTTTTGAATATGCCCCGAATAACCCTTTTTCCTATAAACCAGGAGGCTTTATCAACGGTGCGGGACATGGTAGTACGGTAAATGGGCCCGATGACCAGTTGTGGCATTTTTCATCGATGGCGGTGAACGTGAATGTGGGTTGGGAAAGACGTGTAGGGATGTTTCCCACCTATCTTGATGCTGATGGACTCCTGTATTCCAATACCCGTTTTGGCGATTATCCGCACTATGCTCCATCAACAAAGGATAAAAAGGGCAAGTTTACAGGATGGATGGTGCTTTCGTATAAAAAACCTGTAAAAGCATCTTCCCAATCCGAAGAATATCCAGCCAGTCATCTAGTGGATGAAAACGTAAAAACGTTTTGGTTGGCAGAAAACACAAACGACACCCAATGGGTTGAAATCGATTTGGAAAAACCGATGGAAGTCCGTGCGGTGCAAATAAATTACAATGACTACAAATCGGACATGTATGGTAAAATTCCAGGCTTGTACCATCAGTATACCGTTGAAGCTTCAAGCAATGGAAAAGATTGGAAAACCATTGTGGACCAAAGCCGAAATAAAAGAGACGTTCCCAACGATTATGTAGCCCTCAATAACCCAGAAAAAGCAAGATACATACGCTATCAAAATATCCATGTGCCTACACCTCATCTATCCATTTCGGACATCCGTGTTTTTGGAAATGGATTTGGCAAAGCTCCCAAATCGGTAAAACAGCTAGTCGTTGAACGTCATGATAAAAGAAGAGGCGCGCTGGTTACTTGGGATGCGGTCAAGGGAGCTCAAGGTTACAATGTTTTATGGGGTATTGCTCCCGATAAATTATACAGTTCTTGGTTGGTCTACGATAAAACAGATCTGGAAATAAAATCATTGAACACGGACCAAAAATATTACTTCTCGGTAGAAGCCTTCAACGAAAATGGCGTTTCCGAACAATCAAAAATCGAAATAATAGAATAATAATCGAATACATATGAAAAATCAAAAGCCTACTTATATTTTATGCATCTCTATCTTCCTTTTTGGTATCATGTCCATACAGGCGCAGGAACGTACCCCTCAGATTGAAGCACTTTTGGAGAAAATGACCCTGGAAGAGAAAATAGGACAATTGAATTTATTGACCCCAGGCGGGGGTGTTGCTACCGGTTCCGTGGTGAGCAAGAATGTAGAGAAAAAAATAAAAGCGGGGCAGGTAGGTGGCCTATTCGGGGTTTCAGGTCCAGAACGCGTACGGACAGCCCAAGAACTTGCTGTTAACAATACCCGTTTAAAAATACCATTGCTTTTTGGTTCCGATGTTATCCATGGCTACAAAACCACCTTTCCAATTCCGTTGGGACTTTCAAGCAGTTGGGATATGGATGTAATAGCAAAAGTGGCACGTATATCTGCTACCGAAGCTACCGCAGATGGGATTAACTGGAACTTTTCACCTATGGTCGATATTGCTAGAGATCCCCGTTGGGGCCGTATAGCCGAAGGAGCGGGAGAAGACCCGTTTCTAGGTGCTGCCATTGCTAAAACTATGGTGGAAGGATACCAAGGCGAAGATATTATGGCTCCTAATACCATGTTGGCCTGTGTAAAACATTTTGCCCTTTACGGTGCTTCAGAAGCGGGACGCGACTACCATACCGTGGATATGAGCCGGACCAGAATGTTCAACCAATACCTTCCTCCATATAAAGCTGCTATAGACGCAGGCGTAGGAACGGTGATGAGTTCTTTTAACGATGTGGATGGCGTCCCCGCTACAGGAAACAAATGGTTGCTCACCGATTTGCTTCGTGACCGTTGGGGTTTTGATGGAATGGTCGTTTCCGATTATACCTCCTTAAATGAAATGATTGCCCATGGTCTTGGTGATTTGCAAGCAGTATCGGCTTTGGCATTAAAGGCGGGACTGGATATGGATATGGTGGGAGAAGGTTTTTTGACCACATTGAAAAAATCCTATGAAGAAGGAAAAGTGACCGAACAGGAAATCACAAATGCTTGCAGACGTGTTTTGGAAGCTAAATACAAACTGGGATTGTTCGATGATCCCTATCGTTACCTTGATAAAAAAAGACCGAAGAAGGATATTTTGACCCCTGAAAACAGGAAATCGGCAAGGGAAATTGCTGCACGTTCCTTTGTGCTCTTTAAAAACCATAATGAGGTGCTGCCATTAAAAAAGGACGCAAAAATTGCATTGGTGGGCCCATTAGCGGATAGTCGAAACAATATGTTGGGTACGTGGGCACCTACGGGGGACACAAGATTGGCGGTAACCATTTTAGAGGGTTTTAAAAATGTTGTGCCCAATGCTACTATAACATACGCCAAAGGAGCCAACATTTCGGATGACCCTGAATTAGCAAAAAAGGTGAATGTCTTTGGCCCCAGAATTGTAATTGATAAAAAATCTCCTGATAAATTATTGCAAGAAGCGATGCAAGCTACTGCCAATGCGGATGTTGTCGTTGCTGTTGTTGGTGAAGCAACAGAAATGAGTGGTGAAGCAGCAAGTAGAACGGATATTTCCATTCCTGAAAGTCAGAAAAAATTGATCAGGGAATTGGTTGCTACTGGGAAACCGGTCGTATTGGTCTTGATGAGCGGAAGACCATTGACCATTCCAGAAGAGTTCAATATGCCCGTTTCCATTTTACAGGTATGGCATCCGGGTGTGGAAGCTGGGAATGCTGTTGCTGATGTGGTTTTTGGAAATTACAATCCTTCAGGAAAACTAACCGCAACCTGGCCCAGAAATGTGGGGCAAATACCTATTTATCACAGTGTAAAAAATACAGGGAGACCCCCGCTAAAAGATGAATTTCAAAAGTTCAAATCGAACTATTTGGACGTGGAGAATACCCCATTACTTCCGTTTGGTTATGGACTTAGCTATACCTCATTCAAGTACTCGGATTTGGTTTTGGATAAAACTAAAATTAGTCAGGGAGAATCCGTACAAGCGACCGTTACATTGACCAATACCGGTGATTACGACGGTGAGGAAGTGGTGCAGCTATATCTTAGGGACGTAGTACGTAGCATCACACCGCCAATGAGGGAATTAAAAGGATTCAATAAAGTTTTTCTGAAGAAAGGTGAAAATAAAAAGGTAACGATAGCCTTGTCCCCTGATGATTTAAAGTTCTATAACAGCGACTTGGAATTTATTTCGGAACCTGGAGATTTTGAAGTTTTTGTGGGAACGGATTCCAATGCATCGCTCAAAACATCTTTCACGTTAAAATAGGATATTCATGAAATTTAGAATTATAACCACTTTCATAGTATTGTTCAGTTTTATATCCGCGACGGCACAAACACGTTATGTAGATGCTATTTTTTCTAAAATAGAGACGACCACCCATACCTATTCAGACACATTACAACTAGATGTTTACGCTCCAAAAAAGGATGATATCGAAAATAGGCCTTTGATTTTACTGGTACACGGAGGAGGTTTTAGTAGTGGGAAACGTGACAATCCTCTGGAAAAAGAGTTCTGTATCACGATGGCGAAGAAAGGTTATGTAGTTGCTTCGATGAGCTATCGACTTTTGAGAAAGAACAAAGGTTTTGGATGTGGTGTTCCCGCCGAGGAGAAAATAGACACTTTTTTGGCAGCTACGGAGGATATTTTAACCGCTACTAATTTTCTATTGAAAAAAGCTGTGGATTTAGGTGTGGATTCCAACAACATTATTTTGGCTGGGAGCAGTGCGGGAGCCGAAGCGGTGTTGAATACGGTTTTTATGAAAAATCAATATCAGTTTAAAAAATTGCCATATGGAGAAATAAGTTTTTCTGGGGTTATTTCCTTTTCGGGAGCGGTTGTGGATGCAGCATATATCACAAAGGAAGCGACGATTCCGGCTCTATTTTTCCATGGTGTAAAGGATAAGCTTGTTCCTTATGCTACGGCACCGCATCATTATTGCGATACTGGAAAACCGGGCTACTTGATACTGGACGGCCCAGAAAGTATGGCAGAAAAACTAAAGGATTTAAATACTTCATACCTATTGGCGGTTGACCCTATCGGTAACCATGATTGGGCGAATTTGGCCTATGCTTATGCTGATATGATAGCTGAATTTGTTGAAAAAACAATTATTAGAGGAGAAATGCTTCAATCAAAAATAGAAATTGGAAGAAACCAATGAGAAAGTGCGACAGATTAGTAGTGTTGATGATATGCTCATTAGTTTTGGGAGCATGCAAAGACAAAACAATTGAGGAGGAAGCGGTAACGGAACTCCCAAATATTCTGTTTATCATGGCAGACGACCATGCCATTCAGGCCATAAGTGCATACGGTCACGAGTTGAGTCAGTTGGCACCTACCCCAAACATTGACAGAATTGCTAAAAACGGAGCTATTTTTAGAAACAATTTTTGCACCAATTCCATTTGTGGCCCCAGCAGAGCCGTAATATTGACCGGAAAGCACAATCATATGAACGGTTTTAGACAAAATGGTGAACGTTTTGACGGAAGTCAACCAACCTTGCCCAAGATGTTGAAAAAAGGCGGATATGAAACTGCAATTACAGGGAAATGGCACTTACACGGTAGTCCCGAAGGGTTTGACTATGCCAAAATATTAGTGGACCAAGGGAATTATTACAATCCCGATTTTATAGAAAATGGTGATACCACCCGAATAGAAGGTTATGTAACGGACATTATAACAGATGATGCCATAAACTGGCTGCAGCATAAACGAACGGACAGCTTACCATTCTTTTTGATGGTTCACCATAAAGCCCCTCATAGAAATTGGATGCCTGCTTTACGACATACCAATAAATATGATTCTGTACAGTTTCCGTTGCCAGATACCTATTTCCCTGAGTTCACTGATCAACAAGCTGCTAAGGAACAACAACAGACCGTTTATGAGGACATGTACGAAGGTCATGACCTAAAAATGACATTGCAATATGGCAGTACCGAATTGGCGCATAACCCATGGACGACCGATTTTGAGCGTATGTCACAAGAACAGCGTAAGCAATGGGATGAGGCCTATCTGCCAAAAAACAATGCCTTCCATAAGGCTGATTTAAAAGGGAAGGAGTTGGCCGAATGGAAGGGGCAACGCTATCTCCAGGATTATTTGGCGACTATCGCAGCTGTGGATGAGGGTATAGGCAGGATTTTGGATTATTTGGAAGACAACGGACTTGATAAAAATACGTTGGTGGTCTACACGTCGGACCAAGGATTTTATCTGGGTGAAAAGGGATGGTTCGATAAGCGTTTTATGTACGAAGAATCCATGGGAATGCCATTGGTTATGCAATTACCTAGCAGAATCAAACCGGGTACCGAAGTTGAGGCGCTTACCCAAAACCTGGATTTTGCCCAGACCTTTTTGGATTTTGCCAATGCATCTGAATTTGCCGGCGAAATGCAAGGGGAATCCTTCAAAGGATTATTGGAAGGCACTATGAAAGAAGGAGATTTTAGGGATGTGGTCTACTATCACTATTACGATTATCCTGCTTTTCATATGGTAAAAAAACAGTATGGTATCCGTACCAAGCGTTACAAACTCATACACTTTTATGATGATATCGATTCTTGGGAGTTTTATGATTTGGAAAAAGACCCACAAGAATTGACCAACTTAATCGATGAAGATTCCTATTCAGGGGTAATTGATGCTATGCATAAAAAGCTGGACAGCGTTCAAAAATATTACAAGGTTACGGAGAAAGAATTCGAAAAGGCTCCCAAAGAAAAAGTGGACAGGGCCTATGAAGCATTTGAAAGATTACGCGGCAAAACAAAATGATGAAAATAACAATCTTTTTTAACCTGCTATTAATTTCGCAAATTGTCCTTGGTCAACAGCTAGATGTGCTTACGTACAACATCCGATATGATAATCCAAAGGATAGCATAAACGGTTGGGACCAGAGAAAGGATTTTCTTATCTCACAGCTTAACTTTTATGCGCCTGATGTCTTTGGAACCCAAGAAGGGCTCATCCATCAGCTAAAGGATATTGAGAACGGACTGGATGATTATGCTTTTACAGGAGTAGGACGTGACCAAGGTGACGACAAAGGAGAGTTTTGTGCAATTTTCTATAATAAAGATAGACTGGAGCTTTTAGAAAACAACACTTTTTGGCTTTCTACAACTCCTGAAAAGCCATCGAAAGGTTGGGATGCTGCAATCAAGCGTATTTGTACCTATGGGAAATTTAAAAGTAAGGAAAACGGAAAGGAGTTTTTCGTATTCAATACACATTTTGACCATGTTGGAACCAAGGCGCGAGAAGAAAGTGCTGCATTAATTCTGAAGCAAATAAAAGCGCGGAATACAGAACAACTCCCAGCTATCTTGATGGGAGACTTTAATTTGGAAACTGCCAGTGTAGGCGTACAGCTTATTTTGGAAGAATTGCAGGACGCCCATATAGCTGCTGGAAAAAATGTCCATGGACCTGAAGGCACATTTAACGGATTTTATTTTACACAACCCGTTACGCACAGAATAGATTTCATTTTTACAGACACCCATAATTTTGAGGTAATAAAAAGTGCTATTCTAAGCGATTCAAAGGATTGCAAGTATCCTTCAGACCATTTGCCTGTTTATACGAGATTGTATGTAAGATAGCCTTTTAGGTTGGACAGTGAAACATAATTATCAATTCCAAAGAAATTGAAAACCAAGAAACTCGGAAAAAGAAAAGTACGAATTTTTAAGATGGCAGCTATGCTGTTGGTGTTTTTGCTGCTTTTTCTAGTTGAGGTTGCACTGCGGGTCGTCAACTATGGAACCGATTATCCATTGTTTGTCCAAGCTAAGGGCAATCCTGAATTTTTGGTAATGAATCCCAATATTTCAAAAAAGTATTTCGGTAACAAAGAAGATGCAACTTCTGGATATTATGAATTGCTCAAAAAAGAAAAAGACAGTGGAACTACTCGAATCTTTGTTTTGGGTGCTTCCACTGCGGTAGGCTATCCTTACCAAAAAAACGTATCGTTTCATCGCTGGTTACAATATGCGCTCAACACAACCTATTTAGAGGAAGAGGTTGAGGTCATCAACCTCTCTTTGACCGCTGTAAATTCATATACCTTGTTGGACTTTACAAAGCAGCTTATCGATTATGAACCTGATGCGGTTTTGATTTATGCAGGTCATAACGAGTACTATGGAGCTTTGGGTGTTGGTTCGGTAAATTCGATTTCTAGGCGACCTTGGATGGTGAATATGGCACTAAACCTGAAAAAATATCGATTGGTGCAGTTGGTAGAAACAGGTTTAAGCAGTATTGGAAACCTCTTTAATAAAGAAGCTGGAGAAAGAGAGACATTAATGGCAAAGATGGTCGCCGATAGGCAGATTGCGTTTGGTTCGGAACGATTCCAAGAAGGAATTCATCAATTTAGCTCCAACCTCCAAAGTATGGCCGATATATTGGAGAAGCAGAGCATTCCTGTTTTTATTTCTACCGTTTTCAGCAACGAGAAAGATTTGGTTCCGTTCATGAGCGATAGCATCAATATTGAAAAATCTGCAAAGCATCAATATGAACTTGGTATAAAAGCTTATGAAACCTCAGATTTTTTAAAAGCTAAAAATCACTTTTCATTGGCCAAAGAGTATGATATGCTACGTTTTAGGGCTCCCGACACGATAAATACGATTATAAAGGAATTGGTAAGCCGACACCAAAACTTTTACTTGGTAGATACAGAAAAAAAGTTTCAGGATGCATCTGAGAATAGTATTGTTGGAAACAATTTATTGCTAGAACATGTGCATCCTAATATTGATGGATACGCATTGTTAGGCCATACATTTTATGCTTCGCTAGTTGATAAAGCATTGTTCGGGACAAAGCCAGATCACATTCTAAAATTGGATGAATTAAAAGAACAAATGCCGGTTACAACCGTAGATTCTTTGGCAGGTTATTATGAAATAATTCAGCTGAAAGAAGGTTGGCCCTTCTTTGAAGAACTCCCTTCAATAAACAGTGATACGATGAGCTTGCCTGAAAAGCTGGGAGGAAAGCTCGCGATAGGAACATTAAGTTGGGATGAGACCATGTCAGAATTATATAACTATTATGAACGCTTGGGAAATAAAGCAGGGCAACTAAAAGTTTCAGAGAATCTTGCTTTGGAGTATCCGTTGAAGGAACGCTTTCATACGCAAACCGCAATACTGGCATTACAGTTAGGTGCATTGGATAAGACTAAACACTATTTTAAAAAAGCTTTTTCATTAAATAGAACGGTAGCGATGGCCCACAAAATAGTGGTAACTTTAGTTGAGGGAAATGCCTTTGAAGCGACAATCCCGTATCTTGAGTATTTATGGAAAAAAGAACCTGATAATAAGCAGGTGACCCAATTATCCGAAGCCATTAATTTGATTATTGTCTTCAGAAAAAACGAAGGTGAAATGAAAAGTGAAATGGCCGTTGATGTAGCCAGAAGTTATTTGACTTTAGGGAAAAGAGGCGAAGCTGCAAAAGTTTTGAAAAAAGTCCTTGAAGAAGAGAAGTTGAATGAAGAAGCGAGAGCACTATATGAAAAGATAAGCTAGAGTATGTATGGAAACCGTGAAAGAGTTTTGGTTATTTCTTAGAACACGCAAAAAGTACTGGTTGATTCCCTTGCTGATTGTACTTCTTTTTATCAGTATTGTAGTGGTATTGACCGCAAGCTCGGCATTGGCACCGTTCATTTATTCCCTGTTTTAATAATGGATCCGATATCTAAAAGACAATGTGTGGAAATCGGTATTTTAGCTTCGATACTATTCTTAGCGTTGTTTCTGTTTTATCGTGATGAAACAACATTCATCTGGATTTCCTTGGGTCTTTTATTTCTGAGCCTTCTAGTTCCTATTATTTTTTATCCATTTGCTTATCTGTGGTTCGGTCTGGCGAAACTATTGGGATTCGTTTCCACCAAAATTTTATTGACGCTGGCATTTGTTCTTATATTGATACCTGTAGGGCTTTTACGAAGATGGTTGGGAAAGGATAACCTTTACTTGAAACAGTTTAAGAAAAACTCAAAATCGGTATTCATCAAAAGAGAACATTTATATAACCCACAAGACTTGAAAAATACCTTTTAATGGCTACTGTTATCTTAGGTATTTCCGCATACTTTCATGACAGTGCCGCAGCAATTCTAATCGATGGTAAAATTGTAGCTGCTGCACAAGAAGAACGATTTACAAGAATCAAAGGCGATGCCTCTTTTCCTGTCAATGCAATAGCTTATGTGCTGGAAGAAGCAGGCCTTCATAAAGGTGAACCGCTCATGGTCGCTTTTTATGAAAAACCCTTGTTGCGGTTTGAACGGCTGTTGGAAACGTACCATGCCTTTGCCCCAAGCGGACTACCGAGCTTCTTAAAAGCTATGCCTTTATGGCTAAAAGGCAAACTTTTCATTAAGAAAACCATTAGAAATCACTTTAAGGAATTGGGTTTTCCAAAAGTGACATTGCATTTTACAGAACATCATTTATCGCATGCTGCAAGTGCTTTTTTCCCGAGTCCATTCTTAATAGCTACCATACTTACCCTGGATGGCGTAGGCGAATGGGCAACTGCAACCGTGGGCAAAGGTGAGAACAACACAATCAACATTTTACGCGAACAACACTTTCCGCACTCTTTGGGATTGTTGTACTCGGCGTTCACCTACTATTTGGGTTTTAAGGTGAATAGGGGAGAGTACAAGGTCATGGGGCTGGCTTCTTATGGTAATCCCGAAAGCTCAGAAACACAGGAGTATATTACCAAAATAGAATCGGATTTGGTGGACATAAGACAGGATGGCTCCCTATTGCTGAACATGCCATACTTTAAGTTTGCTACCCATTTGACAATGACGAATGATGCTAAGTGGTTGAATCTGTTTTCTCTTCCAAGAAGGAATGCTGAAGATGATTTGAATCAATCACATGCCAATTTCGCTTTCGCGGTTCAACATGTTTTGGAGGAACTTGTTCTAAAAATGGCCAATTCGGCCATAGCACTTACAGGTTGTCCAAATTTGGTTATTGCTGGTGGCGTAGGATTAAATTCAGTGTCGAATGGGAAACTATTGGATAATCCAAATATTGAAAATCTTTGGATACAACCAGCTGCAGGTGATGCTGGTGGGGCTTTGGGCGCAGCATTTTCGGTTTGGCATATCGTTGAGAATAAGAAAAGAGAAGTAAAGTTGCCAGATAGCATGCATGGCGCTTTTCTAGGACCTGCTTTTACGACAAGCCATATCATTAACGTTGCTCAAAAAATTAAAAAGGTCGCCTATAAATGTTTTGAAAGCGAAGATGAACTAATCACCAAAACAGTTAATGCTTTGATTGAGGGAAAGATAGTGGGATGGTTTCAAGGTAGGATGGAGTTTGGACCCAGAGCTTTGGGCAACCGAAGTATACTAGCTGACCCAAGAAATCCTAATATGCAGAAACGCATCAATGAAAAAATAAAATTTAGGGAAAGCTTTAGGCCTTTTGCACCATGTGTTTTGGAAGAAGATGTACATGAATATTTTGATTTAAAAATACCATCACCCTATATGCTTTTGGTGCGAAAAATTAAATCTGAAAGATGTAAAAAGGAAATAGGCGAATCAACCACCTTAATGGAAAGACTTTCCCAAACCCGTTCTGATATTCCTGCGGTTACCCATGTTGATTATTCGGCCAGAATACAAACGATATCCAAAGTTACTAACCCAAAATTTTGGAGACTTTTAAATGCATTCAAACAAAAAACAGGTTATGGACTTTTGATCAATACGAGTTTCAACGTAAAAGACGAACCCATCGTTTGCAATCCACATGATGCACTGCGTTGTTTTCAAGAAACAGAAATGGATATTTTGATTATGGAAGATGTAATCTTTTCAAAAAGTGGAGATTAAAAAAGCCCGATAAGGGTCTTGACAAACAAAATCACCATCACAATCCCAAAAATTATACGCAATAGCGCTGCCGAGGTTCGCTGTGCTATTTTTACGCCAAATGGTGCTGCTATAAATACGCCGACTAAAATAGGTATTGATATGCTTAAAGAAATATAACCAAATTGATAGGGCAAACTATTTTTTAGCGTATTTGAAGGGTCAATGCTTAAATAACTTGCACTAACTGCTATGGCCAAAAGCATTACGACGCCAATCGATATAGATGCCGCCTTTCTGATGGAAATACCAAAAATATCCGTCAGGGCTGGAATCAAAACGATGCCACCACCAAAACCGGAAAGCGCAGATGTGATTCCTGTTAAGGCACCCAAGCTGGCGTAACCGATTTTGCTTTTTTGCATGCCTTGCTGTTTTTTGGAACTATGTTCGGATTGCTTAAAGAATAAAAATCGTATTGCCACCAGTAAAACCAACACCAGAAACAAAGAATCAAAATATACTTTTTTGTACCAGAGGGTTGATTTTAAGAATTCTGAAACAAAATAGCCCGCAATGACCGCCAATAAACCAATAAGCACTACTTCTTTTATATGAAAGTTGTTCATCCTGTAATGTTTCAGGCTTACCGCAAAGCCATTAAAAACTGTTATGAACAAGGAATGGGCGATGATATATTTTACTAATTCCGGACCCTCTATTCCAAATGAGACCAAGACCAAATCAAGTGCGGGGATCAATATAATATTTCCACCTGTACCCATAAGCCCCGAGTAGAATCCGTTGGCCAGACCTATAAAAAAAAGAATCAATAGTAAGGATAGAGTCACTGAACGTGTTTAAATAGCAACGAAAAGTTCAAATGTAAAAAGCTTTGGATTAAAATAGGGTTTATCAAAGATTTATTTTTCACCTACGTATTTTAATAATGAAAACAGAGTTAAAAACTAAAAATTAACATTATTATAATAGTGAATAGATTATATTTAAAGTAAGAATTTATTTCAAACTTAAATTTCGTATTATGAAGAATTATGTGCTTATATCATTGCTGGTTTTATTTGCATTTTCGTTCATTTCTTGTGTAAATGATGAAATTACGGAAGATCAAGATATTCAGTTATTTGAAGAATCGATTGATTTAATCGCTAGAGCTCCTTGCACCATAGATGGCCCTGACTGTGGTAACCCTGGTTCCCAGGTTGTTTTTACGTACGATTCAGCTGTTCATAACCAGAATATCACTTGGTCGGTAGAAGGAGGGAATATCTCATTGAGTAGCGGACAAGGAACTGATACTGCAACATTTCAATTAGCAAGCAATTTTAATGGAGGAACGGTTAATGTGACGGCTGGTATTTGTGACCTTAGTAAACAAATTTTAAGATGCAGTACGCCAATTTCTTGCGGTTCTATTGGTAGGGTATATGAACTAAATGCGTTTGGCAGCGATAATGTTGTTTTTTATGTAGTCCCCTCACTAAATTCCGGATGGTCTATAACTAATAGCACTTTTGTAGTAACTAGGGATTCTGGAATAATTTCAACACATTCCGGATCACTTAATTCAAATGGCCTTCCACAAATTATAATTCCAGTACCCTGCAGTCCTCATAGTGGGAGGGTAGATAAAGTAGAAGTAACTGTTAATGCTTCATCAGGTTCTAACACATGTACCAAAACTGTTGAAACGGATTTCTTGTCAGTTTGCGGAACTGGTGGCTTTAATTAAAAATGATACTATGGCCAATAACAGTGTAAGCTAATAATAAACAAGGGTTATGGGCTTTTTTCTATCAATCCTAATCCTTTTATAGACTATTTTACGGTACGTTTTTGTCACTATATATAGACTCGTGACTGTGTGGTTCATTGAGAAGGACAGTTTTGACAAACGACAATAAAAGGATTAGTTTCCTTTAATCTTTGACACTTTTATAGTTTATAATACCAAGTACTCTTCGAGCATTTTTTGAGTAGTCTTATTGGCAGATGTGTCTTCAACAATATTCTATTTACCTTTTTTCAACTTTGGATTAGGATAATTATCCGATTGGTCTTCTATGGTATTGTCCAGACAGGTAAAATCCTTTTCCACTAAAATAGAGAGTGCGGTTGGGTCGTTCCAATCCACTTCATTGCTATAGCCGACACGGTTGCTGGTTGCCCAAGTATGCTTTTCTTGTTCTGGAAAATATACGGTAATTGTATCGTCTTGGTAATCAGATTCAAGCGAGGTAATATTGTCTTTTGCTTCAAGTACATAAGTAAGTGTCTTGTTGGCAAATTGAACAGTTTCCAGATATTTACCTTCTTCATTGAACGCTTCTACTTCGGTTTTTGTCAATCGAAGGCGTACCGAATTTCCTTTGATCCTAATTTTCATCTTTTTCTTTTTTGTTGACCAATCCTTTAGTGAACTCGTTGAGTGTCTCTACTTTTTCCTCAAAATCCCCTTTGATGGTTTTTCGGTATTCGTTGAGGTTTTTTACTAGGTCGTCAATGTTTTCGGGAATTACATCTTCAAAATATTGACGCAGACGTTTTGCCGTAGTAGGGGATTTTCCATTTGTGGAAATAGCCACTTTTACATTACCTTTTGTAACAATACCTCCCATATAAAAATCACAAAAAGGAGGATTGTCCGCAACATTGACCAGAATGGAGCGCTTTCTACAGTGATGGTATACTTTTTCGTTTACCGCAGGTACATCAGTGGTCGCTACTACGATATGCTTTTTCTTCAAATACTTTTTTTTGTATTTGCCCTTATACATTTTTACTGCATGTTTATCTGCCAGTGCAATGGTATCTTTTCTGTACATTGGAGAAATCATTTCAACCTTGGCATTGGGACTGGATTTT
This sequence comes from Flagellimonas sp. HMM57, assembly GCF_021390175.1. Lineage (NCBI taxonomy): Bacteria > Pseudomonadati > Bacteroidota > Flavobacteriia > Flavobacteriales > Flavobacteriaceae > Flagellimonas > Flagellimonas sp. HMM57. The sequence goes on along the minus strand of NZ_CP090004.1, from coordinate 1,199,414 downwards.
AATAGAAAGGTAAGCTTTTCTTCTGCCACATTACCACCACCTACTATTAAGACCTTTAAATCGTTCACTTTTAAAAAGACAGGATAAAGTTCGTTCCGCTCCATCTATTTTCAGCTTTTTGAATGACATCCTTAACTGGATGCCGAATAAATAAAGATACATCGATATTGTAAAAAATATACGTACTCAACAACTATAATTTTTGGGCAAAGTGAAAAAAAGACGCAGCCAAATTGACTGCGCCTTCTCGCTACTTAAACAAAACATTAATGACGATAATGTTATTTTTGTCTTTACTGTCTCACATTTCTTAGTCCTTTCGCCTTTAGGTATTCTAAAAGTTCACTGGGCCGGTCCGTCATGATTCCATTGGCGCCATTTTCAATAAGCCATCCCCATGAAGTATCGGGACCTTCCAATAAACTTAATTCATCGGTATGGCCTGCTACCAATGCGTCCCATAGTGCAATATTGAGCACAAATATGTTTTCTTTTTTCAGAAATGCTATCTGCTCAAAGTTTTCGGAACTTTCAGAATCAAAAGTTACTTCATATGCAATAGGTGAAAGAATTTCATTATAATCTTGAACGAATTGAGAGGGATTTTGGGTATTATCAATTAAGATGGGCATATAAATTATGGAATCCATAAGACTGCCGTACTTCTTTTTCATAACCTGAACGGTTTCTCGTCCCTTAAAAATAGCTTGTTCAATTGTTCCTGTTTTTTTTAGGATTTCGTAGGCTTCCTTAACGGTTTCTCCCTCTACCTTATCTAGATTTACCATTATCCTGTCCTTCGTAAGATTCATTATTTCCCCTAAAGTGGGTACTTGTATTTTAGACCCTCTCACCCCACATGCGTTTTTTAAGCGAAGTGTCTTTATTTCATTTAGTGTAAGGTCGCTTACTTTTCCTTTTCCATTGGTTGTACGGTCTACGGTTGTATCGTGCATGGCCACTAAGTGTCCATCTTTGGTCAATCGTACATCTATCTCAACAATGTCAACCCCTAGATCGATGCACCTTTGAATGGCCGGTAAACTGTTCTCTGGTGCGTACCTCCAATCACCTCTATGGGAAACTGCCAGAACATAATGTTCTTTGGGATTTTTTAGATGTTCCAAAATCGTTGCAGCCCTTTTTTCTGATAGGCTAGAATCCAACTGTGCTTGAAGCGAAAACCCCAAAAGAAGTATGCCAACGAGGTATATTCTCTTTTGATTTTTCATGCTATAATGAATTTAACGGTGTAGCCCTTTGCTCCTTAAATAATCCAACAGCAACTGAGGTCTATCTGTCTGGATAATATCGATATTGTTTTTGATGAACCAGTCGTATACTGAAGGATTTAAAGCTGCTTTTTCATCATCATGTCCACCATTATGCGGTGGCCATAACGAGTTGACCCATACAGAAGACCCTTTTTTCCTGATGTCATCAAAATACCCAATCATTCTTATAGTGTCCTGTGGTACTGTAAATTCAAAGGCTACTGGGCGTAAGCTATCAAGATATTTATCCACGATACCTTTAGCGTTTGGTTTTTGTAATCGTACGATGGGCATAAAAAATACCTTGTTAAGATAAGCTCCAAACTCTTCTTTTACCTGTTCGTAGGGTATGGCACCTTTGATGACTACTTGCGCTTGTGTTCCTGTTTTTTCAATAACCTCAAAACACTTGTCAAAAATGGGATAGCTTTTATCAAGGTTTACCAAGACTTTATCTTTGCTCAGGAGCAATGCTTCTTCCAAAGTCGGAATCTTATGGGGCGTTTCGTGACCTATACCATCGCGTAATTGCAACGTTTGCAGATATTCCCAGGTTACTTCCGAAACTTTACCTGTGCCCGTAGTGGTTCTGTCGATAGTCTCGTCATGCATTAAGACCAATTGGCCGTCCTCGGTTTCCCTGATATCGATTTCTACCATATCAACACCCATTTTGATACAATTATCAATAGCTTGTAAGGAGTTTTCGGGTGCATTCCTCCAATCACCCCTATGGGCCACTACAATAACTTGATTGTCTTTTGAATCCTCAAGATTTGCAATCAACATATCAATGGGAATAGTTTGATTTGTTGTCTCGGGTTGTACCGCCTTGTTTTCTAATGAAACGTCCTTAATATTTTCTTCTCTTCTACAGGAGAAACATACCATGATGGATAGTATGCACAATCTTATAATGTTTTTCTTCATTAGCTGATTATTAAAAGAGGGCAGCATTGAAACTGCCCTCAATTTTTATTGCTTAATATCCGGGATTCTGCTTTATAAAATCAGGGTCGGTATCAATCTGACTTTGTGGAATAGGGAGTACCAAATTGTTCTCGTTTATAGTGACTCCAGGATTATTGATTGTGAAAAAAGCGTTCATTACATCAATGGCGGTACCATAGCGTTTAAGGTCGAACCATCTTTTGCCCTCACCAATAAACTCAAAACGACGTTCTTGTTTTATGGCCGCTCTCACTTCTTCTTGTGTTGTGGCTGTTGTTCCTGCCAAACCTGCCCTTGTACGAATACGGTTCAACTGTAAAATAGCTTCGCCGGTCTGGTTATTTTCGTTCAATGCTTCGGCATATTTTAAAACTACATCTGCAAAGCGAATGATAAGATGGTCGCTGCCTCCATCATCGGCACCAGTTGCAGATATTTCGTATTTAGTTGAAAAATAGAATGGATTGGCATCTGGGTCAATGGCAACATAGTCGTCAAGTCTGGTATCTCCAGCTTCAAAAGAATCGATAAAAGCTTGGGTAGGTAAATTATGTCCTTTTGCATTGGCAGTGGTTCCAGAGGGTCTAAATTGTGAGCCTGCAGAACTTCCTTCATTTTCCCCCTCAACATTTAAACCGCTCACATATTGTACCTCAAAAATAATTTCAGCGTTTCCTTCGTTAGCTTCTCCAAAAATCTCTGAAGTAGTGGGCATTAATTCGTATACTCCAGAGTTGACTACTGCTTCCAGGTTTGGCAAAGCACTGGAAAAATCCCCTTGTGTCAACTGCACATCTGCCAACAATGCTTGGGCGGCTCCCAAAGCGGGCCTACCTGGTGATTTGGTCGTTGGCAAATCTTGAATGGCTTCTGATAGATCTGTCTGGATTCGACTATATACTTCTGTAGTGGACGTTCTTCCTTGTCCAAAGAAATCAAATGGATTTTCGGTCTCTTCAATCACTAAAGGGACATCACCATACAAACGAACCAAGTTAAAGTATAACAGAGCACGTATAAACTTCATTTCCCCTATTCTATTGGCCTTTAGTGCCACATCTTGAAACTCAATATCGGATATACGGTTGAGGACCACATTGGTTCGTTGGATTCCTTCATAGGATTCTCTCCAAATGTCGCCCACCAAATCATTTTCAGGATTGGTGGAAAAATCATCCAATTGCCCAAAACGACCTCCGTCGTTCGCTGCAATTTCCTCAAAGGAATCTTCGGCAGAAATTTCACCAACGCCAATCAAATCCAATCCATAAAGACCGTTGTTTTGTAATTGTGCATAAATGCCTATAATAGCGCTTTCCAGTTCTTGCTCGCTGGAAAAAAAATTGTTTGCCGCCTTTTCTGAGATAGGTATAATGTCCAACTCATCATCACACGAAAAGTATCCAAGTAAAACAATCAGTATCAGAAATATTTTTTTTGTAGAGTTCATTTTATCTTGATTTATTGTTTTAAAATTTTACGTTTAGTCCAAGAGCCACAAACCGTGTCAATGGACTTGTGGAATTGATCCAGCCTCTTGTAAGGGTTTGTGTTCTATTGTTCGAAGTATCCAATCCATCGGAATTGTACCCTCTATAATTGGTGATGTTAAAAATATTGTTCCCTGTTAGGTAAAGTCTAAGAGAATTTATTCCTAAATAATCCGTAATATTTTCCTGAAAATTGTACCCTACTTGAAGACTTCTCAGTCGAAAATAATCTCCGTCATAAACCGAAAGACTAGAAGCTCTTGTAATTCTTCCTGCTGAAGAAAAACTAGAGAAATCAGGTCTTCTGAAAAAGCCATCAGGATTTCTATCATTGAAATAATTGTCAACGTAATATTGCGTTGGAACGAAAAAGCCTTCGCCACTTTCCGCATCATAGAGCATATTATCAGCAACTTTTCTTCCTTCTATACCGGTAAATTGTGCACTAAGGTCAAAACCCTTGTAGTTTACCGTAAATCCAAAACCATACGTAAAATCTGGGTTGTAATCTCCCAAAGAGACCCTATCGTCTGGAGTAATTTGACCATCTCCATTAGCATCTCTTACGATATAATCACCGACCTCTGTCCCCGCAAAGGGCGTAATGGTCTCTGCATCCAACTGCTCTTGGTTTCTGTATACTCCAATGATTTCGTATGTGTAAAATTCAGCAATGCTTCCACCTACTTTGGTCAAAAAGCTCATGCCGCCATTACTTTCAATGATTTGACTATTTACGTCCGGACCATCGCCCAACGCCAATACTTCATTTTGGTTGGTGGTAATATTTGCGTTAAACCCTAATCTAAAATCTCCAAACTCAAAATTGTTCCCTTTAATTTCCAGTTCAAAACCTTTGTTTTCCAATTCTCCAATGTTCTGAAGCGAGTTGGTAAACCCAGATTGTTGCGGAACAGGTACCTGTAATAGAAGGTCCGTGGTTTTTGAATTATAGTATTCGCCCGTTAATAATAGTTTATTGTTCAAAAACCCTAAGTCAATACCTAGGTTAAGAGCTGTATTGGTTTCCCAAGACAAATCAGGATTAGGGGAAGTACGGGTGTACGAACCTGCTTGTAGTTGACCATCAATCACATAATTTTCTGGCTCTACTAAAGCTATGGATGCAAAATCACCTATTTGATTGTTACCGGTCTGCCCCCAACTCGCCCTTAGCTTTGCAAAGCTTATTGCTCCTTCTGAAGGAAAGAAGCTTTCATTGCTCAATGTCCAACCCCCCGATACGGAAGCAAATTCCCCAAACTTTGTGTTTGCGCCAAATCGAGATGAACCATCCCTTCTATAAGATGCCGAAAGCGAATATCTTCCATCAAAATCATATTGTAATCGACTAAAATAGGATATCAATGCCCATTTGCTTCGTTCTACTTCGGTAGAGGGATTTGTAGCACCGGCGATGTTACGTAAGTTGTCATCTGCAAAGTTGTTGCTCTCCAACCTAGTATTAAAACGACTTTCCTCCTGATAACTAAATCCGAGTAGTGCATCAAGATTGTGTTTTCCGAAAGTTTTATTGTAGGTCAATAAATTTTCAGTGATATAATTTTCCCTTCTGTTATTGTTTTCAAATGCTTCTGTTAGGCTGTTCTCTACAGGGGTTCTATAATTACCGATATTGGATGGGGCAAAGAATTCCGTAAAAATTGTATTGTAGTCTCCACCAAAAGAAGTTTTGAATCGTATGCCATCCCAAATATCTATCTCCAGATAAGTGTTTCCAAAAACCCGCAAACGACGCTCAAAAAAATCGGACAGACCGACTTTTGCGATGATATTTTCAGAAATGGGACCATCCCAATTATCATTGTTGTCATCTATTTGATTGGCAATTGCGAAAGTTCCATCCGTATTGTAGATTGGATAGTATGGATGCATCAACACCACGGCATAGGCCGGGTCAGGTTGTCTTCCTTCTCCGGCATCATGTGCAGACCAACCTCTTTCGCCAGTTGGGTTGGAATTTACCAAAGAAACATTCGATGTAATTCCAAAACGGATACGCTTGCTTATTTGGGAGTTTAATTGGATGTTACTGGTATAGCGCTTATAATCAGAGTCGATAATAATATTTTCCTGGTCTAGATAGCCGAAAGAAACCGCATAATTTGTTTTGTCCGTTCCTCCACTCAAATTCAGGTAATGGTTTTGTTGTGCCGCACTTCTAAAAACTGCATCGAGCCAATCTGTGTTTGTCAGACCTTGTTCTCCATTGAGGTAGTTTTGAAGAAATCCTTGTACCCTACTACGCTTTCCACCTCCGTTTGCGTCTCGGGTCTGGTTATCATCAGAGATGCTTCTACCAGTCCCTCCCGAGAGATAGCCAAAGTTTCTAGCATCAAAATCAAAAAGAGCTGTATCATAAGCATCAGCCAATTCAAAATTGTCGATTCGATTCTGAAAACCGTAATAGGTGTCATAGGTCACTTTTAAATCTCCTGACTTTCCTTTTTTAGTAGTTATTAAAATAACCCCATTGGATGCTCGTGAACCATAAATTGCAGCCGATGCTGCATCTTTTAAAATATTAATGGATTCAATATCTTGAGTATTGATCGAGCTGAATGAAGAGCCTTCAGATAGTGGATTGCCATCTACAACAATCAATGGATTGGTTCCCGCGGTCAGTGTATTCAATCCCCGAATTTGGATAACAGAATTCTCTCCCGGGTTTTTTCCATTACCCACGACCTGTACCCCAGCAACGTTACCGGATAGCGCCTGTTCAAAGTTGGCCGAAGAGAAGTTGTTCAGTTTTTCGGTCTCCACTTTTGAAACGGCACCGTTGAATTTCTCCTTAGTTGCCGTTCCGTAGCCATATACAATGACTTCTTGCAGCTGATCCACATTTTCTTTTAGGATAATGTCCAAACTGGTTTGATCAGTAATTTGGACTTCGATTGCTGTAAAGCCAATGTAAGAAAAGACGAGTACGTCACCAGAGGTGACCTCAATACTGAAGTTTCCATCAAAGTCGGTGACTACACCGGTTTGTCCTCCTTGCACAAAAACATTGACTCCCGGTATTGGGGCGCCAGATTCATCTGTTACTGTTCCGTTGATGGTGCGCTGTATATTGGATTTTTTTACAGAGATGTTGTTGCCAGAGATTTTGTAGATAAGACCAGCTTTGTTGCCAATGTCATCAAGAATTGTCTTAAGTGGTTCGTTTGTATAGGTAAATGAGAATGTACGTTGGTCCTTGAGAATATCTTCAGAATAACGAAAAGAGAAGGCCGTCTTGCTTTCAATATTCTTGAATATCTTATCAATGGTTTCATCGTTTGCTTCGATACTTATTTTTGGATTATCAAAATTGTTGGCTTGGGCATGCAATGAAACACTAAAAAATAGTAAGGTTATGTAAAGTTTGTAAATGACAATACTTCGTTTGCCATAATTGGTTGTTTTCATATGTTTGTAATTAGAGATTTATTTTGACGAGTAAATTTCTTTTGTGGGTTGGGACCATTGCACTGGTTTCAACCCTTTTTATTTCTGTTTTCAGTTTTTGTCCATGGGTATAGGTTTAAGTGTTATCTCGTTTTTTTTGTTGTCTATGTTAAAATTGAAATTGGTCATAAAAGCTAAATCGTTTAAGACGGTATCAAGCGGTTCACTTTTGTAACTTGCCCTTATGCGTGTCTGCAAGAGTTTGGGGTCTGCGCAGATTATGCGCACTCCATATTTGCGTTCTATTTGTTTTATGGCGTTGCCTAATTCTAAATTTTCAAAATGTAGCGTATCATTTTTCCATGCCATGATCCATTTAGAATCAAAAGTGGTTTTGACCAATTTTTTAAGCCCCAAGTCATATCTTGATTGCTCATTTTTTACCAAAACTATTTTTGAATTTGAACCTGAATGTGCTACTTCGACCTTACCGCTCTTTACCGATACCGTAGAAGATTCGCCCTTAAAATTGTATACATCGAAAGACGTTCCCAATACTTTTACGGATAATCCATCGGTTTGTACAATAAAGGGCTTTGCGGGGTTCTTTTTCACTTCAAAGAATGCGTTGCCTTCTAAAACTAGGTTACGGGAGTCCGAATCAAACCTTTTTGGATAGGAAATAGAAGAAGCATTGTTTATCCAGACCTTGGAACCATCCGGTAATATGACCTCCTTGATTTTTTCGCCTGAAGCTACATGCACTTCTATCGTAGTATATAAGGAAGAATAGATGAGCATTGCAGAAGCGACCAATATTGCCAGACTAGCAGCTATGCCATATTTATACAGCTTAATTACCTTCTGTTTTTTTATGGAGGTACTATTGATAAGTTTATTCCATGCTTTGTTCTTTTCCTTGCTACTGATTTTTAAAATCTTTTGTTTTTTCCAATTTGTGCGTAGAAGATCTTCTAATTGGGCATCTTCATCATCAATGGCCTTTATAAGTTTTCTTTTTTCGTTAAGGTCAGCTTTTCCAAGCTTGTATTTATTCCAAATCTCTTGAATGGATGCCATAAGTAAGTATCTCGTTTATAGGTATATCCCATAAATGGCATTTGCACCCTATGCAAATACGTTACCAAAATGTTATGAAAACTTGTTTTTAAGGTGAATTTAAAAGAAGTAAACAAGGATGAGCCAAGCTAAATGTTCCAATTCTTTTTTGAGTAGGGTCAAGGCCCTGTTCATATAGTTTTCTACGGTCTTGGGAGCAATGCCCATTTTCTGCGCGATTTGATTAGTGGACATCCCTTCATTGCGTTTCATTTGAAAAACCGCTCTTGATCGCGGGGGTAAGTTATTGACGGAAGACCTTATTTTTTCTTCATATATACCAATGTCCACAATACTGTCGAGCGGAACAGAAGTATCACCAATTTCAACCTCGGAAGACCTTATTTCGCTAATAATTTGTTTCCGAAGATTTTTTAGCGCATAGTTTTTTGCAATCGTGAATATATAGGAATCAAAGGATTTTTCAAGATTAATTTGCGTTCTGTTTTTCCAAATACTTATAAAGGTTTCTTGTAGTATATCGTCTAGATCATTTTTTAAGTTGGAGGAAATAAGAAAAGATTTTACTCTTGGATAATATATATCGAACAGTTTTTTGAAAGCTGTTTCTTCTGAATTTTTCAACCCTATTAAAAGATGCTGCTTATCCACGTTTTAGATTGACTGAGGCTTAAATATGGAAACAAATTAATTAAAAAAGCAATACTCTAAAGCATGGTATGGAAAATATAACCTTTAGTTAATTAAATGTTTTTTTGAAACTATCTACTAAATAGTGACAGCGAAGTACTATGTTGGTCGATCAAAGAGTAACTTTCATTGTTATAAGAAATACATCACCAATATATCTGTTCTTTAAACCAAAAAGACCTTAAAACTGATATTGACCTACCAATTCCCCATCAATGGATGGCCTTGGTAGATTCCCTTAAAATCAACTTATGTTTCACTACAGTTTGGATATGATTGTTCGGCCTAGGTACATCACGGGTTATTTGAAACAAAAGTCGTTTTAATGCAATAGCTCCCATAGTGTTTGCATTTTGACTTATTGAAGTGAGGGAGGGACTGGAATGTTGTGATAGTTGACCATCGGTAAAGCCTATGACCGAGACATCTTCGGGAATTTGTAGGCCTTTCTTTTTTATGATGTTCATTGCTTTTATAGCTGCGAGCTCATTCGCTGCAAGAATTCCATCAATAGCGTTTTGTTGAATAAAAGAATCCAATTCTTTCTCAAAATTTCTATACCCGTTCAATTCTAGGACCAATCCTTTAGCGTTGTTCTCATAAAGTTTTTGCTGAATTGCCGATCTATATCCTTTCTTTCGTTCCTTGCCTACATTCGTCTTGGGAATTGTTGATATAAATGCGGGTTTTTTACACCCTGTAGCGATTAAATGTTCCACAGCATGTTCCGATGCTCCAAAATCGTTTATGCGAACCTTCTCACATTCAATGGAATCGCATGTTCTATCGACCATCACAACAGGGATTCCGTGGTCCATTAAGCTCAAGATATGCTTGTAATCCCTTAGTTGTTGGGTCTGTTTGGACATGGAAATTATGATGCCATCCACGCTCCCGTTGCAGAAGTTCTGGATAATTTGAGATTCTGTCATGAACGATTCCTTTGAAAAACAAAGGACACTCTTAAAACCTCTTTTGCTGGCGGATGTTTCTATCGCCTGTACCAATTTAGAGAAAAACTCACTTGAGATTTCGGGCACGATAATACCGATATGATGGGTAGCACTCCGTTTTAGGGCCACTGCGGCACTATTGGGAACATATCCCAACTCTCGTGCTATGGCTTTTATCTTAGCAGATGTTTGGGAGCCAATTTCAGGACTGTCGTTAAGCGCTTTTGAAACTGTGGATACCGAAACATTTGCTAGCTCAGCAATGTCTTTGATTGTTGCCATGTGCAATTATAATTTGGAATAATATGCTATCGGAGGTTTTTTAAGTATATCGACCGATTGTTCCGATGTCGATGTAATGTTCCGTTGTGACAAGACCAATATCTGCCCTATTGTAAGCATATGTCCTCTATAAGTTGGTTCATTAAGTTTCGATTTCATATGGTATCGTTTAAAAGTATGGTTCCTTGGCTTGGCAAGGTTTGAAAATGTGATAGCTCAATACTGAACTCATCCTTATAAGCCCTTGCAGCCTTTTTGATAAATTGTTCAATAGCATCCTTATGAATCAAATTTAATGTACAACCACCAAAACCTCCACCCATCATTCGTGCTCCCAGAATCTGGGACTCGTTCTTTGTAAGTTCGACCAAAAAATCCAATTCTGGGCAACTTACTTCATATTTTTTACTTAAACCTTCATGGGTTAGGTACATGAGTTTCCCCATTGCTTTAAGATCATTTCTTTTTAGTGACTCTACCGCTTCCAAAACCCTTGCGATTTCTTCAACAACATAGGAGCAACGTTTGTGAAGTAATTCGCCCAGCTCATTTTTTGCCTCATCGAGCATTTTAAAGGTTACGCTTCTAAAGGATGCATCGATACCAAATCGCTTGACCAGCATACCCAGTCCTTTTTCGCATTGCTGCCTACGTATATTGTACTCTCCAGTGGACAGGTTATGCGAAACATTGGTGTTCAGAAGTAACAGTCGATATGGTTCAATGCCCATGGGTATGTATTCAAAATCGAGGGAACGGCAGTCTAAGAGCATTACATGTCCATTTTTCCCCATAACCGAAGCGAACTGGTCCATAATACCACATTGGGTCCCTACAAAATTATGCTCTGCGTTTTGTCCTATTTTAATGAGTTGCCATTTATTAAGTCCCAGTTTAAAAAGCTCATTGAGCCCATAAGCAAGGCCGCATTCAAGGGCAGCAGAAGAGCTTACTCCAGAACCCACGGGAATATCGCTGTGCATTTCACAATCAAAGCCCTTCAGCTTATTGGTCAGTTTTTGGATTTCGGCGATTACGCCCAAAATATAATCGTGCCATCCTTCCGTGCCTTTACCAAGATTTTCCAGATTGACCACTAAAATGCTATCAAATCCCTTGCTTTTAATGGTGCAACGGTTTTTATCGCCATTGGTCGTAATGGTCATGTGCATGCTCTTGTCAATTGCCGCTGGCAATACAAAACCATCGTTATAATCAATGTGTTCCCCGATCAGGTTGATTCTTCCGGGAGACTTAACGGTAACAGAAGTCTTTGAGGAATGGTCCATGGTTGTTTTTTACAAAGGTCTCGTATAAATTTTAATTATTTCGAAACAAAAAACATTTTTTAATTGTAAAGTATTTGTATTCTGATTTCAAACGATTTTATATACCCAGCTTAACATGACATAAGAAATAGAAAGCCTGTTTTCTGAAAAATAAGAAAAGGTTGGGTCAATAAATTAGTATATAGTTCTTATGATGTAGCAGTACCTGCACCAAAAAGTTTACCCGATTGTAAGCCGCCATTACATTTGACAGTTCATTATGCTTGCTTAATACTATCAGCCTTGTATCATAGTCGCATATTTCCGATTCTATTCTGTTGGAATTGGCTAATCTAATAACCATCACTATGGCGGACTCGTTATTGTCTTTTTTAGGTGAAATATGCTAGGGTTCCTATAACAATTACAATACGTAAAGCCGATAGAATAACATCTATAATATCATAACTTTTTCTTGCTGGCATCAAGAATTGTTAAACCTCACTATTTTTAAACACTTTAAAAAGTCGGATTGAACATAAGAAAATCGGTTATACTTTTACTGTATTACCAGAGATATTGATTCTTTTAACAACAACGGATTTTTTTTCTATTCTATGTTCTGAAGGTTGTGCCCCACCCACTGAAATAAGATATTGCCCTGGAGTTACGACTTTATCGCCTTCTTTGTTTACATTACTTAACTGCTCACTGTTTATTTTGAAGGTCAAAGTTTTCTTTTCTCCGGCTTTAAATGCAATTCTTTCAAATGCCGCTAAAGTTTTGTGCGGGTTAAATACATCAGCATTGGGATTTTGAACATAGACTTGAACTACTTCTTCGCCATCTAACTTTCCTGTATTTTTAACATCTACCTTTACAGTGATGTTATTGCCAGCTTTAAGGTTTTCAGGCACATCAAAATTGCTATACTCAAATGTAGAATAGCTTAATCCATATCCAAATTCATATAACGGGCTTCCTTTAAAATAACGGTAGGTCTTTCCTCTCATGTCATAATCACTGAATGGGGGTATATCGTTAATGTCTTTATAGAAGGTTACAGGCAACCTTCCTGCAGGATTATAATCTCCAAAAATCACATCGGCTATTGCCGTACCACCTGCTTGTCCAGGGTACCATGCTTCTAGAATTGCAGGAATGTTTTCTTTTTCCCAATTAACGGATAGTGCGCTGCCATTTAATAACACCAAAATAGTGGGTTTGCCCAAGTCCTTTATTTTTTTTATCAATTTGGCCTGGGTCTTGGGTAATTTGGTATGTACACGGTCGCCTCCAGAGAAACCATCTACTTTTACTTTCATTTCCTCACCTTCTAACAAAGGACTGATCCCCATACATAAGATCACAGCATCTGCATCTTTAGCTATGGTAATGGCTTCCTCTTCCAAATTGTCTTTTGGAGCTTCCCATAACAAGCGCATGATAGAGTGATCTGTATTATCCTGAACACATTCAAAGCGAAGTTTATATTTTTTGCCTGCTTCCAATTTCACATATTCATAGATTTTTTTTGGATGGTGTACATCTTGCCTTTGCATCAGCAATTTGTCATCAAGAAAAAGTTTCATGGAGGAAAAAGCTTCTCCGCCCAAGGCGTAACTGCCTGTTTTTTCAACAGTCAGAATGCCCGTCCATCTTATGGAATAAGCATCATAGGACATATCTTCAAAAGGGGTGGTGGTCCTCCAGGTAAAATCGACCGTTTTATCAATTCTCGTGTGTTTTGGTTTGCCATCAAAGGAAATGTTATCAAAGTATTCGCCCTTCAATCCTGTAACTTTTCCTGAATTGTCCGTGAACAAAACAGATTGTGGTATTGCCTCAAATACCGGAAGGCCCTCAGCCAATTTACAGCCTACTGCATAGGATACTTCGGCATTGGGAAGTTTTTGTTTGATGCCTTCCAAAGGTGTGACAGGTTCCGTGGGATAGCCATTGTAATTGCCTAGCAACACTTCCAAATCATCTGCATTTGAACCAATAACAGCGATTTTATTTACTTTTTCCTTATCCAATGGAAGCATGTTGTCTTCGTTTTTTAACAATACCATCGATTTACGGGCGGTCTGTAAAGCCAGAAGCCTATGTGTTTCAGAATCCACTACATCATAGGGAATGCTTTCATATTTTACAGCATCATCTGGTGCGAACAATCCCAATTTAAGACGTGCCACCAGCAATCGCTCTAAAGAAACATCGAGTTCTTCTTCTTTGATGAGCCCGCTTTTTACGGCTTCGACCAAAGCAGGATACGAATCACCGCAATTTAAATCTGTTCCGGCCTTTACTGCAACGGCAGAAGCTTCTTTGACATCGGCACTGATTTCATGGGCCCCTTTATCATAAAAGTCTTTGATGGCCCAACAATCTGACACAATATATCCATCGAACCCCCAGTCATCCCGCAGTAAGCTGTTCAGTTCTTGGTTTCCGCAACAGGGCATTCCATGATAGCTATTGTAGGCACACATTATGGAATAGACTCCGGCTTCTTTTACTACCTTTTCGAAATGGGGACTATACGTGTTTAAAAAGTCTTGCGGACTGGGTGTAGCATTAAACCGATGACGATCCACTTCGGGGCCACTGTGTACCGCAAAATGCTTTGCCGTTGCGACAAGCTTTAGATAGTGGGGGTCATCTCCTTGCAATCCTTTAATGAAACGAACGGCCAATTCACCCGCTAAATAAGGGTCTTCGCCATAAGTTTCCATACCACGCCCCCAACGCGGATCCCTAAAAATATTGATGTTGGGCGTCCAAAAAGTCAGCCCTTGGTAAATTCCCCGTTTACCACGTGATACAAATTCATGGTGTTTGGCACGGGCCTCGTCGGAAATAGCTTCGGAAATTTTAGTCATTTGATCTTTGTCAAAAGTAGCTGCCAACCCAATGGCCTGCGGGAAAACGGTAGCCTTTCCCGCTCTGGCTACACCATGAAGGCATTCGTTCCACCAATTGTATTTGGGAATTCCCAACCGCTCAATGGCAGGAGATTCATAATTCATTTGAGATACCTTTTCTTCTAAGGTCATTTCAGCTATCAGTTCCTTTGCTTTTTGTTCAAAATTGGGAGGATTGCTTTCTTCCTTAGCGTTTGTTCCATTTTTTGATTTGGCGTCCGAACAGCTGGAAATAATACATAGAACAATTGCAAGCTTGTATAGGGATTTAGTAAGGTTCATTGTTAATTTTTTATAGGGATTTTGAGAATTCAATTGTATGGAATAGCTGTTATAATTCTAATTTTAAATAATGGGATAGACTAGTCCAATGCTTGTAAAAAACCTGAGTAGGCTCTTTTTCTTCCAAAGGAGCTATCAAACAAAAGTGGCCAATCCGGGAAACCGTAACGGGGTGTTATCCATGAATCGTCATCTTTAAGCCCCCAAACAGTGAGTGCATATTTATATGCCTCTGGAATACTATTGTAAACACTTACTATCTCGTATACTTTTTTGCCTTGTGCCTGATTTCTTTCTTCTGTAAACTCATTGATGTCTCCCTTGGGATTGGTTTTGATGTCCAGTTCGGAAAAATGAACCAAAAGTTCACGTTCCACAATAAGGTCCGTTGCGGATTTTATCATTGTCTTGTTGGGGTAATTAAAGTCGATATGCATTTGGTATCCTACACCATCTATTAGGCTTTCGACTATCAAGGTATCTACTAGTTCGAACGCTCCTTTCTGTTTCTTTTCATCGTAAACCAGGCCGTAATCGTTGTAGAACAATTTAACGTCTTTGTCTGCGTTCCTGGCGTAACGGAAGCACTTTTTTATATAGTCTGGCCCCATGCGTTCAAAAAATATCGATTTTCTAAGTTCTGATGAACCATCCGCAATTGCCTCGTTCACCACATCCCATGAATCCACTTTTCCTTTATATCTGGACACTACAGCCGTAATATATTTCTCAATGATCAGTTCAAACTCCTCATCAGTTCCTTGAAAATCCTTTAGGAAATCGGGGATGCTTTCATACCAGATAAGGGTATGCCCATGAAGGTTCATGTTGTTTGCCTCAGCAAAATCTACAATATGATCGGATTTTGTCCAATCGCATATAAGATTTCCTTCCTCATCAACACCTTGAAGTATACTTTTCATTTTCATGGCATTCTCTGCGGTAATGCTATTGAATTCCTTTTGATATACAGTTGTATAATCCGTGTTTTTGATACGTTGTGGATTAACGGCCACACCCACAAAAAAGTCGTTCGCCAAGGTTTTTAGTGATGCGTCATCAGCTATATTGGTATTCGTATCATAATTTTTTACATTGTCTTTTACGACCAATGCAACATTATCAAATTGAACAGTTTGTCTTTTAGGTCCAGAAAAAATATCTATGCCCACTTTAACCCTGCCAACTTTATTGATATCAATATGCTTTTCATGATTGCTTGGGTCGTAGGCATAGCCAAACTCTCCCAAATTAATTTCTATGGTTTCCCATTCACAGGTGTTTTTCGTGAACTGATATAACCAATTGACGTCGTTGTTGCAACAGTCATTTGGACCGTCTACTAAGACAATGTTGACTACTGTGCCGGAAGCTCCCCCACAGTTGACATCCATTTTTAAATAGACATTATTTATAGTTTTTCCTTTAAGCTTCTTTTTTGGAATCAACCGAAAAGTAATACCAGATTGGCTAACGCTGTAACCTTCGGTCGTTGAACCGTTCCAAATTAATTCGTAATACTTACCATCGCTGTTGCCCCTTTTGTTTTGTACTCCATAGGGACCTAAGTCTCCATAAGCTTCCCAAGTATCGGGTAAGATGCCTCCTCCGTCAAAATCAGTAATTAGAAATTCTTTTTCACCTTGGGTAAAACCTAACTGCAAAAAAAGAAATGTAAATAAAGAAAAAATCAAGGTTGATTTTGTTATTCCCATTGTGGCCGTATTTAAACTTACATGTTAGCTTGATTCAACTGTTCAAAAATATTTGTAGCATCAGTGCCTGCAAAAGTTATATGTAGCAATAACTATAAAATTTGATGCATTGCTGGATTCAGCTTAAAAAGCTTGGATTTCTTAATCTTTGTATTTCCATATTGATAAGAAGTTTCGCTGTTTTGCATTCTAAATCAAAGGGCGGCCATAAACATTATATACCCGCCCTTTTTGATGTATTCTTTGAATCGAATACCAATTTGTTATTCCGGACACGCCCCCAAATTATCGATATAGAAGGTTCCCGAAACATCTTCTCCCGGACCAATAAAGAATGTTGGCTGATTGTATTGACCGGTAGGTGCAAGCGCCTCACCGTTAGGAATTCCAAGCGCTTCACCTCCGTCTGCAAAACCTGCGACGGCATCGGCAAAATCAAATCTGAGCTCTTCCCAACCAGTACCCCCATGTTCCACGGCGACTTCAACCTCTCGCTCGGTTTCATTGTTGTTTGGATTTTGCTGCATGTTTAACCTAACAGCTACGACAGCATCGGACCACATAAGGACTCTTACTTCTTTGTCCTCGTCACTAAAGTCTGCGGGTATATCCAACACGGTGCCGAATCCGTCAAAGTTGCTTCCGCCGTCTTGAACAATTTCAAGAACATTTGAAGCGTCTGGATTTGCCCCGGACAGATCAGGATTAGCTATAACTTGTACATCTACCCCATTGAATCCAAAGAAAGATTCTCCATTCTCCAAAGTTACGGGACTCTCAAAAATAGTGGAACAGGGGTCAGGTTCAACAGGAGTTGCTGGTGGGGTAGCTCCGCCGCCTGGACATATTCCAAGGTCGTCCAAGTAATATGTTCCTGCTAAATCCGCCTCTCCAGCGCCTATGGTCATTTGGGCTCTTATGTAAATCCCTGTTGGAATAAATGGAGCACCGTCGGCAATTCCAAGCGCTTCTCCACCTCCGCCACTGAAATTGGCGAGACCGTCGTTAAAATCAAACCTGAGTTCTTCCCAACCATCACCACTGTGAATTAGAGTAACTTCCACACCACGTTCTGAGGTGTTGTCAGGTTCTTGTTTTATCTCTAATCTCACGGGCACCTCAAACTCCGACCAAAATAATAGTCGAACTATTTTGTCTTCTGCTGCGAAGTTGATATCACCGTTCATTTGTATCCCATAACCATCGAAGGGATCACCTCCTGGGTCTACAATTTGAAGAACGTTGGAAACTTCTGGATTTGCTCCGGATGGGTCTGGATTTTCAACAACGGTTGGACTTTCAATGTTACCAAATCCGAATGTAAATGCTGGATCGTTTCCGTTGTCCCAGGAAGCAGGTGCACTGAAAATTTGTGTGCACGGGTCCGCAGGAGGTACTATTTCAAATTGTTGCTCGGTTACCATATCGTTGGCTGCGATAGCTCTGATGGTCACAAAAAAATTCTCATCCGATTCAGGATAACTGAAAGTCGAGGATTGTTGTATTCCAATAAGTTCTGCACTTGCTCCTGGAAGCCCTGATATAACTTCGAATGCAGTAGCTCCTTGAGCTGTTGGACTCACAGTTACGGAAAATGGTGGTTCTTCGTTATTAAAGACTATATTGGCCTGGAGTTCTGTTGGTGCTGGACCTTGTACCAAAATAGCATCAAACGTTACCTCTCTATCGCAAGAAATTATAAAGAGTAATGTTGTTGCGAGAATACATAATCGCAGAGTGAACTGTCGCATAGTTAGTTTGTTTGATTAATAGAGAGACAATATAACTTTTTACTTCCTTTGGTTGGGCCATGAACATTTGTTTGGAAGATGTTTGCAACATTTGAAGCTTAAAATGCTACAAATTTTATTTTTACTAGGTTTAAAATGCTTTTTCTTGAATTATTAATTCAACAACGGATGGTGAACGTTATAAAAGAATGTCCTAAGCTTTTAAGGTTTCTGGTTTTATTTGTTTTTCTTTTAAGTTCCAAAGGAGCTTGGTCACAAATTGACTTTGGGTCCTTGGAGTTTAATTCCGTTAAGGAAAATATCTTTCAACGTCCTATAACTACCATGGTAACGGACAAGTTTGGTTTTATATGGATAGGTACCGATGGGGCCGGTCTGTATAAGTTCAACGGTTATTCCTACACATACTACGTACATGATTTAAATGACACCAATAGTATTAATAGTAACTCGATAAGCTCACTATTTGTTGATGCATCAGGGCAATTATGGATAGGTACTGATGCGGGTCTATGTTTTTATGACGATAGGTTGAACTCTTTCAAAAGATTGAATAATAACGTAGATGATACTATACGACCGAACTACACTAATATATTGTGCTTTGCACAATACGAAGATAAGTTTCTTGTAGGGACCTATGATGGCATACGGGAGGTGAATACGGAAAAGAACGCCTTAAAAAATTACGCCTTGTTGGGAACTGCAGTTTTGGACTTGCAATATTCAACCAAAGGAGATCTTTATATCGCAACGAATGATGGATTAAAACTAGAACGCTATCGTCAAAAGGGACAAATTGAAAAGATGCCTTTAGATCTAAATGGTTTGGACAAGCACATCACAAAATTACATTTGGACAAGCGGGAAAGCCTATGGGTAGGAACTTTAAGGAGCGGAGTGTTTAAAGGGGATTTGAAAAAAGCACGACCGACTTTTGACAAACTGGATATTGTTCAAAGTGCCATAATGTCCATAACAAGTGGCATAGAACATATTTTTATTGCTGTTGAGAATGAAGGCCTGGCTATTCTGGATATGAACGGTAACATCGTAAAGCACTATCTGTATAATGCAAAGGACAAGTACAGTATAGCTTCTGACTCTGTTTGGTCCATATTATTGGATAATGAAAATAGACTTTGGCTTGGCTATTATGAAAATGGGTTGGGCTTTTTTGATGAACACTATAACAAATTTAATGCACTACAGAGAGGGGATATAGAAAATAGCATTCAAACCAATGACGTAAAGGCTTTGGCCAAAACAGAAGATGATAAGATTTGGATCGCCCAAATAAACGGAATCGATATTTTGGATGCGAACACAGGTGCTATTGCCAACGTATATGGGAAATCTGATTCAATTTATAGTGGTATAAAACAAGGGGTATATATTGAAGATGTCTTTATAGATAGTGG
Organism: Flagellimonas sp. HMM57; assembly: GCF_021390175.1. Classification (NCBI taxonomy): domain Bacteria; kingdom Pseudomonadati; phylum Bacteroidota; class Flavobacteriia; order Flavobacteriales; family Flavobacteriaceae; genus Flagellimonas; species Flagellimonas sp. HMM57. The sequence goes on along the minus strand of NZ_CP090004.1, from coordinate 1,179,919 downwards.
CGGAAATGTCTGGATAGCAACTTGGGGAGATGGAATCTTTCTATTGAAAAAAGGTACAAAGACTTTTTTAAACTTCACTGAGACGAGCACTTCTGGAGTGCTCAAAACTGATAAAGTCCGTTGTTTTACAGAAGATGGTACGGGAAAGATATGGATAGGTTCCTTTTTGGAAGGGGTCTATTATTATGATCCTACAACGGAAGAAATCATGGTTCCTGCTGGTGATTCATACAGTAGTTCCCAAATCACACAAAAAGATGTAAAAGTATTGTATCATGATAGTTATGGTTATATATGGGTGGGAACTTCTTCTGGGCTTTATCATATTAAAAAGAAGGGTGAAGATAAGTACAATGCAGTGGGCCATAATATCGCAATTTCATCCAAGTTTGGAGGGCACCCAAGTTCTAGCCGTATCTTGGATATTTATGAAACTCAGGACGGAACAGTATGGTTTGGAACCAACGGAGGCGGTCTGTTCCTGTATAAAAGAGATGAACATGGTTTTGAGCGATTGGAACTAGAGAATCATAATCTGACCTATGTCAACGCCATCTTTGAGCCGATTAAAAACGAACTTTGGTTAAGTAGCAAACAAGGAGTCTTAAAAATAAATAGGGAAACAAATGACTTTATCCGATTTACAACTTACGACGGGTTACTGGAAAATTTCTTGATCGATCGCGCAGTGGTAATGGATAAGAACGGTAGGGTATACTTAGGTACCAAAAAGGGAGTGAATATCATAGAACCTAAAAACATAATATACAATCCGTACTTGACAAAGCCTTATTTAAAGGATATTAAGCTTTTCAATAAAAAAATTGATAAGACCGACCAATTCAGTTTATTGGATTCAACCCCAGAGTCCAATATGATAACATTGCGGCATGATCAAAATGTATTGACCATCGATTATGAAGCGATAAGCTATACAAGACCAGAAAAAAATCAATACGCCTATTTTCTGGAAGGTTTTGAAAAAACATGGAACTATGTGGATTCCAAAACCAGTGCTACGTATACCAATCTTGCTTCTGGGGACTACACTTTTAAGCTAAAGGCATCAAACAACGATAACAAATGGAATGAGGCCTCGGTCATATTACAGATTAGGGTGATGCCCCCATGGTGGAAGACCGTTTGGGCTTATTTGCTCTATGCTCTCTTTTTTTCGCTTTTGGTGTTCTCTGGAATGTTCTTATATAAAAAGCGGGTAAATGAAAGAAATACATTTAGGCTCGAACGTGAACGCAGAAAACAAAAAGTAGAACTCCAACAACAGAAGCTTCAGTTCTTCACGAACATTTCCCACGAGTTTAGAACGCCATTAACATTGATAATCAATCCTATAAAGGAACTGATAGAATTGAATGAATCCAGTTTTTCCACATCTATCCGTCAAAAACACAACATTATACATAAAAACGCAGAGCGTTTATCAAGATTGATCAATGAGTTAATGGATTTTAGAAAGCTTCAATCCAATAAACTTAGGTTAAGGATTAGTCAATTTAACCTCATAGCGCATACCAAAGGGATACTCAGCTTTTTCAATGAAGAATCTAAACGAAGATCTATCCGTTTGGAGTTAAAGTACGAGAGCAAAAATCTGGATGTATGGGCCGATAAGGGCATGCTGGAAAAGATCTTGTTCAATTTATTGTCCAACGCCTTTAAAGTTACCCCAAATGAGGGCAAGGTTCAGGTGCGCGTAATTTCTGGGGACAAAAGAATTCTTCCCTTAATTAGTGAAGAAGCTCCAATTCCCGTTGTGGAAGTCAGCATAAAAGACAATGGCCCCGGTATCGATCAAAAAGATTATAAAAAAATATTCAAACGTTTCTATCAAATCAGTGAGCTGAACAAATCGTATTACGGAAGCACAGGTGTAGGTTTGGAAATGGTAAAGAGCTTTGTGGAACTTCACAAGGGAGTTGTAGAAGTGCAGAGTGAGCTGGGAAAAGGCTCCATTTTTAAAATAATCCTACCCTATGGAAAGGAGTTCTACCAAGGGGCGCAATATTCCCAAACGAAGAAAGAACAGCAGCTTGTATCGTCTATTGATACTTCAAAATCAAAACCTGAGATTTATAAGATTGAGGATATTCTATCCAAAAAGGAATCGAAAAAAAAGTTGCTTATTGCTGAGGACAATGTAGATCTCCAGGATTACCTTATTTCGATATTGGAGCAGGATTATGAGTTGATTTTGGCATCCGATGGTCAAGAAGGGTGGCTAAAAGCCATGGAACACCATCCAGATATTATCATTACCGATGTGATCATGCCACTTATGGATGGAATAGAGTTTAGTAAAAAGGTAAAGAACGACCCTTCATTAAACCATATACCAATTATAATGCTCACCGCTAAAGAACTTACAAAGGATAGAATAAAGGGAATGGAAGCAGGAGTAGAAGCCTATCTGGTCAAACCTTTTGATACAAAAGAACTTAAAGTGGTCTTGGAGCAGTTGTTATTGAAAAAAGACCGGCTACTGCAACGATATGCAAACGTATCCGTACCTAATACAGAAAAAAGAGAAACCGATTTGGACAATGACTTTATCCAAAGGGTTGTGGAATATGTTCAAGATAATATTGAAAACCCGTCTTTAAATGTTGAGAAACTATCCTCACATCTCTGCTTAAGTCGAAGCCAAGTCTACAGAAAAATTAAAACCTTGACAGGGCTATCCCCTATTGAATTTATCCGAAGGGTTCGTCTGGAAAGGTCGAGAACGCTTTTCCAAAATGATAAAAACCTTAATGTAAGTGAAGTTGCGCATAGGGTTGGTTTCTTATCAGCTTCGTACTTCACGGTTTGTTATAAAAAGCAATTCGGCGAGCTTCCAAAGAGGAGCAAATAGAAGATTATAGGTTTTTTTTCATTAAATGAGGAGTGATACTGCCGCTCTTCCGAATGCAGCATATTCGCATATTTATACGTGTTCTTCCAAATGCAACATATGACATATTTATTGCATCAAATCAAGTTTCCTCAACCTACTGTTAAATCTAACTTGCACTTTGTCAACCTTATCCATATCTATATTCAACTGAAATAATGGTTAGGATATGGTCTGAAATTAAATCTAAACTAATCAAACAAATGAAGCTAAAGAACTTATGTTTTGTCCTATTCTTGGTGATATCAAGTCAAACTATTGGGCAAGTTATAACAGGTACGGTAACCTCCAGTGATGGACCGCTACCAGGAGCAACCGTTATCGTTAAAGGTACCCAAAACGGTGTGGTAACCGATTTTGATGGAAAATATACCCTTGCCAAGTTGAACAATGGTGATGTTTTGGTCTTCTCTTATGTCGGATTTAAGTCAAGAGAGATTACGTATTCTGGTCAAAACCAAATGAATGTTCAACTTATTGAGGATGTGTTCACTTTGGATGAAGTGGTCATAGTCAACTATGGAACACAGAAGAACATTGCCACATCGGTAATCGATGCCGATGAACTAAGTGAGTTTCCCAACACTGATTTGGGGCAAGCATTACAAGGTAGGGCTGCAGGGGTGACCATTACCAATGGCGGTTCGCCGGGATCACAGACTTTGATACAAATTAGGGGTGTAAATACCTTTAGTGATGGTAGACCGCTTATCGTAGTGGATGGGGTGTTCACAGATAATATCAATAGTCTTGATTTGGCAAGTATTGAAAAGATAGATGTATTGAAAGACGCGGCTTCCACTGCAATTTATGGGTCAAGGGGTACCAATGGGGTGGTCATTGTAACCACAAAGAAAGGTAAAGTTGGCAAAGCGTCATTTTCATTGAACATATCTTCGGGTATCCAAGAATTCAATAGGCGATATGATCTTTTGAACACTGAGCAATACATTCAATTTCTTAGGGAGGTCAACGCACTGGCTGGTCAAAGTGGTGGTCCCGATTTTCCAGTAGGACGAGTTAACAATGACCCTTCATTTGATGGAAATGGAGTGGATACAGATTGGCAAGAGGCATATTTTAGACAAGCATCCATCTATAATATTACCGGTAATGTAAATGGTGGTAGCGAAAAAGCACGATTCAATGTTGGCTTTTCACGTTTGGACCAACAAGGGGTATTTGTAGATACCGGTTTCGAAAGAACCACACTAAATGTAAATACAGATGCCAATGTAACAGATTGGTTGGATATTGGACAAACCTTGTCTTTGGCATACACTGAAACTGTATTGCCCGAAGTTGATGCAGGACGTGACCCATTCCAAAACATTATAGGCCAGGCACCCTATATTCCTGTGACTACGGAAGATGGTCTTTTTGGAGGAACTGATTCGGATGACTTTAACGACTCAAGGAATCAAATCAGAGTTCAGGCAACACAAGACAATTTGAATAGAAACACGAATATTATTGGTAGCCTTTTTGCAAATATCAAACTGGCTAAAGGGCTTTCATTTAGGTCTCAATTTGGATTGAGCGCAAACCTTTTCCTGCAAGATAGGGAAAGAAGAGCTTTTGCGGAATCTGGTGGTAGATTTGTGAACCCTATCAATTTTATCGATAAGACCAGACAGACACTATCTCAAACGGTTTTTACCAATACATTGGCTCTTGATCGTGATTTTGGCAAACACTCGGTGAACGCCTCGGCGGTATTGGAACAAACAAGAATACGATTTGAATCGACCGCAATATCGGATAACAACGAAGTATCTTCTGCTATACCTGAGGCTTTTTCACCTAATGCGAGAGCTTTATCCTTTTCGGTTCCAGACAACATCAACTCAATTCTTTTTTTAGGGGGGTATGGATATGATGACCGATATTCTATAAGTGGTTCGGCCAGACGGGATGCTTCGTCTAGATTTTCTTTGGACAACGGAAATGCTTTCCAGTGGTTTTATTCAGGAGCTTTGGGCTGGAACGTTTCTAACGAATCTTGGTTCAATGTAAGTGCGATTAACAACTTAAAGTTACGAGCCAGTTACGGAGAGGCAGGAAATAATAGAGTTGGAAATGGTCCTCTTTCGGTAAATCAGTTTAACTCGGCATTGGGTGTAAATTTACCAGCTTCGATAGGAAATGAGACCGTAACGGGAATTTCCCCTGTAACCCCTGGAAATGCTGATTTACGTTGGGAAACCCAAGTAAAGCAAAATTATGGCTTGGACATAGGCTTCTTATATGACCAGATTCAGTTTGGTTTCGACTATTTCAAAAACCGAAGTAGTGATCTTTTAGTTCCTGTCAATTCTGCTCCTTCCAATGGTATTCCCGGGGATAGCAATGAAGGCGTCCCCGTAATCAGAAATGTGGGTGATGTAGATGTAGAAGGTATGGAATTTACGTTAGGCTATAATGATTATAAAGGTAAGTTCAAATGGAATTTTTGGGCAAACGTAACTCATGCAAAAAATGTTGTTGAGAACCTTGGGGTATCAGATGACCCTATCGAAAGGGCGAGGCTTGATCCACCTTTCGATTCTGCACTGTCCAGATTGGCTGTTGGCGAAGCTCCTTTCCACTTCTTTGGTCTAGTGGCAGATGGTGTTTATTCCACGCAAGAACAAATAGATGCAGAACTTCCTAACAACAATGATGCGGCTGTGCCTGTTCAGCCAGGTGATGTTCGCTTTCGTGATGTTAATGAAGATGGTCAAATCAGTTTGGAAGATAGGGCAGTTATCGGAAATCCAAATCCGGATTTTACTTATGCTATTAATCTAAGGGCAGAATACAATGGTTGGGATTTTGATGTGCTGTTCAACGGAGTTCAGGGAGTTGATATCCTAAACAGCAACATTTTTTACTTGGAAGGCTTGGACAACGGTTTAAATTACGGTACCCAAGTCTTACGAAGATGGCAAAACCCTGGAGATGTTACCGATATCCCACGTTTTAGATTTGGTTCGAATATAAACAATGAAATTTCATCAAGATATATTGAAGACGGTTCTTATCTCAGATTAAGAAACGTGACCGTTGGCTACACTTTTCCCAATACCTTAGTGAACAAGTCTGGAAACGGTATCATCAAAAAGTTGCGGATTTATGTACAGGGCCAAAACTTACTGACATTTACAAACTATACAGGATTTGATCCAGAAATAGCTCCTTTTTACAACGCACAAGGTTTGGTCGATGGTTTAGGAATCGATAGAAGCGCACAGCCTAGACCGATTACCGTCTTGAGTGGAGTCCAATTTGAATTTTAAAAAAAAATGTGAGAAAGATGAAAACGATAAACAGTATTTTTTTAAGAAACGTAGCATTGATGATTGCCATGGTGTTCGTTGCTTGTGATGAAGATGTGCCAGTAGAGAACACAAATGTATTGAACGCCAATATTTTCTTTGAATCGTCGAACCAAGTTGAAGCTGCCGTCAATGCAAGTTACAACCAGTTCCAAATTGTTTACCAGCGAACCGGTTACATTTTTCCAGATGCGATGTCCGATGAGGTGGTGTCCAGCGGAGATCCAAATTTTGCTCCTTTTAATCGATTTGAATTTAATGCTACCCTTGATAATATAGCACAATATTGGACAGCATGTTTCAACGGAATAGGGGCTTGTAATTTTGTTATAGGGAATGAAGAACGAATGCGAACAAATGCTCTCACAAGTGATTTTGATGATACCGATATTAATGACGCACTGGGACAAGCCTATTTTTTGAGGGCATTATATTATTATCACTTGGTAAAACGTTTTGGAGGCGTGCCCCTCAAAGTGGACCTGGAAGAACAGTTAGTAGATCAGCCACGTGCTACTGTCGATGAAGTCTATAATCAAATGATTGACGATTTGATTTTATCTACCCAACTTACTTTTCCTAAGGGGACTACGGAAACGGGAAGAGTGACCAAGGAAGCGGCTTATGCCTTATTGGGTAAAATTTATCTGCACAGGGAAAGGTACTCGGAAGCACAACAAGCATTTAATAACGTGACCAATCACAGTTTACTCCCACTTGAAGAATATCGCGATAACTTTAGTGAATCTGGGGAACATAATGATGAATCCATGTTTGAAATAGGATACAACGGCGAAGTGGGTACTGAGCAAGAACGATGGGCACAGACGGGTATAGGTACTTCTGAAGTTACTTTTCGTTCGCAAGATTATACGGGATGGGCCAACGCAAGACCTTCAACCAAAGTCATATCTGAATTTGAAGAAGATGATCCAAGATTGGAACAGGCTATACTGATCGATAGTGACAATACCTATGGTCCCGGGGATGCTTTTACATTCCCATGCCCTGGTTGTGTGGGAGGACCGGTGTGGTACAAGTTTTCACAATTGTACGATGAGCAAAATGTATCGGAGAACAGTGGTATCAATGCCAGAATCATGCGCTATGCTGATGTAATTTTAATGCAGGCCGAAGTTGAACTGAACTTGGGTAACAATGAAGCTGCCATAGATTTTTTAAACCAGATACGGGATAGAGCTGAAATGCCCCAATATGGAACTGCTACCATGGATGCGAGAGGTTTTCCTGTGAATACCTCAGAGCAGATATTTAACGCCATTGTCCACGAACGTTTTGTGGAACTTTGTGGGGAGCAGCAACGTTTTGATGATTTGGTACGATGGAATTTGGATGACCAAGAACTTTCCATTTTCCCCGATGCTAACTTTAACAATCCAGACCCCTCTCTGCAAGTGATAAGGAACTATGATCCCAGTGTACATAGGGTTATGCCGATACCACAGAATGAAATTGATAGCAACACTGCCATAGGACAGGGTGATCAGAACCCTGGTTACTAAGGTGTTGAGTTAGTTAAGTTTAGTTGTAATGAGCGAGAATCCTAATTTTCGCTCATTTCCTTTTTTAGTATTTTAAGGGAAGTATTTAAATGAAGCATAAAACAGAATAAAATATGTGGAGGAGTCTCATAGTATTGGGCATAGTAGTTTTTTTTGGTTGTGATGATATCAAAAAAGAAGAAAAAGTTGAAGGTAAGAAAGGTGAAAATGAGCAAAGAATTTTCACCAAGCTATCATCGGAAGATACAGGAATAACATTTGAAAATATACTTGTAGAAACTGATACCCTCAATTACTTTACCTACCCTTACATTTATATGGGTGGTGGAGTATCTGCTGGGGATATCAATAATGATGGCCTTACGGATCTTTTCTTCACAGGAAATATGGTGGACAATAAACTCTACATCAATAATGGTAATCTGAAGTTTACGGATATTACTTCAGAATCTGGTCTGAAGGGGGATAATAGATGGTACACAGGAACAACCATGGCCGATGTAAATGGCGACGGTCTTTTGGATATTTATTGTCTGGTAGCGGGACAATCTGGCAATAAAAAAAACCAACTCTTTATAAATCAGGGTGACAATACTTTTGTGGAGAGTGCCGCTGAATATGGTCTAGATGATGCTGGTAACAGTGTCGACGCCACTTTTTTTGATTTTGATAATGATGGCGACCTAGATGTGTATGTTGCCAACTATCCCATAACACCATTTGAATACAATAGTTATAACTACAAGATGCGGATGGATAGGGTAACCGATTTAGAAACGGATAACTTGTACAGGAACGATGATGGACATTTTACAAAAATCACGGAATCTTCCGGAGTAAAATTGTACAGTCTTTCTTTGAGCGTTACGGCATCCGATTTAAATGAAGATGGATGGACCGATCTTTATGTTTCCAATGATTTTGGTACTCCAGATTGCTTGTACATCAACCAAAAAGACGGCACGTTCAAAAATGAGATTAAGAACGCAACGGCGCATACGGCATTTTACGGAATGGGCGTGGACATAGCGGATTTTAATAACGATGGTTTCATGGATATTGTCCAAATGGATATGGATGCAGCTTCAAACCGTAGGTCCAAGGCCAATATGGCCAGTATGAACCCAGAACTCTTCGAGAATATTGAACGTGTTGGGTTTCAGTATCAATTCATGCAGAATGCTTTGCAAATGAATACGGGATTCAGTCATAACGGCATTCCAAAACTGAAGGATATTTCACGTCTGGCCGGCGTTTCATCTACAGACTGGAGCTGGGCTCCTTTATTGGCTGATTTTGACAATGATGGTTTTAAGGACCTGTTTGTTTCTAACGGAACCCGAAGGGAAATTAATAACAAAGACTATTTTGAAAGCCTTAGAGGAGAAAAGAAACATAAAGACAGTTTATTGATCAAAAGTCTTCGCATTCCTTCAGAGCCTATTGATAATTACATTTTTAAAAATAATGGAGATCTTACCTTTTCAAGAAATAATGAAGTGTGGGGTATGAAGGATGAGGGCTTTTCAAACGGAGCTGTTTATGTGGATTTGGATAATGATGGTGACTTGGAACTGGTTACCAATAATATAGATAAAGTGATATCTGTGTTCGAAAACCATAGTTCCGATACCAACAACCATATCACATTGGGGTTTAAAGGAAGCCCAAAAAATAGATATGGTATAGGTGCTAAAGTGCATGTATTTCATGATAAAGCCCATCAAGTTCAAGAAGTCACACTAAGCAGGGGTTTTCAATCATCTGTAGCACCAAAGCTTCATTTTGGTTTGGGCAAGGCGGATATTATTGATAGCCTTGTTGTGATATGGCCCAACCAAAAAAGGCAGAAATTGACCAAGGTTGAGGTTAATGGTAATTTGGTCTTAGATTTAGAACTGGCTAAGAGAGAAATTGAAGACAATACTGTTGCTGCCAAGTTATTTGAAAGCTATTCGGATACATTGGCGCTCTATAAACACAAAGAGAATACCTATGATGATTTTAAAAATGAAATCCTGTTACCGCATAAAACTTCAAGATTTGGACCTGGTTTGGCCGTTGGTGATCTAAACGGTGATGGTCTGGATGATTTTTATATTGGAGCTGCTTCAAAGTATCCTGGAGGCTTATTTTTTCAAAAGCCCAATGGCTCTTTTGAACAACAGAAGTTAAAGATTCTCTTGCAAGATAGAATGCACGAAGATATTGGGGCACTTATTTTCGATGCTGACGGTGACGGCGACAATGATCTTTACATCGTTAGTGGGGGCAATGAATTCAAACCAGGTTCTCCAATGCTACAGGATAGACTTTATGTCAATCAAGGAAAAGGAACGTTCGTAAAAGACACAAATGCACTACCACGGCTATTTGAGAGTGGCAGTAGAGTATATACCTGTGATTTTGATAAAGATGGCGATCAGGATCTTTTTGTGGGCGGTAGATTGATTCCCGGAAATTATCCCTACCCAGCTACAAGTTATATTCTGGAAAATGTTGGTAGACCCAATATGCCCAAATTTATCAACGCTACCCGTAAAATTGCGCCGAAGTTCGATCAGATAGGTTTGGTGACGGCTGCGCAATGGCTTGATTATGATGATGATGGATGGAAAGATTTAGCGATTACAGGGGAATGGATGAAACTGCGAATTTTTAGGAACGAAGGTGGGAAGAATTTTAAAGAAATGACCGAAGAACTGGGCCTGGACGATACTATGGGCTGGTGGTTCAGTCTTAGGGCGAACGATATTGACAATGATGGTGATATAGACCTTGTTGCAGGAAATCTTGGGGACAACTATAAATACAAAGCTTCTAAAAATGCAACCTTCGATGTTTTTCTAAACGATTTTGATGGAAATAGAACAAATGACATTGTCTTAAGTTATTATAATGATGGAGAGCAGTATCCGGTTAGGGGTAGGGAGTGTACTTCGCAACAGATACCATCCATTAAAAAGAAATTTGAAAATTACGATGCGTTTTCCAAAGCTACTTTGGTAGATGTGTACGGGGAGAAAAAACTGGAAAACAGTATTCATTATCAAGTATCGTCGTTTAAAAGCGCCATATTCATTAACGAAAATGGAAAGTTTAAAAGGAATGATTTGCCGCTTAGAGCACAAATAGCCCCTACAAACCAAATTTTAATTGCCGATTTTGATTTAGACGGCATAAAGGATATTGTTATGGGAGGAAATCTATACGCATCTGAAGTAGAAACCCCAAGAGCTGATGCTGGCCATGGAATGTTCTTAAAAGGAACAAAAAGCACAACATTTGAAACAAAAACTCCACAAGAAACCGGACTTTTTATGGATGGTGATGTCAAGGATTTAGCTACAATCACTATACAAGGAAAGCCTTATATATTGGTTGCCCAAAATAATGATTTCTTAAAATTTATTGCCATAAAAAGCCAAATGGAACTTTAAGATATATTGAAAAAAGCTTTAGTAGTAGACCAATTTTGTCCTATTTATTCGCTTCTACAATAATATCGGCGATTCCGCCAAAAGGCCAAGTCAAGATCTGTCTATTAAAAATAGCAAGTCCATCATTGGAAACACTGCTATTTCCATTATCCCACCAGACACTGGCAAAGCCTCTTTCGGCTGCGGCTTGGGCATAAAATGTTGCATGGGCAATACGGTCTTCCAAGTTACTTTGATTGCCAGAGGCCCATTCCCCCAATACGACAGCTTTCCCGTTGTCCGTGAATTTGGCTTTTATCCTGTCCATTTCGGCTTCAAGTTGTGCTTTATCTCCATCTGTCCCCCAAGTGGTGTCCGTACCTTCCAATGTAAAAGGAAATGGAAAATAGGAATGTAGGGAGATTATTGTTCGTTCATCGTCATTTGGAATAATGAGAGCGTCCATAGCAAGAGGTATTGTACTGGCTGCATAAGTAGAAATCATGACCTGTCTTAAGCTATTGTTACCACCAGTAGCCCGAATAGCATCCAAACTTACCTGATGATATTGGTTTACCATATCTCTGCCCTCAGCGGTTCCGCCGGACCACTCTTCTGGTGAGTTTTCAAGGCGAGGTTCGTTCAGCGTTTCAAAAATTAAGTAGTCGCTATAATTTTTGAATCTATTCGCAATTTGAGTCCATAGTTTGGAAAGCCTGTCCTTCACTTCGTCACCTTTTTCATAGGTAGGGATGATCCAAGGGTCGTCATGGTGTACGTTGATAATTACATACATGTTATTGGCCCTTCCGTAATTGACGACTTCCTCAACTCTATCAAACCAACTTTCCTCTACAGAATAATCGGGGGCATCTCCCTGATGAAAACGCCAGGTAACGGGCACCCTCAATGTATTGAACCCTCGGCTGGACACTTCATCGATCATGGCTTGGGTCGTTACGGGATTCCCCCAAAAGGTTTCATCTGGACCTTCAGTATCTAGGCTATTTCCCAAATTCCAGCCTGTCTTCATTTCGGCAACAATTTCAACAGATGAGAGGTTACGCATTACGCCATCATCAAATTCACTGGCCGCGCCACTTTCTTCACTAGGATTTTCACTTACTGGTTCTTCTTGAGTAGCATCATCTCTTGGCACAATAGTTATACTCCCAGAATCTGAACCACAGGAAATAATATGAAAAAGAACAACTAATGCCAACAATAAATTCTTCATCTTAATCATCAATTTTTACATTCAAATGTAATGAAAGCTGTTTTCAGTAAATATTGAAGATGATGTAAAAGTTACAAGAAATGTAGCATTGGAGTGTGTTTGGTTTTGAAGTAGCATCCAATAATTTCATTTATATGATACGCTTTGGTAAAAACAATGAAATATTGACCATATGGGTAACCGCTTCTATACTTGGATGCGCTAGCTGTGTTTCTTTCAAAAAACACATCAAGTTTTAGTAAAGCTCGTTATAAGATTGATTCAATCATCATTGAATTGTAATATAAACAATGCGAAATGAGGTTTAGAGGGTTTTACCATACACAAATCGTACAATAATTAAAACAAAAAATCCTAACTAGCTTTTTATAAACTAATTAGGATTATGTTAAGCGGTCTGGACGGGATGCAAATAGGGGTGTTTGGCTTTACATTATTTGGAGTTAATTAACTTATTATCAGTTAATTATAAAATATCTTTTACACTATTAAACACTACTTATCATTAAAATTACTTCAAAATTACTTCAAAATTTTTTCCATAAGATAAACAGTTGCGAGTGCCATTTTTACTGAATAGAAAAATGAAAAAAGAAAGTGGAAACAGTATTCCTAATGAGACGAGTGTTCCAATTTTATTTGCTTATAAAAGTCTTAAAGTTGTTCTTTACACTTTACAGTATTTAACATTACCTTGTATTGGGAATGAAACAATACTAACTTGGTTATGGAGAGAAGATTTGATTTAAACAAGATGCTCCTGAATGGAGGAATCCGAAACGAACTGGATTTGGAAGTTGCTTTGGTTTATGATCGGTTATTAAGACCCATGATTAAAGAAAATCCTCAGTTAAAGGCTATCCGTAAAAGATTGCGAGATACCATAGAAGACTATGAAACCAAAAATTGGTCCGCTAGTTCAACTATAACCTCAGAACAAATAAAAGAAAGTGATTTGGCTGAATTGAATGTGGAAAAAGAAATACATGAGATTAAGCAATCACTCATACGTTTTGTTCAGCATGATTTATCATGAAGTCTTTACAAATGACTGATAATGATTTATTGTGTTATCATATCAATGGGTTTGCAAAGTATTATATGAATGGGGGACAAAAGGTATAGGAATCTCCTTTTTTATTTATCCAATAGGTTTATTTAGACAATTCATTAAATGTCCATATTTGCTAAATATGGATATATATTATAAATTTACATACTAATGGATTTGTTATGAATATCAGTTTCACTAAAAAACAGGAAGAATATATTGCTGACCAAGTGGCCACGGGCGAATATCAAAACAATAGCGAAGTAATCCGTGATGCCATTCGTTTGCATAGAATTTATCGGGACAAGGTCATCGGAGATCTTCAAAGAGAGGTAGAGAAAGGCTGGAAAGCTCCCGATAGTCCAAGATCTATGGAGGATATCATTGCTTCAAAGAAGAGCAAGTGAAAAACGGTTATGTTCTATCGCAAGAAGCGGATAATGATATCGAGGATATTTTCGAATATGGCGAATACCGTTTTGGAAACCCACAAGCAATAGAATACCTTCTCGGGCTGAATGACCATTTCAAGGCAATTGCCAAAAATCCGGATATAGGTAAGGAAAGAAAAGAAATTAAGGATGGACTGTTCAGTTTTCCTTACATATCCCATATAATTTTCTATCGTAAGATGAATGGATATATACGGATTATTAGGGTATTGCACGGAGGAAGGGATTTGGTAAGGTTTCTAATTTAAGAGTTCAAAAAAACGATGATAGAATACTTGTATAACTGGCCATCGTAATCAATTACTTTTCTAATAATCACTGTAAGAACCAAAAAAGATTTAGAGACAGGTAGTCATACCAAATTGAATGATTAGATGTATTTAGTAACTATCTCAAATACCTATCTGTACTGGTCACAACTGTCAGGTGAGGGGCAGCGGCTAGTAAAACTAAAGAATGGACGGGACTCGAACTTTTCACTGAAATGCCCTGTACACAGGGCCTGCCAAGGGGCCGTTTTTTAGGCTCACCGTGTAGCTCACCTTTTAACAAAGTTTAACATTTGACAAGACAGCATTAAACTACGTTATAATGAATTTCATCTTTCCATTTCCAACTAATTGGATAACCATGACCTCAAGGATACTTCTTTACCATTGACTCCGTGTACAATTACCTGAGAGCTTTTAATATTGTCTAAGTCATTAGCGTTTATTCTCATTTCGGAATAAAGATGCAAATATTCGTTTCCTTTCCATTTACCACTTTTTGTCTCAATTGGTAGAATGGCAAGATTGTCATTTCCTTTCATAGCATCAGCTATGCCCAATTCCCAATTACACCATTTAGATCTTAATCCATGATAGGTTGCTAAAAATAGGAACTTGTCGCAATCTTTAATTTTATTTTTTATTGAAGCGGCGGTAACGGCATTGGTTGATTCAGGTAAGGATTTATCTAACCAGTCTACATAAATTTCAATTTCTAATTTGCTAAATAATAGGCCTATTTTTCCGACAATGGTTTTATCCAAATGACTGTGCGAAAAGAAGACTTTACCCTTTGGAAGTCTTTTGTCTAAAGTAGGATTGGCATCTCTTATTTTATCTTTTACCCTAACTACACCAAGACTTCTCTTTTCTTTGCGATATATTTTGTCAAGCTCTTTTTGTGATAAGTACTTGCTCATATCTAATTAAAGCGTACAGTTTTTAAATATCAAAATAAGAATCAATGCAATTATGCCTTGTAGGGCATATAATGGTAGAATGGTTTTATTTAGCATTGTATGGTTCCAAGAATTTTTTCCGGAAATGTAATCTGAATCTAATTTAAGGTTGAAGTCAACATCATTTTCGTGGGTGTGTCGAACGTCGTCATATAACTTTCTATAACCTTTTTCTTGACTCAAATAATAGGCATCTAAACACCAAAAAATAAATAATGAAAAATAAACTATTGAAGCATATAAAACATTAAAATCACTTGCTGATAAAGCTAATAAAGCTGCCGTAATGGTCACACTCATCCCTTTAACTTGAAATGAGTTTGTATTCATCCGGGTAATTATGTTTTGAATAAATTCAAGATGCTTATGTTTATTTTCCATAAATCAAACTTTAAGTTTGGTTTGGTTATGTTCATTCGAATGCTCCTTCCAATTTATTGGATCGCCATGAATACCCTTTTCGAAGTTTTCTTTCAACCAATTCACAAAATTATCGGCAATATTGGTATCAATACTGGTCGATTTCATATTTCTACCTTCATTACATATATCCCAGTACTCATTTGGAATCTTTGGAGAGTTGCTGCCAAAATAATAGAAGTTCTCCGAAAAAAGAACATATTTACCCTTGGTGTCATTTTCTAGATGTTCCTCTTTGTCGACTACTGTATGAGCGGATTCTTCCTGAATCCATTTTCCTGTTTTTGGATTCTTATGGTAAAAATTGTCGCCATATAGTTGAACTAAACTGCCATTAAGAATAGGTTTTTTGTATTGAAACCTTTCATCTTTCCAATATTCATCAAGAGTAATTTTTCCTTCTACTTGCATTGCAAAAATCAGGTGATGCAAATTACCTAACTGAGCACTGCCAGTCCCTACCACCCAATCACCAAGCTTCAAGTTTTTATTATTCCTAATAGTAGGCTTACATACCGCTAGGGTACAATATTGACCGAATGGATTAGGTGCCAAACCATAATCATGTTCTATCTTATATGAAAAATAACCAGTCATTATTTGCTGCATTTAACTTTCTTTCTTTTATATATCGGTGTCCTTGAAGTTCCATCCGGATTTTCATTTGGAAAATCTTTACCATCCATAATGTCTCCTAATTTATCTAATGAATTCCAACCTATAGTAGGTCCTCCATATTTTTTAAAGGCTTCAGGTAATTCAACGGAATTGTTGTTGCCATGAGTATATATACCCACTATTTTCTTTCCTTGGAGATGGGCTTTTCTAATTTCATAATTCACCCATTTTCTAGTGTGAGTTTCTTTTCCAATCAAACAAATAAAAGTTCCGGCCCAAGTAATTTGTCTTCTTAAGTACCTCTGGATGACTGCATCACTAGGTCTTCTACCATCCTTATGTTTAGTGCTATCAACAGAATAATTCCTTATTGAATAGCCTTTGTCTATTAATCTCTTCTTTAAACCCTGTACCTTGTCATCGTCTTTACCGTGGTGGCTAATGAAAACATTATACTTTTTCTTCTTGCTCATTGTAATGACAATTTATTTTCTCATTAATATTCCATTTTGGGGGGTACCAATATTTTATATCATTAGATTTAGGTTTGAACTTTTGTTTGATTCTCTTTCTTCCGGAAAGACCAGAAATATTTGGATGTGCTACTCTGGAATATTTATCTACTTCGCAGAAAAGATTTTGACAATCTATAAGTTGTAGTGCCCGACCCCACAAATCTTTAAAATCCAAGTTATTCTTTTCAAACTCAATTTGCTGTCTATCCGTTACATATCTTATAATATCGATTTCATCATAATCACCCAAATCAATAAAGCACTTTTTTATTCCATCAGATGCTCCCGGACCAGGGAATACAAAATCCATTTCGTCAAAATCAACCACCATACTATAATTTATATCAATGGTATATTGGTATGCCAAAAAGTTTCCTATTGTCGGGTAGTTTCTTAATATTTCAAAAAGGTTTTTCATGTTACTTGAGTTTTCTACTTTTTCTGCAAAATCATCATTGATCATGTGCTCAATTAACTTTAAATGATTCCTATGTTTTTTTGTGTAGCCAAAAGCACTTCGTCCTGAGGTCATAATATAGGCACCTGAATAAATGGAAACTCCGTTAATCATTAAGTCAGTTAAAACGGCGTCATATCGTTCGAATTTATAGTCAGCGTAAGAAATGTTGCCTAATCTTGCCAACAGAAACTCCCAAGTTTCAATTTTATTAAATGTCTTGAACAACAATATTCTAAATAGAACCTCCTTTGTTTCTTGACTATAATTGTAAATAACATTTTTGATTAAATACTGACTTACTCTATCTGAGGCTCGATAGGCATTAGTAAACTTATGTTTTAACAAAATTTCATCAAATGTCCAATCAACTTCATTTTTAATTCTGTTGAAGAATATGTTCTGTCTTTCGGAAGCAAATCTCCAATAAGTTGCGTACACTTCGGTTTCCTTCGGGAGGCTTAATTTGGTGTTAATCTCAATCATCTTGTTCTCGGATACTTTATCTCATAATTTAAAGTTTTAATTCTTCCCAAGGTAGATTAGAGACCTATTTTTTTTGCTTACTAGCACGCGTCCACCGTCATTTTCTCTTAAATCATTAAATATCTTGTATGATTCAAGTATTGCCTTTTCCCATTGCTTGCCACTACACTCTTTAATCTCTGTATTTTTAACCAGGTTTTGAACCTTTTTTATTATTCCTGAATCTACACTATTACTATACTTTAGTAAGTCATGTTCTAGTGCATGATGATAGATAAATAAAGAAATAAGCTCTTCCGTTATTTGGGCCCTGGCGCCATCTTCATTCTCATCAACTAATGGTTTACTTTTTCTTTTGAGGGAAAGTAATTTTCTAACAACAGGCGACCAACCTAAAATAGCTAAATAACCGTAATGGAAAATATCATGAAACCTATAGCCATCATCTTCATAAGAATTGTCGGTTAAAGGATCTCCAATCAACTTGCCATCTCTTTTATCAATGATTTTCAACTTATTTTTTTCATCTTCAACATAAGTGATGAATTCAATTTCAAATTCATCAGGGAACCTCTCATTCGGAGGATAATTGGAATCAAAATCAATGTATTCAGATGGGTCTGTAATTAAAAATCTATCTTTAATCTTAGAAAGATTTAGATTGACAACATCTTCTAAAAGTATATCGTTTTGAGTTGCAATTGTAGATAAATACCATAAGACATCGCCTATTTCTTCCGCTAGTTTGGTATTGTAAGCGATATAAGCTTCGCCATCTCTTAGTTTAATTTTTAATTGCGTTAGCACAGAACCTATCTCACCAATTACTCCTAAAAAGGGTACAACTTCGTTAGCGTGATCTTGTATCGTTTCTTTGGCAGCTTCTTGATATTCCTCAAATGTCATTTTATTTCTTATTTAAGTTTTAGCGTTTTAAATTGTTTATTGTTTAATGATTGGTTGAAAGAACTCCCCGATTTTCTTGAAATTAAATGCTTTTGAAAGTGTTGCGACAAAAAATGGTCTTGGATTTATTGCTGAATTCGTAACTTCAGCTTGCAACGTAATTCCTGTTTTGGAATCAGTCACCCATGCTCTTCCTGAGAAAAAAATGTCACTCCTTTGTTTAATACTTGAAGACCTGAAATTATCTTCGAAAACCCTATTGTAATTTGATGCATAACCAACTGAGCCGTGAACCCTAACACTAATAGTTTTATTTTCTAATGACAAAAACAACCCTATTATTCCAGCATTAAATGAATATTCATTAAATGTCTCTGTAAAAAGAGGGGCATTCAGACTAGGTAGAATTTCACCTTCAGGCATTTCTTGGCCTGCAATGAATTCATCAAAACTTTGATTAATTATTATTGAATCGTTGGTGCTGATATTTAAGTTTTCAAAGCTCAGTGATGATCTGCGATAGACAAACTCCAATGAAGGAGAATAGTATAGATTTATATTTCGATTTGGATTATTGGATTTAAACCAATTTAGTTTTATTAAAGGACTTATGTAAGCACCGATATTGTCTGTTACACGTTTATTAGCATAAAAATCTGTACTTACTGTTCGTAAACTAGTAGAATCTGTTAATGATTCAACTTTAGTTCTTGTTCTAATTGTTCCTAATGAGTCGGTTTGAGTAAAGGCCCTATTGCCATATAAACTAAGGTAAAAACCAACGTTTTTATTTTTTCCTTCCAATGGTTGAGAATATACATTTGTGGCAAAAAATAAATCTTTTGCTCTTATGCCTTCTACTAGATCAAAATTAGTACCTACATATGCCAAATATTTATACCCATCTAGTTTTTCCTCCTTATAGGAATCAATTAAAATCTCCATTCTTTTATGTGAGGCCTTGTTTATTTTATTTAGTGCTGAATCCTTTTTGGAAAGCTCAATTTCGAGTACTAGCTTTCTTTTTCTATCTAATATCGTATCCTTAGTAATTTCTAAGAAAAAACTCTCTTTACTCTCTAGTTGTGAAAGTAATAATGGCTTAAAATGTAGTTTATAGAATTGGCCTGCAATATCAGTTTCTTTCTCATTCACCTTTAGTTTCAACTTGTACAGACTCAGGCTGTCTTTAGATATATTCTTGGCTTCAAATAATAATTTAACAGGAAGAAAAAGTTCCTTTTTCCCTCTCTTGACTTCAACCTTGGAAGTGTCGAAGCCGACTTTAAGTTCAACTTGCTGTTCTTGGGATTGAGCAGTAAATAAAAGACTAAACAATAATACTGTGGTTAAGAAGGATGTTTTCATTATTGCGATTATTTGGTCGGTTGAATTTTAATAGTAAAATGGCAACATGTAAATACCCATAAAAGGGTATTCTTTGGGGGAGAAAACAAAAGGAAGTAAGTCAATAGTTTGGAGTGCTTCAATATAGAAATAGAATGTTAAAATTGATTGCACAAAAACCTTAGAAATTTTGAGGTTTTTCTCCAATTCTAGGTGTTTTTAGCTTTCCAATTCCGTTTGTTTGGTTAAAACAGTATTTTACAGCTTTTGGAGAAGTTTCTTTCTTTTCAAGAATCTACTATATTAGTCAAAAGAAACAAACCTTGACCACCTTAACACAGTATGTTCAAATCCCCTTTTTCATTTGAAGGTCGTATAAGACGATTGGAATATGGATTAAGCTATCTTATTTACATTCTACTATATTTTACTGTAGCTTTTATTTGGCAAGAACTTCAAAAAGGAGGTGTTGTCTTTTTTCTCCTCTATGTAGTTTTTATTTGGTTTTTTCTGGCTCAAGGTGCAAAAAGATGCCATGATTTGGGTAATAGTGGATTTTACCAATTAATTCCTTTCTATGGATTATGGCTTATTTTTCAGGATGGTGAACCACATGAGAATAAATATGGTTTTAGTCCAAAGGGTGAAAAGGCAGATAAAAATGTTGAACAGCCTAAAGGAGGTTCACTAGTAAAAACATTGGTAGGTGTTAGCAGCCCGGTATTGCTAAATACACTATTTATAGCACTTTGTATTGAGTACTTATATACAAGCGGACTTGCTCTTTTTCTCTGGATTGCTCTATCAATCATAATATCTTATTTTGTGATGTTGGTAATTAATTTTAGAGGACGTGAGCTCCCTGATAGCAAGGAAGTAATCATTAAGCTTCCCCTTCTTTATGCTATTTTACTATATATATGTCTTCGTCTGTACACGTTTTATTTCAGAGGTGTTGAAATCTACATTCAGACAATACATTTTGAGTTGCTAATAGCAGTCCTCTTTATGGCGTTCACTTATTTGCCATTTTTGGGATATAAAATGTTGTTTAAAACCAAAACTGGAAACGATGAAGCCTAGACAGCATTTAGTAGCCTCTGTTGTATTACTGGCCTGTATTTTGGTATTTGGCTTCACCCATAAAGTGGGTTCAGGTAATAAAGAAATGATATTGTGGTCAGAGACTCAATTAAAATGGGATGATTTTGAACCTGTACGCTATGTTGAAGATGGGTATGATGCAAGTATCAACTCTAGTATTTTTTGTCCGGATTTAATCACTGAAAAAAACTCAAAGGTTTATGCATATATGAACCCAAATGAATCGAAGAGACTAAAAAATGAAGAACTTACTGGGCAGTTGCTAATACACGAGCAGTATCATTTTAATATCACGGAGTACTGTGCTCGACTTTTAAGAAAAGATATTATTCAAAAAGGTTTAGGAGGTCTTTCATTTGAAACGATTAAATCTTTAAAAGCTAAATACTCTAAGAAGTTAGAAGATTTACATGACTTGTATGACAGTATTTCAGATCATAATGTCGATGTTAAAATGCAGCGTTACTGGGAGCTAAAAATTGATGATTGGTTAAGACAAACGGCATATTACAAAAACAAGGACATTTATGATTACTATGATTTCTCGAAAAACCGGACAAACTTCTACAGGCATATCTATTTTACTTTTGACCATAAGGTATTAACCTCCTATCCAGTTGGAGAAAGGGAAATCAAGTATGGAAAAACTTATGAGCTGATATTTAATAAAAACAATGAAAAAATAATCAGATTTTATAAGAACGGTGAATTATTTAATGGAGGGTATTTTGGGACTGCGATTACCAAGATTATAAAAAGAGATAATAACCATTTTGAAGTACAGTATCTAAACCCTGACGAATCTTATAATAAAAACCTAAAATTTTGTGTCAAGAGTAGTTCTATTGATAAAGATGGTAATTGGCTCTTTGAGTACCTTGATGATGAAGGAAATCGAATTAATAATGGCCTGGTCTTCATGACCCAATGGGAATACGATTCTGACTCCAACTCATACTTTTCATCATACTTTGGGAAAGGTGGAAAAAGAATTGCTAACAATAATGGAATATACCATGAGAAAAGGGTGCTGGATGAAAAAGGAAGAACCATATTGTTTGAAGGTTTTGACCAATATGGCAAACCAAAAAATGACAATGATTTAATCGCAAAATATGAATTGGAGTTTAATGATGATAATCTAAAATCATATTATCGACTATATAATGAAAGTGGTGATTTTGCTTATCATTTAAACGATTTTCATTTAACCTATGTTTACGACGAAAGGGGTAATATCACAAGGGTTACTTCCCTCGATGCTGATGGTAAAAATACTTATGACCAAAATGGTGCTTCCATATACGAGTATACCTATGATTTGTATGACAACGAAACAAGTATTAAGAGATTTAATGAACATCATAAGCCCATAATAGCTAATGATGATATTTTTCATATCGTAAAAGAATATGATTCTTTAGAACGCTTAACTTATGAGGCCACATATTATCCTGAATATGTTCTAAGGTTTACAGAATCTAAACTTGCTGCCACAAAATATTTGTATGAAGGCGATAGTATTGTCGTTGAACAAAATATTGATGGCTATGGAAACATTTTTGCTGGCAATGATAAAATTGCCATTACCAGAAAAAAGCTAAACTCAAAAAAATATATTCTTAGTGAGACTTACTTTGATAAAAATGGAAATTTTGCAAAAACTAGTGATGGAGTGGCCAAATACACTTTTGAATATGATAGATACGGAAACAAAATAGAAACCAAAGCCTATGATTCCATTGGTTTGTTAAAGGAGTTTGATTCAGATGTGGCTATAATTCGTTGGGAATATGACAACAATGGGAATAAGTCAAAAACAACATATTTTACTAAGGACAATGAATTGGCCAATACTGGAAACAATACAACATATAATTTTTATAAATACAACAGCAAAAATCAACTTTCTGAGCGTACTTATTACGATATCAAAATGAAACCTTCAGAGATTGAAGGTGCTTTTAAAAAACAGTTTTACTATAACCAAAGTGGATTGGATTCTTTGGTGATTGAGTATGATATTCATAGTAAACTCAAAAAAGGTGTAGCCATTACTAAATACATTTACAATAAATATGGTAATAAGGTGAGGGAGGAGTATTTTGATTCGAATTGGAAGAGGGTAAAGAATGAAAATGGAGTTAGTGTGATAGTTTATGTATACAACGAGAGGCAACTGATAACCCAATATCATTATTTAGATGAGCAAAATAGACTCACAAACAATCAATATGGTGTGGCAATTGAAAAATGGGCAATGGATGATTTAGTCCATACATTGACCTATGAATATTTCGACAAAAATCTAAAACCTGTTATTGGGGAATATGGATACCATAAAATCGATTATGAATGGCACGATATAGGCGAGGCAAAAAAAAGTACAACTTATGATGTTAATTTAGATTTGATTGAAGATGAATATGGTACAGCTATTTATAAATATAAATTTGCCCCTTCGGGACTTATTGGAACTATAGAGCGTTATAATAAAAATGGAGATTTAGCAGACAATACCGAAAAAGTGGCTGTCACTCATTATAAATCTGAGTTGAATGGTCTTTATTATTTGGATAAGCAGTTGAATGCTATTGGTGAAGTAGTGAATGATTCTCTTTCAAATTAAATTCTAATATTAATTGACATAGAAATCTGCATAAATAGATACTTCCCTAGTCAAAATAACTACTTCACTCATTGGTGGTTGAATCAAAGACGATAATTTTAATACTTGTAGGAAAACTGACCACCATGAGAAAATTACTACTCCTTGTATCCCTAATCCTTGGATTTCAGTGCATTTTGGCACAAACCAAATACGAAAAACTTTGGAAGGAAGTTGAGCAATTTGAACTTGAAGGGAAGTTTAAAAGTGCATCTGAAACAGTTGACAAAATTCTCAAAAAGGGCAATAGGGCTAATGACAGCGACCAAATAGTCAAAAGCTTTATATACAAGTCCAAATTTGCTTTATTATTAGAAGAGAACGCGCAGCAAAGCATTGTCAAAGAAATCAAAGAATATATCAATACTTCTAGATTTCCGACCAATGCACTTCTTCAATCCGTTTATGCTGGTTTTTTGGAACAATACTTGGCTCATAATCAATATAAAATCCGTAACAGAACGGAGACTTTAAATAATGACGAAACGGATGATTTTGAAAAGTGGGACGCCAATACCTTGGTAGCTTATATTGGAGAGCAGCATAAAAAAGCCTTACAAGGCTCGGATAAACTAAAGGAAATATCCATTGACAATTTCAAGGCAATACTAACAGAAAGTAACACTTCTATAAAATATAGACCCACACTCTATGATTTTTTGATGCATCGAGCATTGGCGTTCCATAAAATCGATCGCTGGTACGTAAATAGGCCGAGTAAGCGTTTCTTTCTTACCAATCCCATAATCTTTGGATTCACAGAGAAATTTGTTGAAGAACCCTTTGTTACAGTTGATAGTATTTTTTCAAACCGTAAGGCTTTAAAATTGTTCCAAAGTTTGGAATCCTTCCATAAAGACCTGGATACAACGGCATATGTTGATGTTGTTATTCAAAGACTCAAATTTTCTAGGGATAACTCGCCTTTAGGGAATAAGAATCAGCTGTACTTGAACAGATTAAAATTATTGTATAAAGAATATGATGGACATAAGGTTTCCGGTGTGATTGCCTATGAAATTGCAGAAAGCTTGTTGGGTGCTTCCAACATCTCGAATGCCAAAAACAATCCTTTGCTTGCTGAAAATAGAATCACAGCTTATGACCTGTGCAAGGAAGTAGTTGAAAGATATCCAAATTCAGATGGCGGACTCTTGTGCAAGATTCTTGAAAATAAGATTGAAAAACAGGATTTGGATATTGAAATAGAAAAGAATATAGTGCCGCAAAAACCATTTTTAGGAAAAACAACTTTTAAAAATGTAGACTCCCTATATATCTCCATTTACTCCATTCCGAACGAATTTTTTGCCAATACTTACTCTTATAAACGTGATAGTGTTGCACTCGACATTATTATATCCAAAAAAGCCATTGCCAACAGCTTTTATAGGCTACAAAAGCGAAAGGATTTTTATGGCCATAGTACGGAAATAGACTTTCCAGGACTAGAGATAGGGGCTCACTTGATAGTTGCATCCAGAGTCGAGAATCCTAGGTCACTCAATGAGATATACGCTTACGAAAAAGTCCAGGTCACAAACTTGGTGTTGTTATCTTCATTAACTGAGCAACGTTTAAACCTTAAATTACTCGATAGGTCAATTGGGCATACAGTTTCTGGAGCTAAAATTACACTTAGCGATGACGATGATTACCTCAAGATTGGAGAAACGGATGCCGATGGTTCTTTTTCGATCAAAAGACCAAAGAAAGATTCCTATGATTTAAAGGTTGCCGTCTCCAAAGACAATGATACTATTGTGAACCACGACTACTGGTTATATGCAAAAAACGATTATCGATACGGTGATGATGAGCACGAAGCAAAAATGTCCCTTTTTTTAGATAGGAGCATATATCGACCAGGACAAACGCTTTACTTTAAAGGGATAGTCGCCGAAAGAAAAAAGGGCAAAACGAGAGTGGTTCCAAACGTCTGGGTTACACTCTTTATACATGATGCCAACAATGAAGAACTAAAGGAAATACGATTAAAGACCAATGAATTTGGATCGGTTCATGGCCAATATGAAATACCCCGAAATGTTCTTACAGGTGAATTCTCAATTGAAATGGATGAAGATTATGGAACGGACGAAGAAGATGAGGATCCCTATTGGTACAAAATTGATGATTTTGAAATGGCAGAAGTTTATTTCTCGGTTGAAGAATATAAGAGACCTCGTTTTGAAGTAACGCTTGATGAAGTAAAGGAAAGTCTTTTGGTTGGGGATTCTGTCCTGGTCAAGGGTAATGCCAATGCCCTATTGGGAACTGCTATTAAAAATGCAACTGTAAAATACACTGTAGAACGGAATACTACTTCATTAAGGGGAAGCCTATACTATCATGGTAAATCACAAATAATAGCTCAAGGTGAAATGGAAACTAACGAAAAAGGAGATTTTGAGATTCCATTTTTATCAATCCCTGATTCTACCATTGCGATTGCACATAAACCTACGTACTCTTATTATATCAATGTGGATGTTACCGATATCAATGGCGAGACAAGATCAGCCGAAACTACGGTTCGTGTTGGTTATCATAACTTGGATGCCAAACTTGAAATCGCCTCTAAATTAGATAAGGAGGAATCAAACGGCGTTACCATAACAGCGCAAAATTTAAATTCCCAACCCATACCGGCCCAGCTTGAAATAGAGGTATTTAAATTAAAAGAACCTACCAATGTGTTCCGCAAAAAACCTTGGAGTTTGCCAGAAATACAGGTCATTGGAAAAAAAGAGTTCAGACAACTTTTTCCGCATGAGCCTTACGATAGTTTAGATATAAAGAAACATTGGCCCAAAGGTGAAATAGTACTAAGAAAACAAATGCAAACAAATGGGGAGGACAAAATTGAATTCGGCAATATGAAACAATGGCAAATAGGAGCTTACGCCATTGTACTGACTGCAATTGACAATTTAAATGACACGGTCAAAATTGAGCGAAGGTTCGATGTTTTTGATAAAAACACGTCTACTGTTCCTAGTGGTCAACTCTTCGATTATAAAATCGCAAATAGTGCTTATAAACGGGATGGCGTTGTACAGCTTCAAATTAGTACAGCTGCAAAAAAGCTAAAGTTCTTTTTGGAAGGTTATTGCAATGAACAAAAGGTGTACAGCAAAGAAATTGACATTGAAAAAGGTGTTACATCCATAGAAATTCCTGTCAAGGAAACCTATAAGGATAAAATGATATTCAATGCCTATTTTGTCAAATTCAATAGTCTTTACTCCAAGCAATTTGCGGTTGACTTTCCCCAAATTACCAAAGGGCTGTCCATAGAAACCTTAAGTTTCAGGAACAAACTTGTACCTGATGCCAATGAAACATGGAGTTTTAGAATAACCAATTCTGAAAATAAAAATGCAAATGCCGAAATTTTGGCAAGTATGTACGATGCTTCCCTTGACCAGTTTAAACAACATGAATGGAGCAATCAACTGGAATCCCGAAACTATTATAACCCTTCTGCTCCAAGAATTGATGACCACTATTCTTTTACGACGACAAGCTTTAGAAAATTCAACTATGCGCCAAGAACCAATGTACTCACTTTCCTGAAAAACTATCACCAGCTTAACTGGTATGGATTTGATTTCGGCAGCACCAAGTATGATAATGACCGTTATCTTCAAAAGCTAAAACTCAAGACATACGAACCCCCTAAAGCAGAAGGCAATATTAGTGGTATTGTTACCGATGGAGACGGGATTCCACTTCCTGGTGTCAATGTAGTGATCAATGGTACAACTGTGGGCACACAAACTGATTTTGATGGCTATTATTCCATAAATGCTCCGGTAGGATCAGAACTGACTTTTAGTTATATAGGGTTTAAAAACGATATTGTGCCCATCACTCAACCTTCTTCCGTCAATGTGGCTCTTACTGAAGACGCCCAAGCTCTTGATGAGATTGTGGTCACAGCTTATGGAGTGGTCAGGAAAAAGGATTTAACTGGTGCGGTCTATACAAATGCAATCAGTATACAAAATGATATAGAAAATAAACTAGCAGGGAAATTGGCCGGGGTCCAAATAACCCAAACAGTTGGAAATGCAAGTTCCGGGACACAGGTCATCATACGAGGAATGACATCATTGAACACCAAAAAAAGACCACTCTTTATTATTGACGGGGTAATCATGACTTTCGGAGAAGGTGAATTTAATGAAACAACCCTTATGCCATCGGACATCGAAGATATCTCAATCTTAAAAGATGCAGCAGCAACAGCAATTTATGGATCCCGAGCAGCAAACGGTGTTGTTATCATAACTACGAAAAAAGGATTGGAAGAAGCGTTACAGGTTGAAACTAGAACCAATTTAAAGGAAACAGCTTTTTTTCTTCCCAACCTAACGACGGACCCCAGTGGAACTGTCAATATCAATTTTAACTCTCCTCAGGCATTGACTAAATGGCGGTTTATGATGCTTGCCCATACCAAGAATTTAGAGCTTGGTAGACTAGAAAAAACGGCGATAACACAAAAAGACTTAAGCATTGTTCCAAACTATCCACGTTTTCTCAGAGAAAAAGACTCTTTGGTGTTTTCTGCCAAAATCAGCAGCCTTACTTCCAGTCCACAAACTGGCACAGCAGTTTTGCAGCTATTTGATGCAGTGACAATGAAATCATTAGATATAAAGGTCTTTAATGACGACCAAAGCCAAAACTTTTCTATTGCTCCAAACAATGATTTAAATGTTTCTTGGAAGTTTTATATACCGGAAAACATAAATGCCATCAAGTTTAAGGTGCTGGCAAAATCAGGCAAAAAGAGTGACGGCGAAAGTATTGTTATCCCGGTTTTGTCAAACAGAATCTTGGTCACTGAATCTAAACCTATATGGGTTTTACCAAACAATACCAAAGAGGTTGTCTTTGAAAAATTAAAGACACAAAGCTCCAATTCACTCAAACACCATCGATTTACATTGGAGTATACTTCCAACCCAGCATGGTCGGCCATAAAATCACTGCCATATCTCATGGAATTTCCATACGAGTGCGCAGAACAGACATTTTCAAGGTTTTATGCCAATGCCATCGCAGAACACATTGCAAACAGTAATCCTAAAATAGCGGAGGTTTTCCAGAGTTGGGCCAACTCTGGGCAAGAACAAAATCCTTTGGAGGAAAACAAAGAGTTACAATCCATATTGATTGCCGAAACACCTTGGGTAAGGGATTCTAAAAACGAAAGTGACAACAAAGCAAGACTTGGAAAGCTTTTCTCAAAAAACTTAGTTATTGACCATCAAATGCAAGCCATTAATAAATTAAAAGAACTACAGTTGACTTCAGGAGCATTTCCATGGTTTTCAGGCGGTCGTGAAAGTAATTTTATTACAAGACATATTGTGGCTGGCTTTGGCCATTTGAAAAAAATGAATATCAGGACTGAAAGCGACTATAAAACCAAGAAACTTATTGAGAAGGCTTTGATGTATTTGGATCTGGAGTTTGTCAAAAGTTATGAGCGAGTTCTTGAGAATGTGATGGACTCTACCAAGATGACTCTGACCAATTCTGATATCCATTACCTATACGCTAGAAGTTTCTTTTTGGAGAGTCACCCCTTATCGGAAAAACTAAAAGCAATTCAATCAAAATACCTCAGGATGTGTGAGGAAAGTTGGCTCGCTAGATCACTGTATAACAAAGCCATGATTTCACTCATTTTGGATAGGTCTGATAATAAAGAGATCTCAAGAAAGATTATTGATGGCTTGGAGGAACAAGCTGTACATAGTGAAGAAAATGGGATTTATTGGAAAGAGAATACAGCTGGTTGGTATTGGTTTCAGGCTCCAATTGAGACCCAAGCTTTGCTTATTGAAGCTTTTACCGAAATTGGAACTGACAAGAAAATTATTGATGGTCTTAAATTATGGCTGTTAAAAAACAAACGAACCCATCAATGGGATACCACCAAAGCTACTACAGAAGCAATTTATGCACTACTTATACAAGGGAGTGACTGGCTATCTGTTTCCGATAACACTTTAATTTCAATTGGTAATCAAAAAATTCAAACCAAGAAGTTAGAACCAGCAGAAAAAGAAGCCGGAACAGGATATCTAAAAATTAATTGGGCCGAAGATGAAATATCAAAGGAAATGGCCACAGTCAAAATTCAAAACAAAAGTAAAGTTTCTGGGTTTGGAGGGGTGTACTGGCAATATTTTGAAGATTTGGACAAAATAGAAGATTCTGAAGACGGGCCGTTGACAATCAAGAAAAATCTATTCCTAAAGGAGAAATCAATAGACGGGGAACGGCTTATACCTATAAGTGCTGAATCTAATTTGAATCTTGGGGACCTAATTACAATAAGATTGGAAGTAAGCTCCAATGATGATTTGGAATTCGTTCATCTGAAAGATTTAAGAGCTTCCGGGCTGGAGCCAATAGATGTAATTTCCATGTATAAATGGCAAGATGGTTTGGGGTATTATCAGTCTACGAAGGATGTAGCGACACATTTTTTCTTTGATAATCTTCCAAAAGGCACATATATTCTCGAATACGATTTAAGGGTCAATAACAGTGGTAATTTTTCTACTGGGATATCCACTTTGCAAAGCATGTATGCCCCTGAGTTCTCCGGACATTCCAAAGGGCAAAGAGTAGTTGTGCAATAGAGGTGACTTAGACAAAAAGCAAACATCCCAACACTTACCTGAAAACTTAATACTGAAGGAACAGGATAATGGATTTGAAGGTGTGATAATGTTCGAAAATATGTTTCTTTAACAAAGGTTTCCAAGGCCACGCCATGAGGGATTTACAAGATTTAATCAAAAAAAATATTTTCAAACCTCTTAGAGTAGCTCATAGCATTAACCATAAATTAAAGGCAGTCTGGTTCAGACCGCAATGATTTTTACCCCAAGAGAATTCATTACAGCATTTGGCAATAGTTTACAAATAAGTAAACTATCTTATAAAGTTTACTTCAAAATTACTTCAAAATTTTAGGAAAAGGGAAGAAATGAGGTTTTTGCTATTTTTTTAAATAATTGATTTTCAATTACTTAAAAATAAAAAGCTCCGATTTCTCGGAGCTTGAGCGGTCTGGACGGGACTCGATTATTATATCATTTTGAAACATATTTGATGACATCCGCTTAAAACATGAACTGCCAAGCATAATTTGACTTTCTGTCATTAAATAAGTTTTAATCTTTTTCAGAATTATTTAGCCCTCAAGCACACCGTCAAGCACACTGCATTGGCACATAAATGGATATAGTTCTGTAAAATCTAAAAAAGAAATTTATGAATTTAACAGCAGGAAGTGCACACGGAGTGATTAGGTTTAGCCTAAAAGAATCTTTTAAAGTTTTAGCGGAAAATCCTAAGCAAGAAAGCCTAATCGTTATGCACTTTTCTTCGAAAGGAAGAAGGTTTAAAAAAAGTATCGGGTATAAATGCCCATTTAATCAGTGGGATATGGCCAAACAAAGAGTCAAAACAACAAAGGGAATGTTGGCTAATGCTTACCAAATAAACGAGACCATTGACAGGGCAAGGGTTTTTGCTCAGAATCAACTATCCAAAATGATTAATGAGGACAATTTCATAGATATAGCCGAACTGTCTCGTTTAGTTGCAACCTACTTAGACAAGAATGAAGATGAGGATATCAAAGATGATGATGGCAGATTAATTCCATACGCATTAAAGTTGCTTCAATCCAAGAAAGGTCAAACAAAGGTTACCACCTATACAGATTGTCATCAGACTATTAGATTACTTGAACTATATGAGAAAAAAAATAGAACGGTAATTAGATTTGATGATATTGATATGGTATTCTATAGAAGCTTTGTGTCCTTAATGGAAAAAGAGGACTACAGATTAAACAGTATTGGAAAGCATATAAAGAATCTAAAGACTTTCCTGAATGATGCTTTGACTAACGGAGTTACCAACAACGCAATATTTAAAAACCGAAATTTTAAAGTTCTTAAAGAAAGAACTACAGAAGTTTATCTCACAAATGAAGAAATAAAAATTCTTGCTAAGGAAGATTTTAGTGAAATGCCCAGAATTCAACAAGCTAGAGATATTTTTTTAATAGGCTGTTACACTGGGCAACGAGTTAGTGACTACAATGGTATATCTGAGAAGAATATCGAAATAATTGATGGTCACAAATTTATTAAGCTTAGTCAAAAAAAAACTGACACAATCACCCATATCCCCATTATCAAAGAGATTCGGGAGGTAATGAAAAGATATGATAATCGATTTCCTCCAAAACTAAGCGAACCCATTCTAAGAAAAAATATCAAACTCGCTTGCAGTTTAGTTGGATTCAATGAGCTTATAAATGTCACCTATACCAAGGGAGGTAAAAAAGTAGCTGAAGAAATACCAAAATATAAACTTGTAAGGACGCACACGGCACGCCGAAGTTTTTGTACTAACTTTTATATACAAGGGAAACCTGTACAAAACATTATGTTATTCACTGGTCACAAGACTGAGAAAGATTTTTTGACTTATATAAGAATAGAGAAAAAACAAGAGTCATTGGCTGTTTTAAGAAGTGGTTTCTTCGATTAATACCTTTTGGGCTGGACATGGAAAACCTAAAAAAAGAGATAGAACTTATTTATAAGACCGTTCAAAAACTCCCGCCGTCAAAAAAACGTGATATTATTTTATTGATGTTGGCTATTTTGAGCTCTAAGGTGTAATCAAAGGAGAAGATAATTATAACCAGAGATATGCGAAAATTTCAATGTGATAAATGCTCTAATATAGCTTTTGAGGCCCTTAAAGGGGATTGCCTTATATGCTCAAAGCTTGGTAAAAACGGTTTAGAACTGGACAACTGCAATCTGTCAAACACTTCTTTGTACTCATTTACCTTTTTTTACGCAAGTCTAAGGCTTGGGAATTTACAGAACGCAAGCTTTGACCGAGTAAAGTTAGATGGATGTGATTTCAGCGCTGCCAACCTAGAAAACATAAAATTTTCAAACCTGTCCTTTAAGAAGAATCCAAAGTATGGCTCTGAAATTTCACACTGTTATTTTCATTTGGCAAATATGAAAGGAGCCAGTTTTGTTGGAGTGCAACTAAGGGATAATTATCTAGTTGGTGCCAATCTTGACATGCTATTTGTAGCAGATGAAAACTGGATAGATGGCTTGGATGATAAGTCTAAGGAATACGTAAAAGAAAAATACATATTGCTCGACCACAATAGATTCACTTCAACAATTAGCGACAGGGATGAAGATAAGTTATGGAGTGATACTTTTTTTCTAGTAAGAAAAGAAGATACTGTAAAGCATAAGCATTACAACGGGAGAGAAATTAGAAATTTAGAAAATGAACTTAGTGGTGAATCTGAAGAGATTGAGGAAGAGAATTGATGTTATGAATAATTACTTTTTGAACAGTTCAGTTAAGTCCACTTCAAGTGCATTCGCAATCCTCCCCAGGGTAACTAAACTTGTATTTATTTCACACCGTTCTATTCTTCCTACTTGATTTTTTGGTATTTCTGCTTTCACGGCAAGTTGAAATTGAGATAGGTCAGCTTCCTCACGCAAAAAGCGTATCCTTTCGCCAACTTTTTTGATGAGTCTTTCGTCTTCGGATGTATATTCTTTAAACACATCCCAAAATGTGAATACTACAATAATTTATCGGACACATCGTTGTGTTTTTAATTATTGCTAAAATTCTAAATCATGAAATCAAAAATCTTTGTAAGTATTTCTTTTACGCTAGTATTTTTCTTGTGTTTAATCGGATGTAGTTCAGACACCGCTGAAGGTCCATCGGAAACCAAAGAAATATCACGTGAGCTTCTAATTGGTACTTGGACTAGGGATGGGGCAGATATAGTTTTTAATAATGATGGCACAGGAGAGTCTGAAGTCTTTGATTTTGATAGTGGAAACAATACATTACAGTTTCAACCCTTGACATGGCGATTGGATTCAAATATTCTAACAATTAATTTCTCCGTGGGCACATCTATATTTCAGATAATTGAATTAGATACTGACAACATGCAACTGCAAGATGATAATGGAGTTCGAAGAGACTATATCAAAAAGTAAAGAACAACCATTTAATAAAAACCTTTTCAGTTTTATTACGATCCTGCGTGCGTGTTATGGATTTAAAAGCTGAAAAGGGCGGTGAGTCCATAGAAAAGAAGTGGTTCTCATCTTAATTAGAGTGAAAAGTCAAACCTAATGTCTACCCTGAAAGCGTGGACATTAGTTAGTATTTTAGGGTTGAGATTATTAAAGCTTGAGAAATTCCAAAGCGGTTTATTTGGCCTTGTTGTCATGTCAGGCTGTTTTTGCTCGGTTTCTAATTTCTATGAGCGATTCTTCGATGATTAGTTTTCCATCCCTAAAAACTTCTCTGAGTTCGCCTAATCTTTCTTCTTCCCAGGATACTTGATCAACAAGCTCATATTTTCCATCTGATTTGACGATTTTTAAGAGTCCCTTTGCGGATTTTTTTGTGCCATCATCTGTAATCGGGTTTTTGAAAATCTCTCTGCCAACTCCATTAACTTCTCCGTAGGTGGCTTTCATTGCAAAGCCAAAAGTATCTCGTGTATTAAACTGGTAGGTGAAAGAGCCTATCCCCAATACAATATTTGTAGATGCAAAACCTTTCATTTTAAGACGTTCGCAAATTTGTGTTGCCCGTTCCAAGGTGATACTATCTCCGTAGATGGCTCCAATATGAGAATCCAACTCTTTATACCCTTTCTCGTTAATTGTGCCGCCAAAGACGTCCCAAAGCAGTTCAATAACACCTTTTCGCTCTTTCAGAGTTTCTCCATTTGGGTTTCCACAAATAATATCTACTGGGTCACCGCTATCTGGACGGATAACAACTTTTCCGTTTCGTCCTAAAACCTCCTGTTTGAGGTTTGGTAAATACTCAGTAAGTACCTTCCAAAGGTCCCAAGTATCAGAGACAATGGAAACTATACCATTAGGATAAACTTCCGTTATAAGCCTTTTAAAGGTGTCTTCTTCGCCAATATTTGTTCCCATACACATGACAGAGTGTTCGGTAGCTGCCACCGACCCACCAATCAATTCAGTATCGGAGTTTGCATTATAGTAGGTTTCCAAAAAGTCTATGGCGGGTATGGTGTCGGTTCCTGTAAAGCTCAATAGATGTCCTATTGCGCTAAGTTTGGCAGCTTCTAGCCCAGCCATGCCACGCATGGAAAAATCATGACCTTGCCAATCTACGAACTCGGGTATTGAAGATGTTTCTTTAGCGTACTTATCGAGAATTGTGCGATACTGTTTTGCGATAGTGGCTGAATTACATGGCAACCAAACAGTGGTAGATAGTAATGTTTCAAAGTAGTTGGTCAACCAAAAGAATTCAGGTCTTGTATTGTACATGGTAAACATGGGCACTCTTACGGGTACGGATACACCTTCAGGTAAAGCTTTTATAACCATAGGGATATAGCCCAAATCATGAAGTGCAGCAATGTGTTGAACGCCTACATTGTTTTCGCCCAGATAATTATTGATTCTTCTGGCGTATTTTGCGCAAACGGCCTCTTTAGGTTGATTAAAGAAGTTGTTTTCGAAATCTTCAATGATATATTTTTTGATAAAATATTGTAGGCCAAAGAAAACGACTTCATCGATTCCTTTAATCCTGCTTTTTCTTGGTGTCCAATTTGAATACACTAAAGTTGTGTTTTCTGGATATTGCCTTCTATGATCTACTTTATAACCGTCTGTGAATAGTAGTGGGTTCATATCTTTTATATTTGCGTAATATTTACACAAATATAAAATCGTATTTTGATTCTCCAAATTAATTTGCGTTTTTTTTACGCAAAAAAAGATGAATTACCTGAAATCAGCGATAATATGGGTGCTTTTTGACTACATCCATAACTTTTCTGGCATAATCTCTATCCAGTTCTTTGATGCTTTCTGAAAGTTGCTCATAAGGGACAAAAAAGGATTGCCATCTTGTAATGGTGGCTTGAGATAGATTTTCAGTATGGATTAAATGCTTGGCCCAATTCATCCACTGTTGGTGTTCCAGTTCGGCTAGTTGCTCTAAAAGGTGCTCTT
Source organism: Flagellimonas sp. HMM57 (assembly GCF_021390175.1). Classification (NCBI taxonomy): domain Bacteria; kingdom Pseudomonadati; phylum Bacteroidota; class Flavobacteriia; order Flavobacteriales; family Flavobacteriaceae; genus Flagellimonas; species Flagellimonas sp. HMM57. The sequence goes on along the minus strand of NZ_CP090004.1, from coordinate 1,144,132 downwards.
TATGCATGGTGGTTTAGTTTCAACATGTTTTCAAAAGATGTAGCATTATCCACGAAATGAAATAACTCATGTTCCTTTTCTGGTATTAGTAACTGTTTTAATGACTCTAGGGCCGATTCCCAGACTTCTCCGATAAAGTAGATTCTTTTTTTGGAAGCCTCCTTTCTAAGCACATCCAATGTTAAGAACACTTCCGAAAGGGTGCCAATACCTCCCTTTTGTACAACAAACACCTCAGTATCTTCTATAAGCAATTGCAATCTTTGATACAATTTATCGGTCACAATGGTTTCTGTTAAAAAGGGATTGCCTTCGGAGGTTCCTACTTGCTTACATGTTATACCTATTGTCTTTCCTCCAGATTGCGCAGCCCCTTTTGAAATGGCTTCCATCATACCTCCATAACCGCCATTTTTCACAGTAAAACCATTTTTAGACAATATCTTACCAATAGTTATGGTCTCCAGATACTCTTTAGAATTTCGATTATTGCCAGAACCTCCAAATAATGTAGCATACTTTGTCACAGTCTCGTTTTTTTCTTTTCGTTAGTTCCTTCCCCTTTCTCTGGGATAGAGTAGGGTTAAGTTGTCACTTTGCCAATATTTTTTCGTGTCCACGTCCATAATAGTGAGTTTGCCTGTAAATGCTGCTCCAGTATCTATGTTCCATAGGTTAATGGAGTTAATTGGTTCTGTTTCTCCGTAATTCGTGGTAGGAGTATGCCCAATATATATTTCCTTATAAAGTGCTAGTCTAGTCTCAATTTCAGATCGCTTTTCTTTTTTCACATGTCTTAATATTCTCGCTGCTTCCCAAAGTGTCCTATCCCAGTAGAAATCATTCTCATTATATTCTTTTTCTACACCATGCATGGATGTAAACCCAGCGTGCACAAAAAGACGATTATTATCATCTATCCAATAGTTTTTTAACCCATTAAAAAAATCTTTATGACTTGGTTTGGTCAAAAAACCTGATTTTATGTAACTGTTAATGGTGCCCTCCCCTCCATGTGCTAGCCAAATAGGATTCGTTGTACCCTTTTCAAGCCAAAGTTTGCACCATAAATCATGATTCCCTAGAACAAAAATGCAGCGCTGTTCTTTTGATAAATTAATTAAATACTCAATGACCTGGGCCGACTCACTCCAGCCATCAACATAATCCCCAAGAAAAATCAAGGTATCATTTTTGGTTACGGCTGCTCGTTCCAATGCTTGTGTCAATCCTTTCAGACCCCCGTGAATATCCCCTATGACAAGTTTTCTCTTCATCCTTGGTCTTTAAAGTCTATAAACATAGACGGTACAGCATCTGTTAACCATACGCCATTTTCAGATTTATAAAACCGATGACCTTTAGTATGCATTTCCAAAGCCCAAATGCTTAACAGAACTGGCTTGCCTCTTCTTGATCCAACTCGAGATGCGGTCTCTCTATCCTCGCTTAAATGGACATGTTGTCGACTCATCTTTTTAAGCCCCTGTTGTTTGATGTTAGGAACAAACCTGGCTACCGTTCCATGGTATAAATACACTGGCGGAGTTTGAGTTTTTAGCCCCAAATCTATGGTTTTTAAGGAATGCCCTTGATTGGCCCGAATTTTAGTTTTGTCCTGATTCAATGAGAATCTTTGCTTATCATTTGTGACCACAACCTCTTCTAATTCATTGAACGTAAATCGTAGCTTAGATTTCTCAAGAATTTCGGCAATGGAAGCCCAGCCATTTTCATCCAAGCTCAATCCGATTTTCTCAGGTTGATGCCTTAAGATAAGGCTCAAAAACTTACTGATTTGTTTTTTATGTTGTTCGGTCATTGTTCTAATATTTTTTTGTAAACCCTATAGTTCTCCTCATCATAACACACAAATAGCACTTTATTTATTATGGGATTTTCTTTAACTGTATCAATAGCAATTGAAGCTGCAAGTTTCTTGGGGAACTTATAAATCCCTGTACTAATATTTGGAAAAGCAATACTATTTACCTTAGAAGATTTTGCAAGAATTAGGCTGTTATAATAACAGTTGCGTAATAGTTTCTCTTCGTTGCTATTGCCGCTGTTCCATACTGGACCAACTGTGTGGATGACGTATTGCGCTGGCAATTCACCTGCTGTTGTAATAACAGCCTCACCAGTTTTACAGCCCCCTTGCCTATTTCTGATTTTTATGCATTCTTCCAGGATGCTGTTACCTCCCGCTTTATGGATGGCGCCATCAACCCCGCCTCCACCTAGCAATGAAGTGTTTGCGGCATTTACTATGATGTCTGTGGATATTTTGGTGATATCGCCTTTTATATATCTAACTGTCATTATCGCCAAGTCTTTTTATTATTGTTTGTGATATTGAATGAGTTGTATTTTTAAACTTATCACCTTTGAAAACTTGAATTACCTCAATATTCCCAATAATGGCGTTATTGAAATCTTCCAACGCCTCTGAAGGAACCCAAAGCTCGTTATGATGGGCTCCGCCAACATTTTCAATTTTATATTTCGAGAATTCTGCCATACTTATTTGGAACTGGGTTACAAAGCCCAGATAGTTGCCAAATTCGTCATTGGTGTTCCATTTTGAAGCGATTTCACATGCATATTTTTCATTCAAAACAGGATAAAAAATAGGTTGCCACTCTAGTCTTGGAGGAAACTCTTTGAAGTCACTTTCCGCAATAAGAATAAGTTCCTTTTCACCTATGGGTCTATAAAGTACTTTGCTTGACATTCTGTCTATAAACTAAATTGTAAAAAGTGTTTTGTGCTTTCAATACTATTAAAAGAATTGGTGCTATAAACTTTATCAAAGTATTGACTAAGTTCATCTAGCCCTTTACTAAATATTCCATGACTAACCGCCAAGTATAGCTTTCCAGCATTTTTGCTTTTAAGTTCTTTGGCCAACCCTATGAAGGTTCCTCCGCCATCACAGATATCATCGACTATCAAACAGTTTTTCCCCTGTAAATCTTCCGCATAAACTTTGAAGTCTGAAATGCGACCAGTTTTAACATCCCTTGATTTGGAGCATTCAACAACTTCAATTCCACCTAAGGCACTTGTTAACTTATATATTTTCTTCAAAGCACCTCCGTCAGGGGAAATAAGAAAGACTTCATCTCCAATATTCTCTATGACCTGCTTAACAAAATTATGATTTGAAATCACGGTACAATTATTCAAAAGGGCAGGGGTAACTTCTGAATGCGGATCGTAAACGGTAATTTCATTCAAATTCAATGCATTTAATATATCCGTATAAACCTTAACCGATAAAGGTTCACCTCCCACCATCACCCTATCTTGTCTTGCCGCAGGGAAGTAAGGAATGAAGACACTAACGTTCTCGATACCTAATCTATGTAATGCATCAATCGCCAAAAGCAGTAACCCAAAATCATTGAAAGATTGTATTCTATGTGTAATGGTTACCAGTTCGTTTTTGTCAATTGAAGACAATATTTTGAGGTGCGGCTCGCCTCCATAAAAAGTAAAACTCTCAAATTCAATAATCCGCTTATTCGGATAAGGGTTGAAATTAGTATCAAGATTAAGAACCATATTGCGTTTATTTTACGCAAATTTATAAAGAGAAAGTGAGCAAACCAAATTTTGTGTAAAATTTACACAAACTTAATTTCAAAGTGAAAGTCGCCAGATGAAAGTTGTTCGAATTTCTTTTTGTTGAATTTAAAAAGCTTGGCAGGGCGACCACTACCTATTTTTTCTATTTTATTGGTCTCTTGAATAATGCCAAAACTTAGCATCTTTTTCCTGAAGTTTCTTCTGTCGATTTCCTTTTCCAAAATAGTCATATACAAGTTCTCCAGGTCCGAGAACGGGAATTCATCATTTAACAGATCAAAACCGATAGGTTGGTAGCTAAGCTTGGATTTTAATCTTTGATGAGCTGTATCCACAATTACTTGATGATCAAACGCCAGTTTAGGTAATTCATCCAAATTGAACCATTTTACGTCGGCGGCATCCGTTGCTGCTTTGATATCAAAATGGTTAGGTTTTACCAAGCCAAAATAACTTACAGAAATTACTCTATTACGAGGGTCTCTTTTTGGCGTGCCGAAGGTATAAAGCTGTTCTAAATAGTCAATTGTTATTCCAGTTTCTTCTTTTAACTCCCTCAAAACGGCCTCTTCTAGCGTTTCATCGTTTAAGACAAGTCCACCTGGTAAGGCCCATTGATTTTTGAATGGTTCAATTCCCCTTTTTATCAATAAAACAGATAGGTTGTTTTTTACCTCATAGCCAAAAACTACAGCATCCACTGAAACTTTGATATCTTGCTTGACACCCATATATGCGTAAATTTGACACAAATATACGAAGCAATTTATTTTATCATGTAATATTCAAAGTTTGACTGTTAGTTAAAGTGATAGAATTTTTCTCTTGCGGTGACAAGCAAGTTATTAATTGCCTTCAGATTTGACTTTTTTGGTAAAGTTGAGGAGTCATATAAATTCTCCAGTTCTTTTTTCTTTTCTTCGGCCCAACCAACTAGTTCATCATATTCGTATTTTCCTTGCTTTACATCCAGCAGAAATTCTCTATCGGGCCGTTTTACCCTAATAGTATTTTCCAATGCAATTTCTTTGGCCATATGTAACAACCTGAAGGTATGCATCATATTTTTGGAATCGTAGTTTTTGCCATGTGATACTGTTGTTCTATAGCGTTCCTCGTTGCGTTTGTCTACCCAATCCCAGTATTCTTTGTACTTTTTACAATATGATGAATAGCCATCTTTATTGAAAAAAAGCATTCCAATAGGTGTCTCTTCCTTTGGTATCGAACTCAATGCAATATCGTTTGCCTTATCACTTTTTATGATTCCCTTAAATGGGATGTTTGGGTTGTGATATAAATTGTGACAATCCTTTAGGTGGGCTATGTTGGATATACCGCAATGTTCTTGCTGAATATTGTTTTTTTCAAGGAATATGTTCAGGGGCAAAGACTTACCCTGGTTATAGACAAAACAAAAATCCAGGACTGACTTACGTTCCTTTTCAACTGGATTTACAATCTTTTTTTCGAGTCCTCTTGCCTTTTTGATTTGTGCATACGCATAGTTCGCAAATGATTTTTCACACTGTTTTGATAAGAAAAGCTCCAATTTTATTTCATTGAAAATTTCATGTTTATAAAGAATGCATTCTTCTGGGACATTCAACAATTCCAATATGTTTGGATTATTCTTAGAACATAAATCAATGAACTTGCGCAATTCATAATACACAATATCATTTGATTCGTTGTTTATCTGTCCAATGTAGTCAAGGGAATAAAAGTGTTCTTTAGGAAGAATGAACACACCTCTGATATCCGTGTCGGATGAAGGTGTGTCCAATCCATAAGCTCTACTCCCGCTAATGCATTCGAAAATGATATGCCCAGATTTCTTTAGTTCTTCTATGGTCATGATATGGTCTTTAAAAAGAGGTTGTTGAATTCTTCAGGCTTTGGTTTCCTATTGATCAAATCATTTTTCACGCTATCATTTTCCTTAACCAATTGCTTGACGAGTTCTATCAAAACAGGGTCGACGGGTTCGTTACTTTTTTCGATGTGCTTGCTCTTTAAAAGTATTAGGTCATCCAACATCCCATGATATTCTGAGTCGATTAAAGGATATAGTTCTTTAAAAAACACAGGAGGAATCGTATTCTTTTCATACACCCATTTAGCACATAAGGCTGTACGAATAGCATAAAAGAAGCTTTTCAACGTCATCTTATCCGAACCCAAGGTTTCTTCAAAACCTCTGTTCATGCTGTGATAATGGTAAAATCCAGAAACGGGATTAAAATTGTTTGCCGCCAATTCCTTTATTTCGTTAAGAAAGATAGGATTCTCTCTATAAACAATAGGGGAGAATAACCATCCCAAAAAAGAGGCATTGGATTTTGCTAGAAGTTTGAGTGCTTTTCTAACATCCCATCCAGAGCCATCTAAATCCTCTTCGGTCATAAATTGAATAGAATCTTTTTGTTCCCAAAGATTCAAATACCAATCCTTATCATGCTTGTAAACAAAACGGATATCATAATCAGAATCAGGAGAAGCAAAGCCCCAGGCTCTGCTTCCCGATTCTACCGCAAATAGTATTTCTATTTTCTTATCACGTTCTATTTCTCCTAACTTGTTTAATATCTGTTCTTTCATGATTTTAAATCATTTTCCTGAAATAACTTTATCAGGGTGTCCTTTTCCAATCTCTCCAAGGAAAGGATGTAATCAGCCTGATCCTTGTTTTTGATTATTGAACCACCCAATAATTCTATCATTTCATTTAACATTAATGGACTACTCCATTGTTGATGTAACGCTTGTGTCGCCAAGTTTGATACTTCTGAATTTCCAGAAACTCTAGCCTGTCCCGCTCCAAAATTTAACAAGACAAAACATTGTTTGTTGTCTTCTGGTAATAGCATTCCTAAAATGGTTTGCCTTTGTACCGATTGACATTTGACTTCAGCGAAAAGCTCATTGGGATTCATCATGTATTTATAGTTTACATCTGAACCACGTCCAACAATAATCTTGTAATCACAATTGTTAGCACCTGAAAACACATTGCTTTTAATAAGAGTGGGCATTTTTAACCCTTTATTGGCATACATGTATTCAACAGCTCCATTTGGCGCATCGGTAATATCCCCTGAGTACATTAGGCTGCCATCATCTTGATTGTAAGCTGAATTCCAACCTATTTTGCCCCCAATATTTATTCCTGACAAATCAATATCATGAGCTCCCCAGGCATTTTTCCAATAAACTCCAACCGCCAACTGATTCCCAAAAAACTTTGTTCCAGTTGGAATATTGCCTACAAACATTTTCTCTGAGGTTGGCAAGGCCAATTGAATATCCCTTGGCAAGAAAAACGTTTTGTTCGAAAGATTGAACCTTGTTTTTAAATAATCTTCTAAAAACTGATAGTTTGCCCAAACTACTTCTTTAATCCTGCTCTTCTTTACAAACGATTTACCGTTTCTAATTCTATACACGAAGGCATCTTGACCATTCATTCTTGTGTAACATGCCGATATAGCCTTGAACAAAGCAAATGGTGTTGCGTTATCCAACCAATGTATGTCCGCATGGGATATATACATATTGGTCACATGGTTCAATGGGTTGGCTACCAATGGTACATGATGTAGTTTAGACAACTTTGATATTTTGTTGATTGTCGAACCACACTTAGGCTTAAAAGCCAAAAACAAAGGTTTGAATCTATTAAAGATTTCCGCCAACTTCTCCAATCCAAAATTCTCAAATTGAACTGCTGGGTTAAAATTAGAAGCTTTTATGGCCTCTATGGTGTCGTCATTTTTAATCAGCAATGATTCACCAGTAGCTCTATATATGATATACCTAAAGAACTCCATAGTATCTGGAGGTAATACCCCATACATATCCGCTATCTTGACAATGGCCTCCTTATTCTTGATTCTTTCTTTGCCTGTGAACTTATACTTTAACTCATCAACCAAAACTGAAAGAACTTCGTTTATGGTCTCTTCCTTTAAAGCCATTCCAGATTGCAATAGTTCCAAACATTTTGCTGTCAATTCTTCTTTACTGTATCCTTTAATTACTTTAAATACCACCTTAAGTTCAGGGACGTCCAATACCTCTTCAGGGATGTACATCTCATCTTGAAAGTTGCTTCCGTAGGTAGAGACATAATGTTTTATTTGTTCCATCAGAAGGTTCAACCTTGAACTTGATTTGATCTTAATCCAGGATTTATGGAAGGTTTTGTTCAGGCCATAACCATCTAGTTTTTCGTTTTTATAAAACCTGATGATTTCCTTTTTGGCCCACATAGCGCTGGATTCTATAATAAACCCATCCTTTGATACAAAATGGATTTCCGTGGATTCCTTAGCGATTACTGCATTAAATAGTTTTAAAGTTTTCATTGTTTTAAATTTAAAAAAGGTGGGAAGTAAATTTGATTAACGGTCAATAATAGGAACTTCCTTTACCTATTTTTTGAAGATGGGAAGTAAACTAAACCACTTACTCTTTCGAGCTCTGGAGTCGAACCAGAAACATAGGAACTTCTGTTATCTTCAGATTCATACTGGCGAGAAGTAATTTTCGTCAAAAGAATAATAGGAACTTCTTGTGCCAATATTGTATTGTAGTCCAGGTGGGATTCGAACCCACGACCTCCTGATTTTGAGTCAAAAAGAGGAACTTTTTTTTGCCAATCAGCGAAAAGTATGGCGCTCTATCCTCTGAGCTACTGGACTATGTAAAAGAACATTTATGAAGCCTCGCCAGCTACCAACGTCTGACGAGGCACTACTATGAAGCTGATTCCAAAAGCTTCTATTTAATTACATGACAAAGATTCCAATAATACTACGCAATCATCTTGCGTAGTAAAATATAATTTCGGATTATCTTAGTTTTCTAAATGTCAGACTCATTCTTCCATTTACTGTATTTGATTCTGGAATAGCATGTTGCCATGTTTCTTGAATCAAATTGTCCATATAAATGAGAGAACCAGATGGAAGATCATAATCTATGTTGACTTTTCTTTCTTTAATATTTCTAAACCTAAGGGTTCTTGTTTCCCCTAATGAAATAATTACAACCCCAGTATTTTCAAACAACATGTCGGTTTGATCTGAGTGAAATCCCATAGTTGAACGTCCGTCTTCATATAGATTGATCAAACAATTATTTGGCCTGAAGTACAGCTTATTATTGATAGACTCTATTATCTCATTTAGTTCTTCTGTAAACTCCTGATAAGGGTAATCCATTTGAGAATAATTATATGCCTTGCCAAAACTTGCTGTTTTACGGGCTTTCATTCTTGCATCCCATGCAATACTATCTATCAAGCTATTGAACAACTCAAAATGATTTTCTAAAAAATTCTCTATATATGTAATTCCATTCATAATCATAATTTTTTTGATTCATACAGCCATATCTGCACAAGATGAACTTGCAAAAGCATTAGGTTTTGCTTTAAAAACAAAGCCCATCCCAAGGATATAGCCCATAGCCTCTTTTAATGCCACATTTGATTCAAATTTTGGGTCTGTGTTGATATCCGCATGAACTTCAAGTTCGACATTGTATCTGTCAAGAATATGGCAGATGGCGTAGGCTGTTTCAACAGACATCGCTACCTCTTTGAGCATTCGTTCTTTAGTGCTGATTTTAGTAGTTCCCTTCAGATTTTTGATAAACATAAAGCCTCCTTTGCCTTCCCTAAGTATAACCACCACAGTAGCATAAGCAACATGAGCTTTATAGGCTTGTGAATCGGACCCAACGCAAATCTTAAGTCGATATCCTGCCTTTTGCTCCCTGACTATGGCCTCCTCGACAAGTGTTGTGATGGGCTGGTCAAAAACTTTACCACTAAAATTCCTCCATTTGTTAACTGCTATTTTCATGATTTCTAATCATTAGTCTTTTTTCGTGTGGAACAGATCCGAATCGAACGGATACCTCTGGTGCTTCAAACCAACGTGCAGACCTACTACACTACTGTTCCATTTTGGGTGTACTCTGGGACTCGAACCCTATTCTCCCCATTCACAGTGGGGTGCTTTACCAGATAAGCTAGAGACACCATTTTGTTAACCTGGAAGGATTCGAACCTTCATCTCTGGAGTCAAAGTCCAGTGTGCTCCCATTGCACCACAGATTAATTTGTAGGCCTAATAGGATTTGAACCCATACCACAAGGGTCGAAACCTTGCATGCTATCCATTACACCATAAGCCTATGGTACTCCACCCAAGATTCGAACTTGGACTGTATGGATTTTAAGTCCATTGCCTCTTCCATTTGGGCTAGTGGAGCAAATAGTACAGGGAGAGAGATTCGAACTCTCAAATTCCAGATTCTAAATCTGGCGCCTATACCAATTCGGCTATCCCTGCTTGTGTTGAGATGTCAGGAGTCGAACCTGAATCTTTCGCCTTATGAGAGCGATGCTCTACCTTTTAAGCTACATCTCAATTTGTTGAGGCAATAGGATTCGAACCTATGACTATCACGATGTAAGCGTGATGCTCTTCCACTGAGCTATGCCTCAAATAGTACTCCGTAAGGGAATCGAACCCTTAATTCCACATAGAAAGTGTGGCGTCTTGACCATTTGACCAACGGAGCATGTTGTCTAAGGGACAGGATTCGAACCTGCAACCTCCCGCTTCCAAAGCGGGTAAACAGCCATTGTTATTCCCCTAGATTTTGCGGTTCATACGAGAATCGAACTCGTATCTCCCGAGAGACAGTCGGGAAGGATAGCCATTACCCCAATGAACCCTATTTTGTACATCTACTAAGAGTTGAACTTAGACTTAGAGATTAGAAGTCTCTTGTGCTATCCGTTACACCATAGATGCTTCTGCACGTCCATAAGGATTTGAACCCTAACCGCAAGTTTTGGAGACTCGCATGCTACCATTACACCATGAACGTGTTTTATAGGAGCATCCATCGAGACTCGAACTCGAAACTGAAGATTGGAAGTCTACTATGTTGCCAATTACACCATAGATGCCTGTTGTGGAAGCAGTAGGACTCGAACCTACACGCTCCGAAGAGACCAGATTTACAGTCTGGCGAGCCAACCAATTGCTCAATGCTTCCATAATTTGAGACAAGGACAGGATTTGAACCTGCAAAAAACAGATTTGCAATCTGCTGCTTTAATCCATTCAGCCACCTTGTCTTAGCGATATTGGTAGGGCTCGAACCTACAACCTCAGACTTAACAGGTCTTTGCTCTACCATTGAGCTACAATATCTTTGGCGGAGAGTAAAGGAATCGAACCTTTATCACGAGGACCGTGAACTTGTTTAGCAGACAAGCATAACAAACCAATATTTATCTACTCTCCATTTGCGGAAGGAGTGGGAGTCGAACCCACACGAGTCGTTATCTCCGAACACTTTTCAAGAGTGTGGCCACCGCCCATTGGCTTGTCCTTCCGTTTTGTTGACCCGATGGGAATCGAACCCATGACCTCGACCTTAAAAGGGCCTTGCTCTAACCTGCTGAGCTACGAGTCAATCTTTATTTCAATGAACTACATAAAAAAAGCACCTCTTTTCGAGAGGTGCCTTTAACTATACTTAGCATATGTTCTGTTATCAGATTTACATATGTATACCCTCTCTTTTTGTTTTATTAATGGATTTCACATCACTATAACACTCCTCCATGAGTATCGGCGAGCGAAAGCCGAAACACCATTCTGTATTATGCTGTAAACTATTTTGTCTCATGGTTTCTTTTCTTTTATACCTAATCCTGAATTCGCTGGAAATGACGCTGCAAATATGAAATCAATTTTTGAATTATCCAAGATAAATTTAAAATTAATTAATTGAAAATCAATTAGTTAAATCAAATTTGGACAATAGGACCCCTGTCCGCTTTTCAGCAGATTTCAAACATTTTACAATCGCCTGTCTCTCAATTGTTTTCTGTTTCAATTACCCTGTATTATGTTGTTTTACTTTTCAAACATGATTTTAAAATATTCCATAAAAAAAGCGCCCAATTTTTCTATTGGACGCTAGTACTATTATTTACAGTTCTTTTTTACCTCAGAATTTACGGTTCAAATAGATACATAACGTCCTTTTTAGACAGCGATACTAAATTTGCCGTCCATCTATAATCACATTCACTAAAACGTGATTTCGGTTGTGTATGTATCTGTTGTATATCCATTTTGCAATGCAAAGGTGTCATTTTATTTTTATACTACAAATTTGCGATGCTATTACGCATTCTTTTTACGCAGTATATTTCATCTCTTTTTCTTCTTTCTATTTTTAGAAGTTTTTCCTTTTGACATTTTATCCTTAATCCTAGATTTTGCCTCGTTTACATCAGTCATAAAGTTGTCGTTATAGGTGTAGCGCTTTGCCGATTTTAGATGTTGCAACGCTTCTTTATAACGAACTTGTTGTTCAAAGAGAATAGCCTTTTTATAATGCAGTACAGCTTTATCCGAACCTTTTACCGTTAGAGCAAAATCGATAAAACCTGCTGCTTCTTCATAATCCTCATTCCATAACAAAAGATTTAGATAATGCGGATAAACGTGAAATGCATTTACGTTTTCAGCTAGGGCTTCTGTATAAAATGCTTTGGCTTTTTCATAATCATGGAGCGTCTCTGCGTAAATACGCCCCATTAAACATAAGGCCATGGTATTTTTCGAATCATAAGCCAGTGCATAATTCAATGCCTCTATAGCCTCCTCTAAATCGTAGGGATAAGCGTCCAATGCTTTGAATATATGGTTGTTTACCAGTGTCATTGTTTCAATTGTTTTCTTAGGTCAGTTTTTAGCTGATTCCGCTTTTGTTTATACTTTTTTGTTGTCTTTTTGGGCTTGAAATCCGAGCCTTCAAAAACCCTGATGGGATTCCCTCTTTGTAAATTGAGGGTATTCTCCCACTGGTGCTGGACAGCAGTTTTTAATTTTTCGTTATGGTATTCAACCATTTTTTCCTGTAACCGCTTTATCGCTGTCTTTTTGTTTTGGTGTTGAGACCTGCTATCTGCTACTAAAACCTGTATGCCCGTTTTGGTATGGGTAGCTCGTACTGCCGAACTTACTTTGTTTGCATGTTGCCCTCCTGGCCCTGAACTTCTGATGGCTTGAAATGTGATATCACTATCTTTTAGATTACTTGGCTGAACGGTATCAATTTCATAGATGCCGATAAACCAATTCTTTCGTTTATGAAACTTTCGAAAAGATGATTTTCCAATCCATTGTACCGTGCCTAACCAAGCTGCCAAGAACTTCGCCAATCCATTTCCCGTCAATTGAATAGTTACAGATTGTAGGGTGCCATTTTCTGTTCCTTTTTCTCGATGAAGGATTTGATAGGATATATTGTTTTTCTTCAAATCTTCAATAAATAACTTCAATACTTGGGCTACAACCCAGCAACATTCAACAGGCCCTCTCCCAGATGTTATTTGTATAATTTTTGTGTCCATCACTTATCCATTCTCACAATTTTTGGTGTAAATGTTCCCAACACCTCAACCAATTCTTGCTGATTATTCATTACTTTCTTTATGTCTTTATATGCCATTGGTGCTTCATCAATTCCTCCACCTATGAGGGTTACATCATGCAATTTCAATTGATGCTTAATATCGCTTCTTGTGAATTGCTCCTTGCACTTTCTTCGAGAATGGAGACGTCCTGCTCCGTGTGAAGCCGAGTTTAAGCTTTCACTGTTTCCTAAGCCCCTTACGATATATCCAGGGGCGGTCATGGAACCAGGGATAATACCCAATGCTCCAAGGGATGCAGGTGTGGCTCCCTTACGGTGTACGATACAAGCTGATCCATTTACAGTTTCTTTCCAAGCGAAATTGTGATGGTTCTCAATTTTCACTACTGCTCTAGCTCCCAAAAGTTTACCTATGCGGTTATGAATATCGTCATGGCATGCTTTAGCATAATCACCTGCCAAATTCATAGCCAACCAATACTCCTGCCCATCATGGGTGTTTAGATCCAACCATGCCAAATGCTGAACATTTTTAGGCAACGGACATTGTTTAGTGGCCAAATAGGTGTAATGTTTGGCAATGTTTGCACCAAGCCCTCTAGAACCGCTATGGGACAGGACTCCAATATAATCACCCACTTTAAGCTGCCATGGATTCATTGTATCGGTTATGGAAACCACTCCAAACTCTACAAAATGGTTTCCTCCACCAGATGTACCCAATTGTTTGAAGGCTTTTACCTTAAGTCTTTTTAACAAAGGGATGTCATTAAACTCCGATCGTTCAAATAGCTCATGGTCATGTTTTTTATCATGTGTTTCATACATTCCGAACTTGGTATGTTCTTTTAGAATGTTTTCCAACTGATGTTGTTTTCCTTTCAGATACGATGCTTTAATCGGATAGACCGTTAAGCACATTCTACATCCAATATCCACACCGACTCCATAAGGAATCACGACATTATCCGTGGCCAAAACACCACCAATCGGCAATCCATAACCTGAATGTGCATCTGGCATTAATGCCCCAGCTACTGCCACTGGCAATTTCAAAGCATCATATAATTGATACTTCGCTTGTTCATCAATCTCATTCTCGCCATAAATGGAAAAGGGTGCTCTGGTATTCCTTAGTTTATGCAACTTAAGTTCAACAGGTTTTAATAGCCCCTCGGCAACTTTACCCCAAATGGCATTACCTTGAAATTTTTCAGGATTTTGCAATACTTCCTTTGCTTCTTCCAAGATGCGCTCTTTTTTTTCTCTTTTGCGATATCTATTAATTTGCCCTAAGGCGATATTGATACTGTTATTTTTTGGGAAGCCCAACTTGATTAGGTCTTTCCCTCTTAGTTTATTTCCCATGATATTTTTTCATTTAAGATGTCCTTAATAGCATGTTTCTTCAAGCTCTTAAGGGCTCTTTCTGTTTTTAATTTTTCTTTTTTCCTGTCTGTTAGATCCCAATGATATTTCCATCTGTCCAGTTTTCTATCTGCTTCGTAGAACCCACTTTTTAAAAGTTGTTGTTCCAATAAAGCCGACTCCCTTTCCAATAATGGATCAATGCGTTTGGAATGTGTTATGTAAGCCCTGGTGTACTTAATACTATAAGATCCTTTAGGTATTCTTATGTAGAACCTGAGCCTAAGTTTTTTGCGTTCATTTCTATATTGAAAAGGAGTACATAGTCTCTGGGCTTTAAAGCTTAGGGTATTGAATTGCCTTTTACTTATGGTTGGGAAATCCTTGTAAATAATATGCTTTGAGGTTTGATTGAGCCATTTTTGTTGTGCTTCTTCCTTTGTTCTTCCCCAAAAAACTTTTTCAATCTTATCGTATACTTCCATAATGGCCGCCTTGTTCTTGTAGCGTTCCACTTTATGGGTTATTACGATTTCTTTAAACCAACCATGACGAATAGGCTTCTCCAATGCTATGTAACCTAACTCCCGCATTTCCTTCCAGACTTCGGAACGTCTTTTCCATAGGCGACGTACTTCTTTCTCCCTTTTTTCTTTGAGATGTTTTGGTTTCAATTATCATATTTAAATCTTCACATTGGTTTCGATACCATTTAAGTAAGACCTAAATACGGTGTACAAAAAAAGTCCGAAACGTTACTGGCTTCGGACTCTTCTTCATATGATAGATGAAAATTCTATGTAATAGGAAAGTAGTCTCGAAGCTGATGCACAATGGAACCTTGTTCCTGTGACATCGTATTATGTAGTTTGATAAATAACATTGTTGCTTCTTTTAAAATTTCTTGTGCTTTATTGCGATGCAAATATGCAAGCTATTCCTGGAATAAACAAGGAAAATTCAATTTATTTAATTGATTGTCAGATAGTTATAAAAAATAAAGACAATAGAATCCCTGTCCGCCTTGGGCGGATATCAGTTACTTTTTATAACTGATTAATGGACTGGGACTTAGGTGTGAACTCACATTTCGCCAACTCAGAAAAAAATTCATAAAAAAAGCGCCCAATTTCTTGGACGCTCTTCAGATTTATATCTCTTAAAAGTTTTTTACCTATTTCACATGACATGGAAACAGCCTTTCAGCGTCCTTTTTATTTTTACAGAAAATGTACCTCATAGGATTAACTTTTATTTTTCTATTCTTGAATGCAAAGATGCATTGAACACACGAAACTTACAAAAATTATCGACGTTTGTTTCTTTTCCAAGGCGCATTCTTCTTCCAATCCCCAGCCATAATGCAGCCATAAGGCATAACCTCATCGATCACTGTTCCTAAACCAAATTCATCCATTTGATTTCTAACGGTCTCTGCATTTTTATAGGCGCTAGGTAATTCTGTAATATCAATCTCATTGGAGAAAAAGCGTACATCCAACCCTTGAGTTTCTTCATCAAATATTTCCTGAAACGTGCCTACTTTGCTTTTTCGATGTTGGGTTCGACTCACATTACGTCCTGCTCCATGGGGAGCAAAACCTAAGTTTGTCTTTGTAGTCTCTCCCTCAACAATCAGCACTGGCTCTGACATGTTCAATGGGATCAACCTTGGACCTGTGATGTCGGGCATGAATTTAGCATCCAAGGGGGTTGCTCCTTTGGCATGATAAAACAATTCATCATCACGGAATACAAAATTATGCTCGTTCCAGAATCGATTTTCTGGATTGATTCCTAATTTGGCCAAAGTGGCATCATGAATACATTCATGGTTCTTCTTGGTCCACTTTCTGATAATTTGGAGCGCATCCCAATATTGTTCACCCTCTTCACTATCTATTGGAATCCATGCATTTTGCTTTAAGGTTTCGGGGGACAATTCTTTTCGGAATCGTTCGGCCACTTTCATTCCTTTAGAATACAAGTTGGCGCCAAAACCTCGGCTACCGTGATGCGTTACCATCATTGTATTACCTGTTTCCTTTGAGATGCCGACGAACAAAAAATGGTTTCCATCTCCTTGAGTTCCCAAATGAGATCTTGCGGCAGAAATACACTTTTGGTCATTCAAAAAGTAATTCGCTTCTATTTCGACCAATAAATCCATAGGAAATCGAAATTGATCCTCTCTAGAACGACCACCTGGACCAAAATGGGTAATCCCATGAGCGGCGTTCAACACATCTTTTGGGTCTGCGTTGCCAAAATCGGTCAACAATACAGAACAACAGATATCTGCACTATGCATTCCTGGGTGGATTGCATTTTTAGCGACCGCTACTCCTCCTACAGGGATTGTTCCCTTTGGACCTGTTGGACAGGCATCTGGCATGATGGCCCCGTCTACCAATGTTGGGGTTTTCATTAAGGCATCCATTGTTTCGATAACAGAATTGACATTAGTCTCCTCCATTTCATTTTCTGCCCTAATATTTACCGAAAAAGGAACTGCTTTTTCATGTAAACCTATCGTTGGTGGTGATTTGAACTGTTCCAAGTAGTTGTTCAAGGCATCCCCTTCCAATTGGTGTTCATTAATATGGGCAATAGCCTCCTTAAACCATTTTCCAGATTTGAAGCCCATGGCTATCAATTCCTTTCCTGTAAAAATATTTTTCGGTTCCATTGTTTTTTCTTTTTAAAGCCCCGTCGACTCCCCGTTCGACGGAGCACTACTGATGCGCTTAAAGACGCTTTATGATTCCATACAAAGATTTGACACTAACTACGCATTCTTTTTGCGTAGATAAATGAAATCCTTAATTTTCAATAAAAATAGAAGGTATGGCCCTCAATAAGAATGCACTAATACGCTATAAGACTATTGATAAATGTTTGCAGAATGGGTATCGTCAGTGGACTCTGGAGGATTTGATTGAAGCATGCTCCGATGCACTTTATGAATATGAGGGGCGGTCCATCAATGTCAGCAAGCGTACGGTGCAATTAGATATCCAAATGATGCGTAGTGATAAGTTGGGCTATAATGCGCCTATAGAGGTATATGAAAGGAAATATTACCGCTATGCAGATGAGGGCTATTCGATGACGGACATCCCTTTAAATGAAAATGACATGAATGTGCTCTCCGAAACAGTGGAAATGTTGAAGCAGTTTAAAGACTTCTCGTTGTTTTCAGAACTAGGTGGCATTATCCAAAGATTGGAAGACAAGGTTTACATGGAAAAAACAAATCAATCAGCGATTATCCATTTGGATAAAAATGAAAACCTGAAAGGACTGGAACATTTGGATGTTTTGTATCAGGCAATAGTTAAAAAGATGGTACTAAAAATCAAATACCAATCCTTTAAAGCAAGGCAGGCTTCGATACTTACTTTTCATCCGTTCATCTTGAAAGAGTTTAATAATAGATGGTTTCTAGTTGGAAAAACATCTGAAAAAAAACCAATACTAACTCTGGCACTTGACAGGATATTAGAAATCGACTTTGATACCTCAATTTCTTATTTAGATGAAAATTTTGATGGTGACAAATACTACAAAGACGTTATTGGTGTAACCGTTTTGAATAACCGAGCTGAGCGAATTCAATTTTGGGTTGATAGACATAATGCGCCTTACGTCATTACAAAACCGCTCCATAGTTCACAACGACTCATAAAGCGGACGGAAGATGGTGTTATCTTCAACATTTTTGTGCAGATAAACTTTGAACTAGAACGCTTAATTCTAGGGTTTGGAGATTCTATTGAGATATTAAAACCAAAACGACTTAGGGACCGTATGAAACAAAAATTGGAGAAGGCGGCCAGCTTTTATCAAAAAGAGGTAAGATAACCACCTTCAACAGTTTTTGTGGTTAAATCTTTAATTCATTTTTAACAGATGAACAATACTTCTGAATCGTTTTCAAATTCATCCCTGTAACCTGGACTAACTTCTTATGCGTAATCTTTCCCATCTTTTCATAGTCCCATTTTGACAGCGCCGACCTCAGCCGCTGTTTGGTCTTGGTCACCTTGTCTTGACCTATTTTCTTTGCGTTTAAGCGTCTTTTTTCTTTGGTTGTAAGATTGTGTAGTGGATTGTACAAAAATCTTCTCCTGGCATTTAAAATGGGGTTTAACCGAGTTCTTTCCAGATACTTTCGTTCAAATGCTTGCGCTATAGTTTTATCGGGCAGTGGTGGAGTCATTTTGGTTCTGTTCACGTAATGACACAATTTCAGAAGCTGTTCTTTAGGAAACTTTGGATTTAGTGCAATGAGCTGGTGTATTATCGTTGTCATTATTCTATCCCTTTTGCCCTCTTTTATTTTTCGGAAAGGGATAACAACTTCAGAATATGCGAGTTTTTGACTGCTGCCAAAATCATAAACCCCGTCCTGGTCGTAGATAAGCTCGATTCCAGATTCTTCTAGGGTATAATTGAGGTTGTTGTAGCGTATTTTAACCCCATTACATTCGGAACAATGAGAAAAAGATTTTTCTATAGTATTGTAATGGGTCTTTTTGTTGTGATGCAACTCTACTTCTTTACAATCAGTGTTGTAATAGGCTTTTGTATCATAGGAAAGTACTGTGAGTCTATCCTTTGATATTGCCGCTTCATCATATTTTAGGTCAAGTAATTCTCCAACCTGTTGGTAGGACTCTTTGAGACCATCTGGATACAAATCGTTAACCTTTACGATAACCGAGTACCCTTGATTCGAAAGACTCTTCCAGTAGGCCGCCACGTAATTCATATCCACATCTCCCATTGTGTCTTCATCCACATCCATGAACATATATCCCGTTGGGTTGGTGATGGTTGAACCTTGGACATACCCGTCATGGTTGAAGTTGATTGTGGTACAAGGAATTTTATCTGTCTTGATTTGGCGATATCCTTCGGTGCCCTTTCCAAGTTCTCTTGCCTTTAAAATGTGCTTCACTTCAGGTCTATCTGATCTTTTGACATAATTAACGACGGCCTCCAAATTTTCAAAACTCCCAGTGATGGTTCTATCTCTTATTTTTTCTATTCTGTCAAACATGCTTCTCTTTTTTAAAATATGGCAAAGCGATATCCTCGATAGATGAATATCGTTTCGCCATTGGTTAAAATTTAATTTGGATGCTAAGTCTGGTTGTTATCGAAGTTTAACAACTCACTTTTCAAATACAGGACCTTTCCGTTAAGCCTTTTTGCAGGGAGTACCTGGGTCTTATCCAAGTTCCAGAGACTGGTTTCCGAAATCCGTAAAAACTCTGCTGCCTCCTTACGACTTAAATACTCGTCAGACGGCTGCTTCAGCTTTTCAAGCAATAGATTAAAACTTTCTTGCAGTACTTGGGCAACTGCACTCCTGATAATTGATTTGAATCCTTCTAAATCAATATCAATTAGATGTACTTTTTTTAATGTCATTTCTATAATTTTTGTGCAATTTGGCAGAATGACGTGGGGTACTAAATTCAGTACCGTACTAAAACAGTACTATTGTTGATTATCCAAATCGGTAAGTCTTTCGATAAAGAAGGCGCTTAGTTTTCCAGCTTCTTCAGCACGGACTGCTATTTCCTTGAGCACATCTAATCTGGATTTTTTGAAGATGATTTTATCTGGATTCTGAGAAGTTTTATTTGGTTCCTTAGTAGCGCTCAGGTATGATTTGAAAGAATTGGGCTTAATCTTACCACCAACATGCTTTGAAAGTAGTTTGTGCAGTTCGGATTCATTTTGCATCTCGCTTCCCTCTAATATATACTGTCCATTTCTTAATTCAAGAGTTCCACGGGCCATTAGCTCGGCCACTGCATACCAAATTTTTGAACTATGGTCTTTTTTGGTTGTTGGAACTTGGCCTTTTTGTATGGTGGTAACAAAATTATTACTGACATATTGAATTAAATACTGGAGATTCTGTTCCATTGCAGACAGTACTTCAATTTGTAGCCAATTGCAATCGCTTTTATTTTGAAGACTTTTTAATGACTGTAAAGTTCTAGTTAAAGATGACTTCATTTCGTTGATGAAGTAGTTCCCTTTGAAAAACGAACAATCAAATAAGAATTTTTTTATTGACTCACATTCATTTTCTAGACGTTCAGTGCGCCAGGCTTCGATTTCGATGTTTAACCCGTCAAAATCTTTTAATAAAGCATTGTAATCAATCAGGTAAAAGTCAAACAAAACGCTCCGCCGTTTCTTCTGGGTTTCCGTCGCCGAATCTTTTGGTAGGAACGTTAATTCCTTTCCTTGGAACTCATGAATATATTTTTTCAAGTATTTTGATTCGAAACTAAATGGGTCTTTGCTCTCATTGGGTAGAATGAGTTTGACAAAATCATCAATTTTTGACCACTCCCCAGGGTAACGGTCTTCAAACCTGTCTACAAAAGAATCAATTTCATCCATTTCCAAAAATTATCCAAGCCTTTCTGTGTTAACGCTCCATTAAACCTCTTTATTTCAACCTTTTTCAAGTCTCCTTTTGAGACTAATTTCTATAAAAATTATATCCCATGCATGCGTATACGGATTTTGTGGGTCAAAGGAGAATGGTAATTCTAACTTAAATTTGCGATTTTTGGAGCTATAAGCTTGGTTTTGCTATTTACAAGAAAAATGGCAAAATTCCCTTCTTAGAGATAATGTTTAAATTACTCTCCATGCGCACGTATACGGATTTTGTGGGTGTGGAAAAGAACTAATTTGTTAACTAACTAATGACAAACACCAGAGAATCAGCCACCTTTATTTGATCCATTATGGACTTACTTCGTGGCGATTACAAACAGAGTGATTACGAAAAAGTAATTCTACCGCTAACCATGCTGAGGGATAGATTGGGTTTTGGCTCTCTTCTTTCTTAGCCCCTAAGCTGAAAACTATATGAGTTGCCATTGGATTTTCAAATGGCACATCTTAAATTAGGTTATTATCCTTAAGAGAGTAATGTTATAATATTTAGAATACATCGTTTCTTCAATCACAAAAAATTTGTTTGCAAAATCTTTTTGTAGATTATATGACCAAGAGGATAATGGAGTAACCGATTGATGGTATTCAATTTTAGTCAAGTCATCAACCTTGACCTTTTCCTCCAATAGCGGTCTTTCCAAATTCAATTTTATAGATAGCCCGTGATCTCCAATTGTAGATGCAAAACTTTTAGAAACACCTTTGTTTAAAATTCCTTGTTGCGTCCAAGTAACACTCACAGTAGGTTCTAGGTCAAGTCTAACAAAACGAATCATGGCCGTCGTTACGGAAACATTGTAAAATGATTTCAATGCAAAAATGGCTTCAAAACCTTGTTTGCCAAATTCCATATAACTTGTTGTAAAATGCCCCTTTGGCATTAACAAGGAGGCCGCAAATTGTTGTGCTTCTCCTTCTAGGATCTTTTTTTCAGCATATTTTAAACTTGTGCCAGAAAAAGCTATAGACTGACCTAGTTTCAACTTATTTCTATGTTTTTTTTAAAAAAAATGTCCCAATTCATGGCTACAGGTGTACCGAGCCGAGGCATAGTGGGACTTCTTTAAAAAATCAAGGTTCAATAAAATATAGAACCGACGGTTTTCATATTTTATCAAACCTTTAAAATGCTCTCCGAAGTTACCTTCGATAACATCGATTCCCAACTTATCAGCTATTTGGAAGGGGTCAATTGGGTACTGGGTAGAATATTTAGAAATTATTCCTTCTGCAAGTTCATCAATTTCTTCACTTGGTATCTCCATTTTTACTTTGGTTTACTCTTCTCCCATATTTTATACTATCCTCAATTTTTTTCTTAACATGGTCGGGAAGATCCTCCCCCTCTTCTGCCTGGGCGGCTATGGCTGAAATGTCACCACCCTCATCTGTTATTTCATCTTGATTTTCTTCTAAAAACTTCTTGTAAATTTCGTCAGGATTACCAACAGCATCTGGAAGTTCAATTTTAGTATTACCAAACATTTCTACGTATGATTCAATCTCTTCATCAGATTCAGGTAGATTGTATCCGTAGAATTTAAGCGCATCATAAACTTGCCTCTCAAAGGACTCACTAAATTTATTTGACTCGTTACTGCTTGCCATAATTGTTGTTTTTCCGTTTTTTAAAATACTCCTTATAGGTTTGTTAGTTGTAATTGATCTTTAATTCTTTTTATCAGTCTATTTTTACTTTGAATAATTGCATTTCTTCCAATGCCGTGTCTTTCGACCAGCTCCTCCATCCGAGTCTCTGGCAGGTTCCAGTTTCCCCTTTCATCAAATATTCCAGATTGCACGTAGACCTTCAGAATATCCTTTTGTTTTTCAGACACACTTATTTCCAAAATTACTTTTTGTATTGCCCGATACATTTCTAGTCTTGCATCAGAAAGCTCCCCGCCCTCATCGGAATCATTAAATAGCTTCTCCTCAGCCTTGCTTCTCTGTTCTTCATCGATGGAAACGATTTTAATCCGTCTTTGTGGTTGTTTAATATATTGATCGTAAAAGGAGTTTCGAATGATTTTATACAACCAGCTCCTGACATGCACTACAATCCTATCAGCGCTGATTCCTAATTTGCGTTTGAAGCCCGAAGACTTCTTCAGCACTTTTAAAAAGGTATCCTGACTAAGGTCACTCGCTCTTGTCCTTGCCTCATCGGGAGGCCATTCTTTAAAAAAGTTATAGCAAGATCCAAAAACAAAATCTTTGTGTCTTCTGTGAAACTCGCCAAAAGCTTCTTCAGAGAATGGGTCATCCCTATCTCCAATCATTTCTAATAATTCGTAATCCGAAGTCCCTGTTTTTACGACCATAACAATAAGTCTTGATTTAAATGTTAAGCAGAGCTGGTGGTTTCATTTCAATTGTAATATATACTATTAGTACGAACACCGATGACAGAATTTGTTCGCATACTACAAAGTACATCAAAAATCTAGGTTCTGTCATTACTGCTCGTACTACTTACAAACATAAAATTCACATATTATGACTGAAATAATTGATATTGAAGAGTTCGTTAAAATGAAAAAACCTATACCCAAAAAAAGGCGATATAGGATTAGAGTAGACCGTCAAAAATATGTCACGGACAAGGAATGCCTTACGGGTAAAGAGATTTTAATTCTGGCGGGAAAAGAACCTTATACTAGGTTCCAATTGAACCAACGATGCAAGGGGTCCGTGTCAAAGATAGATTATGATGAGAAGGTAGATTTTACCCAACGCGGAGTAGAAAGGTTCATGACCCTGCCGCTTGACCAAACAGAAGGTTAATGGTAAGGCGGGAATTTTTATTGCCTGAAGAAGACATGGATTTTCTTTCCAAATATATGGGCGAATGGGAAACTATAATATCATCTGGGCAGCAATGGATAATTTTTAATGACTATCCAGTTCCAAAAGGGTATAATGTACCGAAGATTAGACTTGCCCTAAGAATCGATCGAGGTTACCCAAGCTCTCAAATCGATATGGCTTATTTTTTTCCTCCATTGGCTAGAGCTGACAATAAACCTATCGGGGCTTTGGCCAACCAACCATTAGATGGTAAGGTATTCCAAAGGTGGTCAAGGCACCGAACCCCTCAAAATCCTTGGAGACCTGGATTGGATAATCTTGAGACACACTTATTGCTGGTTGAACATTGGATGAAAAGGGAATTTAATATCAGATGATGAAACACTTCAAAATTGCTAAACAACATTACGATTCATTAACAAAACATCTTTTCCCAGGTGACGGAAAAGAAGCGGTATCAATAGCCATATGTGGTAGATCTAATAATGGCAACACGTTTCTGGTACATGACCTTATTCACATTCCTCATGACCTTTGCGAGAGAGAATTCGATTTTATAAAGTGGCCTACCCATCTAATCATAGATAAGCTCCCAGCCATGTTAACCAAAAACCTTGGTCTATTTAAAATACATAGCCATCCTGGAGGGTACGAGCAATTTTCTGAATTAGATGACGAATCCGATTTAGAGCTGTTCGATAGTATCTATGGATGGTTTGACAACGAGGATTATCATGGTAGCTTGATTTTGTTGCCTAACGGAAATTTAATTGGAAGGGTTATCACTCCTGAATTGGAATTTGATGAGATAGATAAAATCACAGTTGTGGGCCATACTATTAAAATATCTCAAAAGGAAAAATTATCATTTGACGATAGCCTGAACCTAAGGAATAGACAAACGCTAGGAAAGGGAACGCAGCAATTACTCAGGAATATGACTATTGGAGTTGTTGGTTGTTCAGGGACTGGGAGTCCCGTAGTAGAACAATTGTCAAGGCTTGGTGTAGGAAAGCTAATTCTTGTCGATCCAGATGTTATTGAATCAAAGAACCTCAATAGGATAATCAATTCAAAAGATATGCATGCTTTGGAAGGTGCCTTTAAGGTAAATGTTGCCAAAGATGCCATTGATCAAATGGGGTTTTCCACAGAGGTAGTGGCACATGCAAAGAACTTGTATGATGACATATCTGTAATCCAAGATCTTTCTACCTGTGATTTTCTTTTTGGATGTATGGATAGCGTTGATGGTAGGCATTTACTGAACAACATCGCCAGCTTCTATATTATTCCTTATATCGACGTTGGAGTTAAAGTAATTAGTGACAAGCGGGGAGGCATCGATCAAATTTGTGGCAGTATCCATTACTTACAACCTGGCGGATCTTCATTGTTGACGAGGGGAGTTTATACTTCAGAAGATCTAAGGGCAGCAAATATGCTCAGGACAGATTTGGAAGAATATGAAAACCAAAAAAAATCGGGTTACATTACAGATATTAATGTTGAGGCGCCTGCGGTAATTAGTATCAATATGCTTGCTTCAAGTTTGGCGGTAAACGAATTTCTCTCCAGAATTCACTGTATAAAAACGGAGGAGTTAGCTCAGTATGATATAATCCGATTCAGTTTGACTGATTACTACCTAATGAATGAGCATTCCGAACATAATAACGACATATATCTTAATAAGTATGTTGGAAGAGGCGATATGTCACCATTGTTGAACATTCCTACATTTATCGATTATGCGGAAGCTATTTAAAGGACTGTGGGATTTTCTCTTCCCGAAGAAGTTTAAAATAAAACACTTTGAGGAAACGCCTCAAAACTTAGACATAGATACCATTTATATCATAGCCGATTGGTCAATATGTTTTATGTGTCCCTGCGGTTGTAATTCATGCATCCAATTGAACACCATTCCAACAGTAAAACCCAGATGGTGGTACAAGCTTAGGTTTGGGAAGATTTCAATATTTCCTTCTATAAGAAGGACAACTGGGTGTAGAAGTCATTTCTGGATTACAAAGAGTAGATTACATTGGTGTTAAACAGTAAACCTATTTTTTAAATGGAAGACCTTGTGAAACGAAATTTTATAACCCTTTTTTTTGATTTTGGTTTTTTACAGAATTTACCAAGCCCTAATAACTTCATGAATTTTAGTTAATGTGTCTGTATGGACCATTACAAAATCGATTTTTATAAATCTGTTTTTTTTCAGTACCCCCTCCCAATTTATTTTGGTTATGCCAAAATCAGATTTGCTTTTTGAGGTTTTTGATTTTTCGTTTAAGGAACAAGTATGTAATTGGTCTAAATGAATTGGCTATAACCAAGGAACTTCGTACTTTTAAGTAGTCAGAAAGGATAATATTTCTTCGAAGTTCATTACAAGCACCCTCTGGAGCACCCTGCTAAAAACAAAAAACTCGCAACGTTACTATTTATAGTATGTTACGAGTTTCTTTTGCGGTCTGGACGGGACTCGAACCCGCGACCCCCTGCGTGACAGGCAGGTATTCTAACCAACTGAACTACCAGACCAAGGATTTTATGCCGATAGCTATCAGCACTTCCGCAACAGCGGGATTCAAATCTTGTTACAATTGCTTTTTGCAAAGCGAGTGCAAATATACATTCTCCAAATTGATTCAACAAAAGAAATTTAAAAAATAAAGTATGGACTATGCAAACGTTTGCCGTTCAATCATAAAGGCGTTCAAGACTTGTGAAAAGTTAGAGCCAATATCCACGCCAACGTACTTTATCCCGTATTGTGCGCACTTTAATTTTAGATTTTCTTGATACTGTTTTACCTTTTCATGGTAAGCGCTCTTAATGTTATCGGCATATAAATCGATGTGCGTGCCAGTTTCTATATCAACATAACGTTTGGGCGTATTTTCAAAATCAAACTGAAGTTCATGTGTGTAGTCCAATAAATGAAAAAGAACCACAGCATGCTTATTGTATTTTAAGTGACGCAATGCCTCAAATAATTGTGCCTCCTCTGTTTCTGTTTGGAACATATCGGAAAACAAAAAAATTAGGCTACGCCGATGTATTTTTTCTGCTATTTGGTGTAAATAGGTATATGTTTTTGTTGTCTGGGAAACACTTTTATTTTTTGAGACCTCGTTCAATTTGGAGTACAACATCTGAAAATGGCGCTCACTACTTTTTTCAGCGGCGTAGAAGTTATAAGTATCGGAATAAATGCTTAGCCCAACTGCATCACGTTGTTTTTTGAGCACTTGCATAAGTGCGGCTATGGACAGAACGCCAAAACCTATTTTATTGAGTTTTTCAATGGAAGGTTGCTTTATTTCTGGATAATACATCGATGCGGAATTATCCAAGATCATATGGCATCTTAAATTCGTCTCATCCTCGTACCTTTTAGTGTAGAGCCTATCAGTTTTGGCAAAAAGTTTCCAGTCAATATGTTTTGTGCTTTCTCCTGGATTGTAAATCTTATGTTCTGCAAATTCGGCAGAGAATCCATGGAACGGACTTTTATGGATGCCACTGATAAAACCTTCGACGATTTGGTTAGCCAAAAGTTCTAGATTTTGGAAAAGTTGGGATTTATGAAGTTCAGACCTTATATCCATTCTGGGTTCAATATAAAACAAAAAAGGTTTGGCACATGCCAAACCTTTTTTAAAACTCGTTTATAAAGTTCAATTTATAACGCTGCTTCTATTGCATCTGTATAAACTTTCTTTGGAGATACACCAACTTGACGATTTACGATTTCACCATCTTTAAAGACGAGTACCGTAGGAATGTTACGTACACCATATTTAGCTGCAAATTGCTGGTTAGCATCTACATCTACTTTTCCAACAACGGCCTTACCTTCATATTCAGCACTGACCTCGTCAATGATCGGGCCTACCATTCTACAAGGGCCGCACCATGCCGCCCAAAAATCTACAACGACAGGCTTGTCGCTTTTAAGTACTACTTCATCAAAAGTTGCATCTGTTATTTCTAGTGCCATTTTTTTTGTTTTAATGTTCGCAAATTTAGTCAAATATCAATCACTTTCCTTACTGATGGTACATACGTTTTGATTATTGCGCCATCAGCAATAATTATAGGTGTCTAATTCAATTTGTAATGTATCTCGTTCTCCTCTAGCACAGAAAGAAGTTCACTATTGATTTTTACCTTCTGTTTTCTACTTGATAAATTGAGTTTTATTTCATCTCGCATTTCATATACCACAAAGTTTAACTGATGGTCTCCCTTGTGTGAAGTAAGCGTATCTTTTAAAATCTGTATTCGCTTTTCCTGAAGCGCATCGATATTAAGTTTAATGGTCAATTTCTTGGCATAGGCATCCATTACGTCCTGTAACTGTTTAAAGTCGTTAAACTGTAACCTTGGATCTCCTTTTTTGCCCGTTTCCCGATTTACCCATCCCTCGCGTACAAAAGCTTTCATGTGAACGAAAGAATTGATCATAAAAAAATGTCTGAATTTAAGGTACTCCTCCCCAAAAATTCGGAACTCATAGGTATCGGTATAGTCTTCCAATGTAAAAAGACCCCATCCCTTTCCATTCTTTGAAATTCGATGCTGTACATCTGTTATTACGCCAGCAACTGTTAATTCTCGATTCACATAATGCTCCAAATTGGTAAAGGCCGATACGCTACTATTGCAAAAGGCGCCTATCTCTTTTTTAAAGTCATCTAAAGGATGCCCGGAGATATAAATCCCAACAACCTCTTTTTCACGGCGGAGCTTTTCCATAGTGCCCCAATCTTCGCATGGCGGCACTTCGGGTTCTGGTATTTGCGCTTCACTAATGCCCCCGAACATGTCCATTTGGCTGGAATTTTTGTTTTCCTGATATTTTGCCGCAGACTTGATTACTTTTTCCAAGAATGTAATGTTGTCGCCTTCAGTATGGAAATACTGGGCACGATGCGTATCCCCAAATGAATCAAATCCACCAGCTAAAGCTAGGTTTTCAAAGGATTTTTTGTTTGCCGAACGCAATTCCACACGTTTGGCCAGATCAAATACGGATTTGTACGGGCCGTCTTCTTTTCTGTTCTCCACAATGGTTTCGACCGCAGAACGACCAACACCTTTTATAGCACCCATGCCAAAACGAACGGCATTGTCTTTGTTCACGGCAAATTTGTAATAAGATTCGTTTACATCTGGTCCCAATACCTCCAATCCCATACGCTTACACTCCTCCATAAAGAAAGTGACCTGTTTGATATCGTTCATGTTGTTGGACAATACGGCCGCCATGTATTCGGCGGGGTAGTGGGCTTTTAAATATGCGGTTTGATAGGCAATAAATGCATAGCAGGTGGAATGGCTCTTGTTAAAAGCGTACGAAGCAAAGGCTTCCCAATCTTTCCATATTTTTTCCAGCACATCTCTGGGGTGTCCGTTCTTTTCCCCACCATCCAAAAACTGGGGCTTTAATTTTTGGAGTAAGGCAAAAATCTTTTTCCCCATTGCTTTTCGTAAGACATCTGCATCACCTTTAGAAAAACCTGCTAACTTTTGAGAAAGTAACATCACCTGTTCTTGGTACACCGTAATTCCATATGTTTCCTTTAGGTATTCCTCCATGTCAGGAAGATCATAGGTGATTTCCTCATCTCCATGTTTACGGGCAATAAAGCTGGGAATATACTCCATTGGTCCGGGCCGGTACAGCGCATTCATGGCAATAAGGTCATCAAAAACCGTAGGCTTCAGGTTTTTCATATGCTTTTGCATTCCGGGAGATTCGTACTGAAAAATCCCCACGGTATCTCCTCGCTGGAACAACTCGTATGTTTTTTCATCGTCCAAAGGAAACTCATCTGGAACCAGTTCCTTACCTGTACGCGCTTTTACGATCTTTACGGTGTCCTTGATGAGCGTAAGGGTTTTTAGTCCCAAGAAATCCATTTTCAAGAGGCCTGCGCTCTCCACAACTGAGTTGTCAAACTGCGTTACATATAAGTCTGAGTCTTTGGCGGTGGCGACTGGTACGAAGTTCGTGATGTCATCGGGGGTAATGATAACCCCGCAGGCGTGGATTCCAGTATTTCGTAACGAACCTTCCAGTACGCGCGCCATTTTAACGGTTTGCCCTTCCAAGTCATCCCCTTCAGAAATATTTAGAAGCTCATTCACTTTTTCCAAATCGTCTGAACGGAACTTTTTCTTTAGGTCGGACTCGGCCACTCCAAAGATTTTGTTCAGTTTGGACATGTTCGGGATGAGCTTGGCAATACGGTCGGCATCATTCAAGGGTAAATCCAGAACTCGTGCGGTATCACGAATTGAGGATTTTGCAGCCATGGTACCGTAGGTAATGATTTGCGCCACTTGGTTGGCTCCATACTTATTGATTACGTAATCCATTACCCTGCCACGCCCTTCATCATCAAAATCAATATCGATATCGGGCATGGACACCCTATCCGGATTTAGGAAACGCTCAAAAAGCAAATCGTACTTTAATGGGTCGATATTAGTGATTCCCAAACAATAAGCAACAACAGAGCCAGCAGCCGAACCACGGCCCGGACCTACGGACACATCCATATTTCGGGCTTCACGTATGAAATCCTCAACAATTAAAAAGTAACCGGGATATCCAGAATTTTCAATGGTTTTTAGTTCGAAATCGATTCGTTCCGTAATCTCATCGGTAATCTCGTTATATCTTTCTTTGGCGCCTTCGTAAGTGATGTGTTTCAAATAGGAATTTTCCCCTCGTTTTCCCCCATCTGTCTCGTCTTCTTTTACCTTAAATTCTTCAGGAATATCAAATTTTGGAAGCAGAACGTCCCTGGCCAAATCAAAAGGTTCTACCTTATCCACGATTTCCTGCACGTTCAAGATAGCTTCGGGAGCATCTTTGAACAAGGTCTTCATTTCATCCGAAGACTTGAAATAATATTCCTGATTTGGCAATCCATAACGATACCCACGTCCTCGTCCTATGGGCGTAGCCTGTTTTTCACCGTCCTTCACGCACAATAAAATGTCATGGGCGTCAGCATCTTTTTTGTCGCAATAATAGGTGTTGTTCGTAGCGACCAATTTAATCTGATGTTTTTTGGCCAATGGAATCAAAACTTGGTTGACACGATCTTCATCTTCCTGACCATGACGCATCAGTTCTATATATAAATCATCACCAAACCGTTCTTTCCACCATAGCAGGGCTTCTTCTGCCTGATTTTCCCCGACATTCAGTATTTTATTGGGTACTTCACCATAAAGGTTTCCCGTAAGCGCAATTACGTCTTCTTTGTATTGTTCAATTACGTTCTTGTCAATTCTTGGCACGTAATAGAATCCATCCGTGTAAGCGATGGAAGACATTTTTGCCAGATTTAGATACCCCTTTTTGTTTTTGGCGAGTAATACAATTTGATAACCATAATCTTTTACGTTCTTGTTGGTATGGTCATCACAAACAAAAAATTCGCAGCCAACAATGGGCTTTATTTCTTTCTCTAGAATTGATTCCCCTTTGGAAATAGATTCCTCATTTTTTTCCTTTACACTCTTGTTGTGCGCCTTTATTTCTTTCACAAAGTGAAAAGCGCCCATCATGTTTGCATGGTCAGTCAATGCAACGGCCGGCATTCCATTTTTTGCTGTAGCTTTTACTAAATCTTTAATATTGATTGTGGATTGAAGCACCGAAAACTGGGAATGGTTGTGAAGATGGGAAAAAGGTGCATCCGCTAGATTTTCTACATTTTCATTGATCTCAGCTTCGGAAATCTCATTGGTGTCTTTTTTCCAAAGCGTATCGGCAATTTTTTTAGAAGCTTTTTTGAGATTGATGTGCTTTAGACCAATAAGTTCAATTACCTGTGGATTGGCTTCTGAAAAATGTTCAAAATAATCGGGTTGTACATCCAGTTCATTTATGGAATACTGCTTCTTTCGAACCAACTCCAAAAAACATCTTGTCGTAGCTTCCACATCGGCAGTTGCGTTGTGCGCTTCGGCAAAAGGTTCTCCAAAAAGGTGTTCATGCAGTTCTGTAAGCGTGGGGAGCTTAAATTTACCGCCACGGCCCCCTGGAATCTTGCAAAGTTCGGCGGTTGCTTCGGTACAAGTGTCCAAAACAGGAAGTTCTTGTAATGGGTTCTCCACATTTTCGCGATGGAATTCCGCTCCCATGATATTTACATCAAACCCTACATTTTGTCCAACAACAAACTTTGCCTTAGAAAGCGCTTCATTAAAACGTTCAAGTACTTCATTCAATGGAATACCCTCTTGTTCGGCCAGTGCTGTTGAAATTCCATGGATCTGCTCCGCCTCATAGGGAATATTGAATCCTTCAGGTTGGACCAAGTAGTCTTGATGCTCGATACACTTGCCCATATCATCGTGCAATTGCCAAGCGATCTGGATACATCTAGGCCAATTGTCGGTGTCAGTTATAGGGGCGTCCCAACGTTTGGGAAGACCCGTGGTTTCGGTATCGAAGATTAAATACATAATATAAGGTTCTGTTGATTCCAGCAAAGACTTGAATCAAGTAAAAAGTAAAGAATAAAAATAAGCAAGAAGGCAGAGTTCAAAAAAAAGAGTTGTAAAGATTTATCAACCAATAAAAAACACAATACATATTGATTGTTAATGGATTTGGGTTATATTTGCACCCGCTTAACTAAAAAGCGAAAAAAAAGAATTAATAACAAGGGTCGGGCACCCTACAAATTAATGTGATATGCCAGTAAAAATTAGACTTCAGAGACACGGTAAAAAAGGTAAGCCATTCTATTGGGTGGTAGCCGCAGATTCCAGAGCCAAAAGAGATGGTAAATTCTTGGAGAAATTAGGGACGTATAATCCTAATACCAATCCTGCCACCATCAACCTAGATGTTGACGGATCTGTAAAATGGTTGAACAACGGTGCTCAACCTACCGATACTGCCAGAGCTATTCTATCGTACAAAGGTGTACTATTGAAACATCATTTATTGGGAGGTGTTCGTAAAGGAGCATTGACCGAAGAACAGGCAGAGAAAAAATTCAAGGCTTGGGTGGAAGAAAAAGAAAAAGCTATTGCAGCTAAAGTTGGTGGCTTGGATAAAGCGAAAGCAGATGCAAAAGCCAAAGCACTGGAGGCTGAGAAAGAGGTTAGCGCCAAAAGAGCTGCCGCTGCACTACCGGAAGTAGAAGAAGAGGTCGCTGAGGAAACTGCTCCTGTTGAAGAAGTAGCTGAAGCTGTTGTTGAGGGAACTGCTGCTGTTACAGAAGAAGCAGCCAAAGAAGAAGTTGCTGAGCCAGAAGCTAAAGCTGAAGAAGCTGCTCCTGCTGAAGAAACTGAAGCAAGCAAAGAAGAAGAGTAAACACTCGTACGATGCGCAAGGAAGATTGCTTCTACCTGGGCAAAATCGTTTCAAAATATAGTTTTAAGGGTGAATTGCTGGTGAAATTGGACACCGACGAACCCGATATCTACGAAAACATGGAATCAGTATTTGTTTCAATTGGGAACAATCTGATTCCATTTTTTATTGATCGTTGCCGATTGCATAAATCGGCATTGTTACGAATCGATTTTGAAGAGGTCAAGGACGAACCCACAGCAGACAAAATGATAGGTGCAGAACTGTACTTGCCCTTATCGATCCTTCCACCTTTAACAGGAGATAAATTTTATTTCCATGAGGTTATTGGGTTTACTTTGTTAGATGAGGTTCATGGAGATATTGGAATCATAAAAGCGGTAAACGACAGTGCATCCCAAGAACTTTTTGAAGCAGAGAAAGATGGCAAGGAGTTACTGATTCCTATCAACGATGATATCATAACCAAGGTAGATCGCGATAATAAGCAGATTCACGTGAAAACACCAGAAGGATTGGTAGATTTATATTTGAATCCCTGATGCAAGAGCCATTTCAATTCAAACAATTTACCGTTCATCAAGACCACTGTGCCATGAAAGTCGGTACCGATGGAGTTTTATTGGGTGCTTGGGCGTCATTGAAAGAACAACCCAAAAGCATATTGGATATTGGGGCTGGAACGGGATTGATCGCTTTGCAACTGGCACAACGGTCCAATGCGGATACAATTGATGCCATTGAGTTGGATGAAAATGCCTACGAACAATGTGTAGAGAATTTTGAAGCCTCTGCATGGGCAGATAGATTATTCTGCTATCATGCCGGACTGGATGAATTTGTTGACGAGGTTGAAGATCAGTATGATTTGATTGTTTCCAATCCCCCATTTTATTCAGAAGAAGTTGCTAGCGGTAAAGTTTCACGGGATACGGCACGTCAAAATAGTTCCCTACCATTTAATGAATTGCTACTGGCTATTTCAAAACTACTTTCCAAAAAAGGAAGCTTCTCTGTTATTGTACCATATAAGGAGGAAACTGATTTTATTGCTATAGCGGAAAGTTTTGGTCTATTTCCAAAGAGGATCATGCGAGTGAAAGGAAACCCAAAAGCAGTTATTAAACGAAGTTTATTGGAGTTTGGTTTTGCTAAAGTTGTGGCCGAAAATAGCGAGTTGGTCATCGAATTGGAAAGACATCAATATTCCCAAGAATATGTTGATTTAACCAAAGCATTTTATTTAAAAATGTAACAGTAGCTTCTGGTATTGTTATATTTCATTAGTACATTTGATAAAATTTTGCTGAATGAAACCTGATTTATTTGAAGCCCCAGATTATTACAATCTAGACGATTTACTTTCCGAAGAACATAAGCTAGTACGTGATGCAGCCCGACAATGGGTGAAGCGTGACATTTCTCCAATTATAGAAGAATATGCACAAAAAGCGGAGTTTCCTAAACAGATTATAGGGGGGCTTGCAGAAATCGGGGCCTTTGGGCCTTACATTCCGGAAGAATATGGAGGAGCTGGCTTAGATCAGATTAGCTACGGATTGATTATGCAGGAAATTGAACGTGGGGATAGCGGTGTTCGTTCAACGGCTTCGGTACAATCCTCTTTGGTGATGTACCCAATTTTTGCATATGGTACCGAAGAACAGCGAAAGAAATATTTACCAAAATTGGCCACCGGAGAGTGGATGGGTTGCTTTGGACTAACAGAGCCCAATCATGGTTCTAATCCCGGGGGTATGGAAACCAAGTACAAAGATATGGGTGACCACTATCTATTAAACGGTGCCAAACTATGGATTTCCAATTCGCCCTTTGCCGACGTAGCCGTGGTATGGGCAAAAAATGAGGAAGGAAGAATACATGGACTTATCGTGGAACGTGGAATGGAAGGTTTTTCCACTCCTGAGACCCATAACAAATGGTCGTTACGTGCCTCGGCAACTGGAGAACTTATTTTTGATGACGTCAAAGTGCCCAAAGAGAACTTGTTGCCCAATAAAACGGGATTGGGCGCCCCTTTAGGCTGTTTGGATTCTGCTCGTTACGGCATTGCTTGGGGTGCTATTGGTGCTGCCATGGACTGTTATGATACTGCACTACGTTATGCCAAAGAACGTGTTCAATTTGGAAAGCCTATTGCCGCTACACAATTACAGCAGAAGAAGCTGGCAGAAATGATTACGGAAATTACCAAAGCCCAATTGTTGGCTTTCCGATTGGGACAACTTAAAAATGAAGGCAAAGCTACTACGGCCCAAATATCTATGGCAAAACGGAACAATGTGGATATGGCCATTAACATTGCACGCGAAGCCAGACAGGTCTTAGGAGGAATGGGAATTACAGGTGAATATAGCATCATGCGCCATATGATGAATCTGGAAAGTGTGATTACTTACGAAGGCACACATGATATTCATTTATTAATTACTGGCGCGGATATTACAGGGCATCCTGCTTTTAAATAAAAAAGTCTACTTCTTTAGAAATTAGTTAGGTTTGGCCCAATCCTTTGTTGTAAGCGCAGGATTTATTTCATAATTGTCATATTTGACCTCAATATTTCCTTCTGATGTTTCCGTCTTTTCGGTAAATGGGAGTAAAAGATTGCCCGTTTTTCTAAAATTGGACATATAGGTAATTTCCTTTTTCCCGTTTTTGAAGCTAAATGAGGCTAGCATTTTATGATTTTGATTATCGATGGTGTAGCCTACGATTGCTTCCCCGATCTCCAAAGCGATAACGATATAGTCATCACTTTCTTGAGAATCCTTGATTATGGCTTTTTCAAGCATGCTATCCCGTAATCCGAATATCCCCGAAGCAAAACTGAGCTTTATTTCTGCCACTCTTTCTTTTGGCATTTGTTGGTTACGTCCGTTCTTATAAATCCAACCTGTATTTCCTTCGAGTTGTTCAATGTAAGGGAAAGTGGGTGAAAGAGATTCCAGCCGAACAAATGATTTGTCCGCATCCATTAGACCTCTGAATGGTATTCCAGATACGGTAAATTCGGTTTTTACTGTTTGCAAGGCATCAATATATTTACCGCCATGGGCCTGCTTTGCCTTCCGAAGAAGCCCTAGCATTTTATCTTCTTTCGTTAAGGAAGTATTCTTGTCACTAGTGTTTGCGGTTGATTTTTCAGCATTATTTCCTTCGTCCTCTTCTCCATAAAAGAAAATATTTCCATCGATGACGACCATAAAATCGTCGGTCTCACTACTGTCATAAAAAAAACTGCTTTTTTCAACTTTTCCATTATCATAGGATAAGGTCAACAAGCCATTTTTTATGGTGTACTTCCCTTTTTCAACATTGTCGCTACTTGTTCCTCCTGCAACGTTGTTCCCACTTACGATAACCGCCCCTGATGTACTTTTGTTGAATGTTCCATTATTATAAAAATTAAACCCTTCGTGACGCTGGGTTCCCACATACGTCATGCCCGTACCCATGCCACCTGAATTGCTGGCACTGGAAAAACTATAATATCCCGAGGGTACTTTATTGGGCGGTTCCATTCGTATGACTTGAGTGCCGTAAAAATCACCTATTGACTTGTCACCCTCAAAAACGATAGTATCATTTTCTATGGTTTTGTCCAGATATTCCATGATAATGTTCGTATTGGTCTCTTTATAACGACCGTTTACCTTGGTTTGCCAATCTATTTCATGGAGGTCTTCACAAAAAGTACCATCTTTTCTAAAGAGTATCGTGTAATCGATACGCTCCATCTGCATAATGAATCTTATACCGACCCCAGCATAAACAAAATCTGTATTTGTTTGTTGTGCATTTAAGTACGGATTTGTTGTCAAATAAAAAATTGTAAGGGCGGGAAAAAGTAATTTTTTCAGCATTGGGGTTAACTATTAGATGACAGGTCATTTGGATGTTGCCCAAGATACTAAAATCTGAGAATCAAAACTTTACCCTAATGTTATGAGAAAAATCTTTTTCTTAGGTATATTCCTAACATCCTTAAGTGGATTTTAGGTTTCTCTCACCTTTTTAATAAAGGGCTAGGTGAAATTCTTATATTGGACTAAGATTATTTTAAGAATACCATCCTTTATAAAATAGTATAGATGGATAACAAAAACAGAAGAACGTTTTTAAAACGTATTGGTCAAGGGGCATTAGGGTCATTCACATTGCCTATGTTCGGTAGCTCATTGTCCGAATATTGGAAAGCTGAAGGCTTAATGGAAGGTGATTATACTTCGGAAGCGTACTGGGAACTGGTCAAATCCCAATTTAATATGGCTGAAGGGCTTCATTATTTTAATAATGCTTCTCTGGGCGCTTCTGCTACTTCAATACGCCAAGCTACGCTCGAATTTAGAAATCTGTTGGATGGTTTTCCTTCGAAATACATGTGGGGTGGGTGGCAAAAAGAAAAAGAACAGGTTAGGAAGAATGTTGCCAGTCTTTTTTCTGTGGATGAAGAGGAAATTGCTTTAATCCATAATACTACCGAGGGAATGAATCTTATTGCGCGTAGTTTTGATTTACAACCTGGCGATGAGGTTATTCTAGGAAACCATGAACATGCTAGTGGTACAATTCCTTGGGAAGTATGGCAAGAGACAAAAGGCGTAAAATTGGTTTGTCCAGAATTGCCTATTCTTCCTAAAACGGTCTCTGAGGTAACAGAAGTTTATAAAAAAGCGATTACCCCTAAGACCAAAGTGATTTCCATGTGCCATATAGTCAATACCAATGGGATGTTGCTGCCAGTAAAAGAGGTTTCTAAAATAGCGCATGATAAGGGTATTTTAGTTGCGGTTGATGGAGCACAATCAGCAGGGATGTTCAATATAAATCTAGATGAATTGGGCTGCGACTTTTATGCGGCCAGCTCTCATAAATGGTTGTTTTCCCCTAAAGGGGTAGGTATTTTTTATGCAAGAAAAGAAAGCCAAGAGCATTTAAAGCCGCTCATGGTAGCACGTGGACATACCGATGAAAGTATTCGTAGGTTGGAAAATTATAATACTCGCAATTTACCAGAAGTTTTAGGATTGGGTGCGTCCATAGATTTTCATAATACCATAGGAGCGGATGCAATCCATAAACGTAGCTATGAACTGAAGGCATATTTCCGTTCTAAAGTTGAGGACAATGACCATTTTACCGTAAAAAGTCCGGCACACGATGAGCTTTCAGCAGCTATTCAGGTAGTTGAGGTAAACGGAAAGGATGTTAAGGATATTAAGGAAAAACTTTGGGATGCCTACGGTATCGATTGTAGACCTATGTCGACCCATGATTTAAATGCACTACGACTCTCTTTTGCCATTTACATTACCAAAAAGGATATTGATTATTTGGTCAATGCATTAGAGGAACTTGCAATAGGTTAGTTTTTGGTTCCCATATGGTTTGGTCATACTTGAAAATGTTAATGCAGATTTAATATTGGCAATGGCAAGACTTCGTTCCCTATAGATTTATTTTTACGGCTAAGATTGCTTTTCAGGCTGTAAAAAATCCATTACATTAGAGCATGTTTGCCTTAGTTGATTGTAATAATTTTTATGCTTCTTGTGAACGGGCTTTTCAGCCCCAATACAACGATGTTCCAGTGGCCATCCTATCCAATAATGATGGTTGTTTTATCTCGCGAAGTGATGAAGCCAAGAGACTCGGATTGCCCATGGCCGCTCCGGCGTTTAAATACCGAAAGTTTTGCGACGACAATGGTATAAAGGTCTTTTCGTCCAACTATCCCTTGTATGGTGACATGAGTAAAAGGGTGATGAACATTTTGAGTACGTTCACTCCAGATGTGGAAGTGTATAGTATTGACGAGGCATTCTTAAAATTTGAAGGTTTTGAAGACTATGATTTCAAGGAATATGGAAAGAAAATTCAATATAAGGTGCAAAAAAGCACGGGAATCCCTATCAGTATAGGAATAGCACCTACAAAAGCGTTGGCCAAGGTCGCCAATAAAATAGCCAAAAAATTCAGGTCAAGGACTCATGGTGTTTTTGTTATCGGGTCCGATGAAGAACGGATAAAGGCAATAAAGTGGACAAAAATTGAAACTGTTTGGGGGATAGGGCATGGAAACCTGAAGCGGTTAAAATCCAAAAATGTAAAAACCGCCTATGATTTCATCCAATTGTCGGATGATTGGGTAAAAAAGCAAATGGCGATTATTGGTCTCCGTCTAAAAAAAGATTTGGAGGGTATTCCTACCTTGGATTTAGATGATGATACAAGGGATAGAAAAGCTATTGCAACAACACGTAGCTTTGAATACACATATTCTGATATCGAAGACATTGAGGAACGGATATCAACATTCGCTAGTAGTTGTGCCGAAAAGTTAAGAAGCCAGAAAAGTAGCTGTAACCATGTTTGGGTTTTTTTGAGGAGCAATAAACATAAGAAAAATGAACTACAGGACAGGGCGAACAACATGGTAACCCTGCCCTATGCCACAGATTCCAGTTTGACCATAAGTGCATATGCGATTGAAGCGGTACGCGAGATATTTAAGCCGGGCATAAAATATAAAAAGGCAGGCGTCATTGTTTCGGGCTTGGTTCCAACGGATCAAAGACAGTTGGATTTGTTCTTATCGGAAAACCCAAAGCATAATAGAATCATGCAGGTAATGGATCGTGTAAACGATAAATATGGATATAAACTTAAAATTGCAAACCAAGATTTGGAACGTACATGGAAAATGCGACAAGAGCACCTTTCCCCTAAGTATACGACCAATATTAACGATATCATTAAAGTGAAATGAGTTCAAAAAAAGTAGGTGAGATCAATGCGTTGACTTTTTTCACTCTAGATGAAGGTAAGAATATAAACATTCCAATATCCAATAATACAGTTTCCGCAGGATTTCC
This sequence comes from Flagellimonas sp. HMM57, assembly GCF_021390175.1. Taxonomy (NCBI): domain Bacteria; kingdom Pseudomonadati; phylum Bacteroidota; class Flavobacteriia; order Flavobacteriales; family Flavobacteriaceae; genus Flagellimonas; species Flagellimonas sp. HMM57. The sequence continues at coordinate 1,104,127 of NZ_CP090004.1, read as the reverse complement.
TTCCCCTGCCGAAGATTTTAAGGAAAAACGTATCAGCCTTGACACTAGTTTGATACAAAATAAAGAAGCTACATTTTTTGCTAGGGTAAGTGGTAAATCCATGATTGGTGCAGGTCTTGATGATGGGGATTTATTGGTAATAGATAGAAGTCTTGAAGCTGAAAACGGTAAAATAGCGGTATGCTTTTTCGATGGGGAATTCACCGTAAAACGACTTCAAATGGAGAAGGATTCAATTACGTTAATGCCCGAAAATGAAAAATATAAACCCATTACAGTTCCCAAAGGGAGCGATTTGTTGATTTGGGGAATAGTTACTTACGTTATCAAAGCGGTATAACCAATTGCGATATCATCCAAACAAGTTGATACATCCAAATACTTTGTTATCTTTGTCCTGTTGTGTTGGATTTCAATCTATATTTGATTGAAATCAGGTTGAAGCATCAAGTGATGTTCACCAATGAAAGGCTTTCCATAAGGAAGGCTTTTTTTGTTTTAAGTGGTTTTAGTGGATGGTATGCATTACAAAATGCAATAGGGATGCAGCCAGTTTTGCTGTTTGGCCATCAATATCGAACGTTGGATTCATCTCGGCAATATCAAGGCTTATTAATTTTCCTGAACCAATGATGGTCTTAAGGCATTCCAGAACAATTTCTGGTGTAAAACCCATAGGGGATGGAGCACTTACACCAGGTGCATAAGCCGAAGAAAACCCATCCAAATCTATAGTTACGTAAACCTTGTCCACAGTTTTAATAAAAGCATCTATCCATGTATTGATTTCATCCAAAAACTGCATCTGAAAAGTATCAGAAAGAATATAGGTTACGTTCAGGTCTTTTGCTGTTTGAAAAAGTGTTCGGTCGTTTGCATCTTTCCTAATCCCAAGACACAAATAATTGAACGGAACATCTTCTTTTTTGGACTCCTTTGCAATTTGATAGAAAGGAGTGCCGGAGTTATTGTTGGTCGCATTCTGGCGGAGGTCAAAATGAGCATCAAAATTTATGATACCTATGGTTTGATCATCATTTTTTGAATCCAGATAGTTTTTAATTCCATGATAATGGCCGTAAGCCATATCATGACCACCACCCAAAATAATAGGGAACTGTTTCTTGTTTAAAAGTGTATAAACCGCAGTGGAAAGTCCAGCTTGGGCTTCCTCCATATTTCCATCCTCACAGGTTATTTCACCAGCATCTTCCAATACTACGGTACTGGCTAGATGATTGGGAAATTTCCCTAGGCTGCTTTTAATGACTTCGGGTCCTTTTGCCGCTCCTATTCTACCTTCGTTGCGTTTAACACCTTCGTCACAGGCGTAGCCTAGCAATGCTATGGATTTTTTTGAGGGCTCACTGATTTCCTCTAAAGGAATGCAACGCACTTTTTCATGTAGGTACAGGTATTTATTGCTAATCCGCCCATGCCAAATTTCCTTATCTGGATTTCTATATCGTTTCATTAGGTATTAAAAAGATTATCTAAAATATCCGTTTCGACTAGATTGGGTAAAGTTACCCTTAAATTAGGAGTGCGTTCCATTTCACGTTTTATAGCAAATAGTGCTTCTTTGTTTCTAGCCCAACTTCTTCTGGAAATACCATTGTTGACATCATAAAACAGCATATTTTTTAGTTTACGGGACGCTTCTTTTGAACCATCCAGAACCATGCCAAAACCTCCGTTCATGACCTCGCCCCAACCAACACCACCACCATTGTGAATAGAAACCCAAGTAGCTCCTCTAAAGCTATCCCCAATTACATTATGGATGGCCATATCCGCAGTAAATTTACTGCCGTCATAGATGTTGCTGGTTTCCCTAAAAGGGGAATCGGTACCACTTACATCATGATGGTCTCTGCCCAATACGATAGGTGCGGTAATCTCACCTTTAGCTATTGCTTGGTTAAAAGCCTCCGCTATTTTTGTGCGTCCTTCGGCATCCGCATATAAGATACGGGCCTGGGAACCTACAACCAACCTGTTCTGCTCTGCTTCTTCAATCCATGTAATGTTGTCCTGCATTTGTTGCTGAATTTCCTCTGGGGCATCAGCCTTTATTTTTTGCATGACTTCCAAGGCAATAGCATCGGTTTGTTGCAAATCCTTTGGGCTACCGGAAGTACAGACCCATCTAAATGGCCCAAAACCATAGTCAAAACACATAGGTCCTAAAATATCCTGAACGTAGGAAGGATATTTGAAATCAATACTGTTAGTGGCCATAACATTTCCACCTGCACGCGAAACTTCCAATAAAAAGGCATTTCCATAATCAAAAAAATAGGTGCCTTTTGCAGTGTGTTTATTGATGGCGTTTATTTGTCTCCGCAAAGATTCCTGTACTTGTTTCTTAAATGCTGATGGATTCTCGGCCATCATTGCATTTGCTTTTTCAAAAGTCAATCCTACAGGATAGTAACCTCCCGCCCAGGGATTGTGCAATGAAGTTTGATCGGAACCTAAATGCACAAAGATTTCCTCTTCATAAAACTGTTCCCAAACTTCCACAATATTACCAATGTATGCCAAAGAAACTACTTCATGTTTGGCGATAGCTTTTTTTGTTCTTTCGACCAGACTTGAAATGTCTGTCAACAATTCATCGACCCAACCTTGTTGATGCCGCTTTTTTGCTGCTTCTGGATTCACTTCGGCGCACACCGTAATGCAACCTGCTATGTTTCCAGCTTTTGGTTGTGCACCGCTCATACCTCCCAAACCAGCAGTTAGGAAAACCTTTCCATTTGGAAATTCTCCTTTTTGAAGTACTTTTCTAAAGGCGTTCATTACTGTGATGGCTGTACCGTGTACAATGCCTTGTGGCCCAATATACATATAGGAGCCTGCGGTCATTTGTCCGTATTGCGTAACCCCAAGGGCGTTGAACTTTTCCCAGTCATCTGGTTTGGAATAATTGGGTATCATCATACCATTGGTGACAATAACCCTTGGCGCTTCTTTTGAAGACGGGAAGAGTCCCATAGGATGTCCTGAATACATGTGAAGCGTTTGTTCTTCGGTCATTTCGGCCAAATACTTCATGGTCAATAAATATTGCGCCCAATTTTGGAAGGCGGCTCCGTTGCCACCATACGTGATAAGTTCCTCGGGATGTTGTGCCACAGCTGGATCAAGATTATTCTGAATCATGAGCATAATAGCAGCGGCCTGTTGTGTTTTTGCAGGATATTCCGAAATAGGCCGGGCATACATTTTATACTCTGGTTTAAACCGATGCATATAGATTCTGCCGTAAATATTGAGTTCGTTGGCAAATTCTTTGGCTAATTCTGCATGCCATGCTTTTGGAAAGTAGCGCAAGGCATTTTGAACGGCCAGTTTTTTCTCTTTTTTTGATAAGATATCCTTTCGTTTGGGAGCTGGATTTCCTGTCTTGGGATACGCTCTTTTTATAGGAAGATTTTTAGGAATTCCTTCCAATAGTTGTTTTTGGAAACTTGTTGTCATTTCAATCTCGTTCATACACTTTTTCACCTTTTTTCCAGACCATGCTAGGTCGTAGTTGTCCTTGATTATAGGTAATCTCTTGATAGTTGTGCGTGGGGAAAATGACGAGGTCCGCCAGTTTGTTGGTTTCCAATGTTCCTCTGTCCAAAAGTCGTAAAGCGGCACTTGCCCTAAAGGTTATTCCAGCCAAGACTTCTGCATTGGAGAGCTTCTCAAAAGCTCCAAGGATACTCGCTTGGGCAAGCAGATTTCCCATAGGTGCCGAACCTGGATTATGGTCGCTGGCAATGGCCAAAGCCCCGCCCACATCCAATAACCTTCTGGCAGGGGTAAAGTTGCATCCTAGACCCAGTGATGCGCCTGGTAAAGCTGTGGAAACGACATTGCTGTTCGCCAGTAATTGAATTTCCTTTTCTGTACTGGCTTCCAAATGATCTGCGCTTATGGCATTGAATTCTATGGCGATTTTGCTGCCGCCTGTGGTAAATTGATCCGCATGTACCGTAATGTTGAACCCCATTGTCTTTGCTTTTTGAAAATAGGGCGTAATTTCTTCGGTAGAAAAAGCACTTTCTTCAATAAAAGCATCAATTCTGTTGGTAAGCCCTTCGGATTTTAATACAGGAAAAAGTTGTGATGCAATTTCCTCCAGATAGTTTTTTTCACTGTTCCAATCTTTAGGCTTCATGTGTGCGGCCAGGCAAGTTGGCACAAGGTCGGCATTGGTTTTTTCATTGGACTGTTTTATGGCTTTGAGCATTTTGAGCTCTTCATCAATAGAAAGTCCATACCCACTTTTTACTTCTATTGTAGTAGTACCATTTTCCAAATGTGATGTACTTCTTGCAATGATACCCTCAACTAAGTTTTCTTGCGAAGCTTTGCGAGTTTGGATTACGGTATCCCAGATGCCGCCGCCAGCTTTTGCAATTTCCAGATAGGTTTTTCCAGAATTTCTGTAGGCATAATCCCTAGCACGTGAACCACCAAAACAAATATGGGTATGGGCATCTACAAATCCAGGAAGACAAACCTGTTTTCCTTCAATCTGGTGGATAGCGACCGCTTTGGACTTTAAATCCCCAAAAACACCTACAGCCCTGATTTTTCCATCAGAAACAATAATCCCCCCATCTTCGATTACTACCAATTGTTCATCGGACAAGGCTCCCTTTATTGGAAGACCCGACATTGGGAGCAGTTGGGTAAATGGACCTATCAATAACGGTATGCTCATATTCTAATATGTTTCAAATTCTTCAAGATAAGGCGTATTCCAATTAAGATGTTTAGTTACCATAATTTGCTCCACGAGGGTAATTATTTCGCCATTTTTAATGATATCGATACCTATTTCAATATCATCCGAAAAAACACGATCATTGTCTGCAAAAGAAACTTTGGTCCTTATGAATTTATGAATTTCATCCAATACGACCCCTGATTTTAAAGGTTTTCTGAATTCAAAGGCTTGTGCGGCGGTTAAGAGCTCAATAGCTAGTATCTTTTCAACATTTTCAATAATTTGAAGCGCCTTCCTTCCGCTAATGGACCCCATGCTTACATGATCTTCTTGCCCTAAGGAAGTTGGAATACTATCTGCACTTGCCGGAACGCACAGGCTTTTGTTTTCACTGGCCAAGGCTGCTGTGGTATACTGTAGAATCATGTACCCAGAATTGATTCCGGTGTCTTCCATCAACAGTTTGGGTACTCCTGGACTATTGCCTTCCAATGCTAAATAGATTCTTCTGTCGGAAATATTTCCTAATTCCGAAGCTGCAAGGGCTGCATAATCCAAGGCCATGGCCAAGGGTTGTCCGTGAAAATTACCACCGCTAATGGTAAGTTCATCATTAATGATTACTGGGTTGTCCGTCACGGAATTAAGCTCTATTTCCAACAGCTCTTTTAGATGCAGCCATGTATTTCTGGATGCACCATGTACTTGGGGCATACAACGAAGGGAGTATGGGTCTTGCACACGTTCGCAATCGATATGGTCTTCCAAGATTTCTGAACCTTGAAGCAGTGTCCGGATTCTTCCGGCTACATGTTGATTTCCTTTAAAAGGGCGAAGTGCATGTAGTTCTTGATGGAATGGTTTCATGGAACCTTGCAACCCTTCCAACATCATGGCGCCAATAATGTCGGCATGCTTAAGACAATGTTGGAGTTTTTGTAGTACGAGTACGCCATGGGCAGCAATGAATTGTGTTCCGTTTATCAATGCCAAACCTTCTTTGGGGCCAAGTTCCAAAGGTTGAAGTTGGGTTTTCTTGAAGAGTTCTTTTGTAGTGATTGCTTTACCCTCATAAAGTACTTTTCCAAGTCCTATCAATGGAAGAAATAAGTGTGATAAGGGTGCCAAATCCCCTGAAGCACCTACGGAACCTTGTGATGGGACTACGGGAATGGCATCATTTTGCAAATGCCATAGCATGCGTTGAATGGTCGTGACCGCAATTCCAGAGTATCCTTTGGCCAATGCATGAATTTTTAAAGTTAGCATGAGTTTGGATAGCTGTTTTGATATCGGTTTACCAACACCAACACTATGGCTTTGCAGAATATTGGATTGGAGGATTTTAGTATCTTCTTTAGAGATTTTGGTATTGCACAAAGGGCCAAAGCCCGTGTTTATTCCATAAACTGTGTCGCCCTTGGCAACAATGTTTTTTACGCGCAAGTTGCTGGTCTCAATTTTTTTGAGATAATTTGGGGAGATAACTCCTTTAACAGCCCCATCGGCGATGCCTAAGGCAATACTTGCGGTTAAATGATGTTCACCAAAATGAAATGTTTTGGGCAGTTCCATAAACGTAATTTGAGATATATAAAGGTATTATGCCTTATTAATAATTACCAATACTTATTTTTATAGTATTTAATAACTATGAATTATCAAATAGAATTACGGCACTTTGTTTATTTTTTGGCCGTGGCCGAAGAATTGCACTATCGTAAGGCAGCAGAAAAACTGTTCATATCCCAACCTGGACTAAGTACGCAGATCAAGCAAATGGAAGGGATTTTGGAAACGCAATTGTTTATTCGGGATAAAAAAAAGGTAGGGTTAACCCCTGCAGGTGAATTTTTAAAATCTGAAGTAGAATTTATATTGAACCATTTGGAACAGACCAAAAAACAGTTGAAATTGATAGGAGAGGGGCATCAAGGAGAAATTAGAATTGGTTTTTTAGGTTCTGCGATGCAGCATGTGGTTCCAAATTTATTGCTAGATCTAAATAAAAGGTTTCCTTCAATACATACGAGCCTTGAAGAACTTTCTAATAGGGCGCAGCTTCGTGCTATTCTACAGGATAAATTGGATTTGGGATTTGTTCGGTTGTCCAGAGTCCCCAAAGGATTACAACTGAAACCTGTTTTTGAGGATACATTCTCTTTGGTCTTGCCGTCAAATCATGCTATTGGGGCAAAAAATTTTAAGGGAATTCATCAGTTTTCCCAAGAGGATTTTATTCTGTTTTCACAAGACTACAGTCCACAGTACTATAATACGGTGCTTAGTATATGCGAGGATGGTGGTTTTACGCCTAATGTTTCCCATAAATCTGTGCATGCGCAAACTATTTTTAAATTGGTGGAGAACAATCTGGGAATCGCGATAGTTCCAACGGAGTTGCAATATGGGTTTCGGATGAAGGTGAAGTTTATCGAATTGAAACACATAGAACAGCGTGCTGTTTTATCTATGGTCTGGAAAGAGGATAATCGAAATCCAGCATTGAGAAATTGTATGGAATTACTCTTAAAGTTATAGCACGAAAACGTTTCAAGATGTAACTTTGAGAGAAGTAGAAAAGTAAGAGTATGATATTTGATATAATCAAAAAGAGACGAAGTGTTTTTCCAGCACAATATAATGATAAGCCGATTGAAAGGAAAACTATTGAGCAACTGTTAGAAGCTGCAAATTGGGCGCCTACCCACAAAAAAACCGAACCATGGCGGTTTAAGGTTGTAATGGGCAAGAAAAAGGTGGCATTAGGAAAATTCCTATCGGATAAATACCAAGAAATAGATTCGAAGCCAAAGCAGATAAAAATAAGAAAGCTACAGGAAAACCCTGCTCGTTCTGGAGCGGTAATCGCCATTTGTATGCAGCGCGACCCCAATAAAAGTTTGCCGGAATGGGAAGAGTTGGCCGCTACTGCAATGGCTGTACAGAATATGTGGCTGTGCTGCACGGAAATGGGTTTGGGGTGCTATTGGAGCTCACCTGGACTCATTACGCATATGGATGAATTCTTTGACCTGAACGATGGGGAAAAATGTTTTGGATTTTTATATATGGGGTATTATGATGATGCCATACCTCCTTCAAACCGAACCTCGATTGAAGATAAGGTGGAGTGGTTGTGATTATTCTTTCTGTGGTTTTACAAGATGTGTTTATCTAAAATTAACTGAAGTCTAGGTTGTAGTTCATAACGAATTTTTTAAAAAATCCAGTGCTAGTTTCAACGTTTCTTCGTGTATTTTTTTTCTGCTGACGGTAGGTTTGTCAATTGTTATTTCTGGTGCTACCTCTTTCCCAAATGCTGTGGGCTCGTTCAAGAATACATAATGGTCAACATCCTTACTGAACAAATGTATTTGGCTGGTTTTGATCAAACCATGGTACTTTTCGGCATTATTTTTTATGGGCGTGTTTGTATCGCCTTTTCCTGCTATGATAAAAATAGGTGCGGTGATTTTTTCTGTTTGCGCTGTGGAATGGAATCCAAAGCCAATTGCTGGTGCCATTACAAAAAAAGCCTTGATTCTATCATCTTTTACTAGGTTTCTGTATTTATTGTAAGATGAAACGATAAGACTGTCATTTTCAAAATCTATGATTTCGTCCGTTTTTGGAAATTCGGCAGGCATTTCCCTTTCCTCGGAGTTTTCATCTTCTCTAACTGTTCTATCTACATAACCACCTGCCAAAGCAATATTAGTATAGCCTCCCAAGGAAAAGCCAACTCCCCCAATTCGCGAAGTGTCGATTCTTGTTCCAATTTCTCGGTCTTCAAGAATGTTTGTCAGCACAAATTGTACATCAATAGCTCTTTCCCACCATTTTACGAATTCTCGGGGTATTTTGTTGAAAGTTGAATTCCCGTAGTGGTCTAGTGAAACAACAATATACCCCTCTTTTACCATTCTTTCTATGAACCAAGTCAATGAAAACCTGTTGCCTCCCGTTCCGTGCGAAACCAATAGTAAAGGGAACTTCCCATTGGGAATCGTTGCGTTCGGAATTGTCCTGATGGCTTTAAAAAGCTCTTTTCCGTTTTCTTTTGGTTCTTTTTTGGTCAATGTATCCAAAGTGGGATACCATATTTCCGTTAGTAACGGTCTGTTTCTTGATTCGTCCACATACGTTATTGATTTTTGACCTATGTTAAAGGATTTTTCTTTTTGTTGTGTGCAGGAAAATAATACGGTTACAAAGATTGAAATTAGTGGCAGCTTTTTCATGTATTGGTTTTCAGTTGCAATTAAAGACAAATGAAAAGCGCAACTGTTACGGTTTTAAGCTAATCATTTAGTGCTAAAAGCACATAGCTATATAATTTGATAACAAACCAAGGATGGAGAAATCAATCAAAATGTAAATAAAGGCGTTCTATACTCCCAAACTTTTACCACAAAAATCCCCAAGTAAATAACAGCCAACATAAATTTTAGAAAAGTACCCGTAAGAAACCCGATAAAGGAGCCAAAAGCTGCTTTTAACGCTGTTTTCTTATCGGCTTTATTGATGAGTTCACCAACCAGTGCACCTACAAAAGGCCAGATGATAATCCCAAATATGCCCAAAACGGGAAAAAAGATAGCGACCAACAAGCCAATTACCGTACCTATCATCCCTGCCTTGCTACCGCCAAATTTTTTGGTGCCCATCGCTGGGATGATATAATCTAATACAAATACCAAAATTGCTACAGCAGCAGTAATGCCCAAAACCCACCAATCATCGGGCACGGCTTTGGTAAGATAGAGTAATAATAGACCGACCCAGCTTATGGGTGGTCCAGGTAATACGGGCAGAAAACTGCCCAGTATGCCGACAAGCATGAAAACAAACCCCAGAACAAGTAAAGCAATATCCATAATCCAGATTTACCAATAAGACAAAATTAAGGATCTAATGTTACAAGGAATATTTAAAATAAATTTAGTTTTTAACTAAAAAAATAGTTTAAACTAAAATTTTAGTTATATTTGTTTTATATAAAACTAAAAACTTAGTTCAATAATGAAACAGCTTACTAAAGCAGAAGAGGAAGTAATGCAGCTGTTGTGGCGATTGGAAAAATGTAACGTAGCCGCTATAATCAATGAATTGCCAGAACCCAAACCAGCATACAATACGGTATCCACCATAGTGCGGATATTGGAGGACAAGGGATTTGTAGATCATGAAAAAGTTGGAAAAGGCCATTTGTATTTTCCTTTAGTAAAGAAATCCGATTACAGCAATCAATCCATCAATAAACTGGTAGATGGCTATTTTCAAGGTTCTTTTAAAAGTATGGTTTCCTTTTTTATGCAGAAAAATGACATTAGTCTATCTGAATTGGAAAGTATTATGAAACAAATAAAGGACGGGGAAGAATGATACAGTATTTTTTAGAGTGTTTGGTATTTCAATTGGTTTTTTTGTTGATCTATGACCTGTTTTTAAAATGGGAAACTTTTTTTCAATGGAACAGGGTGTATTTGATAGGTACTTATTTGCTATCGCTTGTGTTGCCTTGGATTACGATTGAGGCATTTAAAACAACCGTTCCTGAGGAATTTTCAAATTACACACAATTTGTATTTCAACTTAATGAGATACAAGTAGGAACAACTGATACTGAAGCTGCTTTTCTCTCTCCAGCAGAATGGGGATATCTTATTTTCTTTATAGGGGTCTTGTTTATGACATTTTGGTTCGGATTTAAACTATTTCGTTTATATCGTTTGCGACAAACAGGAGCGGTTAGCTATCATACGAATTACACTAAAGTTGTGGTAGCCGAAAGTGCACTTGCCTTTTCCTTCTTCAAGTATATTTTTTTAGGAGCAAAAGTTTCTAAAGAAAACACCCCTAGCATTATTGCCCATGAACTTGTTCATATTGAGCAGAAGCATTCGTTGGATTTACTGTTCTTTGAATTGATGCATATTATTTCTTGGTTCAATCCCTTGGTGTATCTCTATCAAAAAAGAATTGCTGAACTGCATGAGTTTATTGCCGATTCAGAAGTCTCCAAGCACAATAAAAAAGAGCAGTACCAAATATTGTTATCTGAAGTGTTTCAAACCCAAAACATCAGTTTTGTCAATCAATTTTTTAAAAAATCATTAATCAAAAAGCGAATAGTCATGCTACAAAAATCAAAATCAAAACGAATTTATCAGTTAAAGTATCTGTTTTTGCTACCTATTATTATGGGAATGTTGTTATATACCTCATGTGAAAACGGGACAGGTGAAAAGAACAGTATTGAAAGCTCAATTGAAAAGAAAGGCAATGAAACCTTTCTGGTGGTGGAAGATTTAAATGCAATGACCGAAGACGAAAAGAATAGGCAAGATGAAGTGGTGGATGAATTGATGAAAACGAATGTTGCGCAAACCTTAATAGCGGAAGATGGTAGTAATTCCGTAAAGATTTATATAGATGAAGGTAAGATACAGAAAATGGAGGTAGAAAAAGATGATGCTACAATGCGCGCATCTCAAACTTCTAAAAGTTCGGTTCCATTTGGAGAAATTGATGAAGTTCCAATATTTAGGGGCTGTGAGGGAGCTACGGATACCAGATTATGTTTTATGGAAAAAATACAAACACATATTAAAAAGTATTTTTATTATCCAGAAGAAGCACAAAATAAAGGTATCGAAGGGCGTGTTAATGTCATTTTTACAATAACGGAAGAAGGCTTTGTTGAAGATATAAGAACAAGAGGTCCCGATAAAATACTAGAAGATGTGGTTACGGATATTATTTCGAAATTACCAAGAATGCAACCAGGAAAGAGCAATGGACAGCATGTAAGTGTTCCTTTTTCCATTCCCGTAACGTTTAAGCTACAGTAACACCTTTACAGGAAACATATATTCTGTTTGGTGGCAATTTTGAATCAAACCCAAAGAGTATTCTTTGGGTTTTACGTTTTACTTTGAAGGCGGATTCTTCAAAAAATCGTAATTTCAGCCAAATATTTGGGGCTGTATGCGGAAGTTTTTAGTGTTATGTTTTTTTGGTTTGCTTGCCTCTTGCGAACTGTTTACCTCAAAAGAAGATAAGACCCAAGAGATTGTCAATAAAGAACTCTTGGAAATCGACTGGAACGATGTTGACCAGTATCCACTTTTTGAAAAGTGTGATGAAACCGCAACAAAGCAAGCACAAAGAGATTGTTTCCAAAGTGTGATGATGGAGTATTTTACCAAGGCCATGGATGGACTTCAATTTCAAGTAGAAAGGGACTTGAACGATACGACCTATATTGATTTTTTAATCGATGAACATGGATTTATCACGATATTGAATGTTGAGGAAAACACGGAAATACTTAATGAAATAGGCGATTTTAATACAAAAGTATCCAACAGGTTAAATGATTTAACGACCGTAGCTCCAGCATTAAAAAGAGGGATACCCGTTGCGTTAAAATTTAGGCTTCCTATAGTTCTAAATACCAATTGAAAAATTTGGCTACAGAAAAGATTATTTTAGGAATTGATCCGGGCACGACCGTCATGGGTTTTGGGATTATCAAGGTAGTCAACAAACAGATGCATTTTGTTCAGATGAACGAATTGATGCTCAAAAAGTATAGTGACCCCTACACCAAGTTAAAACTGATCTTTGAGCGGACCTTGGAACTTATCGATACATTCCATCCAGATGAGATTGCCATTGAAGCCCCTTTTTACGGAAAAAACGTACAGTCTATGCTCAAATTGGGTCGCGCACAGGGCGTTGCGATGGCCGCAGGACTTTCTAGGCAGGTGCCCATAACGGAGTACATGCCCAAAAAGATTAAGATGGCCATCACGGGTAACGGTAATGCTACCAAAGAACAGGTGGCCAAAATGCTTCAAAGCATGCTAAAATTAAAAACCCTTCCCAAAAATTTGGATAGTACGGATGGACTTGCTGCCGCGGTTTGTCATTTTTATAACGAAGGTAGGGTTGAGGTCGGTAAACATTACACTGGATGGGATGCGTTCGTGAAGCAGAATCCGAAGAAAATTGGTAAATAGGAGTTAGAGGTCAGTAGTCAGTAACCAGTAGTTGGTAATCAGTATGTAACAGCTTTTTTGAAAGTTATTTTCATAAGAGTTTAACAATAATAAAAAGTATGTTCCCTAAACCCTAAACCCTAAACCCTAAACCCTAAACCCTAAACCCTAAACCCTAAACCCTAAACCCTAATTCACTAAATGAGCGGAATCTACATCCATATCCCCTTTTGCAAACAGGCGTGCCACTATTGTGATTTTCACTTCTCTACTCAAATGGGAAAGAAAGAAGCAATGGTCAAGGCACTTCAGAAAGAAATGGAATTGCGCAAGGATAAGTTTAAGGATGAATTGGTCGAGACCATTTATTTTGGTGGTGGAACTCCTTCAGTTCTAACGATTGTTGAGATAAACGATTTGATAAAAACGGTGTACACCAACTATACTGTTGTTGAAAATCCAGAAATTACTTTGGAAGCAAATCCAGATGATTTAACGGATGATAAAATTCTGGAACTGGCCGAAAGCCCTATCAATAGATTGAGCATTGGAATTCAGTCCTTTTTTGATGAAGATTTAAAATTGATGAACAGAGCGCATTCATCTAACGAGGCAATTCAATCATTGTCTAGGGCAACACGTTATTTTCAAAATATTTCCATTGATTTGATTTACGGAATTCCGGGTATGGACAACAAAAGATGGAAGGCAAATATCGACAAAGCCCTCTCTTTTGGACTTCCCCATATTTCCAGTTACGCATTAACCGTAGAACCCAGAACTGCATTAAAAAAGTTTATAGAAAAAGGAATTGTGGATGCTGTAGATGATGATCAAGCACAGGAACAGTTTCATATTTTGGCAGATACTCTAGAAGCGCATGATTTTGTCAATTATGAGATTTCCAATTTTGGTAAGGAGGGTTTCTTTTCCAAAAACAATACCTCATATTGGAAAGGGAAAAAATATATTGGAATAGGTCCATCGGCACACTCTTTTGATGGGAAAAGGAGAGGTTGGAACATCAGAAATAACATAAAATATATAAAAGCACTACAGCAAGGGGAACTTCCGTTAGAGATTGAGAAGCTGACCAAAAGAGATCAATATAACGAATACGTGATGACAGGCTTGCGAACTATTTGGGGCGTTTCTTTAAATAAGGTAGAAGAAGATTTTGGAGCCAAATATTTAGAATACTTGAACCAACAATCCGAAAAATATATAGCAAAGCACTTACTTTTTATGGACGGGGAAAAACTAATCGCTACTAAAAAAGGAAAATTTCTGGTCGATGGGATTGCCTCTGATTTATTTATGATTAATTTGGAATCATGATTGCAACGGTTAAACATGGTTCCAGAAATGTTAAGATAGATTTATCCAAACCATTGGATATTTCGATTCCGTTAATTGGTACGGATACCAATGTAAATGCATGGTACCTAAGTCCCCCAAAGATTGAACCACATCAAGAAGGTGATTTCATTGGAAAAGTTTCTGAAGGTGCAGCCGTTAATTTTAATAACATTTGGTTTAACCCCCACTCACATGTGACGCATACCGAATGTTTAGGCCATATTACTGCAGATTTTCATTCTGTAAATGAAAACTTAAAGCGATTTTTTTTCTTCGCAGAAGTGATTACGTTCGCTCCAGAAAAATTAGGGGATGATATGGTGATATCGGAAAAACAGCTCAAATATGCTTTGAGAAACAAGAAAAGAGAAGCTTTGATCATAAGGACCATTCCAAATTTGGAAAACAAGCGTTCTATGCAGTATTCCAATACAAACCCTCCGTATTTGTTAGAGGAAGCGATACATTTTTTAGTCAAAAAAGAAATCATGCATTTGCTCATAGACCTTCCATCGGTTGACAAGGAAAAAGATGAGGGAGCGCTTTTGGCTCATCATGCTTTTTGGGATACAAAAGGACAATCGAGACAGAACGCTACAATCACAGAATTTATATTTGTTCCCAACGATATAGAAGATGGGTGCTATTTTCTAAACCTTCAAGTGGCCCCTTTTGAGAACGATGCTAGCCCGAGTAGGCCTGTATTGTACAAGATTATACAATGAAGAGTTAACGGCAATCTTCATATATTTAAGAAATGGATAGTATCATAGAAGCTTTTTTAGGGCTGGTTCTGGGAGCAATACTTATGTATTGGTTGTTTTCTATTTTCAGAAAAAAAGAGAATAAAGAACTCACAAAACAGCAGTCTACGGTCTTGCTGGATAAAATACAAAGTGTCTGCAAATTAGTTTCCGTAGAAGGGGATTTTGCAGAGATCTATCATTATGAGAACACCAAAGAACGTTTTATGAGCCTTTTAAGCAGCAAGAAAAAAGCGCTGATCGTTGTGAAAGCAAAAGTGCACATTGGGTATGACCTAAAGAAATTGGACCTAAAAGCTGATACTGAGAACAAACGAATTATTCTTGCTAATTTTCCCGAACCTGAAGTGTTATCCATTGAGCCCGACCTCCAATTTTATGATATAAAAAATGGACTCTTTAATAGTTTCTCTCCAGATGATCTTACTAAATTGAATTTGGAGGCAAAAGACCACATAAAACAAAAAATACCAGAAAGTGGATTGATGGCAACTGCAAAAAAAGAGGCTTTGCAAGCTGTTTTACTGGTAGAAAAAATTGTTGAGACCATAGATTGGACATTGGATTACTCGGCCTTGGAAATAACAAACACAGAAAAACAATCAATTGAAGAATAGAGAAATTATGAAAAGAGGAATTATTGCTATATTACTGATGATAAGCTTTGCGGCAACCAGTTTTGCACAAGTTGAGGATACTATGAGAACATTTGACCCAGCCTTTTCCCATACTGTCTTTTTTTGGCTTAAAAGCCCAGAAAGCAGTAAAGACAGAACACAGTTTGAAAAATCTTTGAAAACGTTCCTTCAAAACTCTAAGTATGCAAAGACAAATTTTATTGGTACACCACCTAAGGCCACTAGAGATGTTGTTGATGGTTCATTTACGTATTCATTGATCGTAACATTTGAATCTGCCGAAGCCCAAGAAGGATATCAGAAAGAAAAAGCACATCTTATTTTTATTGAAGAATGTAAGGACCTTTGGGAGAAAGTTATTGTATACGATTCTCAAGGTATTTAAAATGAATATAGAAGAACTAAGAGATTATTGTATTCAAAAGAAAGGGGTAACAGAAGAGTTTCCTTTTGATGAGGTTACTTTGGTATTTAAGGTAATGGGCAAAATGTTCGCTTTGATGGCATTGGAAAGAATGCCTCCACAGTGTAATTTAAAATGTGATTCCGAAAAGTCAGTAATGCTAAGAGAAGAGTATGATGGGGATATAATTCCAGGATACCACATGAGCAAGAAACATTGGAATACGTTACTTTTGAATAACCTGCCACCAAACTTGATCTTGGAATTAGTAGATCATTCCTATGATCTGGTAGTTTCAAAATTGACCAAGAATTTAAAAGAACAATTGGCTATTTTATAGATAGATTTGATCAATAAATCAATTATTTATCGTAAGATGTATACCATTCACCGATAGTTTTTCCTAATTTAACCAAATTGTAATCTTTTTCTTAATGTATTTTTGGATTTTTGTATACTAAACGATAAAAGTTATGAATGTTCTGTTCATAGAAGATGATATGATAGAAACCATGAAATTGCAGCGTGCGATTTCTAAGTTTCAGTCTAAGCACAAAATCGTTGAGGCTAAAAATGGAGAAGAAGCCTTAGCTTTATTAAAGACAGGTAGCTTACCTGATATCGTTTTGCTTGATCTTAATATGCCAAGAATGAGCGGAATAGAATTTCTTTCCATTTTAAAAGCTGATGACAAACTCAAGTTCCTTCCTATTATAATCCTTACCACATCGGAAAATCGTGTGGATTTGTTAAAGTGTTTTGAGATTGGAATCGCAGGATATATCATAAAACCTTTAAAATATGAGGATTACGAGTCAAAACTCAGGAAGGTTTTTGATTATTGGGAGATTAGTGAGCTAATCAAAGCCTAACAAAAAAACTGATTTCACAACATAATTTTTAATATCAGGTAGTGTAATTCCTACTTTTAAGTCATAATATCTTGTTATGAAAGGAATTGTATTCACCGAATTCTTGGAAATGGTCGAATCTATTTATGGATTGGAGACTGTTGATTCCCTGTTGGAGAATTGTGATCTTCCCTCTGGTGGGGCCTATACTTCTGTAGGAACTTACGATTTTAATGAAATGGTAAGTTTAATTGCTGAATTAAGTACAGTAAAAGAAATTTCCCAAGAGAATCTATTGTATTCCTTTGGACATCACCTTTTTGTTGGTCTAGTGGAAGCACATCCAGATGTGGTTTCGAGTTACAGAACGCCATTGGGACTTCTTAATAGCATAGAAGATCATATTCATATCCATGTAAAAAAACTCTACCCGGATGCTGAACTACCTCAATTTAAGGTGCTTTCAAAAACAGACAATTCCCTGGAAATGATTTATAGTTCATCCAGAGGCCTTTATGCACTGGCCCATGGACTTATTGTGAGAACATTTGAACACTTTGAAAAAATAGTAGAGGTTGATTATAAACTAATGAATGAAAACGGAACAGAAGTCAAGTTTGCGATCGTCCAACACGGATAGTAACGAACTTTCCATATTAAAACGTGCACTTGTACGGGAGAAAAAAGCCCGTAAAACTGCTGAGAGTTTGCTAGAAAATAAAGCAAAAGAACTCTATGATGCCACGTTGCACTTAAAAGAAGCAAATGGCCGTTTGGAAACTTTGTTGAATGATGGCGGGACAGGTATAGACAATGCTTTCGTCAATATTATTGACCCATATGTGGTGATGGATATGATGTCCAACGTCATAAACATGAACACCTCTGCAAAAGAGTTTCTTGGATATGACCATACCAAAGAAAAAATATGTCTTCAAGACTTGGTTCATCAAGACTATCTGGAATATACCGCAGAGTCTTTCCAGACGCTTCTACAAGTTGGAATCTTAAAAAATTACACGGCCAAAATATTGACAAAGTCTCAAGAAGAAAAATTTGTAAATATCAACGCAAGTCTTGTTTATAATAAAGATGGAAATCCAATAGCTGCCCAAGGTGTTATAAGAGATATTACCCAAGAAGTAGAAATAAGAAAACTTCTAGAAAACCAGAAAAAACAACAAGATATTATTGTTGAGAATTCTTCTTTGGGAATACTATTGATCGTTAATGAAAGAATAATAAAGGCCAATAAATCATTTATTGACCTTTTGGGGTATTCAGAAGTAGAGTTGAAAAAAATGACCATCAACGATATTTCATCATTGGAAGACAGTAGTCTTTATAAAGACTTGATGCAGAAAAGTTTAGAAAGCGACAACAAAAAATTCTCTATAGTTAGAAAATTCTATAAGAAGAGCGGTGAAACACTTTACGGAAAAACATCCATGAGTTCCGTATTGGATGCAAATGGGAATATAGAATATAGCGTTGCCATGATAGAGGACATCACATATGAGAAAATATCGGAAGAAAAAGTAAGGGCTTCGGAAGAAAGGTTGATGAGCTTGATAAAAAACCTACAAACAGGGGTTTTATTGGAAGATCAGAACAGGAAAATCGTTTTGGCCAATCAAAAGTTCTGTGACCTTTTTGACATACCTGTTCCACCACATGTATTAAAGGGACTCAATGCGGAGAAAGCTATTCACAAGTACAAAAAACTGTTCTTGGAACCAGATACTGCCATACGACGAATAAACCATGTTGTGGATAAAAAGGAAGTGGTGACTGCCGATGAGATGGAGCTTTTGGACGGAAGAACATTTGAACGTGATTACATTCCATTGTTCAATAATGGAGAATATCAAGGACATTTATGGAGCTATAGCGATGTTACGCTACGTAAAAACTATAGGAAGAATTTAGAAGTTCAAAAAGAAAAGTACGGGAGTATTATAGCTAATATGAATCTTGGTCTTGTCGAGGTAGACAGCGATGGGAATATTTTAATGGTCAATCATAGCTTCAGCGATATGGTAGGGTATTCTTCAAATGATCTAATTGGTAAAAATGTGTATGAGGCCATACCGATCTTGAGCGAAGAAACCGAAGAATTGAAACTGCATAACAAGAATCATGAAGAAGGTATCTCCGATTCTTATGAAGTTGCTGTTAAGATAGCTAACGGGGAGAAGCGATTTTGGTTGGTTAGTGGAGCCCCAAGGTATGATGATGCCGGTAATATAATTGGATCTATAGGCATTCATTTGGATATCACCGGGCAAAAAAACCTAGAACTGCAAAAAGAGACTCTTTTAACCGAGTTGGAAGCCAGTAATAAAGGGCTACAGGAATATGCCCATATTGTTTCACATGATTTAAAATCACCGCTAAGAAGCGTAAGTGCCCTAGCTACATGGCTATATGATGATTATAAAGAATCTTTGGACGAAAGCGGGCGCTATAACCTGAAGATGATGCAGGAAAAAATTGAAGGGATGGATAAACTCATCAGTGGAATTTTAAAGTATTCTACGGTCAATAATGATGTTTTGGACCATACCGAAGTCGACGTAAACGAGGTTATCCAAGAAATAAAGGAAATTATTTACATCCCTGAAAACGTTACGATCAAAACCAAAAAGAAGCTGCCGATAATTAAAGCGGACAAAACGAAAATTCATCAATTGTTCCAAAACTTTTTGAGTAATGCCGTGGTCAATATTGATAAAAAGAAAGGCCTGGTGGAAGTGGATTGTAAGGAACATTCCAAGTCTTGGGAATTTAGCATAAAAGATAATGGCGTAGGCATACCGAAAGAATACCATGAAAAAATCTTTCAAATTTTTCAATCCATTGGAAACAATGAAAGGTCGACCGGAATAGGGCTGTCCATCGTTAAGAAAATTATTGACAGATATAACGGAAAGGTTTGGTTGGAAAGTGAAATTGGAGAAGGGACAACGTTTTTCTTCACTTTAAAGAAAGAGCTTAACATTAAGAAATAATATAAAAACACACAAAGGAACCTAAAATTACCTTTTAACCCATTGAATAGATAAATGCATTCTTTATTAAAAAAACAAATGAAAAAGCTTCTCTCCAAAGACCTAAAAGAACATCCGGGAATGGAAGCATTTATCGATGCAGTTAGCCAATCATATTCGCAGTATGATGAACGATTGGGCAAAGAAGTCAAAAGCCAACATGAAATAGCTGAAACATTAAAAAAAGCAATTGTAACCATACAGCATAAGAAGAATGGGAAAATCAATACCGAACAAGATTTTGACATTAAAAAACTTATAACGGATCTAGAAAGGCAAACCCAGAAGATAGCCAAGGTTACTTCAGAAAAAGATGTACTGTTAAAAAATCTTGAACAGCAAAATGAATCACTGAACAATTATGCGCATATGGTCTCTCATGACTTGAAATCCCCAATACGAAACGTGCACTCGTTGGTAAGCTGGGTTTTTGAAGATGCCAAAGATGAATTCAAAGAACACAATAGTGAAAATGTGCAGCTTATTTTTAAGAACCTGTCTAAAATGGATAGCTTGATAGATGGTATTATGAGGCACTCAACAATAGATTCCGTTGAGGAAAGTGCTAAGATAATCGACTTGAATCTTTTACTGGATGAAATACAAGAGACCACATTCATACCAAAGAACATATCCATAAAGAAAAGTAAGGATATGCCCAAATTGTTTACAGGGAAATATAGGCTGGAACAACTGTTCAAAAACCTTATTACCAATGCCATAGCTGCCACAGAACACCGAAAATATGGACAAGTTCTCATAGATGTCAAAGAACAAGATGACGGATGGTTATTCAGCGTAACCGATAATGGCAAAGGAATACCAAAACACTTGCAGGCCGGAATTTTTAACATGTTCAAAAAACTGGAAAATAATGCCGATACAACTGGTATTGGACTGGCTCTGGTTAAGAAAATAATCAATTATTACAAAGGTGATATCTGGCTCTCCTCAAAAGAAGGAATGGGCAGTACGTTCTTTTTTACTATTAAAAACCCCCATAATGACTGAACAACCCAACCTTGACTATATAAAAGAAATCTCTGGAGGAAACGAAGAGTTTGAAAAGAAATTTTTGACCATTATACAAACAGAGTTTCCAAAAGAGAAGCAGGAATATCTAGATTTTTTAAAAGTGGACAATCTAGAAGAATCTGCAAAAATCATACATAAGATAAAACACAAATTGGGTATTCTAGGACTTAACACTAGCTATAGATTAGCAGTAAAGTATGAAGAAGACCTAAAGCGTGGAGATATACAACTCAAAGAAGAGTTTGACGAAGTATTACAGGTAGTTGAAGATTTTGTTTTAAAACTGGCGTAAGGTGAAATGTATAATTGTAGATGACGAAGCAAGTGCAAGGGCCATAGTTACGGCGCTTTGTAAAACAATTCCAAAAATGGAAGTTGTTGCTGAACTCCCAAATGCTTTAGAGGCCTTAAAGTTCTTAAAGCATACACAGGTAGATTTAATTTTTCTGGATATTCATATGCCAAAACTTACTGGCGTCGATTTTATCGAGACCGTTAACGATCCACCTAAAATCGTACTTACAACATCCGATAAAGATTTTGCTATCGAAGCCTATGGGTATGAGTTCATCGTAGACTATTTGGTAAAGCCCATAACCTATGAACGATTTCAAAAATGTGCTGTAAAATTGGAGAATGCCTTTAAAAAATCTGAACAAGAACAGTTAGAGATCAACGCTGCTAAAAGTGAAGACGAAGATTTGTTCATAAATATAGATAGGCGACTCATCAAATTAAAATTTAGGGACATTCTGCTGATTGAGGCCAAAGGGGATTATATAGAAATACTGACTCAAAACCAACGATATAGAGTGCATTCTACGCTCAAAAAAATAAAAGAGAAACTGCCAGAATCAAGATTTCTTCAAATTCATCGATCTTATATCATCAATTTTACACAAATAATCGACATACAGGATAACAGTGTTCTCATAGAAAAAAGTGTAATACCCATTAGCAGGTCTAACAGACCAGAATTGATGCAACGTCTTAATCTTTTATAGAAAGAAAGAAAAATACTACAATATTTCAATTCTTACACGTTAATATAAATAGACGCTTTTTTGAAAATGCTAAAAAGATAGCAGTAACATATTAATCTACTTAGCATATGTCATTAGAAATAAAAGAAAACCGAGGAATTTTTGAGATTTTTGGTAAAGTTACCACGCAGCATATAGGTGCTCTAAATTCTTATTTTGATTCAATTCTAGAGAAACATGAGAGCATTGTAATCAGTTTGGAAAATATAACTTTCCTGGATTCCGCGGCAGCACATTTCTTTGAAAAACTGTATTTAAAGTCGGTAAAACAGAACAAAGTTGTTTCGTTGATTGGTAGACAAAATATGAATATTCAAGAGATTATGAATGTTACGCAAACCAATTATATCCTCAGCAAGGATCGCGTATAATATCAAAATCTTCCAAAGCTCAAAAATGAAAGTAACAGCGTATAGCCCTTATTTTGGAATTGAACCAAAACACTTGAATGATACTGATTTCAATAAACTGATTTCATATTTTGAGTTATTGGATGCTGTACAAAAACCAACGGTAAGCTTGGTAGTGCCCGTCTATAGGGCAAAAGAAACATTGGTAGCACATATACTTTCCTTGGCTAATCTAAAGACCATTATTCCTTACGAAGTGATATTCGTGGAAAACAATGCGGATAAGGAAACCTTATCAATTTTAGAACAGCTCGGCGCCAAAGTTGTAAGCCAAAGACAGCAAGGAATAACGTTTGCACGACAGAAAGGATTGGAAGAAGCCAAAGGTGAGATCATTTGTAGTATGGATCCAGATTCTATCTATGACCCCTACTATATAGATAAAATGGCACTTCCATTTTTCAGGAACAAAAATCTGGTGCTATGCTACTCCGTTTCCAAAAGCTATGAAAATGATTTTCAGTTATCCCTAAGAATGAAACTTAGGAACTCTTTGAAGAACTTCTATTTTAGATGGAAGTTATCCCAAGGATTTGTTTTGAAAATCAAGCATATAAGAGCGGTATGTATGGCTATGAGAAGAGATTCCGTTCTTCCTATTGGATATGAAACAGATTTACGGGCCGTATCTGGTTGCGATGATGGGATGTTGGCCATAAAACTGTACCAGTCTGGTCAATTTCAATTTGTGCCGGTAGATGTTTATACCGCTTTGCCCCCAAAAAGAGAACCTGCAAAACCTTTCCCATTTTGTAATCAAAAATACATGCCGAGTAAAAAAGCAATGCAAAAAACCTATGAAGAACTTCAAGTAGAAGGAATCTCTGAATAGTTTTTTTAACGGCAATGGATAACAATCGTTTCCTTCTGTTATCAGAATAATCACAATGTTTATTGATTGGAAAGTTTAGAGGTATACAATTCTCTAAAAAGTGTACTTATACCTCGGTTTTTAGCGGGTCATGGTAAGCAGCTATAACTTAAAGACATTACTTACAAGAAACAACAACTTACAACACCCTCCTCTTGTTTTACAACAATGAATTATTAATACGTAATATTTAACCTACTTTTCACATATGTTTAGGATTACAATAGTATAAAATAAATATAATATGAAAATACTGGTAGTAGACGATAAACAATCACTAAGTGATTTGGTATCACAATTTCTGGGTCAATCATATGATGTCACTACGATGGAAGATGGTTTGGCGGCATTGGCATGGATGCAAGAAGGAAACATTCCAGACCTAATAATTACAGATTTGGAAATGCCCAAAATGGATGGCTTCGAACTCATTAAAAAAGTAAAAGAAAGCGGGTATTTCTCCAACATACCAATCATTGTATTGAGCTGTAGGGACAGTAGCGCAGATCGTATCCAATGTCTAAAATTAGGAGCTGACGACTATCTGGTAAAACCTTTTAATCCAGAAGAGCTGTTAATTCGTGTAGAAAAACTACTTATACGAGCTTAATATTATGGAAATTGTATCTGATAAAAAACTTTGTATTCTCTATGTAGGAGCAAACCAGAAAATGGTTGATCAATTTCTGGAATGCAGCGATAAAGTGGATTTTAATGTAACCAAGAACGCTGTTTTGGCAATAAATTGGTTGGAGAAAAACAAGGAAGTGGATGCCGTTATTTGTGAAAAACAGATTCCGGGGCAGTCAGGTATAGCATTTCACCAAACGTTACGTGAGAAATTTGTGGAGCAACCTTCCATTCCATTTATTCTTGTGGCCGAAAATCGTAATAAGGCAGACTTATCAGAAGCGGTCAAGAATGGAATAGATGATTTTTACGTACAACCGATTTCTACTTCAAATATTTTGGATAGGGTCCAGTTTTTAAAAGAACTTAAGACTAACCTTAACAAAGAGAAAATCTTGATTCCAAAAGGGTCGATAAAGGAATACAAGATAGGTTTTTGGAAACGAACCTTCGACATTGCCGTAGCAGGGACTGCGCTACTTCTAGGGTCTCCTTTTTTGCTATTGTTCATTATAGCGATTCGATTAGAGTCAAAAGGAAAGGTCTACTATATTTCAAAAAGGGTGGGAACGGGATATAAGATTTTTGATTTTTACAAACTAAGGTCCATGTATCCCGATGCAGATAAGCGCCTAAAAGAATTTCAGCATCTAAACCAATACGTACACGAAGATCAGGCTCAATCAGAAGAAGAAAATATAGTGGAGGACGATTATGAGTTCAAAGGAACTGTGCTTTTTGGTGATGACACCGAAGTGAATGAAAGTTTTCATAATAACAAGAGAAAAGAAAGTGCTAAAAGTGC
This sequence comes from Flagellimonas sp. HMM57, assembly GCF_021390175.1. Classification (NCBI taxonomy): domain Bacteria; kingdom Pseudomonadati; phylum Bacteroidota; class Flavobacteriia; order Flavobacteriales; family Flavobacteriaceae; genus Flagellimonas; species Flagellimonas sp. HMM57. Next base: position 1,079,530 of record NZ_CP090004.1, on the reverse strand, counting down.
TTTTGTAAAATTTGATAATGACCCTAGAATAACTAAGGTGGGAAAAATCATTAGAAAACTAAGTATTGATGAACTACCACAATTGATAAACGTGTTAAAAGGAGATATGTCCATTGTAGGTAACAGACCATTGCCTTTATACGAAGCAGAAATGTTAACGACAGACGAATGGACAGATAGGTTTAATGGACCTGCGGGAATAACAGGCCTGTGGCAAGTTGAAGCTAGGGGCAGGAGTTCTAAAATGTCGCCTGAAGAACGAAAAACATTGGACATAAAATATGTGGAATACGCGAATAGCAAAAATGCTTTTTTGATAGATATGTGGATAGTACTTAGAACATTCAGGGCGGTATTTCAAAAAGAGAATGTATAATGCGAAGGAGTAAGTTCATCTTTACATTGGCAGTGTTACTTTGCGGTTTTTCATATAGTCAAGCCATAAATGATTTTATTGAAAAAGGGCTTAAGGAGAATGATATCAGTAAAAGCTTACCTTCCATAGACAGCCTTATAGCAATGGCCAAGGACTATTCCCCTTTTATAAAGGTTACCGTATCAGAGCAGGAATATAGGGATGGCGTCGTATCCGCAGAGCAAAGGGCTTGGTTGGAATACATAAATCTTGAGGCTGGTTATAACTATGGCATCTTTGACAACCTTAGCAACCAGCAGATTGCAGGCGACCCTCAAAGTCAAACCCTTTTCTCCACAGAACAAAGTAGGTATAATGTTGGGGTCTCACTGCGTATGCCCTTATCTGCATTGGTCAATAGAAAAGCGAGGATAAAAAGCGCAAAAGGGGAAGCAAAAAAGGCACGATTTGAGACTCAGGTAGCTGAGGTGGAATTGGAGCAAAAAGTGGTGGAGTTGTACAATGACTTGCTCAAAACACATCGACTCTTTTTTATTTCAGGTTCTATTGTGGATAATTTCAGGGTTCAATCCATACGTGCCGAGAAGGATTTTGCAAGCGGTATTATAAACGTTACCGAATATACCCGTTTACAGCAGATGATGAACCAGGCAACCATGAATTTTGAACTACAGCGTTCAGAGTTTATTTCTTCGGTAATGGCATTAGAGAGTGTTATTGGAGCAGATTTGAATATTTAATAATGAAGTTTAACCTCTTATTTTTTGTTCGCCTTTTATTAAGGCATGCAGGCTTATTGATTGCTATGCCAATCATTCTGGCTTCCCTGGTATTTTATTTGACACAAGACGAACCAAAGGTCTATAATTCCAAAGCGCGTGTATATACAGGTATAGCAACAGGGTCTAATATAGAGCTGGAAAACACAAAAATAGATTTTAGGGCCACCAACACTGCCTATGATAATTTGCTCAACCTTATCAAGGCAAGAACGACAATAGAAATTGTAGGACTAAAATTGTTTACCCAACATATGGTGTTGGACAGTGCGGACATTAAAATTATTTCGAGGGAAAAATATCAAAGATTGATGGAATCCGTTCCCGAAGAAGTGAAAGATTTAGTGGTCAAGGGCGATGTCGAAAAGACTTTTGAAAACTTTGTAAAACTGAAGGAGTCCAATCATACCAATTACATCTATCAGCTTATTAATCTTGACCATCCAGACTATAGTATAGAAAAGATCAATGGTCGTGTTGGATTAAGGCGAATTTCAAACAGTGATTTTGTCGATATCGAATTTGAATCCGAAGACCCAGGAATATGCCAAAATACTTTACTCATTCTATGTGAAGTCTTTGTGGAGCTTAATGCGGATATAAAGGTCAATCAATCTGATGCCGTTGTAAAATACTTTCAAGGTCAATTGGGAAAATCCACGATTAGTTTGAGAGGGGCAGAAGATGAGTTGCTGCAATTTAACCAAAGCAATAACATCATCAATTACTACGAGCAGACCAAGCATATAGCTGCGGAGAAGGAAGAATTTGAAATAAAATACTTAGAAGTGTTCAGACAGCACAATGCAGCTAAGGCTGTTCTGGATATTTTGGAATCAAAACTTAAAACGCATGAACTAAAGCGAGTATCCAGCGAACGTGTAATGGGACTGAGAAAAGAGTTGTCAAGCCTAAGTTTTGATGTGTCCATGTTAACGTTGGGGATTGAGTCCGATTCCACTATCCAGAATAAAAAAGCGAAAGAAGCGGCTCTAAAAATGGAAAAGATAGCCGCAATAGAAAAACAAATGGCAGAGAATATTGATACGCTCTATGTTACGGATTATGACAATAAAAGTTTGGCATCGACCAGTGTTTTAGCGGATTGGCTACAAAATACAATAGATTACGAAGGAACTAAGGCGCAGTTAAAAGTCATGGACGAAAAGCGCAAAGAGTTTGAAAAGTTATATCAGGAATTTTCACCTTTAGGTGCTACGATGAAGCGTTTGGAGCGTAAAATAGATATAGCGGAGCGGGAATATTTAAGTCTGTTACATAGTCTAGGGCTGGCAAAACTAAGGCAACAGAATGTAGAGTTAAAATCGAATATCAAACTTACTGAAGTTCCATATTTTCCTATAAGTCCAAAACCGAGCAAACGAATGCTGTTGGTCATTGTGGCGGGAATGGTAGGTTTTGTTTTGGTAGCAGCTACAATACTTGTCCTGGAACTTTTGGACGGAAACATCAATACGGCAACACGTGCCGCAGATAAGATAGAATTAAAGGTTTCATCAATCTTTCCGGTCATTAGCGATAAAAACAATAAAATAGACTACGAGTACCTCCAAAATAAAGCTGTTAATGCAATTTCCAGGAATATTATTCTGAATCAGTATAAGAAAGAAAAGGAAAGTGAGCCAGTAATCAATATGCTTTTTTCAACACAGGAGAATGAAGGGAAAACGTTTATTTGCAAACATTTGATCGCTAAATTGTGCGAGCTCGATTATAGAACATTACATGTTACCTATGATGATGAGGATTTGGGATTGATGGGCGAATGCTACCATAAGATTCTTTATGGCGTGAGCGATCAGCTTTATAAGATTTCCAATGTCCAAGATTTTGATGTTGACAAAAGCATCGAAGATTTTAACAGCTTTGACTTTATCATACTGGAAATCCCCAGTATTATAAAGAATCCTTTTCCAGTAAAGCTGGCCTCTACCATGGATTACACTTTTTTGGTCACAAGAGCGAACAGGGCATGGGGAGAAGCGGACAAAAATGCATTGAACCTTTTCAAAGAAGCAACTACAGGACCCGAACCCACCATCATTCTCAATGGTGTAAAAGTATTGGAGATGGAAACCGTTGTGGGCGAACTTCCAAAGAAAAGATCATTGATCCGTAGCTGGATTAAAAAGATGGTACAGTTTCGTTTTTTTAATAAAAAATCCGTGGCCTAATGTTGGGAAGATTGAAACATATTGGCAAAGAAAAGAATCTATCCTCCTTAATGGCCAACGTGAGCGTTGCGTTTTTAGGATTGTTGAGTTTTATGCTATTGACCCGGCAATTGAACAAAGAACTGTTTGGAGAGTGGGTATTATTTATAACCTTGGCCACCTTTGTAGATCTCTTGCGTTTTGGATTGACCCGAACATCTTCTGTGCGATTACTTTCCGGAGCCGACACTAATAAATGCAAAACAATACTCGGTGCTACATTCAAAATAAATATTGTCCTTTTAGGAATATTGACATTCTTGTGTTGGTCAATTTTTGTCTTTTTTGAATTAAATACTATCGAGATAAACAATGGCTACAGCTTGTTTCTTTTATACTATCCTTTTTTGGCGCTCTCCAATCTAAGTTGGAACAATGCAATGGCCCTCTTTCAATCAGAGCAAAATTTCAAGCGGATGATGTTGGTAAGGCTTTCCAATGTAGGACTGTTTTGCCTATTTCTTGTTTTAAATCAATTCTGGTTGAATCTTGGCCTTTTGGAAATTGTTTGGATAAATATTTTGGTCAACGCCATTTCGAGTATTTGGTGTTCCGTTAAATATTGGGATGGGTTATTTTATGTGGGAAAGACTAAAAAATCCATTGAAAAAGAATTGGTGAATTTTGGAAAGTACTCCATGGGAACTTTGGTGAGTTCTAGTCTTTTAAAAAGTTCGGATACGTTTATCATTGGAATGAGTCCATTTTTAGGTTCTGCCGGTATCGCCATGTATGCCATTCCGTTAAAGTTGACGGATCTTTTGGGAATACCTTTGCACAGCTTTGCCATGACCGCCTATCCCAGAATGTCCAAAAAGTCCATAGAAGGGGATTTAGGAGGAGTAAAGAAGATTTTCTACTCGTATGTAGGCATTATTACGCTATTGTTTTTCCCTGTGGCCTTAGTAAGTTTTGCATTTGCTGAATATATGGTTCTCTTCCTTGGAGGAAAGGAATATATGGATTCATTGCCTTTACTTACTTTGATCTTCAGGGTGTTTACGGTATATATTATGCTCTTGCCCATAGATCGTTTTACAGGGGTGTTATTGGATAGTATCAACCAACCCAAACTTAATTTGTACAAGGTATTGGTAATGACTTTTGCCAATATTGTTTTAAACATATTGGCCGTGTTCGTATTTAAAAGCTTGGTGGCCGTAGCAATAGGTACGGTACTTTTTACAGCAGTGGGAATATTTCTTGGGTTCTATTATTTAAAAAGAGAAATTCAAATTAAAAGCACACAAATAGTTTCTGAAAGTTTATCATTTCTCAAAAACCTAAAAACGCATTTGAGCTAATGAATCCGTTCAATAAAACATATGGATCGGACTACTTAAAAAAACCACTTCCTGTTTTGGTGCTCTTATCAGTAGTAATTACTACGGCTCATCTTACAGCGACAAAAGGACTGGTAGCAGGTATTGGGGTAATGGTTCTTCCATTTGCAATAGTGTATTTAGGGGCACTCTTTGTAAATCCAAGAATAGGAGTGATAACCGTACTCATTTTCAATTTTTTTGTATTGGGCATAGGCAGATATATACCAATGACATGGGGTTTGCTTATGGACGGTCTAATGGTGCTAATGTATCTGGCTCTTTTTTTTAAGGCTTTCAGAATAAAGGTTCCTTGGAACAGGGCCAGTTCTCAATTGACCATTTTGGCATCGCTTTGGTTTGGATATGCTATTTTTCAGATTGTTAATCCAGAGGCGGTTAGTGTGGCCGCTTGGTTTTATGCCATGCGTGGACTCTCCTTGTACATGTGGTTGTTTATACCGCTGGTTTTCATTCTTTTCAACAAACCGAAAGACCTCCAGTTGTTTTTTATTATTTGGGGCGTTTTGTCGCTTTTGGCAACGACCAAAGGTATGCAGCAGTTAATTTTTGGTGTTGACCCTTTTGAACAAGCATGGTTAGATGCAGGAGGTAATGTTACACATATACTCTTTGGAAAACTGAGGATATTTTCTTTCTACTCTGATGCAGGTCAGTTTGGTGCTGCACAGGGCCATACAGGGGTTGTTTTTGGTGTACTTACACTATTTGCAAAAAACAGAAGATTTCAGATTTTTTGCGCAATAGTTTGTTTGGCAGGTCTTTTAGGCATGATGATTTCTGGAACTCGTGGAGCAATTGCTGTTCCCGCTGCCGGTGGTGTGATGTTCCTCATTATTAGAAAACATATTCCAAGCATAGTCCTCGGAGCGCTCGTGGGAATAAGTGTTTTTGTTTTCTTTAAATATACTACCATAGGTAACGATAACGATCAGATAAGAAGAATGCGAACTGCGTTCGACCCTAACGATGCCTCGTTACAAGTACGGTTGGAGAACCAGGCCAAGTTAAAAGGATATCTGGCTTCTAGACCTTTTGGAGGTGGTATAGGTTCTACAGGGAACTGGGGGAAACGTTTTTCGCCAAATACTTTTCTGGCGAACACAGCAACAGATAGTTGGTTTGTGGCAGTATGGGCGGACACAGGTATCGTTGGTCTCTATTTACATTTGTTCATACTCTTTTTTGTACTGATTACAGGCGCATACAATGTAATGTACAAAATACGGGACGGCTGGCTAAAAGGACAGATTGCAGCGTTGGTATGCGGTATGTTCGGTATTATGGCCGCTTCCTACGGTAATGGAATTTTTGGACAGTTTCCAACTTGTATATTGATGTATGCAGGGATGGTATTCATGTTCATTGCCCCAAAACTGGACAAGAAGATCATGGAAGAAAAAGAAGTTGAATTAGAATTGAAAGCAACATCCTGAAATAACCCACAAAAAACATGAAACCACTTGTATCGATAATCACGATTAACTATAATGAATCTGAAGTCACTTTGGATTTATTGCAATCGATTAGGGAACTTACCTACCAAAATTATGAAATCATTGTGGTTGATAATGCTTCACCAAACGATAACCCAGATAGCATAAAGAAAAAGTATCCAGAGATACATCTTATCAAGAGCAAGGAAAATCTGGGTTTCGCAGGAGGCAACAATCTTGGGGTTAAACAAGCAAAAGGCGAATACTTGTTATTTATAAATAACGATACCATTGTCCCAAAAGGTTTTATTGAACCCTTGGTACAAAAACTTCAAGATGATGAAACTATTGGGATGGTAAGCCCAAAAATTAAGTTCCATTGGGATCCTACACTTATTCAGTATGCCGGTTATACGCCCATGAGTCATTGGACAATTAGGAATAACAGTATTGGATACCATCAAAAAGATAATGGAGATTTTGATGCTGAGGGAGAAACACAGTCCATACACGGAGCGGCAATGATGGTTCCAAAAAGTGTTGTGGAAAAAGTAGGTATGATGACCGAAATTTACTTTCTATATTACGAAGAACACGATTGGGCCGAAATGATAAAACGGGCAGGCTATAAAATTTACTACCAACCAAAATCATATATACTGCATAAAGAATCGGTTTCCACCGGAAAGTTCAGTCCATTGAAGACCTATTATATTTCTCGAAACAGGATTCTCTTCGCCAGAAGAAATTTTAAGCCGTTTCAATTATGGATAAGTTTACTATTTCAATGCTTTGTTTCCATTCCCAAAAACAGTTTCATGTTTATTGTAAAACGCCAAAATGAGCACTTAAAAGCGTTCTGGAAGGCAATTTTTTGGAATTTGAAAAACAGTTCTACAATTGGATAATAATACGACTTGCAGATTGAGTTAATTGATTTTAGGGTATTCTTACCACCTAGATTCTAACTAGTTGACAACACCAAGAAAGTATTTCACAACAATTAATTTTCTTTCCATAAATGTAGGGTAATATTTACAAATCATTAAGCCTGCTAGAATGGTTAAATCCTTCAAGTTTTCAATTATCCTATGTCATTGTGCTTGCGTCAGCGAAAATGACCTTGATTCGCTAGTTGAAGATTCAACAACAATGGATGAGAATAATTCATTCGAGGTTAATGATTATCTGGAACAAATCAAACTTAATATACTTTAAAATTATGAATATAACAGTAATAGGTACAGGCTACGTTGGCTTGGTAACCGGTACCTGCTTTGCAGAGACGGGAATCAACGTTGTCTGCGTGGACATTGATGAGAAAAAAATAGAAAGGCTTCGTAAAGGTGAAGTCCCAATTTATGAACCGGGTTTAGATACGCTTTTAGAACGTAATATAGATAAGGGGAGAATTTCCTTCACTACAAGCTTAGAGAAGGGTATCAAGAATAGTGATGCTGTTTTTATTGCCGTAGGAACCCCACCAGATGAGGATGGAAGTGCAGATTTAAAGTATGTACTCGGTGTGGCCAGGGAAATAGGGCAACATATGGAAGATTATAAGGTAATCATAACCAAGAGCACTGTACCCGTAGGAACATCTTATAAGGTAAAAGCTGCCGTTGAAGAAGAGTTGAACAAAAGGAGTGCGGACATTCCCTTTGATGTGGCGTCAAATCCCGAATTCTTAAAAGAAGGTAGCGCAGTAGATGACTTCTTAAAGCCAGACCGTATCGTGGTAGGTATAGAGAGCAAACGAGCTGAAAAAGTAATGCGTAGATTGTACAAGCCTTATTTAATGAACGGACACCCACTATTGTTCATGGATATTTTCTCTTCGGAAATGACCAAGTATGCAGCCAATTCCATGCTGGCGACAAAAATTAGTTTTATGAACGACATTGCCAATCTATGCGAACTTGTAGGAGCCAATGTGGATTTGGTAAGAAAAGGAATAGGTTCCGATTCTAGAATAGGAAATAAATTCATTTACCCTGGAACGGGTTATGGAGGCAGTTGTTTTCCAAAAGACGTACAGGCACTGGTACGGACAGCTGATGAATACGGGCATTCTTTGGAAGTATTAAAAGCTGTGGAAAGTGTCAACTACCGTCAAAAATCAGTCTTGGTGGAAAAAATAAAAAGTCATTTTGGAAAGAATCTTAAAGGCAAGCAATTTGGACTTTGGGGATTGGCATTTAAGCCAAAAACAGATGACATGAGAGAAGCTCCATCATTGGTGATTATAGAACAATTGAAAGCCCTTGGTGCTACGGTAAGAGCTTATGACCCGGTTGCGATGGAAGAGACCAAACGGATTTTAGGTGATAGTATCGAATATGCCAAAGATGAATACGACGCCATTATTGATGCCGATGCACTCATCTTGGTGACTGAGTGGTCTGAATTTAAAATGCCCAACTTCAGAATATTGGAAAAGCTCATGAACAGCAAAACCATATTCGATGGTCGAAATGTATACGATCCAGAAGAATTAAAAGAACAAGAGTTCACCTATTACAGCATTGGTAGGGAAGTTGTGAAAAGCACAGAAATAGAAACCGTAAACCTTTAAACAAGATTATGAAACGAATATTGGTAACAGGGGGTGCAGGTTTTGTGGGCTCCCATTTATGCGAAAGACTCCTAAACGAAGGCAATGAAGTCGTGAGTATGGATAACTACTTTACCGGAAGGAAAAGCAAAATAGTACATTTAATGGACAACCCTTATTTTGAGGTAATCAGACATGATGTAACCTTGCCTTATTTTCTTGAGGTAGATGAAATTTATAATTTGGCGTGTCCTGCCTCACCAGTACATTACCAACATAATCCGATTAAGACCATAAAAACATCGGTTTTGGGGGCAATCAATATGTTGGGATTGGCCAAACGGATTAAGGCGAAAATTCTTCAAGCTTCCACAAGTGAAGTCTATGGAGACCCAGAATTGCATCCCCAACCAGAGGACTATTGGGGTCATGTAAATCCAATAGGGGTTCGCTCCTGTTACGATGAAGGCAAACGTTGTGCTGAATCACTTTTTGTGAACTATCACAATTCCAATGATGTCTTGGTGAAGATTATAAGAATCTTCAATACCTACGGACCTCGTATGGAACCCGATGATGGCAGGGTAGTATCTAATTTTATCATACAGGCACTCCAAGGAAGGGACATTACCATTTTTGGGGACGGAACCCAAACGAGAAGTTTTCAATATGTAAGTGATTTGGTAGACGGCATGATAAAAATGATGGACACCGAGGATGAATTTATTGGTCCCATCAATATTGGAAATCCAGGCGAATTCACCATGTTGGAACTAGCCGAGAATATCATTGACCTAACAGGTTCAAAATCTAGGATAATCCATTTACCCTTACCTGCCGATGATCCTATGCAACGAAAACCGGATATCTCTTTAGCACAAGAAAAACTGAAGGATTGGAGGCCAGAGGTTGATTTACGAACTGGTCTTGAAAAAACCATTGCATACTTTGATAATCTGCTCAAAGAGCAATCCATTAAAGAATTAATAGAAGGGTAATCACTTTAAAGAATAGATAAATGGATGTCATAAGAATTTTAATTCATAGCTTGGAAATCCTTTTATTTGGATATTTTGGATTTGCATCCGTTTACATCTTTATTTTTTCCCTTGCAGGTCTTTTTAAACGTAAGAAACAAGATAAAAGTTCTAATGAACAGCGGAGATTTGCCGTACTGATTCCCGGATATAAAGAAGACAACGTAATTGTCGAAGTAGCTAAAAAGGCTCTTGAACAGAGCTATTCAAAAGATTTTTTTGAAGTTATTATCATTGCCGATTCTTTTCATAAAAGCACTTTGGAAGCCCTTGAAAAACTCCCGGTAACCATTGTTGAGGTTTCCTTTGAAAAGAGTACCAAATCCAAAGCCCTTAATCGGGCAATGAAGGTAATCGGTGACGAATACGATGTGGCCTTGGTCTTGGATGCCGATAACATTATGGAGGAGGATTTCATTGATAAAATCAATGATGCTTTTGATAAAGGGTATTGTGTAGTGCAGGGACATAGGGTTGCTAAAAATACGAACACCCCTTTTGCAATTTTGGATGCCATCAGTGAAGAGGTCAACAACCATATTTTTAGAAAAGGACACCGTGTGCTGGGACTATCCTCTGCCTTGATCGGTTCTGGTATGGCATTCGACTACCATTTTTTTAAAAGTACTATGGCAAATGTTAATGCAGTGGGCGGATTTGATAAAGAATTGGAATTAAAATTATTAAAGGGCGGAACAAAGATCGAGTATGTAGATGATGCATTGGTTCTTGATGAAAAAGTCCAAAAATCAGAAGTGTTTTCCAACCAGCGCAAGCGTTGGCTTTCAGCACAGTTCATTTATTTTAGAAATTATTTTGCATCAGGTTTAAAAGAATTGTTTGTTCGGGGCAATGTGGATTTCTTTGACAAAGTCTATCAAATGGTATCACCTCCAAGGGTATTATTGCTGGGATTGGTAGTGATTATCACCTTTTTGTACTTTATGACAACCTTGTTTTTCCCAATCAATTTCTTAACAATTCCCGCTGTCTTTTGGTATGCTGTTTTGGTATTGACAGTATTGGCTTTTTCCTTCGCGGTACCCACAAAGTTTTATAGCGTGCAAACGCTAAAAGCTTTGCTTACACTTCCAAAGGCATTTCTGCTCATGTTTTTGTCACTGTTTAAATTGAAAGGAGCCAACAAAAAGTTTATTCACACGGAACATGGTACGATTAATAGTTAATAACAACATATGAAGATAGGCATTGAAGGACAACGACTTTTTAGAAAAAAGAAACATGGCATGGACATGGTCGCTTTGGAGCTCATTAAAAATCTTCAAAAAATCGACAATGAAAATGAATATGTAATTTTTGTAAAACCAGATTTTGATGACACCTGTATTCCCAATGCACCTAATTTTAAAGTTATAGAGCTAAATTCAAAATGGGGTTATCCAGGATGGGAACAAATTGCATTGCCCAAAGCGGCTTTTAAAGAAGGCTGTGATGTTTTGCATTGTACAAGTAATACAGGCCCTTTGTTTTCTAAAGTACCGCTGATTACCACCTTGCACGATATTATCTATCTGGAGAGTATCAGTGTTTTGAAAAAAGGTGGAACATGGTATCAAAAACTGGGGAACATGTATAGAAGATACTTTGTGCCACCTGTGATTAGAAAAAGTAAAAAGGTCATTACGGTTTCCAACTATGAAAAAGAGCGTATCAGCAATTATTTTGGGTTCAAGGACAATCGCTTAACGGCCATATACAATGGTGTTGGTTCACATTTTAAAAAAGTGACCAATTTGGACCGTTTAAAAGCAATAAAGCATAAGTATACTTTACCAGAAAATTTCTTTTTCTTTCTTGGTAATACAGACCCCAAGAAAAATACCAAAGGTGTCTTAAAAGCATTTACAGATTTCAATAAAATATATCCCAACCAATACAAGTTGGTGATGCTGGATTACGATGAAGTCGAACTTCAAAAACTTTTGGTTTCGATCGATGGAGAAGAAATTAGACCATTGATCCATTTAACGGGATATGTTCCAAATACCGATTTACCTGCCATTATAAGCCAATGTTCAATATTTCTATATCCTTCGCTGCGGGAAAGTTTTGGTATTCCAATCTTAGAGGGAATGGCATGCGGAGTACCTGTAATCACATCAAATACATCATCGATGCCAGAGGTAGCCGGAAAGGACACTGCCTTGATGATAGATCCCTTTAATCCAGTAGAAATTACAACTGCAATGCAGACTTTGGTAGAGGATAAGATGTTGGCTCAAGTTTTGGCCGAAAAGGGCATCAAAAGAGCAAAACACTTTTCATGGGAAACCATGGCGAAGAATGTTCTAGAACTATATGAAGATGTCCATAATGAACTAAAAAACAGCTAATATGATCAAAGGTCAAGATATTATAGTTGTAGGAATACAAGCATGGGATATTGAAATTGGCAGTAACTGTAAAAATATTGCTACGGAGTTTGCCAAGCAAAACCGAGTACTTTATGTAAACCCTCCATTGGACAGGGCAACGCTAAAGCGGGAAAAAGCTACGGAAAAAGTTCAGAAAAGAATTAAAATAAAAAATGGGGAAGAAACGGGACTTGTACAAATAGGGGAAAACCTTTGGAACCTTTATCCCAAAACGTTAACAGAATCTATTAATTGGATTCCCTTTCACTCCATATTTAAACTGCTTAATAAAAGAAATTCAAGGCTTTTTTCGAATGATATTATAGCTGCCATGCATAAGCTAAACTTTAAGGATATATTCTTATTTAATGATAGTTCCATGTTTTTGGGATTACATCTTAAAGAATACCTTTCCCCTAAAAGTTATACGTATTACATGCGTGATTATTTGATTAAAGTGCCCTATTGGGGAAAACATGGGGAACGTATTGAGCCGCAGCTTATCGAACAGGCTGATACGGTTGTAAACAATTCCACGCTCTATGCTGAATATGGTTCTAAATTTAACCCCAACAGTTTTATGGTAGGTCAAGGTTGCGATGTATCCTTGTTCAACGATGAAAACGATACGATACCTGTACCCAAAGAATTTGAGTCCATTCCAAGACCTATACTGGGTTATGTAGGATACTTAACAAGTATGCGATTGGACATTGAACTTTTGGAATATATGGCCAAAACTAAAGGGGGCTGGAGCATTGTTTTGGTAGGGCCCGAGGATCAAGACTTTAAACAATCAAAATTACATGGGTTGGAGAACGTATTCTTTTTAGGAAGCAAAGATGCTTCCGAACTACCCGCTTATGTTAAAGGGTTTGATGTTGCCATGAACCCCCAAGTGGTAAACGATTGGACCATAGGGAACTATCCTCGAAAGATTGATGAGTATTTGGCGATGGGAAAACCTACCCTGGCTACGAAAACGAAGGCCATGGAAATGTTTAAAGAGCACGTGTATTTAGGAAGTACCAAAGAAGAATACATTCAATTGGCAGAAAAGGCTTTAGCAGAAAATAATTCAGAATTAGTTGAAGAACGAATAGCATTTGCGAAGAGCCATACTTGGGAGAATAATGTTCAGGCCATTTACGATGCCATTAAAAAATCAGCATAAACCAAAAGTTATGGGACTAAAGGACAAGATTAGAAGTAGCGAGAGACTTAAAAAGTTTGTGTACTGGTTACTGGTTCCCAAAAACCAGGCAAGACCTCGTTTATGGGTAAAATGGTTTGTAAATCCTTTCTATCATAAAAAAGGAAGAGGCGCTACCATTTGCCGTAGGACTCGCATGGATGTATTGCCATGGAACATTTTTGAATTAGGTGCAAATTCCACAATAGAAGATTTCTCTACCGTAAACAATGGCGTAGGTGCTGTTAAGGTAGGCAGCAGAACCAGAATAGGTCTTGGTAATACGATTATAGGTCCGGTAACGATAGGAAATGATGTTAGATTGGCGCAAAATGTGGTGCTTTCGGGACTTAATCATAACTATGAAGACGTTTCAATGCCTATTCATGAACAAGGGGTTTCCACAGCCATAATTACGGTAGAGGAAGAAACTTGGATAGGGGCAAACTGTGTAGTTGTAGCGGGTGTTACCATAGGGAAACATTGCATTATTGCTGGCGGAAGCGTGGTCACCAAAGATATTCCGGCGTATTCTGTGGCTGTTGGGAACCCGGCAAGGGTGGTTAAAACATACAACCATGATACTGGCGAATGGGAGAGAGCGGTAAACAAGAATTTGATTGCAGTATAGCTGGGTCATGAATTAAAAAAGGAGTGATGGAGTTTTTAAAAGTATTTTTCTGGGGTTCACTTTTTATCATTTTTTATGCCTATCTAGGGTATGGAATACTACTGTTCATTATCATTAAACTTAGAAGGATTTTTGGATTATCCAAAAAATTTGAAGGTAATGCTGATTATGAACCGGAAGTAACGCTCTTTGTAAGCGCGTTTAATGAAAAAGATTATTTAGAGCAAAAAGTAAAAAATTCAAAAAGTCTTAATTACCCACAGGACAAAGTGACTCAAATTTGGGTTACTGATGGCTCTGATGACGGTACGCCGGAACTTTTAAAAAAAATCTCTGGTGTAGAAGTGTACCACAAAGATGAAAGAGCTGGAAAGATTGCAGCTATGAACAGGGGAATGGAATTTGTGAAAACCCCGATCGTTATCTTTTCCGATGCCAATACAGACTTGGGCAAGAATTCCATACAAGAAATAGTACGCTTGTTCAGAAATCCAAAAGTAGGTTGTGTTTCTGGAGAAAAACGTATTTATTCCAAAGATGCGGACAGTGCTGCAGGCGCAGGAGAGGGGTTATATTGGAAATATGAATCGCAGCTAAAAAAATGGGATGCGGAACTATATTCCGTAGTTGGAGCGGCAGGAGAACTTTTTGCCATTAGAACGGCACTTTGGCAAGAAGTGGAGAAAGATACATTGTTGGACGATTTTATGATTTCATTGCGTGTTGCAATGTCCGGTTATACCATTCAATATAATCCAGAGGCGTATGCCATAGAAACCGCTTCTGCTAATGTAAAGGAAGAGCTAAAACGAAAAGTAAGAATTTCTGCCGGGGGCATACAATCTGTAGTTAGATTAAGGGCGTTGCTTAATTTCTTTAAATACGGAACATTATCTTTTCAATACATATCGCACCGCGTATTGCGATGGACACTTTCCCCACTGTTGCTTTTTTTGATCATTCCTATAAATTTTGTTCTGGCACAAAATGAGGGGCTGTTGTCATTTGGTTTGTTCAGTACATTATTTTGGGGACAAGTATTGTTCTATGCAGCAGCACTGTTAGGTTGGTTTTTAGAAAACAGACAAATTCGTTTAAAGGTTCTTTTTATACCGTACTACTTTTTTATCATGAACCTTTCTGTTTTTTTAGGTTTTGGAAGATATATCAAAGGGAATCAATCTGTAAATTGGGAGCGCGCCAAGAGAAGTTCACAGGCAGAAGTGATCGCTTAGTCCTGTTCTTTATAAAGGGGAAGGTCAAAATAAAATGTACTTCCTTTTCCAACTTCACTACGAATTCTCAATGTCCCGTGGTTTTTTTCCACAAAGCTTTGGCATAGCACAAGGCCTAGACCAGTACCAGGTTCTTTTTCCGTACCTAATTTGCTAAAGTGCTCATTTGGGTTTAGGATTTTATCAATGTCTTCTTTTGGAATTCCGTTGCCGTTGTCCTCAATTTCTATAACAACGTTGTCCTTGACCAATTTTGAATTGATTTTAATGATACCATCTACAGGCGTAAACTTTATGGCATTGGAAAGTATGTTTCGCAATACGGTCTTGATCATATTGTTATCCGAAAATGAGTGGATTTCTTCAGCAACATTGTTTTGTATTTTGATTCTTTTATGATCACTGCCCAATTTTAAAAGCCGAATGGTTTGGTCTACCAAATTGTTCAAGTTCAGTTTCTCTGGAATCATTTGAATCTGGTTGCTTTCAGATTTCGCCCAACCCAACAAGTTCTGAAGCAGGTTCAATGCTTCATCCATCGTTTTTAAAAGGTCAAAAACAGTTTCATCCAAGAAGTTCTCGTCTTTAGGGTTTATAATTCCCCGCATGATAAAGTCCATTTTTAATTTGGCTGCACTTAGTGGGGAACGTAGATCATGTCCAATAATGGAGAACATTCTATCTTTTAGTTCGTTGGATTGTTTTAGGTTTTTAGCTTGTTCTGCAATTTGGTTTTTGGCACGTATCAGTTCAACATGGGTTTGTATTCGTGCAATAAGTTCTTTCTCGTTAAAAGGTTTGGTCACATAATCCACTCCTCCAACCTCAAACCCTTTTATTTTATCCGTTACATTGACTTTTCCGGTTAGAAATATGATGGGAATATCCTTATAAGCAGGAATTTTTTTGACTTTTTCACACAGTTCAAAACCTTCAATTCTAGGCATGATAATATCGAGAAGGATAAGATCTGGCTTTCTTTTTTTAAGGCTTTCAAAGAAATAGTCGTCATCGCTTGTACCTTCAAATATGTAATTATTTCGCTCTAAAATAAACCGGAGCAGTTCTAAATTCAACTGCTCGTCATCTACAGCAAGGATATAGGGTTTTTCCGTAACTTGGTTTTTCATTTAAACTAGGGACGATTGTTTTTAAGAGTAGGAAAAAGTTTTTATTAAAATTAAGTATTTACTTTCAGATTGCTTCTAGAAAGGCCAATAAATTGGTTGGTGTTGTTTTAAAACCTATATTATGTGTTCTACCAACAAAAACTGACCGTTCACAACAATAATTGACCCAACCTAAAAAGTAAGATTATATTTACAAAGTAAGTAATACGAAAATAATATCCATGATACATGTTTTGGTTACTGGGGGAGCGGGATTTATAGGCTCCAACTTTATTCCTTATTTCTTAGAATTAAATGCGGAAATCCATTTGGTCAATATTGATGCCCTCACCTATGCCGGTAATCTTGATAATCTGCATGAGGTCGATGGGCATGATCGATACACTTTTATTAAAGGGGACATATGTGATAGAAAGCTTTTGGAAAAGATTTTCGAAAAGTACGACATCCAAGGTGTGATTCACTTTGCGGCCGAATCCCATGTAGATAATTCCATAACCAATCCAGATGCTTTTATGCAAACCAACATTTTGGGTACGTTTAATTTGATAGATGTGGCCAAAAAATACTGGATGATAAGCCCGGGAGTATATAAGGAAGCCTATAAGCACTCAAGATTTCATCATGTTTCTACAGATGAGGTATACGGTACGTTGGGAAAAGAAGGTCTTTTTATGGAATCTACTCCTTATGCTCCAAATAGTCCGTATAGCGCTTCAAAGGCTTCCTCGGATTTTATCATCAGAAGCTACTACCATACCTATGGTATGAATGTGGTAACAACCAATTGTTCCAATAATTATGGTCCAAAGCAACATGATGAAAAATTAATTCCGACCATCATACGAAAAGCCTTGGCAGAAGAACCTATACCCATTTATGGGGATGGATCTAATATAAGGGACTGGTTGTATGTTTTGGATCATTGTAAAGGAATTGCCTTAGCCTATGACAAAGGTGCATCAGGAGAAACATATAATATTGGTGGTAGGAACGAACGAGACAATCTCTATATAGCCCAAACCGTTTGTAACATACTAGACAGAAAATACCCAAGAGGAAAAGACACCTCTTATAAAGACCTGATAACGTATGTTAAAGATAGGGCCGGACATGATTTTAGATATGCCATAGATGCATGTAAAATTGAAAATGATTTAGGCTGGATGGCAGATGAAAATTTTGAAACAGGTATCGATAAAACAATAGATTGGTATCTAAAGAAGTTTGATGTAAACAAGACAAAAAGTTTAGTCCAGTAAATTTTGGACACCATATCCGTATAGGTTTTAAACCAAGAAAGATGAAAGGAATAATTTTAGCAGGAGGCTCTGGAACAAGACTACACCCTATAACATTGGCGGTCAGTAAACAGTTGATGCCAGTGTATGATAAACCAATGATATACTATCCTCTTTCGACGCTTATCGAATCAGGTATTTGGGAAATATTGATCATTTCAACACCTCACGATTTACCCATGTTTCAGCGATTGTTGGGAGATGGGAGAAAATATGGTTGTAAATTTGAATATGCAGTTCAAGAACAACCCAATGGATTGGCAGAAGCTTTCATTATTGGAGAGGATTTTATAGAAAATGACAAAGTTGCTTTGATACTGGGAGATAATATTTTTTACGGAACGGGCCTAGAAAACCTGTTGCAATCCAATAACGACCCAGATGGAGGTATTATTTACGCTTATCACGTAACTGACCCAGAGCGATATGGTGTGGTTGAATTTGATGATTCAGGTAAGGTGACATCCATTGAGGAAAAACCAAAAAAGCCAAAATCCAATTATGCTGTTCCCGGAATTTATTTTTATGATAATGATGTGGTAGAGATAGCAAAGAATATTCAACCCAGTAAACGGGGCGAATTGGAAATAACGGATATCAACCAAGAATACCTTAAAAGAGGAAAGCTGAAAGTGAGCATAATGGATCGAGGTACAGCTTGGCTGGATACCGGAACCTTTCAATCGTTAATGCAGGCTTCCCAGTTTGTACAGGTCATAGAAGAAAGACAAGGATTAAAAATTGGTGCTATAGAGTCATCTGCATACAAGATGGGATTTATTACAAAAAGTCAGTTTAAAAAATTAACCGAACCATTTTTGAAAAGTGGTTACAGTAAAAGATTGCTAGAAGCTTTGGTATAATTATGGAGGTACTTAAAACAGCAATAGAAGGATGCTTTATCATTGAACCCAAGGTTTTCGAGGATAAACGAGGATATTTCTTTGAAAGCTACAATCAAATGACATTTGAATCATTGACCGGTTCAAAACCATTTTTTGTACAGGACAATGAATCTTTCTCTTCTAAGGGCGTTTTAAGAGGGCTTCATTTTCAAAAAGGGGAACATGCACAGGCTAAGCTAGTACGTGTTCTGGGCGGAGAGGTTTTGGATGTTGCCGTAGATATAAGACCCAACTCCACTACATTTGGTAATGTAGTTTCCACGTTGTTATCATCGAACAATAAAAAGCAAATGTTCATTCCAAGGGGATGTGCCCATGGATTTGTAACGATAAGCGATACCGCCAAGTTTTCTTATAAATGCGATAATTTTTATAACGCTGCTTCGGAAAGTGGAATTATTTATAACGACCCAACGTTCAATATAGATTGGATTTTAGCAGAGGAAGATTTGATCATCTCAGAAAAAGATAAATTTTTACCTGTTTTTAAAGAAGCAGTTTCCCATTAATTTTAGATAAGCATTATGAAGATATTGGTTACAGGAGCAACTGGTCAATTAGGAAGTACCTTTAAATCGCTCATTGCTGAGGGGCACACCAAGAATCTTGATTTTGTACTTAAATCCTCCCAAGACCTGGATGTTGCAGATTTTGAAGCGGTTAGGGAAGAATTGCTTTCTTCGGATTATTCCTATTGCATTAACTGTGCAGCATTCACAAATGTAGATAAAGCAGAGGTTGAGACGGATTTGGCCTATAGCGTCAATGTTACTGGAGCTAGAAATCTAGCTATCAACTGTAACGAGAGCAAGACGGTTTTAATCCATATTTCCACAGATTTTGTTTTTGATGGATTCCTGAATACCCCATATTTGGAAGACGATATTGCTAGACCTATTGGGTTTTATGGTGATACAAAATATAAGGGCGAAAGAGCGGTTATCGGCAATTTAGAAGAACATTTTATTATAAGAACCTCCTGGTTGTATTCAGAATTTGGGAATAATTTCTTAAAGACCATGGTTAGATTGGGGAATGAACGAAAAGAACTATCCGTTGTCTATGACCAAGTGGGAACACCAACATATGCTTTGGATTTGGCAAAAGTTGTACTTTACATCATCAAGGCCCATAGTATCGACTACGGGGTTTATAACTATAGCAACGAAGGTGTGGCCAGCTGGTATGATTTTGCCAAGGCCATATTCGATAACGCTAAAATTGATATTGAATTAAAACCGATTCTCTCCAAAGATTATCCGTCTCCTGCAGAACGCCCAAAATTTACGGTGTTGGATAAATCCAGAATAAAAAACACTTTTGGTTTGGCAATTCCACACTGGAAGGATAGTTTAAAGGTGGCTCTGTCCAAAAAAGACGTGATGAATCATTCTTAAGACCTTGTTTTAGCCCTTCAAAAAAGCATTCTCTTTTTTTAACGTATGATTTTTAAAATTCGACGATAGTTTTTGCTTGCTCGTCTTTACCTCTTTTTCCATTTGATACCGGTACTATACATTTGAAGTATAAATCAAAGCATAACCCCAAAATCTGACATCATGAAAAATAAGAAAGGCCGCATAGTTTATTTCGGATTCGCAAAATTGGACTTTAAAACCGACTCCTACCAACTTTGCGATATACAGCTCGAAAAAGAAGAAATGGTAATCAATCTACACACTCCAATAGTGCTATAATCAACTACAATCAGCTTACATTCTAAAGTACTTGTGTTAAAGGCACATCAAAGAAATTTTATAGCCCTTTTACCTGTACCTTGTGAAAAGAATCGGCCTGTAACTTGAGCAACTCCTCGGCTTTTTCTTTTTTATACCGATATAGTTCTTCCTCGGTTTTAATATCCTCATAAATCTTCTGGTTAAGCTCTCCATCGGTAGCGAACAGTAGTTTACGCTGAGCCACTTTCTGAGAAACCCAAGTGGCGACGACACTTTCCTGTTCTTCAAATTTATAGTCATACTCACCTTTTGGAGCTAGAAGTTTTACAATAATGGGTGCCGTTTCTATAGCCAAAAACAGGAGGAAAATAAAAAAAGAGGGTAACCACGGTAGCTTTTCCAAAGCATTTATACGAGCCATAAGTCCATCAAAGCCATCAATCGTGGGTTGCGAATTGTCCACTGCCGCTTTGTAATCTGTTCCTAAACTTGCAATCTCATTTTCTAAGCTAATGATTTTTTGTTGATTGGTCTCCTTAAGTTGAGAAAGCTCCTTAAGATATGCGTCGTGCTTTTCACGCTTTTCTTTATATACAGGACCTTTGCCCAATAAACCTGTTCCTGCTGTACCTTCAGCTTCTGAAATATAAGTGTCGTACAATGCATTGGTTTCAGCTTCTTTAGTTGCTATTTCATTTTTTAAACTGGCAATCTCTTGATTCAGATTTTCGATTTTTGGATTGTACTGTAAAGCAATTTGTTCTTGATTGGCCAGTGTCATTTCATTTTTCTCCTCCAACAAGACCTGATTGATTTCTTTTTCAAAAATTTTCATTTCCAGCGGCTTGGAAATAACGACGGCAATAATCAGCGCAAGAATTATTCTCGGAGCTGCCTGAAAGAGTTCACTTTTAAGATTATCCCTTTTCTTTATGGTTGACACAATGTATCTGTCAAGATTAAAAATGAGAAGCCCCCATAATAACCCGAAAAAAACAGCGGTGTAGATGTTGTCAAAAACAGTGTATAGTGCATAGCCGCTGGCGATAAATGCCATGACTGCAGTAAAAAAAACAGTTGCTCCTATGCCTACATATTTGTTGCGTTCCCCATTGGAACAAGTTTTCAGGATATCAGTGTCCGCTCCCGAACAGAAGATAAAGAATTGTTGTAACATGATAGTGCTCGTTTTGGTTTGATCCCTCGACTATGCTCGGGACTGATTGACTATTAGAACGCAAATGCTGTTGATTTGTTACAAAAAAGCCTTCTAAATGAAGGCTTTAACAGTGATTTATAAAAAAATCAATTAGGTAACTTGTAGAATTTTAAAAAAATTACAACTAAGATTGTTGCTATCACAAAGGAAATAATGAACAGAAGTAAGGTAATTGCTTGGTCTTTTTTAATCTTTTTTTTGATTTCTACTTTGAATTTCTGTAACTCATATTCCGAAATCTTAGGAAAGTCAAATAAGGTTGCTTCGGTGTTGCGAACATACATAAGTTTGCGATTGTCCCCTTGGAACTTCTTCCTTTTTGGAATTTTGTTCTGTTTAATTCGATTGACCATATCGATGATGTGTCCGCTCATAGATTTGATTTTATCTTAAAATACTAAAAATGAATAGATTTCACAAGACTTTTCTATGTTTCATAACTATCAAAACATCAAAAATGAGTGTCAATTTTAACAATAGGGGTTTTGTTATCGGTTTTTTCAATACTGATACTTAGATTCTTTTCCTTTTTTAAGATTTTGATAGCTTCATCAGAAGTTACTTTTTTCCCTTTGTAAAAAAAGATGGCACCTTGTTCTGCCATTTCAGTAGCGTGCTTTAAAGGGGTTTTTGGCTCTGGTGGTAAAGGTGGCATTGGTGGCTCCATAGCTTTTTCATGTGCTCTTATAGCAATTTCTTGTTCTTTTAGAGCTTTTTCGTGCGCTCTCATGGCCTTCTCATGCTCTTTCATTGCAAGCTCCTGTTCTTCCAAAGCTTTTTCCTGTTCCTTCAAAGCGAGTTCTTGTTGTTTTAATGCAGCTTCCAGTTCTTCTTTTTGGGCATTGCTTGCCATGGATGTTGTTTGTTGCATCACAGTCTCCGTAATGGTTTCCCCATCTTTGACCACAACACTATAAGTTTCTTGATTCTTTATGCTTTCTTGTATATGGTTGCCAACAAATTCTTCTTCTACATCAACGTGGTCAGGTGCCATAGGGGGACTGGGAGGTTCGGGAAATTCTGGAAAAGGCTCTGCATCCTCACGTTGTTTATCGGACATTATCCTATAAATATACTTGAGTCGGTCAACCTCTTTTGTTTTAATATGCATATTATCCTTGGGCATGGTATTGTATTTCTTTGCCAGTTTATTGTATTCGGCCATTTGTTCTCTAGAAGCACTTTGTTGTGACTTCTGATTGGAAAAACCAACAGTTTGCCCCTTAATATCAAAACGTTTAGATGTTTTTTCCGAATTGTGTTGGGTTCCCAAAATGATTTCTTCATCCATATTTGGTAGTGCTATGGTCTTTTTTTCGCTAAAACCATAAAGCAATAGGGTCAGTAACGGCAGTACTAAAGTGCTTCGTAAAAGGATAGATGATTTTGATGTGTTTTTTTTCATTATGACAAATCTTTTTTTGATTGATGAATAATTAATGGCATTTGCCATTTTGACTGACTGATATTTGGATAGACTATCGTTTGATAAGTACGATAGCAATGTATTTTGATACTCGTTGGTCGAACCCTTCTGTTTTAAGACAGCGCTATCTGCCAAGAATTCATGATTCAGTTTTATGGATTTTTTATAGAAATATAGTAGTGGATTAAACCAGAAGAGGACATTTAGGATTTCGATAAAGAGAACATCTATACTATGTTTTTGTTTTGCATGGATTGCTTCATGTAACAATACTTCATCTGGAATTGCCTTTGACTCAAAATCGAGCTTGTTCAAAAAAATATAATTGAAAAAAGTATGTGGTGTAAATTTCTCCAGCAGCAATACATTGATAGTGAAGTGTTGCTTTACTTTGGGATTATTACTAATTCGATTTAATATTTGAAAAAGGTTCCTAAAAAAACGAAATACAAAACCAAGTAATCCTATACCATATAAAGACCACCAAACCAAAGACCAATTGATGGTATCCATGTCATTGGGTAAAGGTGCTTCAACATATGTGGCCATGTCATTTAAGGGTTGAACAGCTATCGAAGCAGTTATAGGCTCTACATACTCTACAAAAACAATACTTGGGACTATAAGAGAGAACACTAGTGCCCCTAGCAGATAGAACCGCTTAAACACATGCATGTTTTCTCTTTCCAGTAGAAGTTTGTAAAAGAATAGGAGAATCGCCATGCAGGCACCAGATTTTACAAGGTATGCTAACACCGTTACTTCTTTTTGATTTCGCTATCGATCAACTTCTTCAGTTCTTCAAGTTCAGATTTGCTAAGGTTGGTTTCTTGAGTAAAGAAAGAAGCAAATTGTCCTGGGCTGTTATTAAAGAAATTTTTAATGAGACCGTTCACATGTTTTGAGAAATAGTCTTTCTTCTTTACTAAAGGAACGTATTCACGCGAGCGTCCATAACTTTTATAGGTCACAAAGCCTTTGTCGGTCATCCGTTTTAACAATGTTGCCACTGTGGTGGTGGCAGGCTTGGGCTCTGGAAATGCATCTAATAAATCTTTCATAAAAGCCTTCTTGCGCTTCCATAGAATATTCATGAGTTCTTCTTCCGATTTTGTTAGCTTCATTTTCTACACTATTAGAAGTTGTTCTACAAATATAGAATAAAATATTATTTCTACAAATGTAGAGTAATATTTTTTGAGATTGAATAGATGTTTTTTGTGGTTTAGTATTATCTCTATCAG
The DNA here is from genome assembly GCF_021390175.1 of Flagellimonas sp. HMM57. Classification (NCBI taxonomy): domain Bacteria; kingdom Pseudomonadati; phylum Bacteroidota; class Flavobacteriia; order Flavobacteriales; family Flavobacteriaceae; genus Flagellimonas; species Flagellimonas sp. HMM57. The sequence continues at coordinate 1,055,434 of NZ_CP090004.1, read as the reverse complement.
CAATCCTACAATGAAGGTTCAGATAACTTTGTTATGTATCCTTAGTTAAGCCAATGTCTGTTGTCTTCCGTTTTTTCACCATTATATTAACCAAAATGCCAATAAGAATGGTGCCAATGGCTGCATAAATTGCAGAAAAGACAAGTGGAAAAAAACGAAACATCAAGACACCTAAAACACCTTTAAGCGTGAAGGGTGGGGGAGCATCTTCATACACGGGCACACACTCGCCAAACCAGAGGTAACACAAACGATTTCCCAATATAGTAAGAGCTTGCCAGAAAAAGGGTGCCGATAATCCAACCGGTAGACCTGCTAAAATTGGCGTAAAGTAGATAGAGCTGTTCGGAATGCTATCGAATAGTCTCCATAAAATAAAACTCGAAACAAACATCACCAAAAAGCCAGTGGCCAAAATCACGATTAAACTGGGAAGATCAAAATAACTGTACCAATAGTAATTGTATGCGACTGCTGCCATACCATTGAGCAGTGCAAAAAGAAATGCTTTTAACATTATTCGTACGGGGCTATGGAAAAAGTTTTTTAGTGGCCGCTATTTAATTTGGTGAAGTACTTATAGAAATATGGAATGGTCTCAATACCCTTTAAATAATTCCATACGCCAAAGTGTTCATTAGGTGAATGTATAGCATCACTATCCAGTCCAAAACCCATTAGAATCGTCTTGCTTTTCAAAACCTCTTCAAATAGTGCAACTATGGGAATACTTCCTCCCGTACGTTCAGGTATTGGTGTTTTGTCAAAAGTAGTTTCATAGGCTTTTGCTGCTGCCTGGTAACCGATACTGTCAATATTGGTGACATACGGTAGACCTCCATGGTGGGGCGTAACTTTTACCTTGACACTTTTAGGGGCTATCGCCTCAAAATGTTTGGTGAACAATTCCGTAATTTCATCTGGGTCTTGATGTGGAACCAAGCGCATCGAAATTTTGGCGTAGGCCTTGCTGGCAATGACGGTCTTTGCACCTTCGCCGGTGTATCCTCCCCAAATTCCGTTAACATCCAAAGTTGGACGAATAGCGTACCTTTCTGGAGTAGAAAAACCCTTCTCTCCTTGAACATCATCAATATCCAAAGCTTTTTTATAGTTTTCTAAATTGAATGGGGCTTTGGCCATTTCTGCACGTTCTGCTTCAGAAACTATCTCAACCTTATCATAAAAACCTGGAATAGTAATATGATTGTCCTCATCATGTAATGAGGCAATCATCTTGTTGAGAACGTTTATAGGGTTGGGTACGGCACCACCGTATATTCCTGAATGCAAATCCCTATTGGGACCGGTGACCTCTACCTCAACATAACTTAATCCCCTTAATCCCGTAGTAATGGAAGGTACATCATTGGCCATCATTCCCGTATCGGAAATCAAAATAATGTCATTGGAAAGCTTTTCTTTATGGTCTTCTAGGAATTCTGCTAAACTATCACTGCCTACTTCTTCTTCTCCTTCGATCATAAATTTGATATTGCAAGGCAGTACTTCGTTTTTGATCATAAATTCAGCGGCTTTCACGTGCATGTACATCTGACCCTTGTCATCACAAGCACCTCTGGCGAAAATCGCTCCTTCGGGGTGTAGTTCGGTTTTCTTGATGACGGGCTCAAATGGAGGTGAAGTCCATAACTCCATAGGGTCGGGCGGTTGTACGTCATAATGGCCATAGACCAATACGGTGGGTAATTTAGGGTCAATTATTTTTTCGCCATATACTACGGGATATCCTTTGGTTTCACATATTTCCGTTATATCGCAACCAGCATCTTTTAAAGATTGTTCTACCATGTTGGCCGTCTCGATTACATCTTGCGAAAAAGCAGAATCGGCGCTTATTGATGGTTTTCGTAATAGCTCTAAAAGTTCATTGATAAATCTATCTTTATGTTGGGAAATGTAATTTTTTATCTGGTCCATATGGTTTTTTAAAAGGAGTTTAAAATTACAAAAAGAACTTTTTAAAAAGAGTGTATTTGAGAAATGAAAAATTGATTTATATTTGCAGCCCGATTATTCGGGTCAACAAGCGGGCGTGGTGGAATTGGTAGACACGCTAGACTTAGGATCTAGTGCCGCGAGGTGTGAGAGTTCGAGTCTCTCCGCCCGCACATTTTGATAAAGGCTCTTCTTCATGAAGGGTCTTTTTTATTTCTAAAAGGGGGTAAAGACTCTTTGGGATTATTTATTGGAACAACAACATCTCTATGAGTGGGATAATTTTGATACATGAAATGATTTGCATATTAGTACATAACTTCTCGTAAGAAATGCATTAAACCTTGCCGTTCCACAAGTTTCCACCTAAAATCTTTGGCAGCACTTCTTTCTTGTAATTACGACTTAAAGGAATCTTATGTGACCCTATTTGTATTTCGTGCTGTGCCACTCCTTCGATTTTATCCAAAGCAACGATGTACGATTTGTGTACCTGTAAAAAAGCATTGGAATCCAACTTTTCGATTACGTTCTTTAGCGATAACAGACTTATATATTTTCGTTTATCGGTTTGTATGGTTACGTAGTTTTGTAAGGCCTGAACAAAAAGAACAGCATCATGATAAATCTTCTCATATTTTCCATCACACTTAACAAAAAAACAGGTGCGTTCCTCTTCTTTGCTTATAGGAATTTGATGTCTTTGCAAAAGTTCCATTTGCTGTTTGGCCTTTGTCGCTGCTGTAAAAAAACGACTGAACGAAATGGGTTTGAGTAGATAGTCCAATACATTCAAATCAAACCCCTGAATGGCATAATTAGGGAAAGCGGTGGTCAAGATGGTCATTGGAGGTTTAGGATTGGACTTTAAATACTCAAGTCCGTTCATCATAGGCATTTGCACATCCAAAAACAATACATCAACCTCAAAACTTCCTAGTAATTGGGGAATATCAAGTGCAGAAATACCAGTGCCCACACATTGCATAAAATCAACCTGGTCAATATAATTGACAATGCATTCTCGGGCCAAAGGCTCATCGTCTATAACGATACAGTTCATCATCCGCTTACTTTTGTTAAAGATATCGAAGCTTCTTCTTCTAATTGCAACTGTAGTTTTATGGTATGCGTATCCTTTCCCTTAGTGATAATAAGGATATGCTCGTTTGGATAGATTATTGCCAATCGTCGTTTCACGTTTTGGAGCCCCAATCCACTATATGCAGCTTCGTTTGGCAGAGTATGTCGTAACTCAAAATCTGCACTGTTCTCCAGTTCAAATTGTAATGCTCCATCTTCTAAAATTATGTTCAAATGAATCCATTTCTTGAGCTTTTGGTCTTCTGACAGATGTTTGAAGGCATTTTCAATAAATGGCAATAAAATAAAAGGGGCAATGGTCAAGCTTTCATCAAATTCTTGAATATTGACCTTCAATTCAAAATTTTGATTTTGCCGTAGACTTTCCAGTTCTATAAAGCTTTCAATATAAGCCAGTTCATTTTTGAGCGGAATTTTGGAACTGTTGCAATCGTATAGTTGGTAGCGCAGTAGGTTGGAAAATTTCACCAAGGAATCGGACGCCATTTTTGGATTTTTATTGATCAACACAAAAATGGAATTGATGGTATTGAACAAAAAATGGGGGTTGAACTGTGATTTCAGGAATTTTAGTTCCGTTTCTAATTTCTCTTTTTCCAATATTTGTTGCCGCTTTTGTGCTACAACCCAGATTTTAGCCAATTTAATGCTCATGCCCAATGTTGTGGCCGCGATACATGATGGAAAAGCATTGTATCTAAAAATACTAAAAGGAGTAGCAGGCGATATGTTGAAAAGTTCGTATACGTTGGCATTGGCTACGGTCGCGGCAACAAAGTAATTGCCGGTAATAACAGTTGACATCAACACTACAACGGCAATAGTCGAAACAAAGAAGATAAGGTACTTTTCCTTTTGCAGTAACTTGGGAATGAGTACATACAAACAAAAATAGACCCCAACAGCTTGGTATACTACGTAACCAAGATACTTAACGATTGTGTAAGGTTTTGCAAGTGATTCCAATACCTCGTTTACGCTACCTGCGAACAGTGTCCACCATGCAAAATGGTATCCTGCCCAAAAAAGCACATGATGTAGCTTATAACGTTCTAAAAAGACCCAGATGGCATTTGTGGGCATAGTTCTCTTGAGAATTAATGGGTTGTGAATAACACAAGGTACAACGATAAACTTTTTTTGTAAAATACCACCTCTTTTAACTTGACGTCAGGTAGGTTTTTATTGACCAAATACATTTTATGGTTTTTATCGATGCAAATTCATCCAAAAAAGGATGGTTTCTTCCTGTGGTGCTTATAAATGCACACTTGGTCATTCTCTTTTTCAAGGCGATACGGATTGGTGCTACTTGCGTTCAAATCCATGCAAATGAAGTTATATTATATTTCCATTGTTCTTTTTTTAGGATCTTCTAAGATGATGTTAGGACAACTATCAGGTTCGGTTACCGATGCAAATGGCAATCCGATTGCGTATGCTAATATCATGGTATACACTATTCCTGATTCCATAATGCAAACGGGAACCATTACCAATGACGATGGTCTGTTTGAAATTGATTTCAATAAAGAAGGTACATATACCCTTCGCATTTCTCTTTTATCCTTTCAGACATGGAATTCCGAACCCTTTATCCTGTCAAATGCCAATCTGACCAAACATTTTCCCACTATTGTGTTGACGGAAGAAGTTACTTCGTTGCAAGGTGTTGAGATTACTGGGCAACGGAGACTTATTCAACGAACCCAGGAGGGCAGCGTGGTCAATGTTCAGCAGAGTATTTTGACGAAGGGAAGTACCGCCTTACAATTATTGGAGCGTTCCCCAGGCGTAATTTTAGATCTACAGAACAATAGTTTTTCGCTTAACGGAAAGAGTGGCACGTTAATCATGATTAATGGTAAAGTACAACGGATTCCCACTGCCGATTTGATTACGATGTTGAATGGAACGAGTGCCGATAACATTGAGAAAATAGAATTGTTGACCAACCCTTCGGCGCGATACGACTTGGATGGGAATGCAGGCATCATCAATATTGTGATGGCAAAAAATGAAAACCTTGGTATCCGTGGAAACCTAAATCTTAGTGCAGGTTATGGAGAAGGTGCAAAGCAGACCACAGGACTTTCTCTTAATTATGGTGGTGAACGCGCCAGCGTATTTGGTTCGTATACCTTTTCCTATGATGATACTTTTTCGGGTTTCAGAGGGGTTGGTACCACAGAAATTCCTGCTTTAGGTGGTAATACGGGTATTGATTTCACCAATCGAGCACAACAGATCAACCGAAACCATAATATCAATCTCGGTTATGATTTTCGACTTTCCGAAGTATCCTATTTTGGAGCAAACGTGTTGTACAATCAATCAAGGTCAATGAGTATGGTTCGCAATCGGGGGCTATATGATTTTATGGATGCTCCTTTTTTAGAGGCTCAAATCAGGTTGAATGCCAATGGCACCTTAAAAAACGTTAATGCTTCTGCCTATTACGAAAAGAAGACCGAGGCGAGCACTTTGACTTTTACAGCAGATTACATTAATTATAATAACCAAAGACCTAATAGAGTGGATAGTTCGTATTTGGACGAAAATGGAGATTCTTTTCAACCTGATAATGAAATCTATAATCGTGGCAACCGTGGAGTCAATGAGACTGATATTAATGTTGGTGTAATACAATTGGATTATAAACACATTGCAAACGAAAATTTATCCATTGAGACTGGAATAAAAGGGTCATTATCCAAAACGGTGAATGATGCCCGTATCGAAATTTTACAAGATGATGAGTTTGTGGCTGACGATCGTTTTATAAGTAGTATCGAAAATGAAGAAAGAATAGGTGCCATGTATTCCCTTGCCGACTACGAATTTAATAAAAAGCTAAAGGGTCAAGTTGGACTGCGCTACGAGTATTGGGACCAGAATTTTGATGATACTACATTGAACCGTAGCTTTGGAAGACTTTTCCCTTCGGTATTCGTAACCCATTCTTTTTCGGATACTACAGCCTTGAATCTGGCCTACAACAAACGTATTACACGACCCGACTATGCAGATTTGGCCTCTTTTTTGATTTACAATAGTCCTACTTCCGTATTTAGTGGAAACCCACAATTGCTTCCGGCAATTACGGACAATATTGCCCTTACCTACAATAACAAATCATTTAGCATTTCGATATTGACTTCAAATGAGAAAAATCCAATTTCCCGTTTTCAAATTACCCGTAACGCACAGAGCAATGTAGCGGTTATAGCACCGGTAAACATGGATTATCAGCGAAGTATAGATATACAGACCAATATCCCTATTCGTTTTACCCATTGGTGGAGTATGAATCTTAATGGTACTTTGGGAGTTCGTGAATTCAAATTATCGCATACGGATGAAAAAATCACTCACGATTACATACACTTTAACTTCAATGGAAACCAAACCATGCGTTTCCCAAAGAATTTCTCTTTGGAGCTATCGGGTTGGTATACTTCTCGCCATTTTAACGGAAGTGGTAAAGTTTTTGGTTTTGGTGTTTTAAATGTAGGTCTGAAAAAAGAATTTAAAAATGGAAGTAGTTTTCAATTTTCGGTAAACGATATTTTCAGGACGTTTGATATACGTTCCCGTGTAGGCACCCTCACTAGGGAAGCTTTTGGGGATATATTTAATGTAAGGTATAGGCCAGAATCCGGTTTTTCCCAAATTTTCCAAGTTGCGTATTCTTATCCTTTTGGCAATAAGAAAGTGAGGGATGCAAAAACAAAAACAGGGGCAGATTCTGAGAAGTCCAGATTGTGATTATTTCATGAATTGTTTACTCTTAGGATTTGATAGCATTAGTCTGAAATCCCATTTTTTGCTAGAAATGCAGAGAGTTCTTGTACGCTTGGATTTTTGATGAATTCGGGCCCGTAGGTTACAGTGGGGAATTTTAATTTGCCATCATATAATGAGCGAACCGTTTCTTCGGCTTCCTTATCGGTTTCTACATTAAAGTCCTCGAACGTTATCCATTTTGACTGCATATAGTTTCGCAAGGCGGAAGATTTCATACACCAATCGGTTCCGTATAGTTTTAGACTAGGCATTTTTAGATTTTAATTTTAACAAAGCTGGCTGTATTTTTTCTGCGTTACCGACAATGAAGGGGGTCAATGACATGAGGATAATGGATACCGCTAAAAATATTTGATAATTTGTGGCACTTATAAGTTCGTATTCCAAACCACTTTGTGCCAACACAAAGGAAAATTCCCCTATTTGAGCAATTGAAAACCCAACAGCTATGGCGGTTTTCCAATCCAATTTCATGACTTTTACGGCCAAGATTCCGGCAATAGCTTTCACTGCAAAAGCAAATAAGGTCCAGAAAACGATCCAACCTAAATCCGTCAGGAATATTTCATAGTTCAAAAGCATTCCCATAGAGATAAAAAAGAAACTCATGAATACATATCGAAAAGGCAAAAAACAAGATATGGCCATATGGTTGTAGTCGGTCTCGGCAATGATCAATCCGGCGATAAAAGCACCTAGAGCCAGTGATAGCCCTAATTGTTCCGTAAGCAGTGCAATGCCCGTTACAATAAAAACAGTGGCAATTAAAAACACTTCTTGGCTTTGTACTTTCATCACCGTTTTTAAGAAAAAAGGAATGACAAACCTAGCCAAAACATAAGCAATCCCACCCATTAATACCAACTTCCCCAATAACCATAACAAAGCGGTCAAAGGGTCGTCACCAGCACCTGCTAAAATTGGCGTGAAAAGCATCAATGGCACGATCATAATATCTTGAAACAACAATACCGCCAGAATGAATTTGCCGTGTGGGGTGGTAATCTTATTTCTATCCTGTAAGGTCTTTACAACAATTGCCGTACTGCTCAACGCATATAAAAATCCCCAAAAAATACTCTCTTCTACACTTGGTCGCATTAATAACCAAATAAGTGCAGCAGTTAGGATGATGGTAAAAAACACCTGGGCACTTCCTCCACCCAAAACGTATTTCTGTATTTTCTTTAGGTTACTGAATGAAAATTCCAATCCAACGGTAAATAGCAGTAATATGATGCCAATTTCTGCATAGACATCTACCTCTTCCATATCGGCAAAATACTGGCTTGTGTTCGGGCTAAGAAGCACTCCAGTGATCAAGTAGCCAATAATATACCTGATTTTTAAAAACTTACAAATTATGATGACTGCTGTCGCTACACCAAAAATGGCACAGATGTTAATGAGTATATGGTGTTGCATGGGAGATTTTCTTTACAGGAAAATTACAAATATTACAAATTGAAATATTGATTTGAGTAGTAGAAATTAGTATTGAATAATGTTAATCTTTCATAATCAAACATTATTTTTATTTAGAACTATTAAAAATAATAAGTATGTTTGTGAACATAAAATTTTGACGCATCAAAAATCAAAAGCGTGGGTGTAGTACTTGTGTTTGTAGGTAGTTTATTGCTCTATGCAAAATCGAAGCATTTTCCACAATTTTTAAACTTCGTTGGAATAAGAGCACGGCAAAAACCAGTGTTAACTAGGGTAGTGGCTTACATTGTTTTTTTGCTTTCTATTCTAATATTTACTGTCCAATTTGATTTTGCCACAGCTTTGGTCATATTCATGATAACGGTAATGCTTGCCTTAGGACTAATAATTACCCTGCTGCCTTTAAATCAAAAATATGTGTATCTCTTTGCGGGTTTGAGCCTGGTAATTATAGTAATGGAAAATCTCATCTAAAATGCCAGCAAATAAAAAACACTTATCGAGCACGGGGCAACGTTTTTTAAAGATCAGTGCAGGTATTTTAGGAGGCTATCTGGTTACCATCTTTGCCCATAATGCACTTGGAAGCCTCTTAACGGAAAAAGGAGGCTTGATAATAACCACTGCATATACTTCTTTTTTACTGTGGGCCCTACTATTGGTTTTGTCATTTATGGCCAAAAACGGCTGGAAAGTTTGGGGTCTGTATATTTTACTGACAATCATTTTTGCTTCAATTATTTTTTTGAACAAGTAGTTAAAGGAACTAATACGTAAAATCTAGTTTGATGAAATTAAAAGCTTTAAAACCAAGATTGCACAATGCGATGTTCCATACACATACCGTATCTGGTATTGTGATAAGTTTTGCTTTGTTTGTTTGTTTCTACGCTGGTGCAGTGGCGCTATTTATGGATGAACTCTATCAATGGGAAAATCCAAACGCTAGAATCGGAGCAGTAAACCCTGGAGAGGTTGATTACAATAAAATAGTAGCAACTGTCACAGAAAACATTGAAGGTTTTGACCAGAGTGAACAATTTGGTTTTGTTCCACCAAGTAGGATGAATCCTTTAATTGAATTTTATGGAAGTAAAACCAATGGTTCTGATGTAACCGAGAGATTCGCTGCTTCCATTCATCCAACTGAATACAAAGTATTGTCATATGGAACAGAACCCATGACCCATATGGCTCGAACTATTTATGAGCTTCATTACTTTCATCAATTACCCGTTATTGGTATTTATCTATCTGGTTTTGTGGCATTTTTCTTTTTGTTTGCTGTTTTTACGGGTGTGCTAACACATTGGAAGAATATTGTAAACAAGTTCTATTCCTTTACAACAAAAGGTAAATGGAAACAGATTTGGACCAATGGCCATATATCATTAGGAATCATAACATTGCCATTCCAAATAGTATATGCAGTAACGGGTGCGTTATTGGGACTATCCCTACTCTTATTGGCACCTAGTGCTTTTCTTATGTTTGATGGGGATACCAATGAAGTCATCAAGGCTGTACGTCCAGATGCGGGAATTAAATACGATAAGAATGCCAGAGTAATTGATAATGGAGTGAGCATTAACAGCATCTATGAAAATGTTAGTACCTCGTATCCTGAAACTCCCATAACGTATATCTATGCCAGAAATTTTGGAAAAGAAGATGGTACCGTTAATGTAATATTCAATGATAAAAAAGGAATCACTGGCGATGGTATTTTTGTTTACGGTTATAAGGATGGCAAACTATTACAAGCTGTTGAGCCTGATAACAAAACCTATTCGAAAGGAACTTATGGTGTATTGATAAAATTGCACTACGCCACTTTTGGAGGTATTTTTCTCAAGATTATCTATTTCATTCTTGCGATGATTACATGCTACATCATCCTAAGTGGTGTAATGATTTGGCGTACAGCACGTGACAACAATAAGTATACGGATAAACAACGTAGGTTTCACCATAGGGTAACAAAATTCTATCTGGCGATTAGCTTATCCATGTTTCCGGCATTGGCGCTTATATTCATTGCCAATAAACTGGTTCCTTTAGAAATGATTGAAAGGGTGTTTTACGTGAATACGATTTTCTTTTTGGGTTGGCTGTTACTTACACTCATAGGTCTTTTTTGGAACAACTATCGCAAACTAAACCGTAACTATATCTTTTTGGGAAGTGTTTTTGGACTCTGTATACCTGTGATAAATGGTGTCATTACGGGCGATTGGATATGGAAAACATTAGTGAACGGACAATACTATGTATTTAGCGTAGATGCAACTTGGCTTATTATTGGCGTATTTGGTTTGCTTGTCTGCCAGTTCAATTTGAATACTAAAAACAGCACTGCCCATAATATTTTGAGGGATTCAGAAAACAAACTAACAACAAAACCTGAATCCCAAGAAGAAAGGTCCGCCGTACTACAATCCGTATCAAAGGATAGTTAGTTGATAATGAGGCACTCTTAAAATATTATTTTTATTTAGAATAATTAAAAATAATATTTTAAGTTTGTCTTCAATTGAAGAACTGACCAGAAATGATACGAACTATAGTTGTTTTTTTATTTCTTCCAATAACCCTCTTTGCCCAAAACAGATTTGAGATTACAGGTACGATCACTAGTGATGATGGACAACCATTGGCCTTTGCTAGTATTGCACTTGACAAAAACAATAAATACGCCATTGCAGAGAATAATGGAAGCTACCGTATCCCAAACGTTAAGACTGGAGAGTACATGGTAACGGTGAGTTCGCTTGGTTTTGAAACTGTTGTCCGTACCATCACAGTTGACAAAGATTTAAAACTCGATTTTGTTCTCGCGGAGAGTGCACAACAACTGGACGATGTGATCGTACAAGGAAAGAAAACTGCAACAGAGCAAGCGGAAAAAGCAATTACTATTGGAAGCTTTGAGCTTGCGGATATTGTTGCCCAAACCAATATTATTACAGATGCAATAGACCGTATTTCTGGGGTTCGGATAAGGCGTTCTGGTTCGTTGGGAGACAATTCAGATATTTCAATTAACGGATTAAACGGAACAGCGGTACGGGTTTATATTGATGGTATTCCATTGGAATTTTTATATCCAGGCCTTGATTTAGCCACATTGCCCCTAACGGATATTAAAAGGGTGGATGTATACAAAGGTGTATTGCCTGTCGATATTGGAACGGATGCATTGGGTGGAGGAATCAATATTATAACAGAGACAAAATATACCAACCGAATTAAGGCTTCCTATAGCTTGGGTTCCTTTAATACCCACCTCGCTGATATAAACATGACCCTAACGGATGGTAACGATAATTTCCTTAGTCTGGCAAGCGGAATCAACTATTCCGATAATGACTACACGTTTCGGGCAGACTTATTGGTCAATAATCCTTTTGCATCAGCAGGCGCACCACCAATAGAAATCGAAAATCAGAATATTCGTCGTTTTCACGATATGTATCGTCTACAGTACACATCGGCTTCGTTGGGGACGACAAATAAAAGCTGGACGGACAATGCTCAAATCAATTTCAACTACCTCAATTCTTTCCGGGAGATTCAAAATGGCTTGCAAATTACAAATCTTGCTTTTGGGGAAGCAGTAGGAGAACGGGAAAATGTGTCCGTTGTAGCCAAGTATGACAAAACGATTTTGAAGGATAAGTTAAAACTTAGGACCGTTACAAATTATAGCGACGAGCTTATAAAGTTTGTGGATACGACCGCAAATGCATACAACTGGTTGGGAGAGGTGATTTTTAGGAACAGGCCGGGAGAGTTTAACGAAGGAACTCCTGCACTTACAGAGACCACTACCAAAAGTGTTGTAAATAGGACATCGTTAAATTTTGATATTTCTGAAAATAATAGACTTATCCTAAGTAACCTATTGGCCAACCAAAGAAGGGAAATAAAGGATTTTGATATTAATGAGCCTACTGAATTTGAAATCATTCCGGAGCAGAAAATCACCAAGAATATTACCGGGCTACAATATGAGGGTGGGTACTTGGACAACAAACTGGAGTTCTCTTCCGCATTGAAATATTATACGTATAACCTATCGGCTATTGAATTCAATAGCCAGCAAATCATAGAACAGACCGAAGGTTTTTTTGGGTGGAACGCTGGCCTTAAATATACTATTTCCGATAATTTATCTATACGAGGTTCCTATGAACGTGGGTTTTTGATTCCAGAAATTTTTCAGTTTGCAGGTAATGCTACTGGGATAGTCCCCAACGGAGAGATAGCTCCAGAAGAAAGTGACAATTATAATCTAGGGCTCCTTTTTTCAAAGCAGTTCAATGATGATTATGCATTTTCTTTAACGACCAATGCATTTATTAGAAATCAACGGGATATCATTTTTTTGGATGTTAACCGTACACCACTTCGTTATGTAAATGCTGAAGACGTTAGTTCAAAAGGGATAGAAGGTGAATTAAAGTTCAATTTTTTAAAGAATTTTGACTGGACCTCAAATGTGAGTTACATTGATAAAATCTTTGTTTCTTTCGTAAACTCCGGTGTTACGAACGATTTTTTGGTAGATAGCCCTTTTCCCAATACCCCAAGTTTCTTTTTTAATACGGAGCTATCATGGTCTAAAGACAATTTTTTGAATACTGGAGTTGGTGTGCGCTTATATGGATTGTTTAACCATGTAGATTCGTTCAACTTTGTAATTGTTGGTGCAGGAGATACCATAGAAACAAATCCCAACGCATTTGTTCCTGAACAAAATAGACTGGATGCAGGTTTTTCGCTCCGATTCTTTGATGACAAGTTTACAGCTGCATTCAATGTTGTCAATATTACAGACGAAGACTTATTTGACAATTTTAGCATTCCGCGTCCAGGGCGCAACTATAATTTTAAACTCATATATGAAATCTCAAATTTTTAATACAATGAAAACCAATAGCAAGTTTATAGCGATATTGAGTTCATTATTTGTGTTCTTTGGTTCATGTGAACCTGAGGCAGTGGTTACTGAAGTAACCGTGAACCAAGGTCAAGGGACTGAAGGGCCTGATGAAGACTTATTCAAAACGGAAGGTTTTATTGTTTCTGCATTTGCATCTACCACGGGGGAAATGCTACGTTTGCTGGATATGTAGATTCAAAACCAGTTGGTAATCTCGATTTGACTCAGTTTAATTCATTTTCTGGGTATTATCCTGAGATTGTTTATAAAAACTTTGCATACGGAGGCCCTCTGGACAATGAGAACTTTGAATTGAGCCGATACGCAGTTGATGAGGAATCAGGTCAAGTTATTGCTGCTGGAACTATTCCAACAACAGCCCAGGTTTCGAACATAAAGATTTTGAATGACAATATGGGAGTTTATACAGTATTTGATACGCAAAAGTTGTTTGTATTCAATCCTTTGACCATGGAATTTATACAAGAAATAGATTTGTCACAGGCGATTACTTTTACAGAGGAAGATGACCAGCGTAATTCTTATTTTCAGATTATTTATAGACCTCAGGATAATAAGGTGTTTTTACCTTTGATTACGGATATTCCTTCAACAGGGCCTTTTTATGACCAAACCAATGTTTATGTAGAAGTTATTGATATGAATGCAATGGCATGGGAATCCACGGCAGAGTTGGCAGATGCTACATATCCTATAACCCGGGGGATGGAAAACAGTGTTGTGGATGAACAAGGAAATATTTACATAACGTGCCAAGGCTCCTACAGTTTAGATGGGCAGGCGGGTCCCACAGCTGCTCCACGGTCAAGGCCGCAAATCTTGAAGATTCCGGCCGGAAGTACTGATTTTGACCCAAGCTATAGATTTAACCCTGTAGACTTTTTAGGATTTAACTTTGTTGTTGCACAGTTTGTAACGGGAACCACATATGGTGCCAGCGGTATTGCTTATGCTGCTATTTCTGCAAAAGCCGATGATGCAAGAGTATTGGAATTATTGCAGTTGGTAGGAGCGGGAACTGCCACGGAAGCTGAGTTTAATGAACTTCGGAATCTTGTTATCAACGGTGCAAATTCACGATGGGCGAAATTGGATTTAAATGCGCAAACGGCAATGGTAATCGAGGATATTCCGTTTACAGCTGGGTTTGGATATCCATTTGGGTATAAATATGATGATAAAATGTATTTTCAGACATTTAATCAAGAGGCAGGCATAAACGGGTATTATGAATATGATCCAGCTACGGATACGAGCTTTAATATCTTTAACATTACGGCAGGCGGTATTGCAACACAGTTAGTGAAACTACAAGAATAATTCAGCGTTTATTTGAGTTTTTTAGCAATCAAAAACGCCCTCAATCGAGGGTGTTTAAACTTCTACTCCTTATGTATATATAGAATACAGATTAAAAATTAATGCCTAGTTCCAACTCAAAACTAAAGTTACTTATGTTAACTCTCAATGTTTGTAGTTATTGGAAGAGACATGCTCCAACAAAGATTCCGTGATCCTTACATGGAACTATTTTATCCAGTAATCCGTTGCTTAATAACTAGTTGCAAAAAGGAGAAAAAGATTAATGTAAATTTCTTAGAATCATTCCAAATAACGTTTACATTTGCACTTTATTTTTAATAATTCTAAATAACCGTAAATGAAATTTGGTATTTCTTTAACTGCTTTTTTACTCTTCTTTACCATTGTAAATGCACAAACAGGAACCATTTCCGGAATCGTTGTCGATGGTAATAACGAACCGCTCATGGGCGTTAACCTCATGGTCTTGAATACCGCTATTGGTGGGCAAACAGATTCAGATGGCAGTTTTTCCATTACTGGTATTCCAACTGATAACAATGTGCTCAAACTATCCTATTTGGGGTTCAGATCTAGAGAAATCAATATAACAATAGTTTCTGGCGCGAATGAAAATCTAGGAACTATAGTTTTATATGAAGGGAATGAGGTTCTCAATGAGGTTGTAGTCCAAGGAGAGCGCCGCAATAAATTTTCTAGAAAGGAGACAGCCTATGTTTCCAAGCTTCCATTAAAAGATATAGAGAATACTCAGGTATATAGTACGGTTACTACTGAATTATTGGAATCGCAAGTAGTCGTTAATTTTGACGATGCACTTAAAAATGCCACTGGTGTTGAGAACCTTTGGGCATCTACAGGACGTGGAGGCGATGGTGCGGGATATTACGCGTTAAGGGGTTTTTCGGTACAACCGCAATTGGTAAACGGTCTTCCGGGATTGACCAATGGAACAATAAACCCCGCAAATATAGAGCGTATCGAAGTCATTAAAGGTCCATCCGCCACATTGTTCGGGAATGCGGTTTCATCCTATGGCGGTCTCATCAATGTTGTCACCAAAAAGCCATACATAGGCTCTGGCGGTTCACTCTCTTTTACCTCAGGTTCTTTTGGCTTTAACCAAATAGTCGGGGATTTCAATACGGCGCTGGATAAAGATGAAAACCTATACTTTAGGCTTAATTCTTCATACAGTACAGAGCAAAGCTTTCAAGATGCCGGATTTAGAAAATCCTTTTTTGTAGCGCCATCATTGTCCTACAGGGTTAACAATAGGTTGTCATTTTCCTTCTATGGTGAAATTACCCAAGCAGAGCAGACCAATCCTACCTTTTTATTTTTGAACAGGACCGCACCTACAGAAGCTCAAAATTTGGATGAGCTTAATTATAATAACAAGCTATCTTTTACGAGTAACGAGCTCACCCTTCAAAATCCGACGCAGAATTATCGGTTAGAAATGGATTATAAACTTTCTGATGCATGGCAATCACAAACGTTGTTGTCAACAAGCGCGACTTCAA
This sequence comes from Flagellimonas sp. HMM57, assembly GCF_021390175.1. Classification (NCBI taxonomy): domain Bacteria; kingdom Pseudomonadati; phylum Bacteroidota; class Flavobacteriia; order Flavobacteriales; family Flavobacteriaceae; genus Flagellimonas; species Flagellimonas sp. HMM57. Next base: position 1,039,300 of record NZ_CP090004.1, on the reverse strand, counting down.
CAAGTGGATATTACACGTATTTGTTTGAATTTGGCATTTTGGGCGGAGATACATTTACCCGCTTTGTAAGCAAGCAGAATTCTAACACCAATACAATCGATGTGCAACAAAATTTCATTGGTGATTTTAAGGTTGCCGGATTAAGGAACAGAATGGTCATTGGTCTGGATTACCTAAATGTGACTACGACGGATAACAGTAGTGGTTTTGTTTTCTACGGCAATACCACACCCGAGGGTGTATCGAGTGGTGACAACCCCTTTACCCCAGATGTAATCGAGGAGGATACATTCCCACTTTCAACCGCTGGAGTTGATGCGGCACTGGAAAATACAGCTATCGGGAATAATAATTCAGAATACAGTATTTACAGTTTGTATGTTTCCGATGTCATCAATTTTACCCCACAGCTTTCCATTATGCTCGGTTTACGATTGGATAGATTTGACAATGATGGTGATTTGCTCGACGAGGAAGATGATTTTGCACAAACCGCCCTTTCTCCAAAAGTTGGTATTATGTATCAACCCATAGCGAACAAACTATCTGTATTTGCTAACTATCAAAATGGATTTAACAATGTAGCCCCACAATTGGTCGGAGATCCAGAAGCAGGTGCACAGACTTTACAAACATTTGATCCAGAACAGGCAAATCAGCTTGAAGGCGGTTTAAAAGCAAATTTTCTCGGAAATAGATTGAACGGTACGATAAGCTATTACGACATTACTGTAAAAAATCGTGTCATACAAGACCCGGCAAACCCTTTCAATTTTATTGCAAATGGAGAAATTGAAAGCAGGGGAGTGGAACTTGAGCTTAATGCAAATCCTATAAGAGGGCTTAACGCTCGTGGAGGCTATAGTTACAATGATAGTGAGACAACAAGAACAGATGACCCTTTGATACTTAATAAAAGACCTCTTGAAGCTGGTCCAAGGAATTTATACAATTTCTGGGCAAGCTACGCCTTTCAATTTGAAAAGCTCAAAGGTTTTGGATTGGGTTTTGGCTTTAATGGTGCAAGTGAACGGTTTGTTAAGAACTATACGACCACAGGGAATTTTACCCTGCCAGCATACACGGTATATAATGCCTCCGCCTTTTACGAGGCCGATAAATACCGTATCACCTTAAAATTGAACAATGCGACCAATCTTGAATATTATACAGGTTGGTCTACCATTAATCCGCAACAGCCACGTGCCGTATTGGCCAATGTGACTTACAGGTTTTAGTTTTATTTTTACGAAATACGAACGGGTAATCCTTACAATGAACTTTAAACAAATCACCAGGACCACACATAAGATACTAGGGCTGACAAGCGGGATAGTTGTCTTTATTGTAGCAATTACTGGGGCAATGTGGGCGTTTAAAGACGAAATTAAAGGATTGAAAAATGGGTACAAAAACGTGGCCATAGAAAACAAATCTGTTCTATCACCTTCGGAAGTAAAAGAATTGGCTTATGAAATCTATCCCGATATCTCTTTGCATGGTACTGTTTATAATAAGCCAGGACAAGCAATTGAAGCGATTTATTATCAAGAAGAGCCGTTATTTTACCAAAGTGCCTATTTAAACCCGTATTCAGGTGAGTTGCTGCATATTGAAGATCATTTGAGCGGATTTTTTGCTTTTGTACTGGATGGCCATATGTATCTCTGGTTGCCCCATGTAATAGGAGAACAAGTTGTGGGAATTTCTATCCTTGTGTTTTTGGTCATGGTTTTATCGGGAATTATACTTTGGTGGCCCAAAAAGCGCAAACACCTTGGACAACGCCTTAAGTTTCAATGGAAATCTACAACGCGATGGCGACGCAAAAACTTCGACTTGCATTCCATAGTTGGATTTTATGCCTGTCTTTTTGCACTCATATTTGCTGTGACGGGGCTTGCTATGTCGTACGATTGGTTTCAATCTGGCCTTTATAGCGCTATTGGCGGTCAAAAAAATGTGATGTTCCTCATTCCGGAAAGTGAAGAAGGATTTATAGATGCCAGCGATAAGAAACCGATAGATAGACTTTTACCCAAGCTCTGGCGTACAAACCCTCAAGCCAGTAGTTTTGAAATACATTATCCGCATTCGGCAACAAGTAGTATCTATGTTGAGGTTTCAAATACTGATGGTGTATACTATAATTCGGACTATCTTTTTTTTGACCAAAATACCTTAGCACCGGTACCTTCGGAGACCATTTATAGAAAATACAAGGAGATGGCCTTGTCGGATAAAGTCCTTCGCATGAACTATGACATACACGTAGGAGCCATAGCTGGAATACCAGGCAAGATTTTAGCTTTTTTGATAAGTATTTTAATTGCAAGTCTGCCAGTAACTGGATTCCTCATATATTGGGGAAAGCATAAAAAAAAGGTAAAAGCTGGAAAAAATGAAACAGTTTTTTCTTTAGAATAGACCAAGGAAATTTGAACTAAACGTAGACAAGACATTTTTGAAGCTGTTCTAGTGCATTCTTAATGCAATTTGAAGTGAATTTTGAATCTTAAAAAGGCAATTCTCCCAAATCTACATTGCCACCGGAAATGATTATGCCAATTTTCTTATTGGCAAACTGGTTCTTTTCCCTTAAAACTGCAGCCAGTGCTACGGCACAAGAAGGCTCACATACTATTTTTAAGCGTTCCCAGATAATTCGCATAGCACTGATTATCTCTTCTTCCGTTACTCGTATTATCCATTCTACGTATTGTTGGATAATTGGGAAGTTTCGGTCTCCTAATTGGGTCTTGAGTCCGTCGGCAATCGTATTGGTTGTTATATTGGTTTCAATAACCCCGCTTTTCAAAGACCTATAAGCATCATCTACTTCAAAAGGTTCGCCGCCGATTACTTTACAATTAGTTCCAAAATGATGGGCTGCCAATGCAGTGCCGGCAATAAGGCCTCCTCCCCCTACTGGAGCTATTACGTAGTCCAGATCAGGATAGAGTTCCAGCAGTTCTACACAGGCGGTGCCCTGTCCTAAAATTACGGCATCATCATTAGATGGATGAAGAAATGTTGCTCCTGTTTCCCGTGCTATTTTTTTTGTGGTCTTTTCCCTGGCTGATAGCGTAGGTTCACATTCAATAATTTTTCCGCCATAGGCCTTAACGGCATCTTTTTTTACCTGTGGGGCACTGGAAGGCATCACAATATATGCGCTGACATTCAGGCTTTTTGCCGCTAAGGATAGTGCTTGTGCAAAATTACCTGATGAATGGGTAACGACCCCATTTGCCTTTTGTTGGTCAGAAAGTCCCATAATAGCATTGGTGGCGCCCCTCATTTTAAAAGCACCCATCTTTTGAAAATTTTCGCACTTAAAAAAAAGTTGGGAATTGACCATCGCATCAATAAGCCTTGATGTAAGTACCGGAGTATTTTGAATAAATGGCTTTATCCGATTATGGCATGCTGTAAGACTATGTTTATCCATTTCCTTCCTATATGTGAAAAGTTGCTATACGGAACAAAATTGTTCATATAAAGATAGCAAGGGTAACGGATACCGCAAGGGTTTACACTATGAATATGGAAAGAACAGACATGCAGTTTCTGGGTTACCTGGAAACAGTTTGCTCTTTTTCTATTTGCTGCTTTGAAACGCCGTTCATTCCTAATTCTGGAATGACCAATAAAGGAATTTGCGTATGGAACGCTGTTCGTTTAACAATAGGTTCACGGGTCATTTTTTCCATATAGCTATGCTGGTAGTTCAAAAGTGCTAACAAATGAATGTCCAGTTCCTGAGAAAAAATCTCTAGAGTCTTCGAAACTGAATTGAGTTCGGATACCGTATGCACATAGTGCTCCGTATCGCTCATGTACCTTCTCAACATATTTAAATTGAACTGTTGTAATTCGGATAGCGCTTTTATACCATATTGAACATGGACAATACGAACGGTTGCTTGAAACATTTTTGCTAAATCGAGCAGCGGCCTTAGTTCTGACGTCGTATAAAAACGATTAAAATCCGTTGCAAAAGCAATCTCTGAGGGTGTAACAAAGTCAAAGTACTGGGGAATTGCTAGGACAGGACATCTTTTGGTGTTCTTGATGATGCGAACAGAATTACTTCCCATAAAAACTTCATCGATTCCCGAAGCCCCTTTGGTTCCCGTAATCACTAGATTGATCTCAAATGCATCTACAATATCCTTTACCTCCTCAACTAACAAGTTAAAGGATGAAATGGTCTCAAAGTTATGGTTTGTGTTCCCATATTTGCTCTTAATCCTATCCACTGTTTTGTTCAAGCCCTGTTCAGAAGCATTTCTTACGGCATCTACGATACTCACCCCGTCTATCATTTTTGCCATAAATCGGCTACTCGGAATTACGGGGGTGTACGTATTGAGTAAATAAAAAGTGCAACGTTTGTTGCGGAACAACTGCATGGCATAATTAATGGCATTCCATGCATTGTCTGAAAAATCTGTAGGTATTAAAATCTTTTGCATCACGCTATTTCTAAGGATGTAATAAAATTAGCGTTAAGTAAAAGGGGAGACTATGACAATTATCAGCTTTTAAAAGAAGCGCCTATTTAGAACCCTTCTACAAGTTCTACCAACTTGCGTTCATTCTTTATGCCCACCTTCTTGCCAGAGGTATGAATAAGTCCTTTTTTCTTGAATTCTGAAATTATTCGAATTGCAGATTCTGTAGCGGTACCTACAACGTTAGATATATCTTCTCTGGATAACGATAGTGCCAAAAAGCCATCTTCGTCCTCGCCAAAATTATTCTTTAAGTATAAGAAAGCTTCGGCAATACGCTGTTTCACGGTCTTTTGAGACATATTCACGATTACATCGTCCGCTTCCTTTAGGTCGTGGGCCATATGTCGCAATACCTCGAGTGTAAAGTTTGGATTTTTTTGAAGTGTGTGGTTTATGGTCTCTTTTGGAATAAAACAAACTTCCATATCATTAACTGCAATGGCAGAAAGATTAGCGGTTTCCTGTGCAACGACCGAACGCTGTCCGATTACTTCTCCTGTGGAAGCTAGCTTAACAATTTGATCTTTGCCGTTTGAGCTTAACTTGGAAAGTTTGGAAACACCGTTGCGTACGCAATACACTCCATTCAGTTTATCACCTTCCTCAAATAAAGGTTCCCCTTTTTTAATTGATTTGGTTGTTTTGGAATCTGAAACGGCTTTTAACTCTTCTTTGCTCATAGCTCGTAACGAGTTGAACTGACGTACGATACAATTCTCACATCTGCTTTGCATAACTGTTTGGTTTACCTGACACGTAAAATTACGGTTTATTCAATTAAAAAAAACTGTAATTTTTTAGGTTCATATTAAATCAATTCTCTAAGCTCTTCTTTAGAATTTAAAACGATTTCGCTCCTGTTTACATCTAGAAATCCTTTGTTCTTAAAATGGGTCAATAAATTGATGATATATTCTTGAGAAGTCCCTAGAACAGAAGCCATATCTTCACGTTTCAGTCGTATCATTAATTTTCCGTCAGGGTCTTGTCCAAATTTCTCTGCCAGATATAGCAATAGTTGTGCTAATCGTTGTTTAATGCCTTTGTTTGCGCAATAAATGGTTCTTGTTTTATCAATAGCATTGGCATCTTCTATAAACGCGTGTAACAGGTCGTTACAAAAATCAGTATTAGTTTTTAGATTGTACTGTATCTCACTTTTATCAAAACAACATAGTGCGGTTTCCGTTAATGCTGTAGCCGTCACATTGGCTCCTTTGTTCGATATTATGGAACGTTTCCCCATAATGTCACCTTTTCCCAAAAAACGTAAGATGTGCTCCCTTCCCAAGTTATCGAACGTGCTAAATTTGCAGGCCCCTTCCTTAATACAGTACAGCTTGTTCAAAAGTTGGTTTTCCTTAAAGACAATAGTGCCCTTGGGTACGAACATCGATTCTGAAGTTTCTAAAACCCTATTCAAAGCCATTTTAGAAAGTGATTCAAAATTTCTTAATTGTTGTGCCTTTATGGTCGTACACCTTTTCATACCGCAAAGGTAATGGTGGTAACTTCCTTAAAAACTGATATTTATCATGTTTTTTCCATTCGCTATGGTACACCTTTGTATGAGGTATAAATGCGAATGTGTATGATTGATTCCAAATGTTATCATTGTGGTGATGATTGCAATAGGACAAAGGTACTTTTTGATGAAAAGGAGTTTTGTTGTAATGGCTGTAAAACGGTCTATGAGATTTTTACCACCAATGGACTTTCCAACTTCTATGATATAGAGGAAAGGGCTGGTACTGCGCCTAATAAGAAAATTCAACGGAAATATGATTTTTTGGACAATCAGGATATTGTTGAAAAGTTGGTTGCATTTAATGATGAAGGAATACAAGTTGTCAACTTAAGTATTCCATCCATTCATTGTAGTTCATGTATTTGGGTATTGGAAAACCTAAACCGTCTAAATTCATCCATTACAAACTCTCAAGTAAACTTTCCAAAAAAAACGATTCGGGTAACCTACACCACTAACGACTTTTCATTGAAGCGTTTAGTGCTTATGTTGGGCAGTATAGGGTATGAGCCATACATTTCTCTGGACGAATACAATAAGAAAGAAAAAAAGGTGGACCGTTCTCTTACTTATAAGTTGGGTGTCGCAGGTTTTGCCTTTGGGAACGTGATGTTGTTTTCATTTCCAGAATATTTTGAAGTAGAGGAATTCTGGCTAGATCAATACAAATTCGTATTTCGTTGGTTAATGTTTGCCTTTTCGTTGCCGGTGGTGTTTTATGCGGGTAGCGGTTATTTCATATCGGCCTACAAGGGATTACGGTCTAAACTATTGAATATTGACGTTCCCATTGCTTTGGGTATTCTAACATTGTTCTTGAGGAGTACCGTAGATATTGTTTTTGATTTGGGGTCTGGCTTTTTTGATAGCCTTACCGGGTTGGTATTTTTCTTATTGCTCGGAAAGTTCTTTCAACAAAAAACATATGCTTTCCTTTCTTTTGAGCGTGATTACAAATCCTATTTTCCAATCGCGGTGACCAAGTTAAAGACTAATGGAGATGAGGAGAATATCCAAATCTATAACATCAAAATAGGAGACCGTCTCCTAATTAGGAGCAACGAAATCATTCCAGTAGACTGTATTCTTATTAAAGGAATGGCAGAAATAGACTATAGTTTTGTTACAGGGGAGTCCCAAGCGGTCTTTAGGCAATCTGGAGAGAGGCTTTTTGCAGGTGGAAAACAGCTTTCGGGCGTTCTGGAGGTGGAAGTGTTAAAATCCGTGTCCCAAAGTTACCTTACCCAGCTATGGGGAAATTCAGTTTTTGCTAAAGATAAGGTAACAGCGTTCCAAACACTAACAGACAGTATTGGGAAACGTTTTACCATTGGTATCTTGACTATTGCTTTTATAGCTACTGCATACTGGTTGTTCTATATGCCAAGCATGGCACTCAATGTTTTTACGGCGGTGCTGATCATTGCCTGTCCATGTGCCATTGCGTTGGCGGCACCTTTCACCTTGGGGAACATGCTACGCATATTTGGAAAGCATAAATTCTACCTTAAGAATACGAACGTAATAGAGCGGTTAGCTAAAGTGAATACTGCAATTTTTGATAAGACAGGAACAATTACGACTACGGAAAAAGACACTATTTTATATGAAGGAGTAGCATTGACAGAAGCTGAAACAGCATTGCTAAAAACCACATTGCGCGCTTCAAACCATCCTTTAAGCCGGTCACTTTACGAAATTTTAAAATCCAATGCTATTATGACCTTGGATGAGTTTCAAGAACATACCGGTAAAGGGGTAGAGGGCAGGTCAAAGGAACATTCCATTAAAGTAGGCTCTGCAAGCTATGTTGGGAGCAATTCCACTGCTGCTAATACAAGTACGACTGTTTATATTAGCTCGGATGAGAATTACAAGGGATGTTTCGTGTTCAAAAATAAATACAGACAAGGAGTGGGGAAACTTTTTAATTCCTTGGGAGAACACATGCAACTTGGAATTCTTTCCGGGGATAATGACGGAGAAAAAGAGCAGCTCAAAAAAATACTTCCAGAAAACACTGATTTATTGTTTAATCAAAAACCTGAGAACAAACTTGAATATATAAAAGGATTACAAAAAGATAGAAATGTGTTGATGGTCGGCGATGGTCTAAATGATGCGGGAGCTTTGGCGCAAAGTAATGTTGGAATCTCTGTTTCAGAAAACATCAATGTTTTTTCACCTGCTTGTGATGCTATTTTAGATGCTTCCGTCCTAAGCAAGTTATCCCTATTTATCAAAATGTCCAGAAAGTCGATTCAAGTTATAAAATTGAGTTTTCTTCTCTCCTTGTGCTATAACATTGTTGGATTGTATTTTGCGGTTACGGGGCAGTTGCAGCCAGTAGTGGCTGCTATTCTAATGCCTTTAAGTTCAATAAGTATCGTTGTTTTTACAACACTTTTCACCAATATATTAGGAAGAAAAATAAAAATTAATGAAAGCTGATATATATCATTTTTTGAAATTAAAGGTAAAAGTAGATTTACGCTAAATTAAGGTAGGTATGAGTGTTATATATGTGTTATTGGCTATAAGCATTTCTGTAGCTATAGTTTTTTTTGCCGCCTTTGTCCTTTCGGTAAAGAGTGGTCAGTATGATGATGCATATACTCCATCCGTACGTATGCTCTTTGAGGATGAACTCCTACCTAATTCAAAAGACAGCACTAACGAAAAAGAAATTAAACTAACTAAAAGTACAAACCAATAAATATGGAAATACAACAATTTAGCTACGACAATAAGATCGTACAAAAGTTTTTATATGCCACCATGCTATGGGGTGTTGTTGGAATGCTGGTAGGGCTACTACTGGCTTTTATGTTTTTGTTTCCCAATGTTACGGACGGTATATCATGGCTCAGTTTTGGGCGGTTACGTCCTTTGCACACTAATGCGGTGATTTTTGCCTTTGTGGGGAACGCCATTTTTGCAGGGGTGTATTATTCCACGCAGCGACTCCTAAAAGCCAGAATGTTCAATGACTTTCTAAGTAATTTTAATTTCTGGGGCTGGCAATTGATTATTGTGGCAGCGGCCATTACATTGCCTTTGGGGTATACCACATCAAAAGAATATGCAGAATTGGAATGGCCTATAGATTTGGCCATTGCCGTGGTTTGGGTCGTTTTTGGTTGGAACTTGATCGGTACGATTTTAAAAAGAAGACAGCGCCATCTCTACGTGGCAATATGGTTCTATTTGGCTACATTCGTTACGGTTGCCGTACTGCATATTTTCAACAGTTTGGAGTTGCCCGTTACGGCATTGAAAAGTTATTCGGTATATGCAGGTGTCCAAGATGCATTGGTGCAGTGGTGGTACGGTCATAATGCCGTGGCTTTCTTCTTGACCACACCATTTTTGGGGCTGATGTATTATTTTGTTCCAAAAGCAGCGAATAGACCTATATATTCATACCGTCTTTCCATAGTCCATTTCTGGTCATTGATATTCATCTATATCTGGGCAGGCCCCCACCATTTATTGTACTCTGCTTTACCAGATTGGGCTCAAAACCTTGGCGTTGTATTCTCGGTAATGCTCATTGCACCATCATGGGGTGGTATGATCAATGGATTGTTGACCTTGCGCGGTGTGTGGGATAAAGTAAGAAGTGATGCCACACTAAAGTTTATGGTAGTGGCAATTACAGGTTATGGTATGGCCACTTTTGAAGGACCGATGCTATCCCTAAAAAATGTGAATGCAATTGCTCACTTTAGTGACTGGATTATTGCACACGTGCACGTGGGAGCATTGGCTTGGAACGGTTTTCTTACGTTTGGTATGATTTACTGGTTGGTTCCAAAGATGTTCAAGACGACACTTTACTCAAAAGGTTTGGCCAATCTACATTTTTGGATAGGTACTTTGGGAATTATACTGTACGCGCTACCAATGTATGTGGCCGGATTTACCCAGGCATTAATGTGGAAGGATTTTAACCCAGATGGAACCTTGGTATACGGAAACTTTCTAGAGACCGTTACTCAGATTATCCCCATGTACTGGATGCGTGCCATTGGAGGTACAATGTACATCGCGGGGATGCTTATTTTAGTATATAATATTGTTGTAACGATCAGAAAAGGTAGCTCTGTAGAAGATGAATTGGCAGAAGCGCCAGCTTTGACAAGAGTTTCCAAAAGACGTGTTGCTGGTGAAACCTTCCATAACTGGTTAGAGCGTAGACCTGTGCAGCTTACAATTTTGGCTACAGTTGCAATTTTAATAGGTGGGATAATTCAAATTGTACCGACCATATTGGTTAAATCCAACATTCCGACAATTACAAGTGTTAAGCCATATACGCCTTTAGAACTGGAAGGGCGTGACCTCTATATCCGAGAAGGTTGTGTAGGTTGTCACTCGCAAATGATAAGACCGTTCAGGAGCGAGGTGGAACGCTATGGTGAATATGCAAAGGCGGGAGAGTTCGTTTACGACCATCCTTTCCTCTGGGGAAGTAAAAGAACAGGTCCCGATTTATTACGAGTGGGAGGAAAATACTCTGATAACTGGCACTTAAATCACATGTACGATCCGCAAAGTACCTCATCAGGTTCCATAATGCCCGCCTATCAATGGTTGGTCACCAGCGAACATGATAGAAGTGCGGTCCAGAGTAAAATGGAGGTGATGGTCAAGCTAGGGGTTCCCTATACGCCAGAAGATATAGCCAACGCGGAGCAATCTATGGCGGAACAAGCATTACAAATTGAGAAAAATCTGTATTCTGACCCAGAGTTTGTAAAAACCTATGAAGCAGATAAAAAATATGCCCAAGAAAACGGTGAGGATTTTATACAGATGCGCGATAGGGAAATAGTATCCTTGATAGCTTATTTACAGCGATTGGGTACAGACATTAAAATTAAGGACAACGACGGATTGTTATCAGAAAATAAAGAAAAAGAATAAGTTAAAAATTAAGATGAAAGACACAAGACTTTTGGAGTTACGGTCTAACATCTAAAAAGCTATTTAGCCATGTTGAAATTTGTTAAGAACCATATGGAGAGTATAGAAGGTATCGCAAGTTACCCTATGATATCCTTATTGATTTTCTTCGTGTTTTTCGTATTGCTGTTTTGGTGGGTTTTTACAGCTACCAAAGCACATATAAAAGAAATGGAAGAACTCCCTTTAGATAACGATTACCATAACCAAAATTAGTATTATGAGCACAAGAACACCTTGGTGGATACGCATTCCGGTCCTATTCTTCATCATCTTCGGATTAATGGAGTACTTTATAGATTCAGGTGATAAACCAGCCATTATCGAATACCCTATTACGCAGTTCTTTATGCTAATGGTATTACTGATTTTGATAGCTATTGAATTGATTTTGAGTTCCATTGAAAACGTAATGTTGCTAACCCTTTCTCCTGAAGCCAAAGAGCGTTATCTGGAAGCAAAGAACAAAAAACGGGAATGGACCTGGATCAATAACATCTACAAGCGCCTTACAAAGACCCGTGCCATTGAAAAAGAAGGAGAGATTATCATGGATCACAACTATGATGGTATTCGTGAGCTTGACAACGTTTTGCCTCCTTGGTGGGTATACATGTTTTATGCAACCATTGTTTTTGCAATAGTGTATTTAATACGTTTTCATATTGCAGGGGATTATGATCAAAAACTGGAATACGAACAAGAAGTTGCAGCTGCTAAAATTGCTATAGAAGAATATAAGAAAACAGCAAAGGATTTGGTGGATGTGAACACTGTTGAATTTCTTGCTGATGCATCGGATTTGAGCGCAGGTGAAAAAATCTTTACCACGAACTGTGTTGCCTGTCATATGGCAGATGGTGGCGGTGGAATTGGCCCGAACCTAACGGATGAGTATTGGATTTTGGGTGGGGGCATCAAAAATGTCTTTAACACCATATCTGAAGGCGGACGTGATGGTAAGGGTATGATTGCATGGAAACAAAGCTTAAAGCCTGCTGAAATGGCACAAGTGGCAAGTTACATCTTGACCTTGGGAGGTACCACGCCGGCGAATCCCAAGGCACCGGAAGGTGAGATTTGGGTAGATCCAGACGCCTCTGAATCAGAAAAAACAGAAGAAGCAGTTCCAGCAGAACAAGCTGTAGATTCTACAGATGTTGCCATGAACTAATAAATAATGGCACCTTTTAAGAGATGAATGAAGGTGCGGGAAGGATGGAGGAGTTGAAAACTAAACTGAATGGAAGAGAATTTTAGAGATTCCATAGGAACTATCGCCGAAGACGGTAAAAGAGCTTGGATTTATCCCAAAAAGCCCAAAGGCAGGTTTTTTGAATACCGTAAATATGTAAGTTATGGACTCCTAATTTTCTTGTTTGCAGCACCATTTATCAAAATAAATGGAAACCAATTCCTGTTGTTCAACGTCTTGGAAAGACGGTTCAATATCTTCGGATTTCCTTTTTGGCCCCAAGATTTTCACTTGGTGGTCATTTCAATGATTGCAGGTGTCGTTTTCATTGCGCTTTTTACTGTGGCTTATGGACGTATTTTTTGTGGTTGGATGTGTCCGCAGACCATTTTTATGGAGATGGTTTTCCGCAGGATAGAATATTGGATAGATGGTGACCGTGGAGCACAGATGCGGTTGGACAAATCACCTTGGAACGGTAAAAAAATTAGAAAGCGAACGCTGAAATGGACTGTGTTTTTTATCATATCGTTTCTGATAGCCAACATCTTTCTGGCCTATTTGATAGGAAGCGACAAACTGATTCGATACATTCTGGATGGTCCCATGGCGCATTTGGGAACAATGATTTCCTTATTGATTTTTACAGGGGTCTTTTACTTCGTATTTGCCTGGTTTCGGGAACAGGTATGCATTATAGCTTGTCCATATGGTAGGTTGCAAGGTGTTCTTTTGGATGATAAATCCATAGTGGTGGCCTATGACCATCAACGGGGGAAGGGGACAACGGTAGAAAGAAGTTCAGAAAAAACGAAGACAGGGATGCTTTGGGCCATGGTGATTGTATCGATTGCTTTCAATGTGTAAATGTTTGCCCCACTGGAATAGATATTCGTAACGGAACACAACTGGAATGTGTGAACTGCACGGCATGTATAGACGAATGCGACCATATCATGGAAAGCATCCAAAAGCCCAAAGGGCTTATTCGTTACGCCAGTGAAGATGAGATAAACAAAAAATCCAAGTTTAGGTTTACCGCCCGTATGAAAGGGTATACGGCAGTTTTGACCATATTGACAGGGGTTTTGATTGGAATGCTTTTTCTTAGAAATGAACTGGAAGCAAATATCCTAAGGCTTCCGGGTCAATTGTACGAAAGAAAGGCCAACAACATCATCAGTAATGTGTATACCTATAAAATATTGAACAAAACATCTGATGACATCGAGGATATCAGTTTTCAGCTGATGTCACACAAGGGAGAGATTAAGATGGTATCCCAAGCTGGTTTCAAGGTATCGGCAGAACAACTGGCAGAAGGAACGTTGTTCATAGAAATCAATAGCTCGGCATTGACTGGAGACAAGGATAGGTTGAAAATTGGAGTATACAGTGGAGAGAAACTTATAGAGACTACCGTGACCCAATTTTTGGCCCCACGGAGTTATCATTGAGTTGGTATAGAATGTTTTAGGCCTTTTGCTTAACGTTTAAAATAAGATTATGAAATTAAATTGGGGAACAAGTATCGTACTGGCTTTTATAGCGTTCATTTCGTTTATACTCTATTTTGTGGTAAGAATGAGCATGGACGATAGTGTAAACCATGATTTGGTGACCGATGATTACTACAAACAGGAATTGGCATATCAAAAAGAAATCGATGCTTCTAACTCAGCTTCAGAAATGGGCGTAGACCTAAAACTGGAGAAATCCGAAGAAGGGTTAAAGATTTTCTTTCCAGAACAGTACGACCATAAAAAAATTAAAGGTACAGTGTCCCTTTACAGACCGTCTAACAAGCATTTGGATGTTGACTTTCCTATAAGTTTGTCCAAAACACATTTGCTCATACCTGACAATAGCTTGCTGGACGGTCGCTGGGACATTAAAATAAAATGGCAATACCAAGGTAAACACTTTTTGCACAAAGAGAAACTGGTCTATTAGAATATGTTGTTATCCGCTCTGGCATTGGGTTTATTGGGAAGTCTGCACTGTTTGGGCATGTGCGGACCCATAGCCTTTATGTTGCCGTTGGAAAGGGATAACAAGGTCAAAAAAGCAACGCAGCTTTTTATCTACCATTCAGGACGTTTGTTGGCATATGGAATAATTGGTATGCTCTTTGGCTTTTTGGGCAAGGGACTATCGTTGTTTGGGATGCAGCAAAAATTATCCATTGGTATAGGTGTGATTATGATTCTTTTGGTAGTGCTGCCAAGTAAATATTTTAATAAGTATCAATTTTCAAGACCTATTTATAAAGTTCTGGGAAAAGTGAAATCAAAACTAGGTGCAGAACTTAAAAAAAAGACCCCAGATGCGTTTTTGACCATTGGGTTCTTAAATGGATTCTTGCCTTGTGGATTAGTATATATGGCGTTGTTGGGTGCCATTGCCTTTGGTAACCCATTGCAAGGGGGACTTTACATGGTACTTTTTGGAGCAGGCACTGTTCCATTAATGACTTTAGTAGTCTTTTCCGAAGGGTTATTGGGGAGTCCGATAAAATCTAAAATTCGAAAATTGGTTCCGATATTTGTATTGTTGATTGGGGTACTTTTTATCATCAGGGGGCTTGGGTTGGGAATTCCATATGTTTCTCCCAAAGTCGCTCCTACAGATTTAGTATCCTCTGCAATTGAATGTCATGAACCCTAAAAAATAATTAAAACGTGAAAATAACATCAGCAGAAGAAGTAGTAAAAGTAGTTAAATCAGGTGACCGTGTTTTTGTTCAAGGAGCGGCAATGACTCCCAATGAGCTTGTCAATGCACTTTGCGACCGTCACAAAGAGTTAAAGGATATAGAAATTGTCTCCATCCATACAGAGGGAGATGCTAAATATACTGAAGAACCCTATATCAATTCCTTTGCTTTGAATTCTTGTTTTGTTGGGGGTAACGTAAGGAAAAGTGTAAATACACCCAATGCTGGTTATATTCCGATTTTTTTAAGTGAGATTCCTTGGTTGTTCAAAAGAAACATTTTACCATTGGATGTTGCCATTGTACAGGTTTCTGTTCCTGATAAACATGGCTATTGTTCTTTGGGCGTTTCCGTAGATGTTGCACTGCCGGCTATAAGAACTGCGAAGAAGATAATAGCACAAATTAATCCAAGCGTTCCCAGAACGCATGGAACCGGTATTGTACATGTAGATGAAATTGAGTTTGCCACAGAGGTAGATCGCCCCATACATGAACACGAAAGTGGCGTAATATCCGATATAGAGCAAAAAATTGGTATCAATGTAGCTTCTTTAATTGAAGATGGTGCTACGTTGCAGATGGGCATCGGTAATATTCCCAATGCTGTACTGGCTAACCTCAATAATCATAAACGTCTTGGCATTCATACAGAAATGTTTTCTGATGGAGTGCTGCCATTAATCGAAAGTGGTGTAATTACCGGAGAGGAAAAGGCAGTTAAACGGGGTAAGATCGTTAGCTGTTTTGCGGTTGGGTCTAGAAAACTATATGATTTTATAGATGATAACCCAATATGTGACTTTAGGGATTCGGGGTATACCAACGATACCGCTAGAATTCGTAGAAATCCCAAAGTAACGGCTATCAATAGTGCCATTGAAATTGATCTGACCGGCCAGGTTTGTGCAGATACTATAGGAAGCTATCAATTTTCTGGGGTGGGTGGCCAAATGGACTTTATAAGAGGCGCTTCGCTTTCACCTGGGGGCAAGCCTATTTTTGCAATGCCCTCGGTCACCAATAAGGGAATTTCTAAAATTACACCATTCTTAAAGGAGGGTGCAGGCGTTACCACGACAAGGGCACACGTTCATTATGTAGCAACCGAGTTTGGTGTTGTTAATCTTTATGGTAAAAACTTACAACAACGTGCAAAGGAACTTATTTCCATTGCGCATCCAGACCATCGTGCAACATTGGAAAAGGCTGCTTTTGAGCGTTTCAATAGATAACTGTTTCCTCTTCTAAGGAAGGTGAACAATTTTGAAGGAGATATAAAAGACTCACTGAAAAGGTTGAATGAAACCATAGAAGATGTTTATCTTTTCTTTAGTAAGGAATACGATTACAGCAAAAGAATCAATACGCTTTGGAGTGCCAAAGATATTTTAGGTCATCTTGTGTTTTGGCATGAGAGCTTTGAACGTAACCTTAAATGTGTTGCGACGGAGCTTAAGCCAAATGTTTTGAAAGGCAAGCTTTCTGATGTAAACAAACAGAGCGTCGATTCGATGCGTGATGTAGATATAGCTACACTATTAGATAGGTTTGGCAAAGCCCAACGAAGTATACAAAGGCATATTTTTAATACTTCGGTCCAATATATTCCTTACAAACAAGGCTCTAGGGATTATACGAGACTGGAACATTTGCAAATAGTGGACGCCCACATCAAAAAGCACTTGAAACAACTAAAAAAACGTATATGATATGGCACGACCGAAAATAAAAAAGGACTTACTGGAATTAAGTACGGAGAACTTTAAAAAGTTGAATGACTATATCGTCTCTTTTTCTCAGGAGGAGCAAGAGAAGGATTTCCCCGAAGGGACTATGAATAGAAATATACGGGATGTGCTAGGGCATTTGCACCATTGGCATTTAATGTTCTTGGACTGGTACACCGTTGGTATGAAAGGGGAAAAACCAGATATTCCTGCCAAGGGATATAACTGGCGTACAATTCCAGCATTAAATAGGGAAATTCGTGAAAAATACTCCACTTTGCATTTGAACGAAATTAAATCACGATTTGATGCAACCCATGCGGAAGTCATGAAAATCGTAGATTCACATACCAATGAAGAATTGTTTGAGCGCAAGCGTTATGAATGGACCGGCAATAATGCTGTAGGAGCCTATTTGATAGGGGTATTATCGAGTCATTATGATTGGGCTTATAAACTTATTAGAAAAGCTAAAAAGTAAAATGGGGAGCCTTTAAAAAGCTCCCCATTTCGTAATCTCAAAAAAATCAATCAAAAAAAATCAATCAAAAAAATCAATCAACTATATTTTAAATGTGATGACCGGTGTTTCGGAATGGTTGGCAATATCTTCGCCAATACTGCCCATAAAGAAATGTGACAATCCACGTCTACCGTGCGTAGGAATTCCAATAAGGTCGGCAGCTATACTTTCGCTGTAATTGAGAACTCCTTTTTCAACAGTATAATCATTATAGATTTCAACCTCCAAGCCTAGTTTGGCAATGTTCAAGAATCTTGAAATTCTATTGTAGGCATCCTCGGTGCTTAAAAATTCATCCCCTGGCGTATTTATATACACAAGATGTAATTTAGATTTGAACAATTCCGCAATTTTAACGGCTTGCTTAAGTGCCGGAACATTTTCCTCCTTAAAATCACATGCAAAAACAAAACGTTCAGGGGTAAACTTCTTCTCGTCTCCTTTAATTACCAGTACGGGAACATCAGAAGTTCGTACTACACGCTCGGTGTTGGACCCTATAAATACTTCTTGTAACCCATCTGTACCATGTGATCCCATAACAACCAAGTCGGCATTGTGCTTTTTCACGATTTCGTTAACCTCGCTAAATACCTTATAATGTTTGATTACAGGAATGACTTTTACATCTTTTAGATAGGGTTTGTCCAAAAAGTCAGAAAAACGTTGCTCCCCTATTTTTATAAGGTGTACTACTTGTTCTTGTGATACGTAACCAGATTCGCTCATAATGGCCGGAGAAAGTTCCAGCATATGTAACACTACCAGTTCAGCATTGCTATTTTTAGATAGCGTAGCTGCTGCTTTTAGTGCTTTTTCTGATTGTTCTGAAAAATCTACGGGTACAATTATACTTTTCATTTGTTTCTTTTTAATGGTTAAACGGTCATTGAGAATAATCGGGTCTCTGGTTTTTTTCGATGTAATTTTAAATCAAAGGCCATGCTAATGTTTCTAACAAAAGGCCTGCCTTTTTTAGTGACCTTGATTCCATTGGATTCAATGTTCACCAAACCATCGGATTCCAGTTCCGATAAATTATCAATGATTTTCTGAAAATCTCGTATCTGTGCCTCGCCCAATCCCCAGTTTGTTTCAAACTGGCACATAATATTGAGTATATGTTTTCTTATAATCTGGTCCTCTTTGGTTAATATATGTCCCCTGTAAATTGGGATTACACCGGCGGATACCAAGTGCTCGTATTCCTCCAAGCCTTTCACATTCTGTGCAAAACCATACCAACTGTCCCCAATGCTAGAGGCTCCCAAACCAATCATTAGTTTGGTTTTGGATGAGGTATAGCCCATAAAATTACGGTGAAGGTTTCCCTTGACCATAGCCTTGTGTAAACTATCTGTTTCAAGTGCAAAATGATCCATGCCTACATCTTTATATCCAAAATCCGTCAACATTTTTTTGCCCAATTCGTATTGTTCCTTTTTTTCTAAAGAAGTGGGTAAATCGCCCTCTTTGTAACCGCGTTGGCCGTTACCTTTTAACCAAGGTACGTGTGCATAGCTGTAAAAAGCAATTCTATCTGGTTTGAGCGCATTGGTCTTTGCAATGGTTATTTCTACATCCTTGGAATCTTGAAAAGGCAATCCATATATGATATCGTGTCCAATGGATGTATATCCTATTTCCCTTGCCCATTCAGTTACCTTTCTAACATTTTCAAAAGGTTGAATCCTGTTTATGGCCTTTTGAACCTTCTGGTTGTAATCTTGCACACCAAAACAGACTCTTCTAAACCCCACATCAAAAAGAGCCTGTAGGTGTGCCTTTGAAGTGTTATTTGGATGACCTTCAAAGCTAAATTGAGAATCAGAAGCTTTTTTTCCAAGCCTCAGTATTCCTTCTACAAGTATTCTTAAATGTTTTGGTGAGAAAAATGTTGGGGTGCCTCCACCAAGATGAATTTCTTTGATTTTTGGCTTCGCCCCTAAAAGTTCACAGTACAACTGCCATTCCTTCAAAACGGTATTAACATAGGGAAGTTCAACTTCGTGCCTTTTTGTGATTCGCTTGTGGCAACCACAGAACGTGCACATGCTTTCGCAGAATGGAAGGTGAATATAAATGCTTATGCCATCCTCTGGGTTGTCGGTAAACGCCTTTAAAACAGTTTCCTTCCAGAGTTTGCCAGAAAAATTGTCCAAATCCCAGTATGGTACCGTAGGATAACTGGTATATCTGGGACCTGGAACATTATATTTTTGAACAAGTTGGCACATAGTAGGATATTGTTACTGTTCAAAATTAAAATGACGCACCAATAAAAAATATGATAATTATCAGGAACGAGGCTTTTCTTGCACATGACAACCGTCATATTTTTATTGACAGATGCTTTGTAGTTTAGTAGATGTACAGCAACCATCAAGTTCTTAGGCATGGGAGAACATATTCCTAAAAGTAAGTTCGATGATCAAGAGCGCAAAGCTTTTGTGAAGCACTTGCTTAATGATATTAAGGCTCTTGAGCTTCTTTTAGAGCAAAATTTAATTGAGGACGGTATCGTAAGAATAGGTGCCGAACAAGAAATGTGTCTGGTAGATAACGAATTTAGGCCATCTGGAAAATCCTTAGATCTTCTAGAGCATATCGATGACCCGCATTTTACTACAGAATTGGCGAGTTATAATCTCGAAATAAATCTAGATCCATTTCAATTGAGCGGAAACTGCTTTTCTAGAGTGGAAAAACAACTCGGCGAATTGCTCAATAAGGCTCGCACAAAAGCGAAAGAGCTGGGAATACATATCCTGTTGACCGGTATTCTGCCTACCATTAGTAAAAACGAGTTGGGTATCGATTTTATGACACCCATTCCACGTTACTATAAACTTAATGAAGTTTTAAAATCGTTCCGGGGAGATCATTTTGCATTAAAAATTAGAGGCGTAGATGAATTGACGCTACGCCATGATTCTGTTCTTTTTGAAGCGTGCAATACCAGTTTTCAACTTCATTTACAGATTCCTCCCAAAGATTTTATCAAAAGCTATAATTGGTCGCAGGCTATAGCAGGTCCAGTTTTGGGAGTTTGTTGTAATTCTCCTCTTTTATTGGGCAGGGAACTTTGGAAAGAGACCCGTATTGCTTTATTTCAACAAAGTTTGGATACTAGGAAATGGACTTATGCGCTAAAAGAGCAGGTTGCCAGAGTTGGTTTTGGAAATCATTGGCAGAAAGATTCTGTAGTGGAAATCTTTAAAGAGGATATTTCAACGCACCGCATTGTTTTGACCAAGGCTATAGAGAAAGAGTCTTTGGAGGTATTAAAAAATGGAGGCATCCCTAAATTGGATGCACTCAATCTATACAATGGAACGGTTTATCGCTGGAACCGACCGTGTTACGGGGTTGGTAATGGAAAGCCCCACCTGCGCATTGAGAATAGGTATATTCCATCTGGACCTACAGCAATTGATGAAATTGCAAATTTTGCTTTTTGGGTAGGACTAATGGTCGGAAGACCAAAAAAGTTTGATGATATGCCCGGTATTATGGATTTCAAAGAAGCCAAACTTAATTTCATAAAAGCTGCGAGAACGGGCAGGCAGACCGTTTTTTTCTGGCTGGGGAAGCCTATAACACTTAAAAAATTAATAATAAATGAATTGCTGCCAATAGCTTATGAAGGTTTAAAAAAGCATGGTGTTGATGAGAAAGATATTGATAGATTGCTTGGAATTATAAAAGCCAGAACAAAAAAAGGTACAGGGGCAGAGTGGCAAGTGGAGAATTTTAGAAACTTACGAAAGCATATGAAATTGGATAGTGTTTTGGTCGCATTGACAAAAACTATCTCTGTAAATCAACTAAAAGATATGCCAGTACATACGTGGCCTAACCTAGAAGAAGTTAATAATGGTAAATCATCTTATAAATGGGTTGGACAGATCATGTCTACCAAGCTCATGAAACTCTATGAGGATGATTATATTGATTTAGCTCTATCTATAATGCAATGGAACAATATTCACCACATTCCTGTTGAAAATAACAATGGGGAGCTTACGGGGCTATTGACCTGGAGCCATATCGAAGAACTGAGAAACGTTCAGAAAGAAAAGGAGACTAAAATTTCTGACATCATGATAAAAAAAGTAGTAACAGTCCAGCCGAGAACAACCATAGCAACAGCAAAACAATTAATGAACGATTACGAAATTGGCTGTTTGCCAGTTTGTATAGGTTCAAATTTAGTGGGTATAATCAGTAAAGTGGACTTGGAACATGCCAAAAGTATATAGTCATGCCCTTAACGAGACGGCAGAGGTTGAACGAATCATAGACCATCTTAAAGGTGATGGGAGCGGACCTACTGTGATTTTTTTTGCGGGAATACATGGCAATGAGCCAGCTGGAATATTTGCCCTTAAACACGTTATTCGTGAATTAAAACTCAGGCAAAAGTCAATTTATGGAGAAATTTATGCCATTGCGGGAAATTTAAGGGCACTTGAAAAGAATGTACGATTTCAGACTGAAGATTTAAATAGGATTTGGTCGCCTGATAGGATTGATGAGATTAAGGGCAAAGAAGAACAGGAGACGGATGAAGAAAAAGAATTACTGGAATTGTACGCCTTGTTCAATGGGATTTTAGAGAAAAGCACCCCTCCATTTTACTTTATAGATTTACATACCACATCTAGTGAAACCTCACCATTTATAGTTTTAAACGATAGCTTACTGAATAGGAAATTTGCAATGAACTACCCACTGCCCATTGTTTTGGGAATAGAGGAATATTTGGTAGGAGCTTTACTAAGTTTTATCAATGAACTGGGCTATGTGTCAATGGGTTATGAAAGTGGTCAACATGATGATATCAATGCCATAAAAAATTGTATTGATTTTGTCCATTTTACGTTGGCACTGACGAATTCTGTCAATTTATCCACCAACGAAATGGCCGCACTCAGAAATGGAGTTTTAAACTCCAGTGCGGTGTCGAATAAGTTTTACGAGATTTATTATCAGTACGATATAAAACATGGAATCGATTTTAAGATGCTTCCTGGATTCGTGAATTTTCAGGAGATTTCGGATGGTGAAAATGTAGCCTTGGAGAATAATGCCATTCTAAAGGCCAAAGGGAGAAAGCAGATTTTTATGCCCCTATACCAAAACCAAGGTAATGAAGGATTTTATTACGTACGGTCGATTCCAACAATACTTTTATGGATATCGAAAGGTCTTCGCAAAATAAAAGCGGACCATCTTTTGGTGAGGTTTCCAGGAATTCGATGGGAATCGTTAAAGAAAGATGCACTTTTGGTCGATCAAAGAGTGGCAAGGTTTCTGGCCAAATCTATTTTTCACCTTTTGGGCTATAGGGCAAGACAGTTTGATAAAACACATTTGGTGGTCAAAAGCAGAGAAACCGCTTCCAGAAATAAAGAATACTTGAATACTGACTGGTTTTAATACAAAAAAAGAGGCTCCGACTAAGTGTTCTGGAGCCTCTAATAAAAAATGGCTAAGTTAGTTACTGCATTACAAAGTTTATTGGAATTCCGTAGTTGACTTTGACAGCTTTCCCTCTTTGTACACCAGGTTTTACCGTAGGAAGTGCTGCAATGATTCGTGCGGCTTCATCTTCCAATAATCTATCTGGCCCTCTTTTTTTGATTTCCGTTACTCTTCCCTTGGAGTCGATTACGAACTGCACGTATACTTTACCTGTAATTCCCATTTCAAGAGCGGTGGGAGGGTATTTAAAGTGCTTTTTCACATGTTCCTGCACCATTCTGTTAAAACAAGCTTTACGCTCTTCTTCCGAATTCAAATTCTCACATCCCGGGAAAACGGGAACATTTTCGATAATGGCAAAGGGCACTATCTCTTCTTCCTCCATTTCGCCAACTTCAACATCTTCTATGCTTACGGCATCTTCCACAAAAACTTCTTGGCTACTTTCTGTACTTTCAATAATAGTTTCCTCAATGTCCTCTACATCTTCAATAATCTCTATGACATCTGGAGCTGCCGGCGGTGGTGGCGGTGGTGCGGTCAACACGGTTTCCGTAATCGGGACATCCTCATTAAGATCGTCCATTACTTCGATTACATTTGCAAAATCGGATTCCTTCTCATATGTCTTCACTTCTAATGATTGCCACGTTACAAAGAGCACGGAAGTAAGACCTATCATAAAATAAAGACTGCTATTGCGTCCTATATCTGCGTTGGGGTTCTTTTTTGGTTTCATGACTTTTCTTATTTAATTGAGATAAAGTTATGCAGGGGTTAAAAAATAAAATATGATAATAATCAGGTATGGATGATAAATAGTTTTCATGTTCCATGACAGCCTTATTCTGTAGTATTATGTGCCATATCTTTTTTGGTAAAGTCGGTTTTAAAGGTTAATGACATCCTAACCACATCATGATCGGATTTATCAAAATGATTTTTTAAGTATCCAATACCTACCTTAAGAGATGGTGATATTGTTTGCCCCAGGCCGATATAAAATCTATTTTGATTGAACAGTTTGGGTTCTATATTTATAAAGAACTCATTAAAAGTTCTGAAGTAGACATTTTTGTACAAGGATTTAACAAACTGAAGTCGATACCTTAATCTATTATTGATATGAAGGTCATCGGCGTTTTTTTTCCATCGGGTTTCCAATCGCCACCTATGTGAAATTTTGTTTCTTTTTGATTTTGATTTTAAACTATATTCCTCATAAACCCAAAACTGTGTCGCATTGCTAAATTCTTCAGATCCGGTATAGCTCCTTGAACTCAAATAGGCGACTCCAGTTGTAAAGGCAGAGTGGTTGTTAATTTTATAGGACAGTCCTGTTCTTACAAATACGAATTCATATTTTTCGAACATGTCGTGATGTCTAAGGATACCTACGAGCGGAATGCTCCATTTCTCATGGATTTTGTTAGTGCCATAAAGAACAAGCCAAGAGCCAGACCTGTCTTCACTATTGCCTTGTCCGTAAGAAGTTGTGTGGGTTAGAATAAAAAATGTTGTGAAAAAAACAAAAAATGGAAATTGCTTTGCACCTCCCATAAAAGCCGCTTTGAATATTGATATGCAAAGTTTTGCTTTTAATGATTCGAATAAATATGATACTTATCATTCCAAAGGTAGAACCTTAAAATATGAAAGCAATAAGACGATGTTGAAACAGGTCTATTTCTAACTGAAACTATTTCCCTATGATTTAAGAAATTGATTTTGTGGGCTATAAATAGTTAAAAAGTCCTAGGAAATTTCTAAAAAATACAATGCCCAATTGAAAGGTAAACAAGAAATTTATTTTTTGTCTTCCCATATGAGCGCAGCAGCGCCACAAATGGCAGCAGTTTTACCATCCATTCCAGATTCCAGTAGTTTGACCTTACCTTTATATACATCTAAAAGGTATTCGTTAAAATATTTCTCTAGGGGTTCTTTTATCCACTTTCCACTATTGACAAGACCGCCCATTAAAATAAAAGCTTCAGGTTGGGTAAAAGCGGTAAAATTTGCCAACGCCAACGCCATTATTTTTGCAGTATAATCAAATGCCTTTACAGCAATAACATCACCTTCTTCGGCAGCTTTGGTGATATCTTCTCCATGAAGGTCATTGTAGGCTACGTCCTTAAATCTTGAATCCACCATATATTTGCTCAACATATACATTATAGTACGCTTTAGACCTGTTGCGGAAACATAGGCCTCCAGTCCGCCTCGAACCCCCAGTCCTGTTAATCTACCGTCCCCTATGGTCATGTCTACATGGCCCAATTCTCCTGCAAAACCATCATAGCCGTCTATGAGTTGCCCATTGGCAACAATGCCGGCACCAAAACCTGTGCCCAATGTTACTACTATAAAATCGGTCATGTTCCTACCTCGTCCAAAAAGCATTTCACCCAATGCGGCAGCACTCGCATCGTTCATGATTCTCATGGGCATATCCATACGTTCCTTCAATTTTTCAAGAATGGGAACACTGCCTTTCCAAAGCAGATTACTGGCGTTTTCTATAGTTCCTCTTTTGCTAGAAGCGTTTGGTGCTCCAATACCGCACCCCAGAATAGTGACCTTCTTTCCTAAATTTTCAATAAGTTCTTCCGATGTGCTACGGATTTTATCAAGATAAGTATCCAAATCTGGAAACTCCTTGGTTCTAAAGAAAGTTTTGACAAGGCATTTTCCATTTTTGTCCACCAATCCAATTTTGGTCTTGGTTCCACCAATGTCTATTCCTATAACAATTTCCATGTGCTCAGTCGTTTTTTAAAATGATTTTAAAGATAGCCAATATGTCCAAAATTTCTTCTTTGTCCATTGTGAAAAAATAGAAATCGAGTTTTCTCATGCTAAATATCCAAAACCTGATTTCCGTCATGTTTTAGGTCCGTGTCCAGCTATAATTTTGAAGTCATGAATTTTGTCATTTAAATCTTTCAGGTATGAATCTAATCACTAAATTTTTAATTCCTTTTGATTTTTCAGAAGCCTCGATAAATGCTATGAAGTATGCAATGAGCTTAGCTGGACCAAATAGGGATGTCGACATATTAGCGTTGTACGTAGCCTCTATGCCAATAACGGAGTCTGAGGAAGAAACTTTAAAAATAGATTTCTCCAACGTTTTGAAATCGTTTCAACGAAAAGTGAAAAATACTCCTTCTTTTATTACGGCCAAAGGGGAAATCATAAAAAAGATTCTTGAAACACAAGAGGAGCATGAGGCCAATTTAATAGTTATGGGAACCATGGGGGACAAAAGTACGGACGAGGCCATAACAAATACATCTAGATTGGCATTGGAGGCCAACTGCCCCGTAATATCAGTGCCGTTTGGATGTGATATTAAAGAACCCAATGACATAGCCTTGGTTTTGGGCAATGAGAAAATAGACGATAAAGAAGTGTTGCGTACACTTCTGGATATTTCCAGAACCTTTGACTCTAGGGTGCATGTATTGACAATTTATAAAGAGTCCGTTTATGCAGAAGAGTCTATTGTAGATAGCAATGAAAATCTACTCAAATACTACTTGGAGCATTTTTACGAAGAACATGCTTTTAGTAAAAATCAAGATGTGGAGGAAGGAATTTTGGATTATATCACAAAGAAGAATATTGACCTTTTGGCAATTCTGCCCAGAAATCATACAAAAAATAGCACCCCATCGGAGGGGCGCTTGACAAAACTGTTGACTTTGCATTCGGAAATCCCTGTTTTAACCTTGGATTAATACCAATTTCAACAACTATACTATGTTAACACTACTCGTAATACTAGGTATTACAATTACTTTGTTTGTCTGGGGGAAATTTCAACCAGATGTTGTGGCACTAATGTCAATGTTGTCGCTTTATTTGACAGGGATACTTAATGTTAGTGAGACCCTTGGTGGTTTTAGTAACACCACGGTAATCATGATAGCCGCACTGTTCATTATTGGTGAGGGATTATCGAGAACTGGTTGGACGGCTCTGGCCGGTCAGCGTTTTGTAAGCTGGGCTGGTAAAAGCGTGCCAAAATTACTGGTCATTGTTACATTGGGCGCCAGCGTTCTTTCAGGCTTTGTTAGTAATACAGGAACGGTTGCAGCTTTACTTCCGGTAACTGTTTCAGCAGCTTGGAGTGCAGGGACACTGCCATCAAAATTATTAATGCCGGTAGCGTTTGGTTCAAATACAGGTGGATTATTGACCTTAACGGGTACACCGCCAAACATTATAGCGAGCAATACACTTATTGAGAATAATCTTGAAGGGTTCTCATTCTTCGAATTTGGTCTTATAGGTTTGCCATTGCTGATTATCGCCATCGTTTATTTCAGATACATAGGATATCGATTATTGCCCAAAAGGCAGACCAATGAAAGGCCTGCGGATATTGATGCAGAAATGCACAAATGGATTTCAAACTATAGTATTGGGGACAATTTATATCGACTGAGAATTCGATCTATGTCTCCTTTGATAAACACTAAAATTGGAGATTGGGATTTTGAAGGCACCCATAAGGTAGTTGTTATGCGTTTAAAGCGAAGGCACCCAAGCCCGCTCAAAAAAAGAGTGCCACAATTTGTAGAGCTTCCCGAACCTGATACGGAAATGCGGTATCATGATATCATTACCGTGAAGGGAACGCCTGAGGCAGTCGATAAATTGGTCTTAAAATTTAGTTTGGGCGTCATTCCAACACCTGCGGAAATGGACACGTTAAAAAACGAATTGATCAATCAAGAAGTAGGTATGGCAGAAATGCTATTGACACCAAACTCTATTTTCGTAGGTAGGACCATAAACTTGGGAAATTATTTAAAAAGGGCTGGGGTCCAATTGCTGGCCGCATCAAGAAATAACAGACCACTTTCGGGTAAGATAAAAATGGAAGCAGGTGATGCTTTTGTAATACGAGGTCCTTGGGAAAACATAGAAACCTTAAAGTCGCTATACGAGAATGTGGTTATTTCTGGTAGTCCTGAAGCACTCTCCAAAAATGTTGCTACACTCAGCACAAGAAGCTACATAGCTATGGGAACTCTTATCTTAATGATATTGCTCTTAGTGTTTAAAGTGTTCCCCGGCGCGATAGCTGCGCTCATTTGTGCGGGAATTATGTTGTTGACACGATGCGTACCTATATCAAAAGCATATAAAGGTATTAGCTGGACAAGTGTTGTTATGATTGCCGCTATGATACCCATGGGGACTGCTCTTCAAAAGACAGGGGTCGCCGAAATGGCAGCTAATGGATTAGTGGATATGTTGGGGAGCATACATCCAACAGTTCTTCTGGGCGGTATTTTTTTACTGACGACGGCGTTTAGCCAAACCATTAATAATTCTGCCACTGCAGTGCTCATGGCACCAATAGCTTTATTGGCGGCAACATCATTGGGTGTTTCTCCAAAGCCATATTTAATTACGGTTGCCATAAGCGCTTCAACAGCATTTTTAACTCCTGTAGGTACTACCACAAATGCCATGGTAATGTCTTCTGGGGGATATAAGTTTATTGACTATATCAGGGTAGGTGGACCGTTATTGCTGCTGTTTTTTATAGCAACGATATTGATAGTGCCGTTGGTTTGGAGTTTTTGAACATAACTTTTGAATTGAATAAGAGATACTAATCATAATAAGAATATCACGCAATAAATCAAATATAAAATGACCGAAATGGAAATGACCCTAGAAAAGCTCCCGGTTGGTAGCATTAAGGAACTAGAAGACTTGCTGGAAGTAGCACCAAGTGTTACTGTTGCAAGAAATGCACAGGAATTGGTAGAGCTGGCCGCTGGCGGTAAAGAGAGCAACTTTCATGAAGTGCGATTCGATTTGCCAGATGGGCGCAGCTATCTTGAAGCTGAAGTGGCCCGTACAAAAAATGGTATTGCAGCCAACTATACCGAAGCATACATGCGTCGACGCGATCCAGACTGTATGGTGATAGCTGATGATCTGCCCACAGATAAACCTACCTTTGAAAAACGGTTTGGTTATGCTTTTGATTCGCTAAGGGAAGAAACATTTGAATGGCTGAAAACACAGGATTTGGCAATGTTTTATTTTAATGCCGGCCAACCTGGCATGGGGTATGCTGCAGTAGCTATCATTCCCGCCAATACAGGTTTTTTTGGACTGGGACTGGCCCTTTTACAAGGCATACTTGATCCAGATAAACTACCTGAAGATTTTGCGCCAGAAGCAGTAATATATGCTGCCCCACCTTTTCGCCATACCCATTTTGAAGGAAAACAAGTCGTGGTACACAACAGAATACCGGGTAAATACGAAATGTTCGCATACAATTTATATCCAGGGCCAAGTGCTAAAAAAGGTGTATACGGAATGTTGATCGGTAAAGGGGAAGATGAAGGTTGGGTTACTGCTCACTGTTCTACAGTACGTGTTATTACACCTTATGACAATGTGATAACCATGATGCACGAAGGAGCAAGTGGTGGTGGTAAAAGTGAAATGCTGCAACTGCCCCACCGAAAGTCAGATGGTAGTCTGTTATTGGGTAAGAATGTGCTCACTGGTGAAGAGCGTACAATAGAACTTCCAAGAACCTGTGATCTAGAACCTGTAACCGATGATATGGCGTTGTGCCATCCTAATCTTCAAAAAGATAAGAAGAAGTTATGGCTAGAGGATGCGGAAGACGCTTGGTTCGTCCGTGTTGACCATATTGATGAATATGGGAAGGATACCATGCTTGAAAAAATCACGGCACAACCGAAAAATCCTTTACTGTTTTTAAATATAGAAGCTGTTCCGGGTGGACATGCAATGATTTGGGATCATAAGGAAGATGAACCAGGAGTGCCCTGTCCAAATCCAAGGGTGATTTTACCACGTGAATCTGTACCGGGCGTATACTCCAAACCGGTAAAGGTCGATATCAGGAGCATTGGTTTCCGAACACCACCTTGTACCATGGAAAACCCAAATTATGGAATTGTTGGTATGATGCACATCTTGCCTCCGGCATTGGCTTGGCTATGGCGTTTGGTAGCACCTAGAGGGCATGCAAATCCTAGTATTATCCAGACCAAAGGTATTGGTAGTGAAGGTGTAGGTAGTTATTGGCCATTTGCCACAGGTAAAAAAGTAAAACAAGCCAATCTATTGCTCGAGCAAATACAAAATACCCCAAAGGTGAAGTACATTCTCACGCCAAATCAGCATATTGGTGCTTGGAAAACAAGCTTTATGCCGCAATGGATTAGCCGTGAATATCTTGCACGTAGAGGTAACGCAAACTTTTCCCCGCATAGACTAAGCGCTTCTAGATGCAGCCTATTGGGTTATGCCATGAATACCATGAAAGTTGAAGGACGGCAAATTCCAAAATGGTTTCTAAAAGTGGAATATCAGGAAGAAGTTGGAAAAGAAGCATATGATCAAGGTGCTAAAATATTGTATGATTTCTTTATCCAGACACTGGCACAGTTTCAAGATGATACATTGAACCCATTGGGCAGACGTATAATTGAATGTTGTTTGGACAATGGTTCAGTAGAAGATTACGAACGAATATTTAACTCTTAAAAGAAGTGAATGAAATATAATCAATGAAGTTATTGCCCTTAAAGTGGTTTGAACCTTTTAGATTGGAGCTAACCCGCATTGCCTCTGGGCATGCGGGTTCTAGCCCATAACAATTTGAGTGAAGTAACGATTTAGTCCCGTTAATAGTTTTTTGATTTTTAAGGTGAGTGACCACTAGTATTGTTTTTGTAACCGCGTTGCAATTGTATCGTGGTCTATGATTTTTGGACACAAATTTTAAAATAATAATATCATGAAAGCTATTATCAGAGAGACAAAAGAATTGGAAAAGTATGGAATTAAGAATGCCAGAGTACATTGGAACTTAGATCCTGAAACCCTTCAAAAAATTACCGTAGAAAAGGATATGGGCACCGAAACCGAAAATGGTACACTATCCATAAATACAGGTAAGTTTACAGGGCGTTCGCCCAAAGATCGTTTTTTGGTAAAAGATGACTATACCAAAGATAGGGTATGGTGGGGTAGAATCAATAAGCCAATTTCACCAGATAACTTTAAAAAACTCTATGACGAAATAACTAAATATCTTTCTAATAAAGAGGTTTATGCAAGGGATGCCGCTGTGTGCTCTCATCCAGATTATACTATGAATGTTCGTACGGTTACTGAATTTCCATGGTCCAACTACTTCGTCAAAAACATGTTTTTAAGACTTTCTGATGAAGAACTGAAAGACTTTGAAGAAGAATGGCTGGTACTTTGTGCGCCTGGATACGAAGCGCCTAATCCAGAGGAGTTCGGAATTATTGCTGGAAATTTCTCTATCCTTGATTTTACGCGTAAAGTCGCCTTGGTTGGTGGGTCGGAGTATCCTGGTGAAATAAAAAAAGGAATTTTTTCTGCATTGAACTTAATATTGCCCGTTGATAAGAACGTCTTGCCCATGCACTGTTCTGCAAACGTTGGCGAAAAAGAGGATACCGCAATTTTCTTTGGCTTATCAGGTACTGGAAAAACGACCTTATCCGCAGATCCCGATAGAAAATTGATAGGAGATGATGAACATGGTTGGACGGCTGAAAACATCATTTTTAATTTTGAAGGCGGTTGTTATGCAAAGGTTATTGATTTAACTGAAGAAAAAGAACCAGATATCTATAGGGCGATTAGACCTGGAGCGTTATTAGAAAATGTAGTTTTTAAAGAAGGAACCAGAGAAGTGGATTATTTTGATAGTTCCATAACCCAAAATACGAGGGTAAGTTATCCAATCGACCATATTGATAACATTCAAAAACCTTCGTATGCATCGAACCCAAAAAATATCTTTTTCTTAACGTGCGATGCCTTTGGTGTTTTGCCTCCAATGTCTAAATTAACATCTGGTCAAGCCGCATATCACTTTATTTCTGGATATACTGCTAAGGTAGCTGGTACGGAAGCCGGTATT
Organism: Flagellimonas sp. HMM57; assembly: GCF_021390175.1. NCBI lineage: Bacteria > Pseudomonadati > Bacteroidota > Flavobacteriia > Flavobacteriales > Flavobacteriaceae > Flagellimonas > Flagellimonas sp. HMM57. Next base: position 1,007,657 of record NZ_CP090004.1, on the reverse strand, counting down.
AATGAGCCAGTACCATCGTTCTCGGCATGTTTTGGAGAGCCTTTCATGCCATTGCATCCAGCCGTTTATGCTGAAATGTTAAGCAAGAAGATGACTGAAGCAGGAGTCAATGTTTGGCTCGTTAACACTGGATGGAGCGGAGGTCCTTACGGAGTTGGGTCAAGAATAAAGTTAAAGTATACCAGAGCAATGATATCTGCGGCCTTGGAAGGTAAATTGGATGATGTGGATTTTGATGCCCATCCTGTTTTTGGGTTGCATATGCCAAAGTATTGTCCCGGGGTACCAACAGAAATATTAGATCCTATGAACACGTGGTTGCAAAAAGGAGCATATGTTAGTAAAGCCATTCAATTGGCACACTCGTTCCACATTAACTTTGATAAATTTGCAAGTCAAGCCTCAGAGGAAATCCTTAACGGTGGTCCACTAATTGATTCACATCATAGTTTGGATGACCATTTTTAATTAAAAGAAAACGTGAGTAACAAGAATAAATTTAAGATTGAAAGTCTAGGTGAACCTAAATTTAAATCTCCCCTTCAGCTAAGTACTGTTAGGGGAGATAATATTTTTAGTTTTATCAAGGAAGATGATAAATTGGTATACGACCTCTCCTTGGAGAATTACAACCAATGTCTAAAAAATAGTGAAGCGCCTCAGTGTTTAGAAAAGGCGGGCCCACGACAAAATGTTTTTTTTGAACCAAGTAAATCGACAGCGGCTATCGTTACTTGTGGCGGATTGTGCCCAGGAATCAATAATGTCATACGCGGTGTGGTAATGGCACTCCATTACTTTTACGATATAAAAAGAGTAATCGGAATACCGTATGGCTATGAAGGCCTTATTCCCGAAATGGGCCATGGTTTTGTTGAACTCAGTCCAGAAAAAGTTAGGGACGTCCATCAATTTGGAGGAACCTTCCTAGGGTCTTCTCGTGGTGGCCAAGATGTCTCAAAAATGGTAGATACCCTTGTAGAAAACAAGGTAGATATGTTGTTTGCCATAGGCGGTGACGGAACTTTAAAAGGAGTAAATGCCATAGGTGAAGAAATCCAAAAAAGAAATGAGAACATCAGTGTGGTGGGAATACCCAAAACCATAGATAACGATATTGATTTGATAGACGAATCTTTTGGTTTTGAAACTGCTTTTGATGTGGCAAGTCCAATCTTACGGGATGCTCATAATGAAGCCGCGGGTGCGTTTAACGGAATTTCCATCGTCAAACTTATGGGACGGGACAGTGGATTTATAGCGGCGTCTGCGGCCTTGGCCATGCCTGTCGTAAACTTTGTGCTTATACCCGAAATGGATTTTACTTTAGAAGGAGAAAATGGATTTTTAGCGGTTCTTAAAGAACGTTTGGACCGTAAAAAGCATGCTGTTATTGTAGTTGCTGAAGGTGCGGGCCAGCATCTCTTTGAAGGTGAAAATACGGTCAAGGATGCATCTGGAAATGTAAAGCATGAGGATATCGGTATCTTTTTAAAAGATAAGATTGCAGAACATTTTGTGGATTTCCCCGTAACCATAAAATACATAGATCCCAGTTACATTATTAGAAGTGCACCTGCAAACTCTAGTGATAGTGTCTATTGCAGCAGATTGGCGTACCATGCTGTACATGGAGCCATGGCGGGAAAGACTAAATTTGTTGTTAGTACCGTGAACAATAGATTTGTTTATGCACCTATAGTAGAAGTCACAAAAAAACGGAAGAAAATAGATTTGGAGAGTGAGTTTTGGTTCTCCGTTTTACAGAGTACGGGTCAACCTTTTTCAATTAAATAGGTTTTCATTTTTTGAAAACTGATAGATGTCATGTTTTTGCATATGGCAAGTTCCTAGATTTGGTATAAATCAAAAAAGCAACTTGTTATGGTAGTGAATATTCAATATCAAAAAATGAAAACCAGTGAATCCTTGAACGAGATCTTGTTCAAAAAGCTAGATAAGTTGGGGGAAAAATACAGCTGGGTCATAAAGGCCAACGTCCTTTTTAAACTGGAAAATGACAGAACGGGAGAAGAAAGCAAGATATGCGAAATTGAATTAAGTGCCCCTGGACCACGTCTTTTTGCAAAATCCAAAACGGATAACTTTGAAAAATCAATGGCAGAAACCATTCATGAACTGAACAAGCAGCTAGAGAAAAGGCAAGGCGTATTTATTAGACATTAGCATATGGGAATTTCAATATAACGATAAAACTTACTCCGATGAAACCAAAATTAGTGGCCCTATGTATGTTGCTCCTAGCGGGTTGTTCATCTACAAAGCTCGTTAGCACCTGGAAGAGTCCGGATATTGTTTTGTTCGATGCGTACAAGGTACTTGTGGTAGGTATGACCGAAGATAAAGATGTACGTGCGGCATTTGAAACAAGACTTGCCCAAAGGCTAAAGGAAGAGGGTGTGGAAGCAATGCGGAGTTTAGACCTTTTTGATGTTGAGTTTACATCTTCGGAAAAATCGGAAGAGGAACTTTCAGAAGTTGAAGAACAGTTATTGGAGAAAGGATTTGATGCCATTCTTTTTACCAAAGTTGTTGGTACGGAAAACAAGCGTACGTTCAAGGGAAAAATAAATAGTTTCAATGATATGTACACTCGTTTTAGTTCAGACTATCTTGATAATCAAGACATTTATTACAATTCTGAAGATCATGAGACCTTCAATATCTACAATGCCCAAACCTCATTGTATTGCATTTGTGTAGATAAGGAAAGAGAGCTTATTTGGAGGGGTAATCTAGATATCATGGAACCTGTAAAAATTGAAAAAACCATTGACTCTTATGTGAAGACTATAACCAATGCAATGCATGAACAGGATGTTATTTTTTAAGTGCGCTTAAAAATTTCTCCAGATAGAAACGGTATTATGTAGCTATTCTCGGTTATTTATTTGTCAATTACCCTAAAATTCCTAGAAAATCCAATACTATGCATACAGGAATAGCGATAAGAATAAGTACAAGAACGAATACCATTAGCCGTAAAAAGCCAACCAGCATTTTACTGCCAAAAGAAACTTGATCAGTCATAATAGTGTTATTTCTTCCAATGTACGGAAATATTTATTCATCAATCCTAAATACCATGTGGTTATTCGATTAACGGATATTTTTTACTCATGTCCCGCATGATGTCCGCTAGCTGGACTTCGTGTTTTTAGCACTTAATTTTTTGCCCAACTCTTCTAAAGAAACCCCTTTTGTTTCCGGCATAACGAATAGCACCCATGCCAGTTGGCAAACCATCATTAAAGCAAAGAATAAAAAGATAGGCCAAGGATTGTCTTTGAAAATTCCTTTGTCAGCATCCAAGAAAATGGGCGTTACCAAAGTAATGATTGCTGCAAAAATCCAATGGGTTCCCGTACCCCAAGATTGGCCGGATGCGCGTACTTTGTTCGGGAATATTTCGGAAATAAAAACCCAGATCACAGCACCTTGTCCAATAGCATGCGAAGCAATAAAAACCAAAATGAATGAAAGTAGTAAGGTTGAACTTGCATCACTATAGAAACACCATCCAACTACTGCCAAACTTACAATATAGCCTATTGAGCCTATTTTCATGAGCTGTTTTCGACCCAAGTGATCAATCAAGCGAATACCGACTAGCGTAAAAATCAAATTGACAATTCCTATGGAAATAGAACTAAAAAGTGATTCCTTAGCTGCCAATCCAGCACGCTCCAAAATTTCGGGGGCGTAATAAAGAATAAAGTTTATTCCTGATAGTTGATTGAAGAAGGCCAGGAAAAACGCTAGCAACAATTGTTTGTTGTACTTTCCTGAAAATAAACTATCCTTGGAAAAGCTCTTTCCCAGAGCTTCTTTTATTTCATTCAATCTTTTAATGGCTACTTCTTTGTTGGAGATATATTCCAGAGTCCTAAGGGCACCATCTTCATCTTGTCGTTTCATCATCAACCATCTTGGACTGTTGGGGATACTCAAAACCATAACGGTATAAGCCAGTGCTGGAATTGCTTCTACGCCCAACATCCAGCGCCAATCATTTGTACCGCCAAATCCTTCTAATAAATAATTGGAAATAAAAGCAATGAAAATTCCAAAAACAATATTAAACTGGTACATGGCGCCCAGTTTGCCACGATTGTCCGGAGTTGAAATTTCTGATATATATATGGGTGCAGCTACCGAAGAAGCACCGACTCCAACACCTCCAATAAATCTAAAAAAAGAAAAAAGATAGGGGTCATGGGCAAGTGCTGAACCCAAAGCGGAAACAAAATAGAGGACCCCAATCCATATCAATGTTTTCTTTCTTCCTAGTTTATCACATGGTACACCGCCAAATAATGAGCCAAGCACGGTACCCCACAAGGCCATGCTCATAATGAAAATTCCATGGAACAATGGAGTCGTGTCCCAAAGTTCCTTAATGGGTAGGTTGGCGCCAGAGATGACTACAGTGTCAAAACCAAAAAGAAAACCCGCCAATGCGGCGGTCAATGATATTCTAAAAATACGGTTGTTCATGATAGGTTGATTTCGCTAAAACTAGGAAAAAATCAAAGAAGCGCATGCATAAACTCCATAACAAGTTCAGTTGCACCTAAATTCTCCTTGATATATTCTGTGTTTGTGTTCCCTGTTGTGTTTTTAAAATCGGTATCGGTATGAAAGCGGTTCATCAAGCTCTCGAATGATGTATTGTCTGTGATTACATGGATACCGCCTCTATCGACCAGATCTTCCGCCTCCCTAAATCCTGAATAATTAGGGCCTATGATAACAGGGATGCCATATACGGCTGGTTCTAAGGTATTGTGGAGTCCGGTGGCAAAAGCTCCACCTACATAGGCCACGTCTGCATAACTATAAATTTTTGTCAAAAGTCCAATAGTATCTATTATGAGAACCTCGTAGTCTGATAGGTTTTCTTGTCCAATACTAGAATAGCAAATAGACTTTTTGGAAAGATTCGCTTGTATTTTTTCTATGTGCGAAGGCTTTATGGTGTGAGGGGCGATTACATATTTTATGGTTTTCCCCGAGGAATTTATAAAGTCAATAAGTATTTCCTCATCTTCTGGCCAGGTGCTCCCCGCAACAAAGCAAAAATCATTTTTTTTAAAGTCTCTCATAAAGTCCAAGACATTGTCTTGTTTTAAAATCTCAGAAACTCTGTCAAAACGGGTATCACCACCAACGGAAACATTTTCAAAATTTAAGGAGGTCAATAGTTGTTTTGAGGATTCATTTTGAACAAAGAAATGAGAGAAGGACTCTAAACTTTTTCGCATGAACCCGCCATATGCTTTGAAAAAAATCTGTCTTTTGGAAAAAATAGCTGAAACCAATAGTGTTGGAATGGCTCTTTTTTTCAATTCAAAGAGGTAATTGGGCCATATCTCATACTTTATAAATAAGGCAATTTCTGGATTTACACTATCCAGAAATCTTTTTGCGTTGTACAAGGTATCCATTGGTAGATAGATGACGATGTCCGCTACTTTCGTATTTTTCTTGACCTCGTAACCTGATGGCGAGAAAAAGGTAAGTGCAATTTTATGGGATGGATACTTGGATTTTATCCGTTCTAAAATGGGAAGCCCTTGCTCATATTCCCCTAAAGACGCTACATGCATCCAAATATATTTGTCCCCATCGGAAACAGTTGTTTCAATTTTTTGAAAGACCTCCTTTCTTCCAGAGACGAACAATTTCATTTTGGGGTTAAAAAGTGCAATGAACTTTAGGATGGCCCAAGAAATAGAAATTAAAATTGTGTAGACAAATCGCACCGGTATCATATTTCCGCTAAAATACATTCTTTCATCAATAGGTTGTTATGGTGTGTTAATTTCTTAATTTTAAGGCATAATTTATTTGGATGAATAAAATACAGATGGTCGACCTTAAAGGTCAATACGAGGGCATTAAAAATAAGGTAAATGCTTCCATAACGGAAGTTTTGGATTCTTCAGCGTTTATAAACGGCCCACAGGTTCATGAGTTTCAAAAAGAGTTAGAAGCTTATTTACAGGTGAAACATGTCATTCCATGTGCAAACGGTACAGATGCACTCCAAATATGTATGATGGGACTTGGATTGCAACCCGGTGATGAGGTGATTACGGCTGATTTTACCTTTGCTGCAACTGTTGAGGTCATAGCACTGTTGAATCTTACTCCTGTATTGGTCGATGTTGAGCCAGATACGTTCAATATCGATATTGCGGCCATAGAAAAAGCAATTACGCCAAAAACAAAAGCCATTGTGCCGGTACACCTTTTTGGACAATGCGCCAATATGGACGCCATTATGGAGTTGGCAGAGAAACATGGGCTCTATGTTATTGAAGACAATGCACAGGCCATTGGTGCCACACATACATTTAAGAATGGAAAAAAGCAAAAGGCAGGCACTATAGGGCATGTGGCGTCTACCTCGTTCTTTCCGTCCAAAAATTTAGGATGTTATGGGGATGGGGGCGCTATTTTTACCAACGATGACGATTTGGCCCATACCATACGTGGAATGGTAAACCACGGAATGTACAAGAGATACCATCACGATGTGGTAGGCGTAAACTCACGATTGGACTCCATCCAAGCAGCTGTTTTGAGAGCGAAACTCCCGAATTTGGATAATTATAATGCTAAAAGACGGGAGGCTGCCAAAAAGTATTCCAAGGCGTTCAATGGACATGCCAACATTGTTACGCCCAAAACGGTTAATGATTGTGATGGTATATGCGATACATGCGATTGCCATGTTTTTCATCAATATACCCTAAGGATTCTAAACGGAAAAAGAGATGCATTGGTGCAACATTTGAATGATAATGGCGTTCCATGTGGTGTATATTATCCCATTCCCTTGCACAGACAAAAAGCATATGTGGATGAACGTTATAATGAAGCTGATTTCTCCGTAACGAACCAACTAATAGAAGAGGTAATTTCACTGCCGATGCACACTGAATTGGATGATGAACAGATTGAATTTATCACAAGCTTGGTAATTGATTTTGTAAACCAATAAAAGAATGAAAATACTTGTAACCGGAGGATTGGGATTTATAGGTTCCCATACCGTAGTCGAACTTCAAAAAAAAGGTTTTGAAGTCGTAATTATAGATAACCTTTCCAATGCTGATGAAAAAGTTTTGGATGGTATTGAAGCCATAACCGGAAAGAAACCCATTTTTGAGAAAATGGATTTACGGGAAAAACCCAAAGTTGAAGCATTCTTTGCAAAACATAATGATATTGATGGGATAATTCACTTTGCAGCCTCAAAGGCAGTTGGTGAAAGTGTGGAGAAGCCTTTGTTGTATTACGAAAACAATCTTGGCGTATTGGTTTACATTTTGCAAGAGCTTGTTAAAAAAGAAAGAGCCAGTTTTATTTTTAGTTCATCCTGTACGGTTTATGGACAGGCGGATACTATGCCAATAACAGAAAGCGCACCGGTAAAACCAGCTGAATCGCCCTATGGGAACACAAAACAAGTAGGTGAAGAAATAATAAGCGATACGTGCAAGGTGAATCCACAATTGAATGCAATAGCACTTCGTTATTTTAACCCTACAGGGGCTCATCCATCAGTCGAAATAGGTGAATTGCCCATAGGCGTTCCACAAAACCTCATTCCTTTTATAACGCAAACAGGCATAGGTCTACGTGAGCAACTTTCGGTTTTTGGAGATGATTACCCAACCGAAGATGGTACCTGTGTCAGGGATTATATCCATGTCGTTGATTTGGCCAAAGCCCATGTTGAGGCATTACAGCGCTTACTGGACCAAAAGAATGATTCAAATTACGAAGTTTTTAATCTAGGGACAGGTAAAGGAAGTTCGGTTCTCGAAGTGATTCAGAGTTTTGAGCGGGTTTCTGGAAAAAAACTGAACTACAAAATAGTGGATAGAAGACCTGGAGATGTAATTCAGGCATATGCCGATACAAAAAAAGCCAATGAAGTCCTTGGCTGGAAAGCAACCTCTTCTCTAGATGACTCCCTAAAATCTGCATGGGATTGGGAGCAAAAGATTAGAAGTTGAAAAAATGTACCCTTTACATAAAGCCTGTCCTCTGGACGGGCTTTTCTTTTTAGATAAAAGTTGATGTACATTCCATGGTAGAACTGGAATCTATGCTTATTTTTAGAAACATAATCAGCTAACACTATCAAGATGAAGAAAAATCTTTTTGTATCATTTTTCCTTTTTACTTCTTTCCTGTTTGCACAAGAAACGTATTTACACTGTGGCAGTATTGTAGATGTAAAATCCGGTAAAATCCTATCAGAAAAAACAATAGTGATCTCTGGAAAGAATATAAAATCAATTGAAAATGGATATAGGAACGGAAATGCTGGAGATAAGGTCATTGATTTGAAAAACAAGACTGTGCTGCCCGGTTTCATTGATATGCATGTCCATATCGAGAGTCAATCAAGCCCACAGTCTTACATCGAGAGATTTACTTTAAATGATGCGGATGTAGCCTTCCAATCTACGGTATATGCAAAAAGTACACTGATGGCAGGATTTACTACCGTGCGCGATTTAGGGGGAACTGGTGTGAATATAGCGTTAAGAAAAGCGATTAGTAAGGGAACGGTGATTGGCCCAAGAATATTTACTGCTGGAAAAGCGATTGCATCAACAGGGGGACATGCCGACCCTACAAATGGAATGAAAGGTTCGGATATGGGAGACCCCGGACCAAAAGATGGTGTGGTGAATTCCCCCGAAGATGGAAAAAAAGCAGTAAGACAGCGCTACAAAAATGGTTCGGATGTTATTAAGATTACAGCTACGGGTGGAGTATTGAGTGTGGCAAAGAGTGGTCAAAACCCTCAGTTTACCATTGAAGAGATAAAGGCAATCACAGATACCGCAAAAGACTACGGGATGTTGACCGCCGCTCATGCGCACGGTGACGAAGGGATGCAACGTGCCGTGAAAGGAGGAATAAAAACAATTGAGCACGGTACATTGATGAGTGAAGAAACCATGGACTTAATGATTCAGTACAATTCTTTTTTGGTTCCAACGATTACAGCAGGAAAGCAGGTAACGGAAAAAGCCAAAATTCCTGGTTATTTTCCTGAAGTTGTTGCGAAAAAAGCAAGCGATATTGGCCCTAAAATACAAGGGATGTTTCGTAAGGCGTACAAAAAAGGAGTGCCTATCGCTTTTGGCACAGATGCAGGGGTGTTCCCACATGGTGAAAATGCAAGGGAATTTGGTTATATGGTCGAAGCTGGAATGCCTCTTATGAAAGCAATCGAATCCGCAACGATTACCAATGCAGAACTTTTAGGAATGGGGGATACTTTAGGACAGCTAAAGGAAGGTTTTTTGGCCGATATCATTGCTGTGGATGAAAATCCCGAGCAGAACGTCAAAACCTTGGAAAATGTTGTCTTTGTTATGAAAGAAGGACAAGTATACAAATCGGAATAATTGTTTGTTTGAAGTAGAAATATAAGCATAAAGATGTCACCCGACTTTAACAACAGTATTGAACTATTGGAATTTATTCATAAAGAACCGCTTTATGAAAATTTTCTGCTGCAATTGAAAAAAGACTTTTCATTGATAAACATAAAGATGAACTTTTCATTGGATGTACTTCCAGCCGATTTAAAACAACTGGTGCATGAAAAGATTTATTTCTTGCTATTGGAAAAACATCAACAATATTTAAACCTGCTCTATGTTGTTGATATTCCAGAACAGGCGATACAGAGGATAAGCGCTATGGATGAGGTTGATGTTTCAGACGAGGTCTGCTTTTTATTGTTGAAAAGAGAGTGGCAGAAAGTTTGGTTCAAGCACAGATATAGTTCTTGAAAGATTTTCAAGGCTATCAATATGTTGAGAGGTCTGTCTTTAGTATTATTTATTGTATTTTTGATTAAATTTTTCAGATAAGTTTTAGCTGTAAACTGTCTATGGATAAATATTCTTTTTTAAATGCTGCGCATACTTCATTTTTTGCGGAGCTGTATGATAAATATCAAACGAGTCCCGATAGTCTTGAGCCCAGTTGGAGGGCTTTTTTTCAAGGTTTTGATTTTGGTCAGGAAGGTTCTTTGGAAGAGCTTGGTATCGAATCTGAAAATGGAGGAAAGGTTGTTCTTTCCAATGGAAGGGAAATCGAAATGCCCGAGACCCTTCAAAAGGAGTTTGAGGTTATTCGACTAATAAATGGATATCGCTCTCGTGGGCACCTGTTCACACAAACAAATCCGGTAAGAGAGCGTAGGAAATACGAACCTACTTTGGAAATATCCAATTTTGGTTTGTCCGAAGCGGATTTGGATACCGTATTTGATGCAGGGAAAATTATTGGGATAGGTTCCAGTTCCTTAAAGGAGATTGTTTCCCATTTAGAACGTATTTATTGTGATGCCATAGGGGTCGAATATATGTACATACGTACCCCAGAGCGTATTCAGTGGATTCAAAATCGTTTAAATATCAACGATAATCACCCAACTTTTTCACCGGATGAAAAGAAAAATATCTTACGAAAGCTAAACGAAGCCGTTTCTTTTGAAAGCTTTTTGCACACAAAATACGTAGGACAAAAACGTTTTTCGTTGGAAGGAGGGGAATCGCTCATTCCAGCTTTGGACGTAATCATTGAAAAGGCTGCAGATGCCGGGGTGAAGCAGTTTGTCATGGGAATGGCGCACCGTGGTAGGTTAAGCGTGCTTACCAATATTTTTGGTAAATCACCAAAGGATATCTTCAGCGAGTTTGATGGAAAGGATTATGAAGAAACCATTTTTGATGGGGATGTAAAATATCACTTGGGTTGGACTTCCAGACGTGAGACCGATTCAGGGAAGGTGGTAAACATGAACATTGCTCCAAATCCTTCGCACTTAGAAACGGTCAATTCGATTGTGGAAGGTATAACAAGGGCAAAACAAGATAGTGATCATCAAGAAAATATCTCAGAGGTACTGCCCATATTGGTGCATGGCGATGCAGCTTTTGCAGGCCAGGGCATTGTTTACGAGATTATACAGATGGCCCGTTTGGAAGGATACCATACCGGTGGAACTATTCATATAATAGTTAACAATCAAATAGGGTTTACTACCAATTACCTGGACGCTAGATCATCCACATATTGTACCGATGTTGGGAAGGTTACGCTCTCGCCGGTACTTCATGTAAATGCAGATGATGCAGAGGCCGTAGTACATGCTTCCATTTTTGCCTTGGAGTATAGGATGCGCTTTAAAAGGGATATTTTTCTTGACTTGTTGGGCTATCGCAAATACGGACATAATGAAGGAGATGAACCTAAATTTACCCAACCACTGCTCTATAAGTTAATATCCAAGCATAAAAATCCAAGGGATATCTATGCTGAAAAGCTGATTGAACAGGGGATTATAGATAAAGACTACGTAAAGCAACTAGAAGCGGAGTACAAGAAGAATCTCGAAGAAGATTTGCTTGATTCGCGCAAAGTGGAAAAAACTAGGATCACCCCATTTATGAAGGATGAATGGGAAGGGTTTAGCCAAAAGACGGAAGATGCTATGCTCAGTCCTATAGATACATCCTATGAACTTTCAAAACTGGATGAGGTTGCCAAAAGCATTACAGCTCTACCCAAGGAAAAGAAATTCCTTAGAAAGTTGGAACGACTGGTAGGGGCCAGGAATAAAATGTATTTTGAAGATAATCAGTTGGACTGGGCCATGGGGGAACTCTTGGCTTATGCTTCATTGATAGAGGAGGGATATGATGTTAGGATGACAGGACAAGATGTGGAACGTGGAACTTTCTCACATCGCCATGCGGTCATCAAAACTGAAATGCACGAAGAAGAGGTTACGCTATTAAATGCTTTGGGTAAAAATCAAAATGGAAAATTCCACATCTACAATTCGCTTTTATCCGAATATGCCGTAATGGGCTTTGACTACGGATACGCAATGGCGAGTCCAAAAACGCTGACCATATGGGAAGCACAATTTGGTGATTTTAGTAACGGAGCGCAAATTATCATTGACCAATATCTCTCTTCCGCAGAGGATAAGTGGAAATTACAGAACGGACTTGTGCTGTTATTGCCTCATGGTTATGAGGGCCAGGGTGCTGAACACTCTTCGGCGCGTATGGAACGTTATCTTCAATTATGTGCAAAGGATAATATGTACATGGCAGATGTGACCACACCTGCAAACATGTTCCATTTGTTACGTAGGCAAATGAAAGCCGATTTTAGAAAGCCACTTGTCGTTTTTACACCGAAAAGTTTGCTAAGGCATCCCAAAGTATTGTCAACAAAAGAAGAGATGGCAAACGGAAGTTTTCAGCCATTGATCGATGATGAAAAAGCGGCTGTTTCAAAAATTAAAACGTTGGTTTTCTGTACGGGTAAGTTTTATTATGACCTACTGGATAAAAAAGAAAAGGAAAAACGAGACGATGTGGCCTTGGTACGTTTGGAACAATTGTTCCCGCTACCGACCAAAGAAATACAAAGTGTCCTAAAAAAATATAAAAATGCGGGTGATGTGGTTTGGGCACAGGAAGAACCCAGAAATATGGGGGCTTGGGGCCATCTATTAATGCATTTTGATGAAGCAAAACAATTTAGAGTGGCTTCCAGAAGATTTTATGGTGCTCCAGCGGCTGGTAGTGCGGTGAGATCCCAAAGAAGGCACGCCCAAGTAATAGATTACGTCTTTGATAAGACCAAGGACAACATGAAATTAAGATAACTTTATAGCATCAAAACTAGAATAACATGGTTTTAGAAATGAAAGTTCCCTCGCCTGGGGAATCCATCACAGAAGTGGAAATTGCAGAATGGTTGGTTCAAGATGGAGATTATGTTGAGAAAGACCAAGCAATCGCTGAGGTAGATTCGGATAAGGCGACGTTAGAACTCCCAGCGGAGGAAAGCGGGGTCATTACCTTAAAAGCTGAAGAGGGAGACGCCGTTGCAGTAGGGGAGGTGGTTTGTTTAATTGATACCAGTGCAGAAAAACCAGAGGGTAACGATGCGCCGGCAGCAGAGGAAAAACCTGAAAAACAAGAAGAGCCCAAAACAGTTGATTCTAAAGAAACCTCTCCTCAGAAGAAGGAGGTAGAACGGACCAAAACATATGCGTCTGGCACCCCATCACCAGCAGCAAAGAAAATCCTTGATGAAAAGGGTATAGCGCCCGCTTCTGTTTCAGGTTCAGGAAGAGATGGTCGTATCACCAAAGAAGATGCAGTAAAAGCCGTTCCTTCCATGGGAACTCCCACGGGCGGCAATAGAGGCGAATCACGCTCCAAACTCTCTATGTTGCGACGTAAAGTTGCTGAGCGTTTGGTGTCAGCTAAAAATGAAACCGCAATGTTGACCACTTTTAACGAAGTGGATATGTCGCCCATTTTTGAGCTTCGGAAAGAATACAAGGAAACCTTCAAGGAAAAACATGGGGTGAGTTTAGGCTTTATGTCCTTTTTTACAAAAGCTGTAGTTAGGGCTTTGGAGCTGTATCCGGCTGTAAACTCTATGATCGATGGCAAGGAGATGATATCTTATGACTTTTGTGATATCAGTATAGCTGTTTCAGGTCCAAAAGGACTTATGGTTCCGGTAATCAGAAATGCTGAAAATCTAAGTTTCAGAGGAGTAGAAGCTGAAGTGAAACGATTGGCCATTCGTGCACGGGAAGGTGAGATTACCGTGGATGAGATGACCGGCGGTACATTTACCATCACTAATGGTGGCGTATTTGGTTCCATGCTGTCGACACCAATAATCAATCCGCCACAAAGCGCCATTTTAGGAATGCACAATATTGTTGAAAGACCAATTGTTAAGGATAGTCTTATTGCAATTGCTCCAATAATGTACGTTGCGCTTTCTTATGACCATAGAATAATAGATGGTAAGGAATCCGTAGGGTTTTTGGTAGCGGTTAAAGAAGCTTTGGAAAGCCCGGAAGAATTATTAATGGATGGCGATGTGAAGAAAGCATTAGAGCTTTAAAAACAAGATTGTTTGGGCACGGTCGAGAGTTTTATGTAACGGATATAAAACCTTCGACCATGTTCGAATCAACAGTTATCATCTGTTTTTTAAAAACAGACATTCCTTGTTATAATCAATAACCGCTTTACCTTCTTTAAGAATATCGGCACCTATGATGCCATCCACTGGCGTTACATTGTGTGCGGTTAACGCATGGTTTACGTGTATCAAATCAAACAATACTATTTTTTGCTTGCTTTTTTTCCACTCCCCAATTCTAATTTTGTTCTTGGTGGAAACCAGGGTTTCCATTTCTGTGGCTCCTGCTCCTGCTGCCTTAATGTCCGATACTTCGGAAACCATTTTAAAGAATTCGATTTTGTCTATGCCTACACAGGTGTTGGAAGCTCCGGTATCTAAAATGAACCGTCCAGGTACCCCATTGATTTTAGCTTCAATTTCAAAATGATTGGTCTCGGTAAGCGATAAGGGTATTCTAGTATAATCTTTGGATTTAAGAAATTTCTGGAGTGATTTCATGCATTTTTATTGTTCCACTTGTCATGCTGAGCTAATTGAAGCATTTTACAGGGCTATTTTTATTCGAATCAACTATTACAAACGTCTAAGATAAACCTATTTTTGCTTTATGATTATAACCGATACACATACACATTTGTATAGTGAAGCTTTTGACGAGGATCGTGACGATATCATGAAAAAAGCCATTCAGGCAGGTGTTGAACGTTTTTTTATTCCGGCAATTGATTCAACATATACAAAAGCCATGTTGGATTTAGAATCTGATTATCCCGAAAATATTTTTCTGATGATGGGATTACATCCAACCCATGTGAAGGACAATTTTAAGGAAGAGTTGGCACATGTGGAACAGCAATTGGAAAATAGAAAATTTTATGCGGTTGGAGAAATAGGCATCGATTTATATTGGGACAAAACTTTTTTAAAACAGCAGCAAGAAGCATTTATCTATCAAATTAGATTGGCCAAAAGATTTCGATTGCCCATTGTGATACATTGCAGGGAATCCTTTGATGAAATATTTGAAATTTTAGCGCAAGAGAAAGCAAATGATCTATATGGTATTTTTCATTGCTTTACAGGAACATTGGAGCAAGCACATAAGGCAATATCTTATAATATGAAATTGGGCATAGGTGGTGTTGCTACTTTTAAAAATGGCAAGATTGACCAATTCTTGGACAAAATTGATTTAAAACATATCGTGCTCGAGACGGATTCACCCTATTTGGCACCAGTTCCATATAGAGGAAAAAGAAACGAAAGTTCCTACATTTTGAACGTTTTGGAAAAACTTTCTATAATTTATGGAAAAACCAAAGAGGAAATAGCTGCAATAACAACCGAAAATTCTAAAGAAGTGTTCAGTATTTAGGACAAGATGCAAAACCAAACAAACATATTGCTCATTTACACCGGCGGAACTATAGGTATGGTGAAAGATTATGAGACTGGAGCCCTCAGAGCTTTCGATTTTGAAGAGCTTATGGGGAATATTCCAGAATTGAACCAATTGGATTGTAAGATAACGGGAATATCTTTCGATGAGCCCATAGATTCTTCCAACATGAACCCCGAGTATTGGGTGACCATAGCTTCGATGATAGAAGAAAACTACGATGTATATGATGGATTCGTGATATTACATGGCAGCGATACCATGAGCTACTCCGCTTCAGCACTCAGCTTTATGTTGGAGAACCTTGGCAAGCCTGTGATTTTTACAGGGTCACAGCTCCCCATTGGCGACTTAAGGACGGATGCAAAAGAAAACCTGATCACATCTATCCAAATAGCAGCTTTAAAAGAAAAGGGAAAAGCAGTTGTGCAAGAAGTAGGGCTGTATTTTGAATATAAGTTGTATCGGGCCAATAGAACGACAAAAATAAACGCGGAGCATTTTGAAGCGTTTGCTTCATTGAACCATCCACCGCTTGTAGAATCTGGTGTTCATTTAGCTATTAATCACAATTACCTTTTTAAACCCTATAGTAATTCAAGAAAGAAATTAAAGGTCCACAAAAATATGGATACCAATGTTGCTGTTCTTAAGTTGTTCCCGGGACTTAATCTCTCAGTCGTGACATCGACCTTAAAAATTCCAGGATTGAAAGCCTTGATTTTCGAAACCTATGGGGCGGGCAATGCCCCGACCGATGAATGGTTTTTAGATGAGTTAAAAAAAGCTGTCACAAATGGACTTCATGTTATTAACGTTACGCAATGCTCGGGAGGTAGTGTGTCAATGGGGCATTACAAGACAAGTGAAAAGCTAAAAGAAATGCAATTGATTAATGGAAAGGACATTACAACAGAGGCGGCTCTTACCAAGGCGATGTACCTGTTGGGCAGTAATGTTTCGGGAAAACTCTTTAAGACTATTTTTGAAACGTCACTTCGTGGTGAAATGCAGTAAAATTAACGCCTCAAATTTTATTAACTAATTATTTTTTTGTTATTTGGTCGGCCTAACTATAATAATAGAGAGGTGGCCGAGTGGTCGAAGGCGCACGCCTGGAAAGTGTGTATACACCAAAAGTGTATCGAGGGTTCGAATCCCTTCCTCTCTGCTGAGCATTATTAGTTTTTCAATTATAATTTTTTTATATCTTTAACATTATTAACTAACTAAATTTAAGTTTGAACAAAATGAAGAAAATATCCTCTACTCTGGCCATTGCCGGAATGTTTGTTATGGGAACGACAACTGCTTCTGCGGCTGTTTTACAAGAAGAAGCTGCAGCTACGGCCAGTAAAGGTTTCACCCAAGTATTAAAAGAACAGTTTATCCAAGGAGGTCCTGCCTTTATGGGTATTGTACTTTTATGTTTGATTTTGGGCTTGGCAGTTGCCATCGAAAGAATTATTTATCTAAACTTAGCAAGCACCAATTCCGCCAAGCTTAGACAACAAGTTGAAGATGCTTTGGCTTCTGGAGGTGTAGAAGCGGCGAAAGAAGTTTGTAGAAATACAAAAGGTCCTGTAGCCTCTATATATTATCAAGGACTAGACCGTTCAACAGAAGGTTTGGATGCCGCTGAAAAAGCTGTTGTTGCTTATGGTGGGGTTCAAATGGGCCAACTGGAGAAAAATGTATCTTGGTTGTCCCTGTTTATCGCCATTGCACCAATGCTTGGTTTCATGGGTACGGTAATTGGTATGATTCAGGCATTCCAGAAAATTGCAGCTGTTGGTAACTTGAGTGCCTCTTTAATCGCAGGGGATATCCAAGTAGCATTGTTAACAACTGTATTCGGTTTGATTACAGCGATTATCCTTCAAATTTTTTACAACTATATCATTGCAAAAATCGATAGTATCGTAAATGACATGGAAGATTCTTCCATAGCGCTAATAGATATGTTGGCAGCTCACAAAAAGTAATTACGGAAATAAAAACTATCGAGAATCATGAATAAATTAGTAAAAATAGTGCTCATAGTCATTGGGCTCGTAGCAGCGGGATTATGGTTCTTAATGCCATCTGCTGACGATCCAGATGCAATTAACAGTGGGGCAATGAACTTCATGTTCATTATAATGTATGTTTTGTTGGCCATTGCTGTAATAACGACAGTATTCTTTGGGTTTGGAAAGTTGTTTTCCTCACCAGCAAGTATCAAAAAGGCACTTTTCGCCATAGGTGGATTGGCTTTGGTCGTTGCGGTATCCTACGGTCTTTCTTCTTCTGAAGAAGCGAAGGCAGTTGTAGATACCTTTGCAAACAATCCAAATCTTGAAGCGACAGAAAGTACTGTAAAGACAATTGGAATGGGATTAAATGTTTTCTTTATCCTTACGCTGGTTGCTGTTCTATTAATGGTATTGCCTGGATTGAAAAAAATGTTTGTTAAATAAAATATAGAATTATGCCTAGAAGAAAAGGAGCACCAGAAGTGAATGCCGGTTCTATGGCAGACATAGCTTTTTTATTGCTTATCTTTTTCTTGGTAACCACTACCATAGAAACAGATGCTGGATTAGATCGTATGTTGCCACCAATGGAGCCGCCAGAGAATCCTCCTATCATTAAGCAGAAGAACATTTTTACGGTAAATATCAATAAAAATGGTCAGTTGTTGGTTGAGGACAATCTTATGCAATTAACAGAACTGAGAGCCGCCGCCACCGCTTTCTTGGAGAACGGTGCTGATGGATCTTGTGATTATTGTAAGGGGAGAAGAGATCCTGCTTCGTCGGATAATCCTGTGAAAGCCATTATATCGTTAAAAAACGACAGAGAAACCAAGTATAGTACATATATAACGGTACAAAACGAACTTGTTGGTGCATATAATGACTTGCGTAATAGAGAGGCGCAACGTCTGTTTGGCCAGGACTTTACTAAAATGGAGTCTGAGTATTTAAATCCAGAAACACCAAAGAGTGTTAGAGATGGTTTAAAAGATAAAGTCAAGCGGATTCAAGATATGTTTCCACAGAAGCTATCGGAAGCTGAAACATCAACTAATTAAACGAATAATAGTATGGCAAAATTTGCAAAAAAGAAGGATGGGGATTTGCCAGCGGTTTCAACTGCTTCACTACCCGATATCGTCTTTATGTTACTGTTCTTTTTTATGACGGTAACTACTATGAAAGATAGTTCCTTGTTGGTTGATAATGTACTTCCAAACGCAACCGAAATAAAAAAGTTGGAGAAAAAGGATAGAGTTATTTACATCTATGTAGGTAAGCCTACGCAGGAATATCAAAAAGTTTTTGGAACAGAACCAAAAATTCAATTGAACGATAAGTTTGCGAGTGTAGATGAAGTAGGTTCCTATATCCTTGCGGAGCGTGCTAAAAAACCTCAAGAATTACAAAATGTATTGACTACTGCTTTGAAAGTGGATAAAAATGCAAATATGGGTCTCATCACCGATATTAAGCAACAACTTAGAAAAGTAAATGCCTTAAAGGTTAATTATACAACCTATGAAGGAAACGCTTTTAACAATCTGCAGTAGACAATAACTTAGATTTAGTGGAAAACGCTCCAAATATTATAATTTGGAGCGTTTTTTTATTTTAAAAGTAGTATGGTAATATCTGGTAATGTTTTAAGATATTTTGCCAGTATGGCGCTCATTGTAATGACTGTCCATATGAGTGCACAGTCCAATAAGGATAGTATAAACTACAAGACTTCGCATAGATATCTTGAAGATCAATTTTATGCGGGGTTGGGGTACAACTTTTTATTGGACAAACCCACCGATGTTATTCTAAGGAATTTATCTTATAATTTACAAGTTGGCTTTATAAAGGATATCCCAATAAATACTAGAAGAAACTTTGGTTTTGGACTTGGCCTGGGATATGCGGCTAATTCGTATTATAATAATATTGTAGCGGAAGAAGTTGATGGTTCAATAAGCTATAGCATTACCAGTACTGCAGATTTTGAAAGAAGTAAGTTCGAAACACATGCCATTGAAATGCCTTTGGAATTGAGATGGCGTACATCTACTATTGATGAATATAAGTTCTGGCGAATCTATGCGGGGGTTAAATTGGGCTATGTATTTTCTGGAAGGTCAAAGTTGGTGACACAAGATGGTTCGAACGGATTTTCTAATGGAGATATTCAAAATTTTCAATATGGCTTGGTGTTGAATTTTGGATACAATACGTGGAATATTCATGCACATTATAGTTTAAACCCACTTCTAAAAGACAATATCTCTTTGGAAAATGGTAGTCCAATAGATGCAAGGGTATTTCGTATTGGTGTCATTTTCTATATTTTATAACCAGTACTTCAGAATAATAAACTGGGAGCATAACCCTATCAATAGACCTATCAATAATTCAGATCTATTATGTGCTTTAAGATAAAGCCTTGAAGTAGCTACAAGTCCCGTCATTAAGGTAAAAACACTTATGGCCAGCGTTATATTTATCTCAAAGTGTATGCTTAGACCTATCATGAACATTAATATGCTACCCATTCCCAAAAGATGGAGACTGGTCTTAAATTTTAAAAATAATAGTATAAGTGCTGTACAGGTTGCTGTTAAAAGTCCGGTAAAAAAATAGAAAAGTTCATGAACATAATTATTTGGAATCACCTTATAGAGTATCATTAAAAGAAGCACACAACTTATGTATAGAGGGTATTTGCGCTCTTTAATAGTAGGTAAGAATATAGAATTAATGAATCCCATATTTTTAAGGATGAGAAAGAAAATAATCGGTATGATTACCGTAAGGATAAAAATGGGAAGAATATTGCCACTTTGTAATTCTAATGAACTGTATTTTGGTGTTACCAAAAAATATAAAGTGGTTCCACCAACAGGAATGAAGAGCGGATGGAAAATGTAGGATACAATATTTAAGAACTGGCGCATTAGATTTGCTTTCTTAACCTGGCTACGGGTATTCCCAACTGCTCTCTATATTTAGCAACAGTTCTTCGTGCAATAGGATACCCCCGTTCCTTAAGAATCTTCGCTAACCTATCGTCTGTTAAAGGCTTTTTCTTTTCTTCTTCTCCAATAACAGTTTCCAGTATCTTCTTTATTTCCTTTGTGGATACGTCTTCTCCTTGTTCATTTTTCATGGACTCGGAAAAGTATTCTTTGATGAGTTTCGTTCCATAGGGGGTGTCGACATACTTGCTGTTCGCAACTCTAGAAACAGTGGATACATCCATATGAATCTGGTCAGCTATGTCTTTTAATATCATAGGGCGTAGCTTTCGCTCGTCTCCAGTTAAGAAATATTCACGCTGGTAGTTCATAATAGTGCTCATGGTCACATAGAGCGTCTGCTGTCTTTGTTTAATGGCATCTATAAACCACTTGGCCGCATCTAATTTTTGTTTTATGAAGAGCACGGTATCTTTTTGGGACTTGGATTTTTCCTTGGAATTTTTATAGCCCTCTAGCATATTGTTATAGTCCCTAGATACGTGAAGTTCGGGAGCATTACGCCCATTTAAGGTCAATTCCAATTCACCTTCTACTATTTTAATGGAAAAATCTGGAACAATATGTTCTATTATTCTGGTGTTTCCCGCGTAAGAGCCACCAGGTTTTGGGTTTAATTTTTCAATTTCTGAAATTGCATCCTTGAGCTCTTCTTCCGTAATATGATGCTTTTGCATCAGCTTGGAATAATGTTTTTTGGTAAACTGTTCAAAGGACCTTTCTAGAATCGAAATCGCCAGTTCAATGGCGGGGCTTTTGCTTTTTCGTTTTAGTTGAATAATAAGACATTCTTCCAAGGATCTTGCTGCAACACCGGCAGGATCAAGATTC
This sequence comes from Flagellimonas sp. HMM57, assembly GCF_021390175.1. Taxonomy (NCBI): domain Bacteria; kingdom Pseudomonadati; phylum Bacteroidota; class Flavobacteriia; order Flavobacteriales; family Flavobacteriaceae; genus Flagellimonas; species Flagellimonas sp. HMM57. The sequence continues at coordinate 986,349 of NZ_CP090004.1, read as the reverse complement.
TGTACTATTTTTAAAACAGCTTCAATCTGTTCTTCTTCCGTATAAATGTTTTGGGTAAAAGCCAAATCATCCATGATATCCGTTAACGGTCTTCGTATATATCCGCTCTCATCAACACTGCCAACCAAAAATTCAGCAATTGCCCATTCCTCATCATTAAGATAGATGGTGTTGAGTTGATTTAGCAAATATTGGTTAAACGAAGTGCCGGACGCATAGGGAATACTTTTTTCGTCATCATCTGGACTATAATTACTTGTCTGTGTCCTATAATCCGGAATTTCGTCATCGCTTAAATAATCATCAATATTGATTTCTTCAGCAGCAATGGTTTCATTGTCCGCACTATCATCATAGGTGTCCTCATACCCGTCATCTATAGTTTCGTTTTCAGCTTTACCACTTTCAAGAGCGGGATTTTCCTCCAGTTCCTGCTTCAAACGTTGTTCAAAAGCCTGTGTGGGCAATTGGATCAATTTCATGAGCTGAATCTGTTGGGGAGACAGTTTCTGGGAAAGCTTAAACTGTAGATGTTGTTTTAGCATAAAGTCTTTGGTCTTCCTTCTCTATAAATTTAAGGATTCATAATTAAAACTCTGCATTTTGAGGGGTTCTAGGGTAGGGGATAACGTCTCTAATGTTTCCCATCCCGGTTGAGAACTGAACCAAACGTTCAAGCCCAAGCCCAAAACCACTATGGACAGCTGTTCCAAATCGCCTTAGATCCAAATACCACCATAGTTCTTTCTCATCAATATCCAATTCCTTGATTTTTTGTTGAAGTACTTCCAAACGCTCCTCGCGTTGAGATCCGCCAGCTATTTCACCAATCCCGGGAAAAAGTACATCCATCGCCCGAACGGTTTTTTTATCATCGTTCAACCGCATATAGAATGCTTTTATTTTTGCAGGATAATCAAAAAGGATAACAGGACATTTAAAATGTTTTTCAACAAGGAAACGTTCGTGTTCGCTTTGAAGGTCTACACCCCATTCGTTAACAGGGAATTGAAATTTTTTCTTTTTGTTGGGCTTACTGTTCTTAAGAATATCTATTGCCTCCGTATATGAAACTCTTTTGAAATTATTGTCAACAACAAACTTGAGTTTTTCTATCAGTGCCATTTCTGACCGTTCGTTTTGAGGTTTGGATTTTTCCTCATCCAAAAGACGTTTTTCCAAGAATTCAAGATCATCTAGGCAATTGTCCAAAACATATTGTAATGTCCATTTGATAAAATCTTCGGATAAGTCCATGTTGGCGTCCAAATCATAGAAGGCCATTTCTGGTTCGATCATCCAAAATTCGGCCAAGTGCCTTGAAGTATTCGAATTTTCTGCTCTAAACGTAGGGCCAAAGGTATATACCTTTCCTAATCCCATGGCATAGGTCTCTGCTTCCAACTGTCCAGAAACTGTAAGATTGGTTTCTTTTCCAAAAAAGTCTTGGGTATAATCTACTTCACCATTATCGCTTAATGGTGGATTTTTAGTATCCAATGTAGTTACCCTGAACATTTCACCTGCACCTTCAGCATCGGAACCCGTAACGATTGGGGCATGCATATAGTAAAATCCATTTTGCTGAAAATAGCTATGAATTGCAAATGATAAAGCCGAGCGGACACGCATGACCGCAGAAAAGGTATTGGTACGTACCCTAAGATGGGCCTTCTCCCTTAAAAACTCCAGAGAATGTTTTTTTGGTTGTATGGGATAGGTTTCTGCATCTGCTGTACCATGAACAAAAACATCGGCAGCCTGAATTTCTACACTTTGTCCCCTTCCTTGACTTTCTACCAGAGTTCCTGAAATCTTTAGGGCGGCACCAGTTGAAATCTGCTTTAACAGGATATCTTCAAAATTTTCAAAATCCACCACACATTGTAAATTATGTATGGTAGAGCCATCGTTCAAAGCGATAAACCGGTTACTTCTAAATGTTTTTACCCATCCGTTTATTTCAACCGTATCTCCAATAGGTTGCTTGTTCAGCAGTTCTTTTATTGAATAAGAATTCATTGTAAGCTATCGTAAATTAAGCGGTAAAGATAGGTTTTTGATAAAAAACGATAGCAATGGACGGAGTATATTTATAACACGATTAGAGGTTATTTGTCCTTTAGGTTAATTTCATCTTTGGGTAAGATGTCTATTTGTGGTTTTTTAAGTACTTCTTTGTTTGCGATGCTTCTTTCCAGGGAAAGTAAAAGCGATGGAAGTAATATAAGATTGGCCAACATAGCAAAGAGCAATGTTGCCGAAACCAATCCGCCCAACGCCTTTGTTCCGCCAAAACTGGAAATGGTAAAAACGGAAAACCCAAAGAACAGAACTATAGAAGTGTAGAACATGCTGACTCCAGTTTCGCGCAAAGCGGCATACACCGATTTTTTGATTTGCCAGCGATTGGCGGCAAGTTCCTGTCGGTATTTGGCCAAAAAGTGAATTGTATCATCCACGGAAATCCCAAATGCGATACTAAATACAAGAATGGTGGATGGTTTTATGGGAACGCCCAAATATCCCATTAAACCAGCTGTAATAACCAAGGGCAAAAGGTTGGGTACTAGTGAAATTATAATCATCCTGAACGAACGGAACAGGTAGGCCATGAAAAGGGAAATGAGTCCTATTGCCAATGCCAAGGAGAGTAGTAAGTTCTTAACAAGATACTTGGTCCCCTTTAAAAACAACAATGCTTTCCCCGTCATAAACACATTATAGCGTTCACTGGGAAAGAACTTGTCTATGGATTGTAGCATACTTTTCTCGATTTCTTCCATGCGATCAATCTTTACATCGCGCAGAAAAGTCGTTATACGAGCGGTTTGGCCTGTGCTATCCACAAAGCTTTCAAGAAGGTTGCCGTCATCAGAAGATTTTCTGGCAACATCCATGATGAATGTGTTTTCTTGGGAAGTGGGCAGCTGGTAATATTTTGGAATCCCGTTATAAAAAGCCTGTTTGGAATACTTCACCAAATTGACAACGGATATCGGTCTGGAGAGTTCAGGTGTTTCCTCTATTACATTACCCAGTTGATCAATCCGTCTTAATGTTGCAGGTTTTATGGCGCCGTTCTTTCGTTTGGTGTCCACTACGATTTCCATAGGCATAATACCATCAAACTCTTCTTCAAAAAAACGAATGTCCTTAAAATAGTGGGTGTTTTTGGGCAAATCCTCAATTCGGCTACCGGTAATCTCAATTTGATAAATACCGATGATACTCAAAATCAAAACAATGATGGAAGTGATATAAACTCCTATTCTGTAATCTCGTACCATACGCTCCATCCAGTTCACAAAAATGTCTATCCATTTTTTATTCAAGTGCTTTAGGTGCTTTGTCTTGGGAAGCGGCATGAAACTATAGACGATGGGAATAATCAAAAGTGATAAAATAAAAATCCCAATAATATTGATAGAGGCTACAATACCAAACTCTTTGAGCAAATCGCTATCAAGAATAATGAAGGTTGCAAATCCTGAAGCGGTCGTAATATTTGTCATTAAGGTGGCATTCCCAATTTTGGAAATAACACGCTGCAGTGATAGTGCTTGATTACCGTGTTTTTTTACTTCTTGTTGGTACTTATTGATAAGGAATACACAGTTGGGGATTCCAATAACAATGATCAATGGCGGAATTAATGCGGTAAGAATGGTAATTTCATATCGTAATAGCCCTAATATGCCAAAAGACCACATCACACCGATTATAACCACGAACATAGAAATGAACGTAGCCCTGAAGCTCCTAAAAAAGAAGAAGAATATGATTGATGTTACCAATAGGGCGGCTCCAATGAATATGCCTATTTCATCTACGATCGACTTTGTGTTCCATGTACGTATATAAGGCATTCCCGATACCCTTACATCAAGGTTGGTTTCTTCTTCAAAGCGTTTTACGATATCGGCCAGATCGTTAAGAATGAATTCATTCCTAACAGCCGTATTCATAATATCCTTATCCAAATAAGCAATGGTCTGAATGGTACCACTTTCGGGATTGTAAATTAGATTGTCATAGAACGGGAGCTCGTTAAAAAGATGGTTTTTAAGTTCTTTTATTTCTTTGGTGGTTTTTGGTGCCTCTTTGATAAACGGTTCCATGACAAATTCCTGCTTGTCATTGTCCTTGACCAATACTTTGAGATTATCAGTCGATATTACAAAATCAATTTCAGGAAAAGCTTCAAGTTGCTTACTGAGTTTATTCCACCTATTAAATTTACTTGGCGTAAACAGTGATGAATCCCTAATGGCGAGGACGATGGCATTTCCTTCTTCACCAAATATTTTCTTAAATGCGTTATACTGAATAGTGGCAGGATGGTCATCTGGAAGGATATTCGCCTCTGTGTTGGAAAATTGCATATTCTTCCATTGCATTCCCAAAAAAACGGTAAAGGCCGCAACCCCAAGTAGAATAAGGATTCTGTTGCGCAGTATGATTCTTGACACCTTTGGCCAAAATCCTCTAGTAAGCTTAGCTACCATAGTGGTTTTATTCGGCGCAAAGGTAAAAAATGATTAGCTGTGTTCCTAAGTAAAGTGACTTGATAATGCTGGGATTCTTAAACCTTCATGATTTCCGTTTCTTTTACGGAAAGAATGGCATCTACTCTTTTGCTATAGGTGTCGGTAAGTTCTTGTACATCTACTTCAGCATTCTTTAACAAATCTTCTGATATTTCTAATACTTTCAATTCCTTATTCGCTTCTTGTCTGGCACTTCGTATACTTACTTTGGCATCCTCAGCTTCGGCTTTGGCCTGCTTTACCAATTGTACTCTTCGCTCTTCTGTTAACGGTGGTACGTTAATGATGATCATTTCACCATTGTTCATGGGATTGAAACCCAAGTTTGAGTTCATGATGGCAGTCTCAATATCGGTAAGGAGACTTTTTTCCCATGGTTGGACAGAAATGGTCCTTGCATCTGGCGTATTGATGTTGGATACTTGTGAAAGTGGGGTTACAGAACCATAATATTCCACCATAACCGTTGATAACATTACCGGGCTTGCTTTGCCGGCACGTATCTTGATCAAAGCTTTTTCCAAATGGGAAATGCTTCCGTCCATGCTTTCTTTGGCGCTATCAAGTACAAATGTTACTTCTTCGTTCATAATTTTAAAATTTTTTGTATTGGAATCAAAGCCTATGCCATTTTAGACATTGACCACGGTTCCAATATTTTCACCGGAAACTATTTTCATGAGATTTCCCCTGGTGTTCATATCAAAAACAACAATGGGAAGCTCGTTTTCTTGACTTAAAGTAAATGCTGTGGTGTCCATTACCTTTAGACCTTTTGAAAGGACATCTTGAAAAGAAATGGAATCAAATTTTGTGGCGGTTTTGTCTTTCTCGGGGTCAGATGAGTAGATGCCGTCCACGCGTGTTCCCTTAAGAATAACATCCGCTTTTATTTCAATTGCTCTTAGTACTGCAGCTGAATCTGTGGTGAAGTAAGGATTTCCCGTACCTCCACCAAAGATGACCACCCTACCTTTTTCAAGATGGCGCATGGCCCTTCTTCGTATAAAAGGTTCTGCCACTTCGTTAATTTTTATGGCCGATTGTAACCGGGTCTCCACTCCCTGAAGCTCCAATGCACTTTGTAGGGCAAGTCCGTTGATGACCGTTGCCAACATGCCCATATGGTCTCCTTGCACACGGTCCATTCCTTGGCTTGCACCAGAGAGCCCTCTAAAAATATTTCCACCGCCAATAACTATGGCCACTTCAATCCCTTTGGCAATTACGGCTTTAATATCTTCTGCATACTCGGCCAGACGTTTTGCATCTATGCCGTATTGTTGTTCGCCCATTAAGGCTTCACCACTTAATTTTAATAAAATTCTTTTGTATTGCATTTATAGGGTCTGTTGAAGTCCGGACAAAAATAATCAAAATTATTTATGGCGAATCACCTTAAAAAGAGAAGATGTGAGAATTAAAATCAACAAAAAAATCCATACATTCTGTAACCTTTTTTAAAAACTAAAGTATATCCTTCAACGAGCCAAAAAAACAACATCAAATTGCAAGATTTAACCGATAATACACTCATGCTAAAAGTGAAAAATGGCGACTTGGATAAGTTGGGATTGCTTTATGAACGACACAAAAAAAAATTGTTTGGATTTTTCTATAATCTAGGAAATAATCCCTCGGTGAGTGAAGATTTGGTTCAGAATGTGTTTGTCAGAATTTTAAAGTATAAGGGATCGTATTCTGGAGAGGGAATTTTTGCAGCTTGGATGTTCAGTATGGCTAGAAATGTACATTACGATTATCACAAAAAGTCTTCGAGTCAAAAAATTTCTAGGAATATTTCTCCTGAAGATATCAAGGGAAAAGCTGAGGATTATTTAAATGATGCTATTGAAACGGACGGCAACAAAGCTTTAGTGAAGCAAGCATTGGAAATGCTTCCAAAAGAAAAGAAAGAACTTTTGGTACTGAGTAAATATAGGGAGCTAAAGTTTAGCGAAATAGCAGAAATTATTGGTTGTACGGAAGGTACGGCAAAAGTAAGGGTGCACAGGGCGCTCAAGGAATTGAGAACTATTTTTTTACAATTGGAAATTGTCTAAGATGATACATAAAGAAAAGTTTGAAGTACAGGCGATGGATTACATGATGGGGGCAATGCCCATAAATGAAAGGAAAGCTTTTGAGGATTTTCTTGCCAAGAATCAAGAATATAATTCGCACTATCAAGATTTAGTAGATACATGGAAAATGATAGACGCTTTGAATGCTCCTACGCCTTCTGAAAAAATGGACCAAGCCTTTTTTACAATGCTTTCCGATGAAATGGCCAACACAAAAAAGAAAACCAGATCAACTATCTTTTTAGAGGCTCTCGCTACAATTTTTAAACCACAATTGGCATATGGGCTTCTTTTATTGGGCATTGGTCTTGGAATTGGATATTACATAAATGCTCCTCAAGATGGAGTTGACGAGGACGCTATTATTGTAAATCAGGAAACGGAAAATATTAGGCAAAAACTTGTGCTCACATTATTAGAGCAACCATCGGCAAGCCAACGACTTCAGGGTGTTAGCGAAGCTAATAAAATTGAAAATGTGGATGAAACCGTTGTGAAAGCATTATTGCAGACTTTAAATAGTGATTCTAATGTTAACGTACGATTGGCCGCTATTGAGTCGTTGACCAATTATGTGGACAATCCTCTGGTTAGACAGGGTTTGGTACAGTCCATTCCAAATCAAGAATCGCCTATCATTCAAGTTACCTTGGCCAACTTGATGGTTGCTCTACAGGAAAAAACATCAGTTGAGCCCTTTCGGCAATTGTTAAAAGAGAAGGAAATGGATACGACAGTAAAGAAAAAAATAAAGAATTCTATTGAATCAATCATTTAGTTTATCGCTTGCCCTGAGCTAAGTCGAAGGGTCAATCATCCCAAAATTGGGATTCAATCAAATCACGAACAGTCAAATTTTTAAAAGATGAAACAGTTAATTTTAATGGTATTCCTCATCTCGTTTTTGGGAATGCAAAGTTGCAATGCACAGCAAAAAAAACACGAAGAACAAATAAAAAAGGAAGTGCCGCTTTCTAATAATACTAAAAACCGATTGGTCATTAAAAATGTTTTTGGTTCCATTGCTGTGGAAGGGTATAGTGGAAACGAGGTATTGGTGGATGTAGAAAAAATAGTTTCTGCAGATAATGCCATAGATTTGGAACTGGGGAAAAAAGAACTCACTCTAAAAATCGTTCAAGAGGAAAACTTGGTTATTCTGCATCCTGATGCACCCTACATTGAATTTGATAAAGAAAACCTTCGGTACAATTGGTGCAATAAAAATGAAGAGCCTCCATACCAACATAAGCTAAACTTTAAGATAAAGGTTCCCAAATCAATTCAAATTGATGTAAGTACCGTAAATGATGGGGAAGTTCTTGTAGAAAACACCAGAGGTAATTCTGTAAAGGCAGAAAATATCAACGGTGGAATTGCATTGACCAATATTACTGGAAAAACGGATGTGAACTGCATCAACGGTCCGGTGAACATATCTTATGCCGATAATCCCAAAAGTTCGTCGAAATATTATGCGCTAAACGGCGATATTAATATTTCATATCAAAAAGCACTGTCCGCTACTATTTCATTCAAAAGTATGAACGGAGAATTGTTCACCGATTTTGATATCAATAAACAGTTTATAGAAACAAATAGGGGAACTGGAGATAGAGGAAAATATAAGTATGAAGCCAAACCTGTGGTTCAAATTGGTAGCGGTCAAGTTGATTTTGACTTTGAAACGCTAAATGGAAATGTATTCATCAAAAAAATATAACGACATGAGAAACTTCAAATCAATAATAATAATCGCATTGCTGATGGTAAGCATATCATCTGCCCAAGAAAAAAGTATCGATTTGTTTTCGGTGCCTTTAAGTAGTCCTAATAGTCCCGGTAAACTAGTGATAGACCAAATATCGGGCTCTATTCATGTTGAGGCTTATGAAGGAAAGGAAGTTGTAATTAAAGCTTCTTTTGGAAGCGAAAAAAAGCATTATAAAGATAACGGAAACAAAAATGGCATGAAACGTATTTCCAATACTTCTTTGGCCATAGGTGCGGAAGAAAAAGATAATGTGGTGCAGGTAATCAATGAGCAATGGAACAAGGTTACAAATCTAGAGGTTAAGGTTCCAAAAAACTTTTCCTTAAAATTATCTACGGTCAACGATGGTAATATTTCCGTAGAAGGTGTGAACGGAGAGATGGAGATCAGTAACGTGAACGGTGAGATTACCTTGAAAGGTGTGAGTGGTTCGGCTTCGACCGATACCGTGAATGGAGATATAAAGGTCGATTTTGTGAGTATTACCAAAGATGCAAGTATGGCGTTCAGTAGCCTTAACGGCGATGTGGCAATTACCTTTCCAAGTTCTTTAAAAGCAGATGTTAAGGCAAAGTCCGATATGGGAGAGATTTTCACTGATTTTGATATGCAGGTTTCAGCCAATAAACCAGAGGTGAATAAGAACAATTCCTCTGGTACTTATAAAGTAAAGATAGAACAATGGGTTAGGGGCAAGATAAATGGTGGTGGCCCCGAAATGTTGTTCAAAACTTTCAATGGTGATATCCTAATAAAGTCAAAATAAGGAAGGTTGGACAGTAAACAAAAAAATCCGGCTTTCTCAAGAAAGCCGGATTTTTGAATTTTACGATTTAGGATGCTTTATCCTACAGTAGCACGTTTAAAACCTGTTACTGAAACATCTCCGTGAGATTCAACGTATTTTGCAACATTGATTTTCTCGTCTTTAATAAAATTCTGGTCCAATAGACATTGTTCTTGATCCAAAGTAGTGTTGTCAGAAATAAATCTTTCCATCTTACCTGGAAGAATTTTATCCCAAATTTGCTCTGGTTTCCCTTCGGCCTTCAATTGTGCTTTTGCATCTTCTTCAGCTTTAGCAAGAACTTCATCGGTCAATTGTGCCCTTGAAATGTATTGTGGAACATTTTTCAATGTTTTTCCCAAACGGCCAAGTTCAATGTTGTCTTTTTCAATTACGGCAATTCTGGCCTCCGTTTCTGCGGCAACAAAATCGGCGTCAAAATCTTTATAGGACAGTGTTGTGGCGCCCATAGAAGCAACCTGCATAGAAAGATCTTTTGCAAGTACATCAGCAGTGTCCACAGCAGCAGACAAACCAACTAAAGCAGCAATCTTATTAATGTGTACATAGCTGCCAACGTAAGGAGCTTCCAATTTTTCAAAAGCGGTAATACCCAACTTTTCACCAATAACACCAGTTTGTTCTATTAACTTGTCCGTTACGGTCATGCCACCAAAATCAGAGGCTAAAAATTCTTCCTTTGTTGCGTGGTCCAATGCTTTTTCTGCTAACTCGTTAGCCAAGGCAATAAAGTTTTCGTTTTTTCCAACAAAATCCGTTTCACAACCCAATACAATGGCAACACCAACAGTTTTATCGGCATTGACTTTTGCTATTGCAGCACCTTCAGAAGAATCCCTGTCTGCTCTTTTGGCAGCTATCTTCTGTCCTTTTTTACGAAGAATCTCTATTGCTTTATCAAAATCACCTTCTGCTTCAACTAATGCATTTTTACAATCCATCATGCCAGCTCCGGTAGCTTTCCTTAATTTATTTACTTCAGCGGCGGTAATCTTTGCCATTTCTTTTCTATTTAAAAATTTATGTAAAGTAAAACACTATTTAAGTGTCTTGTTTTAGGTGAACGTTAAATTACCATTCTTGATTATTCAACTCCTCCTTTAGCATTGTCTTGCCATTCCTTTAATTCGTCCCACTTCCCATCAGCAGCCATTTTTGCTTGTTTTGGCCATGTTGTAGGGTCGAGATGAGCCATTCTTGAACTTGCCTCGGTCAAAATTTCTTTAACTTTTTCCGGATCGGCTTCAGAAAGTGCAGCATATGTTGCAATACCGTTATTGGTCAATGCTTCGGCTGCTTTGGGACCGATACCTTCAATTTTGGTTAAATCTTCTGTTTCGGTAGCTTCGGCTTTTTTAGCTTCTGGCTTTTCTGTTACTTCAGCTTCGACCTCTTTTTCAGCAACAGGTTTCTCCTTAGCTTCTTTTACAGGAGCACTTTTCTCTTCGGCAACAGGTTCTTTTTTGGCTGTTTCCTCAACTGGAGCACTTTCTTGTTTTACTTCAGGTTTCTTTGCTTCTGCAGTTTTTTCTTCTTTAGCTGCAGGAGTTTCCTTAGTCGCGGCTTTTCCTTCTTGCTTATCATTTTTACGTTCGGATAATCCCTCGGCGACAGCCTTCGTAACTTCTGTCATAATAACCTCAATGGATTTTCCGGCATCGTCATTTGCAGGAATTACGTAATCGATTGGTCTAGGGTCAGAGTTGGTATCGATCATTGCAAAAATTGGAATGTTCAATTTCTGAGCTTCTTTTACAGCAATGTGCTCTCTCATCGTGTCAACAATGAAAATAGCTCCGGGAAGTCTGGTCATTTCGGAGATAGAACCTAGGTTTTTCTCCAATTTGGCTCTTAGACGGTCAACTTGTAGACGTTCTTTTTTGGAAAGTGTGTTGAAAGTACCATCTTTTTTCATACGATCTATAGAAGCCATTTTTTTAACAGCTTTACGAATCGTTACAAAATTGGTCAACATACCACCTGGCCATCTTTCAGTGATGTAAGGCATGTTTACCTTAGATACTTTTTCAGCAACAATATCTTTAGCTTGCTTTTTTGTAGCTACGAAAAGAATTTTTCTTCCTGATGCTGCAATTTTCTTGAGCGCTTCGTTCGCTTCATCAAGTTTTGCAACTGTTTTGTAGAGATTGATAACGTGAATCCCGTTACGCTCCATGTAGATATAGGGCGCCATGTTAGGGTTCCACTTTCTTGTAAGGTGTCCAAAATGCACACCTGCTTCTAATAAGTCTTTGACTTCAATGTTACTTGCCATTTTTTTGTAATTAGTTTACGTTCCGTTGTAGTAGCAATGAATAGGTGGTCACAAAAATGTTCGCCCTAATCATTTAGATGCTAAACTAAATTCCAAAAAGTCGATTTTTGCTCTTTGGAACAACGACAACTTGGTTAAAAATTAACCCTGAAATCTTTTCAGGGTTTTCAATGAACTTTATCCTTGATTATTAATTCAGGATATTTTATAATAAGATGCTGAAAACAAATTCAGCATCATACAATTAACGTTTAGAGAACTGGAATTTCTTACGGGCTTTTTTCTGACCGAATTTCTTTCTTTCCACCATTCTTGGATCTCTTGTCAATAATCCTTCAGGCTTAAGAACAGTTCTGTTTTCTTCATCTATTTCACACATTACTCTAGATAATGCCAAACGAATAGCTTCGGCCTGACCAGTTATTCCACCACCATATACATTTACCTTAACGTCATAATTGCCTTCAGTTTCAGTGAGTGCAAAAGGCTGCTTCACCTTATATTGTAAAGTAGCTGTAGTAAAATACTCTTTTAAATCTTTCTTGTTGATGGTTATGTTTCCCTTTCCTTCAGAAACATATACTCTTGCAACGGCAGTTTTTCTTCTACCAATCTTATGAACCACTTCCATTATTTGTAGTCGTTTAAGTTTATTGCCTTAGGTTTTTGTGCCTCTTGACCGTGTTCTGCCCCAACATATACTTTTAGGTTTCTAAACAGTTCAGCACCTAATTTATTCTTTGGAAGCATACCCTTTACAGATTTTTCAATGATTCTTTCAGGATGTTTGTCCAATAATTCTTGAGCAGTAGTAGAGCGTTGTCCTCCAGGGTAACCTGTATATCTCAAATAGGTTTTGTCTCCCCATTTGTTCCCGCTCATGGTTATTTTCTCTGCGTTTATAACAATGATGTTATCACCACAATCAACATGTGGCGTAAAATTCGGCTTATGTTTTCCTCTAAGTAACTTTGCTACTTTTGACGCCAATCTTCCTAACGTTTCTCCTTCAGCATCAACCAATAACCACTCTTTGTTAACGGTAGCTTTGTTGGCAGAAATAGTCTTATAACTTAATGTATCCACTTCTAGAATATTATTGATTTAAAAATCTATCCCGATTAACGGGCTGCAAATGTACAATTATTAGATTGAATTACAAATGGTTGATTGGGAATATTTTTTACTTTTTCTGTTCTGTTGTATTTGATGAAATGATTGCACTGCAATCTTGATTGTTTTTTGTTAAAAAGCACTATTAAATTTAAGCAAACTGTAACTATCTTGATTTATGCTGGTCTTTATGGCAACTCATCAAATCAAAAGACCAACACAGTGAGAAAACTAATCATATGCTGCACCCTACTTTTATTTTCTATTTATTTGAATGCCCAAGATTCTACACAGGTTGTGCCCAAGAAGATTTATGTTACAAAGTACATTGGGCAATCACCACCCCCAGAAGTAGATGGTCAACTGAACGATTTGGCCTGGAACCTTGTTGGATGGGGAGGGGATTATATTGAACTTCAACCCGATGAAAATACGCCGCCGAGCGAACAGACCAAGTTCAAAATAGTTTATGATAGTAAGAACCTATATATAGGAGTGCGATGCTATGATACAGATCCAGATAAGATTGAAAAGCGATTATCCAGGCGAGATGGTTTTGAGGGAGATTGGGTGGAATTCAATATTGATAGTTATCATGACAAGCGTACGGCCTTTTCTTTTACCGTTACAGCAGCTGGTGTCAAAGGAGATGAATTTGTTTCGAATAATGGAAACAATTGGGACAGTAGCTGGAACCCAATATGGTATACAAAAACAAATATTGATGAAGAAGGTTGGACGGCTGAAATAAGAATCCCGTTAAGTCAGTTAAAGTTTGGTGATGCGGAAGAACAAGTCTGGGGATTACAATCCACACGAATGTTCTTTAGAGAAGCGGAACGTTCACTTTGGCAACGAAAACCGATAGATCAACCAGGTTGGGTAAGTGAATTTGGCGAATTGCACGGATTGAAAAACGTGGAGCCTCAAAAACAATTGGAAATACAGCCATATACCGTAGCGAGCACAGAAACGTACGAAGCGGAAGAAGGAAATCCGTTTAGGGACGGAAGCGAAAGTGATATAACGGGCGGTCTGGATGCAAAGATTGGGATTACCAATGACTTGACCGTTGACCTAACCGTAAATCCAGATTTTGGACAGGTCGAAGCAGACCCTTCGGCGATAGCCTTGGATGGGTTTCAGATTTTCTTTAGGGAGCAACGCCCCTTTTTCGTGGAAAATAAAAACATTTTTGACTTTAATGTTTCGGAATCGGAAGCAGGAAATACCTTTGGGTTTGATAATGTTTTTTATTCAAGACGAATAGGTAGAAGTCCGCAAGGGTCCCCAGATACCAACGATAATGAATTCGTAGATCAGCCAGATAATACACCTATCATTGGAGCTGCTAAATTTAGTGGTAAGACCAAGAACGGATTGGCAATAGGGGTTTTGGAAAGTGTTACCGCAAAACGATATGCAGTAATCAGTCAAGAGGATGGAACGCGTAGAAAAGAGGTGGTCGAACCTTTGACTAACTATTTTGTAGGAAGGCTTCAGAAAGATTTTAACGACCGTAATTCGTACATCGGTGGAATTTTAACCGCTACGAATAGGGATAATTTAACACAGGAGCTTGATTTTCTCCACAAATCGGCTTACACAGGTGGTATCGATTTTAAGCATCAGTGGCACAATAGGGATTGGTATGTTGAAGGAAATATCATAGTAAGCCATGTAATGGGAAGCGAGGAAGCAATCAAAAACACCCAAGAATCCATCACTCACCTTTTCCAACGGGTAGATGCAGACCATGTGGCTGTAGATTCCACAAGGACTTCACTATCAGGTAGCGGTGGTAATGTTCAGATTGGAAAAATTGGAAGTGGCCATTGGAGGTTCGAAACAGGGGGCACTTGGCGATCTCCAGAACTGGAACTCAACGACATTGGATTTCAACGGCAATCCGACGACATTCGCCACTATACTTGGATTGGATATCAAACCTTAAAACCAGACAGTACATTTAGAAGGGTGGGTATAAATTATAATCATTGGAGCACATGGGATTTTAAGGGGAACCACAATAGTTTGCGCTTTAACACCAACAGCTGGCAAAACTGGGCCAACAACTGGTTTTCCAACGTTGGGTTCAATTATGCGCCCTTTCAGTATTCAAATTTTGCGCTTAGGGGCGGTCCACGGTTACGATTGTCCCCAGAAATAAGTTTTTGGAACCGTGTCAGTACTGATGATAGGAAGAAATTCACCCTCAGTGTTTTTCACAGAGGGGAAAAAGCTGTGGACAACTCCTATAGGTCCTATTTTGTTGAAGGAGGGTTTACGTACCAGCCTATAAATGCACTGCGTATTTCCGCATTTCCATCGTTGAGTATTAATCAGGATAAGCTACAGTTTATTGATAATTTTGATGATGTAAATGGTTCGCCAAGGTATCTTAATGGAGAGATTCAACAGCGAACACTTAGTATGTCCTTTCGTTTAAACTATACCATAAACCCTAATTTAACCATTCAATATTGGGGGCAGCCATTTATTTCAAGGGGTCGATATTCAAATTTTAAGCACATTACGGCGGCAACAGCAGAACGTTTTGAGGATAGGTTTGTACAGTACGAAGGGAATCAGGTTTCATTGGCCGATGATACGTATTCCATTGATGAGAATTTGGATGGGGTCGAGGACTTTAGCTTTGATGACCCAGATTTTTCATTTGTACAGTTCCGTTCCAATCTGGTCATACGATGGGAGTATATTCCAGGGTCGGAAATCTTCTTGGTTTGGTCACAGGATGTATCCCGTGATGGGAATCCATCAGAAGGATTGCTGTCTAGTTTGGGAGACAATATCTTTAATCAAAAACCCCAAAATATTTTCTTATTAAAGGCAACGTATAGGTTTGTGCTTTAAGACCTCTAAGGTATTTACTGTACTATTTTAGGTTTTTTTTCGTTCTTTGCTCAACCGAACAACACAAAACCAGGTATGATGAAAAAAAATATCGCATTCTTTTTCTTGACAGTTTTTTTAGTTATTTCATGTTCAACGGACAATAAGGAAGACGAGGCAATGAATGATACCGCTATTGATTTAGTTGGAACATGGGTGCTTACCGATCTGCGTATTGATGAAAACACGAACGATGATGACCTTAATTTTGCGAAACAGATTTTGGATAATTTCAAATCATCTGATTGTGACATTGTGATATTCACTTTTAGAGGTGATGGTACCGCAGTATCAGAAAACAAAGTGAATTTTATAGCTGAAAATATAAACGTAGGTGCTGGAGGTTTATCTGTTGATTGTCCAAGCGAAAGTGTGACTGAAACAACGACATGGTCATTGGATGGTGATCAATTGACTTTTGTGGACAGCAACATGGAAGAGGAGGTTATTACTGTTGTTTTGGAGGATGAAAACACTTTGATTATCGCTGGTGAGGACATTAATGCCGATAATTATACCGGAGCTGACGGTGTTTTTACAAGACAGTAAATTAACCTTATATAGTTAAACTGAACCTGTCGTAGTTTGTATGATATAAAAATTATACCAGCTATATTTTTTTAAGGGCTGTTACCAAAGCTTCATTTGCTTCTTGGGTTCCGACAGTTATTCTTACAAGACCCGGAGCACCAAATTGTGAAACAGGTCTTACCATAACACCTTCTCGCATTAGTTTGTCCGTAAAATCAAATTCTGGAATAGACGGGTCTATAATAAAGAAATTTCCTTGTGTGGGCCAATACTTAATCCCTAGTGATGTGAAGGTTTCGGCAAGGTATTTTCTACCCTCTTGAACGGTTTTTACTGTTTTTTCAATAAACAAAGAATCATTCAGTGCACCAATTGCTGCTTCAATGGAAGTGATGGGAAGCAAAAAGGGCTTGTGAATCTGTCGTATATAATTTGCAATAGTGGCGGCTGTATAACAATATCCTATGCGTTGACCTGCCAATCCGTATGTTTTTGAAAAACTATTGATGGCGACCACATTATGTCCTTCTCTAACATAAGGTAAAGCTGTCACATAATCTTCTGCATCGGCAAAATGGCGATAGACTTCATCAAAAACCACGATAATATTTTTTGGGATACGGTGTAAAAAATCCTCAAGAACCGGCTTTGGGATGTAGGTGCCCGTTGGATTGTTTGGACTTGTCAAGAATATGACCTTGGTTTTACCAGTGATGGAAGATAATATCCCTTCTATGTCCAAATCATAATTTGGTTCCAAAAGAGGAACATCTACTTGTTTTGCCCCGTACCATCTAGAAAATACAGCGTAAGGAAGAAAACAAGGATTGGAGTAAATTACTTCATCACCTTCATTAATAAATGCCCTTAACAGCATATCTATAATTTCAGAACCACTGTTCCCGCAAATAAATTGGTCTACTGCCAGTTGCCCATCAAAATCATTCACCAAAGCTTCCCGTAACCGAATATCTGTTTGATCGGGATAAACATCCACAATTTCTGCAGCCTTTTGTAGCGCTGTAACTGCCTTTGGAGAAGAACCTAAGGGGTTTTCGTTTGAGGAAAGTTTATAGATTTTTTTATTGGAAACCGGTATGTTCTTTCCGCCTTTGTATACTTCCTTTGGCTCAAGATATGATTTGAAAATGGATTCTATTCCCTTGTTCATTACCCTATTTTTTCAGCGTGCATTAACGTTGCCAGTGCTTTTTTCGCTTCGTTGCTTTCCAGCATTTGTTTTGATAACCAGTGTAGTTCCTTTTTTAGTTTCTCTGGTTTTCCATTCAGTTTTTTCTCGAGCATTCGTATTTCATCATCATTACCAATTTGTTCTACTTCTTTTAAGGAAGGAAGTTTTTCCAAATTCCCTAATCTACCTAGGTTGTTCCCCGTTAGAACGGTGCTGTTTCGAATACTTTCCGGAAGTTGGTCAACACCTATGCCTTTATTTCGAATAGGCTTTGGAATCTCAAAAAGGGAATCCCCGCTTGCTCTCGTATACCAACTTCCGCCCATTCGACCCACTAAATCCAATTTGAGAGGGTCTAACTTTCCTAATTCGTCTAAATGCTTTTCATTGATGTGAATGAGCTCTACTTTTGCCAAGATGAGATTTCCGGCACCCGGCGTTTCGGCCAATTCTATAACTTGACTAACAGTACACTCAAAAGAAACCGGGGCTTCAGCAACACGGGGTGGCCGTACTTTTTCACTGGGAATTTCTGTTAATCCAGATTTTATAAATTCGTTCACACCTTTTTTATAGGCAGTGCTGGACAAAGACATCTGTTCAACAATTGGAAAGTCCACAATATTAATAACTACTTCCGGTACTTCTTTTATATTTTGATGCGAGTGCTTTAATGAATTGTCCCGACCGCTCCGTGCCGGAGAGAAAATCATCACTGGAGGATTGGAACTGAACACATTAAAAAAACTGAAGGGACTCAAGTTGACATTGCCTTCCAAATCAATTGTACTTGCAAAACAGATGGGCCTTGGAGCTACGGCATTAAGCAAATAAGAATGCAATTCTGGTTGGGATATTGTACTAGGGTCAATGGTTTTTACAACGGACATTGCTTTGGCTTTAGTTTATGCGAAGATAAACATCTATTTCGCTGGAAGAATTTTAGCTGAAACTTCTCCAAACCCTATGCGAATACCATCTTTTTCTGAATACCCCCTCATGGTTACGGTATCTCCGTCATTAATGAATTTACGTTCCGTGCCATCGTTCATTTTGATGGGTTTTGTGCCCATCCAAGCAAGTTCCAACATAGAACCGTATGAGTTTTCATCTTTGCCCGAAATCGTCCCGGAACCATATAAATCACCGACATTGATATTACAGCCATTTACCGAATGATGTGCCAACTGCTGTACCATATTCCAATACATGTATTTAAAATTGGAACGGCAAACCGTTTTTTCTACGCTTCCTTCTGGAGTTATGCCAACTTCCAATTGTATATCGTAATTTTTATTTCCTTCGTATTCTAAGTAGGGGAGTACTTTGGGTTCTTGTTGAGGTCCTGATACCCTAAAAGGTTCAAAAGCTTCCAATGTAACTATCCAAGGAGAAATATGTGATGCAAAGTTTTTTGCTAAAAAAGGTCCCAATGGAACATACTCCCATTTTTGAATATCGCGTGCGGACCAATCGTTCAACAATACCATGCCAAAAATATAATCCTCAGCATCCTTTGTTGCTATGGATTCTCCAATTGCGGTGTTCCTTCCTGTAATAAAGCCCATTTCCAGTTCAAAATCCAATCGTGCCGACGGTTGAAAAACCGGAGTTGAAGCATCTTTTGGCAAAACTTGTCCTTTTGGTCTGTGAATAGGTTCGCCACTCACTATGATCGAACTTGCCCTTCCATGATAGCCTACCGGAATGTGCTTCCAGTTGGGTAACAACGCATTTTCGGGATCACGGAACATTTTCCCAACATTAGTGGCATGCTCAATACTAGAATAAAAGTCGGTATAATCCCCTATCGCGACTGGCATATGCATATTGGCTTCAGACTGCAGTACAAAAAGCTCTGGCTTACCTGCCAGAATGGAAGCTTCGTCTTTCAACCAGTGTTGAATATCGACCCGTACTTTTTTGGTAATGGCTTTTCCCAATGATATAAAATCGTTAAGGGTATCTTTTTCCAGTACTGCTGTATTAAAATCAAATACATCCAGCTCGGCTACAGCCGCCAAGTCCAGAATATGGTCACCTATGGCAACCCCTGCACGAGGGCTTCTGTCTGCGGTCGAAAAAATTCCAAAAGGGATATTGTGAATTGAAAAATCTGAATTTTCAGGTATGTTTATAATCATTATTTAAATAGCTATGAGATTTGAGAAAATAGATTTGAGATAAATTAAACATTATAACTAATCTCACTTCTAAAATCTAATGTCTAAATTCTAGTTTTTTACTCTAACCAAGATTTATAATACTTTCCGTCGTCGATTTTTAAGGCATTTTCCGTGACCTGCAAAGGTTTGAAGGTATCTATCATCACGGCCAATTCTTCGGTCTTGGTCTTGCCAATACTTGCCTCGTAGGTTCCGGGGTGCGGCCCATGCGGAATGCCCGCAGGATGTAGGGAAATATAACCTGGCCCTATTCCCGTTCTGCTCATAAAATCACCATCCACGTAATACAATACCTCATCGGAATCGATATTGGAATGGTTGTATGGTGCGGGAATGGATTTTGGATGGTAGTCGTACAATCTTGGGCAGAACGAACAGATAACAAATGCCCCCGTTTCAAAAGTTTGATGCACTGGTGGCGGTTGGTGTACCCTACCTGTAATCGGTTCAAAATTATGGATTGAGAATCCGTAGGGAAAATTATAGCCATCCCATCCCACAACATCAAAAGGATGCGTTGCGTAGACCAGATGATGCAACATGCCCTGTTTCTTTACTTTCATGACAAACTCGCCTTTTTCGTCGTGTGTCTGTAAATCTTGTGGCAGTTTGTAGTCGCGCTCGCAGAAGGGGGAGTGTTCCAAAAGTTGCCCAAACCAATTGCGATACCTTTTTGGAGTGTAGATAGGATGAAAAGACTCGGCATACAAAATGCGGTTGTCTTCCGTATCAAATTCAATCTGGTAAATCATCCCTCTTGGAATGATAAGATAATCCCCATATTCAAAAGGAATATTCCCTAAAAACGTTTTCAACGTTCCCGTTCCCCTGTGAATAAAAAGCATTTCATCAGCATCAGAATTTTTATAAAAATACTCTGTTAACGATTTTTTAGGCGCTGCCAAACCAATATGGACATCATTGTTGACTAGCATAGGTTCACGAGCTTCTAGAAAATCATCTTTGGGAGTAACATCAAAACCAATAAGCTTTCGTGATTTAATATGCTTGGCCTCCGCTATTTTAGGGCTAAGATCAATGGACTCTTTGATTTCCTTTATTTGGGTGGGTCTATGCACATGGTACAGCAAGGATGACATTCCGTCAAAACCAATGGTGCCGAACAATTGTTCGTAATACAGGCTGCCATCTGGTTTTTCGAACTGCGTATGTCGCTTTTGTGGATATTTCCCTAATTTATGGTATACAGGCATAAATACTGTTTTAAAGTTCAAATTCAAGAATCAAGTTCAAAACTGCGAACTTTGAACTTGAAACTTTGAACTTGTATTTTAATGTAATGTTCCTCTAAGCTCTTGCTCACGCTCTATGGCTTCGAACAATGCTTTAAAGTTACCTTTTCCAAATGATTGTGCACCTTTTCTCTGAATGATTTCAAAGAACATAGTGGGCCTTGGTTCTACAGGTCGTGTAAAAATCTGCAATAGATACCCTTCGTCATCACGATCTACTAAAATCCCCAATTCTTTCAATGGTGCTATATCCTCATCGATTTCTCCCACACGGTCGAGTACTACATCATAATAGGTTTCGGGCACTTTCAGGAACTCCACACCACGACTTTTTAAATCTCTAACGGTTTGGATAATGTTATCCGTAGCTACGGCAATATGTTGCACGCCTTCACCTTCATAAAAATCCAAATATTCTTCAACTTGTGACTTTTTCTTTCCTTCCGCAGGTTCGTTTATCGGAAATTTGATTCGACCGTTTCCGTTGCTCATCACCTTGCTCATTAATGCGGTGTAATCGGTAGAGATATCTTTATCATCAAAAGAAAGGATTTGTGTAAAGCCCATTACGTTTTCGTAGAAATTCACCCATTCGTTCATTCGATTCCACCCTACGTTTCCAACCATGTGATCCACATATTTTAAACCTGTTGGCACTGGGTTATAGTCTGGTGTTTCCCACTTTTTAAAACCAGGCATAAACGTACCATTATAATCTTTTCGTTCCACAAAGATGTGCACGGTCTCACCATAAGTATAAATTCCAGAACGAACAATTTTTCCGGTGCTGTCCTCTTCAGTTTTTGGCTCCATATACGATTTAGCACCACGTTCTATCGCTGTATTGTATGCATAAGTAGCATCATCTACCCATAAGGCAACAACTTTAACGCCATCACCATGTTGGTCAATATGTCTTCCAATATCAGTACCGCTTTTTAAAGGTGAAGTCAGTACTAGGCGAATTTTATCCTGTATCACCACATAACTCTCCCTGTCTTTTAATCCTGTTTCCAATCCTGCGTAGGCCAAAGATTGAAAACCAAAAGCAGTCTTGTAAAAATGTGCAGCTTGTTTGGAATTGCTAACATAGAGCTCCAAATAGTCAGTACCATTGATGGGCATAAAATCTTTGGCGGTATCGTGTATTTTTGGTAACGTAGAAGTTGACATCGTAGATTTAATTTAAGAGTGATTCAAAAATATTGTTGCCTATGCAACAAAAATAGTAATTTTGACATACGAAATCACTTTGACAAGAAAATTTTAGGTAAAAATTAGTGGTCGTTTCGTATTTGACACCTAATTTCATGAATAAATAGATTCTCGCCTGCACGGGAACGACAAGTATGCTCAATCAAATAGATGAAATATCGGGAATAGGATTGCATTTGGATATGGTGCTTCGTAAAGTTCAGGATGCCTATTTAAGAAAGTTCAAGGAATTGGATATTGAACTTACCATTGAGCAATGGGTGATTTTATATCGTATTTACCAATTAGGCGAAGATGTTTCACAGTCCGATATTGTTAAATCAAATTTTCGTAATCGTGCCACCACTTCAAGAGTTATAGGTGGTTTAGAGCGTAAAGGTTGGATAACCAAGACTCGGTTTGATGGGGATTTAAAACGTTTTAAGTTGGAGTTGACTGCAGAAGGACGCGCTATTATCCTTCAAATTGAGCCACATGCCAACATGCTTCGAGAAAAGGCCGTTGCAGGATTGGATACTGTCGAATTTGAAACTTTTTTAAAGGTTTTGGATAAGATAGGGGAAAACTATCAGGAGTAATTTACTTCACCAATCGAGGAATCAATTCTTCATTTTTATCAAGGTCTAAGGTATAGTAGGTAAAGTTCAGATTTTTTAATTCAGCATATTTGAGTACCAGAATATGCCCTGTGATCGGATAATATTTTGAGCTATTGTCCTTCTTCTTGCCATTTTTCGAAATTTCACTGTCATCGAACAGTTTTCTTCGTTGCGCATTGGTTATGCTTATGGTTTCGAGCCCGCCATCACTGCTCAGCTCATAATCCACTAAAATACCATCGTAGAGATAAGCATTTCCATTTAGCTCCAAAATGGCGTCTATAAATACAAACTCTATATCTTCGACGCTGTCTTCCTCCAAGATGATTTCTGTTCTGGGAAAGTCGAAAAATTCACCTTTCAAAATATAGTGCCATGAGTTTTGGAACCGAAAGAATTTAAATCTTCTATCCCATCTTCTACTGCGCACTTGTCTTTTCAAAAGATACCCAGAAAAACTGGCCACCACGAACATGGATAGATTGTAAACCAAAACACCTACTGCACTTTTTTCTAGATTTTGAAATGATTCTTCTGAGGGATTTGAAGATACAATGTCGCCCAATGTGTAAAGGTCAACATGAAAACCAATAAGTTTTGCGGAAAAATACCAGAGAAATTGAAAGAATAAGCTGGGTAGGATTGTTGCTATAAATATTGCGAAGAAAGTTTCCTTAAAGTATTCTCGTGAAAATTCTTCGGTATAGTAAAACCTTCTAAATAAGATTCCGGGAATAAGTAAGAAAAACAGGACTAGCGTAGATAGGGCAATACTCATTAAGCACTTTTCAGCTTTTCGGCCTCTGCATCTATCTTATCTTTTGTTTCCTTGGATAATTTTATGGTGGAATGTTCATTGTGGCGAAGTGCCCTGACAGCATCCGCTAGTTTTTTTGAATCCTTGGGACTGTTCAAAATGATGCTTACCCTCCTGCTGGTCAAAGGGGAATCTGTATTCCAGAAGGAAATGTTTCTTTTGTCTATTTGTTCCTTGTTATTCGACATCTATGTAAAATTAGAACAAAATTCTTATTCGAACGGTAAATTTTAATAAAAATTATAGTGTCAGTCACTACATATTCAAGCTATTACTATTTAATGGGTCCTAAAATCAAGTTCAAGTCAAAATAGCTATTTCATGTCGAGTTTAATATCAAACATTAAAACTTCAAACAACCCTTCTGGATGTATCAAAGCCCAAATTACAGGGGCCAAGAAAAATATCCACAAAATGATTTGTACATTTTTATGATGTAGCTTTTTAGCGGATATTACTTTTAAGATGATGAAAAATAAAAGGTAATAAACGAAAGCTATGCCAGTAGCAATACCAATTAAAGCTGCTAAGGAATGCAACGTTATAAAGAACACAGTGCTTACTAGCAATACGATAAGAATAATAATGGTAAGAATGTTCAGAATGCGCATTAGATACCTAGTTTGGTTGGTAGGCCTAGCTTATGGACCAATTTTCTTCTCGGGCAGTGTTCTAATGCGCTTCCAGCCAATTATCTCCGATGCCCACTTCCACATCTAAAGGAACAGCAAGCGTGTAAGCATTTTCCATTTCGGTTTTTATCATGGTTTTTACTTCTTCCAATTCCGGTTTGTAGGCATCAAAAACCAATTCATCATGTACCTGTAACAACATTTTTGTTTTGTAGTCTCCTTCAGAAAGCTTTTTGTGGATGTTGATCATGGCGATTTTAATGATATCCGCTGCGCTTCCTTGAATGGGCGCGTTTACCGCATTTCGTTCTGCTGCACCTCGTACTACAGCATTGCTGCCATTGATGTCCTTTAAATACCTACGCCTTCCCAGGACAGTCTGTACATAGCCATTGTCCCGGGCAAAATCTACCTGTTCGCCCATATAATTTCTAAGCTTGGGATACGTCTTGTAATAGGTTTCTATCAGTTCCTTGGATTCGGCACGTGTCAAATCTGTTTGGTTGCTCAGCCCAAACGCCGAAACACCATAAATGATTCCAAAATTCACCGTTTTGGCGTTGCTTCGTTGCTCGCGTGTGACTTCTTCAATGGGAACGTTGAATACCCTTGAAGCTGTAGAGGCATGAATATCCTCACCATTTTTAAAAGCTTCAATCATAGTATCTTCTTCGCTCAAAGCTGCAATGATCCGTAACTCTATTTGGGAATAATCAGCCGCTAGCAAGGTGTAGTTTTCATCCCTTGGTATAAAAGCTTTTCGAACCTGTCGGCCACGTTCCGTTCTAATGGGGATATTCTGTAGATTTGGATTATTGCTGCTAAGTCGCCCTGTGGCAGCAACAGTCTGCATGTAATCGGTATGCACCCGACCGCTATGCTGCTGTACCTCGTTAGGTAGTGCATCCACATAAGTGCTTTTTAACTTGGCAAGACCTCTATAGTCCAACACATTTTGAATGATTTCATGATCTTTGGCCAAATAGGAGAGTACATCTTCCGCAGTGGAATACTGCCCTGTCTTTGTCTTTTTGGGTTTATCGACCAACTTCAGCTTATTGAATAGGATTTCACCCAATTGTTTTGGCGATGCGATATTAAATTCCTCTCCAGCAGCTTTATAGATTTTTTGCTCTAGATTTTTGATATCCACATCAAGAACCGTTGAGAGCTCATTAAGAAAATCCTCATTGAGATTGATTCCTTCGGTTTCCATATCGGCCAAAACCCTAAGTAGGGGAATCTCAATGCTTTCAAATAGTTCTTCGGTCTTTGCTTCTGAAAGTTCTGGTCTAAAATGTTGTGCCAATTGTAAGGTAATGTCGGCATCTTCAGCTGCATATTCGGTTTGCTTGTCCAGGGCAACCTGTCGCATACTTAACTGGTTTTTCCCTTTTTTACCAATGAGCTCGGTAATGGAAACAGGTGTGTAGTTGAGGTATGTTTCGGCCAATACATCCATATTGTGGCGCATATCTGGATTGATGAGGTAATGTGCCAACATGGTGTCGAACAATTTTCCTTTTACTTCAATACCGTAGTTTTTCATCACTTTGATATCGTACTTTAGGTTTTGCCCAATTTTTTCTATAGCTTCAGATTCAAAGAAAGGCCGAAGTTCCTCTAAAATCTTCGAAGCTGTTTCTTTATCTTCTGGGATAGGGATGTAAAATCCTTTTTTTGCTTCCCAACTAAAGGCAATGCCCACTAATTCGGCTTCAAGTGCATTTAATGAGGTTGTTTCGGTATCAAAACAGACCGAACTTTGCTGCATCATTTTTTTCATAAAGAGCTGCATTCCCAAACCAGGTTCAATACTCTGGTAAAAATGGGGAACAGTAGTTACTGTATTTCTACTGTTCTCATCTTTGATCGTGGCGGGTGCATCTGTTGGACTTCCCCCAAACAATGTGAATTGTCCGCTACCTGCTACCTTTGCTTCTTTTTTGGCGGTTTCCGTACTGGAAACTTGTGCGATTTGTTCAGCTTCCCCTGAGAAAATCTTTATAAATTGGTCTTTTAGGCGCCGAAATTCCAATTCCTCAAAAATCTCCTGCACTTTTGGACTGTCCGGTTCCGACATTTCATAATCGTTGGCATTGAAGGTTACCTCGCAATTGATATTGATTTCAGCCAGTTTTCGGGATAATCTTCCCAATTCGGCATTCTGTTCTACCTTCTCCTTCATCTTGCCCTTTAACTTATCGGTATTGGCCAAAAGGCCTTCCATGGAATCAAAATCGGCAATAAACTTTTTGGCAGTCTTATCGCCAACACCGGGAAGACCAGGGATATTGTCACTGGCATCTCCCATCATCCCCAAATAATCGATAACCTGTTCGGGTCTTTGTACGCCAAAACGTTTCTGAACTTCTGGAATGCCCCAAATTTCAATTCCATTGCCCATTCGAGCAGGACGGTACATAAAGATGTTTTCGGAGACCAACTGCCCAAAATCCTTGTCCGGAGTAACCATAAATACCTTGTAGTCCTCTTTTTCAGCTTGTTTTGCCAATGTGCCAATAATATCATCTGCTTCAAATCCTTCCAATTCCACCACTGGGATTTGCATGGCATTTAAAATGTTTTGAATGTAAGGAATTGCAATTCGTATAGCATCTGGAGTCTCATCACGATTGGCTTTATAAGCTTCATATAGTTCCGTGCGTTCCACACTTCCGCCTTTATCAAAACAGACCGCCAAATGATCTGGCTTTTCCCGTTTTATGACATCGAAAAGCGAATTCATGAACCCCATGATTGCAGAGGTGTCCATACCCTTGGAATTGATTCTTGGATTTTTGATAAGGGCATAGTATCCACGAAAAATTAAAGCGTAAGCATCTAAAAGAAAAAGTCTTTTTTGGTCGGACATGTATTAAAATTTGAAATAAGAAGTTAGAGGTACGAATTCTATTTTGATGGCTTTAAAAGTAGCAAAAAAGGAATCAAAAGAAAACAATACCGAAAAGAGAAAGAGGTATCTTGATTCTCAGCATATAACGTTTCTGAAAATGATCAAACCCAAATATCCAAAATATGCCATTTATTTAAAACTTCCAGAGACTATATTTTGATGCCCTTCTTCAGAATACCTGCGATAGCTAAACCCGGGGTGTATGCAATAACTGCCTGTTTCCCCATTCTTGTTAATGGCAATAAAACCAATCTGAAAATCATCTCTATTCTTGTTTTTTTCCATAATCCGCTTTACCCCTTCTTCACAAGCCTCTTGAGGTGATTTTCCCTGCCGCATCAATTCTACTATTAGAAAGCTGCCAACGGTACGTACTACTTCTTCACCAACTCCGGTAGCTGTGGCACCACCAACAGCATTATCAACAAAAAGTCCTGCACCTATAATCGGTGAATCACCGACTCGGCCAGCCATTTTATAGGCCATGCCGCTTGTGGTACAAGCACCTGCTATATCTCCATTTGAGTCAATCGCCAGCATGCCAATGGTATCATGATTCTCAATGTTAATAATAGTTTCATATTTAGATTCTTCTTTCCATTTCTTATACTGTTTTCGGGTGCTTTCTGTTAACAAGTCTGTCTTTTTAAACCCTTGTTCGTAAGCAAATTGCTCCGCTCCTCTGCCAGCAAGAATAATATGTGGAGTTTCTTCCATAACCTTACGTGCTACTGCTATAGGATGCGCTATGTTTTGTAGATAAACCACCGATCCACAATTAGCATCTTTGTCCATGATACAAGCGTCAAGTGTTACATTTCCATCCCTGTCAGGTCTGCCGCCAATACCAACGGTCTCATTGGATACATCGGCCTCTTCGATCATAACACCTTGTTCAACAGCATCCAAAGCGTTTCCTCCTTTTTCAAGGACTTCCCATGCTTTAGAAGTTGCATTCATAAAGTTCCAAGTACAAATGGCGATAGGTCTTGTCACTTTTTTAGGTACAGCTATCGTGTCAGCTTTATTTTCTGTTTTGCATGAGGTTAAAATGGGCGCTGAAACAAGCCCGGCAGTGGTAAGGCTCGATTTTTTAAGAAACTTGCGTCTTTGCATGTATTGGTTGTTTATTTTTAGTGCACATAAATATAATAATATGCTTGTAGAAGTTTGTGCCAATTCTTTGGAATCTGCTGTTAATGCACAGAAGGCAGGGGCAGACCGCATTGAACTTTGCTCAGAACTTGGGGTGGGAGGGATTACACCTTCGCACGGATTGATCGAAATGGTAAAAGAGCGTTTGGATATTCCAGTTCATATCTTGATTCGACCACGAAGTGGACACTTCACCTACTCGGATTTGGAGTTTGAAGTAATGAAGCGAGATATTATCTTTTGCAAACAAATTGGAGTAGAAGGTATAGTTAGCGGAATGCTTCATTCCAATTTTACTTTGGATATTGAAAGGACACAACAATTGTTATCACTTTCTAAGCCATTGAAGTTCACATTTCACCGCGCTTTCGATTGGGTCATTAACCCTAAGGAAACCTTTACCTGTTTGGAAAAACTGGGAGCAGATTATATTTTAAGTTCGGGAGGTGAAGTTTCTGCCGAAAAGGGATTGGATTTACTTTCAGAGCTCAATGCCATCTCAAAAAAATGCACTGTTATGGCTGGGGAGGAATACGAATTGAAAATGCCCTTAAGTTTAAAAATGCTAAACTGAAGGCCCTTCATCTTTCTGGAACTTCTTTTGGGAATCTCATTGACATGGACGATAAAGTTGCAATGAATTCTGAGGCGCATCTAAAGGAAGGTCATGTAGCTATATCGAACAGCGGTACTATTAGTGAGATTGTGAAGAGCGTTAAATAATAGTCAAATAATTCTACACCTTAGCTAATGAAATATCTTTGTAAAAAAAGATGACACGTCTTTTTCTACTGGCTACATTTTTGTTTTTTGCGTTCTATGCTTTTCAAGCTTTTAAGAAGTTGAGCAAGAATGCTATGGTTCATATTGTATATTGGGTACTCATCTTAGCTACTGCCGTATATTTTGTTTTTGAAATTGCTCTTGATATTTCAAATGTGTTTGTGGTTCCCGAAAAACTAGTTGGTTTTGCGCTCTTTTTTGCTTTTTATCTTTTTCTGATGTTGATAAGCGGCTTACTTTTCTTTGAGGATATTTTTCGATTTGGCAGTTATATCTTCAACAAGAAGAAAAAGGATTCCTCAAAGATGCCATCCAGACGGGGTTTTATTTCAAAATTGGCACTTGGTATTGGGGCAATTCCGTTTGCAACTTTGGTCTATAGCATTTACAAAGGCAGGTACAATTTTAGGGTATTTGAATATGTCCTCGATTTTCAAGATTTGCCCGAGGCTTTCGATGGTTATAAAATTGTCCATATATCCGATTTTCACTGTGGAGGATTGGATAATCACGATGAAGTTGGAGATGCCGTTAAACTCATAAATCAGCAGCAAGCGGATGTTATATTGTTTACAGGGGATTTTGTGGATAGACGTGCAAACGAAATAGATGAATGGAAGACATTATTTTCATCGTTAACGGCAAAAGATGGTAAGTATTCCATTCTTGGAAACCATGACTATGGGGATTATGTTTATTGGCCTTCCCAAAAAGAAAAAGAAGCTGATTTTGAACTACTGAAGCAACATCAAAAAGAAATGGGTTTTGATTTGCTTTGCAATGAGAATAGGTTGCTGACAAGAAATAATCAAAAGCTTTGTTTGATTGGTGTAGAGTATTGGGGATATGACAGTTTGATGAAAAATGGTGATTTAAGTAAGGCTTTTTCAGGATTAGATGAAAATAGTTTCAATATATTGATGACTCATGACCCTTCGCACTGGCAATTCGAAGTCATTGACCATGAAAAGCATGTTCCGCTTACCCTCTGCGGGCACACGCATGGTATGCAGTTTGGTATAGAGGTTCCGGGAGAATTCCAATGGACACCTATACGGCATGGGTTCAAATACTGGGCAGGGCTATACAAGGAAAAGAATCAATATTTGAATGTGAACAGAGGATTTGGATATACAGGATTTCCCGGTAGATTAGGCATTTGGCCCGAAATCTCCGTATTCACGTTAAAAAAAAGAATTCTTAATAGTTAGAAATTACCAGATTCTTAGTTGAAACAAATAAATTCGTAAAAAAACTACTATGCTTCGTTGGATTATTTTTATTGGTATCTATTTGGTTCTTGGCTTTTACTCTTTCCAGGCTGTTAAAACTGCTTCTCGATATCCATGGGTACACTATCTATTTATAACACTATATATATTGGTCATTGCTAATTTTCTGTATCAATTTGCAGGAACGGACGGTGGTCGGGTCTTAAGTAAACCAAAAAGCTACGCCTTTGGTTTTCTTTTGGCTATGCTTTCTTTTCAGATTATTACGATTATCTTTTTGTTCGGTGAAGATATTTTTAGGCTTTTTGTAGGAATGTACCAAAAAGTGTTCGGTACTCGAAAGGAATTTAGCATTCCATCCAGAAGGAGGTTTTTAAGTTTGATCGCTCTCGGTGTTGCCGCTTTACCATTTGGTGCGCTACTCATGGGAATGTATAAAGGTAAGTACAACTACAAAGTACTAAACTATCAACTTGAGTTCGATGACCTTCCCACGGCCTTTGATGGGTATCAAATCACTCAGATTTCAGATGTTCATAGTGGTAGTTTTGACAATCGAGAAAAAGTGGCTTACGGAATCGATTTGATCAATAAACAGCAAAGTGATGTTATTCTGTTCACTGGGGACATGGTCAACAATAAAGCCGAAGAGATGCGACCATGGGCAGAGTTGTTTTCTACACTGGATGCCAAAGACGGAGTGTACTCTGTTTTGGGAAATCATGACTATGGCGATTATGTTGCTTGGGATTCCGAAACTGAAAAAGCGAAGAATCTACAAGATTTAAAAAACCTTCAAAAAGAAATGGGTTTTGACCTACTGCTGGATTCGCATAGGTACCTAGAAAAGGATGGGGCAAAAATTGCCTTGCTCGGTGTTGAGAACTGGGGCAGGGGCGGATTTAAAAAGGCCGGGGACTTGGAAAAAGCCAAAAAGGGAATTTCCAAAGATGATTTTAAAATTTTAATGAGCCATGATCCTTCACATTGGGAAGATGTTGTCATAAATGATGAGTATCATTATCACTTAACGTTAAGTGGACACACACATGGAATGCAATTTGGTGTGGAGATTCCAGGTTGGATAAAATGGAGTCCTGTAAAATGGCGCTACAAATATTGGGCTGGCATTTATGAGGAACTTGGGCAGTTTATCAATGTTAACCGTGGTTTTGGCTTTATTGGGTATCCAGGTCGTGTTGGTATTTGGCCCGAGATTTCCGTAATTACCCTTAAAAAGAAAGGTTTAACGTGAATTTAACGCCCAATCCTTCTTCGTACAATCGTGCTTAAAGCAAAATTTTAACAAATTTTCTTACTTTTGATTGGTAAACCGAAGAACTCAATATGTCTAAATTTGGTGAACTTATAGATTTAAAAGTACCTGTATTACTGGACTTTTATGCGGAATGGAACGATCAATCTACTTCTATGCACCCCGTCCTTCGAGACGTTGCAGCTGCACTTGGTGACAAAGGGAAAGTGATTAAAATCGACGTTGATAAAAACAAAGAGCTTTCACAGGCCCTACGCATAAAGGGATTGCCTACTTTGATGATTTACAAAAAAGGCGAAATGGTATGGAGGCAAAGTGGGGAACAAGATGCCAACACGTTGATTGGCATTCTTAACGAGTATATTTAAAAATACCGCCTAAAATTATAGACGGTATTTATTTTCCTTTTTATTATTTCTTCTTCAAGAAATCCAAAATATTCTTTGGGTCCAACCGTTTTGTGTAGTTCTCCGAAACAAAATGATAGACAACGGCTTTGCTCTTATCAATAACATAGGTAGCCGGCATCGGAAGTTCATAATCGGTGTTGCCATTATACTTGTCTACGTGAAGTCCAAAGGAATGATAAACTTCCTTTAGGTTTTCTGGCATCTGAAAGGTTAGGTTTAACTTTTTTGCATATGTATTGTTGATGTCACTAAGTACCTTGAATTGCAGTTCATTTTTCTCAGAAGTTGTCAATGAATTATCTGGGGTCTCCGGCGAAATGGCTACCAAATCCGCACCTAATTTCTTAAACTCTTCCGAGAATTGTTGCAAGGCTCTAAGTTCCATATTACAATAGGGACACCAACCTCCACGGTAAAAGGAAAGTATAAGGTATTCGTTTTGCAGTAGTTCGTTTAAATGGACTTGATTTTCATGTTCATCTGGAAGTTCAAAATCTGGTAGAACATCACCTGTTGTTGTGGCTTTTTCTGAAATATTGGCATCTAAAAGGGCCTTTGTGCTCTGTTGCATTATGGCATACTTATCTTGGGGGATTGCCTTTGATGAGTTTTCGCGTTTTTTTGTAAGCTCTTCTGTAAGTGTCATCGCTATGATTATTTTTAAATTTAAACCATAGTCGATTTTTCAGTAAAAGCTTTCGACTTTTAACAAAAGTTTTTTAGAAAGAAATGCTGTTGAATTATTGATCCACCTTGGAAACTGTATCCATAAGTTGGGTACTGTCCAATGGAACGGAGTCCTGCAAATCTGGGTCTAATATGGGTTCTTCAAAAATTTCCTCTTCTTCTTCACCGATAAATTGAGAAAACTTATCAATATACTCATTGAAGATTATGGTTTCTGATTCTGCGAGTTCCCTATCCTGATTTTCAATAAGAATGTCTATGTTCCTACGATAAGCCTGCATATCGGATAAAATATCATCAATTTTCTCATACTGCTCATCCAAAGGTATCCCTGAATAATACTGCAAACGGTCTTGGTATATCAACTTCAATTTTTCGAAAAGAGCTCTTGCCTTTTCCGTTTCACCTACTTTGTAATAACCATCTACGAAAGGTTCAACGAAAGCATAAAAATAAAAATGCTCAACCGGTATATTGGTCATTGCTATATCGATGATGTCCTTTGCCTTTTCAATTTTGTTCTCAGCAATCAAGGTTTCCATTAATCTTGCTAGATTGCTCCTAAACGATAATCCTTGAGAACGTGTTTGGGTGTCATGGTAAATATCGCCGCCAGAATTTCCCCAATCCCATTTTTTGACGATATCGTACATTAGGTCGCTATCGATGCGTCCCATTTCAAAAGAGTTTCGATTTTTGGTTTTTATGGGAACCAATTTGTATACCAATCCATCCAGCTGAAGATAATCCTTCATCCAAATATATTCGGCACTATCAAAGCTGCCACCAGAAAAATAGATAGGTCTTTTCCAATCGTTGTTTGCAATCAAATCGAGCATCAAGATTCGGTTTTTTGGCAATACTGATGGAAGATCAATATCGATATAGTCCACAATCAAAGCGGAATCCTTTTCTTTGACCAGTCCACTTTTTAAAACATTCTCCTTGTTGACAGGGATTCTTAACTTATTTGTTGGGTAATATACAATATCCAAATTGCTATCGGAGTAAGCGCTTAGGTCAGCTCCCTGTTTTTCCAATAGGTACTTGAATTTTGTTTGGGGTTTGTCGCTTCCAATCCAATTTACAAAGTCCTTAACGTTCCAACGATTTTCGGTAACACCTTGGTAATATACAGCATCCCTGGAACCATATCGATACTTATCATGTGTGAGCTGGGAAGGGATAGGGTCGCTCTCGTATGCTTTGCGCTTCATTTGGTCTATATACCAATCCGTGGCAAAAAGACTTGTATTCACGATACGGACATCGGTTCTATGGCCTTCAATTTCTTGGGCATACCATAAGGGAAAGGTATCATTGTCTCCAATGGTAAACAAAATCGCTCCTGCATCTTCTTGGGTCGAATCTAAATAAGCTTTTGCCGTAGAATTGGCCGTGTAACGATTTGATCTGTCGTGATCATCCCAATTCTGAAAGGCCATTAAAAAAGGCACGGCCAAAAGACATAATGTGGTTATGGCAGGAGCTGCTATTTTTGCTGAAAGCAATTTTTTGAACTCATCAAAAAGGCCATAAACCCCAATGCCTATCCATATGCAGAATACATAAAAAGAGCCCACGAGGGAATAGTCACGTTCCCTGGGTTGAAATATGTAAGGGTTTGTGTAAAATTGTATGGCAAGTCCGGTGAACATGAAAAAAACAAAGAGCACCCAAAAATGTTTTGGGTTTTTTGAAACCTGAAAGACGATGCCAATAATCCCCAACAACAAGGGCAAAAAGAAATAGGTGTTTCTTCCTTTGTTGTTTTTCCAATCTTTGGGAAGGTTGTTCTGACTCCCCAGACGAAGACTGTCGACAAATCCGATACCGCTCAACCAATTTCCATTTTCGTCATACCTGCCCTGAATGTCGTTCTGCCTTCCGACAAAATTCCACATGAAATAGCGCATGTACATGTAGCCAAATTGAAATTGGAAAAGATATTTAAGGTTTTGTCCCAAAGTGGGCGGTTCAACGTCTATGTATTCACTAAACTCCCGTAAAAATCGCATATACTGCTCAGTGTCCAGTTCACCTTGGGAATAGGCACTTTTAAATTGGGATACCGCTTGTCTTAGCTCATTGTTAGAGATATATTCCGATTTTATTCGAAACTCCAACACTCCAAAATGGCGCATATAATTCTCTGCGTGCTGGTCGCTCCATAGCCTTGGAAGAAAACCGACATGGTCTTTGTTAGGCCCTTGAATGGCATCTTTATAGTTGTTGACGATAACGTATTTGCCCAGTTTTTCATCTCTCTCATATTTAGGGCGATCATCAATGTCCTCACCAGCCGGTGCAAAGCTGTCTGAATAATAGGCCCCGTAAAAAGGGCTTTCCACCCCAGGATATTGTTCCCTGTTGTAATATGCCAGTAGTGAACGGGCATCAGATGGGTCATTTTCGTTTACGACGGTCTTTGCATTTGCCCTAATGGGCAGCATAAGCCATGAAGAGAATCCCAAAAAGAGAAACATTAAACATAAAACAATGGTATTTGCCGTCTGAAAATTGTTTTTTCTTGTGTATCGAAGACCAAAGTAAAATGCAGCTATAAACAGCAGTCCCATAATTATGGAACCAGAATTGAACGGCAGTCCAATATTGTTGATGAAAAATACTTCGCTCCAACCAAACAGTTGAAGTACATAGGTCAAAGAAAACTTATAGACCAGCATCAATAAGGTTATGACTATGATATTAGCCACCAGAAAATTCTTGACCGTTGTCTCTTTGTACTTTTTAAAATAATATAGAAGCCCTATTGATGGTATGGCCAAGAATCCCATAAATTGAATCCCAAAGGTTAGGCCGACCAAGAAACAGATAAGCAATAACCATCTGTCACCTCTGGGTTCTTCAAGATTGTCCGTCCATTTTAGGCCAAGCCATAACAACAGTGCCATGATTAAACTTGCCATGGCATATACTTCTGTTTCCACGGCATTGAACCAAAAGCTATCTGAAAAAGTAAAGGCCAAGGCGCCAACTAGACCGCTTCCAAAAATGGCAATGGCCTTACTATTGGTGATGGATTTTTTATTGGAAATAAGTTTACGGGTCAAATTGGTAATGGTCCAAAAAGTAAACAATACGGCAAAAGCACTTGACACAATGGAAACTGCATTTACCATCAAAGCTATTTTAGTAGTGTCACCAAAAGCGAATATGGAAAAGAAAGCCCCAATCATTTGCAAGAGTGGGGCGCCAGGAGGGTGTCCTACCTGTAATTTTGCCGAAGTGGTGATGTATTCACCTGCATCCCAAAAACTGCCCGTAGGTTCTACGGTCAATGCATAAACAATAAAGGCTATGGCAAAAGAGAACCACCCTAATATGGTGTCCCATTTCTTGAAGTCATTTGCAAACATAAAATTGGTGTTTACCAAGTTGGGGCGAATTTAGTGAATATAGTAGAGAAGGTAGTTCATTTTTGGAAAAGCTTTAACATAGAGGCATATTGAAAAATTAGTCTGGAATCTTATTAAAATATTTGTCGAAACCAAAGTTTGTTTTAAATTTGCACGCTCTTACTGAAACAAGTTCGGTATTAGTATTGGTAATGACCCATGGTGTAATTGGCAACACAGCTGGTTTTGGTCCAGTCGTTCTAGGTTCGAGTCCTAGTGGGTCAACAGATAGTGCGCAAAATCTCGGCTCCAAATGGAATCGGGATTTTTTGTTTCAAGCAATCGCGAAGGACGAGAAGTTTATCCTGAGCGGAGCCGAAGGGAGTCCTAAGTGGGGCAACAGATAATCTTAGAAAACCATCCTTTTCCAAAAAAATACTTTTACTTCTCTTAATACCTTAAAAATTCAATAGCAATAAAGTTGTTGTTTTTCCTCAATTCCTTCCGCTCTTAAAAAGGTGGTTTCAAATAAAAGCTGAAATGGTTTGGAACTTGGAATTTATTTTTTTTCAAATTCTAATTTGTAGGAATTTAATCAGTGAAGCAGCATTAAATAATTGTTAATTTTTGATTTTTAGTAGGAGTGTTGAGTGTGGGCAAACTTTTGTTCAATGGTTTGTTTTTCATGGTCTTACCTGTTTACATCTATTGCTTTAACATAAAAAAGTGGAATTTAAAATGATATTAATCGTAAAAAACTTACAATCTTTTAATTATTTTTCTTGTAATAAAATAAAGGTTTTTAATTTCAGTGGCTAAGATAAAAACAATATTATATGAAATGACACATGACTTTGTGGTGTCGTGTATTATCCCATTACAAGAAGATTCTTGGAAATATCGCCCAGAAAAGAATGAAACAATTGGATAGGTTTTTAACGGAGTACCTATTATTTCTGATAGTTGAAGTCCATAAGAAGGTTCGTTTGTCATTTATGCTGAAGTCTCTAAAACGAGTGATGAAGGTAGACGCTTTAGATAGGACACGGGTGAGGCTTATAATATTGGTATCTAGGCTAAGAGGAGTACTCAAAGTACTGACTTGGTATTTGTCCAATACACTTTCCATAATGGTGGCGGAGGTCAGTGTCGGTAGTGTTGAGCTGGGTAAGGTGAACAAATTTTTGTTAGAGAAGACTGAGAAACTGATATTTTATATCCTTGAACAAGAGAAAAAGAATTATGGATTTATCACTTTAAATAACCTAATGCGTACTTCCTATGAGAAATAAAAAAGCAGAAAAAAAAGTATTCTATTTAACAAAAAAAAGTGGTAAGCTTTTGTTATTGATTTTTTGCTGTTTAATCTGGTCAAAATCCATTATGTCACAAGGTTTTCCAGAGAACCCGACACAAATCAATGAATTGCCACCGTCGCCTACTATGTGGGAGTTCGAAAAATATGGGAATTACCCGGTAAGTATGCATACCGGGGTTCCTAACATTTCCATTCCCTTTTTCTCAGCACAATCCGGGCCAATAAGTGTGCCGATATCATTAAGCTACCATGCCAGTGGTGTTCAGGTGAACCAAAGGGCAAGTTGGACCGGGCTGGGTTGGACACTAAGGGCAGGGGGTGCAATTACCAGAACGGTAAGAGGCAGCGCAGATGAAAGCAATGAAGGGTATATAAATCGAGTTTATGATGGAAATTATAATCCTGCTGATAGTGCTGGTGTAACCGAGCTTATGTTATTGGGAGTCGTAGATACAGAACCGGATATTTTCAGTTATGACTTTATGGGCTATTCAGGGAAATTTGTATTTAACCATTCCAGCAATCGTTTAGATGCAACCATTGCCTTAATCCCCCATGCAGATTTGGCCATAACTCCCTTATTTACCGGAAATGAGATTGTGGGTTTCTCAATAGTCACCCCAGAAGGGATTACTGCGGAATTTGGTTACCCAGAAAAATCGGGACATACCATTAACGGGCCAAATAATCAATATTATGTATCCTCAACTAACGTATGGCACCTAAAAAAGCTAACAGGCCCGAATAACAATGATGAGATTACATTTGAATATGAATTGGTCTCTAGCAATGGGCAAGTCAATGATTGGCGCTATTCTGATAGGCATTCCAGATATTTTAACGACCCTTGCAATCCTGCTAATTATGATATCCCTTCATCACAACCACATACACAACCTTTCAGCACTACTTTTTTTGATGTCAAGAAAATAAGTAAAGTAAATTTTAAAAATGGATATATACTTTTTCAATCCTCTAGGGGTAATAGGGAAGATGATCCCGCTGATGATGAGTTAAGGCTGGATGAAGTCAAACTGTACTCCACTATAGATGGTATAGACCATCCCATAAAAAGCTTTCAATTGGGTTTTGGTTATTTTGGTGTGCCTGATAGCGGTGTCAACAATGTAAAACTTAAATTGAACACTGTGACCGAAATTGCCTCGAATGGGGTGGGCAGCAACCCATACCGGTTTTCTTATAGTCACAACCATGTTCCTCCCCGTTTTTCGAATTCCCAAGATTATTGGGGCTATTATAATGGTAAATCCAATAGTTCCCTTGCTCCCAGAGTACAAACTACAGAGGCAGGTTTTACATTTAATCTGGGCGGTGCCGATAGGGATCCCAATCCATTGTTTGCCGAACATGGAACATTGAACAAAATTGTTTTTCCAACCAAGGGCTATACCCTATTTGAATATGAGGGCAATACCTGTAGGACCATCGAATCTGGTCAAAATACAGTTGTGGAAAAAATAGCAGGAGGATTGCGCATTAAAAAAATCTCCAGTATGAATGGGGACGATACCATCCAATGGGTCAAATCTTATGAATATGTGCAACGGGACAATCCCTTATTGTCATCAGGGGTATATAATGGTAATCGTTTTATCGCTTCAAATGACTTTTTCTATCGTAGGGCATATCATTTTGCTGGTCAGCCAGATTTAGTTCAGGAAGGGAATTGTGTCCCAAGTACTAATATTGTAACATATTCTATTGGGGTCGCCTCTTCACCCACCATGTCAAAAAATCAGGCCACGGTTTTTTATACCTCTGTAAAAGAATACAATGGCACTCCAGAAAACCATCAGGGATATACCTGGTACCACTATGCTGATACCAAGGATGAAACCTACCAAGGTTCTGGGCCAGTTGCTTTTTTAGTGGACCGTAGTTGGGACAGGGGACAATTACTCCTACAAGAAACCTTTGAAAATGGCAACCCAGATCCCATTTCTAAAACGATCAACGAGTATGAAGAGATAAACGCACAGAACCCTGTAGAAGGATTTAAGGCCGGTGCTCGCTGGGATGTAAGTAGAGAGGGATACTATCCCAGCGACCAAAATCCATACTCTTATTATAGTATTCGCTATTTTTTGACTCATTATACGGAACCCATTGTTTGGAAGCGTTTAAAAAAGAGTACCATTATAAATGATGGCATTACTACCGTAAAAGACTTTTTCTATGATAATGGTCTTCTTCATACGAATTTGGTAAAGACAAATACAACAATAGGTGACTTGGGTATTTTGGAAACCAAGACCTACTATCCTGATGATATCAGCGATATCAACTCTCTTAATGAGGGTGGAGTGCTTACTCCGGATGAACGTGACCAGTTACTTCTTCTTAATAAGGCAAACCAACATCGTACGGCAACACCCATACAAAGTGTCACTAAAAAGAATGGAAAAGTATTGTCCATACAGCGCAACCTTTACAAAACGGTGTATAATAATATAGTTTCAAGTTCTATTCAAACAAACAAAAGTTCGCAGCTTTTGGAAAATCGTGTCATTTATCATGAGTATGACGATAGGGGAAATCTTTTAGAAGTCTCACAAGCCGATGGCTTACATGTCTTATATCTATGGGGCTACAACCAAGAGTACCCCATAGCCAAGATAGAGAATCTAAAATCGGAAGATATTACACCTGAGCTACAGAGCCTAATCGATACCGCAAGAGTACAATCCGATAAAGATGATGACCGAACCCTGAATTATTTGGGCAAGGAAGGTACACTAAGGCTTACCTTGGACAACATCAGGAAACATTCCGTTTTGAAGGGCGCCATGGTCACCACCTATACCTATGACCCTTTAATCGGGGTTACCAGCGTCACAGACCCTAAGGGCTATACTACCTATTACATATACGATTCGTTCAACCGCCTCAAAGAGGTAAGGGATGCCAACGGCGACATCCTAACGGACTATGAATATCACTTTAAGGGAGAGACCAACTAATAAACACCAAGAAAGATGATAAAATATATAAACAAAAATATTGCACAACTAATTGTTGCTCTTGGT
This sequence comes from Flagellimonas sp. HMM57, assembly GCF_021390175.1. Classification (NCBI taxonomy): domain Bacteria; kingdom Pseudomonadati; phylum Bacteroidota; class Flavobacteriia; order Flavobacteriales; family Flavobacteriaceae; genus Flagellimonas; species Flagellimonas sp. HMM57. The sequence continues at coordinate 946,223 of NZ_CP090004.1, read as the reverse complement.
ATTTTTTTAACAACGATCAACAATATAAATGCACAATCTTGTTACGGTGCCACGGCACCGCAAATAGACTTTCCTGAAAATGGCGGTTTTGCATCAAGGACCATTACCCATAACTGTTCCGGAGGTTTCTTTAGTTTGGGAAGTTTTCCCGACTGGGTCACCAGTGCGAATATTGTTGGAACTACCCTAACAGTAAACGTTCCTGAAAATACTGATGAAGAACGTAGCGGTTGGGTCAATATTTTGTGGAACAATGGATTATCGGGCAGGGTAAAAGTGACCCAAGATGGTACACCCCCGCCCCCTCCGCCGCCCCCTCCAAGCTGCACGGTAACGGGCTTTGACAATGGCGATGCCTTGGATGGTAGCCAACAGACCATTACCTATACTCTAGTGTATTCAAACTGTAGTGGTCAGACTTCTTATAGTTTCAAAGAATTGAACGAAAATTATGAACCTGTAGATCTTCCCTATTGGGTCAGTGTGACCCAACCTAACCAAACGACCATAAACGTTACATTCCTTTCGAACGATACGGCCAACGAACGGTCGGTCATAATAGTCGGAAATGATCCAAATGGGGTGTTCCCCGGAATCAACGAGTCTTTTACGCAACCTTGTTTGGCAAGAACATGGTATGCAGATAGTGATGGGGACGGGTTTAGAAATCCAGATAGTATAGGTGAACCTGATTGTAACAACAGACAAGGTAATTGGACCACAAATCCTATTTTGGATAACTGTCCCAACGAATATGATGGTTCTAATGAATGCCATAATGCGTTGCCCGATAACCCTTCGGACCAAAACTATATTTATACCCGTACTTACCAGAAAAATGCAGCCGATATGCAGGCTGAAGACGGTATAGACCAGAATAATTTTAACTTTTTCACACAATCTGAAGCGGTCATTCAGAGCATCGTCTATTTCGATGGCCTGGGAAGACCTATGCAACAAGTTGCCATTGCACAATCTGCAGTGGATGGGGCCAACCTTGGAAAAAAGGACATCGTTACCCATATAGAATATGATAATTTTGGAAGACAGATCAGGGAATGGCTGCCCTTTGTGGAGCCCAATGGCGAGATGGGCAAGTTTAGGACAGGAGACATGAAAGGTGCCACTCGAGATTATTATGACGACCCGAATACCTACGGGGATGACTTTCCCAGTGTATCGGGAATCGATGTAAATCCCTATTCGGAAAAGTATTTTGAAACTTCCCCCCTGAACAGGATACTCAAACAAGCCGCCCCAGGTGAGGATTGGGCGCTGGCCAAAGATGCCCAGGGCAGTGTAGTGCCAGATGCTGATGACCATGCCATAGAGTTTGGTTATTTGGCAAACAGCACCGATGAGGTACGTCTTTTCCTTGTTAACCTTGATATGGGAAGAGACAATCCAGTTCTTAATCTCAACGCTTATTATACCGCCAACGAGTTGTACAAGACCATTACTCGTGACGAAAACCATAGCACTGTCAGCGGCAAGCTTCATACCATTGAAGAATTTAAGAACAAACAGGGGCAGGTAGTACTTAAACGCACCTATGCGGATATAGATCTAAATGATGATGGTACCGTTCAGTCCAATGAGAAGGAAATCCCGCACGACACCTACTACGTCTACGACGACTACGGAAACCTTACCTATGTGATACCACCAAAGGTGGACACTTCCAATGGGGTGACCACTGTGGAACGCAACGAACTCTGCTACCAGTACAAATACGACCACCGTAACCGACTGGTGGAAAAAAAGCTGCCGGGCAAGGGCTGGGAACATATCGTCTATAATACCTTGGACCAACCCGTAATGACACAGGATACGGTGCAACGGGCCAATAACGAATGGTCCTACACCAAGTACGATGCCTTTGGCAGGGTGGTACTGGCGGGAATACTGGACCTTAACGTAACACGCACCCAGGCACAGGCCAATGTGGAAAGTGCCGCTGCACAATACGAAGAACGTGTAGGAGATGTGTATACGAACAATACCTATCCATCCATTTTCAATAGTTCTGGTGTACCGCAGATACACGTCCTCAACTTTTACGATGACTACAATTTTCCGCTTTTTGGCTATTCACTTCCCACTACGGTATTGGGACAAACGGTTGCACAGAACGTAAAGGGGCTGTCCACTGGTGGGGGCATATTGGTGCTGGACGGTAACGATGACAAATGGATCAGGTGGGCCAAGGCCTACGACGAGAAAGGCAGGGTCATTGCAGAGGGGAACATCAATGAACTGTTGCAGACCTTCATACAAATAGAGACAAAGCTCGACTTTGTGGGCAGGCCCGAAAAGGTGGTCACCACCCATACAAAGGGTGCTAACGCCCCTATTGTGACCGTGGACAACTTTGAATACGATCATGTGGGCAGATTGTTGAGTCAGACTCAGTGTATTGGAGACGGTACCTTAGGCGATACTTGCCCTAGAGATAATGGGGGTGGTATGGGCCAAATTGATGTTGACTTGCTCTTATCTGGTAATATTACCACGGACCAAGTGGCTTCCAATAGTATTGCCGTTAGCCCTGTCACCACCATTAGTGGGGATGTTACCCTGCGTATTGAAGGTAGCAGTGGAGCAGAAGAGCTCATAGTATATAACAAATACGACGAACTGGGACAATTGATTGCCAAAAAAGTGGGCGGAATCCCTGGAGCGGATTATGGTGCCACTGCTGGACTACAAACGGTCAACTATGAGTACAACGTAAGGGGGTGGCTCAAACAGATCAACAATACGGCATCCTTGGGCAATGACCTTTTTGCTTTCGGCATCAACTACAATACGGTCGACCATGGCGGCACTCCATTGTTTAACGGAAACATATCCGAAACGAAATGGAGAACGGCGAATACAGATGACAGTTCCTTGAAGCACTACCGGTATTCCTACGATGCTCTCAATAGGATCACGGGTGCAATTGATAACACGGGGAGGTACAACCTTGCCGATGTCACCTATGACAAGATGGGGAACCTAGAGACATTGAAACGCCTGGGATGGACAAGCGCAAGCCCTTCCTTGGCGAACAACACGGGCTTTGGCACGATGGACGACTTGGTGTACACCTATGATAGCGGAAACAAGCTCACCAATGTTGCGGACAACAATGCAAGTGACACCTATGGTTTTGTGGATGCCAACGGTAGTGGAACCGAATATACCTATGATGTAAACGGGAACATGACCTCCGATGCCAACAAGGGGATAACAAGTATTACCTACAACCATTTGAACCTGCCCATGAGCATTTCGATAAACGGGAACGGCAACAACGGTACCATTTCGTATATTTACGATGCCACGGGGACCAAGTTGCGCAAGACCGTGGGAAGTTCTGTGACAGACTATGCGGGCAACTTCGTGTACCAAAACGGGCAGTTACAGTTCTTTAACCACCTAGAGGGCTATGTGACCCCAGACGGACAGGGAAGCTACGACTATGTCTACAATTACAAGGACCACTTGGGGAACGTGCGGTTGAGCTTTATGGACAACAACGGCACCACCGAAATCGTGGAGGAGAACAACTACTATCCCTTCGGACTTGAACATAAAGGGTACAATGATGTGGTGTCACCATTGGGCAACAGTACCGCACAACGGTGGAAGTTTGGTGGGAAAGAATACCAAGAAGAATTAGGGCTTGAGTGGTATGATGTAAGTGCACGTAATTATGATCCTGCCTTGGGAAGATGGATGAACATCGATCCATTGGCCGAGCAGATGCGTAGGCACTCACCGTATAATTATGCGTTCAACAATCCAATAATATTTACTGACCCTGATGGAATGTCTCCTTTGTTGCAAATAATCAACCTGAAAGGTGAAATAATATACGATGATGGAACAAATGATGGAGATGTTAATGTTGCCCTTACTTTCGATAGCGAATTAAGCGAAGGGGATCAGCAATTGGAAATCACCAAGGACGGCAAACTTGTGGGTGACGATGGCCTACTGAACTTTTATGTTGATTCTCAAATAAAACAGGCCACACCCGATGCAGATTTTGGAGAGGTTACCGTTTCAACGGATGCAGATGATAAATCAGAAACTTTTGCGACCAGTATAGGTGGTATTCAAATAAGTGATGGTAAAGTGGTCAAGACGCCAACCGAAGAGAAGACGTTAGACATCTCAATTGATAGGAATAAATCTGAGCATACGTCTTTGAATAATGTTTATAACCTGAGAAGTACTTTAGAGCATGAGGAAGGACATATATCTCAAAGAGGTGACACCAAAGTTTTTAATAATAGTAAAGAATACACGAAATATAGGGAGGAAGGGGCTTATAAAAAACAAAAGCAATCCCCAACTTTTTCCAAGACCACCCAAAAATATAAGGATGAAGTTAACAAACAGCAAAAGGCTTTAAAATGACAAAGACAATATTAAGAATGAACTTCATTGTTTTGTTTTTTGTACTGATAACTTCTTGCAGTAGAGATAAAAAGAACAATATCTCCGTAGAAATAGTAGAAAGGACAGAATGTGATGGTTGTAAAGAATATTCGGATTGTATTAGTTTGACATTCATTAATGTTGAGAGTGATACAGAAATTGATTGGACCGTATTTGAACTATTCGAAGACGATTTTCAAGATAGCGAAATATTGAAAACACATTCATTGAATGAAGTATTGAATATAGTCGAAGATGATCAGATTGTAGTTGAAAACTCTAAAGGTGATAAAAGGTTTTTTTCAGAGGTAAGGACATTTGATACAGAAACTATACCCGTTTCGTCTGTTTTTAGGATAAAAGATGATGGCGGATCAATCGACATGTTGAAATCAAATGTAACTTTTAATAAAAAGCTATGTATCAACACTAATCGTCTGAAAGTTAAAAAAGATGATGAACAGATAAGGCTTAACTGGTTGGTGAAAAACAAAAATAAAGGTGGCGAAGGGATGGTTTTAAAATCAAATTGGATAAATCTTTAAGACTTTTAAGAATCATAAAAAGAAAAGGCCACAGTGTAAAACTGTGGTTTTTTTATGAGTAGGCCTTTTTGGTCTTGTGGTAACTAATGGCCATATCGATAAGCTCGTATATCTTGGTGCGCTCTTCCTCGGTAAAGCTCTCGATGTCCCTGACCTTTTGCAAGAGTTCCTTGTCCATTATGGGGTAATGTATCAAAATAGGACATGGTCAAAAGCCATGATATATATTTTTGATTTATAGTATTTTATCTAATTTTTTTTAATTGTTTCTTGCCATTAATAGATGCCTTGATGCAGGTCATCGTGTCAAGAACGGCCTAAAATTAAGCTTTTTCATAGTATTGTGTATCAAATTAGGATATGGATGCAATAAGCTGTCCCAAATGTAACGGGCCTGTGGTAAAAAGTGGCTTTCAAAATAGTAAACAGCGGTACAAGTGCAAATCGTGCAACAAACGGTTTCAATTGGAATATGCCTATAAAGCATGTTATCGTAACACTGATCTATCTGTCATGAGGATGCGCATGTTTTATTTGGATACAGTTTTCCAAAACATAAAAATATCGTATATTTGCACCACTGAACGAATAAAATGGTATTCATGAGGGGACTTCGAGTCCCCTCTTTTATTGTTTAAGTTTATGTTTAAGGAAAAAGTAAAATCATTGTTGGATAAAGCATTGGAAGAAAAGCCATCTTTATTTTTGATTGATTTTTCGGTTGAAAACAGCAATACAATTCGGGTCGTGTTAGATGGGGATGAGGGAGTTGACCTTCAGGATTGTATGGATGTCAGTAGGGCCATTGAACATAATTTAGATCGTGAAGAGGAAGATTTTTCATTGGAAGTCACCTCTGCCGGGGCTACCTCACCGTTAGAGCTCCCACGTCAGTATAAGAAGAATATTGGTAGAAAACTGATGGTAAGAGTGGCGGGCGAAGAGCTGGAAGGAAATCTGACTCAAGCAACAGAAGATAAAATTACCCTGGAGTGGAAGGCAAGAGAGCCCAAGCCCGTTGGTAAAGGGAAAGTTACGGTACAGAAAAAGCGTGAAATTGCGTTTTCTGATATCCATGAAGCAAAAGTTATATTAAAATTTTAATTGTAGTTCAAAAATGGAAAACCTAGCGCTCATCGAATCCTTTTCGGAATTCAAGGACGATAAGTTTATAGATAGGGTAACGCTTATGGCAATTTTGGAAGATGTGTTCCGAAATGCACTTAAGAAAAAGTTTGGTTCTGATGAGAATTTTGACATCATTATCAACCCGGACAAAGGAGATTTGGAGATTTGGAGAAACCGTATAGTGGTAGAGGACGGCGAGGTAGAAGAGCCCAATGAGGAAATTTCACTATCCGAAGCTAGGAAGATTGAACCAGACTTTGAAGTTGGAGAAGATGTTTCTGAAGAGGTAAAATTAATGGATCTAGGAAGAAGGGCCATTTTGGCGTTGCGTCAAAACTTGATTTCCAAGATTCATGAGCATGACAATACGACCATTTACAAGCAGTTTAAAGACCTTGAAGGGGAGATTTATACTGCCGAAGTACATCATATTCGCCATAAAGCGATTATTTTGTTGGATGATGAAGGAAATGAAATCATACTTCCAAAGGAAAAACAGATTCCTTCAGACTTTTTTAGGAAAGGGGATAATGTAAGGGGAGTAATCGAAAGTGTTGATCTGAAGGGAAACAAACCTGCAATCATCATGTCCAGAACTTCGCCTATTTTCTTGGAACAATTATTTTTCCAAGAAATACCAGAAGTTTTTGATGGATTGATCACAATAAAGAAAGCGGTGAGAATACCTGGTGAAAAAGCCAAGGTGGCCGTGGATTCTTACGATGATAGAATTGACCCCGTTGGTGCCTGTGTGGGTATGAAAGGTTCTCGTATTCATGGTATCGTTCGGGAATTGGGCAATGAAAATATTGATGTTATCAATTGGACCAACAATTCCCAATTAATGGTAACACGTGCATTGAGTCCTGCAAGAGTGTCATCCGTTAAACTTAATGACGAGAAGAAAACAGCGCAGGTATACTTAAAGCCAGAGGAAGTTTCGAAGGCGATAGGTAGAGGAGGGCACAATATCCGATTGGCAGGACAATTAACTGGATATGAGATAGATGTGTTCCGTGAAGGTGTTGAGGAAGATGTGGAATTAACGGAGTTCTCAGATGAAATAGAAGCATGGGTCATTGACGAGTTTAAGAAGATTGGTCTGGACACTGCAAGAAGTGTTCTGGAACAAGATGTCAATGATTTGATAAAGCGTACGGATTTGGAAGACGAGACCGTTCAGAATGTAGTACGTATCCTTAAGGAGGAATTTGAAGATTAAACTATATATTAGCAGCGAATTTTTAGGGCAAGGAAATATAATTTATGGCAGGAAACCCAACAATAAGGCTTAATAAAGTTCTCAGGGAATTGAATATTTCCCTGGATAGGGCTGTGGACCACCTTTCTTCCGTAGGGCACGAGGTTGAGGCAAGGCCTACAACAAAGATTACGGATGAGGTGTATCAAGTGCTGTTGGATGAGTTCCAAACAGATAAGAGCAAAAAAGTAGCTTCAAAAGAAGTTGGTGAAGAAAAGCGTAAAGAAAAAGAAGCGCTGAGAGTTCAAATTGAACAAGAACAGGAAGAACGAAGACTTGCCAGGGAGAAAAGAAATGCTCAGCAGGTCATTAAGGCGAAGGTAGAATTATCCGGGCCTAAAACGGTAGGCAAAATAGATTTGGATAAAAAACCAGAGCCGCCAAAAGCCGAAGAAGAGCCTAAAGCAGTTGAGGAAGCACCGGCAGCTGTTCAAAAAGAAGAGGAAAAGGTTGAAGAAACACCGGTTGTTGCACAAAAAGAAGAGGAAAAACCAGTTGCTCAGGTAAAAAAAGTAGAAGCAGAGGTAAAAGAAGAGCCTAAAAAGGCCGTTGAGCCACAGAAAGCTGTGGAGCCAGAGAAAGAGGATGATGAGCCCAAAGAGCCCGAAGCAATACAAACACAGTATAAAAAACTTAGTGGTCCAAAAATCACTGGGGACAAAATAGATCTTTCCCAATTTAACAAGCCCAAGAAAAAGAAGGAAGAGGTGAAAAAGCCTGCTGCTTCATCTTCGGACAGCAGTGCGGATAGGAGAAAACGCCGTAAGCGTATCATTAGTAAAAATCCATCCCAGAGTGGAGGCGGAAACCGCCCGAACAATAGGGGAGGAAATAATAGTGGTCCGGGCAGAAGGGGTAATCAACGTACATCTGCTCCAAAAGTAGAGCCAACAGAAGAAGAAGTACAAAAACAAGTACGGGAAACCTTGGAAAAACTTCAGGGTAAATCCAGTAAAGGTAAAGGTGCAAAATACCGTAGGGAGAAAAGAGATCAGCATCGTCAGCAGACGGAGAAAGATCTCGAGCTTCAGGAATTGGAGAGCAAAGTGCTTAAGGTTACGGAGTTTGTTACCGTAAACGAAGTGGCCACTATGATGAATGTGTCGTCTACACAAATTATATCTGCCTGTATGTCCTTGGGGATCATGGTGACCATGAACCAACGATTAGATGCAGAAACACTTTCTATAGTAGCCGAGGAATTTGGATATGAAGTAGAGTTCGTTACTGCAGATATCGAAGAGGCTATAGAGGAAGAGGTTGATGCGCCAGAAGATTTAAAACCGAGAGCGCCTATTGTTACGGTAATGGGTCACGTAGATCATGGTAAAACATCGTTGTTGGATTATGTGAGAGAAGAAAATGTTATTGCCGGTGAAAGTGGTGGAATTACCCAACATATTGGCGCATATGGAGTGTCTTTAAAAGATGGTCAAAGAATAACATTCTTGGATACACCGGGTCACGAGGCCTTTACGGCGATGCGTGCACGTGGTGCCCAAGTAACGGACATCGCCATTATTGTTGTGGCTGCTGATGATGACATTATGCCTCAGACCAAAGAAGCCATAAGTCATGCGCAAGCGGCAAATGTTCCGATCGTATTTGCTATAAATAAGATTGATAGGCCTACGGCCAATCCAGATAAAATCAAAGAAGGTTTGGCAGGTATGAATTTGCTGGTAGAAGACTGGGGAGGTAAAATACAATCCCATGATATTTCCGCAAAAACGGGCCAAGGTGTGAACGAACTTTTGGAAAAAGTACTGCTTGAAGCTGAATTATTGGAATTAACGGCAAATCCTGACCGATTGGCTTCAGGAACTGTAGTTGAGGCTTTCTTGGATAAAGGTAGAGGATATGTATCCACTATTTTGGTCCAGACAGGAACACTTGAAATAGGGGATTATGTACTTGCGGGAACTTGTAGTGGTAAAGTAAAGGCCATGCAGGATGAACGTGGTAACAACATCAAAAAGGCAGGACCCGCCACACCAATTTCAATTTTAGGTTTGGATGGTGCGCCACAGGCAGGAGATAAATTTAGTGTACTGGAAGATGAGCGGGAAGCGAAGCAAATTGCGACCAAGCGTTCACAGTTGCAGCGCGAACAATCCGTTCGTACGCAGCGACACATTACTTTGGATGAAATTGGAAGAAGGATTGCCTTGGGCGATTTCCAAGAACTTAATATTATCCTTAAAGGTGATGTGGACGGTTCTGTAGAAGCACTGACAGATTCATTCCAGAAATTATCTACCGATGAAATTCAGGTAAATATTATTCACAAAGGAGTTGGGGCCATCACGGAATCGGATGTGCTTCTGGCCAGTGCTTCGGATGCGATAATCATCGGATTTAATGTTAGGCCAATGGGCAATGCTCGTATGGTGGCTGATAAAGAGGAAATAGATATCAGAATGTATTCTATCATTTACGATGCTATCAACGACCTGAAGGATGCTATGGAAGGTATGTTGTCACCTGAAATGAAAGAAGAAATTACTGGTAACGCGGAGATTAGGGAAACCTTCAAGATTTCTAAAATCGGAACTATTGCCGGTTGTATGGTGACCAGTGGCAAGATATTCAGGAATTCCAGAATCAGGCTTATTCGTGAAGGGGTTGTAGTCTACACGGGTGAGTTAGCTTCTTTAAAACGCTTTAAGGACGATGTAAAGGAAGTGTCCAAAGGATATGATTGCGGATTGCAGATCAAGAATTATAATGATATAAAAGAAGGTGATATCGTGGAGGCATTCCAGGAAGTTGCCGTTAAGAAAAAGCTTTAGGATAAAAACCGGCTTTAACTAAAAAAAATCCCGCTAAGGCGGGATTTTTTATTGTCTTTTATCTGGAATCATTTTCAGGCTTTAACAACATGGCATCTGGGTACTTTTTTCGTACCTCCAAATATTTTCGTTCGGCCTCTAATTTTGTTTTGAATTTACCTAATCTAACTCGGTAGGTAGGAGATTCGAATTCGATTTTCGAATACCACGTTGGAAAATCAATATCAACTTTTGCTTTGAGATTTTGAGCTTTCTGATAGCTGCCAAAACCGACTTGAATTTGGTAAAAATCTGTCTTGGAATTCACTTCACTATATCGTTTCACCAATTCATCGATACGAGGGTCTTGTTCAATAGTAATGCTACCCTCCTGAGCTGATAGTGATGCTGTTAAACCAGCGGTAAGTATAATAAATACAAGGGATTTCATGATGTGGGTGTGTTTTTTCTTTTAATGTTGATACAAATGTAATTTTTTATGATTTAAACGAGGTCGTAGCATCTTATTTAGAATTCGTATAAATTAGATATTATCGATCCCTTAACATTTCAAAAAATGAGTCCATGTCGTACATTTGTGTCCAATTTTTAGTGCGTGCGAGCTACTATGATAATTATCAGTACAGTAACAATCGTGCCAAAGATTCCGATAGAAATTTCGTTAGTATGAAAAAGGTTTTATACCGCCATCTATTTTCTAAAGTTTTAGGTTTCTCCCTCCTAGTTTTTTCCACTTCATTTTATGCGCAAGAAGAAGCTGCTGCTACCGAAGTCGTTGCTGAAGAAGCTGCTGCTGCAGGTGGTGATGCTGCTAAGGGTAAACAGTTGTTCAATCAGAATTGTGCTGCTTGCCACGCATTGAACCGTAAAATGACTGGTCCTGCATTGGCGAATGTGGAAACGCGATTGGCCGAGGAAGAGGGATTGGATAAGGAATGGCTTTATTCTTGGATAAAGAATAGCTCCGCAATGATCAAATCGGGGGATGCTTATGCTAACAAAATTTATGCGGAATACAATCAAGCTGCTATGACGGCTTTTCCGACACTATCGAACGCCGATATTGATGATATCCTGGCATACACTGCCGCCCCTCCACCTGCCGCTGCCGCTGCAACATCTGCTGTTCCAACTGATGCGGATGCCGCTGCTTCTGGAGGTATATCGAATGAAATTATTCTTGGCGCACTGACACTGGTATTTGGTCTTTTGGTAATCATGTTGTTTTTGGTGAACAATACACTTCGAAGAATAGCCGAGGCCAATGGTGTCGTTTTGGAAAAGGAAAAAGCTGAAAAACATACTCCTATTTGGAAAGCATTTGCCCAAAATCAATTTTTGGTTTTGGTGAGTGTTATTTTTCTGTTATTGGGTAGTGCTTACTTTGCCTACGGTTGGATGATGCAGATTGGGGTCGATCAAGGATATGCGCCTATTCAGCCAATTCATTACTCACATAAAATACATGCGGGTGACAATAAAATCGAATGTAAGTACTGTCATTCTTCTGCAAGGGTTTCCAAGCATTCTGGAATACCATCCTTAAATGTCTGTATGAACTGTCATAAATCCATATACGAGTACAAAGGAAATCCAGAAGGACCAAGTGCAGAGGATTTGGCGAATGGTTATACCAACGAATTCTACACAGGGGAAATAAAGAAGTTATATAAGGCTGTAGGATGGGACGAGGAGAATCAAAAGTACACAGGGGAATCCCAGCCTGTGGAATGGGTTAGGATACATAATCTTCCAGATTTTGCATATTTCAACCACTCGCAGCACGTTTCTGTTGCGGGAATTGAATGTCAGACCTGTCATGGACCGGTGGAAGAGATGGAAATCATGTACCAGTATTCTCCATTGACTATGGGGTGGTGTATCAATTGTCACCGTGAAACCAACGTAAAGGTTGAGGGTAACGAATATTACGAAGCCATTCATGACGAACTTTCCAAAAAATATGGTGTGCAGGAGCTAACGGCTGCGATGATGGGCGGTTTGGAATGTGGTAAATGTCACTATTAAGAATTAAAAGAAGATAATCTCAGATATATCGTATGGCATCAAACAAAAAATATTGGAAAAGCGAAGCGGAGTTAAATCCGAACGATTCCATTGTTGAGGCGCTAAAACAAAATGAATTTACGGAGCAAATCCCTGTTGATGAGTTTTTGGGTGATAAAGAAAATTTATCGGCTACCACTACCAACAGGAGGGATTTTCTTAAATACGTAGGATTTAGTACCGCGGCCGCTACAGTTGCAGCTTGTGAAGGGCCCGTACACAAATCCATTCCCTATGTGGTGCAGCCAGATAGGATTGTGCCCGGTGTTGCTAATTATTATGCAACTACTATTGCGGATGGATTTGATTTTGCCAGTATTTTGGTTAAAACCAGAGAGGGCAGGCCAATAAAAATAGAGAACAATACGGATGCTAATGTAAATGGAGGTGCTAATGCAAGGGTGCAAGCTTCGGTTTTGTCTTTGTATGATAGTACTAGGGTTCAAGGTCCTACCGCAGGTGGTGAGCCGATTGAGTGGAAAGTGTTGGATGCATCGGTTAAGGCTAAATTGGGAAGCCTAAAGAATTCCAATAAGCAGATTGTTTTATTGACCCAAACATATGCAAGCCCTTCTACGGATAGATTGATTGCGGATTTCAAGGCTGCCTATGGTGATAATGTGAACCATGTAATTTACGATGCTATTTCTGAAGATGCTGCGTTAAACGCTTTTAATAAGGCATATGGCGAACGTGCCCTTGCAGATTACAATTTTGAAAAAGCGGATGTAATAGTATCTTTTGGTGCTGATTTCTTGGGAGATTGGCAAGGTGGGGGATACGATGGGGGGTATGCCAAGGCGCGAATTCCTAAAAATGGAAAAATGTCCAGACATATCCAATTAGAGTCCAACATGTCGTTGACAGGTGCTAATGCCGATAAGCGATATCCTATGACGCCTACGCAACAAAAAATAGCATTGGCCAAATTATACGGAAAGCTAAATGGTTCCAATGTTGGTGGGGGTACTTCGGATGTGGATGAAGCTGTGGAAAAAGTTGCAGCTCAAATCAAGAAAGCGGGAAATAAAGCTGTTGTTGTTACCGGTCTTAACGATATAAATGCACAAACTGTTGTGCTGGCCATAAATAAATTATTGTCCAGTGATGCTTTTGACCCAGAAGAACCAAAATACGTTCGTCAAGGTGATGTTGCGAAAGTGAAAAAGCTGATTTCTGATATGAATTCGGGCCGTGTTGGTGCTTTGTTGATGGATGGAGTCAATCCGGCATACACATTGCCAAATGCTTCTGAATTTGTTTCAGGTCTTGAAAAGGTTGATCTTTCTGTTAGCTTTTCTTTTAATAATGATGAAACAGCACAGTCTTCAAAATATGTGGCCGCAGCTTCGCACTATCTGGAATCTTGGGGAGATGCGCAGTTCAAAAAAAGACATTACAGTTTAATGCAGCCTACCATCAAGGAGCTTTTCGATACACGACAGTTTCAAACTGCTTTGTTGACTTGGATGGGCTCCGAAAAAACATATTACGAGTATATTAAAGAAACTTGGGGCACTTTCGTTTTAGGAGAGGCAAAGTGGAACCAAGCTTTACAGGATGGTGTCTTTACAGCTCCAATGATTGCATTGGAATCTGATGAGCAAACGTTGACAGAAGATACGAGCGAAGAAACCGAAGAAGTTCAGGAAAGTATCGTACCGATTGCCTCGGCAATACGTTCCCTGATCAATAGCACAAGCGGCGGAATGGAGTTGATGCTGTATCCTAAAGTGGGTATGGGTGATGGTAAGCAAGCGAACAATCCGTGGTTGCAGGAATTCCCAGACCCAATCACACGTGTTTCTTGGGACAATTACCTTACTATTTCCAAAGCGGATGCAGAAGCAATGCAGATGGAGAATTATAATGTAGCTGATGGGGGATTGAATGGGAGTTATGCCAAACTAACGGTTGATGGTGTGGTTTTGGACAATGTTCCGGTAATCATTCAGCCAGGTCAAGCAAAAAATACAATAGGTTTATCTTTTGGATACGGAAAAGAAGCTGGAATGAAGTCGGAAATGGCTACCGGTGTCAATGCGTACACTTTATATAGCAATTTCTCCAATGTTCAATCCGTTTCTGTTGAGAAATCATCAGGAAGTCATGAGTTTGCCTGCGTTCAATTGCATAAAACATTGATGGGTAGGGGTGATATCATAAAAGAGACTACCCTTGAAATCTTCAATACAAAAGACCGCCACGAGTGGAATCACATGCCTCAGGTTTCCTTGAACCATCAGGAAACCCCGGTTACATCACCAGATGTTGATTTATGGGATGAGTTCGATCGTTCCATAGGGCATCATTTCAATTTATCCATTGATTTGAATGCATGTACCGGTTGTGGTGCATGTGTTATCGCTTGTCACGCAGAAAACAATGTTCCTGTTGTTGGAAAAGAAGAGGTTCGTAAATCAAGGGATATGCACTGGTTGCGAATTGATAGGTATTACTCTTCTGAAGATACTTTTGAAGGAGATAATGAGAAGAAAGAAGGACTTGATGGTCTTTTTGGAGATAACGGTTCCTTGGGAGGATTTGGCGAAATGGAGGATGCTTCGGCAAACCCAGAGGTGGCTTTTCAGCCTGTAATGTGCCAGCACTGTAATCACGCTCCATGCGAAACAGTATGCCCAGTTGCAGCAACAGCGCATAGTCGACAGGGACAAAACCATATGGCTTATAACCGTTGTGTAGGTACAAGGTATTGTGCAAACAACTGTCCATACAAAGTGCGTAGGTTCAACTGGTTCCTATATCACGATAACGATGAGTTCGATTACAATATGAACAACGATCTTGGTAAGATGGTCATCAATCCAGATGTCAATGTTCGTTCTAGAGGGGTTATGGAAAAATGTTCTATGTGTATCCAAATGACACAGAAAACCATTTTAGATGCCAAACGTGATGGACGAGTTATCAAGGATGGAGAATTCCAGACAGCTTGTTCTGCAGCCTGTGGTAGTGGAGCCATGGTTTTTGGGGACGTCAACGATAAGGAAAGTAAGGTGGCTGAATTGAAGGAGGATGATAGAATGTACCACTTATTGGAGCATGTAGGTACAAAACCTAATGTGTTCTATCACGTTAAAGTGAGAAATACCAACGAGGCTTAATCAATATAATAAGAAGTAACTAGAAGATAAATTATGGCGTCGCATTACGAAGCACCTATTCGAAAGCCCTTAGTTATTGGAGATAAAGGATACCATGACGTTACCGTGGATATCGCTGCTCCTGTAGAGGGGAAGGCCAATAAGCATTGGTGGATTGTATTTACCATTGCATTAGTTGCATTTCTCTGGGGTCTAGGATGTATCATTTATACCGTTTCCACGGGTATCGGAGTTTGGGGTCTTAATAAGACGGTTAACTGGGCTTGGGATATTACAAACTTTGTTTGGTGGGTAGGTATCGGTCACGCAGGAACATTGATTTCTGCTGTATTGCTTTTGTTCAGGCAGAAGTGGAGAATGGCTATCAACCGTTCTGCAGAGGCGATGACCATATTTTCAGTGATACAAGCTGGGCTTTTCCCAATTATTCACATGGGTCGTCCTTGGTTGGCCTATTGGGTACTTCCAATACCTAACCAGTTTGGTTCGCTATGGGTGAACTTTAATTCTCCGTTGCTTTGGGACGTATTTGCAATCTCAACATATTTATCGGTTTCTTTGGTATTCTGGTGGACAGGTCTTCTACCTGATTTTGCCATGATCCGGGACAGGGCGGTAAAGCCGTTTCAGAAAAAAATATATAGCCTGTTAAGTTTTGGTTGGACAGGTAGGGCTAAAGATTGGCAACGTTTTGAAGAGGTTTCTTTGGTTTTGGCTGGTCTAGCTACGCCTCTTGTACTTTCGGTTCACACTATTGTATCTTTTGACTTTGCTACTTCAGTGATTCCGGGATGGCACACGACCATTTTCCCTCCATATTTTGTTGCAGGAGCTATCTTCTCTGGGTTTGCTATGGTAAACACACTGCTTATCATTATGCGAAAGGTTTGTAGTCTTGAAGCCTATATTACGGTACAACATATAGAGTTAATGAATATTGTAATCATGATTACAGGTTCCATCGTAGGCTGTGCCTATATTACGGAATTGTTCATTGCTTGGTATTCTGGTGTCGAATATGAGCAGTATGCTTTCTTGAACAGGGCAACAGGACCTTATTGGTGGGCCTATTGGTCTATGATGACATGTAACGTGTTCTCTCCACAATTTATGTGGTCCAAAAAATTGCGTACCAGTATTATGTTCTCGTTCTTCATCTCAATTGTTGTAAACATTGGAATGTGGTTTGAACGTTTTGTAATTATTGTAACCTCATTGCATAGAGATTACTTGCCTTCTTCCTGGACTATGTTCTCACCAACATTCGTGGATATTGGAATTTTTATAGGAACTATAGGATTCTTCTTTGTATTGTTCTTATTGTATTCTAGAACTTTCCCTGTAATAGCACAGGCAGAAGTAAAGTCTATTTTAAAGGCTTCCGGGTCAAAATATAAGAAACTACGTGAGGCTGGAAAACCTTTATATGAAATACCCAAACGGGGAAAAGTAGTTGAAGAATCGGTTACTGATGACGTTCTTATGGATGAAGTTGTTCCAGCTGTTGACGATAAGGTGGGTGTAAATGAATTACTGAGTACTATTGGAACATTTGATGCAACCAAAGAAACACCGGATGATCTGAAAAAGATAAAAGGTGTTGGACCAGAAATGGAACGTGTCTTGAATGAAATAGGAATTTACACATTTGCACAGGTTAGTCGAATGACCAGTAAGGAATATGATTTATTGGATTCAATAACTGGAAAATTCCCCGGTCGTGCGCAAAGAGACGATTGGGCCGGACAAGCTAAAGTATTAAACGATAAAAAGTAATAATGGCATCAAAAGTAATACAGGCACTTTACACAGACGATGATATATTGATGCATGCCGTTAAAAAAGTAAGGGCAGAGCACCATCATATCGAAGAAGTGTATACACCTTTTCCCGTTCACGGATTGGATAAAGCGATGGGATTGGCAGATACCAGGATAGCGATAACTTCTTTCATGTATGGCTGTTTGGGCCTTACGGTTGCCATAGTTATGATGAATTACATCATGATTGAAGACTGGCCGCAAGATATAGGTGGAAAACCAAGTTTCAGTTATTTGGAAAACATGCCCGCTTTTGTACCTATTATGTTTGAATTGACGGTATTTTTTGCAGCGCATTTAATGGTTATCACATTTTATTTAAGAAGTAGGATGTGGCCCTTCAAAAAAGCTGAAAACCCTGATGTAAGAACAACTGACGACCATTTTTTAATGGAAATAGGTGTTCATGGCAATGAGAAGGAATTGAAAGAATTGTTGTGGGATACGGGAGCAGTAGAGATAAATGTTACAGAAAAGGAGTCATAAAAATATGAAGCATTTAGGTAAAATAGTTGTCGTTTTGGTTTTGGTTCTGTCCGTTGCAGCATGCGCAGATAAGAACAGCCCAAACTATCAATACATGCCAAACATGTATGAGTCTGTGGGTTATGAAACGTATGAAAAAGTAGATAACGGATTGTTCCCCAGTGGAACTGAAGCTATGCTTCCTGTAGAAAATACAATTTCAAGAGGGTACATGCCTTATGATTTTGAAAACACTCCTGAAGGAAAAGAATTGGCCAGATTGCAACCAAGTCCTTTAGATTCGCTTCAGAGTGAAGCTAATTTGGCTACAGGTAAAGAACTTTACGATATATACTGTGCTATATGTCATGGTGCAAACGGTAAGGGTCAAGGTACTTTGGTAAAACGAGAAAAAATATTGGGAGTTCCTAGTTATGACGATGCAGCACGTAATATTACCGTGGGCAGTACCTATCATACCATGTATTATGGGTTGAACTCAATGGGGTCTTATGCATCACAGATGGATAATGAGAAAGAACTTTGGCAAGTGGCCGAATACGTTATGAAATTAAAGGAAGACCTAACAAAATAATTGGATAAGAGTATACTATGTACACGTTTTCAAATAAACTTAGAATAGGATCTTTCATTGCAATGGCAGTTGGATTGATTTGTTTAGCAACAGGTTTTTTAACTGCTCCCAGCACTGTGGAAGAAGCTAAAGCTATGGTTGCCTCTGCACATGGCGATGGCCATGGAGAAGAAGCTGCACACGGAGATATGACCAATGGGCATGCCGAGAAAGCTGCACATGGGGAAGCTTCGGCACATGGAGGAGGGCACGATGCCTCACATGACGAACATGTATTGCATCAGTTACAAAATAGACCTTGGTCTGCACTTTATGTAGCTGCTTTTTTCTTTTTTATGATATCACTGGGAGTATTGGCATTTTATGCAATACAACGCGCCGCACAGGCGGGATGGTCGCCATTACTGTTTCGGGTTATGGAAGGAATTACGGCATATTTGGTGCCTGGGGGAATTATAGTGTTCGTTATTTTGGTGCTTTGTGTACTACATATGAACCATATGTTCGTTTGGATGGATGCTGATGTTGTAGCCCATGACAAACTCCTTCAAGGAAAAGCGGGATACCTAAATCCTACCTTCTTTTTAATAAGAGCGGCTATCTTTTTAGGCGGATGGATCTTCTATAGACAATATTCCAGAAAGTTATCATTGGCGCAAGATGAATCAGATGATAATTCAAACTTTATCAAAAACTTTAGATGGTCTGCCGCATTTTTGGTATTCTATCTTATTACGGAATCCATGATGTCCTGGGATTGGATTATGAGTGTTGATCCTCACTGGTTCAGCACACTGTTTGGCTGGTATGTATTTGCGAGCATGTTCGTTTCGGGAATAACGGTAATCGCTATGATTACTATCTATTTGAAGTCAAGAGGATATTTGGAGGATGTAAACGATAGCCATGTGCATGATTTGGCCAAATTTATGTTTGGTATCAGCATTTTCTGGACTTATCTTTGGTTTGCACAATTTATGTTGATTTGGTATGCCAATATTCCTGAAGAGGTAACATATTTTGTTACAAGGATAGAAGATTACAAATTACCTTTCTTTGGAATGCTTGCCATGAATTTTATTTTCCCATTGTTGGTGCTTATGAACAGTGATTACAAAAGGGTAAACTGGTTCGTAATAATGGCGGGTATTGTAGTGCTTCTAGGGCATTATCTAGATGTTTTCAATATGATTATGCCAGCCACTGTGGGTGATCAGTGGTATATTGGATTACCAGAGATTGGAGGAATACTGTTCTTTGGGGGATTGTTCGTGTACTGGGTATTCAATGCCCTTACAAAAGCACCATTACAACCAAAGCGTAACCCATTTATTGAAGAAAGTAGACAATTTCATTATTAATACGATTAAGTCTTAGAAAGATATACAATGACTGCATTATTAACATTGACTGTTTTAGTACTGGTAGCGATAGCGATCTGGCAAATGACCAAGATTTTCGAATTGTCCCAGTTAAAAACAGAAAGCTCCTCTGAGGTTGCCACAGATTCTGATAACAAATACAACGGATACCTTCTGTTCGCATTCCTTATTTTCATATATGGTATAACTATTTTTAGTTTTGCAAAATATACAAAGGTGCTTTTGCCCGAAGCTGCCTCTGAACATGGAGGAGAGTATGATCAATTGATGTGGGTCTCTTTCGCCATTATCTTTTTTGTTCAGACCATTACCCAGGCATTGTTGCATTATTTTGGATACAAATACCGTGGTGAAAAAGGAAAAAAAGCATTGTTCTTTGCTGATAATGATAGATTAGAGTTTATCTGGACTATAATCCCAGTAATTGTTCTTGCAGGATTGATTCTTTGGGGTCTCTACACATGGACAAATATCATGGATGTCAATGACGAGGACGATCCTCTTATTGTAGAATTGTATGCGCAACAATTTAATTGGACCGCGCGTTACGCAGGAGAGGATAATGTTCTTGGTGATGCAAGTGTTCGCTTGATCGATATAGACCGTGCAAACGTTCTTGGTTTAGATGAATCCGACCCAAATGCCGCGGATGATATTATTGTTAAAGAACTGCATTTGCCAGTAGGGCGTAAAGTTAATTTTATGATGCGTTCGCAAGATGTACTGCACTCCGCTTACATGCCTCACTTTAGGGCACAGATGAACTGCGTGCCGGGAATGATCACTCAGTTTTCATTTACACCTACAATTACTACTGAAGAGATTCGTTTGAATCCAGATGTTGTGGATAAAGTAAAGCGAACCAATAAAATAAGAGCAAAAAAAGCTGCAGCGGGTGAACCAAATTCGGACCCATGGGAATTTGATTATGTTTTGCTTTGTAATAAGATTTGTGGAAAGTCGCATTACAATATGCAGATGAAAATTATCGTAGAGACAGAAGAAGAATACAATAAATGGATTGCAGAACAGGCAACGTTCAAACAGATGGTGATGTCTGGCGATACCGAGGAGGAGCAATCTAAAACTGTTGATGCTGTTGCTGTCGATGAAGCATTGGAAACCGAGACAGAAGTAGCTGTTGAGGATAATCCGATAGAATAAATAGGCTATAAAAAAGAAATATAAATATTAAAAATCAAGGTTATGTCTGTAACAGCACATGCACCAGCACACGTAGATGACCATTCTCATGACGATCATGGACATCATCACAAAGAAACATTTGTAACCAAGTATATCTTTAGTCAAGACCATAAGATGATTGCCAAGCAATATCTTATCACAGGTCTTATTATGGGATTCATAGGGATAGCGATGTCCTTATTGTTTAGGATGCAATTGGCATGGCCAGGAGAATCTTTCCCAATTTTTGAAGCAGTACTGGGAAAATGGGCCCCTGATGGTGTAATGGATGCTGATATTTATTTGGCGTTGGTTACCATTCACGGAACCATAATGGTCTTCTTCGTTTTAACAGCTGGTTTGAGCGGAACATTTAGTAACCTTTTGATTCCTTTGCAAATTGGAGCAAGGGATATGGCATCCGGATTTTTGAACATGTTATCCTACTGGATGTTCTTTGTTTCTTCATTTATAATGATCGTATCATTGTTTGTCGAAGCAGGACCTGCAGCAGCTGGATGGACGATTTATCCTCCATTGAGTGCCCTTCCTATGGCACAGCCAGGTTCAGGAGCTGGTATGACACTGTGGTTGGTGTCCATGGCAATATTTATTGCATCATCACTTTTGGGCTCGTTAAATTACATCGTAACAGTAATCAACCTAAGAACAAAAGGAATGGCAATGACTCGTCTACCTTTAACGATTTGGGCGTTTTTTGTTACTGCTATCATCGGTGTAATTTCTTTTCCAGTATTGTTGTCTGCTGCACTTTTACTTATAATGGATAGAAGTTTTGGAACATCTTTCTTCCTTTCTGATATTTTTATTCAAGGGGAAGTACTGCATTACCAAGGTGGTTCTCCCGTATTATATGAGCATTTATTTTGGTTCTTGGGTCACCCAGAAGTTTATATCGTATTATTGCCAGCACTCGGAATTACATCCGAAGTAATGTCCACTAACGCAAGAAAACCAATTTTTGGTTATCGGGCCATGGTCGCTTCCATTTTGGCAATTGCCTTTTTATCAACTATAGTATGGGGACACCACATGTTCATTTCAGGAATGAATCCATTCTTGGGGTCTGTATTTACATTTACAACATTATTAATTGCTATTCCATCAGCAGTAAAAGCATTTAATTATATAACCACACTCTGGAAAGGGAATCTACAATTGAACCCTGCCATGTTGTTTTCCATAGGATTGGTGTCAACATTTATCACGGGTGGTCTTACCGGTATTATTCTGGGGGATAGTACGTTGGATATCAATGTGCACGATACGTACTTTGTGGTAGCTCATTTCCATTTGGTTATGGGTATTTCGGCATTATATGGACTGTTTGCCGGGGTATATCATTGGTTCCCAAAAATGTTCCAGGGTAGAATGATGAATAAAAACTTAGGGTATGTACACTTTTGGATAACTGCAATATGTGCCTATGGGGTTTTCTTCCCCATGCACTTTGTGGGTATGGCCGGAGTGCCTAGACGTTACTACCAAAACACAGCTTTCCCAATGTTTGATGAACTAACCAACGTACAAATCTTGATGACGGTTTTTGCTATCATTGCTGGAGCTGCACAATTGGTTTTTGTCTATAATTTTATAAGAAGCATATTCTATGGAAAAAGAGGAGAAGTAAATCCATGGAAATCGAACACCTTGGAATGGACAACACCACAAAAGCACATACATGGGAACTGGCCTGGTAAAATACCACACGTATATAGATGGGCCTATGATTACAGCAAAACGTATGAAAACGGAGAATACATTCTTCCGGGACAGGATTTTGTTCCACAGAACACGCCATTGCAGGAGAATGAGGAAGAGCTTAATCATTAGTACTTGTTTCAATAAAATACTGAAAGCCCATCCGAAAAGGATGGGCTTTTTTGTTCCATTGTATTTTACCTAAACTATTATTAGCGCTATTTGTAATATCTTTAATCATCTTTTAAAGAAACATCGTGAGAAATTGTATCCTACTACTCTTAGTAATGTGCCACCTTACTGTATTGGCACAACGTAAACCAAAAATAAAAGGAAGCCGAATTGTAACTGAAGTCAACGAAGAACTTCCATCCTTTAATGCAATTCAGCTCAATGACAACTTAAACATTGTATTGAAAAAGTCTTTTGGACCTGGTTACGAAATAGTCGCAGATGATAATCTAATAGATGTTTTAAAATTTGAAGTAAAGGACAGTACCCTGATTGTAAGCTCTTTTTATGATATTACCGCAAAAAAACAACTGGACATTACGGTGAATTATACCGAGCTAAAGGGAATTACCTTAAAAGAAGGCAGCATTAATACAAACGATGTTATAAACAGTGACGAATTGTTTGTAGATGCCTTTGCAGATGCCAAGTTAAACTTAAAGGCAAGTGCAGCTATAATGGATATCAATTTGGAAGATAATAGTAGGGGTGATTTTAACGTGGATGTGGATTCGTTGAACATCAGTATAAACAAAAGGGCCGAAGCTTATATGTATGCAGTAAACGAAACAAGTAATGTTGATTTGGAAGGAAATGCTTCCTTCACTCTGGAAGGTACTGCCGAACGTATGGAAGTCAATCTTACGTCCAACACAAAATTTAAAGGTGAAAAAATGGAGGCTGCATCAATAAAAGCAGGTCTGGAAAATTCAGCAAATGCAAGATTGTATGCCTATCGGGATTTAGAGCTATCGGCAAAAGGTAGTTCGAGGATTTATCTCTTTGGAAATCCAAAAATTACCATAACGGAATTTATGGATACCACTCAGCTAATTAAAAAAGTAGAGTGAGTTATTGATTTTTAATTAGGAAAACCAATACAGTCTGACACTCCAAGAGCCCAAAAATCTAATTATCCAAAAATCCGAACTACTGTTTAGCGATAGGAGCTGTCAAGCAGTGTTTTGGAATCCCAAATCCGTCCACAACTACTTCGATGTGCGGCCTGAGTTCCGTTGATAAACGTTCCACACGTTGCCGTATCGCTTTAGACTTTGTTCCACCAATATATCCCTGTTCCAAATACCATTCTGCGTTTGAGCGTATTTCGTGCAACGCATACAAAGTTCCCAATTTTTCCAATAGGCTTCTATACTCTTTATCGGAAACAGTAGTACAAAACTCGTTGAATATTTCATAAGCCAATTCCACACTGTACGCTTTTCCCAATACTAACAAATGTGTCTGTACTTTTAAAAAAGCTTGGTACGATGGAATCCCCTTCTTAATATAATTCCGAATTCGCATGGCTAAAGTATACGTGAGCCTTCTGGTTCTGTAACTAAACGCATGCTTATGAAATTTCGGATTATACAGATGTTCCTTATCTACTTTGTTGGAGTATGCTGGGTTGATGGTACTCAACTTATCCGCAAGTTGGCTTCGTAATAATTTAAGTACTGAGGTAAAACCTGCACTATTGAATTCAGCTTTAAAGTCTGAAAGAACCCCTTTCGCGGCCAATTGTAAAAGAACGTTGTTATCACCTTCAAAAGTGGTAAAAATGTCAACGTCGCCTTTTAAATCAGCGATTCTATTTTCTAGTAAGTATCCCTTTCCACCACAAGCCTCCCTGCATTCTTGAATCGTATCACTGGCAAACCAAGTAATCACCGATTTCAAGCCCGCGACCTGGGTTTCTATTTCCCTTTTATCCAGTTGGGAAGTATCACTATAGCGCTTAATCAACTCTTCAAGGGTAACATGGTATACATAGACACTAGCGATAGCCGGGGTCAATCGAAGTTGGTGCGTTGGATAATCCATGATCAAATCTTCCTGAATCTTTACGCTATCATTGAATTGTCTTCGGTTTAGAGCATGCTTCACGGCAATCGTCAATGCCATTTTAGCTCCGCCCAAAGCGCCTTTGGCCACACAGATACGACCACCCACCAATGTGCCGAGCATAGTGAAGAATCGTTTGTTTGGATTTTTTATTGCTGAAAAATACAAGCCATCATCTTTGATTTCCCCATATTTATCCAATAGATTTTTACGGGGTACTCTTACCTGATTGAACCAGATTTTACCATTATCTACACCGTTCAATCCTAACTTATAACCATTGTCTTCAATGGTTATTCCTTCTAGTGTTTTATGGTGTTCATCACGTAACGGTACTAAAATAGCATGCACTCCTTCATTTTTTCCATTCACGATCAATTGTGCAAAAACAGAGGCCATTTTAGCATGCAAGGCATTGCCTATATATTCTTTGTTGTCGTTTTTTCCAGGTGTATGAATCACGATGGTATCCGTTGCACTATCATAAGTAGCAGTGGTTTTGATTCCTCGCACATTGGAACCATGTCCGGTCTCTGTCATGGCAAAACAACCCAATAGTTTTGTTTCACCCGTATCGGCGAGATAGAAATCATGATGCCTTTTTGTTCCTAATTTTTGAATACTGCCACCGAAAAGGCCAAATTGTACTCCAAATTTTACTGCCAAACTCCCATCAATGAACATTAAATGTTCAAAAATAGCAGCATAGCCTGGCATGTTCTCCGTGCCGCCATATTCTTCTTCATAAGCCATTGCACCATACCCGTTTTCACCCAAAACTTTTACTTGCTCCAATGTCCTTGAACGAAACGCTTCTTTGTCCCGCTGTACGCTCCAATCAAACATGGGTTGATGTAGAAAGTTGCGAAAGTCGTCAACAATTGCTGTATGAGGTTCTTTAAGAATGCCATCCAGGATAGCTGCTGAATATCGGTTCGAGGTCTTTTTGTGTACCACCTCAACATCGAACAAATGGTTATAATGGTTAGGCTGTATTCCTAAATTTATTTCTATGCGCTTTAAATGGTCATTAAAATCACAATGACCACAATGTAGACTCGCTAACCTTTGGCTTAAAGCGGTCAAGGGATAGGTATCACTTTCTATAAGTTTTATATCGGAATTGGAAATCACATGCTGCCAATTTTTTATTTCTTCATTGGCAGGTGGAGTATCTCTATTCAACCAGAGTAAAAGTTGCTCTTTTTCATGTTGTTCAAGTGAAGTATCTTCTTCAATGGTCTTGGTTACCACAGATATTTCAGAAGCTGAAAGTAAGTCGTCCGACCAAATAATATAAAAAAATGGAATGTATTGTAAAATCCCGATTGAATAACCAGTAGTTACCATAAAGCGTTACAGTTGAAGCAATTTTATTTAAAGTATCTAATTTAAGGCTTACTTTCCTAAAAAAGGCAAAGAAGGGGGTTGTTGCCTTTAATTTTTAAAATCCTAATCTTCAATATTTTTTCTAACTTTATTAAAACAAATCAAAATGCTCACAAAACAAAAGCTAAAGGAACATATTGAGTTTTTTCCAGATGAGTTTTCTCTTGACGAATTAGTGGAACGGTTGATATTAATAGAAAAGATAGAACGTGGCGAAAAACAATCCTTGGAAAACGATGTAACGGAACATGCACAATTAGACAAGGAAATTGAAAAATGGTTCAAGTAAACTGGACTCCACAAGCTATTTCAGATTTAAAGGACATTGCGGACTATATCAAAAAAGACTCAAAATATTACGCCAAACTTCAAGTTATCCGAATCAAAAGTAGAGTGGAAATTTTAAAAAGACAAATATATCTGGGAAGTTTGGTGCCAGAATTTGAAAGAGATGATATAAGACAATTAATCGAGGGAAATTATAGGATTATTTACAAGGTTGTTAGTAAAGACCGAGTGGATATTTTAACTGTAAATCATTCAGCTAGAGATTTGACAAGAAGAAATATCAAGTAAATTTTAAGATACTACAAATTGTAATTAAATAGAATTATTTGGAAAAGTTCAGTCAACGAAGTGAAAAGTTCCTAAAACATCACTACTGGACAAAATCAAATCTCATTTAGGTTTAAACAAAATGGTTTTAGGTAGACTCCGTTTTCGATTATATTTGTTAGGACATGAATGAAAACTTAGATCCAAATCCTGAACATTTTTCGCAAGAAGAGCTCGATATCGAAAGAGCATTAAGACCCATTACTTTTGATGATTTTACAGGTCAAGAACAAGTATTGGAGAACTTGAAAATTTTTGTGCAAGCTGCAAACCTTCGTGGCGAAGCTTTGGACCACACATTGTTTCATGGGCCTCCGGGATTAGGGAAAACCACACTCGCACATATTTTGGCCAACGAACTCGGTGTAGGGATAAAAATTACATCAGGCCCTGTTTTGGATAAGCCTGGGGATTTGGCCGGCCTTTTGACCAATTTGGAAGAACGGGATGTATTGTTCATTGATGAAATTCATCGATTAAGTCCTATCGTAGAAGAATATTTGTATTCAGCAATGGAAGATTACAAAATCGATATTATGATTGAAACCGGACCAAATGCAAGAACGGTTCAAATTAATCTAAGTCCATTTACACTTGTGGGAGCAACTACACGTTCAGGATTATTGACAGCACCAATGCGCGCAAGATTCGGTATTCAAAGTAGACTACAATACTATAATACCGAGTTGCTGTCCACCATCGTAGAACGTAGTGCTGAAATATTAAAAGTTCCCATCACCAACGAAGCCGCTATAGAAATAGCGGGCAGGAGCAGGGGAACGCCCCGTATATGCAATGCCTTATTACGAAGGGTTAGGGACTTTGCCCAGATAAAAGGAAATGGAAGCATAGATATGGATATTTCAAAATTTAGTTTGAAAGCCTTGAATGTTGACGCCCACGGTCTTGACGAAATGGACAATAAGATACTGAGTACTATCATCGATAAATTTAAAGGAGGTCCGGTTGGAATCACTACATTGGCCACTGCAGTATCAGAAAGTGCGGAAACCATTGAAGAAGTATATGAACCTTTCTTGATTCAGCAAGGATTTATTATGCGTACCCCCAGAGGCCGTGAAGTTACCGAGCTCGCTTATAAACATCTTGGGCGAATAAAAGGAGCAACGCAAGGAGGCTTGTTTTAATGAAAAAGCTACCCCACGTTTCTGCATTAAAAGTATTGCTCAACAGCAAACGTATTCTAAAAAATCCTTTGCCCTTTCATTATGAAAATTTTGAAAAGCTTGGGGACACTTTTCGGATTTCTATTTTAGGCGAAGGAAAGGTGTTGTTCTCTAGAGATGCAGATTTGGTCAAGCAAGTGCTTCAAAAAAAGCATCGCTATTATTCCAAATCTAAATTACAGACTAAGGATTTAGCAAAATATATAGGCTATGGATTGCTAACATCGGAAGGAGAGCATTGGCGTGCGCACAGAAGAATGATTCAGCCTGCATTTCATGTAAAAAAATTGAAAGGCCTCTTTTCTATAATGCGTAATACCATTGTTGCTGAATTGGAGCGTATTGTCCCCAATGCGGAACAAGACGTATTTGCACTGATGGGCGATTTGGCATTTCAAGTAGTGGCAAAATCACTCTTTAGCAGTAATGATATTCGGGAACCCATGTCCCGACTTCAGCATATCACCGAAGAAAACCAGAAAATGTTGATTCGCGAGATGCGACAGCCCTATTTTAAATGGTGGTATAAAGCTTCAGGAGAAATTGGGAAACATCTGAATATGGCAGAAACAGGAAGGAACATTCTTAATGACCTCATAGAAGAGCGTTTATCCAGCGGAAAAGAAGAACACGACTTACTGGACATGTTGTTGAATGCAACTTATGAAGATGGTACAAAAATGCCCCGAAGACAGCTTATAGATGAAGTTTTGATCCTATTTACTGCAGGGCATGAGACAACTGCAAACGCCTTGGCATTTACACTTTACTTTATAAGCAAGGATGAAGAATTACAAATAAAGCTCTTTGAGGAAATCAGTAGTCTGGAAAAGGATGACTACACATGGGAAGATTTGAGCAAACTATCTTTAACTACATCTTGCATAAAAGAAGCGATGCGTTTATATCCGCCAGCTTATTTTATAGACCGAGTTGCTATCGAGGATAACGAGATTGATGGCTTACATATGAAGAAAGGTACATTGGTATTGCTTTCCATTTTTGAATTGCATCGGCATAAAGATTTCTGGGAAAATCCAACCGAGTATATCCCGGACCGTTTTATGAATGTAGACATGAAAGAAGCTTCAAATTATTACTATCCTTTTGGAGCTGGGCCACGTATGTGCGTGGGTAATGCCTTTGCTAATTATGAAATGGTCATGGTCATGGTCGAGATTATTAAAAAATATCATATTAGCACCAAAATGCCCCGAGTAGAAATCAATCCTATGATTTCTCTAAAACCAAAAGAGGTTAAATTGAATTTTGTTCTACGATAATTATGGGTAAACAGTCTAATACCACACTAATAAAAAATGAAGCCAAACGCCTCGGTTTTTTATCTTGTGGAATTTCCAAGGCTGAATTTCTGGAAGATGAAGCCCCTCGATTGGAAAAATGGCTCAACCAAAATATGCATGGCGAAATGCAGTATATGGAAAACCATTTCGACAAACGCTTGGACCCGACCAAATTGGTGGAAGGTTCTAAATCTGTTATCTCATTATTGCTGAATTACTACCCATCCGGACATCAAAATAAGGATGCATACAAGATTTCAAAATATGCTTACGGTACAGACTATCACTTTGTGATAAAGGATAAATTGAAATCATTACTGCATTTTATACAGGAAGAAATCGGTGAGGTACATGGTAGGGCATTTGTGGATTCCGCACCGGTACTTGATAAAGCATGGGCTGCCAAAAGTGGATTGGGATGGATTGGAAAGCATAGCAATTTATTGACTCAACAAGTGGGGTCGTTTTATTTTATTGCCGAATTGATCATAGACCTGGATTTGGAATACGATAGTCCGGTAATGGACCATTGCGGAACCTGTACTGCTTGTATTGATGCTTGCCCCACAGATGCCATTGTGGAACCATATGTAGTGGATGGGAGCAAATGTATTTCTTATTTTACCATCGAATTAAAAAACGAGATTCCAACAGAATTTCACGGTAAATTTGATGACTGGATGTTCGGTTGTGATGTTTGCCAAGACGTCTGTCCTTGGAACCGTTTCTCAAAAGCGCACAGCGAACCACTTTTCAATCCAAATCCCGAATTACTTTCCATGACCAAAAAAGATTGGGAGGAAATCACGGAAGATGTTTTCAAAAAAATCTTCAAAAAATCCCCTGTAAAGCGAACCAAGTTTTCAGGTTTGCAACGAAACCTAAAATTTTTAAAAAGTTAGTAAACCTACTACAACGATTGAGGTTACCCCATGATGATATTAGATGTTAAGTTTTTTTTAAGAAAAAATTAAAAAGACTATATTGCCTTGTAAGCAAACTATGATTTTCTTAAAAATAGGCCAGTAAATTTACCATAATCGAAAGAAATTGGGTTACGTCTAAAAATCATAATGTGCACAAACGGAAGACAAACTAACTAAATCGAGAAAGACCATGAGTGGATTACAGACCTTGGATATCATTGTGATTCTGGTATATCTCGTAGGAATTATAATCTACGGTATATCAAAATCAAAAAGAAGCAGTTCGGAAGACTATTTTTTAGGAGGTAGGACCATGACATGGCCTATTGTTGGGATTGCACTTTTTTCAGCTAATATTTCAAGTTCTACACTGGTTGGTTTGGCTTCGGATGGTTTTCAGACCAATGTCAATGTATACAATTACGAATGGTATGCGGTTGTCATTCTTATTTTCTTCTCCATATTTTTCTTGCCGTTTTATTTGAAATCTGGAGTATATACCATGCCGGAATTCATGCAGAAACGCTATGACAAAAGATCGAGATATTACTTTTCTTTGATAACGATTGTTGGAAATGTACTCGTGGACACGGCTGCGGGACTTTACGTTGGTAGTATTGTTTTAAAACTTTTGTTCCCAGATGTGGATTCCACCTACATCATCATAGGTTTGGCTGTTGCGGCCGCAGCATATACAATTCCGGGTGGACTTAACTCTGTTATACAAACCGAAGTTATCCAGGCGGTTTTATTGATTATTGGTTCCTGTTTGCTCACCTATTTTGCTTTTGAAGAGTTAGGTGGCGGATGGAGCGGTATGATGTCCAAATTGGATGCGGCATTGGCATCTGGAGATGTTAATTTTGGAGATAGAGCTGCCGAGGGAAAATTTATACCATCCAACTCAGGAGAAGTGTTCAGTTTGGTTCGTTCCAATAACGATGAATTTATGCCCTGGTGGGGTCTGTTGACTGGCGTACCGTTGCTAGGATTCTATTTTTGGGCAAATAACCAGTTTATGGTGCAACGTGTATTGGGAGCCAAAGATTTAAATCACGGTCGTTGGGGTGCATTATTTGCAGGTTTGTTAAAACTTCCTGTAATTTTTATCATGGTAGTGCCCGGGGTATTGGCACTTCTATTGTTTAATACTTTAGATATTTCAAACCTTAACTATCCACTAGCTACTGGAGGTATGTGCGAGAATCTTTCAGATTGTCCTAATCTAACCTATCCTGTACTATTGTTTCAGCTTTTGCCCACCGGTATTTTGGGTCTTGTAGTTGCGGGACTATTGGCAGCTATGATGTCATCAGTTTCAGCAACGTTCAATTCGGCTTCAACATTGATCACTATGGATTTTGTAAAACAACTTCGTCCAGAAATGACCAGTAAACAATTGGTAAGAGCGGGACAGATTGCCACCTTGATCTTGGTGGTTCTTGCATCACTTTGGGTTCCGTTCATAGAAAGGGTGAGCGATTCGCTTTGGGGTTATCTTCAATTGGTAATAGCCTTTACAAGCCCGCCAGTAGTTTCAGCCTTTATTTTAGGATTGTTTTGGAAAAGGGCAAATGCTACGGGAGCATTTACAAGTCTCTTGATTGGTGGAGCAGTAGCCATTTTCATGATATTGTCCGCCAGCTACGATATTTCACCTTATCTAAATGAATTTCACTTTCTTGCTAAAGCCAATCTTTTGTTTGTGATAAGCTTACTTACACATATAGTGGTCAGCTTGGCAACTGGCGAGCCAGATGCGCAAAAGGTTGCGGAATATACCTATAAGAAAGAAATGTTCGCAGAAGAGACGGAAGAGCTCAAAGATTTGCCATGGTATAAAAACTATCGCTATTTAGCCATTATATTATTAGTGGTGACAACAATTATAGTTGGGTATTTTTGGTAATTGAACATTAAAAGAATATGAAAAGACGCCACTATGTTTTGGCGTCTTTTTTATTTTATTTTGATGTACGCCCAATTAAAAAGAATAACCTATACATTTATAGCCTCAAAAAAGAAAGATGAGCAAAGAAAAACAACGTCAAGAAGCTTTATTATACCACGCGAAGCCTCAGCCAGGTAAAATAAAAATAGTTCCAACAAAGCCTTACGCTACCCAGCGCGATCTAGCGCTTGCCTATTCTCCAGGGGTTGCCGCGCCCTGTTTGGAAATTGAAAAGAACAAGGATGATGTTTACAAGTATACGGCCAAAGGAAATATTGTTGCAGTAATTTCTAACGGAACGGCCGTTTTAGGATTGGGAAATATTGGCCCAGAGGCTTCAAAGCCTGTAATGGAAGGGAAAAGCTTGCTGTTTAAGATTTTTGCGGATATCGACGGAATGGATGTTGAATTGGATACTACGGATGTTGATAAATTCATTGAAACCGTAAAGATTATAGCCCCAACTTTTGGAGGAATTAATCTTGAAGACATTAAAGCTCCTGAAGCTTTTGAAATTGAAAGACGTCTAAAAGAGGAGTTGGACATTCCGGTCATGCACGATGACCAGCATGGTACGGCTATTATTTCTGCTGCCGCTTTACTGAATGCGGTGGAACTTACCCATAAAAAAATTGAAGAGATAAAAATTGTGGTCAGTGGCGCCGGTGCAGCTGCTGTTTCTTGCACCAGGCTTTATATTGCATTCGGTGCAAAGCCTGAAAATATTGTAATGTTGGATAGCAAAGGTGTCATCCGAAGTGATCGTGAAAATCTTTCCAAAGAAAAAAAGGAGTTTGCCTCGGATAGAAAAATAGATACTTTGGAGGAAGCTATGAAAGATTCAGATGTCTTTATTGGATTATCCATTGCCAATATTCTAACACCCCAAATGCTTAAATCCATGGCTAAAAACCCTATCGTTTTTGCAATGGCAAATCCTGATCCAGAGATAGAATACAATTTGGCTTGTAAAACAAGGGACGATATCATTATGGCAACAGGTCGTTCAGATCATCCCAATCAAGTGAACAATGTTCTTGGATTTCCATTTATTTTCAGGGGAGCATTGGATGTTAGGGCGACTAAAATCAATGAAGAGATGAAGATGGCTGCGGTTAGGGCTTTAGCGGATTTAACGAGAGAACCTGTTCCAGAACAAGTAAATATCGCTTACGATACTACAAGGTTGTTTTTTAGTAAAGAATATATCATTCCAAAACCTTTTGATCCAAGACTGATAACCAAAATTCCACCTGCTGTGGCGAAGGCCGCTATAGAAAGTGGGGTTGCAAAAGAACCGATACGGGATTGGAAAAAGTATGAAGAAGAACTATACCAAAGATCTGGAAATGATAACAAAGTAGTTCGCCTTTTGCACAACCGGGCGCGGGTTAACCCCAAACGCATTGTTTTTGCAGAAGCAGAATTGCTCGATGTAATGAAAGCAGCACAAATAGTCCATGATGAAGGTATAGCCATACCAATTTTGCTAGGATATAGGGAAACTATTGAGAAGTTAAAAAAGGAATTGGAATTTGATGCCGAAGTGCCTATTATAGATCCACGCTCGGACGAATCAAAGGAAATGCGGACTAGATATGCGATGAAGTTGTGGGAATCCAGAAAAAGAAAAGGAGAAACCAAATACAGCGCAAATGTCAATATGGGCAAGCGTAATTATTTTGGCGCCATGATGCTTTTGGAAGGTGATGCAGATGGAATGATTTCTGGCTATTCCAGAGCATATCCATTGGTATTAAAGCCTGTATTTGAAGTTTTGGGACGTGCGAAAGGAGTCAAAAATGCCTCCACAGTAAACATAATGATAACCGATAGAGGGCCACTATTTTTAGCGGATACTTCCATAAATGTAGATCCTAGTGCAGAGGCCTTGGCAGAAATCGCCCAAATGACAGCAAATGTCGCCAGCACATTTGGTTTTAATCCTGTAATGGCGATGTTGTCCTATGCAAACTTCGGTTCTTCTAGCCATCCCAATGCCCAAAAAGTAAGGGAAGCTGTCAAAATATTGCACGAAAGAAATCCAGAGTTGGTAGTTGACGGTGAAATTCAAACTGATTTTGCATTAAGTCAAGAGCTATGTCACAATAATTTTCCATTCTCAAAATTGGCGGGAAAAAAAGTAAACACATTGGTGTTCCCAAATTTAGATTCTGCGAACATTACGTATAAATTATTGAAGGGGTTGAACAATGCCGAATCCATAGGCCCAATTATGGTCGGTCTTCGAAGATCTGCACATATTTTACAGCTGGGAGCGAGTGTTGATGAAATGGTGAACATGGCAGCGGTCGCTGTAATAGATGCTCAAGAGCGTGAAAAACGCCGAAAGGCAAAAATGGGGGAGTAGCGATGCTTAAGACTTAAATACAAATACAAGTTCAGACCCAAAACTCAAGTTTAAGCATAAGTTCAAACCAAAACTTAGATTTAAATAAACAACCTGAGTGCTGAGCGTAGCCGAAGCAAACAACGAACAATCGACAAAAAACAACCATAATATATGATTACCCACTTAAACGGAAAATTAGTTGAGAAGAACCCTACTTATATCGTCGTTGAATGTAGTGGTGTAGGCTATTTTGTGAATATTTCGCTGCATACTTTTTCTCAGCTTAAAGATCAAGAAAATATACGTCTTTACACACATTTGCAAGTGAAGGAAGACTCGCACACACTTTTTGGTTTTTTGGAGCAGTCAGAACGTGAAATATTCAGGTTATTGATTTCTGTTTCTGGTATTGGATCTAGCACTGCAAGAACAATGTTATCTTCCTTGTCACCTGTCCAAATTAGGGATGCTATTGCCAATGGAGATGTTCCTGCCATTCAGTCAATAAAAGGAATTGGTGCCAAGACCGCACAACGTGTTATTCTTGATTTAAAGGACAAGATTTTAAAAGTCTACGATATGGGAGAAGTTTCCCACCAATCGAACAATACAAGCAAAGAAGAAGCGTTATCTGCTTTAGAGGTTCTTGGTTTCGTTCGGAGGCAATCTGAAAAGGTTGTTGACAAGGTGTTATCCAACGATCCTTCACTAAGCGTTGAGGACACTATTAAATTAGCGCTGAAAAATTTGTAATTAGTTTGAAAAGAGGGGCACAACCAATACTTAAATCGATAGGATTTAGGTACTTTTTCTTTTTTACATGTTTTCTGATAACCGCCAACCTAACAGGCCAGGAAACCAATGAACAAGTTCAGGATTCGGTGAAAACCGGTT
Organism: Flagellimonas sp. HMM57; assembly: GCF_021390175.1. NCBI lineage: Bacteria > Pseudomonadati > Bacteroidota > Flavobacteriia > Flavobacteriales > Flavobacteriaceae > Flagellimonas > Flagellimonas sp. HMM57. Next base: position 911,007 of record NZ_CP090004.1, on the reverse strand, counting down.
TTGAGCTTGGTCGATTAATATTGGAAAACCCCAATAGTATTATCGCCAAATATACGTACGATCCAAAACTGGATATGTATATCTATACAGAGCGTGTCGGTGAATTTGATATCAATTACCCTGTTATTCTTACACCAGAACAGTATTTTGACCTTGTTCAAAAAGAAAAGATGAAATCCTACTTCAAGGATAAAATCGATGCATTTACAGGAAAAAAAGAGGGTAGTGAAGAAGCTAGAAAGAATTTACTTCCAAATTTTTATGTGAACAGTAGCTTCTTTGAATCCATTTTTGGAGGGAATACCATAGAGGTAATTCCGCAAGGTTCTGTTGCTATGGACTTGGGGATACTTTGGCAGAAAAATGACAACCCTGCATTATCTCCCAGAAATAGGACCAACCTTTCCTTTGATTTTGACCAAAGGATAAGCCTGAGCTTGTTGGGTAAAGTAGGGGAACGTCTTCAGGTAACGGCGAACTATGATACCGAAGCTACGTTTGATTTCCAGAATTTGGTTAAAATTGATTATACGCCTACCGAGGACGACATTCTTCAAAAAATAGAGATAGGTAATGTAAATATGCCTTTGAACAGTTCTTTGATTACCGGTGCGCAGAGCCTTTTTGGAGTGAAGACACAATTGCAATTCGGTAAAACTACGGTTACAGCGGTTTTTTCGGAACAACGTTCGCAGAACAACACTGTGGTCGCACAAGGTGGTGGCACAGTCAACGAGTTTGCGTTGACCGCCTTGGACTATGATGAGGACAAACATTTTTTCTTGGCACAATACTTTAGGGATAATTATGACCAAGCACTGGCTAACTATCCGTTCATACGTAGTCAAATACAAATTACTCGACTTGAGGTGTGGGTGACCAACCGAAATCAGCAGACCCTAAACGTTAGAAATGTAGTCGCTGTCCAGGATTTGGGAGAAGTTGAATTGGGAAGCGATGGTAGGGAAATTACCAGAATTGGGAAAGAGAGCAATGCCCCAGCAGGATTCTTTAATGTTTTACAACCGGGAGCTTTGCCACAAAATGGCGCCAATGACTTTGATCCTGGACTAATAGGAAGTGGCGGAGCTATGAATACGGGTGTTAGGGACATTGCCACGGTTGACAACGGTTTTAATGTTGAAGCGAATCAAGGGTTCGATTACGCCATATTGGAAAATGCCCGAAAATTGGAAGTGGGAAGAGACTATCAATTTGATACACAATTGGGTTACATTTCTTTAAACCAACGTTTAAGCAATGACGAGGTTTTGGGTGTGGCGTTTCAATATACGTTTAACGGAGAGGTTTTTCAGGTTGGGGAATTTGCAAATGGTGGTGTAGATGCTACGACTGTATCCGGTGGCGTTAATCCCATCATCGAAAATAATACGCTCATATTAAAATTACTAAAGAGTAATATTACCAATGTCGATGACCCTATCTGGGATTTGATGATGAAAAATATCTATTCAACCGGAGCGTTTCAGCTAAGCCAAGAAGATTTTAAACTGAATATCCTTTATTCAGATCCTACGCCCAGAAACTATATTACTCCTGTAGATCCTAATGCAGGTTGGCCCACTGGACTTGAAGAACGTATTCTTATCAATGTGTTCAATCTAGATCGCTTAAATATATATAATGATGTACAGCCCGGCGGTGATGGATTCTTTGATTACGTTCCCGGAATTACGGTAGACACACAATCCGGTAGAATCATCTTCACCAAAGTGGAGCCTTTTGGAGAGTTTCTATTTGAAGAACTGGGCGGTGGAACGTATGATGTTGAAAATGATCAAGGATACAATGTTAACCAGCAGAAATACGTATTTAGGAATATGTACGCGAAGACCAAAGCTGCTTCGTTACAAGATGCCGAGAAGAATCGTTTCCAGTTAAAGGGGCGCTACAAATCCGAAGGAAATAATGGCATACCGATTGGTGCGTTCAATGTGCCAAGAGGTTCGGTACGAGTAACTGCAGGTGGTCGTCAATTGCAAGAAGGTATAGATTATACCGTAAACTATCAAGCAGGGACAGTACAGATTTTAGACCCTAGTTTAGAAGCCTCCAATACCCCAATAAATATATCGGTTGAAAATAATGCAGTCTTTGGACAGCAGACCAGAAGATTCACAGGGATAAACGTAGAACATAAATTCAATGAGAATTTTGTCTTGGGCGGTACGTTGTTGAACCTCAATGAGCGACCCCTTACCCAAAAATCAAATTTTGGTATTGAGCCTGTGAACAATACTATTTTTGGTTTAAACGGGAATTTTAGCACCGAGATTCCGTTTCTAACACGGTTGGCGAATAAGCTTCCAAACATAGACACTGATGTTCCTTCCAATCTTTCCATACGTGGCGAGGTTGCTTTTTTGAAGCCAAACTCTCCTAAAAACGCTGATTTTGAAGGGGAGACCACTACGTACATAGATGATTTTGAAGGCGCACAGGCTTTAATTGATATTCGTTCGTCCTTGGGATGGACCCTGGCTAGTCCGCCTGTTGAATTTGCACAAGATAGAACTGGTTTGGATGTAGGTTTTGAGAGATCAAAAATGTCCTGGTATACTGTTGATCCAATTTTCTATACCAACCAAAGGCCTTCGGGAATATCGGATAATGATATTTCGTTGAATGCAACCCGTAGGGTTTTTATTGATGAGGTATTTACAGAGACCGATGTGGCCCAGGGGCAAACCCAGGTACAAGGGACTTTGGATGTGGTATACTATCCAAATCAAAAAGGACCTTATAATGCTAACCCTAGTTTTGAGACTGAACCCGACACTAATAAATGGGCAGGTATCATGCGTCCGTTGAGCAGCACCAATTTTGAACAGTCCAATGTTGAATTTGTTCAGTTTTGGGTATTGGATCCTTACATTGATGGTGATACCAACGATTCAAATGTTGGGGAACTGGTACTTAACTTGGGAAATATTTCTGAGGATATACTCAAAGACGGAAGAAAGCAATATGAAAATGGATTGCCCGGTACTACTAATGTAGAAACCCCTAGATCAACGGTATGGGGCCAAGTCCCTTCAACACAATCGCTAGTATATGCCTTTGATGCCGACGAAACCAATAGGTCTTTACAGGATTTGGGTTTTGATGGACTGGACGATGCCGGGGAGCAAGCCATTTATAATGGACCAGCAGAGGATCCCGCATTTGATAATTATCAATATTATCTGAACAGAGAAGGAGGTATTCTAGAGCGCTATCTGGATTTCAATAACCCACAGGGTAATTCGCCCGTTGAAGTAACCAATACCAACAGGGGCTCAACTACATTGCCCGATGTAGAAGATATTGATAGGGATTTGACCATGAACACTGTCAATAGCTATTACGAATACCGTATCCAAATTAAACCAAACGCTACAGTAGATGACCAGTATGTGACCGATATTCGAGAAGGTACTGCAAGTGGTAACAGAGTGCCAAATGGGACCGAGGTCAATTATCGCTGGATTCAGTACAAAATTCCATTAAGTGATTTTACAGAAGCCGTTGGTGGAATAACGGATTTCCGTTCCATTAGCTTTATGAGAATGTATATGACCGGTTTTACCAGTGACGTTATACTACGTTTTGCTACGTTGGACCTTGTGCGTGGCGACTGGAGAACCTATACAAACTCATTGCAGCCAGATGTTGATAATGACCCTTCCGATGATGCAACGGTACTCGATGTAAATACGGTCAATATTGAAGAAAACTTTGCAAGGCAGCCTATTCCCTACGTTTTGCCTCCAGGTGTGGTTCGTGAACAATTGAATAACAATAATACCATCATACGTCAGAATGAACAATCCCTCTCCTTCGTTGTTGAAAATTTGGAGTCTCAGGATTCTCGTGGGGTATTTAAAAATGTGAATATTGACGTTAGGCAGTACGAACGAATAAAAATGTTCATGCATGCGGAAAAAATATTGAATGGTGACTATTCCGATAGCGATACCCCATTGGTCGGTTTTCTAAGAATTGGAACTGACTTTTCTGAAAACTTTTATCAAATAGAATTACCGCTTCAGTTTACTCCCTTTAACGTGACGTCGCCAGATCAAATTTGGCCAGATGTAAATCAGCTTGATATTGACCTGAGCGATTTGAGTAAGGTGAAATCAAGAGGAATTGCAGAACAAACACTCAATGAGGTAAACTACTATGAAATCATTGATGGTGAAGCTGTTTTAGTAGATGAATTTGCGCCAAGGACCTTAGGTAGATTGCGCATAGGGATACGAGGAAACCCATCTTTGGGAAGTATTCGTGGTATGATGGTGGGAATCAAGAATATTGACGATTTACCCGCTCGTGGTGAGGTTTGGTTTAACGAACTTCGTTTGGCGGGCTTGGATAATAACGGTGGATGGGCCGCAATTGCTGCTTTGGACGCAAATATGGCAGATTTTGCAAATGTCACTGCTACGGGAAGCAGAAGCACATCTGGTTTTGGTTCTATTGATCAAATGCCCAATGAACGTTCACGAGAGGATGCCATATCCTACGATGTGGTCACTAATGTGAATGTAGGTCAATTGTTCCCAAAAAAGTGGGGAATTCAGTTGCCGTTTAATTACGGCATATCGGAAAGTTTGATAACCCCGGAATTCGACCCTGTTTATGACGATTTAAAATTGGACGACCGTATTGCCGCAGCTGAAACCCAAGAAGATGCTGAAACTATTCAAAGACAAGCAGAAGATTATACCAAGAGGACCAGTATTAATCTAATTGGAGTACGGAAAAATAGGGGAGAAGAAGCAAAAGAGAACTTTTTCGATATAGAAAACTTTACGTTCAATTATTCCTATAACGAAACGGACCACAGGGATTTTGAAGTGGAAGAACTGCGGGATCAAAATGTAACCACGGGTTTTGTATACAATCATAATTTTAAACCGGCCCCGGTTGCTCCTTTTGCAAAAAAAGACTCTTTGTTTATGAGCGAATATTGGAAATGGCTTAAGGAGCTTAACTTTAACGTGCTGCCGACCAGTATTTCTGTGAATGCCAACTATAACCGTTCCTTTAATCAACAACGTTTTAGAGACGTTTTGGAACCAGGTGTGGATGCTTTAGATCTTCCGCTGTTACAACAGCGTAACTATTTGTTCAATTGGCAATATGCTTTGAACTACAGTATTACCAAATCATTACGGTTGAACTTGACAGGGTCTAACAACAATATTGTTCGTAATTATTTTAACGTGGATGATGATGAAAGTTCTGGAATTAATCAAGATTTGGATTTATGGGACGGTTTTTTTGACGTTGGGGAATCCAATAGGCATTCGCAACAAATGCAGTTGAATTATGAACTTCCATTTGATAAATTTCCTTTCCTAAACTTTATCAATGCACAGTACTCCTATACCAGTAATTTTGATTGGCAGCGTGGCGGCGATGCTTTGAATGAGGTGGTACAGCTTGAAAATCCCGGAGAGCAGATCAATACCATACAAAACGCCAATACGCATAATTTAACCGGTAATTTGAGTATGCAGCGTTTTTACGATTTCTTGGGATTAAAGAAACGAGACGGTAAGGTTACGGCCAACCAATCAGCTAGAAGACGGGACAAAGCAGGAAATCCAGCATCGGAAGAAGATGAAAAACCACCAAAAAAAACGAGCAAGACGTTTAACACCATAGTCGATTTTGTTACTATGGTAAAGCGAATAAACGTAAACTACAGTGAAAATAATGGTAAGGTACTTCCCGGGTATACCCAATCTATAGGATTTATAGGTACAGCTCGGCCTTCATTGGGCTTTGTGTTCGGTAGTCAGTCTGATGTGCGTTTTGAAGCAGCCAGAAGAGGATGGTTGACCACGTTTTCGGAGTTCAACTCCCAATATCTGGAAAATTCCAATAAACAATTGAACATCACCGCAACTGCGCAACCTACCCAAGATATTACGATAGACTTAACAATGGATAGGCAAATATCCAATAGCTATCAGGAGAACTTTCAGGTAAATGATCTTGGTGGTGGAGAATTCCAATATGAAGAACTCTTGGGGAACAATTTTGGAAATTTCAGTATTTCCGCAATGATGATAAGTACTGCCTTTAGTAAAAGTGATGAGTTTGATTCCGAAACCTTTGAAAAATTCAAACAAAACAGGATTACCATTGCAAATCGATTGGTTTCGGATAGGGGAGGGGGATCAGTTCCTTTGAACGAAGAAGGTGAATTCCCAGAAGGTTACGGAAAAACACAACAAGAAGTTTTGTTACCGGCCTTTTTTGCTGCTTATACAGGGCGAGATGTAAATAGGGTCAATTTGGATGCCTTCCGGGAAATACCTATTCCCAACTGGAACATAAAGTATACGGGTTTAATGAAGAATAGGTGGTTCAAGAAGAAGTTCAAGCGTTTTTCTTTGAGCCATGGGTATCGTGCCGCCTACAGCATAAATTCCTTTCAAACTAATTTAACTAGACAGCAATTAGTAAAAGACGGCTCTGATCCGATTGATGAGAATGGTAATTTCCTTCCAGAAAATATTATCAATAATGTAGTGCTAAATGATCAGTTCAATCCATTGATCCGTATGGATTTTGAAATGAAAAACTCCTTTAGTTTCTTGGCAGAAGTAAGAACGGATAGAACATTGTCATTAAGTTTTGACAATAATTTACTAACCGAAATCAATGGTAAGGAATATACTCTGGGATTGGGTTATCGCTTTAAAGATGTAAAGTTTGTTACCAACATTGGCGGAGAAAAAACCCGATTAAAAGGGGATTTAAACCTTAAGGCAGACTTGTCCTTAAGAGATAATATCACCATAATTCGTAACCTTGATATTGATAGTAACCAGATTACATCGGGCCAAAATCTAATGGCCATTAAGTTTACAGCTGATTATGCCTTGAGCAAAAGCCTAAATGCCCTGTTCTTCTACGACCATACGTTTTCAGAATTCGCAGTGTCAACTGCCTTCCCTCAAACTACCATAAATGCTGGCTTTACTTTGCGATATAACTTTGGAAATTAGAAATTACCAAAACACGAACTTCTACTCATTTTTTGGTATAAATTTTACTTGAAAAGCTATTGCTGATCCGTTACATTTGTCACTGGACTAAAAGAAACTAAAACAATGAACGTACCAGCAGAATTAAAGTATACTAAAGATCACGAATGGATCAAGATAGAAGGTGACACAGCAACTGTGGGCATAACCGATTTTGCGCAAGGAGAGTTGGGTGATATCGTCTACGTCGAAGTAGAGACTTTAGATGAAACATTGGATAAAGAAGAAGTATTCGGTACGGTGGAAGCCGTAAAAACTGTTTCTGATTTATTTTTACCGCTTAGTGGTGAAATCGTTGAATTTAATGAGGCTTTGGAAGATGAGCCAGAAAAGGTTAATTCTGACCCCTATGGCGAAGGTTGGATGATCAAAATAAAAATAAGCGATCCTTCGGAAGTGGATGGTCTAATGAGTGATGAGGACTACAAAGCGTTGATTGGTGCTTAAAAAGCATGTTTTTACAATACTATTTATAAGCTGGGCATCGTTTATTACAATACTTAGCTTATTTTCTTTTTCAGGGATTGATACCGGTGGAGTAACTATTCCTTATGCAGATAAGATGGTTCATTTTTTATTTTACCTAATTTTTGCAATACTGGGTTGTTTCTTTCTAAGAGAACGAACGCAAGGCGGTTTAACGATAGGGAAAGCAGTATTGTCGATATTGTTCACGGCCATAACATATGGCATATTTATTGAGGTGTTGCAATACATGGTCACCACAGATCGCATGGCTGAATTTGGCGATATTGTTGCAAATACAATCGGCGCAATTGCGGGGGTTAGCCTGATTAAGTGGTTTTTTTCTAAAGAAAGGCCGTTAAAATGGAAAATTTAATTGCTTATTTAACTAATTAATAATTAAATTAGCGAACATTAAAATCAAAACAATGGAACTAAAAAAGAATCCAAAGGCAGATGTAGGAAAAAACAGTACGCTCTATTTCGTAATAGGATTAGCGGCTGTTTTGGGATTGGTTTACGGAGCCATGGAGTGGAAAAAATATGATAAATCCAATGATTATGATATTTCCATGAATATTGAAGATCAGTTGGATGAAGAGGTGCCAATGACGGAACAGATAAAAACTCCGCCACCGCCACCGCCACCAGCTGCTCCAGAAGTTATCGAAGTCGTAGAAGATGAAGAAGAAGTTGAAGAAACCGTAATCGAATCAACTGAGACCAGTCAGGATGAAGAGGTGATGGAAATAGAAGAAGTTGAAGTCGAGGAAGTTGAAGAGGATATTTCTGTACCATTTGCGGTTATTGAAGATGTTCCTGTTTTCCCTGGTTGTGAAGGCGCCAGCAATAAGAAGAAGTGTTTTCAAGAGATGATGCAAAAACACATTCGTAAAAACTTCCGCTACCCAGAAATTGCCCAAGAAATGGGTGTACAAGGAAGGGTGAATGTCATTTTCGTTATTCAAAAAGATGGTAGCATCGGTAATATTAGAATGCGTGGACCAGATAAAAACTTGGAAAAGGAAGCATTGCGAATTATTAATAAGCTTCCAAAGATGACTCCAGGTAAGCAACGGGGAAGAGCCGTTAAGGTACCTTTCAGTATTCCAATTACCTTTAAGTTGCAATAAGACATATGTGATTCTTGCCGAGGCAAGAATTGAAAAAGCCCTAGTGTTCTCGCTAGGGCTTTTTTTGTTTTTATGAGAACTGTCATAAATACTGTGGCAATGTTGTATAATTGAGAGTGGATATTTCCTTAAAAACAATATAAAGACTGTCAATTGGTTGGAAAAGAGTTGCTCTGACATTATCTTTGCCAGCCAATATAACTAGTGGATGAAATCTACAGTAAGTTCTGTAAAAAGTACATCTTGGTCTTTAATTTATGCCGATTTTAAGGAAATCACTAAAGCCCGCTTGGCAGTAAGTGTGGTTTTCTCTTCCATTGCAGGATATTTTCTGGGTGCTTATCAAATCGATTTTGTATCAGTGCTTTTGCTTGCCTTTGGAGGGTATTGCATGGTAGGTGCTTCCAATGCGTACAACCAAGTCATCGAAAAAGATTTGGACGCTTTGATGAAACGCACCAGAAACCGTCCGGTGCCTTCAGGGCGTATGTCGGTTAATACTGCTATGGCCATCGCCATTACGCTAACATTATTGGGAGTGTTGTCTTTATATATTCTCAGTCCAAAAACGGCAATGTTCGGTGCAATTTCTATTTTCTTGTACACAAGCGTATACACACCACTTAAAACAAAGACACCACTTTCTGTTTTTGTTGGTGCTTTTCCGGGCGCCATACCCTTTATGCTGGGATGGGTAGCAGCAACAAATGATTTTGGTATAGAATCAGGAACCCTTTTTATGATTCAGTTTTTTTGGCAGTTCCCTCATTTTTGGGCATTGGGTTGGATGTTGGACGAAGATTATAAAAAAGGAGGTTTTAAAATGTTGCCTACAGGCAAAAAAGATACAGGTACGGCATTGCAAATTATATTGTACACGATTTGGATGATTGTTATTTCTATAATGCCCGTATTTGGTTTTACAGGTCGATTACAGTTGTCCATACCTGCTGCCATTATTGTGCTATTGGCAGGTTTGGTAATGCTCGGTTTTGCATTTAAACTGTATGAAAAACGTGATAACCCTTCCGCAAGAAGATTGATGCTGGCAAGTGTAACCTACATTTCATTGATACAGTTAGTCTTCGTTATAGATAAATTCAGTAAAACATTATTTTAACAGTTCTAAATGGCGATTTGAATTGATAGGCCTAAAAAATCTGGAGAATGAGGTTAAAAAATATATTTTAATATAGCAGGAATTAAATTTTAGATTTAAATGGATTTGACCGAGGGAACAATGCAGCAAAAGAACAGCCGGGCCAAGAAAATGATGCTTTGGTTTGGAATTGTAAGCCTAATCATGGGATTTGCTGGTTGGACGAGTGCCTATATCGTAAGTAGTAAACGAGATGATTGGATCAGTGATTTAGAGTTGCCCCAAGCATTTTTTATAAGTACGGCCATAATAATCTTAAGCAGCATTACCTATGTATTCGCAAAGCAGGCTGTAAAGAAAAACAATCAGAAATTGGGAACTATTTTTCTAGTAACCACATTGGTTTTGGGAATTTCCTTCATCATATTACAATTTATAGGATTCTCACAAATGCTGGATAATGGATATTATTTCACGGGTCCAACGAGCAGTATTAAAATGTCCTATGTATTTTTAATTGCTGCGGTACACATAGCCCACGTAGTCGCCGGTCTCATTTCGCTTTTGGTGGTTTTGGTACAGCAACTTAGGGGGAAATATATGCCTGATAACATGTTGGGCCTGGAACTTGGCGCCACTTTTTGGCATTTTTTAGATTTTCTTTGGGTGTATTTGATACTATTTATGCTTTTTGTAAAATAAATTTTATGAGAAAAAGTTTTCATTGAACTTTATCTTTTCGAATACGTCAAAAGATGTAAATTTGTGAATGTTTTATTAAAACGACTTTTTTATGGATACAACGGTAACTACCGGTACTGAAGATAATGTTTGGGGAGGCGGAAATCGTCCACTTGGAGCAAGCTATGGAAAATTAATGATGTGGTTTTTCATCGTTTCGGATGCCTTGACCTTCTCTGGTTTTTTGGTGGCTTATGGCTTCTCTAGATTTAAGTTTATAGAGACTTGGCCCATTGCAGATGAGGTATTTACCCACGTGCCCTTTTTTCATGGAAACTATCCCATGTATTATGTAGCCTTTATGACCTTCATTCTGATCATGTCTTCTGTGACCATGGTGCTTGCTGTGGATGCAGGGCATAAAATGATGCAGAAAAAAGTTATTTTGTACATGTTCCTTACCGTTATTGGAGGTGCGATTTTCGTAGGTTCGCAAGCTTGGGAATGGGCTACCTTTATAAAAGGTGATTATGGGGCTGTAGAGACCAAGGGTGGAAGAATTCTACAATTTGTAAATGCAGAGACGGGAAAACGAGCAGCCTTGAGCGATTTTTCCAAAACCATTTCAAGCGAGCGAGTGAATCATGAACGCAAGAACGGAGTTTGGTACTACGAAGGGAAATCTTTACCTAGTTATTCCTTAAATGAAGTGTTGGAAGGATTCAAGGCCAGCCCTAGTATCTTGATTCGAACAGAAACAATAAATGAAGAAGGGGAAAAAACAGTACTGAATCGCCAAGAGTCACTTGCAAAGCTTAAAGATGCAAGTTTGGTGGTCGAAGGAGCCAATCTTGTTAGAAATGAATACGGAAGCCGATTGTTTGCAGATTTTTTCTTCTTTATTACAGGATTCCACGGATTTCACGTGTTCTCTGGTGTGGTCATCAACATAATTATCTTTTTCAATGTTATCTTGGGAACATATGAGCGAAGAGGACATTATGAGATGGTAGAAAAAGTTGGACTCTACTGGCACTTTGTAGATTTGGTATGGGTATTTGTATTTACATTCTTCTATTTGGTATAAATTGATTTTTCATTTCTGAGCATTCAGGAATTCAAAAAAATATAATAAAATGGCGCACGAGCATAAACTGGAAATTTTTAGAGGACTCTTAAAGTTTAAGTCCAATACGCAAAAAATATGGGGAGTACTTGTCTTTCTATCTATCGTAACCGCAATAGAGGTTGCCTTGGGTATTCTAAAACCAGAACTTTTGACCAAAAACTATTTTTTGGGAATGAAACTCCTCAATTGGATTTTCATTATACTGACTCTTGTCAAAGCATATTACATTGCTTGGGACTTTATGCACTTGCGCGATGAAAAAAGTTCTTTACGAAGAGCAATAGTATGGACTCCAATATTTTTGGTCTCTTACTTGATTTTTATCCTGCTATTTGAAGCCGATTATATCTACAACGTATTTAAAGAAGGCTTTTTGGCTTGGGACTTCTAAGAAAGTATTAACATAGAAAAAAGACGGTTTGCTAACCGTCTTTTTTATTTTTGTATAAGTAGGTTGAAATGAAAAAGACTTTTGTTTTAGTTGTATTGTTCATATTTCCATTAGTGGCGTATCTTTTCTTTGCCTCTGGGGTAAATAACTTTGGAAAACTACCTATACTCACAGAGAATATTAGCGATTTAAAAGGTTTGAACAATGATGTGAGTTTGGATGGAAAAATTACCATATTGGGATTCTTGGGCAATGATATAGATGGTGTAAAAGGGAACGCTTTTAACCTCAATCAGAAAATTTATAAAAGATTCAGTGAATTTTTTGATTTTCAAATGGTTATGATTGTGCCGCAAGGAAATGAGGATAATGTAAAATCCTTGAAAGAAGAATTGGGGGAATTGTCCGATGTGGACAAGTGGAATTTCGTTTTTGGAACCGATTCAGAAATAAAAACCATATTCCAAAATTTGAATGTCAATGTAAATCTGGATGAAAGTTTAGGTACGCCATATGTTTTTATAATTGATAAAGACCGAAACTTACGCGGAAGGAAAGACGATGAAGACGAAGGCGTCAAATATGGTTTCAATACTACCTCTGTTGCAGAACTAAATAACAAAATGGAAGATGACGTTAAGATTATTCTTGCTGAATATCGTCTTGCTTTAAAGAAAAATAATGCCGACAGGAGCAAATAACAATAAGAAATATACCTACGTTTGGGTGTCGACCATTATCTTGGTATTTGGAATTTTTGCCGTTTATGAAATAACAAAAAGACTCAAAGAAGGTACAATTATCGAAAATGATAGAATGAGCATTGGTTCTTTGCAAACTGATCTTGCATTTATATTGACCAATGGACAAAAAAGACGTGTTCCAGAATTTTCCTTTCACAATCAGGATAGTCTGCTTATCTCAAATAAAGACTTTCTTGGAAAAGTATATGTGGTCGAATTTTTCTTTACCACCTGTCCTACCATTTGTCCTATAATGACCAAAAATTTGGTTGAGCTTCAAGATACCTTTAAAGCTTACGATAATTTTGGAGTGGCTTCATTTACCATTAACCCAAGATATGATACTCCAGCAATCTTAAAAAAATATACCAAGCGCTACGGTATCACCGATAAGAATTGGCATTTAATGACAGGGAATCAAGAAGAAATATACAAACTGGCGCAAGAAGGCTTTTATATTGTGGCGAATGAGGATGAAAGTGCTCCAGGAGGCTTTGAACACTCAGGTATGTTTGCTTTGGTCGATAAAGAAGGATATATACGCTCCAGAACAGATGAGAATGGAAACCCTTTGATTTACTATAGGGGAACCATAACAGAAAAAGAAGGGGTTAATGACGAAGGTGAAGCACAACAGATTACAATATTAAAGGAGGACATAAAAAAATTATTGTTAGCGGAATGATTAGTGAAGTTTCAATAAGGGAAAAGCGTTTCAATAAATGGATTACCATCATATCGATTGTAATACCAGTGGTAGTTGCATTATTGTTTGGTTATAAAATTCCAAATGCAGAACCGTTATCCTTTTTGCCTCCTATCTATGCTTCTATTAACGGCTTAACGGCAATACTGCTGATCGCCGCTGTTTTCGCTATTAAAAATGGGAAAAAGGATTTGCATCAAAAGTTGATGACTACTTGTATTGGTCTTTCATTGCTATTTCTTGTAATGTACGTTGCCTACCACATGACATCCGAGAGTACAAAATTTGGTGGTGAAGGTGCCATTAAATATATGTATTACTTTATTCTTATCTCTCATATTGTGCTTTCCATAGCAGTAATTCCCTTGGTTCTGCGTACCTATGCAAAAGCATATTTGAATGATTTTACTTCGCATAGAAAATGGGCAAAATATACATTTCCCATTTGGTTATACGTAGCAATAACTGGAGTTGTCGTCTACTTAATGATTTCACCGTATTATGTTCACTAAAAAAATAAACTTAATTCCTTCTTCTGTTTCCCGTAGCGGTTCTCTCAATATATCGTTGGGAAGAAAGAGTTTGTTTTTTCTACTTTTGATATTTTTTATTTTTCCAGAAGTTTCAGATGCACAATGCGCTATGTGCAGAGCGGTCGTAGAAAGCGAAACAGATGGTAAAACCGCTGAGGGAATTAATAACGGTATAGTTTATCTTATGGCAATTCCTTATATTTTGGTGGCAGGACTGTTCTTTTTCATTTACAAAAAGATGAAAGGTTAGGCGATTCGTATTTTTTTAGTATTTTTTGTGTGTAAAGTGTAACAAATTCTTTTGGGGCACGTCATATAATAGTACGTACGCGTATTCATCAATCATCAAACTAAACCATATGTTCGATATAGAAAGGTGGCAAGAGATATTTGACACCATCCGTAAGAACAAACTCCGCACATTCCTCACGGGGCTATCCGTTGCCTCTGGAATATTTATTCTCGTAATTTTATTGGGCTTTGGGCAGGGTATGCAAAATGGCATTGAAAAAGAGTTCAAGCAGGATGCCACAACAAGTATATGGGCATGGCCGGAAACCACATCAAAAGCGTATAAAGGACTCAACCCAGGAAGAGTTGTTCGATTTAAGAACAGGGATTATGAAATGGCGGGTCGTTTGTTCAAAGAAGAAATTGAGTATGAATCTCCCCGGGTTTTTGTTCGAGGTGTAGATATAGTCTACGGGAATGAAGCCTTGGTGTATGGTATACAGGGAGTGTCTTCCGAGTTTCAGTTTATAGAGGGTTTTGGTACTTCAGAAGGCCGTTTTATAAACTACAAAGATGAGATTTCATTGGGCAAAGTAGCAGTCATTGGAAAAAAAATCAAAGAAGATGTATTCAATAAAGTGGATACTCCAATTGGTGAATCAATAGATATTTCTGGAATTAGATTCACGATTATAGGTGTTTTCAATGAACAGAACGAGCGGGAAGAAGAACGAATCTATATTCCGTTAACAACGGCCCAACGTGTTTTTAATGGAGATGATACCCTAAACACATTGTCTTATACGCTACCGCCCGCAGAAAATTTTGAAGAAGCCGTGGCCAGTGCCATAAGCTTTAAAGATAACTTAAGAAATTACCTTAAAGAGGAGCATATGGTAGCACCTGAAGATGAATCGGGTGTAAGGGTCTGGAGTGCTATGGAAGAAGCCAAGCGTTATTACGGGATTACGGGCAATATGAAACTTTTCTTCTGGTTTGTGGGTGTTTGTACCATTATCGCCGGCGTAGTGGGAGTAAGCAACATTATGCTCATAGTTGTAAAAGAACGTACTCGTGAAATTGGTATAAGAAAGGCTCTTGGGGCCAAACCTTGGTCCATTGTTGGTATGATTTTACACGAATCCATTTTTGTAACTGCCATTTCTGGATTTGCCGGCCTCATTTTTAGTATGGCCTTGTTAGAGGTTGTAGGGCCGCATGTTGAAATAGATTATATCGTTAATCCGTCGGTGAATTTTAATGTGGCATTTTCCACGGTAATGGTATTGATTTTTGCGGGGACAGTTGCAGGATTTGTTCCGGCTTGGAGAGCTGCTAAGGTTCAGGTTATAGAATCATTAAAAGATGAGTAAAATGTTCACTCAAAGTAAAGGTAATGTTCAATAGAGATAGATGGAGGGAAATTTTGGAAGTCCTTACCAGCAATGTTGGTAGGACCATACTAACTGCTTTTGGTGTTTGTTGGGGGATTTTTATTCTCATCGTATTGTTAGCGGCGGGAAAAGGTTTTGAAAATGGGATACGACAAGACTTTGGAGATATTGCTACAAATACGATGTTTATGTGGACCAGAAGTACCACAAAAGCATATGAAGGATTGCCCAAAGGGAGAAGTTTTGAGTTTAAGGTAGACGATGTTCAGGCCATTAAGGACAATGTGCCCAATCTTAGATTTATCTCCCCAAGAAACCAATTAGGGGGCTTTAGGGGCGATGGAAACGTGATTCGAGGGATACGGGTCGGAGCTTACAATGTTTATGGTGATTACCCGGAGATCATTAATCAAGATCCTATGACCGTTACTTCAGGTCGTTTTTTAAACCATAATGATATTCAAGAAAAAAGAAAAGTAGCGATTATTGGCCAAGGCGTTAAATCGGAGCTTTACGAAAAAGGAGAAGCGGTATTGGGAACATATATAAAGATTCAAGGCGTTAATTTCATGGTTATAGGAACTTACAAAAAGAACAGTAATGATGGGGATGGGGAAGAAGCACAAAAGGAAATCTTTGTGCCGTTTACTTCGTTTTCCCAAGCCTTTAATAGAGGGGAAGATGTTGGTTGGATGGCTATAACAGCGCATGATGGAAGCTCCATTTCCCAGCTTAAGGAGAATATTGTCAATGTGATGCGCGAAAGACATAAAGTACATCCAGAAGACAAAAGAGCCATTGGATATTTTGACTTGTATGAACAATTTAACCGAGTAGAGAGTTTGTTCTTTGGATTAAAGGCCATCGCATATCTCGTTGGTATCATGGTATTGCTTTCCGGTATCATTGGAGTAAGCAATATTATGCTGATTGTCGTAAAAGAGCGGACCAAGGAAATAGGAATACGCAGGGCGTTGGGGGAAGAACCTATATCCATTAAGAAGCAAATATTAATGGAATCAATTTTTTTGACCATTATTTCTGGAATGATAGGCATCATTTTTGGCGCTCTGGTCATCTATGGAATCAATTCTTTATTGGATAGTGTTGGTCCCGTAGACATGTTTGTTAACCCAAGTGTAAGTGTTGGTGTCGTAAGTGGTGCCCTTACCATATTAATGGTTTCGGGATTACTTGCTGGATTTATACCTGCACAAAGTGCCATCCGTGTTCGACCCATTGAAGCATTGCGGACGGAATAAAATTGAAAATCAATCAAACTAAATCATAAAACGAAAAATGAAAAAGTCAGTTACCATTATCATCTTATTACTTATAGTGATTGTATTTGGCGGTTCAATGTATTACCTCTATCAAAAAAATGCCGAAAACCCCATAGTGTATGAAACGGAAAAACTTTCCAAACAAAATATCGTAAAAAAAGCTGTTGCAACTGGGAGTATTCTTCCTTTGGAAGAGGTGCTCATCAAACCTAATATTTCTGGAGTAATAGAAGAAATATATGTGGAGGGCGGAGATTATGTGAAATCAGGAGACCTATTGGCAAAAATAAAAGTAGTCCCTAACTTAAATGCCCTTATCGATGCAAGAAACGCCATTGATGAGGTTAGAATCAATTTAGATGACCAAAAAAGAAATTATGACCGACAACTATCGCTTTTTGAAAAAGGGGTTATTCCCAAAGCAGATTTGGAGCGCGCCGAGGTCACATTTGATCAAGCAAAACAATCATATCGTGCCGCTAATAAAAGGTATGACATTGTGAAAACAGGTACAACAAGTGGTTTTAGAAACGCAGCTAATACCTTGATACGATCTACAGTAAGTGGTATGGTGCTCGATGTGCCGGTTGAAAAAGGAAACCAGATTATAGAGAGTAACAATTTCAATGAAGGAACAACGATAGCAGCTATTGCCGATGTGGAAAAGATGATTTTTGAAGGTAAGGTGGACGAATCTGAAGTTGGAAAAATAAAGGAAGACCTGCCTTTGGAAATTACGGTAGGCGCTATTGAAGATAAAGTTTTTGATGCAGTACTGGATTATATAGCACCAAAAGGAGTAGAGGAGAACGGTGCCATTCAGTTTGAGATAAAGGGAACATTGAAAAAAAAAGATACAGTTTTTATTCGTGCAGGTTTAAGTGCCAATGCCTCTATAATTTTAGCTAGGGCAGATAGTGTTTTGGCACTAAAGGAAGCACTGGTTCAATTTGATGATGAAACTAAAAAACCATATGTCGAAATTGAAACGTCGGAACAACAATTTGAACGAAAGGACATTGAACTTGGAATAAGCGATGGCATTTTTGTTGAGGTGAAATCTGGTCTAAATCAAGAAGATAAAATTAAAGTTTGGAATGCCATAGAGGAAGAGGAAGGCTCCAATTAATATTTAACAAAAAAAATCAATTAATCTTGTAACAATTTAACAACTTGTAAGTCCTATTGAAGGAGCTACAAGTTCCAAAACAGCTAATAGTACCAACTCATGATAGAAATCAAAGATCTTCACAAATCCTATAAAATGGGAAGCAATTCGCTTCACGTTTTAAAAGGAATAAATTTTACCGCTCAATCAGGAGAGCTTGTTGCCATAATGGGATCTTCAGGTTCTGGAAAATCCACACTGCTAAATATTTTGGGAATGTTGGATGGTGCCGATAGTGGAGAGTATATTTTAGATGACGTACCAATTAAAGATTTGACCGAAACAAAGGCAGCACAGTATCGAAATAAATTTTTAGGTTTCATCTTTCAATCGTTCAACCTTATCAATTACAAGTCGGCTCTTGAGAATGTAGCATTGCCTTTATATTATCAAAAGGTAGGAAGAAAAGAACGTCAGGTAAAAGCATTGAACTATTTGGAAAGAGTAGGATTAAAAGAATGGGCCACGCATTTGCCAAGTGAATTGTCCGGTGGTCAAAAACAACGTGTTGCCATAGCAAGGGCAATGGCGGCTGAACCTAAAGTACTCTTGGCAGATGAGCCAACTGGAGCATTGGACAGTAAAACCTCATATGAGGTAATGGACTTAATCCAGAAAATCAATGACGATGGCAATACCATTTTGGTTGTGACCCACGAAGAGGATATCGCCCATATGTGCAAGCGTATCGTGCACTTGAAAGATGGGGTTATTGTAGAGGATAAAAAGATAGAGCAAGTAAGAGCAGAACAGTATGTTTGATCGTGACATTTGGCAAGAAATATTCCACACCCTAAGGAATAACAAGCTTAGGACTTTTTTGACCGGGTTTTCCGTAGGTTGGGCAATTTTTATTCTGGTGATGTTGCTGGCTTCCGTCAATGGGATGCAGAACGGCTTTACCAACCAGTTCAATGATGATGCTACAAATTCAATTTTTATAAGGCCTGGTACCACGGCTAAAGCTTATGCCGGTTTTGAAGCAGGAAGAAGAATCCAGTTTAAAAACGATGACCTAGACTATATTAAGAGTAGTTTTCCTGAAGATGTTGAATATATAAGTGCAAGATATTTTACTAATACCACTGCCAGGTATAAAAGTGAAACAGGGTCTTATTCGGTACAGGGAGTGCATCCCGATCATCAAGCTATTGAAAAAACCATTGTTGTCAATGGAAGATATATCAACAACGCAGATATTATAAATAAGGCAAAAGTTGCTGTTATTGGGAGAAAAGTAAGTGAAGATTTGTTTCAACAAGAAGACCCCATAGGAAAGTTTGTTGAATTTAACGATTTGCCCTTTAGAATTGTGGGAGTCTTTACCGACGATGGAGATGACAATGCGGAACGCAGGATATATGCTCCTGTTACAACCTATCAAAGAATTTATGGTAATACAAATACGATCAATCAAATTCTATTGACATATAACCCTTCTTACGATTTAACCAAGGCGCTTGAATTTTCTGGCAGGTTAGAGGATTTAATGAAAAGAAGACATAAAGTATCTCCATTGGATCAGGCTGGTATAAATGTTTGGAATTATGCCGAAGCCTTTGATGATATCAGTAGTTTTTCTGCGGTATTGAACGCCATCAGTATAGGTGTTGGTTTCTTGATTTTAGTTGCTGGTATAGTGGGTATAGGTAACATCATGGTATTTACCATTAAAGAACGTACCAAGGAAATAGGCGTTAGAAAAGCATTGGGAGCTATGCCAAAACAAATCATCAATTTGGTTCTTTTGGAGTCAACTTTTATAACGGCATTGTCGGGTTTTATAGGTCTGATATTCGCTTGGATTATTCTGTCACTTTTAGGTCCGGCGATAGACACTCCTGCTTTTAGTAATCCTTCCGTTAGTTTGTCAACTGTGGTCACGGCCACGATTATTTTGATTGTTGCAGGTGTACTGGCTGGCCTTATCCCAGCAATAAAAGCGGCAAATGTAAAACCGATTGTAGCATTAAGCGATAAATAGTTATGTGGTTGTTCGATAAAGATTTGTGGATAGAGATTTTTCATACCCTTGGGAAGAACATGTTCCGTACGTTCCTTACCATGCTGGGTGTCATTTTCGCTATGATTATCCTGATATTGCTTTTAGGCTCCGCAAATGGAATGAGCAATGGGTTTAATAAACTTTTTGCAGGTACTGCTTCCAATAGTCTTTTTATATGGGGGCAATCAACATCCGAACCTTACAAAGGCTTTGAGCGGGGCAGAAGAATACGGTACAAGATTGAGGATGCTGATATTTTAAGAAAGCAAATCCCAGAAATAGAGGTTTTGGCACCAAGGATAGAATTGGGAAGCCATAGGGATGTTGTCACTGTGTATAGGGACGGGAGAAAGAGTGGATCCTCTGTTTATGGAGATTACCCAGAAATCGATAACATCACCAAAAAGAAGTTGGTCGAAGGAAGATTTTTGAACAATACAGATATTGAAAACTCCAAAAAAATATGTGTCATAGGGGAAGAAACCTATAAACTATTGTTCGATAAAGGCGAGAAGGCCATCGGTCAGGATATTCGTATCAATGGAGTTTTCTTTACCATTGTTGGGATTTACAAACCGAACAACAACATAAATATTGATGGTGAGAATGCCGTATTTATTCCTTTTACGACTTTTCAAAAAGCATTTAATACGGGCGACCGTATGGGATGGATGGCCATAGCCGTAGAGCCAAATACCAAAGTTCCTGTTGTGGAAAATCAAATCAAGACCATACTTAAGACAAAGTATGACATCCACCCAGATGATGAAAGGGCCATTGGTAGTTTCGATATGTCCGAAATATTCAACAATATCACAGGTTTTACAGATGTGCTCAAAGGTTTTTCCTTCTTTGTTGGCATTTTTACCTTGCTAGCTGGGGTCATAGCCATTAGTAACATTCTGTTGATTACAGTTAAGGAACGTACCAAAGAAATAGGTGTTCGGAGAGCTTTGGGTGCCACTCCAAAAACTGTAAAAAGACAGATTGTGGTGGAAGCTATCGTTCTAACGGCTTTTGCTGGACTTATAGGATTTGCGATATCAGTGGGTATTCTAGGACTGCTTAATTCCATGTTCGGAAGTGGTGACGATTTTCCGTTCGTGAATCCTATGGTAAGTATTCCACAATTTCTTATTTCCTTTCTGTTGATGGTGGGATTAAGCGTGTTGATAGGATTGATTCCGGCAAATAAAGCGGTCAAGGTAAGACCAATAGAAGCATTAAGAGAAGAATGACCAAAACTAAATAACTCAGATAATAATCAAATAATTTATAAATGAACAAGTATCTAAAATATGGATTAATAGGTGTTTTATGCATAGGAATCCTATACGCCATTGTCTATTTTCTAAAACAAAACAGTACTCCTGCCCAATTGTATAAGACAGAGTCTTTGGAAAAAAAGGATATTGTAAATAAAGTAATTGTAACAGGAAAAGTGATTCCCGAAGATGAAATCAACATAAAGCCACAGATTTCTGGAATTATAGACAAGATTCATTTAGAAGAAGGGGCCAAGGTCAACGCAGGCGATTTAATTGCCGTCATTAAAGTTGTTCCCAATGAGCAATCTCTCTATCAGGCGCAAGGTCGTGTCCGTAATGCGGAATTGGCGTTGAACAATGCCAAAATAGAATATGATAGGAACAAAACATTGTATGATAAAGGTGTAGTGTCCAATCAAGATTACACCAACCAGAAGTTAACCTATGAACAGGCTGAACAAGAATTGAAAAATGCAAGGGGTGATTATCAAATCATCCGTAGAGGTTCAATTGGAGGTTCAACCGCTGCCAATACCAATATCCGTGCTACGGTATCCGGTACTATTTTGGAGATTCCGGTAAAAGAAGGAGATCAGGTCATCCAAAGTAACAATTTTAATGACGGAACCACAATTGCCACGATAGCTGATATGACCAAAATGATTTTTGAAGGCGAAGTGGACGAAGCTGAGGTGGGCAAACTTCATTTGGGAATGCCTTTGGAAATTAATCTAGGCGCCCTTGAAAAAGATAAATTCAACGCAAAACTAAAGTTCATAGCTCCAAAAGGTGTTGAGACTGAAGGTGCTGTACAATTTAAAATTGAAGGTGATTTAGTGGTAACCGATAGTACAAATGTTAGGGCAGGATACAGTGCCAATGCATCAATCGTTTTAGAAGAGAAGAAGGATGTACTAACACTCAAAGAAGCATTATTGCAGTTTGATAAAGATACAGAGCAACCTTATGTTGAAGTTGAAACGGCAGAGAATGAATTTGAACGCAAAGATCTTGAACTTGGGGTAAGTGATGGAATCGATGTGGAAATTGTTTCTGGACTCGAAGAAGATGCTAAGATAAAAGTATGGAACAAGCTAGAGCGAAAAGAAGATGCCGAGGATGAATAGACCAACAAATTGTATCAATCAAAAAATCGAAAACCGAATGAAACTTAAAATCACTTTAGTACTTTCTTTATGTGCAATGTTCATCACCAGTGCACAGATGAAAAAGTGGACCTTAGAGGAATGTGTCGTCTATGCTGTAGAGAACAACCTTACCATTGAGCAGTCAGAATTAGATTTAGAAACGGTCAGAATCGAGAAAAAAGATGCTTTGGGTGGTTTACTACCAGACTTGAACGGTGATGCTAGACTCAGTGAAAATCTAGGTCTGTCTTTTAATCCAACTTCTCAACAACCAGTGGACAGACAGTTGGATTATGTAGGAAACGTGAACTCTACTTGGACACTTTTTGATGGGCTTAGAAATTTTAGAAACCTGAACAGGGCTAAGATGAATGCCATTGCTAGCCAGTATCGGTTAGATGATTTAAAAGATGATATCAGACTTAATGTGGCTAATGCCTATCTTCAAGTTTTGTCAAATAAAGAGCAGCTCAAGGTTTCTGAGGCGCAATATACAGTGACAGAACAAGATTTGTTGCGAACCAAGGAATTGGTAGAATCGGGAGTAGTGCCTCGAGGCGATTTATTGGAAATTGAAGCGACTGCCGCAACGCAAGAACAACAGATTATCAATGGAGAAGGTTTGGTGCTCATTTCAAGAGTAAATCTAGCTCAGTTATTACAAATTACCGATTATGAGAATTTTGACATAGCGGACCAGTCCTTTGAAATTCCACCATCAGATATTTTGAAAAATTCCCCAAAAGTAATTTTTGATAAAGCGCTTACTTTCAGGAATGATATTAAGCTCGCTGAAGCCAACGTAGATTTGGCAGAAGAAGATATTAAGATTGCAAAAGGTGCCTATTACCCAACTTTGACGGCTTTTATCAATTATAATACAAGGTATTCTGATCAAAACTTAGTTTCTGTGAACGATTTGTCGATTATTCCTTTTACGGATCAACTATGGCGGTTTGACGGAACGAGATATGGGTTTCAGTTAAACGTTCCTTTTTTTAACGGATGGAATGCTCGAAATGGTGTAAAAAGAGCTAAAATAGAATTTGAAAGGGCCAAATTGCAATTGGAGCAAAACAAGTTAGAACTTGAAACTAACATTCAACAAGCCCATGTAGACGTAACCACTTTTGGTAAGGCACATGAAGCTGCAATGAAAACATTGGAAGCTAGAAAATTGGCCTATGATTATGCCAAAGAACGTTTTAATGTTGGATTAATGAATGCATTTGATTTTAGTCAATCACAGGCAAGGGTCGATAATGCCGAAGCAGATGTAATCCGTACCAAGTACGATTATATTTTCAGGTTAAAGATATTGGAGTTCTATTTTGGCATTCCAATTTCGTTAAACTAGTATCTTTGTGGCCGCTATGGCCAAAATACTTAATCTAGAAACCGCAACTACAAATTGTTCTGTAAGTGTATCCGAAGGTGATGCTATCGTTACCTTGAAGGAGAATAATGCGATAAATTATTCGCATGCTGAACAATTGCATGTATTTATAAAAGAAGCCTTGGAAAAGGCTTCTTTATCTTTTTCAGAGTTGGATGCAGTTGCAGTTAGTAAAGGTCCAGGTTCTTACACAGGTCTTCGCATAGGCGTCTCGGCAGCAAAAGGGCTGTGTTTTTCTTTGGATTTACCATTGATTTCAGTACCTACTTTAGAAAGTATGGCAAGGCAGGTAAATGTGCAAGAGAGAGAATTGATTATCCCTGTTTTGGATGCGAGGCGTATGGAAGTGTATTCGGCTATATACAATAAGGATTATACTGAAATTAGAGAAACCAAAGCAGAGATTATTGATGAAAAGGCCTTCGCTGAATATATCACTTCAAATAAGGTGCATATCATAGGTAGTGGTGCGGAAAAATGTCAAGAACTGTTAAAACATTCCAATTTTATTTTTGATACTTCGGTAGTGCCCTCGGCAAAAGAGATGGCGGTAATTTCCCATCAAAAATACCAAGATGGACTTTTTGAGGACGTTGCCTATTTTGAACCGTATTATTTAAAAGATTTTATCCTCCAAGGAAAAAAGACCAATTAATCAACATCGTGTACTACTCTTTGTGGGAACGGTATTTCAATACCGGCTTCATCAAACCGTAGTTTGGACGCTTCGTGCACATAGAATTTAGCAGGCCAGAATACTTCGTTTTTTGCCCAATAGCGTAAAGAGAGATTCACGGAACTATCTCCCAAAGAGCCAACATAGACCTCAGGTGCTGGATCCTTTAGAATATCCTCGTTCTCGGCACATATTTGTAAAAGAATATCTTTTGCTTCTTTAATATTGGAGCTGTACCCTATACCAATAGTGTAATTGTCCCTTCTTTTGTCTTCTGCATTATAGTTAACAATGTTTCCATTGGACAGCTGACCGTTAGGAATTATGGCAACTTGATTTCCAAAAGTATTTAGTTTGGTATTGAAAATACTTATTTCTTTTACAGACCCATCCACTCCTTGAGCCGAGATAAAATCCCCAACTTTAAATGGCTTGAAAAGTAAAATTAAGACACCGCCCGCAAAATTTGCCAGAGAACCTTGTAATGCGAGACCAATTGCAAGTCCAGCTGCACCCAGCATGGCCACTAATGACGAAGTTTTGACCCCTAATTGGGTGACGACCAATACAAAGAGTATGATTTTTAATGTTATTGATATAAAGCTTTGCAAAAAAGTCTCAAGTGTTTCATCATAGTCTTTCTTCTCGAAAAATTTCCGTATCATCCTGTTCAGAAACTTCACTACCCAAAGCCCTATAATCAATAAAATAATGGCAAGTACCAAGTTGGGCAAGAGGTTCCATATCCAATCTATAGCTTTGTCGATATGTTGCTGGTAATTTTTTAAATCTTCCATTGGATTGGTTTTGTTATGCACAAAATAAAGTCAAGTTGTCTTTTTTTACAAAACTATAATTGCCCGATACAATTATTTTTTCAACTGTTTCAATACCTCTTCTGCAGAATTAACAGGAAGTTTGCAGGCACCTTCAATACAAACATAAACCAACGTCTCTCCTTCATTAAATCTGTTTTTCAATAAGTCTATATCCCCATCTTTTTGTGACCCTGTTAAAATGCTATTGGGTAAATAATTGCTGCTTATTTTTTTGCCTAGTTCCTTGTAATATTCTCCCACGATGGCTATCTCATAAAAATTCTGATTCTCGTAAAGAACCACATGCAGCCAATTGGCAAAACCTTGTGCGCTTTTATCAAAATTTTCCTGGACGTTTTTTAACATTTGCTTTGCTATCTCACCATAGCCTTCATTAGGAAAAAGTTTATGGAACTTCAGTAAATTCTTTGCCATAATGGAGTTTGATGCAGAGATAACGTTGTCATTGGTCTCAATACTTCTTCGGATGAGGGATTCATCTATATCCGAGGTGAAAAAGAACATTCCAGATTCCTTGTCTACAAAATGTAGTTGGGTATACTCTAAAAGTTTTTTGGAATGATTTAGCCATTTCTCATCAAAAGTAACTTCATATAGTGCTAGATACGCTTCAATAATGGTGGCATAATCTTCTAGAAAAGCATTGATACTACTTTCCCCTTCTTTATGATTTCGGAAAAGGGAATGGTCGTTTTTAAGCATCTCTTTTTCAATGAACAGTGCATTTTTTATAGCAAGATCAAGATATTCCTTCTCTCCCAAGTAGCGATAAGCATCTATCAATCCTTTGAGCATAAGACCGTTCCATGAAGTAAGAATCTTAT
This sequence comes from Flagellimonas sp. HMM57, assembly GCF_021390175.1. Taxonomy (NCBI): domain Bacteria; kingdom Pseudomonadati; phylum Bacteroidota; class Flavobacteriia; order Flavobacteriales; family Flavobacteriaceae; genus Flagellimonas; species Flagellimonas sp. HMM57. The sequence continues at coordinate 884,828 of NZ_CP090004.1, read as the reverse complement.
CGTCCAACCTTGGCTTGGACCGTTCTTCCCTTTTTTCTTTTAGGATAGACAACGCTGCATCCATTTTCTGTTTTAAATCTGAAACGGCAATACCATGTTTCTTGGCAATTTCTTCTTCGGATTTATCACGTATCAGGACATAATTTTCTTTTTCCCAAAAACCATAAGAATTGATATTGTAATAATCTTTGAAGATTTCAAAATCGGTGCCGAGAAGTTCTACGAGCTCTTCTTCTTTCCATACGTAATATGCACCTTCTTCCAGCTCTCCATTTTTATCAAGGCTATCGGCATCCAGAGAAGAATAAAAACCTCCGTTTTCGTCCATCAATTCTTCTTTTATGAAGTTTATGGTTTCTTCTATAACTCTTTTATATAAATCGTTTTTTGTGACGGCATAGGCTTTAGCATATAAACTTGTAAGTTGGCCATTGTCGTACAGCATTTTCTCAAAATGTGGAACATGCCATTTGGTATCAACTGCATATCTCGAAAAACCACCGCCAACATGGTCATAGATTCCTCCGTATGCCATACGGGTCAATGTAGTATCTACATAATCCATGATTTCGGGTTTGGAATTGGCCGTAGCGTAGTGCAAGAGGAAATCCCAATTGTTGGGCATCATAAATTTGGGAGCACGTTTATAACCACCTAAATAAGTATCAAAATATTGAGACCAATTGGTTACGGCTGCATTCAATTGGTCAAGAGAATACATATCAGAACTGCTCTTATTTTCAACCAGATTTATGGCATTGATACCATTGGCAAGGTCACTTGCGTATTGTACTACTTTGGATTTGTCATTCTTATATAAATCAGTAAGTTGTTGTAAAGATTTCATCCAGTTTTCTTTAGGGACATAAGTCGCTCCCCAAAATGGTCTTCCATCGGGAAGGGCAACGATGTTTAAAGGCCAGCCTCCATTGCCCGACATCATCTGAATGGCATCCATATAGATTTGGTCCACGTCTGGTCGTTCTTCCCTATCAATTTTAATATTGATGAAATTTTCGTTCATCATTTGTGCTACTTCCTCATCTTCAAAACATTCTTCTTCCATAACATGGCACCAGTGACATGCTGCATACCCTATGCTTATAAGTATGGGTTTGTCCTCATCTTTAGCACGTGCCAGTACCTCAGGATGCCATGCTTCCCAGTTTACAGGATTGTGGGCATGTTGTAAAAGGTAGGGACTGGTTTCATTGATCAGTGCATTAGTATGTTTATGGGTCACTTTCTTTGATTTTTGAGTACAGCCGTAGGTTAAGGCAAGCAAAACGGATAAAACTGTAATTTTTTTTAACATTGAACTGATTTAAGCATAAAAAAAGCGCCCGAACAGGCGCAATTTTTATTTTAATTCCCCATTATTGGTCATTTGACCTCAAAGGTGATTTTTACGTTTACTCGGTATTCATTTATTTTTCCATCATTCACGGAAGCACTCTGTTCATTGATATAAACGGAGCGAATGTTCTTTACGGACTTGGATGCGTGTTCTATTGCATTTTTTGCCGCTTGTTCCCAGCTCTTGTCCGAGTTTGCCAATACTTCAATAACTTTTAAAACTGCCATGGTTACTGTTTTTTAATTATCTCAAGTTAACAAAAATTGACCAGAATAGAAACCGTTGTGCCCAGAAAACTAACCGTTTAGTGCCACCACTTCGTTCACTTTGTCGCCCATCATGTTCTTCAGCATTGTTTCGATACCGTTCTTTAAGGTAAATGTTGAAGATGGACAGCCGCTGCACGCTCCCTGTAAAATCACATTCACGGTCTTACTGTTTTCCTCATAGGATTGAAACAGAATGTTTCCCCCATCACTGGCTACAGCAGGTTTTACGTATTCTTCAAGGATGTCAATAATCTGTTGTGAAGTGTCGTCATATTTTGTTGGGGAAAGACTTTCTTCAGCCACTTTTTTGGACTCTTGAATAGCTTCTTTGGATACGACTTCTTTATCATCCATTAAAAAGTTTCTAATGAATTCCCTTAGTTCCATGGTAATTTCGTTCCAATCTGCTACTTCGTATTTTGAAACCGATACGTAGTTTTCATCAAAAAACACTTCTTTTACAAACGGGAAATGAAAAAGTTCTTTCGCTAATAGGGAATCTTTGGCATCATCAATATTCTTGAACTCGTACGCAGTTGGAACAATCTTTTTGTTGGATACGAATTTCATGACCGCAGGATTCGGCGTTACCTCTGCATAAACTGTGACTGCTTCCTTTTTTTTGGTCTCTTCTTCGGTTAAAATAGGCTCTCCCGCATTTAAATAATCAACCAACTGCTGTGCAACCTCATCCTTGACATCATCCCACTCAACAATATCAAAACGTTCAAGCGCAATAAAATTACTGGAGATATAAACCGTCTTTACAAAGGGTAGATAGAACAACTGTTGAGCCAATGGGGAGCTTTTGGCATCATCTATATTTTTGAACTCATGATTGTTCTTTGCCAAAAAATGATTCGATTCAAATTTTAGTATTTTGGGGTTGTTGGTAGCAACAACGGTGATGTTATAATCGTTCATAGCTGAAGTTTATACAAAAATACAAAGTAAATAGGAGAGGTGGAATATATAATAATGTATCGCTTCGACCGTTATTAACATGTTGATTACCTAAATAAACCCCAACTTTTAGCCCTAATCATTTCATGAGAAGCTATCTAACCCCACTGATTATCATCCTATTTTTTGGGCTAACGACCAAGGCACAAGAAGGGATTCCGGTTTACTTTGACTATTTAGCGGACAATTACTATCTGGTCTATCCATCAATGGCGGGGATAAGCGAAGGAGGAAAAGTTCGTTTGACTGCAAGAAAACAATGGTTTAACGTTGATGAGGCACCAAGTTTACAGACATTGAATGCCAATTTTAGGGTAGGGGAGCGCAGCGGTATTGGTGGTATCTTGTTCAACGATTCCAACGGGTATCACTCCCAGACAGGTTTTAAGGCGACCTATGCACATCATTTGCAACTTGCAGGTGATTTTAGGACACTTAACCAACTCTCTTTTGGTCTTAGTACAGGAATAATATTGAGCAGTTTGGATGAAACCGAATTTGTGTCGGTAATACCAGACCCAGCAGTTAGTGGTGTCAAAAACACCGTAAGCTATTTTAATGTTGATTTAGGGGTTTCTTACAATATTTTTGAGTTCTATGCGCATGCAGCTATATTGAATATTCTTGGTAGTGGCCGTGATTTATACACATTGGCAGAATTTGATAACTTAAGAAGATATCTATTTTCCGTGGGATATGTCTTTGGAAATAAAACTAGGATAGAACCCTCAGTTTTGTTGCAAATGACGGATTTTACCAAAGAAACTACCGTAGATATTAATGCAAAAGTATACAGGGATGTTAGTTTTGGAACGGTCTGGGCAGGCTTGTCCTACCGCAGAAGTTTTGATGGTGCACAATTTCAAACGGACGGTGGTTTTGGAGAACAGCGTTTACAATTGTTCACGCCAATAGTTGGTGTTAACCTTAATAAATTTATGTTTTCTTACAATTATTCCTATCAATCTGGGGACATTCGTTTTGATAATGGCGGGTTTCATCAAATAACGCTGGGATACGACTTTGGACAAAGTGACCAAGGCAAACGTTATGATTGTTATTGCCCTGCTGCGAACAATTAAAATGGACCATCATTTCTAATGGCCCATTTCGACAACCCAACACCATACTTAAAAGCAACGTATTTTTTACTGGAGCTATATTCGTAGAATTACCTATCCTTTGGAGAGGCCAAAACTGTCCACGTGACAGCTCTGGGAGAGCCTTAATCCCACTTATAGTTCTTCTTTGCAGCTTGTGTTTTAATTGCAGACAAGAGTGCATTTTCCAATTCTCCTGTTTCTTCCTTCTGATTTTCGGCAATATATGTTTCACGTTTTCTGTTCAAATCCTGAATCTGCTTCTGGATTTTTACACGTTCAGCTTTTTTTCCTTCCAAATATGCAGTCATTTCCTTTTTGGATTTTCCTTTTAATTCTTTTGGTAAATCCTTATCATTTAACTCATCTATTTCAAATTTGTCATCCTCAATGGCATCCACTAAATCCCAAGAGGAATTTTCGTAGAATCTGGAGCTTTTGCTTACAGCACGTTTTACCACCACTGCTTCTTCCATTTCTGCTGCATTTAAATCTTGCATGGATTGCTGTGCTTTTTTTGTACTGCCCAAAGCACCGTACGAAATATAGGTTGTGTTCAATTTTGAGTTCAATTTTATGATAACATCGTCATAAGGTGTATCTATGTGCACCACTTGCTTATTATGGTCAATGGCCATGTACTCACCACCAGTAAGCGTAGCACCGTTTTTCCATTTTGTAGAGATGCCTTGTTCATAGTTACCACAGAAAATAGTGTTGACGATAACATCTTTTTCCTTTGCTTGTGATGTAGCATCCTTGTAGTTCAACTTACCTTGCGTAAAGGGCTCGTTACCTGCAATAAAAATCATTTTCAGGTCATCTGCATTTTTCCCCCAGTTCAACTGTTTCAAGGAAGTATGGATTACTTGCCCACAGAATTCCTCACCACCATTGGTCGTTAGTGAAAACAATTTTTCGGAGATTTCGTCCAAATCACTGCTAAAACCAATAACCTGTCTAATATACCCTTCGCTGGAGGCTAGGTTGTCGTTCCCATATTCGTACAGTGCTATCTCTAACGAAGGTCTTGTCTCGTTTCCGCATTTGGCATAAGTGAATTCATTTACAATATCCCAAAGTTGTGCTTTGGCCTGGTTGATAAGACCGTCCATACTATTGCTAGTATCCAACAACAAAGCAACTTTTACAAATTGTTTTGAAGGTTTTTCAGAGACCGTTGTAGTAAGTAATGCGGTTTCTCCCTTATTGCTATTGTCTATATTCTCTTTTGATTTTAGATTACAACTGTACGCAGTTCCTACTGCAATTGTAAATAATATTATTCCCATTAGGTGTTTAAAATGTTTCATGATTCAGCGTTTTAATTATTCTTTGATTTTCAATTTTTCTATGATCAATAATCCCAAGTAGGCGAAGAGGGACATAAAGGCAAAAACTGCCATTATCATTAAATAGGTCTCTATTGTCCATTTTAGCGCATTGGTAATATGTTTTAGGAACCCAATTTTTATTATAGGGCTTTCACTTATGGTAAATTTGATGGTACAGAATTCATTCTCATCATCAAAATTCCCAAGGCTTACGCCAAGTTCTTGGAGTTGTTGTTCAATTTCTAGAATCCTGTTTTCCAAAAGCATGTACTCGTTTATCTTTCCGTTTTTGGATTTGAGATCTACCAACGAAGCCCTAATTTTCTCAAGCGATAATTTCTTTGCATTGAGTTCCCTGTATTCGTTGGTCTTGTCTTTTTTGGTTATTTCCTTTTCTTGGATTTTTCCAATTTTAATAAGGCTTTCAAATAATTGGTCAAAGTTTTCAGGTGGAACACCTATGGATAGGTCCAATCGTCTAAAGCCCTCGTTCCCGCTCTTGTTCTCAAATTGAATTAAGCCATTAAGTTTTTTGATTTGTTTTCGGATTTGATTCTCCTCTTGGTCAAACTCATGTGAAATGGCCCTTGCAGTAGCAATTTTTTCATACTTCTGGTCCAAATTTGAAGATGGGGACTGGTTGGATGCTGTATACTTTATTGAAGCATAGTTTTTCCTTCCATCAAACTCAAACGACTTTTCCGCCAGTATAATAGGATGGTGAACTTCTTGTGGTGTTGCATTATTGGTATATCCATAAATTACCCTTGAAATGAGTAGGATTACAAATCCAATGGTCAAACCGATTGTGAATTTCCAGAACCTATTTTGTTTAACTTTTTTCATGTCTTTTATGAATTTCGATGGTTTAAAAGTATTGCTGACTTTGTTCAATAAAAATTGGAAATGAGGGAACCGTGGTCCATGATGAGTAAGTGGAACAAATGACTTTGTAAAGTGGGCAAATAAGAAGGTTTTTAACGGTTTTTCATGAAAGACTAATTTTTGAATACGCCCTAGATGTACTAAGTTTACCTTGGTATTAAAGCGTAGATGATAAAAACAAAGCACATACTTTTCTTTTTCCTGATTGTATTTTATTCAGGTTTTGCACAGGTAAACAATGAGCGTTCTCCCGTGCAGATAAAAGGTTCCGTAAAAGGGAAGGAGAATTTTGTTCCTATTGCCAATGTACAGGTATCTACGAGCGCAGGCAGTTTCACTACGACAAATAATTTTGGTGAGTTTACCATTAGGGCCGCTATTGGGGATATACTGATTTTTGAAAGTATAGAATTTGAAACCGTTCAACATCGCATAAGGTCAGATGAGGATGTTGATGTACTGGTTGAAGGGTATACTGTCTCAAACCAAACAAGAGAAAAGAGTAGGTTTGGCTCAAGAAGTACATTTAACCACCAACGCGCTCTGGATTCCGCTAATTTTTATAAGAGCAAGGATTTAGAAAAAAGCATAGATTTTATTGCACAGTCCATAGCGCAGTTGGAGCGACGAGGCAATAAGGGTGAACTGGCACAATCGTTTACCACGCTTGGCGAAATTTATCTTTACCACAATCAATATGATCTGGCCATTACCAATTTTAATGACGCTCTGGCAGCGAAAAAAACAACAAAAACAACTTTGTTGTTGGGAAGGGCATATATTCTGAACGGTGAGTTTTCAAAAGCAACGTCTACCCTTTCCCTTTTGCTCGATTTAAAAAATATGGTTCCATACCAACGTATTGAACTTTATGAGGGATTGGGTGATGCCAATAAAGGACTGTCGCAAATAAAAAAGGCCGTGGATTTTTATCAAGAAGGTCTTCAGATAGCACAAAAGAATCAGGTCTCTCCTAAAATAATCGATTTAAACTCCAAAATTGCCGATGCTTATGCAAGTGAGGACAAATTTGTTGAAGCAGAAGGCTTTTATAATAATTCCTTAAGCCTATCAAAAAAAGTTGCTCCCGAAAGGTTGATTGAGGAAAATGAAAAAGTGGCCGACTTTTATAACGTAGAGAGCCGTTTTGATGATGAAATACAATTGCGTAAAAAGAGTTTGAGTCAGTTGCAGCAATTGCCAAGGCAGACCGTAGCGAAGGAAAATAAGGGATTGGAGAATTCAGATTCCATAACCTCACAGCAAATAAATTATAAAATTGCCAACGCATACATTGCGCAGGACAAATTGGATGAGGCCATTCCCTATTTGGAGCGCAGTATCGTAGAAGCTGATAGTGAAGACGACCTGGTGGTCCAGAAAGATGCCACCAGAAAACTGTCAGAGGTATACCGTTATAAAGGGGATTTTTCAAAAGCATTGGAATCTTACCAAGACTATGTTGCCGTAGTGGACAGTCTTTATATAAGAAAAGAGCAAGAGATTTCTAGGGCGGCAAGGTTCAATAGGGAGATTGCAACAAAGCAAAACCGTATTTCCAGTCTGGAGCAAGAGCGTGAACTTTCCCAAAGTAAGTATAGTTTAGCGGTAACTGAACAGCAGCTTTTTCAAGAGATGAGCAAAAGACAAAAATGGCTCATTTATTCTTTGATTTTTGGAATATTGTTGATGGCACTAACTACGTTTCTCTTTTATAGAAGCAGCAAACAACAAAAGTTGGCCAATAATCTTTTGGCGCTTAAATCGCTGAGAACCCAAATGAACCCGCATTTTATTTTTAATGCACTCAATTCGGTCAACAATTATATTGCCAAGAGTGACGAACGTAGTGCAAATAGGTTCTTGAGTGATTTTTCGATTTTGATGCGAAGCGTTCTGGAAAATTCTGAGGAAGATTTTATTCCGCTCTCAAAGGAACTTGACCTGTTGGAACTGTATGTTAAGTTAGAACATTCCCGTTTTTCGGATAAGTTTGATTTCGAAATCAACATCGATAAAAAAATAGATGTAGACGCTTTTGAAATTCCGCCCATGTTGCTTCAACCTTATATTGAGAATGCAATTTGGCATGGTCTGCGTTACAAAGAGGAAAAAGGATTTCTAAAAATTGAAGTGGACCAAATCGCCAATTGTATTTTAAGCATTACGATAACGGACAATGGTATCGGAAGAAAAAAATCTGCAGCCTTAAAGACGTCGAATCAGAAGAAGCAAAAATCAAAAGGAATGGGAAACATTAAAAAACGGATTCAGATACTAAATGATATGTACAAAAATAAAGTTGATGTCTCCATTTCAGATTTATTGGAAGATGGAACGGGAACAAAAGTATCGCTAAAGCTTAAAAAGGATTAATGAAATTGAAGACGATCATAGTAGAGGATGAGGCGAACAGTAGGGAGATACTTCGGAACTATATTGCCAAGTATTGCGATGGAGTTCAACTATTGGGGGAAGCTTCGAACATTACGGAAGGATTGGAACTGATACGAAAACACGAACTGGATTTAGTGTTTTTGGATGTCGAAATGCCTTTTGGAAATGCCTTTGACCTATTGGATAAAGTACCCGATAGAACTTTCGAAACAGTTTTTGTTACCGCTTACAACCAGTATGCCATGGATGCCTTGAACAACCATGCGGCCTACTATCTCATGAAGCCCATTAATATTGATGAATTGATAAAAGCTGTTGATTATGTCAAGGAAATCAAAGAGAAAGAAAATGCGCTTGAAGGACAAGTGTTAAAAGCCAAGTTGATAAAAACAGAAGGGAAAATAACATTGCCCCAACAAGATGGATTTCAGGTTTTGGATGTTGGAGATATTTACTTTTGCAAAGCAGATGATAATTATACCGAAATTTATTTAGAGCACAAGAAAATCGTGGTCAGCAAAACACTCAAATATTTTGAAGATGCCTTGACCGAATATGCTTTTGCCCGTATTCATAAATCCTATTTGGTGAACGTGGGCGAAGTGGTAAAATATAAAAGGGGAAAAGGGGGAAGCGTAGTTTTATCCAATGGAAAAGAACTTTCGGTTTCCGCATCAAAAAAGGCAACATTACTGTCGTACTTTCAATAAAAAATAAATAAACATGTTGATTAAAACTGTCAGGGGCAAATCCCCAGAGATTGGTAAGGATTGTTTTATTGCGGAAAACGCGACCATTGTTGGTGAAGTTTCCATGGGAGAACAATGTAGTGTTTGGTTCAATGCCGTTATTAGGGGCGATGTCCATTTCATCAAAATGGGCAATAAAGTAAACGTTCAGGATGGTGCCGTGATACATTGTACCTATCAAAAATCCCCAACTACAATCGGCAATAATGTCTCCATAGGCCATAATGCATTGGTGCATGGTTGTACGGTAAAAGATAATGTCTTGATTGGGATGGGAAGCATCATTATGGACGATTGCGTTGTGGAGAGTAACTCCATAATCGCTGCGGGAGCTGTACTCACCAAAGGAACCTATGTTGAAGCCGGTAGTATTTATGCGGGAATGCCTGCAAAGAAAATAAAAGATATTAGCCCAGAACTAAGCTCTGGTGAAATTGACCGTATCGCGAACAACTATGTAACGTATTCGGGTTGGTTTAAGGAGTAATGGTTTTTGTTTATAGGATTTTGGGTTTTGAAGTCTCAAAGTTTTAATACATCGAGTTGAAAAACCAAGCATCAAGCTATCGAATATGCCAATAATCCAACCATCCAACATACCAAAAATCGAGACATCCAATAATCCAGATATCCGAGAAATCAAATATTCAAAATATCGCTATTTTCGCATCACTTAAAAACTCGACTAATGAACGCATATATTTTTCCTGGGCAAGGCGCCCAATTCGTAGGAATGGGATTAGATCTTTACGAAAACCATAATCAAGCCCAAGAGCTTTTTGAGCGGGCGAATGACATTTTGGATTTTTCGATTACGGACATCATGTTCGAAGGCACTCCGGAAGACCTAAAGCAAACAAAAGTCACCCAACCCGCTATTTTTCTGCATTCAGTAATTTTAAGCAAAGTACTTGGTGAAAGTTTTAAGCCAGATATGGTTGCGGGACACTCTTTAGGGGAATTTTCGGCTTTGGTAGCTAATGGAACCCTAACGTTTGAAGATGGGTTGAAATTAGTTTCCAAACGTGCTTTGGCCATGCAAAAAGCTTGTGAAGTTCAACAAAGTACTATGGCAGCAGTTTTAGGTCTGGATGATGAGGTTGTAGAAAAAATATGTGAGGAAACATCGGGTATAGTTGTCCCTGCGAATTATAACTGCCCAGGGCAATTAGTAATTTCGGGAGAAATTGAGGCGGTCAATGCGGCATGTGAAAAGTTAAAAGAAGCTGGAGCGCGAAGAGCGTTATTGCTACCTGTTGGAGGGGCTTTTCACTCACCATTAATGGAACCTGCAAGGGAAGAATTGGCAGCTGCTATCGAAGCAACAAAATTTGATGTTCCCAGTTGTCCTATTTATCAAAATGTAACAACTATAGCAGTCACAAATTCAGACGAAATAAAAACAAACTTGATTTCACAATTGACCGCTCCGGTAAAATGGACACAAAGTGTGCAGCAAATGGTAAAAGATGGTGGAAAATCCTTTACGGAAGTAGGTCCGGGAAAAGTGCTTCAAGGTTTGGTGAGAAAGATAGATTCTGGAGTAGAAACTGCATCTGCATCGTTATAAAACTGAATTTTCAACAGGCTAAGCGCATTTCACCCAAGAAACTTAGATTTTAGCTGTAAAGTTGTGGCGTTCCTTCGAATTTTAGTAATATTGGCACCTCCCAAACAGCCTACCAAAGAATGAGATAAGAACGAAACTGAAAACCACTAAATAGGTAATGTTGCCCGTATTAAAAAAGACCTCATCTTTTGTTATCTCTACCCATGGTAAAGGGATACTATCTTTACTTATTTTTACACTGTTTGGTTTCAATGTTGGACTTGGTCAAGTAGCCATTATCGTCGCAACTGATGATACCGCTACAGAAAGTGGCCCTACGTCGGCATCCTTCACCGTAAGTCTAGATGCGCCAAACAACAGTGGTGCTACAATTACCGTAAATTATACGGTAAGTGGTACGGCGACTTCAGGTTCCGATTTTCTGGAACTTAGCGGAAGTGTGGATATCCCTGCAACGGCACAAACGGCAACGATAGAAGTAATTCCAGTGGACGATTCCCTGCTCGAAGCGAACGAAACGGTTTCCATAACCTTGGCCGAAGGTACGGGCTATACCATTGGTGCTCCCAGTAGTGATACGATAACCATAATTAGTGATGATACTGCTTCGGTAACCATTTCAGATGCAAATGGCCCAGAAGATGCGGGTGCGATAACGCTGACAGCCACTTTGGATAATTTGGTGGAAGGAGGCTTTACTGTTCAGATTTCCACTGCCGATGGAACCGCTACGCTAGCTGATAACGACTATATTGGCATTGCGGGCCGAACCCTAAATTTTAACGGTACTGCAGGTGAAACCGTAAATTTTACGGTCACTCCAATTCCTGATACAAAAGAAGAACCCGATGAAACCTTGATTGTTTCCATGGAGAATTTGGGGAATACAGTGTTGACAGTTGATATATCCGATACGGCTACGGTTACCATAATCAACGATGATAGTTGTGTTGCAGGTAACACGGCACCGGTATTGGATGGTTCTGTGGATACTATTTTTTGTGACACATTTGTCCAAAACCTCGATGACTATACCAATAGTGCTATTCCACCGGGTTCCGATTTACGATGGAGTACAAATCCAGATGTAACGGTTACGGATGATTACCTCCAAACTAGTTTTACATCTGTGCAAGACACCTATTTTGGTTTTTTCTATGATCAGTTGAACGATTGTGCAAGTCCCACGTTTAATGTTACGCTCATAGCCAATACGACACCTTCTCCCGGAATTGCCAACAATATTTCTGCTTGTACTGGTGGAGGAGGTCCAAGTAGTGTAGATTTAGATAATCAATTAACAGGTGCAGACCCAGGTAGTTGGATTTCTCTTGACGGTGCAGTTATTGGCGCAGGAAATGTTGTGAATTTTAGTGGACTTCCGCTAGGGGAATATCGGTTTAGATATGCTACCTCTGGAGCCATACTTCCATGTGGTAATCGATTTACGGTTTTGGTTGTTACGGTAATAGACTGTTCTATAGCCTGTAACGCAGGTAATACAGCTCCAGTTTTAAATGCTTCCGAGCCTACGGATTTTTGTGATACCATTAATGCGGATTTAAATGATTATGTAAACAGTACCGTTGCACCAGCTGGTAGCGTACTTACATGGAGTACCAATCCAGACCCTTTGGTCACTGCGGCACATAGAAGCAGTAACGTTACGGGAGCAGCTTCGTATTTTGGATTTTTCTATGATGCTGCAAACAATTGTGCAAGTCCAGTGCTCACAGTGACATTAAGCCAGAACGCTACGCCCAATGTCACTGGTACAACGGAAGATTCAAGGTGTGGAGCTGGAACATTGCTTTTGGAAGCTTCCGCAAGTGCCAGTAGCTTTTTGAATTGGTACAGTAGTTCAACAGGAGGAAGTATACTTGGTACGGGAACATCATTCGAGACACCGTTCATTTCCGAAACCACATCATTTTTTGTGGAAGCAACTGCCAATGGATGTCCTTCCGAAAGGGTAGAGGTAGTAGCAACAATAAACCAGTTACCCTTTGTTGGTACGCCCATAAATACTATTGCCTGTAATACCTTGGGGAATGACGACCCCGCTGTCATAGATTTGGACGATACACTAACGGGAGAAGATGCTGGTTCATGGAGTATTGTAACCGACCCATCCGGTAGTTTGTCCATAGGTTCAGAAAATGTAGTAAACTTCGAGAACTTACCCATCGGGGATTATGTTTTTGAATATACAACGAATGGAGCCCAAGCGCCATGTTCCAATACTAGTGTTCAAGTAACAATTTTTGTGACCAATTGTATTTTTGATACGGACAAAGATGGCCTTACAGATAGTGAAGAAAATGATTTGGGCACAGACCCGGGCAATCCTGATACGGATGGTGACGGACTTACCGATGGTGAAGAGGTTTTGGTTATAGACGATCCCAGTACACCTTTGGTTCCTGAAAGGGCTTCTGATCCATTGGATAGTTGCGACCCCTTTTTGACACCTACTTGTAACCCAGACCCAATTGATTTGGCAATCACTAAAGAAATCAATGAAGAAGCGGTAGGTTTAAGAGATGGAAGAATTCTGTTGGGTAATGATGTAACATTCTTGATTACATTGACAAACAATACTATGGACAGGGTCATTGATATTGTAGTGAACGATGTGCTGGGTGAAGGATTCGAATATGTATCCCATACAGCTTCTAAGGGATCGTACGACCCAGATACCGGAGAATGGTTGATTGATGAGTTGACTACAGAAGAAATCATCACCTTGGAAATATCGGTAACGTTGACTTCCTTGGGTGTTTTAACCAATACAACATTAATTGTATCAACATTTCCTTTGGATTTTGATGAATCGAATAACGAAGCAAGCGCTTCAATCGAAGTGGTTCCAAGCCCCTGCCAAACACCGGGTACACTATGTAATATATTCTCGCCCAATGGCGATGGATTTAATGATACTTTAAAGTTAGTAGACCCAAATAACGAGTTTGGAGATGCAAGACTGGAAGTTTTCGACCGCTATGGCAATAGTGTATTCGAGATGGATAGGTACGACAGCTCATGGGACGGAACAGGGGATAACGGTGAGCTGCCAAAGGGAACCTATTTTTACCTACTCGATTTAAGGGACGGTTCTGAAGTAACAAAAGGTTGGATTCAAATAGTAAGATAAATTAAGTATGCCAAAGAATATTGGTCTTATCGTATATATACATTTTCTGCTGGTGGTTTTCGGAGTCATTACAGTTGGTCATGCTCAAAAAGAACCTCAGTATACCCAGTATATGTACAACATTGGTAGTTTTAATCCTGCCTATGTTGGCACAGTGGAATCTCCCGAAATTGCGGGCCTCTACCGAGTACAATGGGTCGATATTCCGGGTGCACCTACTACTATGCGCTTTGGGGCAAATATTCCTTTTGGTAACGAGAAAATGGGACTGGGTTTTAATGTAGTCAATGATCAGTTAGGCCCATCCGACCAAACTTTTATAGATGTGTCCTATTCCTACCAAATCAATATATCCGATATTACCAAACTTTCTTTTGGAATGGCAGCAGGCGGTTCTTTACTCAATCTTGACTATTCCGAAGGAACCGTAAATAACCCCTTAGATCCGGTACTGGGCAATGAAAATGTAAGCAATTTTTATCCCACTGTTGGCGCAGGTCTTTTTCTGTACGAAGAGGATTGGTATACAGGAATCTCGGTCCCCAATTTTTTGACCAATGGCTTGTACAATGATGAGGTGGCCACCATAGTTGAGGATAACCTACAGTTTAACTTGATTGGAGGTTATGTTTTTCAGTTATCGGACAGGACAAAGTTCAAGCCTGCATTTTTGCTAAATTACTTGCAAAATTCCCCGTTGAATATTAACATATCGGCAAATTTTCAGTTTATTGATGCGCTCACCATAGGTGCTGCATACCGTTTTGACAATGCTGTCAGTGGGTTGGCCGGTTTTCAAATATCCAATGGGTTGTTTATTGGATATTCATACGATTACAATACAAATGCACTTGGTGAATTTAGCGGTGGTTCCCATGAAGCCATATTAAAATTTTATATTGGCAGGGGTGGTTTTGGCAGTGGAAATTCCAAAGGGAACAGGGATAAAAAATTAAAAGGAAAACCAAAACAGATAGATTCCCCAAGATTTTTCTAACATGGTACAAGCAAGAAACATATTCGTTCTACTATTGTCTTCCATTTTTGGAATGGCCATTGGTTATGCCCAAGCAAAGAAATCCAAGGGAGATGCTTATTTTTTTCAATATAATTACAAACAGGCAGTAATCGCGTATGAAGAAGATTTGCAAAAAGGAACACTTACGGAGCAGCAATTCTTGAATCTGGCGGATGCTTACTTTAAAACCGACAATTTTGAAAAAGCTTCAGAGGCATATCTTAAGCTTTATGAGAAAGATACCTTAATCGGAAACCATGAGCTTAATAAATTGATACGTAGTCTTTCAAAAATTGGGGATAAGACCAAAACAACCGATTTTTTCACCAAGATTTCACCTAATTTTGACACTGAGTTTTTAGAAAATCTGGAATTTAATACCCAAATCCTAGCTAAGGATAACAAGGCGGATATTGCTCTGGATTTTAAAATATTCAATTTAAAGACCAACAGTTCCTATTCGGATTTTTCACCTTCTTTTTACGGTGACAAATTATTGTTTTCGAGCGGAAGGCCACAAGATTCAAAAACCGATTATGAGAGCTACTTGAATATTTTTACTGCCGAGGCAAAACCAGATGGTCAAATCTCCGCATGGTCAAAACCCTTGGCGGAAATTCCAGAAATGGATTATCATAAAGCAACGCCCTATTACTCAAAGGGACTCAATGCCATTCTATATGTATTGTCCAATACAGATAATGGAAAATTGTCTTTCGATAAAAATGGAAAGAATGCGTTGGCAATAGGAATGCAGCCTTTGGACGGTAATTTTCGTTTATTACTGAAGGATTTAAGCACGTCTTTTTATTATCCGTTTTATGATGAAGTTAGTCAGCGACTCTATTTTTCGGCAAATTTTGAAGATGGTTATGGCGGTACGGATATTTACTATGTGTATACCAATCGAGGACAGATTATGTCCGCACCCATAAACCTGGGCCCAAGAATCAACTCGCCAGGCAATGAAATTGCCCCATTTGTTTTTGAGAACAGTTTCTATTTTTCTTCCGATGTTTTTTATGGTCTTGGCGGCATGGATGTTTATAAATCCAATATGGAAGAAGATACGTTCAGTATACCCGTAAACTTGGGTGAGGGCATCAATTCTCCTGAAGATGATTTTGGTTTTATCATGAGAAACGATGGAGAGGGTTTACTGGGCTATTTTTCATCGAACAGAACCGGTGGAAAAGGTAAAGATGATCTGTATGGATTTAAGGTGGATGAAAGACCGGGTCTTAGAACATTGGTGTTCAAAGGAGTAGTAAAAGAACCTGGCAATAGAGCTGCTATGGTCGAAAATGCCGAAGTAAGGCTATTGGATTTGAATGGCGGATTATTGGCAGAAACATATTCCGACAGTGACGGGAACTATAGATTGGAAATTCCATGGGAAAAAGAAGTGACGTTGGAATCTACAAAAGGGCGTTACGCTACCTATAGTAAGCAATTTTCGGAAAAAGTATTGGAATCGATGGAAAACTCCAGTCATACCATTGAAATTGCCGAGTACGATGATTTAGTGGAAGAAAAAGAAAACCAAACCGTAGTAAAACTTAAAAAATTCTTTTTTAGTAGAAATTCGACCCAGCTTACGCCAGAGATTGAAACCGAACTTGATAAAGTAGTTTCGTTTGTTGAAAGCTTCCCCAATGCACAGTTGAGGGTAGAAACCTATACGGACAGTAGGGGAGGAAGTAGTACTAACTTTAGGTTGACGCAAAAAAGGTCGGATACTATAAAGAGCTACTTGCTCAAAAACGGCGTTCCAGAATCCAATATTTTGTATTCCGTAGGGTATGGGGAAAATAAAATTTTGAACAATTGTACCAATGGCGTCTATTGTTTGGAAATGCTCCATCAGCAAAACCAACGATCCTTGATAGTGGTCTTGAACGACAATCTTCTTTTTGATTAGCGGATGACCATCCAAAAATAGTAGAGCGCAAAAAAGGAAAGGAAAAAGATACCCAGATAGGTTAAAATCCGCAGACCAACTTTTGGTTTATTTACCGCTGGAATATCGTTTCCTAATACGGTTTTGAGATTCATCCATCCAATTAGGGGCGCCATTACAAAAGAAACAAAAGTAGCCAAGGCTACCAGATTTGCCATATTACCACCAAATAGAACGATTACCATCCAATTAATGATAGCCATAAGCAGCACTGCGATGGCAAAAACATGCTTCTTCAACAAATAATCTTTTTGGGGAAAGAGTTTTTGCAACACGTCGATGCTAACACGTGAAACTGCATCATGTGCCGTCATGCACGTACTGAACATGGTAGCGAACGCGGCGATGGCAATTAAAAAATAGGCCCAATTTCCAATATGTACCGTAAAAAGGCTTACTACCTGATCTGCGAAGACTACGGCGCTTCCACTCAATTCTGTTCCTGTACCATAAAGGGTCATCCAACCAATGATGAGGAAGAAGATGGCAAGTAGTGCGGTCAGAAAATAACCTAAGTTGAATTCCTGTAGCGCCAGCTTCAAGGATGGCTTTTCTTTCATTGATTTTACGTTTTCCATGCTCCAAAGGCTTACCCAACCTGAAGCTTCAACAGCCGTGGGCATCCAACCCATCAATCCAATCAAAAAAAGAATACCAACTTCATTAAAGATTACAGGTCTTTGGTACGTTTCTGCACCGGGTACCTGTCCTTTGTACAACACCAAAGCTGTGGTAATTACCAGTGCAATGAACAGAATGGAAATAACGGCTTTTAAAGAGTTTTCCAAAAATCGGTATTTTCCAATGATGAGTACTGCACTAATAAAGATAAACAGTGCTAAAGCAATACTGTTAACACCAATAAATGAAACACTGAACAGATTAATAAAGAGCCCTGCCGTCACTACATACAATGCCGCTAAAATTGTAAAAGTGGATATAAGGGTCACAAAAGCATAGACCCATAAATACTTTTTACCAAGGTTCAGATAACCTTCGATCAAACTTTTTCCCGTAACCGAGGTATAGCGTATTCCAAACTCAAAAAAAGGATATTTAAATAAGTTTGCCAAAACTATGGGGATGACCATTACCCAGCCATACTGTGCCCCTGCTTTTGTTGAAAGTACCAAGTGGGATGTTCCAATGGCCATGCTGGCAAAGAGCAATCCCGGCCCTAGGTTTTTTAACAGCGTTTTCAGTTTTGGCATAAATAGTTAATGTACAGCGGTCTAAAATAGTATATTTATAGTATTCCGTAAAAAGCTTTTGTAAGTATACCGATAAACCAAAACGATTTAAGATGAAACTGTTCTTTAAGATTGCAAAAGGAATACTGTTGTTAATTGTTATTTTAGGATTGGTTTATTTCTTTGGACCTAAGGTAGCGGTTCCCGATATGGATAAAACGTTGCCCGAAGTAACTTCGGATCTAATGGAATTGGAAGAATTGATTACGGAAAGGGAAGCATCCATAGCAAATTTAAAACCGGATAACGATGCAAAAATCGTTTGGTTCGATAGCATACCAAAAAAGACCGAATACAGTATTGTGTACTTACACGGTTGGTCCGCCAGCCGCATGGAAGGGCATCCGTTGCATGTTGAAACGGCCAAACGCTATGGCTGTAATTTATATCTCCCCCGTCTGGCGGGACATGGACTGGATGAAGAAGAAGCGATGTTGGACTTAACGGCAAACGAATTGATGGATTCTGCAAAGGAAGCCATTGCCATAGCAAAACAATTGGGGGATAAGGTCATTATTATGGCAACTTCGACCGGAGGTACATTGGCACTACACTTAGCTGGAGGTGATACCGATGTTGTTGGACTACTTCTGTATTCCCCCAACATAGAAATTTATGACCCAAATGCAAAACTGTTGGCAGGTCCTTGGGGGCTGCAACTGGCAAGATTGGTAAAACAGGGCAATTATCATGAACCCGAATCCACCGAAGAGGAAAAGAAATACTGGACCCCAAAATATAGGGTGGAAGCTTTGACGCACCTACAGGCTTTGGTGGATAATACGATGCAACCAGAGACCTTTGAAAAGGTGACCCAACCTTTGTTTTTAGGGTATTTTTATAAAAACGATTCCATACAGGATAATGTAGTCTCCGTACCGGCCATGTTGCAGATGTACGACCAACTTGGCACTCCTGAAGGTCTTAAGCAAAAGGCTGCGTTCCCAGAAGTTGGCGAACACGTAATAACGTCTTCCATAACCTCAAAGGATTTGGGTGCAGTTAAAGATGAGACCAATAGATTTTTTGAGGAGATTTTAAGTGTAGTGCCTCATTATAACTAAAAAAGCCAAGACAAAGTCTTGGCTTTTTATGCGTATTACAAATCTCAAAAAATCATTAATCATTAACAATTGCCTCCAAAAGAGTGAGACTGGAAGATCCTGAAATTTCAAGAGAATTGTTAGAATCATTGAAATCACCATCTACGACGATGTTATACGAAAAGGAAAGATTATTGGTCTCGGAATCAAAGTTCAAGTCAGAGAACTCAAATTCTTGAATACCGGTTCCATCTTGTTCGTATGTGTCATCTATAACAAAATATTTATTGTCATTTCCAACAACCGGATAATCAAAAATACTTAAACTAGCAGATACAATATCTTCATTTTCCTCCCCTAAATTTGTAGCATTAATGGAAAATCGAACAATTGTTTCTTGGTAAACATCATCAGGGGCGCTAATAAAACGTATGATGTTAAATTGATATCGTAAATCCTCCCCGTCTTCTGTAATTTCTACACTATTGTGCTCAGAGAACTCCTCACCTTCCACTGCAGTGAACTTAAAGTCTGCGCTGTCCTCAAAGGCAATATCGTCCGGTCTTGTGCCGGTCAAGGTCAAGGTCACGTTACCGTATTTTGTCAACTCGTCAAAACCTACACCATCTTTACCATCTTTTCCTACAGCTCCATCAGTACCATCAGTACCATCCTTACCATCTGTTCCGTTCGTTCCATCTTCTCCGGAACACGAGCCCATACCTAAGGACAAGGCAAGAATTGCCAAGCTAAATAATCTAATTAGTTTCATAATTTTTACAAATAAAAGTTACTATTTCTTGATTTAGCTATACGTATAGTGAACTGTCCATATGGAAGTTTAATGCGGCAAATATTGTCAAATTCTGTTATAGAAAAAATTTTTTCGCCTAAAATAGAATAGAGTTTTTGACGGTTTTATTTGATAAAAAAAGTATACGGGATTCATTCGTATTACTTCTTATAAGTTCTTGTTTATAAGGAATTTAGAAGGTTGTTTGCTAAGTTGATGAGGTATTGTTTTCAATTTGATTTAGTTCTATTTTTTTTGAAGGATAGTGTCTAATGATCCATTCTTGTTTTATGGATGCTTTTTCTCCAAAGCATAAGAATTGGCGAGAAAACCTTTATGCACATATAGTTATTTAACTAATTGAAAAAATAATTAAGATTGTCTTCTGGGTTTGTTAATGATAAGTTTAGAGTTATAATTTTGATTGGTAAGCGGAATTTTATGTTTTAGGGCTATTTTTTTGATGAACATAAAAAGCCGAGATATAATCCCGGCTCTAAAAACATAAAAAATGAAAACTTGCTTTAGTCTATATTTCCCAAAACAAATACGTTTACACTGCCAGAAACGTCCAGTCCGTTCCCTGAATCGTTGTTGGCGGCTGCTACGGTAAAAGAATAATTGAACGTAAGATTGGTACTGGTCGTGTCAAAAAACACTTCCGTAATCATGAAATCGCCAATGCCCACCTCATTACCATCAAAAATGTTGTCCATGACAAAATATATGTTGTCATTTCCAGTGATTGCATAGTTGCCTGTTTAAATACTTCATCTAGTGCACTTAAAAAGCGGCATATCTCAAATTGGTATTCAAGGCATGGCATCAATCCTCGACCTCCTCTACTACAAAAACATTCGCCTCGCCCGAAACCTCAAGGGGAAAACCAGTATCATTGAAATCTCCGTCAAACTTAAAATCGTATGAAAAGGTAAGGTTGTTGGTCACCGGATCAAAAGCAATATTGGAAAGCTCCGCTGCGGAAGCATTTGAGGCATTCAAAATAAAGTACTTGTTATCATCACCGATCACGGCATAGTTATTTATCCCAAAACTGACTTGAACAATCTCTTCCTCAGGATCACCCAAATTATTGATTACGATGAAAAAAACCAAAGCTGTTTCTTGATATACATCATCAGGGACACTTAAAAAACGCAATAAACTAAACTTGTACTCTTGGTCATTATCGAATTCAGTAATCGTCAGTGTATTGTAAAAACCGTTTTCATTTTGGAGGGTAACGGGCGTAAACTTGAAGTCCGCACTGTCCTCAAATCCCTCACCGTCAGGTCTTGTGCCTTTGAGGGCCATGGTCACGTTGCCGTATTGTGTCAACTCGTTAAAACCTTCGCCATCGGTTCCATCCGCTCCATTTTTACCGTTCGTTCCGTTAATACCGTCGTCCCCGTTTTTTCCGTCGATACCGTTGGTACCGTCCGCCCCGTCCTCGCCAGAACAGGAGACCAGGCATATGGAAAGGGTAAGTAGTGTTATACTGAGCAATCTATATAATTTCATGATTTTTTGTTTTTAGTGCTATATATGTTTTAAACCTGCTAGAGACGTTCAAAGACAATTACATCTGCGTCGCCGGTGATCGTTAAGGGGTGGCCGGTAGGATTGTTATCGGCGTCGGCCGTTATATCCAAGCTATAAGAAAAGGTAAGATGCTTCGTTTCCAGATCGAATGCGAGATCGGTAAGTTCTATGTTTATGTCGTCAGGTGCGAACAACGGATCGAATAAACCATCTATGGTAAAGAATTGGTCATCGTCCCCGATTACTGCATAAGAACGTAGTGTAATGCCACCACCAACAAAGGACTGGTCTTCTTCCCCTAGATTATCAATTAATACGTAGAATAATATTCTTGAATTCTGATATACATCATCCGGTGCGCTCAGGAAGCGTGTGAATTGAAAATAATAATCGATTTGGTCATCGGTAGAAAATTCATTCGTTCCATCAATGGAGCCAATATCCACGGGGGTAAATCTAAACGATGTAGAGTCCTTAAAGGCGACATTGTCCGTTCTTGTGCCTTCCAGCACCATGGTCACATGGCCGTATTTGGCAAGTTCCTCGTAACCGGCTCCATGGGCCCCGTCCTCGCCGTCCTCGCCGTTGGTGCCATTGGCCCCGTTCTGTCCGTTGTCCCCGTCTATACCGTTTTTTCCGTTCGTTCCGTCTGCGCCATCCTCGGGAGTACAGGAAACCGTGCACAGCGATAGGGCAAAAAAGGCAATGCCCAGTAATTTTGATATCTTCATCATCTTATGTTTTATGTTATTGTGAAATTTGTTCCAAAAGGGTTACGTCCACTTCTCCCGAAATGGTCAGGTCATTTTCTGAATTGTTGCCATCTCCTGTTACCAGGAGCCGGTATGCGAAAGAAAGGTGGTTGGTGTCCGGGTCGAAGGCCATATCGGAGAATTCGAACGCGGGAACGACGACTATATCACCTAGTTTAAATTTTTCACTTATTTCGAAGAATTTACCATCATCACCTATAATGGTATGGTTTCTTAAAGAAAGTTCTGCAACTTGTACAAATTCATCTTCCTCCCCAGGATTATCAACTAGGATATAAAAATCGATGTAGTTGTCTTGGTAGTCATTATCAGGATTGGCATAGAAGCGCCTAAACTCAAACTCAAGGGAGTTGGGATTCCCATTGTAAGTCAAACTATTTGAATAACTTATTGCATCGGCCTCCACGGGCGTAAACTTAAAGGTTCTGGAATCGGAAAACTCTTTACCGTCCGGCCGGTTGCCTACCAGCTGTATAGTAATGTCACCAAATCGTGTCAGTTCATCAAAACCGACACCGTCCTGTCCGTTTTGCCCATTTACGCCATTGGTCCCGTTACTGCCGTTTTTTCCTTTTTCCCCGTTGATCCCATCAATGCCGTCCGTTCCGTCCTCGCCGTCCGAGCAAGAGATCGTGCACAGTGCCAAGGCACATATGGCAATGGTACATAGTCTAAATAATTTCATGATTTTTGGTTTTAAACTTAATATTTGGGTGAAAATAGGGCGCTGGCCAATTTATATAGGGTGTGGATTGACGGATGGCCGTTTTGGATTGACGGATGCCTTGTATGGATTTTTGTGGGGACGGTCTTTAATCTCTAATTGGGTTTAGTTCCCCGCGGTTTGCCCTGTTCTTTCGTCTTGTTTCGTCTTGGTATTCGAACACGGATCTCATGTATTGTCACGAATTTTTTAAACGAATCTATTTTGGGGCTTGATGTTTTAATGCTTTGTGGACTTGCCCCGAGGATTATTGACCACAAGACAAATAATCTGAAGATCAAAGAATAACTGGGCTTGTTATGTTCAAATTGGGGATTTGCTTATGAGGTAGTGCACAAAGCCCCGTTTTTATGTGCTTTGCTCCATAAAAAAAGCCCTTACTAAGTAAAGGCTTTTTAATCGTACTCGAGGCGGGACTTGAACCCGCACGGCCACAATGGCCATTGGATTTTAAGTCCAACGTGTCTACCAATTCCACCACTCGAGCATTCCGACTGACCGTTTTGAACGGCCAACAATGCTTCAATATCAAGTGTCTGCATCCCGATAGCTATCGGGACCACCACTCGAGCCTAAATACCAAATAAGGGTATTTAAATTTTATAAAAAAACTCCACTCCAGTAGACTGAGCGGAGTCGAAGTTGAGCGAAAAACGGGATTCGAACCCGCGACCTCCACCTTGGCAAGGTGATGCTCTACCAACTGAGCTATTTTCGCATTTTAAAAGAACATTAACTGGCATCAGTTTTTGCTGATGCGGATGCAAATTTAATACATTTCTATAAACCTGAAAGTATTTTTGAATTGAAAATTTTATTGTAAAGAGAGAACAAGTTTGGATTTTTAAGGGTTGAAGTGTTAGGAACTAGGAGTTAGGAGCCAAGGGATAACCATTGTTGAGATTATCCTGTACTTGAGCTTTGAACTTACGTTTGTGCTTGATGCTTGAACTTGTGTTTGTGCTTGATGCTTGAACTTGAACTTGCACTTGAATTTGAACTTGCGTTTGTATTACTTGTTTGCCCAGTCTCCTAAAGGCAAAAGACGCGAAAACTAAAAGTAGCTAGGAACTTGCCTTTTTCTTTTTCCCCAACAACCGTTTGATCTCGTTGAGTTTCATTAGAGCTTCAACCGGAGTGAGCGTATCAATGTCCAAATGCAGTATTTCCTCTTTGATTTCCTCCAAAAGCGGGTCGTCCAAATTAAAAAAGCTAAGCTGCATCTCGTTCTGTGCCGCTTGCAGCTTGTCCGTCATTTCTTCACTGGAATGGGATTTTTCAAGTTTCTTTAGGATTTTATTGGCTTTAAGAATCACCTGTTGCGGCATTCCTGCCATTTTAGCCACGTGAATACCAAAGCTATGCTCACTACCACCGGGAACCAGTTTCCGTAAGAAAAGGACATTGTTCTTCAGTTCTTTTACGGATACGTTATAGTTTTTTATTCTATTGAACGTATTCGTCATTTCGTTGAGCTCGTGGTAGTGTGTTGCAAAAAGTGTTTTTGCTTTTGTAGGGTGCTCATGCAGGTATTCTGATATGGCCCATGCTATGGAAATACCATCATACGTACTGGTTCCCCTACCGATCTCATCCAAGAGTACCAAACTGCGCTCTGAAAGATTGTTCAAAATAGAGGCGGTCTCGTTCATTTCTACCATAAACGTAGATTCTCCCATAGAGATATTGTCACTGGCGCCCACACGGGTAAAAATCTTGTCCACAACCCCAATTTTGGCTGAAGAAGCAGGAACAAAACTTCCCATTTGGGCAAGAAGCACAACAAGCGCCGTTTGGCGAAGTATTGCCGATTTACCGCTCATATTAGGACCGGTAATCATAATGATCTGTTGTGTATCCCTGTTCAGGACCACATCATTGGTAATATAGCTTTCTCCCAGCGGCAACTGTTTTTCAATAACGGGATGTCGCCCATCTTTGATTTCTAAATCTGTTGAAGAGCTCATCTCTGGATTTACATATGCATTTTCTTTTGCCAATTGGGCAAATCCGCAGAGACAGTCCAGTTGTGCGATCAAATGGGCATTTTTTTGAACGGGGCCAATGTACTCCTGCATCCAAACCAATAATTGCTCGAACAATTGCTGCTCCAAACTATAGATCCGCTCTTCGGCACCGAGGATTTTAGTCTCATATTCTTTTAGTTCCTCAGTGATGTAGCGTTCTGCATTGACAAGGGTTTGCTTACGTATCCAAGATTCGGGCACCTTGTCCCTATGGGTGTTACGTACTTCAATGTAATATCCAAAAACGTTGTTGGATGCTATTTTAAGCGAAGAGATTCCCGTTTCCTCGGTTTCTCGCTGTAGCATCTTGTCGAGGTAATCTTTGCTCGAAAAAGCCAAATCCCTAAGTTCGTCCAATTCCGAAGAGTATCCTTCCGCTATCGTACTGCCTTTTGCTAAATTTACGGGTGCAGTTTCGTTCAACACCTCTTTTATTTTGGTGCGAAGTGCTTCACAAGTATCCAATTTTTTACCAATATCCTGCAAGGAAACATCCAAACTTTCACATGCCAATTGTTTTATGGGAACAACGGCCTCAAGAGAATTTTTAAGCTGGATAACTTCTTTTGGGTTTATTTTTCCTGTGGCCAGTTTTGATATCAAACGCTCTAAGTCCCCAATTTGCTTGATCCATTGTTGGGTTTTATCAAGTGGGGTCTCATTATCTTTTAAGAATGAGACTACTTGATGGCGTTGCTGTATTTTATCGATATTTTTTAGGGGCAGGGCCAACCATCTTTTTAAAAGCCTTCCGCCCATTGGGGAAATCGTTTTGTCGATTACGTCCAAAAGCGTAACTGCATTTATATTGTTGGATTGATATAATTCAAGGTTGCGAATGGTGAAGCGGTCCATCCAAACATATTCCTCTTCGGCAATTCTTTGGATTTTATTGATGTGCTGCAGTTGCCGATGTTGCGTCTCGGACAAATAATGTAATACCGCTCCAGCCGAAACAATGCCATAATTGAGGTGTTCAATGCCAAAACCTTGAAGACTTTTTGTTTTGAAATGATTGTTCAAGCTTTCATGGGCATAATCTTCTTGAAAAATCCAATCTTCAAGAAAGAAACTATGATAGTGCGACCCAAATATTTCTAAAAACTCTTTCCTATGGTTTTTGGAAACCAAAACCTCGTTGGGTGCAAAATTCTGAAGCAATTTGTCCATTTGTTCCGCAGACCCCTCTGAAGTTAGAAATTCTCCAGTTGAAATATCCAAGAACGAGATTCCAAATTTCTTTCGTCCAAAATGCAGGGCACATAAAAAATTGTTGCTTTTTGCGGACAAAATATCATCGTTGAGGGCCACTCCGGGCGTCACCAGCTCAGTTACGCCACGTTTTACGATGGTCTTGGTCTGTTTTGGGTCTTCGAGCTGATCACAGATAGCCACGCGTTGCCCTGCTTTTACCAACTTGGGCAGATACGTATTTAAAGAATGGTGTGGAAAGCCGGCCAGTTCCGTTTTGTCACCACCGTTGTTTCGGTGGGTGAGAATGATTCCCAGGATTTTGGACGCCTTAATGGCATCTTCTCCAAAGGTTTCGTAAAAATCACCAACCCTGAACAATAGCAATGCGTCAGGATGTTTGGTCTTGATAGCATTATATTGCTGCATTAAAGGGGTGACTTTCTTTGTTTTTGATGAAGCTGCCAAAGCGGTTTTATTCTTTTATTTTTGCTAATTCGGGTAAGGACGAAAATACCGTTTTAATAGTACTCCAAGAATTATTGTTGATATTTTAGGGGCAATGGTTGAAAAATATGAAGCGTAAACTAGAAAATGATGAATTGAACCGGTTGAATGTGGCCGATTTTAAAAAAGCTGAAAAGTCCCCGATCATATTGATTTTGGATAATATTCGCAGCCTTAACAATATTGGTTCGGTCTTTAGAACTGCTGATGCGTTCTTAATAAAGAAAATATATCTCTGTGGCATCACCGCTACACCACCTCATAAGGATATTCGAAAAACGGCCTTAGGGGCCACTGAAAGTGTGGAGTGGGAATATCGAGAAGATACTTTAGAACTGATTACGGAACTCAAGGCAATGGGTGTAACAATAGCAGCAGTGGAGCAGGCTGAGCAGACGGTCATGCTAAACAATTTTGATGTGGCTAAGGAATCTACTTTGGCACTTGTCTTTGGAAACGAGGTTAAAGGAGTGTCGCAAGATGTAGTCTCCGCTAGCAATGTGGTTATTGAGATTCCACAATTTGGCACAAAGCATTCCCTAAATATTTCTGTAAGTGTGGGAGTTGTAGTTTGGGATATTTGGTCAAAAATCAACTTACAAGAAACAAAAAAGCCCTGAAAAGTCAGGGCTAAACATATAGTTTGAGTTAGTTAGTTTCTCTATAAGAGATGGCTAATAAAATAAAACCATTCCTTATATGCAAACATTTCCCTAAAATTCTCTTAAATTATCGGTACAACAACAAAAGAATTTGTTCATCCAATTGTTTCAGGACTTTTTCATAATCCAATGAATTATTCACAAAATCCAAATCACCTAAATTCAGTATCATACTATTTTGGTTGGGATGTCCTTTTATAAAATCCAAATACCCCCTGTTAATTTTATCCAGATATTCGGCATCTATGCTCTGCTCATAATCCCTTCCCCGCTTTTTAATATTTGCCAGTAGTCTTTCCGTGTTTTGATAGAGATAAAGGTAGATTTCGGGTTTTTTTACCTCTTTGTACATGAAATTGAAAACCTTTCTGTACAAATCGAACTCCTCTTTTTGAAGCGTAATCTTTGCAAAGATCAACGATTTAAAGATATCGTAATCGCTCACCATAAAGCTTTTGAAAAGGTCGAACTGTGAGGTATCATCCGTAAATTGTTGGTAACGATCCGCCAAAAAGGACATTTCCAGAGGAAAGGCATAACGTGCCTGATCTTCATAGAACTTGGGAAGAAACGCGTTGTCCGCAAACCGTTCCAAGACCAATTTGGCATTAAAGTCTTCGGCAATCATTTTGGAAAGTGTTGTCTTTCCGGCTCCAATATTGCCCTCTATCGCAATAAATTGTAACTGCGAAAAAAGGGAAGACCTGTTTTTGAACAGTTTGTATTTTGATTTCTTAACATTGCTTCGGTCTTTGCATTGTTGCAGTAAATTGCGGATGTCCTTGTTAAGAATGGGGTGATAGTATTGTGGCGCAATATCAGCTAGAGGTTTCAAGACAAAATTCCGGGTATCCATTTTAGGATGGGGAATTTCCAGATTTTCGGTCTTGATGATTTCTCTTTCATAAAGAATGATATCAATGTCCAGTGTCCTGGATTGGTAGCCGTCTTGCTCATTCCGCTCACGGCCAAAGTCGCTCTCGATCTGTAAAATATAATGGAGTATTTCTATGGGAGGGAATTTGGTTTCTACCATGATACAGGCGTTCAAGAAATCTTCTCCTTCAAACCCTACCGCCGGGTTTTCATATACCGCCGAAACCTGCACAACCTCACCTATTTTTTCCCGTATGCTGAATATCGCTTTTTGGAGCGTTACATAACGGTTTCCCATGTTGCTGCCCAGCGAAAGATATGTCTTTTTTGTATCGTTCATAATCAGGAAAACAAAGTAAACAAAACAATACAACAATGGTTATATTTGAATAAAAATAAAATTTGCTTTCATGAAATTTTTAAGAAATCTATTAGCTGCAATTTTAGGATGTTTGGTGGCATTTGGGCTCATAGTGGTCATGTTTTTCATTTTTGCGGCTTTAGTGGGCAGTGCGGAAGATGGTGTGGTTGTTAAGGACAATTCTATTTTGGAGTTACGTTTTACAGAACCTATAAAAGATTATGTAGGTCGCGATGATACTGACCCTTTTGCAGGATTTTTAAGTGAAGAAGCGGGCCTTGACGATATTTTGCATGCTATAGCCGTAGCAAAGAATGATGAAAAAATCAAGGGTATCAGTATGGCTACCAGTTTTTTGCAGGCGGGCCTTGCACAGACCCAAGAAATACGAAAAGCGCTACTGGACTTCAAATCAGCGGGGAAGTTCATTTATGCCCATTCCGATTTTTATACCCAAAAAGACTATTATTTGGCCAGTGTGGCGGATGAAATGTACTTAAACCCCGTAGGCGGTATGGATTTTAAAGGACTGGCTACCGAAGTGCTTTATTTTAAGGGTCTTCAAGAAAAAACGGGTGTAAAAATGGAAGTGATACGTCATGGAAAGTACAAAGCTGCGGTAGAACCTTTTCTATCGGATACCATGAGTTCTGAAAATCGCGCTCAGATCAAAGAGCTGATCACTTCGTTGTGGGATACCATGGTTTCCGATATTTCAGCGACCCGTAACATAAGTGAAGAAGACCTTAATAGTATTGCGGATACACTTGGTGGCAGAACACCATCATATGCGGTAGCTTCTGGTCTTATTGATGGTAGTTTGCATGCTGATCAATATGAAGCGTTGTTGAAGGAAAAAATTGGATTGGAAGAAGGCGCCGACATAAATTACGTTGAATTTACCGACTATCTTCAAGGCGCCAGAAGCAAAAGATTGCGAAAGGGTAAAGATAAAATTGCCGTGGTCTATGCACAGGGTGAAATAATGTATGGTGAGGGAAGCAAGGAAGCTATTGGGCAAGGTTTAATTACTTCAGCATTGCAGAAAGCTGTGGATAACGAAAGTGTGAAAGCTATCGTCCTTCGTGTCGATTCGCCGGGTGGCAGTGCATTGGTATCCGATATTATCTGGAGAGAAATCGAGTTGGCAAAAGCGATAAAACCCGTGGTGGTGTCTTTTGGAAATGTAGCGGCATCAGGAGGATATTATATAGGTGTTGCAGGGGATAAGATTTTTGCGGAACCTACAACGATTACAGGTTCTATAGGCGTTTTTGGAGTGATTCCCAATGCTAATGAGTTGGCTGGTGACATCGGTATCAATGCGGAGCAAGTGGGAACCAACAAGAACTCAGTGGACTATTCGTTGTTCGAGCCTATGGACGAAACTTTTAGAAGCGTGCTCAAAGAAGGTATAGAAGATACGTATGAAACATTTTTGCAACGTGTTGCCGCAGGTCGGAATATGAGCGTGGCAGATGTTGACTCATTGGCGCAAGGTAGGGTTTGGAGCGGTGTGGACGCAAAAGAAAATGGGTTGGTGGATGAACTGGGGAGTCTGGACGACGCTATCGCCGAGGCAGCGGATATGGTTGGGTTAGATACCTATGGAATTCGAAAATATCCAAAGTATAAATCCGATTTTGAACGGTTGATGGAGGATTTTGGAGGAGCCAAATCTAAATTGAAGGGTGCTTTGATTCAAGAAGAAATAGGTTCTGAAGCGTACCAAATTTTAAAAGAGCTTAAACAAATTACCGAACAAAAGGGAATTCAGGCAAAAATGCCCTTCAGCTTAAACATTAAATAAGGGAATGACGCAAAAAGATAAGAAAGCTGCGTTTTCCATTTATTTGTATTTGGGCGCTTTATTCATCACCTCTTTGGTGGTTTCCAATCTCATTTTTCAAAAGTTCTTTTTCTGGGAGCCATTTGGCGATACGACCATTTTTGGAGCTCCTTTGTTCGAGCTTTCTGTTGGGATATTACCGTACCCTATCACATTTCTGATTACAGATTTGATTTCTGAAATCTATGGGAAGAAGAAAGCCAATCAGGTAGTGACCGCAGGTATTTTTGCTTCGGTATTCTCCATGCTTATCATCTTTATCGCCAATGAAGTTCCCGCTATTGCCGATTCGGGAATTGATGACGAAACCTTCACCAAGGTTTTTGGTCTATCTCCGTTAGGCGTATTGGCATCTATGCTGGCCTACCTCTTTGCGCAGTATATCGATATTTCTATCTACCACTTTTGGAAAAGGGTGACCAAGGGCAAAATGCTATGGCTCAGAAATAACTTTTCCACATTTTCATCACAGTTGGTGGACACTGTGACGGTGGTAGGATTATTATGCATTTTTGGCGTATTGCCGTGGGATAAATTCTACGGTTTGGTCGTTAGCGGATTTCTATTCAAAATCTTTATTGCAGCCTTCGACACCCCTTTGCTCTATCTTTTCGTATATCTAATACGTAAAAGATTTAACTTAAATATAGGGGAGGAGATACCTTTGGATTGACGGCTTCTTCTTTATTTTGTCTCAAAATATTCAAGTATGAAGAAAAAAGCCCTTAAGATTACTGGAATAACCCTACTAATTTTTATCGTGTTGATTGCTGCGGTTCCCTTTCTGTTGGAAGGCAAAATAGCGGATATTATCAAGAACAAGGTCAATAATAGCATTAATGCTACGTTGGATTTTGATGAGGCTAACCTTAGTCTGATAAAAAGTTTTCCCAATGCAAATGTGGGACTTAAAAAGATTTCTTTGGTGAACAAAGCCCCTTTTGAAGGTGATACATTGTTTGCATCAGAAGAAATTGAACTTAAAATGTCTATCAAGGAACTTTTTAAAAGTGCAGAAGATCCTATAGCCATTCAAAGCCTGAATATAGACGGTGCAAAACTGCATATTAAGGTAGACGAAGGTGAAAATACCAATTATGACATCGCTATAGAAGGTGAAGCAAACCCAACGGCGGGGCCAGAAGAAACTTCCAATAACTTTACTTTGGCATTGGATTCCTACGCAATCAATAATACTGAAATCATCTATGACGATTTTGCAGCGGGAATACATTTGGTCATTTCAGAAATGAACCATTCGGGTACTGGGGATCTATCATTGGAAAATTCACAATTAAAGACTTTGACAGATGCTTTGGTCTCTTTTGAAATGGACAGCACCAAATATTTGAACAACAACAAGCTTTCTTTGGATGCCCTTATTGACATCGATTTAAAAGAAAACAAATACTCATTTTTGGAGAACAAGGCCCTGGTGAACCAATTGCCCTTGGTTTTTGACGGATTCATCAAAGTGAATGAAGAAAACCAAGAAGTGGACATCACGTTTAAGACACCGTCATCGGACTTTAAAAACTTTTTGGCGGTCATTCCGGAAGCCTATTCAAAAAATATCGAAGATGTAAAGACCACGGGTAATTTTGAGGTGAACGGACAATTTAAGGGTATTGTGGATGAAACGCATATTCCAACGTTCAGCATTAAAATGAACTCGGAAAATGCTTCGTTCAAATATCCGGATTTACCAAAAACGGTACGGAATGTCTTTATTGACACGGAAATCAATAATACTACGGGGATAACGGAAGATACCTATGTGGAGATTAAAAAGCTGTCTTTTACCATTGATGAGGATAGGTTCAACCTAAACTCAAAGATTACAGATTTATTGGGCAATACCAAAGTGAATGCCCATATGGACGGTAGAATAAACTTGGCAAATATTTCACAGGCGTACCCTGTTCCTGCTGATTATAATCTTAAAGGAATCATGAATGCAGATGTTACCACGGCTTTTGATATGGCTTCCCTGGAGAAAAAACAATATCAGAATACCAAAACCAGTGGTTCTGTTGATATCAGTGATTTTGAATATGCTTCAGAAGAACTTAAAAACCCCGTTATGGTAAGCAAGGCGGACATTACATTTAACCCGCAAACAGTTTCTTTGAATTCTTTTAATGGAAAAACTGGAAGTACAGATTTTAATACCACAGGGACGCTGACCAATCTATTGGGATTTATGTTCAATGATGAAAAAGTTGAAGGGAACTTTGCATTGACTTCCAATACGTTTGCCTTAAACGATTTTATGGTAGAAGAAGAGGAAGGTGAGGCGCAAACCGAGGAAACCACTACAGATGAAAAGACTACGTCTTCAAAAACGGAAGAGAGAATCAAGATTCCATCTTTTTTGGATTGTACTATAGATGCCAAGGCAAATACGGTCCTGTACGATAACCTGAATCTCAAAAATGTTGAAGGGACACTGGTTATAAGGGATGAAACAGCAACATTGAAAAACTTTAGATCAAACCTTTTTGGGGGTGTTCTGGGAGTTGCGGGTTCGGTATCCACCAAAGAAGAGGTTTCAACCTTTGATTTGGATTTGGGAATGGAAAATTTTGGTATTAGCGAGTCTTTCCAGTCTTTGGAGTTGTTTAAAGTATTGGCGCCCTTGGCCAGTGCACTTCAAGGAAAATTGAATTCGGATGTTAAAATAGCCGGAAACTTAAAAGAGGATTTCACCCCTAATTTAGCAACGATTTCTGGGGGTCTGTTGGCAGAATTGCTATCCACAAAAGTGGATACTAAAAATGCGCCCTTACTTTCTGCTTTGGATAGTAAACTTAGTTTTCTGAATACTGAAGAATTGGATTTTAACGATTTAAAGACTGCACTGAGCTTTAAGAATGGGGCGGTCAATGTGGAACCTTTCACCTTAAATTATAAAGATATTGCCGTTAATGTGGATGGTGGCCATACCTTCGATAAGGAACTTCAGTATAAAGCAACCTTGCAAGTGCCTGCCAAATATTTGGGCAGTGAGGTTACCGGGCTTATTGCCAAGTTGGATGATGACAGTTTGGAGGATTTGACCATTCCCGTGGTCGCTAACATAGGAGGAAACTACACAAGTCCAACAGTAAGTACGGATTTAAGCTCTGGGGTTGCAAAACTAACCAACCAATTGGTAGAGATCCAAAAACAAAAACTGCTGAATCAAGGTAAGAGCGCTGCAAAGGATTTATTAGGTGATGTATTTAAGACCGATGATTCAGATTCTACCAAAACCGGGAATAGTGGAGGAGTGAAGGAAGCATTGGGTTCATTATTAGGGAGTACAAAGAAAGATACGGCTAAAATAGATTCGGCCCAAGCCAAAAAAGAGCCTGTAAAAGAAGCTGCTAAGTCTATCTTAGGTGGACTTTTAAGTAAAAAGAAGAAGAAAAAAGATTCAGTGGAGTAGCTTTCAATCTACTGAAATAAATGCTTTATGATTTTTTAGGGAGAACTCACTAAATTCTTTATCATTAATTATAACACTTTTATAATGGAATTGATAGATGTCTTTTCCTCCTTGAATGATTTCAACCTTTTTGGCTATTTTCCCAATATCACTTTCCATCCACTCTTTGTATTTAATCTCTATTTTTTCTGTTGTGTCATTGGGGTTTGATAATTTGACCCCTAGTATCAATTTTTCCTTTCTACTGTAATATAGGGTTATTGGATTATTCAATACGTCCGTACCTGTATATTTTTCACAAGGTTTTTCTTGGTACTGTGCTTCTTCTTCAAATTTGATAGCGTTAAAAAATGTATTTGGGGTAATGTGAATTTTGTGAAATTCGTGACCTCTTATTATTTCTATGGATTCTTTTGATAAAGTATCTATTGCATTACCGTTCTTATCTATAGTAAAACCTTTTGTTTTATCAAATATGGTAGCTTCGTAGTCCTCTTTCCCTGGTCCATATTGTTGTTTAAAATAAGTATATCCGTTTTTAGTGGAGTGTACTTCTGTGGAGTAAGTAATATCTGGCCCTGAACAGCTTGCTATGGAAATTAAGTTTTCAAAATCTTTATGTTTTGAATTCAGCTCTATTTTTCTTTCCAGCTCCTTGTTTTTTTTATTTTGCTCAGCTTTGCAGCCGAAGAAAATAACTAATAGTACAAATCCGAATAAGTAGTTTTGTTTGAAAATTAGCATTGCTCTATATTTTGATAATCTATAAACATTGACTTTTTCAAAGCACGGATTTATTGGGAAAGTATGTCTAATTGATATATTGCTAAAACGGAGTAATCCTCAACTGATACCAAGCCCAACATAATACCCCTCATTCCCACGAATATTAAAAACCGTGCTATCCTCAAAGATGAGGTATTGTCCCTTAATACCTTTTAAAATTCCCATATAGCTGGGAGTTTTATCCAGATTAAGACTTTTTACCTTTTCTGGATATTCCAATACTGGAAAATCCATATGGGTTTCAGTCTTTTCACTTAAAAAGTATTCAGACGCTTCTTCCGGAATATTCGCCCGTAGTTTGTCACGCCATGCTACCAAATCCACATCTTCAATACGGTTGGTCAACATTTTTTGCCAACTTGTTTTATCGCTCACATAATCTTTTAAAGCAACTTCCGTGATTCCCGCTAAATAACGATTAGGGACTTCTACAATTTCAATGGCTTCGTGCGCTCCTTGGTCTATCCACCGTGTGGGTACTTGGGTTTTTCGAGTTACCCCCACCTTAACATTGCTGGAGTTTGCCAAATAAACAATATGGGGTTGTAGTTGCACTCGTTTTTCATATTCCAAATCACGGTCTTGCTTGTCCAGATGTGCTGTGCTCAATTCAGGTTTCATGATCCAGTCACCTGCTGATGGGGTTTCAAAAAAGCATGACTTACAAAAACCCTGTCGATAGATGGGTTTATCCTTTCCGCAATTAAGGCACTGAAACTTTATAAAATCTAGCTGCAATTCTTTGTTCAACAGTTGGTTCATGTTCAGAAAATCATTTTCAAAAACCAAAAAATATTGAATGGGATTTCCTATTTCGGTTTGCATTTTGCGGAGCACTCCTTTGTAAAGCATATTGGGATACGTATGTTTTAAACCTGATTTGATAATGAACGTTAGATAGCCTATTTTAGCTAATACACCTAACAATAATTCTAGGTTAAAGATACCTAAAAATGCCAATACCCCTATTTAACTCCATAGCATCTTGGTTGCTCAAAAAACGCTACCATCAAATAGAACTTTTTTTAAAATACCCTTTGGATGTACAGGATGAGGTATTGAAATATTTAGTGGATTTTTCCAAAGATACCATGCTTGGCAAGCAATACGGTTTTGCAGATATTCAAAAGTACGAGGATTTTGCCGATAGAGTTCCTGTTACTAAATACGAAGAAATTTCCAATATCATAGAACGGACCCGTAGAGGGGAACAAAACTTGTTTTGGCCCACAACCATAAAATGGTTTGCCAAGAGTAGTGGTACCACCAATGCAAAAAGTAAGTTCATACCCGTTAGTATGGAAGCTCTGGAAGATTGCCATTATAAGTCGAGCAAGGATTTGCTTTGTCTGTATTTGAACAATAATGAAAACTCCCAATTATTTAACGGCAAGAGCCTTAGATTGGGAGGGAGCAAAGAACTTTATGAGGACAACGGGACCTTTTTTGGTGATTTGTCAGCTATTTTAATCGATAATATGCCTTTATGGGCAGAATATAGCAGTACACCAAGCAGTAAGGTCTCCTTAATGAGCGAATGGGAGTCAAAATTAGAAGCCATAATCCAGGAAAGCATTCGTGAAAATGTGACAAGCTTGGCAGGGGTTCCTTCGTGGATGTTGGTATTGTTGAACGATGTATTGGAGAAAACAGGTAAGAACCATCTTTTTGAGGTATGGGAAAATTTAGAGGTGTATTTTCACGGGGGCGTGAGTTTTACTCCATATAAAGACCAGTACAAGAAATTATTGCCGCGTAAAAAATTTAATTATTACGAGACCTATAATGCTTCGGAAGGTTTTTTTGGTATTCAGGATCGAAACAATTCTGAAGATTTGTTGTTGATGTTGGATTATGGGATTTTTTATGAGTTCATCCCTATGGATTCCTATGGAAACAATCAAAAAGTCATACCACTTTGGGAGGTTAAAATAGGTGTGAATTATGCTGTGATCATTACGACCAATGCGGGTCTATGGCGTTATAATATAGGAGATACAGTTAGGTTTACATCCAAAAATCCTTATCGCATCAAGATAACGGGACGTACCAAACACCATATTAATGCTTTTGGCGAAGAACTAATCATAGAAAATGCGGAGGAAGCCCTAAAGCAAGTTTGCCTAAAAACCGATGCGGAAATAATGGATTATACAGCAGCTCCGATTTTTATGGTAGAGAACGAGAAAGGTGCGCATGAATGGATCATAGAGTTTAGAAAGCAACCAAAAGATATTGCTTATTTTACCGAATTTTTGGATAATGCCCTAAAATCATTAAACTCCGACTACGAGGCGAAACGGTACAATAATATTACGTTGCGAATGCCTAAAATTCATATTGCACGGCAGAATTTATTCCATGATTGGCTAAAATCCAAGAGCAAATTGGGGGGGCAACATAAGATTCCACGACTTTCCAATAAAAGGGCTTACATCGAAGAATTGCTTCGGATGAACAATTAAATAGTGTTTTTCTGCGTTTATTGATGAAATTTAAACCAATCAACCTTTTAATTAAGAAGTAATCAGTTGTACTATGGCAGAAAAATTAGTTGTTATCTCGGATATGTGGGGAGTAAAAAAAGGACTTTGGATTACTTCCTATTTTGGGTATTTGCAACAGTACTACGACATAGTCTTCTACGATTGCCAGCAACTTGGAAATATCGACGTTCCGGTTTCTACTGAAAAAAATATACACAAAGCGTTTGTGGATGGCGGTATTGAAACTGCAGTGGCACATCTCGTACAGAAAGAAAAACAGCCAAGTCATTATTTGGCCTTTAGTACTGGTGGAACAATTGCATGGAAAGCCGCGTTAAAGGGATTACCCATAAAATCCTTAACTGCGATATCCCCTACTAGAGTTAGGTTAGAAGAAACAGCACCGAACACCGCTTTGAATCTCATTTTTGGAGAATGCGATGCTTTTAAGCCAAGTACAGAATGGGCGGATAAAGTTGGTGTGGACTTGAATGTTATATCAAATTTTGGTCATCAATTATATTCCGATGAG
The DNA here is from genome assembly GCF_021390175.1 of Flagellimonas sp. HMM57. NCBI lineage: Bacteria > Pseudomonadati > Bacteroidota > Flavobacteriia > Flavobacteriales > Flavobacteriaceae > Flagellimonas > Flagellimonas sp. HMM57. The sequence continues at coordinate 847,240 of NZ_CP090004.1, read as the reverse complement.
AAGATTATAGCAGAAATCTGCTTAAATCTTTTGGAAAAGGTGACCAAAAAAGTAGTTTAATTCTTAGGATACCGCTTTTAGCTTTTTGATGGTCTCGTGCGATAGTTTTTCTTCTGCATAAGCCTTGGTAACCTTAAATTCTTTTTCCTCACTGCTCGGTAACGTAAACATCGCATCGGTAAATACCGCTTCGCACAGAGAACGTAGGCCTCTGGCCCCTAGTTTGTACTCTACTGCCTTTTCTACAATATAGGTCAGAGCTTGTTCGGTGATACTGAAAGAAATCCCATCCATATCAAAAAGCTTTTCATATTGCTTAATGATGGCGTTTTTTGGTTCCGTTAAGATTGCTCTTAAAGTTTTTGCATCCAAAGGATTCATGTGGGTTAACACAGGCAGCCTCCCGATGATTTCAGGAATAAGACCGAACTCTTTCAAATCTTTTGGTATAATATATTGTAGGATGTTTTTGCTATCTAAGTTATCTTCAGCTTTTGATGCACTATAACCTACAGCCTGCATGTTAAGACGCTTGGTAATGATTCTTTCAATACCATCAAAAGCACCACCAGCTACGAAAAGGATATTTTCAGTATTGACCTCTATAAACTTTTGGTCAGGATGCTTACGGCCTCCTTTTGGCGGTACATTTACTACAGTACCCTCAAGTAGTTTTAGAAGACCTTGTTGTACACCTTCCCCAGAGACATCTCTGGTAATTGAAGGATTATCACTTTTTCTTGCAATTTTATCTATCTCGTCTATGAAAACGATTCCTCTTTCTGCCTTTTCCAGATTGTAGTCCGCGGCTTGTAGCAAACGCGTTAATATACTTTCAACATCTTCCCCTACGTATCCTGCTTCAGTAAGTACCGTAGCATCTACAATGGCCAAGGGAACATTCAGCATCCGTGCAATGGTTTTTGCAATCAATGTTTTCCCTGTACCTGTTTGCCCAACCATGACAAGGTTACTTTTCTGTATTTCTACATCATCTTCTTTGCCTTTTGGCTGTAAGAGCCTTTTGTAGTGGTTGTATACGGCAACGGACATCACTTTTTTTGTGCGATCTTGTCCAATTACAAATGTATCCAGGAAATCTCGTATCTCCATGGGCTTCTTTAAGACCAACTCAGAAGAAAGATCTTGGTTTTTGGATTGTTTGGATTCCTCCGCAACGATACTGTGGGCCTGTTCAATGCACCTATCGCATATATGGGCATCGAGACCAGCAATCAAAAGATTGGTCTCTGGTTTTTTTCTTCCACAAAATGAACATTCCAAGTTTTCCTTTGCCATACTATATTAACTCATGGGTTCAACCACTAATAACGTAAAAAATTGGGGTTTGACGTGTATTAAAGCTCCATTTTCCGACGAAAATAGTCGAATCTAGGATGTTTCCCTTACCAAAATTTCATCGATCATACCATATTTTTTGGCTTCTTCCGCCTTCATCCAGTAATCCCGATCACTATCTTCATATACTTTGTCAAAAGTTTGACCTGAGTGGTTGGATATGATTTGATATAATTCATCCTTTATTTTAAGAACTTCTTTTGCTGCAATTTCAATATCACTTGCCTGTCCTTGAGCTCCAGATAGTGGTTGGTGTATCATTACTCTAGAATGCGTAAGGCCACTTCTTTTCCCTTCCTGTCCTGCGCACAACAGTACAGCGGCCATAGAGGCTGCTATTCCCGTACATATGGTGGCCACATCTGGTTTTATAAACTGCATGGTGTCATAAATTCCCAATCCGGCATAAACGCTTCCGCCAGGGGAATTAATGTAGATTTGGATATCCTTTACAGCATCTGCACTTTCTAAAAAGAGTAACTGTGCCTGTACGATATTGGCAACTTGGTCGTTGATACCTGTGCCCAAAAATATAATGCGGTCCATCATTAACCTAGAGAAGACATCCATTGCAATTGCATTGAGCTGTCTTTCCTCAATAATGTTAGGGGTCATGTTCATAGGATACATACTGCTCATGATTTGGTCGTAGTACATACTATTTATCCCATGATGTTTGGTGGCGTATTTTTTAAATTCTGTTCCGTAATCCATAGAATTTTTTTCGAATTTGCTTTAAAAAAAGGTGCCGAAAATTATAATTTTCGGCACTATAAAGATACTCAATTTTCTTTTAGCTTGACTTTAGCTGTATGCTTCCTTCACGAAATCATCGTAAGTGACTTCCTTTACTTTAAGGTTGGCATTTTCTTTATAGAAATCCAACAGTTTTTGACTCATTAACTGTTCCGACAGTCTTTTTACTTCGTCTTGATTGCCAAGAACGCGCATGGCTATATTTTCCAATTCTTCTTCCTGTGGGTCAAGGTGACCATACTGCGCCATTTGGGATTTGATGAAACCTTTTGCAAATTCTTTCAATTCATCCATTTGCACTTGAAGGTCGTTATCCTTGATTATTTTCCCTTCGATGAGTTGGTAACGAAGTCCTTTTTCAGATTTTTCGAACTCTTCTTTGGCTTCATCATCAGACAGTGGATTTTCTCCACTGATCTGAATCCATTTTCTTAGAAAATCCGCTGGTAGATCAAACTTGGTGTTATCGATAAGTTTTTCCGTAATATCGTTGAGTAATTTTTGATCGGATTGTTGCTCAAACTGTTTTTCGGAATCTTCTTTTATTTTTTCCTTTAACTCCTTTTCTGTTTTTACATTGTCCTTGCCAAACAGTTTATCAAAAAGTTCTTGGTCCAATATAGCAGGCTCTCTTTCATTTATTTCCTCAATCGTAAAAGAAACCTCTATGTTGAGTTTTTCCGCTTTTTCCCTGTCAATCCCGAGAGCACTGGAAAGTAAATAGTCTTCTTTAAAAAGACCTTTGGTTTTTAGTGTAACGGACTCTTCGACTTTTTTGCCATTAAGAGCATCAATGGCCTTTTTACTCTTGATTTTATCTAGCTCAATAGTTGTTTTTTGCTCTATTCCTTCTGTTTCATTGGTAAAAGTACCCGTAACTTCATCTAATTTTCCAACCTCATTTTTAGAAACCAGTTTTCCATATTGCTTTTGAATGCGGTCTACCTGTTCCTCGATCATTTTTTTATCAGCAACGATTTTGTACTGCGTAACCGCTTTTTTGGTTTTTACCTGCACATCAAAACTAGGGGCTAGGCCAAGTTCAAATTCAAAATCAAGATTCTCGCTGTCCCAGTCAAAGTCGTCCTGCTGCTTGGGTAAGGGATTGCCCAATACGTCCAATTTCTCTTCGGTAAGGTATTTATTAAGGTTGTCTTGAAGCAATTTGTTGACTTCATCGACCAATACGGCTTTACCATATTGTTTTTTTATAAGGCCCATAGGTACTTGGCCTTTACGAAAACCTGGGATATTGGCCTGCTTTCTGTAATCTTTTAGGATTTTTTCAACTTTGTCTTGGTAATCATCTTTGCTTATGGCAACTTTTACAACTGCATTAAGCTCGTCAATCTGCTCTTTAGTAATGTTCATCTCTTACCTATTTTGCTATTCAAAAATGGGTGGCAAAAGTAATATATTTTCTTGTTTGCAGCAACTTTTTAAAGTGTTGAATACCAAAGCGAATCATTTCTTTTTGTCCTCTTTTAAAATCGACTGTAAAATTGACTGTAAAAATGAAAGCAGAAGACTGAAAATGATGGCCCACCAAATACTGGAAACCTGAAAACCTGAAATAAACTCAGCCGCAATTAGGATGATAATAGCGTTGATTACCAGTAAGAATAGCCCTAGCGTAAGTATGGTAATAGGTAATGTCAGTATAACAAGAATCGGTTTTACTATAAAATTGAGTATGCTCAGCACAAGCGCTACAACAATAGCTGTTGTAATAGAGTCCACTCCAACTCCCGGAAGTACATAAGAAAGAATGATCACTGCCAAGGCATTCAGCAAGAGTCTTAAAATAAGTTTCATATCTATTGGTTTTAAATTAAAAAAGCACCGTCTTAAAAACGGTGCTTTCAATATACTTAAATAAAATTGTATCTAGTCAATATAGAGTCCTGTAAAATCCAATGGATTTACACCTGGAAGGTTAGAGCCAAATTTTTCGTTTATGGCAGCTACAAAAGCATTTGCTATAATCGCATATCCTCTTGGCGAAGGATGTACCCCGTCCAACGAGAATCCACCACCAGTTCCAAAAGTGGAAGTGACCACAGAACCATCTGACTGGGTGAGACCACTAGCACGCAACTCTGTCAAAAGAGAGTTTACATCGACTAGGGCCAAGTCGTATTGTGTGGCAAGCGTCTCTATAGTTTGGTTATATGCCGTTAAAGCAGTTTCTACCTCTGCTTGTTCTTCTGGTGTGAGAACCCATTGATCTTCAAGTGGGAATGTAACTCCATTTACGGCCAATTGAGCGGCTGTTTCTTCGGGAACATTCATGCCTGTCAACATGGCAATAGCAGCTTCATTGGGTTCGGCAATTATCTGTCTACTAGGCAAGATCAATAAATCGTCTTCATTTGCAGGTCTGGCCTGTCCATACAAAAGACCAGTTAAACCTGCCGTTGCTTCATCGACACCGTTCATAATCAAAGCTCCAGTTATTTGAGCAGATAAATTAGGAAGATTTTCATCTTTTATGATTACCGGACTGGCAGCGGTTTCTGAAAAAATAAACTGTCTTTCGGGAACCATTAGTGCTTGGAAAACCAAATTTAATCCAGCGAATTGGGCATTAAGCGCAGGAATTTGTGCTCCAAATGCGGGATTGGTAGGGTCTAAAGGAGCGAAAGGGACTGTTGTAAAAAACGGTATGTCGGTCACATTGGGCAAATTGGCGATTACTCCATCTGCACCGCCAGCAGTCAACGCCTGCAATGCTCCATTTATTGCACCTGCAAAAACTGTAGGATTGGTAATATCGTTTCTAGCATAATCCGCAGGGCTAACCATGGGGTCATCTTGAAAAGTGCCTGTGCCACCACTGGTTGCATACAAAAGAATATCATTGGAACCTGTCCACAGAGAGAAAAAACTTGGGTTTTGATCGGCAGCATCACCAATAACCGTAGCGGCTTCACCAGAAGAAAAGCGTACGAAATAAGGATTCGCTGCACCCATAGCCAATCCAGCTAAGCTACCATATCCTGAGGCCAATAATTCGTAACTTTTAGAGCCTGGAACTCCCATATTATTAAATGTGCCTGATAATTTATCCGTTATTTCGGTAGTTCCTACACCAGCTTTTACTGTGGGTACAGGACCATCCGCCGTAAAAAGTAAAATGAACCTGTTGGGAATTTCTGGGGAGCCGTTTATCGTTGCACCACCAAGATTGTCTGCCATAAATGGTATTTCGAAAGCACCGCCACCTGCTAAGGCAAAATTCGTAGCAAGCATATTTGGGAACGAAGCTTCTTGACCTGCCCTGAACAAAGCATTATCCGAAAAACCTGCTGTCAGTGAATTTCCTACTGCAACATAATTAGAAAAGTCAGCTGTTCCCGATGTATAGACCACGGGGTCTACTGGGGGTGTAACATCAGGAGGGGTAGTATCATCATCGCTACATGCGATTAGGAACAAACCTAATAGAGGGAATAAGGCATAAATTTTTTTCATGTTAAGTAGCTGTTAGAGTTAACTTATGTTAAATTATGGTTAAACCAGAATTAACCAAATCTATATTAAATTTGTTATACAGCCAATTAAATGGGCAAAAAAATTATGCATGCATAATAAAAATGGTCATTTTTTATGAATTTAGAAACTTGACCGTAAATTGAAAAAACTGTTTTGGATTTTCTGCATGTAGCCAGTGACCTGCATTTTCAACCATTTCAATTAAAGCATTTGGAAAGTGTTTTTTAATTTCTGGAAAGTCACTAGCCTGAATATATTCGGAACGATCTCCGCGGAGAAATAGGGTAGGACCTTCATAATTGGCTGTAGAACTGATATTTTCCCCGATTTCGTCCATTTTATCTTTTAGGACTTCCATATTAAAGCGAAGTCCAAGTTTTTTTTGTGCTACCCAGTAAAGGTTCTTTAATAGAAATTGTCGGGTTCCAAAATCTGTTATGTTTTTGGAAAGCACTTCGTCCGCTTCTTTTCTGCTTGTTATTTCATTAAAGTCCAATTCTTGTAATGCATCAAGAATAGGTTGGTGATGCGGAGGGTAGTATTTTGGCGAAATGTCGGCAACAATCAGTTTTGATACAAATTTTGGTTTGGACGTTGCGAGTTGCATGGCTGTTTTTCCGCCCATGGAATGTCCTATAAAATCAGCCTGGTCAATCTGAAAATGATTCATGTAACTTACCAAATCTTCACTCATCACATCATAATCAAAATGAATGGAGTGGAAGCTTTTTCCATGATTTCGTTGGTCTATAAGATGGACTTGGTAGCCATTTTCAGCATATTGATTTCCTAGCGTTTTCCAATTATCGGACATCCCCAAAAAACCATGTAGAATCAATAAAGGTTTTCCTTCTCCCAGTATCTTTGAATGTAGCAGTTCCATTACTTTAATCGGTGTAGGTACATATTCACGACATTTTCCATCCCCAGATAAAGCGATTCACACATAAGCGCATGACCAATGGATACTTCCAACAAATTTGGGATATGTTCTTTAAAAAACTTGATGTTGTCCAGATTCAAATCATGTCCTGCGTTAATGCCCAATCCTAACTTGTTTGCTTTTTCTGCTGCAGCGATAAAAGATTGAATGCTTTCTGTTTTTTTTCCTTCAGAAAAATCTTTTGCAAAACTCTCGGTGTACAGTTCAATTCTATCGGTTCCAACTTTATAGGCTCCTTCGACCATATCCGAATCAGGGTCTACAAAAATGGAAGTCCGGATTCCATTCTCCTTGAAAGTTTTGATGACTTCAATCAAAAAATCTTTATGTTTTATAGTGTCCCAACCCGCGTTGGACGTTATTGCATCTTCCGCGTCTGGCACCAAGGTTACCTGAGTGGGCTTTATGGTCAATACCATATCTATAAACTTGGGGATGGGATTTCCTTCAATATTGAATTCCGTAGTGACTATTTCCTTTAAATCGTATGCATCTTGATACCGAATGTGTCTTTCATCTGGTCTTGGATGTATTGTTATACCTTGTGCACCAAAGGATTCAATGTCTGTTGCGGATTTTGTCAGATTTGGCATATTGCCTCCCCTTGAATTTCGCAGCGTTGCCAGTTTGTTAATGTTAACGCTTAATTTTGTCATGAATGCAAATTTTTGAACATCAAAAATAAGAATTAGGCATACCTTTTGCGATTTTAAATTACTATTTTGCACATAATACCAGCATAATGCAGATTCAAGATCAAATAATCACGACAATACCCATTTTTGAAGTCACCGAGACTTTGGAAGAGGTCATTCAATTTTTTGAAGAAACTACATTTTCCCATGTAGCGGTTACCGAGAATGGAGTTTATCTTGGCGTATTGTCCGATAATGATCTGGCATGCTTTCAGCCAGATAAAAAAATTGAAGAGTTTAGGGTTGAGCTGGAAACTTTTTTTGCCACAAAGCAAACAGCTTGGTTGGATCTTTTGGAATTGTTTTCAAGAAATGAGGCTAATGTCCTTCCCGTATTGGATGACGATAATATTATTATTGGCTATTACGACTTGGAAGATATTGTTTCGGTCTTTATAGATACTCCCTTTTTTAGGGAGCCCGGTGGAATTTTAGTTGTCTCGACAGGAATAAAGGATTACTCGTTTAGCGAGATAGCTCAAATAGTTGAAAGCAATAATGCCCGTTTATTGGGTGCATTTATTACAGATTCACAGAATGATGTGGTGCAGATTACTTTAAAAGTAGGGACTTTAAACCTAAATGAAGTAGCCCAAACCTTTAGGCGTTACAACTACACCATAATTTTTGGTAACAGTGATGATCAATTCCTTGAGGATTTAAAACAACGCTCCGATTATCTAGAGAAATACCTTAACGTATAACATGAAAGTTGCTATCTACGGTCAGACCTTTCATGAACAGGACAAGACCTGTGTTATGGAGCTTTTGGATGAGCTCAAGGGAATAGAATCCTCCGTTTACATTGAAGAGGAGTTTAGCCAATTGGTTGCTGAGCATCATCTAGAATCAAACTATGGGACATTCACGCAAACCTTGGGTTTAGATGACTCCTTTGATATGTTCGTGAGTTTTGGTGGCGATGGTACCATGCTAAGGGCCGTTACCTATGTGAAGGATTTAGGGATTCCCATTGTTGGTGTCAATACAGGAAGATTAGGGTTTTTATCGACATTTAAAAAGGAAGATGTTCGAAAAGTGATCAAGGAATTTGTTGCGGATCATTACAAAATCGAAGAACGAAGCTTAATAGAGGTTGCACTAAGCTCAGGTTTGACTGAATTTAGAGACCTTAATTTTGCCTTGAACGAAATTACGGTCAGTCGCAAGGATACTACCTCCATGATAACTGTGGAAACCTATTTGAACGATGAATATTTAACATCGTATTGGGCAGATGGATTAATAATATCGACTCCTACTGGTTCTACTGGCTACTCCTTAAGTTGTGGTGGCCCTGTTATTGAGCCCTCTGCAAAATCATTGGTTTTAACCCCTATTGCGCCCCATAATCTCAATGCTCGCCCCTTGGTTATTTCAGACGATACTGAGATTAGGTTAAAGGTATCCGGTAGGGAAGAACATCATTTGGTCTCTTTGGATTCTAGAATAGCAAGTATACCCAATGGAAAGGAAATTAGAGTACAAAAATCAGGTTTTACCATTAAAATGATTGAATACAAATCGGAAAGTTTTTTAAAAACACTTCGGAACAAATTGCTTTGGGGTCAAGATAAACGTAATTGACCCTTTCAAAAACAATAAAAGAGGCTAAAATCTGTTTAACAAAAGAGAACTTTTATAACATCGGACCCTATAGACCTTCCTTTACCCTAATATGTATAATTAATAGATAGTATGCGAATAGTTTTGGCTATTTTATTGTGCTTTGTGTTCAAGGTCAATGCTCAAACTTATGAGATTGGTGTTTTTGCTGGTGGTGCCAATGTAATCGGTGATGTAGGGAGAACAAATTACATATTGCCTTCGGGACCTGCTTTCGGTGGTATTTTTAAATGGAACAAGAGTAAAAGATATGCGTGGCGCGGAAGTTTAACATACGGAAGTTTTACTGCGGACGATTCAAAATCGAGCAAATCTTCAAGAGAACAACGTGGATATGTTATCGATAATTCTGTTCTGGAAGCTTCAGCGGGGATAGAATTTAACTTTGTAGAGTACAATCTTCATAAGCTCGGACCTGCCTTTACACCCTATCTTTACACGGGTGTTACGTACTTTAGGTATGATTTTAATTATTTTGATGCCAATCAAGTGCAGGATATTCCCCAAAAAGAAGGTAGTTTTGCAATTCCAATGACGGTGGGGGCGAAGTATCGGTTAAACCAATTCTTGATTCTTGGTGCTGAGATTGGAGCAAGGTATACGTTTACGGACAATTTGGACGGAAGCAATCCTGAAGGCTCCAATTTCGAACAGTTTAGATTTGGGAATATTTTGAGCGATGACTGGTATGTCTTCTCAGGTATTACATTAACGTATACCTTTGGGCGTAAACCTTGCCAGGATTGTTTTGAATAAATGCACACCTTAAAAGACGTAAACGCAGATAAACTTCCAAAGCACGTTGCAGTTATCATGGATGGTAACGGCAGATGGGCGAAGCAACGTGGAAAACTTAGGGTTTTTGGACATCAGAATGGCGTGGAAGCCGTGAGAAAAACGGTCGAAAACTGTGCGAAGCTACAAATCCAGTTCCTGACCTTATATGCATTTTCCACCGAAAATTGGAAGCGTCCCAAAATTGAAGTAGAGACATTAATGAAGCTTTTGGTCTCGTCACTACGGAAAGAACTGAAGACCCTTAATGAAAACAATATAAGATTAAGTGCGATCGGCAATATAGATTCCTTGCCTTCAAAAGCTCAAAAAGAACTGGCGGAAGTTATTTCAAAAACAAGTAAAAATACAGGGATGACTCTTACTTTGGCTTTGAGCTATGGTTCTAGGGAAGAAATCAAACTTGCTGTAAAAGAGATTGCTATCAAAGTTAAAAATAATATAATTTCATCTGATAATATTGATGAAGCCGTTATAAATACTCATCTTTACACGCATTTTTTGCCAGACGTAGACTTGCTTATCCGTACCAGTGGAGAACATAGGATAAGCAATTTTTTGCTTTGGCAGATTGCATACGCCGAATTATATTTTATTGACGTATTTTGGCCTGATTTTAGAGAGCATCATTTGGTAGAGGCAATATTAAGTTACCAAAATAGAGAACGACGATTTGGAAAAACTAGCGAACAACTCAATTAAGGATAACCAAAATCCTATTAAACTATTCCTAAAACTACTACTCCTACTTCTTTTTACTACCCAGAGTTTCTCCCAAGAGACATCTTTTGAGGACGGGAAAAAGTATATCTTAGGAGGATTATCGGTAACTGGACTTCAAAGCTATAATGAACAGACTGTTGTTACTTACACGGGCTTACGTGTAGGACAACCTATAACGATTCCCGGTGATGAAATAAGTGCGGTCATAAAAAAGCTATGGAGCTTGGAATTGTTCAGTAATGTGGACATGTACTATACCAAAATCGAAGGCGATAAAATATTTCTGGAACTAAATATTACAGAACGCCCAACACTGTCCAAGGTAACGATATTTGGCGTTAAAAAGCGAAAGGTAGAGGATATCATCAACGATACCGATCTTAAAAAAGGAAAAAAAATAACCGAAAGTTTAATTGCCAATACCAAAAACTATCTACAGAACAAATATAAAAAGCAAGGCTTTCTCAACGCTAAAGTAACCATAGCTACTGCCGCCGATACTACTGGAACCAATACGCAAAGTATGGTGGTGAATGTAAAAAAGGGAGATAAAGTAAAAATTAGAAAAATAGAGTTTGAGGGCAATGAAAAGCTTTCTGATAAAAGGCTGGCAAAGTCTTTAAAGAAAACCAAAAAGAAAAAAATCTATCGTTTTTGGAAAAAATCTAAATACATCCAGGACGACTATAAAGAAGACCTTTCCAGTTTGGTCGATGCCTATGCCGAAAGAGGGTACAGGGATGCTAGGGTTTTATCGGATACCTTTGTTAAGGTAAATGACAAGAACATCGATTTAAAAATAACTGTTGAAGAAGGCGATAAATATTACTTCGGTGATATCAATTTTGTTGGAAACTCGGTTTATACAGATAGACAGTTAAGTCAAATATTGGGTATTCGAAAAGGAGCTACCTATAATGGTGTACTACTCAAAAAACGAATTGCCGATGATTCTAAACCAGACGGACAAGATCTTACGAACTTGTATCAAAATAACGGCTACCTTTTCTCAAGTATTAACCCTGTAGAAGTATCTGCGGTAAATGATACCATAAATTTTGAGATAAGGATAATAGAAGGTAAAGAGACGTTCCTGAACCATGTTACAGTATCTGGAAACGATAAGACCAATGACCATGTAATCTTTAGGGAACTGCGTACTAGGCCAGGTCAAAAATATAGTAAAGACAATATAGTACGTAGTATTAGGGAACTTGGTCAATTAGGCTTTTTTGATGCGGAACAGATTGTACCGGACATTGTAAATCCGGACCCTAATGCCGGTACTGTAGATATTGCATATAGTTTGGTAGAAGCAGGGTCTAGTCAGATAGAGCTACAAGGTGGTATTGGTGGTGGCGGATTTATCGGTACGCTAGGTCTATCGTTCAACAACTTCTCCTTGCGTAATCTTTTTAACGGAGAAGCGTATAAACCTGTCCCTATGGGAGATGGACAAACCATGGCATTGAGATTGCAGGCCAGTAGAACTTTCCGTGTTTATAGTTTGAATTTTTCGGAACCATGGTTAGGAGGGAAAAAACCCGTAAGGTTTAACCTTTCACTATCAAGAACCCAGCAGTTTGCAACTTCTTTTGATAGTCGTGGTAGAATTGATCGTGATCCTGACAGAGGTTTTTCAATTACTGGTATCTCCACAGGTCTTGCCAAAAGAGTGCAATGGCCAGATGATTTTTTCACCATTTCACATTCATTAAGTTATCAGCTTTATCAATTTGACGACTTTAATAACGGTCTGTTCAATTTTGGTAATGGTAGCTCAAATTCTTTAAGTTATACACTGGGAATCTCTAGAAGTTCTCAGGGGCCAAATCGAATTTTCCCGTTATCGGGCTCAAACTTTGAACTTACTGCAAAATTTACACCGCCGTATTCGCTGTTCAGTGGTAAGGATTTTAAAGGAATTAGAAACGATATTGATGAAGCTACCGAAAGACTTTTTGAAATTGGCCAAAACCCAGGTTCAGTAGAAGATCAAATTGAATTTGCAGAACGTAGTGAGGAATTGGAAAGGTTAGAAGAAGAGCGTTTTAAACTGTTGGAATTTTATAAGATAAAGTTTAAAGGAGATTGGTATACAAGATTGGTCGATAAATTGGTATTGCGTACCAACGCGGAGTTTGGCTTCTTAGGAAGCTATAACAACGATATTGGAGATGTGCCCTTTGAAAGGTTCTTTGTAGGTGGAGACGGTCTAGGGAACTTTACTTTAGATGGTAGGGATATTATCCAGTTAAGGGGGTATGAGAATAGTTCTTTAACGCCATTTAGTACTAATCCTATTACAGGTGCCCAGCAAAGGGATGGTGGTACTATCTACAATAAGTTCTCCATGGAATTGCGCTATCCACTTACTTTAAAACCATCGGCATCTATTTATGCCCTTTCGTTTTTGGAAGCAGGTAACGCCTTTAACAATTTTACTGATTTTAATCCGTTTGAATTAAAAAGATCTGCCGGAGTGGGGGTGCGTATTTTTATGCCGGCATTTGGTCTTTTGGGCATTGATTTTGGGTATGGCTTCGATTCAGACGCAAACCCAACTTCGGTCGGTCCAAACGGCTGGGAAACACACTTCATCATTGGGCAGCAGTTTTAACCTAAAGAAAATATAATTTTTTGTAGCTTCTAAGTAACTCATTTTAAATTATTTAGTTATTTTGGCACGATATTTTCTATGTAACAAAACGGAATCAAAAATGAATACCAAAGTTCTTTTGCCATTATTAGTTTTTATGATGTCCTTGCATGGATTTGCTCAACGAGGAGTACGTATTGGTTATGTGGATATGGAATATATCTTGGAAAATGTTGAAGAATACAGGGATGCGACTGAGCAACTAAACACAAAAGCTCAGAAATGGAAACAGGAAATTGAGCTAAAACAAAGTGTTGTAGAACAAATGAAGAAGGATTTAATGGCTGAAAAAGTCCTTCTAACAGACGAATTGATTGCAGAACGTGAAGAGGAAATTCAGGTTTTGGAAACGGAAATGTTGGATTACCAACAAAATCGTTTTGGTCCTCAAGGAGACTTGGTTTTACAAAAGCAACTTTTAATTCAGCCGATTCAAGATCAGGTTTTTAATGAAGTCCAAAAAATAGGTGGAAATAAAAGATACGATTTTATTTTCGATAAATCCGCAGATGTCGTAATGTTGTATTCCGAAAAAAGACACGATATCAGTGACTTGGTCTTAAGGGAGATAGGTAGAACAAGAAAGGTCAGTAAATCCAATAGGAAAGAGAAGGAAAAAAACCGGTTGGATAAATTTAGGGATGAGGAAGCTGCAGAGGATAAGGAAATTAGTGAAGCTTTAAAAGAGCGTCAGGCAAAAGCCGAACAAGCACAGGGAGAGAAAGCCAAAGCGGCAGAAGATAGAAGGGCCGAGCAGTTGAAATTGAGGGAGGAACGTAAAAAAGCGTACGAGGAAAGAAGAAAAAAATTATTGGAAGAGCGTGAGGCCAAAAGAAAAGCCAAATTGGAAGAACGAAAAAAAGCGCAAGAACAACCAAAGGATTCGATTGAACAATAAAAATTAATTAATACTCAAATAGTAACTTAGAATCATGAAAAATGTAAAGAAGATTGCTGTAGCCATTGTTTTATTTGTTGCAGCTACTGGTTTTGTAAATGCGCAAAGCAAGACAGCACATATAAATGTGCAGCAATTGCTATCGGAAATGCCAGAGATGAAAGCTGCTCAAGCTGAGCTTAAAAAATTACAGGAAACGTACAAGGCAGATATAGAGAGCTCTATGACTGAGCTTAAAAATAAATATACGCAATATTCCAATGAGGCCACTTCCAAATCTGAAGAAGAAAATCAGAAAAGGGCAGTAGAGCTTCAGGGATTTGAGAAAAACATACAGGAAGCTGAGCAGGCAGCTGTTCAAGAAATGCAAAAGAAGCAACAGGAATTGTTCGCTCCCATTTCTGAAAAGGCGAAACAAGCTATCGAAAAAGTTGCTGCGGCACAAGGTTTCGATTACGTCATTGATGCCAGTCCGGGCTTAAGCTTAATAGTTGCTAAAGGGCAAGATTTACTTCCAGCAGTTAAGCAAGAATTAGGCTTCTAAATTTTTGAATATAAAATATGAGAACCGCTTTTTCATTGAAGAAGCGGTTTTTTTGTTTCAATAGCTAAAGCATATATTTGACCATGCTTAAACCTATAGGTTTTTTTGATTCAGGAGTAGGAGGTACCTCTATCTGGAGGGAACTAAACAAGCTTCTTCCATATGAACGTACGGTGTACTTGGCAGACAGTAAAAATGCACCTTACGGAACAAAATCAAAAGAAGAGATAGTAGAATTGTGCATTAAGAATACAGAACTTCTCCTAGAAGAGGATTGCAAATTAATTGTAGTAGCCTGTAATACTGCAACCACAAATGCTATCGAGTATTTAAGGGAGAATTACCATGTGCCGTTTATAGGAATAGAACCCGCAATTAAGCCTGCTGCTCTTCAAACAAGGACTAAAAAAGTTGGTGTTTTGGCAACAAAGGGAACGCTTGCAAGCAGTTTATTTCACAATACATCAAAGCTATTTGCTGAAGGAATTGCAATAATTGAACAAGAAGGTACGGGTTTGGTTGAGTTAATTGAGACCGGTGAAGTCAATTCTAAAAAAACCAGAGCGCTATTGAGAAAATATATAGACCCAATGCTTCAAAAGAATATTGATTGTCTTGTTTTGGGCTGTACCCATTACCCTTATTTGGTACCATTATTACAAGATTTTTTTCCTGATGGCGTTCATATCATAGATTCGAGAGAGGCCGTTGCAAGACAGACAAAAGCTATTTTAGCCCAAAACCAATTACTGGTTAAAGAAAAGGAAATAGTACAACATTTCTTTTATTCCAATTCAAATGTTGAGGTGCTTCAAAACCTTGTAAATGGTGATAATGTTACCGTAGCGTTTAAAGATTTTTAAACCTGTCGCCTACTATAGGTCAAATAGGTAAACTCGTAATTGTGCTTCTCATCCTTTGGGTGATGTTCCTTTTTGACGAGAGCCCAAATACTTTCATCAATTTCCGGAAAGAAAGTGTCTGCCTCAAAAGACGCATGGATTCGTGTCAATTCAATAGTTGTCGCAAATTCCATAGCTTGCTTATAGATTTCACCGCCCCCTATGATAAATGCTTGTTGTGTATTAGCTGTCAATGCAATGGCATCGGTAATGGAGTGTACTAATGTGCATGGGAATTTAGGAACATAAGTTTTATCCCTTGTAATTACGATATGTTCCCTGTTTGGTAAAGCTTTGGGAAAACTTTCCAGAGTTTTACGCCCCATGATGATTTTATGTCCTGTGGTCAAGGCTTTAAATCGCTTAAAATCATCTGGTAAATGCCAAGGGAGGTCGTTGTTTATTCCCAGGGCATTGTTTTCTCCAGTGGCTGCAATAATCGTCAATTGCTTCAAAGGTCTTTTTTTTTATTGATTTTGGATAGCGGAAAATCGGTTTCTATTTCTTTTTGAATTTCAGCGATACGTTGCTTTTGTTTCGCAACTAATTTTTCCCGTTGCTTTCGCTCCCAGTTTTGCCCCATGAACTTATGTGTGACAAAAACATTGAATGCATGAATGGCGAACAAAAACGCCCATAAAAGTATAGCCCAGATAGACCAATCATAGGGGTCACCATAGTTAAGTGCTTTATTGGCAATAACCAAAAACACACACCCGATAAGGAAAATAACAAAATGTGAGAACAGTCGCTTTTTTTGTCGTACACGTTTTTGAGCATATTCCAGAAATTCATGCTGTTCTAAATCAACTGTATCTTTCCGCTTCTTTCTTGATAACATTGAATGGCTATCTTTATAAACAAATATAATCCAAATGGGCTCAAAATAGTAGTAATGCAAAATCTAAGAAAAAAATTTCCCGTCTTAAACCAA
This sequence comes from Flagellimonas sp. HMM57, assembly GCF_021390175.1. Classification (NCBI taxonomy): domain Bacteria; kingdom Pseudomonadati; phylum Bacteroidota; class Flavobacteriia; order Flavobacteriales; family Flavobacteriaceae; genus Flagellimonas; species Flagellimonas sp. HMM57. The sequence continues at coordinate 830,911 of NZ_CP090004.1, read as the reverse complement.
TGTATCTATGCCAATACCGCTGCAACAGGATTGTTGTATGAAGATTTAATGGAATGGCGTCAAGAGCACGACCTTGATTATCTAATAGGTGGCAGCAATATGAAAATGAAAAGTTTTGAGGTGATGTCCGAGGTGAGGAAAACTGTGGGCGGGTTTTTTCATTGCAAACCAGAAAATATTGCTTTAGTGCCAAATTTTACGTTGGGATTGAATATGGTATTGGATGGACTACGGGAAGAAAAGAATGTTCTTCTGCTGAAGGAGGATTATCCATCCCTACACTGGCCGTTCGAAACTAGGGATTTTACTATTGAGACCATTGATATTGACGAACACCTGGAAGATAGTATTTATGAAAAGGTGAAAACAGGAACAATCGATGTTCTGGCATTGAGCCTGGTACAATGGGTAAATGGTATTAAGATAGACCTTGACTTTTTGAAAAAACTGAAAAAAGAGTTTCAAGACCTTTTGATACTGGTCGATGGTACTCAATTCTGTGGCACACAAGAATTCGATTTTCAGGATTCGGGAATCGATATTTTGGTGACAAGTACGTATAAATGGCTTTTATCGGGTTATGGTAATGGTTTTGTTTTGATAAAGGATGAAGTAAAGCCGCACTTCAGCTTTAAAAGTATCGGTTACGGTTCTGCGGATTGGGATACGGACAAGAAAACAGATATTTCTTTTTGTAAGCATTTGGAACCAGGGCACTTGGACACCCTTAATTTTGGTAGCCTTCAATTTTCCCTCAACTTTTTGACGAATATTGGTATGGAACATATTACGGCCCAGTTGGAAAAGCTGTCCCTAAAAGCTAAATCGGAATTTTCATCATTGGGATTGCTGGAGGAACGCGTTGTGAATAGAAATCAACACAGTACTATTTTCAATATAAAAGGCGATAGGGAGCTTTTTGAGAAGTTGAAACAAGAAAATGTAGTCTGTGCATTACGTGGAAATGGAATTCGTTTAAGTTTTCACTTCTATAACACCGAAAATGAGATAGATGTCATTATGGATATACTTAAATCGTAAGTGTTAAAAATCATTTTTTTGAAAAATCATCTGTTACTTTTGTAAAAGTAATCTTATAGTTAGGTACATTTTATCAATATGATAAATCGACTTTAACTTATTGTAAATAAGGAGTTTTATGTATTGTTTTGCGCTTAATTATAATAAAAAAACTAAAAACGCCATGGCAATAAAAAAACAGTACCTTAAAAGCAAGCCGGTCTGCAAAGTCACATTTACAGTGCCCGCCGAAGAAGCAAAAAAAGTTGCAGTTGTTGGAGATTTCAATAATTGGAACCCTAAAGGAAGCACCTTAAGAAAATTAAAAAACGGTACCTTTAAAGGTACCTTCGAGCTTCCAAAAGAAAATACCTATGAGTTTAGATACTTGGTAGATGGAGCATATGTGAACGACTCCGAAGCAGACCGTTTCCAGTGGAACGATTATGCTGGAGCAGAAAATGCGGTTCTAGAAGTATAAAATAATAGGGTTGCCATTGAAGCACTAAGCTTCAATGGTAACTCCTTTCCAAAAGGCCACTTTTCCTTTTATGGACTTAGCGAGCTCACTTGTCTCTGGATAGTACCACGCAGCGTCTGTGTTTTCCTTTCCCTCCACGGTTATTGTGTAATAAGAGGCAACACCTTTCCACGGGCACGTGGTGTGCGTATCGCTGGGCTTAAAAAACTCTTTTTTAATGCTTTCTTCGGGAAAGTAGTGATTGTTTTCAATAACAACAGTATCATTACTTTCAGCTATAACTGTATTGTTCCAAATTGCTTTCATAGATTATTTTTTAAACACGTAGTTCTTGTAGTTTTTTTCAGAATCGGTGAATTCTGTTAGTATTTTAAGGCTCGCTTTTCTGGCCAACCACGCTACTACAGCATCATCATATTTTTGTGAAATTTCCGTATGAATGGTTTCCCAAGGTTTAAGACGGATTTTCAACGCTAAACTTTCAATGAAGACCTCCTGTTCTTCTTTTGATACCAGGTAACTTTTGGCGGTTCCTGTTTCTGGGTCATAAACTTCCCAATGTAAAAACTTGTCCAAATCAAAATTTGCCCCCATTTCTTTATTGATACGGGCTAGAATGTTCTTATTAAAAGCTTCGGTAATACCTGTTTTGTCATTGTAGGCATCAAGTATGCTCTGTGGATTTTTCTTTTGGTCAAATCCCATAAATATCAAATCTCCTTCATTTATGGAATCTCTCATATTTTTCAAGAATTCAACGGCTTGGGGATGTAATAGATTCCCAATGTTAGAGCCCAGAAAAAGGATGATTTTCTTTCGTCCGTTGGCGTTTCCAATATCCCGAAGCGTATCAAAATAAGTACCCTGTAACGTGTTTATTTCAACCTGCGGAATTTCTTCTTTTAATGATTCTTCCAATTGGTCCAGTGCATTCTGGCTAATATCAATAGGCCTATAGTCAAAAGGAATATTTTTTTCAATAAAATGGCGCAGCAGTATTTTTGTCTTTTTTCCATCACCGGCCCCAAGTTCAAATAAGCTAAAGGGTTCTTCGTTTTTACTGAAAAGCTCCGCAATCTTAGCTTTGTTCTCTTCCAGAATAGTAAACTCACAATCGGTTAGATAATACTCGGGCATTGCCATAATATCTTGAAACAGCTTATCGCCCACTTCATCATAAAAATACTTGGAAGATAAATATTTAGGATAGGCCGTTAGACCTTCATAGACCTCTTGCTCAAAAGCTGAGGTAAACGTAGTGGCTTCGTTGTCTTGCATAAATAGTATGTCGTGATTATTTGGCCAACCTTAAACCGGTAAACTGCCATCTTAATTGGGGGTGGAAAAAATTTCTATAGGTGTGTCTTGTATGTTTTTTAGGTGTTGCCACGGAACCTCCTCTGAGTACTTTTTGGCTCACCATAAACTTCCCGTTGTATTCACCGAGCGCTCCATCGGCTTTTTGGTACTTGGGATAGGGCAGATAGGCGCTTTCGGTCCACTCCCAGCGTTTGCCCCATGGAAAAAATGACTGGGCCGCCTCCCATTCAAATTCTGTAGGGATACGATATCCTTTCCATTGCGCATAGGCAAAAGCTTCAAAATAGGAAATATGCGTCAACGGGGCTTCTTTTTGTATTTTTTGAAGACCTTGTGCCGTGTAATTGTGCCATTCCCCATCAATAGAATGCCAATATAATGGTGAAGAAACTTTGTTTTGATTCACCCAATCCCATCCTTCGGCATGCCAAATATCAAAACGTTGGTAGCCACCAGCCTTTATAAACTCGATGTATTCTTCGTTAGTGACCAATTTATTGGAAATTTCATATGCGGGCAGATATACCTTATGCCTGCCCAATTCGTTGTCATAACAGAAATCATCAGAATTATGCCCTATCTCGTAGATGCCATCTTCTACGGAAATCCAGTCCTGTTGATGGGTTTCTACAGGATGGTCATTAAAGGTGTTGGAATATACAGGCAATAAAGGATTGTTGCCCAAGATGAACTTAATATCGGTCAACAACAACTCTTGGTGTTGTTTTTCATGGTGAATTCCAATTTCCAATAGCGAATTGATCTCATCGGTCTGATTGGTTTCAAAAAACTTTTTGATTCCCGCTGTAACATAATTTCGGTACTCATAGACCTTTTTTACGGATGGTCTGGACAAATTACCTCTATCCGAACGTACCACTCGTTTTCCAACGGTTTCATAGTAACTGTTAAAGACAAAAGAGAAGTCTTCATCGAATAAGGTGTAATTGGTTGCATGTGGTTTCAGGATAAATTCCTCAAAGAACCAGGTAGTGTGGCCTAAATGCCATTTGGGTGGACTTACATCTACCACGGGCTGGACGACATAATCTTCAATTTCCAAAGGTTGACAGATATCCTCAGAGTGCTTTCGGGTCTCCAAAAAGAGATCCAAAAGGGAATCGATAAGAATCATAGCAGTGTTTTACTCTCTAAAGATAAAAAATATGGATTAGTTGACCGAATAAACCGGAAGGCTAAAACTAAAGGAAGTACCCTCATTGGGTTTGCTCAAGACCGTTACGCTACTATCATGTATTTCCATAATTTTCTTCACAATGGCAAGGCCTAAGCCTGCTCCCTCTTTTTCCTTACCTGCTTTGGTCTGCCTGTAACGCTCAAAAATCAGGGCCTGGTTATCTTTTTGAATACCCGGGCCAGAATCTTTTATGGTTATTTCAACATGGTCATCTTCTGTTTTGATTTTAACGATGACCTTCCCACCTTTGGGAGTGAACTTCAACGCATTGTCCATTAGATTTTGAATGGCACGCTCCACAAGGGAAATATCCGCAAATACCAAAGGAACATTGGAGTCCATAGCTAACTGTAGGTCAATGTTTTTCTGTTCTGCCAATATGGAATAGTTTCTGTGGATATCATTGGCGAGCTCACTGATCAAAAAAGGCTCTTTTTCTGGCTGGATTTGATTGGCTTCCAATTTGGAATATTCAAACAATTGCGAAATTAGTTTGGAAAGCCGCTCACTACTTTTTGAAATAATCTTTAAATATTCCCCACGCTCTTCCGATGAAAGTTCCGCATCTTTCATGTGCAATGTTTCAATATAACCCTGTATTACAGATAGCGGTGTTCTAAGGTCGTGAGAAATGTTGGCTATCAATTCTTGCCGAAGTTGTTCCACGGACTTTATTTTTTCAATATCGGATAGAATGGTATCGGCCATACTGTTATAGGTGCTGGCAACATTTGCCAAATCTGTCTTTTCCGCATTTTCTATACGGTATTGCAAATCGCCCTGTTGAAAGCGTTTTGCTGCATAGATAATCTTTCGTAAGCTGCGGGTAAGGTACCAAATGGCCAATATTCCCAGTAGTGTGGCAAAAACCAGGGTCAGTAACGAACCTCCTAGTCCCAATCGCATAAAATAGCTATTGAACAGGTCACTGCGCGTAGCTAAAAAATCCTCACCTGCAAGAATAATGTAGACGTAGCCCTCATGCCCGTCTTTATTGAACTGGGCAGCTGAAAAAATGGTTTGTTTGGAAATATCTTTTGGGTCATCGCCCAGCACATAATTGCTTCCTTTTTCATTGATGAATTGCTCTATGGGGGCAAGATTCACTTTCTTTTGCTTGGTCTCTGGTGCATCATGGTCTAGAACAACGGAATAAAGTACGTTTCCACCCTTATCCAACAGATAGACCTCAATGGCACGGTTTACGGCCATCATATCGTGCATAATATCTCCAAACAAAGCTTTGTTGACCGTTCCGGTAGAATCAAAAGGATGTGTGTCCTTAAACTTTTCGTCTATAAGGTCCTGGGCAAGATTGGCGTGTAAGCGCTGTGTGGTTTCAGAAAAATATTTATTGGAAAGGTAAATGGATGTAATCGTATAGCCTATGCCGGCCAATAGGAGAATTGCCAAAAAAGAAATGGTGAGCTTTAGTATGAATCTAACTGAAAGTATGTTGTTTTTCATATGTAATGGTTTGGTTAGGCATCCATAAGCTCTTCATTAAATTTATACCCAACGCCCCAAGTGGTCAATATGAATTTTGGATTGCTCATGTCCGGTTCAATTTTGGCCCGGAGTCGATTAATATGTGAGTTTACGGTGTGTTCGTATCCTTTAAAGTCGTAGCCCCAAATCATGTTCAATAATTTGGTGCGGTCATAGCTTTTTCCTGGATTGGATGATAAAAGCACTAAAAGTTCAAACTCTTTGGGAGATAGTTCTATTTTTTTTCCGTCCAGCAGCACTTTGCGCATATCAATATTTATGGATAGTGCATCAAATTCCATCAGTTTTGGATTTTCGTCCGAAGCATTTTCCACAATATCCATTTTCTGCCTTCTAAAAATGGCCTTTACCCTTGCTATAAACTCCCTAACACTGAATGGTTTGGTCAAGTAATCATCTGCACCCACTTCCAACCCCAACACCTTATCTATTTCTTCGGAACGGGCGGTAAGCATCAATATTGGTGATTTTATGTTATTGGCCCGTATTTTTTGACAGATTTCAATACCATCCATTTCCGGAAGCATTACATCCAAAATAATAAGGTCGGGATTTTCATTGATTGCCTTTCTAAGTCCTATGTCGCCTCTGGTCGCTGTAAGAATGTTACAGCCCAAATCCTTAAGGTGTATCTCTAAAAGACGAATGATCTCAATATCATCTTCAACAATCAATACTTTTTTCATAATACAACGAATTAAAGGGTAAAATATCACGAAAAGTTCACTGTTCTATATAAACTTTTAACGGGATACTTCTTAAAAAGTCTGTTTTTGCATCAAATCTTTACAAAATAGCATCGATTTTGATGTAAATATCTGGCAATCAATGTGTAATGAATTATGATGCTGATGTGATAATTCTGCAACAACTTCACTCTTCTTTTGTTGAACAATTTAAAAACAAAAAGAAAATGAAAAACTTAAAATCTTTATTGATGCTATTGGGTGTCGGTGTTTTATTGGTTTCCTGTAAGGGGGAAACCGACGATGACAACCCAATTGTATTGGATGCGGGAGTCCTTTCAGGAGGCCCCTTTACTTTTACTGTTGATGGAATTCCGGATATGGTAAGTGGAATTACTTTGGATGCCAATGCTATAGTTGGTAGTAACAGGGGTTATGTAATTACGGACGATGCGGGAACAATTTTGGGATTACCACCAACATTGGAAGCGGTTGAAGGCGTAGATTTTGATGAAGCCGGTGCTGGAATATGCCTTATTTGGCATATTGTCTATGAAGATGGTCTTCAAGGATTGGAAGTTGGTTCAAATACCAGTGGTCTATCTGGGCAGTATGACCTATCTAATTCATTGACTGTTACTAGGAACGGTTTGAACGCAGGTGTGCTAACGGGAGGTCCATACGAATTTATTGTGGACGGGGCACCAGACATGGTCAGTGCTATTGCATTGGATGATGCGTTGCTTACTGGTGATGCTCAAACGTATGTAATCACGGATGATGCAAAGAATATTTTGGGAATCCCACCAACGTTGGAGGCTGTCATGGGTGTTGATTTTGATGGTGCAGGTGTAGGTTCTTGCTATATCTTCCATTTGACCTATTCTGGGGAATTGTCCGGACTGGAAGGTGGACAGAACCTGAACGATCTATCAGGCAATTTTGCGCTTTCCAATTTTGTAGTAGTCAATAGAAATGGGTTGAATGCAGGTGTTCTTTCAGGTGGTCCCTATAATTTTGTTGTGGATGGCACACCGGATATGGTCAGTGCAATTGCATTGGACGCTTCAGAACTAACGGGCGATGCGCAAACTTACGTCATTACAGATGATGCCAAGAACATCTTGGGGATTCCTCCGACGTTAGATGCCGTAAAAGGCGTTGATTTTGATGGTGCCGGTGTGGGCTCTTGCTATATCTTCCATTTGACCTATTCTGGAGAATTATCTGGATTGGAAGGTGGACAGAACTTGAACGATCTATCGGGTAATTTTGCACTTTCCAACTTTGTGGTGGTCAATAGAAACGGGTTGAATGCAGGTGTTCTTTCAGGTGGTCCCTATAATTTTGTTGTAGACGGTACTCCAGACATGGTCAGTGCAATTGCATTGGACGGTACAGAACTAACGGGCGATGCGCAAACTTACGTCATTACAGATGATGCCAAGAACATCTTGGGGATTCCTCCGACGTTAGATGCCGTAAAAGGCGTTGATTTTGATGGTGCCGGTGTGGGCTCTTGCTATATCTTCCATTTGACCTACTCTGGGGAATTGTCCGGGCTGGAAGGTGGACAGAATCTGAATAATCTATCGGGTAATTTTGCACTTTCCAACTTTGTAACGGTCAATAGAAATCCGCTACATGCTGGCAAGATTTTCGGTGGGCCATACACATTCAATGTCGATGGGATTCCAGATATGGTGAGCGGCATTAGATTAGATGATACCAAACTCAATGGAAGTATTCAACGATGGGTAATTACAGACGATAAAAACAACATACTAGGATTGCCACCAACCCTTGAAGCTGTTGAAGGCGTTGATTTTGATGAAGCAGGAGAAGGAATTTGCCTCATCTGGCATATTACTTACGAAGAAGGACTGGTAGGACTCGAAGCTGGTAGTAATCTGTTGTCCGGTTTGGAAGGTAACTACGCCGTCTCTAACTCTATAAGGGTAACAAGAATTAAAGAGCATTAAACAAGTATGAAAAAGAAAATGAGTGGTTTTTTGTTTAATTGTTTCTAAGAGAACACCCAAGTGAAAGCTTGGGTGTTTTTCTTTTTTATTATTAGTCATTTCTTCAATTGTCCACATAGCCTTGATTCCAGGTTCTTTTAGGATCATGATTTCTTAAATCACGATTAAAGTCGGCAACAGCTTTTAAGTTCATAAGAACCGAAACCCATCCGGCATGCACTTCGTTGTAATCGTTTTCAGATACTGCTTCATTGATCAATGACAAATCAGAGCCTCTATTTTCAATAGGTTCAATGTTAAACTTTACAAGCGAATCAAAGTAGTCGATGTGAAATTCCTCATTAGGATTGATTTTTAAAATCTTACTATCATAAGTTTCTCCATTAGGGAAAACAAAATGTATAGTGCCATTATTTTCTTCTGCGCTTTCGGCCCAAAAACTTTTTCTGCCTTCGGGAGTGGTCAGTAAATCAAAAATCCTTTTGGGGTTGGCAATTAGATGTATTTTCCAGGAAATAGTTTTCATTTTAAAATTCTTGTGCAAAAGGTTCTTCGTGTCTATCGCCTCGGGTCGTTGGCTCGGAAATGACCAGAAATTCCAGATTTTCTGGTTGGTCATTTTTAATACAATGCTTTGTTTTTGGTGGAATGTGTATACCGTTTCCTGCTTCAACTTCTATGATGCTATCTTCAATTTCAAAAGTGGCAGTTCCCTTTAATATTCTAAAGAATTGTTGCGAAAACTCATGATAGTGTTTTTGTTCCGATGTGCCCGGAGGCATCAATTCCTCTATAACACTCAAACTTTGGGATTTTACCAAATGCCATCCGCTACAACCATCTCCCCAAGTATAGTGTTCACTATTTTCTTTAGTTGTTTTCATTTTTTTTGGTTGTTGTTTCTTTGGCGAGTAGATTTTCGCTTCAGAAGGATACTGATTTTCTTTCAATTATTTGAGTAGCAACCTTTCAATCGGCCTTCTTTGTTAAGTGTCCAAACATTTATGGTTTTGCTTTTTAACTGATTTTCAAGATTTGGCTCAACTAACTCAATTTCAACAATACAATCAACTGCTATTTTAAATTTTTGCTTTTCCAACAAATAGCCATCTACGTAGATTTCATTAGTTGTAGGAAGTCCAAAAAACTGATTTAATTCCTTTTGGGTTTTGACTTCAAGTTTTTTGGTCATCCTTATAAATACCATGCCATGTTCGGTCAAATTATATAAATCTTGTACTTCTTCATGTCCTTTATATTTTAGTACACTTATTTCCGTTATCGAACTATCTTCAGTTTCAATGATGCTTTCATTCGCAATGATATCATTTCCAATGATTGTAGTGGCACATTTGTTTTTGGCAAATGGTAATTTTTTGTAAGGTTCTTGTGAATAGCTGTTTGCAATAAAAAGAAATAATAACAATACTGTTGCTTTTGTGTTCATGATGTTTCTTTTTTCTTTATCCGTTCCCTAAGTTCGCTGTTGTAAGACCACAATGTAAAAATGGTTTGGATATGAGATTTGATCAGGTTATTCCTTGATTTTCTCAAACCCATAAATGGTAGTTTGCATGCCTGCAATTTTCCATTCGCCGTTCACTTTTTCCATGAGTCGGGTCTCACGTTTGCGCCCACGTAGCGAATCTTGCTGCTCATAGGTGACCCATGCACCGTTTCCGTATAGCCGCACGTCAATACTATCCAATAATTTTGGAACGGGTTCTGGTTCTGGATTTTCCTTAAAAAAAGTTTTTACAAATCCGCTAATTTCCTCCCAACCCACGGATTCGGAAAGTGTATTTTCCGGAAAGTCAAGGTATATCTTAGTGATATCAGGGTCATGAACCCAATTTTCTTGCCAAGCGTCGTAGTCTCTTTGAAAGGCAGCTTTGGTCTCGTTGTTCAGTGTTTTCAAAATGGCCTCTTTCTCTTGGGCAATGATAGTTACTTCATCTGCTAGTTCAGTGGAATTTTTTGTTTCCGCCTGTTTGCAGCTGACGGCGATGCTCAACAGGGTTAATATGTAAATCGACATTTTTATAATAAACGCTGTATTAAATTTACTCATGAAGATATAGGGTTTACTTGAATTTTCCCCCCAATAGCTTTCAAAACCTTTATTACCGTTGCAAATTGAGGTTTGGCCCCATCCGATAAAGCTTTGTAGAGACTGGGTCTGCTCAATCCAGTTTCTTCGGATATTTTGGTCATTCCTATTGCCTTAGCAACATGTCCGATGGCATTGATTATATCTGCGTTATCGCCTTCCTCCAAAACCGTGTTCAAGTATTCGGCAATCATTTCTTTACTGTCCAGATAATCTGCTATATCAAATTTTGAGGTTTTCATTTTTTATCTATTAAGTTTTTCCAAATATCTTTTGCTTTCAAGATGTCCTTTTGCTGTGTGGATTTATCTCCTCCAATAAGTAAAATAACTATTTTCCCCTTTTTCTCTTTGAAGTAAACACGATAGCCTTTAGCAAAATTTACCCCTTTTTCTCGAATTCCATCACCAACAGCTTTACAATCTCCAAAATGTCCGTTGCTTTGAATCTTTTGAATTCTGAACAATATTTTTGACTTGGCTTTCAGTTTTTTTAGTTTTCTAAACCACTTGTCAAATTCAATTGTTTTCTCAATAAAGAACATTCAGTGTGTATCTATTTGGATACAAATTTAAGATTTTTTGTTGAAAGCTTTTATCTATTATAAATGGGTAATACCCTTTAGAAATCAAACAAATCTTTAAGTTCTATGTCTAGGGCAGTAGCAATTGCCTTTAAAGTACTAATCGTTGTATTGATGGTTCCTTTTTCAATTGAGTTTATTTGACTACGGGACACATTTGATTCATAGGAAAGTTCATAGGTCGAGATGTTTTTTTGGGTTCTGATATCCTTAATTCTTTTACCAAGGCTTTTCAGATAGTTATCATCTCTAATTTTTGTCATGGGGCCAAAATGACATTTTTTGTTTACATTTATAGACCTATATATAGTACTATAATGCTAAAAGAAAAACAGATAAGGCAATTGGAGAGTTTAATCAAAGAAAGCTATGGTACAGCTTCACAATTTTCAGATGTACTGGATTTAGGAATTGAAATGCTTTTCTATTTAGAGGAAGATGCTTTTGAAAAGAAAGATGTCCAAAATGTGGTGGCAGCGATGAGAGGGGTGGTTGGTGTTTTGAGAAATTGATTACTTGTATTCATTTTTATATCCAATACTTTTTGAGATTTTGATGATAGCTGCTTTCGAAAATATTTTATACTTAGTTAGATTGTACCTCATTCAAGTATTTGTTTACCAATTTATGTGAGATATAAAAATGATTCACATATTCAAAGAGAATAAGAAATTATAGCTTTCATTTTATTAAATCGCCACAACTCCCTTAATATGTGGATGTGGGTTATAGTCTACCAACTCAAAATCATCAAAAGTAAAGCCAAAAATATCCTTTACTACAGGGTTCAGTTTCATCTTGGGCAAAGGTCTGGGCTCTCGGCTCAATTGCAGTTCCACCTGTTCCATATGGTTGTTGTAGATATGGGCATCACCAAAGGTGTGTATAAAATCACCGGGTTGGTAACCACATACTTGGGCCATCATCATCGTAAACAGGGCATAAGAGGCAATATTAAAAGGCACGCCCAAAAAGATATCCGCACTACGTTGGTACAATTGGCAGGACAATTTGCCATCTGCCACATAAAACTGAAAAAAGGCATGGCACGGGGGCAAAGCAGCTTTGCCTTGCGCCACATTTTCGGAGAAGGAAACGGAAGTATCGGGCAATACGCTCGGATTCCATGCAGAGACCAACATCCTACGGCTATTGGGGTTGCTCTTTAAGGTAGCCACGATTTCCTTGATCTGGTCGATTTCCTCACCGTTCCAATTGCGCCATTGGTGTCCGTAAACCGGGCCCAAATCACCATTTTCATCGGCCCACTCGTTCCAGATACGCACGCCGTTTTCTTGCAAATAGCCTACATTGGTATCCCCTTTTAAAAACCATAACAGTTCATGTACAATGGATTTTAAATGTAGTTTTTTGGTCGTCACCATGGGAAAACCTTCGGAAAGGTCGAACCGCATTTGATAACCAAAAACGCTAATAGTTCCTGTTCCCGTTCGGTCACCTTTTTGGTTCCCGTGTTCCAAAACGTGGTGTAGTAAGTCGTGGTATTGTTTCATAATGAGGTTAAAGGTAAAAGGTGAATTGGAAAGGTCAAAGCGTTATTTAGATGTGTTATTATATTTTATTAACGATGTGATTCTACGTTGCAAAAGTTGGATGCTGTTGATGATGGATTTTGTCTGTTCTGGTGCTATAAATTGTAAATCTTCACAAAGAATCAAGTGGGTTTCCAGTTCATAAGATGACCCCAAACTTATTTGAAGAAATCTTGCAAAATCATTACTGGAGTTTTTTCCACAACCTTCGGCAATGTTGGCTGGAATGGAAACTGCACATCGGTTTATCTGTGAGGAAAAACCGTATTTTTCGGTTTCTGGAAGTGTTGCGGTCAAGCTGTAGATTTTTTTGACCAATACCCTTGCTTCTTTCCAAACCTCAAGCCCTCTAAAATTTCTCATCACGATTATCGTTTTAAAAATTAGAGGTTGATATTTATTTTATCCAAAAAGCTTTCACCTAAAGCCTTTGATCCATGTACCCTTCACCCTTTACCCAGCAAAACCCTTTACCCAATTATCCAAGAATCATCCCAGCAATGGTAGCTGAAAGTAGTGAAGCCAGTGATCCACCCAAAACGGCTTTCATGCCAAATTCGGATAGGGTTTTACGTTGACCGGGGGCCAATGGGCCGATACCGCCAATCTGGATGCCGATAGAAGCAAAATTGGCAAATCCGCAGAGCATATACGTGGCCATGATCACAGATTTATTATAAGTGAAATGTAGACTGCTGGCCATATTTTTTAGTTCAGCAAGCTGGATATAGCCCACAAACTCACTAGCGGCCAACTTAATCCCTAACAGTTGCCCCATAAGTGTCATATCCTCGCTGGATACTCCTATTATCCACATGAGCGGAGCAAGAAGGTATCCTAGAATAAACTCTAGGGATAAACTTTCATATGGAGTATTGGCAGCTATTATTTCATTTAAGGAAGTAAAATGCCACAGGAAATTGATTTTTTTAATTGCAATTCCATCAAACCCTGCTATACCTCCTAAAATACCATTGACCATAGCAATGAAGGCCATAAAAACCAATAGCATTGCGCCTACGTTTAGAGCCAATTTCAAACCCTCTGAAGTTCCGTTGGCGATGGCATCCAAAATATTGGCACCAATTTTTTCTGTGGATACTTTTACATCGGTATTTACTTTTTCGGTCTGTGGGTATAAAATTTTGGAAATAACAATAGCTCCGGGCGCTGCCATTACCGACGCAGCCAATAAATGTTTTGCAAAAACCAATCGTAATGCGGGGTCATCCCCACCCAGAAATCCAATATAAGCAGCCAATACTGCTCCGGCCACGGTGGCCATTCCCCCGATCATCACCAAAAGGATTTCTGATCGGTTCATTTTTTCCAAATAGGCCTTGATCAATAATGGAGCTTCGGTCTGACCTAAAAAGATGTTTCCGGCAATGGAAAGGCTTTCAGCACCAGAAATGCCCAAAGACTTGGTGAGCAACCAAGCTAAGGCCTTCACTACTTTTTGGATAATGCCCAGATAATACAAAACCGATGTCAATGCCGAAAAGAAGATGATGGTGGGCAATACCTGAAAGGCAAAAATAAATCCGAAGGTATCCATATCCTTAACAAGGCCTTCAAACAAGAACTGACTCCCAGCTTTTGTGAACTCTAAAATTTCAACGAAAATCCCTCCTAATTTTTCAAATACAAATTGAACAAAGGGAACTTTCAATACCCCAATGGCAATGAGCAATTGAAGTGAAAGTCCAATTCCCACCGTTTTCCAGTTGATGGCTTTTCGGTTGGAACTAAAAAGAAAGGCAATAAGAATCAATACCGACATACCCAAGACTCCACGCCACAGACTATTTAGGGAAAAGCCTTGACTAGGTATAATCTCCTGTGTCTGGTTTTGGATACTATCGTCAATGATAGTAGTATCAGCAACAACGTTCAACGAATCCGCTGGGAGAATAGTTTGACCAAAAGTGGCAATACTGGCAAATAATAAAAGTAGTAAAAAACCTTTGGTTTTATTCCCCATATAGATGGTCTATTTGCGCTTGGATATTTCGTCCCTTACTTTTGCAGCCTTTTCGTAGTCTTCGTTGGCAACTGCTTTGTCCAGTTCTTTGTGGAGTTCTTCCAATGTAAGCTCCCGATATCCTTGTGATGATGCCCCGGATTCAATTTCCACAGTTTCACCTTCCTGTAGTATTTCGTCCACTACAATGCTATCATCATCATTATCTTCGTTTTCTTTTGAGGAGAATTTCAAGAAGATTCCCGCCTTATCTAAAATAGTCTTGTAAGTGAAGATGGGTGCATCGAATCGCAAGGCCAATGCAATTGCATCGCTCGTACGTGCATCTACGATTTCCTCTACCTTATCTCGCTCACAAATAATACTTGAATAGAATACGCCGTCCACAAGTTTATGAATGATGACCTGTTTTACCACAATGGCAAAACGATCTGCAAAATTCTTGAAAAGATCATGCGTAAGAGGCCTTGGAGGTTTTATTTCTTTTTCCAATGCAATTGCTATGGATTGCGCTTCAAAAGCACCGATAACAATTGGGAGTTTTCTATCCCCATCAACTTCATTTAAAATAAGGGCATATGCACCATTTTGTGTCTGGCTATAAGATATCCCCTTTATTTTTAATCGTACTAAGCTCATATCATCTTCCTAAAACCAAATAAGGCTGTTCAAATAAGTGGCGATACCAGTTATCTGAACAGCCCCTTGCAATGGGCAAATTAACAAAAATTAAGCGTTCTGGGCTTTAAATTCTTTTAATTTTTCGATGAGTTCCGGAACTACCTCGAAGGCATCACCGACTATTCCATAATCTGCAGCCTTAAAGAAGGGCGCTTCGGGGTCATTGTTGATGACCACTTTGGTTTTGGATGCACTGACTCCAGCTAAATGCTGAATTGCTCCAGAGATACCTATGGCTATATAAAGATTGCTGGCAACCGGCTTCCCTGTCTGGCCAACGTGTTCGCCGTGTGAACGCCATCCTAGGTCGGAAACAGGCTTGGAACATGCCGTAGCTGCTCCAAGTACATCTGCCAATTCTTCTATCATTCCCCAGTTTTCAGGTCCTTTTAGACCTCTACCTCCTGAAACAACGACATCGGCATCGGCAATGGTGGCCTTTCCAACAACTTTGTCCACTTCAACCGATTTGGTGGCGAAATCCGAGTCGCTCAATGAAGGACTGAAATCCTCAACTGAAGCCGAAACGGAGTTCTCATGAGTGCCATAAGCGTTATTGGAAACACCAATAATTTTAGTTTCTGAATCAATTGCGGTATGAGCAAAACCTTTATTACTGAATGCTGTTCTCTTAACTACAAAAGGCGAAGTGCTCTCTGGTGCGGCAACAACATTGGGCACATAGCCTGCGTTCAATTTAGCTGTTAGAATGGGAGCCAAGAATTTGGTGTCCGCACTGGAACTTATAATGATAATCTTTGCGCTTTCCGCTTCGGCAACCTGAGCTATTGCATTTGCATAGGCCTTGGCATTAAAAGTATCCAGTTGGTCGTTGGTGACCTTAACAACTTTGGAAACACCATAAGTTCCCAATGAATCCTCATTGTCGGAATTTATGGAAACAGCGGTAACCGTTTCACCTAATTCCTGTGCGACCTTATAAGCGTAAGAAGCCACTTCGAAAGCATTCTTTTTATATTTCCCTTTATCTGATTCGGTATAAACTAATACTGACATATTTTTTTGATTCTGATTCTTAAATGACTTTAGCTTCGTTATGCAATAGATTGACCAATTCGTCAATGTTTCCAGCATCAACCAGCTTTACAGGACCTTTGGCAGCTGGCTTTTCAAATTTTTGGTCTTGTGTCGGTTTTGGAGCTTCAACGGGTTCCAAAACACTCAATGCCTTTTTTCTTGCCATCATTATGCCGCGCATATTGGGAATTCGCAAGTCACTTTCTTCGACCAACCCTTTTTGACCTCCTATGACCAATGGAAGGGTCGTACTTATTTTTTCTTTTCCGCCGTCAATTTCCCGCATTGCAGTTGCATTGTTGCCATCAATTTCTAGACTTATACAGGTATTTACAAAATTCATATCAAGTAACGTGGCCAAAATTCCTGGAACCATACCACCGTTATAATCAATGGATTCTCTACCTGCTATTACAAGGTCGTACCCTCCATTTTTGACTACTTCTGCCAATTGTCGGGCAACAAAAAAACCATCGGTTGGCTCAGCATTTATCCGTATGGCCTCATCTGCACCAATAGCGAGCGCTTTGCGTATGGTGGGCTCTGTTTGTACTCCGCCCACGGTAGCAACATGTACAGTTGCTCCTTGTTTTTCTTTGAACCACATGGCGCGGGTCAATCCAAATTCATCATTTGGGTTGATTACAAATTGAACTCCGTTGGTATCAAACTTGGTGTCCCCTTCTGTAAAATTGATTTTTGAAGTGGTATCCGGTACGTTGCTAATGCAAACTAAAATCTTCATATACTCTTTAGGTTTAACATTTCAAAGATAGCTATAAAAATACAAAATTTATTATGCATGCATAATAAATTTTGTTCTTTTTTTTAGTTTTTGACGCTCCGTTATTCCTGTATATTTTCCTATTTTTGCTTGCATTTTTAATGTGCCAACTAAGTTTAATTAGTACTATTGATGAAAACACTACAGTTTAGACAAGCTATCCAAGAGGCAATGTCCGAGGAGATGCGAAAAGATGATACCATATATTTAATGGGTGAGGAGGTTGCTGAATATAATGGAGCTTACAAAGCTTCTAAAGGTATGTTGGATGAGTTTGGTCCAGAACGTGTTATCGATACGCCTATCTCTGAATTGGGTTTTTCAGGTATCGGCGTTGGTTCGGCCATGATTGGTAATCGACCGATTATTGAATTCATGACCTTTAACTTTTCCTTGGTGGGGATTGATCAAATTATCAATAATGCGGCTAAAATCAGACAAATGTCTGCAGGTCAGTTTCCCTGTCCAATTGTTTTTAGGGGACCAACGGCTTCTGCAGGTCAATTGGCGGCTACACACTCACAAGCTTTTGAAAGTTGGTTTGCAAACTGTCCTGGCCTAAAGGTTGTAGTGCCATCCAATCCAGCAGATGCCAAAGGATTATTGAAATCGGCCATTCGCGACGATGACCCCGTTATTTTTATGGAATCTGAGCAGATGTACGGTGATAAAGGAGAAGTGCCAGAAGGAGAATTTACCATTCCGCTAGGTGTTGCCGATATTAAAAGGGAGGGAACAGATGTAACTATAGTATCTTTTGGTAAAATCATAAAGGAAGCGTACAAAGCCGCCGATGAGTTGGAAAAAGACGGAATAAGCTGTGAAATAATCGATTTGCGTACAGTACGTCCAATGGATTACGAAGCTATTTTGAAATCAGTTAAAAAAACAAATAGATTGGTAATTCTTGAAGAAGCGTGGCCTTTTGGCAATGTTGCTACGGAGATTATCTATCACGTTCAGGACAAAGCTTTTGATTATTTGGATGCACCTGTGGTAAAATTAAATACAGCAGACACTCCAGCACCCTATTCTCCAGTTTTATTAGCAGAATGGTTACCCAATCACAATGATGTGGTCAAGGCGGTCAAAAAAGTATTATATAAATAACTTACTTATATTTGTAAGGTATATAGCCTCTTCGACCTACGTTGACGAGGCTTTTTTTTAAGGAACGGTATTTGATAAAAAAATTACTTTAAAACCAAATCGATAAATTTTAAAAATCCTTTACAGGGTTTTTGCATGTTCCACATACCTAAAGATGAATAGATTCCTCCAAATTTTTCTTTTCCTAACATTTTGTTCAGTTTTCTCCCAAACCAAAGTTGGTGGTATCGTAAAAGACGAATCGGGGGCGCCAATTGCTTTCGCCAACATTATCTTTAAAAATTCCTCCGAAGGAACCATTACCAATGATAATGGTCGTTTTTATCTCGAATCAGATGAAACGTATGATACGCTTTTGGTGTCTTTTATCGGATATGAAAATGAAGAGATCGCCTTACAACAAAAGGTAAGCTACAACATGGAAATTACGTTACGGGAATCTACTGAGCAATTGGCAGAGGTTGTAGTGTATACTGGAAAACAGTCTAAAAAGAATAATCCTGCTATCGATATCTTAAAGAAAATTTGGGCAAAGAAGCGACAGAATGGAGTGCGTCAATTCAAACAATATCAATATGATAAATATGAAAAGCTGGAATTTGACCTAAATACGATCGATAGTGCATTGATAAAAAGCAAACTCTTCAAAGGATTGGAATTTGTGTTTCAGGATTTGGACACCTCTAGAATAACGGGCAAGACCTACTTGCCTATTTTTTTGAACGAGAGCTTCTCCAGGGTTTATGGCGACAATATTATAAAACAAGAAAAGGAAGATGTTCTGGGCAATAAGAATGCTGGTTTTAGTGGGAATCAATCGGTCACTGCTTTTGTTGAAGATTTGTACTCTGATTATGATATCTACGATAATTACCTGAAGTTTTTCGACAAGAGTTTCACCAGTCCATTGTCAAAAACAGGTGTGGATACCTATAACTATGTGCTTTCGGATAGTACTTTTATTGATAACAAGTGGTGTTATAACATTATCTACTATCCAAGGCGAAAAAATGAATTGACATTCAAAGGGGATTTTTGGGTAAGTGATACTACCTATGCCGTTAAAAAAATCAACCTTCAGGTAACCAAGAGCGCTAACATAAACTGGGTAAAGGAAATTTACATAGAACAAGACTTTGACGTTGTTAACGATTCGGTCTTTTTGCTGAAGCGAGATTATATGCTAAGTGATTTTAGTTTCTCCAAAAAAGAAGAATCTCGTGGTGTATATGGCAAACGTACTACAGTCTACGACAACTATCAATTCAACACCACGCATCCGGAAGAATTCTACAAAGCAAAATCTGATCCGTATGATCCTAGGGTATTTACAAGGGATAGTACATTTTGGAAAAATGCACGCTTGGAACGGCTTAATGACGATGAGTCTGGAATATTCAAGATGCTCGATACACTAAAAACCGTTCCAAAATTTAGAACATATTACGACATTGTAAGCATTTTGGGCTCGGGTTATATCGAAATTGATAAATGGAACATTGATATAGGTAATATTTACAGTGTGTTTGGTTTTAATGATGCCGAAGGTATACGAACTAGACTTGGTGCAAGAACCTATTTTGGACAAAACGATACATGGCGGCTTGAAGGCTATATGGCCTATGGATTCAAGGATAAAAAGGCGAAGCACGGATTTTCGGCCAAGTTCCTTTTGGATAGAAAGACCAGATTGATTCTATCCGGCGGTAATCGAAGGGATATAGAGCAATTAGGGATAAGCTTGACCAGTACAAATGATGTTTTGGGCAGAAGCATAGCCTCCTCTGCTTTGGTTACCGTAGGGGCCAATGACCGCCTTACCAACATTAATCTTTCTACCTTAAATTTTGAAATGGAGCCTGCTACAAATTTCAGGGTTAGGGTCGGAGGTTCATTCAGGACATTGAGTTCTGCATTGCCACAAGCCTTTAATCTGGACTATATAGACCCAAATGCTCCAAACGGAATTTCTTCAGAAGTAAAACAGTTTGACATTAATACAACATTTATCTACACTCCTGGTAAAAGGACCATCGGCTATGGTGTGGAACGCAATGAAATCAATGATGACTACAGTACCATAATTTTTAATTACACCAAAGGTATAGATGGATTCTTGGAGAGTGATTTTGATTATGAACGTATCCAGTTTTCGTACAGACAGCCATGGCAAATAGGAGGTTTTGGTAGATTGACCAGTAGTGTAGAGCTCGGAAAGACCTTTGGAGAAGTACCATTGAGTTTATTAAGTGTGGTGCCAGGAAACCAAACGCTCTTCTCGTTGTACAATACATTCCCGAACCTTGATTTTTATGAATTTGTTACGGATACCTATGCAACGGTGCATTTGGAGCATAACTTCAATGGTCGTCTTTTTTCAAGAATACCTTTCTTACGAAAGTTGAATTTAAGGGAGATCGTTGGGCTTAGAGGAGCATGGGGGCAATTATCAGATGAAAATATAGCGCTAAATTCCCCTACCAACGTTCCTTTGATTGCGCCAGATGACCAAATCTATTGGGAATATTCCTTTGGAATAGGCAATATCTTCAAGATATTCAGGTTGGACTTCAACTTTAGGGGAAATTATCTTGATAATCCAAACGCACGTCCGTTTGGTGTTACCGGCACCTTCGGATTTAATTTTTAATTAATGCTTAGGGAGCAATTTCTTTATCCTATTCCCTACATACTCGTTACTTTTGCAAAATAAAAATTTTGAAATGTCTAAAAAAGAAGAAGTTACTTTCGATGTCCTTATAGAAATCCCAAAAGGAAGTAGGAATAAGTATGAATACGATTTTACCCTGAATAAAATTAGATTCGATAGAACCCTTTTTTCCTCGATGATGTATCCGGGAGATTATGGTTTTATTCCAGAATCCTTGGCGTTGGACCAAGATCCGCTCGATGTTTTGGTATTGGGCACGGAGCCAACCTATCCCATGGTGGTGATGGAGGTAAAACCTGTCGGGGTTTTTCATATGACCGACGAAAAAGGACCTGATGAGAAAATTATCTGTGTTCCTATTTCAGACCCTATTTGGAGCAAGAGAAATGACATTAGCGATATAAATCCGCATCGATTAAAGGAAATTGAACACTTTTTTCAAGTATACAAAGACTTGGAAGAAAAAAAGGTTGATACCGGTGGATGGGGAGATGCAAAGGAGGCGATAGAAATTTACCATCAATGTGTTAAGAGATACGAAGAAAGTGAACATAAGAAGAAGCGAACCTTTACAATATAACTAATGTTCGTGTTAGAAAAATGCGCTTTTGATATTCAAAAGCGCATTTTTTTTATTAGTCGGTATTTTACTACTTTTGCTGGCACTAAAAAAACATAAACAACTAAAAAAATTAACTAAACAACTATGGAATTAATAGTAAAGTTTTTGCCCGTATTTGGTGTTTTGGCCCTCCTATACGTTTTCATCAAAAGTGGGTGGGTGTCCAAACAAGAAGTAGGCGATGCTAAAATGGCAAGAATTGCCAAAAATATCGCCGATGGGGCAATGTCTTTCCTCAAAGCAGAGTATAAAATATTAAGCATCTTCGTAATTGCCGTTGCTATACTTCTATTCTTTAAAGGTAGCAATGAAGAAGGGTCCAATGGTATGGTAGCACTATCATTTGTTGTGGGTGCTATCTGTTCTGCATTAGCAGGATTCATAGGTATGAAAGTCGCGACAAAAGCTAATGTCCGTACAACAAATGCAGCAAGGACTTCGTTGGGTAAAGCGCTTGAAGTTGCTTTTGCCGGTGGCGCTGTAATGGGGCTAGGCGTTGTTGGTCTTGGTGTTCTTGGTCTTAGTGGACTATTTATGTTGTATAGTGGGCAAGGATGGGAACTTGGTGAAGTATTGAATGTACTTTCAGGATTCTCATTAGGAGCTTCTTCCATTGCGCTTTTTGCCCGTGTTGGTGGTGGTATTTATACCAAAGCTGCAGATGTTGGTGCTGACTTGGTAGGTAAAGTAGAAGCGGGTATCCCCGAAGACCACCCTTTAAACCCTGCGACCATCGCGGATAATGTTGGTGATAATGTTGGTGATGTTGCCGGTATGGGCGCTGACCTTTTTGAATCTTATGTGGGTTCTATAATTGGTACCATGGTATTAGGTGCCGCATTTACGAAAATTCCAGCTTTTCAAAGTTCTTTTGATGGATTGGGTGCAGTTTACTTGCCTTTGGTATTGGCAGCAGTTGGTATTATCATGTCTATTATAGGTACTTTTTTCGTAAAAGTGAAAGATGGAGGAAACCCACAAACAGCATTAAATATTGGTGAATTTGGATCTGCTGGATTAATGCTGATTGCCTGTTATTTCATCATAACAAATATGTTGCCAGAGAGCTGGACGTTCGGTGGAGTGGAATATGGTTCGTTGGGTGTTTTTATCGCAGTGATTGCTGGCTTGGTTGCAGGGCTAGCTGTTGGTAAGGTTACGGAATATTATACAGGTACTGGTACGAAACCGGTCAATTCAATAGTGCGTCAGTCAGAAACAGGAGCAGCTACCAATATCATTTCAGGTTTGGGTGTAGGGATGATGTCCACAATGTTCCCAATACTATTGATTGCTGCTGCAATCTTGATATCGCACCATTTTGCTGGATTATATGGTATAGCTATCGCGGCCGTAGGAATGTTGGCAAATACGGGTATTCAATTGGCAGTAGATGCCTATGGACCTATCTCCGATAATGCTGGTGGTATTGCAGAAATGGCTGAATTGGAACCTGAAGTTCGTGAACGTACCGATAAATTGGATGCCGTTGGTAATACAACTGCAGCCATTGGAAAAGGATTTGCAATCGCTTCTGCTGCTTTAACCGCATTGGCCTTGTTTGCAGCCTTTATGCAAACAGCAAATGTTACAGGAATAGATGTCTCCAAACCAAAGGTAATGGCTGGTTTATTAATTGGAGGTATGTTGCCATTTGTATTCTCTGCTTTGTCAATGAATGCAGTAGGTCGTGCGGCTATGGCCATGATCGAAGAAGTTCGTCGTCAGTTTAGGGATATCCCTCAATTGAAAGCTGCATTGGAAGTAATGCGAGCTGTTGATTCAGATATGTCCAAAGCAACAGAAGCGCAAAGAGCTACTTTCGATGCTGCAGATGGCGTGGCGGAATATGATAAATGTGTGGCAATCTCTACACAGGCTTCCATTAAAGAAATGGTGTTGCCCGGTCTTTTAGCAATTGCGGTACCAGTTGCTGTTGGATTTATTGGGGGTGCCGAAATGTTGGGAGGATTGCTTGCGGGCGTAACCACATGTGGAGTTTTAATGGCTATTTTCCAATCCAATGCCGGTGGTGCATGGGACAATGCTAAAAAGACGATTGAAAGTGATGGACGTAAAGGAACGGATGCGCATAAAGCTGCGGTTGTAGGTGATACGGTTGGAGATCCATTTAAAGATACTTCAGGACCATCTTTGAATATTCTATTGAAATTGATGTCGGTTGTTGCGTTGGTTATTGCGCCAAGTTTGGTAAGTCTCTCTCCTTCAGATGAAATAAGTATGATAAAGGAAGACGGTGCAAAGATTTCAATAACCGAAGATGTAATGAAAGAAACCAAACAAGTAGAAAAACAGTTCCGAGTTGAAATGAGCAATACTGCAGATGGGGCCTACAAAGCTGTAGTTACATCAACCTATCATGTTGCTGGTGAAGCAAAAGAAGAAGTGAAGGAATTTGTTGGATCTACTAAAGAAGAAGTTGAAAAGCTTGTTAAGACATATAAGTCCGAGTGATTTTTCTTTTAACGTGCAAAAACAAAAAACCACGCTTAAGAAGCGTGGTTTTTTTGTTATATGAGCAAACCTTTGTTTTAATTGTTGTAAGGATCCATAATTCCTGATGGGGTATGGCCCTGCTCTTTCTCTAGCTGACTTTTATTGAAACTACCAAAAAATTCATTGGAATAAACGTTTGAATCCTTGCTCGATGACGAACTGAACGTATCATCAACCTGTAGCTTAAACCTGAATTTGGCGGTTGTTTTTCCCTTTAAGCATGGAGCTTGTAAGTCCCAGTATTCGTTTGGCATTATAATGACGTTATGATAACTATTACCGCACCAGCTACTAGGCAAATACTCGATATCTTGCCATTTACCATCATGAAAGACTTGGCGTTTTAGATAAATTCTACTGTCTTGCGCAGGAAGTTCAACTTTGTGGTCTGATGTATTTATGATAAACACTTTAAAACCACTAACATTTTTAGCGTATTCGATTATTGAATCAACTTTCACGATAATTTGAAAAGCCCTATTCTCAGAAAATGTATCGATTTTTGAATCAATTTTCTTGGGTATATTTTTAGCTTCATAAAAGCCACCCAGTGCAGTTGAATCTATTTGACTTGTTCCCACATAAAAGTATCCCCTAAGCTTATAGTTTACGTCCAAACAATCTTGTCCAAATAGTGTTGAGCAGAATACAATGCTCACAATGTAAAATAATATTGACTTCTCCATAATCTTGGTCGTTGGGTGTAGTTTACTGTAATTTAAAGGTTATGGGTATGGCGAAGGGAACTTTTACTGGTGTACCCCTTTGCTTGCCCGGAGTCATCTTTGGTAGTTTTGAGATGATTCTAGCGGCTTCGGTTTCCAATACTTTATGTGGCCCACGCATTTTAACCTCTGATATACTTCCGTCTTTTTGAATGGTGAACACAAGATTTACACGCCCCTGTAGCCCCATTTCTTGGGCAGCTTCAGGATAACGAAAGTTTTTTCGAATATGTTTTTGCATCATTTCCTGAAAACAAACTCGCTTATCATCGGCATCTTCACACCCTGGAAAAATAGGTACGTCTTCTATTACAATAAATGAGACCTCATCTGGTGTATCGTCTTCAGCAACTTGTATATCATCTATAGGAATAATTTCTGTGGTATAGTTTGTCTCAGTTGATGCAATTGGGGAATCATCAATATCCGGATCATCAGGAATAATTTCAATAACAGGAGGAGTCTGGATTTTGGGTGGAGGTGGCGGTAATTTATGAAAAGTTATGGGGGCCTCTTCTGTAAGTTCATCTTGCAGATTTAGTTGGGCAGTAGTATCCCATTCGCTTACTGAATATGTTTTCCATTCTAAAGCTAAGTAAGCCAGTAAGAGTACAGCTACTAATCCCACAGAAAAATACAGAATACTATTTTTCTCTATTTTATGGTTTTCATTCTTTTTTGCTTCCATCATAATTGTTTTATAGTTACAAGATGAAAATAATCGTAAATGAAGTGCTTAAAAAGTTAGAATGAGTGAACGCACCTTTTCATTTAGGGAAAAAAATGAAAAGTTGGCTGTTTGGTTATAAGTTCATTGTCGATCGCTCACTTCTGAGCTTGGATTTAGGCTTTGTTTTTGAACTTGCACTTATATTTGACTTTAGTTCGTAATCAATAGTGGCGGTTAGGAGAAATTTTCGATGCTCTTATCTTTTTTTTGAACTATGAATTCTTCTTTGCAAGTTAGATAAGTCTTATCGTTTAGCCCTAAAAGCGAAGCGGTCGGAAATCTATTCAAAACAAGCCGTGTATTTCTGCATCAATTTTATTGATCACGGAACCCAAATCTTCGGGATTGTCCACAAAGTTAAGGTTATCTACATCAAGAATTATGAGTTTGCCCTTTTCATAGGTATTTACCCAAGCTTCATAACGTTCGTTGAGTCGACTTAAATAATCGATGGAAATACTGTTTTCATAATCCCGTCCACGCTTATGGATTTGATTTACTAAATTGGGAATGGAGCTACGCAAATAAATCAATAAATCTGGTGGTTGCACCAGAGTTTCCATTAAATCAAAGAGGCTGGAGTAATTTTCAAAATCACGATTGGTCATAAGCCCCATGGCATGCAGGTTGGGTGCAAAAATATGGGCATCCTCATAGATGGTTCTATCTTGAATCACTTTTTTGCCACCCTCACGGATTTTAAGGATTTGGCGGTACCTACTATTCAAAAAGTAGATTTGCAGGTTAAAGCTCCAACGCTCCATCTGGGTATAAAAATCGTCCAAATAGGGGTTGTCCACTACATCTTCAAAATGGGCATCCCATTTATAATGTTTTGAAAGTAGCGTGGTCAGTGTGGTCTTACCCGCTCCAATATTTCCTGCAACTGCAATATGCATGATTTGGTATTTTATAGCTATTTATTAAAATGGTCGGAGCTTGCAATATACAAAGTATATCGAGTTAGAAGAAAAAAATGGGTTGAAATGAAAGTAAGTAATTTAGCAAATCAATTTATAACCATATCCCCTTATATTGACAATTTCAACCGTTGGGTCCATTTGTAGCTTTTTACGTAGCTTGGTAATGAAAACATCCATACTGCGAGCATTAAAAAAATCATCGTTGCCCCATATTTTTTTTAGAATGAGTGAGCGGTCTAAAACGCTATTTCGAGTTTTGGATAAATGGAGCAAGAGTTCGGACTCACGATGGGTAAGGTGTATCTTTTCGTTAGCTATGCTCAATGTTTGTCTGTTGTGATTAAAAGAATAGTCTCCTATTTTAATGGGAATCTCGGGGCTGGTTAAATTACCTCTATCAAGCAGCGCATGTATTCGAACGATTAACTCTTCCATGCTGAATGGTTTTTTTAGGTAGTCGTTCCCGCCATATCCAAATCCTTCGACCACATCTTTTGTCTGTGATTTTGCCGTTAGAAAGATAATGGGGGTATCCCTGTCTTTTGCTCTGATTTCCTTGGCAAGGGTGAACCCATCTTTTTTGGGCATCATGACGTCCAAAACCAATAATTCTGGACTTTCCGTACAATAGGTACGATATGCTGTTTCCCCATCGTTGCAATATAATACTTCAAAGTTTCTGGTTTCCAAGCTTTCTTTTATAATGCGGCCCAGTGCCAATTCGTCTTCGGCTAGAAGTATTCTTATGCGTCGTTCCATAACAATATCTTAAAAATAGTGTGGTTCTTATCGTTCAGCAAAACCAATTGCCCCCCGTGCTTCTCTACAATTTTCTTGGTGTAGAACAATCCGATACCAAAACCTTTAATATCATGTTGATTTCCTGTGGGAATCCTATAGAACTTATCAAAGATTTTTTCTTTTTGGTTATCATCTATTTTACCACCATTATCGGCCACTTTAATTTCAACCTTATCGAAAATCACGTTAATATTGATTTCTATCTTGGAACCACCATACTTTATGGCATTATCGACAAGATTGGCCAGAACATTCTCAAAATGGAATACATCGACCGCTACAATGGCCTCACTTTTATTACTGGTAAAATGGATACGTTTTTCAGGAGAGACCATTTGATATTTATTCACTATTCTTTTGGTCATCAAGACCAGGTCAATGGATTCCTTATTGATCAAAAGTTTGTCATTGTCCAAAGTTGCGGTCTCCAATAATTTTTCGACCATGAGGTTCAATTTCTTTAGCTGTTGGTCTGAGATATCCAAATATGTTTCTGTTTTTACCTTATCGTTGGTCTGATTGAAATTTTTAATAGCTTCGATGGCAGTGCTCGCCGTTGCAATTGGGGTTTTGAATTCATGGGTAATATTATTGATCAAATCGTTTTTTATCTCAGCAAGTTCCTTTTGTCTTTTAATGATGTGGAGCAAATAAAAAAGGCAACCTATAATACAAATTGATAGTAAAAATGAGAGAAGCATACCCGTTAGGCTGTATTTTAAAATTGTAATAGTTGGATTGGAGTACGATAGTTTCAGCTGTTCCCTTCTTGGCAAATAGGTTGACTTTGAAATAGTGGTCAACGTAAGTTTTTCTGAATCTTTTTCCTTAAAACTTCTGATGATGGAATCACGGTCAATATGTTGCAAGCTGTATTTGATATCAATACCTTTTCGTGACAACTCTTCCTGTAACAAAGTATCTAGCTTTTGAAAGTCAAGTGTATCCTTTGTTATTGCGAAAATGATTTTACTGGTTAAATTGGCAAGTCCTATGGTGCTGTCCACCTCCTTAAGCTTGTTAAAAACAGACATGGCCTTGATTTGCTGGGGTTTTAACCTTGAATTGACAGGGTTCATAATTTGGGTCCAAACTTTACCGCTATCGGGCACATGAAACGTATTTCTTCTGAATTTCTTAAAAGCGGAATCGCTGGCCATATGATGCAATATTTTTTTGGTGCTAAGCGAATCCCTACGATTATTGGCAAAGGCGATGATGTCCGTTTTTGCCAAATCTGAAAAATAGATTTCTACGCTATTGTCAAGACTTATTTGAACCTCATTGGTAAGACGTCGCTTATTGCCTTTGTAGTTCTGTATATTCCAATACAGTTGAATGGCGATAGTAACAAAAATGGTGCTGCTTATAAAATAGAGCAATAATGTATAACGGCCTTGTTTCACATTCTAAAAGTAACTACTATGACCAAGTTGTCAAAACACGCTTAACACACGTTAACATTGGTTAACTTCATTTCTAACGATGTTTATTCAAATTTGTTTAAACCAATTGTGAATACCATGGTCAAACTTTCAAAATCAAGAATACCAATGAAGAAAACCATCATATCCCTAATTCTTTTTTTAAGTTGTTTTGTATATGCTTTAGCTCAGGATTTTAAAGGTATCGCCATCTACCAGAGTAAAACTTCCGTTGACATGGATTTGGATAACCGTCAAATCCCAGAAGATCAAAAACAGCGTATTCGAGAACGTATGAAAAATGCCATGGAACGTAGTTTCGAACTTACGTTTGACAGAACCACCTCCATCTACATACAAGAAGAAAAGTTAGAGACACCATCTACCAATACAGGTAGGCGGGGTGGTTTTCGAGTTGCTTTTGGAGCGGCCGGTGCTGGTGAACTATATAAGAATGTACAAGGTCAAGCCTATATAAACCAAACAGAAATGTTCGGTAAAATATTCTTGATAAAAGATAGTTTGACAGGTTGGGAATGGAAGCTAGGTTCAGAAACAAAGAAGATAGGGAACTATACATGCTATAAAGCGACAGCAGTCAAAAAAACCGATTCAGTTTCTTTCAGGAATTTTCGGCCTTTTGGGCCAAGACCTAATGGAGATAGAGGGACCAATCCTAGAGACAGTGTGCAGCAGGATAGCACCAAGTCAGGAACATTGCTTTCGAGAACAAACCCGCCCAAAGATAGAACGGTCACGGCATGGTACACCCCTGAAATCCCAATCAGTCAAGGTCCAGGAAATTATTGGGGTCTGCCAGGATTAATTCTTGAAGTGAACGATGAGCGCACAGCCATTTTATGTAGTAAAATCATATTGAACCCTAAGGAGAAAATTGAAATCAAAGCACCGTCCAAAGGCAAAGTCGTAACGCAAGAAGAATACAACGCAATAATGGTGGAAAAAATGAAGGAAATGTCAGAGCAATTTCGCAACGGCAACCGAAGAGGTGGTGGAGATAGGATTAGAATAAGGGGTTAATGAAATATTTACATCTAAAGATTTTGATGTTGCTTTTATTCTTTGTAACAATGGCCACAGCACAGAAAATCTCAATTTCAGGTACAGTTCGCGACTCTTTGCAAAATGTATTGGATGTGGCCAATGTGGTTGCCATCAACCAAGCTGATCAAGCTTTAGATGGGTTCGGAATCACAAATCCGCAGGGATTCTATAAAATTAAGGTCAAGGCCAATTCAAAATATATACTAAAAATTAGTTATATCGGTTTTGAAACCAAAGAAATCGCTGTCACTACCACAAATAGCGATATGGTAAAAAATGTGACCCTAATGCCAAAAGCAGAAAGGTTGGACGAGGTGGAGGTAGTTTATGAAATTCCGATAACCATAAAGGGAGATACCATTGTCTACAATACGGATTCCTTCGTGTCGGGTACAGAAAGGAAACTGGCCGATGTTTTGGAAAAGCTCCCTGGCGTAGAGGTAAATGATGATGGAGAAATAGAGGTGGAAGGTAAAACCGTAACCAAGGTTATGGTAGAGGGAGAGGATTTTTTTGATGGAGATTCCAAATTGGCAGCGAATAACATTCCAGCCAATGCATTGGATAAAGTAGAGGTACTTAGAAATTATAGCGAAGTTTCGCAGATGAGCGGTCTTACGAACAATCAAGATAATATTGCTCTCAATATCAAATTAAAAGAAGGTAAAAAGAAGTTTTGGTTTGGTGAGGTCAGTGGTGGCATCGGGTTGGATGAACGGTATATTGCACACCCCAAATTGTTTTATTACAGTCCGGAGTATAGTGTAAATATTCTTACCAATTTGAACAATATCGGTGAGCTGCCCTACACGTCCCGTGATTTTAGAAATTTTGTGGGCGGATTGCGAACGGCCACACGGGCCAATAACGGTACTACCTTTAATACGGGTTCTAACAGTTTGGGACTTTCAACTTTACAGAACAATAGGGCAAAAGAAATTGATACGAAATTTGGGGCGGTCAATTTTAGTTATAAACCTTCCGAAAAGTTTCGCCTTAGCGGTTTTGGTATATATTCTTACATGAATACTTTGATGGAAACCAATGTGACCCGAACTTTTATCACCAGTAACCAAGAAGAAGCGACACAGACCAATTCTGACCAGACCAATAAATTAGGGCTTATCAAGTTTGCCACGAATTACAATCCCACATCTAATTTTCAATGGGATTACGATGTTGTAATCAAATTATCAGATGAAGAAGAACAGGTTGGTTTAACGACCGTTTCCGATGTGACCGATGCCATTGCAGAAAATATGCAACAGCGGCCACTGAGTATTACCCAAAACTCAAATACCTATTTCACTTTGAATGAAAAACATATTTTTGCTTTCGAGGCTCAATATGTGCACTCCAATGATGATCCTTTCTACAATGCTATTCGTTCCATACAACCTTTTCAAGATGTGGTTCCTTTTGACCAGAACCAAGGCGTGTTTAACATTGACCAAGAACAACGGGTGCTGGCCAATCGGTTTGATGCTAAGTTTGATTATTTTTGGGTCACTGGTACAAAAAGCAATCTGAATTTTACTTTGGGTACCACTCAAAGCAGCCAAAATTTTGATTCCCGTATCTTTCAGATTTTGGATAATGGTTCAGAACTTGATTTTGAAGAACCAGAACTCAATAACAGGGTCAATTTCAATTTTTCCGATTTTTATTTCGGATTGCATTATAAGTTGATAGCTGGCAAATGGACCTTCAACCCAGGTTTTAATATCCATACCTATACAGCCACGAACGAACAACTGGGAACAGCAATAAAGGACGAGTTGTTCAATGTGGTGCCCGATGTTTTTATTGACTACCAATTTAAGCAATCGGAAAGCTTGCGATTGAATTATAGCGTGCGACGTAATTTTTCAGATATCAATAGTTTTGCCAAAGGTTTTGTCTTTAATGATTATAATTCGCTGTATCAGGGAAATCGCGATTTGGAAAGTGCCCTGTACCATAACGTTTCGTTGAACTTTTTCAGTTTTAACATGTTCAACTTGCAGAACATTTTTGCCAATGTGGCCTATAGCAAACGTATTGATGCCTTCAAATCGAACACCTCTATTGTTGGGATCAATCAGGTGCGAACTACGATAAATTCAAATTTAGAGGATGAGACGTTGAGTGGTTCAGGTAATTTTCAGCGCACCTTTGGTCGTGTAAAGATCAGTGCACGGACATCGTTGGCCTATTCCAATACCTTTAATATCATAAACGAAGCTCCACAGAATTCCACTTCGTTCACGCAAAGTTATACTGCTTCATTGGGTACTAGTTTCAAGAGTGCCCCGAACGTGGAACTTGGGTATCGATACAGTGCCAATAATTATAGGACCGGAGAGACCGAGTCGACCTTTTTTACGGATAGGCCTTTTGTCAAGTTTGACGCAGCTTTTTTAAAAAACTTTATCTTTTTGGCAGATTACGATTATTACTTCTATCGTGATAGAGCAGAGACCGTTGAGAACAAATACGGTTTTATGAATGCCAGCTTATCGTACCGGAAGCCCGATAGTAAATGGGAATTCAGTATCAATGCAACAAATTTGACGAATAATACGGAGCTCAATAGCGATTCCTTCAACGACTTTTATTTTAATACATCTACATACTTTGTGCAGCCTAGATATGTCCTGCTCAAGGTACGATATGAGCTTTGAACAAAAAGAAAAATGTTTTGCGTTTGTTAGGTTTTCCCTTACTTTTGCCATCCAATAACGAGGATGGATTTGACTGATTGCAACCTCAAGACCATAATGATTTTGGTCTGATAAAAATGCTAAAGCAGTTGCAAGAATTTTGTAAACTTCTTTGGGGCTTTTCGTCAAATCTTTCGATAATTTTTTAAAAAATGGCATATTTATTTACTTCCGAATCGGTAAGTGAAGGACACCCAGATAAAGTTTCGGATCAAATCAGTGATGCGCTTCTAGACAATTTTTTGGCCTTTGATCCAGAAAGTAAAGTTGCATGCGAGACTTTGGTAACTACCGGTCAGGTTGTTTTGGCAGGTGAAGTAAAAAGCAACACCTATCTTGATGTTCAGAACATAGCAAGGGAGATAATCAATCAGATTGGTTATACCAAGGGGGAGTACCAATTTAGTGGTGATTCTTGTGGGGTTATCTCATTGATTCATGAACAATCACAAGACATAAACCAAGGGGTGGACCGTGAAACAAAGGAAGAACAAGGGGCCGGTGACCAAGGAATGATGTTTGGTTACGCCACAAAGGAAACAGAAAACTACATGCCCTTGGCATTGGATATTTCCCATAAAATTCTTCAGGTTTTGGCAGAATTACGGAAGGATGGTAGTAAAATCGATTACTTACGACCAGATGCCAAAGCTCAAGTCACCATTGAATACTCTGACGACAACGTGCCACAACGTATTGATACCATAGTGGTTTCCACACAGCATGATGAGTTTGACTCTGATGCAAACATGTTGGCAAAGATTAAGGAGGATATTGTGGGTGTTCTAATCCCAATCGTGAAAAGCTTGTTGCCCAAAAAAATACAGGATTTGTTTACGGAGAACATTACCTATCATATCAACCCCACGGGGAAATTTGTAATTGGTGGTCCTCACGGCGATACAGGTCTTACGGGACGCAAAATCATTGTGGATACTTATGGAGGAAAGGGAGCACATGGCGGTGGAGCTTTTAGCGGAAAAGATCCGAGTAAAGTTGATAGAAGCGCAGCATATGCAGCACGGCATGCCGCTAAAAATTTAGTGGCTGCAGGAGTAGCAGATGAAATTTTGGTTCAGGTCAGCTACGCTATTGGAGTTGTGGAGCCAACATCAATTTTTGTGGATACTTACGGTACAGCCAATGTTGATTTATCTGATGGAGAAATAGCAAAAAAAGCATCAGAATTGTTCGATATGTGCCCTTTTGCTATAGAAGAGCGTTTAAAACTGAGAAACCCTATCTATTTGGAAACGGCTGCTTACGGACATATGGGAAAAGAGCCCAAAACCGTCAACAAGATTTTTGAGTCGCCTTATAATGGAAGAATAGAAAAAGAAGTGGAACTCTTTACATGGGAGAAATTGGATAAAGTTGCTGATGTGAAGACCACTTTTGGGCTTTAGTGACAGTAATAACCCGATATTAAAAAGGAACCGAATTCGGTTCCTTTTTTTGGTTTTATACCATATTGAACACAGATGAGATATCTAGATTTACTCGGTTCTCAGTTGCGCTAGAACAGACAACTTGGATTTTCCCTGATTATTTTTCGTATTCTTAATTCAACTTTACTAGTTTTAGAACTTAAACGTATAGCTATGCCAAAATTCAATTTTAAAATTTTCCTCACACTTGTATTTGTCTCGATTCTCTTAGGTTCTTGCTCAAAAACCAAGAAGTCTTCTTCTGATACTGAAGTTTCAACTAGTTACGTTGCGGACAACTATACTAAAAAAGAAGTGGATATTACCATGAGGGATGGCATAAAATTGCATACGACAATCTATTCCCCAAAGGATACATCCAAAGCGTATCCTATCATCATGCAGCGTACGCCTTATAGTTCTAGGCCCTATGGAGAGAATCAATTTAAAGAAAAAATAGCTCCCAACATACACATGATGGAAGAAGGCTATATTGTAGTATATCAAGATGTGCGGGGTAGGTGGCTTAGCGAAGGCAGTTATGAGAATATGCGGGCATATATTCCAAACAAAACTTCGGATGCAGGCGTGGACGAAAGCTCTGATACTTATGATACAATTGAGTGGCTTGTAAATAATGTTGAAAACAACAACGGTAATGTGGGCATCTGGGGTATTTCTTATCCCGGATTTTATGCTACCTACGCTACGGTAGATGCTCATCCGGCATTAAAAGCGGCCTCTCCCCAAGCGAGCATAGGAGATTTCTTTTTTGATGATTTTCATCATAATGGGGCTTATTTGCTAAGCTATTTTAGGGCAACTTCATTGTTTGGAACGCCAAGACCAAACGGTGACCAGCCTATAGATACGGCATGGTATACATTACCTGATATTGGTACGGAAGATCAATACCAATTTTTCTTGGATAAAGGATCTCTTAGCAACCTTAATTCTTTCTTTGAGTATGATATAAAGGATAGAGCCTCTATAGCCCCTGATGCTATGACCGATGATTTCTTTTGGAACGAATTAAAGGAACACCCTAATTATGATGAACTTTGGCAAAGTAGGGGAATTATTCAGCATTTAAAAAATGTGAAATCTCACGTAGCAACCATGGTAGTTGGCGGTTGGTTTGATGCTGAAGATCTTTATGGTCCGTTGGAAACCTACAAGAACATTGAAAAATACAATCCGGAGAACTACAATACCATGGTTTTTGGTCCTTGGGACCATGGTAGATGGTCCAAAAGGGATGGACGCACGGTTGTTGGCAACTATTACTTTGGAGATGAAATATCGGAATTCTACCAAGAAAATATTGAAACGAAGTTTTTTAATCATTTTCTGAAAGGAGCAGGTGACAAAAACTCGGGTTTGCCCGAAGCATATGTGTTTGATTCAGGTCGTAAAGAATGGAAGCAATATGATACATGGCCCCCAAATGGCGTACAGAAGAAAGAAATGTTTTTATCAGAAAATCAAGAACTTGCATCTGAGTCTAATGAGGTTTCGGGAATACAGTTTATCAGTGATATCAAAAAGCCAGTACCTTATTCCGAGGATGTAAAATCCGTATTCACGCCAAGAAAATACATGACGGATGACCAACGCTTTGCTGCGCGACGCTCAGATGTTCTGGTTTTTGAGACTGAAGTTATGGAAGAAGATTTTACTTTGGCAGGAGATATTTTGGCAAAACTAAAAGTGGCAACCACGGGTACAGCAGCGGATTGGATTGTTAAGATTATCGACTTACATCCAGCTAAAGTCGAAACCAATGAGGAGATGCAAGACCATTTGAAAATGAGCAACTATCATCTTATGGTACGTAGCGAAGTAATGCGCGGCCGTTTCCGAAATAGTTTCACCAATCCAGAACCTTTCACACCAAATCAAAAAACTGAGGTCAATATAAAATTGCAAGATGTTTTTCATACCATAAAAAAAGGGCACAAGCTTCAGGTACAGGTACAAAGTACGTGGTTTCCTTTGATAGATTTAAATCCGCAGACGTATGTGGAGAATATTTTTAAAGCCAATGAAGAGGACTTTAAAACTCAGACACATACTGTGTTTACGGATTCCAGTATAGAATTTTCTGTATTAAAATAAGTCATGTCCACTTCATGAAAACCTCCAAAAAAGCCTGGCCTACAAAAAGGGTAATGGAACAGGTTTATGAAAAAAAGCTTTGGGGTGATAACGGTTCTTATTACTATTCTGGACATGGTTCGCATCACCCCAATGTTGTGGCACCTTACCTTAAATCAGTTATATCATTTTTACAATCTTTTGAGCATCCCATTACCGTTTGTGATTTAGGTTGTGGAGATTTCAATGTTGGAAAGGCATTGGTCAAACACACTAAAAACTATATTGCCGTTGATATTGTTCCAGATTTGGTAGCATATAATAAAGAACAGTTTAGGGAAAAAAATCTAGAGTTCAGTTGCTTGGATATTGCTAAGGATGAACTGCCATCGGGTGATTGTGTAATTTTACGCCAGGTATTGCAACATTTGTCCAATGCAGAAATTTTGAACATTGTAAATAAACTCTACAGTTTCCAATACGTTTTGCTTACGGAACACGTGCCGAAAGGAGATTTTATCCCCAATAAAGAATTGATTTCCGGCCAAGGAATCCGTTTAAAAAAGCAAAGTGGGGTCGTGCTAACGGCAACACCGTTCCATTTAAAAATGAAGGAAGAAAAAAAGTTGTTATCTGTTGACAATATAGATTATGGAGGTGTCATTGAGACCGTATTATATACACTATTTTAGGTAGTGAAACCTATCTTTATCAGAAGCACATACTATACCTTAAGTAAAAATGCTTGAAGGTATTTCACACAGAAAAATGAAACAGCATTCCAATTAGCCTATTAAAAATCACGTTGGGTTGCTGTCATATTTTTTTGATTGGATTATAGTCAATTTGTAATTCATCAAGTTTTTTGAAAAATCCGAGTATATGTGTTAATCTCATCCAGTTCTATCGTATTGGTGCGAAGCTCATGTCACACTATTTCTTGTGATGCTGTTTGTATTATTCTAAGTATTGGTCATGATAAGGTATCCTATAAAAGCACTAGGTTTTTGTGAAATTTTCCATAATCATTAGGATTTTAAAAAAATCTGACGTTATATTTGTTCCAATAAGTTCAAACACGTATTGAATAGTTATCAAGAAAGGTGGAGGGATTAGACCCTGCGAAACCTTAGCAACCCTTAGTCTCTTGTGCTAAGAAGGTGCTAAATTCTACCCTTTCCAAGCATAGCTTGGAGCCTGTTGAAGTAATTCGACCAACATTGGGAAGGATAACAGTCATCGAAATTTTTCGATTCCATTTTCTTATAACTTTTTGATTTTACCTAACCGCAAAGTCGGCGGACAGGGTTTGGCTTTTACTATTTCGTATCCTGAGCGTAGTCGAAGGATATGTTTAAAATGAAATCTTTTAAAACCGGTATCCAAAAAAAGAATGGATGCACAAAAACAAAATCATGAGTGATCAAAAATTTTCTACAAACGCTTTACACGCAGGTCATGATGTATCTGCAAACGGGGGAACGCGAGCAGTTCCAATTTATCAAAGTACGGCCTATGTTTTTAATGATGCCGACCATGCCGCAAATCTTTTTAACCTATCTGAACCCGGGTATATTTATACGCGATTAAACAACCCTACTACCGATGTGCTAGAACAGCGTTTAGCTGCTTTGGAAGGAGGTATTGCTGCCGTGGCAACTGCATCTGGAACAGCTGCAATTTCTACAGCTTTATTGGTATTGTTGAGGACGGGGGACCATATTGTAGCATCAAACAGTCTATATGGCGGAACCTATAATTTATTGGCGAATACGTTACCAAGATTAGGGATAACAACAACCTTCGTTGACCCGGAAGAACCTTCTAATTTTGGAAAGGCAGTACAAGAAAATACAAGGGCCATTTTTGTGGAATCTTTAGGCAATCCAAAACTGGATGTGTTGGATTTGAAAGCAATTTCCTCCGAAGCAAAAACAGCTAAAGTGCCATTTATTGTAGATAATACCGTAGCAACTCCAGCACTGTTAAACCCCATTGAACATGGGGCCAATATTGTTATACATTCATTGACAAAGTATATCAACGGAAACGGAACATCGCTGGGAGGAGTAATCATTGATGCTGGAACATTTGACTATGGCAATGGAAAGTTCCCAGAATTTACCGAACCTTCGCCTGGTTATCACGGATTGGTATACCACGAGGTGTTAGGTCCCGCAGCCTTTATCGCCAAGGTCAGGATAGAAGGTCTTAGGGATTTTGGCGGAGCTGCAAGCCCCTACAATGCTTGGCAAATTATCCAAGGGTTGGAAACCTTATCCATCCGTATGAAACAGCATAGTGAAAATGCACTGGCATTGGCCAAATGGCTGGAAAGCAGAAATGAAGTGGCATGGGTAAACTATCCTGGATTACAATCGAGCAAATACCATGGACACGCAAAGGTATATTTGCCAAAAGGTCAGAGCGGAATCGTCACCTTTGGTGTCAAAGGTGGATTTGAATCTGCTAAAAAGATAGCTGATGAAACCAAGGTTTTCTCTTTATTGGCAAATATAGGCGATACGAAGTCGTTGATTATTCACCCTGCAAGTACAACGCACCAACAGTTGGATGATGCAGCCCAAGAATCAACGGGAGTTACAAAAGATTTGATTCGCTTGTCCGTAGGCCTGGAAGATATTGAAGATTTAAAAGCTGATTTGGAAAGTGCCTTTGCAACTATAGATAAATCAGTTTTGGCGTAAACGAAGTATAATAGGTTTCCTCTCCTTCGGGAGAGGATTAAGGTGAGGGGTAATTTAGTCCCCTTATCCCGGCCTTCTTTTCAGGAAGAAGGAGCTATTCAATAATAAATGCTCCAACACATCAACATACCAAATTTCACCACCCTATCCGGGAATACCCAAGATTTACAATTGTCCTATCAATTGTTCGGACAGGAATTGCATTCAGCCCCAATTGTATTGGTAAACCATGCCCTAACGGGAAATTCGAACGTAACGGGTGATGATGGCTGGTGGACCGATATTATTGGCGATAACAAATGTATCGATACTGGAAGGTACACCATTTTGGCCTTTAACATTCCTGGAAACGGTTATGATAGTTTCGTAATCGATAATTACAAGGATTTTGTGGCAGGAGATATTGCCAAGATTTTTCTCAATGGGCTGGAACAACTAAAGGTAGAGAAACTATTTGCTATCATTGGCGGTTCTTTGGGCGGTGGTATTGCTTGGGAAGTGGTAGCCCTTGACCCTAAAATCACCCAACATTTAATTCCAGTGGCTTCTGATTGGAAATCAACGGATTGGTTGATTGCGAACTGTCAGATTCAGGAGCAATTTTTGGTAAATTCCAAACAACCTGTACACGATGCGCGTATGCATGCCATGTTATGCTATCGTACACCTGAATCCTTCAAGGCTAGATTTAAGCGAAGTACCAATGAAGAGCTACAGGTTTTTAATGTAGAAAGTTGGTTGATGCACCACGGGAAAAAACTTCAAGAACGTTTTCAGCTCTCCGCGTATAAGTTGATGAATCAATTGTTAAAGACAATCGATATCACAAGAAATGGCGAGGATGCTTTTGATTTGATTCAGAAAAGTGATACCAAGATTCATATCATTGGGGTTAATTCGGATTTGTTTTTTACCGCAGAAGAAAATAAGGAGACATTTCGAAATTTAGCACAGGCGAATGCTAACGTCACTTATGGAGAAGTACAATCACTTCACGGTCACGATGCCTTTTTGATTGAATTTCAACAATTGGAAAACCTGCTTGGGCCAATTTTTCAAAAAAATGGAAAAAAGGAGCGCATCAAGATTTTAAAGTTTGGTGGAAAATCCTTGGCTAATGGCAAAGGATTGCAAAATGTACTGGAGATTATTTCTACAAGAGCTAACGCAGGAGAAAATTTTGGGGTAGTATTGTCGGCAAGAGGTAAGGCAACAGATCAATTGGAATCTATGCTTGATTTAGCTGCTAAAGGGAAGGATTTCAGTAAAGAACTTCAAACTTTTTCTGACTATCAAAGAGGAGCCTTTTCAAAAATTGAGCTTAAAGAAGAATTGAATCATATTGCAAAACTGTTAAAAGGAGTTTCGCTAACAGGAGATTATAGTCTAAAAATTAAGGATGAATTGTTGTCCTACGGCGAATTGATTTCGGGAAAAGTAATTACCTCGATATTGGTGGAATCTGGGGTTAAAGCACAGCTTGTCGATTCCAGAAAACTGATAAAAACCGATGATACATTTAACGATGCAGAGGTAGATGAAGCTGTTTCCAAGGAAAATGTTATCCGATATTTTCAGGCATTGGATGATGATGCTATACCCATAATTACTGGATTTATAGCTTCTAACAAAGAAGGTGAAACTACTACATTGGGAAGAAATGGAAGCAATTATTCAGCAGCTTTGCTTGCAAATTTTCTGGATGCCCAAGAGCTTGTCAACTATACCCATGTAGATGGTATTTTTACAGCGAATCCCGATTTGGTTCCCGAAGCTAGGTTGATATGTTACATTTCTTATGCCGAAGCAAACGAACTTGCCAATTTTGGTGCTACTATTCTTCACGCCAAGACGATAATCCCTTTATTGGAGAAAAACATTCCATTACGTATCCTGAACACGTTCAATATAAAAAATGAAGGTACCCTGATTGGTGCCGAAACAGAAAATGGGGGCATAAAATCCTTATCGGTTCTGGAGCATGTGGCACTAATAAATCTAGAGGGAAGAGGACTTTTGGGCAAAGTTGGGGTCGATGCCAGAATCTTTACTGTCTTGGGCCTTAATAACATTAATGTTGGAATCATTTCCCAAGGTTCTTCGGAAAGGGGCATAGGTCTTGTGGTGGATTCCAAACAAGCTCAAAAAGCGAAAAGAGTATTGGATATAGAATTTAAGACCGACTATTCCAACAAAGATGTAAATCAGATTACGGTGGTGGATGATGTAGCCGTTATCTCTATCGTGGGAATGGATTTAAGTGCTTTTCATAAACCTTTCAATGCCTTGGCAAAAAATCAGGTTGTTCCTTTGCTTTTCAACAATACGGTTTCAGGCAAAAATGTGAGTTTGGTTGTCAATAGCGCTGATTTGCACAAAGCCGTTAATGTGGTCCATGGACAGATTTTTGGAATCTCGAAAAGAGTAAACCTGGCTGTTTTTGGGCATGGTAATGTTGGTGGTACATTGATAGACCAGATACTAAGTTCACAGAAGAGTATCGAAAAACGAAAAGGAATCGATTTAAGGATTTTCGCAGTATCCAACTCTAAAAAGAGCTTACTTAATGTTGAAGGGGTAAATGATACTTGGCGAGACGATTTGGAGAACGAAACAAGCCTATATCAAACAAAATCCATTATTGAATTTGCTACAAAGCACCATCTCGAAAACCTGATTGCCATAGATAATACGGCTAGCGAGTCCTTTGTATCCAACTATGAAGATTTTATAGCCAATGGGTTCGATTTGGTCTCTTCCAATAAAATTGCCAATACATTGGGGTTTGATTATTACAAAACGATACGCGGCCATCTTGAAAAAAATCAAAAGCAATATTTGTACGAGACCAATGTTGGAGCAGGACTGCCACTCATAGATACGATAAAGCTCTTGCATCTTTCCGGGGAGAACATAACTCGAATCAAAGGGGTCTTTTCTGGTTCGTTGAGCTATATCTTCAATACATTTTCGGAGAATGAAATACCATTTTCGGAGATTGTAAAAACAGCTATGGAGAAAGGGTATACCGAACCTGATCCCCGTGAAGATCTTTCAGGAAACGATGTAGGAAGAAAATTGTTGATTTTGGCCCGCGAATTGGATTTGGAAAACGAGTTTTCGGATATTGAAATAGAAAATTTGATTCCTGATAGTTTACAAAATGTCGATTTTAAAGACTTTATGGAAAGTATTGCATCAATGGATAACAGTTTTTCAAAAATAAAAAATAGCCAAAAACAAGGGCACGTACTTCGATATGTAGGTGATTTGCATGGTGATTTGCAACAAGAAAAAGGTGTTTTGGACGTGAAATTGATTTCTGTTCCTAAATCCAGTGCGCTGGGTCAGGTAAATGGTTCTGATT
The DNA here is from genome assembly GCF_021390175.1 of Flagellimonas sp. HMM57. NCBI lineage: Bacteria > Pseudomonadati > Bacteroidota > Flavobacteriia > Flavobacteriales > Flavobacteriaceae > Flagellimonas > Flagellimonas sp. HMM57. The sequence continues at coordinate 789,093 of NZ_CP090004.1, read as the reverse complement.
CTATTATTGAAATTTATACAGAATCCTACGGTGAAAACCCTTTGGTGATCCAAGGAGCGGGAGCAGGGGCAGCAGTTACGGCAAGAGGCGTTTTTGGAGATGTTTTAAGGATTGCTGAAAAGATGTGATTTTTAGATTTAGTAGTCAGTAGTCAGTAGTCAGTAGTCAGTAGTCGGAGGTCTGATATCTGATTTGATAGAGGTCTCATCCATTATTGCAAAATATTTAAATGATGTTGAAATAGTATGATAAAGAAAAACAAGAAGTTTGAAACAGAAGCCATACGTACACAATTGGAGCGTACCCAATTCTTGGAACACTCTACGCCAATGTACCTGACCTCCAGTTTTGTGTTTGATGATGCGGAAGATATGAGAGCTTCGTTCGCCGAAGAGAAAGAACGAAATATTTATTCGCGCTATTCCAATCCAAACTCGTCTGAATTTATCGAGAAGGTATGTAAAATGGAAGGGGCCGAAGCAGGTTTTGCCTTCGCTTCTGGCATGGCTGCCGTTTTTTCAACATTTGCCGCCCTTTTGGAAAGTGGCGACCACATCATATCAGCAAAAAGTATCTTTGGTTCAACACATACGTTGTTCACACAGTTTTTTCCAAAATGGAACATTGGCACAAGTTATTTTGATATCAATGCTTTGGAAGAAGTAGAAAATTTGATAACAGCCAAAACCAAGGTTATCTACGCCGAGTCGCCGACCAATCCTGGAGTAGATGTTTTAGACCTTGAGGTGCTTGGGAAAATTGCGAAGAAAAATGGATTAATTCTTATTGTCGATAATTGTTTTGCTTCGCCCTATTTACAACAACCTATCAAGTTTGGAGCAGATTTGGTCATTCATTCTGGAACAAAGTTGATGGACGGTCAAGGCCGTGTTCTCGCAGGAATCACCGTTGGGAATGCAGAGCTTATCGATAAAATCTACCGTTTCGCAAGGATTACGGGCCCTGCACTTTCCCCATTTAATGCCTGGGTATTGTCCAAAAGCTTGGAAACATTGGGAATACGAGTGGATAGGCATTGTTCCAATGCCTTACAACTAGCTGAGTTTTTAGAAAACCATTCTAAAGTGGCTTGGGTCAAGTATCCTTTTTTAAAATCCCATCCCAAATATGAATTAGCCAAAAAACAAATGAAAGCGGGAGGATGTGTCGTAGCTTTTGAGGTAAAAGGTGGACTCGAAGAAGGGAAAAAATTCTTTGATGCTATACAATTGCTGTCACTTTCTGCCAATTTGGGAGATTCAAGAAGTATTGTGACCCATCCGGCATCGACTACGCATAGTAAACTTACCAAAGAGGAACGGGAGTCTGTTGGTATCTCCGATGGAATGGTACGTGTTTCGGTAGGGTTGGAACATATCGACGATATTATCGGGGATATCGCCCAAGCACTAGGTTAGACGTTCTTATCTTGATTATTACAAACATGGATTAAGGGATTAACAAAAATAAAAAAGGCGTATTAGCGCCTTTTTTATTTTTGTCGGATATTGGTTAAAGTAAATCCCTTTTTATTAATTCTATTGCCATCTGCTTTATAGATTCACTCTTAGAAGTACCGCTCAACGTAGTGACTTCATGTTTTAAAGGGCTAATTTCTTTGAATGGTTCATAAAGTTTGAGTTTAGCTCCACTATAAGACGCTAACGGGACATTCTTGGTGTTCAAAATGAAAAGCCATGTGCCTCTGACCGTTCCAGTTTCGTAAATTCCATGACCTATTAAAATATTATTTCCATTTGGGTCACCTTGGTAGATGTCGTACTTAATTTGAGTTACGATACTCTTGTTTAGTTGACTGGTCGCTTGTCGGCTTTCATATGATTTCACAAAAGTATCCTCTTGTTTAAAAGTTCGTTCAACCTTGAACTGACGTTGTTCTACCAATTCTTGCTCACCTTTTATTCTTTCAGTAATCCACTCTGGAAGCTTGGGTGTAGATAAAATTAATTCTTGGGTCTTGGATTCATCAAAACCTGTGTCATTTAACATACCTATTTTAAGTGCATAGTCAATAATTCTTTTCTCCGATAACCAATAGTTTTTCTTAGTTATTGTCAAAGTGTCACTTAGCTTTTCACCAAAAAAAGCCCGAAAAGGATATGATTTATCGGTAGGATATAATAATGACTGTTGTTCCAAATCCTGCACTCTGCAAATCGGGTTATTGTTAATATCGCTTAAAAGATAATAGTTGGTACCTTTTTGTTTGACCTTTTGTATTGAGGCCACTTTAGTTTTATTTATTAAAACTTCTCCTTTTTTTATCTTGAAATTTTGTGCTTCAGATGTTATGAATACTAAGAAAGCGGAAATAAAAGGTAAATAATACTTCATTATATATATTATGATTAGATAAGAAAATTTTTACAATCTAGGTTTGCATCAGTAACGCTTTTAATGGGTAAAAAAGTATTACCGCATTCAATTATGATTGAAAAGCCAAAAAGAGTATTCGATTCTTTCCTATATTAGCAGCTATGCTCTCCAAAAAGACAAAATATGGTTTAAAGGCATTAACGTATCTGGCTTCGACAAAAAGTACGGAACCCGTTCAAATTGCAGAAATTGCAAAACACGAGAACATCTCGCAAAAGTTTTTGGAAAGTATACTGCTTACACTTCGCAGGAATGGTTTTTTAGGTTCGAAAAAAGGAAAGGGTGGTGGATATTATCTTATAAAGTCTCCCGATGAAATTCAGATGACTACCGTAATGCGCGTTTTGGAAGGCCCTATAGCCATGGTTCCCTGTGTTAGTTTGAATTTTTACGAAAAATGTGAGGATTGTCCCAATCAAGACCAATGTTCGGTAAATAAGCTAATGCTCAAGGTGCGTGATGCGAATCTTGAAGTTTATCGGAACAATACTTTAGCTGACCTTATTTCTTGATTTAGAATTCTTCAATTATAATTGACTTTACTTGAAATTTTTATAACGATAAGGTTTATATCAAGTTAATCTACTAAAACTATAGGATAAAAGTAATTTTATTGGACTTTTAACGATTCACTTTAATAAATAATTCTATTTTTGATTATCCTATTAAATCTATAGGAAAATAAAATTTATTATGATTGCAGACCAATTACTGATAAATAACAGAAAGACCAAAGATACTTTTGCAAAAGACAAAAGTTCAGAAAGCCCCAAGCGTAGTGTTGCCAAATCCATAAGCTGGCGAATAGTTGGAACATTTGATACCATCATCATATCATGGGTGGTTACCGGTACTTTATCACTTGCATTTTCCATTGGTTTAATAGAACTGGTTACCAAAATGGTACTCTACTTTTTTCACGAAAGACTATGGAACAGCATTGGTTGGGGTAAATAATGTTATGGTGATATGATAGTTTTAAAAGAAAAAATCCAAGACTTAAATCTACAATTTAGAGATGCCGAACCTAAAGAAATCATTTCTTGGGCCTTGGCCAATGCCACTACACCAGTGATTACTACTAATTTTCGTCCTTATGAGGTAACCATCCTTCATGCAATAACGAATGTGGATAATGCTATTCCTGTTATTTGGTGTGATACGGGATATAACACTCGGCCTACTTATAAGCACGCAGAAGAGTTGATTGATCGTTTAGGCTTGAACATTAGATTATATGTACCCAAACAAACATCGGCATACAGGGATGTGGTTATGGGTATTCCCCAAATCGATGATCCTGAACATGGAATATTTACTGAACAGGTAAAATTGGAACCTTTTAAAAGAGCAATGGCAGAACATAGGCCAGATGTTTGGTTCACGAATTTGAGAAAAGGGCAAACTGTACATCGGGATTCTTTGGATATCCTTAGTCTGAGCAATGATGGAACACTAAAAGTAAGCCCCTTTTACCACTGGAACGATGCACAATTGGACGCTTATCTTGAAACGCATCAGTTGCCGAACGAACATAATTACTTTGATCCCACCAAAGTTCTCGAAAACAGAGAATGTGGATTACATACTTAACCCATTAAAAAAAGCATTTTGAATACACTTCTAGAAGAAATAGAAGCGCTAAACATTAGTGCGGATTCCCAAAAGTTACAGACAAATGCACTGGAGCACGAAGCAATTTACATATTTAGGGAAGTGGCGGCCCAGTTTGAAAAACCTGTGCTCTTGTTTTCAGGGGGCAAGGATTCCATTACCTTGGTCAGGCTGGCCCAAAAAGCATTTTGGCCGGCGAAAATCCCATTTCCATTGTTGCACATAGACACAGGGCATAACTTTCCCGAAACCATTGAGTTCCGAGACAGATTGGCGGAAGAATTAGGAGTGGACCTGATTATAAGAAACGTTCAAGATTCCATAGACCAAGGAAAAGTGGTTGAAGAAACTGGTAAATATGCCAGTAGAAACTCATTGCAAACAACTACACTTTTAGATGCGATCGAGGAATTTAAATTTGATGCCTGTATTGGAGGCGCTAGAAGGGATGAAGAAAAAGCCAGGGCAAAAGAGCGTATTTTTTCGGTTAGGGATGATTTTGGACAATGGGATGAAAAGAATCAACGTCCAGAATTATTCGATATGCTGAACGGTCAGATTGAAATGGGACAGAACGTAAGGGTATTCCCAATAAGTAACTGGACGGAACTTGACGTGTGGAGCTATATCCAAAAAGAAAATATTGAAATACCTTCCATCTACTTTGCACATCCAAGAAACGTTTTCTTTAGAGATGGATTGATTTGGTCTGCAGAAGACGAAGTTGTCTTTAGGGTAGAAGATGAAACTGTAGAAGAACGTATGGTTCGGTTTAGGACCGTGGGCGATATGTCCTGTACAGCAGCAGTAGAATCCTATGCCGATACCATTGATAAGGTAGTAGCGGAAATCCGTGATTCCAAAATATCGGAACGGGGTGCAAGAATAGATGACAAGCGTTCCGAAGCAGCAATGGAGAAACGCAAACAACAAGGATATTTTTAAAAATAGTTGAACGTTTATTGTTCATGGTTGATGGTAGATTTGACATAACAGATATTCATCAACGAACAACCAATAACTAAAAAAATGGAAGTACTGAAGATAGCAACGGCAGGAAGCGTAGATGATGGTAAAAGTACATTGATCGGGCGACTACTTTACGATACCAAATCGTTGACCGATGATAAATTGGAAGCCATTAGAAAAAGTAGCAAGCAACGAGGGTATGATTATTTGGATTTTTCCTTGGCCACCGATGGTCTGGTCGCAGAACGTGAACAAGGAATTACGATAGACGTGGCCCATATTTATTTTTCCACTCCAAAAAAGAGCTACATCATTGCCGATACCCCAGGTCACGTGGAGTATACCAGAAACATGGTCACTGGTGCTTCAACCTCTCAAGTAGCGATAATATTGATTGATGCTAGAAAAGGCGTGATAGAGCAGACGTACCGTCATTTTTTTATCAATAATCTGCTACGTGTTAAAAATGTGATTGTGGCCATCAATAAAATGGATTTGGTTGATTATTCAGAAGACGTATTCGAAAATATCAAGTCAGATTTTGAAAAACTGAATGCCAATAGTACATATGCAGAACAGCAGTTGAGCTATATTCCTGTAAGTGCGCTCAAGGGCGATAATGTTGCGGAAAAAACCAACGCTATGCCTTGGTACAATGGAGAGACAATTCTTGAACATTTGGAAAATCTGGAAACTATCGATTTAAAAGATGAGGGATTTGTCCGCTTACCGGTTCAAACAGTAATTCGGCCAAAGACTCAGGATTTTCATGATTTCAGGGGATTTGCAGGTAAAATATATGGGGGAAATCTCAAGGTAGGGGATGAGGTAACCATTTTACCATCCCTGACCAAATCAAAAATTAAGGAAATCTACTTTTACGATAAGACTTTTGACGAAGCAGGAGCGGGCAGTTCGGTAACCGTTACATTGGAGAACGAGATTAATATTACTCGTGGCGATATGCTGGTAAAATCAGGTGAACTTCCAGAAGTAAAAAAAGAGATAGAAGCAACAGTGTGTTGGATGGACAATAAACAGCTTAGGGCCGGTACAAGGTATGTTGTACAGCACAATACCAATAAAGTGCTTTCAAAAGTCACATCTATCAAGAATGTTATTGCTACCGATTACTCGGGAAGTAAGCTTTCAGAAGGCAAATTGGAGTTGAACGAAATAGGAGAAGTGGAAATAAAGTTAAGTAAACCAATTTTTTACGACTCATTTGTGGAAAATAAATCCAATGGTTCCTTTATTTTAATCGATGAACAAACAAATACCACTGCTGGTGTAGGTTTTATCAACTAAAAAGAATATCCCATTATTTATGAATCATGAATCTATCAAACTAAAAATACTTTATATAAATAACCTATTAAATCTATAGGATTAATAAAATATTGTATAGTGTTTTAATCTAGATTCAAGAAGCGAAAAAAGATGCAAAGTTTTAGAACAGAAATAGAAAATCCAGTCGTTGAAAAAGATATTATCGAACTGGATAAAAAAATCAGACAGTTCAAGGAAGGTAAGGTTGATGAAGAAAAATTCAGAAGCCTTCGTCTGGCAAGGGGCGTTTATGGCCAACGCCAACCCGGCGTACAGATGGTACGTATCAAATTGCCCTACGGAAAAGTAACTTCCAATCAACTACTTCGCATATGTGATGTGTCCGATGAATACTCACGAGGACGTTTGCACATCACCACGCGCCAAGACATACAGATACATTATGTGGACTTGGAGCGAACCCCAGAACTATGGGCACAATTGGAAAGAGACGATGTTACACTTCGTGAGGCCTGTGGGAATACTGTTAGAAATGTTACGGCCAGCGAAACAGCGGGAATAGATGTTCATGAACCATTTGATGTTTCTCCTTATGCCCATGCGCTTTTTCAATATTTCTTAAGAAACCCGATAGGTCAGGAAATGGGTAGGAAATTTAAGGTTTCTTTTTCGGCTAATGATTCCGATACAGGTCTTTCGTACATGCATGACTTGGGCTTTATCGCAAAAATAAAAAATGGGGAAAGAGGCTTTAAAGTAATGCTGGCAGGTGGGCTAGGTTCTCAGCCACGGCACGCGGACGTATTATTCGAATTCTTGCCATCAAACAAGATAATTCCGTTAATGGAGAGTGTAATCCGTGTTTTTGATAGATATGGAGAGCGTAAGAGCCGAGCCAAAGCTAGAATGAAATTTTTACTGAAAGATTTAGGACTCGATGGATTCAAAGAACTTTTGGAAAAAGAACAACTAGCAGTTCCGCACCAATCATATCCCATAGATTTCGAAAAGTACCCAAAACCAGTAGTTGCCCAAACTAAAGTGCCACTAGTTGAAATAGAAAACCAAGAAGAATTTGAACAATGGAAATCCACTAATCTCATACCACAAAAACAAGAAGGATATGTTGCAATTGGAATAAAAGTCTTGTTGGGTGATTTTTATACGACTGACGCTAGAAAACTTGCGGATTTAGTACAGAATTTTGCTGCAGGTGAAATTAGGTTGTCGCTCAGACAAAACATTTTGATTCCTTATGTAAAAGAAGAATCCGTTCCATTTTTCTACACAGAACTGAAAAAACTTGGTTTTGTAGAAGCTGGCTACAATAAAGCTTTGGATATCACTGCTTGCCCAGGCACGGATACTTGTAATCTGGGAATAGCCAGTAGTACAGGAATTGCTGCCGAATTGGAGCGCGTGATAAAAGCAGAATATCCAGAGTATATCAATAACCCCGACGTTGTTATTAAAATAAGCGGATGCATGAATGCCTGTGGACAGCACAATATGGCCAATATCGGGTTTCAGGGAATGTCCATACGTACCAAGGATAAATTGGTGGCTCCAGCTTTACAGGTTTTATTGGGCGGAGGAAATTTTGGTAACGGAAATGGCAGATTTGCAGATAAAGTGGTGAAAATTCCGAGTAAAAGAGGACCACAAGCATTACGATTGATTTTAGACGATTTTAATAAAAACGGTAATGGAATATCTTTTGCAGATTACTATCAAGAAAAAGGCGAGCACTATTTTTACGAATTTTTGAAACCGTTGACCAACATCGAAAATTTGACCCAAGACGATTTTATCGATTGGGGCAATGCGGAAAAGTACAAGAAAGAAATAGGCGTTGGCGAATGTGCAGGAGTGATCGTGGATTTGGTGGCAACACTTTTTTATGAGAGTCAGGAGAAAATTGAAAATGCCGAAGAAGCCCTGAAGCAAGAAAAATGGGCCGCCAGTATTTACTATTCCTATCAATCTATAGTTAACTCTGCAAAAGCACTTCTTACGTCTGAAAAGGTGAAGACGAATACCCAAGCTTCAATAATCAAGGATTTTGACAGACTTTTTGTGGAACCGGGAAAAATCAGCTTCGCTAAAAGTTTTGAAGAAGTGGCATTACAATTGAATCAAAATAGGCCATCAAAAGAATTTGCGGCTAGTTACATAGAAGATGCAAAAACTGTTTTAGAGCGATTGGAGAACCATAGAAAACTAGAATTGACCAATGCATAGACCAAAACTTACCGTAGTCGGAGCTGGCCCTGGTGATATCGATTTAATAACCCTAAAAGGAATTAAAGCATTACAGGATGCCAATGTTGTTCTTTACGATGCTTTAGTAGATACTGCATTATTGGAATATGCCTCAAAAGCAGAAAAAATCTTTGTGGGCAAACGAAAAGGATGTTACGCCTATCAACAAGAACAGATTAATGAACTGATTGTACAACGTGCATACGATAAAGGACATGTGGTACGCCTAAAAGGAGGAGACCCTTTCGTTTTTGGAAGGGGTGCCGAGGAGATGGAATATGCTGCAAAGCATGGACTTGAGACCGCTATAGTTCCCGGAATTTCCTCATCGGTATCCGTACCCGCTTCTCAAAACATACCAGTGACCAAAAGAGGTGCATCCGAAAGTTTTTGGGTGATCACGGGAACAACCAAGGAACATAAGCTGTCCAACGATGTGGCCCTTGCCGCAAAGTCCAGTGCTACGGTTGTTATATTAATGGGCATGTCCAAGTTGAAGGAGATCATGGATTTGTTTCGGTTAGAAGGAAAGTCCAATACGCCCGTGGCCATTATTCAAAACGGTACAACAGAAAACGAAAAAATAGGGATTGGTACTGTTGCTTCAATTGAGAACAAGGCAAAGGAGCAGCAGTTATCCAATCCTGCAATTATTATTATTGGAGAGGTGGTAAATCACAGACAAAAAGTGTTGGAAATACAAAAGGAGTATAATCAGAAAACATTGGTTTTATTAGAAAAAGAAATACTATGATAAAGACAGATATATTGATAATCGGAGCCGGCCCTACTGGACTGTTCACGGTATTCGAGGCAGGTTTGTTAAAATTGAAAACCCATTTAATAGATGCACTTCCCCAACCTGGAGGTCAGTGTTCAGAAATTTACCCTAAAAAACCTATTTATGATATTCCTGCATATCCTGAGATTTTAGCGGGGGATTTAGTAGATAGGCTCTTGGAACAGATTAAACCCTTTGAGCCCGGCTTTACGTTGGGAGAGCGTGCAGAGACTTTGGATAAACTGGAAGATGGTTCCTTTGTGGTCACTACAAATAAAGGTACCCAACATCATGCCCCCGTTGTGGTAATAGCAGGTGGATTGGGCTCATTTGAACCGCGTAAACCACAATTGGAAAATATTGCCCAATATGAAGATAAGGGGGTTTCCTATATGATAAAGGACCCAGAGATTTATCGAAATAAAAAAGTGGTCATTGCTGGTGGTGGAGATTCCGCATTGGATTGGTCCATTTATTTGGCAGATGTTGCCGCTGAGGTATCATTGGTACATAGAAGAAATGAATTTAGGGGAGCTTTGGATTCAGTGGAGAAAGCATCGGAATTGGCCAAATTGGGGAAAATCAAACTATTCACTGAAGCTCAGGTAACAGCATTGCATGGCAACAACGATTTGAGCGGCGTAGTTATAAAGCATAACAACAAAGAAAAGGAAGATACGTATTTGGAAGCAGATAACTTCATTCCATTGTTCGGACTTTCTCCAAAACTAGGACCTATTGGAAGTTGGGGATTAGAGATAGAGAAAAACGCGATTAAGGTCAACAATTCCAAAGACTATCAAACCAATATTCCGGGTGTATTTGCTATAGGCGATGTCAATACCTATGAAGGGAAACTGAAATTGATTCTTTCCGGTTTTCATGAAGCTGCGGTAATGTGCCAGTACGCATACCAAATCATTAATCCAAATAAGCGCTTCGTAATGAAATATACTACCGTTGGTGGTGTTGAAGGTTTTGATGGTTCTAAAAAAGAAGCGAAGAAAGAAGTAGTACAGAGTATCATTTAGGAAGTTACAAGTTTCTATTTGAGTTAGCGAAAAGCCTCCATTTGGAGGCTTTTTTTAAACCATTTTTTGGTTTAGAACGTTTTGTGATGTTTCTTTGCTTACAGTTCATTAAAAAATTGAAATTGTTATCAAGAAAGGTGGAGGGAATAGACCCTGTGAAACCTTAGCAACCCTTAGTTTATTCCAATGCCCATTGGGAACTATGAAGGTGCTACGTTCTACCCGCTAAAGTGGGGAGATAACCGAATAAAGACAACAGGTCTACCCTTATTCATTTTTCTTGATTTAAAATATACCTTACAAATAAGGTAACTAACATATGGTCAAAATAGAAGAACTTTTACAAGAAAAAATCTTGGTGTTGGATGGTGCCACGGGTACCATGTTACAACGCTATAAATTCACCGAAGTTGATTTTAGAGGAGAACGTTTTAAAGATTGGGAGCATCCATTACAGGGAAACAATGATTTATTGTCGCTGACACAGCCAGAAGCGATTGCCGAAGTACACCGTAAATATTTTGCGGCTGGTGCAGACATAGTGGAGACCAATACCTTTTCTGGTACCACTATCGCCATGGCCGATTACCATATGGAAGGGTTAGTGTATGAGTTAAATTATGAATCGGCACGTATAGCGAAAAAAGTAGCGGATGAGTTTACTGCCAAAGAACCAAATAAGCCTCGTTTTGTTGCTGGCAGTATTGGTCCTACCAATAAAACGGCAAGTATGTCGCCAGATGTCAACGATCCTGGGTTTCGAGGGGTTTCCTTTGAAGAATTACGAATAGCTTACAAACAACAGGTAGAAGCTTTATTGGATGGTGGTGCGGATATCTTGTTGGTAGAGACCATCTTTGATACGCTTAATGCCAAAGCCGCCCTATTCGCTATTGAAGAAGTAAAAGACGAACGTCATATAGAAGTCCCAATAATGGTAAGTGGTACGATAACCGATGCTTCGGGCCGAACCCTATCTGGACAGACTGCAGAAGCATTTTTGATATCCATATCCCACATCCCTATACTATCAGTCGGATTTAACTGTGCTTTGGGAGCAAAACAATTGGTACCACATTTGGAAGTCATTTCCGCAAAATCTGAACATGCCATTAGTGCACACCCAAATGCAGGTTTGCCAAATGCCTTTGGGGAATATGACGAAACACCGGAGCAAATGGCCATACAGATTAAAGAATATGTAGAAAAAGGTTTGGTAAATATTGTAGGCGGCTGTTGCGGGACAACGCCAGAACATATCACTGCGATTGCCAATTTGGTCAAAGATTATGAACCTCGAAAACTTGTTGTTCCTGTATAGTCAGGAATCCAGCTATGGACGTTAATAAGCAAAAATATTTGAAGCTGAGCGGTCTTGAGCCTTTAGTTATAACTCCCGAAAGCAACTTCATCAACGTAGGTGAACGTACGAATGTAGCGGGTTCTAAGAAGTTTCTTCGTTTGATAAAAGAAGAAAAATTCGATGAGGCATTGGAAGTTGCGCGACACCAAGTTGAAGGTGGCGCCCAAATCATCGATATCAATATGGACGATGGCTTGATCGATGGCAAAGAAGCTATGGTCAGGTTTCTGAATTTAATTGTTGCCGAACCGGATATCGCAAGAGTTCCCATTATGATCGATAGTTCTAAGTGGGAAATCATTGAAGCGGGTCTGCAAGTTGTACAGGGTAAATGTGTTGTGAATTCAATCAGCCTAAAAGAAGGTGAAACGGAATTTATCCGTCAGGCTAAATTGATTAAACGCTATGGAGCAGCGGTTATCGTAATGGCCTTTGATGAAATAGGGCAAGCCGATACATTGGAGCGCCGCAAAGAAATTGCAGAACGCTCGTATCGCGTATTGGTTGACAAAGTTGGTTTTCCAGCAGAAGATATCATTTTTGATCTCAATATCTTTCCTGTTGCTACGGGAATGGATGAGCATAGATTGAATGCTCTGGACTTCATAGAAGGTACGCGTTGGGTTCGTGAAAATCTTCCATATTGCAGTGTTAGTGGAGGTGTGAGCAACGTTTCATTTTCGTTTAGGGGAAATAACCCAGTGCGAGAGGCGATGCATTCCGTATTTCTGTACCACGCTATAAAAGCTGGAATGAATATGGGAATTGTCAACCCAACTATGCTGGAAGTTTACGATGACATTCCGAAGGATTTATTGGAACATGTTGAAGATGTAATATTAAACCGTAGGGATGATGCTACGGAAAGATTGCTCGATTTTGCGGAATCGGTCGTTGGAAAAGCTAAAGAAAGCAAAGTCGATTTGTCTTGGCGCGAAGAGCCGTTGCAAAACCGTATCACTCGTGCTTTGGTAAAAGGTATTGATCAATATATTGAAGAGGATGTAGAGCTGGCGCGTCAAAGTGTTTCCAAACCCATTGAAGTTATTGAAGGCCATTTGATGACCGGAATGAATGTAGTTGGTGACCTCTTTGGTAGTGGAAAAATGTTCCTTCCCCAAGTAGTAAAGTCTGCGCGGGTCATGAAAAAGGCGGTAGCATATTTACTTCCCTTTATAGAAGAAGAGAAATTAAAAAACCCCCAAGAAGGGAACTCCAATAACGCAGGAAAAATCCTTATGGCTACTGTTAAAGGCGATGTCCATGATATTGGAAAGAACATTGTGAGTGTAGTTTTGGCCTGTAATAATTATGAAATTGTTGATTTAGGGGTTATGGTTCCCCCCGAAAAAATAATCAATGCTGCTATAGAACATAATGTAGATGTAATCGGTTTGAGTGGATTGATAACACCTTCCCTAGATGAAATGGTGTTTTTGGCCAAAGAAATGGAACGGCAAAACTTTGAAGTTCCTCTCTTGATTGGAGGGGCCACAACAAGCAAGGCACATACAGCTGTCAAAATTGATCCCCAATACAGTAATACGGTAGTTCATGTGAACGATGCTTCCAGAGCGGTAACCGTTGTTGGCGATTTACTTCAAAAGGAAACTTCTGATGGCTACAAAAATGGTATCAAACTAGATTACGAAGAATTCCGTGATAAGTTTTTGAGTCGAACCAAGAAAAAAGAATATAAAACGATTGAAGCTGCAAGAGCAAATAAGTTTCAAATTGATTGGAGCAGCGCCGAAATCGTAAAACCCAATCGATTAGGGGTTCAAATCATTGAGGATTTGGAATTGGAAAAATTGTTGGATTTTATAGATTGGACACCCTTTTTCAGAAGTTGGGACCTACACGGTAAATATCCAGATATCCTTACGGATAAAGTCGTAGGAGAACAAGCAACCGAGCTCTTCGCGGATGCTCAGATCATGCTCAAAAAAGTGCTGGCCGAAAAACAATTAAAGGCCAAGGCAGTTTTCGGCCTATTTGAAGCAAATACAGCAAACCATGACGATATAGAAGTTCTTTGTTCTCCCCACGAGGGGGAGATGTCCGAAGGACAGAGGGGGATTTTCAGAACCCTTCGTCAACAATTACAGCGACGAGAAGGTGTTCCTGATTATGCCTTAGCAGATTTTATTGCTCCAAAAGAGAGTGGAAAACAGGATTATATTGGTTGTTTCTGTGTCACCACTGGATTCGGTACGGCAGAATTAGCTGCGCAATATGAAAAGAACCTTGACGATTATAGCTCTATTATGATCAAAGCAATAGCAGACCGCTTAGCGGAAGCCTTTGCAGAATATTTACATAGAGAAGTACGAACAAAACACTGGGGCTACGCTGTAAATGAAACCTTATCCAACGAAGATCTGATTGAAGAAAAATATTGGGGTATTCGTCCAGCTCCGGGTTATCCTGCATGTCCTGACCATTTAGAAAAACTCACTATTTGGAAGCTCTTGAAGGTAGAAGAGAATATTGGGGTAAAACTCACAGAAAGTTTGGCCATGTGGCCTGCAGCAAGTGTTAGCGGATATTATTTTGGAAATCCAGAGGCGAAGTACTTTGGACTCGGAAAAATAAAGGAAGATCAAGTAGCTGATTTTGCTCAACGAAAAGGAATTAAACTGGAAAAGGCCAAAAAGTGGTTAGCTCCTAATTTAGTTGATGAATAGCATCGTTGATAGTTATTGGCTTATGGTTGTCAGCTTAATTAAAAAGCAACCAATAACGAATAACAAAAAACAAACGACGAAACAACGAATAACGAAATGAAAGTAACAGACCATATAAAAAAAGCAAAAGGAGAAACACTTTTCAGTTTTGAGATTATTCCTCCAGTAAAAGGAAAAAGTATTCAGGAGTTATACAATAACATTGACCCGCTGATGGAATTTAATCCACCTTTTATAGATGTGACAACTTCACGTGAAGAGTATGTTTATATTGATCGTGACGGCCTTCTGGACAAAAAACTAACTAGAATGCGCCCTGGTACACTGGGTATTTGTGCCTCTATAACCCATAAGTACAATGTTGATACTGTACCTCACGTACTTTGTGGAGGATTTACCAAAGAGGAAACAGAATATCTTCTAGTCGACTGTCATTATTTGGGGATTGATAATGTTATGGCACTGCGTGGTGATGCCATGCGCGAAGAAAAATATTTTGAACCCACAAAGGGAGGCCATCCTTATGCATCAAGTTTGGTAAAACAGATACAAGAACTCAATTGTGGTAATTATTTACACGAGGTTATCGAGACGGATAACTGTGCCGATTTTTGTATTGGCGTGGCTGGTTATCCTGAAAAACATATGGAAGCACCTTCCTTAAAATCTGATTTAAAACGGTTAAAAGAAAAAGTAGATTTAGGTGCCGATTATGTAGTTACCCAAATGTTCTTCGATAATAAAAAGTACTTCGAATTTGTTGATGCAGCAAGGGATATGGGGATTCATATTCCCATAATACCTGGAATAAAACCTTTGGCCGTAAAAAGACATTTACAATTGTTGCCACAGGTTTTCCGAGTGGATATTCCAGAAGATTTGGTCGATGCTGTTGAGAATTGTAAAAACAACAAAGAGGTTAGACAGGTAGGAGTGGAATGGTGCATTCAACAATCAAAAGAATTAAAGAATGCCAATGTACCTGTACTGCACTATTACTCTATGGGAAAATCAGATAATATCAAGGCGATTGCAGCGGCGATATTTTAATTTCCTACTTTAGCGGCCAATGAAGCGCCTACTTTATTTCTTTTTGTTGCTTTGCTACAGCTATGGATTTTCCCAAGAGGAAAAAGAGCCAAAGAAATTTGTACTGGATGCCAGTCAATTCTATGGTTCCATTCTCCTACATAATCCGGACATCTCCCATTTGATTACTGAACATCCAGGAGGTATCATTTTAGGTTTCAATAGAAAAAGGTATGGAGCAGAGGCTTGGGAAGCGGAGTACGGCTATCCAGATACGGGTTTCTCTTTTGTGTATCAGGATACCAATAATCCAACATTGGGGAATCATTTTGGACTGTATGCCCATTACAATATTTATTTTTTAAAACGTAATCTACAACTTCGAGTAGGTCAGGGTTTGGCTTATAACACTAATCCTTATGATAAAAATGACAACTTTAGGAACAATGCCTATGGTTCCCATATTTTGGCCTCGACCTTGGCCATGCTCAATTATCATAAGGAGAATCTTATAGCTGGTCTGGGTTTTAAAGCAGGCATCTCGTTAATACACTATTCCAATGCCAATTTCAAAGCGCCCAATACATCCACCAATACAATGGCATTCAATTTTGGTCTGACGTATGATTTAAATGCAAAAGAATCATTCGAATTCATTGAGCCTGAAACAAATGAAAAGATAACGGAACCTATTCGTTATAACCTTGCTTTTAGGACAGGTGCCAATACTAGTGATGTCATTAATTCTGGTCGCTATGGATTTTGGATGCTTTCTGCCTATGCCGATAAACGATTGGGAAGAAAAAGTGCGATACAATTTGGAACAGATATATTTTTCTCCAATTTTTTAAAGGAATTGATTCGATATCAATCCATTTCGTTTCCTGAGCTTGATGTTGCTCCCGATACGGACTATAAACGTGTTGGACTTTTCTTGGGGCACGAACTGTTCGTAAATAAATTGAGTGTGGTCGCGCAATTGGGGTATTATGTGTACTACCCCTTTGATTTTGAAGGAAGATTATATAACCGTATTGGGTTAAAACGATATTTTGGTAATAAGGTCTTTGGAGCCATAACGCTAAAATCGCATGCTGCAAAAGCGGAAACTGTTGAGTTTGGAGTTGGAATTAGATTATAGAAGAAAGATGTTGGATATAAGATTTTTAAATATGGGTAGTATATTTCTCGGGAATACTGCTCGTAGATTTTTTTTCTTCGTTCTCTTTTCTTTATTGATATCATGCAATGGTGAAAACACCCCTGACTGTTTTCAGAATGCGGGTGATTTGATTCGTGAGTCTGTTGAGGTCCCAGATTTTTTGAATATCACAGTGTTTGAAAACATCAATTTGGTGCTAAAGCAAGGAGAAGAACAAGTAGTTGAGATTGAAACAGGAGAATTTCTCAGAAACGAAGTGTCCGCTGTTGTGGAGGGCAATCGACTTGTTGTGCGAAACGAGAATGGCTGCAACTTTTTTAGGGAGTATGGCTTAACTACAATCTATGTAACATCACCAAATATTGAAGAGATACGAAGCAGTACGGGACTATTAATCTCCAGTGAAGGAATATTGAATTATCCCAATATTTCCTTAATATCTGAAAGTTTTACCGATCCGGAAGCTGAGACAACGGATGGCTCTTTTGATCTGGACGTGAATTCTGAAATTGTTCGAATTACAACGAATGGTATAGCTTATTTTAAACTAGGTGGAACTACAAACAATTTAAGTATAACTATCGCCGCAGGGGACTCCAGAATTGAAGCTGAAAATTTAGTTGCTCAAAATGTGAATATTAATCATAGGGGCTCCAATGATGTCTTCGTAAATCCGCAGCAACGCATAAGCGGGGTAATAAGAAGTGTAGGGGATGTAATTAGCAGCAATCGCCCACCAGAGGTCGAAGTGGAAGAAATTTTTAATGGTCGAATGATTTTTAGGGATTGATAGCATAGCGATGATACCATGAACGTACTTGCATACCTTCAAAATTTATTTCAGTCATCACCAAAGACTAAATTTATAAAAGAACTTAAGGGATTAGACTTGGCAGATGCGATTTGCCATAACCTAATGGTTGAAAAACGAATCCCTGGAATGGCCATTACCATAAAAAGACAAGGAAAAATTGTACTTGAAAAAGGATATGGTCATGCCGATTTGGAAAAAAAGATAAAAGTAAACCCTGCAAAAACACTATTTCGTATCGCAAGTATCTCAAAGTGTATCACCGGAATTGCTCTTGCAAAGA
The DNA here is from genome assembly GCF_021390175.1 of Flagellimonas sp. HMM57. Classification (NCBI taxonomy): domain Bacteria; kingdom Pseudomonadati; phylum Bacteroidota; class Flavobacteriia; order Flavobacteriales; family Flavobacteriaceae; genus Flagellimonas; species Flagellimonas sp. HMM57. Next base: position 771,414 of record NZ_CP090004.1, on the reverse strand, counting down.
TGGTCGAGGAAGAAATGGTAGAACTTGATGCATCCTTTTATGAGTATGTTCCCAATTATCCAAAAAAGAAATACGATTTCACCTTACGCCAATTGGCAAGTCACACGGCCGGAATAAGAGGATATCGTGGTAAAGAGTTTGCACTGAACAAACCTTATTCCATAGAGGAAAGTGTTGAGATATTCCAAAACGACCCATTGGTTTTTAGACCGGGAAAAGGATACTTGTACAACAGTTTTGATTTCGTTTTACTGTCCCTCGCCATGCAAGAAGCTAGTGGAATTCCTTTTGAAACATATGTCAAGACGAAAGTCTTGGAACCTTTGGGAATGATGGCTACAATACCAGAAAAAGTCACTTCAGCTTCGCTCAGTAATCAAGAATTGGTAGGTGAGCGTAGCCAAACATACACCAGAACCAAAATGGGTTTTAAAAAAGCTGTTCCAGTAAATAACTTTTATAAACTGGCAGGAGGTGGATATTTATCAACTAGCAGCGATATTGCTAAACTGGGACAAGCTATTATGGAAAAGAAATTGATACAACCTGAAACGTTAAAAGATATTTTGACGGCACAGACCATAAATGGAAAATCGACTTATTATGGTTTGGGATTTCAAGTGAGTCAAGATGATTTAGGGAGAGACTTTGTGGGACATGTTGGCAACAGCGTTGGTGCCTATTCCAATTTCTTCGTATACCCTAATGAGGAAATCGTGATTTCCATTCTAATAAACTGTACCGACCCCAAAGTGCAAAACGATTTGGATACCGTGTCTAGTACTCAATTAAGTAGTTTTTAGGAAAAAGAGACTTTTTGACAAATACTACCAAAAAGAACCAAGATACTTTTGATGTAAAAATATTTTCCAATGAAAAAATTAAGTTTCATTTTATCTTTTGTATCGATTTTCCTTTTTATGGTAAAGGTAAACGCTCAAGAAATCACTACGTTTACGGGGTTTTGGGGGGCTGAATACTATCAAGATGACAAAGAGTTGTCCAAAAAAGAGTTTAAGAGTCTACTTTATACCAATAATGAGGCGGCTATCTATTGGAAAAAAGCTGAAACAAATGAGACTATTGGATACGTAGCACTTTTAGCTCAACTGGGTCTTGCAATATGGACGGGCGCAGAATTGGCGAAAGACGATGGTAACTCATTAGAACCGGCTTTAGGTTCTTTAGGCTTTGGAATACTGGGTAGTCTCTTTTTACATTTTTCCAACCAAAATGCTAAAAAAGCCATATTGACCTATAACAAGCAATTCGATAATAAGACTACTTTTAGATTGGTGCCCACTAGTAACAGGAACGGCATTGGCTTGGCTTTAAAGTTTTGAAACTTTAAAGTGAATGATACCATTTTATTGCTCAGAAATTTTTAAAACTTTTACGAACTAATGGACGACTTGTTGTATTACAAGTTCATGTTCATCTGCAAATTTTCTACAAAGCGCTAAAGTGTCCTTTACATCATTAATTGTTGTTCTTGGGTTGATAAGGCACATTCTCAGAACAACTTGGCCATGTAACAATGTAGTTGCCAAAAGCGCTTCCCTTGACGCAATAACTTTCTCTGAAATATATTGATTCAAGGCATCCAATTCTTTTTGAGAATACTTTTTCCCGATAGGATTGTACCTAAAGTTAATGATGGCCATGGTAGCAGGGAAAACCACTTCCCATGTTTTACTGGCCCTGAGAACTTTTTCCACTGCTTCGGCCAAATCTATATTATAGGTGATAGCTTCCCTAAACTGTTTTAAGCCAAATGTCTTTATGGACATATAAAATTTTAACGCCCTAAACCTTCTGGTCAATTGAATACCGTGGTCGTAAAAGTTGATTTCTGATGTATTCCCTTCGATATCCCTTAGGTATTCTGGTTTTTCCGTGAAGGTATGGCTTAGGTGTTTATGGTTTCGTACCAAAAGACAGCCCATTTCATAAGGCTGGAAAAACCATTTGTGTGGATCTACGGTCAATGAATCTGCTTTTTCAATTCCCTTCATCAACTGCTTGCCTTTTTTGGACAATATGGCCGCTGCACCGTAAGCTCCATCAATATGAAACCAGATGTCCTCTTTTTTGCAAATTTTCGCTAACTCTTGTAACTGGTCCACAGTACCCGTATTTGTAGTGCCCGAAGTCGCTATCAAACAAAAAGGTTGAAGTCCTTTTAACCGATCCTTTGCAATACAGTTTTTAAGTTTGTTAATGGAAAATTTGAACTCAATATCCGTAGGAATGATTCGGATTTGTTCTTTCTTAAATCCTAGTACCCTGATTGCCTTAATATTGGATGAATGTGCTTGATCGGATAGGTAAATCATCGCTTTCGAAAAATCCTCCCCACATTTAATTCTTCGCGCCGTTGTCAGTGCCGTTAAGTTTGCCATGGAACCTCCACTTGTAAAAATACCACCACCCTTTTTCTGTGGAAGGCCAAACATTTTTAAGAGCCACTGTATGGTTATGATTTCCAATTCCGCTGCCGCTGGCGATGCGGCCCATCCACCAGAAAAGATATTATAGCCTGTAGCAAGGGCATCGGCCATAACACTTACAAAGTTGCTTGGTCCGGGAACAAATGCATACGTTCTAGGATGGGATAAGTTGGTGCTTTTTGTCATCACTTCCTCAAGTACAAAATTGAGTACATCGATAGGCTCCATACCTTTTTCTGGAGCCTCTTCCAAGAATAGGGAATCCATCTCTTCCCTAGAACCCATGGCTACAGGCAATTCACTGTTTTGTGTTTGAAAATGCTTAATTATGGCCTCTGTAACTTGATGGCCATAGATTTTCATTTGTTCATCTGACAACTCTAAATTGGCAAGGTTCTTTTTCATGTATCAAATTAATATAGAAGTGCAAAAATACCGATTTGAATACTGGAATAACATGATGTTTGAGGTAAAATAATAGTAGAAAAAGTTGTATTGTATATATCTAAGGAAAACAATTTACCGAATTGCTTCACTACGTTAAATGCATTAAATTTATCCTTCAAGTTTTATGGTCAATGTACAGGTATTTTTTAATCATAGTCTTAATTATCAATGTCCTAAGGGTTTCGGCACAACATGCAGTTTCTGGTTTTGTTGACCTGGAACATCCTGAAGAATGGGAAACGGATGTACGATTGAGCAAATTGTCTATCGATAATCTGAAAGGAGAAAATAACGGAACTCCAGTTGCTATTGCCAGAATCAACGAAGACGGCTCATTTGCTTTTAATAAGAAATACATATCCGATTCGGATCATCTGTATCGACTGTCCATTGACCGTATCAAAAAGGTAATGAACGATTCAATAAAGACCGAAGTGGATTTTATCCATTCCAATACAGGTTTTATACGGTTTAAAAAGAGTAAGGCCTTGTTCACCAGTTTTACAACAACCAACAAAGCACAACTGGAATGGGAAAAATTACAGCAGTTCGAAGCGGATTTGTCGGGTCAATATAATTCAGAAGATGAAAGTATAGCATCGCATAAAGGATTTGTAAAAGACTCCCTTCAAATTTTATTGGTCAAATTAATTGGAATAAAGCAACTGGAAAATAAAAAACTACTTGACAAGGATATCGCTGAAAATGAGCTATACTATTTGAGTTTACTTTCAGAACTGAAAGAAAGTGACTTAAACCCTTCATCATACCTCTTTTTGGAAAAGAAGTTGGCTTACCTCAACAATGTTGCTTTGGAAAAAGAACTACAACAAAGTAGATGGATGAATCTTGGACTGTTCGTACTCGTACTTGTTTTGGGCTTCGTCACCTTAAGAGTGAAAAGAAAAAAACAAACTGTGGTTGTCCCTGATTTGAGTAAACAGGAAACCACTATTCAAAATCTGATTCTTCAAGGAAAAAGTAATAAAGAGATTGCCAATGAACTTTTTATCAGTCTAAGTACGGTAAAGACCCATATCACCAATATTTACAATAAACTAAACGTGGCCAATAGACAGGAGTTATTACAAAAGAGTACGGGTGCTAGTACCTAAATCAGACCTGTTTTTCTTCATTCCCACGATACCCAGATATTACTTTGTTTCAAAATTTAGACGTTTTGAAGCATTTGTATTTTCTTATTTTTTGTTTTTCGATTTCCGCTATTTTTGGACAAGATCAATTTTCGTTACAAGGTAATGTGGTCGATGAGCATGGAAACCAGGTTGCGGTCGGGGATGTACTCGTTTATGATGAAAGCCAAGAAAACCTAATTCAATATACACAATTGTATGATGGTAGATTTACTTTCAATACCATTTTAGGGAACAGTTATTATTTAAGAATATCAGCCTTAGGGTTTCAAGATTACGAAAAGCCCTTTCTTCTCGATAAGAATATTGAGTTGGAAATTACTTTAATGGAAAGTGCCGAACAATTGGAAGAAGTTGAAGTCATAGCTGCTAAAAATCCAATAACAAATAATAATGGGAATCTAAAAATTGATGTTCAAAACCCTGTATTCTCCTCTATTCCCGACCCGTTGGATGTATTGGCCAAGTTGCCCAACGTTCAGATTGCGGCAGATAGAGAATCCATTTCAATTGTTGGGAAGGGAAATCCATTGATTTATATGGGAGGTCAACACATCACTTTTGAAGAATTGACCGCGCTTTCGGTGGATACCATTGAAAGTATTGAGTTGATTGCTAACCCCTCGGCAAAATATGAAGCAGAAGGAAGGGCTGTACTGTTGGTTACCAGAAAGAGAAATTCAGGTGAAGGTGTAAGAATGAACGTTAGCGAGACGGCTTCGTTTCGAAGGAATTTTAATAACTACTTGAATGCTAATGGAAGTTATTCTAATGGAAACTGGACGATCCAGGGGAATTTTGCCTACAATGATCTGGGACAATGGGAAAGCCATACGTTTGCTTTCGGTATCCCGGAAAGAGATGTGTTTTCAGACTATATTGTTTTGATAGATTTGAATGAACGTGTAGAGACAAATGGTGGGTTGGGTTTTTTCTATCCTTTAAAAGGAAATGACTATTTTTCTTTCAACACTACCTTTAGAAGGCAAACCAATGAAGCACCCATTGGAACAGAAACCTTTATACGGGATAATACCCGTGAGGACAACGTTACCTCAAATTCAAATAATGATAATACTAAGGACTATTTCAGTGGCAATGCCAACTTCAATAAAAAGATAGGAACCGATTTAAATCTTTTCACGGGTTTTCAATATTCCTCTTATAAGCAGACTTTGGACACAGAAATCTCGAATAATTTTAACGAGAATGGATTTAACTTGGACCAAACTCGAAATCAATTATATGAAATAAATTCGGCGGCATTTAGGTTGGACTTTACGTATGATTTTTCAAAAAACATAAAATGGGAATTTGGGACCAACCTTAATGAAGCATGGGCAGATGCGTTTACTGATATACAGGAAATAACAGATAATACAAATACGATTTTAGACTTTGATTATAAAGAAAGCCTGTATTCGGGGTATACTTCCCTATCAGGCAACCTTAAAAAAGGAATGGACTATAGCCTAGGATTGCGAGTAGAGTACAATCAGGTCCAAGGGCTATTGGAAGCGGAGTCGTCTCCACTCATTGAACGGGAAAACACCAATCTCTTCCCCAAAGCTGGTTTTAATGTTAAGTTGGATAGTACCAAGACAGTATCGGTAAATTACGCGAGAAGTGTTACAAGGCCAAATTTTTCAAGGACAAGTTCCATTACGGTATTCATCAATCCTTTTTTGGAGGGTGCGAACAATGTAAATCTATTGCCAACTTTTACGAATGAGTTTTCTGCCAATTTTCAATGGAAGAACAAATCGATCAATGCAACATATTATCGAAATACGAACCCTGTAAATTATACGATACGTTATGATGAAACATTGGGCAGGGCAATTTTTTCACCTACGAATCTAGAAAAGGAATCAGGTTTTACGATTGGATTGACCTTGCCTTATTCCCATAAGAAATGGACTTCTACAAATACCATCAGTCTTAATTATAATAAGATTGAAGACAGTACTGCAACATTGGGCAGCACTAGCCCATACATCTATGCATATTCCAATCAACAGTTTAAAATAAAAAAAGATATTACCATAGCTTTTGGCGGATGGTTACTCACAGAACGCCAAGAAGGTATTTTTGAACGTAACAGCATGCTGGTCTTGGATGCGACCCTTACAAAAACCTTTTTTGACAAATTACAATGTACTATCCGTTTGAACGATATTACAAAGGCAATGAATTTTGAGGAAAGCTATGACATCAATGGTGTTCAGGCAGAAGGGGTCTACTTTGTGGATGCACAAGAAGTTGCTTTCTCGATAAAATATGATTTAGGAAATTCTAAAAAAGCTAAATTCAAAAATAGGAATGTAGACGAAAATTTGGAAAGAATAAAATAACGGGAACTAACTTGTTAATTCGGTAAAAAGGCTTTCCAGATTTTTGTTTTTTCTACTCAACTGCAATGTTTTGAGCTCATTGTCATGGGCAAAATCAAAAACTGCCGGTCGCATATCTTTTGTGGTATTGAACGTGATCTCATAAACAAAACCACCTATATTCTTAACATGAGTGGCATTAGGTAACTTTTTGAGCAACATTTCCTCAACCCTGTAATCAAACTCAACCTCTATAATCTGCTCCTCGGCTTCACGTAGTTCTTCTAGCTTTTTGTCGGCAACAATTTCTCCTTTATTAATGATGATGACTCTATCGCAGACCGCTTCTACCTCTTTCATGATGTGGGTGGAAAGTAGTATGGTTTTTTCTTTTCCAATTTCTCTGATAAGTTTTCTGATTTCAATTAATTGATTGGGATCAAGCCCTGTTGTGGGTTCGTCCAAGATGAGTACCTCTGGGTCGTGCAATAGGGCGGCCGCCAGGCCAACACGTTGTCGGTATCCTTTGGATAACTGGCCTATTTTTTTATGTGCTTCAACGGTAAGTCCGGTTTGTTCGATTATGGTATCAATCCGTTTTTTGGCAACTTGGTATACATTTGCGTTAAAAGCGAGATATTCTTTTACATACATATCAAGATAAAGCGGATTGTGTTCTGGTAAGTAACCAATACTTTTTTGTACTCGCTGTTCAGATGTTAAAACATTGTGCCCATTGACCTCAGCTTCGCCAGAGTTAGCTTTATAATACGTAGTCAAAATGCGCATCATAGTAGATTTTCCAGCACCGTTAGGACCCAAGAAACCAACGATTTCTCCTTTTTGAATAGAAAAAGATACATTGTTCAATGCTTTTTGAGTTCCAAAGCTTTTGGTGATGTTACTTACGGTAATGGACATTCGATTCTATTTTGATTTCCAAAAATACAGTTTTAGATTTCTCAAAGAGCAAGTTGCCTGTAATATGAAAAGTGAATAAGAATAATGACAGCACCAATTTGAGTCTTAATAAATAAGATTAAATCTTGAATTCTTAAAAAAGGAGTGTTTACACGAAATAATTTGCAATGCATTTGAGTTTTTAGCTAAAAATCAAAAAAATTTTAGGTTTAGCTTTTGTTTTTCAACCGAATACCTATCTTAGCCAAAGATTTAGTAAACAATGACAAACACATATTTCTGGAACGGTTTTTATTTCTACTTCTTTTTTAAGAGAAGCAAGGGACTGTTCTGAAATATAGTAGCTATATAATACAGGGTCCCGATGCAAATCGGGACTTTTTTTTTAGTATGGGTTTAAAAGTAGCAATACAAGGAATTAGGGGGTCTAACCATCATCAAGTGGCAAAAGACTTTTTTGGGGATGACATTGACTTAGTGGAATGCCTTTCTTTTGATGCTATTATACATCATTTATCCAACGGCTCTATCGATAAGGGAATAATGGCCATTGAGAATTCTATTGCCGGATCTATAATCCCCAATTACAATTTGGTGTATCATAACAACGTACACATTATTGGTGAACACTATTTAAATATTCATCATAATCTTATGGTCTTGAAGGGAAGTTCATTTGCGGATGTTAAAGAAGTGCATTCCCATCCTATGGCACTTTTGCAATGTAAAGAATTTTTTAAAAAGTATCCAGACATAAAACTGGTAGAAGATGTAGACACTGCCGAAACAGCAAAACGGATAAAAGAAAATAAATTGGCAAACATTGCTGCTATTGCTCCAAGAGTTGCTGCGGATTTGTATGGTCTAGATATTATTGCCGATGAGATTCAGACGATAAAAAATAATGCTACACGTTTCATCATCTTAAAAAAACAGAATAGGGTTTTGCCAAAAGAAGAGATAAACAAAGCATCGCTACGATTTATAACAGATCATAAACGTGGGAGTCTGGCCACAGTTCTAAACGTTATGAGCGATTGTAATTTGAACCTGACCAAAATCCAGTCTCTTCCGGTCATTGAAACACCATGGAAATATGCATTTTTTGTTGATGTTACTTTTGACGAGTACGATTTTTTCAAAAAAGCCAAGTCGTTACTGGAAATAATGTCAGAGGATTTTAGAGTATTGGGCGAATATAAAAATGCATTGCAATAATGGTTACAGCAGATAGGTTACATAGCGTTCAAGAATACTACTTCTCAAAAAAACTGAGGGAAGTCCGTGGTCTCATGAACCAAGGGAAACCGATTATAAATATGGGTATTGGTAGTCCAGATTTACCCCCTTCAAAAGAAGCGGTGACTACCTTGCAAGAAGTATTGGAAGATAGTAAAGCACATCAATACCAAAGCTATCAGGGGCTACCTGAACTACGAGAAGCCATGGCCAATTTTTATGCTTCACGTTTTAAGGTACATGTGGATGCCAACACCGAACTTTTGCCGTTGATGGGCTCAAAGGAAGGCATTATGCACATCAGCTTGGCATTTTTAAATGTGGGCGATGAGGTTTTAATACCAAATCCAGGTTATCCAACCTACAGTTCCGTTACAAATTTAATCGGGGCAAAACCAGTTATGTACGATTTAACGGCTAAGAACGGATGGCTGCCAGATATAAAAGCATTGGAGAAAACAGACTTGTCCAAGGTGAAATTAATGTGGATAAGCTACCCCAATATGCCCACTGGTGCCAAAATTGATAGGTTAAAGATGAAAGAATTGGTTGCTTTTGCCAAAGCGAACGATTTGCTCATCGTTAATGACAACCCATACAGTTTTGTCCTCAATGACAACCCTACCAGTATTTTACAGGTAGAAGGTGCGAAGGAAGTTGCGTTAGAATTGAATTCTCTTAGCAAGACCTTTAATATGGCAGGTTGGCGCGTTGGAATGGTGTTGGGAAATTCTGAACACGTTACGGCAGTTTTAAAGGTTAAGAGCAATATGGATTCCGGTATGTTTTATGGAATTCAAAAAGGAGCGATTACTGCGCTTGAAAGTGGAGGCGATTGGTTTGAAAAATTGGATGAGGTTTATAGAAAGCGTAGAAAACTAATGTTTCAATTGGTCGATAAATTTGGTGCTACCTATGATAAAGATGCTGCAGGAATGTTCATTTGGGCCAAGTTGCCGGAAGGGTCAAAATCCTCTGAGGATTTTATTGATGAGGTGTTATATGATAAAGATGTTTTTATTGCTCCAGGAACTATTTTCGGTAGCAATGGAGAAGGATATATACGTTTTTCACTTTGTGTGGAAGAAGAAAAAATAAAAGAAGCAATAAGGAGATTTGAGTAATTGGAATTGAGAACGTGAGCTATACTTTTAATATTGGCCTCATTACCTAAAACTACGAATACATGAACATTACGATTGTTGGTGTCGGATTGATTGGAGGGTCTTTTGCCAAGGACTTTAAAGAACTGTATCCTGATTCAAAAATAACGGGTGTTGACAAGAATGAATCGAACGCTAATGAAGCATCGGAACTAGGAATTATAGATAACATAGGAGGTTACGATGCCTTGGCCACTTCAGATATTGTTTTCGTAAGTATTCCGGTAAATGCTCTGACATTGGAATTACCAAAAATCTTGGATGCCGTTGGTGATGATACTCTCGTTATGGATGCAGGCTCTACCAAAAAACTGATATGCAAGACTGTGGATGGGCATCCAAAGCGAAGAAATTTTTTGGCGTGTCACCCTATTGCAGGAACAGAGTTTTCAGGGCCGTCAGCTGCTATAAATGGATTGTACGTGGGAAAGACCAATATTATTTGTGAAGTAGAAAAAACCGCTTTCAAGCTTCAAGAGAAGGCTTTAGAAATTTTTCAAAAGATGAAAATGCGTATCCGTTATATGAATCCTGATGCACATGATAAGCACATTGCTTATGTATCTCACTTATCGCACATTAGTTCATTTATGTTGGGCAAGACCGTGATCGAAAAAGAAAAGAATGAGCGTGATATTTTTGATATGGCAGGTAGTGGTTTTGAAAGCACCGTTCGCTTGGCAAAAAGTTCCCCGGATATGTGGACGCCAATTTTTGAACAGAACAAGGAAAACGTAATCGAAACCTTGGAAGAATACATTCAAAATCTGGAAACGTTCAAAAAACTGCTCGTGGACAATGATTTTGAAAATGTTTATGAAGAAATGAACAATACCAATAGGATAAAACAAATTTTAAAAGGAATACCACTTACGAAGTAAAAAATAGTTTTTAAAGAACAACGAACAACGAACAACGAACAACGAACAACACCTGTGCTGAGCGCAGTCGAAGCAAACAACGAATAATATACCAAATGGAGAATTCAAAAGAAATGAGAAAATGGTTGGATGATATGGCCTTGCCACATCCACTGGTTATTGCAGGTCCCTGTAGTGCCGAGACCGAAGACCAAGTCCTTAAAATAGCGCACGATTTAAAAGATACAGATGTCAATTATTACCGTGCTGGAATCTGGAAACCCAGAACGCGACCAGGTAATTTTGAAGGAGTAGGGGCCATTGGATTAAAGTGGTTGCAAAAGGTAAAGGAAGAAACGGGTCTGAAAACGGCCACAGAAGTCGCAAATAGAGCTCACGTAGATCTTGCGTTGGAACATGATGTGGATTTGCTGTGGATCGGTGCACGTTCTACGGTAAGTCCTTTTATTGTTCAGGAAATTGCAGATGCGTTGGAGGGAACGGATAAAATTGTGCTTATCAAGAATCCGGTAAATCCAGATTTGTCCCTTTGGTTGGGAGCTGTAGAGCGTTTATATTCTGCAGATATTAAGAATTTAGGCGTAATCCACAGAGGCTTTTCAACCTACGAAAAGACAAAATACCGTAATATTCCTGAATGGCAATTGGCAATCGAACTACAGTCCAAGTTTCCGGATTTACCAATAATCAATGACCCAAGCCATATAACAGGGAAACGTGATATGATTTTTGACGTATCCCAAACTGCTTTGGATTTGAATTTTGATGGACTGATGATCGAGACGCATTATGATCCAGATAATGCATGGAGTGATGCTGCCCAACAAGTGACCCCTCAAAGATTGGTTCAAATCATGAATGATCTTCGTATTAGAAAAGAAACAGATGAAGAAGCGGAGTACAATAGTAAATTGAACAATCTAAGAGCCCAGATAGATGTAATCGACAATCAGCTGATAGATACCTTGGGAAAACGCATGAAAGTTTCTGATGGTATTGGAAAGCTCAAAAAACAAAGGAATGTGGCCGTCCTACAATCCAATAGATGGAATGCTATTCTGGGCAAAATGATTCTTGAAGGGGAATCCCAAGGATTGAGCGAAGAATTTGTTTTGCGAATGTTCAAGGCGATTCACCAAGAATCGATTAACCATCAAGAAAAGATTATCAATAAGTAGTCATACACCTATAAAATACGTTCAGGGTCATTTAGAACTATGGGTTTATATCCCTAGGTTTTAAATGACTTTTTTATGGAGAAAACTGTAACAATTTTATAAACTGCTCATCTTTGTAAACAGAAAATAATACTATCATGAAAAAAACATTTACGCTTTTTGTCCTTTTTGTTTCTGCCAATATGTTTTCCCAACGTATGATCGATACGGAAGTTGGTGATTTTAATGAAATCAAGGTTTTTGATTTGATCGAGGTGAATCTCATTCAATCCGATGACAATAGAATTGTTATCAAGGGAAAGAACGTGGATGACATTAAATGGATGAATAAAAAAGGCGTGCTGAAATTAAGAATGCAATTGGATAAAAAATTCACGGGAGAAGATACGCTCATAGAAGTACATTACACTGATTTGAACATTATAGATGGCAACGAAGGCGCTAAAATTACCTGTAACGAAATGGTGAAAAAGAGTAAAATAGAACTTCGAGCACAAGAAGGCGCCAAGATACATATTGGAATGGATGTGGATTATGCGGATATACGTGCGGTAACAGGTGGTATTGTCGAGGCATCTGGTTTAGCAAAAAATCAGACTGTGGTGCTAAACACAGGTGGTATTTTTGAAGGACGTGAACTCCGGACTTCCAGTACTGATATAAAGATTTCCGCAGGTGGTGAAGCTGAGGTATTTGCCTCTGAACAAATTGATATTAAAGTAAAAGCAGGTGGTGACGTAAATGTTTATGGCAATCCCAAGAAAGTGTACAAAAATACCTTTGTGGGCGGAAGGGTCTACATAGTAGAATAGTGCTAAAAAAAGCGGCCACTTGATCAAGTGGCCGCTTTTTTTATTTAAAAATGGTTTTTACTTTTTAAAGATATACCTAGTAATAAAGATACCTTTTCCATCACCTTTTCCACCTTCACTTTCAACGGCACTTGTAACAAAAGCCAATTCCCAGCCATTTGCTACCATATCGTTGATCATTGAAGTCAACAATGCATCATTGGCCGCAATATTCTGGAAACGGATTCCACCTATATTGTAAAAGTTCAACAATTTGGTTTCTTCAAAATTCTTTACTCGAATCTCTCCTCTTTTGGATTTGTTACGTGTGTTGTCCTCATCAGTCTGGACACTAGTGTACTCTTTGTAATCTTTTTCCTCGAGGGCATTTACGATTCTAGAACGTCCCAATCCGTTGGGAACAATAGATTCAACACTGGTGATGACTTTAAATTTTTGTGCGCTGGTTTCAAGAGTTGCGGCTAACGCAATTACCGCGATGATTAAGATTTTTTTCATGTTTTTAATTTGATTATTTAGAAATATTTAACTGTGTAACACATATATACGTTTGAATTGGAGTATTATTGTTTCTTTGCATTGAAAATGTTAAAAAAGTTGTGAACGGCACTGTTTATAAATCTACTGGGAGTTGGTATACCGTAAAATCGGAGGAAGGGGATTTTTACGAATGCCGTATTAAGGGGAAGTTCCGTATTAAGGGTATTAAGAGTACCAACCCTGTTGCCGTAGGTGATTATGTGGTATTTCAACTTGAAGAGATTGGTGATGAAACTGTAGCAGTAATTACAGAGATAACAGATAGAAAGAATTACATTATTCGAAAATCGGTTAATCTCTCAAAACAGACCCACATTATAGCTGCGAATCTAGATCAGGTCTTTTTATTGGTCACGCTGAACAGCCCACAAACCTTTACCAGCTTTATTGACCGTTTTTTGGTAACGGCGGAAGCTTACGAGATTCCAGTTGTAATCTTGTTCAATAAAATGGATACCTATGATGGTAACGAGATGAAAGAAGTAGGATATCTTACCACTTTATACAAGAGTATTGGATACCATTGCATAGAAATAGCCGCATCAATTGGAACGAACATAGAATTGGTAAAGGAATTGATGGTCAATAAAACAAGTATGTTTTCTGGACACTCCGGTGTTGGCAAATCTACGCTCATCAATGCGCTTGAACCTGGGCTTGAACTAAAAACAGCGGAAATATCCGAACAACACTTGCAAGGACAACATACCACTACTTTTGCAGAAATGTACGACCTTTCTTTTGGTGCTAGGATTATAGATACCCCAGGCATTAAGGGCTTTGGCATAGTGGACATGGAACAGGATGAAATTGGGGATTATTTCCCCGAGTTTTTTAAACTGAAATCGCAATGTAAGTTCAATAACTGTTTACATCTGGATGAACCTAAATGTGCTGTAAAAGAGGCCTTGGAGAACAATAAAATATCGTGGAGTCGATATCGCAGTTACGTACAGATGATTACTGGTGAAGATGAAAATTATAGAGTTGATGTTTATAAATAATCAATGAGGGCAGTAGTACAGCGGGTAGCTAGGGCAAGCGTTACAGTAGATGATAAAGTAATCTCTGAAATTAAACACGGTCTACTGGTTTTATTGGGAATCGAAGATGCCGATGGGGAAGAGGACATTGCATGGTTATCAAAAAAAATAGTGAACCTTCGTATTTTTAATGATGTATCGGGTGTTATGAATCGCTCTGTTCTGGATGTGGAAGGGAATGTAATCGTGGTCAGTCAATTTACACTTCATGCAGCTACCAAAAAGGGGAATCGGCCCTCCTATATCAAAGCTTCAAAGCCAGAAATAGCCATTCCGCTTTATGAAAAATTTGTCCGGAAAATTGAAGGAGATTTAGGTAAAAGCGTTGGCACTGGAATCTTTGGCGCCGATATGAAAGTTGAACTATTAAATGATGGGCCGGTTACAATATTAATAGATACCAAGAATAAAGAATAATGAATATAGAAAACGCACAGAAAGCCGTTGATGAATGGATAAAGAACCACGGTGTCCGCTATTTTAATGAATTGACCAATATGGCGCAGCTTACCGAAGAAGTAGGCGAAGTAGCTCGGATTATTGCCAGACGATATGGAGAACAAAGTGAGAAAGAATCCGATAAATCCAAAGATTTGGGCGAAGAGCTGGCCGATGTACTCTTTGTAGTGCTCTGTCTGGCAAACCAAACTGGAATAGATTTGCAAGATGCTTTTGATAAAAAATTGGACTTAAAAACAAAGCGCGATCATGATAGGCACCAGAACAACGAAAAGCTTAAATAAACTATATTTGAGCTTTGTTTTTTTAGATAAGCCATAAAGCCCAGAACGTTTGAAACTACAACTTTCCAGCCCCATCAATAAAGTTATTAAAGCCGATATACAAATTACGGGCTCTAAAAGTGAGACCAATAGGTCTTTGCTGTTGCAAGCCCTATTTCCAAACATAACTATTGAAAACCCATCCAATTCAGATGACGGTTCTGTTATGGGCAAAGGACTAAAAAAATTCTCTGGCGAAGTGGATATCCATCATGCAGGAACAGCAATGCGGTTTTTAACGGCCTATTTTGCATCGCAAGCGGGAAAAGAGGTGGTTTTAACAGGTTCTAAACGAATGCAAGAACGACCTATTAGCGTTTTGGTAGATGCATTAAATGACCTGGGTGCAGAAATAACGTACGTAACCAAAGAAGGCTATCCCCCTCTAAGGATAAAAGGCAAAAAACTGACCAAAAGCAAAGTGTCCCTACCAGCAAATGTAAGCAGTCAATACATATCGGCACTTTTGTTGATCGCGCCCAGTTTGGAAAATGGATTGGAACTTGAGCTCATTGGAAAAATCACTTCAGTGCCCTATATAAAAATGACGTTGGCACTTTTAAACGAGATAGGTGTTGTCACTTCATTTGTAGGAAACCGAATAAAAGTCGAACCAAAATATCAAGTTGAAAAAACGACACTGGTGGTAGAATCCGATTGGAGTTCGGCCAGTTATTTTTATAGTATAGCTGCGCTGGGCGAAGTAGGTACTGAAATCAAATTGTCTTCCTACAAGAAAGATTCACTTCAAGGCGATAGTGTTTTAGCAGAGATTTACAAGGATTTTGGTGTTGAAACCTCATTTTCAGAAAATCAAATAACAATTTCCAAAACAGCCGACTGTCAGCTTGCTAAAGTTGATTATAACCTTGCCAATGCACCAGACATTGCGCAGACGATTTCTGTAACTTGTTTTGGCTTGGGAATGGCCTGTCGTTTAACGGGATTGCATACCCTGCCCATAAAAGAAACAGACCGTTTGGCAGCGTTGAAAACAGAACTATCCAAGTTTGGTGCAAAAATAGAGACAGATGCTGAAAGCCTTACACTTTCCCCATCGGAGAATATAGCTTCAGGAGTTACCGTAGATACGTATCACGATCATAGAATGGCCATGGCATTTGCGCCTTTGGCACTAAAAAAATCAATAGTGATCAATGATGCCATGGTGGTTTCAAAATCCTATCCCGACTTCTGGAAAGATCTAAAAAAACTTGGTCTTCAAATAGCGGAAATCTAATTCATATTTAATCAACAAATTACTTGACATCCCCTATGTTGAGATTGTATATTTGCCCTCTTTAAAAATCCAAAACAACAGTACATGAAATTATCAAACTTCAACTTTGAATTACCAAAAGAACTATTGGCAGAATATCCTGCAGAAAACAGGGATGAATCCAAATTAATGGTGATTCACAGAGAAACTGGAAAAATTGAGCATAAGATGTTCAAGGATCTTATTGATTATTTCGATGAAGGTGATGTGATGGCACTGAACAATACCAAGGTATTTCCTGCCAGACTGTACGGGAACAAAGAAAAAACAGGTGCGCGTATCGAAGTTTTTTTATTGCGCGAACTCAATCAAGAGCAACGTCTTTGGGATGTTTTGGTGGATCCAGCCAGAAAAATACGAATAGGGAACAAGCTTTATTTTGGTGACGATGAAAGTTTGGTAGCTGAAGTTATAGATAACACTACTTCTAGAGGAAGAACATTGCGTTTTCTTTATGATGGTTCCTACACGGATTTTAGAAGAAAACTGCGTGAATTGGGCGAAACACCGCTTCCAAAATATATTAAGCGAGACGTTGAGCCAGAAGATGAAAAAAGATATCAAACTATCTACGCTAAACATGAAGGCGCGGTTGCAGCACCAACGGCAGGACTGCACTTTTCCAAACACTTGCTCAAAAGATTGGAGATTAAAGGTGTCGATTTTGCAGAAGTAACCTTGCACGTTGGATTGGGAACATTCAACCCTGTCGAAGTAGAAGATCTATCCAAACATAAAATGGATAGCGAAGAACTGGTGATCGATGAGAAGGCGACGGAAATCATCAACAATGCAAAGAAAAACAAAAAGCGTATCTGTGCCGTGGGAACTACGGTAATGCGAGGATTGGAGAGTGCTGTTTCATCAGATCATCAATTAAATACATTTGAAGGATGGACGAATAAATTTATATTTCCTCCTTATGATTTCAGCATTGCCAATTGCATGGTGACCAATTTCCATTTGCCAAAGTCCACATTGTTAATGATGATATCTGCATTTACGGGACATGACCTCATGAAAAAAGCGTACAAACAAGCAATATTGGAAGGCTACCGTTTTTATTCCTACGGAGATGCCATGTTGATTCTTTAAGAACTATAAGAACTTCAAATGATCCCGCTTGTTTAACAATCATGAACAGGTGGGATTTTTTCTTCACTATCTTTAAGTTGTGAAAACCCAAAAAAAAGACATACGGGCACTGACCAAGGAGCAATTACGTGATTTCTTTGTGAATCAAGGGGAAAAAGCTTTTAGGGGCAATCAGGTGTACGAGTGGTTGTGGCAAAAGTCCGCCCATTCTTTTGATGCCATGACCAATATCTCTAAGGAAACCCGTGGCATGCTGGTAGAGAATTTTGTGATCAACCATATCAAGGTCGATCAAATGCAGCGAAGTTCAGATGGAACGATCAAAAATGCCGTAAGGCTTCACGACGATTTAGTGGTGGAGTCCGTTCTAATTCCTACAGATACCAGAACTACTGCCTGCGTGTCAAGTCAGGTAGGGTGTAGTTTAGACTGTAGGTTTTGTGCCACCTCCCGTTTAAAACGAATGCGGAACTTAAATCCCGATGAAATCTATGATCAGGTGGTCGCAATCGATAATGAAAGCCGATTGTATTTTGATAGACCACTTAGCAACATTGTTTTCATGGGTATGGGAGAACCCTTGATGAATTATAATAATGTGCTTAAGGCCATTGAAAAAATAACGTCACCAGAAGGATTGGGAATGTCGCCAAAGCGAATCATTGTTTCAACTTCTGGAGTTCCCAAAATGATAAAGAAAATGGCGGACGAAGAAGTTAAATTTGGTTTGGCCGTTTCGTTGCATTCGGCAATAGATGAGGTTCGTACGTCCATAATGCCGTTCAATGCTACTTTTCCATTAAAAGATTTGAGAGAATCTTTGGAATATTGGTACAGCAAGACAAAAAATAGGATAACTTACGAGTATGTGGTCTGGGAGGGTATCAACGATACAAAAGAAGCAGCGGATGCTTTGGTAAGATTTTGCAAGTTTGCGCCCTCAAAAGTTAATTTGATAGAGTACAATCCCATATATGATGGTGAATTTCAACAAGCTTCCAATACCGCAATAAATATGTACAAAGACACTTTAGAAAGGAATGGCATAACCGTTACGGTAAGAAGATCTCGTGGTAAGGATATTGATGCCGCTTGCGGCCAATTGGCGAATAAAAGTTAACTTTTAAAGTGTTACCTTAATGTGTTTTCGCATTCGTGAATGGTGGTCAAATTCATCTTCCATGCTATAGGCACAAATCAACCATATTGTATCACCTTTCTTTAGGTTTTGATGGTATTTGTCGAATGCTTTCACGGGTAATGTAAACTTGACCGTTGTTTTTCCATCGATTTCAAATCCAGATTTTTCGATTATTTGTGATTCCGAACCAAGCAATGTTACCAGTTTTGGATTACCAGCGCTTACCACATAAAAATCTTCAGCCTTTGCCCCATTGTTTTTCACATTTACCATAATAAGGTTACTTCCAACGATATCATCTTCTGTGTTGAAGCCGAGTGCCACCCAACCATCATCTGGAGCCGATGCGGTAAACAAGATATTGTCTTTTTCAAACTCCCATGAAATAGTCATCTGTTCTACCTTTACATGTCTTTTTTGGTTTTGTGCGAGCACACAATAATCGGATAAAAAAAAGAGGATGACGAATTTCAAAAAAAGATACTTCATTGTTCACTGTAATTTATGGTTTATCTAAGCTATAAACGATATAATAATTTTGCTCATAACAACCCGTTAAAAGAATCGGATAAGTATCTTTGAAGGCAGCATGAAAGTAGTTTCACAAATTAGGGAACCGATTGAACAGGAAATGGAGCTTTTCGAAGAAAAGTTCTTGAAGTCCATGTCTTCCAAAGTGGCTTTGTTCAATCGAATTACATACTACATTGTAAATAGGAAAGGGAAACAGATGCGACCTATGTTCGTGTTCCTGACCGCCAAATTAATCAATGAAGGGACCGTAAACGATAGAACATATTGTGGTGCGTCCATCATTGAGCTTATACATACTGCGAGTCTTGTTCATGATGATGTCGTAGATGATAGCCATAAAAGAAGAGGATTCTTTTCGATAAATGCACTTTGGAAAAACAAAATTGCGGTTTTGGTCGGTGACTTTCTCTTTTCCAAAGGTGTTTTGGTAGCGTTGGAAAATAAGGACTACGATCTTTTGCATATCATTTCCAATGCGGTCAGGGATATGAGCGAAGGAGAATTGCTTCAGATTGAAAAAGCCCGGCTTTTAGATATTACCGAGGAGGTCTACTATGAAATCATCCGTCAAAAAACAGCTACCTTAATCGCTGCATGCTGTAGTATGGGAGCCTGTTCCGTAAAACCAGATTCCGAGCATGTAGAGACTTTTAGAAAGTTTGGGGAGCTTTGTGGTATGGCATTCCAAATTAAGGACGATCTCTTTGATTATGGTGCGGAAAAAATAGGAAAACCGACAGGTATAGATATTAAGGAGCAAAAAATGACGCTTCCTTTGATTTATGCCTTGAACAATAGCGATGAAACCAAAAAACGCTGGCTGGTCAATTCCATTAAAAACCATAATAAGGATAAAAAAAGAGTCAAGGAAGTAATTGCCTATGTGAAATACAAAGGCGGATTGGATTATGCCGTAACAAAAATGCTTTCCTTTAAAGACGAAGCTCTGGCTCTATTGGATAAGTATCCAGATTCTGAATTTAAAAGTGCATTGACCCTTATGGTCAATTATGTCGTGGATCGCGATAAGTAAAATGCTGTTTTACTTCATGTTGCTATAACTTGGTTTTGAATATTTCAAAAAAAAATGCACTATGGGGGCAACCTTTTTAAAAAACGGTGCGTCTATCTTTATAGAAAACAAACCGAGAACACATTTGAAGATTATCTCTTTGTATACTGATGAAAAGCTTTTGATAAAGAAAGCAAGTGCTGGAAACCCACAAGCACAAAAGTTTATGTACGATAAACATGCGCCAAAAATGTTGGGTATTTGTAGACAGTATATTAAGGACCTACAATTTGCCGAAGATACCATGATCAAAGGATTTGTAAAAGTCTTTCAAAATCTGGATTCTTTTCAACATAAAGGAAGCTTTGAGGGTTGGATTAGAAAAATCATGGTTAGGGAAAGTATTTCCTACTTACGTAAAAGACAATTTGTGGTTTATGATGATGAGGTTTATGAACAAAAAGATCAAGAACAGGATAGCGATACCTCTCTTCTGGATGTTGAATATGTGCAACAATTGATAGATAAACTCCCTGAAGGCTATAGAATGGTCTTTTTATTGAATGCCATAGAAGGGTACAAACATCATGAGATTTCGGAAATGTTGGGCATTAGTGTGGGCACTTCCAAATCGCAGTTGTTCAAGGCCAGAAAGATGCTTCAAGAAGTTTTGACCCTAAAAGGGATACCCTCTAGAACCAAATCTGGAGATTAAAGAAAAGGTTATGAGTAAATTGGAAAAACATATCAAAGAAAAATTAGAGGAGCGGAAAATCTCTCCTTCACCAGACGCATGGGATAAAATTTCTACGCAGTTGACCATTAACAAAAAAGTGAAGCGAAAAGTATGGTACCCATATGCCGTTGCTGCAAGTTTGGTTGGTATTGTCTTGGCGTCATTGTTCTTTTTTAATTCGGAAAAACCAGAGCAGTATCCAAATCAAGTGGTAAATGAGACCAATGCCAAAGAAATGGTTGTTCCTTCTCAAAATGAAAACAATGGGTTACAGGAAATCCAATTGGAAAAGCCCGATGCCATAGCTGTTAGTGACAAAGACAAAAGGAAAGATCAACAATTATCAGAACAGGCAGAAATAAACGTAGCTTCTGAACAAGTGAAGCTAGTAGAGGAAACTTTGCCAAAAACCTTGCAGGATAGTTTTTTAGAAAAATCGAACGGTTTGATTGCACAAAAAGTGAACGAGGTTGTTGATCGTGTGGCATATCTGGAAACTGTAAATACTGAAGTCAGTGATGAAGAAATTGACTCACTTTTAAGAACGGCACAAAGACAGATTCTTTCAGAACAACTATTTACAGAAGACGGAACCGTTGATGCCATAGCTTTGCTCACCGAAGTGGAAGATGAGCTGGATGGTACATTTAGAGACCAAATTTTTGATGCGCTCAAGGAAGGTTACTTTAAATTACGTACCGCGGTCGCCGATAGGAACAATTAAAATATTCATCAATCAAGAGACCTTTTCTAGTGTTCCCCTTTCAGCTCAATATTGAAAGGGGAGGTTAGAAGGGTGCTAAAATCAATCAAACAATCATGAGAACAATTACACTGTATTTAGCTGCATTATTACTGGCACTTCTCTCGCAGCACGCTTTTGGGCAAGAATTTTATGAATTAAAAATTGAAGCCTTAAAAGCACGGAAAGAAAAAATTACGTTACAGGAAAAAGAAGCACTGAAGTTTGAAGTTGAGGAAATCAATAAACGCCTAAAAAAAGGGGATATCAGTAATAGCGAGGCAAAGACCTTAAAAGAAGCAGCTGCCAAAAAGAGAGCGCTGAATATCGAGAACAGGCTTAGTATCGTAAACAATCAAATTCTACTTTTAGAACGCAATGAAGGTAATACGCTAACAGCAATAGAGATGGATTCCATTGATGGAGATAGAGTTGGTATTTCTATAAATATTGATGGTGAACCAGCTTTTTTGTTCAACTCTCGAAAATGGAAAAAAGATATCAAATACGACCGTAAGACGTATTCGGATTTTGTTTTTGCCATAGGCCTCAACAATGCTATAATCGAAGGGCAGTCCTTGAATGATTCTCCCTATAAAATTGGCGGCAGTCGATTTTTTGAAATGGGATGGCAATGGCGGACCCGGGTTTTTTCAAGGTCCAATTGGTTGCGTTTTCACTATGGTTTCTCATTTCAATTTAATGGATTAAAACCCGATAATAATCAAGTTTTTGTCCAAGAGGGGAATCAGGTCACGTTGGAAGAGTTCGAATTTGAACTGGATAAATCCAAGTTGCGGATGGACAATCTCGTATTTCCCGTTCATTTTGAATTTGGTCCTTCACGTTTTCGCAAGACAGAGAAAAGTATTCGATACTCTATTGAAAATAAATTTCGTATAGGTATTGGAGGTTATGGAGGATTCAATCTGGGCACACGGCAGAAATTAAAATATACCAGAAACGGAGAAGACGTCAAAGACAAGCTTAAAAGAGACTACAATACCAGTGATTTGATTTATGGATTAAGTGCATATATTGGTTTTGGAGAGATGCATTTGTATGCGAAATACGATTTAAACCCCATATTTAAGGACGCACAGGTAGAGCAGAACAATATTTCTTTGGGCCTTCGGTTCGACCTCTAGCCAAAATATCAGTTCGAGCGCAGTCGAGAATACTATGTATCATGGCTGTGCTCTTATTGATCTTACCAAATCATGATAATGCCCTTTCCATTTCAGGGGTAAACACTTCTTTATAAAATCCTCTTTTACAATAGGAACATTCGGCAAAACCGTTAGCGCCTAGTTTAATAGGAAGACCCAGAACAAATGGAAGTAGTTGTTTGGAAAACAGAAGTCACGGTTCTGTATTGGCTACAATGTGGGCAGCTTACTCCCATTAGGTATTTACTTTTTTTACCAGTCTGGTTCCGAAGAAGGGTATTATCTTATTTTTAAATGAAACTACTACTTTTCCAAATTATTTGGGCACTAGAAAGTATTTGATGGTTTAAACATCTTTTTTAGGACATGGACCATATTGATTTTCTTCCATAGTGCCGTTTTCGATAAGCTGGATAAAAACCCAAAGTACCCCAACAATAGGAATAAATAGGATTAGAAGGGTCCAACCACTTTTGCCAACATCATGTAAACGCCTTACCGTGGCTGAAAGGGCAGGGAGAAAAACCACTAGGGCATATACTGTATAAAGTGGGCCAAAACCGATATTTGCAATGGTAATCTCAAAAACGTTGTCCAATGCAATTGCAAACAGGCTGAAGAACAAGCAGAACAAAGTAAACATCCAATATTCTGCCCTACGGGCCCTACCTTTAAAATTGGCGTAGTTTTTTAGAACTTGTAAATACCATTCCATTTCCTGATGTTTTAGGGTTGTGTTGCAAAAGGAGGGAGAGAGGTTGATGCATGAATCAATTAAGCAGTTGCCAGTTTAGGATTGATCCCATAATCGTTTTCAGTGGGCTCACCATCCTTTACCAAAAGGATAAGCAACCAAAGCGATCCAATTGCGGGAATCAACGCCACGAAGAGCATAGATCCTTTTTTTCCAATATCATGCATGCGTCTTACGATAACGGCAATGCTGGGTATAAGCATGGCAAGGGCATATAGGCCATAGATTGGACCAATTCCCATTTTTGCCAGACCGGTTACATTATCCAAAGCCATGGCTATTCCGCCAAAAATTATATTGAACAGGGTAAACATCCAATATTCCTTTCTTCTTGCTCTTCCTTTAAAATCTGCATATTGTTTCAGTACTTTTAGATACCATTTCATATCTGTGTATTTGGTTGGTTGTCCTACTCATATGGCTTTTCGGTTCCGCCCCGTTTTTTGGTTTCTGGACTCCAATTTTCATGAAAAAGGTAGTTCAATCCATTCAAATCCAAGGAGTTGTTTTGATGGATGCCCCTTTTCAGTTGACGGATGATGCTTTTGAGTTAGAATTTTGTTTTTTCGCTACCTTTACTGGCTAATTAATTTCAAGCATTGATTTCCAAGTCCACCATAGATCAAGTATATGAAACTGCTCGTTTAGAGGAGGTGATCGGGGATTTTGTACAATTAAAGAAAGCGGGCTCCAACTTTAAGGGATTGAGTCCTTTTTCCGATGAACGAACCCCAAGTTTTATGGTATCTCCCGTTAAACAGATTTGGAAGGACTTCAGCAGTGGGAAAGGCGGTAATGTGGTGGCCTTTTTAATGGAACACGAACACTTTACCTACCCCGAAGCAATAAAGTATCTCGCCAAAAAGTACAATATAGAAATTGAGGAGACCGAGCAGACCAATGAGCAGAAAGAGCAAGCCAATGAAAGGGAAAGTATGTATCTGGTTTCTGAATATGCCCAAAAATATTTCTCGGAAACCCTTTGGGAATCTCAACCAGGCAAAGCAATTGGACTGACCTATTTTAAAGAACGGGGATTTACAGATGAAACCATAAAGAAATTTGGTCTGGGATATGGTTTGGATGAATGGGATGCATTTACCAAAACAGCATTGGATAAAGGATATCAGCTGGAGTTTTTGGAAAAGACGGGTCTGACCATTGTTAAAGAACAAACAGGTGGTGAATCCAGAAAGTTCGACCGTTTTAAAGGACGTGTACTGTTTCCCATACATTCCATGAGTGGACGAGTATTGGGCTTTGGCGGACGAATTCTGACCAATGATAAAAAAGCAGCTAAATATTTAAACTCTCCAGAGAGCGATATCTATCACAAGAGCAAAGTGCTTTATGGTATCTACTTTGCCAAACAGGCTATTGCCAAAGAAGACAACTGCTTTCTTGTTGAGGGATATACGGATGTCATACAGTTGTACCAACGTGGGGTCGAAAACGTAGTGGCTTCTAGTGGTACGGCATTGACACCAGAACAGATTAGGTTGATAAACAGGCTTACTAAAAATATTACAGTACTTTTTGATGGTGATGCAGCTGGTTTGCGTGCTTCACTTAGGGGAATTGACTTAATTCTGGAACAGGGGATGAACGTAAAGGTCTGTACCTTTCCGGAAGGCGAAGACCCTGATAGTTTTGCCAAAAACAATACGTATGAGGACTTGGTACTTTATCTGGAAGAGAACGCAAAGGATTTTATCCAGTTCAAAACCTCGCTATTGGCAGAAGAAGCTGCTAATGACCCAATAAAACGTGCTGATACCGTCAGGGATATTGTAAATAGCATCAGCAAGATACCAGACCAAATAAAAAAAGAAATCTACATTCAAGAATGTGCTAAAATAATGCAGATTTCTGAAGATGTACTGTACAATACACTCGCTCAAATTGATAAAAAAGGAGTTGCCGATGCCAACAAAAAACTAAAACAAGAGCAAAAGGCCTTTGAAGTCGTAAAAAATGACCAAGTCGTAGAGCGAGTGGACGTTCAATATGAACTGGAACGAAAAATCATTGAAATGCTTCTTCTTTATGGAAGTCAGCAACAAGAGTTTGAAGATTTGGTACTTAAAGAGAATGAAAAAGGAGACTTGGTATTGGAACCCGAGATTACGGAGGCCAAAGTTTATGAAAAGGTGTATTTAGATCTTCAAGAAGACGAGATTGAACTAACGAACGAACAGTTCAGAAGTATTTATTATAGACTCATTGAGAATTTAAATGAGACAGAAGAGTTTACTGTAAACACCTTTTTGTCTAGTCTGGACCAAGAAATGGTAAGCGAGGTTTCCTCGATTTTAATGGAAGAGGAAAAGTATAAACTGGATGATTGGGCACGAAAAGATATCTATCCCAAAGGTAAAGGGCAAGGTGTTGCACAATTGGTAGGAGAGACCATTCTTACGCTTCGTTGCTATTTGATAAAAAACAGAATTCAGAAACTACAAGAACGCACCGAAGGAAGTATAGAGGATAATTCTGAAGTCCTCGAAGAAATTGTGAACTACTTGCAGTTGAACAAATTGTTGAATGCCAAATTGAATCGTGTCCTATCATAAAAAAATCCCAAACAACTAAATGCTCGGGATTTTCTTCAGTTTGCGTTGGTTATTTAATATAATTCCAAAGCTTTTGCTTGTTGTAATAAGTCGACCAGATTATCTACGTTCAATTTTTTCATTAAACGCGCCTTGTACGTACTAACGGTCTTTTCATTCAAATTTAGACCTTCGGCTACTTCTTTGTTTCTTTTTCCGCTCGCTAAAAGTTTTAACACTTCAACCTCTCTAGAGGATAATTTCCTGAAGAATCTTCTTGGCTTCTGTGTACCTTCATCAAATGCTAGACGTTGCGCCAATTCGTTGGTTATGAACATGCTGCCTTCAGCTACTTTTTTTACTGCTGACACTAGATAATCGATGTCCGCTGTTTTGGATAGGTAACCAAATGCTCCTGCACGTATGGTGCTTAATGCATACACATCTTCTGACTGTCCACTGAACATTAAGGATTTAACGTTAGGAAATTCTTGTTTTAGTTTTCTAAGAGCAGCAATACCATTTATTTCTGGAATATCCATCTCTAGGATTACTACATCTGGGCTGACTTTCTCCAATGTTTCAAACAGTTCCGAAGTATCGGAAACATCGGCAATAACCTCAATATCTGAACTGGTTTCTAGGACTTGTTTAATGCCAAGTCTAACTATTGGATGATTGTCAGCGATTATTACTTTGATCATTTGATTTGATTTTTACTTTGTTTAGTACTTAATTACTTACTTGGCGCGACGAGGCAAGTTAATGATTTGAGAGTGTAAAACTGTGATTTTTTTCTTAAAACCTTAGAATTTCTAGGTTTTTTTTCGTCTTAGACTGGGTTTTTTGCGTTGAATGGTCATTTTAAGTCACTTGGTATGGTACAAATAGGTATGGGAATCATCTTATGTTTATTTGCGGTATTCAACTTTTTGTATATACCAAAGACCTCTCTTTTCCTATCAGAAAAGTCTTTAATTGTTTTCCCCTGCTCGTCCATTTCCATGGCCCATTCCAGTTCTGGATAAGAAGCGCCTATCTGGTCTTCATCTGTCCTGCTATCGCCCCAGAGCCCATCTGTTGGGGCTGCATCCATAATATCCTGATTGATTCCCAATACATTTCCTACAGCATAGACCTCGGTTTTTAGTAAATCGGCAATAGGACTCAAATCTACTCCGCCGTCGCCATACTTGGTATAAAATCCTACACCAAAATCTTCAACCTTGTTTCCAGTTCCAGCAACCAAGTAACCGCGCAGTGCCGCAAAATAATATAATGTTGTCATACGTAATCTGGCACGAGTATTTGCCAAAGACATAAAACGTTCTTCCTCATTTTCCACTTTGGGTAGGGCGGCGACCAAACCATCAAACACTGGAGTGAGATTTACGGGTTGTCTTTTAACGCTGGGAAAATTTTCTATAAGCCAATCTATATGTTTATCCGCCCGGGTCACTTGCTTTTCACCTTGGTGTATGGGCATTTCCAGGCAAAGCAGTTCCAGTCCAGTTTTGGCGCAAAGTGTAGAAGTAACCGCAGAATCTATCCCACCGGAAACACCTATTACAAAACCCTTGCAATTTGCATTGGTGGCGTAGTCCTTTAACCAGTCCACAATATATGTTATTACCTTTTCAGTTTTCATGGCATTTTTTTTAGATTGTATAAATTACCTTTGTGCCCTGTAAATTTAAACGCTACGGTATTAAAAATGAAGAGGTTGTTAAAATACTTTGGATTATCAGCATTTACTTGTTCTTTTTTCTTTATAATCCTAACATTTTTCTCTTGTGGAGAGACAAATAAAACAGCAGAAGAGATTTCTAAGATTGCTATTGACTTAAAAGTAAATAGATTCGATAGAGAGTTTGCTAATGCCGGCCCAGAAGATATTCCCAGATTAAAATTACAGTATCCCTACCTGTTTCCCGAACAGTTTCCGGATAGTTTATGGATTGCCAAATTATCAGACACCATACAGACGGAACTATCAGACGAAGTGCATAAGGCTTTTGGAGATTTTGAACAAGAAGCAGATGACCTTGAGTCTTTATTTCAACATATTAAATATTATTTTCCAAAGTTTGAGATACCCAATGTTGTAACGGTTACTTCGGATGTTGGTTATAACAATAGAGTAATTCTTACGGACACATTGTTGTTATTGGGGTTGGATAATTACTTGGGAAAAGACCATCATTTTTATAAAAGCATACAAAAGTATATTGCCGCTGGATTGGACAAACAATACTTGACTTCTGATATAGCTAGTGCGTTCTCCAAAAAAGTAGTGCAATATCCTAGAAATAGAAGTTTCTTGTCCAGAATGGTTTATTATGGTAAGGAACTATATATTAAGGACAAATTGCTTCCCAATATTTCTGATGCCCAAAAAATAGGCTATACCACAGATGAGATGCAATGGGCCAAGGCCAACGAAGAACAAATCTGGCGGTATTTTGTAGAGCGTGAATTGCTTTATAGTACCGATGCTAAGTTGGATAGACAATTTTTAGACCCGGCCCCATTTTCCAAATTTCAATTGGAATTGGATAGCGAATCTCCAGGAAGGTTGGGTAGATACATAGGGTGGCAGATTGTACGTGCCTTTATGGACAAGAATACTAAAAGCTTAGCGCAACTTTTAAAGCTGGACCCAGATGAAATTTTTAAAAAATCAAATTACAAACCTAGAAAGTAGATGGCAGTAGAACATACATCAGAAATTAAATTAGTTGTAGGACTTGACGAAAACAGAGTACCGGAAGAATTGAACTGGTCTGCCCAAGACGGGGGGATAGAAAATGAAGAAGCAAAGGCAATGATGCTATCGGTATGGGACAGTAAAAACAAGGAATCCCTTAAGATAGATTTGTGGACCAAAGATATGCCGGTCGATGAAATGAAAATCTTTTTCCACCAAACTTTGGTTACCATGGCCGATACTTTCATGAAGGCTACCCAAGATGAAAAGATGACCGCAACAATGAAAGATTTTTGTGATTATTTTGCTGAAAAGCTAGAGTTGAAATAAAGTTCTCTAAGAAATGGGATGGTCGAGTTTATTGAATTGACTTTTTTCCTCGCCCCTTAATGCTAATGAATTTTCAATTTTGACTTTGGTAGGTCTTAGCGTAAAAAAATAGAAGATTAAAACAACAGCTATCAATAAGAAAGCCATGTTTCCCGTCATATAGAAGACAACAACCGAAAAAAGCGCGGGTGCTTCTATTGATGCAAACTTGATTAGCGATGCTGTCTGAAAACGCATTAGTTTTTGTTTAAGTCCAGCTATTTTTGAAATTTCTGCAGTAAGTTTTTTATAAACAAGGTTTCCCATGGAAATTGCGCCTATTGCGAAAATGGGAATAATCAGAAGAAAAGAATCATCCGTATTGGTGAAATCAATTACTACATCTTGTATTTGAAAGTAAGCAAAGCATGCAAATGCAATTGGCCCTGCTATTAATGCCAAATGCAAAATGGTTAGTGTTTTAATGAAGCCTCTTGGTGTGAATTGTCCGGTTTCGTTGGTCATTTCTTATTCTCTTTATCGAGCGTAATATACAAACTAAGGCTATTAATGAATAAGACGATGTAGTTTTTAATAGTACGGCTGAGTTTAGTTGTTGAAGTCCATCAATATCATTTGTGTTCTTTCAACCATGTATTGGCTTCGGCCGTGTACCAAAATGGAGAAAAGTTTTTTGCATTGGCAATGGCTTCAAAATGATATCTGGCTTTTGATATATTTCCTTTTCTATCATAAAAGGTAGCTAAGTACATATTGGCATACGGGTTATTTTTATCTTGTGTCAATAGCTTGTTCGAAATTGCAATTATTTTATCATCGAACATGGTAAAATCTCCCATTTCCTTATAGAATGATACATCCTTAAGGAAGCTTAGGTTATGGAGAAGATTCAAATCGGAATACTGTAGATAATCTGGAAATTTTTCAAAAACTTTTTCCAAAAAGCGTGCGCTACTGTTTATGTGCACAGTATCAAAACGAGACAGGAACGATTCGGACAGCGCTTGTGCCATAAATTTTTTCCGTATAAAGAAAGAGTCTATAAAATCACTCTTATAAAGAGTTTCGGTCTCTTCCAATAATGGTATTTGTGTTAGTCCATAACTATAGTTCTTTAAAAACGACAAAGCAAATAATGAGGTGCCTATGTCCCCATATATCAATCGAGCAGGGTCGCTTATTAAGTTATTGTTTGCAAGTAAGATCAAGGTCAGATTTTCCTCGGGAATTTTTAAAAGTAAACTGGAATAGCAATCATACTGACCGTAGCCCCAAAGTATTTTTCTTCCATCAAACTCTTGACTGAATATACCGTGTCCATAGGGTAGATGCTTATTAGGAGTCGAGAACATGGTTTTCTTCGAAGCTTCAGAAATCAGAAGATTATTGTCCAAAGCGTTACTGAAAATCAATAAATCCTTCAGATTGGAAACAATTCCTGCTGAAGTTGAATAACCGAAATCAATAAAGCCCGGCTTAATATTGCCATCAAAAATATAAGGAGTTGCAATTTCCAGTTTGTGCTGTGCAATTTGAAGAGAATCCTTTAAAAGAGAAGTGTTTTTGAGACCAAGTGGGTTGAAAATCTGGGAACTCATAAATTCTTGGAAGGATTGGCCCGATGCTTTTTCGATAACAGGGGTGAGTGCCCCAAAACGATAACTATAGTAAAAGTTCTTCCCTATTTTCCCTTGGGATGTATGGGATAGGATATGTTTTATCTGAATTGAGTCGTTGAATGATCTCTTGTTGAGATAATTATTGACAGGGTCGTTTAAAGATAATCTACCCTCTTCAACAAGTTTAAAGACCAGAACTCCCGAAAAAATCTTGGTCAACGAGGCGATGGGGAAAAGTGTCGTGGAATCTACCTTGGTTTTATTCTCAATATTGGCATAACCAAGATAATCTTCATATACGGTTTCACCATCTTTTTCTACCAGTACAGCAATTCCGGGAATATGAAAGTACGTTTGCAGTTCTTTTAGTTCCTTGGAAAATTGGACGGTTTCTTTGGACTGCCCAAAGCCAGAGCCGTAACAATTCAGCAAAATAAGAATAGATATATATAAAGATATTGGCTTCATCTATAGTATCATTTAGTTGTTTGCAAAAGCTATTTTATTGAATAATGACAAAACAAAAGTATTTTTGTGACACTATGAAAAAGAAATCTTCGTCGACAATCATTTTTATCTATAATTCTGATTCTGGGGCACGCAATGCTATCTTGGACAGTATGCACAAAGTCTTTAAACCCTCTACCTACGATTGTAAATTATGTGATATTACCTATGGGGTTGTCTCGGAAAACCGAACATGGAAGAAATTTAGACAGAACAGTCAGCAAAATATGGTGTTTTTGCACAAAGATGAGTTCACTAAAAAGTACGCCTCTAAATTTGGGTATAAATTTACCTTTCCCATTGTCTTGATTGAAGGTCAAAATGGACTTGAAGTGCTAATTTCCGCAGAAGAACTCAATACCTTAAAAACTGCTCACGGCCTTATTCGAATTTTAAAAGAGCGAAATTCCTGATTTTTTCTAATTTTAATTGCGGACAATTATTTTGAAGTTGCTTTAAAAAATTGCTGATTGATGTCGTCTATATACTCCAACAATTCCTCTCTACCTGTGCGATTTGTGGAAGATGTTACAAAATATGATGGGGCCTCTTCCCAAAGACCGTCCAATAACTTTTGAAGGTAGGTCTTGGTCTGTTTTTCGATTGTATTGGGCTTCAATTTATCTGCTTTAGTAAAAATTATAGCAAAAGGAATTTGGTGTGTGCCCAACCACTCCATAAATTCTAAGTCTACAGGTTGGGGATCATGTCTAATATCAACCAATACAAAACCACAAACCAACTGTTTTCGTTTTTCAAAATATTCGGTGATGTATTTCTGGAAAACCTTTTTGTCTTTTTTAGACACTCGTGCATACCCGTACCCCGGTAAATCCACCAAAAACCAATTGCCATTTATTTTAAAGTGATTTATGAGTTGTGTCTTTCCAGGTCTTCCAGAGGTTTTTGCTAAACTTTTACGCTCCATTAACATGTTGATCAAAGAAGATTTTCCAACATTGGAACGGCCTATAAAGGCATATTCTGGCAATGGCTCATTTGGGCATTTTGCAACATTGGAATTGCTCATTACAAATTCGGCGGAAGATATTTTCATTGTTACAAGAGCTTAGAAGTTAGATTTGAGATGTTAGAGTTTTTGCTAGTTGTGATTAATATCAAAAGACTTCACTACAAAAATATCAGGTTTAAGTAAAAAAGTGACGACTAAAATATGGTAAGCGTCAACTCGGGATTTCAAGATTTTAAATTAAATAATGGTCAACTATTGGTAATCTATATGGCTTAGGGGAAATTTTTGAGAACTGAAATCTCAAATCTAATATCTCGTATCTACAATCAGAATTCCCTTTTCTCAAGCCAGGCTTCCAGAATTTTATTAAAATCCTCTGGATGTTCCATCATAGGGGCATGACCGCATTTTTTCATCCAGAATAAATCAGAATCTGGTAATAATTCGTGGAATTCTTTAGCTACATCTGGTGGGGTTACGGTATCATTCTCGCCCCAGATTATACATACTGGTGTATGCATTTTGGGTAAATCTTTGGACATGTTATGTCTAATGGCGCTCTTGGCTATGGCAAGGGTCTTCACCAGTTTCATACGATCGTTTACGGTAGCGTACACTTCGTCCACAATCTCTTTTGTTGCCACAGCTGGGTCATAGAAAACGTCCTGCGCTTTCTTTTTAATGAATTCATAATCGCCTCTTCTGGGATATCCATCACCCATAGCACTTTCATAAAGACCTGAACTTCCGGTAATTACCAAAGCCTTCACCATATTTGGGAACATTTTGGTATGTAAAAGGCCAATATGACCGCCCAAAGAATTTCCGAGAAGAATTACATCTTTCAATCCTTTAAACTCAATAAAGCCCTCAAGAAATTTCGCAAAATTCTTTACCGTAGTCTTTAGCATGGGCATATCGTAAATCGGAAGCTCGGGTATTAAGACTTTGTACCCTTTGGATGGAAAGTATTCAGAGACGCCTTGGAAATTGCTCAACCCCCCCATAAGACCATGTAATATTATCATGGGCGTGCCTTCACCTATTTCAATATATCGGTATTTGCCCTCTTTAATTATTTGCTCTTCCATCTAAATGTTAGTTGGTACTAAGAGGGGCAAATATAGGCAATTCATACCACACGGATTTTAGGTTTGTTTCGTCAAAAAATCAGGATTTTATGAAGTCTGCAAAAGTTGGCTGCGCTACCCAAAAGAGCAGTTGGGCTATTTTTTAAGGTAAAAACTTACTTTTCAAGTCAAAAGTGGAGAATTTATCAACAAATGTGTTTTTAAGTGGAGAAATGTGGAAATAAAATCTATATATTTGAGTTATAGTTACTAACCAATTGATTTCTAGTGACACATATTATAGGACAACATGACTGTAAAGCTGATGCCAAAGGAAGGGTGATATTGCCCATCTCTTTGAAAAATCAGCTGTTGCCCGTAATGAACGAAGGTTTTGTAATCAAGCGGTCTGTTTTTCAGCAGTGCTTAGAACTCTATCCAAAAAATGAGTTTGATGTTTTAATGCAAAAAGTGCTTAAGAAAAGTAAGATCAATAGAAAGTACGATGCCTTTGTGAGAAACTTTGTTGCAGGGATGAAAGAAGTAAGTATAGATAGTGATACGGGGAGGTTGCAGATACCGAAAAACCTTGTGGAATATGCAGAGATTGGGAAAGAAGTAGTGCTAAATGCTGTTTTTGATAAAATAGAAATTTGGAACAAGGACAAGTACGAGGCTGTCTTGGCGGATAGTGAAAAAGACTATGCGGATTTGGCAGAAGAGATTTTTGCTGATGATGACTAGCTCATATCACAATCCGGTATTGCTCAAAGAGTCGGTAGACGGATTGAACATAAAAGAAAATGGAGTTTATGTAGATGTCACCTTTGGCGGTGGAGGGCACTCCAAAGAGATATTGAAAAGACTGGGAAAAGATGGTAAGCTGTTCGCATTTGACCAAGATGAAGATGCGTTGGCCAACACAATTGAAGATGAAAGGTTTCAATTGATTCATCAGAATTTTCAGTTTCTCAAACAATTTTTAAAGTTCTATGGCATTCGGAAAGTTGATGGAATCTTGGCAGATTTTGGAGTTTCTTCCCACCAGTTTGATGAAGCAGAACGTGGTTTCTCTATCCGTTTCAATGCGGATTTGGATATGCGAATGAACCGAACCAATGAGTTGTCCGCGTTTAAAGTGGTGAATACATACTCCCAAGAAAATTTAGCATCAGTTTTGTTTCAATATGGTGAATTGCGGAATGCAAATGCCATGGCAAAGACGATTATTGACACTAGGCTAGAAACCCCCATAAAGACCACCGATGAATTGAAAGTGGTATTGCGGCGTTTTTTGCCAAAGATGAAAGAAAACAAAATTTTAGCCCAAATATATCAGGCTATCAGGATTGAGGTAAATCAAGAAATAGAAGTACTGAAAGCATTTTTGTTACAAACACCAGAAGTTTTGGATAAAGGTGGAAGATTGAGTTTGATCAGTTACCATTCCTTGGAAGATAGATTGGTGAAGCGATTCATAAGAGCTGGAAAGTTTGAAGGTGAGGCAGAGAAAGATTTTTACGGAAATATTGATGTGCCGCTAAAGAAAGTAGCAGGGTTAATTGTTCCATCGGCAGATGAGGTAGCCAAAAATAATAGGGCGAGAAGTGCAAAACTCCGTATTGCGGAGCGGATATAGATTATTGAAAAGAACAAAGGAATGAAAAAAGGATTGTTGGACATATTGAAAGGAAAGTTCTTAGTGAGCGGTGATGCTCCCAAGAATTGGATGTTTTTGTTTTTCGCTTCTTTTCTAGCTGCAATGATGATTTCCAGTAGCCACAGAGCCGATAAAAAAGTGCATGAGATTGCAGCGTTGAGCGAAGAGGTCAGAAAACTCAAGAGTGAATTTTTTGAACACAGGTCAACTGTACAACAATTAAAATTAGAATCCTCATTAAGAGAGATAGTGGCCAATGAGGGAATTGTGCCCTCAAAAAATCCCCCTCAAAAAATAAAGGTGAAATCAGAAGAGTAATGGCAATAACGGAGAAAAACATAATGAACAGACTATACCTCGTGACGGGGTGTCTTGTTGTTTTCTCTATTTGTGTTATTGTGAAGCTTGTGGACATTCAAATGATCAAGGGAGAAGATTATAAAGAGCTTGCCCTGAACAAAACAGAAAAAATGTTCACCATAGAGCCCAATAGGGGAAATCTATATTCTGATGACGGGAGTTTGCTCGCCGCTTCTGTTCCAAAGTATGAAATACGCTTTGATGCCAAGACGGTTTCCGAAGAAAACTTTCAGAATAATGTTGCGGCACTTTCAGATTCTCTAGGTAAACTTTTTGACAGGCCATCCTCTTATTATAGACAACTTTTTAGAAAAGCAAGAGCGAACAACAATAGGTATAAGTTAGTTGCCCGTAACGTGGATTATTTGGATTACGTACGCATAAAACAGTTTCCATTGTTTTCGTTAGGTCCTTATAAAGGCGGTTTTATTGAAACGCATCGTGTAGTGCGTGAATATCCTTTAGGGAAAATGGCAGCTAGAAGTATTGGATATGAAAAAGTAGATGAAAACGGTTATTACA
Organism: Flagellimonas sp. HMM57; assembly: GCF_021390175.1. NCBI lineage: Bacteria > Pseudomonadati > Bacteroidota > Flavobacteriia > Flavobacteriales > Flavobacteriaceae > Flagellimonas > Flagellimonas sp. HMM57. The sequence continues at coordinate 735,709 of NZ_CP090004.1, read as the reverse complement.
CCAGGGTGGGTCTGGACGGTGCTTTTGGTGAGCGATATCTGCGGGGAAAAGAAGGAAAACGTTTAAAGCAAAAAATAGCAAAAGGACAATGGAAGCCTGTAGGTCTTGACAATATTGTTGAGCCGCAAGATGGATTGGACGTGGTCTCAACCATTGATATCAACATTCAGGATATTGCCCATCATGAACTTTTGGCGCAATTGGAAAAATACAAGGCGGACCACGGATGTGTTGTGGTCATGGAGACCGAAACAGGTGAGATAAAAGCCATTTCCAACTTGGGTAGAACGTCAAGTGGAACGTATTACGAAAAGCTCAATTACGCCGTTGGGGAATCCCATGAACCAGGCTCTACCTTCAAATTAATGTCGATGGTTGCCGCACTGGAAGACAAAGTTATAGATACAAATACTGTAATTGATACGGAAAAGGGCAGGTATAAAATCTATGACAGAATTGTAAGGGATACAAAATGGGGCGGTTATGGTAAAATACCGTTGTCCAAGGCTTTCGCGGTTTCTTCAAATACCGCATTTGCCAAAATGATCCATGAAAACTACAAAGAGAAACCGGGAAAATTCGTAAACCGACTTATGAATATGGGGCTTCACAAAAAACTGGATTTACCTATAATTGGAGAAGGAGACCCTGTCATCAGATATCCTGGAGATAAGGGATGGTCGGGAATTTCTTTAGGATGGATGTCACATGGTTATGAAGTTTCCCTAACACCTATACAGACATTGGCATTTTATAATGCTATTGCTAACGATGGAGAATTGGTAAAGCCAAGATTGATCAAATCTGTTAGGGAAGGCAGCAAAGTGATAAAAAAGTTCGATAAAGAGATATTCAATTCCTCCATCTGCTCCAAAGAAACCGTTAAAAAAGCGCAACAATTATTAAAGGATGTTGTAGAAAAGGAGTTTGGAACAGGGCATCGGATGTATTCCAAGAGTTTTTCCATGGCAGGTAAAACAGGAACAACACAAAAAAATTACGTGGCAAAAGACCCGGATAAACTGGCCTATATCTCATCTTTTGCCGGATATTTTCCTGCGGACAACCCCAAATATTCCTGTATTGTAGTAATTCACGAACCGGATAAGAGTGTTGGGTATTATGGGGCCGATGTTTCCGGTCCTGTTTTTAAATCCATGGCCCAAAAAATTTATGCCACTTCCCCTATCATCAATGAAGTGAAAGGAAAATCTTTTGATGATGAGACATTGAACCAAAGCTATGAACGTTATTATGCGCAGGTGCAAAAAAAGCATGCACAAATACCCAACGTAAAAGGGATGAGCGGTATGGATGCCGTTTCATTATTGGAAAACCTGGGGTTACAGGTTGAAGTAAAAGGAAATGGAAAAGTGAAAAAGCAGTCCATAGACCAAGGAACTGCCATTGATAAAGTAAAAAAAATAGTACTGGAACTTTCATGAAGTTGTTGAAAGACATATTGTACGGTGTAAGCCTTTCTGCTGTTAGCGGAGATACAAACGTAATGGTCAACCATGTTCATTTTGACTCTCGTAAGGTTGAAATGGATGATGTGTTCGTGGCAATTCGTGGGTTGATTACAGATGGGCATAAATACATTCAAAAAGCAGTGGAACTTGGTGCTAAAGCTATCGTATGCGAGGAACTTCCCGAGTTATTGGTGAACGGAATTACCTACTTAAAAGTACCGAACACCAACAGTGCGCTAGCTCATATTGCTGCCAATTATTATGAAAACCCTTCCAAGAACCTAAAATTGGTGGGCATAACAGGAACCAATGGTAAAACAACGGTCAGCACGTTGCTTTATAATCTGTTCAAAAAAGCAGGCTTTAAAGTAGGTTTGATTTCTACCATCAAGGTTTTGGTGAACGATACAGTATATAAAACCACCCATACCACTCCAGATGTACTTACCATAAACCAACACCTGTCCAATATGAATTTGGAAGGAGTGGAATACTGTTTTATGGAGGTGAGTTCCCATGGTATCCATCAAAAAAGGTCTGAAGGATTACACTTTGCAGGAGCAATCTTCACAAACCTTTCCCATGATCATTTGGATTACCATAAAACATTTGCAGAATATAGGGATACAAAGAAAAAATTGTTTGACGATTTGCCAAAAACAGCCTTTGCCCTAACTAATATTGACGATAAAAATGGATTGGTGATGCTACAGAACACCAAGGCCAAAAAACATACCTATGCACTTAAGTCCTATGCAGATTATAGGGCGCAGATTTTAGAAAAACAGTTTGATGGGCAGTTGCTGAAGATTGATGATAATGAGCTATGGTCCAAGCTGATTGGGGACTTTAACGCTTACAATCTCCTTGCAATTTATGCAGCAGCGGATATTCTGGGCTTGGAAAAGCTTGAAATCCTTCAACTTATCAGTGAGCTCGAAAATGTGGACGGAAGATTTCAATACTTTATATCCAAAGAAAAGATAACGGCAATAGTTGATTATGCCCATACTCCGGATGCACTTAAAAATGTATTGGTAACTATCAATGCATTGAGGACTGGAAATGAAAAAGTCATCACCGTAGTGGGGTGTGGTGGTGATAGAGATAAGTCTAAGCGTCCGGTTATGGGTCATATCGCGTCAGAAATGAGCGATCAGGCCATTTTTACCTCAGATAATCCACGTACAGAATCTCCATCGGTCATCATAGAAGAAATGGAGGAGGGCGTAGAGGCACAAAACACAAGAAAAGTACTGTCCGTAGAGAACAGAAAGCAAGCCATAAAAGCTGCGTGTAAGTTGGCTATGGCCAATGATATTATCCTAGTTGCGGGAAAAGGACATGAGACCTATCAAGAAACGAACGGTGTACGGGTAGATTTCGATGATTTTAAAGAAGTAAAAGAAGCTTTGATGAGCTTGGAAAAATAAAAAAAGATCAAAATGAAGTTAAATGTTAAAATGATGAAACAGCTCTCGGAAATTCTATTCCGCAGGACTAGTTCCTCATTTTTAACGGACCAATTCTCATATCTCAAATCTTATATCTAGTAAAAGGAATGTTATACTATTTGTTCGAATATTTGGAAAATCAATATCAGTTGCCAGGAGCATCACTGTTCCAATTTCAGACGTTTAGATCTGGGATGGCGGTATTGTTTTCTTTATTGATCGCCATGGTCTATGGAAAGCGGATTATCCTTTTTTTGCAAAAAAAGCAGATAGGGGAAAGTATCCGTAACCTCGGACTTGAAGGACAGCAGCAAAAAGCGGGAACACCTACAATGGGTGGTTTGATCATTATCATGTCAACGCTTTTACCAGTGGTGTTGTTTGCCGATATCATGAACATCTATATCATTTTACTTATTGTTACTACAGTTTGGATGGGTATCATAGGATTCATTGATGACTACATAAAAATCTTCAAGAAAAACAAAGAAGGTCTAAAAGGAAGGTTTAAAATAATAGGTCAAGTGGTTTTGGGATTGATTGTAGGAGCGGTTCTTTACTTTCATCCCGATGTTACTGTAAAAGAAAAGGACACGACCCGAATCACGGAAAGCTTTAAGGTGGAAACGGTTTTTGGACAAGAAACAAAGGCTTTGCGTACTAATGTTCCTTTCTTTAAGAATAACGAGCTGGATTATACAGAATGGATTACTTGGGCTGGCGAAGGTCTTGAGGACTATGCCTGGCTAATTTTTATTCCAGTGGTTATATTGATTGTCACCGCAGTATCTAACGGCGCCAATCTTACTGATGGAATAGATGGTCTTGCGGCAGGGTCATCTGCCATAATCGTACTGACCTTGGGAATTTTTGCCTTGGTTTCCGGTAATATTCAATTTTCGGATTATCTCGATATTTTTTACATCCCCAGAGTTGGGGAGTTATTGGTGTTCATTGCTGCATTTGTAGGAGCTTTGGTGGGATTTTTATGGTACAACGCCTATCCTGCACAGGTATTTATGGGAGATACGGGGAGTCTCACTATTGGAGGGGTTATCGCTGTAATAGCAATTATTGTGAGAAAGGAATTATTGATTCCGCTATTGTGTGGAATCTTCTTTGCAGAATCACTTTCGGTGATGCTTCAAGTAGGATATTTTAAACATACAAAAAAGAAATATGGAGAAGGAAAACGCATATTTCTAATGGCACCATTACATCATCATTATCAGAAAAAATTATATCACGAAAGTAAAATAGTGACCCGGTTCTGGATTATAGGAATCATGTTGGCCATTATAAGTATCGTGACCCTAAAAGTCAGGTAAATGAATCGTTTGGTGGTTCTTGGTGGTGGAGAAAGTGGTGTTGGTACGGCCATTTTGGGCCAAAAAAAAGGATTTGAAGTCTTTGTCTCTGACAAAGGGGAAATAAAAGAAAAGTATAAAAAAGTTCTTGAACATTTTGAGATTGAATGGGAGTCTGGAAAGCATACCGAAGCTAAGATTTTAAATGCTGACGTAGTGATGAAAAGTCCCGGAATTCCGGATAAAGTTGCACTGGTCCAGAAATTGGTGGCCAATGGGATTCCAGTTATTTCTGAAATCGAATTTGCATCAAAATACACAGATGCAACGATTATCGGTATTACGGGGAGCAATGGTAAGACTACAACGACAATGCTAACTTATTACTTGCTAGAACAAGGAGGGTTAAATGTTGGCATGGCAGGGAATATTGGTGATAGCTATGCCAAAATGGTGGCCGAACAGCATTATGATGAATATGTTTTGGAAATAAGCAGTTTTCAGTTGGACGGAATTATGGACTTTAAGCCGCATATCGCTATGATCACCAACATAACGCCTGATCATTTAGATCGCTACGATTACAAGTTTGAAAAGTATATCGCTTCAAAGTTTCGTATCGCAATGAATCAGGATGGCAACGATTACTTGATTTACGATGCCGATGATCCTGTAATTACAGCGTGGTTGGAAAAAAACCCGGTTCAATCCAAATTAGTACCCTTTTCATTAAGGGATAAACAAGATGAAGGAGCATGGCTCGAAAATGATTTAATAAAAATGAACATTGAAAATAAAACCTTGGAAATGAGTAAAGATATCTTAGCCCTAGAAGGCCAGCATAATGTAAAGAATACCATGGCAGCAAGTTTAGCAGCTATGTTGGTCAATGTAAGGAAGGAGACCATTCGCCAGAGTATCCAAACGTTCCAGGGAGTTCCGCACAGATTGGAAAAAGTACTTAAAATAAACCATGTGGAATACATCAACGATTCCAAGGCTACCAATGTAAATGCAACCTATTACGCTTTGGATGGGATTAAAAAACCTATAGTCTGGATAGTAGGTGGTGTGGATAAGGGCAATGATTACAAAGAATTAATGCCCATGGTACGTGAAAAAGTGAAAGCCATTGTCTGTCTGGGTATGGATAACTCCAAGCTCAAAGAAGTTTTTGGTAATGTGATAGAATTAATGGTGGAAACCTACTCTATGGAAGAAGCAGTAAAAGTCGCTTATAAAATTTCAGAACGGGGCGATTCGGTTTTACTGTCCCCTGCATGTGCAAGTTTTGATCTTTTTGAAAACTATGAGGATAGGGGAAATCAATTTAAAAGAGCTGTAAAAAATCTGTAAGAATGTTGGCATTGTTTAAAAATTTGAAAGGTGACAAAGCTATTTGGGGCGTAGTGGCCCTTTTGGCGCTTTTCTCATTTTTACCGGTGTACAGCGCAAGCACAAACCTCGTATATGTGAACGATGATGGTACCACCTTTGGACATCTGGTCAAGCATGCGGTACTATTGTTTTTGGGGTTTGGGATTATCTATGCCGTTCATCGTATTCCCACGCATTATTTTAAGGGACTTTCGATTATAGCATTGCCCATAGTGTTGATTCTTTTGGCATACACGCTTACGGTAGAGACCAGAATAGGAGGGGTCACCGCGAACAGATGGATCAAGATTCCGTTTGTGGGCGTCAATTTTCAAACGTCGACTTTGGCATCTGTTGTTTTAATGATATGGATTGCACGCTATTTGACGAAGATCAAAGATGTCGCTATCACGTTTAAAGAAAGCATATTACCACTGTGGCTACCCACCGCTTTGGTTGTTCTACTCATTTTACCGGAAAACTTTTCTACAGCAGCTATAGTATGTTTTTTGGTCTTGGTTATTTGCTTTTTGGGCGGATATCCATTAAAGTATTTGTTCGCAATGGTTGCAACGGGAATTGTACTATCCGGGATGTTTCTTTTTGTATTGTTTAAAACACCGGAAGTATTGCCGTCAAGAGCGGGAACATGGAAATCTAGAATAGAAACGTTTTGGAGTCCGGAAAAAGCTGGAAAAGATGATTTGCATCAACTAACATTGGCAAAAATAGCCATTGCTGAAGGTGGAATCGTAGGGAAGGGAGCGGGCAAAAGCGTAATCAAGAACATGCTATCACAAAGTACATCAGATTTCATCTTTGCGATTATTATAGAAGAGTATGGTTTGTTGGGTGGTGGCGCTTTGTTGTTTTTCTATCTACTGTTACTGTTCCGTATTGTGGTTGTTGCCAATTCGGCAAAAACTATTTTTTCAAAATTATTGGTGATTGGAGTAGGGCTTCCCATCGTTTTTCAGGCTTTTATAAATATGGCGGTAGTGGTGCAGTTGTTCCCTGTTACGGGTCAGCCCTTGCCGTTGATCAGTATGGGGGGGACGTCTATTTGGATGACCTGCATGGCCATTGGAATTATACTAAGTGCCAGCAATAAGAAAGAGAATTTAGAGGAGGAATCCTATGACATAGATGAAAGTAATCCTTTAGAAGTATTGAGTGGCCAATTATAGATTCATACTTTCCGGGGGTGGTACAGGAGGACATATTTATCCTGCCATTGCAATTGCCAACGAACTGAAAAAACGGCATCCGAATGCCGAGTTTTTGTTCGTTGGGGCAAAGGATAAAATGGAAATGGAAAAAGTACCGCAAGCGGGATATAAAATAAAAGGCTTGTGGATAAGTGGATTACAAAGGAAACTGACATTAAGGAATTTGATGTTTCCATTTAAACTGATAAGTAGTTTGTTGAGAGCACGCAAAATATTGAAACAATTTAAACCTAACGTAGCCATTGGTACGGGAGGCTTTGCCAGTGGACCATTATTGAAAGTTGCTGCAAGTTCCAATGTGCCTTATGTGCTTCAAGAACAAAATTCTTTTGCGGGCATTACCAATAAACTTCTGGCGAGCAAAGCCAAAAGCATTTGTGTTGCCTATGATGGAATGGAAAAATTCTTCCCAAAGGAGAAAGTTGTCAAAACAGGTAATCCCGTGCGTTCAGATTTAGTGGATTTAAAGGTCGATAAAGAAGAAGCAATCCGTTTTTTTGATTTAAATCCACAGGATAAAATCGTATTGGTCATAGGGGGAAGCCTCGGCGCAAGAAGAGTAAACCAATTGATTGAAAAAGAGCTGGAATTTTTTAAAGAACAAAAAGTTCAGGTGATATGGCAATGTGGCAAGCTCTACTTTGAAGAATACAAAAAGTATAATTCAGATTCCGTGAAGGTGCTCGCGTTTGTGAACCGAATGGATTTCGCATATGCCGCTGCCGATGTAATTATTTCAAGGGCAGGTGCTGGTTCTGTATCTGAGTTGTGTTTGGTAGGTAAACCGGTGATTTTTATCCCATCGCCCAATGTTGCAGAAGACCACCAAACAAAAAATGCGGAAGCGTTGGTAGCTGAAAAAGCGGCATTAATGCTAAAGGAAAATGAGTTGGATTCAGCATTTGAAAAGACGTTCGCCGAACTTATGAATGCTGATACAACACAGAAAGCGTTGAGCGCAAATATTAAAAAATTGGCTATGCCAAAGGCAACCAAGCACATAGCCGATGAAATTGAAAAATTATTGCAATGAAACTGAAGGACATCCATAGCGTCTATTTTATAGGTATCGGTGGTATAGGTATGTCCGCTTTGGCGCGCTATTTTAAATATGTGGGCAAAGAAGTTTCTGGCTACGATAGAACAAACTCCCCAATTACAGATGAGCTTGTCGAGAATGGGATTGCAGTACACTTTGAAGATTCGATACGTTTAATTTCAGAAAATTTCAAAAACAGAGAAAATACGTTGGTGGTGTACACTCCAGCGGTACCTTCAACACATACGGAGTTGAACTATTTTCAAACGAATGGATTTGAAATTAAAAAACGTTCTGAGGTATTGGGCATCATTACAAAAGATACATTTTGTTTCGCCGTAGCAGGAACACATGGGAAAACTACGACCACGTGTATTCTGGCACATTTGCTCCAAGAATGTGAAGTTCCGTTCACAGCGTTCTTAGGTGGAATCTCTGAAGATTTCAACAGTAATTTTGTGCTACAAGGAACGGAGTATTCAGTAGTTGAGGCTGATGAGTTTGACCGTTCGTTTTTACAGCTATCCCCTAATATTGCAAGCATTACCTCTATGGATGCCGACCACCTTGATATTTATGGAACTGGTGAGGAATTGCAAAAATCGTTCAAGGATTTTACAAAGAAAATCAAGCCGGAAGGCGTTTTGTTTGTGAAGCGTGGTTTACCTCTTGAAGGAATTACTTTTGGGATAGAAGACGGCTCTGATTTCTGTATTGAAAATATTTCGATTGAACAAGGTAGTTATGTGTTCGATTTAAGTACTCCAATCGAAGTCTTGAAGCACGTTCGTTTTAACAAACCCGGTAGGCATAATCTGCTCAACGCATTGGCTGCTTTTGCAATGGCGGAGCGGGCGGATTGCTCTGCAAAGAGTCTAGCTGAAGCTTTGGGTACTTTTAAAGGAGTGCAACGTAGGTTTTCCTACCAAATCAAGGAAAAGGATTTTGTTTTTATAGATGATTATGCACACCATCCTACGGAAATAGATGCAGTTCATCAGGCAATACGGGAAATGCATCCCAATGAAAAAATAACAGCGGTTTTTCAACCTCATTTGTTTTCCAGGACAAAGGACTTTGCTGAAGACTTTGCATACAGTCTATCTCAATTCGATGCCATCTTGCTGTTGGATATTTATCCTGCCCGAGAAGAACCTTTAAAAGGAATTACCTCAGATTGGTTGTTGGATAAAATCGATAATCCAAAGAAGAAATTGATTCCCAAATCAGATTTGATACGTGAAATAAAAAAGAGTAAAACAAAAATTTTGGTGACCATGGGTGCGGGAGACATTGGGTTGGAAGTGCCAAAAATTAAAAAAGAATTGGCATATGCGAGTTAATTGGAATTACATAAAACTATCGTTTTTGTCTGTTGCGATAATGGGCCTATATGGTTTTGCCGATTATCGGAGCAAGAATAAGAAGGTGAACGATATTGCTATCAACTTTTTGGGAGAGAACAGCTTATACATTACGGAGACCGCAGTTAATAAATTGTTAATACAAAAATATGGGCCGATAAAAAATAGGGCAAAAGAAGAATTAGTTTTGAATACCATAGAGGAAGTCATTCTGTCCAACGATATGGTTAAAAACGCCCAGGTCTATCTTACTGTAAATGGAGAACTTATATCCAAGATTGTTCAGCGTAAGCCAATTGGTAGAGTAGAAGGTGCTTCTAAATTTTATTTGGATGATTTGGGAGAACGTATGCCGTTGTCCAAAAACCATTCGGCCAGGGTTCCGATTATTACCGGTAAAATAACCGGTGACAGTCTTGAAGATGCTTACACGATTTTAAATTACATCAACAATGACGATTTTCTCAGGAAAAATGTCATTGGAATACATATTGAAGAAGAAGGAAAATATCAACTTAGATTTCGCTTGGAAAATTTTGTGGTGAATCTGGGAGGAGTTGATAACCTAAACGAGAAGTTTAAAAATTTTATGGCGTTTTATGCAAAAGCTACCAAGGACAATTCTTTGGAAAACTATGCAATAGTAAGTTTAGAATTTGACAATCAAGTGGTTTGCACCAAAATATAATATATGGAACAAGGTAATTATTCAGTTGGATTGGACATTGGAACTACCAAGATCGTTGCGATTATCGGTAAAGAAAATGAATATGGAAAAATAGAGATTCTAGGTACGGGAAAATCCAAGAGTTTGGGAGTGCACCGTGGTGTGGTCAACAACATTACCCAAACCATTTCCTCTATACAACAAGCGGTGGAACAAGCAGAGTTGGATGCCGGCTTAAAAATTGGTTCTGTGGTTGTGGGAATCGCAGGACAACACATAAGAAGCCTACAGCACAGCGATTACATTACCAGGCCAGATTCCGAAGAGGTTATCAACGATGATGATCTGGAAAAACTCTGCAACCAGGTCTATAAATTGGTTATGCTTCCGGGCGAGGAGATTATCCATGTGTTGCCACAGGAATACCGAGTTGATGGGCAGTCAGAAATCAAGGAGCCCAAAGGCATGTACGGAGGTCGTTTGGAAGCCAATTTTCATGTTGTGGTCGGGCAAGTATCTTCCATAAAAAACATAGGCAGGTGTATCAAAAGTGCTGGATTGGATCTTGCCAACATCACCTTGGAACCTTTGGCATCTGCCGAAGCAGTGTTGAGCCAAGAAGAGAAAGAAGCAGGCGTCGCATTGATCGATATAGGTGGTGGGACCACAGATTTGGCCATTTTTAAAGATGGGATTATTCGTCATACATCCGTTATACCTTTTGGAGGTAACGTCATTACGGAGGACATTAAAGAAGGCTGTTCCATCATCGAAAAGCAGGCGGAGTTATTAAAAATAAAGTTTGGTTCGGCCTGGCCAGGAGAAAATAAGGATAACGAGATTGTTTCCATTCCTGGACTAAGAGGAAGAGAACCAAAGGAAATCACATTAAAAAACTTGTCAAAAATCATACATGCCAGAGTTGTGGAGATTGTTGAGCAAGTTTATGTGGAAATCAAGAACTATGGGCACGAAGAGCAAAAGAAGAAACTCATTGCCGGAATCGTGCTTACCGGAGGTGGAAGCCAATTAAAACATTTGAAGCAATTGGTGGAATACATCACCGGAATGGATACACGCATTGGATACCCTAACGAACATTTGGCCGGGGATTCAGATGAAGAGATTGCAAGTCCATTGTACGCAACTGCCGTTGGTCTTTTAATGAATGCACTGGAGACTACATCTTTAGATGCCGTTTTACAGGAAGATATTCAAGAAGAAGAGCAAGTTTTGGTAGGACAAGAGCATGCAGTCAGTACATCGGCAAGCATGCCCACCAAGGACAGAAAATCCATTTTTGATAAATGGTCGGAAAAGTTGAAGGACTTTTTGGACAATGCAGAATAAAGCCCCCAAAAAAGCATACCCTAATAAGTAACAAAAAGAATCATGAGTAAGAGCACCGAATTTGATAATATCGCTTTTGACCTACCCAAGAACAAGAGCAACGTAATAAAAGTAATAGGTGTTGGCGGTGGAGGTAGCAATGCTATCAACCACATGTTCCAAGCCGGCATAAATGGAGTGGATTTCGTAATCTGTAATACGGATTCACAAGCCTTGCAAAACAGCCCTGTTCCCAATAAAATTCAGTTGGGCGTATCACTTACCGAAGGACTTGGAGCAGGTGCAAATCCAGAAGTTGGAGAACAGGCCGCCTTGGAAAGTATGGAAGAATTAAAGACCATGATGGAGCATACCACAAAGATGGTGTTCATAACTGCCGGTATGGGTGGTGGTACCGGAACAGGTGCAGCTCCGGTAATTGCAAAAATTGCTAGGGAAATGGACGTTCTAACGGTAGGCATCGTTACCATTCCCTTTCAATTTGAAGGTGCCATGCGAAACAAGCAAGCCCAAATAGGTATAGAAAAATTACGTTCCAATGTAGATTCACTGATTGTCATAAACAACAACAAGCTACGGGACGTTTACGGTAATCTTGGTTTTAAAGCAGGTTTCTCAAAAGCAGATGAAGTCTTGGCAACTGCTGCAAGAGGTATTGCAGAGGTCATTACACATCACTATACCCAAAATATTGACCTCAGGGATGCAAAAACCGTACTTTCAAACAGTGGTACGGCGATAATGGGTTCATCTACGGCTTCAGGTTCGGCGAGAGCGGGAGAAGCCATTATGAAAGCACTGGATTCGCCATTGTTGAACGACAATAAGATCAATGGAGCCAAGAATGTATTGCTGCTTATTGTTTCGGGTACGCAGGAAATTACCATTGATGAAATAGGAGAGATCAATGATTACATTCAGATTGAAGCTGGCCATGGCGCTAACATCATCATGGGTGTAGGTGAGGATGAAGATCTAGGAGATGCTATTGCCGTTACCGTAATCGCGACCGGTTTTAATATAGATCAGCAAGACGATATCGTAAACACGGAAACGAAAAAGGTCTTTTACACGTTGGAAGATGAGCAAACAGCAGAGCAAGAGCTTGCGCCGGAAACTACATCCATTAAACGGGTTGAAATTGAAAAGCCAGTAGTGGAACAAGAACCAAAAATTGTAAAACATACGTTGGAAATGGAGGAAGTGGAAGAGCAAACTCCACAGGCTTCAGTTAAGGAAACTGATTTAATCCCAACAACGAGTTACATAAGAAATTTCAATGTTTTTTATGAAGAAGTTGTTCCGGAGAATATCGACGAGGACTTTATTATCGTAGAGACCAAAAAAATACTTCAAGATATTGAAGTGATCGATCCCGAAGTAGTTTCCGCAAAAGCTGCCGAAGATCAATTTGCCTTGACTTTTGATATGCCCCTTAATACCAATGAAGAAGAGAAAGAGCATACCATTACATTTGATTTGGACGATACTATTAACGAAGTCAATGTCAATGAATATGAAGAAGTAAGCCCAGCCACAGATTTGCATAAAGAGGGTGAAACACGTTACAATTTAGAAGAATACATGGAACTGGAGACTAAATTGACCAGTGCCCAATCCGCGGTAAAAACAAAAGAGGCCAAAGTTGTTGAGGAAGAATTGGCCTTTGAAAAGAAAACCGTAACGCCAGAAGCTTCCACTGGTGGAGAAAATTCTACTGAAAATACTGTTGATCCTTTCAATAGCTCTATCAACGATTTGCTAAAAGAACGTGCCGATGAGCGTAGAAAGAAACTCAAAAGTTTCAACTATAAATTCCAGAATAACAGGAACAGTATCGACGAAATAGAAAAACAACCTGCTTACAAAAGACAGGGTGTTGATTTAAACGATGCACCGAAAGAACAAAAAGTATCGAGAACAACATTGAGTGAGGACAGTAACGAAGATTTGCAGTTACGCTCCAATAACTCTTTTTTGCACGACAATGTTGATTAGTAGTGTTTAAATTTTAGCCCATTTTAAATGGAAAGCTTAAGCCCGGAAGTTAAGAGACTTTCGGGTTTATTTTTTATCTTCGCAGCCCAAAATATAGAGAACATGAGTTTGCAGGAACAAGTAATGACAGAAATGAAAGCCGCAATGAAAGCTAAGGATACCGTTGCATTGGAATCATTGCGGGCCATTAAATCTGCAATTCTGCTCGCAAAGACCGATAAAGGCGGGGGAGGAGCGCTTACTGAGGAGGATGAAGTGAAAATAGTACAGAAGTTGGTCAAGCAACGAAAAGATAGTGCCGCTATTTTTACGGAACAAGGCAGGGAAGATTTGGCTGCTCCAGAGCTAGAGCAGGTAGCCGTTATTGAAAAGTTTTTACCAGAACAGCTTACCGAATCGGAAATAGAAAAGGTAGTCGTTCAAACCATTGATAGTGTTGGTGCCTCTGGAATGCAGGATATGGGAAAAGTAATGGGAATCGTTTCCAAAGAATTGGCAGGACAAGCTGATGGAAAGACGATTTCCAATATTGTAAAAGCTAAATTGAGTTCTTGATGTATTATAAGGCCACGTAGCTCAGCTGAATAGAGCACTGGATTTCGGCTCCAGCGGTCGTAGGTTTGAATCCTACCGTGGTCACGAATAAGTAGTTCAAATAAAAAAACGCCAAGCTTGCTTGAGCGTTTTTTTATTTGAACTATTTTCAAAGCGGAGCTTTGTAAGGATGTTCCGAGAAAATCCTACCGTGGTCACGAGTACATGGAAAAACCGGTAACGAAATTTTGAGTAAACTCAATTTTGTTACCGGTTTTCTGTTTCCAGAATGAAGCTTTTACAGGTACTTAATCAGCGCCAAAGGCCCAGACATCGTTTAATCCGCCAATTCCACCATCTCCTCCAATGACCCATAACCTGTCATCGAAAGTTATGGAAGTATGAGCAAATCTTGCAACAAAGGCCGCTGCATCCGTGACCTCTGTCCAGGTGGCCCCATCTTCACTGTATAAGACATCATTTAAACGGCCACCTCCTATACCAAGCCCTCCAATGACCCATAACTTGTCATCAAAGGTTACGGAAGTATGACCACTTCTTGCATCAAAAGGCGATGTCCCTTTGGCCTCTGTCCAGGTCGTTCCATCTTCACTGTGCCAGACATCGTTGAGTCTATTTCCATCAAACCCTCCAATGACCCATAATTTAGCATCGAACACTACGGAAGTATGAGAGTATCTTCCACGAAAAGCTGCTGCATCCGTGGCCTGTGTCCAAGTCACCCCATCCTCACTGTGCCAGACGTCGTTGAGGCTATTTCCACCAAGCCCTCCAATGACCCATAGCTTGCCATCGAACGTTATGGAAGTATGAAGGGCTCTTTCACTAAAAGCCGCTGCCCCTGTGGCCTCTGTCCAGTTCACGCCGTCCTCACTGTACCAGACATCGTTTAATCTGCCACTGCTATCAGAACCTCCAATGACCCATAGCTTGCCATCAAAGGTTACGGAAGTATGACCATGTCTTTCACCAAAGGGCGCTGCATCCGTGGCCTGTGTCCAGCTCGCTCCGTCCTCACTGTACCAGACATCGCTTAATCTGTCCCTTACACCAAACCTTCCTCCAATAATCCACAGCTTGCCATCGAACGTTACAGTGCTATGATCCCTTCTCCGGCTAAAAGAGGCATCGGTAGTTACCGCCTCTGTCCCAAAGTCCAGTCCTTGAACGGTAAAGGCAGCGATACTGCTCCTTGTCGAACCGCCCTTGCCATCCAGGGCCTCCACCTGCCAATAATAGGTCTGGTAGGTAAGCAACCGCTCGCCCGGTTCATAGGTGGTGTCACCGATGTCCTCCGCGTACAGTTCCAATGCGTCCTCTTCCGTTCCCAGGTACAGGTTATAGCTAAGGGTATCGCCATCGGGGTCCGTTGCGGCCTCCCAGACAAAGGAGGGGAATATGGATATTCCCGTGGCGTCCCTTTCCGGTGCCGTCAATGTAAAGTTCTCTGGACTTGTATTGCCATTCACCGCTACACTGACCGTATAGACTGCGGTACTGCCGTCCTCTGCGGTAATGGTATATTGTACGTCGTTGCTAAAGTCCGTGTCCGTTTTGTCTGTGGGGTCTATGGTCGCGCCCTGTGAGATTTCGATAACGGGCCTGAGCGAGGTCACTGCGGTGCCGAACGGCAGGGTCACGGTGGCCTTTTTTTCCGCTTTGTCGAGAACGGCCTTTGCATCTTCGCTGAGTTCGTCGTTGTCGCTCTCCAGAAATGTGAAGGATATCATTTCCTTGGCGCTGCTCTTGTCGGTGCCGCTATCATTATCATTGTCCTTGCTACAAGCGGTGATAAAAAGGTATGGAATCAATAAAAGAAGTATTCTATGTTTCATAGGTACAAGGATTTGGTCCGGTATAGGGTATGCCGGATATTATTTTTTGGTATAAAAGTAATGGACGGGTATTTTGGCTGTTTGTCAAAAAGTACTTTTTCCTTTTGTATGGATGTTCCACTATGGCATTGCTCGGGTCCAAAAAAAGCGCCCCTTGTGAAGACAAGGGGCGCTATAGCTATATTGTTCCAAGGAACATATCTTTATTCGATACCAAAGGCCCAGACATCGTTAAGTTCGTTATTTCCATTTTCTTCTTCCCCTCCAATGACCCATAGCCTGTCATCGAAGACCGCGGAAGTATGACCGAATCTTTTTGTAAAAGCCGCTGTATTCGTGGCCCGAGTCCAGTTGGTCCCATCCTCACTGTACCAGACATCGTTTATTGTGTTATCGAAGTCCTTGCCAGAGCCTCCAATGACCCATAGCTTTTCGTCGAACGTTACGGAAGTATGATTAGCTCTTCGAAAAAAACGCGCTTCCTGTGTGGCGGCTGTCCAGCTCACTCCATCCTCACTGTACCAGACATCGTTTAATGTGTTAAATGTGCTATCGAAATCATTTCCAGAGCCTCCAATAATCCATAACTTATCATCGAAGGTTACGGAAGTATGACGAGATCTTACAACAAAAGCCGCTTCCTCTGTGGCGGCTGTCCAGTTTACCCCGTCCTCACTGTACCAGACATCGTTGAATTTACTGAAAGTAGCACTTCCTCCAATAACCCATAGCTTGTTATCGAAGACCGCGGAAGTATGACTATGTCTTGCACCGAAAGCTGCTTCATCCGTGGCCTCTGTCCAGGTCGTCCCATCCTCACTGTACCAGACGTCGTTCAATCGAGTTCCATTAGAGCGAAGGCCTCCAATGACCCATAGCTTGCCATCGAACGTTATGGAAGTATGAAAGGCTCTTTCACCAAAAGCCGCTGCATCCGTGGCCTCTGTCCAGGTCGTCCCATCCTCACTGTACCAGACGTCGTTAAATTGAGTTCCATTAGTGCTAGAGCGAAGCCCTCCAATGACCCATAGCTTGCCATCGAAGGTTACGGAAGTATGATTACGTCTCCCGCTAAATGCGGCATTGGTGGTTACCGCTTCGGCTTCAAAGTTCAATCCCTGGACCGTAAAGGCACCGATACCACTGCTTGTTGTACCGCCTTTATCATCTAGGGCCTCCACTTGCCAATAATAGGTCTGGTAGGTAAGCAACCGTTCGCTCGGTTCGTAGGTGGTGTCACCAAGGTCCTCCGCATACAGCTCTAATGCATCCTCAGCTGTTCCCAGATATAGGTCATAGGTAACGGTATCGCCATCGGGGTCCGTTGCGGCCTCCCAGCCAAAGGTAGGGAATACGGATATTCCCGTGGCGCCCTCTTCCGGTGCTGTCAATGTAAAGTCCCCCGGAAGGGCATTGGCATTCGCCAGTACACTGACCGTATATACGGCGGTACTGCCGTCCTCTGCGGTAACGGTATATCGTACGGCACTGCTAAAGTCCGTGTCCGTTTTGTCCGCAGGGTCTATGGTCGCGCCCTGTGAAACTTCAATAACGGGCCTGAGCGAGGTCACGGGGGTACCGAACGGCAGGGTTACGGTGGCCTTCTTTTCCGCTTTGTCCAGAACGGCCTTTGCATCTTCGCTTAGTTCATCGTTATCGCTCGCCAGAAAGGTGAACGAGACCATCTCCTTGGCGCTGCTCTTGTCCGTGCTCTTATCCGTGTTGCCATCGTTATCATCGTCCTTGCTACAGGCGGTGATAAGGAGGTAGGGAATCAATAAAAGAAATACTTTGTGTTTCATAGATATAAGGATTTGGTCCGGCATAGGGTATGGCGGATATTATTTTTTGGTCCAAAAGTAATGGGCGTGGTACCATAGCCATTTGTCAAAAAGTACTTTTTCCTTTTGTATGGATGTTCCACTATGGCATTGCTCGGGCTCAAAAAAAAGCGCCCCTTGCGAAGACAAAGGGCGCTATAGCTATATTGTTCAAAGGAACATATCTTTATTCGATACCAAAGGCCCAGACATCGTTTAATTCGTCGCCGTCGTACCCTCCAATGACCCATATCCTGTCATCGAATACAACGGAAGTGTGGTCATATCTTCTGCTAAATGCCGCTGCACCCGTGGCCTCCGTCCAGGTAATCCCGTCCTCACTGTACCAGACATCGTTTTTATATTCTCCATTGTACCCTCCTATGACCCATAACCTATCATCGAATACAACGGAAGTGTGTTCATATCTTCCGCCAAAGGCAGCTGCACCCGTGGCCTCCGTCCAGGTAATCCCGTCCTCACTGTACCAGACATCGTTTAATCTATCATTTCCATCGTACCCTCCTATGACCCATATCCTGTCATCAAATACCACGGTGGTATGAAACCGTCTTTCGCTAAAAGCCGCCGTATCCGTGGCCTCCGTCCAGGTAATCCCGTCCTCACTGTACCAGACATCGTTTTTATATTCTCCATTATACCCTCCTATGACCCATAATTTATTATCGAATACAACAGCGCCATGATTAGTTCTTTTGCTAAAGGCTGCTGTACCCGTGGCCTCTGTCCAGGTAATCCCGTCCTCACTGTACCAAACATCGTTAAATGTACCTTCACCTTGTCCTCCAATGACCCATAGCTTGTCATCGAATGTTACGGAAGTATGGTCAGCTCTTCCGCCTCTTCTGCCAAAGGCCGCCGCATCCGTGGCCTCCGTCCAAGTAATCCCGTCCTCACTGTACCAGACATCGTCTGTGTCAATTGTGAACATTGGTAGTCGATAAGATCCTCCCATGACCCACAGCTTACCGTCGAATACAACGGTGCTATGAGCACGTCTCCCCAAAAATGCAGCTTCTGGAGTTACGACATCCCAACCCGCTACATTGATTTTGACCTTATAGACGGCGGTACTGCCGTCCTCCGCCGTAACGGTATATTCCACGGTGTCGCTAAAATCGGTCTCCACCTTATTTTCGGGGTCTATGGTCGCGCCCTGTGAAACTTCTATGTTGGGCCTGAGGGAAGTTACCACCGTGTCGGACGGCAGGGTTACGGTTACCGTTTTTTCGCCCTCGTCTATAACGGCGGCCGTATCTTCGGCAAGCCCATCGTTGTCGCTTGCCAAGAAGGAGAACGAGGTGATTTCCTTGGCGTCGCTCTTGTCCGCTCCGCTATCCGTATCTTTATCGTCGTCCTTGCTGCATGCCGATACAAAAAGGTATAGGATGGATAAAAGAAGTACTTTTCGTTTCATTATTTTAAGGATTTAGGTCGGCATGGGATATGCCGATGTTATATTCGAGGCGCAAATTTATAAACGCGGTACCGTAACGGTTTGTCAAAAAACACATATTTTGCTTTTGTATTGATGTTCTATTGTAGCGTAGTGGTCTTGATTTGAATCCTCTTGCGGTCATATAGCGAACTCATTTAAAAACTTTTTCAATTGGCTAAAAATTGGCCTTTTTTACCCTTTCCTTGTCATTTTTTCTTTCCGTAGCCCAGCTATGCAATTCAAAAATGCCTTCAAAATGGCAAAGAATTCCTAATTTTCGCTTCAATCCAAAATGTTTAAATGAGTTCAGCAATAAAAAGCCTGAAAACATTATGTTTTCAGGCTTTTTAATTTCAAAAAGAATTCATTTTTTTAAGATTTTGTCCTTATGGGATACGCAGGGCGCTCCATTTTCTTTGGTGGATTTTCTTGGAGTTGCTTTAAGACAATTTCGATGGCTTTTTCCAATTGTGGGTCTTGGCCTTTTACAACCAGTTCGGGTAGCTGTTCCACTTCAATATCCGGGGCCACACCCTCGTTTTCGACCCTATATCCATCTTTTGTATAAAATGCCAGGTTTGGTGCGGTAACTACGCCGCCGTCTATAAACTCCGGATAGCCCAATACCCCAACTAGACCGCCCCAAGTACGTTTTCCTACAATGGTCCCTACTTTGAATTTTCTGAACATCCAAGGAAGATAGTCACCCCCGGAACCAGCGGTTTCATCCGTA
The DNA here is from genome assembly GCF_021390175.1 of Flagellimonas sp. HMM57. Lineage (NCBI taxonomy): Bacteria > Pseudomonadati > Bacteroidota > Flavobacteriia > Flavobacteriales > Flavobacteriaceae > Flagellimonas > Flagellimonas sp. HMM57. The sequence continues at coordinate 716,050 of NZ_CP090004.1, read as the reverse complement.
ATCATGACCTTTGGGCCTTGAATAGATGCGCTGGGTGATTTTAAATCTTGCCCGTACCTAAAATTCCAATACGCTTGTTCTGGACGTTTTAGAATATCAATGTAGTAATCAGCCAACAAGCCACCACCGTTATAGCGCTCATCAATAATGATTGCTTTTTTGTCTGCCTGCGGAAAGAAGTACCGTTTGAAGTATTCGAATCCAGCTGTCGCTGTATTGGGTACGTACACATAGGCAACATCCCCGTTTGTGGCTTCATGTACTTTTTTCATGTTGCCTTCGACCCAATCTCGGTTTCGGATGGCCCATTCGGTGGCAAGTGGAGTTACTTTAAAGGTTTTTGCATTGCTGCCATCCGCACTTTTGCTCACTTTTAAGTCCACCAATGTATTTGCAGTGTTTTCAAAAAAGCTATAAATATTATCGGTGCCAACTACATTTTTTCCATTTACTTCAATGATATAATCGCCAACTGCTATGTCGATGCCCGGTTCGGTAAGTGGAGACCTTAAATCTGGTGTCCAATTAAGCCCCCCGTATATCTTGTTTATCTGATAACGATTGTTGTTTACGTTATAGTTAGCGCCCAGAAGTCCTCCGGGAATCTCTTCCGGTTTGTTCATCTCATCACCACGACTGCCAAAACGATGGTGCCCCACGGCCAATTCGCTGAACATCCATTGCATAACTCGATACAGATCTTGTTTACAGGCAGCATGTGCTATAAAAGGTTCGTACTTTACTTTCATGGCATCCCAGTCGGCTCCGTGCATTCCCGGGTCATAGAAATAATCTCTATTGACGCGCCATGCCTCATAAAAAATATTGTTCCATTCTTTGGTAGGATTGATTTTCACGGCAATTGCATCCAAGTTTATAGGACCTTCTTCTGATTTTTTGCCAACATCGGAAACAAACCAAGCTCCCTTGTTGTTATAGAACATTTTCTTTCCACCTGCGGCAATCTGATAACTGTTTAAGGGTAGCAGCTCTTCGGATTCTCTTTTGTCGAAAGTAAACTTGTTGAGGTGTGATTCAGGTGAGTGGAAGGAAGAGGATATATAGTACAGTTCACCTTCCTTAACACTGGTAAGGTCACTGTACACTCCTGCTTTTACGGGTAGGGCTATCATCCTGTTTTCGATACCTTTCCAATCTATTTTTAGTGTTTTGGGAGCTTCGGGCTTTTGTTTTTTATTTTTTGGGACATCTTTTTCTTTGGGTTCTTCTTTTTCTTCTCCTTTTTCAATGTCGTTCTGTTTTTTCAAAGGCGACATCACATTTGTTTGAAGGGTTACCAAATATATCGATGTAGTCAAAACTTTATCGGTATTGGATTGATCAAACCAATTGACCAGTGGCCCAGCATCTGTGGAAGCCAATAGATAAACATACTTGCCACTAGGATCAAAAACAGGGCTCGTTACATTGGAGAGGCCATCTGTAAGTTCATACGACCTGTTCTCGGATAGGGAATAGAGATACGCTTTTTCAAAATTAGTGGCTATTACCTTGGTGTAGGCAACCCAATTTGAATCAAAAGACCAATCACTGAACAATTCTCTTATATCACCGGGAACAAAAAGGTCATCTTGAGCAATCTTAGTGGTTTTTTTAGAAGCGATGTCGGTAACGTACAAATTCCTGCCGTTGTCCACATAACAGACTTTTTTGCTATCGGGAGACCAGTTTATAGCTGCATAGAAACCCGTTCCCTCTAATTCGATTTTTCTGACAGAACCGTTTTCTACATTTTGCACATGCATGGCATATTCGCCGGATGCATCTGAAAAATAAGCGATGGATTTTCCATCTGGAGACCATTGCGGAAATTTTTCGTGGGTTCCGGTAGTTTGGGTAATATTTTCCACATCCCCTTTTTCCGCAGGAACGGTTACGATATCCCCCCTAAAATCCAACACTGCCCTTGCTCCTGAAGGAGAAACAGCAGCAGAGCGTACATATTTATTACCAGACACATAACGTTCCCGTAATTCCAACAGGTCGGTGTTAATGGTTAAGGTCAATTTTTCATCGGTACCAGAAGCAGTATCAAAAATATGTAGCGTTCCAGCCTGCTCATAGATGATGGCGTTTTTATGTGCCTTAGGGCCGATTACTGGAAAATCTTTATAATCCGTATGCTTTTTGACGGACTTTGTTACCGTGTTATAACTGTACAGATTGAACTCCCCATCCCGGTCACTCCTAAAATAGACATCTTCACCTATCCACTGAGGTTGGGTATCGTTACTCCCTCCACTTGGTTTTGGAATTTCATCTACTTTATGGTTCTCGGTATTGTAGACCCAAATTCGTGAAATGCGTCCACCTCGATAGTGTTTCCATTGGTTGAAAGCATCAAATATGGGCGTGTAGGCGATATGGCTATCATTATCGGAATACGAGGCCCAAAAAGCATTGGGGACATCCAATTGTGTAGTGGTACCTCCGTTTATGGGTATGGTATACAATTGAAGATATCTGTTTGTATGGGAATTTCGTTGCGATGCAAAAAGTACATTTTTTCCATCCGAAGTAAAATCCCGCACAAAATCGTTGTAAGGATGCCAAGTCAGTCTTTTAGGGATGCCCCCTTTTGAAGGGATGATAAAAACATCCATATTACCGTCATATTCAGCATTAAAGGCGATCATGCTACCGTCTGGTGAGAAGATAGGACTGGATTCAATCCCTTCATCTATGGTAAGGCGTTTAGGGTTGGAACCATCCCTATTGGCAATCCATAGATCTTCGGCATAAATAAAGGCAATGTGAGTATCGCTCAATGCAGGTTGGTGCATGAGTTTGGTCTCGGTTTGTGCATTTAGTGAAATGCTTGTTATGCAGCAAAATAGTATTACAAAAAACACGCTGAAGTTTAGGTTTGAGTTTGTGATGTCTACTTTCATGAGGTTGTCATTGTTTTTTGAAGATGTAAAATTTTTAAATGTAGCTGTTAAGATACGAGTTTAATAGATAATCTGTAAAGTGGTCGTAGTTCTCCTCCGATTAAAATCATTTTGCTTAATTTACGGGAAAAAGAAAAGATACTGTTCCCTTAAACCCCCATACTTCATCATGCTTTATCTTGCAAATGCACCTAATTCATTTTTGTAGTGTATTAGTTTTTAGTTAGTTGTGATTTTTAAACCCTTAAGTCAGGTATACAAGTGAATATATTTTCCAGAATAGTGTCGCCAATGCTCTTTTTTGTTGGGATGATCATCTCCGCACAAGAGCTACCACCTGTTCAAAATTTCCTACCCTCAGAATATAAGGCCGAAAATCAAAATTGGGCCATATCACAATCAAAAGATAAACTTATCTATGTTGCGAATAGTAAGGGGCTTTTGGAGTTTAATGGTGCTGAGTGGTCATTATTTCCATCACCGAACGAGACCATAATACGATCAGTGAAAGTTGTTGGAGAGCGTATTTATACAGGTTGTTACATGGAGTTTGGCTATTGGGAAAAAAATAAGCTAGGTAAACTCCAGTATACGTCACTATCAAAAAGAATTAAACAGAATTTGATTCAGGACGAAGAATTTTGGAACATTTTGAGTATTGACCGGTTAATGGTGTTTCAATCGCTTAACCACTTCTATATTTATGATCTTCAAGATGATTCGGTCAAGGTCATTGAATCCGAAACTACATTGCCAAAAGTGTTTAATCTCAATCAAAATCTTTATTTCCAAACCTTAAATGAGGGACTCTATCGTATTGAAAACGACTCTAAATCCCTTCAATATAATCGTGAACCTTTTCTGGAAAATGAAGTGGTCAACATTTTTCAAGATCAGGATGGTTTATTGGTCCTTACTCGAAATAAAGGATTTTTTAAAGTTGAGAAGGACATAGCTGAACCATGGAAGATAGGTGCAGATACCTTACTTTCTAAGGTAAGTATCTATAGTGCCTTAAAACTAAGGGATGGAACATATGCCCTTGGTACCATTGCCCATGGTGTATTGCATTTGGACAAAGATGGGAGTCTTTTAAATCATATCGACCAACTTAAAGGGCTTCGTAACAATACGGTCCTCTCCCTATTTGAGGATGTGGATGGCAATCTTTGGTTGGGACTTGACAATGGCATAAGCTTTATAAATCTAACATCACCTATCAATGTCTATCACGATAGTAGGGGAATAGTAGGCAGTGTGTATGCTTCTGTCTTGCATCAAGGCAATTTATATCTTGGAACCAATCAGGGACTTTTTTATAAGAGAATGGATGGGGCTACCAATTTTGAACGTATCCCTGGCACACAAGGTCAAGTCTGGTCGTTAAATGTTATAGCTAATGAGCTGTTTTGCGGACATCATGAGGGTACATTTTTAATAAAAAACGATAAGGCTTTAAAAATAGCCAATGTACAGGGTGCCTGGAATATAAAATCTCTAGAAGGGCGACCAGACATTCTCTTACAGGGCAATTACGACGGTCTGTACCTTCTTGAGAAAACCAATCGTTCTTGGCAACTTAAGAACAAGATTTCTGGTTTTGAGCATTCTTCCAGATACTTTGAATTTTTTGATGAAAAAATATTTGTTAACCATGAGTACAAGGGTCTGTTTACAATACATACAGATGCTGATTTAACCAAGGCATTGAATGTGAACATAGATACGATTATCAAAGGTTCCAATTCTGGGATTAAGAGGTATCGTGATGATTTGTTATACTGTTATGAAGAAGGGGTTCTAAAGTATGATAAAGATGAAAACAACTTTGTAAAGGATAGTTTACTGAGCCTTGCTATCTCAGATGGCGATTACATATCGGGTAAAATGACTGTTGATGCAAAGAATGATTTTCTTTGGATATTTTCCAAATCGGGGGTCAGTTATATTTCAGAAAGTAATCTGGCGTCAAAACCAATTATTAAATCTGTTCCTATGACCATAGATACCAGAAATGATATTGTAGGATATGAAAACGTTACTGCACTGAACGAAAATAAAAAGTATTTGTTTGGTACCAGTTCTGGATATTTTACGGTTAACATAGATGCTTTTCCAAAACAAGATTTTTTAGTACAAATTGCAACGGTTAGAAATGCTGGAAAAAACAACCGTACAAAACAGAATAGCTCATTGGACAAGAATAGGGAAGGGAACTTTGAGAGTTATGAAAACAATCTTGAAATAGCTTATTACGCCCCAGAATATAAAAAGTATTTGAAACCAGAATACCAATATCAGCTATTGGGAATGTATCCAGATTGGAGTCCGTGGAAAAAAGACGCGGCCATTAGTTTTGAAAACCTTCCATATGGCGAATACACTTTCAAGGTAAGAGCCAAAATAGGGAATACGGTCTCCAGCAACACGGCTACGTATTCTTTTCAGATTAAAAGGCCTTGGTATATATCGCGCACTATGCTTGCTCTCTATATAGTGGCATTTGTTTTAGCATCGATATTTATCCATAGCCTTTATCGAAGGTATTATCATAATAAGCAACGCAAACTGATTGAAAAAAATCAGCGACAAATGGCATTGGAGCGAGCCCAAAATGAAAAGGAAATCATCAAGATTAAAAATGAGCAACTCAAAGAAGAGTTTAGGAGTAAGAGTAACGAGCTCGCCGCTTCCACATTAAGTATTATAAGAAAGAACGAATTATTGTCCAAGGTGAAAGAACAGCTTGTATCCAGTGTTGAAAACAAAGAATCAGTTAGGCCTATCGTTACTATTATTGATAAAAGTCTAAATCAAAATGATGATTGGGAGCTCTTTAAAGAAGCTTTTAACAATGCCGATCGCAAGTTTTTGAAGAAACTTAAAAAATCACACCCTAACCTTTCCCCAAATGATATACGTCTTTGCGCCTATCTAAGATTAAATCTATCCTCAAAAGAAATAGCGCCACTTCTTAACATATCTGCGCGTAGTGTCGAAATTAAAAGATACAGGCTTCGAAAAAAAATGAACTTGGATCATGATGCAAATCTGGTCAATTATATTCTTAAGCTTTAAATGTTATCTCTTCTTCTTTTATTTGATATGTAATGTATTGATAAAATCAAAACCAGCGTTTGTTCGCAACTAAATCTATCTTTGTTTATTGCTATTTCTGATTGTCATGCATAGATTTAGCTATATCCGTCCTTTAAAAAATTGAATCTTTCACGTAACGAAAACGTTGTAAACAACATATTAGAGCTTAAAGCCTATACACATTTCTTTTTTTACCTCAACATTACCTATACACACCTAATTTTTCACTAAAAGCGATAGAATTCGAATTCCTGTAGAAGCCACTAAAAATGGGCTTTTATAACTATATCGTAAAAATAGGTGTCATTTTTTAATATGTATGTTTTTTGTTGAGGTCTTTTTTGTGGATTTATCAATTCATTAGGATAAGTTTAACCATTCGAAATAGTGTAGATAGGAATGGTTGGAGATTTTTATAGTTGAAGCTCAAAATCAAATTGTATCTATTTCATACCAGCCAAAACAATGATACCTATAACGAATAACTGAATTAAACTAAACATAACTATGAAAAACAATTTACTGAGATTACTACTCTTTTTATGTACGGTGGGATTGTATGCGCAAGCGGACAAGGTATCTGTCGTAAGTAATGAAGAGGGAATGAAACTGGTGGTCAATGGAGAGGACTTCATGATTAATGGTATGAATTGGGATTACATTCCAATTGGTACGAACACAGTGAACGCAGCATTTTGGAAAAAACCAGATGATGTAATTAAAGCTGGACTCGACACTGAGATGTCACTTCTCAAGAACATGAACGTAAACGTGATTCGACAATACACGGGCGTTCCTGCAAAATGGATTAAGTACATCTACGAAAACTATGGTATTTATACCATGCTCAACCACTCCTTTGGACGCTACGGGTTGACACTGAACGGGGTTTGGACACCAGTGACGATTTATGATGACCCTACGACAGAAGAGTTCTTGATGTCCGAAATGAAGGAATTGGTCAATGGTTACAAAGACACGCCTGGACTCTTACTATACCTATTGGGTAATGAAAACAATTATGGTCTGTTTTGGGCAGGAGCGGAAACCGAAGATTTTCCAGATGATGAAGGAAGAATCAACTTTATTGGGGAAAGTCGAGGGAGACCTATGTATCGATTGATGAACGAGGCTGCAAAAATGATGAAGTCTATGGATACTTCACATCCGGTAGCTATTTGTAATGGAGACGTACTCTTTATAGATATTGTTGCCGAAGAATGTAAAGACGTTGACATCTATGGAACCAATACGTATCGTGGAGCTTCTTTTGGGGACATGTTCCAAGTAGTAAAGGATAAATTGAACAAGCCCGTGATGTTCACGGAGTTTGGAGCAGATGCCTTTAATGCAATCGAAAACAAAGAAGACCAATATTCACAGGCCTATTATATGGTCGAAAACTGGAAAGAAATCTATGAGAATGCTGCAGGAATTGGAAAAGCTGGAAACTCAATAGGAGGATTTACTTTCCAATTTAGTGATGGGTGGTGGAAGTTTGGTTTTGATGATAGAGAAAATGCAGATGTACATGACAACAATGCTTCGTGGTCCAATGGTGGGTATTCTAGGGATTTAGCGGCACCGGGAGCAAATAATATGAACGAAGAATGGTTTGGGATTTGTGCCAAAGGTGCAACCAATCCAAGAGGACTCTACGAATTGTATCCACGTGCTGCGTATTACGCGTTGAAAGATGCACATCAGTTAAATCCTTATGATGCAGGTGTAGACCAAGATTTTATAACAAACCACTTCAATAACATCCAGCTAATGGATGCTGTTCTTAAGGCTCGTGGGGACAAAGCGGCCTTGAATGGGGAGCAAAGTAATCTGCTTCGTATAAGCAATCTTACGGCAAGACTCTCAACATTCAGTACAGGCGGTAGTTTGATTACAACACCGGATAACCCAGATCCAGACGACGCAATTACGTTTCCAAATCAATTAGGGTTTGATCACATGCAATCCTACTTTATTGGTGTAGAAGGGAATCCAGCTCCAAATATGCGGGCCGAAGTGAATTTTAATGTGGTGGGTAATGTTGCCCAAAACCCCATCAATGAGATTTTTTATGAAAACAGGGCTAGACCGATTTTAGTGAATACACCAGAAGGCGATGTGCCGCTGGTTGATAATAACAGGGTGGCTGTTTACCAAGCAGAATTCGAGTGGAACGCAAAAGAGTTCGATTTAAGAGGTTTTTATAGAACTGGGCATTACCACTGGGGGTATGAAGGGGACTTTTTTGGCCTGTATCCAGAAGCCAATTATGGGCCGAATCTGGATATCTATAATGGAGAGATTTTAGGGGCTGAAATAGATGGAAAAGGACCCTTGAAAGGTTTAAAAGCTGCTATAGGACCTCAGTTATGGTGGGGTGCTAATCCTACCATGCTTTTTAAATATAAAAGGCATATAGGAAAATTCGATGTTACGGGTATCTATCATAGGGATTTTGAAACTGAAATCGTTTTTGATGAAAGCGGACGTAGGGTTTTGGATGTCAATCAACTACGAAGCGGCGTAGTACCGCCTTGGCCGACCGAAAGAGCAACACTGGCCATAGAACGGGAATTTGGAAAAGTTGGAGTCATGGTGGGCGGAATTTGGGCAGGAAGCCCATTGAATGGCACCTCCTTCCAAGATGTTAGGGGCACGCCCGGAAACTACGTTGTTTTTGAAGATAGAATACAAGCCAGTGATAATTGGGGAGGTAAAATTAAAGTTACCTATGAAGGAGGAAAATTCAATTGGTATGGTCAAGCATCGGCTATGGGATTGATTGCCAATGGTGGTGCCGATCAAACCATGACGTTCACAGGATGGAAATTAAGGGATACGGGAAGTGGCAATGTAACCAGTGTATTTTCTGGACTTACTTTCGCGGCAGGGAATTTTCAGATAGCTCCTAATTTTATGTGGCAAAAACCATTAGTGGATGCCATGCCACGGGATGTACAAGCGCCTGGTCGACTAAGAAACATTATTGACGATCCTTTTTCTGTACGTTGGAATCGTGAGACCACTGCTGGTGAGATACTGTTGACTTTTGATCCAACACCAGGAACATGGATGTATGAATGGGACAATGATAGGTCTGAAGATGCCAAGTTCGCCATGAACTTAGGTTTTGTATACCGTCACCTTCCTACTACAATGGATGCGCATATCGGATTCTTGGCCGATCGTACTATCTTTTCCTTTCCTGACTCGGCGCCTGCCGAAGATTTATGGGAAATCCATTCAAGAATGGTTTCTAAGTTAAGTCCAGAATTGGGATTGATAGGGAATTTCTATTACGGTAACGGACAGGGGAACGGCGATAGTGACCGATTGATAAAGCGCTTTGGAGGCGATATTCGTGGTATTTACAAGAAAATGAAATTAGAGACGCATGTAAGGGTTAATGATTGGGGACCTTTTGATTACCATAGGGACTTCAACTTAACATTCCCACTACAGCTAATGTTGGACCTCTCTACCACTTTGGGTAAACCAGATTGGTTCATTTTGCCAAGCACGCAAATAGGAATTCGAGGTACATGGAGGTCTTTAGATCAATTCTCACCAAGATTCGCTCCAAATGCTGCTGAAGAATTTGCGACAGAACCTACCATCAGCCCTGTTGGTTTTGGTAACGGTAGTGAATGGGAGATAATGACTTACGTACACATCAACATTGGCAAATAAAAAGATTGAAAGATGAAAAATATTAGAAATATACACTTACGTTTTACACTCCTTTTGAGCCTGGGTATTGCTGTTTTTTCAAGTTGTGAAAGAGACTTTTCAGATGATGTGAAATTTGCAGCATTTTCTAACAATGGAGACATATTTACAGACGAGCCGGTAGGGCTCACGGATGAATTTTTTGATTCGTTTGATCCAAACGAAGGAGCAAATCCTGAGGGCTTTGGTACGGATGACAATGTCGCTTTTATGGGAACATCTTCCATACGAATTGATGTTCCCGCACCAGATGACCCAGACGGTGGCTTTATTGGAGGCATTTTCCTGGATCGAGGTGATGGTAGAGATCTTACCGGATTTGATGCCTTGACCTTTTATGTAAAAGGCTCCATTACCGCTACCATTGGGGAAGTAGGTTTTGGAACTGATTTTGAGGAAAATAAGTTTGCAGTTATTGCCCAGAACATACGCTTATCTACGGATTGGAGAAAAGTTATCATTCCTATTCCAGATCCTTCAAAATTGATACAGGAAAGGGGGATGTTTTTTTTCTCGGCAGGAACACAAACTACCAATGGTTTTGGGTATACGTTTTGGATTGATGAACTACGTTTTGAAAAACTTGGAACTATAGCCCAGCCCAGTCCAACTATATTTTTTGGACAAGATATTTCTACTCCGGCAGTTAATGGTATAGAGTTCGTGATTACGGGAATCAGCCAAACATTTAATCTAGCCTCTGGTATAAACCAAACGGTTTCGGCAGCTCCGGCATATTTCGATTTTTCTTCGTCAGATAACTCAGTGGCAATAGTTAATGAATCGGGTGAAATTGTGGTTGTTGGATCAGGCAATTCTTCCATCACGGCCCAATTGGCGAATGTCAGGGCATCAGGATCTTTGGATATTACTTCCAATGGTGTTTTGCCAACGGCCCCTCTACCTATGGAATTGGCAGAAAATGTGAGTGCTATTTTCAGTAATGAATATGCTAATGCGGTTGAAAGCATCTTTGAGCCAAATTTTGGGGGGTCTACAACCAACCTTCAGCTCCTTTCAAATGACGATGAGGATGCATTGGTATATACCAACAACAACTTTACAGGAATCGTATTCAGTAATACCTTGGACGGTACTAGCCGTACAACACTTCATATTGATGTATATCCATTTGATGAATCCACAGCTGTGGACGTACAGATCAGGGATGTCGGTGCCAACCAAGTATTGGAAACAAATACTACTACAGGACTTCCCGATGGGGATGATGTTGACCGAAGATTCTTGATAGAAGGGTTGACACCTGGACAATGGACCTCAATTGAAATTCCTCTGGACGGAAATTTAGCTGCTCAAAGAAACAATCTTGGAGCACTCATCTTAGCAGGAGGACCAAACTTCATATTCGATAACATTTACTTTTTCACGGAATGATGTTGCATTTAAAATCGGAAAAAATGATTATGAAATATATACAGATTAAAACAATACAATCGGCAGTGCTAATATGCCTTGGGGTAATTGCAATGAGCGTTATATCCGGTTGTGAAACAGATGAAACACAGACAGTGGCTACATTTACCAATTTAGTTTTAGACGAAAATTTTGATACGGAAGGAGCACCAAATGACCAACTTTGGAGCTTCGATATAGGAAATGGACCCGGTGGCGACGGTTGGGGAAACCAAGAGTTGCAATACTACACCGACCGATCGGACAATGTTCGGGTTGAAAACGGGGTATTGTTGATCACCGCTCGTGAGGAATCTTTTGAAGGTTCTCAGTATACATCAGCACGATTGATTACCAAAGACAAATTTGAGCAGCAATACGGTCGCTTTGAAGCCAGGATCCGACTGCCTTTTGGGCAGGGGATATGGCCTGCATTCTGGATGCTGGGTGCAGATATTGATGAAAATCCGTGGCCAGGTGCTGGTGAGATTGATATCATGGAATATCGCGGTCAGGAACCTTCAATCCTTATTGGAAGTGTACATGGTCCGGGCTACAATGGAGGTGATGCTATTTCTAAGGAATTTACATTGGAAAACGATCGCTTCGATACAGGTTTCCACACTTTCGGAATTGAATGGGGACCGGATTTTATCAATTACTATGTTGATGATGTGCTTTACAATCAAATTACTCCTGAAGATGTGGATGAAGAAACAGATGGTGAAGGAGTGTGGGTATTTGATAAACCCTTCTTCATTTTAATGAATCTTGCAGTAGGTGGGACCTTTGTTGGATCCCCAAATGCTGAAACTCAGTTTCCACAGACTATGATCGTGGACTACGTGCGCGTATACAAACAATAACTAACTAAACTCAAAATATAAAGACTATGAAAGAATTACTAAACAAAGCAAAGTACTTGGTACTTTTTACTCTTGCAATATCCTTTTTTGGATGCGATGATGACGATGAAGGTACATTACCAGAGGTTATCTCAAGCTTCACTTTTACCCTGGATGAAGATGCGGGTATAGTTACCTTTATCAATATTTCAGAAGAGGCACAGACCTATGCATGGGATTTTGGGGATGGAACCACCTCCTCTGAAATTAATCCTGTCAAAACTTATGTAAGTGGTACGTATACCGTAAAACTGACCGCTTCGAATACTGCGGGAGCATCAGATGTCTTCGAGGATGAGTTGACCATTAATTTACCTGAACCACCGCCACCGTTTGATAGTGGACTTTTGACCAATGGTGATTTCGAAAATGGATCTGAAGGTTGGAGTGGTAATGCCGCTAATGTACAAACCGAAGGAGGAAATAGCTTCAATTTTGCTAATGTGGAAACTGCAGGCGATGCCTTTAATGTAAACTTGAGTCAGGTACTTGATCTTACTGAAGGAACTAATTATATTTTGACTTTCGATGCTTCGTCGGATAGGGTTAGAACCATAATCGCTGGAATAGGTCTGAATGTAGACCCCTTTACCAATGATACGAGAACGGTTGATTTAACAACGGATACACAAACCTTTACACTTGAATTGTCGGCTACAGGATTTGGTGGAGCTGACAGCAGAGTGTTATTTGACTTGGGAGCTGCTGTTGGAACCGTTGTGATAGACAATGTATCCTTGGTTGAAGGAGGAGACGGTGGAGAAACTGCTGGATGCTCAGATACACTTGTGGCTGCTACTTCACTTCCATTGGATTTTGAAGGTTGCGAAACTTTTCTTTCCGATGCTAACTTTGGAAGCGGACTAACTTCTGAACTTGTAGAAAATCCATTTAAAACAGGTATCAATACTTCAGATTTTGTATTGCAAGTGGATAAGGCTGCTGGTGCAGATTTCTTTGCAGGAATCCAAAATACATTTGAAAATAATTTTGATTTAACAACTACAAATGTATTTAAAGCAAAAATCTATTCAACGAAAGCAAATGTAGTGTTCAGATTTGAGTTGGCCTTGGATCCACAGACTGATCCTCCAACGGGAAATCCTGCTCCTGTCTTTATTACCGTTCCAAACGCTAACGAATGGACAGAAGTTGAGGTCACTTTTACAAATTTACCAGGGGGACCAACAGCATATAACCAATTGGTCATAAAGCCAGATAATGATGAAATGGATAGCGCTATCACCGCAGATGGAACATATTACTTTGATGATATTGTACTTGATATGGCTACTGTCGTGGCCACCGAACCAACAATGGCTGCACCAACACCGACCCAAAATACAGCAGATGTGACCTCGGTGTTCAGCAATGCTTATACCAATGTAGCGGGCACGAATACCAGGGCCTTTGGAAACGGTGACGGAGCTACGTTCTCAGAGATACAGGTTGCCGGCGACGACGTATGGAGGTACGATAATACTGATTTCGTTGGAATACAAAATGATGCAGGTTTTGACTCAAGGACCAACTTCAGTATGGATATTTGGGTGGCAGAGGATGTTTCGTTCAGGGCCGGTCTCATTTCCTTTACTACTCCTACTTCCAGAGAGGATGTAGAGGTGAATTTGACAGGTGGTGAATGGAATACCATCGATGTGGCCATTACAGATTTGGTACCCTCGGCCGGTCCTGAAGGTCCACTGCCTGACGACCCAACTATCAACCAAATCATTTTTGATGTTCTAGGTGATGGGGTGACGGCAAATATCTTTGTGGATAATGTGTTTTTCTATACAGACAATGGCGGTGGTAGTACAGGAGGCGGTTGTACTGATACTCCTACTGATGCTTTATCGTTACCAGCTACTTTTGAAGCTTGTGAAACATTTTTAGGGACATTTACAAATGATGGTTCTATTTCAGTAGAGTTAGCAGCAAACCCTTCTGCCACAGGCTTAAATACCTCCGCAAATGTTTTAAGGATTAATAAAGCAATTGGTACATCTAGGTTTGCTGGAGTGCAAAATGCATTTCCTAACGTAGATGTAATTGGCGATTTAGCTTCGACAACCCTTAAAGTCTTAGTATATTCTGATAGAGCAAATGTTTCTTATCGTTTTGGAGTAAATAATAATCCTAATGCTCCTGGTATAGGACTTCCGGGTGAAGTTACAGTGGTTGCAGCAGCGGCCAATGAATGGGTTGAACTGGAAGTTGTTTTTACTGGAATTCCACCTAATTTTGAAGCAAATCAATTGGTTATAAAGCCAGATAATCCTGTTAGTATAGGCGATGGCGAATTGACTACAGAAGACGGGGTTTTCTATATCGACAACATAAGAATAGACTAGTAGTAAATATGTTTTATTAAAAGGTCTAATTATAAATCAACTATACTGTCTTAGCTTAAAAACCAAGACAGTATAGTTTTCAAATATTATTAGTCTAACTAACTTAAAATGTTACAGTCTCATTTAAAATAAGAGACTAAAACTATCCAAAAAATGACCAATTCCATGCTTGGCTTTGTGGTGGCTTTGTCATTTTTGTCTTGCAAAAACCAAAAGATGAACCCTGAAACCAATACAGGTCTTGGCATAGAACAAAAAATTGACTCACTCTTGACGCGGATGACCTTAGATGAAAAAATAGGGCAAATGACACAAGTGCGGCACTTCGATGATATTTCTGAAGAAGATATCGCTTCAAAGTTCATTGGCTCCATAATTCATACACAAGGTCCGCTACCTGGAGAAACAGCTATGGAATGGCAAGAAAAGTTTACAGAACTACAGAAAAAGGCATTGTCGACCCGTTTGGGAATCCCTATGTTTTTCGGCGTAGATGCCATTCATGGACAAAATACTTTTGAAGGTGCTACTATATTCCCGCACAACATTGGTTTGGGAGCTACCCGAAATGCAGAACTGGTAGAACGTGCAGCCCAAATTACTGCGTTGGAAGCACAAGCTACTGGATTTACATGGGTTTTTTCACCCTGTGTGGCCATACCCTACAATGAAAAATGGGGCAGAGTGTATGAAGCATTTTCTGAGAATACAGAACTGACGGCAAAATTGGCTAAAGCTTCAGTAAAAGGACTTCAAGGTAAGCTATCCGATAAGCGAACGGTAATGGCAACGGCAAAACACTTTATTGGAGATGGTGCCACGGACTATGGTTTTGAAGGTGGCGATACCTCTTTAAACATGGACGAAGTAATAGAACGATTATTGCCCCCTTATAAGATTGCGGTTAATGAAGGTGTTGGTTCTGTGATGGCATCGTTTAATTCGTTATCGGGCAGGCCAATGCATGCACACAAAGAACTCATTACAGATATCCTAAAGGGAAAGATGGGCTTTGATGGTATTATGGTTTCGGACTGGAAAGGCTATTCCCGATTTGGGGAGAACAATATTATCAATGCTGGAGTGGACGTGGTAATGGCCGTGGAAGGTGATTTTGAAATGTACCTTGAAGGTTTGAAAAATGGTGTTCAAAGTGGTGATGTCCCACAAGAACGTATTGACGATGCGGTAAGACGCATATTGCGTCAAAAATATAGATTGGGTCTTTTTGAAAACCCCTTTCCAGATGCTACGTTAATCGAAAAAATTGGAATTAAAGAGCATCGGGATGTTGCACGACAAGCGGTAAGGGAATCATTGGTGTTGCTTAAAAACAATGACAATATACTCCCACTTGATAAAAAAACGAAAAAAATTGTAGTTGTAGGGGAACATGCCAATAATGGTGGATTACAGTCTGGAGGATGGACAATAAACTGGCAGGGCTCCACAGAAAATTATAAAGGAGCAACTACTATTCTCGAAGGAATTGAAAAAACAGCTGAAGGAACGGTAGTTTACGATATAGATGCATCGGGAAACCATAATGATGCTGATGTTGCCATTATCGTAATTGGTGAAACACCTTATGCCGAGTCTTTTGGAGATATAGGTGGTGAAATAGATGCGTATCAATTGACGCTGACCGAAAGTCATCAAAACTACGTGGACACTTATGCCAATATGGGCGTGAAAACCATAGTACTACTGATTTCGGGTCGTCCTCTGGTAACAACACAACAGATAGAACAATCAGAAGCATTTATTGCTGCATGGTTACTTGGGTCCGAAGGAGGAGGTGTTGCGGAAGTGCTTTTTGGAGATTACAACTTTAAAGGAACATTACCGCACTCATGGCCAAAATCGGTCGAAGACTATAAAGGAAAATATGGCCCTAATTTTTGGGATCAAACAATCACTCCGCTATATCCTTATGGATTTGGGCTGAAGTATTGAGAGCGCTTAATCAAGATAGCTATGACTAATGATGAAAACCAAACAACATGAGGATACAAGGAATGATAAGACCAATAGTTGCTGCATTAGTAATGATAGCAGGCTATTCATGTAAAGAAAAGACAACGAAAGTAGAAGAAGACAAACCCCAAATAGAAAAAGAAGTGATAGCTAAAGATATTTTAGGTAATCCAGACTACTTGGCAATATCCTATGGTGGTTATAGGACAGGTACACGAGATGTTCAACCTACCATTGCCGAGCTAAAAGAGGATATGAGGATTCTCTCCGCAATGGGTATCAAAATTTTGCGAACGTACAATGTTCAATTACAACAGGCAACCAATCTGTTAAAAGCTATACAAGAACTAAAAGAGGAGAATTCCGATGTTGAAATGTATGTAATGCTGGGTGCATGGATAGATTGTAAAAATGCGTGGACCGGAGAAACTCCCGACCACAATGTAGAAAGTGAACAAAATGAAGGTGAAATTGGCAGGGCTGTGGTTCTTGCAAACCAATACCCGGACATTGTCAAGATTATTGCAGTTGGTAATGAGGCCATGGTCAAATGGGCCGAAAGCTATTACGTGCAACCATCGGTCATTCTAAAATGGGTCAATCACCTTCAAGGATTAAAGGAAAAAGGAGTGCTTCACAAAGATGTATGGATTACCAGTTCTGATGACTATGCTTCTTGGGGTGGTGGAGACGATAGTTACCATACCGAAGATCTTGAAAAGCTCATCAAGGCCGTAGACTATATTTCAATGCATACCTATCCCTATCACAACTCACACTATAATCCAGAGTTTTGGGGCGTCCCCGAAGCAGAAGAGCAACTTTCGGACATTCAAAAAATTGACTCCGCTATGGTTCGAGCCAAAGCGTTTGCCGTTTCACAGTATGATTCCGTTTCAAATTATATGAAAAGTTTAGGTGTTGACAAACCCATACATATTGGTGAAACAGGATGGGCAACAATATCGAACGGTCATTATGGTCCAGAAGGTTCAAAGGCTACAGATGAATACAAAGAAGCGATGTATTACCATCAAATACGGGATTGGACAAATAGCAATGGTATTTCCTGCTTCTATTTTGAGGCTTTCAATGAAAAGTGGAAAGACGCTGCAAATGCTAGTGGCTCTGAAAATCATTTTGGTCTTTTTACTATCGAAGGTCAAGCTAAATACGCTTTATGGGATAGGGTCGACGAAGGCATTTTTGAAGGTTTGACGAGAAATGGAAATCCTATCACCAAAACATATGGTGGAGATAAACAGGCGTTGATGAAGGATGTTCTTGTCCCTCCAACGAAGAAAGAACAGGCAGTTGCTCACTAACATGAAAAAGTTTAACACATTTAATCTCATATTTACATTGGCCATAACATTCAATGCGTGTAACGTAGCTAACAAATTGGAAGTTGAAGTATTCGAAACTTCAGCAAATGGGAATAAACTTAGTAAAATCAATAATTTTTCTTCTCCTGGTATCGAATCTAAAATAGAGTTGTTGCCAGACCAAAAGTTTCAGACCATTACAGGTTTTGGAGGTTCTTTTACAGAAGCTTCTGCATATTTGTTGAACAATTTGAGCAAGGAGAATCGCAAAAAAATCATCGAAGCCTATTTTGGTGATGAAGGAGCACGGTATTCTTTGACTAGAACGCATATAAATTCGTGTGATTTCTCTTTGAACAATTATTCCTATGCCCCGGTTGAAGGGGATATGGAGTTAAGCCATTTCTCAATTGAAGAAGATAAGGACGATATCATACCCTTTATAAAAGAGGCCATGGCCGCTTCTAGGGATGGGTTCAAGATTTTGGCATCCCCTTGGACGGCGCCACCTTGGATGAAAGATAATAAAGACTGGCGCGGGGGCAAGTTATTACCGGAATATTACGATACATGGGCGCTTTTTTTCTCTAAATATATTGATGCATACAAATTAGAGGATATCGACATTTGGGGGCTTACTGTGGAAAACGAACCCTTGGGGAATAACAATAATTGGGAGAGCATGCATTACACTCCCCAAGAGATGACCGATTTTGTAAAGTACCATCTGGGACCCAAGCTGGAAGAGGACGGTCATAAGGTGAAAATATTAGGATACGATCAAAATAGAGGCAAAGAGCTTCAAGAATGGGTGAAGGTGATGTTTCAAGACGAAGCGTCGTCAAAATATTTTGACGGTACGGCAGTGCATTGGTACGCCAGTACTTACGATTGGTTTCCAGAATCCTTACAGTTTGCGCATAACGCAGCTCCAACAAAGCATTTGATACAATCGGAAGCCTGTGTGGATGCGGAAGTACCCGTATGGAAAGATGATGCTTGGTATTGGAAAAAAGAAGCTACCGATTGGGGGTGGGACTGGGCACCTGAGCACGAAAAACATTTACATCCCAAATATGCGCCTGTAAACCGTTATGCCCGTGACATCATTGGTTGTCTTAACAACTGGGTAGATGGTTGGATAGACTGGAATATGGTCTTGGATACGCAAGGAGGCCCTAACTGGTTCAAAAACTGGTGTGTTGCCC
This sequence comes from Flagellimonas sp. HMM57, assembly GCF_021390175.1. Taxonomy (NCBI): domain Bacteria; kingdom Pseudomonadati; phylum Bacteroidota; class Flavobacteriia; order Flavobacteriales; family Flavobacteriaceae; genus Flagellimonas; species Flagellimonas sp. HMM57. The sequence continues at coordinate 697,125 of NZ_CP090004.1, read as the reverse complement.
CGGTGATTGTGGATATTGAAAAAGATGAGGTCTATTTTACGCCTATATATTATGCGCTTGCCCACTTTAGTAAATACATAAGGCCTGGAGCAGTACGCATTGGATTTGAAAAAACGGATGATTCATTGATGATTACAGCTGCCAAGAATCCTAATGGGGAAATTATCGTAGTTGTTTTTAATGAAGAAAATGAACCCAAAAGCGCAATGTTACAGTTGGGCGAAAAGGCCACCAATATCAATATAAGTGCTCAAGCATTGCAGACCTTGGTGATTCCGGTCGATGCATCAACTAATACTAACTAAAATATTATCATTATGTCTACTGTAAAAACTGCTAAAAAAGATTTAGTCCCACTGGGACAAAAAGCTGCATTTGGAGCAGGCCATTTGGTTTTGAACCTATATCCAGGAGCATTGGGTTTTTTCATGTTCTTCTTATTGACCGCTTTTGGAATGGACCCATTTTTGGCAGGACTTTTAGGTGGGTTGCCTCGTTTTTTCGATGCGATTACCGACCCAATTATGGGATTTATTTCGGATAATACAAGTTCGAAATGGGGTAGAAGAAGACCGTATATTTTAGTGGGAGGCATTTTAAGCGCCATTACATTTGTCTTGCTTTGGCAGCTCGATGAGAATAATTCTTCAGACTATAACTTTTGGTACTTTCTGATTATGTCCATGGTCTTCCTTATTGGAAATACCATGTTCGCAACACCGTTGGTGGGTCTAGGATATGAAATGACCTCAGATTATAACGAGCGGACACGTTTAATGGCTTTTTCGCAAACAGTTGGTCTTTTGGCATGGGTTATCGTACCTTGGTTTTGGGTAATTATCGCTGACCCTGATATTTTTAGCAATCAAGCGGAAGGTGTAAGAACTATGGCAATTTATGTTGGGGTAGCCTGTTTGCTACTTGGACTTTTACCTGCTTTTTTCTGTAGAGGTATTGATGCTTCGCATATGGGAAATAGGAAAAAATTGACTTTCACCTCAATATTTAGCAACTTAAAAGACTTATTTATTAGTATAAAAGAAGCTGTAAAGAATAAACCTTTTATGAAATTATGTGGTGCTACCTTTTTAGTTTTTAATGGGTACCAAATCGTTGCTTCTTTTAGTTTTTTTATTTTCGTTTTTTACATTTTTAATGGAAGTTATGAGGCCACTTCAACATGGCCTGCTTGGTTTAGTTCCATTGGAGCATTGGTCTCAGCATTTTTAGTGATTCCAATTGTGTCAAAAATGGCTGAAAAATGGGGTAAAAAGAAAGCTTTTATTATTTCAACAGCTCTTTCCATTGTTGGATATGCTATGAAATGGTGGGCTTTTACCCCCGATAATATTTGGCTTTCTTTTGTTCCAATACCTTTAATGTCGTTTGGTTTGGGAAGTTTATTCACGTTGATGATGAGTATGACCGCAGATGTGTGTGATTTGGACGAGCTTCTTAATGGAATGCCTAGGAAAGAAGGTACGTTCGGTGCACTATATTGGTGGGTGGTAAAACTTGGTCAAGGATTGGCCCTAGTTTTAGGAGGCTTGGTATTAAAGGTAATAGGATTTGACGGGAACGCAGCTACACAAACGGTAGATACTTTAACAAAACTAAGGATTGCTGATATAATCATACCTGTGGTTACCGCAGCTTTCGCCATTTGGATTATGTGGAAATACAGCCTATCCGAAGAAAAAGCAAAAGAGATTAAAGCGCAATTAGAGGAAAGAAGAGGGGTGTTGTAATACTATTGAATTGTTAAGAATAAGCTCATCAAATAATTAAAAAAACAGTAAGATGTCAACAAAAATAATAATCCTATCGCTAGGAGTTTTGCTTACATTAATCGCAATACTCGCTAGTAAAAAAGGAAGCTCAAGCAAGGGACTTATAAGTTCTAAACTAGGAGTACCTATGGGAATCATTGGTATTTTAATGATGATATACGGTAGTTATTCTTCTGATTTGGTAAATTATAACAGCCAACTTGAACAAGTTTCCATAGGGAAAAAATTAAAAATCAGTGGACCTGTCAATGCTGTGAAAGTTGTTTCCCCAATAGACAAAGATTCCGTGGATTGCCGTATTTTAACAATGGGGGTTTATCCCGAATCCCACGAAAAAGATATCTGGGTCATCATTAGGCCTACTGACGATAGGTATTATCCACAATCCGACCATACTAACACATCCTATAAAAGAGATGGGGAATGGCAGGTTGTGACCCGTTTTGGTGGAGATAAAGGTGAAGCTTATGATTTGATTATTTATGAAGCAGATTCAACGGCCTCATCATTTTTTAGTGCCACTATTGCGAAATGGAAAGAGGTAGATGACTATCCCGGTTTAAAGCTAAAGGAAATGCCTGCTGGAGCTAAAGAAGTAGAGCGCCTTAAGATTTATACAAGAAAAAACTGTAGGGGAGTTTTTTAGTCTATATCACACCAACAGCTTTGGATAATTTGGTAATAGAGTTTATCCGAAAAAACGAATGATACTAAAGCAGAATCGATCAAACAGATAGGCGTGCTTTAACCTAATCTTAAATAAATTAAATAGAATACTTTAAAGGAACATTATGTCATCATCTAGAAAAGAGAAGTTTTTGGCACTAGCTGCCATGGATTATGCTGATAAAACCACATCGGAACTCGAAAGCCTATGCAGAAGTGTTTTAGAAGGTGGTATGCACGGGTTGTGCTTTAGTCCCTATGTTGAAGGACAAAAACCCGGTGACCAAATCACGGAAGATCAAATACGCCGAAGAATGGAAATCATTAAGCCCTATACCAAATGGATTCGTTCTTTTTCATGTACCGAAGGCAATGAGGCCATTCCGCGCATAGCCAAGGAATATGGTATAAAAACCATGGTTGGAGCTTGGTTGGGTGATGATCCAAAAATTAATAAGCAGGAAGTTGAAAACCTTATTCAGTTGGCAAAGGAAGATTACGTGGATATTGCGGCGGTCGGCAACGAAGTTATGCTACGGGGCGATTTAACCGAGGATGAACTACTAGCTTTTATGGCGCAAGTAAAACAAGCAGTTCCCAATGTGCCCGTAGGCTATGTGGATGCCTATTACGAGTTTACCGAACGTGAAAGAATAACAGAAGCTTGCGATATTATTTTAGCTAACTGCTACCCCTTTTGGGAAGGTTGCGATATGGATTATTCGCTATTATATATGAAAGATATGTACCAAAGGGTAGTTAAAGTTGCCAACGGAAAAAAGATTATTATCTCTGAAACAGGTTGGCCAAGCCAAGGTACGAACCTGGAAGGAGCATTCCCATCGCACGAAAATGCACTCAAGTATTTTATGAATACCCAAAAGTGGGCTATGGAAGATGATATCGAGATATTTTATTTTTCTTCTTTTGATGAGTCTTGGAAGGTGGGTGCCGAAGGCGATGTTGGAGCTTATTGGGGACTTTGGGACAAAGACGAAAAACTTAGATTCTGATAATCAAGTACATATCAATTTGATGATTTCGTTGCCTAACTGTGCTTAAAATGTATTAGTTGCCGTAAAGGTATCAGCAGAAGTTGTTGATGAGTTTTTTTAGTTTTTTCTAAGCTAAACCGACCTGTTACAGATTGTAGTCAAGAATAAACAGACTGGGATAGCACAAAATATAAATTTGACAATGACTTGTTGAACTTATTCGTTTTTGGTAGCATTTCGTTTTGATTTCCAAAGTTCAAATTCCGAGATTAGTTTTGAATCGGTCAATGGATACAAACCAATTACTGATGCACCTTGCTGCACGGTTTCCATAACAAATTCTTCATATAACGTCATATCCAAACATTCTATTGCAACATCATCAGCGATATCTTTTGGTATGACCATGACACCGTCGTGGTCGCCAACGATAAAATCCCCGGGAAAAACAGCGACATCTCCACAACCAATGGGTTCATTAACTGCTATGGCCTGATGCAATGTTAAATTGGTAGGTGCTGATGGCATAACATGAAAAGAGGGAAAATCTAGTTCCGCGATTTCTTTAGAATCACGAAAGCCGCCATCGGTCACAATACCGGCAACACCTCTCTTCATAAGTCGGGTAATAAGAATTGAGCCGGCAGAGGCTGCCCTGGCATCTTTTCTGCTATCAATGACCAGCACATGATTTTTGGGACATTCTTCTACGGCAACTCGTTGTAAGTGCCTAGGGTTTTTAAATGCTTCAAGGGAATTTAAATCTTCCCTTGCGGGAATGTATCTTAAGGTATATGCTCTACCGACCATTGTATGCTTTACATCACTTAATGGCTTAACTTTTTGGATGAACTGATTCTTTAGACCTCGTTTAAAAAGATTGGTAGCGATAGTTGCCGTGCTCACCCTATGTAATCTATTTATAATTGATTCATCATTATTTTTCATACTTCAAAAATGTATTTCTGACGGTTTTGTCTTCTTATTTTTGTCAATATGGTAAATATACATATATTTGGTAAACCAATTTGGTAAACCAATTTTTAGATGAACATTTCTACTCGATTATTTTTCTGTATTTGCACAATTTTATTAGTGTCATGTAACCCTTCAAAAGACCCAAAACAGCTGGTCAATTCTGTAGAGGAATTCAATGCTTCCGTTGAAAATGCCCAGCCTGGGGATGTCATAACATTGGCCAATGGCATATGGAAAGATACGGAATTGTTGTTTGAAGGAAATGGAACTGAAGCAAACCCTATAACCCTTACTGTTGAGGAAAAAGGAAAAGTATCCTTAGAGGGAAGTTCTAATATTAGAATCGCGGGAAGTCATTTGATCGTGGAAGGGCTTGTTTTTAAAAACGGATTCACACCCACTACCGAGGTCATTTCCCTTAAAAAAGATAAAAATACTGTTGCAAACAATTGTAGGGTAACCGAATGTGTTATCGATAATTTCAATAATCCTGAACGTCACGAACCAGATACTTGGGTTGCTATTTACGGTAAAAATAATAGGATAGACCATAACCATCTTGTCGGAAAAGGGAATCGTGGCGTGACTATGATTGTTCGTCTCAATACCAAAGAAAGTCAGGAAAACAACAATAGGATAGACCACAATTATTTTGGACCTCGACCTAACCTTGGTTCCAATGGCGGTGAAACATTGCGGATTGGCACAAGTCATTACTCCATGATAAACTCAAACACTTTGGTGGAGTCCAATTATTTTGACAGATGCAATGGTGAACACGAAATAATCTCTAACAAATCTTTTCAAAATACATACAGGGATAACGTTTTTTTCGAATGTACGGGAACATTGACCATGCGGCATGGTAACGAAACTTTGGTAGAAGGCAATGTTTTTATTGGGAACAATAAACCAAGCACTGGTGGTATCCGTGTAATCAATGGGCAACAAACCGTTCGAAATAACTATGGAATTGGTTTAAAGGGGTATCGTTTTCGAGGGGCTTTTGTTGTAATGAACGGGGTTCCGAATTCACCTATCAATAGATACTTTCAGGTTGAAGATGCTAAAATCAGTAATAATACATTTATAGACTGTGATCACGTACAATTGTGCGCTGGGAGCGATGCCGAAAGAAGTGCGGTTCCTATAAACTCCTCAATGTCCAACAATATTTTCTATAATGAAGCCAAAAATGATGTCTTTACGGTATACGACGATATCGATGGAATTTCGTTCGAAAATAATCTGTTGAGCCCAAATATTGTTTCAATTTCGGAAACTGGCTTTTCCTCTAAAAAACTTGATTTTATTGAAAATGAGTACGGACTTAGGGTTCCTAAAAATGCAGGAGAGGGCCGTGGTGCTGTTCTGAGCGATAAGTTGGCTACTAAAGAAAACACTGGGGTTAGTTGGTATCCAAAGAAAGATGCACAAGTTGCATTGTCATCAGGAAAAAAGATTTCGATATCCCCGGGATTGAATACGCTGTTCGATGCGGCAAAAAACTCCAGTCCAGGAGATGTTATAGCGTTGGAAGGTGGAACATATACTTTGACCAAAACCATAGCCATTGACCATCCCTTGACCATTACATCCAAAAGTGATGAAAAACCACAAATATTGTTCGAGAAAAAATCTGCTATTACCATTCAAAATGGCGGAAGTCTTTCATTGGAAAGTTTGGTTTTTGATGGTGAAGAATCACCAGATAGAACGGGCAATTCGGTAATCAGTACCAGTAAGTATTCCATGAACAAGAACTATAAATTGTTCATTGATCATTGCGAATTCAAAAACTTGGATGTCAACCATTCTTTTGATGCCATTAGGGCCTATAAAAACACGTTTGCCGATACCATAAGTATCAAAAACTCGATATTTAAAACCGTTTCGGGAAATATTGTTGCGCTGGATAAGGAAACAGATGATATTGGCATTTACAATGCAGAGTATGTTATTATGAAAAATTCAGTTTTTTCAGACATAGGTGGTGCTGCCCTAAGACTACATAGAGGTGGTAAGGATGAGAGTACTTTTGGTCCCTTTTTGGAAATGGAACATTGTACATTTGATAATGTTGGCCATGACAAACGAAATAGATATGACAAGGCAGTTTCTTTATATGGTGTTCAGGTAATCGATATCAAAAACAATATTTTCAATAATAGTAAAGGCATTGGAATGCATTTGGTCGTAGGCGAGCCCATTGTAGCTATATTGAACAATAACTTTTTCAAAACCGAGACCACTACAATAACGGGAGACCAGAAATACACTATTGAAAATGCATGGACATTTCCAGTTGAGTTTGAATCTGATGACTATAAGATCAGCTCAAATTCTGCTTTAAAAGGTAAGGCAACAGACGGCAATGATTTAGGCGTAATACCCCAATAAATGAAACTATCAAGAGTCCATAATAGGTTTTCCTCTCTACTTTCTTTACTGGTAACACTCCTTTTTTTCCAACTTTTTATCCAAGCACAGGAACATCCTAAACTTATTCTCACTAAAGATGGAGTTGCACAGATTAAATCCAACTTAGGCAGTATTCCACTGTTTGATAAGACTTTGGTCCAGATAAAAAAAGAAGTGGACCTAGAAATCGAAAATGGTATTCAGGTTCCTATACCCAAAGATTTTTCAGGTGGGTATACACACGAAAGACATAAAAGAAACTTCTTTATTTTACAAAAAGCAGGTGTACTGTTTCAAATTTTGGATGACGAAAAGTATGCAAGGTACATTCGGGACATGCTTTTTGAATATGAAAAAAAATATAAAGATTTGCCGGTTCATCCACAGGAAAGATCATATGCACGGGGGAAGCTGTTTTGGCAATGTCTGAACGATTCAAACTGGTTGGTCTATGTAAGCCAAGCTTACGATTGTATTCATGATTGGCTTTCCAAAAAAGAGCGAAAACAGTTGGAAAACAATCTTTTTAGACCTTTTGCGGATTTTATATCAATAGAGAACCCTCAATTTTTTAATCGGGTGCACAACCATAGTACTTGGGGCAATGCAGCTGTTGGGATGATCGGTTTGGTGATGGATGATGAAGAACTGGTCCAAAGAGCTTTATACGGAATTAAAGATGCAAAACTTAAGGCAGGAACCAAGGATAATGATGGAGGTTTTATAACAGTTGAAGGACAGGAAACAGGTTTTTTTGCCAATTTGGAAGAACCATTTTCACCAGATGGTTACTATACCGAAGGTCCTTACTATCAAAGGTACGCTTCATACCCATTCCTAATTTTTGCCCAGGCATTGCACAATGTCAAACCAGAACTAAAGGTGTTTGAGCATAAAGACAGCGTTCTTTTAAAATCTGTTAATGCTTTGTTGAACTTGACCGATGCAGATGGTGAATTCTTCCCTATCAATGATGCCCAAAAAGGGATGTCATATTTTTCAAGGTCGTTGGTGAGTGCAGTTGATATTGCCTATTATTATGGAGGTAAGAATCCCGAATTGCTCAGCATCGCAGAAAAACAGCAACGTGTTGTTTTAGACGAAACAGGGTTGTCGGTAGCGCTTGGTTTGCAAAACAAGGAGGCTCGCCCTTTTGTTAAGGAATCGATAAGTTTTTCAGATGGCTCAGATGGCAAACAGGGTGGGATAAGTATCTTAAGGCAGCCTACAGATGGGTTTGCACTAGTTTTTAAGTATACCGCTCAGGGCCTTAGTCATGGACATTACGATAAACTATCGTATATGCTTTACCAAGATGGAGAAGAAGTGTTGCAAGATTATGGATTGGCAAGATTTGTAAATATCGAGCAAAAAGGAGGTGGTAATTATTTAAAGGAGAACAAGACTTGGGCAAAACAAACCGTGGCCCACAATACATTGGTTCAAAATGAAGTATCCCATTTTGGTGGGGCATACGATGTCGGGAGCAAACATCATTCGGATCTGCATTTTGTCGATTTTTCGAAAGAAGCTATTCAAATTGTCAGTGCTAAAGAAGAAAATGCCTATCCCGGAACAAGCCTGCAGAGGACACTGGCAATTATTAAAGACGATAACCTGAAAAATGGATTTGTACTGGATATCTTTAGGGTCAAGGGCAATAAAGAACATCAATACGATTTGCCCTTTTACTATATGGGGCAAATTATCGATACAGATTTTGACTATGATGTTCCATCGGTTTTGACTTCGCTGGGAAAAGAAAATGGATACCAACATCTTTGGTTAGAGGGAAAAGGAAATCCTGAGAAGGAGAATACAAAACTCACTTGGCTTAATGATCAAAAATTTTACAGTTTAACATTAACGACCAAAACCAACGACGAACTTCTGTTTACCAGAATCGGTGCCAATGACCCAGAATTTAATTTACGGAGAGATGCTGGACTTATGCTGCGTAGGAAAAACGTTGGCAATGACGTTTTCGTAGCTGCTATTGAATCACATGGGTCCTATAGCCCCGTTTCGGAATTGGCGGAAAATGCAACAAGTGAAATAACAAACCTTAGCGTTGTGCTCGATAGGGAGGAGTATACTGCAGTAGAAATAGAAAACATAGCCGGAGATAAACATTTGTTGCTGGTGTCCAACAAAGAATCTTCAGGACAACTGGAACATACATTGGAAATAAATAAATATATATATAAATGGATTGGCCCGTACTACTACGGAAAAATCAAAAAATAAGTACACATGGAAAGTTTTGGATCAAGTAAAGAGTTTTTGTTTGGAAGTGAAATCCCTTGGGAAAAAGTGGGGGAAGGCGTAGAGCGACAAATAATGGGATACGATGATAAAATTATGTTGGTAAACGTAAAGTTCGATAAAGGAGGAATAGGGCCTATGCACGAACATTATCATTCACAAGTAACCTATGTGGTAAGTGGTTCTTTTGAGCTTACCATTGGTGATGAGACTAAAATATTGAATGGTGGTGATTCCTTTTACATTCCTCCCCATGTAATGCATGGTGCTGTATGTTTAGAAGCAGGCTTTTTAATAGATGTGTTTAGTCCCATTAGAGAGGATTTTATGCAGAATAGTTAAAAAAAGATGATAAAAATCAGTTCTCGACAATTTAAATGAGGATAAAATTTTAAAATCTTGAAATTTTAACATTTTATTTCAAATAAGGCTTTTTTTTAACCTTTAGATAACATATATTTGGTAAACCAAACTGGTTGACCAATTTGGAATACCAATTAAACTAACATCTATGATAAACAGTTAATACCATAAAAAAAGGATAGGTGCACGCCTATCCTTTAATCTATTACTTCTTTTCGGAGGGAAGTAAAATCAACAAATACACATATAGTATGCGAATTGAAGAATTTAAAAATAATCAAATTCTTCCAGATATCAGATATTATAAAGGCTATTTGTTACAATCAGAATAATTCAGGTTCCCTTATGTGGAATTGGAATTGACTCAACACGCAAACTAACTATTTTACAAATGAGCTTAAGAATTAGACTTTTTTTAGTTGGTTTATTACTAAGTAATATTCAACTATTTGCGCAACAAACTTTTACCGTTTCAGGAACGGTAACTGATATTAAAGAAATGCCCATTCCCGGGGTTAACATTATAGTTTTAAATACTACTCGGGGTACACAGACCGATTTTGATGGTAATTTCTCCCTTTCGGTATCTGATGGTGAAGTATTACAATTCTCATATATTGGATTTGCAGCACAGACGGTTGTTGTAGCCGGTCAGACAAATCTAAATATCGTTCTTCAAGAGGATGTTAGCCAATTGGATGAAGTTGTGGTAATCGGTTATGGGGAGCAAAAGCAAAAAAATGTAACCAGTGCCCTAACCAAAATTGGAGGTGAAGAACTTGAAAATTTTGCTGTGGCCCGGGTTGAAAACGCCCTTCAAGGTAAAGTTGCAGGTTTACGTATTCAGACCACATCTTCTGAGGCGGGTGGTGATCCACAAATTACCCTAAGGGGACCAGGTTCAATAACAGGGTCATCCTCTCCACTTATTGTAGTCGATGGTATTGTCCTGGGAAATGATCCAGACCTTTTGGCTACTATTGATAACAATAACATTGCATCCTTAAGTGTTTTAAAGGATGCTGCATCTGTGGCCATATATGGTTCGCGGGGTGCGAATGGTGTAATATTATTGACTTTAAAGGAAGGTGTTGCCGGAAAAACATCATTTACGTACAACACATTTACAGGTATTAAATATTCAAGAAACAATAAGAACTTTAATACCACAATTGCACAGGAAAGGTCTAGACTGAATGGTTTGCAAGGTGTAGTTGATGCCATCTCTCCCAGTAGTGAAAACTTTGATAGAATTACGAATGACTACAATGTTGCATATGCTGAACTGGAAGCGATGGACTTTATTGCTTCATTGGGAGATGGCGAGCAAAATTGGCAAGATGAAGTTTTTCCTGGTGGTACGATAACCAGCCATTCTTTTTCTGCTAGAGGAGGAACAGAATTGACAAAATATACCGCTTCAATGAGCTATCTCCGAGATGAAGGGATTGCTTTAATCGATGATTTTAAAAAGTATAACGCAAGAATAAAAGTAGATAGTAAATCAAAAAACGGTAAAATTAAGTTTGGTACAAACATTCGTGCAAACTTTATTGACCAAGATAGGTTGCCGGCCCGATTTACAGATCCATTAAGACAATACGGACATTTGCCCTTATTTCTAAATGAAGATCATTTGGATTATGTCACAAACTTTTCAAGGGATATAGGTGTTTCAACAGATGCAGGAGCGCAATTCGAAAATCTTGGTGTAGGCAGTTATGGTTTCTCGAGAGCTTTCGACCATGTATTTACAGTTGATCCAAATAATCCAAGGGCAATTGCAAGAGATCCAAGTACGGGATTACCGTTAGTTAGTGATTTAACCTCTGGTGGATTGACGTTATCCACAACAAGAAACGTACATCCTTTGGCTCATTTTCTTGAGCGTTCGAATACCAAGAACCAAATTAACTTAAATGCTTCTGCTTACTTTGATTTTAAATTGGCAGACGGATTGAACTTTAGACAAGCTGTATCAAGTGTGTTTAGGCATACCCGGACCAATCAACAAGACAATGTCCTAGGTCAAGAAAACAGAGATCAAGAATCGTTCAGATTGGTTAGAAAAGATGAACTGTACCAGTATGCTTTTGAATCTTTGTTGACCTACAACAAAAGTTTGGGCAAACATAATTTCAATCCAGTACTCGGTTTTGAATACACTTATAGGAACTTTTTAAGACAAGAATCCGAAGCGGTTGGCTTTACCAATGATTTCAATGAGAATATTGCGCTTGCCGATAATGGAACCACCTTTACCTTGAATGGTGAAGATAAATTGGTGTCGTATTTTGGTCGATTGAACTATGACTACGATGGTAAGTACCTGTTTCAGGTATCGGCCCGTGCCGATGGGAGTACAAGGTTCGGACCCAATACCCGATTTGGGTTTTTCCCTGCAGCTGCTGTTGGATGGAATGTATCCAGTGAAGACTTTTTATCATCGAGTGAATTCATTACCTTCTTAAAGCTTAGAGCAAGTTATGGTGCTTCTGGATCCAATGAAATATCCAACAATGTTTTTGATTCCCTATACCGTTTTGAAGAGACCTTTAGTACTGTGGGGTACAATGACGGCGTGGGTGTTAAAGCGACGACCTTGCCCAATGCGGATTTGGGTTGGGAAAAGATAATCGAATTCAACCCAGGTATCGACATTACTTTTGGTAGAGGGTTATTGAGCCTTACTGCAGATTACTACGTGAGAACGAACGAAGATTTGATTCTTTTTGCTCCTATCGCGGCCACTTATGGAGCTGATGCTTGGTTGCAGAATCTTGGAGAGGTCAAAAATGAAGGTGTTGAGATTGTGGCCAGTACTAGGTTGTGGAGAACCGAAAATTTTAGATGGAATGCGTCAGGACAATTCACCTTGAATAGAAACACTGTGGAAAGCTTGGGCCAAAATGAACAGATTATTTCCAGAATAGATCAAGATACCCGGCCAACAGAGTTTATCGCTCGGGTAGGACAGCCTATAACCTCCTTCTACGGTTTTGTGTATGATAGGGAGATACCACTGGAATGGGTAGACAATCCCTTTAATAGGTTCAATAACGATTTTGCCGATGTATATGTTAAAGATTTGAACAACGATGGTGTCATTGACGACGAGGATAGAACCGAACTAGGAAATCCATATCCAGATTTTGAATGGGGTTTTAGCTCTGATCTTACTTACAAAGATTTCGACTTGTCATTCCAATGGCAAGGGTCGCACGGAGCCGAAGTTAGGGTTGCCGATTTGGACCAGTTGTATTATGCCAGTGAATCTGCGGTAAATGAGGTGGCCAGTTTTCCAGATGCCGATTTGACGGTGCATCGTAGGTTTACGGACGATCATATTCAAGATGCTTCGTTCATCGCTTTGAGAAACTGCACTTTTGGTTATACCGTACCCAGCGAGTTGGGAGAAAGATATGGCTTTGATAAATTACGCTTCTATGTAACGGGCGAGAACCTCTTATACTTTTTTGCCGAAGGTTACGAAGGCTTCAATCCTGAAGCGGTAGGGCAAACCTCAAATAATGCAAATACCCCACTCACTTTTGGCTATCAAAGAGGTGATGGTCCAATAGTTCGATCAGTATCACTAGGGATTAATTTTCAATTTTAATCAGTTATGAAAAGAATATATAAACCAGTAGTAGTTTGTTTTTCCTTGATTGCTTTGTTTGTAAGCTGTGCAGAGGAACTTGACCTAAGTAACCCCACGGCACTCTCATTGGAAGAGTTGCTTCAAACTGATGATGGATTTCTATTGTTGGCAAATGGGGTGTTGGATGCGTATCAAAAAGTGCCCGCCAACGAATTTTTGTTGACCGAACTTCGTTCAGATAACGTTAGGGCAAATACAGAAAATGGAAACTTCCCTTTAATAGCGTCATATAATGTCGATGTCAACAATGGGGATGTAGCTACATATTATTCCAATAATATGGCTACGATAAAGCATGCAAATACAGTTATTGACAACCGGTTTTTAGCTCCAGAAAGTCAACAATTCACTGTTGGAGAAGCTTATTTTATGCGAGCTTTATGTCATTTTAATCTAGTTAGGGCCTATCAAAATGTTCCCTTTATTGATAAGGTATTGGATATAAACGAAGATGAGGCTTTGGACTATCCTCAGTTACCAGAAGCTGAAGTTTATGATAGAATTATCGAAGATTTTAGGACTTCAATAGCTTTTCTTAACGGTGGTGAACAGAATAGGTACAGGCCTACAGAAGGTGCGGCAATCTGTATGGCGGCAAAAGCCTATCTCAGTCAGCCAAATCCTAATTATGTAGAGGCTGAATTACTATTGGCCTCTGTAGTGGAAAACAATGCAGCTTTCAATTATGACCTATTGTTTGTTGAAAGGGATGATGCAGAGAACTTTGTGTTTAATCCAGACCCTTTAGATCCTGGTGTTGACTTACTTACAGATGCAGAGTATAATGCCAATTTATCCATACTATATGGCAATATATTTGGTAATGAGTTTTCGGGTGGTTTTTCAGAATCCGAGATAGTCTTAGATGGTAGTTGGTCAAACAATCCAGGATTGGAAATCAACGATGAGATTGTATTCTCTATTGCTTATGATTTGTTCAGTAGTGATAACTATGTAACGAGTGATAGTGGTCTGGACGATCAAGTTGAAACCGATTCGGAATCGCATAGTTTTGCCATGACCCTGCAAGGGCCCTCAAACGGTGTAAATATTGCGACACTTGACTTTTTGGAAGTGATGACTCCAGAACTGCAACCCGTAAGATTTCCTGCCAGTATCCAAGTATTGTCCTATAACCCAAGTGTTATCACAAATGATACGTTTAATGATAAGTTTCCTACCGACGGGGAAATAGGCGATAACGACTGGATTATTTTGAGATATGCCGATGTTTTATTGTTGTATGCTGAGGCAATTTTAGCTGGTGGTGAAAGTACTACAGACCCCAGGGCCGTTGCTGCATTCAATCAAGTAAGGGTAAGAGCAGGTCTAGAGGAGGTCGTTAACTTGACAAAAGATGCCCTGTTGGAAGAGCGAAGGGTAGAGTTTGTTTACGAAAATCAACGCTTATATGATTTGATTCGATTTGGTGAAGCAGACAATATCTTACAGCAATTTTCTGATGAAAACAGTCTGTTTTACACAAGCGAGCGAAAATACCTTCCATTTCCGCAACGGGAGATAGACAATTTACCGAATTTTTATGAGCAGAATCCTGGATACTAAAATTAACTACGATGAAAACAAATTTATTTAATTTAAAATGGGGTGTTTTAGGAATAGTGATTTCCTTGATATCCTGTGTTAGTGATGATTTAGCAGAGGTTGGGGATAATGTGGATTTAACTGGTCCTACACCTTTTTACAACTTGGCTGACATTTCCACTTCGGAATTTGATTGTAATGATGTTGAGTTATCAGCAAATTATGAGATTAACTTTCAGGCTGGCTCCAATTTGGCGGTCAATGGAACACAATACCAATGGTCTGTTGAGCCAGCTGAAGGAATTACTTTGATCAATAAAGATTTACCTATTTTAAAGCAATTGATAGAAGCCGAGCTTGCTACGGTGGTCGCACTGGAAGAAGAAATCGCAAAAATAGAATTTAGGATACCCTGTGAAGAAGATTCAGATAGAGTAGAAGTTTTGGAAGCTGAAGTTGCTGCTCTAGAGGCACAATTGGCATTAGCTGAAGCTGCAGTTTCAGATGAGACGCGGCAAAATGTTAAAAATTTAGAGGATCAAATCGCCGCTTTACCTCCAGCAACATTGCAAGATCGTGAACTCATTATTTCATTCCCGGGTCCAGGAGATTATAGTGTTGGGTTGGTGGTGACCGATAACTTAGGTAAGTCAGAAACCACAGAACGAACGGTGATTGTAAATCAAGCTGTTCCTACAATAGCCGTTCCAGAAATAGCGGAACCCAGTTTTGAGGACAATAGCTTATTTGATGGCACAGGTGATGGAAGGGATTCGTGGAGAGTGCCAAACAATGATGACTGGAGCCCTTTTGGAGCTGGTACAACGGTTATCCAAATCAATTCGACATCTATAGAAGGTAGGTTGCCCGATGGTTTTCAAGCTGCCAAATTTCCTTCTGACGGAGCTAGGGTCGCCTATCAAGAAATTGATGTGACACCTGGAGCAGAATATGTACTCACCTATTTTAGTGAGTTCGATGACAGTAGCTTTGGTGATATTACCGTATCCATATTAAATCCTAATACTGCCAATTACACGGAATCGCTACTGGACGAAAATATTGTTGCATCAAGGACAGATAGCAATGTTGGTCGAGTTAGCGATGTTTTCAAGCAACATGCGATCACATTTGAAGCAGGTGAGAACGAAAGTGTCATTATATATGTAACGAATACCGGTGTTGAGAGTAGACTTGATTCTTTCGCCATAAGTGTTAAACAATAGAAAAATTTATCATGCAGAAAAAAATAAAATATTCCGTTAGCAGCGTTATAGCACTGGTGTTTTTGGCTGTAGGCTTTCAATCTTGTTACGATTCAACGTTTGAAGAATTTGTTCCGCCTACAGGTAATGTAAACAACATACAGCCAAATACACTCTTTACAACGAGTACAGATGCTGATGATAACCTGACCGTGGTTTTTAGAAGTTATTCTACAGATGCGACATCTTATTTATGGGATTTTGGTGATGGTAATACTTCGTCAGAAGCAAATCCTAACTATACCTATGCTACAGGTGGTCTATTTAAAGTAAAATTGACAACGACCAGTTCAGATGGTTTAATAGCTATAGATTCTACAGAAGTATCGCCTATTGCTGTTGATTTTGATTTTGATACAATAGATTCGGAAGTCATTTTTGAGAATTTGACCACGGGTGCCAGTTCATTGGTGTGGGATTTTGGAGATGGCGAAACGCTTGATTGGAACGCTGAAGATACCGAAGAAGATACAGACTTTAGTCCAACTTATATCTATTCCTCTGCTGACGTTTTTGAAGTAACACTAACAGCAACTAATTTTCTGGGCGTTGAGGTAGCTACCAGTAAAATTATCCAAGATTTGGAATTGTCCACGGTACCTGATTTTACCTTTTCCGTTTCATCTTTGACTGTTGAGTTTACAGATGATTCACTTTTAGCGGTATCCCACAGTTGGGACTTTGGGGATGGCAATACCTCTGAAGAAGTTAATCCTACCCATGTATACGCTGCCGATGGCACCTATGATGTTACGTTGACTACGACCAATGATGCAGGTGTTTCAAAAAGTATTACCAAAGCAGTTCCTGTAGGGGGTATTGAAGCAACATTTGCTGCGGTTATACAAAATGCTGATTTTGAGACCTATCCCACTGCGCAGAACAATAATAATGACCTTGTAGATGCTTGGACCGTAAATCCAGACAATACCTTTAATGATGGTACTGACACTCCTTTTGATTTCTGGAGAAATGAAGATTTGGAAGCATGGGTTTCCAACCCTGCCAACAATGGAGGTTCTGGAACCACGGATAAAGCAAGTTCATCTGGAACCGATGCACAATCAGCAGGGGGTACTTCGGGTAGATCGCTTAAGTTCGATAGTTCTGGTGAAAGAGCCTACCAACCATTTGAAGTTGAAACTGGTGTAGAATATTCCATTTCTGCTTTTGTAAGAACGGAAATGACTCCAATTGGGGACTTAGAGGGCACATTCTATATTTTATCCGATCAACCAAGTGCAGATACGGAATTGGCTTCTTTGGCACTGGTTACTCAGCCAGTAACTTCTGATGCCGTAGACGGTTGGCAACAAGTTTCCTTCAACTTTACTGCAGATGCCACATTTAGCTTTCCCCAAAGTAGGGTAGATGAAAATGTGAATGACATCTTAGTATCGACAGACCAGAAATTTGTTATTTTCTATTTTGTTCCTACAACTACAGTAACTTCGGATAATGAGGTATTCTTGACAGATATTGTGATAACTACACCAGGATTCTAAAGAACAGATAAATAAATCATTTCAAAGATGAAGTGCTTCCGAAAAGAAATAGTAAGTTTTATTTTGATAACATTTCTATCTGCTAACGCTATTTGTCAAGACATGACAAATAGCGTTACAGAATCGGATGTGAAGGTTGAAAAACGTAAAAAGAAGAAAAAGAAATATAAGCTGCCCAAGGTCGATTTAAGTCATTGGAAGGTCACCATACCAGAAGGTAGCGGTAAAGGCGGTGCCATTAGTGTAGAACCACCAGAGATTTTGGACTATGCTACCAATGAAGTTTTAAAACCTTATATGTACAACGATTCTACCACTGGCGCCATCACCTTTTATGCTTATCCATCAAAAGCGACTACGGCAAATACCAAATATTCAAGATCTGAGCTTCGGGAGCAAATGGTACCGGGTGAAGACAACGTAAACTGGACCTTTGCAGACGGTGGTTACCTAAGGGCAAAAATGGCAATTGATGAAATCTCTAAGAAGGATGATGGCAAATATCATAGAACTATTGTAACGCAGATTCATGGCAGGTTGACCAACGAACAAAAAGAATTTATCGGTCAAAAAGACAATAATGCTCCGCCCATATTAAAGATTTATTGGAAAGATGGCAAGATTAGGGTAAAGACCAAAGTATTGAAATATGCCGGAGTATCTGATGAAGGAATCTTACTTAAAGAGGCTTGGGGAGATGATGAAGGCCGCACATTTGAAGAAGAAGTCGGTTTTAGAAAATTTGTAATTGAAGTAAAAGTTTCTGACGGTAAAATGGTCGTCTCTTTAAATAAAAACGAATTCTTTGTTTACGATAGTCAAAGCATCAAAAGATGGGGTGTTTTTGAAAATTATTTTAAGGTAGGCAACTATTTTCAGACAAGGGATAAAGGCGCATACGCCAAGGTCAATTTGTATGAATTGTCTGTTGAGCACTGAAACTTTTGTTTTTAGTAATATGAATCTGAAGTCCATCGGTTAATAACCAAAAAGTAAAGTATTGAAGAAGTTGATTTTCTTTTTTTGTTTCTTATTGATACTTGTTTCATGTCAGGATACTAATTCGGATTTGTTAGACGAAGAAGCTGAGGCCGTGAAAGATGAAGTTGTTGATGATGAGGTAGCGGATGCAGACGCTGATACTGAAGACAAAACGTTTAAAATACCTGAAATTGATTTGAGTAATTGGAAGGTGACATTGCCTATAGGTGAAAATGGAAAACCGATAGAAGTCGAGCCTCCCGAGATTTTAAATTATGCTACAAATGAGACCTTGAAACCTTTTATGTACAACGATTCCATTGAAGGTGCTTTGGTATTCTATACCTATCCTGGAGTAACTACGCAAAATTCTTCGAGGTCTAGAACGGAATTAAGGGAGCAAATGATTGCAGGTAGTAATACTGTGAATTGGAAATTCTCTGATGGCGGTAGAATGAAAGGGACCTTAAGGATGGAAGAGATTTCAAAAGATGATACTAATGAATATCATAGGACCATGGTCATGCAAATTCATGGTCGTTTGACAAACGCACAACGTGATTTGATTGGACAAAAAGATAATAATGCCCCACCTATGCTCAAAATTTATTGGAACAAGGGAAAGGTAAGGGTGAAGACCAAGGTTCTTAAAAATCCTAATGCTTCAGATACGGAAGCATTACAAACGGATGCATGGACGGATGATGGAGGTTTTAATTTCAGTGAGGAAGTAGGGTTTGATAAATTCTCATTGGAGGTTTTGGTTTCCGATTGCAGAATGGAAGTAACTTTAAATGATGCGGAATCGATAGTCTATGAAGATGATAATATAAAAAGATGGGGAATTTTTGAAAATTACTTTAAGGCAGGAAATTATCTGCAGACAACGGACACAGGTGCATACGCTAAAGTTAAATATTATGATTTACTGGTTGAACATTAATAAGATTTTGAGTTAGTAGTTTAGTTTAGAAGAGCGGGCGCTATAGTACATAAAAGGACGAATAGCGTCCATTCTTGTCAAATTGAAGTACTTTAATAAAAATAGGCCTTTATTGTTAAAGTTATTTTATAAATTTAACAAACCAATCTGGTTAACCAATTTCATAAATTTTTAAAATACTATGAAAGTTGAAATACTAACAAATTACGAAAAGCACGATGTACAACAGAAAATAATTGCAAAGCTTCGTGATTTAATTGAATACAAGAATTTAGAGCCCGGAGATAAATTACCATCGGAACGGATGTTGTCCGAAAAGTTTGAGGTGAGCAGAAGTAATGTTAGAGAGGCGATACAGAAATTGGAGTTTTTTGGAATTTTGAATTCGAAGCCTCAAAGCGGAACTTTCATCGCAGATATTGGTAGGGTAGCCATGAGCGGTATGTTGGACGATATTTTACGTTTAGAGGACCCAGATTTCAAATCTCTCGTAGAAACAAGGATTCTGCTGGAGTTGAAGACAGTAAAACTCGCTTCGTTAAGGAGGACAGAAGAAGATTTAGTTAAAATGAGGGATGCCCTTGATGCATATAAGAACAAAGTTCTCAACGAGCAGGATGCAGTAGAGGAAGATTTACTTTTTCATCTGGCCATAGCCAATGCAAGTAAGAATAGTACCATGAATACGTTCATGTTGATAATTACCCCAGAAATCATTACAAATTTTGAGAAGTATCATGTTTGTGATAGCAATCAATCCTTTTTAGGAATTCAAGAGCATGAAGATATTTATGAAGCCATAAAAAAGCAGGACCCAAAAATGGCAAGAGAGAAAATGAAGGTCCATTTTAAAACGCTGTATCAATACTGTTACAACACAAAAGAATAGAAAGTATAGGTTGAAGATAGAATTGCACGCTTTTATCAACAACAATTAAAATAACGGAGGGAAGTAAAACTTAGCAAAACATTTGTATACCTGCCAATTTGTGGCTTGCCATATCCATCAGGTTTAGTTTTTATAAGTTTTTGATAATGAGAATGCCATTTGACAATGATCAGGCTTTTCATAATGCTATCAAGTACTTTTCCAGTTAACTATAAAATAAACAAATATGAAAATTAAAGGTTTAAGATGGGTAATTATTGGGTTGATATTTATAGCCACGGTTATAAATTACATAGACAGAAGCGCACTCGGAATAATGTGGGGGGGATTGGACAAGGAAGGAACAATAGCCCATTCACTTAACTTAACAAAAGAGCACTATGCATTAATTCTTAACATCTTTATGGTGGCTTATGCCCTGGGACAATTGTTTTCGGGAAAGCTGTTCGATAAAGTTGGAACAAGAATAGGTTACGTAATCAGTATTGGAGTCTGGGGATTGTCCTCTTTCTTGCACTCAACGGTTAGAGGATTGTTTTCCATTGCAATCTTTAGAAGCACGTTAGGCTTGTCAGAAGCGGGTAATTGGCCTGGAGCAGTAAAGAGTAATGCCGAATGGTTCCCAATTAAAGAACGGGCCATAGCGCAAGGATTGTTTAATGCCGGGGCATCTATAGGTTCTGTAATTGCTCCTATCCTTATTGCCTCCCTATTTGTGGCTTACGGTTGGAGAATAACCTTTATGGTAGTCGGTTCTTTTGGAATTTTATGGATTATCCCATGGTTGCTGATCAACAAGGCTGGACCTAAGAAGCACCCTTGGATTACCGAGGAGGAACAAAAATTTATTGTCGAAGGACAAAGTGAAGCTGACCAAAAGGCGACAGAAGGTACCAAAGGTAAAAGTCTAAAAGAAATCCTTTCCTATAAAGAATCGTGGGCAGTTGTTGTCGGTCGTTTCTTTTTAGAGCCTATCTGGTGGTTGTTTGTTGGTTGGATGCCCATTTATTTGTTTGATGTGTATGGATTCAATGTAAAGGAAGTAGGGGCATTTTTATGGGTACCTTATGTAGGAGCAGCTGTTGGTAGTATAGCTGGGGGGTTTGTTTCTGGAAAGATTATCGCAAAAACAAATTCGATAGATAAAGGAAGAAAGACCACTATTTTTATTGGAGGTTTCATTATGTTGTTGGGACTTATAGCAACTGTTCTTATTGGTGATACAGCTGAAAAATTTGTGGGGATTGTGTTTCTTGTATTATTTGGATTCCAATTTGCAATTAGTAATGTACAAACACTACCAAGTGACTTCTTTAGTGGAAAATCTGTAGGTTCCTTGGCCGGATTAGGTGGAATGATCGGAGTATTCTCTGTAATTGTCATGAATTTCCTTGTGCCTTTGGTTGTTGATAAATTTTCATACACCCCCATTTTTATAGCGATAGCAGTATTTGTCCCTCTTGGAGTAGCGGCCATTTATTTCTTTGCAAGAAAAATTCAATCAGTAGAAATTTAATAATCAGAATACAAATTAAAATAGTAAATAGTGATGAGTGATTTAAACGGAAAAGTTGCCGTAGTAACAGGTGCTACAGGAGGTATAGGCTTTCAAGTAGCTAAAAGGCTTGGTAAAGACGGATATACCGTAATTCTAAATGGTATAGAAGATGAAGCCGGGGTTGAAAGAGTAAAAGAACTTACTGCCGAAGGTATTACGGCTGAGTACTATGGTTTTGATGTTACCAATGAGGAAGCGGTGACTTCAAATATTAATAAAATTGGAGAAAAATACGGTAAAATAGATGTCCTTATTAACAATGCTGGGGGCTTGGGAGGAAGATCCCGATTCGAAGATATGACCACCGAATTTTATAGAGGTGTAATGGCATTAAATCTTGATTCGACCTTTTTCTGTTCAAGGGCTGCCATCCCATATCTGAAAAAAGGGGAAAACGCTTCCATAATCAATTATACCTCGATTGCCGGTTGGAATGCAGGAGGGCCTGGTGCAGGTGTTTATGGGACGTCCAAAGCAGCGGTACATGCCATTACCAGGGCTTTGGCGAAAGACCTTGCAGAATATGGTATTAGAGTGAACGCAGTATCTCCCGGTACAATTGATACGCCGTTTCATACCCAGATAAAATCCACTAAACCCGAAGTATTTGCGTCTTGGAAGAACAATATTTTATTGGGTCGATTAGGAGAGCCAGAAGATGTAGCTGCTGTTGTTTCCTTTCTGGTCAGCGATAATGCTGCTTTCTTGACTGCTGAAACTATCCAAGTAACAGGTGGACAAGGGTTGGGAATTTAAACGTACTGTATTAAGAGAATTTTTGTGATGTAAATCATGTGCTGAATGCTCTATGTGATGTACTTTTATGGATTGAAGATTCCACAAGCAGTGACTTTTTTATGTTTTAAAGAAACTTAACCACTGGTTACTGGTTGAATTATAGAGATAACTTAATGGTTTATCGTTTAACCATGCCAAAATATAGCAAATCAAAAAATTAAAATTATATAATGAAAAAAGTAGTGACCTTTGGAGAGATTATGCTGCGTTTGGCGCCTCCGGGATTTTTAAGGTTTTCCCAGACCAACACCTTTGATGTTGTATATGGAGGAGGAGAGTCCAATGTAGCAGTATCCTTGGCCAATTATGGAGTTCCAGTAGATTTTGTGACCCGCCTTCCTGACAATGATATAGGGCACTGTGCCTTGATGGAGATGCGAAAAAGGGGAGTGGGTACAGATAAAATTGTATACGGAGGAGACCGTTTGGGTATTTATTTCTTGGAGACCGGAGCGGTTAGCAGAGGCAGTAAGGTTGTCTATGACAGAGCTCACTCGGCAATCTCGGAAATTGAAAAGGGGATGATCGATTGGAACAGTGTTTTTGAAGGTGTTGAATGGTTCCATTGGACAGGAATAACCCCTGCCATTTCTCAAGGAGCAGCTGATGTTTGCCTAGAAGCCGTAAAAGCTGCTAGTGATTTAGGTATTACTATTTCCACAGATTTGAACTATCGTGCTAAATTATGGAATTATGGAGGAGACCGCGAGGCGATAATGACCGAGCTTACATCCTACTGTGATATTGTTCTTGGGAACGAGGAAGATGCCGAGAAACATTTTGGTATCAAACCAGAAGGATTGGATATAACCACACAAGGGGAGCATGTAAAGGCCGAAGCATTCTTATCGGTCTGTACCCAAATGATGGAAAAATTCCCAAAGGCAAAAAAAGTGATAACTACCTTAAGAGGTTCCATATCGGCTTCCCACAATACATGGGCAGGCGTGCTTTATGACGGAAAGACCATGTTCAAATCCCCAGAATATCAAATAACCCATATTGTTGATAGAGTTGGAGGAGGAGACTCGTTTATGGGTGGACTGATTTATGGGTTGCTGAAATATCCTGAGGATGACCAGAACGCATTAAACTTTGCCGTTGCCGCTTCTTGTTTGAAGCATACCATAAAAGGAGATGCAAACTTGGTAACAGTTTCAGAAGTAGAGAAGTTAATGGGTGGTGATGCTTCAGGAAGAGTAGCTAGATAACGATAACTTATGGCACAATATTCAAGATTGGAAGTAATACAGGTGATGCAGGACAACGGAATGGTTCCGTTGTTCTATCATCCAGATATTGAACTTGGTAAAAAAGTATTGAAGGCTTGTTATGATGGCGGGTCACGGTTACTGGAGTTTACGGCTAGGGGCGACTTTGCCTTTGAGGTATTTTTAGAACTGAACAAATTTGCAATAAAAGAACTCCCGGGAATGATAATGGGAGTGGGCTCTATAACAGACGCGGCGGCGGCCTCAATGTTTATGCAGATGGGAGCAAACTTTATCGTTACACCTTCTTTAAGAGAAGATATTGCAATAGCTTGTAACAGGAGAAAAGTACTTTGGTCACCGGGTTGTGGCTCATTGACAGAGATTAACCGTGCCGAGGAACTAGGTTGTGAACTGGTAAAATTATTTCCGGGCTCCACTTATGGGCCAGGATTTGTAAAGGCCATAAAAGGGCCTCAACCGTGGACGAGCATAATGCCCACAGGAGGAGTAAGCACTGAGGAAGACAATCTAAAAGGATGGTTCGATGCTGGTGTAACCTGTGTTGGTATGGGTTCTAAACTCATTTCTAAAACAATATTGGAGAAACAAGATTTTGAAGGGTTAAAAGAACTAGTTGAAAAAACGTTGCGTACCATTCAAAATATCAAATCCTGATAATATTTTATAGAATTAAATAGCTAGATAGTATTTCCTTTAGTATTATTTATCAAATGAATGATGAAGGTCTATGAAGTTTGACTGTCTTGCATAAAGCAGTACTTTTAAATAAATAAACTTATTGCTTTGTGTATTATGAACATCAGTGGTAAAAATATTTTGGGCAATCATCTTTCAAGTAAAGGGAATACTATCTTTTATGCCAAAAACCCTTCAACGGGAAAAGACTTGGCTACTTCATTTTATGAAGCTACTGAAGAAGAAATAAGTGACGCGATTAACTATGCTGAAAAAGCGTTTGTAATCTATCGGGAAAAATCTGGACAGGAAAAAGCTTCTTTCTTAGACGCGATTGTTTCGAATTTACAGGAACTTGAGGAGGACTTAATTAAGTTATGTAGTCAGGAAACAGGTCTGCCAGCTGGCAGACTAAAAGGAGAACTGGGTCGTACAACTGGACAATTAAAACTTTTTGCCTCCGTATTAAGAGATGGTTTCTGGGTAGACGCAAGAATAGATTTAGCAAATCCAGAAAGAAAACCAGTTCCCAAACCAGATATTCGTTATATGCAAATGCCTTTGGGTCCTGTTGGTGTTTTTGGAGCCAGTAATTTCCCATTGGCTTTTTCAGTAGCTGGTGGTGATACCGTCTCGGCCTTGGCGGCAGGTTGTACTGTTGTCGTAAAGGCTCATCCTTTACATCCGGGAACTTCTGAATTGGTTGCCAAAGCAATAATCACGGCGGCCAAGAAATTTAATATGCCCAATGGTGTATTCTCAATGGTCCATGGAGTTTCTCATAAGGTTGGACAAGCAATAGTTCGGCATCCATTGATAAAAGCGATTGGATTTACGGGTTCATTTAAAGGAGGAAAGGCTTTGTTCGATGAAGCGGCAAAGCGAACTGAACCAATTCCTGTATATGCAGAGATGGGCAGTGTAAATCCGGTATTTGTTCTGCCTCAGGCCTTAAAGGAAAAGTATAAGACCATTGCAAAAGGATTATCGGATTCTGTTCAGTTGGGAGTGGGTCAATTTTGTACCAATCCAGGGATTACGGTACTTCCTAAAGTGAATGAGACTCCTCTTTTTAAGGAAGAATTGAGAAATGCAATTTCAACTTCGGAATCAGCAACGATGTTGTCAGCTTCTATTCAAAAAGGATATGAATCCGGGCTTGAAAAAATAAAATCCAAGACTAAGGTCAAGTCCATTTCAAAGGGTGTGAAAAGTGGAGGATATAATCAAGGCGCGCCTGAAATTGTCTCTGTTTCGACAAACATTTTTTTGGAAGACAAAGATTTGGAAGAAGAGGTTTTTGGCCCTTCAACACTTTTGATACAAACCCAAGAAAAAGATGAAATGTTAGCTATAGCAAATAGTCTGCATGGACATCTTACAGCAACAGTTCATGGTACTGAAGACGACTTAAAAGCTCATGTTGAGCTATTGAAGATTTTGGAACGCAAGGTGGGTCGGGTATTGATCAATGGTTTTCCAACCGGTGTTGAGGTAAGTTACGCTATGGTTCATGGTGGGCCTTTTCCAGCTACTACGGATGCCAGAATGACATCTGTAGGTACAGCTGCCATAACTAGATATACCAGACCGGTGTGCTTTCAAAACTTTCCGGATGCTTTGCTACCAGACGAACTGAAACAAGGAAATCCGTTGAACATTTTAAGAATGGTCGATGGGAAGTATGTGACTCCAAAAAGTTGAAAATAGACATATTGTTATAATTCCCATCGTATACCTATCCCAGCATACTGATTTGTGTATCCTCTAAAAGACCTAGCATCAATATCTGTATAGTTTGTCGTGCGAACACGGCTATAGGCTTCTGCGGTTAGTGCAAAACCATTTTTTCCGATTAGATGCTCAGCATTCAAAGAAATATCCATATACTGGTATTTGATTTTTTCTCCAATTGATCCATTATTGTCCCTAGCTTCAAGAGTAGTATAATTTCTAGTCAGATATTTTAAAGATGAACGTACTCTTGTTACATCGTTGTTAAAATCAATTCCCAATGAAGGTCCCGTTTGTGTAAACCCAGAGCGTTTATCCATATTATCTATTCGTGCATAGTAGGTATAGCTGGGTTCAATATCCAAGTTTTTAGTAATAGGTAGTTCGTAGAATGCGGTAGCTTTTACATAACTCCAATCTCGTTCTCCCGAAGTAATTACATCGGAAGCATTGAAGGTATCGTACAATCGTTTTTTGATATATGAATTTATACCGTAAGAATGACGAAGGCGGTTCACCCTAAATTGTTGCTTAGTATTCACTTGAAGACCAAACTCATTGAACTGAAGGTCACGAATTCCAAAGGCATCAAAATCTTTAAAGTTGTAAAAAGCCATAAGGGTGGTTTTATTCTTCTTTATTGGCCTTATTTCCAATCCTGTACGGACACCATAGTTCGTATATCCAAGTGGATTCACCAAAACATCTTGGGCGCCATCTAAACCTTCCCTGTTCATTCTTTTAAAGGATAGTTGGGCTAAAAATTCTGTGCTCTTACCTATTTCACGGTCATATTTTGCATTCACGTTAAGGCTCCAATAACTGTCATCAAAGTTATCGTAGAACAAACGGGCATTTGGACTGGCCGAAAGACGAAGTCGGTTACCCTTCCATTTGATTCTATAATTGTAATCAGCATAAATATCTTCATAAGAACTGCTAGAGATAAGGTCGTCTTCTGTAAAGAGAATGGTGTCCTGCCGAACCTCTGTAGGGCTTTTGAAATAATTGTACTCGTACCCAGCTGCTGTGCCCATAACAAAACGTTGTTTGCTTTCTTGTGAAAAAATGAATGACGTTGCCAGTACGTAAATCAATAGGACTATTAGTATAATTATTCTAGTTTTCATAATGGTCAATAATTTGAAGTTTTGTGTTACGCTAATAGAACAGGCTTCTACTTATTTACCCCACCCCTTAAAAACAAAAAATCCAGCCTTTTGAAGCTGGATTTTTTAAGTGGGAGTAGGTCGTTCTGTTTAGTAGTTATCCTTTACGGCGTTTTCCAATCCGCATTTATTTACAAGTTGTATTCCTAAACCAGGACGTACGTTGATTTCCATAATCTGAGGTCCTTTAGCCGCATCGATAACCAAATCTATACCTAGGTAGTCCAACGGAAAGACTTTTGATGTTTTTATGGATAATGCTATCATTTCTTTCCAATACGGAATCGGTTTTCCAAATATTTTGATTGGATTGTCAGGATGATGGTCCAAATATCGATTTCCATCATAAACTTGGGTAAGGGTTCCTTTTTCTAGATTAACCCCTATGCCAACGCCTCTTTGGTGTAGGTTGGCTTTACCGTCAGATTTTGATGTGGGCATGCGCAACATTCCCATGATAGGTTTTCCTTTAAGGGTAATGACCCTAAAATCGGGTACCCCTTCATCATAGATTTCCGCAAAAAAAGGATGGGGGACTATACATTCCTCTATTAAACAACTATCCGAAGAATTCATGGAGAAGAAACCCGAGACGATACTGGTAATATGTTGGAAGATTTGAGCTTCTGTAATGATTTTTTCTCCGCTTTTCCATTGTCCATCAGAAGTCTTTTTTAAGATTTTAATCCCACCACCTCCACAACCATTGGCCGGTTTTATGGCCATGGCATTTTTGTCTTGGCAAGATTTCCATTTTTTCTTGATTTCGCTGACCTTGGTTATTATACTGTATGTTTCTGCACATGCAATATTATTTCTATGTAGAATTTCTTTAGTTTTTACCTTATCATCTGCAAGACTATAGTGTTCTCTTTTATTATTGGGGTATATCAATTCCAGATTTCTTTTATTGAGCCCCATAACACCGTTCGGATTCTTTATTTGAAATAGCTTATGCAACATGGCTGTATGGTTTTGGATTTAACAAAGGTTTAAATCGAATCAGTTCTGTCCAACGTAGGCCAATATATTTGCCCAATAGCATAGCCAGTATGATGACAATGAAAAGAATTTCAGGAAATAGAATTAGAATGGAAGACAACCATTGATTGGATAGCATATAGAAGCAGAAGCTCACTGCTATCAGGGTTTGAAAAAGTGTTCCCGTCGCTTTTTGAAAACCATCTTCAATGATTAAAGTTGAAAACCGTTCGGCAGAAATTGTTAAGATTATTGTGGGGAAGAAGGTCAATGCTGTCAACCAGGTTATTTCATGTAGCGTTCCAATATAAGAACCCAAGGTCATTACCAGTACCATCAGTGTTAGCGATATTACCAGCTTGGGTGTATGCAGTAGGCCTAAATTATTGAACGGTCTGGAAATCAACCCAACAAAAAGAATAAGGAAAATAAAAAGAATTATTCCTGTTAAGAAACCAGTTTCCAGTAATGCAAATGCTATTAAAACTGGAAGGAAAACACCAAAAGTTCGTAACCCGACCACATTTCTCAGGAATGCAACCAATAATCCACCAATGGGTAACATTAAAAGAAGTAACAATGCATCTGTTGAGATAATCTTATTTTCAACAAGCCCCCATAATGAGATTACGGATATCTCACTGACCTCTTTAGCATTCATGTTCAAAAAGGGCACTTTGTGCTGTTTATTGATTTCGTAGATGTAATCTAGTTGAATGTTGGGTGTATGTGTAATTAAAAATTCATCCCCTTCATATAGTTCTAGATAATTAGGGGGCAGGTAAGCAAAATGGCCATTTAAGGGATCAAAGGGAACCCATTTATCATTAATATTGACCTCTACCCATGCATGAGAAGTTCTCTTGTTCGTTTCTTCTAGAATAATACCCCCTTTAATTTTTGCTGGATACCCCAGATTTCTTGCCAAAGCGACCATTAACCTACTTTTTCCATTACATGAAGCCCTGTTTTGGTCTAAGACCGTAATTGCGTCTGTCAAGTTTATAATAGGGGCGACAGGAACGTTATAGACAAAATCAAATATATTTTGGATTCGTTGCCTGTCATTTTGTGAATCTTTGGACAATTCTTTGGCCTTATGGGCAATCTTACCGTGGTCTTTTTGAATAAACTCGCTAGATGTTAAAAATTTATTTTGTACAAGATTGTTTTTGGTAAAAAAAGTCGGTACTATGTATGACTTGGGTTTTCCTTCGAAAGTAAATCGGTAGTCAATACTTTCATAAGAGTCTTCTTTTCCAGTAATCCATAGGCCTTTAAGATTATTGCCAACGGCCTGTTTTTCAAATGCCCAATAAGGCTTACCGTCAAATTTTTCGTTAGTTATACGTTGATGTCCATTGTTTTTTGGCAAGTATGTTTTCAATGTCGTCTTTCTTTTGTCGGTCTTTAAAAAATACTTGTAGGTTACCTGATACATTTCTTCCGCATAGAAGTCATCAATATTTTTACTGAGGGGAATTAGCTTCAGCACAAGGGATATGACCACTAAGACCAATATGCCTGTTATAACTGTTCTTAAATTAAAAGAGACCTTCATGACGTATATATTTTATTATTTTTGATACTAGAACAGCCAAAAAAATAAATACCCCACCCCTCCCTTAAAAGAATGCTTAATGGCAGATACTGAAAACTCAGTTTGCGATCAAAAAATTTTCAATCGAATTTTTGATCTTAATTCCCAGACGCTTTGTAACTACCTGTATTACCAATGCGGTGACTTACAACAAGCGGAAGACTTGGCCCAAGAGGCTTTTATAAAGCTTTGGGACAACTGCAAAAAAGTGATTGTGGAAAAGGCCAAAGCCTTTTTGTATACGGTTGCAAAGAATGCTTTTTACAACCAAGTGGCCCATAAGAAAGTTGTGCTGGAATATTCCAAAATTCCCAGAAGCTCATCAAATATTGAAACGCCAGAATATAAAATCGAAGAGCGCGAGTTTATGGAAAAACTCCAAAATGCGATCAATGCACTGCCCGAAGGACAGCGAGAGGTCTTTCTGTTGAACCGGATAGATAAAAAAACGTATAGGGAAATTGCAGAAATGCTTGGGGTATCCCAAAAAGCAGTAGAAAAACGAATGCACAAGGCATTGGTTAAAATGAGAAAAACAATAAAAAATATTTAGGGGTAGGGTAATTCACTTTTAACCTGTTCACTCATTGAATCTATAAAAATGTTTGAAGACAAAAACGATACAATATTAGCCAAATGGTTGGCGGGCGAGCTTACAGCAGAAGAACAGGGCGAGTTTGAAAACGATCCTGAATTTTTGGAGTATCAGCAAATCGTTCAGGGTATGAATCAATTTAAAAAGCCAAGCTTTGATACAGCGTCATTAAAAAGTAAGGTAATGGCTAAAATTGATGAAAGACCAAAAGGAAAAGTAATTCGTCTAAGACCACTTTATTATGCTGTTGGTGTAGCGGCTTCTATAGTATTGATTATTGGTATTTTCTTTAATGAGGTATCCTATGCAACAGCGTATGGGGAACAATTGGTGGTTACACTGCCAGATGGTTCTACAGTGCAGCTTAATGCAGGGACAACAATTGCCCACAACCGTTTTTTTTGGAAAAACAACAAGACGGTAAATCTTAAAGGGGAAGCCTTTTTTAAAGTGGAAAAGGGAGACGGTTTTAAGGTGGAAACCCAATCGGGAACTGTTTCTGTTCTTGGTACGGAATTCAATGTAAGGGCGAGAACTTCCAATTTTTCTTTGACTTGTTACGAAGGGAAAGTAAGATTTGAATCGCCAAATGCAGAAAAAGAAGCGATTTTAAAACAGGGAGATGCTATTGATATTGATGGAAATGGCGTAATAAAGGCAAAGAAAATCCAAAGTGCTTTTCCTTCATGGACCAAAGGAAGCAGTGCGTTTTCCAATGCCGATTTAAGCGAAGTTATCAAAGAATTGGAAGCTCAATATGGCATAACGATACAATATGGTACAACTAATAACGGAGATGGTTTTACGGGCAGCTTTGTTCATGATAATCTAGAAATTGCCCTAAAAACTGTATTTGTGCCTATGGGAATTGCCTACGAGATTTCTGAAGACCAAAAAAAAGTATTGCTAAATACCCAATAAATTTTTCAAAATGAGAAAATTACTGTGCTTATTATTGGTATTGAGTTCATTCAACGCTTTTTGCCAAGAAGGGATTGCCGTTGATTATAACGGCACAAGTTTAAAAGAAGTGTTATTGGATTTAGAATCTAGAACTGCCCTTACGTTTTCTTATTCAGAGAAGTCAATTGCGGGTAAACAGATAACCCTTTCAACTACAAGTGTAACAGAAAGTGCACTATTTGCTGAATTGATGCAACAAACTGAATTGGTTTTTGAAAAAGTTTCGGAAAATCAAGTTATAGTAAGTGTTCCTTCCACAAAAATGGATATCTGCGGTTATTTGTTCGATAGCGACACAAGTACCCCTTTGCCTTATGCTACAGTGCTAGTGGTTGGAACTACCACTGGTGTTACAAGCGATGAAAACGGTTTCTTTCAAATAAAAGATATCGATCAAAGTCAAAATATACTTGTTCAATATGTTGGTTTTGGCGATAAGATTCTAAAGGCATTGGATTATAGTACAGATAATTGTAAAAACATAATTCTACTACCAGAAGCACAATCTTTGAAAGAAGTAGTGGTCTTGGCCTATCTCACTACAGGTATTGATAAGAATACAGATGGGTCGTTTACCTTGAACAATGCCAAACAAGGGATTTTACCGGGTTTGGTAGAGCCAGATGTATTTCAGAGTATACAGTTGATTCCCGGGATTACCAGTCTGGACGAATCCGCTGCGGGAATTCAAATCCGTGGTGGCTCACCGGACCAAAACCTGATTTTTTACGATGGCATCAAAATGTACAATACTGGACACTTTTTTGGAATGATTTCAGCTTTCAATCCATACGTGACGGAAAGTGCTAAAATCTATAAAGGAGGTGCAAGTCCAGAATATGGTGACCGTATTTCGGGAGTTATAGATATCACTACAGATGCTAATGTTCCCGAAAAAACCAATGCAGGGATTGGTATTAATGGTACACATGCAGATGCTTTTTTAAAAGCTGCATTAGGAAAAAAGGCAGCTTTGATTTTATCCGCAAGAAGGTCTTATACAGATGTTTTGAGAACTCCAACGTATACTGCCCTTTCCGAAAAAGTATTTCAAAATACAAAAGTGGTTACAGATGTATCTGGCCAAGTAATAGAAGATGATGATGATGATTTCAGTGAGATTTTAGGTGGTGATAAATTCTTTTTCTACGATGGTAGTGCCAAATTGCTGATTCAACCTTCTAAAAACGATAATATTTCCATTAGTGGGCTTTATACGAACAATGACCTTGATTTTTCCTCAAGAGATGAGGAAGATATAACGGAAGATAGGCTCATCATTGAAAACCAAGGTGCAAGCTTTAATTGGAACGGAACCAAATTTGGTAAATTACAGCATTCAATAAAGGCTTATTACTCCAGTTTTGACAGTGAATATAATAACGTGGTAAGTGAAGATTTGGAAGTGGAGGAACGAAATTTCAGAAGAAATACAGTCGAAGACTATGGTTTGGATTTTAATTTAGCTTACGAATTTGTTCCGCAACATTCCATAAAATTAGGATACCAATATTCTAACTTGGATGTTTTTTTCCAATTGTTTCGGGATGAAGCAGGTGATGATGATATTGAACCAGATGATGATGATGAGATTCCATTGCCATCAACTACAAGAGATTTTAATGTGAGACGGAACAATACCAACCAGACCAACTCTGTGTACGGCGAATACATTTTTAAGCCCCAAAACAAAGGATTGGTAAGTGTGGGTGTCCGAGGCTCTCATTATTCATCTGTTGATGAGCTTTATTTTGAACCTAGGGTCAATATTGAGTATCCACTTTCTCCTATAATTCGTGTAAAAGGCACGGCCGAAGTACGATACCAGCCTGTTAGCCAGATTATCGAATTTGAGGATACACAACTTAGACTGGAAAATAATATTTGGACGCTTTCTGATGGTAATGAAATACCAATTTTGGAGAGCACCCAGTTTTCTGGTGGTTTATTGGTGAACTCAAACGGATGGACATTTGATGTTGACGGGTATGTTAAGAACATAACGGGACTAACCTCTTTTACCAATGGGTTCACAAATGCGGCCGAGGATTTATCACAAGGAGAAAGTGATATTTTTGGAGTTGATGTATTGCTAAGAAAGTCCATTGCAGATTACCGTGTTTGGTTGGGTTATACCTACAATAATGTGGAGTATACGTTTGAAGCATTACAGTCAAACCCTTTTCCTGGAAATAATGATGTGACCCATAATTTTAGAATATCAAATACCTTGGATGTTCAGAATTGGGAATTGTCTTTAGGATGGACTTACAGAACGGGGACTCCCTTTACACCAGTAGATAGCTTTAGTGAAACTACCGGGGATATTGATTTTGGTAGTTTGAACAGCAGACGACTTCCTAATTATCATCGTCTGGACGCTTCTTTGTTATATAAGTTTGGAAAAGCTGAGAACAATGGTTTTCGCGGCACTTTTGGAGTCTCTTTCCAAAACCTATACAGTAGACAAATACCAATATCTGTTTTTTATCGTGTAGATGAAAACCCGGATACAGGTAGGCAAGAGTTAGATCAGATTGAGCAATTGTCACTAGGGTTTATGCCTAATGCCACCTTAAGATTGTTCTTTTGATTAAAACTTAAATCTCCTTTTTCAAGGATTTTATGTCTGTTATCAGCTGGGCTATGGATGATTTGTTCAATCCATTGTAAATACCTCTAATATGCTTTTCTTTATCTATCAGCAAGAAGTTTTCTGTGTGTAAAAAGTCATCAACACTTTTGGGTTCGCCCAAATCATTTTCCACAAAGTAGTGGTCTCGTCCAAGCGTATAAATTTCTTCTTTATCGCCAGTGACCAAATGCCATTTATTGGCCAATATCCCATACTTATCTGCATATGCTTTTAATACAGACACAGAATCTATAGTGGGTGTTACCGAATGTGAGAGTATAAGGACTTCGGAGTCATTTTTAAAAGCTTCTTGTATTTTGGTCATATTGTTGGTCATCTTTAGACAAATACCCGGACAGCTTGTAAAAAAGAAATCTACTACATAAATCCTATT
This sequence comes from Flagellimonas sp. HMM57, assembly GCF_021390175.1. Lineage (NCBI taxonomy): Bacteria > Pseudomonadati > Bacteroidota > Flavobacteriia > Flavobacteriales > Flavobacteriaceae > Flagellimonas > Flagellimonas sp. HMM57. The sequence goes on along the minus strand of NZ_CP090004.1, from coordinate 662,521 downwards.
GTCAAAAGTTTTTTGTGTAATGGTGTCACCTAACTGATTAGTTAATTCAAAGTCAGGAATTTTGTGAAATTCTTTTTCTTCATTACTCCCAGGAGTTATCCAATTTGGTGTAAAAAATTCATCGCTAAAGTAGGGTAAGTGCTCAACCCTACTGGTTTCCTCTATACTTGCTGTCGTCTTTTTGACCTCTTTTCTACAACTTGAAAAACCAACCAATAGAAAAATACATAAATAACCAAGGAAATTAATTTTTAGATAGTGCCACATCTTCATTTTCTAGTTTATAACATGAATTAGCTTGCCTCATACCAAAAATCTTTACGCTTTTGGCTTCATAATTCACATACATCTTTTCGTTTTTCAACCATGCCTGCTGCAACTCCATTGGTTTTAAAAACCGACTTTTTACTGTAATCGGTTATCGGAATAATAATCTATGGTATACCCATTTATAATATCGTTTTTAGTTTCTGTTAGGCCTTTCTGGTCTCGGGGCTTTTTCGAATTCCTCTTCGGTGATATAACCATCTTCATCCGAATCAATCTTATCAAAGATATTTTTCAATCGCCCTTTAACTTCTGCTTTTGAAAGTTTTCCGTCCTCATCCTCATCCATTTTTTCCAATAGGTCTTCAAATGAGGGAGGTTCTCTTCTTTCTCTGTTTTGGCCTTGTTGGGCTTTCAAATTACACGAGGCCAATAACCCAATTACTCCAATTGAAATTCCTAATTTTAAAGTGCTGATTTTCATAATTTCATTGTTTTGCTTTTTAAGTTTAGATGCAATAGTTTTTAAAAACTTGTGGGTCTGAATATTTTTTTTCTATACCGATTCTAAAAATCATTCTAAATTGCATAAGGAATTAACCTGATATTTATTGGAGAACAAGCAATTTTTAGAAGATCTTAAAAAACATAAGCAGTCAGCATATGCTCGTTTGTTGGATGAATATCAAGGCATGGTTTTTAATACGTGCCTCTCTTTTGTTCCCAATAAAGAAGATGCCCAAGATATTGCCCAAGAAGTATTTGTTGAGGTTTATAATTCCATTAAAAAGTTTAAGGGCGACTCCAAACTTTCTACATGGATTTATCGAATCTGTGTAAACAAAAGCTTGGAATTCATACGTAAAAAGAAAACGAAAAAACGTTTTGGATTTATGCAATCCATTACTGGAAACATAATACCCATTGACAAATCTTCTTATTTTACCGAGTACAATCATCCAGGTGTACAATTGGAAAACAAGGAGATGAGTGAGCTTTTGTTTAAAGCGATAAATAAATTACCAGAAGCACAAAAAGTGGTGTTTATTTTGCATAAAATAGATGAGATGAGTTATAAGGAAGTGAGTGAAATTACAGAAAAAAGTGTGTCCTCGGTCGAGTCATTGTTATTTAGGGCGAGAAAGAATTTACGGAAGATTTTAACAGAATATTATAAAAATGAATCTTAAGCGCAAGGTTGAAATAAAAAACGCATCTAAATAATAGAACATTACTAAAAGTCATGGATGATAAAAAAAATACTTCAGAATTTATAGATGAACTTATTGAGTCTGCATCTAAAATGGAAACGGTGGATACCCCTCCTTTCTTTAAGGACAAGGTATTGAACAAATTGTCCCAGATAGATCAGAAAAAGAAGAAAATAGATTTTTTCGGTTGGTTTGCGCCAAAGTACCAGATTGCCACATTATTGCTTTTTGCTGTTTTGAACCTTGCTGTGCTATACACTTATCTTTCATCCAATGAAAAGCAAGATTTACAAACCTTTGCGGAAACTTATGGATTTTCAGACACGAACAGCGAATTCATTTTAAACTGATTTCTATGAAGAACAATACTGGCATAACTGTTTTGTTGATTTTTTTGGTGGTCATGAATGGTATCCTACTGTTTCTTGTGCTAAAAAAACCAGAAAGGCAAAAAAGACCTCCAAGAAGTTTTATAAGCCATCAACTTGGGTTTGATGAAATTCAACAACAGAAATTCAACAAAATAGATTCCGAACACCAGAGTAGAATGAGGGGTACGGACGACCGTTCCAGAGATTTGAAAAAATATCTTTTTTTGGGATTGGGAGATTCTACTTTTACAGATAAAAAATTGGATTCGGTCTCAACTTTAATAGGGGCGTTAAGCAAAGAAAAAGAAATAGAGATTTTTAAGTACTTCAAGGAAATAAAAAAAGTCTGTAATGAAGAACAGCAAAATAAACTTGAAGCTATTTTGTCGAGAGCTTTGCGGCACGGTCCAAATAGACCTCCACCTCCTCATGGTAGATGAATTTTGAAAAGTGTATGGACACTACCAGCTTAATCTTTCCTAAAAATGTTCGGTACAAGAAGTTTTTAAATTTTATTTGAATTTAAGCGCAAGTTTTTCTTGTGTAACTCATCTAACTATTTAAGAAGGTTAGATGGTTTTGTATAAACCGTCTTTCGATTGATGATTTAGTTTTTTAGTTGTGAAGAGCCCAAGTTTTATTTAAAACTTGGGCTCTTATTTACGGCTTGCCCTTGATGGAGTTTATAATGATGGGCGCATGAATCCTAGAGTTTTCAATAAACCATTTGTGGGTTTCCATACCTCCACATATTACCCCGGCCAAAAAAAGTCCTTCCACATTGGTTTCCATAGTGTCAGGATTGTATTGGGGCAATCGTTTTTCATCTTTTGATAATTCAATTCCCAGTTTTTCCAGGAATTCAAAATTGGGCATATATCCGGTAAGTGCAAGTACGAAATCATTTTCTAAAGTGACAATGCCATCTGGAGTGTTAACAATAATTTCGGTAGCTTTTATTTCCTTGACGGTAGCATTATAACATGCTTTGATGCTTCCTTCCGCGATTCTATTGATAATATCTGGTCTTACCCAATACTTTACCCGTTGGCCAACTTCTGGACCACGAATGATCAAAGTGACATCTGCACCTTTGCGCCAGCATTCCAAAGCGGCATCTATGGCAGAATTACTTGCGCCTATCACTGCTAATTTTTGACTTGCATAAAAATGTGGGTCTTTGTAGTAATGGGAAACTTTCGGTAGATTTTCTCCGGGAGCATTGATTTTATTGGGCAAATCATAAAAACCAGTGGCCACAACAACATTTTTTGCAGTGTATTTGTTCTTATCAGTTTCTACTTGAAAGAGAGTACCTTCTTTAACAACGTTCGTTACTTTTTCAAACAATTTGATTTCCAATTGGTTTGATGTCACAATCCTCCTGTAGTACTCTAGAGCCTCATTACGTTTGGGTTTTGCTTCTTTGCTGATAAACGGAATTTCATCGATCTCCAATTTTTCAGAAGAAGAAAAAAACTGCATGTTTATGGGGTAGTTGAAAAGTGAGTTTACAATCGGTCCTTTTTCCAGAATCACATAGGATAACCCTTGTTTTTTTGCCTCAAGTCCACATGCTATTCCAATGGGACCACCACCAATAATGACTACATCAAATACCTGCATTAGCCAATAATCTCTTTAAGGTTTTTAATGGTCTCTATTGGAGTATCGCTCTTGAATACAAAACTACCTGCTACAAGAACATCGGCACCCGCATCGACCAATTTTTTAGCATTGGTCGCATTTACTCCTCCATCAATTTCAATAAGTGCCTTAGAATTTTTCTTTTCGATAAGATTTTTTAAATCACTGACCTTTTGGTAGGTATTTTCAATAAATGATTGTCCACCAAAACCGGGGTTTACACTCATCATACAGATCAAATCGATATCTTGAACGGTATCCTCCAAAAGATTGATTGAAGTATGGGGATTCAATGCCACACCGGCCTTCATTCCCTCATCTTTTATCACTTGTAAAGTTCTGTGCAAATGATTGCAAGCTTCGTAATGTACCGTTAAATTATCAGCTCCTAGATCAGCAAATGTTTTGATATATCTATCAGGGTCAATAATCATTAAATGAACATCCATGGTTTTTTCTGCGTGTTTGGCTATTGCCTTCAAAACGGGCATGCCAAAAGAAATGTTGGGTACAAAAACACCATCCATAATATCCAAGTGAAACCAATCTGCTTCGCTTTGGTTTACCATTTCCACATCACGTTGCAAGTTGGCAAAATCTGCCGCTAATAGGGAGGGTGCCACCATTTTTGTACTCATACTGCTCTTTTGTAAATCTCATGCAAAAGTAGCGAAATGAAATGGTTTGATAATCGTGGGTTTTATTTCAAAACCTTACCGCTAACTATTATTGATTTTAGTAAAGAACAAGTTCTGAATACCATCGGTACTGATTTGGAACCCGGTAACATTTCCATTTTGATTTCGCGCAAAGATGATACTGCCAAATTGTATGGCACTACTTCTAAAAACGTTTTTTACTACTGGGAAAAATGTCGCCGTACTGTTTTCGGGTCCGGATACGACTAGTTCGTTATCCTCAATTTTAAAGGTATAAACACTATTGAGTTGTTCGTTATAAAAATTACCTTCAAAATGGTTCAACTCTTCTTCTGTATAAGTGATAGGCTCATACTTTTTGTAACGATATGGGTCTCCTATGCCAGATTTAATATCATATATCCCTTTTCCGTTCTCCTCAGAAAAGGAGAATATAATAACATCATCACTTTCTACTTGTAGTTGAAAACTCCTTCTTTGCTTTAATGGAATCGTGGCAAGTCCTTGGTCTTGTCCGGGCCGTGTATAAAATAGAGTATCATTTTCTACAAAAAACCGTCTTGCCAATGCTCTTTCGGCATTCCAATAATCTCCTTCATAGGTTTGCAGTTCAGAAGTGGTTACTTTTCTGGATTTTATTTTGGTCGGGTCAACAGTGCTTGGTTCGGGAAATTTATCTTCTATAAAGTGAGTGGCCATCATCATTGCGGGCATGCCATTATAACTGTTATTGTTGCCCATTACAAAAGAAGTAAGGTCTTGTTCCGGGAATCGGAACACATTGGTGCCGTAACCACCTACTAGACCATATTGCCAATACGCGGGAAGCCCTCTTTCTAAATGGTAGAAAGACCTTCCTAAAGTCATTTGTCCCCAAGATGAATTGTAAGTAGTACCATTATCCAGTTTAACCAATTGGTCCAATTTTTTTATGGCTTCGTTTAGTATTGAAGGCTTTTTAATGGGCAGTGTAAGCTTTTTATACCATGCCAGTAAATCTTCTGCTGTAGTATATAAATTGGTAGGGCCGGCATTGCTTAAATTCAATACTTCTTTTTTGAGTGTATCCCCCTCGGTTTGATAAGAATTCGCCACATTGGGTATAATACTATTGTAATCTTCAACAAATGTGCTGTTGTTCATTTGTAAAGGGGCGAAGATGTACTTTTTGGAAAAGACTGTCAACGATTCACCCGAAGCTTTGGTAATAACTTCTGCTAAGAGCGTGAGTTCAGTTTTGGAGGTTAGATACGAAAATTTTGTGCCAGGTTTAAAGTTTAGCGTTTTTTGTGTACGTATTAAGTGCATTGCATCCTTATGGGTAAAAACATCGTCTTCTTCTTTTCCCAAAAGTAATTTTAGTATTTCGTAGTCATTCAAGCCACTGGTATGGTTTACCAAATGGCCAATGGTAAGTTTGTGTTGGTATGTTGGTAGTTCGGGGATAAATTTTTGGACGGGGTCGTTCATGGCCAACTTTTCCATTTTCTCTAGCAGAAGAATGGATAGCACCGTAAATTGTCTGGAGAGATGATCAATTTGAAACTTGGTTTTGGGGTCGATGGCCCTATTGGTTTCTATGTCTGCAATTCCGAAACCTTTTAAGTACTGTATTTCGTTTCCATAGATCAATCCTGCGGCCATTCCAGGTTTGTTGCTGTTCCATTCAATGAAAATACTGTCAATGCTTTGTTCTTCTTTTGAAGATAGCTGTGCAGAAACTGTTGCTATGGTTAGCGTGAAGAAAAACGCGCTAAGTGTTTTTTGAAGCTTCATTCTGGATAGTTTTTAAAAGTGAACGACTTATGGATTATCTTCCATTTGCCCATTACTTTGAGTAACATTAAGTAGTCGGTATAAATTCGTTTTGGGCCGGGCATTAAGATTTCAATTTTTGCCATTGCCGCATTTCCTTCGAAATCAATAGAAAGAACTTTCCCGATTCGATTACTTTTTTTACCGGGTTTAATATTGCTGATATATTGTCTCCCAGACCAGATTTTAAGGGAGTCATTTTTAACGAAGTACAGATTGAAATCTGTATCAAAAGCATCGTTCAATCTATCTGGTTCTCCATTTGCGGTGCCTTCAATATAATCGTAGAGGACCTTGTTTATGTCTTCAATCTCGGATTGGGAATAGGAAAAAAGTATTCCTGTCAATACTAGCGTTGCGGTGATAATTTTTTTCATTTTATACTGTCTTTTAATGCGTTACTTATTTTCGTTGCTACGGATGCTGCGGCAGTTGGATCTTGTCCTGTTATTAATTTGCCATCGGCAATCGAATAATTATCCCATCCCTCTTTTGAATACACAAAATCACCTCCTCGTGTTTTTATGGTCTGTTCAATGGAAAAAGGGAATTGTTTGTAGTATTCGGCATCCATATTTTCGAACAAATCGGGGAAACCATTAATTTTCTTACCTTCATAAATGAACTTTCCATCTGAAGTTTTTAGGTTTACAAGTCCAGCAGTGCCATGGCAAATTGCGGCTACTATTCCATTGTTCTTTTCATAGATTTCCAATGTGATCTTTTGAATCGCTTTGTTTTCCGGTACACCGAACATTGCAGCTCCGCCACCTCCGTAATAAACGGCCATATAATTTGAAGCTTCAACTTCTTCCGGTTTTTTTGTGTGTTTTAGAAGGTTCATGAATTCAAAATCGTACAAGTATTTCTTTTGGATGGAGTCCGAAGTATTGAGGTAACCTATTGGAATTGCACCACCTTCCGGGCTTACAAAATCTATGACATATCCTTCTTTCTTAAGAACATCAAAGGCCAAAACTATTTCGGCAAAATGATTGGATGCATTTATATCGGTATCCCCATAAGTATGTTGATTGGATACTATGAATAATATACTATCCTTTTGTGGGGTTGTACTTTGTACCTCTTCCGGGTCTGAAGATTTCTCCTCTTTGGCAGTTTTTGAATTACAACCAATTACAACTGATAAGAGGCAGATGAGCAAAAAAGTATTTTTCATTGCCGATTTGTTTTTCAGCAAATTGCACGTACTTTTTCAAAAGCTGATTTTATATTATAAAATAGGAGTTCGGATTTATAAATGTTAACCCTGTAATTGCGCTTTGTACTTGGCGGGTGTGGTACCTATTATTTTTTTGAAAGAAGTGTAAAATGTTGATTTTGAATTAAAACCACACTCGTAGCCAATACTTTCCAGCGTTAAGTGCTGGCTTTCTGTTAGCATCTGCCGAGCTTTTTCAATACGATATTCATTTATGAACAGGGGAAAGCTTTTTCCGGCATTATCATTTAAAAGTTGGGACAATTGATGAACGGAAATTTGTAGTTTTTGGGCAACATCGGAAGATTTTAAGTTGGCGTTTTTGTAGAGTTCATTTTCTGCCATAAGGGTATCCAACCTTTCAAATAGATTCTCCGCTTGCGAGGCTTCAATTTTTTTGTCTACATACTTTTGAGGTTGTATGAAAAAGAAGGTATTCTTCTTTCGATTTAAAAATAGGAGTAGTGAGAGTAGATAAAAAAGAAAGGAGAATGTAAGTGCACCAGCTAAATAATGTGTAAAACTTGTAAAATAATATGCTGAACAAATAATAATATTGCCACCAAAAACGCTTAAGACCCATATTTCAAAAGAGCTAGTTTTCCTTGGGTTATTTATTATTTTTTTTAAAGTATCCTTCAATACCCAACCAGAAGCCACTATATAAATAAACCATTGTGTGTATATGCCATAGATTATATAAGGCCTCCAAAGGTCTACATTCGTTTTAAAAGGATACAAATAACCTACAATACTAATTAGCGGTAAAAGAATTAAAATATGATACTTCCAGGTTTTGGCAATACGGCTATTCACTTCAATTACCGATTTTACATAAAAAAATAGAAATGGACCAATAAAGAAACAGGCTGAAAGTCCTAATTGAAGATAGATGAAAGCTAAATCTGGCTTAAAATAGAATACAACGGATTTTCCAATCCGAACGCTCATCATCAACAATAAAAACCCCAAGAACTTGGTTGCAATACGTTTTGGTTTGGCAAACCAAATAAAATACATGCTCAAAACCAAGCCATTGAATGCTCCTAATGCGCTAAAAAAGAAAAGAAGAGTATTGCTTAACTCCATAGCTTATTTGATTATTCTTCTTAAAAATAAACAATTTAGATAAAGCCATATAACATTGGTGAAACCCCATTGGACTTAACTAGAAGGCTAACCTTGGTTCAACTCACCTAGGAATTGTACCTATATGCTAAAATTCATATCCCCCGTCTTTAAATTAATACGTAACACTTATAATATCTATGTATGCGAGAAATTAAAGGTTGGACAGAAGTTTAAAAAACTTTAACAAGAATTGAGTTATGGTGTAAAGTTTTTACACAGCTAGTACATAAAAAGCGTTTAAGTTGTCAGTTGAAAGGGAAGATTGATTTATAGTTTAAACTGAAAAATATTAGCTGTCACGTTCTCTTTCTTGTGAATTATGAAGTAAAACGTACTGAAAAACAGGTGTTTACTAAATAGTATAAATGAAAAAACTCCGGTAATCAGCCGGAGTTTATTCATCAATCAAAAAACGAACAGTCATGATAAACTGTTGTAGGATTACAAATTACAACTTTCTTGCCAAAAAACAAATTTAAGGTTTGTTTAACTGTAATTTGTGAGATAATCTTAGGGTTACCCCAAGTAAGTTTTCAATATTTTGCTTCTAGAAGTATGTTTTAATCTTCTGATTGCTTTTTCCTTAATTTGACGCACTCTTTCTCTTGTTAAATCAAAAGTTTCACCAATTTCTTCCAAAGTCATGGAATGTTGTCCTGCCAGTCCAAAATAAAGGCGAATAACATCAGCTTCTCTTGGTGTTAAGGTTTCTAGGGCGCGTTCAATCTCTGTGCGCAAAGACTCGTGCAACAAATCTTTATCAGGGTTTGGGGATTCCCCACTTCGTAAAACATCGTATAAATTGGAATCCTCACCATCTATAAGAGGTGCATCCATGGATACATGACGTCCTGAATTTTTCAACGATTGTTTTACATCCTCAACGGTCATATCCAATTCCTTGGCAATTTCTTCAGCAGAGGGTATACGCTCGTGTGCTTGCTCCAGAAAAGCAAACGTTTTGTTTATTTTATTGATGGAACCGATTTTGTTCAACGGCAACCTAACAATACGGGATTGTTCCGCCAATGCCTGAAGTATGGATTGACGAATCCACCAAACGGCATAGGATATAAACTTAAATCCACGGGTCTCATCAAAACGTTGTGCTGCCTTGATCAACCCTAGGTTCCCTTCGTTAATTAAATCTGGAAGTGTTAGTCCTTGGTTTTGGTACTGCTTTGCCACAGAAACCACGAACCTGAGGTTGGCTTTAGTTAATTTTTCTAAGGCTACTTGGTCTCCCGCTTTAATTCGTTGTGCCAATTCTACTTCTTCATCGGCAGTAATCAAATCAACCTTACCGATTTCCTGTAAATATTTGTCTAACGAAGCGGTTTCCCTATTGGTAACCTGCTTTGTAATTTTTAACTGTCTCATCTAAATTTTCCCTTCTTTTTTTATTTGTGAACCGAAGCTCATTAGATTATACGTAGGAAAATGTAAAAAGTTACAATTTGATAAAATTTATTTGCAATTTTTTTGTAAAAGAAAAAACCCTTGGGATTTTCCCAAGGGTTTTTACATATTTAATGGTCAACTAAAAATTAGTCCCTTCTTGGCTTTCGATCACGATTGCCATTTCTGCGGTCACCACTATTTCTACGATCGCCTTTGTCTCGTCTTGGAGGTCTTTCAACATAACCTTCCGGTTTTGGCAAAAGGGCTTTGCGGGAAACTTTTTCTTTTTTGGTTCTTGGGTCAAGACCAAAATACTTCACGTCAAAGACATCTCCCATGTTCACTACATCAGAAACATTCTCAGTGCGCTCCCAAGCTAGTTCAGATACATGCAGTAATACTTCGTTGCCAGGGGCCTCAATGTATTCTACAACGGCACCAAAGTCTAGCATTTTAATGACTTTCACCTCATAAACACTACCTACTTCGGGTTTGAACATTAATGCCTCTATCTTTGCGATAACCGCATCAATGCCTTCTTGTCCAGTACCCAGAATTTCCACGATACCTTCTTCAGTGTCAGGATCTTCGTTGATGACAATAGTAGTGTTAGTTTCTTTTTGCAATTCTTGAATCACTTTTCCACCAGAACCAATTACGGCACCAATATATTCTCCTGGAATAACTTTAGTGACAATTTTTGGGGCATAAGACTTAACATCTTCTCTTGGTGTTTCAATAGTATCTGTCAACTTTTCTAGAATATGCAATCTACCATCTTTGGCTTGCATTAAGGCTTTGACCAAAATTTCATAGGAAAGTCCTTTTACCTTGATGTCCATTTGACAAGCAGTAATACCATCAGCAGTACCTGTCACTTTAAAATCCATGTCTCCTAAGTGATCTTCATCGCCCAAAATATCGGATAAAACGGCATACTTTCCAGAATCGGTATCAGTAATCAATCCCATGGCTATACCAGAAACTGGTTTTTTTAATTGAACACCGGCATCCATCAAAGCCATAGTACCAGAGCAAACTGTTGCCATAGAAGAAGAACCATTGGATTCCAATACTTCGGAAACAACTCTTACAGTATATGGACAATCTTCAGGAATCATCCCTTTTAAGGCACGTTGCGCCAAGTTTCCGTGACCTACTTCTCTACGCGATGTACCACGAATTGGTCTAGCTTCACCAGTTGAAAAAGGAGGGAAGTTATAGTGCAGATAGAAAGTTTCTTCGCCCTCATAAGATGGCATATCTATTTGATTGGCCTCTCTTGATGTACCTAAAGTAACCGTAGCCAATGCCTGAGTTTCTCCTCTTGTAAAGATGGAAGAACCGTGAACCGAAGGTAAATAATCGATCTCGCACCAAATTGGTCGAATCTCATCCGTTTTTCTACCATCTAATCGAAGTCCTTCGTTGAGGGTTAAATCCCTAACGGCAGCTTTTTCCGCTTTGTAGAAGTATTTGGATACTAAATCTCCAAAATCTTCTAACTCCTCTTCAGAAAAAGTCGCTTTTATTTCTTCTTTAATAGCATCAAAAGCAGCACTACGCTCATGTTTGGCAGAACCTGCTTTTGCAACTGCATAAACTTTATCATACGTAAGGTCATGTACCTTTTTGGCAAGATCTTCATCTTCACGCTCTGGATCATATTCCCTAACATCTTTCTTCCCAAAAGCCTCGGCCAATCGTATTTGGGCAGCACATTGTACTTTAATGGCTTCGTGCGCAAATTTGATGGCCTCTGTCATTTCTTCTTCTGAGATTTCATCCATCTCTCCTTCAACCATCATCACAGAATCTGCAGAAGCACCTATCATCATGTCAATGTCGGATTCTTTTAGCTGTGCTCTGGTTGGATTGATGACAAATTCGCCATTTACACGACCAACTCTAGCTTCAGAAATTGCGCATTCAAATGGAAAATCTGAAAGTTGAATAGCTGCAGAAGCGGCTAAACCCGCCATAGCATCTGGCATTACGTCTTCATCATGAGACATTAACTGAATCATCACCTGTGTTTCGGAATGATAATCCTTAGGGAAAAGCGGACGAAGAACACGGTCTACCAAACGCATGGTCAATACTTCACCGTCACTTGGTCTTGCTTCACGCTTGAAAAAACCACCAGGGTAACGCCCAGCGGCAGCAAATTTTTCGCGGTAATCTACCGTTAACGGTAAAAAATCCACATCTGCTTGTTTGTAGTTGGACACAACTGTACATAATAACATACACTTGCCAGATTGAACGACAACAGAGCCATGGGCCTGTTTTGCCAATTTTCCGGTTTCAATAGAAATCTCTCTACCGTCACCAAGGTCTATGACCTCTTTAAAAGTTTTTGGAATCATAAAAAATATCTTACCCGTTCATAGTTTACACGGGTTATTAAACATTTGGTCTACCGCCATCCGGACGGTCGGGTTGTGTTGTTGTTGTGTGTGCCTGTGGCACTGACCAATGAAAAACTGTAGGCAGCTTTTTGTGTTTACCTAATTTATGATTAGGATTTTGCAATTGCTAAACAAGTTTAGCCAAAATAAAAGGGGAAGCCAAAGCTTCCCCTAGTTTTTTATTTTCTGATACCTAATTCTTTAATCAAAGAACGGTACTTTTCAATATCTTTTTTCTTTAGATAATCTAAAAGAGCACGTCTTTTTCCTACCAATTTTACCAAAGAACGCTCTGTATTGTAGTCCTTGTGGTTTCTTTTCAAATGCGTTGTTAAGTGGTTGATACGGTGTGTGAACAATGCAATCTGTCCTTCAGTAGAACCTGTATTGCCTTCTGCGCCGCCGTGTTTCTTAAAGATTTCAGCTTTTACTTCTTTCGTTAAATACATTCCAATATTTATTTAAATGATTTTTATGTATGCGATTGTCTTTCAATCAGCGTGCAAAGATAAGTCTTTTTTCAAAATAATTCTTCTAAAATTAAATTAGAGCGTATCGGCTATATCTTAAAAAGCACAACCAGTTGGAAGAGGCTCTATTTTATCTAAGTCTTCGGCGAAAATTCCAAGTTCAAATTCTTTAAACCCTTCTTTTACCGAGCCCTTCATCACATTTTTGCCATATCCTGAGTTGTTCATGTGAGCCCGTACATAGACCGTTATATTTTCTAGGATTGCAACAGCACCGCCAGAGCGTGAAAAGGGCTGCTCGTTTACATGGCTATGGGCCAAAATTCTACGATAAATTAGATTTCCATCCAAATCAACAACTTCCCACCAATCTGCATATTGGTTACATCCTTTATCTGGACTTGAAATGGTTACACTGAATGTGTAGTCATTTTCATTTCCAGTAACATTGACTTCAGTTACAAGTGCAACGTCTTCATTAGTTGAATCGCTTGAAGTTTCTTCTGATTCCGAATTATTATTATTGGACGAACAACAGAAAAAAAGAATACAAATGAGTGTTAACTGGATTGAAAAGAATCTCATCTTTTTAACTAAGATCTCACAGGTAGGTTCTGAATCAAATCAATATATAAATTGACATTCTTTTTTAAATCCCTACGATGGGTTATAAAATCCAAAAATCCATGCTCTTTTACAAATTCTGAAGTTTGGAAACCATCTGGCAAATCTTTTCCCACAGTGTCCTTTACGACTCTTGGTCCGGCAAAACCTATCAATGCACCAGGTTCGGAAATATTAATGTCACCTAGCATAGCATAAGAAGCAGTAGTTCCTCCTGTTGTTGGGTCGGTACATAAAGAAATGTAAGGTACCTTGGCTTCGGCCAATTGAGCTAGTTTGGCAGAGGTCTTTGCCAATTGCATAAGCGATAAAGCTGCTTCCATCATACGGGCTCCACCTGATTTTGAAATCATTAAAAAAGGAGCTTTTTTCTTTTTGGCATGATCAATCGCCCTGGCAATCTTCTCGCCTACGACACTGCCCATAGAACCTCCGATAAAGCTGAAATCCATACAGGCAATAACAATTTCTTTGCCCATAGATTTTCCCACTGCTGTTCTAATGGCATCTTTAAGTCCTGTCTTCTGCTGTGCAGCTTTTAAACGCTCTGAGTATTTTTTTGTATCAACAAACTTTAAAGGGTCTTTGGATGATAATTTCTCATCAAGTTCCCTGAATTTGTTATCATCAAAAAGGATTTCAAAATATTCTTTACTGCCAATGCGAACATGGTAATCATCTTCAGGGCTTACATAAAAGTTTTTGGCTAAATCTTCAGATTCAACAATTTTTCCAGTGGGGGACTTGTACCATAGTCCCTTGGGGGTGTCTTTTTTCTCCTCCGTAGCTGTTTGTATTCCTTTTTCTTTTCTTTTAAACCAAGACGACATAAAATCAAATTTTAAGTTAAACGGCCTTTTCGGAAGCTTATAGGGTGTTTATGTTATTTAAATCTTCAAATGCCTTTTTCAAGCGCGTAACAAATGCTTGCTCCCCTGAACGTAACCAAACTCTTGGGTCATAAAACTTTTTATTGGGTTGGTCATCTCCATCTGGATTGCCTATCTGTGCCTGCAAATATGCTGACTTATCCTGGACGTAATCCCTAACTCCTGAAAGGAATGCGTATTGTAAATCTGTATCAATGTTCATTTTGATTACACCATATCCAATGGCTTCACGAATTTCCTCAACTGTTGAACCTGACCCGCCATGAAAGACAAAATCGATATGATTATGAGCTACTCCGTATTTGTTGGCGATAAATTCTTGTGAATTCTTAAGGATTTTCGGTGTAAGCTTTACATTTCCTGGCTTATAAACACCATGAACGTTTCCAAAGGCTGCGGCTACCGTAAATTTTGGACTTACTTTTGAAAGTTCTTCGTAAGCGTAAGCCACTTCTTCTGGTTGTGTATAAAGTTTGGAATCATCAACATCGGTATTGTCCACACCATCTTCTTCACCTCCTGTAACACCAAGCTCTATTTCTAGGGTCATGCCCATCTTGCTCATGCGTTCCAAGTACCCCTTGCAGATTTCTATATTTTCTTCAATGGGTTCTTCGGAAAGGTCGATCATATGAGAACTGAACAATGACTTGCCAGTTGTAGCATAATGTTCTTCACTAGCGTCCAAAAGTCCATCTATCCATGGCAATAATTTTTTTGCACAATGGTCTGTGTGCAATATTACTGTTGCACCATAGGCTTCTGCCAATTGATGAACATGTTTTGCGCCGGCTACTGCTCCCAGAACAGCAGCTCTTTGGTTTTCATTGGATAAACCTTTACCAGCATTGAACTGAGCACCCCCATTGGAAAACTGAACTATTACGGGAGAGTTGAGTTCTGCCGCAGTTTCCAATACGGAATTTATCGTATTTGAGCCTATTACGTTTACTGCGGGTAAGGCGTAACCATATTCTTTCGCATGGTTGAAAATTGCTTGTACTTCATCTCCGGTGGCAACGCCTGGCTTTATATTGTGGGACATAATTTTCTTGTTAGTTAGGGTTAAATTAAGCTACAAAAGTAATAAAATATTTGCTCTAGAAAGGATAATTGATACCTATATTATACACTGCATTTCCAAGATTATAACCTTTGAACCAACGTCTTGACCATTCTTCTGCCGGGTTATAGGTTTTGAACCCGACATCTAATCTAAAAACAAAATAAGTAAAGTCATAACGAAGGCCCAAACCTGTTCCCAAAGCAATATCGGCAAGGGATGTGACATCTGTAAAAATGGCATCTGGGTTATTCTCGTTATCGAAAACGTTCCAAATATTGCCAGCATCGGCAAATAATGCTCCTTTTACATCCCCGGCTATGGGAAAACGATATTCTAGATTAAAGGCAATTTTTAAATTTGCTTCATTAAAATCATTGATATTGCTAGTACTACCTGGACCTAATTCATAGGCATTCCATGCCCTATTGTCATTGGAGCCCCCTGCAAAATAACTTCGTAAAAAAGGAATGCTTTCTGAGTTTCCATAGGGAACCGCGAGACCAAAGAAACTCCTAAATGCCAATACCTTGGAATCTGCAACATCCCAATGTTTAATAAAGTCAAATTCGGTTTTAAAATATTGGGAAAACGGAACACCAAAAACCAAGAGCTGGTCATTATCATTTTTATTATATGGGACTATATCTTCCAGAAGTGATAGTAGGTTGCCCGCACTCTCAAGCTTTACTCGTAACTGATAAAAATTATTATCATTAATATCGGTTTTGCTGTTTTTGGTAAAGGAGTAATTACTCGCAAAAATAAGGTTGTTTTCAGTTAATCTTTGTCGGCGTTCACCAATACTGTTTACCTCGCTCAGTTGTTCTTCGGTAGTTGGAATTTCATTGTTCAATACGGCTTCAACAAAACCATTTGCTCCATTTGGTATGCTAAGGCGAAGCGGGTCATCTGTATCGCCAGATTCTTCATAAAACGACGCATATTGAGGGTCGTCTTGAAATTCGTCCGCTATTTCATCTAAGTTACTGAAGGTATTTTGGTATACATTGTAGAAGTTATCTGGATTTACGTTTCGTATAAACTCTACATTTAATAGTTCGATATTGTGCTTTAAACTATTTGTAGGCGACCAATTATAAGAGAGAATCGAATTAAGTGATTGTTTGTCCAGCCCAATGTTCCTCTGAAAATTGGTACCTACGGATAGTCGGCTCTGGGGCAACATGTAGTAGGGAATTATTTTTTTGGTCTTTAAGGGAAACCATATTCTTGGAAAAGTAATATTGATATCCCCTCCCAGTTCCGAAGTAAAGGTCTCATCTGATAAAGAGGCATCACTTAATAGGCCAATGGACCCCCTTGCCGAAATACTTAAGGTTTCTGCTCCTCCAAAAACGTTTCTTGAGGTTAATGATGAACTAAATGCAGTTCCCACTCGCTGTATGTTGGAATGGGTTACATCAAAATCAAAGCTCAAAGAAAACTTGGGTCTTGGTGCCAGATAAATGTTGGTGGTCAATTGTGATTTCGTAGAATCGGGTATAAACTCAATATTTGGATATTTGAACGTATTCAAATTCGTTATCTGCCTGTAAGTTCTTATTCTATCCAAGTCCCTATAAACACTATCTTTTTCAAAAAAAACAGCATCGGTCAATGCCTTGGGTTTGTATCTTAATTTATTAGCGTAGTATATGGTGTAGTTCTCATAGGTCGTGAACTTGAGCGAATCTGTCGCTCCACCGATTAAATAGTCGGCATAAATATTAATGTTTTTGAGCCTATGAACTCGGTAGGTCTCAGTACTGTCCGTATCATTTGCACCTCTTGGTTTCTGAATATTTAATTGTACATCCATTAACTGATCGTCCGCCAGCAGCGAAGTATCCCTTAAAATATTATAATTGATGGAACTTTCTTGAAAATTATACACACCAGAGTTCCTGAAAAGTGTGGTCAAACGTTCCCTTTCCAAGTTGAAGTTTCCCAAATCAAATTGTTCTCCTTTTTTAACAAATGATTCTTCTGGGGCTATTTGATAAATGGAATCTAGTTCTGGTGATGTAATATTTTTGACAATGGTATCTATTAGAAAAGGCTTTTCCAAGGAGATCTTATAATCGACCTCGGCTCTTTTTTTTCTTTTGCCTTCGACGATATCATAGCTTGCCGAGTTATTAAAATATCCTTTACTGTCGTAGTAGGCCTCTAAGCGATCCACTGTTTTTTTTGTCAAAGATGTATCAATGGTAACTGGTGGTTCGCCTATTCTTTTTAAAAAATCACTGGCTCCTTTTACAACAAAGGATTCCCTTAATCGGTTTACTTGTTTTTTGGAAAGTAATCGGTTTAGCCTTTTTTCCCGTTTTTCTTTTCTGTGCAACCAATTTTGAAAAGAGGAATCCGGATTTTCCTTGGCAAGGTTGTACAGGTTCAATCGCAAAGGATAGCCTAGTAGATCGCTATTTGGCTTTTGTGCAATAAGGCTTCTAACATCATCGTCACTAACCTTTTCATCATCGGCATAAATGGTATTCTTAGTCAGTAGCAGCTCATCGTCGCCAACCTTTTTAAGGGTATTACAACCTACAACGGTAAACATAAGCAACAATAACCCTATTTTTGCCCAGTTACACAATGGACCAAAAAAAATCCTCATAGAAGCCAAAAATACACGATTTAGATGGTTACCAAAAACCAAATTAAACTAGTTGCTAGCTTACAGCAAAAAAAGTACCGAAGTCAGCATAAATTGTTCGTAGTTGAGGGGGCAAAGACAGTGACCGAGCTTTTAGACGCGGGTTTTGAACCCTTCAAGTTATTTGCTGAAGATTCACAAAATATAAGAAACTTGGAGTCTGTTGAGATAGTTTCAAAAGCTATTTTAAAACAGATGAGCAGTTTGGTGAATCCAAATGGCATATTGGGCGTGTTTTATATTCCAGATGGAAGACAGACTGACACAGATGATTGGATGGTTGCTCTGGATGCTGTTCGTGACCCGGGAAACTTAGGGACCATTATTCGGCTGTGCGACTGGTTTGGGATAAGGCAACTCATATGTTCTTTGGATACGGTGGATTGCTACAATCCCAAAGTGCTTCAAGCAACAATGGGATCCATTGCAAGAGTTGACATTACTTATTTAGATTTGCCCAAATTTTTAAATGAAACAATGCTTCCTGTATATGGAACATTTATGGATGGTGAAGCCATTTATACTAAACAGCTACCACCGAAAGGGATTTTGGTTATGGGAAATGAAGGGAATGGAATTTCAGAGGAAATCAACGCTATTATAAAGGAAAGAATTACAATACCTCAATTTGGGGAAAACACTACCGAAAGTTTAAATGTTGCCACTGCAACCGCTATTTTTTTAAATGAAATAAGGAGAGGTTAATTCAATAAAAACATAAGAGTGATTGCCACTTTATTATTGGGATTACTCGAACGTGAAATTGATGAAGATGCCTCGAGTGCGCATGGCATCTATGTTTCCTGTCCACGGACTGTTGGGGTCATTGTCCGGTACAAGTTCATCTGAAAGTGCAAATACGCCGCGTATGGACGGTGAAAATTTAAAATACTCGGTATAAATATCGATTCCGAACCCAAGTTCGTATCCGTATACATTTTGCTTCATTCTAAATTCACCACTGCTATTATCATCCAAACTATCCTCTTTGCTTCCCAGGTTCATTGAGGTATAAACACCACCAATGACAAAAGGTTTCCAGTTGCCAAATCGCTTAGCACTGACCTTCAACAGTAATGGAAATCTAATATAGGTGGATTTAACTTCACGAATTGCATCTGCTTCAGAAGTGAATCCAGGAAAGCCCAAGTTTCTTCCAGTGTAAAGTAGGCCCGGTTCAAAACGAACATCTAAAAACTCATTGATGCGCATTTCACCAATAAGTCCAACATTAAATCCAAGACTTTTATTGACCAAGATATCTTGCCCTATATCGTTCTGAAATTCAAATTGAAAATCATATTGGTTGAACCCTAAGTAATATCCCCAGTTTAAAAATTTTAAATCTTCGCTTTGAAGATTAAGAATAGGGTCTTTTTTGAATTGTGCGTTGGCATTGGTGCACATTAAAACAAGTAGGCCTAATAGAATGAGGATGTTTTTCATCAAATTATTTTGTAGCGACATATATAGATGCCACCCCAAATGTCTGGGGTCTGTTCTCTATACCTATAAACCCAATTTTAGCCAAAATATTGTTGAACTCTTGTCCATGAGGGAAAACAGATGCTGATTCGCTCAAATAGTCATAAGCAGACCTATCCTTGGAGAAGAGTCTTCCTATGCCCGTAAGGATATATTTTGAGTAGAGTCCATATCCCTGTTTAAAGGGAGTTCTGGTCGGAACGGAAGTTTCAAGGATCACCAAACTGCCTCCTGGTTTTAATACTCTGTAGATTTCTGACAATCCACGTTCAAGATTTTCGAAGTTACGTACTCCAAAAGCTACCGTGGCAGCATCAAATGAATGGTCTTCAAAAGAGAGGTTTTCACTGTCGCCAACAACCATTTCAACAGTATCCTGAAGCTTTTTTTTTGCCACTTTGTGCTTGCCCACTTCCAACATTCCAGGAGAAATATCCAAACCTACGATTCTTTCGGCACCTGTAGCTTTCATGGCAATTGCCAAATCACCGGTTCCAGTAGCGATGTCTAAAATTGTCCTTGGTTCTTTCTCTTTTAAAATGGCTACTACCCGTTTTCTCCATTTAAGGTCGATTCCTAAAGATATTACTCGATTAAGGCCATCATAATTTTTGGAAATAGCATCGAACATCTTCTTTACCTGTTCCTTTTTTCCAAGCTTGGAATCTTTGTAAGGCGTAACTTTTTCGGACATGTGCTCAATTTGCTGGCAAATATACAACTTAGGGATATGGGAGATGTACAAAAATAATTATGTAATTTTGCAGCATATCACAGGAAAGCTTTTCCGTATTATGCTATGTATTCGTCTTTTAGGGCAAGGTCGCTATATCTTTTGTACCATCTGAACACTACAAATTGAATTTATTTAAAAACATCTTATTTTAATCAATGAAGATTATAATTGCTGGAGCAGGTGAGGTAGGTTTTCATTTGGCGAAGCTTCTGTCGTATGAAGCGCAAGAGATTACTTTGATAGATACTGATAAGGAAAGTCTTTCCTATGCGGACAATCATTTGGATATAAAGGTATTGCGAGGAGATGCAACCTCTATTGAGGTCTTGCGCGACGCTAAGGTGGAGACCTCAAGTTTGGTCATTGGTGTTACAGCGTCCGAGACGACCAATTTAACACTATGTTTATTGGCAAAACAGTTGGGGAGTAAAAGAACCATAGCTAGAATTTCTAATACGGAATTTATGGACCACCGTGAACTCATTAAATTTGATGAGCTTGGTATAGATGAGTTGATCTCTCCGGAAAAACTAGCAGCTACAGAAATCCAATTATTGTTGAATCAGTCTGCATTTAATGATACCTATGAATTTGAGGATGGTCTATTGACCATGGTTGGGGTATTCTTGCCAAAATCCGCACCATTTGTTGGTAAAATGGTAAAGGAAGCCGCCAAGATTTTTCCAGAACTTCATTTTATGCCCATAGCCTTGCAGCGAATGGGAACACAATATACCCTAATCCCAAGGGGAGATACGGTTTTTAAAGAAGGAGATCAGGTATATTTTATTACTTCTGCCGGAGGTGTGGATGAACTCTACAAGCTGACCGGGATGGAAAAGAAGGATATCAAGAATGTGATGATTCTTGGCGGTAGTAAAGTAGGTTTCAAAACGGCCCGTGACCTCTGCAGTAAAAAGTTCAACGTCAAACTCATAGAAAAGAATAAAGAGAAGGCATTCGATATAGCAGATGAACTTCCTTACGCATTGGTCATTAACGGTGACGGGCGAAATGTTGAGCTCTTGGAGGAGGAAAGTCTAGAATCTATGGATGCTTTTATAGCGGTTACGGGAAATTCCGAAACCAATATCATGTCCTGCCTGGTCGCTAAATCCAAGAACATCAAAAAGACCATAGCGTTGGTGGAGAACATGGACTATTTTCAACTCTCGCATTCCATTGGAGTCGACACCCTTATCAATAAAAAACTACTGGCCGCAAATAATATATTCAGATACATAAGAAGAGGTGAGGTGCTGGCATTGACACGATTAAGTAATCTGAATGCAGAGATACTAGAGTTCGAAGTTAATGCTACCTCCTTGGTGAACGGAGAGATTATCCGTGAATTAGATTTTCCCAGGGAAGCAAGCATTGGCGGTGTAATTAGGGATGGAAAAGGAATTATTGCACTAGGTGATTTTAAAATCATGAAAGGTGATCGCGTGGTTGTCTGCTGTCTTCCAAAAGCGATTCCACGTATCGAAAAGCTGTTCTTGTAATGCGATTGAATACCCGAATTATTGCCCATATTATGGGGTTGTTGATGCTTTGCAATGGCTCCTTTATGCTATTAGCGGCCTTTGTAAGTGGTATTTACGAAGACGGTGCAACGCTGGACATTACCCTCGCTGCGGTAGTGACAATGCTCGTTGGTGTTATGGCCATGTTCTATACTAGGGACCATAAAAAAGAGGTTAAGCGAAAAGAAGGGTATATCGTAGTGACTTTTGGATGGATAATTATGTCTATTTCTGGGGCGTTACCTTATCTTTTTTCAGGGGCTATTCCTTCGGTAACCGATGCATTTTTTGAAACCATATCTGGCTATACCACGACAGGAGCATCCATACTGGATGATATTGAAGCCCTGCCAGAGGGTATCCTTTTGTGGCGAAGCCTCACCCATTGGATAGGGGGAATGGGTATTATCGTTTTGGCCATAGCCATTCTCCCACTTTTGGGAATTGGAGGCATGCAGTTGTTTTCCGCTGAAGCACCTGGGCCAGGAGGTGATAAGCTGCACCCAAGGATTACAGATACAGCAAAACGGTTATGGCTCATTTATTTTGGGTACACATTGGTAGAGACCATTTTGCTAAAATTGGCTGGGATGTCCTTTTTTGATGCGATAAACCACTCATTGGCTACACTGTCCACTGGAGGATTTTCTACAAAAAATGCCAGTTTGGCTCATTGGAACGATCAACCCATGGTTCAGTACATAACAATCTTATTTATGTTCTTGGCAGGAAGTAATTTTGTCCTTAGTTATTTTGCCTTCACCGGAAAAGTGCAGCGAATCATTAAGGATGAAGAGTTTAAGTACTATGCAGGTTTTATCATATTATTTACGATTATTGCTGCCGTAGTTGTTTATTTTAAGGCCAATGTTCCGGTATCTGATTTTCACCCTATGGTTTCTGGTCCAGCAGAAAGTGCATTCAGGCATGCGCTTTTTCAGGTTATAGCTGTAATTACCACTACAGGGTTTGTCACGGCCGATTTTACCAGTTGGACGCCCTTTTTGACCATTTTTTTCTTTGGACTAATGTTCTTAGGAGGTTCTGCAGGTTCCACTGCAGGTGGAATAAAGGTGATGCGACATTTACTGATTATAAAGAATGGCCTTTTGGAGTTCAAGAGAACCCTACATACCAATGCAATCATACCTGTGCGTTATAATGAGAAAACAGTATCGGAGCATATCGTATACAATATCATCGCTTTTTTTGTGCTGTATATGCTTCTTTTTATTATCGGCTCTCTAGTTTTGGGTTTCTTGGGGCTCGATTTTGTTTCGGCAATTGGTGGTGCAGCCTCTTCGTTGGGAAATGTAGGCCCCGCTTTGGGAACGCTAAATCCGGTTAGTAATTATAGCAGCTTGCCCAATGCCGGTAAATGGTGGTGCGGGTTTTTAATGCTTCTGGGCAGGTTGGAGCTTTTTACTGTATTGATTATTTTGACACCTTACTTTTGGAAAAAGATTTAAAAAAGAACCCTTCAATTAAAGCTTTAATTGAAGGGTACGCATATTACTTGTAATTTTATGTCACTGCGTTAGCAATTCTAGAAATAGCTTCCTTGATGTCTTCAACACTTGCAGCATAGGAAATACGGATACTATTCCCATTTCCAAAGGCATCACCAGTAACGGTTGCTACATTGGCTTCCTCCAATAAATACATGGCAAAGTCAGATGCATTGTTTATTGTTTTGCCGTTGAATGTTTTTCCGAAAAAAGCAGTAACATCTGGGTAAACGTAAAAAGCACCTTCGGGTTCATTGCATTTGAATCCGTCGATATTGTTCAATAGTTCCAAAATCAGTTTCCTACGGTTTTTAAACTCATCCACCATATATTGAACACGACTTGGAGATTCCAATAACGCAGTGATTACCGCACGTTGCGCAATACAATTGGCGCCGCTTGTAACTTGACCTTGTAACTTGTTGCAGGCTCTTGCTATAAAACTGGGGGCTCCAATATAACCTATTCGCCATCCGGTCATCGCAAAAGCTTTGGCAACACCATTTACCGTGACCGTACGGTCGTACATATCCTCAAAAGCTGCCATAGACGCATGTGCAGTGACCCCATAATTGATGTGTTCATAAATTTCATCACTGACCACTATAATTTGAGGGTACTTTTTTAGGACATCGGCCAAACCCCTCAACTCTTCTTTGCTGTAGATAGAGCCACTAGGGTTGCAAGGCGAACTGTACCACAACATTTTGGTTTTTGGTGTGATTGCCGCTTCCAATTGCTGAGGCGTCATTTTAAAGTCATTTTCAATAGAAGTTTTGACTTCTACGGGAATTCCATCAGAAAGTTTAACGATATCACTGTAGCTTACCCAATATGGACAAGGTAAAATTACTTCATCCCCTTGGTTTAAGCAGGCCTGTGCTACGTTGTAAAGCGCCTGTTTTGCACCAGTGGAAACAACGATTTGTGAGCGTTCATAGCTTAGGTCATTATCTCTTTTGAACTTTGTGATAATGGCATCTTTTAATTCTACGTAACCATCTACGGGAGTGTAAGAATTGTAACCATCTTTTACAGCTTGTATAGCGGCATCCTTTATATAATCAGGAGTATTAAAATCTGGCTCGCCTAAACTTAAGCCAATAATATCTTTTCCCGATGCTCTAAGTTCTCTGGCTTTTGCAGCCATTTCAAGGGTTGCCGAAGGAACAAGGTTATTGATTCTTTCAGAAAGTTGGTCGCTCATTGGTCTTGCTATTTTACTGGTATTGTAGCGCTGGATTTTTCCCCAGTTCTTTTAAATGTTTGAAGTGTGAAATAATGGCCTTTCTGGTAGTTTGGTACTCATGATAAGGCAAATTAAACTCTCTGGCAGTCTGTTTTACAATTTTAGAAATGTTTGTATAATGAATGTGACTGATATTTGGGAAAATATGATGCTCCACTTGATGGTTCAAACCACCTGTGAACCAATTCACAATCCTATTTTTAGTGCCAAAATTTACCGTTGTTGCCAGTTGATGAATGGCCCAAGTATTTTTCATGGTTCCATTTTCATCGGGGAGGGGTGTGTCTGCATGGTCAACAATATGTGCCAATTGAAATACAACACTCAATATGACCCCGGCAACATAATGCATGATGAAAAATCCAAGTAATACCTGCCACCAGGCAATATCTACAAATATGAGAGGAAGTACGATCCAAATGGTGATGTAAATTACCTTTGTGATAACCAGAGTACTCCAATTTATAACCGGATTGGGAAGCTTACCGTAGGATAACTTTCTTTTCATATACCGATACATTTGCTGGAAATCGGTTGTGATGGCCCAGTTAAAAGTCAACAATCCATATAGGAATATAGAATAGAAATGCTGGAATTTATGGTGTTTTCTCCATTCGGCATGCTCTGAAAAACGCAGTATCCTTCCTGCTTCCATGTCTTCATCATGCTCATGGATGTTGGTGTACGTGTGGTGCAAAACATTGTGCTGTACCTGCCAATTGTAGACATTGCCTGCCAAAATATAGATGCTGCCTCCCATTAATTTGTTCACCCATTTTTTGTTGGAATATGACCCGTGATTGCCATCGTGCATGACATTCATTCCAACACCGGCCATACCTACGCCCATAGTGATGGACAATAATAAATAACCCCAAAAAGGAAGGTTCAAGGTCAACATTAAGAAGTATGGGGTTAAGAAAACGGCAAACATCACAATAGTTTTAAGGTGAAGTTTCCAATTTCCTGTTTTCTTTATCTTATTATCACTAAAATACTGGTTTACTCTCTTGTTAAGTGTTCTAAAAAATTGTGCTGAATCTTTTCTTGAAAATCGGATGGTATCCTTTTCCATATTTTAATTTTTTACAAAGGTAGTTAAATACATTTCTCAAGTTGGTCTCCTTACCCTGAAAACGATGTTAAGGTCACTAAAAGTATTAATTTTGTTGAAATTAACAACTTGTACATGAATGCAGATTTGGTCTTCAATTATTTTACGAGCCTCACCAATGTCCAAAAAGAGCATTTTATTGCTTTAGAGGCTTTGTATCAAGATTGGAACAAAAAAATAAATGTAGTATCAAGAAAAGATATTGATGAATTGTATCTACGGCATGTATTACATTCCTTGGGTATCGCAAAAATTCAACAGTTTAACGAAGGTGCTTCAATTTTGGATGTGGGCACTGGGGGAGGTTTTCCGGGAATTCCTTTGGCGATTCTATTTCCCGAAACCCAATTCACCCTTGTAGATGCTATAGGGAAAAAAATAAAGGTGGTGCAAGAGGTCATTGATGGCCTTCAACTCAAGAATATTACTGCAATACATACAAGGGTCGAGGATTTGGACGGTAAGTTCGATTTTATTGTTAGTAGGGCGGTTGCGGCGATGCCAACATTTGTGCGTTGGACGAAAGGAAAAATAAAAAAAGAGTCTGCCCATGAACGAAAAAATGGTATTCTTTATTTAAAGGGTGGGGATTTGACCGAGGAATTAAAGGATTACCGAACGGTTCAGATTTTTGATTTAAACGAATATTTTAAAGAAGCGTTTTTTGAAACAAAAAAAGTGGTGTACTTGCCCTTAAAATAGGGACAAGTACATTCCACTTAACTAACTCAAACTTATTTTATTGACCAAACGGCTATGCCATTTGCTGGTACTTTTAAGGTTACATCGCCACTTGAATCAGTAGAAATAGATGATGTAATTCCTCCTGTGTAATCGTGGAGGTCAGCTTCGTTCCAGTGCGTTGTTACTTGTCTGTTCAATTCCAATCCATTGGTATTTATATACAGCACAAGACCTGGATTTTCCCCTTCTCCCTTTCTCGCCGCGATGTATTCGTCTTCATCAGCATACAATACTTCCAATTCACCTGAAGCAATGGTACGGTTGATGAGAATAAGCTGGTTCAACTTTTCTTTAAACGCTTCATTCTCATAGTCTAAATAGAAAATTGTAGGGTAACCGGGATGGGTCAAGATGTAGGAATACGCAAAAAGTTTATGTTCTTGCTCTATTACAGGCTCTCTATCCGTATCGTGATTAGCAACAAAGGTTACTGCATCTTCTGGATTGGTTTTCCACAGCATGTCGCATTCTGTAGAATAGTGAGATCATTTCGCTGAAAGGCATCACGCATCTGGAAAAGGCATGGAAAATCGAATGCACTCACTCCGGAAGCAGCAACCCATTCCCTAACGAGATTGGCGTTTCCATCGAAAAATTCGCCTACGGACCACCCACCAACTTCGCTTACCCAAGCATCTACATATTCTGCACTGAAGCTTTTAACGTAGTCAAAACGCCAGCCATCAAAACCAACGGTATTTTTGTAGTACTTGGCTACGGAATTATCAAATTTCCATAACCAATTTTGAACGTTTTCTCGAACATGGGATAAATCCTGTTCTTCAAAAAACAGTGCCTCTTCATCGCTTTCGCGTACACTATTTGGATGGAAATCCTCATAATTTCTATTGAACAGTCCAGAAGCATTTCCGTTCTCTTCGTTAAAAAGTGTATAGGTATCCTTATCCCTGTATGGATTGTATTCCAAACCACCACCGCTATTATGACCCATAACAATATCGGCAATTACTTCGATATTGTTCTCATGCGCTTTGGCAATAAGATTGTCCAATTCTTCACGGGAACCAAACCTGGTTTCCAATGTTTCGTGTTGAAAGTATTCTCCTAAATCATAATAATCGGAAGGGTCATACCCCATTGAAAACCCACCGGCTTGGCCTTTAGATGCTGGGGGCAACCAGATTCTGTCAATACCTGCTGCTGCCCACTCATCGGTTTTATCGGCAATAAGGTCCCACCACTCAAAGCGTGGTTCCACATCCCAATAAAACGCTTGCATCATTACACCATTTCCGTTAAGGAAAGCCGTTAAATCACGGCCTTCTGATATTGCATTATCTCCTGTTGAGGCATTTTCAACCAAACCAGTGGGTTGATTAAAGGCATCGGAGCATGAAACCAATAAGATAAAGCATAAAGCTAGGATTCCTTTATTGAAAAGGTATATCCGAAAACCAAAAAAAGAATATATCAAATCTTTCATTTTCATCTTAATTTGGCGTTACTGAATAGGTGTACTGTCTTGAATTGCTAAGATCTAGTACTACTCTATAGTTGCCACCAGCATCGATACTAAAGTTGTCACCGCCAAAGTCCAAAGAACCATCACCATTATTATCTGCTCCGATATTTAGGTCCCAGGCATCATTTGCCCTAAACTTAAATTCTCCAGGTACCAAATTCACATCTATGACCCACGTCTTAGTAGCTGAGTCATATGTCATATCCTGGTCTGCAGTTCCCTCGGGGTCTTCATCAGCTGGCCATCCATTTGGTGTTGCCTCTCCTGTTATCGCCCAAGAAGTTTTTTCTAAAGAATAGGTCAAGCCTTCTATGTCCATGCGGATAAGATAATAGCCTCCCGTACCATCTGGTGTGCCACAGTTTACCTCTCCATCTTGCTCTAAAGTACCAGAAAATGATCCATCAGTGTCACCGGTGTCGCCATAATCCCCATCAAAATTTTCATTGGTAGGTAAGAACTTGAATTGAGAACCGTCATCTGGCATATATACAAAACCTTCAAAGTTTACATCATCATCTTGGGTTGCTACAATCTGTACGCCATCGGGTGCGTTCCAATCAATTCCGTAACCACCTGCTGCAAGAAAACTTCCTACTACAAAAAAGTCTTCTAATGGTGGTGGTACGCTCAATTCAAAAGGTACTACACTGAATGTGATGACATCAGATTCCATTTCCAGACTTCCAAGCGAGGCTATGACCTTGGCTTCCATCTGCGCAGGAATGATATTGTCATCAGCATCTCTCATTACCGTTTGGTTAAAGATGTCAGGGTCAGCTAGCAGATTGTTAAAATCACCAGCGGTTATGGATACAAAGGTATTGCTTGTAGTTCCAAAACTATGTTGGGTGGCAAACTCATTACCGGCCATACCCATCAAAAGTTCATAATTTTCTACCGTTGTAACGTCAAAATCTGCAGGCGACCACGTGAAGGTAACTGCGATATTATTTGAAGTTGCTTCGGTCAATACTACCGTACTTCCATTTAACTCGGAAGAAATGGTTGGTGGTGCAACTACGGATGCTATTATTGTAGGTTCGTCGTCATCGCATCCCATGATGGAGAAAACTAAAACTAATGTCAAAAATTTTACTAAATATTTCATCTTCGAAAACAATTTTTAGGATTAATAATTTGGATTTTGGTCTAGATTGGGATTTGCATTCAAATCTCCAGCTGGTATGGGAAAAATATCAAAGTGAGCGGGTATGGATGTACCGTTTTCCAATCCGCCTTTCCAGTCCCATAAATAGGTGTTGCCTGTAAACTGTCCAAAGCGAACCAAATCGGTTCTTCGGTAGCCTTCCCATCCAAGTTCCCTGCCTCTCTCGTCAAGGATAAACTGAAGGCTCAAAGAAGCTACATTGCCAGAAGTATCCCCATATGCCCTTCGTCTTATTTCATTTACATATGTTAAAGCTGTACTTTGATCTCCGCCACCACCTCTAAGTACTGCTTCTGCATACATTAGATAGACATCGGCCAAACGGAATAGGGGCAAATCGATATCTGGATATGTGTTGTCCTGTCCAGGAACTCCTGTTGAGCTTAAGTTTCGGAACTTGGTGTAACCAAACCCTTCTTGGAAATCACTTCCGGTAGGTGGTGAGGTTAATTCTAATGAATGTCCATCCTTAAAGAAGAATGAAGCTCTCACATCTGGACTGTCTTGAAAAGGGTCATCATCTGGAAATTCGAACAGACGCACAAAATTTTCCTTACAAGTAAGTCCTGCAAATCCACCAGTATTGGCACCAAAGTCTCCAGATGCATTGATATTTGCATCCAAGGTACCATTGACCATAATAAACATGTATCCAAAGGATTGTGTTTCTACACCATCATGGGTTACTGGAAAAATGATTCCTTCTGCGGTATGGTTATCCGAGAGGAACAATTCATTATAATTTGGTTCAAGCGTATAACCGGCCGCAATAATACGCTCGCAATATTCTCGACAGTCACTATATCTGTTTTCGTCGATATAGACCTCGGCATTTAAGTACAATCTGGCCAATAATGTCCATGCTGCGGCTTGATCTGCCCTTCCGTAATCATTTTGTCTAGCAGGTACTAAAAGGTCGGCGATTTCAATTAGTTCGGATTCAATATAATTGAACAGGTCAACCGCGTTTGTCTGCTCAGGAAAAAATGCACCAGGTAGATCTTCTTCGGTAACAAACGGAATGTTCCCACCAAAAAGCTCCAATCCGTGATAATAACTTAAAGCTCTTAGGAACCTTGCTTCAGCACGATAGAATCCTATTTCGGTCTGAATATCCGCGGGAACGTTTCTGCTATCCAAAACGGATTGTTCAGTCTGTCTCAAAAATTCGTTTGCCTGCGTGACCTGAAAAACCAATCTGTTGTAAACAACGGAGATTACGTCATTGTCAGCAGTCCATTCGTTTACTAACAATTCAGCAAGGCCTGCATCATCATACCGCCATTTTACGGCGTCTGCGGTAACTTCGTTTAAATAGAAGTACGTACGCATGTATTGCGAGTTACCTTCATCGAAACCAATTAAATCTCCTTGACCAGAAGGTCCTTGTTGGCCTGTGACCGATAGACCAACATAGATTTTGGAGAGGAACTGTAAATAACTTGCTGGGTCATCAAACGCATTTTCAGAATTGATGTTGATGGTGTTGATATTGTCCAAATCATCAGTACAACCATTTATAGCGGTAGCCATGATAAGGATAAAAAATAATCTATATATATTATTGATTTTCATGTTCTTCATGTTTTTTTATTAAAAGTCCAATGATAATCCAACTTGTACCGTAAAAGGTCTAGGGTAAACATTGTTATCTATACCATTTGTGATTTCTGGGTCAAGTCCATCATAGTCCGTTATAACAAATACATTCTGTAGGGTGCTGAATATTCGCATCCGAGTGTTTTCTTTCCATAGTTTGTCTACAGTGTATCCTAATGTCATATTGTCCATGCGTATGAATGAAGCATCCTGCACATAGTAGTCAGAGAAGGTTATCTCATCTCTGGTTCCTTCAAAATTTGAGCGCAGAACCGAAGTTGCCACGTTCCTCAAGTCTTGTCCTATATTAAGGTTTCTGAAATTTCCTCTATTAAGGTCAATACCATTGTAATTATAATTTCCATAATTGGCACGCGCGGAAAAGCTAAAGTCCCATTGTTTGTAATTGAACCTACTGTTCAGTCCCAGCGTGACCAATGGTGCTGATTGTTTGTAAGCTCTTCTGTCCAAATCGTTGATTTGCCCATCATTGTTCAAATCTCTTACGACTCCTTCCAAGGGGATTCCATTCTCATCGTAAACTTGTTCAAAAACAAAGTAACTTCTGGTGGGTTGTCCAACAATGTGCCATTGCGCTCCATCATCTCCACCAATTCCAATGAGCGATGTACCGGAAACGGGTATACCAGTTCCAGGTTCGTTTCCAGTTTGGAACAAGCGGTCAACTTCATTTTCATTGTATGCAAGGTTGAATCCAAGATTCCAAGAAAAATCTTCGGTCTCGAATACAGCAGCATTTACGAAGAATTCTGCACCCCTGTTGGTAAGACTTCCTATGTTTGTTGGTAAGCGGTTGGTGAGGTTACTACCTGCCGCTACGTTTACGGTACTTAATAAATCTTCTGTTTCCCTGTAATATAATTCTATAGCACCTGTGATTCGGTCATTGAACAGACCATAATCCAATCCAACATTATAAGTTGTCGTCTCTTCCCATTTTATGTTTGCATCGAACGGTTGTGCACGTAAGGTTGTCACAAAACCGCCCAATTGCCCTGAAGCGCCATTTTGACTTGGTGAGAATTGTGGAAGATAAGGTTGTGTGTCCGTTCCTTGCAACACATCTTGTTGACCAGTGATACCCCAACCTAATCTAAGTTTTAAGTTGGATAGTGTTTCGGAATCTTTTAAGAAATTTTCATCACTAACGTTCCAAGCAAAGGCAGCTGCAGGGAAGTTACCCCAACGATTGTCCCCACCAAATCTTGATGAACCATCCCTTCTATAGGTTAGGGTAAGCAGGTATTTGTCTTTAAACGTGTAGTTAAAACGACCAAAAAACGATTGTATATTACTCTCCAGAATTGTTTTTATGACCAAAGGTCCTCCAATACCATCACCTCTTAAGTCTACACTCATACGGTCTTCATAAAAATTTTGATAGGAGTAACCTGCCGTAAGATCTAAACGTGAGTCTATATTATCAAGATTCTTGGCATATTTGAAGTACAAATCCATCAACTTGTTTTCCTCATCTTGCTCAAAAGTTCGCGTTCTACCACCTTCCAATAACTGCGAGGATATGGTAGGTGGTTGAAAGTCGGTACCATCACCTATAGACTTGTCAATACCTAAATTTAATGTGGCTGTAATATCTGGGAAGAAATGCAAGTTGTAATCAAACTTGGCATTACCCACGAATCTTCTTGCAATGGCTTGATTGTCCCTAAGCGTCAATTGTGCCACAGGGTTTGTTATGGTATTCGTGGTAGCCGATCCATCCTCTTCATAATAGTCAAAAAGCCCAGCGGGTAGCGAAGAATCAAACACAGGTTGAGTTGGGTCAAACTCTAAGGCACTATTTATGGCACCGGTATCTGCAAAGTTGTTCTCCGTATAGGCTCCTCTTGCATTCAATTCTATTTTCAATTTATCATCAAAAAGTCGTGGGGTTAGATTTATAGATGCAGTCGTACGTTCAAGAGCTTCCGACCTAAGGATACCGTCTTGTTGTGTATACCCGACCGAAGCTCTAAAAGGAATTCCCATAATACCACCAGATACACTGAAATTTGTGTCAGAACCTAAAGCCGTTTCAAATATCTGTTCTTGCCAGTTTGTGTTGGCCGAACCTAAATCCCCAACTCGGTTAGGAAAACGGTCCGCTATGATTTCACGATAATCATCTGCGCTAAAAACTTCTATAGTGTTGCTAAGCGTGTTTACAGAAGCTGAAGTATTAAGAGAGAATTTAAGCTCACCTGTCTTTCCTTTCTTAGTGGTAATGATGATAACACCATTCGATGCTCTTGATCCATAAATTGCAGTGGCTGAAGCATCTTTCAAAATGGAGAACGAGCTAATATCGTTTGGGTTTACGAAATCGAAAACGTTTCTGGAACCTGAGTTTCGTTGTTCATCTAGACCTGGGCTATCCAGCGGCACCCCATCAATAATGATCAAAGGGTCATTGCTGGCATCCAAAGAAGAACCACCCCTAATCCGTATCTGGCTGCCACTACCTGGAGCACCACCATTAGTGGTAATGTTTACCCCTGCAGCTTTACCTATTAATAAATCTTGAGGCGAGGCAATAAAACCTTGATTGAGTTCTTTTTCGGTTACACCGACAACGGCAC
The DNA here is from genome assembly GCF_021390175.1 of Flagellimonas sp. HMM57. Lineage (NCBI taxonomy): Bacteria > Pseudomonadati > Bacteroidota > Flavobacteriia > Flavobacteriales > Flavobacteriaceae > Flagellimonas > Flagellimonas sp. HMM57. Next base: position 629,462 of record NZ_CP090004.1, on the reverse strand, counting down.
CGGTTGCATCTTTTTTAGTGGTAGTACCGTAACCGATAACCACGATTTCATCCAACATCTGTGTGTCTTCCGATAGGGCGGCATCCAGCGTTGGTCCTTCCACAGTCAGTTCCAAAATACTGAAACCAACGTAAGAAAATTGTAGTACGTCACCTGTATTGGCGGTAATCTGGTAAAGTCCATCAAAATCTGTCGTAGTACCTGTGGATGTTCCCTTGATCACCACACTTGCTCCTGGTAGAGGAAGTCCGGTGGTTTGGTCGATTACCGTACCAGAGACAGAAATCTGTGCCAAAACACCTATGGGAAAACCAAATAAGAGTACTAGAAGAAACTTTTGTAGTATTTTCATAGAGTCATTGAGTTGTAGTTTATAAATAAATGTTAAAATACCTTGAAATGTGTATCGAAAAGTATGTAAAATTTATCTTAAAAAACATGACAGACGTTGCCTGTGCTCACTTACAACGTTTTCTGGTTGATAACTTTCAATTTAAAGAATAGTTAAAATAACGTTTGGATAAAAATTGGTATGAAAATAATGCCTAGGTTAAATTATTAAATCCATAATTTTTCATGAAACCCAGAATGACCTTGAAGAAAATTGCCAGTGAACTGGGGGTATCCATTTCAACAGTTTCGAAGGCACTTCATAACAACAAAGAAATAAGCCAAGAGAATAGAGATAAAATCCAAGCTTTTGCCAAATTGTACAATTATAGGCCCAACAGTATAGCCCTTAACCTAAAGAACAATAAGAGCAAGACCATTGGATTGATCATACCGGAAATCGTTCATTTTTTCTTTGCTAAAGTTATAAGTGGCATTGAGAAAGTAGCCAATTCCAGAGGATATAATTTACTCATTAGTGTCTCCAGTGAGTCTATGGAAAAAGAAATTATCAACATGGACCTTATGGTGGACGGTGGTATTGATGGCTTTATTATTTCACTTTCAAAGGAGACGTTGTTCCATCAAGAATACCATCATTTTCGTGAGTCCATAAGCCAGGGAATACCTATTGTAATGTTCGATAGAGTAGCCGAAGGACTGGAATGCGATAAAGTTATTATCGATGATAAAAAGGCAGCAAAAACAGCCGTTGAACATCTGTTGAAAACGGGTTGTAAAAACATACTTCTTTTAACTACGCGGGATTACATCAATATCGGAAAATTACGTACTGAGGGGTACTTGGAAGTTTTGCGCAAAAATGATATTCCCATACGAGAAGAATTGATAGTAAAGGTGGATGATAGAGGAGGAATGAACGATTACCAAGTTTTTCTGGATGAAGAGATTCGAAGAAAGTTGGATGCTTTTCCAGAAATAGATGGTGTTTTTGCCGTTAACGAAATATATGCTATTACTGTTTTGAATGTCGCCAGAATGCGGGGCTTGAGGATTCCAGATGATCTTTCGGTCATTAGTTTTTCCGATGGAATTTTATCCAGACATTCACGCCCCAGTCTTACCACTATCAAACAAAATGGAATTCAAATGGGCGAAATGGCAGCTAGAATATTGTTGGATAGTCTTGACTCAAAAGAGGACCAAACCCAATTTTCGACCTACCTTATTGATACCGAGCTAGTAGAAAGAGATACGACGAAAGTCATTGTTTAATAACTTTCCGTGTACTAGTTTTGCCCCAAATTCATTCAATTCTAAAGCAGGACACCATGAGATTTACTCCTCTATTACTTCTTTTTTTGATTAGCTTCGGTCTATTTTCCCAAGTTGAAAAAGTTGAACCGCCCTTTTGGTGGAGCGGTATGAACAATACGTCTTTGCAATTAATGCTCTATGGAAAGAACATCGCTGATTATGATGTCAATGTTACAAAGGAAATTACTGTTACGGGGATAATCAAAACAGAGAATCCTAACTATGTTTTTGTTACCATTGATACTAAAGATATACCAGCGAGAACTTTTGATATTGAGTTTTCGAAAAAAGGAAAAACTGTTTTTAAGCATGTTTATGAGTTAAAATCACGTAGGGAAGATTCTGCCTTACGAAAAGGATTTGATTCCAGTGATGTAATGTACCTGATTATGCCAGATCGCTTTGCCAATGGAAATCCTTCAAATGATTCCCATAAAGAAATGCAGGAAAAAGCAAATAGAACCTTGGAAGGAGGTCGTCATGGTGGTGATATTCAAGGAATTATAGACCATCTTGATTATATCAAGGAGCTAGGGGCCACTGCAATATGGAGTACACCTTTGCTTGAAGATGATGATGAGAAATATTCCTACCATACCTATGCGCAAAGTGATTATTACCGAATTGATCCACGCTTTGGTACCAATGCTGACTATCAACGTTTAGGGAATGAACTTCATAAACGTGATATGAAATTGATTATGGATTACGTGACCAATCATTGGGGAGCCGAACATTGGATGATGGATGATCTTCCAACGTATGATTGGATCCATCAATGGCCGGGATACAGGAATACCTCCTACAGAATGACAACCCAATATGACCCAAATGCTTCTGCTGCAGACGCTAAGTTATGCATGGATGGATGGTTCGTAGAGTCCATGCCAGATTTAAACCAGAGCAATCCATTGGTATTGAATTACCTTACCCAGAATGCAATCTGGTGGGCAGAGTTTGCAAATCTTGATGGTTTTAGGGTGGATACCTACTCCTATAATGATAAAGAAGGTATTGCCAAATGGACCAAAGCGATAATGGAGGAGTATCCAAACTTCAATATAGTCGGGGAGGTTTGGTTGCATAATCAAGCACAGATAGCTTACTGGCAGAAGGATAGTCAAATAGGTGCACTTCAAAGTTATAACTCCAATTGTCCAAGTATGATGGATTTCACCTTGCACGATGCATTGATGGAGGTTTTTAGCGAAGAAGAATCCAGATGGGACAAAGGTGTCATAAAGATTTATGATAATATGGTCAACGACTTTCTCTATCCCAATATTGATAATCTTTTAGTATTTGCTGAAAACCACGATACGCCCAGAATCAATGAAATCTATCCTGATATTGAAGATTATAAGCTTATTATGACCCTGATAGCAACAATTCGAGGCATACCTCAGATTTATTATGGTAGTGAGATAGGTATGAAAGGAAAAAAAGATTTTGGGGATGGTGATATTCGAAGGGACTTCCCTGGTGGTTGGGAAGGTGACAAGAACAATGCGTTCACCAAAGACGGACGTACTGATTTGCAAAATGACTATTTCAATTTTACCAAAAAAGTGTTCAATTGGAGAAAAGATAAATCGGTTATCCATACAGGGAAAACCATGCAGTTTGTTCCAGAAGATAATGTGTATGTCTTTTTTAGGTATACCGAATCCGAAAAAATCATGACCATAATCAATAACAACCCAAAATCGGTGACGTTGGATTTATCCAGATTTGATGAAATGTTACAGGAAGTTGATAGTGGATTTGAAGTAATTTCAAGTCAGAAAGTTGGGCTTGGCAAAGAACTCGTTGTAGAAGGCAAAACCTCAATGATTATTGAGCAAATAGAGTGATTGTTTGGAAATAGTCAGGTAAGGACATTTTATATATTGCGCATATTGTGATAAACCACTCTACATTTTCTAGAATACGCTTTTGCATAATTCCAGAGTGCATAATATCTGTCTAAAAATTGCCATTTCCATTGTAAAAAACGTTGCCTCATAATTTTAAATACATTTAATTTACAATTAATTAACGTTAAATTTACATAAAATATTTTAAACTGTTCGTGTAGCATTAGCTAAATGCCTGTTTGATTGAGTGATATGTTAGATTTAGATTGATTTTACACCATCACTAGAAAGTCAGATGATGTCTTTTAAATAGTGTTGAAATTATTTCTTGCGAGGGATATCTGTATAGGTGATTTTTACTCGGATGCTAAAGGATTACTAATTTTCACCAGTCAGTTTTTTGAAAAGTTTTCCATTTTCAGAAAGTAAATAGCCAATGACTTTATTTGAATCATTTCTTTCAAAGTAGATAGGGTCACTATTGATGTCTGAAAAAACGTTTCCTTCTTCATGAAAGATTGGGTAGGCAGTGTCATTGATAATGGCGTATAGGTCTTCCTTGCCTGTATTGAACACAATTTGTATTTGACCGTCCTCAAATTCGTAAGTTCCTTCAAACTCTTTCAAAAAAGAAACTGATGTTTTTTCTTCATAGGGACTGTCATTGGATAAAATTAGTCCGTCACCTGGTTTCCAATTATCATATTCCATATTATGGGCTACTCTCTTTGCAGATTTTAATCCTTGGAGTTTAGCAACCAAATGAAGTGCACCATCTATTCCAGCAGATATACCGGCTGTTGTAATCACTGTACCGTTGTCTACAAAGCGCACATTTTTCTTGACATCAATTTTGGGATATGAATTTTGAAGGTTGTCCAAAGACCTATGAAATGTAGTAGCAGTTTTTCCATCCAAGATTCCTGCTTCGGCCAAAACAAATGCTCCTGTGCAAACTGAAAAATAGTAGTCCACATTTTCTTGTTTTCTTACCCATTCAATAACTTTTGGGTTCTGTGAAGCTGCTGAAGCATTACCACCAAAAAATGCCAGAATATCCGCTTTTGGTGCATTTTCAATACTATAATCTGGATTAACGCTCAATATCCCTTGTGATTTTATAGGGGCTTTGGTGGCGGAAACCGTAAAAACCTTAAAACCTGCATAGGATAACACTTCCATGGGTCCGGCAAAATCTAAAACCTCTACTCGGTCCTGTAAATAAAATGCAATGGTTTTTACTTTTTCTTTTTTCATTAAAGTCATATTGCAAGCAGCACATTTGCCAGGTTTATCAAATTCTATAGTATCGCAAGGTAAGTCGCATGGAGGACAAACATAGATATCCGTAACGCTATTTACGCTTTGTGGGTAAGCAAAAGTAATTCCAAATATGAGTGCAAAAAATATACTATAGCTGTTCATTTTATGATTGTTTGATGTGCTATCAAAACTAGAGCATCATACAAGTTTTTAAAAGGACAAAAGCACTCAGAATAAGGACAAATTTAGAGCTGTAATTTGTTCGGTAAGGGATACTTGTATTTTTTTAGAAGTGTGCGCAATTGATTGCTGCTAGATAAACCGCACATGAGTGCAACGGCATGTACCTTTTCTCCTTTGGATAATAATTGTGACGCTCTTTCAACTCTCAGTTTATCTTGATAATTGCCGATGGTTACCCCAGTGGTTTTTTTGAACAATCGGGTCAAGTTCCTTGGACTCATGCACACCCGTTCTGCTAGATTCTCGATTTTTAGTTTCTTGTCAAGATTCTGGGCAAGTATATCTTGGACTTGATGGATACGGTTTTCTAAATGATTGCGGTATTGAAGAAAAATGCTGAGTTGAGGGTCATTCTCGGTTCTTCTTAGATATATTACCACTTCTTTAGCAACTTTTGCCGTAAAAACAGGACCGTAAAGTTCTTCCAAGAGGAATAATGCCAAGTCTATTCCTGAAGAAACCCCAGCACTTGAATATAGATTGCCGTCTTTGACCAGTAATCTATCCGATAGTAATCTGACTTTAGGAAACCTCGATTTAAAATCGTCAAAATACTTCCAATGTGTTGTACAGTTTTTTTCATCTAAAAGCCCTGCAAAGGCAAGTATGTATGTGCCCGTGCATACGGAACAGATTTTAGCGCCTTGATTGCGTTGGGTACGTAACCATTCAAAAAAATCATGGTACTTAAGTTTAAAACTTTCAGCATAGAACAGATGGGATTCCATTCCGGGAATAAAAAGTATGTCTGTTTCACAAAGTGAAAAATCTGAAAATGTTTCAAGATTTCCTAGGGCCAAACCTGCACTGGAAAACTCTTGCACCTTGTTTTCCATACCCAGGTAATGGGCTCTTATTTCCGCTCCATATTCTTTTGCTTCGTAAAACAAATGCGCAGGTCCTGTAATATCCAGTAATTGCACTTCTGGAGGTACAAGAAAAAAAGCGCTATGTATAATGGTATTTGCCATATCGGTTGGAACGAATTCCATATAAAAATAGCCGTTATTCCTTGTATATAAGAATAACGGCTAGTATAAACTTTAAGCTAAAGCTTTAAACTATCCCAAAAATGGATATCGATAATCTTCGGGTGTTACAAAAGTTTCCTTGATCAACCTTGGTGATACCCAACGCAACAGGTTTTGGGCGGAACCTGCCTTATCATTGGTTCCAGAAGCTCTGGCACCACCAAAGGGCTGTTGACCTACCACGGCACCTGTTGGCTTGTCGTTGATATAAAAGTTACCTGCGCAATTCTGCAACGCTTTTGTGGCTTCATCGATTGCATACCTGTCAGTAGCTAAAACGGCTCCAGTCAATGCATATTCAGATGTTCCATCAACAAGTTCTAAGGTTTTGGCCCAATCTTCATCTTCATAGACATAAATAGTGACTACGGGTCCAAAAAGTTCAGTACACATTGTGGTGTATTTTGGGTCTTTCGTTAGGATAACCGTAGGCTCAATAAAGTAACCAACGGATTTGTCGTAGGTACCCCCTGCAATAATCTCCACATCGGCATCTTTTTTGGCCTGGTCAATATACTTTGCAAGTTTATCAAATGAACCCTCATGGATTACGGCAGTTACAAAATTCTCCATATCTGCGGGAGAACCTGCCTTGTTAATGGATTTTAGGTCTGTTTTTACCAAATCCAGAATTTCATCAGCAGTCGACTTTGGTAAATACACCCTTGAAGCTGCACTACATTTTTGTCCTTGAAATTCAAAAGCACCCCTTACTATAGCAGTAGCTACTTGTTGTGGCTTTGCAGTGGGGTGTGCTAAAATGAAGTCCTTCCCACCGGTTTCACCTACGATTCTTGGATAGGTTTTGTAGTTATGGATATTGTTCCCTATCTGTTTCCAAAGTTCCTTAAAAACGTATGTAGAACCTGTAAAGTGAAGTCCTGAAAAATCTGGACTGGAAAGAACGGTGTCTGTGACCATCACGGGATCTCCAAATACTACGTTGATAACACCATCTGGCAATCCAGCTTCCTTAAATACATCTATGATAACTTTTGCTGAAAAAACTTGACTATCGCTAGGCTTCCAGATAACGGTATTGCCCATCATAGCGGCGCTTGCAGGCAAGTTTCCGGCGATGGCCGTAAAGTTGAACGGGGTTATGGCGTATACAAAACCTTCAAGGGGTCTATATTCTACACGGTTCCAGATGCCTTCTGCAGACTCTGGTTGCTCCGTGTAAATTTGGGTCATGTATTCAACATTGAAACGCAAAAAGTCGATGAACTCACAAGCAGCGTCTATTTCAGCTTGATGGATAGTTTTTGACTGGGCCATCATGGTGGCTGCATTGATTTTAGCTCGGTATGGCCCGGCAATCAATTCGGCAGCTTTTAAGAAAATGGATGCGCGTTGTTCCCAAGGCAGATTAGCCCATGCCTCACGTGATTCTAAACAATTGGCAATAGCTTGTTCTACATGTTTTTTCTCGGCCAGGTGAAATTTTCCGACGATATGTTTGTGTTCGTGCGGGGGGGACATGGATTGTGTGTTCCCCGTTCTTATTTCTTCTGAACCTATATATAGCGGAACTTCAACGGTTCCTTTGTAGTATTCGTCGTATTGTTTTAGTACTTCCTCGCGTTCTGGAGTGCCCGGAGCATAACTTTTAATAGGCTCGTTATATGCAGTTGGAACTTGAAAAAAACCTTTTCCCATGTATGGTGGATTTAATGTGTTAAAATTCCATCAAAGGTAGTAAAAGGAAAAGCGATTCTAAAATGATTTCTAACTAGTTTACAGCGAAAGGAGCGGCAAATTTAAAGGTGGGAATATCCACTTCAAACTCTTCGGATGACGCTAAGTTTACCATGTGATAATATCCTTGCATGGCACCTATGGGCGATGCAAGCAAACAACCAGAACTGTAGGTGTGTGACTTACCTGGTTTAATAACTGGTTTTTTACCAATTACACCTTCACCATCTACAGCCTCTGGCTCTTTTAAAGCATCAAAAATATCCCAATGCCTAGCGGTCAGTTGAACTGAATCCTTGCTTTGATTTTCTATGGTAACCGTATAACCAAAGGCATAGTGCATTTTATAATTTTTAAAAAATGTACCCTCGAAAGTAGTCTGTACAGAAACCTTTATCCCTTTTGTTATTTGAGTAAACATATGCTAATAAGTAAAAGCACTTCCCGTCAATAATATTATCACCACAAATACTGCTAAAAAGGTGAATATTGTATTCAGAAAAATGTATTTGACAATTGTTTTAAATCTTCCTTGCCCATAAAATTTCCGCATCGACTTATATAGGTAAATACCGAAAATCAGTAAAAACATACCTGAGCTTGCCGTATCAAAAATTGAATCTATTATTAAGCTAAGGATGAGCAAGATAAATAATAATGACTGGTTGTGGAAGCTAAAGATAAGATGATCGGTGTAGGTATATTTTTTTCTGATGTATACCACCCAAATAAAAATGGTGAACACGGGTAAAAAGAAAAAAATCACAAATGGCAACTTTGAAATAGTGGCATTTAAAAAGCTTCCCGGTTCTCGAATAGCCTTTCGCAAACTGTTGGAAGAGTTAAAAGCTATTTTATCTTCAAAATTATTGCCTGCTCCATATCTGCTCATGGCATCGGAAAAATTTCTTAGTGTATCCTGCTTTATCTTTCTAGCAAAGAATTCCATTTTCGAGAATACATCGCTCCATCCGGTACTATCATTTATGCTTTTAAAATAGGCCCTTGGATTTGCTTTAATGAGCGAATCTTTTCTTTTGGATTTCTTTTCCAAATCAAAAATGTCAATGGAATCCAATAGTTTCAGCTGTTCTGATATATTGGTTTCGGGAATCTCTATGGAATCTAATCGAGAAAGGACTTTTTCCGTTTCTTTTCGTACTATTAGGCTATCCTCAGGGGTTAAATTAAGGGACATTACTTCAGCTTGTTCAAGCTTTTCATCAAAACCTTCAAAAGCCTTGTCTACTGCTGAAAACCTATCATTGTAAGTAAATATTAGAAGGTAAAGGAATGCTAGGCTTAATAAAAATCGAAAGGGATTTGTATAAGCAACACGCTTTCCGTTAATATAATCCTTGGTAATCGTACCAGGTCTAATCAAAAGTGCATACAGGGTTTGCAGCAGTTTTGAATCATAGTTGATGAGGTTGGAGAAGAATTCATCAAAAAAATCTTTAAGTACCAGTTTTTTGGTGCTGTTGGCTTGGGAGCAATTTGGGCAATATCTGTCACTGATATCTAAGGGGTGGCCGCAATTTAGACATTCGGTTCCTCTAAATTTAAGCTGATATCTGCCCTTGGTTATTAGGTTTGGTTTGGTTTTTCCCATTCTTTTTCAAGGATTTGGGACTAATATAATTAATTACTGATAGTTCTTGAGTTTACCGAGCCTATGCCTATGATGTCATCATATAGTTCTCCAAAATCTCGATAATATACCAGTATGAGGTAATTATTTTCGGTAAAGTGAAAATTTCCGCTGACATAGTTCATATCTATGGTTCCATCTTCACGTTCGATAACGTATTTATAATTGTGAAACCCCTGCTTCATGGTCATCATGAGTTCCATTTTGCCATTGTCAGAATTAAAGGTCATTCTGTTTTCTTCACCTAGCTCATAATTATTGAACTTTCCAAAAACATAGACATTGTCCAATCCAATTTCGTTGGTGTAGGGGAGACTAAAGTGAACTTGGGAATATTCTGCTTCTCGCGAAACATCATCTCCTTGCAGTGTCCTTATAAAAAAATCTCCGTTAATATCAGGGAAATAAGTATACTCTTGGTCGTATCGATAATCATTGGTAAACAAATAGTGGTGGTACAATTCTTTGAATTCAATTTTGGATATGGCAAAGGTTGGCGACCTTAAATCTTTGGTGTCGAAGTTCAAAAACTCATTACCCCCAAAAAAACTTGTCTCTTGGTCATACCGGTAGACCAATTCCGTACCAATGGTAAATTGAGGTTTAATATTGTAAAGTGCAGTTGGCCAAAAATGATTTTGTAAAATAGCAATTTTCACTTCCTTTTTAGGATTCACTACTGGAAAACCTGAGGTATTTATGGTAAATTGAACAACTTGCTTTTCATTCAGATAATTAAAATCCCTAGAGCGTTTAACGGCACCACCTACAGTGACTAAATCTTTATAAACGATAAATCTTCGGGAAAACTGCAAATCACCATAACTGTTATAGACTTCTATCAGATAGTTGCCACTTACCTTTAAGCGTATATTCTCGTTAGGTATGGTCAGTCTGTAGTTTGAATAGGGTTGTAGCGTGTTGTAGCTGTTCTCATAGTCGATGATGCGTTGGTTGTCCATTCCAACTAAATACTGGGATTTTAACAGCTGTGAAGGAGTCCAATCGTAATCACAGTGAACTATTTTGTAATAATAGTCCTGTTCATTAGCGGTGAGGTCGTCAAATACCAGTGTCATGGATTCTCCCAACTTAATAACGGGGAATTGATCTTCAGTAGGGCCGGTAAAAACAATGGTCTTTATGTTGGAAGGGGGATTTATTTCTTCTTGTACCTGGGCAAAAATTCCAGAAACAAAAAAGCATAAAAATATTTGTTTGATCTCAAAGCGCATTTAGGGCGTAATTTTGGGGTAAAGGTAAACAAAAAGTATGCCCGACAAATTTAGCCCGATGTAATCCCAAAATTCTAGTTAATATTTGTAATTTATATGCTTTTAGTAGTAAATTTGCGACCAATTTTGTTAACCAAAGGCACACTTACATGTCCAAAGATATCCGAATAAAGAAGGGGTTGAACATCAATCTTGTTGGAGCTGCTGAGCAAACCACATCTAAAGCTCCATCGAGCAACGTCTATGCGCTCAACCTTGGTGATTTTCATGGCATAACCCCCAAGATGTTGTTAAAACAGGGAGCTGAAGTGAAAGCTGGAGAACCTTTGTTTTACAATAAGAACAATGAGGATATGCTCTTTGTTTCTCCTGTAAGTGGAGAGCTGGTCGAAATCGTAAGAGGTGCGCGCAGGAGAATCTTGACTATTAAGATTTTAGCCGATAAAGAACAAAGCTATCATTTGGCGCAAGTTGCTGATTTGAATGCTATGGATGGGGAATCCATTAGAAAAATACTTTTAAATTCAGGTTGTTGGCCTTTTATAAAACAACGGCCTTATGATATTGTAGCTAATCCCGATGCCACTCCCAAAGCTATTTTTATTTCTGCTTACACTACAGCACCTTTAGCGGCTGATGCAGATTACGTGTTAAAGGGAAAAGAAGCAGAGCTGCAGGCAGCGATTACTGCTTTGGGCAAAATGACACCTGGAGCTATTCATGTTTCTGTTGGTAATACGTCGACATCACCATTTGCCAATATTAATGGAATTACCATACATAAGGTTTCTGGGCCTCACCCTGCAGGACTTGTTGGAACACAAATCAACAAAATTGACCCTGTAAACAAAGGTGAGGTTGTCTGGACAGTAGCTCCACAAGATCTTGTTATCATAGGGGAATATCTTTTGACAGGCAAATTCAATGCACAGCGCATTGTGGCATTATCTGGATCTTCAGTAAAAACACCAAAATATTATACTACAAAAATAGGTGCTGAGATATCTACTTTTCTATATGCCAGTGGTGTGAACCAAGATAAATTTAGATTGATAAACGGAGATGTTCTTACAGGTTCAAAAACCACCCCTGAAGGCCATCTTGGATTTTATAATAATACAGTAACGGCCATTCCCGAAGGAGATGATTATGAATTCTTTGGCTGGAACAAGCCTGTTTTTAATAAAATTTCTTCCACTAGGGCACTCACTTTCTCATGGATGCAGCCTAAGAAGCAATATGACTTGGACACAAATACGAATGGAGAACATAGAGCGTTTGTTGTTACGGGGCGTTATGAGGAAGTATTTCCATTGGACATTTATCCGTTACAATTGTTAAAGGCCTGCATGGTCAAGGATTTAGATGAAATGGAGCAATTGGGAATGTATGAAGTGGCTCCAGAAGATTTTGCCTTAACAGAGTTTATTTGTATTTCAAAACAACCGCACCAACAGATAATTAGGGAAGGACTCGATTTAATGTATCAAGAAATTGGATAATTATGGGTATGAAAGATAAATTACACCAAATAAAGTTAAAGTATCAGGGCAAGAAAATGGCTCCGGCTTTCAATGCGATTCACACCTTTTTATATACACCAAACGAAACAACGCATTCCGGTGGTCATGTGAGGGCGGTCGATGATTTAAAACGTACAATGAATACCGTAATCTTGGCCTTGGTGCCGTGTTTGTTGTTCGGTATTTTCAATGCTGGCTACCAGCATTATTCTGCTGTTAACGGGTTTCCAACCGATTTTTCAGTGCTCGAACACTTTATTACTTGGGACAACTTTTGGTTGGGTGCCATTACAGTATTGCCCTTGGTTATTGTTTCCTACGGAGTTGGTTTGGCCGTGGAGTTTGTCTTCGCCGTCATTAAAGGACATGAAGTTGAAGAAGGCTATTTGGTCACAGGGATGTTGGTTCCATTGATCGTGCCCATCGATACTCCGCTTTGGATGTTGGCTGTCGCCGTAATCTTTGGAGTTGTAATAGGTAAAGAAGTATTTGGTGGAACTGGGATGAACATCTTAAATCCTGCACTTACCATCCGTGCCTTTCTGTTTTTCGCATATCCAACATGGATGAGCGGTGACAAAGTTTGGGTTCATGAAGGTGTTGCACGTGCAGGAACTGCTGATGCTATTTCTGGTGAAACCATTTTAGGATATTTAGCTCAAGGCAATACATCTGAGTTTTCATACTCACTTTCAGATATGTTTTTCGGTTTTATTCCAGGATCTGTCGGTGAAACATCTACTTTTCTAATCCTTCTTGGAGGATTGTTTTTGATTTTCACCAAGATTGCAAGCTGGAGAATCATGGTAAGTGCTGTTGCAGGTTCACTGGCTATGGGATTGATTTTTAACGGAATTGTTGATGCAGGATGGATTCCGGAATACAGCAAGTTTTATGGTTTGATGCAATTCGATTTCTGGAAACACCTTATAGTTGGTGGTTTGGCATTCGGAATAGTTTACATGGCAACTGACCCTGTAACGGGATCTCAGACAAATAAAGGGAAATGGATTTATGGGTTTCTAATCGGATTCCTATCTGTAATGATTCGTGTGTTCAATCCAGGTTATCCTGAAGGTGTATTCTTGGCAATATTACTGATGAACGTCTTTGCACCTACCATAGACCATTATGTTGTTAGGGGTAATGTTAAGGGAAGAATGAAGAGGATGAAAAATGCAACTATTTTACCAAAACCAAGTGATGGTAAGGCAGAAGAATTAAAAGTAGAAACAGTATAGTATGGCAATCAATACCGATAAAAACGGATATACCGTAATTTTTGCTTCAATAATGGTGGTTGTTGTGGGAGCGATTTTAGCATCTTTTGCATCTGGATTACGACCAAGAATCGATGAAAATGAGCGGTTCGCAAAGCAACAAAATATCCTTTACGCTATGGGCGTAAATGAAAATACAGAAGACAGTGGTGTAAATTTTATTCCCACAAATGCCGTAGAAGCAGAGTTTTCAAAATATATTAAAGAGCAATATGTTCTGGATAATAATGGAGAGGTAAAACCTAAGGAAGAAGCTTATCTTCTAGATGTGAAAAAACAAATTGCAGCAATGAAAAGTGGAAAAGATGCAGAGCTTCCTTTTTTCATTGGCGAAAAAGATGGAAAAAAATCTTACATCCTTCCCATGTATGGAAAAGGTCTTTGGGATGCCATATGGGGATTTGTTTCTCTTGATGAAAATATGGTAATTCAAGGGGTTTATTTTGATCACAAAGGTGAAACTGCAGGATTGGGTGCAAACATCAAGCTCCGCTATTTCATGGATGACTTTAACGGTGAATACGTTATGGACGGAAATCAATTCAAGGGTGTTACAGTAGCGAAGGGTAACAACGATCCTTTAAATGAAAACAAGCAAGATCATGAGGTAGATGCATTGGCAGGTGCTACAATTACAGGTAATGGAGTAAGTGCCATGATCAAAGAGAGTCTTTCCCTATATAAGCCTTATTTACAAACAGTCATAAATAATTAAGATGGCAATACTTTCAAAAAAAGATACAAATCTAATATTAGATCCTTTAGCTGATAATAATCCCATTACAATTCAAGTATTGGGTATTTGTTCAGCTTTAGCGATTACCGCTGAGCTACAGGCTTCAGTAGTTATGGCTATCTCAGTGATTTTTGTAATGGGTGTCGGTAACGTAGTAATTTCTCTATTGCGAAATGTAATTCCATCAAAAATTAGAATTATTGTGCAGCTAGTAGTGGTTGCCACCTTGGTAATCATGGTGGACCAAGTACTAAAGGCCTTCGCATACGAACTGAGCAAGACCCTTGGTGCTTTCATTGGTTTGATTATTACAAACTGTATTATTATGGGTCGATTTGAAGCTTTTGCTTTGGGTAATGGACCCTGGAGATCATTCTTGGATGGTATAGGTAACGCACTCGGTTATGGGGTGATATTGATTATGGTTGGTTTTTTCCGTGAATTATTGGGTTCAGGTACTCTTTTTGGAATGCCTGTACTTGGAGATCCTATCGCTAAAACAGGTTTATATGCGATTGGGTATGAAAACAATGGTTTTATGATTATACCACCAGCTGCATTGATAGTAGTAGGAATTATAATTTGGGTGCAACGTTCCAGAAATAAAGCGTTGATTGAAGAAGCATAAAAGAATTAAACTATGTTAGAGCATTTAGAATTATTTTTCAAATCTATTTTTATTGATAACATGGTTTTTGCCGTGTTCTTGGGAATGTGTTCCTATTTGGCGGTATCCAAAAAAGTTGCTACCGCAGTAGGATTGGGAGCCGCTGTAATCTTTGTTTTGGCTGTAACGGTACCATTGAATTGGTTGTTGGACCAATACTTATTGCAGGATGGGGCCTTGGCTTGGTTAGGGCCTGAATATGCAGACTACAACTTAAGTTTTTTATCTTTCATTCTTTTTATCGCAACTATAGCCACAATGGTGCAATTGGTTGAGATTATCGTAGAGAAATTCTCTCCTTCGTTATATAATTCTTTAGGAATCTTTTTACCGTTAATAGCTGTAAACTGTGCAATTCTTGGAGGATCACTTTTCATGCAAGCTCGTGAAATACCTACTCTAGGATTAGCTTTAAACTATGGTATAAGCTCAGGTATAGGTTGGTTTTTAGCTATTTTGGCAATAGCTGCTATTCGAGAAAAAATAAGATATTCCAATGTGCCTGCCCCATTACGTGGGTTGGGTATTACATTCATCATAACAGGATTAATGGGTATCGGCTTTCAGAGTTTTGGTGGCATGTTGACAGGTGACAATGATCCGCCTGAAGAAACTGCACCCACTACTGCTGAAAAGATTCAGGAAAAAGAAATTAAAAAAGGGATTGAAGACGACGATAAAGCAGTCTCTTATAATGATGTAATAAACGAATAAAGATGATATTAGCTACAAGTACAGGGGGTACTATTTTAATTACAGTAGTTGCATTTCTAATCTTATTATTGCTTTTGGTAGCGGTCTTGTTGATTACCAAAGAAAAGTTATCACCTTCAGGTCCGGTTACATTGACCATTAATGGTGAAAAGAAAATCGAAGTTGCTTCTGGGAGTACGCTGCTCACTACTTTGGGGAACCAAAAAGTCTTTTTACCATCTGCATGTGGTGGAGGCGGAACTTGTATTCAGTGTGAGTGCCATGTTTTATCAGGTGGTGGAGAAGCATTGCCTACAGAAACGCCCCATTTTTCAAGAAAAGAACTGCAGCACGGAGCTCGATTGGCATGTCAAGTGAAAGTAAAACAGGACATGGAAATAGAGATTCCTGAAGAAGTGTTCGGAATCAAGAAATGGGATGCCAAAGTTGTACGAAATTATAACGTTGCTTCCTTTATCAAAGAGTTTGTAGTGGAGATTCCCGAAGCGATGAACTACAAGGCTGGTGGGTATATCCAGATTGAAATTCCACCATGCGAAGTCAAGTATGCGGATATTGATATAACTGCCCATCCCGAAGAGCATGAAACTCCCGATAAGTTTAAAGCTGAGTGGGACAAATTTAATCTATGGCCTTTGGTCATGAAAAACCCGGAGACGGTCGAACGTGCCTATTCCATGGCTTCCTATCCCGCTGAAGGACGTGAAATCATGTTGAACGTGCGTATTGCGACCCCGCCATGGGACCGTTCTAAAAACGGATGGATGGATGTGAATCCCGGTGTGGCTTCCTCCTATATTTTCGGATTGAAAGAAGGAGACCCAGTTACAATATCAGGACCTTTTGGGGAATTCTTTATTAATGAATCAGAATCTGAGATGCTCTATGTGGGTGGTGGAGCCGGAATGGCGCCGATGCGCTCCCATTTGTACCATCTGTTCAAAACCCTTAAAACGAACAGAAAAGTTACCTATTGGTACGGAGGGCGTTCCAAACGAGAGCTTTTCTATATTGATCACTTTAAACAATTAGAGGAAGAATTCCCAAATTTCAAGTTCTATATGGCACTTTCGGAGCCGCTGGAAGAAGATAATTGGAAAGTAAAGGAAAATATTGATGCACCTGGAGACGGCTTTGTGGGATTCATACATAATTGTGTAATTGACAATTATTTGAACGATCATGAAGCTCCAGAGGATATTGAACTCTATTTCTGTGGACCACCATTAATGAACAAAGCTGTTCAGAAAATGGGCGAGGATTTTGGAATTCCCGACGAACACATCAGATTTGACGACTTTGGTGGATAAGAATTGTAATTTATATAAAAGGCCTCTTTTAAAGTAGAGGTATTACATAAAACAAACCGGTGCATTTTGTATCGGTTTTTTTGATTGCTATGAGAAGAATACTAACAGAACAGGAGTTGCACAATCTAGCAATGAACATAGTGGGAAGGCAATTGGAAACCGATGGGTTTGAGTTTATGGCAATAAATAGCAAACCAAAAAAAAATCCACAATATGTCTGTCTTAAGGAAAAAAATCTTCATTTTATTGTAGTACGGAATGTGGCATATCCTAATGACCCTAGGGATTTTGATGTTGAATTGATGGAAAAAGTAAAGAGCCATGCGGTTAAATTTGAAGCAAGAACCTATTTTGCCGGGGTAAGTCTCTCCAATGCTTCGGACAGGACACAACCTGTATATTTAAATGAAGAATACATAGTTGATTATAACGGATTAATAGAAATATAATGTTGAAGTGTTTTTCTCTTCTTGCCTTAGTGGCCCTAATGATGCTGGGATGCAACTCGAACACTACCTATGTCAGAAATCAGAATATTGGAAATGCTCTGGGTACCACCTATTCCATAATTTATATTTCTGATGTGAAGTTGGATTTCCAAAAAGAAATCGATTCTGTTTTTCAGGTTTTTAATAAATCCATGTCTACCTATTTGCCCGATTCTGATATTTCTAAAATAAATGATGGCGATTCAACACTTGTAATCGATCAGATGTTACTCGATGTTTTTATGCAGAGCAAAGATGTACATTACGAAACGGACGGCTATTTTGACCCCACTATAGGTGTTTTGGCAAATGCCTGGGGTTTTGGTCCAGGTCAACAAATTGAACTTGATAGTACCAAGGTCGATAGTTTGATGGAGTATGTGGGCTTCCAAAAAATTGGACTTACAAAGGATTATAGAATTGTTAAGGCCAAAAAAGAAATACGATTTGATTTTAATGCCATTGCCAAGGGGTATGCAATAGATCGTTTGGGAAGAATGTTGGAAGAAAACGAGATTGACAATTATTTGATAGAGGTAGGCGGTGAAATACTGGCAAAAGGCACTAATGTCCTTAATGGTAAATCGTGGAAAGTTGCTATTGATGACCCCGAAGACTTGACCAATAGGGGAGGAGCGGCGATAATCGAATTAAAAGATGCGGCTATGGCTTCATCCGGTAACTATAGAAAATTCAGGGTAGATCCGGTAACCAAAGAAAAGTATGTACATACGATAAATCCCAAAACGGGATATACCAAAAACTCGAATATCTTATCTGCAACGGTAATAGCAGAATACTGTATGCAAGCAGATGCTTATGCCACTGCGTTTATGGCGATGAATTTAGATGCTACCCTTGAACTGTTAGAGAAACATAAAGAAATGGAGGCCTTCATTATTTACGTAGATGATGATGGTAATACAGCAAACTTTATGACAAAAGGCTTTCAGGAAATTCTTGTAAAATAACTATTTTTTGACCAAGGGTATGATTTCTCCTTTAGCCAATCGATATTTTTCAACCTCTTCTTTAGTTAGCTGTTCTGTGTAGTCAACCTCTTCTACTGTAAAGCCAATACTTCTAAGCTTATCAAAATAGTCCCTTCCATAAATGCGAACATGATCGTATTGCCCAAAAATTCGGGCCCTTTCTTCTCTGTCAGTAATAGAATCATCCGTAAAGGTCTTTTTTCTATTTAAATCTTGGGGTATTTGAAAAATGCCCCAACCTCCAAGTTTCAATATACGGTACAGCTCTTGCATTGCTTTGGTATCGTTGGGAATATGTTCCAGGACATGGTTGCAAAGAATAACATCAAAAGAATTATCATCAAAAGGAAGGTTGCAGATATCCGCTTTTACTTCCGCCAAAGGCGAATTTAAATCTGTTGTGGTATAGTCAAGGTGCGACAATTGCTTGAACCTTTTATGATATGCTTGTTCGGGAGCAAAGTGCAATACTTTTAGTGGTTTTGTAAAGAAATCTGTTTCATTTTTTAGGAACAACCATAAGAGTCTATGTCTTTCCAAAGAAAGGGTGGAGGGGGCGAGCACATTTTCACGTGGATTTTCATAACCGTACGGAAGAAATGTTCGGAAGCTTTTACCGTCAATGGGGTCTGTGTATTTTTTTCCCCTTAATAGGATAGCTATGAACGGACGCACCCAATAGCTTATTTTAATGAGCCAAGGCCTTGGAATTAGATTTAGAAAATATTTGAATATTTCGGACATGTTTTATTACACTGAGTTGCACTGAGCTAAATAGAGTTTCACAGAGGTTTATTTATAAAACGCTTTATTCCATTTTTGAGAAGGCTTGTATGAAAATTAATCAAAAGACCTAAGTCAAATTTGCCAAGTTTAAGGTATGTCAATATTTGGGCAAAGTGAACATCGGTAAAACATTCAACGGTTTTTAATTCGACAACAATTTTGTTTTCTACCAACAAATCAATTCTATATCCATGATTTAATTTTACTTCTTTATAAAGAACAGGTAGTGCAACTTCTTTTGTAACAGAGAGATTATTCTGCTTTAGTTCATATAACAAGCATTCTTGATATGCTGATTCTAATAATCCTGGCCCTAAGGCTTTATGTACCTCGATAGCAGACTTTATTATGATACTCGTTATATGATTATCTTCCATAATCTTTGTGTAACTCCGGGTATCCTCAGAGAAACTCTGTGAAAATTGTTTTAGGCAGTTGTTTGCCTTGATCTAAACTCCTCCTCTTCATTGCTGGAAATTCCCAAAGCATCATAGATGTACTGAAAGGTCGAAAGTAGTTCAGGTTTTCCGTCCACAAGGGCCACATTATGTTCAAAGTGTGCGCTTGGCCTACCATCCGCAGTTAATATGGTCCACCCATCTTTAAGCTGTTTAATTCTCCTTGTTCCCATATTTACCATGGGTTCAATGGCAACGACCGTTCCGTTGACGAACTTTTTTCCACGTCCTCGTTTTCCGTAATTTGGCATTTGGGGATCTTCATGCAGTTCTTTTCCTAACCCATGACCAACCAGTTCACGAACAATTCCATAGCCATGATTTTCGCAATAATTTTGGATGGCATAACCCACGTCACCTACTCGATTTCCTTCTTTGAATTCCTTGATTCCAATGTAGAGGGACTCTTTGGTTATTTTGAGCAGCTTTTTGGTTTCTTCTGCAACTTCACCTACTTCAAATGTATAAGCATGATCTCCATAGAATCCATTTTTAAGCGCACCACAATCTACGGAGATAATATCACCATCCTTTAAAAGTTCATTACCGGGAATACCATGAACAACTTGGGCGTTTGGGCTCCAATTAAGCGTGTTTGGAAAATCGTACATGCCCAAAAAACCAGGTTCTGCACCTTGTTCCCGTATAAAATCCTCGGCCATTTTATCCAATTGTAATGGATTGGCACCAGGTTTTATTTCTGAAGCCAACATACCCAAGGTTTTAGAAACGACCAATGCACTTTCACGCATCAATTCGATTTCTTCAGAAGTTTTAATTTTTACCATGGATGCAAAGATACATGGAAATCAAAAACCTACCTATCTTCAAAAAAGATATGAATATTATAGACGTTTCAAACCTTTAAGCTGACTTTTATCGGTTACTTCAAAAATACTGATGGCGTAACCACCACCGGGTGCACAATCCTGAGACAGTTTGGATTTATGGCTCACTCTAAATTTTTTGATTTCATATGCTTTAGGGTTTTCCTTATAATGCGCATCTTTAGCATCACTATAAATTGTGGCAATATAGGTTTTGCCAGCATCCAAAAAGTCAAATGAAATTGAAGAATTTCTGGGCTCTTCATCATTGGTACGACCTACAAACCAATTATTGGTTCCTTTTTCTTTGCGCGCATAGGTTATAAAATCACCTGGTTCGGCTTCTAACACTAAAGATGAATCCCAATCTATGGCAACATCCTTTATAAACTGAAAAGCGTCTAGATGTTTGTTGTAGGTTTCTGGTAAATCAGCTGCCATTTGTAACGGGCTGTACATGGTCACATATAGTGCCAATTGACGTGCAATCGTGGTATTGACCCAAGATTTGTTATTTGGGTTGTATTTGCTCACATCGGGTTCAAAAATACCCGGCGTATAATCCATAGGTCCACCTATAAGCCTTGTAAACGGAAGAATTGTGGTATGGTCGGGATTGCTCCCGCCAAAAGCTTCGTACTCCGTTCCCCTTGCGGATTCGTTTCCTATTAGGTTGGGAAAGGTTCTGCTCAATCCTGTAGGCCTTACCGCTTCGTGTGCATTGACCATAATTTTGTATTCAGCCGCTTTTTCTATGGCATATTGGTAGTGATTTACAGCCCATTGCCCATAATGATACTCGCCTCTTGGAATAATATCCCCTACATAACCACTTTTAACGGAATTGTAGTTGTTATCTACCATAAATTGATAGGCTTTGTCCATAAATCGCTCGTAATTGCGAATAGAACCAGAAGTTTCATGGTGCATCATCAATTTTACATTTTTCGACTTTGCATAGTCGCGCAACCCTTCAACATCAAAATCGGGATACGGGGTTAAAAAGTCAAACACGAAGTCTTTGGACTTTCCAAACCAGTCTTCCCAACCTTCGTTCCATCCTTCGACCAAAACTTGGTCAAAACCATGTTCAGCAGCAAAATCAATATACATTTTCACATGTTCGGTATTAGCTGCGTGACGTCCATTTGGTGTGGCTTTGGAAAAATCTGTTTCACCCAGTTTTACACTAGGGATATCCGTATAGGCCCAAGAGCTTTTCCCGGTGATCATTTCCCACCAAACCCCGATATATTTTACGGGTTTTATCCATGAGGTATCTTCATATGCAACTGGTTCGTTCAAGTTCAGGGTAATATTGGAAAGTAGTATGTCACCGGCTTTCTTACTTGCTATGATGGTACGCCAGGGTGTAGTTCTTGGCGCCTGCATATATCCCTTGTTTCCAATGGCGTCAGGGGTCAAGTGGGATTCAAGGATGTAGTTCGTTTCATCAACTTCCAAGTGCATGCAAGGATATTCAACCAGGGCAGCCTCGTGGATATTGATATAAATACCATCAGCTGTTTTCATCAACAATGCTGTTTGAACTCCAGTTTTGGAGAAGGATGTCTGCGAAGCATTGGGCGTGATAGCTTTGTCCATCAAACCAGAAATTTCGGATAATTTTGATGTAGTATAGTCATATTCTTGGGTGTCATAATCACCGGGAATCCAAAATGTTTTATGGTCTCCGGTCAATTTGAACTGTGTTTTTTCCTCGGTTATGACAAAATGGTTAAGATTGGGTTGCTGCGGAAATTCATATCGAAACCCCAATCCATCATCAAACAAGCGAAAATGAATATTCAGGAATCTATCGGTCGAAGCCTGCTCTAGTTTAACAATCAACTCGTTATAGTTATTCCTGATGGATTTTGTTTCGCCCCAAACAGGTTGCCATGTTTCATCGAACGACGTACGTTCCTCGTCCTTCAACTCGAAACCATCAAGAAAATCGGGGATATCCTTTAAATCGAAGCCAAGACTACTTTTGTCAACAATGGTTTTCCCGTTCATTAGCAATTGATACGTAGGAACACCATTTTCAATTTGAAAGTTCAACTCAAAATTTCCTTTAGGTGATTTTAGTTGTTGGGCCATCATAACGAATGGGAATATACAAGCGAGCAATAGCATATTTGTTCTCATAGTTTTCGCTTTTAGACCAAGGATTTTTGCGTCATCAAACCTGGTTGTTGTACACCCATCATGTGGAGAATGGTCGGAGCCAAGTCGCCTAATACACCATCTTGGATTTCTGTAATTTCCGTATCCACTAAAATCAACGGAACAGGGTTTGTAGTATGTGCCGTGTTTGGACTACCATCGGGGTTTACCATGGTGTCACAGTTTCCGTGATCGGCAATGACAATAGTGGAATATCCATGTTCTAAACCGGCGGTAATGACATCCTTGGCACATTCGTCTACAGTTTCACAAGCTTTTATTGCCGCTTCCATGATGCCAGTATGCCCTACCATATCTGGGTTGGCAAAGTTTAAGCAAACAAAATTGGCCTCTTCTTTTTCCAGTTGGGGAATAATTTTATCCCGAATCTCGTAAGCGCTCATTTCTGGTTTTAAATCATACGTAGCAACTTTTGGCGATGGACAAAGTATACGGCTTTCCCCATCAAAAGGTTCTTCCCGTCCACCGTTGAAAAAGAAAGTTACATGCGGATATTTCTCGGTCTCGGCAATACGTATTTGTTTTTTTCCTTGTTTGGCCAAAACTTCTCCAAGGGTATCCTTAATGTTTTCTTTGTCATACACCACTTTGATTCCTTTGAAAGAATCGTCATAATTGGTCATGGTGACATAGTACAAGTCTAGTTTTTGCATGCTTTGTTCAGGAAAATCATTTTGGCTCAGCACTTGGGTAAGTTCTCGTCCGCGATCTGTTCTGAAATTAAAAAAGACGATAACATCATCTTTTTCGACTTTACCCAATGCGTTATTTTTAGCATCTGTTAAAATCAAGGGTTTTATAAACTCATCGGTGATGCCATCATCATAGCTTTTCTGCATGGCTTGCGAAATGTCCTGTGCTTTTTCTCCTTCGCTGTTCACCAAAACATCATATGCCAGTTTTACCCGCTCCCATCTTTTATCCCGGTCCATGGCATAATACCTGCCAATGACGGTTGCTAGTTTTGTGTTCTTATTGGAACAGAAATTTGTGAGGTCTTCCAAAAATATTTTACCACTTTTTGGATCAACATCCCTTCCATCTGTAAATGCGTGGATAAAGGATTTGGTTACACCATTGATTTCACTTGCTTCAATAAGTGCCTTTAAATGATCAACATGACTGTGTACACCACCATTACTTACCAAGCCTAAAAAGTGTACAGCTTTGTTGTTGGATTTAGCATATTCAAATGCCTGTTTTAGAACAGGTTCATCTTTTAGGGTGTTTTCTTTGACCGCTTTATTAATCTTTGCTAAATCTTGGTATACGATTCTTCCAGCACCTAGATTCATGTGTCCCACTTCACTATTTCCCATCTGACCCTCTGGAAGGCCAACATTCATTCCATCTGTCAATAGATTGGCATTGGGGTATTTTGTATAAAGTGAATCAATAAATGGCGTATTTGCTTGATCTACTGCGGAAACTTTGGGGTCTGGGGATTTTCCCCAACCATCCAAAATCATTAGGATTACCTTTTTGTTCATTGTGTATTGGTTTCTATCTCAAAAGTAAAATGATTCGGTTTGATGCCCTAGTTTTTTTACTGTTTTCTGACCAATTGATTTGTTAATTAATTGTGCTCAAAAAAATAGGATCGTTAAAATTTTGTTATGAAAATGATAATCTTGTAACATTTTGAAAAAATTACAGTCTTGTTAGTGTAATTTAATTCATAAATCAAAAAATTATTCATCATGAAAAAAACAATCGTAACAGTAGCCGCAGCATGTTTGTTTGTGGTTGCAGGCGTTAGCGCCAATCCATCAACATCAACTCCAGAACCTATTTCTGTTTCTTCAATTGCTTCTGTAGACCTTAGCTCTTTTTGCAAGGCTATCGTAAAAGGAGATTTAGATACGGTAAAAAAATTAATCGAACTAGGGGAAGATGTAAACCAAAAATCTTTGGGAATGGCACCGATCCATTATGCTGCCCGTTACAACAAACCTGAAATCATGGAAGTATTGATTTCGAACGGCGCAAACCTTAAAAAGCGTTGTGATAAGGGGTACACTGTAAAAAAACATGCAGAATTGTCCAGTGCAACAGAAGTTTTGGAAGTACTTAAATTAGCTATGAAAAAATAAGGGAGTTTATTCTTCAAGCAAAAAGCCCATCTTATTAAGATGGGCTTTTTTGTTCATCTACTTTAATAGTGTTCATGTAAAAGAGTAAACAAATTTTTTTAAAACTCAAATCCTGTAAAGGCTCTATATAAAAATGCATAAATGGCCATAGCTAGTAATAGTGCACAAAATATAGCATATCCTTTGAGTAGGACAACTACAAAGCTCGGTTTGCAGTCATCGAACGCTTCTGCGTACAGACTTTTAAAATGTAATAGTGTTCCCATGTGTTCTTCTCGTTAGCTAACACAAATGGGTCAAGAAAAAGGTATTTTGATTTGGGGTCACCCAAAGGTAATCAAAACTGGCGAATACGAAGTTATTATCGATGAACGTACCAAATCTATCGACCGGAATATTTTTCTATGGCTTCTTTGATTTTCTCAATCCTGTTTTCTGGGTCTGGATGGGTACTTTGAAACTCTGGGGTACGGTTAGGGCCACCGGCGGCTTTTAAAATTTCCATCACCTTTATCATTTCATGTGGGTCATAACCCGCTTGTATCATAAATAACACGCCAAGCTCATCGCTTTCCAGCTCATCTCCCCTTCCATTTTTTAATAAGGTATTTTGGCCTATTCCACTTACCAAACTTCCCATGTCACCACCAACCGATGCACCAGTAGCCAGTGTTTGCCAAAAGCTGCTCTCAGCTATACGTTCGGCAGAATGTCTTCCAATTACATGACCGATTTCATGCCCAAGTACGCCAGCTAGCTGCGCTTCGGTCAATTGAGAAAATAGGGCATAGGTTATAAAACATTGACCTCCCGGCAGGGCAAAGGCGTTTATGGTTCTATCATCGGCTAAAAGATGGAAGTCGTAAGCATAAGGTGTTTCCCGAGCAATACTGTTGTTGACCAACTTATTACCAACGGCATCCACCAAGGATTGCATTCGTTCATCAGGGTATAGTCCACCGTGCTGTTGTGCCATTTGGGGTGCACTCTCCAGCCCTATGGCAATTTCTTGATCAGCGGTCATATTTATATTCTGTACACGACCGGTATATGGGTTTTCTTGTTTGTTATTGCATCGTTTTACAAAAGCAAAGGCAACAATGGCAAGTCCTATGAATATGCGAATTTTCCAGCTTCCTCTTCTCATGGCAGTGTTGTTCTTGGAAATGGAAGATACGAAAAATTAGACCTACAATAAATCTCGGTTAATATCGAGAATATTATCTTGTATATAGGTTTTTAAGAACCCGGTGGTAAAATGTTCTGCTCCGTAAAATTCTTCGGTTTGAAGTAATTTCATAATGTTTACTTTTCTGAACACTTTCAACATGGGTATGGAAATTGGTGCATAACTGTAATGCCAAGGTTCATATTTAAAACCCCTGCGTTTTGGCTCATCGGTATAGACCAGATAAAAACCATACTTTTCCGAGTTTTCGTCCAACCAAAGTTTAAAATCTTCAAAAGGCCCACCTGCTTCAAACTTTTCAGGAACAAGAACGTCTCCGGTATTCTTTGCGTTCCCGTCAATAATATCAATATCTGTTCCCCAATGGTGCCTACTGGTTCCTGGGATAGTGGAATATTCTATTATCTTATCAATGGCTTGCATAGGTTCCATACCATCATCTTCCGTGTAGCGTAAGTACTTTCGTTCCCATATACCTTCCTGCCTATAAAAATCTCGGTAGCTGGATATCATTTTAATATCGAATCCAGCAGTAAAAGCAGCACGCTTCATTTTATTAAAAGCCTCAAACGCCGCTTCTCTCAAATTAATCCCTTGACCAAATAGTGGAATTTTTTCCTTTCCCATCAATTCCAATGTAGAGTACTCCGTATCCTGAAACATGGGCATAATAGTTGGTAGCGTGCATGCCAAGGATGAAATCGATGTCTTTTTTATGAAACTTCTTCTGTTCATGGAATTCATTTAAAGGACAATTTAAGTAGTTTTTTTCTATTGGGATGCCCAGCCATAGTTTTTCTCGTGGAACACTTATTCCGAAATATACATGTAGCCTTGATATTTTTGTTTGGTGTCGGTAATGGTCAAAATATAGAAATAGACCCCCGAAGATAAACCGGCATCCCTTCGAATAACTGTATTTTGGTTTGAAATACCATTAAATTCATTGGAATAATTCAATTTTGAGTACACCAGAATACCATATCGGTTATAGATTTTCAGATAATTGTTTGGAAAATTTTCAAGACCTTCAATCTCCAGAAAATCATTGATGCCATCATTGTTGGGAGTTAAAAAATAATTGTCAAGCTCTAATACACTGAAGGGCTCAAGCAATTCGTTTCCGCCCAGTGTGATAATTTCGTAATCATCAGGAACAAAGGTTTCGGAAGAAATACTCCCAGTTGTTAAGTTTCCGGTAACTCCAGTATTTCCAAGACGCTCCCATCGGTTTTCTGTACTGTTCCATCCCACGACCAGTAAATCTTCGGTAGTATCTGCAAATGAAGGTGCATTACTATTACTGTCCCAAGTCAAGGTAACAATAGAAGGTTGATTGCTCTCCAACTTCCAAAATTCAAAATTACTTACCTGCAAGTCTTCAAATTCTTTATTTTCAGTATTGAACTGTCCTGTAAGAGATGATGGGTTGTTGGGATCTTCAAAAAAATAGGCGCATCTTGCCAAATCGTTAATAGCACTAGAGGTAAGGGTAAGATGTCTTATCCGTTGTCCATCGCCAACAGGAAACGTGATTATCTCCTTGTTGGTTGCTCCTGCATATCCGTTAATATGGGTTTCATTCCCGGTGCCTGTAAAGAAAGCGCCGTCGATAAAATTTAAATATGAATTGGAATCGGTTTTAGGGGTGACAACATCCCCAACAATAAAATTTGCGTTATTGGTAACACCTACCCATGTATCCAATACCAATCCATTTTCGGCTATAATCTCAACATCGTTGAAAATTGGATTTGAAGTTCCGGAAACAGTAAGCTGATTTGGACTATAGAAACCAGTTAGTCCAAGGTTTTTGTCAAAAGTACCATTATCGATAAGGTCAATATGAAAACCTACAGAAGCAGTGTTGTGAAACTGAAGGTTCCCAAAATTTTGAAATGTATCTTGACTTAACACAATGTTAGTCAAAATCAGGGCCAATCCTAATGTATAATATTTTATATGTTGATATTTTTCAATCATCTTTTACCTATAAGCTTGGAATAAAACCACAATGCCATCAGCAAAACTATCCGTGTTCACCGTAAACCCATCTGTATTGAAACTGGTAACGCTTGCAGAAGTTATCCCTAAATTATTTCCATTTTGATTTCCATAACGTAAACCAATACTATGGGAGTTGGATGCATATCTCGAAATATCGTTAATGGAGTTTCCACTACCACCAACATAAATCACCTGTTCTGTAATATTGCCGCCATCATTTCTTGCGAAACCGTTCATAGACCCAAATGAGTTGGCAATACCGGTGTTATTGTTACCTACCGCATTATCAGAGTTTAAATTGAAGCTTTCCACATTGGCATGTGCCGAAAATGTGATACTGCTTGGTTCAAAGGGTAGGCCATTTATAACTTGATTTCCTGCACCCGTTATTTGAAAGGCACCTACATACACGTTGGCCACATTAGGGATTTCTACCCAAACTGCATTACTATAAAAGTGCATGCTTCTTGTGGTGGTATTAAAAACCATGGAACCCTCTATAGGGTTGGCAATGGCATTCATTTCCATAGTTGTCACATTGTGTATGCCAACCAAATCACCTGCAGTTGGTGTTTGTGCTATCGCAGTAATAAATGAAAACAGTAAAATTGCTATACTAATTCTTTTCATTTGGTTGTATTATAAATCTAAAACAGTAAACATAAACTCTGAGTTGAAGCGATTTCTATCAGAGCCCCCATTGTCGTTATCACCTACAATGACCTCAAAACTTGAAGCTGTTTGATTTCGGTATGAAATTCCAGGGTCATCATTGCCTGAACCATCTCGGCTTGGTTGCGCCAATTGAATGATATAGTCAGCATCTCCTACCAATCCTGGAGGGAGATTTACCCTATAATACCCATTTCCACTCAGTTTAGTTACAGTGACTCCGGCAGTACCTTTGACCAGACCACCGCCTGATGATACTTTTCCAAAAGCTCTGATTGGGCTTATATAGAACGCTCCGCCATTGGCGCCGACTGAGATTTGATTGTTGGTCTCTGCCCCTACAGTGTTTGCAGTTTGCGGAGTGGCTTCTTCGTTAGTATATGTAATTACTCCTGTTGAAGTATCTTGAGTTAAGTTGGTGATAGTTTCGTCAATTGACCCTCCTCCGTCACTTAAAGTTATGGTGTTGTCAGTCTTACTCAAGGTTTGTGGTGGTCCTACAGGCCCTTGAGGTCCTGCCGGTCCTTGTGCCCCGTCGGCTCCGTCATTTCCTGGTATCCCTTGTGGTCCTTGTGCTCCGTCGGCCCCGTCATTTCCTGGTATCCCTTGTGGTCCTTGTGCTCCGTCGGCTCCATCGTTCCCTGGTACTCCTTGCGGTCCCGCCGGTCCTTGTGCTCCGTCAGCTCCGTCGTTCCCTGATACTCCTTGCGGTCCTGCTGGTCCCGCCGGTCCTTGTGCCCCATCGGCCCCGTCACTTCCTGGTACTCCTTGCGGTCCCGCCGGTCCTTGTGCCCCGTCCGCTCCGTCATTTCCGGGTATTCCTTGCGGTCCTGCTGGTCCTTGTGCTCCGTCGGCCCCATCGTTGCCCGGTATTCCCTGTGGTCCTATTGGCCCCGCCGGTCCTTGTGCCCCATCTGCCCCGTCATTTCCTGGTACTCCTTGTGGTCCTATTGGCCCCGCTGGTCCTTGTGCCCCATCTGCCCCGTCGTTTCCTGGTATTCCTTGCGGTCCTGCTGGTCCCGCTGGTCCTTGTGCTCCGTCTGCTCCGTCGTTGCCTGGTACTCCTTGTGGTCCTGCCGGTCCTTGTGCTCCGTCGGCTCCATCATTTCCGGGTATTCCTTGCGGTCCTTGTGCTCCGTCGGCCCCATCGTTCCCTGGTACTCCTTGCGGTCCCGCCGGTCCTTGTGCTCCGTCAGCTCCGTCGTTCCCTGGTATTCCTTGTGGTCCCGCCGGTCCTTGTGCCCCGTCCGCTCCGTCATTTCCGGGTATTCCTTGCGGTCCTGCTGGTCCTTGTGCTCCGTCGGCCCCATCGTTGCCCGGTATTCCCTGTGGTCCTATTGGCCCCGCCGGTCCTTGTGCCCCGTCCGCTCCGTCATTTCCTGGTACTCCTTGTGGTCCTATTGGCCCCGCTGGTCCTTGTGCCCCATCTGCCCCGTCGTTTCCTGGAATTCCTTGCGGTCCTGCTGGTCCCGCTGGTCCTTGTGCTCCGTCGGCCCCATCGTTTCCTGGTATTCCTTGTGGTCCCGCTGGCCCTTGTGCCCCATCGGCCCCGTCATTTCCTGGTACTCCTTGTGGTCCTATTGGCCCTGCTGGTCCCGCTGGTCCTTGTGCTCCATCATTTCCGGGTATTCCTTGCGGTCCTGCTGGTCCCGCCGGTCCTTGTGCTCCGTCAGCTCCGTCGTTTCCTGGTATTCCTTGTGGTCCCGCCGGTCCTTGTGCTCCGTCAGCTCCGTCGTTTCCTGGTATTCCTTGTGGTCCCGCCGGTCCTTGTGCCCCATCTGCCCCGTCGTTTCCTGGTATTCCTGCTGGTCCCGCTGGTCCTTGTGCTCCATCTGCCCCGTCATTTCCTGGTACTCCTTGTGGTCCCGCTGGTCCTTGTGCTCCGTCGGCCCCATCGTTCCCTGGAATTCCTTGCGGTCCTGCTGGTCCCGCCGGTCCTTGTGCTCCGTCAGCTCCGTCGTTTCCTGGTATTCCTTGTGGTCCCGCCGGTCCTTGTGCCCCATCGGTCCCGTCATTTCCTGGTACTCCTTGTGGTCCTATTGGCCCTGCTGGTCCTTGTGCCCCATCTGCCCCGTCATTTCCGGGTATTCCTTGCGGTCCTGCTGGTCCCGCTGGTCCTTGTGCTCCATCTGCCCCATCATTTCCTGGTACTCCTTGTGGTCCTGCCGGTCCTTGTGCTCCGTCGGCCCCATCGTTCCCTGGAATTCCTTGCGGTCCTGCTGGTCCCGCCGGTCCTTGTGCTCCGTCGGCCCCATCGTTTCCTGGTATTCCTTGTGGTCCCGCTGGCCCTTGTGCCCCATCGGCCCCGTCATTTCCTGGTACTCCTTGCGGTCCTGCTGGTCCCGCCGGTCCTTGTGCCCCATCGGCCCCGTCACTTCCTGGTACTCCTTGCGGTCCCGCCGGTCCTTGTGCCCCGTCCGCTCCGTCATTTCCGGGTATTCCTTGCGGTCCTGCTGGTCCTTGTGCTCCGTCGGCCCCATCGTTGCCCGGTATTCCCTGTGGTCCTATTGGCCCTGCTGGTCCTTGTGCCCCATCTGCCCCGTCATTTCCTGGTACTCCTTGTGGTCCTGCCGGTCCTTGTGCTCCGTCCGCTCCGTCATTCCCAGATACCCCTTGGGGTCCTGTTAAATCCGAAGAAGTAAAGACCAAGTCACCACCATCAAAAATGGAAAAGGTTCCATTGTTATTATCAACAAAAGTGAAATTTGAAGTGTTTGAACCATCACACAAATTAATCCATTGCATTCCATTATAATAATGAATGCATGAGGTATCCGTATTGTACACCACCGCTCCATTTAACGGATTAATGCTTTGCATTTGGGCCGATGTCAATCTTGTTAGGACTAAAGCTTTGTTAGAGCTTTCCAATTCCAAAATAGATGAGAGATCGATAACATCTGGATTTGATCCGACCTTGACTTGGGAAAACATAAGGACAGGACAGATGATAAGTACGAATAAGATAATTGTCTTTTTCATTCAAGCGCGATTAAGTTCTTGGGGCTATAAAAATAGAATTCGATGAGGTGAGGTGGTAGTAAATGTTGTGTAACAAGCATTTACCGAGGTAAAACTTATAAAATATTACGAACAACGGAATTCTTTGCAGATGAACGAATACCAGTGTTAAAGACTACATTACCGGTCAAGAAATATAAAACCTTGGTATTCCAGCCCTAAATCGTCCAAAGTAACGAGGTAATAATAGATGCCTTCGGCTAGACCAATATCTTTGTTCAATAATAGGCTGCCTGTGTTGGTGAGTCCTGTAAATTCGTCTACGTAATTGAACTTTTCAAATACTTTTTGTCCAAAACGATTGAATATACGAACACTATTGTTAGGAGATTCGGAAAGTCCGTCAAAGACCAGAAAATCATTGGTGCCATCGCCATTGGGACTTAAAAAATAATTGCCCAAGGTTGGGTTGTTCACAGCAAAGGTGTCCGTTGGCAATGGAATGGTACCAAAGGTAATCGCTTCATAATCGCTGGGTACAAAAGTCTCGGAGGTCAAAAATCCTTGATTTTCATCACCACTTTGTGCCGTATTTCCAATAACGACCCATTGGTTGGCCTGTTTGCTCCATCCAACAAGGATTATAGCATCTACAGTGGTATTGGGTATTCCGAACAATGCACTTCTTTGGTTCCAACTTACGGTGACCGTTGCTGGAACATCGCTTTGTAAAATCCAAAATTCTTTGTCGCTAACCGTTCCTATATTCCTTACTTTCTCCTCTACATTAAATGTTTGAGTAATGGAAGTAGGGTTGGAAGGGTTTTCAAAAAAATAAGCGCAGATGGTCAAGGGTGCATTGGTCTCGGAATCTATCATTAAGGGACGCAACTGATTGTTGTCGCCAACCGGAAAAGAGAAAAAGGCTCTATTTTCAATGGCAGCAAATCCTGTTACCTTAGCCGTGTTGTTTTCTCCTGTAAAGAATCCTTGATCCAAAAAATTAAGATGTATGGTCTGGTTTGCCAATGGTGTGAGGACATTGCCTTCTACAAAATTCACATTGTTCTCTACATTGACGGAATTCTGTAACAAAATATCATTGGGTACCATAAACTCAACGTCGGTAAAGGTTGGGGAAATACTGCCTTGCACTTCTATTGGTGTATCTCCATAAAAACCAGCTAAACCCTGGTTTTGGTCAAAAGCGGTATCGTTGATCAGGTTGGTATGAAATCCTAAGTTGCCATTGGGGTGTATTCTTATGTTCCCGCTATTGTACAGCGCATTTTGGGCTTGGATAAAGCCAAAAACTAAAAGGAACGCTATTTGGAGGAGGGATTTCATTTTAAGGTGCAACTACAATATATTGCCAGTTGGCATTTGTTCCTGTAAAAGCAGTAGGTCCTGCTGTAAATTCGTAAATCTGTACTTCAAAAGTACCAGCTACTTGATTGGTAAGCTGAATCATTATTGGATTTCCTGGAGTATTCTCTTCAACCGTTAATTGAATTATGGAAGTTGCTGTTATAGCAGGGTCATTTATAGTATAAGCCCCTGAAGTACCTGCAGCTGCGGATACCTGTCCTTTTAAAACTATTTCATCTACTACGTCGAGGGTGCTATCGTCGACAAGAACCCAGTCTGTTCCATTCCATTGCATAAGTTGTCCAGCTGCTGTACCATTGGCTATTTTTGCTCGGGTTACATTTCCGTTTGCAATTTTATCAGTTGTCACGCCGTCATCAGCGATTTGTACGCCGTTTGTAGCGTCGACCTCAATGGTTGTTCCGTCGACGTTTACCTCCAGGTCCATGGCGACGAGGGCTGCATCGGCCTGCACCCCAGTAATGGAACCATTTGTTGAAACGACGTCCTCTCCCAAGTTTGCCGCGACGGATGAAGCGTCCTGCCACTGTGGGTCCCCGGCTGCATCTGTGCCAAGAATCCTGTTCGCGTCCGCAAGGCCAGCGGTACCAATCTTATCGGTAGTCACGCCGTTATCAGCGATTTGTACGCCGTTTGTGGCGTCGACCTCTATGGTTGTTCCGTCGACGTTGACCTCAAGGTCCATTGCCACGAGTGCTGCATCGGCCTGTACTCCGGTAATCGACCCGTCGGTTGAAACGACATCCTCTCCCAAGTTGGCAGCAACTGACGAAGCGTCCTGCCACTGTGGGTCCCCGGCAGCATCTGTGCCAAGAATCCTGTTGGCGTCGGCAAGCCCCGCTGTGCCTATCTTGTCCGTATTGACCCCATCATCAGCGATTTGTACGCCGTTTATAGCGTCGACCTCAATGGTTGTTCCGTCGACGTTTACCTCCAGGTCCATGGCGACGAGGGCTGCATCGGCCTGCACCCCAGTAATGGAACCATTTGTTGAAACGACGTCCTCTCCCAAGTTTGCCGAGACGGATGAAGCGTCCTGCCACTGTGGGTCCCCGGCTGCATCTGTGCCAAGAATCCTGTTCGCGTCCGCAAGGCCAGCGGTACCAATCTTATCGGTAGTCACGCCGTTATCAGCGATTTGTACGCCGTTTGTGGCGTCGACCTCTATGGTTGTTCCGTCGACGTTGACCTCAAGGTCCATTACCACGAGTGCTGCATCGGCCTGTACTCCGGTAATGGAACCATTTGTTGAAACGACGTCCTCTCCCAAGTTGGCAGCAACTGACGAAGCGTCCTGCCACTGTGGGTCCCCGGCTGCATCTGTGCCAAGAATCCTGTTCGCGTCCGCAAGGCCAGCGGTACCAATCTTATCGGTAGTCACGCCGTTATCAGCGATTTGTACGCCGTTTGTGGCGTCGACCTCTATGGTTGTTCCGTCGACGTTGACCTCAAGGTCCATTGCCACGAGTGCTGCATCGGCCTGTACTCCGGTAATCGACCCGTCGGTTGAAACGACATCCTCTCCCAAGTTGGCAGCAACTGACGAAGCGTCCTGCCACTGTGGGTCCCCGGCAGCATCTGTGCCAAGAATCCTGTTGGCGTCGGCAAGCCCCGCTGTGCCTATCTTGTCCGTATTGACCCCATCATCAGCGATTTGTACGCCGTTTGTAGCGTCGACCTCAATGGTTGTTCCGTCGACGTTTACCTCCAGGTCCATGGCGACGAGGGCTGCATCGGCCTGCACCCCAGTAATGGAACCATTTGTTGAAACGACGTCCTCTCCCAAGTTTGCCGCGACGGATGAAGCGTCCTGCCACTGTGGGTCCCCGGCTGCATCTGTGCCAAGAATCCTGTTGGCATCGGCAAGCCCTGCTGTCCCGATTTTATTGATAGTAATTGCATTGTCCACAATTTCGGCTGTATTCACTGCATTGTTTGCCAGTTTAGCGTTGGTAACCCCATCATCCCGTATCTGGACTTGTGCACTAGGATTTACTTCTAAAGTGACACCATCGACTAAGGATGTTACGACTGTTAATCCATCAACCCATTGCGGATTTCCTGCTCCATCCGTCAAGAGAAAGCTATCTGGAGTTGCCGTTGCTATTTTATCCTCGGTAATGGCATCATTAGCAATGTCATTCGTACCTACTTCGCCGTCTAAAATGTTATTGGAAGTTACCGCATTATTTGCAAGCTCTGTGTTTGTGATACCATTTGGGCTAACACCCAGAAGAAATGGACTTGTGTCATCACCTATTCCTGATAACTGCAGCGTACCGTCAGCAGGTCCCGTGACCTCATTTCCGATTACACCATCAGCCTCAATTATATTCAATGATGATTCATTGATTATTTCCCAATCAGTACCATTCCATCGCAGCAGTTCTCCAGCTAGGTTTCCATCTAATAATTTTTCAAGGGTGATTGATTTATTTGCCAAATTACCAGTACCGATAGTTTCAACTCCAATATCACCTCCCAAAATACTTGTATCGACAATATTATCCCCCGTAATCTGATTTACCTCAAAATTATAATTGTCATTAACTTGGGTTACCACAACCGTATTGTCCAAGGAAGCCGTGTTAAAGATTGCTTCGGTAGTTGTTGTAAAAGAGTTGTCCAACGCTTCACAAATATTCACCCATTGTGTACCATCATAATAATGGATACAGTCCTCGTCAGTATTATAGACCAAAGCGCCACGCAAGGGCGTAATGTTGTTCATCTGCGTGTCGGTCAACCGCGTAATTACCAGTGCCCTAGAGGTGCTTTCCAATTCCAAGACCGAAGCAGGGTCCAAGGTCTGTGGGTTTTCACCTATTTTAATCTGTCCTTGAAGATTGACCGCCATAAAGAGGCAAAACAGTAAAGGGGCAATGTAAGTTTTCACAGTGTTTGACATTTGGAGGATTTTCAAAACGTAAAAACCAAAACTAACCCTATTGCTCCAGTAATCTAATTATTACCGTCAAAATGCCTTAGTTTTATGGTGAACGGACGTCCTTGTTCTTCGGTCGATTTATGAGAATTAACAAAAGTTTAGAACAAGTTTATTTTTTTTATGCCGTTCAAAGGTTTTCTTTAACTCTGGCTAAAAAAGCGCTCACATGAAAAATACGTTTCTGGTTGTACTTTTTTTAACTTTTACAGGCATTATTGTTGCGCAAGACGATAGACAGGTCTTACGCGGAAAGGTACTGTACAAGGGTGGTAATGTTCCCAATGAGAATGTTATCAATGCAACTTCAGAAACCGCTACTATCACCAATGATGATGGAGAGTTCGTTATTCTGGTCAAAGCGGGTGACCAGCTTGTTTTTACTGCGGTAAACTTTCAACTGGAAGTTATCACCGTAACTCCCGAAATTCTAAAAAATAACAGATTGGTCGTAGAGGTATCGGAAAAAGTGACTAAACTGGACGAAGTCGTTGTTTCTCCCGAAAACCAAAAACGGTTTCTTGAAGTGAAGAACGAAAGTTTTAAGCGATTTGATTATGAAATCGATAGGGGAACTGAAGTTGAAAACATAGCGGAATCCCAGACCACCAGGGGTATGCGGGACGGACTTAATTTTGTAAACCTTTTTAAGGCCATGTTTATGGCCAAAAAAGACGATGGTGCCGATAGGGAACCTCTAAAGGTGAGCGAGGTATTACGGCAGGTATATGACGATGAGTTTTTTGTGGTCGATTTAAAACTGCCCCAGGATAAAATAGATGCGTTTTTAATCTATTGCGACGATAAAGTCCCTTCCCAGACGTTGTTGCGAAAAGAAAATGAATTCCAGTTAATCGATTTTCTGGTTACCCATAGCAAAACTTTTTTAGCGGAGTTGAATGAGGAGTAGGCTCTTTTTCTTGTTGTTGGTTGCAACTATATTTTCGACCAATGCCCAACAAACCAGTGTAAAACAATTAAAAGGAAAAGTATTTAGTAAAGGTAAGGACGTTGTTGGGGTAGTGGTCCAGAACATAACTACCAAGAATGCGGTAATAACCGATATGGATGGAAACTTTTCCATTGCAGTACAGCGTAACGATACTTTAGTTTTTTCTGCTGTGCAGTTTAGGAGAAAGGTACTGCCTGTTACCGAGGACATTTTAAATACAAATTTTGTGACCGTTCCTTTGGAAGAATTTGTGAACGAACTGAAAGAGGTCGTTGTAAGGCCTTTTGATCTATCGGGAGATTTAGGGAAGGATATCGGTGGATTACAACTTGAAAAAGATGTAAGTGCTGAAGCTTTGGGACTGCCCAATGCCCATAGCAAAATACCGACCCAAAGCGAACGTAAACTGCAACAGGCAACTTTTGGAAAGTTCAATGTCGCCATGATACTCAGTCCTCCCTTGGACCCTATAATCAATGCCATTACCGGGCGTACCAAAATGCTCAAGAACAGGGTGAAAGTAGACGAGACCTATGCACGGACCCAACGGGTTCAAGATTTTTATATAGATTCTCTTTTTATAAGTACCTTAAAAATCCCTGCTGGGCGTATAGATGATTTTATGTATTTCTGTGAGGTGGACGACGAATTTCAAAAAGCTGTTGATTCCAAAGACCGTTTGCGAATATTGGACTATCTGGTTCTAAAAAGCAGGGCGTATCGGGAAAACAACGACTTAGATTGATTTTAGTGAAACCTTCAAACTTCGATACGTGTATTTTTCTTTTTCTTCTTTTTTGTGGTAGTTGCTGTTTGGCGCAGCAAACAAAAATTTTGAAGGGCAAGATTGTTGCCAAAGGAAATGACATTACTGGGGTCACGGTTCAAAACATCACATTTCAACGTGCCATTGTAACGGATACTGAAGGAAATTTTTCCATAGCGGTACGGCTCAATGATACTTTAGTGTTTTCCGCTGTACAGTTTAAGAGAAAAATAGTACCAGTTACCAACGAGCTTTTACGTACGGATTTTGTCTTGGTGCCTTTGGAAGAATTCGTAAATAAACTAAAGGAAGTTATAGTACAGCCTTATCATCTTTCTGGAAGGTTGGATACAGATATTGACGGGTTACAATTGCAAAAAGATGTTAGCGCCGAGGCTATTGGGCTCCCTAATGCCGAAGTCAAGATTATTTCGCAAAGTGAAAACAAATTACATGATGCCGACCATGGTCCTTATGCGCGACTGATGTCAAAAGATTTATTGCCTACCCTGTCCATTAATCTCAATAAGATTCTAAATAGAATCAACGGAAAAACCAAAATGTTGAAGAAACGTATTGCTTTGGATAAAGCTTATACATCGGTACAACAGATTGAAGATATCTTTATAGATTCTTTACTTGTTGGTCATTTAAAAATTCCTGAAAAGCGTTTTTATGACTTTATCTATTTTTGCGAAATGGATGAGCGCTTTGATGATTTGACCCATCAAAATGACGAACTAAAGTTTTGGCAGTTTTTAATGGATAGAAGTAAGGCATACCGCCATAACAATGGGTTGGATTAAGTTTGTTAAAGTTGGTTCAAAAGAATGAAGATGATGCCTACAAAACATAAATTATAGTTGTTATGCTCTGGGCAATTTTGTGTATTGGCATAGAGTTTGTCCAATTTTAAATTGAACTTGTTCAAAAATCTAAATCAGTTCAGAAAATGGAAATAAAATGAGAAAAAGTTTTTTGCTTGCACTGGTGTTGCTTCCATTATTAAGTTTCACACTCCATAAATTTTACGTAAGCGTCACCAATATCAACTATTCCGAAAAGAATGCCTCCTTTCAGATTACAAGTCGAATCTTCATAGATGATTTGGAGGCTGTTTTGGAAGAACGGTATGACATAAACCCAGAACTTGCTACGCAAAACGAGGCAAAGGTCGCTGACGAATATATAGAAAAATATTTCAGGGCAAAATTTGCCGTTGCATTAAATGGTGAAATCAGGGCCTATTCTTTTTTGGGCAAAAAGTATGACAACGATGTCGTCATTTGTTATTTGGAACTTACAGATGTTGATTTTTCTACCTTAAAATCGATTTCGGTACAAAATGAGATTTTAACCGATATGTTCGAGGAACAAAAAAACATAGTCCACTTTAAATGGAAAGATCAAAAGAAAAGTTTTGTATTGATCAGGGAGAATAATAAAGGAATGTTAAACTTCTAAGCTATTCTTAAATATTGGTTAAAAAAAGTTATTTTCCGACGTTTTAAAAATCAAAAAGAAAATGAACAAGATTGCGTATTGTTTTGCTTCCCTTTTATTTCTGCTTGGAGCTACTACGGCTATGGCCCAAGAAGAAGGAAATGAAAAAGATGATAGGAAGCCCGGCCATTATAATCAGAGTAGGTTTAAACAGTTGTACGAGGAGTTTTCCACGCCTAACACCTATCGCTCCGCTTCGGGTGCGCCAGGACCGGATTACTACCAGCAACAGGCAGATTATGTCATGGACATTGAACTGGATGATAAAAATGCCAAAATTTATGGTGAAGAGACCATTACCTATTATAATAATTCACCAGATGATTTGGAGTTTCTTTGGGTACAATTGGACCAGAATGTACGTGCCAAGGATTCAAAATCCCCTTTACGAAATGGCGATGGCGTAAACTTCGCCTACACCACAGGTAATTTTGCGAAGACTTTTGTAACCGAACCTTTTGATGGTGGGTTTAACATTGATTTTGTAAAAGATTCCAATGGAAAACCACTTTCCTATACCATCAATCAGACCATGATGCGTTTAAATATAGCCCAACCTCTTAAGAGTGGAGAGAAAATGTCATTTTCCATTAAATGGTGGTATAATATTCCAGACCATACCGTAGATAGGGCTCGTTCTGGTTATGAATACTTTGCAAAAGATGGCAACCGTGCTTATGTGATCGCCCAGTTTTTTCCACGGATGGCCGTATACAGTGATGTTGAAGGATGGCAAAACCATCAATTCTGGGGGAGCGGGGAATTTGCACTGCCCTTTGGTAATTATGATGTAAGCATTACTGTGCCTGCCGATCATATTTTAGATGCAACAGGCGTATTGCAGAACAGGGATGAAGTTTTTTCCAAGGAGATGATGAAGCGTTACAAGCAAGCTTCAAAATCATATGACAAGCCTGTTCTTATTGTAACGCAAGCTGAGGCAGAAGCTGCGGAAAAAGGTTTTTCAGAAAAAAAGAAGACTTGGAAGTTTAAGGCTACTAATGTCCGTGACTACGGTTTTGCAACATCTAGAAAATTTATATGGGACATGCAGGCTGTCAAAATTGGCGGTAAAGATGTTATGGCCGTTTCAATGTATCCAAAGGAAGGTAACCCACTTTGGGAAGAACAATCTACAAAAGCAGTTGTTCAAACATTGGAGACATACTCCAAATTTACTTTTGACTATCCTTACCATAAAGCAATATCGGTTCATGCGAAAAACCAAGGGATGGAATATCCAATGATTTGCTGGAACTATGGACGTCCAAATGAAGATGGTACCTATTCGGACAGAACTAAGTATGGAATGATCAGTGTGATTATCCATGAAGTAGGTCACAACTTCTTCCCAATGATCGTAAACTCAGATGAGCGTCAGTGGGGATGGATGGATGAAGGCTTGGATACCTTTATGCAATACCTCACCGAGCAGGAATTTGGTGAAAAATATCCAGATGTAATAGCACCGAACAGTGCTTATCCTTCTCGAAGGGGAGCGCCCGCAAAGATTGTTCCCTACATGAGCGGAGACCAAGACTATATGTCACCAATAATGTCGAACCCAGAGAACGTATACAGCTTAGGTCCTAATGCCTACGGTAAACCTGCAACGGGATTGAATATTCTTAGGGAGACTGTTATGGGCAAAGAGTTGTTTGATCATGCGTTCAAAACGTATGCGCAACGCTGGAAATTTAAGCACCCTACCCCTGAAGATTTCTTCCGTACCATGGAAGATGCATCAGCAGTAGACCTTGATTGGTTTTGGAGAGGCTGGTTCTACACTACTGATTATGTGGATATTGGTGTAAAAGGTGTTAAAAAATACTATGTAGCGAACAAGCCCACCAAAGAAATGGAGAAGTATATGGCGGATAGAAATCTGACCGAAGCCGATTTACCACCATTGGTCTATTTGGCGGAGGAGGATAGTGAGGACTTTAGCCCAGAGCTCAAGGGGAAATCTCCATCAGAAACTTCTAAAAGCTTAAAAGAGTTTATGATGGACAATATGACCGAAGCAGAAAGAGCTCAGGTTGAGGAGCCCAAATATTTTTATGAAGTCACTTTTGATAAGCCAGGGGGAATGCCCATGCCACTGATTGTTGAATATACTTATGCAGATGGAACCAAAGAAAACATTACTTATCCCGCTGAAATATGGAGAATGAATGATGTTGAGGTAAGCAGGGTATTTTCATCCCAAAAAGAATTGGTAGGAATCGTTGTAGATCCTAAATTGGAGACCGCAGATATTGATACAGCTAACAATTCTTGGCCGATAAAAGAAGAGAAATCTGACTTTGATAAGTTTAAGCAAAATATCAAAGGAGAATAGAAAGCAATACTAAATTAATGGAAGCCCTGTGATTTCACAGGGCTTTTTTTATTTGCAAACAACTTCTCATTATATTTGTCCTATGCATTTTCTATTTATAAGTGGCGCAGAAATTTTTTTTATCCTCTTTATCGTGGTCATGGTATTTGGTGCGGACAAAATTCCGGGTATCGCCAAAGGACTGGGTAAAGGAATGCGACAATTACGTGATGCTACAGATGATATAAAGCGTGAAATCCAAAAAAGTGCAGATAAACAAGGTATCGATACCGATTTTACCAAAGACATTAAAAAGGAGTTGGAAGAAGTCAAGAAAAATGTTGACGAAGTGACCGGGTCGATAAAGCGGAGCACTAAATAATGTATGCTGAAAAGAATTCTTGAATGGGATCGTGACACCTTCATCTATCTTAATAACCTCGGTATTGAAGATTATGACATCTTTTGGTCTACGGTCACAAATATCAGTACATGGATACCCCTCTTTTTATTTTTCATAGTACTACTTTTCGTTAAATTTTCCACGTTGGAAGCGTCGTATAAACTGGTCACGGTACTATGTCTCGTAGTTTTCATCATTTTAGTAACCGATTTGACAAAGACTACAGTAGCAAGATTGAGACCTAATAATACTGAAGAAATCAATACGCTTATACGCATTCTAAAAAGCCCTACGGATTTTAGTTTTTTCTCTGGTCATGCCGCTAGCTCTTTCTCTATAACTGTTCTGTTCTTTCTTTTTGTACGAAAGAAGGTAAAATGGGCAGTTCTGTTCTTTATTTGGCCTATTCTATTTGCAACCAGCCGTATTTTTGTTGGAGTGCACTATCCCTTGGATATTATAGTAGGTACTTTGATAGGTGTTTTGTCGGCACTATTGTTCTATAAATTATACCACCGCTTTATAGTACCCTACTCAAAGTCAATCCGTCCCTCACAGGAAGGATAACAGTCTCTACTCTTGAATCGTTTTTTAGTTTTTGATTATAAGCAATTAAGGACGCCGTAGCTTTATCAGATTTAGAAACAGGTTCAACCACTTTTCCAGACCATAGCACATTATCGGAAAGGATAACACTGCCAGATTTCGTTTTCTGAATAGCCGCTTCAAAATAGGCATCGTAATTGACTTTCTGTGCATCAATGAATACTAGATCAAAATAAATGTCAAGCTTTGGAATAATATCCAATGCATCCCCAATATGTTGTTCAATTTGGGCTCCATACCTGCTTTTATCAAAATAAGTGCGCTGCAGCTTGTAAAGCTCTTCGTTGATTTCGATGGTGTGTAGTTTTCCATCAGTTTGAAGGCCTTCCGCCAAGCAGAGTGCCGAGTATCCTGTGTAAGTTCCAATCTCAAGAATATTTTTAGGAGCTATGATTTTAGAAAGTAAACTCAGTACCCGTCCTTGAAAATGCCCCGTGATCATTCTGGGCTGTATTGCTTTCAAATGTGTTTCCCGGGTTAGCTCTGTTAAGATTTCCGGTTCAGCTTCAGAATTATCCTTGATGTAATTCTCCAGTAATGTGGAAAGAAAGTGCATGCGTAATTTTTCGTAAAAATATAGAAAAGAACTACATTGGGATTTTAGTTTTTTCAATTATATATGGCTATGAACTCACTCGACCCAATACTTAGAAATGCAACCTTGGAAGATTTGCCCATCCTCTTGGGTTTTGAACAAGAACTCATAAAGGCAGAGCGACCTTTTGATAGTACTTTAGGAGAAGATCCCATTAGTTACTACGATATCAAACAAATGATATTGGATGATGATGCTAGCGTAATCGTTGCTGAGTTTGATGGAAAGATAATAGCTTCCGGATATGCCATTCCCAAAAAGGCCAGGCACTATCTGGCACATGAGCAGTATGCCTATCTAGGGTTTATGTATACCCACCCTGATCATAGGGGAAAGGGCATTAATGCCAGAATTGTAGATGAGTTAAAGCGTTGGTCGCTGGAAAGGGGATTAAAAGAAATACGTTTAACGGTTTATAGTGATAACGTACCTGCCATACGTGCATATGAAAAAGTAGGTTTTAAAAGACATATAATAGAAATGCGTTTGGAATAGTGCATGGATAACGATTAGCTTTACAAATAATACTGTCGAAGAAAAAAACGCTATGATTTTTCAAAATTCATTGGAATTTGCGCAGCAACTTGATGCTGAGGACAAATTATCCAAATACAGAAAAGAATTTCATTATCCGCAAGTCAACGGAAAAGAGGTTATCTATTTTACCGGTAATTCTCTAGGACTGCAACCAAAACGGACCCAGAAGTTTGTTGACGAAGTGATGAAAGATTGGCGGGAGTTGGCCGTTGAGGGGCACTTTTATGCAGAAAAGCCTTGGTGGCAATATCACGAGCTTTTGGCTGAAGGTTTGGGCAAAGTTGTTGGGGGTAGCGCTAAAGAGATTTCTGTCATGAACACGCTAACCGTAAATCTTCATTTATTGATGGTTTCTTTTTATCGGCCAAATCAAAAGCGTTACAAAATCATTTGTGAGGAAAAAGCCTTTCCATCTGATCAGTACATGTTGCAGAGTCAGGTAAAATTTCATGGTTTTGACCCTAGCGATGCCATTGTTGAGGTCAAAAAAAGAGCAGGAGAGCATGCGTGGCGAACAGAGGATATCATTGAAAAAATTGAAGAGGTAGGAGAGGAGCTGGCTTTGGTGCTTTTAGGTGGTGTCAATTACTATAACGGTCAGGTATTGGACATGGAAGCGATAACGAGTGCAGGTAAATCAACAGGTGCTTTTGTAGGTTGGGATTTGGCACATGCGGTGGGTAACGTATCATTAAAATTACACGATTGGGATGCAGATTTTGCTGCTTGGTGCAGTTACAAGTATATGAACAGCGGACCTGGAAACGCCTCGGGTATTTTTGTGCATGAAAGACATTTGGGTAAAAAAGATATTCCACGTTTTGAGGGCTGGTGGGGCACAAAAAAAGAAACTCGTTTTTTAATGCAGCCCGAGTTTGACCCTATAGAAACGGCCGATGCTTGGCAGCTGAGCAATCCCCCAATACTTTCTATTGCGCCATACTTAGCCTCTTTGGAACTGTTTGATGAAGTAGGTATGGATGCCCTAATTGAAAAACAGCTCAGAATTGTAGCTTATCTTGAATTCGTTTTACAAGAAATTGATAAGGAAGTAGATAGTTCTTTCGAGATTATTACCCCCAAAGAACGCGGTTGCCAACTTTCTGTTTTTTTACATGGAGAAGGAAAATCGTTGTTTGATTTTTTAATGAAAAATGGTGTAATTACCGATTGGAGAGAACCTAATGTAATACGACTGGCGCCAGCACCTTTTTATTGC
Organism: Flagellimonas sp. HMM57; assembly: GCF_021390175.1. Classification (NCBI taxonomy): domain Bacteria; kingdom Pseudomonadati; phylum Bacteroidota; class Flavobacteriia; order Flavobacteriales; family Flavobacteriaceae; genus Flagellimonas; species Flagellimonas sp. HMM57. The sequence continues at coordinate 584,690 of NZ_CP090004.1, read as the reverse complement.
TCCTTTGAAGACATGTACCATTTTGGTCAGCTTTTGAAAAAAGGTATTCTCCTGAATCAGAACGGATAATAAGATAAAATTAGCTTTTTGAACCAAAATTTTAACAAGTCTGTAACGCAAAAATTCATAAATCTTTATTCACCGTTTATCGAAAAAGCGAAGTAGCTACTTACTATTCTTGTCTTTCTTACGTACATATTTAAGTTTTAACCCCAAAAACTTATATGAACATGAAATTTAAAAATGAAAAAAGAAGGCTTAAGGTCGGCTTAAATGCTATGTTGACTTTAGCCGCGATTATGGTTTTGTCCATTGCTTCTTGTGAAAAGAACGATGTAGACGAAGACCGAAATGCTACAACACCAAATGAAGAAGTATCCACAACAGAACAGGATACGGATTTTATTACCAAGTACTTTTTGGGAAGTGAGGTAAAAGTAAGGCTTGAAGAAGACGGAACCTACAGTCTTGCAGGAAGCGATTTGAGATTGTTTGAAGACCAATTATCGGATTCTGCTGAAGCTTTTGACGAAAACCCAACACCAGATGCCGGTCAGACCAGTCTAGCATTGGGCGGAGGTGTTCGAAAATGGACCGATGGTGTTGTCTATTACGTTATCAATGGATTGAGTGCTTCCGTTCGTTCGGAGTTGCAAAAGTCTTTTGATGAGTGGACCAGCAAAACCAACGTTACTTTCAAAGAACGTACGAATCAGTCCAATTATGTAACCATTTCCTCCTCGGGATCCAATAGTAATTCTGGTGTCGCTACGTTGGGAATGAACGGTTCAAGAGGTTTTATCCGTTTAGGAACTAGAGCAACGGCTGTAGTGATTATTCACGAGTTAGGCCATACATTGGGCTATATTCATGAGCAAAACCGTTCGGATAGGGATGATTTCGTCATTATCAATTTCAACAACATTGTGCCCGATGCACAAGACCAGTTTTTCAAAAGCAATTCCGCTATCTTTTTAACAGGTCAGTTTGATATTAATTCAACCATGATGTACGGTAGTTTTACATTTAGTAGAAACGGACAACCGACCATTACCGATTTGAACGGCAATCTATTGCCACCAAGACAAGCGAGCATTTCTGCTTTGGACATTCAAGGGACAAATGCACTATATCCAGCTACGGATACCAACCCTGCAGGTCCTTGTGACGGTGTGGCGGAGTGGTCGCCATCTACACAATACTTTGTTGGAGATAGGGTTACCTATTTTGGTAGTTTGTACGAGAGGGATTTTACCCGATGGAATTTTATAACAAGATGTAACTAATAAAAATCGGGGTTAATGCTAAGACAAATTGTCTGGTTATAAAACAGAGAGGGTGTTTAAAAAGCTTTCCACATTGTCATATTGGGCCTGTCGAAATATCTAATTTATCGACAGGTGTCCATTGGTTTCATTTGCTGAACTTAACAACTGGAAAACAATTACTTTTTAAACATCCTCTTTTTTAATTTTAACATACTTCAAAACAATAGATAGCCTTGGGACTATAGGCCGTATTTTGTCTTTAAATAATTAGAGGGGGTAATTCCTTTGTATTTTTTAAACTGTCTTGTAAAGTAAGAAGGGTCATTAAACCCAGATTTGTACATTATTTCGGCTATGTTCGTGTTGTTGATATTAAAGTGTTCAATTGCCTTTTCAACTCTAAATTCGTTTACAAAACTGATGAATCTTCGATGGGTCATCTTCCTAAAAAATCTACAAAAAGAATTGGGGGTAAAACCCAATTGCGAGGCTATTTCAGTGACGGATATTTTTTTGTCATAATTTGTGTTAACATACTCAAAAGCCTGCTCCAACCTTCGTATTTCATCTTTTTTGAACTTGCTCAACGGGATGCTTTCCAACAATTTTTTTGGAGTACTCTTTTTAGAAAGATAATCCAAAATGGCAAGTAAGTTGATCAACTTTCCTTGGCTGTCCAGCATTCGAAATTTTTCAAATTTTTCCGATAACGCTTCTTTGGTTGCCTTGTCAAAAATTAATATTTGGTTAGATGCTTCGATTAATCGCTTGATATCATTAAATTCAGGGAAGATTTGCAGTCTGTCGTTTAATGCCTCTTTTTTGAATTGAATCACCACCTCAATATTGTTATCATAATCCTTGTTCCCAAAATCTGCATGTGGAATATTTCCTCCTAAAAAAATAATGACCCCATCGCTGTACTCTTCTTTTTTTGGACCAACATGGAGTATTCCTGAGCCATTTTTCACATACACCAATTCGAACTCAGGATGGATATGCCATCCAGTAGACTCGCATTGGGTAGAGGCGAAGTAAGTCTCTATCTTCAGCGAAGTGTTCGATGCTACATTGATGGCTTCCAGCATAGGTTTCATAAAGTAAAACTATCTAAATAGTTTGAAAAAAGAGATTATGGAGAATAAAATGTCTTATTTAAAGAATGATTTATGCTAAAAAGTATAGTAGAGTCTTTAGTTATTTTGTTTAGAAATTAAGAATATGCTGAATCAAAAAAGTGATGATGGCAATGGAGAATACATTCAAATTTGAACTCAATAATAAGATAATGATGCCGCAAATGGGCCTAGGTGTACTTTTTGCAAAGAATGACGAAGAGGTCGAAAACGCAGTTATTTCTGCTTTGCATACCGGTTATCGTAAAATAGATACAGCTTCTGCCTATCAAAATGAAGAAGGAGTGGGAAAGGCCATAAAAAAGAGTACAATATCCAGAGCAGATGTTTTTATAACTACCAAGGTCTGGAACAGTGAACAGGGATATGATAAAACATTATATGCCTTTGATGAAAGTTTGATAAAGCTTGATACGGATTATGTGGATATGTATTTGATACACTGGCCCGTGAAATTCAAATACAGGGAAACTTACAGAGCGATGGAAGAAATATATAAAAGTGGTAGGGCAAAAGCCATTGGGGTATGCAATTTTAGTATAGATCAGTTGAAAAATTTAATGGGAGATGCAGAAGTTGTTCCAGCATTAAACCAAGTAGAAATGCACCCTTATTGTAGTCAAAATGATATGATGGACTTTGCAGGTCTGCACAATATACAGCTCGAAGCATGGAGACCGATAATGATGGGGGAGGTATTGAATATTCCAGAACTAAGGGAAATTGGAAAGATACATCAAAAATCTGCGGTACAAGTTACGTTGCGATGGTTAATTCAAAGAGGGGTAGCGGTTATTCCAAAGTCGATAACTCCTAAAAGGATACGTGAAAATTTTGAAATATTTGACTTTGAATTATCCGAAAGGGAAATGACTGTTATTGAAGGACTGAACAAAAATAGAAGGCTTGGAGAAGATTTATCCCATGTTGTATAACATATTCGAAAACTATCAATTTGTAAAGTGTATTAAATTTAACATGTACCCATTAACATGAAATCACTCCAGCTTATTTTTTCCAATCCCAGATACTTTGCGCCCGCATGGGTGTTCGCCAGTCTAAACATTTGGTTTGGTACTTGGGCCATATATATTCCAACAGTAAAGGATAAATTGAATATTGATAAAGCGGATTTGGGTATTGCCATATTTTGCCTGTCTTTGGGTGTGTTCACTATATTTCCTTTGGCCTCTAAAATAATTAACAAGCTTGGGGTAGGAAAGGCCACATGGATGGGAGTGATGTTAAGTAGCATCTTGGCACTCTTTCCGCTTCTAGCGCCAAATTATTATTTGTTAATGATATCGCTGTTTCTTTTTGGTGCATCTAACGGACTTACGGATATTTCCATGAATACACTGGTTACCGAAATTGAAAAAGAAGACAAGCAGAACTTCATGTCGGCCGCACACGGATTTTTTAGTTTGGGAGGTGTAGTTGTAGGATTGGGGAGTTTTCTTATTCCGATTATCGGAAATCCGGTATTACATATGGGTATTACGGTTATACTCGTTTTTATCATAAATCTACTATTTTATAAAAACTACAAGAGTGTTGTAGCTGCACCCGTAGATAAAGAGCCATTTAGCCTAAAACTGTTCAAACCTTTGTTTTTACTGGGAATAATAGGGTTTGTAGCTATGGGCAGTGAAGGAGCTATCGTAGACTGGAGCGGGCTTTATCTTAAAGAGGTCACGCTGGCACCAAGCGTACTGATAGGTTCAGGCTTTTTGGCGTTTTCGGCTGCAATGACTTTGGGTAGATTTTTAGGGGACGGGATAAGCGCAAAGATTGGCTCTGTCAAAATTGTGGCCTTAGGTGCATTAATAGCAATTTTTGGGTATGCATTGGTACTTTCTGAACATACGGTTCTAGCAATCGTAGGCTTTGCACTTAACGGACTTGGTTTCTCCGTAATAGTTCCAGAACTATTTAGAATCGGAGGAAACGTAAAAGGTGTAGATTCCGCCCAAGGAGTTTCCTTTATTGCAGGAACTGGGTATTCAGGTTTTTTATTGGGCCCTGTAATCCTTGGATTTTTAGCGGAGAGCGCATCGCTAAAACACAGTTTTTATGCCCTTTTAGGTTGTGTCTTACTTGTTTTAATGACTACGATGCTATTGAAAAGGAACAGATTCTAACTTTTACTCTTTTTGAACGTCTAAATTGGTGAGGTTAATGCTAAAGTTTCCATCGGCCTTTTTATGATCACGCACTAATTTTAAACCACCTATGTCAACATAGTCTTCCCAAGTAGTTGCCATGGAAGGCTCTTCTTGGTTTCCTTTTCTAAAAACCCACTCACGGATTATAAAATCATCCTTGAAGTAAAAGTCGTACGCATCTCCTGGTGTATAACCACCTTCATTACCATAGATTATGGTCAATCTTTGCATAGATTCTTTAGCTATAGGTGACTTTTCATTTTCGGAATGTTCGTAGGTGTAATTATTCGAATCCCATATCAGATTAAATGGTGCCAAAATCCAATACCTGTCATTTATAAAGCCACCATTGATCTTTACGGCAGTGCTATCCATGGACTTTCTATTGTAAGTCAAGGTGTCTTTCGAAGTAATTGAAGTTACGGTATTCGATTTTGGTAGCCATACCCAAGTTCTTTCAAAATGAGTACTGTCCCTGTCAACATTGAACGTAAAGGTAAATTCTTTTACAGCCTTCCAATGTTCATATCCGTGTGCATCCGCAATCTTTTCCGGGATTGTTTTTTGTTGTTTTTCTTTCGGGACTGCTTTTTTTTGTTCTGTTTTGCAGGACAAAAGCATCAGAAAAGATAGAAATGTTAAAATGGGAATGCGTTTCATAATAAGTTTTGCCCCAAATATAATGTCATTTTAATTTATCTTGTAGTACGTTTCCGTAAAAAGTAATGCTAACCGAATCATAACCTAACATCTAAGTGACCTTTTTAAAGAAGCTGTTTCTTATTCTTATAAATAACCTCGATAAGGAATCATCGCAGGCAGACGACCCGTATGCGAATGTTTCGGATGAGGAATTGGTAAAACGAATAGTGGCCAATAACAATCCATTATTGTTTGGTAAGCTCTATGACCGTTATGCTAAAATGGTTTACAATAAATGTTATGGATTTGCAAGATCACAAGATGAAGCCGAGGATTTGACCCAAGATGTTTTTCTGCAACTGTTCATTAAGTTGAAACTTTTTAAGGGTAAATCAAAGTTTTCGACATGGTTGTATTCATTTACCTATAATTTTTGTGTGAACTATGTTAATCGAAACAAACAGCGAAAGATGAGCGATAAATCTTCCCCTGTGGAAGATTCTGAATATAAATTGACAGAGGAGGTGCCCGAGGAAAGCCTTTATGAGATGAAGGCGAACAAATTAAGAGAGGCCTTGGAATTGGTATCGGCAGAGGAAAAATCCATTTTATTGTTGAAATACCAAGATGGAGCATCGATAAAAGACCTGGTAGCTTTGATGGAGCTAGGCGAAAGCGCAGTAAAAATGCGATTGAAAAGGGCAAAAGAACGATTGGTGGAAACCTATAATACGTTACCATAGATGGCAAAGCAAAGAAAAAATCCATTTAGGGAATTAGAAGCTTCATTACGGGAAGTCCCCCCGGGAATGAAGAAAAAGGTCATGAACGACATAGCTGCAGCTAAGCTGATCATGGATTTGGCCTCGCTCTTCTCTTTTAATGTGGGTTCGGCTTTGCGCAAGCTCTTTAGGACTACAAAAGACAATTAAAACAACACGATAAAACAATACATATGGAAACAATTAACGAATGGAAGAACTTGACTTTTGATTCGCTGGCTGCAATGGGTAGGGATATTGCACTGGCGCTGCCCAAGATTATTGGTGCGCTAATCATACTATTGGTAGGATGGTTGGTGACCAAAATTATACTTTTTGTATTAGGAAAGATTTTGAAGCTTGCCAAGATCAATACCTTGAGCGACAAGATAAACGAGATGAACCTTTTTGGTAAGGGAGATTTTAAGATTGACATCATTAAGGTAATTCTTGGTTTTGTAAAATGGTTATTGCTCTTGGTATTCTTGATCGTTGCTGCAGATATACTGAGCTGGGAAATTATTTCTACCGAAATAGGAAACCTTTTGCGTTATCTGCCGAGATTGTTCAGTGCTTTAGCATTAATGATGATCGGGCTGTATATTGGTAATTTCATCAAAACCACGGTAAAGAAATTATTTGATTCGCTAGAGTTCAGTGGGTCCAATCTGGTGAGCAATCTACTTTTTTACATCATCGTAATCTTTATTTCGATAACGGCCTTGAACCAAGCCGGAATCGATACTACGATTATTACGAATAATATCACACTCATTCTCGGTGCTTTTTTGTTGGCCTTTGCCATAGGACTGGGACTTGGCTCCAGAGATATCATTACCGATATGCTGCGGTCTTTCTATACAAGAAGAACATATGCCGTTGGTGATAAGCTTGTAATAGGGGAAAACTCGGGAACAGTGGAAGCTATTGAAAACAATACGTTGACCTTGGTAACCAAAAAGGGAAAATTTGTCATTCCAATTAAAGATGTTGTATCGGAAAAGGTAGAGATAAAGTCATAATTACCTTTATTTGGAGAATGAGGTATGTTTGAAGCAATAACTTCTTCGGAATTTGATTAATTTTGAAACTTTCAAGAAATAAAAAATGAGTTCAAAAAAAGGAAAAGTTCAAGAATTGGTCCAAGAAAAATTATTGGAAGAGCGCAAGGTGTTTTTATGGGGTATGGTAGATGATGATTCCGCAAAACATGTTATTGATCGCTTACTGTATTTAGATTTACAGAACAATAAGGAAATCCAACTTATTATAAATAGCCCGGGCGGTTATGTTACTTCTGGTTTTGCTATTTATGATACCATCAAGCAAATAAAAAGCCCGGTTTCTACAGTTTGTTCAGGTTTAGCTGCTTCAATGGGTTCAATTTTATTGTCCGTTGGTGAGAAAGGAAGAAGATTTATACAGCCACATGCGCGAGTAATGATTCATCAGCCAAGTGGTGGTGCCCAAGGACAAGCCTCCAATATTGAGATTCAAGCCAAGGAAATTATAAAGACCAAAGAGCTTGGAGCAAAAATACTGGCAGATAATTGTGGACAGGATTTTGATAAGGTGATGAAAGATTTTGACCGTGATTACTGGATGGGTGCAGAAGAGTCTGTGAAATACGGTATCGTAGACGGTATATTGGAGTAGGTAATTGTTTGCCTCTTCACTTAAAAAGGGAAAAAGTCCTTCGCAAATTTTGTGAAGGACTTTTTTCATATAGTGGCGCCGAAGCGGAATATTTAGAATATATACGTCAACTTTTGCACCAAAAGTCTACGACTGTTCGTTAAATAAATGTCAAAAATTCATGAACCGAATAGGTGAAGAAGATTTAGAAAAAAGAACCAAGAGCTAAGAATCAGGATAGGCGATGTCTTTGTTCTCTACTCTTTTTAGCGAAACGGTCTTTGCTCTTTTAGCGAAGTGGTCTTGATTCACTTTTCTAAATACACTCTCACTTTTTTGTGCTCGGCTAATTTTGCAAACGGGGGGTAAGAACAAAAGATAGGCAAGTCTTGTTTCTTTACTCAAAGAGCAAAGCGGTCTTTATTCCAATTGATTTTTGATATTTCAATTTTCCGTACATTTAAAACTTAATATGAATTCGCCTATAGGCATTTATGGTACAGACCTCTAAAAATATAGCCATCATTGGTTCTGGATTGGTGGGCTCTCTTTTAGCAATTTATTTAAAGAAAAAAGGACATTCGGTTACCGTTTTTGATAGGAGACCAGATATACGGACAATAGAGTTTTCTGGCCGTTCCATTAACTTGGCTATGAGCAACCGAGGATGGAAATCCCTTCGTAAGGTAGGACTGGAAGAAACTATCAAAGAAATTGCGATTCCTTTGGATAAACGAGCTATGCACGTGAATGATAAGCCCGTTTATTTTCAGAAATATGGCAAAGAAGGTGAGGCAATTTGGTCAATTTCACGTGGAATCCTAAATAGAAGAATGATTGACTTGGCAGAAGAAGAGGGAGTTCTTTTTAGGTTCAATGAAAAGGTTTGGGACGTTGATTTACCAGAAGCCAGAATATTTACGGGAGAATCCGAGAAAAGTGAGTGGAAGGAATACCAATATGATATCATTTTTGGTTGTGACGGTGCTTTTTCAAGAGTAAGACACAAAATGCAACGTCGTAGTAGGTTTGATTATTCACAGGACTTCATAGACGTGGGATATAAGGAGTTAGCGATTCCGCCAAACGAGGATGGCACGCATAAATTGGATAAAAACTCCTTTCATATTTGGCCAAGGGGAAAATTCATGCTCATCGCCATGCCAAATCTAGATGGAAGTTTTACATGTACCCTATTTTTACCCTTTGAAGGAGAAGTTTCTTTTGAGAACATCACCAATAAAAAAGAGGCCAAGACCTTTTTTAAGACTTACTTTCCCAATGTTAGAAAAGAAATAGAAAACCTTACACAAGATTTCTTCAAAAACCCGACTAGTGCTATGGTAACGATGAAATGCTACCCATGGACCTACTGGAATAAGGTTGCATTGGTCGGTGATTCCGCTCACGCCATCGTGCCATTTTATGGTCAAGGAATGAATGCAGGTTTTGAGGATATTTATGAATTGGATGAACTTATGGGAACTCATGGAGACGATTGGGAAACTATTTTTAGCGAATATCAAAAAAGTCGTAAACCCAATGCGGATGCCATTGCTGAACTCAGCTATAGAAACTTTATGGAAATGAGCCATAAAACCGCTGACCCAAAATTCCTGTTACAAAAGAAAATTGAAAAGCGATTTGCTGAAAATCATCCTGATAAGTGGATTCCTGTATATAGTCGTGTTACTTTTTCCGAACGGTCTTATGCTGAAGCTTTGGCAATAGGAGACGAGCAGGAGAAAATCATGCAAGAAGTAATGTCAATGCCAGATATTGAGGCTCATTGGGATTCCAAGGCCGTTGAAAATAAGATTTTGAGCCTGTTGGGTGATATAGCGACCTCTTAATTCAATCCATTCATTATCAAAGATTAACACCATATTAATTCACATTGTTGACCCTTTTTTGAATCGTATATTAAATAATTACAATCAGCTATTGGTCCAGAGCTTTTCATAACTGTCCTGCGTATTGAGATCATCAAATATGTTAACGAAATAGAATCAATATAAATAAGGTGAAAATGTATTACTTTAGCAGTCGTGAAAAATAAAATACAAATAGCAACGGGTTTTTTGGCAATGTATATTTTGTCGTTACCTGTTGTTTTAATTTTTCATTCGCAAGAGCATACAGCGCATACTGTAAATGTTGTTAGCAACGATTTTACCGATATAGTTGCCGAAGAAAATTCAGACTGTCAAATCTGTAGTTTTTATTTTGATCAGCAACTACATGTTCAAGATCTCTTTGTTTACGAATTAGCTGCTTTTTCCTACTATTTTCATCAAAGTATAGTGGGAACCATCAATATTGTTCCTAAAAAGCAACAGCATCTTCGAGGACCTCCGGTAGCCTAAATATTTTTCTTTTACTTAATTGAATATGGCGACCTTCATACAAGGTTTCCAATAATTCATTTTACGCTGTATCATCCAATGGCGTACCATAGCTTAATCAATCACATTTACATAGTATAATATGCTAGAAGCAATCAATCTTACCAAAAGATATGGTGGACATGAAGCATTGAGCGACTTGAATCTTTCTGTTGCTCAAGGTGAAATTTTCTGTTTGCTGGGCCAAAATGGTGCCGGTAAAACCACCACGATAAATTTATTTCTTGGTTTACTAACAGCTACAAGCGGTAAGGCTTTAATTAATGGCGTCGAAGTAAAGCCAAACAGTAATGCCACTTCAAAAATGATAGCCTATATACCTGAAGTAGTACAACTTTACGGTAACCTATCAGGTATGGAAAATCTTGACTTTTTTAGCCGAATTGCAGGGTTTCGGTATTCAAAGGAGGAATTGGCGTCCTACTTATTAAAAGCTGGGCTTCAGGAAACCGCCCACCTTAATAAGCTGGCCTCTTATTCTAAGGGAATGCGACAGAAAGTAGGTATCGCCATTGCACTATCCAAAAATGCAGACTTCATATTTATGGATGAGCCGATCTCTGGCCTTGATCCTAAGGCTGCGGTAGAGTTTACTGCGATTTGCAAGGAATTGAGCCAAATGGGAAAATCTATTTTTATGGCGACACATGATATTTTCAATGCTGTTAATGTCGGTACCAGGATTGGTATTATGAAAGAAGGCCGTTTGGTATACGAGTCGGAAACAACGGATATAAATGCCAACGAATTACAAAATCTATACTTAAAAACAATCTAAAATCTTAAATCAAAATGATCAGAGTAGTGATTTCGTTTTAGGTGCGGAGTTACTTTTTGATTGTGCAGATAACAGATTACCCCGAAAATAAAACGAACACAAATGAGAATCATAAAAAATCTATTTATATTATTACTTTTTAGTTTTGTTGTGAATATCCACGCTCAAGAGGTAACGGGTTCGGTTACCGATGAGCAAGGAAGTCCAATTTTTGGTGCTACGGTTTCCATTGGTAATACAGACAACATGTTCGGAGTGTTGACAGATAGGAACGGAGCATTTCAACTAAATGTACCCGAAGGAGTTTACGAGTTCGAAGTACGCTTTTTGGGATATGCTTCCCACCAAAAATCCATCGATGTAAGTTCTTCTACTGTACTTGATTTGGGAACTGTTGTATTAACAGAAACTACAGAAAGCTTACAGAATGTTGAGGTCATAGGTCGTGCTAGGACCGACTACAATAGCGATTATTCCTTTTCTTCGACTAAGGTGGCCATCAAAAACAAGGAGTTACCACAAGCGGTATCAACAATTACCAAAGAATTGATGAACGACCGTCAAGCGTTTCAATTGGCAGATGCAGTAAAAGCTGCCAGTAGTGTTACTTCCACGGCATTTTACAATCATTTCAACATACGGGGTGTCACACAAGCAGAAGAGGGACAGGTCATCAATGGAATGCGAACCCGTCAGTATTATTTTCTACAGCCCATAACCTCCCACATAGAACGAGTAGAAGTTGTCAAAGGACCCTCTTCGGTAACTTTTTCCAGTGTTGACCCAGGCGGAACTATAAATATGGTAACCAAAAAACCTTTAAGGGAAAAGCGAAACGAGGTAAGTGCTACCGTGGGCAGTTTTGGAACGCTTAGGGCAACAGCAGATTTTACAGGGCCATTGAATGAATCTAAAACCCTTTTATACCGTTTTAATGCAGCAGTACAGGAAGCCAGATCTTTTCGGGATGTGGTACAGAACAACGCTTTTTTGATTACACCGTCTATTTCATACATACCTAATAATACTACAGCATTAAATGTAGAAATGATATATAGTAATGGTGTTGGCAACTTGGATAGGGGGCAACCGATTTTTGGTGCCATCAATGGGGAATTTGATTTGAACAGTACGCCGACTTCCCTTAACGTAGGGGCTTCAAACGACTTTTTTAAGTCAAAGGAGTTTTTGGTGATGGGCAACTTCACCAAGCAGATTACAGATAACATTGGCTTCAATGCCTCGTATATGAAACAAACTTGGGAAGAAGACCTTGCCGAGCACAGAACTGTGAACGCCGCCGCTGTGGATATCGAAGGAAATCCTATCAATACCCTAGCTGAAATGCGTTATGTGGAACGAAAGCAGTTCTGGGTCACCGATAATTTCAATGCTTTTGTAAATTTTGATTTTGAAAGTGATAAAATCACTAATAAAGCTCTTATAGGATACGATGGAAGTTGGTGGGAGCGTACCAAGGGTGGTGGACAAAATGGAGCGCGAAGGTATTTAAGAAATGACGGGAGCGTAAGTAATTTTGACCCGGCCGATGCCGCAGATTTTCAAACTATTGAAATCGATGGTGTACTGGCACCTAGACCTAATGTCCCCCATTTTGATTTGACCGACCCTCAAAACAACATGAGGATTATCAACGACTATACCATGTCAGAATTCGCAATTCCGGCAAACCTAACTACCTCCAGTGGGGTCTACATTCAAAACCAATTTAAGATATGGAAGCTTTCTGCCTTGGTCAACCTTCGTTACGAGTGGTATGAGGATAAGTTCAATTATGAATCCAACGATGAAGAAAGTTTTAAAAACGAAGCCTTTATACCACGTCTAGGGATTACGTACGAGGCAACGGACAATATAAATGTCTATGGAACCTATATTGAGGGCTTTCAACCGCAATCAAATACCGTTACTTTATCACCGGCTACAGAAAACTTTTTCTGGGCAGGTTCTCCAGCAGAATTTGACCCCTTGGAAAGTGATTTAATTGAGTTTGGAGCAAAAGGAGAGTTCTTTAGAGGACGATTGGCAATGAACATGGCCGTTTATGAAATCAATCAAAAAAACCTTTTGCAACCCGATCCCAACGATGAGGATTTGTTGATTGAGGGTGGCGCACGAAGAAGTAGAGGTTTTGAGTGGGACCTATCGGGCTATATCTTACCAAATTTTCAGGTAAATGCTTCCTATGCCTATATCGATGCTGAAATAATCGCGGATGATGACCCTACATTGATCGGTGAACGAGCGGGTGGAACACCAGAACATAGTGCTAACCTTTGGGCTAGATATGATTTTACGGATAATACTTTGAGGGACGTCGGAATTGGTTTTGGAACAGAATATCGTGGAGATCGATTCTCATGGTACAGCGATCGTGTGCTGCTTCCGGCGTATACGGTATTTGATGCCGCAGTGTATTATCGCCCCTCAGGAGGAAATATACAATTGGCGCTTAAGGTGAACAACTTGTTCGATGAAACATATTGGGGAGGTGCATTGTTTGCATCACGACTTTTTCCTGGAGCACCACGAAATGTGTTGCTGACAACCTCCTATAAATTTTAAGGATTATGAAAAGAGCTAACATCGGTCTGTTTATGGGGCATTTCCTCAAAAATGCCCTCAAGACCAAAGTAATCTACATCATGTTTGGCATATTTTTGCTGCTGACCGCCTACGCTGCGGTCAGTGGCATCAATAACTACTTCAAACAGAATACCATTAGACTGGAGCATCAACAAAAGGCACGACAAAGTTGGGAGGCCAATCCAGATAAACATCCGCATCGCATGGCACATTTTGGTACATTCGCTTTCCGTTTGAAACAGCCTTTGAGCATATTTGATTATGGAATTGAAAGTTTTACGGGGAATGCGGTCTTTTTAGAAGCTCATAGGCAGAACAGCGTCAACTTTTCAGATGCAGGGTTTTCCACTGGGACTCTGCGCTTTGGTGAATTGAGCATGGCGATGCTTTTACAACTTGTACTCCCCCTGATTTTATTCTTTTTGGGGTTTTCTGTTGTCGTCTCCGAGAGGGAGAACGGAACCTTGAAAATACTTTTGTCCCAAGGAGCAGATTGGAAGGAAATACTGCTGGGCAAATCTTTGGGGCTATTTATACTGGCACTTTTATTCTTTGCCCCCATTTTTCTGGTTACCATGTTTTTTTTAATGTTTGGGGAGACTATAGCGAACCCGGCCGATTCGTGGCAGCGTTTTTTGCTATTGTTTTTAGGATATGCACTGTTTTTACTTATTCTATCCTTTATAAGCATAATGGTGTCCACTACGGCGCACTCATCCAAAAATGCGTTACTCACGTTACTCGGTATTTGGTTGTTGATGGTGGTTTTGGTTCCCAAGACCTCGCAGGCGGTCGGAAGTGCTATCTATCCCACTCCTTCAAAATTGAGTTTTCAATCGGGCGTTGAGCGGGATGTCCTTAAAAAAGGAGATAGCCACAACCCAGAAGACCCCTATTTTAATAGGCTGAGGGATTCAGTTTTGACCGTTCATGGCGTTGATTCCATCACCCAGTTACCTTTTAATTATGGAGGTTTTGTAATGCGGGAAGGAGAGAAGACAAGTGCAAATCTGTACAAAAAACACCATGATAGTTTATTGCACATCTATGAAAAACAGAACAACGTTAGCCGTTTTACTGCCGTGCTCAATCCTTTTGTGGCCATTAAAACAATATCTATGGCATTTACAGGAACCGATTTCAAGGGATACGTGGATTTTCAAGAGCAGGCCGAAGTCTATCGCTATCAATTGGCACAGGAGATGAACGAACTTCAGATGGAATATATCAGCACCAAAAAAGTAAGTGGTTCGGAGGGGAAAAAGCATGTGGTGGGACATGAACATTGGGAAGAATTCCCCGATTTTCAACACCAGATGCAACCTTTACAGAGTTCTTTGAACGAAGCATCATTAGGTATTTTTTCTTTATTGGGCTGGGTTTTGTTATCCTTTTTGGGCTTAGGATATCTTTCAAAAAAAGCAAAAGCAATATAGCTATGTACAAACTTCTACTTTTACAATTTTTAAGGTCAAGGGCTGTTGTAGCGAGCTTGGTTCTTATACTCGTGTTGGGCGCAATAAGCATTGGTATAGGGCATCAATTTTTATCTCAAAAAAAAGCGGCAATCGACCAAGTTGAAAATTATCAACAGAATCACATCGACAGAAATGTGACGTTGCACAAAGATGATTTAGGGCTTCTTATGTACTATGTGAAGTTCGCATTCATAAACAGTCCAACCCACCTTTCGGGGCTTTCCATAGGGCAAAGTGATGTAAACACTAATCTGCAGCGAATCACTATCAAAAATCTGGAGGGACAACGATATGATACGGATTTGGTAAACCCTATGAATCTTCAGTCAGGAAACCTGGACTTATCGTTCGTATTACTATACCTATTTCCACTGTTGATCATTGTTTTTACCTTCAATTTGTTATCCGAAGAAACCGAGACAGGTACATGGCGATTGGTATCGGTACAAACTCCATCAAAACAGAAGTACCTATTAACGAAATTATCCATAAGGGTACTACTTATATATATAGTCTTGGGAATACTTTTTACTATTGCTAAATCGGTGTTGTCCATTCCTTTGGATATGAATTTCATGATGATGATTTTCCTGTCGTTGTTATATGTCGCATTTTGGTTCGCTTTATGCTTTTTTGTCATCAACTTTAAAAAGAGTTCAGGGTTCAATGCACTGCTGTTGTTATCCATTTGGTTAGTATTGCTTATACTATTGCCGGCGGGAATAAACGCATATTTGGCCAATAAGTATCCAGTTCCCGAAGCTTTAAGTACGATGATAAGTCAGCGGGATGGGTATCATACCAAATGGGATACTGATAAAACGGAAACTTTGCAAAAGTTCTATGATCATTATCCACAGTTCCAAAAGTTTGGATATCCAATTGAAGGGTTCAACTGGACATGGTATTATGCCATGCAACAGATGGGAGATGACGATTCTGTTACAGATACCAAGGCGTTACGGGAAAAGATTAGCGAACGTGAAAGTGTTAGTAAACAACTGTCCGCATTTTTGCCAAATATGCATTTGCAATTAGCATTCAATGAACTTGCAGGAACCAGTTTAGATCAGCACCTTAATTTTTTGGATGCAACAGCTAATTATCACGAGGAATTGCGATTGTTCTTTTATCCTAAAATATTTGAAGAGAAATCTGCAGATGTGGTGGACTGGAGAAGATTTACGCCAAAATATGCAGATGATGGGAGGAGTGATATAAAACAAGTACGTTTTATATGGCCTTTGCTCATAGCCACTTTTATCATGCTTCTCTGCTGTGTTGCAATTGGACGAAAGTTGTGTTAAAGGGACAATCATGCGATGCGCAATTCAAGCGCGAATAACTTGGTATTGGAATGTCTTAACGATAAGAGAAAACTTGGGTTGGGAAACAAATCAAAAAATTAATAGATGACTATGATTTCAACTATAAAGCTATTATTCACTGGGAGCTTTGTTTTTCTAGGAACGATGGTATTCTCCCAACAAGAATCCAATTTCCCTCCACCAGATGTTCCAATCAAAATCAAGGCATTTAAAGCATTGGGAAAAATTACTATTGATGGAAAGTTAAAAGAAACCGATTGGCAGTCAGCAGAACCGATTACCGATTTCTTTCGAGTTGAACCTGTTCAGGGAGGCTCAATAAAAAATAAGACTACGGTGCGGGTGCTATATGATGAGCGAAATCTTTATTTTGGTGTACTTGCTGCTGATTCCCTTGGAAAAAAAGGAGTACGGATGCAGGATTTAAGGCGCGATTTTGATAATGAGGAAAATGATGTGTTCGGTATTCAAATCGACGCACAAAACACTAAACAATATGCCGTATCTTTCCAAACTACACCTCATGGCAACCAACTGGATTTACAGAGCTTTAATGATAGCAATACCGATACAGACTGGAACGCCCTTTGGACCGTGCGTACACAACGTACCGATGAGGGCTATTTTGCGGAATTCGCCATTCCCTTCAAGTCCATTCGCTATGACAGACCCATTGCAGGTAAACCTGTTGAATGGGGTATTACATTTTATCGTTTGGCCCGAAAAGATTTTGAGAAAACCGTATTTCCCGCCATTCCACAATCCTTTTCAGAGAACCGTATGGTCTATGCTGCTAAGCTGACCGGATTGGAAGTACCGCCACCTTCTGCTAATATTAGAGTGGAACCTTATGCCCTGTATCAATATGATGAAAATAAAGAAGGAGATGTACTTGTTGACAAGCTCAACGAACCCAAGGTAGGAGGTGATGTAAAATGGGCGATCAATCCCAATGCAGTATTGGATTTAACGATAAACACTGATTTTGCCCAGGCCGATGTGGATCGTGCCGTTAACAACTTGGAGCGTTTCAACATCTTTTTCCCCGAGCGGCGACAGTTCTTTTTGGAAAACTCAGGTATTTGGGCAGGTGGAGGTAATTTTCAAGTACGCCCATTTTTTAGTAGAACCATAGGACTCGAAAATACATTTAATGCGGCACCAGCACCTTTAGATTTAGGTGCGCGATATACCGATAGATCGGAGAATCGGACCATTGCTGCTTTGGCCGTAAGACAACGAGAAACGGACAACAGCGCTGGTAGTACGTTTGGGGTGGCCAGATATACCCAGAATTATGGAAAAGAAAACAATATAGGAGCAATGATCACCTATCGTTTGGATGATTCGTTTTCGGATTTGGAGATTTCAAGTAAAAACAATACCACCATTTCTATTGACGGTCTCATACGTCCTAAGAGCGAGATTACCCTTTCCTATTTACTATCAACTTCTTTAGACAGCGAAACGGGAGATACGGGCTATTCAGGGCGTGTCTTTGCAGGGGCAAGGACCAATAACTACTACTTAGGCTATGTAAATGCTTTTGTAAGCGATGGCTATGATCCTGCGATGGGCTTTGTTTTCCAAAAAGATGTGATGTACCATAGCCCGGGTGGTTACGCTATTTTACGCCCCAAGTCCTTGCCTTTTGTTCGAAGATGGGATCCCGGTGCTTTTTTAAATTACTATCATGACTTTGAAGATTTTGGGAATTTTCAGCAATCAAGTCTGTACATCTTTCCAATTTACACTTGGTTTAAGGATAACAGTTTTGTAGAGGTATCTTTTACGCCTACTTGGCAAAACATCAATTTCAACTTTGCGCCATTGGGATTACAAATTAGTGAAGGAGAATATAATTATACACGGTTCTTGATGCGTTATAACTCAGATCAGTCCAAGAAGTTTTCCGGTTCCATTCAATACGACTTTGGTGATTTTTATAATGGAACACGGAATACTATCATTACCGGATTGCGCTATGCCCCTTTGCCCCAGCTCTCTATGACAGTTGATTATGAGCATAACAACATCAATGGTGTTGGTACTTTAGATGAAGATTTAAATACCGACCTCTATTCTGCCAGTGTGAGGTTGGCCTTAAACCCTAGGGTACAATTATCCACGTTTTACCAATATAACAGTTTTGATGAACAGGGCAGATGGAATGTACGCTTTAGTTGGGAATATATGCCCCTATCGTTCATTTATCTCGTGTTTAACGATACTCAGACTGATGTGTTTGATCCGATACAACAATCGAGACAGTTTATCAGCAAGATTACTTTTTTGAAACAGTTTTAACGTAGCGATATTATGGGTTTAATCTAAAGACCCCCGTAAAATTTATCAGTAAAGCATTCCATTTTACGCTCAATCTAAGCTTTGAGCGTTTAATCACGTATTTATCTATTTATCAGAAGAGTGGCAGCACAGAACTTACCCATTTAAGCATTTAAGATAAAGTGCCTCTTGAAACTTACTTCGTTTTTTTATTGAATGGTGCAACCCTTTACTTTTTGAGTTGTCTTTCTTTACAAAGAAAGTTTTTTTAAAAGAATTGATTTTTTGACAAATACGAACGTACTATTTGAATTTAATTTTACTGTTAAATATTAATATTTAACAATCTCAAAAAATAGTCAAATAGAAATGTTATGACAAAACTCAACTAAATGAATATTCCCCCTATCAGGTTATCTTTCCTAGCTTTAATTTGTTGTATTTCGGTCTATGCGCAAGATGACAATGAGGATGAATACATAACATTCAATGATAGAAAAAACAATGTTCATGGCGTTTATATAGGACTTCATGGTCATTACGGAGAACTTAGAGGTCAACCGGCCTACGGGGCAAGTTTTAAAATTGCCTATGTTGCCAATCAGCGATTTGAGATTGGTCTGTCAATAACCGGTTTTGAGTCTGATCAACCTTTGATACCAGATACAGATATTGATAATGTAGTAGGGGGAGGAACCCTTGGTATTCATTTAGAACCTATTATGTTTAGTGAGAAAAGAGTCAGTCTTTCCTTCCCCTTGCATGTTGGGATGGGTGTTTTCACTAACAGAATATTATCGGGCCCAGATTTTGACAAAGATTTTAAGGATAGGGAATTTGAGGATTTAGATCCTGTTTTGGTCATTGAACCGGGTGTAAGCACCCTCTTCAATATATCAAGATACTTGCAATTGGAAGCTGGTATAAAGTATAGGTTCAGCGGTAAATTAAATTTAGCTACGAGCCCAATTAAAAGGTTGAACGGTTTTACCGCTGGTTTTGGCTTAAAAGTAGGTGTCTTTAATATGGGCAGGAATCGTTACAAGAAAAAACTTGACTAATGGTGTAAAGGTGAAAGGAAGCCAAAAAAACATCAAATGCTAAGTATCCTATTAATATAGTTTCCAAGGTAAATCGAGTATGTGAAGCATACTTTTAAATACTAAATCGTTAAAAATTTGAAATCATGAAGCGTTTTTTTTTATTAAGTTTTATTCTAGTTGTTGGACTGACAAATGTTAATTCCCAAGAATTGGGATTAGGGGTCAAGGGAGGTTTCAACTTTTCTGATATTTCAGGAGATATTATCGGGGACACTGGTTTTGTTACGCGATATCATTTTGGTATTGTGGCGGAAGTGCCTATTTCTGATAAATTCTCATTTCAGCCAGAACTACTGTACTCCGGACAAGGTTATACTTTAAATGACGACCGTGTAGATCTAGATTATTTAAGTGTACCGTTACTTGGAAAATATTACGTGGCAAAAGGGTTGAGCCTTGAAGCTGGCCCACAAATTGGCCTGTTACTTTCAGCCGAAGAAGAAGATAATACGGATGTTAAAGATTTTTTTGGTAGTGTTGATTTAGGATTAAATCTAGGTTTAGGTTATAAATTTGAGAATGGACTCAATTTTAATGTTCGGTATATCGTAGGATTATCCGATATTAATGATAGAGACGGTCTTGATGCTAAAATTAGAAATGGTGTAGCCCAACTTTCTATTGGTTACTTCTTTTTCTAGGTTTATAGCGGGGCTTATTTGCTTTAACTGGTATGAAACAGTTGCTACTTTCTGGTTTAGGTATTTTGATGTGCACTACTATGCTTGCACAGAAGAAGCGCGTTGAAAAGCCTACGACCCCAGATAGAAATTATAATACCCAAATCTTACAATACAACATGGACTTTCCAATGGGTGTCAATGCAGAACAGTTCGCTCATGGCCTTGTAGATATTCCAATGACCAAGGATATGGCGGTGCGTGTAGAACGTTTTTACACCAAGTTTGGAGACCAAGAGCAGTTGAGTGCCGGTTTTGCAATCAAATACTTTTTAAACAAAGAGTATTATCTGATTACGGGAGGTGAAATACAATACGATATTAATACGAATAACGCTGGCTTTCCACAAAGAGAATTGATGCGTATGAATTTTGGTATAGGCTATAAGTCAGAAGGCAATTTAAGAATAGAGTTGGGGTATAAACCAATGATCGGTACACCCAACTCCGATGTATTGGAAAATATAATCAGCAATAGAGAAAGCACCTTTTTTTTAAAAGCACGGTTCTAAGAACTGTTTTAAACGACTCCATAAAATTTGAAAGGCACAATTTACAATAGGAATAGGGTACACAATTAGATAAATGAGCTTACGTGCTTTTAGTGGAGGAAGAACGGTAAGCTCAACTAAGTTAATCATCATTTTTACTCCGTATTTCTGCCCTACGCATCGGCATACTGTCCACTAGTTCAAATGGAATCGACCAAAGTTGATTCTTGAAGAAGAAAAAGGATGTAAAAGTGGTGAATTGATCGTGTAGTCAACTAAATAGAAGCCTCTCTAGGGTTACAACAACGGACTAAAAAACTTAGCGAATCCCTCAACTAATTTCTTCCAAAGAGGTCTTTGTTTAAAAACTTGATAAGTTAGCTTGTGAGATTTTTTGAAAAGGACGTTGAACTTTTTGTTGACCTCAACAGCAAGGTCTTTTTCAAAAATAAGAGCGTTGCTCTCAAAATTATGTTCAAAGCTTCTATGGTCAAAATTACCAGAGCCAATAGAAACCAATTCATTATCAATCTCGATAACTTTGCTATGCGAAAAATCTTTACGGAGGTATATGTTCGTACCAGTGTACAAAAGCTCATCAAATCTTGAGAACATACTGTACTTCGCCAATTTAGAATCTGTTTTTTTCGGTAATAAAAGGTTTACTTTTACTCCTCGTAATGCGGCAATTTTCAGCGCATCCAAAATAGATATATTGGGAATGAAATAAGGATTGGCAATATTGATATGACTTTTTGCCATATTGATCATTTCAATATACTGTTGCATTATAGTGGGCTGGTCGGAGTCTGGACCACTTGTTACAATTTGAACAACACTACTGCCTCTTTCGCCCGCTTCGGTTAAATATTCTGAACTCAATAAGGGCTCTTTGGAACTGGCAAAATGGAAATCCTTAATAAAAACTCTGTGGAGGCTACTTATGATCGGGCCCTCTAGATAAAGGTGTAAATCGCGCCAAATACCTAAATCTGAAATGGGGAGTATGTATTTATCAGAGATGTTTGCTCCACCAATGAAGCCTTTATCGCCGTCTACAACTATTATTTTTCTATGATTGCGGTAGTTTATCGTATATAACAAATTTCCTAATCTCAGCGGTAAAATTGGATATGCTTGGACACCTATTTCTTTAAATCGTTTCATTTTACTTCCCCTGAAAGTATAGCTTCCAAAAGAATCATAAATCAATCTAACCTCAACCCCTTCTTTTATTTTTCTTTTTAATATTTCATAAAATTTTTCTTGAAGCTCACCTTGCTCAAAAGCATAGTACTGTATGTGTATAAACTTTTTTGCTTTTTTTAAAACCTCGAATATAGTATCAAAGGTCTCATCGCCGTTATCCAATACTTTGACTAGATTTCCGCTATATGGAAGAGTGTGTCCGCTATTGGCAATAAGTTGCGATAATCTTTTATAGTTACCTGACAAAGATTTTTCAATCAACTTTGAATCTGTCAATTCATGATACTTGGTGTCATATAGTCTTCTTTTTTTAACTTGTTTTAAAGTAAAAAGCTTAAACTTTCGCCGGTTGACCCCAAAAAGGTAGTACAGCAAAACACCGGCAAATGGAAAGATCAATACCGTGAACACCCAACTTATGGATTTAGTAGGTCTGTTACCATGCAATAAAATGCTGGCAATGGCCCAAAGACATGTTAGCGCGTATATTACTATTAAAATTGTGTTTAATTGCATGGAATAAAAAACAATGATTATTTATTGTTTTGCAATGTAAAGGTATTATAACAAAAAACGGATGCCCTATGAGCATCCGTTTTTTTCTTAACTATTAGATGTAGTTAGTTATCATCGCTGTTCCCATCCAGTTCTTCCTTTACATCGTCAGCGGCATCTTCAATTTCATCTTCCACATCTTCAGCAGCGTCTTCGATTTCTTCTGCCGTATTTTCAATGGCATCTTCAGCTTTTTCCTTGTCAGATTTGGTTTCTCTACAACTTATAGTAGTAAAAATCAATCCCAAAACTATAATAAATGGTACTAGTGATTTTTTCATAATGTATTTTTAAGTTAAACTTTTCTTCTCCCTGTTATTAATGAAATTACAAATAGAACGATAAATAAAAAGAATAAAATCTTCGCAATACCAGCAGCTCCTGCTGCGATACCGCCAAATCCAAATATTCCTGCAATGATGGCAAGTATTATAAAGGTGATTGTCCAACGTAACATATAATTGTGTTTATAAGGGTTATTAATTCGTTTATTTAGCCTTAACTCGCTAACAGTACAAAATTCGTATAAAGCAATTATACTCTTTAACGATATCCATTCAGAGATTAACTCAATACCTAAATAATTAGTTTTCAGTGAATAGCATTCTTTCTATCTCTAGGTGTATAGATTTTTTAGAGATAACGTTAAGATGTTTTTCATATGAGCAAATCCGAACGAGCTACTCGGACTAGTTTTGTAGTATAACTTAAAAAGATGTGAAAGCCACATTAGTAATTATAAAACAATTCATAATGAATTATTTAAATATAAACGACAAGAATTTACTACTTGTAAACAAGGACTTAAACCAACTATTGGCAGATTATAGTGTTTACTACCAAAAATTAAGAAGTTTCCATTGGAACGTGTTGGGAAAAAACTTCTTCGACCTTCATGAAAAGTTTGAGGAACTATACAATGATGCCAGAATTAAAATTGATGAAGTCGCAGAGCGTATCCTAACATTGCGTTATCATCCAATAAGTAAAATGAGTGAGTACTTAAAATTGTCTAAGGTGGATGAGGTATCTGCCATGATTACAGACGGAGAGATGGTTTTGGAAATACTAAAAGATCATAAAAAACTCTTATCACAAATGAAAATCGTAATAAGTACAGCAGAAAAAGTTGGGGACGAAGGAACTGTGGATATGATGGGGTCTTACATTGCTCAATTGGAAAAATCGAGCTGGATGTTAGATGCATGGTCGAAAAATACAAAAGACCAATTAAAGTCTGTAGAAATGGAAAAAGTGTCCTAAGAAAAGGATATGGAGTTCAAAAGAATTATTAATTAAAAACATAAAAATGAAAAATTTAAAAACAATAGTTACATCACTCTTACTCTTGGGAGTTTTTACAAGTCAGGCCCAAACAAAAGAGAATCTTGATGGAAAGCTAAGTAAAGTGACAAAGAAAACGTTCACATTTGATAAGAATGGAGCAAAGATAGGGTATGATGTAACCATACAGGA
The DNA here is from genome assembly GCF_021390175.1 of Flagellimonas sp. HMM57. Classification (NCBI taxonomy): domain Bacteria; kingdom Pseudomonadati; phylum Bacteroidota; class Flavobacteriia; order Flavobacteriales; family Flavobacteriaceae; genus Flagellimonas; species Flagellimonas sp. HMM57. Next base: position 560,687 of record NZ_CP090004.1, on the reverse strand, counting down.
AAGACGGGAATACCTAATTAAATTTGATGAAGCTGACAAAGGAAAAATAGACCAGAGTAGAAAAGATGTTCCAGCTATGGTCACAAAACTAATAACCGTTAAAAGTGATATAGACAGCACTTACAATAGATTTATAGTCTTGAGCTATAGAAAAGAGCCTCATGATTCATTTGAATTAGTATCTACAGGTAAAGGATTTGCAGTGAATGTAGACAACAATACCATGGAATATATAATGGGAGAAGGTATTTATTATGCTCCAACACAAGATGGCGATTTTTTCTTTGTTGAAGAATTTGATATGATTCAATAATTATATCATTTTTTGATTGTTTGGTTAAACCCCTCTTATGAGGGGTTTTTGCATTAATATAGATATTGAAAAAATATTTTTAATAGCAACCAGTATACATCTCCATAAAACTATTCATTACTTTTAACGGCTGCATATATTGTTAGTAATACTAAAGTCCATCCGAGCATTGTGTTTTAAAACAAAAAATGATAGAGATAAAGATAAATGCTAAAAATACCGAAGGTATTGTTAGACAGATTCAAGAAGTTATTGGGGGTTCAATACAAGAACGCTGGGGTGAATATACCCTCACTGTAAATAGCAAGATAGCTTCGGGCAATATTCGCTTTATTACTTTTGATTGGGGCGTAAATCTTCTGGAGTACGATATTACTTTCTTTGACGATATTACGCTAATTATGGATGCCTCAGAATATAACCCTATTCATTTCACCTATTGTTTAGAAGGGTATTGTATGCATCGCTTTGGTCATCAGTCTGAAAATGACATGAAAACTTTAGAGCGTTTTCAATCCGTTATAGTTACTAGTAAGGAAGGAGGATACAACTACGGTTATTTTCCTAAGAATGAAAAGTTGGCGATTAACGTGATACAAATAATAAGGAGACAATTTCTAAAAAAACGACTCAATAATGTAGAAGAACTCAATCGAAAACTTTATGAGGTTTTTTTAGATACGGACCATGAAAACACCTTTGCTTTTTATGGAAGTTATAACTTGAAAATGGCTGATAAAATAGGTGCCCTAAGAAAAGTAAAGAGCAAAGGGATGATCCGGGTCATGCAAATACAAGGACTTGTATATCAGATTTTATCCATGCACATACTTGGGCACGACAAAGTATTGAAACATAAGAAACCTCCAACCACTTTACTAAGACGAGAATTAAAAATTGTACGCGAGATTGCTAACAAAATTGTGAAAGACGTGTCAAAAAATTACTCTTTGGAACAGTTGTCCAGAGATTCAGGGCTTTCGCAAGCCAAGTTACAAGAAGGTTTTAAACTGTTGTATACTAGGACTGTTACGGAATACATCAGACATGCCCGGTTAGAGCAAGCTAGGGATTATATCAATACTACAGAAATGAGTATTTCAGAAATTGTTTACACCATTGGCTTCAGTAGCAGAAGTTATTTTTCAAAAATATTCAAGGACAAATATGATATCAGCCCAAGTGAATTTAAGGAAAACGTAGTAGCAAGAATATCGGCATAAAAAAAATCCGCTCAGAGCGGATTTTTGGGTAGACTTGATTTCATTGGCTATTTCAAGATTTTCTTTACAAAAAGCATCAATCCATATTTGCTTATGACTTTCGAGACATAACGCACCCAATTTAAGGGTTGAAGTGAAGACTTAATCTCGTATTTCACTGTTTTAAGTCGTTCCAAAGCTATTTGACGTTCTAGATTATAAACTTTCAAGTCGTTATTGATTTCCTTCAATGTTCTGTAAGTCTTCATTTAATCAAAAAATGTTTTGGATAATTTTTTAATAATAACTCCGTCCAAGCGATTTCTAAGCACGAAACTGCCCATAGCGATGAGTATATAGATACCTCCTATGGCCAAGAAGCCAAGATTGGTGCTGTTCCAATATTCCCCTAAAGCAAAAGCAGCAGAAAAAGAAAGAAAAATCAACCCAAGTGCCAGTAGGCTTCCAATTAGTACAACTTTACTAAATGATGTAGTGGCAACTGCAATCTGTTGAAATACTTTCAGCTCATAATACTTTTTGCTAGCATTTAAAAAAAGTTCACTTGTCTGTGTTATATGCTGACTGCTTTCTTTCAAGGCGTCCATAAAATTTATGATGTTTTTTGTAAGCTTCTGTTTTTTGCTTTAAGCTGCTTTAGCTTAGTTTCCAATGTGGTGATAACATCTTCCGTTTTGTAGCTAACATCAGAAAGAATGTTCTCTACTTTAGTATCCAATGTTTCTTTTTCAGCAGCTATAGTTTCGGCTAATTTATCTTTTAGCTCCATGGCATTCTGTTCCAGAGTATCTTTAGTTGCCAAAGCTTTTTCAGAAATTTTGTTTCTTGTGTTCTTTCCTTTATCGGGTGCATATAAAATACCTAAGGCGGCTCCGACCGCTGTACCTGCAAGTACCCCTATAATTAAGTTTGAACTATTGCTCATAATAAAATGTTTTAAGATTAATATTTCTTTTAAGTATTCAAATGAATACCATACAAATTTGATGATATTCAGGGTTTTACCTTGACTCAAATACTTAAAACCTTAGCCGAAATGCTAAATTGAAATGACATTTGTGCTAATATCGATTAACCAATGCTGAGAGTGGGATAGGACCTATTTTATGACATCGCTTATTGTAGCGCTCATTGAAGCAGGAAAGGAGACGATTACTATACGTTTTATTGCCAATAATGCATCCTCTTGCCAAGGACATCTCTGTATTATAGTAAGAAGTACCGCTACGACCAATATGGAAATAAGATATGTTGCCAATACTCTTTTAATATAGTTGAACAAATGTCCTTTGATATTGAACCTGTAGAAATTGAAGTAGACAAAGAGAGCAATAAAGGTTAATGATATCAAAGAAAGTAACCCTACGTTCAACAATGGTAGTTCTTCACCGAGTTTCCAAGCTTCTTCGGTATATGTAACCGGAAGTGCCAAGATGGTGGAGCCTATTATTATTTGCATAATATCCCTAGGTTTGAGCTCTACCATCAAAGGTTTTGTAACATAGTGGAGCAATTTTCCACTTGCATCGGTAATGGGAACCATCTTGTGCAGATAGCCCCCAATTCGTTTTGTAAAGGTCTTTTGATCTTCCATAGTACTTAAAGATAATACACCTTGATCAAAAAAGTATGGACAGACCCAAGACAGCTCTTAAGAACTGTCTCAGAACACAAAAGTTTTACATGATTTTGATTATTAACTGCAATATTTCCTCAAACTAGATTGGTTAATCATTTTTACTCCGTATTTCTGACCTACGCATCGGCATACTGTCCACTAGTTCAAATAGAATCGATGGTGTTACCATGAAATCATATTTGGCTTTTAGTCCACCATCTTTACCTATGAGCAAAACTCCCTCATAGTTCCATGATATATTGTAAGCTTCAAGTTCTTTTGAATCTGGAGATAGTCGTAGTAATAGCATTTCCCGTTCTGTCATCGCTTTTTTAGTATCATGGAAAAGGCTTGCTTGTTTCTCCACCGATGCTGATTCTAAATCTAAGCTAACAAGGATGACCAACCTATTTTGCCATTTGTATTGCGCAAGTTCTTGAGAGGACACGCTTTGGAATGTAAGGAATAATAAGAAAATTGCTAAAAGTCTCATTCTTAAAATTACGGAATAAAAAAAGACCATCTGCAGATGGTCTTTTTTGTAAAGAATTTATCCAGTTTATATCTTTTCGAACATTGCTTGCATGCGCACCTGTTCTTCCTCTGCCAATAATGGATCTACTAAAATTCTGCCGCTATGTTCATCGGTAATGATTTTTTTTCTAGAAGCGATTTCAACCTGTACCTGAGGCGGAATGGTAAAGAAAGAACCACCAGAAGCACCTCTTTCCACAGCTACAACAGCTAAACCATTTTTTACATTATGGCGTATTCTTTTATAAGCCTGAATCAATCGGTCTTCGATTTTTTCTTCGAATTCTTCTGATTTTTTCAAAAGTGCCTTTTCTTCTTTTTCAGTTTCAGCCAGAATAGCGTCCAATTCACCCTTTTTGTGCTTCAAATGTCCTTCTCTCTCTGAAAGTTTTTCTTTGGTCGAGGCAATTACCTCTTTTTTCTGTTCTATCTGCGCCTTGAATTCTTTGATATTCTTTTCGGCCAATTGAATTTCCAATTCTTGGAATTCAACTTCTTTGCTCAACGAATTGAACTCACGACTATTTCTTACGTTCTTTTGCTGATCAGCATATTTTTTAATCAGCACCTTGGATTCTTCAATGAGATTTTTCTTAGCGGCAATTTCAAAATTAACCGTCTCAACATCTGTCTTCAATTTATCCATACGTGTCTTAAGACCTAGTACATCATCTTCCAAGTCCTGCACTTCCAAAGGCAATTCACCTCTAACATTACGTATTTCATCAACCCTGGAATCGATTAACTGCAAATCGTACAGTGCTCTCAATTTTTCTTCCACGGTGTTTTCTTTTTTGTTCGCCATAAATTATAAATACTTGATGGGATTTGTTATGCTCTCCGATAAAGAGATTGCAAAATTAGGAATTTTTTTGATAAGATAATCAACCAATAAATCTTTTGTAAACTGCTCAGTTTCAAAGTGCCCAATATCGGCTAAAACAAGTTGTCCCTCGGCTTCATAAAACTGATGATATTTTAAGTCCGAGGTGATGAAAACATCTGCTTTTGCCTTTTTGGCCGCTCCTATGGCAAAAGCACCGCTACCTCCCAAAACGGCGATTTTTTCAACCTTTTTTCCTAGCAGTTGCGAATGCCGAACCATTGATGTCCTCATTTTATCTTTAACCAAATTCAAGAACTGTGTTTCATCCATTTCGGTTTCAAGGGTCCCCACCATACCCATGCCAAGGTCTTGGTTGGTGTTTTCCAATGTAACTATCTCATAGGCTACTTCTTCATAAGGATGGGTTTTGAATAACGCATCTAAAACTTGCTTTTCTTTTTCAAAGGAATAAATGACATTGATCTGTTCCTCTTTTTCATAGTAGATTTTGCCTATTTCTCCTTGCGTAGGGTTGGAACCTTCACCTGGTTTAAAACTACCGACTCCTTCGGTGAGGAAACTACAATTACTGTAATTGCCTATTTCTCCGGCACCAGCTTCGAATAAAGCAAATTTTATGTTGTTTGCATTTGCATATGTGGCATATGTGGTCAATTTTTTGATTGTATGTTTTTTTGGAAGCAAAATTTTTGGATTTTGGATACCCAGTACTTCACAGATTTTGGCATTTACCCCCATCTTACTGTTGTCCAATGCCGTGTGCATGCTATAAATTGCTATGCTGTGCGTGATGGCTTTGAGCACGATCCGCTCAACATAATTAGCACCCGTAAGTTTTTTAAGGCCTTTAAAAATAATAGGATGAAAGCTGACTATTAAATTGCATTTTTTCTCAATAGCTTCATCAACAACGTTTTCCAATGTATCCAGTGTTACCAAAATACCTGTAACTATACTATTGCTATCTCCCACCAATAGCCCTACATTGTCAAATTCCTCTGCATGGGCAAGCGGTGCAAGCTCTTCCAATATGTTTGTAACCTCCTTAACGGTCATCATGCTATTTATCTATAGTTATGTAGGGCTAAAGATAAAATATTATATTTTCGTTCCATGTTGCAATTGCTCCGTAAAATAGCATTCCCATTTTCTTTGATCTATGCCATTGTGGTGCATGTTCGAAATTTTTTATTCGATAAAGGAGTTTTTACCTCTATATCTTACGAAACACCTACACTATGTATTGGTAATCTTAGTGTTGGTGGTACTGGAAAGACCCCTATGATTGAGTATTTGGTTCGTTTGCTCCATGAACATAGGGTTGCTGTTTTAAGTAGGGGATACAAACGAAAGTCCAAAGGTTTTTTACTTGCAGGGTCTCAATCATCAGTAGAGGATTTGGGAGATGAGCCTTTTCAGCTTCACAAAAAGTTCTCTAAAGTAACCGTGGCCGTAGATGCAGATAGAAGAAATGGCATCAGCAAACTTGAAGAATTGGTCAGTCCGGATATTATTCTTTTGGATGATGCATTTCAGCACAGAAGGGTAAAACCAAGGTCTTCTATTTTGTTGACGGCTTACACCAACTTATTTGTAGACGATTGGTACTTGCCAACGGGTGATTTAAGGGATAGTAAGCGGGAAGCGAAACGTGCCAATATCATCGTTGTCACCAAATGCCCGAAAGCATTATCGATTGGGGAAAAACAAATGATATCCGAAAAACTTAAGCAATCTTCACATCAAAAAATACTTTTTAGTAGCCTGAAGTATGGCGCAAACCTGAGTAGTTGTAACGGTAGTCTTGAGTTTTCTGAATTAGAGGGAAAAAACATTGCATTGGTGACGGGAATAGCTTCTCCCATGCCCTTGGTCAATCATTTAAAACAGATAGGAATTCAATTTAAGCACTTCGATTACGCAGACCATCACTACTTTACCAAACAAGAAATTGAAAAGTTAAAGGGTTTTGATATTGTATTGACCACAGAAAAAGATTATGTAAGGTTAGACGGGCAGTTACCGAAGTTGTTTTATCTGGAAGTTGCCCACCATTTTAATGAAAATGACCACTTAGTTTTAGAACAAGTGGTAAATGGCCTTGTTTAAACCGTTCCTTCCATTTTGTTTTTGAAGATATTTTCTCCGATTTTCTGATAAAATACTTCGGGCTTAAAAGGTTTGGTTACCACATCGTTACATCCGGCTTCGTAGAAACTTTCCAAGCTATCATCAAGAGAAATTGCCGTTAATGCAATAATTGGTATCTCCTCATCAAATTTACGTATTTGTCGTGTAGCTTCTTCACCGCTGATGCCCGGCATATGGATATCCATTAAAATGGCATCATAGGTATTGGCCTTTGCATGGTCTATTGCTTCGTTGCCATTATTGGCAATATCACAGGTTATTTTCTTTTTATCCAGCATCTTTTTGGTGATGACCTGGTTGATTTTATTATCCTCCACTACAAGTACGTGTAATCCCTCGAATTGGAATTCTTCAACATCAAGCTCAAAGGCAACCTCGTCCAAAGTGTTGGTATCGTATTTTAGTTCTAGTTCAAAAAAGAAGGAACTACCATGCCCCAGTTCACTTTCCAAATGTATTTTACTGTCAAACAGTCCCAGTAAGCTTTTGACTATGGTCAATCCTAACCCTGTACCACCATATTCTCTATTAATCTGTACGGAGCCCTGTTCGAAACTGTCAAATATATTTTTTTGTTGATCTTCGGAAATACCGATGCCATTGTCTTTTACCTCAAAATAGAGTTGTACGTTTTCTGTATCCTTTTTCAATAATTTGGCGATTACCTCGACCTTACCTTCTTTGGTAAATTTAAGGGCATTCCCCACCAGATTCATGAATATTTGGGATATCTTAATTGGATCTCCAAGAAGTTGTATGGGGATGTTTGGATCATAATCCAATACTAGGGTCGTATCCTTTTCATGTGCATTCTGTTGGAGAGAATCTACAACGTCTGCAAGTACTTTATGTAGTTTAAAATCAATGTTCAAGGGTTCCAATTTATCTGCATCAATTTTATTTATCTGAAGAATATCATTGATAAAGTTGAGCAAATAATCCCCGGAAAATTTTAAGCTCCTCAAATGTTCCTTTTGGTGTTCTTGTGGGTTCTCCTCAAGCAATAAATGGGTCAATCCGGTAACTGCATATAATGGTGTACGCAGCTCATGGGTTACGGTTGAAAGGAAATTGGTTTTAGCTTCCATTGCAGATACCGCCGAATCTCTAGCCAGCTCCAGTTCTTTGTTCTTGGTATATAAAAGATCGTTCGTTTTAAGTTTGATTTGATTGTTTCTAAAAAGGGACACTGCCAATAATGAAATTATGGTTAAAAAAGCAGAGGTGAGTATAGCCGTGATCTCCGAGCGATTTTTAGATTCGCTCAATTCTTCATTCTTAGCAGTAAGCTTATTGATTTCGTTCATCTGATGCTCAAACCGTATCCGATCTGCTGTTTTTGCTTCTAACTTTACTTTCTCAATATTGAAGATGGAGTCTTTTATTTTTTCCAAGCTCTTTTTATAATGTAAAGATTCGTCAAAGTTTTCGGTTTGTTCGTAAATAACGGATAGCGTTTGGTACGCTATTTGGGTTTCTTTGGAAAATCCATGTTTCTCAGCTAGTTCCAGAGCGGCTTTTGCGTGGATGATTCCTTCTTCCAAATCTTCTAGATCAATACTTATTTTTGATAAATAGATGTTGGCTTTAGTTGCCAAATAAGCTCGTTCCTTATCATCTGAGTTAACGATAAGGGCATGTAGGTTTTTAATGGCGTCTTCGTAGTTGGTGATATTCGTGAATATGTAAGCTTCAAGTAATAGGATATTATTTCCCAAATTTCTATTGTTGCTCAGTTTTCTGGATTCTTCCAATAGTTTTAAGGCCTGAAAATTGTTTCCTTCATCAAAACGAATCCCAGCTTCTAAATAGTCGTGAAAGGCCTGACCGTATGGATAAGAGAGGTCTTTAAGAAGAATACTCGCCCTGTCCCAATAGAAAATGGTGGTTTCACGGTTTCCCTCTTCCAAAAATAATCTTGCATATTGATGATAGGTATCCAATAAAAGTTTGGCATCCTCATTATTTTCGGCGATTTCCGCAGCTTCATCTAAAGTCTCTAAAGCTTTGTCCACCTTGTTTTGGTGCCTGTAGAGCATAAATCTATCAAAAATGGACTGTACTTTTGAAGTGGAGCTAACATCTTTTTGTCCAAAGGAAATCTTGGTGCATAGGAATATGCACAACATCGCCAGTTTCACGCAGCTGATTTTTTTGTATTTGGAGCTATATGTCAAACGTAATTTTTCTTTATAAAAATACCTATTAAATCCACAATTCTGGAGCTATATCCAGCTTCGTTATCATACCATCCAATGATTTTTACCATTTTACCAATCACGGAGGTCATTAAAGAATCAAACGTACAAGAATAACAACTATTGTTTATATCAATTGAAACAATAGGCTCTTTTGTATAAAAAAGCACATTTTTCAGTTGAGTATCAGCATAATACTTAAAAGTATGGTTTATTTCTTCAATAGAAGTTTCTTTTTTAACATTAAAGGTAATATCTGTTAAAGAACCGTTCGGAACTGGCACGCGTATGCCGCATCCGCCGATTACATTGGATAAATGGGGGAAAATTTTGGTCAAGGCCTTGGCTGCCCCTGTTGTTGTTGGTATAATCGATTGTCCCGCAGCTCTAGACCTTCTTAAATCGCGATGAGGTCTATCATGCAAACTTTGATCAGATGTATAGGAATGTATTGTAGTAATGTAAGCTTGTTCTATACCGCAAAGTTCGTCGATAATTTTTATCATTGGAGCAGCATTGTTGGTAGTACAGGAAGCGTTGGAGATAATATGATCATCTTTATCTAGCAAATCCTCGTTCACTCCTATGACAACCATTTTGATATCTTCTTCCACGGGAGGAACGGTCAATATGACTTTTTTTGCCCCGTTCTTGATATGATGCTCTAAAAATTCCTTTTTCTTAAATTTTCCAGATGCTTCGACTACAATATCTACATCATAAGCTTTCCAGTTTATTTCTTGCGGAGTTTCATGATTGAGGACATGTACGGTCTCTTCATTTATTCTGATTTCATTGTCGTTGGAGCTAATATCGGTATTGAAGATTCCATGAATACTATCATATTTTAAAAGATGTGCCAATGTTTGGGCATCGCTTAAATCGTTAATGGCAACAACTTTCATGTTAGGATGTTCCTGGAGTAACCTGAACAGTGTTCTTCCAATACGTCCGAAGCCATTTATGCCAATACGAACATTTTTCATGTGATACTAAGGATTTTTACCTAGTGTATGTGCTTGTGCGCTTTGTAGGAAGACCGGACCAATGCGCCGCTCTCTACATGTCTAAAGCCCATCTCCAATCCTATTTCCTCATACTTTTTAAACTGCTCTGGCAAGATAAAGGATTTTACAGGTAGGTGCTTTTTGGAGGGCTGTAGATATTGACCTATGGTAACAATATCAACATCTACCTTTCTTAGGTCTTCCATGGTTTGTATGACTTCATCCTCCAATTCGCCCAAACCTAGCATAATACCGGATTTTGTTCGATTTGCTCCATTTTTTTTGAGGTATTCCAGCACACCAAGGCTTCTCTCGTATTTTGCCTGTATACGAACCTCTCTAGTAAGTCGTTTTACGGTTTCCATATTATGGGAAATAACTTCTGGGGCAACGGCGAGTATTCGGTCCAAGTGATTTTCGATTCCTTGAAAATCAGGAATCAACGTTTCCAAAGTAGTTTCTGGATTCATTCTGCGAATGGACTTAACGGTTTCAGCCCAGATAATAGAGCCCATATCTTTAAGGTCATCCCTATCCACAGATGTGACCACGGCATGTTTTATTCCCATAATCTTTATGGAACGTGCTACTTTCTCGGGCTCGGCCCAATCCACGCTTTCCGGTCTTCCGGTCTTTACGCCGCAAAATCCGCAGGAACGGGTACAAACATTTCCTAAAATCATAAATGTCGCAGTTCCTTCTCCCCAACATTCGCCCATATTGGGGCAACTGCCAGAGGTGCAAATGGTATGCAGGTCATACTTGTCAACAAGACCTCTTAACTGGGTATATTTTTTTCCAGTTGGGAGTTTTACCCTAAGCCATTTTGGTTTTCCCTTAGGAGGTAGAACGTTATCAGCAACAGCTGTACTCATAGATTTTTTTTTGGTTTACAAAGATACAAAACGCTTAAGGAAAATAAGATTTTGGGGGCCAACTCACTTTTTTTTGATAATCTCTGAAAGCAGTTTTTTGGCCCGTAATAGCTTTACCTTAACGTTGTTCAAAGGTTCGTTGAGTTCTTTGGCGATTTCTGCATAGCTTAACTCATTGAAATATCGCAAATTGATGACCTTTTGATAATGTGGCTTTAGTTTTTTAATATCCTGTAAGAGATTGGCCAGATTTTGTTCAATAATCAACTGATCTTCAACCGAAGGAGTTTCATCCAGTATTTTTTTTGCATCGTCCCCATGGCTGGACATGCCATCCAAAAGACTTCGCTTTCTTTTTCGGATAAGGTCTACATGAAGATTTTTGGATATGGTAATGAGCCAAGTTTTAAACTCATAAGTGGCATCGTATGTGTCTATTTTATCAAAAGCTTTGGAAAATGTTCTGATGGTAATATCTTCGGCATCATTTTCATTTTTGGTCCGGATAAGTTGAAAGCTATAGACATCGTTCCAAAAAGTGTCCAGAAGGTTACTAAAGGCAATTTGACTTCCCCCTTTCGCCTTTTTGATATTTTCCTTAATGGCTTCCTCTGTTTTATCCAAAAACTTTTTTCTAGGTAGTGGATTTCAGAAATAGGTTAGCGTAATCCGAGAATGGCCTATTTACAATCTTGATCGGCAGGGAGCTTTCCGCAAAACCCACAAGCTTCTCCATCTTGATTTAAATAAGGGTTTTGACTGGCACATGTACCGGCAAACTTACCATCTCTTTTAGACCATATTTTTATTGCGATTCCAGCAAATGCAATTGCTAGGATACCAATGGTCAATAATACTAACTTCATATCCTAAATTTTGGACAAAGTTACAAATTACTTGCCTAAGAACGGAAGTGTTTAAGGATACTTTAGCGGTGTTTGTTAATAGGTGATATTGGCCACAATATTCTGTACGGTAGGAGAAGTATTTCCACCTTCTGGTTCAACTGTAATGTAGCCTATCGCTTTTTCTGCATATGGTAAAGCCAAAAGATTGTCTTTGTCCTCCAATTGTTTGATTACGCCAAGATTGACCAACTCACCATTAACCTCTGCCCACATTTGAAAACACTTGTTTTCTGGAAGCTCGGGAAGATTGCTCACATTGATATAAGAAAGCTTTTTAACTGGATTGATATAAGCAACTGCCTTGAGCTCTTTTGCTTCTTTTTTACCCCTTACCGGATACCTTTTTGTATCTGGATTGTTGAGTACGATGAACTGATTCCTTACGTCTTCCAGTTGATTTCTCATGGTCTCCTCAAGATTTTTCATCTTGTTGGAAACCAATGTATTTTCCTGTTGAAGATTTTGATTCTGATTCCAGAAGAAAACCGCGGACCCAGCAAAAATTAGTATTGCTACGCTAGCTGCAATTGCATAACGGAATAGTTTTCTACTTGCAATTCTTTCTTTCTTGGCACTGTGAAGAATGATTTGCTTAAGACCTTCAGGGGTCTTTCTTGCATACAACTTGGCAAATGCTTCCAAATTTTTCTGAAGCTCCATGTAAGTCTCCCTTACTTTTGGGTACATGGTAATATATCTTTCGGCTTTTAGCGCTTCTTCTTTAGAGGCGTCTCCCAAAAGGTATTTTTCCAATATGTCCGATTCCAAGAATAATTGTACTTTTTCTTTCATAACAGTAAATTTATCAATAGGAGCAAGGTCATTGATGTGCCGTATATTTTTCCAAGTTCCCGCAATCCGATCTTTAATCTCGATTTGATGGTTCCTAAGGGAATGTCCAATTCATCGCTAGCTTCTTGCTGAGTCATCCCCTGAAAAAATAAAGCTTCTAAAACAACTTGGTATTTAGGTTCTATTTTTTCCAGGTTTTCCTGGACATCTATAAATTCGGGTCGTATTCCGTTGACTCCTAAGTTATATACGTCCGAAACATCTATTTGGACTTCTTTGTCCGATTTATTGTTTACGCTTCTTAGTTTATCTATTGCAGTATTTCTGACAATACGAAACAGCCAAGTAAAAAGTTTTGCTTTGGATGCATCATAAGTGTCCGCTTTCTTCCAAATTTTAATAAAACTTTCTTGCAGAACATCTTGCGCCAAATCATCATCTCTCAAGACCTTATATGCGACACCATATAATGTGTCACCATAGTGGTCATAAAGCAAAGAGATTGCTTTATCATCTTTTTCAGCAAGTAATGAAACTATATGTTTTTCAATCAAAGTACTCATTCATGGGGCTATTTAAAAAAAGATTTTATGGGGGGTAAAATCTAAAATAACTTTTACGCCGTATATACAACAGAACGCTAAGTTAGAAAAAGGATTATGTGCTGGCGTTAAATATAACATTTAAGAGAGAATACTCATTTAAGAATATAAATTTTTTGGTTAGTTTGGTTTGGTATAACCCCTGTTATCGTTATGATGCAGGGGTTATTTTATAATATTTACTTCTGGTTGAATATTAATACTAAACTTATCCTTTACTTCTTTTTGAATTTGCTCCGCTAAGGTAAGAACTTCTTTTCCAGTGGCGTTTCCGTAGTTGACCAATACCAAAGCCTGCTTTTCATGAACTCCGGTTTCCCCAATTCGCTTTCCTTTAAATCCGCACTGTTCAATAAGCCAGCCTGCAGGTATTTTATAGGATTCTTCAGAAACTTTGTAAAATGGTGCCCCAGGATGGTTTTTTTGAAATTTCTCAAAAGTTCTTTTTGAAATAATGGGGTTCTTAAAAAAACTACCACTGTTTCCAATTTCCTTTGGGTCGGGTAGTTTACTTTGGCGAATTGAAATCACCGCATTAGATACATCGCGAATGGTGGGATAAATAATCCCCTGATTTTCTAATTCTGCTTCTATCGCTCCGTAACCGGTGTTTAAACTGTGGTTCTGTTTTGTCAACTTTAAACTTACCGAAGTAATAATATATTTTCCTTTTGCCTCATTTTTGAAGATGGAATCTCTATATCCAAACCTACAAGCCTCCTTGTCGAATACAACCAATTCTCCACTGGCTATTTCCATAGCTGTACATTGTACAAACATATCCTTGAGTTCGACCCCATAAGCACCAATGTTCTGTATTGGTGCTGTACCCGTGTTACCTGGGATAAGTGATAGGTTTTCCAATCCTCCATACCCATTTTCCAAACTCCACAGTACAAGTTCGTGCCAGTTCTCACCGGCCATTACCTTTACAATAACCTTATCATCATTTTCTTCTGTAATGGTTATGCCCTTTAAATTTATGTAGAGCACTAGCGCTTCAATATCTTTGGTTAGTAACATATTGCTACCACCACTGATGATAAATTTTTCTGGGTATGCTTCAAGTTCAAGGACTTTTTGGAGTTGGGCCAGTCCGTTGATTTCTATGAAAAATCGTGCTTTGGCATCAATGCCAAATGTGTTGTATTCTTTTAATGATATGTTTTCCTGTATATTCACTAAGCGTTGTAGGTTTTCAGAGCGACTCCCAATAATTGTACAGCTGTAACGAGTTGTTCTTTTTCAAGAACATAAGCGATTCTGATTTGATTTTTCCCCAATCCTTCCGTAGCATAAAAACCTGCTGCCGGGGCCACCATGACGGTATTTCCATCCAATTCAAATTTTTCAAGAAGCCACTGCGCAAAATCATCGGCATTTGAAACGGGCAGTTCAACGACACAATAAAATGCCCCTTGTGGAACGGCAACCTTAACACCTTCCAATTTCTGCAATTCGGTAACCAATGTATTTCTTCTTTCTACATATTCCGTAACAACATCATCAAAATATTCTTGTGGTGTTTCAAGAGCAGCTTCACTGGCCATTTGGGCAAACGTTGGAGGGGAAAGACGTGCCTGCGCAAATTTCAGGGCAGTTTCTACCACATTTTTATTTTTAGATACCAAACAACCGATACGTGCACCGCACATGCTATATCTTTTGGATACGGAATCGACAATAATTGCATGTTCTTCCAATCCGGGTTCTTGCAAAATGGAATAATGCTCACGGCCATCGTAGGCAAACTCACGATATACTTCATCCGCTACCAAAAACAGGTTATGTTTTTTGGCCAACTCCGCCAATTGTTTTATTTCAGCTTTGCTGTAAAGATAGCCGGTAGGATTTCCTGGGTTGCAAATTAAAATTGCCTTGGTTTTTGACGTAATCAATTTTTCAAAATCAGCTATTGGGGGCAGTGCAAAATTATTTTCAATCGTAGATACGATTGGAACAACATTTACACCCGAAGCGGTTGCAAAACCGTTATAATTGGCATAAAAAGGTTCTGGAATGATAATCTCATCATCGGTATCCATAATAGTACCCATGACAAAGGAAAGTGCTTCCGATCCACCTGTCGTAACGATGATATCCGAAGAAGAAACATGGATATCGTTTTTGGCATAATAACCTGCTATTTTGCTTCTGTAGGTTTCAGAACCTTCGGTCATACTATATGCAAGTACTTCGATGGTATGATTTCTTACCGCATCCAAAGCCACTTTAGGTGTCTTTATATCTGGCTGTCCAATATTCAAATGAATAACGTGGGTCCCTCTTTTTTTGGCCTCTTCGGCATAAGGAACCAGTTTTCGTATTGGCGAAGCTGGCATTTGCTTCCCTTTTGTAGATATACTTGGCATGCTTGAAAATTTACGCAAAAATGATAAAACCAATACTTGAAAGCAACAGATTATGTCATTATTTCTGTAGTGCTGGGAATGTTAAATTAAAGTATAGGTTTGTTATTATTTTGTATATTGAATAGGTATAAACGTTTAGAAGTAAGCAAATTGAAAAAAAACCTACATCTTTTTATACTTTTTCTGATGCTATTACCATTTTTGGTTTCCGCTCAAGGCTTCAAATTGCCAAAGAGCCAAAAATTCCAGAAAGTAAAGTTTCAATTGATCAATAATCTTATTATTGTCCCTCTAGAGGTGAATGGTGTAGCACTCACGTTTGTGCTGGACTCAGGCGTTAGCAAACCCATACTTTTTAACCTAACGGACAAGGATTCTGTACCCATCAACAACGTTTCGGAAGTAACCATAAGAGGTTTGGGTGATGGTGAGCCCATGAAAGCACTCAGTTCTAAGGGGAACACGTTTAAGTTGGGAAAAGCCAAAAATTACAATCAGGACCTATATGTAGTTCTGGATAAAGGAATCAACTTTTCGACGTCCTTAGGTATACCTGTGCACGGAATTTTGGGCTATGACCTGTTCAGGGATTTTGTGGTCGAAGTCAATTACCATAGTAAAAATATTAAACTGTACGACCCTAGTCTGTACAATCCTACGAACAGAGCTAAATCAAAATCACAGACACTTCCAATCTCCATAGAACGAAGGAAGGCCTATGTTGAAGGAAAAGTTTTGATGAATGATGCAGAAGATGTGCCTGTCAAATTATTGGTAGATACCGGAAGTAGTGACGCACTTTGGCTTTTTCACGCACCGGAGAAAGGGTTGGATATCCCTGAAAAACATTATGAAGATTATCTGGGAAGAGGGTTGAGTGGTGACATTTTTGGAAAACGGACCAAAGTCAATGGTATTAAAATTGGTGATTTTGAACTTAAAGATGCCAAAGCTGCTTTTCCGTACCGTGAATCATTTGGATTTATCAAAAACTTTGGTGATCGTAATGGTAGTGTTGGCGGCGAAATTTTAAAGCGCTTCAATATTATTTTTGATTACTCTAGAAATCAAGTCACCTTCAAAAAGAACGGATACTTTAAAACTCCATTTCAGTATAATTTAGCTGGTATTGAATTACAGCATAACGGACTTCGCTATATTGCTGAGAGTCTTGCAGATGCAAACGGTGTAGTTAGAAATGATGATGCATCCTTTGGTAACGTACAAATTTTACTCGAGAACAAGACAAGATTGAGTTTGGTGCCCGAAATCATTGTTTCCAGTATAAGGGCTGGCAGTCCCGCTGAAGAAGCTGGATTGCAAGAAGGTGATGTAATCCTAGCTGTCAACGGAAAAAGAATTCACAAGTACAAACTACAGGAAGTACTGAAAATGCTCAATGATAAAGAAGGAAAACGCATTAAGGTTTTGATAGAACGTTACAACAAAGATTTGTTGTTCTCCTTTGTGCTTAAAAAAGTCTTTTAACTAAAAAAGCCTTTTCTAAATATGTAGAAAAGGCTTTCCATTTTAAACTACTATTTTTTATTTGGCTCCTTCTCCCTTAACGGTTCCTTTTATTTTTAGAACTTTTGTAGGAGTATCAGCATTGGATGTTACCGTAATGGCTTTTCTAATTGGCCCAACTCTTTTGGTATCATACTTCACTTGAATCTCACCTGTTTTCCCTGGTAAAATAGGACCTTCTGGCTTTTTTGGAATGGTACATCCACAGCTGGATTTTACATCACTTATCACCAATGGTGCACTTCCTGTGTTGGTAAACTCGAATACTCGAACACCATCACTACCTTTTTCAATCTCACCGTAATCAACGGTTTCGCTTTTAAATTCAATTTTTGCTGTTTCCTGTGCATAGATTCCTAAAGAAAGAAATCCAACAAACAACATGAGTACAGTTTTTTTCATCATTTCTAGTTTTGGGTGAACTTCAAAAGTAAATGTTTTCACACCTGCATCCAAAATTCTTTTGTTATGTAATAACGTTACTTATTTTTGTTTCGTATTTCAATATTGGTTTTCGAACAAAGCATAGCGTTAATTTTACATACTTTGCATCTGCCGAAACGCCAATCCGAGGTGCCAAATGACAAAAACTATACCGAAAAATGGAAATTCCATCAAAATATGACCCAAATAGGGTAGAGGAACACTGGTATTCTTACTGGATGAAGCATGATTTTTTTAGCTCAAAACCAGATGATAGAGAGCCTTACAGCATCGTAATACCCCCTCCAAATGTTACCGGGGTGCTACATATGGGGCATA
This sequence comes from Flagellimonas sp. HMM57, assembly GCF_021390175.1. Taxonomy (NCBI): domain Bacteria; kingdom Pseudomonadati; phylum Bacteroidota; class Flavobacteriia; order Flavobacteriales; family Flavobacteriaceae; genus Flagellimonas; species Flagellimonas sp. HMM57. The sequence goes on along the minus strand of NZ_CP090004.1, from coordinate 542,958 downwards.
TGCTCAACAATACAATACAAGATGTGCTTATCCGAAGGGCCAGACTATTGGGAAAGAATGCCTGTTGGGTTCCCGGTATGGACCATGCGTCAATAGCTACTGAAGCAAAAGTTGTGGCCAAACTTAAAAGTGAAGGTATTGCAAAACCAGATTTGTCCAGAACAGAATTTTTAAAGCATGCCTGGGATTGGACAAACGAATATGGTGGTGTAATTCTTCAGCAACTAAAGAAATTGGGCTGTTCTTGCGACTGGGATCGAACCAAGTTTACAATGGATGACGATATGTCAGCTTCGGTCATCAAAGTCTTTGTCGATTTATATAAAAAAGAGAAGATTTACAGGGGTTTTCGAATGGTGAATTGGGACCCAGAGGCCAAAACAACATTGTCGGATGAAGAGGTTATTTATGAAGAAAGGCAAGGAACACTCTATTATTTGTCTTATCAGATTGAAGGATCAGACGAAAAAGTGACCATAGCGACCACTAGACCTGAAACAATTTTAGGGGATACCGCCATTTGTATCAATCCAAACGATGAGCGATACCGTCATTTGAAAGGAAAAAAAGCCATTGTTCCTATTTGTAATCGGGTTATTCCAATTATCGAAGATGATTATGTTGATATTGAGTTTGGTACGGGTTGCTTAAAGGTAACCCCGGCACACGATGAAAATGACAAAAACCTAGGAGATAAACATAATTTGGAGGTTGTTGATATCTTTAATGATGATGCAACGCTTAATTCCTATGGTCTCCATTACCAAGGAAAAGACCGTTTTGTAGTTCGTAAAGAAATCTCAAAAGAACTTGAAGAGAACGGATTTTTGGTAAAAACAGAACAACACCTTAATAAAGTAGGCACGTCAGAACGCACAAAGGCGGTTATTGAACCCAGATTGTCTGACCAATGGTTTCTTAAAATGGAAGATTTGGCAAAACCAGCTCTGGAGAGTGTTTTAAAAACAGGTGATGTTAAACTATACCCTAAAAAGTTTGTGAATACCTACCGCCACTGGATGGAAAACATTAGAGATTGGAACATTTCTCGTCAGTTATGGTGGGGACAACAGATACCTGCATACTATTATGGTGATGGCAAGGAAGATTTTGTAGTGGCCGAAACCAAGGACGAAGCCCTTGAAATGGCAAGGTCAAAGAATCCAGACATCCAAGCATCCGATTTACGCCAAGACCCCGATGTATTGGATACTTGGTTTTCATCCTGGTTATGGCCTATGAGTGTTTTTGGAGGTATTTTAGACCCCGAAAACGAAGAAGTAAACTACTATTACCCCACTAGCGATTTGGTAACCGCACCGGATATTCTCTTTTTTTGGGTAGCACGAATGATTGTTGCCGGATATGAATATCGTGGGAAACAACCTTTTGAAAATGTTTATTTTACAGGGTTGGTCAGGGATAAACAACGCCGAAAAATGTCCAAGCAACTAGGTAATTCACCGGATGCTTTAAAGTTGATTGAGGAGTTTGGAGCCGATGGGGTTCGCGTAGGACTTTTATTGAGTTCTGCGGCAGGAAACGATTTAATGTTCGATGAGGCACTTTGTCAGCAGGGGAAAAACTTCTCCAATAAAATATGGAACGCCTTTAGACTGGTTAAAGGATGGGAAGTTGCCGATTTACAGCAACCTGAAGCAGCAAAAATTGGAATTGACTGGTATTCTGCTAAGCTTAATCAGACCCTAGCGGAGATTGAAGACCACTTTTCAAAATACCGCATTTCGGATGCACTGATGGCGATATACAAATTGGTATGGGATGATTTCTGTTCCTGGCTATTGGAAATTGTTAAGCCGGCATATCAGCAACCCATTGATAAAACCACGTATGATGCCGTAATCCACTTGTTTGAAGAAAACCTGAAATTACTTCATCCATTTATGCCATTTTTAACAGAAGAAGTATGGCAACATATCGACCAGAGAACACCAGAGCAAGCATTGATTGTTTCAAACTGGCCAAAAGTTGGGGATGTAGATGCTACGTTAATTAAAGATTTTGATTTTGCCGCAGATGTGATTTCTGGTATTCGTACCATTCGCAAAGAGAAGAATATTCCCCAGAAAGATGCTTTGCAACTATATATTTTAAATAGTGAGGGAACAGACGATAGAATGGACGCGATTATTTCAAAATTGGGCAACCTCTCTTCAATGGAAATTGTAGATAAAAGTTTGGACGGGGCACTTAGTTTTAGAGTGAAGAGCAACGAATATTTTATTCCCATTGGAGGAACAATCGATATTGACGCTGAAATTAAGAAAATTACAGAAGAGCTTAAATACACCAAGGGCTTTCTGCAATCCGTACAAAAGAAACTTAGCAATGAGCGGTTTGTAAATAATGCGCCGGAAAAAGTTGTGAGTATGGAAAAAAAGAAAGTAGCCGATGCTGAAGCTAAAATTGAAACTTTGGAAAAGAGTTTGGCAAGTTTATCTTGATTTGGTCGAGAATCAATATTGAGATCACTCTTCATCATTTGCCCGGCCAAAAACAAGAGCGATGGACGTAGAGTGTTAATCTTGTCCATTTAGTTTTATTTTTTTTCCTGAATACAACAAAATGTTGCAAATTGCGTGCTTTTAAAATCATTCTAAATAATGTCCAAGCAACGCGATTTTTCAAATAGAATACGAACCTATCATAGATATTTGGGTTTTTTTCTGGCCGGTATTATGGCTGTCTATGCCCTTAGTGGCATAGTACTTATTTTTAGGGATACTGATTTTCTTAAAAAGGAATACCATTATGAAAAGCAACTTAAAGCAGGATTGAATGCGACCCAAGTGGGTTCTGAAGTAAAGATTAAGCGTCTAAAGTTTACCACTACGGATGGGAAAATCGCAACTTTTAAGCAAGGTACCTATAATATAGAGACAGGACAGGTAGAGTACACCTTAAAGAAGTTGCCCTATGTACTTGATAAGATGGCCCATTTACACAAGGCTAAATCGGCCGACCCATTGTATTTTTTGAATATTTTCTTTGGATTGGCCTTGTTGTTTTTTGTTGTTTCTTCATTTTGGATGTTTTTGCCCAAGACGACGATTTTCAAAAAAGGACTTCTTTTTACAGCCGCAGGTCTTGTGGTTACGCTAGTTTTACTGTTCGTGTAAGGTTTTGTCCCAAAACCGTAACTTACTAAAGTGTAACCTTCAAATTAAAAAATGAAAAAAACCGTCTTAGTAATAGCTGTTCTCATATCCTTTTTGGCATATGGTCAGCGTGATTGGAGCAAAGTTGAAATCACTTCAGAAAAGTTGTCGGACAATATTTATGTGCTGTTCGGTGCGGGCGGAAATATTGGATTGGTCGTAGGAAAAGAAAATGCATATGTTATTGATGACCAATTTGCCCCGTTGACCGCAAAGATACTTGCACATATAAAAACTTTAACGGATAAACCCGTAAAATGGGTATTGAATACACACTGGCATGGTGATCACACTGGTGGTAACGAAAATCTGGCGAATCAGGGAGCTTTGGTCATTGCCCATGAAAATGTTCGCAAAAGAATGTCCACAAAACAAGACCGTGGCGGCGGTAGAGTTGTTGAACCATCACCAAGAGCTGCTTTACCCGTTATCACGTTCAACGATAAAATGACTTTACATTTAGACAATGGCAATACAATGTATGCCATGCATGTAAACGATGCACACACGGATGGAGATTCGTACTACTATTTTCCGGAAGATAATGTACTGCATATGGGCGATAATTTTTTTGTGGGGCGTTACCCTTACATCGATTTGAACTCTGGAGGGGATATTGATGGATTAATAAGCAATGTTACCATGGCTTTGGGCATGATAGACGATGAGACCAAAATAATACCGGGTCATGGGGCAGTAGCATCAAAGAATGATTTGCAAATCTATCAAGATGTTATAGCTAAATTGAGAGAACGCATCGTAAAAGCTAGGTCTGAAGGTAACTCTCTGGAACAGACCCAAAAAATGAATTTATCCAAAGAATGGGATGCGACCCACGGGCAAGGTTTTATAAATGCTGACCGAATCGTTGAGTTTATCTACAAATCCGCAGATTAAAATAAATTTCCCAATGCTATAGATTTTTCTGGTTTCAAGCCTTAACTTGTAGTTGGATACACGAGAATTTAGCTACACTATGGGAAGCCCAAAAAAAAGAAACATCTCCGTTACGGGAACTATTGAATTCTCAAACCTAAAAGTTACCGAACCTAAGGACTACGCTGCTGGTGTGCCGGGAATAAAAGCCGCCTTGGAACATGTGAGTAAAGAGTCCGGGTTGTTCAGGTCGTTGAAGACGCTTTCCCATATGAACCAAAAAGAAGGCTTTGATTGTCCTGGATGTGCTTGGCCCGACCCGGAAACCCCTTCAAAACTAGGAGAGTATTGTGAAAATGGTGCCAAAGCAATAGCGGAGGAAACCACTTTTGAACGCGTGGACAGGGATTTTTTCAAGAAGTTTTCCGTGGAAGAAATCTCAACTTGGAGCGATTATCAAATCGGGAAAAGTGGACGCATTACAGAACCTTTCATCCTAAAACCCGGTGCTGTTCATTACGAACCAATTTCTTGGTCGGATGCATTTCAGGTTATTTCACAGCATTTACATCGCTTAAACTCTCCAGACGAAGCTATTTTTTACACTTCTGGGCGTTCTAGCAACGAAGCGGCATTTCTATATGGCCTATTTTCACGTGCTTTTGGCACTAATAATATGCCCGATTGCTCCAATATGTGCCATGAATCCAGTGGAGTGGCACTTTCAGAAACTTTAGGTATTGGAAAAGGCTCTGTATTGCTAGAGGATTTTTACAGTGCAGAAGTAGTAATGATCATGGGGCAAAACCCTGGCACCAACCACCCCAGAATGCTCTCTGCATTACAAAAGTGCAAAGAAAATGGAGGTAAGATCATTACAATCAATCCACTTATGGAAAGTGGACTCAGCCGTTTTAAAAATCCACAACAGGTCAACGGAATCTTAGGGAATGGTACCCAGTTGACCGATGTTTTTTTACAGGTAAAAATCAATCAAGATGTTTCGTTGCTCAAGCTCATTATGAAACGCTTGGTAGTATTAGAAGAAAAGGGTGAAAAAGTTTTTGACCACGAATTTATAAATGAAAAGACTAATGGCTATCAATCACTTTTAGATGATTTACAACAGTACAGTGAAGACGAATTACTGGATTTATGTGGAGTTGATTCTAGCTATGTTGACGAAACTGTGGCACTTTTAGCTAAAAAATCAAAGATCATTATTTGCTGGGCCATGGGATTGACACAGCATAAAAACGGTGTGGAGAACATTAAGGAGTGCGTAAACCTCTTGCTATTAAAAGGGAGTCTTGGCAAAGAAGGAGCAGGAACCTGTCCCGTCAGAGGGCATAGTAATGTACAGGGTGACCGTAGTGTGGGTATTATGCATTATGTTTCAAAATCTTTGAATAAATCCCTTAAAGAAGCTTTCGATTTTGACCCTCCAGAAAAAGAAGGTTTCGATACGGTTAAGGGCATAAAGGCAATGTATGAGGGCAAGGCCAAGGTATTTATTGCTTTAGGAGGAAATCTTGTTTCAGCAGCTTCGGATACCGAGTATACCGCGACAGCATTTCAGAATTGTGATTTAACGGTTTCAGTGAGTACAAAACTCAATCGTACGCATCTTACTGCAGGTAAAACCGCATTAATTTTGCCTACGCTGGGAAGATCGGAAATGGACAAAGAACGTTTTGTGACTGTTGAAAATAGTATGGGCAAGGTGCATCAAAGTCAAGGTAGGTTAAAACCTGCCAGTGAACACCTAATGAGCGAACCAGAAATTGTAGCAAATATTGCCAGTGCCTATTTTGGTGCTGAGACTTCTATAGATTGGAAGACCCTAGGCGAAGATTATGACTTGCTACGGGAAAAAATTTCCCAAGTATTGGTGGGGTATCAGAATTATTCTATAAAATCTGAAGGCTCGGGATTTTACTTGCCCAATAATGTTAGAGAAGCGGACTTTTCAAGATTACCTAGTGGAAAAGCACAATTTTCTGTTTGTAAACTTCCTCAACATGATTTAAAAACAGGTGAGTTTATCTTAATGACGGTTCGTAGCCATGATCAGTTCAACACAACTATTTATGGCATGAACGATAGATACAGAGGTATTTACGGAGAGCGGAGGGTAATCTTCATGAACCCAAAAGATATGGCAAGTTTACAGCTAAAAGCTGAACAAGTGGTGGATTTGACCAGTAATTATTCCAACAAAAAACGCAGAGCGGAGCAGTTTAAGATTATTCCGTATGATATTCCTTCCGGAAATCTTTGCGCCTATTTTCCAGAGACCAATGTTTTGATTCCCAATGATTTGTATGCAGACAAGAGTTATACACCAGTGAGCAAATCCCTAATCGTTAAAATAGATGCAAGCAATTATGTATGATTAATTGTTTGCGACTAAAAAAACAACTGACCAGACCAAAATGAAAAACCTAAATAGACGTAATTTCTTAAAGAAAACTTCACTATCAGCTGCGGCAGTCTCCATAGTGCCCGGTTATTTAAGAGCTAATAGCGAGCGACCTTCTCAATCAAAATATATGGGTGGATACGCTGCTCCAAAATTAGAAAATGTGAAAGCTGCTTTTATTGGTGTAGGCGCACGTGGAGGAGATCATTTAAAATTTTTGGCGGCATTACCAAATACTGAAGTAGTTGCTATTTGTGATGTCTATGAGGATTTGGTCAAGCAAAAAGTAGGTTGGGTCAGAGAAGTATCCACACCCGATAGGCATAAAAATATCAAACAATACTCTGGAGACGAAGAAGTTTGGAAGCAAATGTTATCAGAAGTGAAACCAGATGTTGTCTTTATTGCTACAAATTGGAAAAATCATGCACCTATGGCCATTGAAGCGATGAACCAAGGAGCACATGCCTTTGTTGAAGTGCCCATTGCCGTAACGATAGAAGAAATGTGGGCTATTGTTGATGCCAGTGAACGAACCCAAAAGCATTGTATGATGCTCGAAAATGTAAACTACAGTAGGGATGAGCTCATGTTTCTGAATATGTGCCGACAAGGTATTGTGGGCGAAATTTTGCATGGCGAAGCCGCGTATGTCCATGAATTGCGCTGGCAAATGGAAGAGCAGGAGCGGGGCACAGGTTCTTGGCGAACCCACCATTATGCAAACCGTAACGGGAACTTGTATCCGACCCATGGCCTAGGTCCTGTTGCACAGTATATGAATCTGGCAAGAAGTGAGGATACTTTTAAAAGTCTGGTTTCTTTTTCAACGCCTTCATTGGGTAGAGCTACTTATGCACAAAAAAATTACCCCATCAATCATAAATGGAATCAGCTCGATTTTCAAGGAGGCGATTTAAATACTTCAATCATCAAAACCAACTTGGGGAGAACCATTATGGTGCAATGGGATGAGACAAGCCCACGACCTTATTCACGTCTAAACCTTCTTCAAGGTACAAAGGGTACACTGGCAGGATATCCAACTAGAGTAGCACTGGAGGGTGGAGTAGAAGGGATAACGAAAGACCATCATTCGTGGGTGCAGGGCGAACAACTACAAGTACTTTACGAAAAGTATGATCATCCGCTCTACACTCGACTCAATAAGGCTGCAAAGGGAAGTGGGCATGGCGGTATGGATGGCATCATGGTGTACCGTATTGTGGAATGCCTACAAAAAGGACTTTCACTAGATCAAAATGTTTATGAAGGCTGTTTTTGGAGTTCCATAGCGCCTTTAAGTGAGCGTTCTGTGGCAAATGGTGGCAAACCACAAGAATTCCCAGATTTTACAAGGGGAAATTGGAAAACTACAGCACCTTTGGCTATCATAAGTTAAACGCTGTATGGTTCACGTAAAAGTTCCCGCACGTATCTGTTTTTTTGGAGACCATCAAGATTATTTAGGGCTACCGGTGATTGCTGGGACCATTAATCGATTTATTCATTTAAGCGCAGCACCGAATTCACAAAGAATGTTCCATATAAAGTTGTTGGATTTAAAATCAACAATTTCTATTTCTTTGGATGATGATTTAATTGCAATTAAAAAGAACGACTATTACAGGTCGTCAATGGCTATTCTAAAAAAAGAAGGGTTTGATTTCATTTCAGGATATGATATTGAGATTTCGGGTAATATTCCAATTAATGCAGGATTATCCAGTTCTTCGGCTATTGTAGTGGCTTGGATACGCTTTTTGAGTAAAACCCAAGAATATATTGGTGAAATTGATGATATCCAAGTAGGAAAATGGGCCTATAAAGCCGAAGTGCAATTCTTTGGACAACCTGGTGGTTTGATGGATATGTTTACTATTGCACAAGGTGGACTACTCCATATAGATACGAAAATAGGAAAGACGGAACGACTTGTTGGAGGTTTAGGTAAGCTCATCGTTGCGGAATCGGGCATATCGAAAAAAACACTAAGTGTTCTCAAAAATGCTAGGTCATATGCGGAAAAAGCTGTTGCTGCTGTAAAGAATGTAAATCCAAAATTTAGTATGGAAAAAGCTACTTTAGATGATTATCAAAATTGTAAAACTGTTGTACCCAATAAATATCGTGAACATTGGTTTGCAGCTATCCATAACTATGACATTACATTACAAGCGAAAAGAATACTACAAAACACTAAGCCTGATTTAAAACTGCTCGGTGAACTAATGAACAATCATCAAGCAATACTCCAAAATCAAATACGGAATACACCTTTAGACATGATTGAAATGATGGATGCAGCGAGGAAATCCGGAGCATTTGGTGCAAAGATTATTGGCTCAGGTGGCGGTGGCTGCATGGTTGCAATAGTCGATGATACCAGTAAAAATGTTGTGAAGCAAGCATTTTTAGATGCTGGAGCAGTAGCAGCTTATGAAGTCAAACTTATAACCATATAAACATGAAAAATGAAAGTCTGATCATTATGGTAGGAGGAGCTTCTTCCCGAATGAAAAGAAGTCTTGAAAGCACAACGCTAGATGAGAGCACAAAAAAAATTGCTGCTGCCCATCATAAAAGCCTTATCCCTGTAGGTAAAAATAATAGACCATTTTTATACTATTTGATAGAAAATGCTGTCAATGCCGGATACAAAAAAATATTCCTTATAACTTCACCGGAGAACAAGGCTTTCCATGATTTGGTGAATGCAGATTATTTCTCGTTTGATTTGAGTGTTCACTTTGCCATTCAATACATTCCTGAAGGAAGAGAAAAACCTTTGGGTACGGCAGATGCGCTTCAGCAGTGCTTGGACCAATATCCTGAACTAAAAGAAGGTTGCTTTACGGTCTGTAATGGCGATAACCTATATTCTGTTGGTGCATTGAAAGATTTGAAGGCAGATAGAAATGCGCCCAATGCCTTGATCAGTTATGGTAGTTCCGGATTCGAATTTACCGATGAGCGTATATTGAAGTTTGCCGTAATGGATATTTCTTCAGATGGTTTTTTACAAGGAATCATTGAAAAGCCAAAATTAGGGGAAATTGAAAAATATAAAGACGAAACCAATGAGCTTAGGGTAAGTATGAATATTTTCAGTTTTTCTGGAGAACAGGTATATCCATTTCTCGAAAATTGTCCTTTAGATATGGTCAGGAGCGAAAAAGAGCTTCCAAAAGCAGTGGCGAATCTTATTAGGGAATTTCCAAAAAGTATGGTCTGTATCCCTCGTTCTGAGCACATTCCAGATTTAACCGCAGCGGGCGATATTAGGTTATTCAAAAATTTGGAGTAAATTGAGAACAGATTTTTAACCCCATAAACGTATTAACTATTTTTTTAAGCCATGGAAACATATGCTACGGCATTGTTGTATGCCACGCCGTTTTTTATTGGATTAGTACTTTTTGAGGTTCTGTACGGACATTTTGTGAAAAAGCAGATGCACAATGTTATGGATACCGTAAGTAGTTTAAGTTCGGGGCTTACCAATGTTGTGAAAGATTCCCTTGGTATTGGAATCATAATCGTTACATACCCATTTTTGTTGGAGCATTTGGCATTAACTGAAATAAAGGCTACTTGGTTAGTATGGGTAATCGCATTCTTGACCTTGGATTTTGCAGGCTATTGGAACCATCGTTTAAGCCATCATATCAATTTTTTTTGGAATCAACATGTCATACACCATAGTAGTGAAGAATTTAACTTGGCCTGCGCGCTGCGCCAATCCATTTCCAACTTGTTAGGATATTTTTCCCTACTTCTTATTCCAGCTGCTTTATTGGGCGTACCACACAAGGTTATTGCTATTTTGGCGCCTATCCATTTGTTTGCGCAGTTCTGGTACCATACAAGGCACATAGGTAAATTAGGATGGTTGGAGTATGTGATGATCACACCTTCCCAGCATAGGGTACACCATGCCATTAACCCTGAGTACGTAGACAAGAACCTTGGACAGATATTTAGTTTTTGGGATAGGATGTTCGGTACGTTTCAAGAGGAATTGGATGAAGTTCCGCCACAATATGGCGTATTAAAACCAGCAAATACCTGGAATCCTATTTTGATAAACTTTCAACATCTGTGGCGATTAATGAAAGATGCATGGCGAACTAAAAGTTATTGGGATAAATGTCGAATTTGGTTTATGCCAACAGGTTGGAGACCTAAGGATGTTAAACATAAATACCCTATCAAAATCATTGAAGATGTGTATAATTTCGAGAAATATCGACCAGAAGTTTCAAACGCATTAAAGGGATATTCCATTTTTCAATTGGTGGCGAATACAAGTTTAATGTTGTTTATGTTCTTTAATTATTCTGAAATAGGATTTAATGGTCTACTCTTATTTGGGGCCTATATTTTTATTGGAATTTATGGATATACCACATTGATGGATAAAGCGCTATATGCTATCTGGATAGAACTTTTTAGGTCGGTTACGGGACTCATCTTGATTTATGCGACCGGAGATTGGTTTGGTCTAGATGCGTATTGGTCTTTTGGAAGTTATTTGGTCGGTCTTTATTTTTTGGTCACTATCGTTGGAGCTCTTTACTTTACGTATATTGAAAAGAGTTACGTTGCACCGGATATAGCTTCGTGAGGTTTAGCTTATTTTTTTGAAGAGAAACAGGGTAGGATTCTCATATCTGGATGAGTGAACAAAGCACCACGTTGATAGGATTAAGATTTTTTCTTTAACGTATTTGCCAACTCAATATAGTTTTGCATGGCTTCCTCTCTACCTATATTTTGTGCTTGGATGAGTGCATTTGCTTTAAAAGCGTTTATTAATGGGGTTTTACTACCAGGGTTTCCAAAATTTCTATTGGCAATTTTAAAATAGGCATACAACTTCAATAAAAAATCTGCAGGCAAGGGTTCCTCATAGCTATTTACATAAGCTACAGCTTCCTCAAATTTTTTATGTAGGGTTTCATCAGTCATCTTTGCTTCTAATGGCAGCAATACAGGTTTTGGCCCCAACCACTTTTTGACCAAGTTTTACCGTGATATCACAATCCAATGGCAGCAACAAATCGACCCTTGAACCAAATTTAATAAAACCGGCATCCTCTCCTTGGGCAACTTGTTCCCCTTCTTCGGCGTAGTTGACAATACGGCGTGCAAGTGCCCCTGCTATTTGTCTGTAACCGATCTCACCAAATTTTGGCGTATGTATCACTACTGTAGTACGTTCGTTCTCGGTACTTGATTTTGGATGCCATGCCACTAAATATTTACCTGGATGGTACTTTGAATAGGTTATTGTGCCACTGGCAGCATAACGTGTGACATGTACATTTACAGGAGACATAAATATGGAAACTTGTCTACGTTTGCCCTTAAAATACTCTGGTTCTTCGACTTCTTCGATAACCACGACTTTTCCATCTACGGGAGCTAATACTTCATCAAAGTTTGGGGTTACGTATCTTTTTGGATTTCTAAAGAATTGAAGGATTAAAATCAATAGGACCAGTGCCACAATTTGTAACGGCAACCGTATCCATTCAATGGGAATAAAAAAGTGTGCAGCAAGTATGATGGCGACCACGATAAAAAACGTGATAATGATTATTTTTTGACCTTCTTTATGAAACATAAGAAAATAGATTAAGTATCAAATATGCAAAGGGGGCGGCAAATACAAGGCTGTCCAATCTATCCCAGATTCCACCATGTCCCGGTAGTATGGCGCCACTATCCTTTATTCCAGCAACACGCTTAAATTTCGATTCCAACAAATCTCCGAGACCTCCTGCCACAACGATGACCGTAGCAAGGATAAACCATTGGTAAATGGTCAGTGAGGTTTCATATTTTGCCAAAATGGATGCGGCTACCAATGCAAAAATAAGACCTCCCAAAGAACCTTCAATGGTTTTTTTTGGAGAAACGGCAGAATATAGTTTTGTACGCCCTAAAGTTCTCCCTACTAAATAGGCGAAAGTATCGTTTACCCATATCAAAATAAAAATGCCCATAATCAAAAATTTGGCAAAGTCATTTTGTTTATAAGGAATCATGGTCAAAAAAATACAGCCCGCTCCAATATAGAATACGGCAATAATGGATTTTTGTAAAATGGTAAATGCTCTTGGCTTCTTTGAGAACAAGAAGAAAAGTAGGGCTACATCAACCGTTATGGTCAAAAGCATTAGTATCGTAATCAATGTGGTATCGTGGATGAGGTAGATGAAGGCCCACCAAAGCCCCAAATAGGCAATAAAAATATAATAGCCCTTTAATTGTACGGTACGCTTATATTCATGAAGGCATGCAAGTCCAAATATCATGAAGAGGAAGTCAAAAGCGTCTGAATTTAAAAATACAGTTCCCAAGAGGAGTACCACGTAGATAACCCCCGTAATAGAGCGCCTAAGAATTTCTTTCATGTAATCAGTAGTCTTCTAGCAATAAAAGATATACATTTTTTGAAGCACTACCGTAGGATAAGAAATCATTTTTGTTTTCTGCGGTGGATTCAAAATGTTTTAGGGTGGTGATATTATCTGGAATATTATTTTTATACCTTTCCTTAATGACTTTTAAGGCTTCACTGATCGAGTCGACCAATTGACTTGTGGTTGCATAAACAATAAGATTTGAAGGGAGCTCGTTGAGCTTTTTTCCTTGGATTTGGTTGGAACATACCAAAATTGAACCGTCATGCCCAATAAGATGCTCACAGGTAGTGAACAATATATCACTTTGGCTACGGTCTTGGGTAAACTTTATTTTTTTCGAGGAAAAACGGTTTTCTAAACGATCGTCAAGTGTATGAAAAAGATGGTTTTGCCAATTGTTTTCTGAGATGATGTTTTTTAACGCATCTGAAATTTCCACTTCGTTTTCACAGTAGATAAACTTCCCTCCGTTTTTTTTGAAATAAATGGTAAATTTTTCGTCTACGGGAATTTTTAAATCGGGCATATGGTCCCCTCTGGTTTCCATAGTTTCCTTGGAAACCTTTTTTCCTCCTCCAAAAAGTTTATCAAAAACTCCCATCTATACTATAAAGAACGCTAATCCTGTTGAAATGTTACCTGAAAACGTATTGAATTACTTTGTTGGCTCCAATTCCTCTTTTTCAAAAGGTCTTTTTCCAAAAATCTTTTCTAAATCGTCTTTGAAGATTACTTCTTTTTCCAACAGTCTATCCGCCAATTCTGTAAGCTTATCCTTGTTATCTGCCAATAATTTTATTGCACGTTGGTATTGCTCTTCAATAATCTTGGATATCTCTTCGTCAATCTTTTGGGCTGTTTCCTCACTATACGGTTTCGTAAAACCATATTCGTTGTTGCCGGACGAATCATAATACGTAATATTACCCAGTTCCTCATTAAGGCCATAAATAGTAACCATGGCCCTTGCTTGTTTGGTTACTTTTTCCAAATCGCTGAGTGCTCCAGTCGATATTTTATTGAAAATTACCCGCTCGGCCGCTCTACCGCCCATTGTGGCACACATTTCATCCAACATTTGCTCTGGGCGAACAATAAGTCGTTCTTCGGGCAGGTACCAAGCTGCTCCTAAAGACTGTCCTCTTGGGACTATGGTAACTTTGACCAGTGGCGCTGCATGTTCCAACATCCAACTTACCGTGGCATGTCCAGCTTCATGATAAGCGATGGTTTTCTTTTCTTCTACGGTTATGATCTTGTTTTTCTTCTCCAGACCACCTACGATTCTGTCTACGGCATCCAAGAAATCTTGTTTATTGACCGCTTTCTTTTCTTTACGGGCTGCTATTAATGCTGCTTCGTTACATACGTTGGCAATATCAGCTCCAGAAAAACCTGGCGTCTGCTTTGCCAAGAATTCCAGATCAAGTGTCTCTGCAGTTTTTATTGGGCGCAAATGCACCTCGAAAATTTCTTTTCTTTCCCGTATATCTGGAAGGTCTACGTAAATCTGGCGGTCAAAACGCCCTGCACGCATTAAAGCTTTGTCCAAGACATCTGCCCTGTTGGTAGCTGCAAGTACAATGACGTTGGTGTTGGTGCCAAAACCATCCATTTCGGTCAATAATTGGTTCAATGTGTTTTCGCGTTCGTCGTTGGAACCGGTAAAATTATTCTTTCCCCTTGCACGACCAATTGCGTCAATTTCATCGATAAATATGATTGCTGGGGATTTATCCTTGGCTTGTTTAAATAAGTCACGTACTCTTGAAGCACCTACACCTACGAACATTTCCACAAAATCTGAACCTGACAATGAGAAAAATGGAACTTTTGCTTCACCAGCAACTGCTTTTGCCAAAAGTGTTTTACCCGTACCCGGAGGTCCTACCAATAATGCTCCTTTGGGTATTTTTCCTCCTAAAGAGGTATATTTATCTGGATTTTTAAGGAATTCAACGATTTCCTCTACTTCTTCTTTTGCACCTTCAAGTCCAGCTACGTCTTTGAAAGAAGTTCTGGTATCTGTTTTTTCATCGAAGAGTTTTGCTTTTGATTTTCCAATATTGAAAATCTGTCCTCCGGCGCCACCACCGGCCCCACCGGACATTCTTCGCATTAAATAAATCCATATCCCTATAATCAAAGCGAAGGGGAGCAAAGAAAGCAACAAATCCCCTAAAACATTCGATTCCGTATCGAAATCGACAATGGTATCAAGATTGTTCTCTTTCTTTATACTTTTTATTTCATCTTCAAAATTTTGAAGATCACCGTAATCCAGACTATACTGAGGAATCTTACCCGCAGAGAAACTGAAGGGCTTATCCGCGACATTTCTATGGACATCTTTTTGTAGTGCTTCTTCAGTTAGAAACACTTTGGCCTGTCTGGTATTGGTAATGATCAAAATTTCGGAAATATCTCCGTTACGCAGATATTCTTGTAGTTCTGATGTTGTTGTTTTCTCCGTGCTGGAGAAACTATTTCCTCCAAAAAATTGGAAACCTATTATTAGAGCGATTACTACGCCATAAATCCACCAGGAACTAAAACGAGGTTTTTTTGGGGTACTGGAATTGTTTTCTTTTGCCATTTTTTTTAAGAATTGTAACTACTCTCCACCATGGTAACTTTGGCATCACCCCAAAGTCCTTCTATATCGTAGAATTCCCTAATGTGTTTTTGAAATACATGCACTACTATATTAACGTAATCCATTAAAATCCATTCTGCATTTTCAGAACCTTCTATATGCCATGGTTTGTCCTTGATGGCTTTGCTAACGGTTTTCTGAATAGAGGAAACAATTGCGTTTACATGCGTATTGGAAGTACCATTGCAGATAATAAAATAGTCGCAAACTGTATTTTCAATTTCCCTAAGGTCCAATAGATTTATGTCAACTCCTTTGACTTCTTCTATCCCGTGTAATATTAAGGCAATCAATTCATCTGCGCTAGCTTTCGTTTTCTGCATTCAAAAATTTTAGATTCTACAAAGTTATATTTTTTTTGTTTTCTTAGCCCTAGAATTTAACATATCATTGGACATACCACTTTGGGAGCACTCACACAAATAATCAAACTTGATGCCACGGACTCTACAAACCTTCATTTAAAGCGTTTGTCACTCACTACGAATTTAGGGGATTACACAACGATAGTTGCCAAAAAACAATTAAAAGGGAGAGGTCAAATGGGCACTGTTTGGCAATCTGATGACGGTAAGAACTTGACTTTTAGTGTGTTGAAAAAATATAAATCTCTTCAAGTTACAAATCAGTTCGTTTTGAACATTTGTGTCTCACTTTCAATTTATGATGTTTTACATAGGTTGTCCATACCAGATTTGAAAGTAAAATGGCCCAACGACATTATGTCAGGTTCTTCTAAAATTTGCGGTATTTTAATAGAAAATATTTTAAAAGGACTAGCAATTAAAAATTCAATCATTGGAGTAGGACTGAATGTGAATCAAACTTCCTTTGAAAATCTTGATAAGGTTGCCTCTTTGAAATCGATTAGCGGGAAGTTTTTTGATTTGGACGAGTTATTGGATAACATATTGGAACGCTTCAAGTTTTACTTTTCGGAGCTGGAAAAGAAAAAAAATGCGGAAATGATTTCACAATATGAGAGACTGTTGTTCAGAAGAGACAAGCCTTCCACGTTCAAAGATGCCACGGATACCTTATTTATGGGTTTTATCCGTGGGGTTTCTACAGATGGAAAACTTATTGTTGAATTGGAAGATAGTATTCTTAAAACGTTTGGTTTAAAGGAAGTAACCTTATTGTACTAGCTTATTTTATCCAAATTTGATGAGAGTGTTTGCATAAAATTAGTGATGGGTGTTTTTATCATCATAGCCATCATGGCATTAAACTCTCCTTCAAAACTTAACCCAACTTCGCTTTCGGATTCACCTAAAGATTCAATGTTTCCTGTCAAGGTAAACGGTAACTTGTCACTTGCGGCGCCAAGAATCACTTTTTCGTTTGGGAATTGCTCTTTAAGTCTTAAAATGATTTCGGGCATTCCTTTTAGGGCAAACTTAAAAGTCTTCTCATCCAAAACCTCAAACTTATCTATATTATCCGGCATCAGTATTTCAAAATTTTTGATTTCGGTTAAAAAATCAAAAACTTCTTTTGAGCTTTTGGATACTTTCTTTTTTGGAACTTCTATGTGCATATTGGGATTATTTCCATTGCTGTGGATTCGATTTCCACTGCAACAAGGTTTGTAGCTGAGATTCTTTTATATAATTTGTTTCTGAAGCCTGTTCGATCAGATGGTCATAATCTGAGAGCGTATGCAAGGAAACCTGTTCTTTTTCAAAATTTGTTGTGGCCACGGGAAATCCATACGTAAATATTGCTATCATTCCCTTGACATTGGCTTGTTGTTCTTTTAAAGCTTTGACAGCATTCAGGCTACTTTTGCCCGTGCTTATCAAATCTTCTATAACAACCACATTCTGATTGGCCTCCAAATACCCTTCAATCTGATTTTGCCGTCCGTGGGATTTTGGCTCTGGCCTAACATATATAAAGGGAAGGCCCAGCGCTTCTGCAACCAGTACACCAACTCCAATAGCTCCCGTTGCCACACCTGCAATAACATCTGGTCTTCCATAAAGCGTTTCAACTTGTTTTGCCATTTCCTCCCGCACAAAGTTTCTTATATCTGGATAAGAAAGCAGTACTCTATTATCACAATAAATAGGAGATTTCCAACCAGAAGCCCAAGTAAAAGGATTTTCTGGTTCCAACTTAATTGCATTAATTTGCAGCAATAGTTCGGCAGTTTTTTTTGCAGTATCCTTGTTTAAAACCATTGCGCAAATGTATAAAGTTTTTGTTAATGAGTCCCCACTGATTTTAACAAATGAGCGGCAAGATAATTCCAATGGAAATTTATTTTCACTGGATGGTGATTCAATAGTAATGGCTATTGATTCTTTAGCAAAAGGTAGACTTCAAGAAGCCTATATCTATCATCCCGATGAGGAAAAAATCCTTGATGTTTTTATGCATAAAATACCTGTGGTGGTAGCTGGTGGTGGATTTGTAACCAACCCCAAGGGCAAAGTGCTTTTTATCTATAGAAATGATAAATGGGACTTGCCAAAAGGAAAAGTGGACAAAGGAGAGTCCATTGAAAAGGCAGCTATAAGGGAGGTAGAAGAGGAAACGGGTGTACGTGATTTGATAATCGATAAATTTTTACGGACTACTTACCACATTTTCAGAAGAAATGGTGAATACAGATTAAAACAAGTACATTGGTTTGCAATGTCCACTACGTATAGCGGAGAATTGACCGGGCAAAAAGAAGAGGGGATTTTAAAAGTAAAATGGAAGGGTCCAAAGAAAGTAAAGAAGGCTTTGAAAAATTCCTATTTTAATATTAAGATTCTATTTGAAAACTGGCCAGCTGAGGAGAAGTCTTAACTCTGATTTCCAACTATTTTTCAATACGGTACACAGGGTAGTTCAGGTAGGATTCCTCCTTATGTTCTGACCTTTGGTACAGCCAGTCTAATTGAGCATACCAATTTTCTGCGAATTCTTTGTCCAGTTTCTTTTTGGTGGTAAACATATTCCGCAATGTGGAATCCTTTTGTAGCATTTGTAGTGCCACATCCTCAAAAACGTAAGGTGAAAACCCTTCTTTTTGTTGTAGAACGGTATCAAAAAAATTCCAATTGAAGAAAGAATCTACTGCTGACGGTTCTAAAGTCTCCAAAATATATCTAATACCGGGTTGATCGGTGGGTATTAGGAAGTCACCGGCCCTAAAGGCAACTCTGCCTTGACTCTTTTTGACTTTTGTGTTGGAATGCAGATAGTGTCCTTCATAAGGTGATTTTCGTGTTTCAAAATCAACGATTTCATAGGCACTAACATTCAGTGTTGTGTCTTCTTCAATTTCAGAGAATCGGATGTTGTTTGCTTTCAACTTGTCCATAACCTTATGCCAACCTTTTTTGATAATGTAGGCAGACGGAACTTTAACGGTATCTTTTGGATAAAAGTAATTGTGATATACGGTTTTCTTGGTGAAAGGCCTGTTTTTATTGTACTTCAGCCTAGTAAGCCCAGTAACTTCACTTTCAATAAATTCAGCTTCAAATCCTTTGAAATTAAGTATCGTGTTTTGTGTAGTGTCCACTTGCCAGTTAAAGTGATATTGTGAAAGTTCCAAGCTTTTTTCCAATGAGCTTTTCCGAACAGATTTTATTGCGTCATGGTTTTTTTCTGTAACGGAAATCACACTTTGCATTACTTCATATGTGCCTTCAACCCTTTTGTCGTAAGGCTTTAGCATATGGGTTTCTACCATAAGGCCCAAAGTATTCCATAATGTTGTGTAGCCTGTTGAATATCTGGGATGGTCCATAAATTGGTTAAAGCCCATTTCTGGAGGTTGGTTAAACACATTGACATATGGAGTAATATCCCATTTTTTTTGGCGTAAAGATTCTTCCACGTTGGGCATAAATTCCCTATGAAGATATTTGCCCATTTCTCCACCTAGTTTGTTATGTTGCGTAAATAAATGGGTAAGAGTATATTGATAATCAGCTCCGTTGCTCACATGGTTATCAATAAAAATGTCTGGTTTTACCAAATGGAATATTTTAGCAAAAGTTTGGGCATTTTTCGTGTCCATTTTTATGAAGTCCCTATTAAGATCATAGTTTCTTGCATTTCCACGAAAACCATATTCCAAAGGTCCATTCTGGTTTACTCTAGTGGTTGAATTTCTTTGTAACGCTCCTCCGATATTGTAAATGGGTATGGTTACGAGAATTGTTTGTTTAGGGTGTTCTATTTTTTTTAATGCCAAATCACGGTAAAGGAGCATGGTGGCATCTATACCGTCACTTTCTCCAGGATGAATACCATTGTTAATAAGAATGACCGCATTTTCTTCCCTGATATTTTCAAAATTAAAATCACCATCGGTATTAAATGTGACGATGTGCAGGGGATAACCACTATCAGTAATGCCAATGGTCTGTATGTTTATTTCTGGAAAGTCTTTAGCCAGTTTTATATAAAAGGCGATTGTCTCTTCGTAGGTAGGTGTCTCTGTTTGATTGGATATTTCGAAACAAGTCTTGTAAGAATCAATCTTATCTTCTGTTGCGGTTTCACAGGAAGCGAAAAAAAGAAAAATACAAATGATAATGAGGTATTTCATTTGGAACGTATTTTATTAGACTGTCAGAAAACCTTCAGAATTGTAAAAATAAGTAATAAAATGGTTTAAGATACCATATTGAACCTATCCAAGTCGGTAGGTTCGATTTTATAGATAGGCTTGTTCTTAAAATTTAGATAGTGTTTGCAGCTTAGTCTAAAATCGTTCCATTTTTGATAATCATATTGATCTATGGAAGAAGTAATGACATTGATAATAACCTTTTCTTTTAGTTCCAAAGCGATAAATTCATCCAAGAATTCCCATCCATCCATAATGGGCATATTAATATCCAAAAAGATTACTTCTGGTAAGCGTGTGCCTTCCCGTATTCTCTTTCTTAAATCGTCTATGGCAACTTTCCCATTCTCAAAAGCCTGAATATCATTGCATACAGCTGTTGTCTTTAGCATTTTTTTAATGCCAAAAATAGTTATGGGGTCATCATCTATGATGTATATGCTGTTAACTTTATTCATTGAAAAAAATATTGAAAGTAGTGCCCTTGCCAACTTCACTTTTTAAGGATATATGCCCCCCTATGGCTTCAATTTGATTCTTTATGATATAAAGGCCTAGTCCCCGTGCATCTTTGTTGTTATGGAATGTTTTGTACATACCAAATATTTTACCTCCATATCTTGTTAAGTCTATTCCCAAACCATTATCAGAAATACGGAACAATACACCTTTATCCTGTTTTTCTGCACGTAATTCAATTTTTGGTTTTCTATTGGGGTCTTTGTATTTGACCGCATTGGTAAGTAAATTTAGAATGATACTTTCCAAATATGCTGGAACACACATTACATTGGTATCCTTGGGAACATTGTTTATGACCTTTACCGTATTGTTGTGCAAAAGCGCTGAAAGGTTCTGTTGGACCTTGATGACACTTTCGTTAAGATTTAAAGATTTTTTGTCTAGGTTGATATTAGTACTTATTTCTACTACTTCATTTAAGTTTTCGAGTGTCTCCAATAAGTTGTCGGAAGCATGTAACAACATCTTCATGATTCGTTCTTTCTCCTTTTCATCTTTTTCCTTGACCAAAAAATCCAAGAGCATTGAAAAATTTGCAGTGTGCGATCTTAGATTATGGGAAACGATATGGGCAAAATTGACAAGTTTTTTATTTTGTACGGCAGTTATACTGATCAGATTCCTTAACTCATCCTCCTTTTGCTTTATATGGGTAATGTCCATGCTCATCCCAATAATACCATAAGCCTGTCCTTCTAAATTGATAAGTGGGATTTTAGAGGTTAGAAAGTTTGTGGTAGTACCATCCTTCTTAACGCATATAGTCTCTTTGCCTAAGATGGATTTAAAGGTTCGCATTACTTCAAGATCTTCATCCCTTGAAATCTGGGCAACTTTCTCATCGTAAAAATCAAAGTCCGTTTTTCCTAATATCTCATCTGCATTTGCTCCTATGTATTCACATTCTGAGCGGTTTACAAGAATTTTTCTGGATTCCTTGTCTTTTAAAAAGACATTTATCGGAAGATTTTCAATCAGTGTGGTGAGCAGTTGTTTACTCTCTTTGATTTTTGTTTCCGCAATCACTTGATCATGAATATCCTGAAAAGTTCCAAGCAATTTGGTGATTTTTCCATGTTCATAGATTGGTTTTCCACCTGCCATGACCCATCTCTCTTCTCCTGTTGCGGTCTGAATGATAAGTCTTTCGTTGAAAGCAATTCCATTTTGAAGTGCATTATGAAATAACATGGAAATCTTATTCCTGCTGTAACCTTGTTTGTAAAATTCAATACCTTCATTTACAGAGGGTTCAAAATCTTCATCAACATGGTGCATCCTTTTGGTAACATCGCACCAAACAAGTTTCTCTGTTTCAAGTGTATACTCCCAGCTACCAACTTTTGCTATTTCAGATTTAGCTTGGAGCATGGTCTTTATTCTTTCAAGCTCCAGTTCCTTTTCAACCTCCCCACTTATATCAGTTGTCTGTATTATGGTTCCAAGAATATTTTCCTTTTCATCAAACCATGGGGCAAATGCACTTTCCAGCCACTGTGTATTTTCTTTTTTGTGCCGTAGCGTAGTTGTTCTATTTTTTAACAGACAATCCTTCAATTGCTCATGAGATTCGGTATTGTCGTCAAGAATAAGTTGAAAAATAGAAGCTCCCACAGCATCTTTGGCTTTCAAGTTGAAAATGGCCAACCAAGAATCTGAAAAATCAATGACCTCATGGTTTTTACCCACTAAAACAGTAGCTTTTGGCAATTGCTTTAAAAGATATTGTGTATGGGTCTTTTCGATTGTTTTCAATGCGCGGGGTTAGGTTAAGATGTTGGGGCGTATAAGAAATTTCACACTAAAATATAAGTATTCGCTCTTTTGAATTATTTATTGTTGTGAATACGCTAAAATCTGTTGTTTCTAGAGGGAAAGCATGTATCTACTATGTGTTCACCAAAGCAGAAATCAAGGATTTTTTAAGAAATTAGTTATGTTGGAGTAGGTAATTTACGGTTTTACTACAACAGTATCTGGAACCAAACTGGTGTAATCACCGCCATTTCTAATGACTTCTCTCACTATAGAAGAACTGATGTATGATTTTCCCGAAGATGTCAATAAGAAAACAGTTTCAATTTCTGAAAGTTTTCTATTGGTATGGGCAATGGCCTTTTCAAATTCAAAATCCGCTGGGTTTCTCAGTCCTCTTAAAATGAAATCAGCATTTACCTTTTTACAAAAGTCGACCGTTAAGCCTTCATAGGTAACCACTTTAATTTTTGGTTCATCCTTGAAAGCTTCTTTTATGAATTGGGTTCGTTCCTCTAGGGAAAACATATATTTTTTATCGGCATTTATGCCAATTGAAATGATCAGTTCATCAAATAACGTTATCCCTCTTTTTATGATATCAGAATGTCCAAGTGTTAGTGGATCAAAAGAACCTGGAAAAATAGCACGTCTCATAAAACTGGAATTTATCTAAAAATAAGGGTTTTCTATCGTAATGCGTTTTCTATGGCACTGCCAAACAAGTCTTTTAATGGTATTCCTGCCTTTTTCGCCTGTTGGGGCAGAATACTTTCTTCCGTTAGTCCAGGTGTGGTATTTACTTCCAAGAGATAAGGCTCGTCCCCAATAAATATAAATTCACTGCGTGTATAGCCTTTCAAACCTAGAGCGGTGTAGATGTATTTTGCTCTTTTGTCCACGTTATTTTTCTGGGTTTCAGATATACGAGCTGGAGTAATTTCATTTGACTTTCCTTCGTATTTGGCTTCATAATCAAAAAAATCATTTTCTGTGACTATTTCTGTAATGGGCAGAACGATTACTTCGCCATTATAGGTAATTACTCCAACAGATACTTCGGTTCCATCTAAAAAAGATTCTATGATAACTTCATTGTCTTCGGCAAAGGCTTTTTCAATAGCTATATTTAAATCTTCTTTTTTGTGGACCTTGGATATGCCATAACTACTCCCGGCCCTATTGGCTTTTACAAAACAGGGAAGTCCCACTTTTTTTATGATTTTTTCCTCGTCTATGGTATCGCCAAGATTCAAGTAATACGATTCAGCACAAAGGATTCCATACGGTTTGAGCGTACTCAATAGATCTCTTTTGTTAAACGTGAGCGCCGCTTGGTAATGCTCACATGCCGTTTGAGGTATGTGCAACAATTCAAAATACGCCTGCATTAAACCGTCCTCTCCTGGAGTGCCGTGAATCGCATTGAAAACACAATCAAAATTGATCTTTTTACCAGAAATAAATACACTAAAATCTGACCTGTCAACGGGAAATCGTTCATCATTGTCATCCAGACATATCCATTCATCATTGGAGATAAGAATCCGGTAAGGGTTATAAAGATTTCTGTCCAAATATGAATGGACCACGGTACCGCTCTTTATTGAAATATCACGTTCACTTGAATAGCCACCCATGATGATGGCGATATTTTTTTTCATCAGCTTGTCGAATATCAAAGTGTCAAAGTAAAGAAAAAAGGACTGTCTTTCCTATATTTGCTTGGATAAGGAAATAAGCATGAAACATTTTTTAAGCTTTTTAAAGAGTAAAGTTTTCTTGATTCAGTTGGGATTGGCGTTGGTTGCTGTGGTAGTGCTCTGTTTTTTGGCATTGAAATGGCTCAAGGGTTCTACCAATCATGGAGAATTTGTTGAAGTTCCAGATTTTTCAAAGATGTCGGTTATGGAAATGCGCAAAGTAGTGGAACAAGAAGGGCTGCGCTATCAGGTGTTGGATTCTTCCAATTACAATCCGGAATATCCGAGATTTTCGATTCTTGAACAGAACCCTCCGGCCGGTAACAAGGTAAAATCCAATCGAAAAATATATTTTACCGTAAACCCATCGGGCTATAAAAAAGTTACTGTTCCAGATATCATTCAAGTTACCCAAAGAAATGCTACTTCAATGCTTAGGGCCGTAGGTTTGGATGTACAGCGCGTAACCTATATAGATGAGTTGGGAAAAGATATGGTTTACCGTATGAAGCATAAAGGTAAATATCTTAAACCAGGCGATAAATTGCCCAAGACCTCAAAAATAGAATTGGTATGCGGTAATGGGACCATTACGGGGAGTGCACGTGTACAGGCAGATTCTAATTAGACATGAATACTCCGGAAAACCAAGCACTTTCTCAGGACGAACTTTTTGAACATCACAGATTTACAGCTTCTAATGGGCAAGAACCGCTTAGAGTAGATAAGTTCTTGATGAACTTTATAGAAAATGCTACCCGAAATAAGATTCAACAAGCCGCCAAACAAGGTCATATTTGGGTGAATGATAACATCGTCAAACAGAATTATAAAGTAAAGGCTGGGGACGATGTAAAAGTCATGTTCGAACATCCTCCTTACGAATTTCTATTGACGCCTGAAGCGATTCCGTTGGATATCGTGCACGAAGACGAAGCTCTTTTGGTGGTCAATAAACCTGCTGGTATGGTGGTACATCCCGGACATGGAAATTATTCGGGAACATTGATCAATGCTCTGGTCCATCATTTTGATAATCTACCGAATAATAGCTCTGAACGACCCGGATTGGTACACCGAATCGATAAGGATACGTCTGGACTTTTGGTTATAGCCAAAACTGAAGCGGCAATGACCCATTTGGCAAAACAGTTTTTTGACAAGAGCAGCGAGCGGGAATATCTGGCATTGGTCTGGGGCAATGTTGCCGATGATGAGGGAACTGTTGAAGGACATCTTGCCAGAAACCCAAAGAACCGTTTGCAAATGATGGTCTTTCCGGAAGGTGACCAGGGGAAAGAAGCGATAACGCATTATAAGGTTGTGGAACGCCTGGGGTATGTTACATTGGTATCCTGCAAATTGGAAACAGGAAGAACCCACCAGATTCGAGTGCACATGAAGTATATAGGGCACACGCTTTTCAACGACGAACGCTATGGGGGCGATAAGATTTTGAAGGGAACGACTTTTACCAAATACAAACAGTTTGTAGAAAATGCATTTAAAATCTTACCTAGACAGGCATTGCATGCCAAGACTTTGGGTTTTGAACATCCAAATACGGGAAAGTTTATGCGATTTGATTCCGAGTTGCCCCAAGATATGGCCGATTGCATAGAAAAATGGCGGGGTTACGCAAAGCATAACGAGCCATAGTTTTTAGCAATCCAAATATTGAGAACACCTTTTGTTGGATGGTGGAAAAAACCAAATTCCTAGTTATTTTTACGTAAAAGTAATTTTTATGAAAATTGTAATCTCTCCAGCAAAGTCGTTAGATTATGAAACGGCTATGCCAACATCTAAATTCAGTCAGCCGCAATTTTTGGAACAATCCAAAAAACTGAATACGATATTGGCGAAGAAAAAACCAAAGGCACTATCAGAGCTAATGTCCATTTCTGATAATTTGGCGCAGCTTAACTGGGAGAGAAACCAACAATTTTCAATCCCGTTTACCGTAGATAATGCAAGACCTGCGGTATATGCATTCAATGGCGATGTCTATCAGGGGCTTGATGCCTATACCATTCCCGAAGAAAAATTGGAAGAACTTCAAAATACACTTCGTATATTATCAGGTCTATATGGAGTTTTAAAACCCTTGGATTTGATGCAGCCTTACCGGTTGGAAATGGGAATACAACTAAAAGTAGGGCGCAAAAAGAATCTCTACGAATTCTGGAAAGACCAATTGACCGCGCATCTGAATTCGGAACTTGAAGATGGCGAACTGTTCATAAATTTAGCAAGCAATGAGTATTTTGGTGCTATAGATGAAAAAAAGTTAAAAGTTCCTGTGATTGCCCCAATTTTTAAAGATTGGAAAAACGACAAATTAAAAGTGATCAGTTTCTTTGCAAAAAAGGCCAGAGGCTCCATGGTGCGCTATATTTTGGATACAAAGGCAAAAACGCTTGATGATGTAAAGGGTTTTGACCGTGATGATTATGTTTTTAGTGCAGAACACACTTTAAAAGAAAATCAGCCTGTATTTATTAGATAGGTTTAGGTTATAAATGTTAAGTTTGGGTTGATTGCATTGAATAGTAGTCTCGACTTTGAACCAAAAACGCTTTGACCATACGCATCCTTACGAGCCTTTTCTCTTTCCAGAGGCTACAAAGCTTATTGTAGGTACTTTACCACCACCTAGATTCACTACAAAAACGTTGAAGGAAGGTGATGTTGATTTTTGTTACGGCAGTAGAGATGGTAAGCTTTGGCCAATTTTAGATACGATTTTTGGATTGGGACTCAAGTTTGAAACTACCCATGAAGCCGTTGAACAGCGAAAAAACTTTTTGCGTAAGCGTAAAATAGGCATCTGTGATATTGTAGCGCGTGCCGAACGGGAAAAAGTAGATGCCTCTGATTTGGGAATGCAAAATGTTCAGCTTCGGGATTTGTTGGGATACCTAAAAAAATATCCGAATATAAAAACACTCTTGTTCACTGGTGGTAATAGTAAAAATGGACCGGAATATTTCTTTCGGAAGCAATTAAAGGCAAATGGAATACCATTGGAAGTGGTATCAGCAGTGGTACCTCGAATACATCGGTTTGACTTATCTATTACTTCTGAAAAATCAAATAGCCAACGAATCATAAAAACGATATCCTTGACTGCGCCATCCGGGGCAGCCAACCGTGCAGTTGGGAGTTTAGAAGATTATAAAGCCTTAAAAAAAAGCAATCCAAGTTTTACTACGTTTGATTATAGAGTACTGCAATACAAGGATTTTTTCTAAACATGTTTTGTTATGATTCGGTTAACACTTCTTCAAATTGTGAGGAAGTTAAAATAGCGTAGGATATTAAGGTTTTATCACGATCTTTGATGCTTTGAGCTAAACCATTAAAACCCTTTCCAATGAGTAACTCTTTACTGCAAGAAAAACGACTGGATGAGTTTAAAAAGTCTATAACCAATAAATTCAATATCTATAACAGTCTATTCCTTTCGTTGCCCTATCGCAATATTCAGAATGTTGCCATGTTGGTGCCGTTGCTTCTTGAACAGTGCGAAAAAGGGCTGAAAGCTGGTAAAACCCCTCAAGATATTTTAGAAAAGTTTTTTGAAAACTACACTGATTTTAAAAGCGAACGGGAGCGTTTGGATTTCATGTTCAAGATAATTCAATATGTCGAAAGGCAGGTGGTGCTCTATGATAGTGTGGAGGATGCAGCATTTTCAAGATTACAGCAATATAGTAACTCCCTTTCTATAAAAGATTATTTTGATATGGTAGGGCAAGACAAGAACTGGGACAAAATAGCGAAAAAGTTGTCTACGTTCAGCGCACGAATAGTACTCACAGCTCACCCAACACAATTCTACACTCCCGCAATATTGAACATTATTTCGGAACTACAGTTGTTGATCAATGACAATAAGGTCAATGCTATTGATACCACGATGCAACAACTGGGTCTTACCTCATTGATAAACTTTAAAAAACCAACACCTTTAGACGAAGCAAAAAATATCATCTACATTCTTAGGCATAAATATTATGATGCCATTGGTGAACTTTTTCAGTATATAAAGACCAACATTGGCAATGAGGATTTCTCAAACTACGATATTATGAAACTTGGTTTTTGGCCGGGAGGGGATCGAGATGGAAACCCTTTTGTAACGGCCAAAATCACAAAGCAGGTAGCAGACGAACTACGGCTCACTTTAATGAAATGCTATTACAATGAGTTGAAAGAACTACGAAAAAAGATGACTTTTAAAGGACTTCAAGTAGTCTTGAACGATTTGAGCGATAAGT
This sequence comes from Flagellimonas sp. HMM57, assembly GCF_021390175.1. NCBI lineage: Bacteria > Pseudomonadati > Bacteroidota > Flavobacteriia > Flavobacteriales > Flavobacteriaceae > Flagellimonas > Flagellimonas sp. HMM57. Next base: position 514,549 of record NZ_CP090004.1, on the reverse strand, counting down.
TGTACCGCGCCATGTTCGATGTAAACTTTACTATCAGTTATTCAGAGATAGTAACGGTTCTAAATGGCATCAAGGAAGATTTAACAACCAATTATCACAGCTTGTACCTCAATGATTTGAATAGATTTATGGATAAGGTGCATATTTTTAAAACGCACTTTGCGACATTAGATATAAGACAGGATCATAGCAAGCACTACCAAGTTGTAGAATCTGTACTTAAAAAACACGGGGCTATAAAGAATGGCTTGGATGAGTTGTCGGAAGATGAATTAATAAATTGGTTGCTTAAAAAAGAGGTGTCGCTGAATCCAGACGATTTTGAGGAGGATATCGTTAAAGAGACCATTACTAATATCAAACAATTAAAAGGTATTCAAGATACCAATGGGGAAGACGGTTGCAATCGTTACATTATCAGTAATTCAGAGGACATTTTTTCTGTATTGTTCGTTTTTGGATTGTTTAGATGGTGCGGTTGGAACCAAGATGAGATTACTTTCGACATTGTACCACTTTTTGAAACAATGAAAGGTATGGATGCTGCGGAAGAAGTGATGCAAACGTTATTCGATAATCCTACATATCAAAAGCATTTGGAGTATAGAGGAAATGCACACACGATAATGCTCGGTTTTTCGGATGGTACAAAAGATGGTGGATACCTTAAAGCCAATTGGTCGATTTTAAAGACCAAGGAAATTTTGAGCAAAGTCTGTAAAAAGAACAATATAAAAGCCATTTTTTTTGATGGTAGGGGAGGGCCACCAGCTAGAGGCGGTGGAAAAACCCACCGTTTCTATGCAGCACAGACCAAAGATGTTGCCAATCATGAAATACAACTTACCATTCAGGGCCAGACCATAACCAGTACTTATGGTACAAAGGTACAGTTCATTCACAATTCGGAACAATTGCTTACGGCAGGTTTGAGCAATAATCTATATGGAAAAGAGCATGTGATTTCTACTTCACAACGCAAGTTGATAGAAGAATTGTCCGAATTAAGTTTTGCCAAGTATGACGCTTTAAAAAAGCATGAAAAATTCATTCCCTATTTGGAACATCGCAGTACGTTAAAGTATTATACCAAAGCAAATATTGGAAGTAGACCTGGTAAACGGGGTAGTAAGAAACAGTTGGAGCTATCAGATCTAAGGGCAATTTCTTTTGTGGGTTCTTGGAGCCAGTTAAAACAAAACGTACCTGGTTATTTTGGATTGGGAACTGCTATTTCCACGCTTAAGGAACAGGGTCGACTAAAAGAGGTAAAAAAGCTTTACAAAGATGTTCCTTTTTTTAGGGCATTAATGCACAACAGTATGATGTCGTTGGCAAAGACCAACTTTGAGCTGACCAGCTATATGAAGCATGATAAGGAATATGGTGACTTCTGGACTATTTTGCATGATGAGTATCAATTATCCAAAAAATTACTTTTGGAAATTTCTGGACATAAAATCCTCATGGAAGACGAAGCGGTATCACGTGAATCCGTTAAGATTCGTGAGAAGATAGTCTTACCTTTATTGGTGATTCAGCAAAATGCATTGTACCATATAACACAGAACTCCGAATTTAAAGAGCTCTATGAAAAAATAGTGACTCGGTCTCTATATGGTAATATTAATGCGAGTAGGAATTCTGCCTAATTTTTTACGTTAAATTGGACAAAGTTTCAGAGAAAAAATAAGTTTCAATTTTTTTCTCAAAGGTTTTTTTAGATTCTATCTGTTGGATGACCTTTTCAACCGATCTGTAAAACTTTGCTTTGGGTAAGGGCTTTATCAAAAAATCATTTACACCATATTCAAATGCTTTTACAGCAAAACGGCTCCATGTAGAATTTAAAATTATTGCTGAATTAATCTCAACGTTGTCCATTAGTTCAAAGGCATCAACTTTTTCCATTAAAACGTCTAGAAAGACAATATCGATTTTATTGTCGTAAATGGTCTTTATGCCCTCATAAGGATCACTATAACTGCCTGCAAATTCTAATTGGGGATGATTTTTTACTAATACGCTTGTAGCTAAACATTGAATTGTGGAGTCGTCAATGACGATGGCCTTATATTTCATAGATAATAAGTAGTAGGTTAGTTTGTGTCAAAAATAGTTTGCCTACATAGTTATTTCATTATAAGTAAGTTGAGTAGCCGATTTTTTAGATTAAAATGTAGTTTTTGGAATGTGATTAGCTGCTGAATCTGGTTAATCGATTTTAATTGCAGTTTATAGAGCGAAAATGTTTCATGTTCAATTTGGTTGGTAAGGAGTGCTCAAAATATTGAAAAACACTTTTATCCCGTACGCCAACTGTCCAATTTTTAAATTCTCATTAGGACTATGTTGGTTGTTATCCGAATTTACCATTGGAACAATAAAGGCCGGCATTTGCAATTCATTGATAAAAGGAGCAATAGGTACGGTACCACCCATAATTCGAATGCGGACTACATCTTTTTTAAAAGTATCTTGAAGGGTTTTGGCTAAAAAGTCTCCGTAAGGATTATTGAGGTCTGTTCGAAATGCATCCGTAACACTTCCTTCGGTTATGGTAATGATATTATCCTGTGCCATACGCTCTTCTTTAGATGGAGTATGATCTAAAACAGCATATCCCTGTTTTTTTATATGGTCCTTGACCAGCTTTTTCAACCGTGTTCCATCACTTTCGGGAACCAACCGTAAGTCGAGTTCTGCCGTTGCACTTTCAGGAATAATGGTACGTACTTTTTTACCTGTCCATCCAGAGCTTAAACCTCTAATGTTTAAAGAAGGATATTGTAGTGCTTCTTGATAAAAACCACCAACTTTTTCTGCTGATTTAAACTGTAGTTTTTCAGATATGGCAGCGTCATTGTCCGGTACACTCTTAAGAACTTCCATTATGGTATCATCTATGGTAATACCATCGTAATACCCGGGAATAAGTACCCTACCATCTTTATCCTTCATGGTTGCCAATAATTGGGTCAACTGAAAACCAGGGTTTGGTGCGTAATTACCATAGTGCCCACTGTGCTGTGGTTTTGCTGGGCCATGGGTTGTTAAGGTCATGGATGTAATGCCACGGCAGCCATAAATCACGGTTGGATTACCCGATGAATGAACCGGACCATCATTTATGACCAGAAAATCAGCTTTTAAAAGTTCCCCGTATTGTTTTACCGCATTGGGCAAGGGTTTGCTTCCTTTTTCTTCCTCACTATCTAAAATCACTTTAAGGTTAAATGGAATTTCCTTTCCATCTTCTTTAAGCAGATCAATAGCATTTAAGAGCATGACAATTGGTCCTTTGTCATCGGAAGTTGAACGACCAAAAAGGCGCCAATCGTAGTTAATATCGTCATCTAGAGCTTCAAAGGATATAGCTTCAAAACCATTTTCAATTGGCTTTTTCAAAACAGTTGTATAGGGATTTGGCTGGTCCCATTTGGATGCATCTACGGACTGTCCATCAAAATGCATATAAATAAGCATAGTTGGTTTGGAATCCTCCATAGGTAAAGCAGCAAAAAACAGGGGCAGGTTGTCTGTTTCCAGTTCTGCTGTATTGAAGCCACGTTCCCCAAACTTCTTTTTTAACCAAAGGATGTTGTCATCGATATCATCGGCATTTAAAGCATCGTTAGGGATGGAAACAAAATCTTTAAGTTCATTTATAGCATGCGCCACATGAGATTTAATGGCCGTGGAATCTTGAGGAAAAATCGAAAAACAGGAAATTGAAAAAAGTAAAAAGAATGACTTCTTCATGAAAGGGAGTTAGGTTTGTTTTGAAGTCTAATTTAGCGAATTCCCTTCACAAAACCACCAATGTTTTCAGTTCCATTTTTAGTCAGGTGCTTAATAAAAGCGGAACCTATTATGGCGCCTTTGGCCTTCCTTGTTGCCTGATCAAAAGTTTCAGAATTACTTATACCAAAACCAACAATTTGTGGGTTATTTAGGTTCATTCCTGCAATTCTTTCAAAGTATTGTTCAGTATCATCCGAAAATCCTTGCTTTGCTCCAGTTGTGCTGGCTGAACTCACCATATAAATAAAGCCATCGGACGCTTCATCAATAGCTTTAATACGTTCATCGCTCGTTTGTGGCGTTATTAAAAAGACATTGATCAAGCCATATTTTTTATAAATAGCCTCATATTCATCTTTATAGACATCTAAAGGAAGGTCTGGCATAATGAGCCCATCTATCCCAATTTCATGACATTTTTTACAAAACGCCTCTACGCCATATTGAAACATAGGATTAAAATAACCCATTACGATTAATGGAATGGAGACACTTTTTCGAATATCTTTAAGTTGCTGAAAGAGTAGTTCGGTATGCATACCGTTTTTGAGTGCTGCGGTAGAACTTTCCTGTATGGTGGGGCCATCTGCTAATGGGTCGCTAAAGGGTAACCCGATTTCAATCATGTCCACTCCGTTTTTCTCCAAATCTTGAATGATTTTTACAGTGTCGTCCAAATTAGGGTAACCTGCCGAGAAGTATATGGAAAGTAGTTTTTTATCTTCTTGTAGTTTTTGTTTTATTCGGTTCATTTGTGTAATAGTATCCAGTAGTTTGTAATGAGTAGTTTAGTATTGACTTTTGGTTTTGGACTTTGGTTAAATGCTACATTTTATTTCGGATAAAAACATACCGACCACCATCTCAAATCTAACATCTCAGTACTCACTACTAATAAATTTCTAGAGTTTAAAATAATCAATGTAGGTCTGTAAATCCTTGTCGCCCCTGCCCGAAAGATTAAAGACAACGATATCATCCTTTTTAAAGCTTTTATAATCAAAAATTGCAAAGGCATGTGAAGTTTCTATGGCCGGAATTATCCCTTCAAGTTGCGAAACTTCCAATCCTGCTGTCATTGCTTCATCATCGGTAATTGAGATAAATTCTCCACGTCCCGATTTAAACAGATGTGCATGCATAGGGCCTACGCCAGGATAATCCAATCCGGCCGAAATGGAATAAGGTTCTGTGATTTGTCCATCAGTGGTTTGCATGAGCAAGGTTTTGCTCCCGTGTATAATGCCCACTTTGCCCAAAGCTGAGGTGGCGGCACTTTCACCCGAATCTACTCCTTTTCCTGCTGCTTCTACGGCTATGATTCCTACCTCTGGTGTATCCAAATAATGATAATAAGCTCCTGCTGCATTACTGCCCCCACCAACACAAGCGACTACGTAATCCGGATTTTCTTTTCCTTCTTTTTCCAATAATTGCAACTTGATTTCTTCGGAAATTACGGATTGAAACCGTGCGACCATATCAGGATAAGGGTGTGGTCCAACAACCGAACCTATAATATAATGTGTGTCGACCGGATTATTTATCCAATCTCGAATAGCTTCATTGGTAGCATCTTTTAAAGTTCTACTGCCTGATAATGCGGGCCTTACTTCTGCTCCAAGCATCTTCATCCGCGCTACATTCGGTGCTTGGCGTGCAATATCGATTTCCCCCATGTACACTACACATTCAATGCCCATTAAGGCACAAACGGTAGCAGTGGCTACACCATGCTGCCCTGCCCCTGTTTCCGCAATGATTCTATTTTTACCCAGCTTTTTTGCCATTAAAATCTGACCAATGGTATTGTTTACCTTATGTGCACCAGTATGACACAAATCCTCTCTTTTGAGATAAATTTTGGTCCGGTATTTTTTTGAAAGCCGTTCTGCAAAATAGAGTGGGGTAGGCCGTCCAACATAATCCTTGAGCAATTGATGGAATTCTTCCTTAAAAGAAGCCTCTTCCATAATGCGAATATAATTTTGACGAAGTTCTTCTGTGTTGGGATAGAGCATTTCTGGAATGAACGCTCCCCCAAATTCTCCGTAATAGCCTTTTTCATTAGCATTGTAACTCATGAGTTATCAGATTTAAGTTGAAAGTTATTGGATAACAACTCTTTGAATTCGTTTAGTTCTTCAATTTTTTTTAAGCCGGGTCTGGACTCAAATTTACTGTTTACATCAATGGCATAACATTTTTTGGATGCCGGACTAGCTAGAAATGACCTAAGGGAATCCGCTTCATCCAATCCAATACCTCCGCTTAAAAAGTAGGATTTGGTGGATGGATATGCCGTTAGAATATTCCAGTCAAACGTATATCCGTTGCCTCCGGGCAGTTTTCCCTTGGTATCGAAAAGAAAATAATCACAGGTTTCCTCATACTCTGATAAAATCGAGAAATCGAAATCGTTTTTAATGGAAAACACTTTGATGATTTCTAAATTGTTATTCCTAAGTTGTTTTTGAATTTCATTGGGGTGAGATGCTGAATCGAGTTGAGCATGACGAAGCAATTTACAGAACTCTGGAGACTCATTGCCGTGTAATTGCACCCCATCCAGTTCATAGGTTTTTGTTTTTTGTAGTATTTCTTCAATCGAAGCATCTACAAAAACCCCAACTCTTTTTATATTTTTTGGTATATCAGTTATGCTGTCACTATCATAAAAGCGCGAAGAAGGTGACCAGAATATAAAGCCCAAATAATCTGGTTGCAATTGGGCAACTTCTTCTGGGTTGTATTTCATGCCACAAACCTTGAACTTCATGATTCCAATGCTTTTATAAATTCAGTTGCATGTTGTCCAGGATTGTCTGTTTTCATAAAATTCTCACCAATTAAAAAACCTTGATAACCGTATGGTTTTAAATTCATGATTGCATCGATGGAACTTATACCACTTTCCGAAACTCTTACAAATTCATCTGGAATCAATTTTGAAAGATTTTTGCTGGTTTCCAAACTAACCTCAAAAGTTTTTAGGTTTCGGTTGTTTACGCCCAGCATGTCCAAACTCGGCATTATGGATTTGTGAAGTTCCTCTTCGTTATGTACTTCCAACAACACCTCTAGGTCTAATTTTTTAGCAGCTTCGGAAAGACTTTTAATTTCTGCTTTGGAAAGTACCGCTGCAATCAATAAAATCACATCTGCTCCGTAGGCTTTAGCTTCCAAAATTTGGTATTCGTCTATGATAAATTCTTTGCGTAATAATGGCATGTCAACAGCAGCTCTTGCCAATATTAAATCATCTAAAGAACCACCAAAATATTTGTTATCGGTCAATACCGACATTCCGCACACACCAGCATTTTCATATCCCATAGCTACGTCTTGGACATTCAAATCTTGATTGATTATAGACTTTGAAGGCGAACGTCTTTTATGTTCGGCAATAATTCCTGAGCTACTGTTTCTGAGCGCTTGGGCCAAAGAAGCCGTTTCCCGATCCATGAGAACGGATTGTTCCAATTGGGAAACGGGAATCAGGGATTTTTTTAAATCCACTTCTTTGCGTTTATCGGCTACTATTTTATCTAGAATGTTCATTTTTTTGTCAGTTGTCAGTTGTCAGTTGTCAGTTGTCAGTTGTCAGTTGTCAGTTGTCAGTTGTCAGTTGTTCGTTTCTCATTGTTTTTTGTCTATAAAATTTGTATGCTTCTAAACTCTAAACTCTAAACTCTAAACTCTAAACTCTAAACTCTAAACTCTAAACTCTAAACTCTAAACTCTAAACTCTAAACTTTTAACTACTGATTTCTTGTAACTTTTTCAATGCTTCCATACCTTTTTTATTCAGCAAAGATTCTTTTGCTTTTTCAAAACCTTCTTTTGGAGTTGTGCCTTCAACGGTCGAAATAGCAATTCCGGCATTGGCGCAGACCACATTGTTTTGGGCTTCTGTTCCCCTTCCATTAAGAATATTCAAGAAAATCTGTGCTGATTCTGAAACATCGTCACCTCCTGTTATTTCCTCTTGTGAAATAGACTTTACGCCGAAATCGGCAGGTGCCAACATAGCTTCTGATCCATTGGAAATCGTTTTTGTGGCTCCAGTCAACGAGATTTCATCATAACCATCCAAGGCATGGAGTACAGTGAATTTTTTATCAGTGTTTTGATATAGGTATCCGTACATTCGGGCGAGTTCCAAGTTAAAGACCCCAACCATTTGGTTTTTAGGAAATGCAGGGTTCACCATAGGGCCGAGCATATTAAAAAATGTTTTTACGGCAAGTTCCCTACGAATGGGCGCCACATTTTTCATAGCTGGATGGAACAATGGAGCATGCAATACGCAGATTCCCGCTTCATCGATTGATTTTCTTAGAAAATCCGCTTCATTGCTGAACTTGATACCAAGGAATTCCATAACATTACTGCTTCCACATTTTGACGAAACCCCATAATTACCATGCTTGGTCACTTTTATCCCAGCTCCTGCCGTAACAAATGATGCCAGTGTGGAAATATTGAAGGTATCTTTTCCATCGCCACCCGTGCCGCATAAATCTATAGGATTGTATTCCGATAAGTCTACAGCCAAGCACAATTCTAAAAGTGCATCCCTAAAACCTTCCAATTCCTCTATGGTAATACTCCGCATCATATATACCGTGAGAAAAGCGGCAATTTGTGAGGTATTATAATCCCCTTTTGCAATATTGACCAAGATTTGCTTGGCATCGCTTTTGGAAAGGATTTCGTGATTTATAAGTCTATTTAGCGTTTCTTTCATTTTAATTTAGAAATGAGATATTAGATATGAGAATTGAGATGTAAGTTTTTAGACTTTGTTGATCTATACCTTACTTATTTTATACTATTCTGACTACTGACTACTGACTACTGACTACTGACTACTGATTACTGATTACTGATTTCCAAGCCAATTTTTAAGCATTTGTTTTCCTTCAGGGGTTAAAACAGACTCAGGGTGGAATTGTACTGCTGTTACGTCATGACTTTTATGCCGTAGCGACATCACCTGTCCATTTTCATCGAATGAAGTAGCTTCCAAACTATCGGGTAAATCAGGGTGAACAACCCAAGAATGATAACGGCCTACCTCAATCTGGTCTGACATACCTTCAAAAATGATATCTTTTTTAATGATATTGATTTTTGTTGCGATTCCGTGATATACTTGTTCAAGATTTACCAATTTCCCTCCAAAGACTTCACCTATGGCCTGTTGCCCTAGACAGACTCCAAAAATTCGCTTTGTAGACGCATATTTTTTAATGATGTCCTTGAGCAATCCTGCTTCATCTGGAATTCCAGGTCCTGGTGACAAAATGATTTCTTCAAAATTGCCTACTTCGTCCAACGTCAATTGGTCGTTCCGTTTTACGGTTACGTCACAATCCAAATCTTCTAAATAATGAACCAGGTTATAGGTGAAACTATCGTAATTGTCAATCATTAGTATCTTTCTTCCCATGCCTAGATAGTTTCTGCTATTTCCAGCGCTTTGGTCAAAGCACCTAGTTTGTTATAGGTTTCCTGTAATTCCATTTCTGGGTCTGATGCCGCTACTAAACCAGCTCCGGCCTGATAATGTAGTTGATGATTTTTACTGAGAAACGTCCTGATCATAATAGCATGATTGAAGTTGCCCTCAAAATCCATAAAACCAATAGCGCCCCCATAGTATGCTCGACTTGTCTTCTCGTATTTCTCTATCAATTGCATGGCCATGTGTTTGGGTGCGCCACTTAAAGTTCCCGCTGGGAACGTATCGGCCACAACTTTCATGGTCGTACTATCTTTTTTCTTTTGTCCCGTAACTTTAGATACTAAGTGAATGACATGGGAGAAATACTGTACTTCGCGATATGTTTCCACGTTTACGGTATTTCCATTTCTGCTAAGGTCGTTTCTGGCCAAATCTACCAGCATTACGTGCTCACTGTTTTCCTTATCGTCCTGTGCCAACTTTTTGGCGAGCTCGGCATCTTGCTCATCATTTCCTGTTCTTTTATAAGTGCCAGCAATGGGATGTATCTCCGCTTTTCCATCTTTGACAATCAATTGGGCCTCTGGTGAACTTCCGAATATTTTAAAATCCCCGTAATCAAAATAAAATAGGTAAGGGGAGGGATTTACGGAGCGCAATGCCCTATATACATTGAATTCGTCTCCCTTAAAATCTTGGGAAAACCTTCGCGATAAGACCAATTGAAATACATCTCCACGTTTGCAGTGTTTTTTTGCCAGTGCCACGTGTTCTTTAAACTCTTCGTCTTTTAGATTGGATTTTGGTTCTCCTTCTTTGATGAAATTGTAGGAGGCAAAGTTCCTCACATTGAACAACTGTGCTATTTCATCTACGTTACTTTCACTTTCAAAACAGTGCGCAAAAAGATAGGCTTCATTTTTAAAGTGATTAATGGCTATAATGTTTTTGTATACGGCATAGTAAATATCCGGAATGCTGATGGAATCTTCTTTTTTAGCAATGGCGACATCTTCAAAATAACGGACGGCATCATAAGACATATAACCAAACAATCCGTTGTTTATAAACTTGAAGCCATTGTTCGAAGCTGAAAATTTTTGACTAAATTCATGGATGACCTTGGTTACATCTGTATCTGATGAAATAGGGAATTCTTCTTTGTTACCGTCCGGAAATATTTGTGTAACCATTTCGTGCTCAACCTTAATTGAAGCTATGGGGTTGCAACAGATGTAGGAGAAACTATTATCGTTGGCGTGGTAGTCACTACTTTCCAAAAGAATACTATTTGGGAATTTATCCCTGATTTTTAGGTAGACACTTACCGGAGTAATAGTGTCTGCAAGTATTTTTTTGTAGTGTGTTTGAAGTTTATAGTTCATCTTTTCATTTCTATTTCCGTGTAGACGGAAATTTATTTTAGTTATTCAAAGAAATAAGTCAAATCTTCCCAATTAGGATTAAAGTCATTAATTAAGTTGATTTTCCAATTTCTATTCCATTTTTTGAGTTGTTTTTCTCTTCTAATAGCAGGCATTGGAAATGTGAATTTTTCATAGTAAACCAAAATTTTTAAATTATACCTTCTGGCAAACTTACTTCCCATACCTCTTTTGTGTCTATACATACGTTTTTTCAAATCATTGGTATATCCTATATAAATAGTTCCCAGTTTTTTATTTGAAATTATGTAGATATAAAAACTCATTTTATTTAAAAGGACTTGATTTAAGGATTTCCACCTTCGTGGAAACGAAGGTAAAAAGCATTAAAACTAAAAAAGGCCTGTCGTGATGACAAGCCTCTATATGATTACAATGGGGACAGGTTCACGACATTCGACGTAAATTAATCCACCACCAAGTATTTGTTGTTCTTATGTTCATTAGGTCAAAGATAGAAAGGAAATTGAAACTTGCAAATTTGTTTTTTAAAAATCCCGCCTGCATTACGGCAAGACGGGATTTTCAAACACTAAACCAGTGGTGATTACATCTGCAAATCGACCACTAAATCAAATTCATCATAAATGGTTTTGTCTCCTAAATTGTCGAAGAAACTCCCGGAACCATATTTTACATCATAGTTTGTTCTGTCCACTTTTAACGTAGCGGTAGCCTTACTTCCATAAATGGAAACATCAAAAGTTACCGGTTTTGTAATTCCCTTTATGGTCAAGTCCCCTATAACTTCATAAGCATTCTTACCATTGGACTTCACATTGGTAAATACCAACTTTGAGGTTGGATTGGAAGCTGTCGAGAAAAAGTCATCAGAATGAAGGTGTCCATCCAGTTTTTGCTTATATTCTCCTTCCAAATCGGTTGTGTTTATAGAAGTCATATCTACTATAAATTCTCCACCTGTGAGCTTATCACCATCAAATTCAAGAGCTCCAGATTTTAAATTTATAGTTCCGGTATGGGAACCAGTTACTTTGTAAGCCTTCCAGGTTACCGTACTTTCACCGGTTTTTACTTCTTTTTTCTCGCCATCGATTGGATTGGCGCTAGCAGTTAATCCGAATACCGCTGTCAATGCTAAACTTAAAATTGTTTTTTTCATGATTGTGTTTAAATTTCTGTTTTAGTTCTTAATTGTTATATGTGTGTAAATAGTTCTTCTTTCGATTTTCTAACCTTTGCATAGTTTTGGGTTTCATCTTCATTGGATCGGTAACCGATTGTCAATACCACTGCTGTATTCAGATTTTTTTCGGTAAGGCCAAGAATCTCGTTGTATGCATCGTTCTCAATACCTTCCATTGGGCAGGTGTCGATTTTAAGTTCTGCTGCAGCCTGCATTACGTTGCCTAAAGCAATATATGATTGTCTTGCCGTCCATACAGATTTGGTCTCTGCAGATAGTTCCAATAATTTAGATTTCATGAAATCCCCATAGGCTTTCAAACCTTCTGCTGGAATGTTCCGGGTAGTGCTTACGTTATGTAGATAGTCGTCGACCAGTTCCTCGCCAAAATCAGTTGTATGTGCAAATACTATCACATGCGAAGCATCTGTAAGTTGGGATTGTCCCCATGAAACCGGCTTCAGCTTTTCTTTTGTTTCCTGATCGGATATTACAAAGATGTGGTAGGGTTGCAGTCCATACGATGATGCACTTAAGCGAGTGGCTTCCAATAACAGTTCCAAATCCTCTTCGGAAACTTTTTTGGTGTTATCGAATTTTTTGGTGGCGTAGCGCCAAGTTCTGTTCTCTAAGATATTGTTCATTTTAAAATTTATCTAATAATTGATTTAATGTATTTAATTCTTCTTTTGACAAGTTTTTGACTATACTCTGTTCTGCATCGTAAACTGCTCTATCCATTTTAATAAGTTCATCCATTCCGCTGTCGGTGATGAAAATCTCTACTTTTCGTCTATTGGATTCACACACACATCTGCTTACATATCCCTTAACGAGTAATTTATCTACCAATCTTGTCGTATTGCTCATTTTCGTCACCATACGCTCATTTAGTGTGGAGAGATTGGCAGGTTGGCCCTTTTGGCCTCTCAAAATCCGGAGTACGTTAAACTGAGGCAGCGAAACTTCATGAGGTTTTAATGCAGAGGCTATGACTTCCTTCATTTTGTTGCTGACCAATTCAATATGGATGATGGTCTTTGTTTCCAAGCTTAGTTTTTTTGCCCTTTTAATTACCTCTTCGACATTCATGTCTAAACAATATTTGTATATACAAATGTATATGAAATGAATTTAAATTTCCTAATACCATGGCAATAAAGTTTTGTTAAAAGAACAATAAATAACATTTTTTTGAGGCTCTAGGTTAAACAATCTGTTATTTTAAGTGTCTCACAAATAGGAGATACATTGAATTATTTCATTTATGGAACTAGAAAAAATATTTCATCTATATAAAAGGGCTGGTTTTGGGATAACACTGGCAAATGCAGAAAAGGCAGCCTCAAAAACAAATAAGCAAGTAGTTGAAGACCTATTTAAATTTTCTAGTAAGATTACACCTTTGAACGTGCCTATCGATGAAATCAAGACACTTTTAAGAAATAATCCTGGGAAAATATCAAAGGATACCAGGATGCAATTACAGAAACTCAGCAGAAAAAAGTTATTGGATTTCAACAAGAAATGGATATACCGAATGGGAACCACCAACGAACAACTGCGGGAGCGAATGACCTTGTTCTGGGCAAATCATTTTGTAGTTCGTGATCGTAATATTGTTTACTTCCAATCCTTTAACAACACGCTACGGCAACATGCTTTGGGAAATTTTCGTGATTTTGTAGTGGCCGTCGCCAAAGAGGCTGCGATGCTCAATTACCTTAACAACCAACAGAACAGAAAAAAGAAACCAAATGAGAATTTTGCACGTGAGCTCATGGAGCTCTTTACTTTAGGTGAAGGGCAGTATACCGAAGAAGATATCAAAGAAGCCGCAAGGGCATTTACAGGTTGGAAACATAATTTTAAAGGCGACTTTACATTCAAGGAAAAGATTCATGATTTTGGTAGCAAAACCTTTATGGGCAAAACCGGGAATTTTAATGGAGAAGATATCGTTGATGTTATTTTGGAACAGCCCCAATGCGCCTATTTTATTTCAAAAAAAATATATGCCTATTTTGTGAGTGAAGAGGTAAATGAAGGCCATGTCGAAAAAATGGCGGATATCTTCCGAACTAACTATGACATAGCCGAAGTAATGCACCATGTATTTACCTCTAAGTGGTTCTATGATAAAAGTATTATAGGAAACAAAATAAAATCGCCTACAGATGTGCTGGTTGGTATGATGCGAATCGTTCCCTATGAATTCAAGGAAAATAAGGAACTGGTCTATGTACAAAAGCTTTTGGGGCAAGAGCTATTGAATCCACCCAATGTAGCTGGGTGGCCTGGAGGTAGAAAGTGGATAGATTCCAATACCATGATGGTTCGCCTTAAGCTACCATCGGTATTATTGAGCGATGGTATTATTTCTTTTGATGTGAAAGGAGAATTTGAAGACAGTCTTACCGAATTCAACAAGAAGAAAAATGTGGGTAGAAAACTCGATGTGCAAAGCGATTGGGGCTCTTTTGAAAACGAACATAAAAAAACATCGCAAGCTGAACTTAAAACCGTTGTCTTGGGGGGCAATTTACAGGAAGAAGCCAAACCTTTTATGGATAGCCTTGAAAAAGAGAGCAAAGCAGAATATTGTATACAGTTAATGTCAATACCAGAATTTCAACTGTGCTAAATCATACAACATGAAGAGAAGAACATTTATAAAGAGAAGTGGTTTGGCGAGCGGTGTACTCTTTGTTCCAAACTTTTTAAAGGCCCATAACGAACTATGGCCCGCTAATTTAGGAAATAAGAAATTGGTCATTATTCAGTTGTCGGGAGGTAATGATGGCTTAAATACCATTGTACCCTATACCAATGACGTGTACTATAAAAATAGGGTTTCCATTGCCCAGAAAAAACAGGACTTACTTTTGGTCAATGACGAAGTGGGTTTTCATTCCGCTTTGTCCAACTTTAAAAACCTTTTTGATGACGGGTATGTTACCATAATGAACAATGTGGGGTATCCCAATCCGGTAAGGTCGCACTTTAGGTCTACGGATATTTGGCAAACTGCATCTGCTTCAAACGAAATCCTAAAGACAGGATGGGTAGGGCGTTACCTTGATGGTGTTGCAAAAGACCCTGTTGGCGCCATAGAAGTGGACGATATGCTTTCAACCATGATGAAAGGCGAAAGAATCAATGGTATTGCCACAAAAAATGCAAGATTGCTCTACAATACTACCAAGGAACCCTATTTTACAAAAGTTCTCGAAAACTCCAGGGATAAACATTTGAGCGAACACAATCTTGGGTATCTCTACAAGACCGCCATAGATGCCAAGTCTTCCGCAGCCTATATTTTTGAAAAAACCAAAGTCTATAAAAGCGCAAAGGAATATCCCAAAAATGCTTTTGGAAAACAGCTAAAAACGGTTTCCGAGTTTATAAATTCCGGTCTAAAAACACAGATTTATTATACTTCCCTTGGTGGATTCGATACGCATGCGAATCAAGTAAACGCACAAAAAAGATTGTTGGGCACTTATTCTAATGCCATAGCTACATTTGTCAACGACTTGAAAAATGCGGGTACGTTCAAGGATACTATTATCTTTACCTTCTCGGAATTTGGAAGACGCGTAAAACAAAATGCAGCCAATGGTACTGATCACGGTGCGGCCAATGCTGTCTTTTTGATGGGCGAAAACCTCAAAAATCCGGGGATGTACAATGCCCCATCATCACTTTTGGATTTGGATGGAAACGGAGATATTAAATATGAAATTGATTTTAGACAAATATATACTTCGCTTTTAAAGCAGTGGTTGCAAACGGATACTGAAGCTATCATCTCTGGTAAGTTTGAAGCCTTGGATTTAGTATGAAAATAGATTCCAAAGTAAAGAGCAATAAATTTTTGTTAAAAGCAAAAGTGAAAGTTTGTACAATCATTACTTTAGTTGCAAACTAAACAACATGTTACGCTCAGTCTTAGTTGTCTCACTAGCATTGGTTCTATTGATGGGATGTGGGTCAAAAGAAAAGAAAAAAGAATCAGAAATTGTAGATACAGTAGACGAAACTACTGGGACCGCAGCTAATTCCAAAGATCAAGACGTAAAGTTTCCTGTATACGACTATGAAGGCCTTGAACCTTTATTGAATAAAGAGGACGACAAAACATATATCATAAATTTTTGGGCGACATGGTGCAAGCCTTGTATTGAGGAGCTTCCCTACTTTGAACAAGTAAATGCAGAAATGAAGGACGAAAATGTAGAGGTCGTTTTGGTAAGTTTGGATATGCCCACCATGTGGAAGTCGAGATTGGAGCCTTATGTTGAAAAAAATGGTTTAAAATCGAAAGTTGTCATTTTGGATGACCCAAAACAAAACGATTGGATTCCCAAAGTAGCGGAAGAGTGGGGTGGAGGTATACCAGCAACTTTAATTTACAATAAAGAAAAGCGAGGTTTTTATGAGCGTGGCTTTACTTACGAAGAATTGAACGAAGAACTGAATAAATTCATAAACTAAAACTATCATGAAAACAATTAAAATTGTAGGTCTATTTGTACTCTTGCTTTCATTGGGTGCATTTACGGACAAATCTGCTACCTTAGAAAAAGGATATGCCATTGGGGATATGGCTACCGATTTTTCATTGAAGAATATAGATGGAAATACGGTCTCTTTATCCGATTATAAGGATGCAAAAGGATTTCTGGTGATTTTCACCTGTAACACGTGTCCCTATGCAGTAGCTTATGAGGATCGAATTATTGAACTTGATGCAAAATACAAAGCTAAGGGGGTTCCCGTGATAGCCATAAACCCAAACAATCCTGAAACCAAACCAGGCGATAATTTTGAAGCAATGAAAAAGAGAGCTTCAGAAAAAGGATTTACCTTTCCTTATTTGTTGGATGAAGGACAGAAAATCTATCCACAGTATGGCGCAACGCGAACGCCACATGTATACTTGCTCGAAAAAACTTCCAAAGGAAATATTGTAAAATATATAGGTGCCATTGACGATAACTATCAAGATGCATCGAAAGTTGAGGAAAAATTTGTTGAAAATGCCATTGATGCGATGCTTTCTGGTAAAAAAATAGCAGTTGAAACCACTAAGGCAATAGGTTGTACCATTAAGGTTTAAATTGAAAAAATAAATAGTCTTTAAATCCGAAGTGATGCTTCGGATTTTTATTTTTACAGAATATTAAAATTAGTTACGATGGCAGATTTATCACAAGAAGAATGGGCAAGTCAGTTGGAAAAAGACGATAACGCCTTTATCCTGGATGTACGAACCCCAGAGGAAGTGGAAGAAGGTTATATTCCAAATTCCACCAATATAGATATTTACCTAGGACAGGATTTTTTGAACGAAATCGAAAAACTGGACAAGTCCAAAAACTACTATGTGTACTGTCGCTCTGGGAACAGAAGTGGTCAGGCGTGCGCTATCATGAACAGTGTTGGCATCGAAAATGCCTATAATCTTGAAGGCGGTTTTATGAATTGGGATGGTGAAGTAGTGGAACCCTAGTTGCCACAAGGTATGCTGCTTATTGTGAGTTCAATCTAAAAATCTATTGTTTTATGTGCAAAAGTCAATATTTCACGTCCTGATTTTGCCATTTTTCACTTCCGTAGCTATGGCTATGCAATCAAAAAATGACTTCATCAGGACACAAAGCCTTTATTCTCGGTTCCAAACATAAACTCAAGATGAGTTCATAAAAAAGACCGGAATGGTCATCCACACCGGCCTTCAAATCTTTTTATGTAACGTCTTAGTATGATGGAATGCTTACGGGCAATCTAATAGAAGGTTCAAGCCGGGAAATTCCCAACCTTGAACTTGAAGTTCACCAACTGTTATATTAGCTCCAGGTCCACAGATAGTAATACCCACCATACCACATTTTATATCTTTTGGCTTGTCATTATTTTCTACAAAAGTGGACCAACCGATCAAGGTGTCGTTCATGCTCCCCTCAGACATTCCACTGTTATCGAACATGTTCTCCATGTTGGTTATACTGCCAATATCCCAACTGCCCAAATCTTGATCGAACGAGGTAGCATCGGTGAACATAAGGCGTGTGCTATTTACACTACTAACGTCCCAGTCACTAATATTGGCATTAAATGCCGAGGCATTAAAAAACATTCCGGACATATCGGTGACCGCTGACGTATCCCATTGACCAATATCCTGATTAAAGGAAGAAGCGCCAAAGAACATACTGGCCATCTTTTTAACGCTCGACACATCCCACATACCAATGTTTTGGTTGAACGAGGAAGCCCCTATGAACATGTAAGTCATGTCGGTGACTTTTGCCGTGTTCCACCCACCAATATTTTGGTCAAAAGAAGAAGCACCTTCGAACATGAAAGACATGCCGGTGACATTTTCCGTGTTCCACCCACCAATATCTTGGTTGAACGATGATGCCCTTACGAACATACCATCCATAGTCACAATATTGCTTACATCCCAATCGCCTATATCCCCGTTAAATTGTTTGGCATCCTGGAACATCCCTGAAAGGGAAGAGACCAGTGACAGGTCGGGCACATCGGTCGCTTTGTAGACCATGTTCCCGCAGCTTGCAAATGCATATGACAAGCTCTCCCATTTGCTATTGCCCCATTGGTCCAAACTTATAAGTTTGGGCGCACTTGGGAACCCTACCATTCTTATACCGGGAAAATCTCCCTGGATCACCACAACATGGTCCCCGGCCGTTTCATACGAATGTGCTATATTTTCATTTTCGGTAATGTTCTCAACGGTATTGTCTCCCCAATCTATCGTAAAATTGTATGTACGATTTCCTAACAGGCCTATCTCTATGCTTTCCCCATCCTCGGTGGTCTTCCAGGTGGTCACAAAAGTGTCGTTCACATTTTGGACAATGACCGTAACTTTCGCATTTGTTTCCTCTGCGCCATCATAAGCGCTCACAAAAAGGGTATGTTCCGTTTTGGTCTCAAAATCCAGGGATTTTCCGGCAGTTAGGCTAAGGACACCGTCACTGGTGATGTCAAAAAGCCCGTCATCGTCCATTTCTATGGAAAACGTAAGGCTGTCCTCGTCCGGGTCGGTTGCGGTTACCGTTCCAATGTTCTGGGCATCGGTGATATCCTCGGCAACGGTAAAGGACTGCTCCACTATGACCGGGGCTTTGTTCTCTTCCTTAGGAGTCCCATTGGGCGGATTATCATCTGGAATCACATTGGGCGAATCGTCCTTGCCACAGGAAAGAGCAATCGAGCAAAGACATAGGAATAGACAAATGTTCTTCAATTTCATCTTTATGTAATTTTAGTTTTACACAAATTGAGATTTCTTGGTGATAGTTAAGAAGCAAAATGAACGGATACCCCCATTCGTTTGACGAATGGCCATTTTGAGTTGACGGAATTTTTTGGAACTGTCCTAAAAACGGAAAGGATACCGCAGCTAGATATTCCTTTGTTCAATACCGGGGGAGATGGAAAATTAATTTATAACGGGTAACCCAAAAAAATAAAATTTTAGATGATGGGTTATAATTTGCATATTTGATGTATGTGATTCAAATACTGCTTTTTGGCCTTTGTGAATTCCAAAAACAGATATTTCGGTTTTACTGGTTGTTCAAGCCCCACTCTCAAGTAAAACCTTATGCCCAAATCAATGAGAGAAGACCTACTTTATTACATCTGGAGGAACAATAAACTTCAGAGCAAACAATTGTTGACCACCGATAACGAAATTTTAGAAATCAAGGATTCAGGTTTTCTAAATCAATTTACGGGACCAGATTTCTTTAATTCCAAAGTCTATATAGATGGGCAATTATGGGCCGGTAATGTGGAAATGCACATTAAATCTTCAGATTGGTACGCCCATCATCATGAGACCGATTCGAACTACGATAATGTAATACTTCATGTAGTTTGGGACGATGATATTGCTGTTTTCAGGAAAGATGGTTCCAAAATTCCAACATTGGAATTGAAAAAATATGTTCCATCGCAACTTTTAGATAGGTATCGAAGTCTACTCGATAATTCCAAATCCAACTTTATAAACTGTGAGCATGATTTTGTGGAAATCGATACTTTTTTGGTCAACAATTGGCTGGACCGACTTTATTTTGAGCGCTTGGAACAGAAGTCAAGTTTGATCAACAATTTGCTCCAGAAGACCCATAATGATTGGGAAGCAGTACTTTTTGTCCTATTGATGAAGAATTTTGGAACTAAAGTAAATGGGGATTTGTTTTTGGAAAGAGCTTCAAAACTGGATTTTTCAATAATTCGAAAGACAAGTTCAAATCCAGAACAGTTGGAAAGCCTGTTATTTGGACATTTGGGGTTGTTGCAGCATACCGATAATACAGATGCCCATTATCTACGACTTAAAAAGGAATACCGGTATTTGGCACATATGCACGAGCTTTCACCAGCTTTGGAAAGGCCCAATTTTTTTGGTCTTCGCCCCATTAATTTCCCTACAATCCGCCTATCGCAACTGGCCAAACTCTATGCAAAACAGCAACATCTCTTTGCGACATTGATGGAGGTAAATCAACTACAAGATATCTATGCTGTCTTTCAAGGTACTGCGAGTGTCTACTGGGAAACCCATTTTACCTTTGGAAAGGTTTCCAAAAAGAGTAAAAAGAGGTTGTCCAAAAGTTTTATCGATTTGTTGATTATCAATACCATTGTTCCGCTTAAATTTAGCTACGCAAAACATCTTGGAAAAGATGGTAACAATGATTTGTACGAGCTTATTTCAACAATGAAAAGTGAGCAAAATACTATCATCAAAGGCTTTCAAGATATAGGTTCAAAGTCGAAAAATGCATTGGAAAGCCAGTCCAAGATTCAATTGTACACTGCATATTGTTCAAAAAATAAATGCTTGCAATGTGCGTTGGGCGTACATTTATTGAATAGAAATACATAAATTTAGGCATGAGTTTATTCTACAATACGCTCTACTACTTTCAAAAAAGAGGTTTTGAGGTTTGTCGACGTATAGCCGAACGGCTTGGTATACGCGCAAGAGTGGTGCGAACTACATTTATATACTTAACTTTTGCAACACTGGGATTTGGTTTTGCACTATACCTTTTTATAGCATTTTGGTTACGGATCAAAGATTTGGTCTATACCAAAAGAACCTCGGTATTTGACCTTTGAACATGATACGAAGATTAGTAAGTTCCAAAATAGCGTTGGCCCTCTTTTTAATGTTGCTCGTGCTGACATTTGGTATCGTTGGATATAAATCGCTTTCCGACTTTACTTGGATAGAGGCGATTTACATGACCATCATTACGGTCACTACAGTTGGGTTTTCAGAAGTACGTCCTCTAGATCCAAGCGCCAAGATTTTTACTGTATTTTTAATTGTGACCAGTGTATTCATTTTTGGTTTTGCATTATCGGTCATCACAGAATATTTATTGGAACGGAATTCGCTTAAGATTTTAAAAAAGAAAAAGGTGAAAAAACGAATAGACAATTTATCCGATCATATTGTAGTCTGCGGATATGGAAGAAATGGTATGCAAGCTGCCGAACGGTTGAAAGAATATAAAAGGCCGTTTGTTATCATCGAAAAGGACAAAGAGGTTATCGAGCATCATGAAGAAGACATACTTTTTGTGGAAGGGGATGCAAACGAAGACGATGTCCTTATAAAGGCAGGTATTGAAAAAGCACGTTATCTCATAACGGCACTGCCAGATGATGCAGAGAATCTTTTCATTGTGCTTTCTGCCCGACAATTGAACAAGAAGCTATTTATTATAAGCAGGGCTTCCCAAGTGACAACGCAGTCCAAGTTGGAGCTTGCCGGTGCCGACAAGGTAATTATGCCAGATAAAATAGGAGGGGACCACATGGCCTCATTAGTGGTAATGCCAGATTTGATTACGTTTATGGATAAACTTTCCATGGAAGGTGAGCATACTACAAATTTGGAAGAGGTAGAGATAGAGGATTTTACCCAGTTGGTGGATTGCAAATCTATACGTGATTTGGATTTGAGGAGACAAACAGGTTGTACCATAATAGGATACATTGAACCCAACGGTAACTATATCATTAATCCAGAAGCAGATTTAGAATTACAGCCCAAGGGTAAAGTCATTGTTTTAGGTAGACCAGAGCAAATTCGAAAACTGAATGAAATGTTTCAAATAGGATAGTAAAAGTTCTTTTAATTTGATTGCGTTAAATTTTTTTAGGATATTGCTGCCCTTACATTCGTTTTTTATATAACTAACTTCTCATAAATGAAAGTTTTCTTTTCTGTTTTTACATTTCTAATAGTTGTTTCAGGAATTTCTCAAGAACTTACAGTAACCGGTAAAACCTTAAACCCTTCCAATAACATAAATGATGGTGCAATATCCTTGAAGGTAGATGGCGGTAAAGCTCCCTACACTTTTAAGTGGAGCAATCAGAGTACTCCGCTAAGCGCTGAAAAAGCGACCGGTTTGGTAGAAGGTATTCCTTACACGGTAAAGGTCATCGATGCAAACGGCGATATTGTGACCAAAGTGTTTAAAGTAGAAACCGAATCCATTACCGAGGTTTTCAACGGTTTCATGACGCCTGCGGTAAGCGCTCTTGGCTCTGTTCTGTTTTGGGATCCGTTTGCGGCAATAGGTATTTATGACCCAGTTGCGTATGCCGATAAGGAGCGTATTGCAATTCCAAACTGGTCACCTGACATAGAGAATAAATACATCTTGAAAAAATGGCTAAAGCCAGAAAGTTCCCAAGTAAAAAAAGGAGAGGAAATTGCGATTGTTTCTAAAGGCAATGGCCCCGATGAAACCGTAGTGTCGATTGCCAGTGGAACACTAAAACATCTCACAGAAGAAGGTGGTGTTATTTATGACTCAAACAATCAGGAACATGTTATTGAGCAAGGCGCCCATTTTCTGGCAGAGGTTACGTACGCCGAACCCAGAGTGATCACACATCCAAATGGAGACCCTGTTACCAAAGGAATACCGTTTATTGTTATTTGGCTGGTTTTAGGAGCTACGTTCTTTACCATACGAATGGGCTTTATCAATATTCGCGGGTTTAAGCATTCTCTCGATTTGGCAAAAGGCAAGTACGATGACCCAGATGCACCCGGACAGGTCACACATTTTCAGGCGTTGGCAACGGCGGTATCTGGTACTGTTGGTCTAGGTAATATTGCCGGGGTTGCCGTTGCGGTTTCTTTGGGTGGTGCAGGCGCAACTTTTTGGATGATCGTTTGTGGTCTTTTGGGAATGTCATCAAAGTTTGTGGAATGTACGCTCGGTGTTAAATACCGGGATATTTTACCCGATGGTAGGGTATTTGGAGGTCCTATGAACTATTTACGTTACGGGCTTGAAAAAAGAAATATGAAAGGGTTTGGTAAAGTATTGGCGGGCTTGTTCGCTGTACTTGCCGTTGGTGCTTCCTTTGGCGGTGGAAACATGTTCCAGGCCAACCAATCCTTTGAACAACTTGCAGGACAATTTCCTGTATTGGCAGGAAATGGCTTCTGGTTTGGAGTAGTGACCGCAATCTTGGTAGGTGTTGTTATTATTGGTGGTATAAACAGTATTGCCAAAGTAACAGGTAGGGTTGTGCCTATAATGGCGTCTATTTATATTGTTGCCGCCTTAGCAGTGATTATCATGAACATTCAAAATATTGGTCCTGCATTCGGTGCTATTATTGAAGGTGCCTTCAGTCCTTCTGCACTTAAAGGTGGTATTATTGGAGTATTGGTCATTGGTTTTCAACGAGCTGCATTCTCTAACGAAGCCGGGGTAGGTTCTGCAGCGATTGCGCATAGCACCGCTAAGACCAACCATCCGCCATCCGAAGGTTTTGTGGCACTTTTAGAACCTTTTATAGATACCGTGGTTGTTTGTACGTTAACTGCCTTAGTACTCATATTTACAGGAATGCACGAGGTCGAAGGTATGGCAGGTGCGCAATTGACATCTGATGCTTTTGGAAGTCAAATATCTTGGTTTCCCTATGTTTTGGCATTGGCAGTATTCTTATTTGCTTTTTCCACCATGATCTCTTGGTCATATTATGGAATGAGAGCGTGGACCTATTTGTTTGGAAAGAGCAGAAGGACCGAGCTTGTTTATAAAATGGTCTTTTTGATTTTCGTAGTCGTTGGTGCTTCCGTTAGTCTTGGGGCCGTATTGGATTTTTCCGATATGATGATACTGGCTATGTCTTTTCCTAACATTATAGGGCTTTACATAATGTCCGGTGAGGTTAAGAAAGACTTGAACGATTATTTTCAGAAACTGAAGACCAACAAGCTTTTCAAAAAACAACAACCTTCAGAAAAATAGAATAATAAAGTATTGAAAAAGTTTAAGTCCCATTTCAAGTTCAATAAGCAAGAACGAAGTGGGATTTTCTTTTTGCTCACTCTAATAATTATCCTTCAAGGCGTTTATTTCTATGTAAAGGCAAATCCATCGCAAAAGAAATCCAATGTGCTCGTGGATAATGCGATGGAATTCAAATTGGACAGTCTCAAAAAGATTTCGCTTCAAAAAGAAGCTAAGACCATTTACTCCTTCAATCCAAACTATATTACCGATTACAAAGGCTATACGTTGGGAATGTCAACCGAAGAAATAGATAGGCTGCATGCTTTTAGGAAGTCAAATCAGTTTGTAAATTCTGCTGAGCAATTTCAACAAATTACTAAAGTATCCGATTCCATGTTGACTGTATTGTCGCCGTTATTCAAGTTCCCTAATTGGAAACAAAAAAGGATTGAATATTCTTCCAGAAAAAACGATACTCCTAAAACAACGAACGTATACAAGGTTTTGGACATCAATAGTGCTACTGCGGAAGATTTGAAGAAAATCAATGGAATAGGGGATAAGCTTTCTGCACGAATCGTAAGATTTAGGGATAGATTAGGAGGTTTTTTAATCGATGAACAGTTGTTCGATGTGTATGGTTTGGATAGCGAAGTGGTACATCGACTTTTGAATCATTATAAAGTATTGAATCCTCCGGTAATTCAAAAAATTAACATCAATACAGCTACCTCAAAACAAATATCAAGCTTGGTCTATATTCCCTATCAGGTAGCTAACAGCATAGTAGAATATCGAACCATGAACGGAAGAATTAATACCTTCGACGAACTAATCAATGTTGAGGGTTTTCCACCAGAAAAACTAGAGAGAATAGTTCTATATTTGTCACTTTAAAAAAAAGCTATGAACAGTATGTACTTCACTGAAGAACATCAATTATTTAGGGAAAGCCTAAAAGAATTTTTGCAAAAAGAAGTAGTTCCACATATTGAGAAGTGGGAAGAAACAGGAACCATTGACCGTTTCATCTGGAAAAAGTTTGCAGACATGGGTTATTTTGGTCTTGCTACTCCTGAATCTTCTGAGGGTCTGGGACTTGACCTCTTTTATACCGTGATATTATTGGAAGAGTTGCAGAAAATCAATTCTGGTGGCTTCGCTGCAGCTATCTGGGCACATGTGTACTTGGCCATGACCCATTTAAACAAAAATGGTAACGAAGCTCAAAAGAAAGCATATCTAATTCCCAGTGTAAATGGTGAGAAAATAGGTTGTTTGGGAGTCACTGAACCCTTTGGCGGAAGTGATGTTGCAGGTATGCGAACCACGGCAGTTCGCCAAGGTGACGCATACATTATAAATGGTTCAAAAACTTTTATCACGAATGGTGTTTATGGCGATTATATCATCCTGGCGGCTAAGACCGACCCAGTAGCTGGCAATAAGGGCATAAGCATATTCATCGTGGATAGGAATAGCAAAGGCGTTTCCGCAAATAAATTGAATAAACTAGGATGGAGGGCATCGGATACCGCAGAGTTGGCTTTTGATAATGTAGAAGTGCCAGCTTCAAACCTTATGGGAGAAGAAGGTAAGGGGTTTACCTTTATTATGGAAGCCTTTGCATTGGAACGCTTGATCATGGGAATCAATGCCCATGCTAGAGCAGAATTTGCCCTGGATTATGCTATCCAATACATGTCGGAAAGAGAGGCATTTGGAAAATCCATAGATCAATATCAAGCACTACGCCACCGATTGGTTGATCTGCATGCCGATATGGATTTGTGCAAGCAGTACAATTATGCGGTCACGGCAAAAATGGAAAGAGGTGAATATGTAGTGCGTGAAGCGACCATATCAAAACTTAAGTCTACCAAAATGGCTGATGAGGTCATCTACAATTGCCTTCAATTTTTGGGTGGTTATGGATATATTGAAGATTACCCAATGGCAAGAATGTTGCGCGATAGCCGATTGGGACCAATTGGAGGGGGAACGTCAGAAATATTGCGAGAAATTGTTGCTAAGATAATTATTGATAAAAAAGAATATCGACCACCAAATACCTAAGAAATCCATAGTGGTTGAAAATAATTTGCAATTATGCTTTTTTGGATAGATTACATTTGTATATTTGCAGCCCCGTTCACACGGGAAATAATTTTAAAGAAAGGAGGTTGTAGCCCATGTTAATAATACCAGTAAAAGAAGGAGAAAACATCGATAGAGCTTTAAAACGTTTCAAGCGCAAGTTTGATAAGACCGGCACCATGCGTCAGTTGAGAAAAAGACAGCAGTTTACCAAACCTTCGGTAAAGCGCAGAGCTGAAATACAAAAAGCCGAATATATACAAGGCTTAAGAGACCAAGAAGAAATATAAAGTTCTCTCTCAAAATATAGTAATCCCGTTCTAATTTTTTAGAACGGGATTTTTTTTGACCATCCATATTTTAATTTAGATACCTTTGAAATATGCACTTAACTGCTTTTGTATCATATTTAGGATTGGAGAAAAACTATTCCCAACATACCATAGGTGCTTATGAAACCGATGTAAAAGCCTTTGCTGAATTTTGTGTGGCGCAGTACGAACTGCAATCTATAGATAAGGTTGACTATACTATAATAAGAACTTGGATCGTTTTTCTTGTTGATAGAGGAATCAATACCAGAAGCATCAATAGAAAAATTTCTTCGTTGCGAGCTTACTTCAAGTTTTTGCAAAAAATAGGAGAAATTAATGATTCGCCGCTTGCAAAACATAAAGCGCTTAAGACAAAAAAAAAAATTGAAGTTCCGTTTTCAGAAAATGAGATGGAAAAAATACTATCGGAGATACCATTTGAAAATGATTTTGAGGGACTTCGTGATAAATTGATAATAGAACTTTTGTATACTACCGGTATTCGCAGGACAGAATTGGTCAACCTGAAACTGGTTGATGTGAATAATGTAAAAGGAACCATAAAAGTGCTTGGAAAACGTAACAAAGAGCGTATTCTCCCCTTGTTGCCATCTACAGAATCAATACTTCAGGATTATTTAGAACTGAGGCAAGGACTGAAAATCATTAAGGACATAGCTTATCTCTTTTTAACAAAAAGCGGTCTTAAAATTTATGAAACACTTGTTTATCGCACCATAAATAAGTATTTTAGTTTGGTATCGACAAAGGTGAAAAAGAGTCCACATATATTACGGCACACCTTTGCAACACACATGCTCAATAGAGGGGCCGATTTAAATTCGGTCAAAGAGCTATTGGGGCATTCAAGTTTGGCTTCTACGCAGGTGTACACGCACAATAGTATCGCCGAACTTAAAAAGGTTCACCAAAGAGCACACCCCCGAAATGGGAAATAGCGGATTTCCCACATTGTTTAACCTAGCTGCCAATGGCAGTACTAAAAACTACATTTTATGAAAGTTAATGCACAATCAGTAAATTTTGTTGCAGATGGAAAGCTCATCGATTTTGTTCAAAAAAGAATGGATAAGCTAGAAACATTTTATGACAGGGTCATCAGTTCAGATGTTTATTTAAAAGTTGAAAATACAAGTGCAAAGGAAAATAAGATCGTAGAAATAAAATTATTGATACCCCGAGATAAGCTGATGGTAAAAAAACAATGTAAATCTTTTGAAGAAGCTGTTGATTCCGCATGCAACTCCTTGGAAAGAAAGCTGGTGAAAAAGAAAGAGAAACAAAGGGCAAAAGCCTGATTAAAATTTTTGCAAAATTATTTTGATTAAATAAATAAATATATACATTTGCAGTCCGTTAGAAATAGCGGGCTTTTTTTGTGTTAAAAAGGTGGTAAAATGCCGATGTAGCTCAGCTGGCTAGAGCAGCTGATTTGTAATCAGCAGGTCGTGGGTTCGAGTCCCTCCATCGGCTCGTAAGTTATTGAAAATAAGGCGGGGAGATACTCAAGCGGCCAACGAGGGCAGACTGTAAATCTGCTGACTATGTCTTCGCAGGTTCGAATCCTGCTCTCCCCACTAAAGAATCTTCAATGAAAATTGAGGATTTAGGAGTTTTTTTGAAATATTGAATTGTTTTTGGGTAAAACCAAAAAAAATGCGGGAGTAGCTCAGTTGGTAGAGCGTCAGCCTTCCAAGCTGAATGTCGCCGGTTCGAACCCGGTCTCCCGCTCTAAAGTCATCCTTGCGAAAGCAAGAATCTCTTCCAAAATATATGGGAGGACTATTTAAAGTAGTTGATTCAACACTTTACGCCGGTGTAGCTCAGGGGTAGAGCGTTTCCTTGGTAAGGAAGAGGTCACGAGTTCAAATCTCGTCATTGGCTCAAAACGATTTGTACACTAATATAAACTAAGATTAAAATTATTTAAAATGGCAAAGGAAACTTTTGATCGTTCCAAACCGCACTTAAATATTGGTACTATTGGACACGTGGATCATGGTAAAACAACATTGACTGCTGCTATTACTACCGTATTGGCAAATGCAGGGTTGTCAGAGCTAAGAAGCTTTGATTCTATTGATAATGCTCCTGAAGAAAAGGAAAGAGGTATTACAATTAATACATCGCACGTAGAGTACCAAACTCAAAACCGTCACTACGCACACGTTGACTGTCCAGGTCACGCGGATTATGTGAAGAACATGGTTACTGGTGCTGCTCAAATGGACGGTGCAATCTTGGTTGTTGCTGCAACTGATGGACCAATGCCACAAACACGTGAACACATCCTATTGGGACGTCAGGTTGGTATTCCAAGAATCGTTGTATTCTTGAACAAAGTTGACATGGTTGATGATGAGGAGCTTTTGGAGCTTGTTGAGATGGAAGTAAGGGAATTACTTTCTTTCTACGAGTACGATGGTGACAATGGACCTGTTATTTCTGGTTCTGCACTTGGAGCTTTGAATGGAGAGCAAAAGTGGGTTGACACTGTAATGGAATTGATGGCAGCTGTAGATGATTGGATTGAACTTCCTAAAAGAGATGTTGACAAGGATTTCTTAATGCCTGTTGAAGATGTATTTACGATTACTGGTCGTGGAACTGTCGCTACAGGACGTATAGAAACTGGTGTTGCCAACACGGGTGACGCTGTTGATATCATCGGTATGGGTGCTGAGAAATTGGCTTCTACAATTACTGGTGTTGAGATGTTCCGTAAGATATTGGATAGAGGTGAAGCTGGTGATAACGTAGGTATTCTTTTAAGAGGTATTGAAAAGACCGATATTAAAAGAGGTATGGTAATCTGTAAGCCAGGTTCCGTTAAGCCGCACGCTAAGTTCAAAGCTGAGGTTTATATCCTTAAAAAAGAAGAAGGTGGTCGTCACACGCCATTCCACAACAACTACCGTCCACAGTTCTACGTAAGAACAACTGACGTTACAGGAAACATTGGATTGCCTGATGGAGTTGAAATGGTAATGCCAGGTGATAACTTGACTATCAATGTAGATTTGATTCAGCCAATTGCTTTAAGTGTAGGTCTTCGTTTTGCTATCCGTGAAGGTGGTAGAACAGTAGGTGCTGGTCAGGTTACTGAGATTTTAGATTAATCATTTTACAATAAAGTATTGCACTAAAGGGTGTCCTGAAAATTTCTCGGGATACCTTTCAGTGTAAATAGAAACGGGTGTAGTTATCTCGAAGTTTTGGGATAGTAAAACGCCATTTTTACGGGCGTAGCTCAGTTGGTAGAGCACTGGTCTCCAAAACCAGGTGTCGGGAGTTCGAGCCTCTCCGCCCGTGCTGAATTTGAAGAAGAAAGCAACAAGGCGAGAAGTTTATCCTGAGCGTAGTCGAAGGAAGCCTCTCTGCCCGTGTTGAATTAAAAGAGAAGTGCCTGCAAGGCGAAAAGTTTATACAGAGCATATTTTAGAAGAGTATCTTCATTTGTGCTTAGAAAAATAGATGAGTATGTTCACTTATATTAAGGAGTCATTTGAAGAGTTAAAGAGCAATGTTACTTGGTTGGATAGGGAGAAAGCGTCTAACTTGATGGTAATCGTGGCTGTTTTCTCTATTCTGTTTGCATTGGCTACATGGGGTGTGGATTCTTATTTTTCTGATGCGATAACGGGTAATCTGTTTAAGGTTTCTACATACCAAGGATATATTGAAAAAGGAATTTGGAGCATATTGCAGTTGTTATGGTACATAGCCTTAACGGCAGCGATATTTTTTGGCCTATCTTCTTTTATGAACAAGAAAAAATAATAATGATGTCTGAGGTTCTTGAAAAAAAGTGGTACGTAGTAAGGGCGGTAAGTGGTCAAGAGAACAAAATCAAAGGCTACATTGAAAGTGAAGTGGAGCGTAATGGTTTTGGTGATTACTTGGAAGATGTCCTTGTGCCTACCGAAAAAGTAGTTCAGATTCGTAACGGAAAGAAAATCAATAAAGAACGGGTTTACTTTCCAGGCTATATAATGATAAAGGCCAATTTGGGTGGAGAAATGGTGCATATCATTCGTTCCATTACAAATGTGATAGGTTTTCTTGGTGAGACCAAAGGAGGTGATCCTGTTCCTCTAAGAAAGACAGAGGTCAATAGAATGCTAGGAAAAGTTGATGAATTGGCGGTGAATACGGATAATGTTGCGATTCCTTTCGTTTTAGGTGAAACTATTAAGGTTATCGATGGGCCGTTCAACGGTTTTAATGGAACGGTTGAGAAAATCAACGAAGAAAAACGTAAGCTTGAGGTAATGGTGAAAATTTTCGGTAGAAAAACACCATTGGAATTAAGTTACATGCAAGTGGAAAAAGTATAATCAGAAGTCTGACGTCAGATATTTGAAAACTGAAGAATAAATAGAGCTGTTACATATATAAAGTTGTGTTGCTTCCAATTGACACACTTTCATTTTAATTAAAAACAATGGCAAAAGAAGTAGATAAGGTAGTTAAATTACAAGTTAGGGGAGGTGCTGCGAATCCGTCGCCACCGGTTGGACCCGCCTTAGGTGCTGCTGGTGTTAACATCATGGAGTTCTGTAAGCAGTTTAATGCACGTACACAGGACAAACCAGGTAAAGTATTACCTGTTGTTATCACCGTTTACAAAGACAAATCTTTCGAGTTTGTTGTAAAGACACCACCCGCGGCAGTTCAATTGATGGAAGCAGCTAAGATTAAAAAAGGATCTGGCGAACCTAACAGGGTTAAAAACGGTTCGGTATCATGGGATCAGGTAAAGCAAATCGCCGAGGATAAGATGGTCGATTTAAATGCATTTACCGTTGAATCTGCAATGAGTATGGTTGCAGGTACGGCAAGATCCATGGGACTAAAAGTAGCTGGTAAAAGACCTTTTTAAAATCTTAAAGCAATTATAATGGCAAGATTGACAAAAAAGCAAAAAGAAGCTCATTCCAAAATCGATAAGAATAAATTATATTCTTTGGATGAGGCATCAGCTTTGGTAAAAGAAATAACCAATGTGAAATTTGACGCTTCCGTAGACCTTGCAGTTCGTTTGGGTGTAGATCCACGAAAGGCAAATCAAATGGTACGTGGCGTTGTTACCCTTCCACATGGAACAGGTAAGGATGTAAAAGTTTTGGCATTGGTGACCCCTGATAAAGAGGCAGAGGCTAAAGAGGCAGGAGCTGATTTTGTAGGGTTGGATGAATATTTGGATAAAATAAAAGGCGGTTGGACAGATGTTGATGTTATCATCACTATGCCAAGCGTTATGGGTAAGTTGGGCCCCTTAGGTAGAGTTTTAGGACCAAGAGGTTTAATGCCCAATCCAAAAACCGGTACGGTTACTATGGATGTTGCAAAAGCAGTATCCGAAGTAAAGGCCGGTAAAATTGATTTTAAAGTGGACAAAACAGGAATTGTGCACGCTGCAATAGGAAAGACATCTTTCTCAGCAGATAAAATAGCTGGTAATGCCAAAGAGTTGTTAGATACTTTGGTGAAAATGAAACCAGCTGCGGCAAAAGGTATTTACATGAAAAGTATCTATTTGTCAAGCACCATGAGTCCTAGTGTTCAATTAGATCCAAAAGCAGTTTCGTAACTGGTAGTTCAATATTTTAACTATGACAAGAGAAGAAAAAGCAACCGTAATAGAAGATTTGACTGCACAGTTGGCTGATAGCGCTAATATTTACTTAGCGGATATATCAGGATTGGATGCCGTTGCCACTTCAAATTTAAGAAGGGCATGTTTTAAGGCTAACATTAAACTTGCAGTTGTTAAGAACACCTTGCTTGCAAAAGCAATGGAAGCTTCAGATAAGGAGTTTGGTGAATTGCCAGATGTTTTAAAGGGAAATACATCTTTGATGTTGTCCGAAACTGGTAATGCTCCGGCAAAACTTATCAAAAATTTCAGAAAAAAATCAGATAAGCCATTATTAAAAGGTGCTTTCATTGCGGAAGCCATTTATGTTGGTGATGAGAACCTTGACTCACTTGTAAACATCAAGTCTAAAGAAGAGGTAATAGGGGATATCATCGGATTGTTGCAATCACCGGCCAAGAATGTTATTTCTGGTCTTAAATCAGGTGGCGGTAAACTAGCCGGAATCCTTAAAACATTATCTGAAAAATAATTCGCGCACAATAACTAAGTATATTTTTAAAAATTTGATTAAACGATAGAAAAATGGCAGATTTAAAAGATTTTGCAGAACAGTTGGTAAACCTTACAGTAAAAGAGGTAAATGAGTTGGCCGACATATTAAAAGAAGAATACGGTATCGAGCCTGCTGCTGCTGCAGTAGCTGTTGCTGCTGGTGGAGCTGGTGGTGGTGAAGCTGAAGCCGCTGAGGAGAAATCAGAATTTGATGTAATCCTTAAAGCAGCCGGTGGATCTAAATTAGCAGTTGTAAAACTAGTTAAGGAATTAACTGGTCTTGGATTGAAAGATGCTAAGGACATCGTTGACAGCGCACCAAAAGCTGTTAAAGAAGGTATTGCCAAAGATGAGGCAGAAGGTATCAAAAAATCATTGGAAGAAGCAGGAGCAGAAGTTGAGCTTAAATAGTAGTTTCTACCATACAAATTTGGTTAAGGTCTTTCCATAATAATGGTTGGGCCTTAGCCTATTTAATAAGGAGTGTATAAAGCCATACACGGACCCATAAAGTATTCACGATCAAAATTTGTCCATTGATGTTCACAAACAATACTGAAAGATTAAATTTCGCATCCGCTAAGAACATACCGGAATACCCGGATTTCTTGGACATTCAGATTAAATCTTTTCAAGACTTTTTTCAACTTGAAACAAAATCTGACGAAAGAGGAAATGAAGGCCTTTACAATACCTTCATGGAGAATTTTCCAATCACGGACACAAGAAATCAATTCGTTCTTGAGTTTATTGATTACTTCATAGATCCGCCAAGATATTCCATTCAAGAATGTATCGAACGTGGTCTTACCTATAGTGTGCCGCTAAAAGCACGCTTAAAATTATATTGTACCGATCCAGAACACGAAGATTTTGAGACCATAGTCCAAGATGTGTATCTAGGTACGATTCCATACATGACTCCAAGTGGCACTTTTGTTATCAATGGAGCTGAACGCGTCGTGGTTTCCCAATTGCACAGGTCTCCTGGCGTATTTTTTGGGCAATCTTTCCATGCAAACGGTACAAAACTATACTCCGCTAGGGTAATACCATTCAAGGGTTCTTGGATCGAGTTTGCAACAGATATCAATGGTGTTATGTACGCTTATATTGATAGAAAGAAAAAATTACCTGTAACCACACTTTTCCGTGCTATCGGATTTGAAAGGGATAAAGATATTCTTGAGATATTTGACCTTTCGGAAGAAGTTAAGGTTTCCAACGCTGGACTCAAAAAAGTTTTGGGACGTAAGTTGGCAGCTAGGGTTTTGAACACATGGCACGAGGATTTTGTTGATGAAGATACAGGCGAGGTTGTTTCTATTGAACGAAATGAGATCATCCTAGATCGTGATACGATACTTGAAAAAGATCACATCAATGAAATTATTGAAGCAGATGTAAAAACAATCTTGCTTCACAAAGAAAATAATGCGCAATCTGATTATGCCATTATTCATAACACGTTACAAAAAGACCCTACCAACTCTGAAAAAGAAGCGGTAGAACATATTTATAGACAATTACGTAATGCCGAGCCGCCAGATGAAGAGACTGCGCGTGGTATTATAGACAAATTGTTTTTCTCTGATCAACGTTACAACTTGGGTGAAGTTGGACGTTACAGAATGAACAAAAAATTACAGTTGGATATTGGGATGGACAAGCAGGTCTTGACCAAGGAAGATATCATCACCATCATCAAGTATTTGATTGAGCTGATCAATTCAAAAGCAGAGATTGATGATATTGATCACCTTTCTAACCGTCGTGTAAGAACGGTAGGTGAGCAGTTATCATCCCAATTTGGTGTTGGTTTGGCACGTATGGCACGTACCATTCGCGAGCGTATGAACGTTCGTGACAATGAGGTATTTACACCTATAGATTTGATTAACGCAAAGACATTGTCTTCTGTTATCAATTCATTTTTCGGAACAAACCAGTTATCCCAGTTTATGGATCAAACGAATCCATTGGCAGAGATAACGCACAAAAGAAGATTGTCAGCATTAGGACCAGGTGGACTTTCTAGGGAAAGGGCAGGTTTCGAGGTTCGTGATGTTCACTACACGCACTACGGAAGGTTATGTCCCATTGAAACTCCTGAAGGACCAAATATTGGTTTGATTTCTTCCCTTTCGGTTTTTGCGAAAGTAAACCCAATGGGCTTTTTGGAAACTCCGTATCGTAAGGTTGAAAATGGTGTTGTGGACACCAATGACTTTAGATATTTGAGTGCAGAGGAAGAAGAAGGTATGAAAATTTCTCAGGCCAACATCCCAATGGATGAAAATGGGAAGATTAAAGATGACAAGGTTATTGCACGTGAAGAAGGTGATTTCCCAGTGGTTGACCCAAGTGAGGTAAATTACACGGATGTTGCCCCAAACCAAATTGCTTCGATTTCTGCCTCTTTGATTCCGTTCTTGGAGCATGATGATGCAAACAGGGCTTTGATGGGATCAAACATGATGCGTCAGGCAGTTCCATTGTTAAAACCGCAATCGCCCATTGTTGGAACAGGTTTGGAAAGACAGGTTGCAACAGATTCAAGGGTATTGATCAATGCAGAAGGTGATGGTGTTGTGGAATATGTCGATGCTCAGAAAATAACGATTAAGTACAATAGGTCAGAGGAAGAACGATTGGTAAGTTTTGAAGAAGATTCAAAAACATACAATTTGGTCAAGTTTAGAAAGACCAATCAGGGTACCAGTATTAACCTGAAACCTATTGTTAAAAAAGGAGATAAAGTTAAAAAAGGCGAAGTACTTTGTGAAGGTTACGCGACCGAAAAAGGAGAGCTTGCTCTTGGTAGAAACCTTCAGGTAGCATTTATGCCATGGAAAGGGTACAACTTTGAGGATGCAATCGTAATCTCGGAAAAAGTGGTACGTGAAGATATCTTTACCTCCATTCATATCGATGAATATGCATTGGAAGTTAGGGATACCAAGTTAGGTGCTGAAGAACTTACGAACGATATACCAAATGTTTCTGAAGAAGCCACTAAGGACTTGGACGAATATGGTATGATCAGAATTGGTGCTGAAGTTAAACCTGGTGATATTCTTATAGGTAAGATTACACCAAAAGGTGAATCTGACCCAACACCAGAAGAAAAATTGCTACGTGCCATCTTTGGTGATAAAGCCGGAGACGTAAAAGATGCTTCCCTTAAAGCTTCACCTTCCTTGAGAGGTGTTGTTATCGATAAGAAATTATTCTCGCGTTCTATAAAAGATAAGAGAAAACGTTCTGAAGATAAAGAAGCTATTTCTAGGTTGGAGATGGACTACGAAGTAAAGTTTGAGCAACTTAAAGACGTTTTGATCGAGAAACTCTTCGCATTGATTAATGGTAAAACTTCGCAAGGCGTAATGAACGATCTTGGCGAGGAAGTACTTCCAAAAGGAAAGAAATACACCATCAAGATGTTAAATTCTGTAGATGACTTTGCTCACTTGGTTGGCGGAAGTTGGACTACGGATGACAAAACCAATGCGCAAGTTGCCGATTTATTGCACAACTACAAGATTAAATTGAACGATATTCAAGGAAATCTTAGAAGAGATAAATTCACGATTTCGGTAGGAGATGAACTACCAGCTGGAATCATGAAGTTGGCCAAGGTATATATCGCCAAAAAGCGAAAGCTAAAAGTTGGTGATAAGATGGCAGGGCGTCACGGTAACAAGGGTATTGTTGCGCGTATCGTTCGTCAAGAGGACATGCCGTTCTTGGAAGATGGAACCCCTGTAGATATCGTATTGAATCCACTTGGTGTACCCTCTCGTATGAACATAGGTCAGATTTATGAAACTGTTCTTGGTTGGGCAGGTCTTAAATTGGGAAGAAAGTACGGAACCCCAATTTTTGATGGTGCTACCCTTGACCAGATTAATGCGCTTACAGATGAAGCTGGAGTGCCAAGATTTGGACACACGTATCTTTACGATGGTGGAACAGGAAAACGCTTTGATCAGCCAGCAACTGTTGGTGTTATCTACATGTTGAAATTAGGACACATGGTAGATGATAAAATGCACGCAAGATCAATTGGACCATACTCATTGATTACGCAACAACCTTTGGGTGGTAAAGCCCAGTTTGGTGGTCAGCGTTTTGGTGAGATGGAGGTTTGGGCACTTGAAGCCTATGGGGCTTCATCTACCCTACGTGAAATATTGACCGTTAAATCGGATGATGTTGTCGGTAGGGCCAAAACCTATGAGTCCATCGTAAAAGGTGAGACCATGCCAGAACCTGGATTGCCAGAATCTTTCAACGTATTGATGCACGAGCTTAAAGGATTGGGCTTGGATATCAGATTGGAAGAGTAGGACATAGTTAACACTATTGAAAAAAGTTTTTTTAATTATATCATCACCATACTATTATGGCTAGAATAAAAGATAATAACGCACCAAAAAGGTTTGATAAAATTTCCATCGGATTGGCTTCTCCAGAGTCTATCTTGGCAGAATCCCGTGGAGAGGTGTTAAAACCTGAAACTATTAACTACAGAACGCACAAGCCTGAGCGTGATGGGTTGTTCTGCGAGCGTATTTTTGGTCCTGTAAAGGATTACGAATGTGCCTGTGGAAAGTACAAGCGTATCCGTTACCGTGGAATCGTTTGTGATCGTTGTGGTGTAGAGGTAACGGAGAAAAAAGTACGTAGAGACCGTGTAGGGCACATCAATTTGGTGGTTCCTGTTGCACATATCTGGTATTTCCGTTCACTTCCAAATAAAATAGGGTACCTGTTGGGCCTACCGTCCAAAAAGTTGGATATGATTATCTATTACGAAAGATATGTCGTTATCCAGCCCGGTATCGCCAAAGGCCCTGAAGGTGAAGAAATCAATAAAATGGATTTCTTGACCGAAGAAGAGTACCTGAATATTTTGGAATCCATTCCAGTAGAAAATCAATACTTGGAAGATACGGACCCTAACAAGTTTGTGGCTAAAATGGGTGCAGAATGTTTGATTGATTTATTGTCAAGAATTGATTTGGAAGAACTTTCATATCAATTACGACATAAAGCCAATACCGAAACGTCAAAGCAGCGTAAAACAGAAGCCTTAAAAAGACTTCAAGTTGTTGAAGCGTTGCGTGAGTCCCAAGGCAATAGAGAGAACAATCCTGAGTGGATGATCATGAAGGTGGTTCCTGTGATTCCGCCAGAGTTACGTCCTTTGGTACCTTTGGATGGTGGTCGTTTTGCAACTTCAGATTTGAACGATTTATACCGCAGGGTAATTATCCGTAACAATCGTCTAAAACGATTGATGGAAATAAAAGCTCCTGAAGTAATCTTGAGAAATGAGAAACGTATGCTTCAAGAAGCAGTGGATTCTCTTTTCGATAACACAAGAAAAGCTTCAGCAGTAAAAACGGAATCAAACAGACCATTAAAATCCCTTTCCGATTCATTGAAGGGGAAACAAGGTCGTTTCCGTCAAAACCTTTTGGGTAAACGTGTGGACTACTCCGCTCGTTCCGTCATCGTCGTTGGTCCAGAGATGAACCTATACGAATGTGGACTTCCAAAAGATATGGCTGCAGAACTTTACAAACCTTTTGTCATCAGAAAACTGATTGAAAGAGGAATTGTAAAAACCGTAAAATCTGCTAAAAAGATTATAGATAAGAAAGAGCCCGTAGTTTGGGATATTCTTGAAAATGTCTTAAAAGGACATCCAGTATTATTGAACCGTGCCCCTACATTGCACAGGTTGGGTATCCAGGCATTCCAACCAAAGCTTATCGAAGGTAAGGCAATTCGTTTGCACCCATTGGCATGTACTGCATTTAATGCGGATTTCGATGGTGACCAAATGGCGGTACACTTACCATTGGGGCCAGAAGCTATTTTAGAAGCACAATTGTTAATGTTGGCTTCCCAGAATATCTTGAACCCGGCGAACGGTTCACCAATTACTGTTCCTTCACAGGATATGGTATTGGGGCTGTACTACATGACAAAAGAAAGAAAATCAACCCCAGAGGTGCCTATTCAAGGTGAAGGGTTGACATTCTATTCTGCTGAGGAAGTAGAGATTGCCTTCAACGAAGGAAAAGTTGATTTGAATGCAGGCATCAAGGTTAGAGCCAAGGATTTTAATGAAGAAGGAGAGCTTGTAAATCAGATTATTGCTACAACAGTTGGTCGTGTATTGTTCAATAGTGTAGTTCCTGAAGAAGCAGGTTATATCAATGAAGTATTGAACAAAAAATCGCTAAGAAATATTATTGGCGATATTCTTGCGGTGACCGATGTACCTGCTACTGCTGCATTTTTGGATAAGATAAAATCCATGGGTTATGATTTTGCCTTTAAAGGAGGTCTATCCTTCAGTTTAGGAGATATTATCATTCCGCCAGAGAAGCACGATATGATAAACGACGCCAATGATCAAGTTGATGGAATCATGGCAAACTATAACATGGGGCTTATCACCAATAATGAGCGATATAACCAGGTTATCGACGTGTGGACTTCTACAAATGCAATGTTGACCGAATTGGCCATGAAGCGAATTCGTGAAGATCAGCAAGGATTCAACTCTGTATATATGATGTTGGATTCTGGTGCAAGGGGTTCAAAAGAACAGATTCGTCAGCTGACAGGTATGCGTGGATTGATGGCAAAACCTAAAAAATCTACAGCAGGCGGTGGTGAGATCATCGAAAACCCGATTCTTTCCAACTTTAAGGAAGGATTATCGATTTTGGAATATTTTATCTCAACGCACGGTGCACGTAAAGGATTGGCGGATACTGCACTTAAAACTGCCGATGCAGGATACTTGACAAGACGTTTGGTGGATGTATCTCAAGACGTAATCATTAATATTGAAGATTGTGGTACGTTAAGGGGGATTGAGGTCAAAGCCTTGAAAAAGAACGAAGAGATAGTTGAAACACTTGGTGAAAGAATCCTCGGAAGGGTATCGCTTCATGATGTATACAATCCATTGACGGAGGAATTGGTATTGTCGGCAGGTCAGGAAATTTCTGAAGCTGATGTAAAAAGGGTTGAAGCTTCCCCTATAGAAAGTATAGAAGTACGTTCAGCATTAACTTGTGAAGCTCCAAAAGGTATCTGTGGAAAATGTTACGGAAGAAACTTAGCTACCAATAAAATGGTTCAGCGAGGTGAAGCTGTTGGTGTTGTTGCAGCACAATCCATTGGAGAACCAGGAACACAATTAACGTTGCGTACATTCCACGTTGGAGGTATTGCAGGAAACATTTCCGAAGATAGTAAGCTAGAAGCTAAGTTTGATGGTGTTGCGGAAATAGAGGATTTAAGGACTGTTGTCGGAGAAAACAGTGAAGGTGAAAAAGCCAATATCGTTATCTCTAGAACTTCAGAAATTAAAATTGTTGATGCAACTACTGGTATCACTTTGAGCACGAATAACATTCCTTATGGTTCGCAATTGTTCGTCAAGAATGGTGAAAAAATCAAAAAAGGAACGGTTGTCTGTCAATGGGATCCCTATAATGGTGTAATTGTTTCTGAATTCACGGGGCAAATAGCCTATGAAAACATCGAACAAGGAATCACATATCAAGTTGAGATTGATGAACAAACAGGTTTCCAAGAGAAAGTTATTTCTGAATCTAGAAACAAGAAACTTATTCCAACTTTATTAATTAAGGATGGAAAAGGAGAAACCATACGTTCTTACAACTTACCAGTTGGTTCCCACATAATGGTGGATGACGGTGATAAAATCAAAGAAGGTAAGATTTTGGTCAAGATTCCACGTAAATCTGCGAAGGCAGGTGATATTACCGGTGGTCTTCCAAGGGTAACGGAGCTTTTCGAAGCACGTAACCCATCTAACCCAGCTGTGGTTTCAGAAATTGATGGTGTTGTTTCATTTGGTAAAATCAAAAGAGGTAACCGTGAAATCATTATCGAATCTAAATTGGGAGAGATCAAGAAATACTTGGTAAAACTTTCCAACCAGATATTGGTTCAGGAGAACGATTACGTTCGTGCCGGGATGCCTTTATCAGATGGTTCCATTACTCCAGAAGATATTTTGGCAATAAAAGGACCATCAGCTGTACAACAATACTTGGTGAACGAAGTACAGGAAGTATATCGTTTGCAAGGGGTGAAAATCAATGATAAGCACTTTGAAGTT
This sequence comes from Flagellimonas sp. HMM57, assembly GCF_021390175.1. Taxonomy (NCBI): domain Bacteria; kingdom Pseudomonadati; phylum Bacteroidota; class Flavobacteriia; order Flavobacteriales; family Flavobacteriaceae; genus Flagellimonas; species Flagellimonas sp. HMM57. The sequence continues at coordinate 473,589 of NZ_CP090004.1, read as the reverse complement.
GTTGTAAGACAGATGATGCGTAAAGTACGTATTGAAGATTCAGGTGACACGACTTTCTTGGAAAATCAATTGGTACACAAAGATGACTTTATTCGTGAGAACGATGAAATCTTTGGAATGAAGGTAGTTGAGGATGCAGGAGATTCTGAAAACCTTAAAGCAGGACAGATTATTTCTGCCCGTGCCTTGAGAGATGAAAATTCAGTATTGAGAAGATCTGATAAAGCCTTGGTAAGTGCAAGAGATGCGGTAGCCGCTACTGCAACTCCAATATTACAAGGTATTACAAGAGCTTCATTGCAGACGAAATCGTTCATCTCGGCAGCATCTTTCCAAGAAACCACCAAAGTGTTGAACGAAGCTGCGGTAAGCGGTAAAGTGGATACATTGGAAGGATTGAAGGAAAATGTTATTGTAGGACATAAGATTCCTGCCGGTACAGGTATGAGGGATTATGATAGTATCATTGTAGGTTCCAAAGAGGAATACGATGAAATCATGGCCCGAAAGGAAGAATTCAAATTCTAATAAACAAACCCTGACGGCAACGTCAGGGTTTTCTTTTTTAAAATTATAGGAAAAATAATGGCTGATAAAAATCAAAACCAGAAACAGATAAATATAGAATTGGATGAAAAAACTGCAGAAGGAATATATTCTAATCTTGCAATCATCAATCATTCAGTATCGGAATTTGTAGTGGATTTTATAAGTATGATGCCCGGGGCTCCAAAGGCAAAGGTTAAAAGTAGAATTGTACTAACGCCGCAGCATGCCAAGAAATTCTTGAAGGCATTAAACGATAATGTGACTAGATTTGAGAAAGCCCATGGCACCATAAAGGATTATGAACAACCTCCTATTCCTTTAAATTTTGGACCTACAGGAGAAGCATAAACAAAAAACCTGACAAATACTGTCAGGGTTTTTTATTTTGGTTATCACTTTTAAGTAAGTAAAATTATGCTAACTTATTTTCGAGTGACTTTGTACTTACCGTAACCAGCCCTTGGTATGTCCTTTTTTTGAAAAAAAGATTAGGTAAATGCCAAACCCCAGAATTAGAACGGGAAATACGATTGCCTGGGTCCCCATGACCTCTATCATGTTCGTTAGAAAAGAATTGTAAATAAACTGTGCAATAGCCGCAAGTAAGGAAATCACAAATAAAGGCGTTGCCCATTTTTTACGAATCAAAAGTGCAATACTTCCAATTGCCCCTGCGAAAACGGCTGTTGCAAACGCTGCGGTTACCCATGCTGGTCTCATTTCAAATAGTTCGCGTTGTTCTTGGGTCATTTGCTCCAATTGTTCAACAGTGGTAAATGCATCACCTAAATAAGCGGTTACACCCATCAAATTCCAGAGTAGAGCAATGACAGCGACCACCCAAAACCATATAGGCGGTTTGTTAGTTACTTCAGTTGTCATAATTTGTAAATTAATTGGTTATTAAACAGTAATTTACAAAAAAAAGAGTTCCTTGCGCGTTCTTATATTTATGCAGTACCACGAAGAATACTGTATTAATTGGAGCGATTACGCGAACTCCGAAGTAAAATGAAGCTTCACCGTAGGATATTTTTGTTGTGTCATTTGCAATGAAAATTGAGAATCAGCTAAAAAAACTAATTGCCCCTGTTTGTCTGTTGCCAGAAACTTCTGTTTTACTCTTTTAAATTCCTTAAACTCATCATTGGAAGGGTTCTCAGCCTCGACCCAGCATGCTTTGTGTACGGGGAAATTTTCATAGGTACATTTGGCACCGTACTCGTGTTCCAACCGGTATTGAATAACTTCATATTGCAGTGCACCTACGGTACCGATTACTTTCCTACCGTTCAACTCTAATGTAAAAAGCTGAGCTACACCTTCGTCCATAAGTTGGTCGATTCCTTTGTACAACTGCTTGGCTTTCATAGGGTCCGCATTATTGATATATCTAAAATGTTCCGGAGAGAAACTGGGAATGCCTTTGTAGTTCAATTGTTCCCCACTGGTAAGCGTGTCACCAATTTTAAAATTTCCCGTATCATGAAGGCCAACAATATCCCCGGGATAAGAAATATCTACGATTTCTTTCTTCTCTGCAAAAAACGCATTAGGACTGGAAAACTTTAATTTTTTGCCATGTCTCACATGCAAATAAGGTTTGTTGCGTTCAAAAGTACCAGATACTATTTTTACAAACGCCAGTCTATCACGATGTTTGGGATCCATATTCGCATGGATTTTGAAAACAAATCCAGAAAAATCCTTTTCATTTGAATCTACTAAGCGTTCTTCGGACATTTTTGGTCTGGGGTCAGGCGCAATTTCCACAAAGCAGTCAAGTAATTCCCTTACACCAAAATTATTAAGTGCAGAACCAAAAAAAACAGGTTGTTGCTCTCCCTTTAAATAGGAATCTTTATCAAATTTAGGATACACCCCATCCACTAATTCTAGATTATCTCTGAGTTCTTGAGCTGCCGATTCGCCAATAATATTTTCAAGTTCAGTACTCTCAATGTCTGTAAAAGCAATGGTTTCTTCTATATTTTTCTTGCTATTGCCACTGAACAAGTTGATGTTCTTTTCATAAATATTATAGATACCCTTAAAATCATATCCCATACCAATAGGAAAGCTGAGTGGAGTGACTGAGAGACCCAATTTTTGCTCTACTTCGTCCAATAAATCAAAGGCATCTTTTCCTTCTCGATCCAACTTATTGATGAAAACTATCATTGGAATGTTTCGCATTCTACAGACTTCAACCAATTTTTCGGTCTGTTCCTCAACACCTTTAGCAACATCGATAACTACGATAACGCTATCAACGGCGGTCAACGTTCTAAAAGTATCTTCAGCAAAATCTTTGTGGCCGGGCGTATCTAATATATTGATTTTCTTATCATTATAAATAAAGGCCAAGACGGATGTAGCTACGGAAATACCACGTTGGCGTTCTATTTCCATAAAATCACTGGTTGCGGATTTTTTTATTTTATTATTTTTCACAGCTCCAGCTTCTTGAATTGCACCACCGAACAAAAGTAGTTTTTCAGTCAGTGTTGTCTTACCCGCATCTGGGTGGGAGATAATACCAAAAGTCCTACGCCTTGAAATTTCCTTAACAAAATCCATCAACAAAAAATTTGGGCAAAAATAGTGTAATTATCTCTTTGTAAACAGATTTAAGTTATCATAAGATATTGTTGATATCAGTAAGATAAAAAGAATGAAAAAGAAGTAGTAGTATTCAAAATACGTTGTAATTTTCACTTTAATGAATAAAACAAAATTTTAGTGTTAGGTAATCTTTTTTTCGATTGAGGACGTATCATTATAAGTGGTAAATAATAACCAAGAATGAACCTTTTATCGATTAAAATAGCTCAATCTTTGAAATTGTTTTAATTATGCCATCAAATGATGTTCGTTGAGCAGACTAGGACACGGACAGAATTAAATTAATAAGAAAAGCCCCATTTTCTTATACATCTACGAGAACCAAATGCCATGGTGAATAGTTGACCAAAACTTTCATTTATGGAAAAAATTACTTTCTTAAATCTTAAGAAAAAGGTTTTATACAGTCTTTTTTTAATTACTGGACTTGCACTTTATATAACAATCACGTCGTTTACTGCCATTCCAGACAACATAGCTGTCGAAGAATCTAAAAAGAAAGACACGGATGGCGATGGTGTTCCGGATGATAAGGACATTGATATTGATGGTGATGGTATTCTTAATACTGTTGAAGACAAGAATGAAGATGGGGACAACTGTTATTGGACCAACCCTACAGATACGGACGGCGATGGGGTTCCAGATTATTTGGATATAGATTCAGATAATGATGGAATTCTAGATAATGTTGAAGCTCAAACTACCAAGGGTTTTCAAGCAGCAAGTGGAATGGATAAGGACAAAAATGGCTTGGACGATAGTTACGAGAGTTGTCCAGGTGCCGGGGAAGGAATCATGCCTATTGATACAGATGCAGATTACATTCCCGATTATTTGGATATAGATTCTGACAATGATGGGATTTTAGATAATGTAGAAGCGCAAACTACTGTAGATTATCTAGCACCTTGCGGAGTGGATAAAGATAAAAACGGTTTAGATGATCATTATGAAAGCTGCCCTGGTGGTGGAGAAGGAATAACCCCTATAGATACTGATAGCGACCATCATCCAGACTTCCGTGATATAGACTCGGATAATGATGGAATAATTGATAATGTGGAAGCACAAGACCCTGACCATTTTCAAGCACCTTGTGGAATGGACAAGGATAAAAACGGTTTGGATGATCATTATGAATCCTATCCAGGTGGTGGAGAAGGAATAACTCCAATCAATAGTGATAATGACCCTTTACCAAATTTCAGGGATATCGATAGCGATGATGATGGTATTCCAGATAATGTTGAAGGACAGTCTACAGCTGGTTACATTCCTCCAAGTGGAAAAGATGACGATAAAGATGGTTTGGATAATGCTTATGAAGGAAGTGGTGATGAAGGAATAAATCCCGAGAACACGGATGGCGAGGACAAGCCGGACTACCTAGACGATGACAGCGACAATGACTTGGTCCCCGACAATAACGAGGGGAACGACTTTAACTTCGACGGAATCCCCGATCAGACCTACACGGGAGTCGATACGGACAACGACGGCCTTGACGACGGATACGAAGGCAGCGATGTGAATGACGGCTATGATGTCAACGACGAGATTGACGACCCTGCGAACGACCTTCCGGACACTGACGGAACAGAAGACGTGAACTACCGCGATTTTGATGATGACGGCGATGGCATCGACACACCGGACGAGGATGTTGACGGCGATGGCGACCCGACGAACGACGATACGGACGGTGATGGTACGCCGGACTACCTAGATCCAAATGGCGATGGGACGGATACGGACGGAGACGGCGTACCCGATGTAGTGGATTTGGACGATGACAACGACGGTATATTGGACAGTGTGGAAGATCCCAATCTGGATAACGACAACGACCCTTTGACGAACCCGCTGGACAGTGATGGTGATGGCCGTCCCGATCACTTGGACATCGACAGCGACGATGATGGTATCCCCGACAATGTTGAGGCACAGCCTACCAACGGTTATATTCCGCCGAACGATGACGATGCAGCTACGTACGCTGCCAACCAGGGTGTGAACAGTGCCTATATCGGCGGTCTTACGCCCGAGAACACAGACGGTGATGATGAGCCGGACTACCTAGACGACGATAGCGATAATGATTTGGTGATGGACAACAATGAGGGGAACGACTTCAACTTCGACGGAATCCCTGACCAGACCTACACTGGAGTCGACACGGACAACGACGGCCTTGACGATGGGTACGAGGGCAGCGATGTGAATGATGGCTACGATGTGAACGACGAAATCGACGACCCTGCTAACGACCTTCCTGATACCGATGGAACGGAGGATGTGAACTACCGCGATTTTGATGATGACGGCGATGGTATCGATACGCCAGACGAGGACGTTGACGGCGATGGCGACCCGACGAACGACGATACCGATGGCGACGGTACACCAGACTACCTTGACCCGAACGGCGATGGAACGGATACCGATGGTGATGGTGTTCCCGATGTGGTCGATCTTGACGATGACAATGATGGTATATTGGACAGTGTAGAAGACCCCAATCTGGATAACGACAATGACCCATTGACGAATCCGTTGGACAGTGACGGTGATGGCCGTCCCGACCACTTGGACATCGACAGTGATAATGATGGTATCCCTGACAATGTAGAAGCACAGTCCACTGAGGGCTACATTGCTCCGAATGATGACGATGCAGCTATGTACTTAGCGAATCAAGGCGTGAACAGTGCCTATATCGGCGGTCTTACACCCGTGAACACGGACGGCGAGGACGAACCCGATTATCTTGATGATGACAGTGACAACGACTTGGTTCCAGACAACAATGAAGGGAACGACTTCAACTTCGACGGAATCCCAGACCAGACCTATACGGGAGTCGACACGGACAATGATGGTCTTGACGATGGTTACGAAGGCAGCGATGTGAACGATGGCTATGATGTCAACGACGAGATTGACGACCCTGCTAACGACCTTCCCGACACCGATGGAACGGAGGACGTAAACTACCGGGACTTCGACGATGACGGCGACGGTATCGATACGCCGGATGAGGACGTTAACGGCGATGGCGACCCGACAAACGACGATACGGACGGTGATGGCACACCGGACTACCTTGATCCTATAGGGAATGTCATAGATGCTGTAGATGATATGTATACCTCTACCAGTTCAGGTGGGGTAATTTCAGATAGCAACATACTATTAAATGATACTTTGAATGGTGAATCAATTACACTATTGGATGTGATTTTAACTTCAAACGCAACAAACGAACTTACAATTAATGAGGACGGAAGTATACGTGTGGTTCCTGGAACGCCAGATGGAAGCTATACCATTGATTACACGATTTGTGAGGCTGATAATCCGGATAATTGCGATACTGCTACAGTCACGGTGCTAATAGAAAGCGTTGTGGTTAATCAAATTCTGACACCTAATGGAAATTCCAAAAATGAATTTCTTTTTATAAGAGGACTTGATAACGTTAAAACCAGTACGCTTAGAATTTTTAACAGATGGGGTGTTGCGGTATACGAAGGAAAGGATTACAATAATGTAAACAATGTTTTTGATGGTCGTTCAAGAGGAAGGTCAACCTTGAGTGTCAATGATTATCTCCCCGCGGGTATATATTTTTATATATTTGACTACGAAACCGATGAGGGAAGTTTTACAGATTCAGAATATATATACATAAGTAGATAACATAGTAAAGCAGGATGATTAAAAAGCATTTTTTAATATCGTTTGTATTTATCGGAATTGCATTTCAGAGCCTTATAGCGCAACAAGATGCGCAGTATACACAATATATGTTCAACACGTTGAGTGTTAATCCTGCTTATGCTGGATCAAGGGACAATTAAGTTTTGCAGGCCTTTATCGTTCCCAATGGGTGGGCTTGGATGGTGCGCCTGAGACCTTTACCTTCAACTTACATTCGCCAATACGCAATAGTAGATTGGGCTATGGTGTTTCCATTGTCAATGATAACATTGGCGATGGCGTCGTTCAAGAAACGTATTTGGATGCTGTACTCTCATACACTATAGATGTTTCCTTGGATGCAAAATTGTCCTTTGGATTAAAAGCAGGAGGAAATATGCTTAATCTGGATTTTAACGGCCTTCGAAATTTTGATCAGGAGGTTGTAAGTCAAGATAATATAGATAACCAGTTTTCTCCCAATTTTGGATTGGGAATATATTATCACAGTGATAAGTTCTATGCAGGTGTATCCGCACCCAACATTTTGGAAACGGAATATTTTGATAACGCGGAAAACGATCCAGAATCAGTGAGTTTTCTAGCTTCGGAACGTATAAACTTCTATTTCATAACAGGCTACGTTTTTGATTTGAACCCTGATTTAAAATTTAAGCCTGCATTGTTGACCAAGGCGGTTGGAGGTGCGCCTTTACAAGTAGACCTTTCGGCAAATTTTCTTTATGCCGAAAAGTTTAGTTTTGGAGCAGCCTATAGATTTGATGCAGCCATAAGTGCTTTGGCTGGTTTTCAAGTTACCGATCAAATAATGATTGGACTGGCATATGACCGGGAAACTACAGAACTTGGAGGAACTCAATTTAATGATGGGTCTTTCGAGATTTTTTTAAGACTAGAGCTGTTAAAGGCATTTCAAAAAACAGTATCGCCTAGATTCTTTTAATTCGAGTATAATATGCTAAAAAGAATACTTCTACTACTTATTGTTTTTTCAGGATATACGGCAAACACATTATTTGCCCAAGAAGAACAGACTCCCGATAAACAGCAAGCAAGAATTAAAGCTCGTGCAGATGAGCGTTATAACGAATATTCGTTCAGTCCGGCTATAGACATTTATAAAAAAGTACTTGATAAAGGATTTGTTTCTATTGACTTATTAAAGCGATTGGGGAATTCCTACTATTTCAATGCGAAATATGAACAAGCTTCCAATGTCTACAAAAAATTAATTGAAACCTATCCTAAAAAAACTGAACCAGATTATTACTTTAGGTATGCCCAGAGCTTAAAGACAGTAGGTAAATATGAAGACGCTTCGCAGATGATGCAGCAGTTCAAGGAAATGACATCGGACGCGGAAAATGCAGATGTATTCGATGAAGATTATTTGGCCACTATAGAAAAGAATTCAGGAAGATATAGTATCAAACCCTTCGAGTACAATAGTAAATACTCCGACTTTGCAGCATCTTTCTACAAGCAAGGACTTATTTTTTCATCGGATAGAGATACTGGAAATTTAGCACGATACAGACACACGTGGAATTCCAAGGATTTTTTGGATTTGTATAAAGTGAATGCGGACAGTGTTTCTAATAATACTGTTGTGAAATTAGAAGGAGATGTTAATACAAGACTTCACGAGTCTACGTCTATAATTTCAAAAGATGGCACAACAATGTATTTTACAAGAAATAATTTCTTGGATGGAAAAAAATACAAAGATCAGAATGGAGTTATCCGTTTAAAAATCTATAGTGCCCAGTTGATCGATGGCGAATGGACAAATGTTTTGGAACTTCCGTTTAACAACGATTCATATTCAGTAGCTCACCCAGTATTGAGCCCGGACGAAAAAAGATTGTACTTTGTTTCAGACATGCCGGGAGCATTGGGAGAATCTGATATTTTTATGACTGAGATTATTGGTGATGGTACCTATGGTCCAATAGTTAATTTGGGAAAGAATATCAATACAAGAGCTCGGGAGACTTTTCCATTTATCACAAAAGATGGCATACTCTATTTCTCGTCAGACGGACATCAAGGACTTGGGGGATTGGATGTTTTTGCAACCAAGATTACCTTTGGAAATTTTAATGAACCCGTAGTAAATGTCGGTAAACCAGTAAATGGACCATATGATGATTTCGCTTTTATCATTGATGATGGAAGTAATGAAGGATACTTTTCATCCAATAGAATAGGTGGCCTTGGAGAGGACGATATTTATCAATTTACAGAAAATGAACCGCTGGTGCTTGACTGTTTGCAAGATGTGACTGGTACAGTTAGAGATAGGATTTCCAATGAAATTTTGGTTGGAGCTACAGTTAAGATTATAGATGAGGAAAACAATGAAGTTTCATCGACCATAACAGATTCAAAAGGAAACTACGTCTTGGGCTTGGACTGTGCAAAAGGAAATTTTGTTAGAGCCTCTAGAGATGGTTATGTACCTGCAGAAGAATTTCTGAATAAATCCTATGGCAAGCCTAGGATTGTGGATTTTTATTTGGAACGTGATATGGTAACAGGCGGTTTTGGAGATGATTTGGCAAAACTCTTACAATTAAGTACAATTTATTTTGATTTAAATAAATATGACATTCGCCCAGATGCAGAAATAGAGATTCAGAAAGTTATCGTGGCGATGGAAAAATATCCCAGCCTTAAAATAAAGGTTAATTCCCACACTGACAGCAGAGGCAATGATGCCTATAACCTATGGTTGTCTCAAAAAAGAGCGGAATCTACTGTAGCTTATATGATTTCAAAAGGAATTTCAGCGGACAGACTGGAAGGAGAAGGGTATGGCGAGACAAAATTGGTCAATGAGTGTGCAAATGGAACGCCTTGTTCCAAAGAAAAACATCAGCTTAACCGTAGATCTGAATTTATTATTTTCGAATAAGTATTCAATTCGATTTTAACAACTTTTACAGTTTCTTACGCCGGTTGGTATAATTCTTTCCCCTTCGGAGAATTCTATTTTAGAGCCCTTATCGATAAAAACGCCGTTTTTTTAACAATTTTTGGAATAAATTAAGAAACATACAGCATTATTCTCTAACTTCACTAGACCAAACACGGTCATAGACAACATTTTTTGGGTCTCCCAAACTATCCAACATACATTTATTGAGTTTTAGAAGACGTCGATTACATACGTCTATTTTCAAATTTGCCCCAATACATGGAAAACCTCAATAAGAAAAATGTATTTTTTTTCATTTTGTTCCTAGGATGGTTGATGGCCTCAGGACAAACTACAATATGGTCAGAAGACTTTGAAAGTTATACCAATGGAACCCAAACAGGTAATGGTACCGGAACTAGTACAGCCTCATGGTCGACTAACGATACGGATGTTAGCGTTCAGACTTCTAGTGGATCTCAAGTTTTAAGAGGTCAAAATACTGACAATACTACTGCTTATTGGACTACAGGTACAATAAATATATCTGGTTTTATAAACGTGTCATTCAGTTTGGATGCAGGTTCTGGGGGAACATTGGATTCAGGACAGGATGTTTTTAGAATTCAGTATCGAATCGATGGAGGAAGCTATGTTGAAATTGAAAATACTTCAGGGGACACATCACCTTCAGAACCTATACAGCCTTCATATAGTGTTTCAGGTTTATCCGGAAATACTTTGGAATTTAGGATTACCATGTATAATACTGGGGGCACCGAGCTTTACGAGATTGACAATATTTTAGTACAGGGAACAGCACCTGGAGCAAGTAATGACCCTCCGGTCATTAATGCTACGGGAGATCAGGATTTTTGTCCGGGCACACCAATTTCTGTTGTGGAAACAATTAGTATTACCGATTCAGATGATACGACTGCAGACGAAGTTTCTGTTCAAATTTCTTCAGGATACATTAATGGGGAAGATTTATTGACACTCACCGGTTCTCACCCCAGTATTACTGCGTCATGGAGTGCGGTTGAAGGAAAGTTAACGCTTACCGGTCCGGCAACGTTTACAGCCTTTGAATCAGCTGTAAGCGCAGTACAATTTTCCACTAGCGGAACTAACCCTTCAGGAAGCAGAAGTTTTTCAATAACCGTTGGAGATACCAATTTTTTACCAGCAACAGGGCATTATTATGAGTTTGTGTCAGACGTAGGTATAAGATGGACCGATGCTAGGGATGCTGCTGCATTACGAACATATTATGGCCTACAAGGATACCTTGCTACATTGACCTCACAAGAAGAATCGGATTTTTCTGGGTCTCAGGCCCAAGGCGTTGGATGGATTGGGGCGAGCGATGCGGCTACTGAAGGGGATTGGCGTTGGGTTACCGGACCAGAAGCTGGAACACCATTTTGGAGTGGTACTGCATCAGGTAGCACAACACCACCATTTAACTTTGCATATTGGAATGGTGGGGAACCAAACCAATCAGGAAATGAAGATTATGCACACATAACGGATCCATCTGTAGTTAGAGGTACAGGAGGACCTGGTTCTTGGAACGATTTAAGAGATCAAGGTGGAGGTGGAGCCTACCGGCCACAAGGCTATGTTGTGGAATATGGAGGAACAACCGGAGACCCTGTAATTAATGTTACTGCGGTTACTACTATAGATATAGATAATGTAGCGCCAACTTGGACCACACCAGTAGGCTCATTGGATGTTTCTTACCAATGTGCTGATGATGTTCCTGAATTACCAAGCTGTACTGATTTATCTACTACATTTTTTAATGAAGCTCAATTTTCCTGGGGTTTTGGAGTACAAAATAGTACCGGGTCCACTGTAGATTATTGGGAAGCAAGAATAATCAATGCAAACTACCAAATAGATGAGACGCAACTAAGCAATCAATCTTTATTTACCTATGTCGAAGTGGATAATGGAGATGGTACATACAATCACATATTCCAAGGAACAAATGCTGTAGCACCATTTAGTGGAATAGGTGGTAATATAGAATGGTCGGGAGTAAATTTTGGTTTTGCCCCATCTTCTAATGGAATTCAATTGTTCTGTGGGACACAACCTTTCCCTTTCCCAGTTGCTTCGGACAATTGTAGTGCTGATGTAGCTATAGTGAGCGACATCACAACGCCAGGTGGAAATCCAAATGATTATACAAGAGTTATTTCATACCAAGCAACAGATGGGTCGGGAAATACTAGCGCTATTTTTACCAGAACCATTACTGTTGCAGATACAACGGACCCTACTGCGAGCAATCCATCTGCGATCACCGTTGAATGTATCGGTGACGTACCGCTGCCCAACGTGGGCGTTGTAACGGACGAATCGGACAACTGCAGCGCGAGCGGCGACATCGTCGTTGCCTTCGTGAGCGACAGCGGGCTTGTCGGCAGCAACCCGGGAACGATAACACGGACGTACAGCGTAACGGACGAGGCCGGGAACAGTATCACCGTGACCCAAAATATCATCGTTGACGACACGACGGACCCTACGGCGAGCGATCCATCGGACATCACCGTTGAATGTATCGGCGACGTACCGCTGCCCAACGTGGGCGTTGTAACGGACGAATCGGACAACTGCAGCGCGGCTGGCGACATCGTCGTGGCGTTCGTGAGCGACAGTGCCTTGGTTGGCAGCAACCCGGGAACGATAACACGGACGTACAGCGTTACGGACGAGGCCGGGAACAGCATCACGGTAACACAGGACATCATAGTCGACGATACGACGGACCCTACGGCGAGCGATCCATCTGACATTACGGTGGAGTGCATCGGTGACGTACCGCTTCCCAACGTGGGCGTTGTAACGGACGAATCGGACAACTGCAGCGCGAGCGGCGACATCGTCGTTGCCTTCGTGAGCGACAGTGCCCTTACGGGGAGCAACCCGGGAACGATAACAAGGACGTACAGCGTTACGGACGAGGCCGGGAACAGTATCAACGTGACCCAAAATATCATAGTCGACGATACGACGGACCCTACGGCGAGCGATCCATCTGACATTACGGTGGAATGTATCGGTGACGTACCGCTGCCCAACGTGGGCGTTGTAACGGACGAATCGGACAACTGCAGCGCGAGCGGCGACATCGTCGTTGCCTTCGTAAGCGACAGTGCCCTTACGGGGAGCAACCCGGGAACGATAACAAGGACGTACAGCGTTACGGACGAGGCCGGGAACAGCATCACGGTAACACAGGACATCATAGTCGACGATACGACGGACCCCACGGCGAGCGATCCATCTGCGATTACCGTTGAATGTATCGGTGACGTACCGCTTCCCAACGTGGGCGTTGTAACGGACGAATCGGACAACTGCAGCGCTAGCGGCGACATCACGGTGGCGTTCGTTAGCGACAGTGCCTTGGTTGGCAGCAACCCCGGGACGATAACACGGACGTACAGCGTTACGGACGAGGCCGGGAACAGCATCACGGTAACACAGGACATCATAGTCGACGATACGACGGACCCTACGGCGAGCGATCCATCTGACATTACGGTGGAGTGCATCGGTGACGTACCGCTTCCCAACGTGGGCGTTGTAACGGACGAATCGGACAACTGCAGCGCGAGCGGCGACATCGTCGTTGCCTTCGTGAGCGACAGTGCCCTTACGGGGAGCAACCCGGGAACGATAACACGGACGTACAGCGTTACGGACGAGGCCGGGAACAGCATCACGGTAACGCAGGACATCATAGTCGACGATACGACGGACCCTACGGCGAGCGATCCATCTGACATTACGGTGGAGTGCATCGGTGACGTACCGCTTCCCAACGTGGGCGTTGTAACGGACGAATCGGACAACTGCAGCGCGAGCGGCGACATCGTCGTTGCCTTCGTGAGCGACAGTGCCCTTACGGGGAGCAACCCGGGAACGATAACACGGACGTACAGCGTTACGGACGAGGCCGGGAACAGTATCAACGTGACCCAAAATATCATCGTGGACGACACGACGGACCCTACGGCGAGCGATCCATCGGACATCACCGTTGAATGTATCGGCGACGTACCGCTGCCCAACGTGGGCGTTGTAACGGACGAATCGGACAACTGCAGCGCGGCTGGCGACATCGTCGTGGCGTTCGTGAGCGACAGTGCCTTGGTTGGCAGCAACCCGGGAACGATAACACGGACGTACAGCGTTACGGACGAGGCCGGGAACAGCATCACGGTAACACAGGACATCATAGTCGACGATACGACGGACCCTACGGCGAGCGATCCATCTGACATTACGGTGGAGTGCATCGGTGACGTACCGCTTCCCAACGTGGGCGTTGTAACGGACGAATCGGACAACTGCAGCGCGAGCGGCGACATCGTCGTTGCCTTCGTGAGCGACAGTGCCCTTACGGGGAGCAACCCGGGAACGATAACACGGACGTACAGCGTTACGGACGAGGCCGGGAACAGTATCACGGTAACACAGGACATCATAGTCGACGATACGACGGACCCTACGGCGAGCGATCCATCTGACATTACGGTGGAATGTATCGGTGACGTACCGCTGCCCAACGTGGGCGTTGTAACGGACGAATCGGACAACTGCAGCGCGAGCGGCGACATCGTCGTTGCCTTCGTAAGCGACAGTGCCCTTACGGGGAGCAACCCCGGGACGATAACACGGACGTACAGCGTTACGGACGAGGCCGGGAACAGTATCAACGTGACCCAAAATATCATCGTGGACGACACGACGGACCCTACGGCGAGCGATCCATCGGACATCACCGTTGAATGTATCGGCGACGTACCGCTGCCCAACGTGGGCGTTGTAACGGACGAATCGGACAACTGCAGCGCGGCTGGCGACATCGTCGTGGCGTTCGTGAGCGACAGTGCCTTGGTTGGCAGCAACCCGGGAACGATAACACGGACGTACAGCGTTACGGACGAGGCCGGGAACAGCATCACGGTAACACAGGACATCATAGTCGACGATACGACGGACCCCACGGCGAGCGATCCATCTGCGATTACCGTTGAATGTATCGGTGACGTACCGCTTCCCAACGTGGGCGTTGTAACGGACGAATCGGACAACTGCAGCGCGAGCGGCGACATCGTCGTTGCCTTCGTGAGCGACAGTGCCCTTACGGGGAGCAACCCGGGAACGATAACACGGACGTACAGCGTCACGGACGAGGCGGGCAACAGCATCAACGTGACCCAAAATATCATCGTGGACGACACGACGGACCCTACCATTAGCTGTCCGGCGGATATTACCCAGAACGTGGATGCCGGGCAATCAACGGCAGTGGTGACCTATACGGCACCCGTTGGCACGGACAATTGTGGAACGGCAACGACGGTACAGATAGCGGGACTCGCTTCGGGAGCGGCATTCCCAACGGGAACGACTACGAACACCTTCGAGGTAACGGACGGAGCGGGCAACACGTTCACCTGTAGTTTTGACGTGACGGTGGTGGACAGCGAGGCACCGGTGATCAACTGTCCCTCTGACATCGTACAGGATACGGATGCGGGCGTATGCGAGGCTGTGGTCACGTATACTGCACCTGTGGGCACTGATAACAATCCGGGAGCTGTGACGGTACAGATAGCGGGCCTTCCCTCGGGTTCGACCTTTCCGATAGGGACGACGACGAACACTTTTGAGGTAACGGATTCATCGGGGCTTACTGCGATGTGTAGTTTTGACGTGACGGTAGTCGACAATGAGGACCCTACGGCAAGTAATCCATCGGACATCACCGTGGAGTGCATCGGTGACGTACCGCTGCCCAACGTGGGCGTTGTAACGGACGAATCGGACAACTGCAGCGCGGCTGGCGACATCGTCGTTGCCTTCGTGAGCGACAGCGGGCTTGTTGGCAGCAACCCCGGGACGATAACAAGGACGTACAGCGTTACGGACGAGGCCGGGAACAGTATCAACGTGACCCAAAATATCATCGTCGACGACACGACGGACCCTACGGCGAGCGACCCATCTGACATTACGGTGGAGTGCATCGGCGACGTACCGCTGCCCAACGTGGGCGTTGTAACGGACGAATCGGACAACTGCAGCGCGGCTGGCGACATCGTCGTTGCCTTCGTGAGCGACAGCGGGCTTGTCGGCAGCAACCCGGGAACGATAACAAGGACGTACAGCGTAACGGACGAGGCCGGGAACAGTATCACCGTGACCCAAAATATCATCGTTGACGACACGACGGACCCTACGGCGAGCGATCCATCTGACATTACGGTGGAATGTATCGGTGACGTACCGCTGCCCAACGTGGGCGTTGTAACGGACGAATCGGACAACTGCAGCGCGGCTGGCGACATCACGGTGGCGTTCGTGAGCGACAGTGCCCTTACGGGGAGCAACCCGGGGACGATAACAAGGACCTACAGTATCACGGACGAGGCCGGGAACAGCATCAACGTGACCCAAAATATCATCGTTGACGACACGACGGACCCTACGGCGAGCGATCCATCTGACATTACGGTGGAATGTATCGGTGACGTACCGCTGCCCAACGTGGGCGTTGTGACGGACGAATCGGACAACTGCAGTGCTAGCGGCGACATCACAGTTGCCTTCGTGAGCGACAGTGCGCTTGTCGGCAGCAACCCTGGAACGATAACACGGACGTACAGCGTTACGGACGAGGCCGGGAACAGCATCACCGTGACCCAAAATATCATAGTCGACGACACGACGGACCCTACGGCGAGCGATCCATCTGCGATCACCGTTGAATGTATCGGCGACGTACCGCTGCCCAACGTGGGCGTTGTAACGGACGAATCGGACAACTGCAGCGCGAGCGGCGACATCACAGTTGCCTTCGTGAGCGACAGCGGGCTTGTCGGCAGCAACCCGGGAACGATAACAAGGACGTACAGTATCACGGACGAGGCCGGGAACAGCATCAACGTGACCCAAAATATCATCGTTGACGACACGACGGACCCTACGGCGAGCGACCCATCTGACATTACGGTGGAATGTATCGGTGACGTACCGCTGCCCAACGTGGGCGTTGTGACGGACGAATCGGACAACTGCAGTGCTAGCGGCGACATCGTCGTTGCCTTCGTGAGCGACAGCGGGCTTGTTGGCAGCAACCCTGGAACGATAACACGGACGTACAGCGTTACGGACGAGGCCGGGAACAGCATCACCGTGACCCAAAATATCATCGTTGACGACACGACGGACCCTACGGCGAGCGATCCATCTGCGATCACCGTTGAATGTATCGGCGACGTACCGCTGCCCAACGTGGGCGTTGTAACGGACGAATCGGACAACTGCAGCGCGAGCGGCGACATCACAGTTGCCTTCGTGAGCGACAGCGGGCTTGTCGGCAGCAACCCGGGAACGATAACACGGACGTACAGCGTAACGGACGAGGCCGGGAACAGTATCACCGTGACCCAAAATATCATCGTTGACGACACGACGGACCCTACGGCGAGCGACCCATCTGACATTACGGTGGAGTGCATCGGCGACGTACCGCTGCCCAACGTGGGCGTTGTAACGGACGAATCGGACAACTGCAGCGCGAGCGGCGACATCGTCGTTGCCTTCGTAAGCGACAGTGCCCTTACGGGGAGCAACCCGGGAACGATAACAAGGACGTACAGCGTTACGGACGAGGCCGGGAACAGCATCACGGTAACACAGGACATCATAGTCGACGATACGACGGACCCCACGGCGAGCGATCCATCTGCGATTACCGTTGAATGTATCGGTGACGTACCGCTTCCCAACGTGGGCGTTGTAACGGACGAATCGGACAACTGCAGCGCTAGCGGCGACATCACGGTGGCGTTCGTGAGCGACAGTGCCTTGGTTGGCAGCAACCCCGGGACGATAACACGGACGTACAGCGTTACGGACGAGGCCGGGAACAGCATCAACGTGACCCAAAATATCATCGTGGACGACACGACGGACCCTACCATTAGCTGTCCGGCGGATATTACCCAGAACGTGGATGCCGGGCAATCAACGGCAGTGGTGACCTATACGGCACCCGTTGGCACGGACAATTGTGGAACGGCAACGACGGTACAGATAGCGGGACTCGCTTCGGGAGCGGCATTCCCAACGGGAACGACTACGAACACCTTCGAGGTAACGGACGGAGCGGGCAACACGTTCACCTGTAGTTTTGACGTGACGGTGGTGGACAGCGAGGCACCGGTGATCAACTGTCCCTCTGACATCGTACAGGATACGGATGCGGGCGTATGCGAGGCTGTGGTCACGTATACTGCACCTGTGGGCACTGATAACAATCCGGGAGCTGTGACGGTACAGATAGCGGGCCTTCCCTCGGGTTCGACCTTTCCGATAGGGACGACGACGAACACTTTTGAGGTAACGGATTCATCGGGGCTTACTGCGATGTGTAGTTTTGACGTGACGGTAGTCGACAATGAGGACCCTACGGCGAGCGACCCATCTGACATTACGGTGGAGTGCATCGGCGACGTACCGCTGCCCAACGTGGGTGTTGTAACGGACGAATCGGACAACTGCAGCGCGGCTGGCGACATCGTCGTTGCCTTCGTGAGCGACAGTGGGCTTGTTGGCAGCAACCCCGGGACGATAACACGGACGTACAGCGTCACGGACGAGGCCGGGAACAGCATCACGGTAACACAGGACATCATAGTCGACGATACGACGGACCCTACGGCGAGCGATCCATCTGACATTACGGTGGAATGTATCGGTGACGTACCGCTTCCCAACGTGGGCGTTGTAACGGACGAATCGGACAACTGCAGCGCGAGCGGCGACATCGTCGTTGCCTTCGTAAGCGACAGTGCCCTTACGGGGAGCAACCCCGGGACGATAACACGGACGTACAGCGTTACGGACGAGGCCGGGAACAGCATCACGGTAACACAGGACATCATAGTCGACGATACGACGGACCCCACGGCGAGCGATCCATCTGCGATTACCGTTGAATGTATCGGTGACGTACCGCTTCCCAACGTGGGCGTTGTAACGGACGAATCGGACAACTGCAGCGCGAGCGGCGACATCGTCGTTGCCTTCGTGAGCGACAGTGCCCTTACGGGGAGCAACCCGGGAACGATAACACGGACGTACAGCGTCACGGACGAGGCGGGCAACAGCATCACGGTAACACAGGACATCATAGTCGACGATACGACGGACCCCACGGCGAGCGATCCATCTGCGATTACCGTTGAATGTATCGGTGACGTACCGCTTCCCAACGTGGGCGTTGTAACGGACGAATCGGACAACTGCAGCGCTAGCGGCGACATCACGGTGGCGTTCGTGAGCGACAGTGCCTTGGTTGGCAGCAACCCGGGAACGATAACACGGACGTACAGCGTTACGGACGAGGCCGGGAACAGCATCACGGTAACACAGGACATCATAGTCGACGATACGACGGACCCTACGGCGAGCGATCCATCTGACATTACGGTGGAATGTATCGGTGACGTACCGCTTCCCAACGTGGGCGTTGTAACGGACGAATCGGACAACTGCAGCGCGGCTGGCGACATCACGGTGGCGTTCGTGAGCGACAGTGCCTTGGTTGGCAGCAACCCCGGGACGATAACACGGACGTACAGCGTTACGGACGAGGCGGGCAACAGTATCAACGTGACCCAAAATATCATAGTCGACGATACGACGGACCCCACGGCGAGCGATCCATCTGACATTACGGTGGAGTGCATCGGTGACGTACCGCTTCCCAACGTGGGCGTTGTAACGGACGAATCGGACAACTGCAGCGCGGCTGGCGACATCGTCGTGGCGTTCGTGAGCGACAGTGCCTTGGTTGGCAGCAACCCGGGAACGATAACACGGACGTACAGCGTTACGGACGAGGCCGGGAACAGCATCACGGTAACGCAGGACATCATAGTCGACGATACGACGGACCCTACGGCGAGCGATCCATCTGACATTACGGTGGAGTGCATCGGTGACGTACCGCTTCCCAACGTGGGCGTTGTAACGGACGAATCGGACAACTGCAGCGCGGCTGGCGACATCGTCGTTGCCTTCGTGAGCGACAGTGCCCTTACGGGGAGCAACCCGGGAACGATAACAAGGACGTACAGCGTTACGGACGAGGCCGGGAACAGCATCACGGTAACACAGGACATCATAGTCGACGATACGACGGACCCTACGGCGAGCGATCCATCGGACATCACCGTGGAATGTATCGGCGACGTACCGCTTCCCAACGTGGGCGTTGTAACGGACGAATCGGACAACTGCAGCGCTAGCGGCGACATCGTCGTGGCGTTCGTGAGCGACAGTGCCCTTACGGGGAGCAACCCCGGGACGATAACACGGACGTACAGCGTTACGGACGAGGCCGGGAACAGCATCAACGTGACCCAAAATATCATCGTGGACGACACGACGGACCCTACCATTAGCTGTCCGGCGGATATTACCCAGAACGTGGATGCCGGGCAATCAACGGCAGTGGTGACCTATACGGCACCCGTTGGCACGGACAATTGTGGAACGGCAACGACGGTACAGATAGCGGGACTCGCTTCGGGAGCGGCATTCCCAACGGGAACGACTACGAACACCTTCGAGGTAACGGACGGAGCGGGCAACACGTTCACCTGTAGTTTTGACGTGACGGTGGTGGACAGCGAGGCACCGGTGATCAACTGTCCCTCTGACATCGTACAGGATACGGATGCGGGCGTATGCGAGGCTGTGGTCACGTATACTGCACCTGTGGGCACTGATAACAATCCGGGAGCTGTGACGGTACAGATAGCGGGCCTTCCCTCGGGTTCGACCTTTCCGATAGGGACGACGACGAACACTTTTGAGGTAACGGATTCATCGGGGCTTACTGCGATGTGTAGTTTTGACGTGACGGTAGTCGACAATGAGGACCCTACGGCGAGCGACCCATCTGACATTACGGTGGAGTGCATCGGCGACGTACCGCTGCCCAACGTGGGCGTTGTAACGGACGAATCGGACAACTGCAGCGCGAGCGGCGACATCGTCGTTGCCTTCGTAAGCGACAGTGCCCTTACGGGGAGCAACCCGGGAACGATAACAAGGACGTACAGCGTTACGGACGAGGCCGGGAACAGCATCACGGTAACACAGGACATCATAGTCGACGATACGACGGACCCCACGGCGAGCGATCCATCTGCGATTACCGTTGAATGTATCGGTGACGTACCGCTTCCCAACGTGGGCGTTGTAACGGACGAATCGGACAACTGCAGCGCTAGCGGCGACATCACGGTGGCGTTCGTTAGCGACAGTGCCTTGGTTGGCAGCAACCCCGGGACGATAACACGGACGTACAGCGTTACGGACGAGGCCGGGAACAGCATCACGGTAACACAGGACATCATAGTCGACGATACGACGGACCCTACGGCGAGCGATCCATCTGACATTACGGTGGAGTGCATCGGTGACGTACCGCTTCCCAACGTGGGCGTTGTAACGGACGAATCGGACAACTGCAGCGCGAGCGGCGACATCGTCGTTGCCTTCGTGAGCGACAGTGCCCTTACGGGGAGCAACCCGGGAACGATAACACGGACGTACAGCGTTACGGACGAGGCCGGGAACAGCATCACGGTAACGCAGGACATCATAGTCGACGATACGACGGACCCTACGGCGAGCGATCCATCTGACATTACGGTGGAGTGCATCGGTGACGTACCGCTTCCCAACGTGGGCGTTGTAACGGACGAATCGGACAACTGCAGCGCGAGCGGCGACATCGTCGTTGCCTTCGTGAGCGACAGTGCCCTTACGGGGAGCAACCCGGGAACGATAACACGGACGTACAGCGTTACGGACGAGGCCGGGAACAGTATCAACGTGACCCAAAATATCATCGTGGACGACACGACGGACCCTACGGCGAGCGATCCATCGGACATCACCGTTGAATGTATCGGCGACGTACCGCTGCCCAACGTGGGCGTTGTAACGGACGAATCGGACAACTGCAGCGCGGCTGGCGACATCGTCGTGGCGTTCGTGAGCGACAGTGCCTTGGTTGGCAGCAACCCGGGAACGATAACACGGACGTACAGCGTTACGGACGAGGCCGGGAACAGCATCACGGTAACACAGGACATCATAGTCGACGATACGACGGACCCTACGGCGAGCGATCCATCTGACATTACGGTGGAGTGCATCGGTGACGTACCGCTTCCCAACGTGGGCGTTGTAACGGACGAATCGGACAACTGCAGCGCGAGCGGCGACATCGTCGTTGCCTTCGTGAGCGACAGTGCCCTTACGGGGAGCAACCCGGGAACGATAACAAGGACGTACAGCGTTACGGACGAGGCCGGGAACAGCATCACGGTAACACAGGACATCATAGTCGACGATACGACGGACCCTACGGCGAGCGATCCATCGGACATCACCATTGAATGTATCGGCGACGTACCGCTTCCCAACGTGGGCGTTGTAACGGACGAATCGGACAACTGCAGCGCGAGCGGCGACATCGTCGTTGCCTTCGTGAGCGACAGTGCCCTTACGGGGAGCAACCCGGGAACGATAACACGGACGTACAGCGTTACGGACGAGGCCGGGAACAGTATCACGGTAACACAGGACATCATAGTCGACGATACGACGGACCCTACGGCGAGCGATCCATCTGACATTACGGTGGAATGTATCGGTGACGTACCGCTGCCCAACGTGGGCGTTGTAACGGACGAATCGGACAACTGCAGCGCGAGCGGCGACATCGTCGTTGCCTTCGTAAGCGACAGTGCCCTTACGGGGAGCAACCCCGGGACGATAACACGGACGTACAGCGTTACGGACGAGGCCGGGAACAGCATCACGGTAACACAGGACATCATAGTCGACGATACGACGGACCCCACGGCGAGCGATCCATCTGCGATTACCGTTGAATGTATCGGTGACGTACCGCTTCCCAACGTGGGCGTTGTAACGGACGAATCGGACAACTGCAGCGCGAGCGGCGACATCGTCGTTGCCTTCGTGAGCGACAGTGCCCTTACGGGGAGCAACCCGGGAACGATAACACGGACGTACAGCGTTACGGACGAGGCCGGGAACAGCATCAACGTGACCCAAAATATCATCGTGGACGACACGACGGACCCTACCATTAGCTGTCCGGCGGATATTACCCAGAACGTGGATGCCGGGCAATCAACGGCAGTGTTGACCTATACGGCACCCGTTGGCACGGACAATTGTGGAACGGCAACGACGGTACAGATAGCGGGACTCGCTTCGGGAGCGGCATTCCCAACGGGAACGACTACGAACACCTTCGAGGTAACGGACGGAGCGGGCAACACGTTCACCTGTAGTTTTGACGTGACGGTGGTGGACAGCGAGGCACCGGTGATCAACTGTCCCTCTGACATCGTACAGGATACGGATGCGGGCGTATGCGAGGCTGTGGTCACGTATACTGCACCTGTGGGCACTGATAACAATCCGGGAGCTGTGACGGTACAGATAGCGGGCCTTCCCTCGGGTTCGACCTTTCCGATAGGGACGACGACGAACACTTTTGAGGTAACGGATTCATCGGGGCTTACTGCGATGTGTAGTTTTGACGTGACGGTAGTCGACAATGAGGACCCTACGGCGAGCGACCCATCTGACATTACGGTGGAGTGCATCGGCGACGTACCGCTGCCCAACGTGGGTGTTGTAACGGACGAATCGGACAACTGCAGCGCGGCTGGCGACATCGTCGTTGCCTTCGTGAGCGACAGCGGGCTTGTTGGCAGCAACCCCGGGACGATAACAAGGACGTACAGCGTTACGGACGAGGCCGGGAACAGTATCAACGTGACCCAAAATATCATCGTCGACGACACGACGGACCCTACGGCGAGCGACCCATCTGACATTACGGTGGAGTGCATCGGCGACGTACCGCTGCCCAACGTGGGCGTTGTAACGGACGAATCGGACAACTGCAGCGCGGCTGGCGACATCGTCGTTGCCTTCGTGAGCGACAGCGGGCTTGTCGGCAGCAACCCGGGAACGATAACAAGGACGTACAGCGTAACGGACGAGGCCGGGAACAGTATCACCGTGACCCAAAATATCATCGTTGACGACACGACGGACCCTACGGCGAGCGATCCATCTGACATTACGGTGGAATGTATCGGTGACGTACCGCTGCCCAACGTGGGCGTTGTAACGGACGAATCGGACAACTGCAGCGCGGCTGGCGACATCACGGTGGCGTTCGTGAGCGACAGTGCCCTTACGGGGAGCAACCCGGGGACGATAACAAGGACCTACAGTATCACGGACGAGGCCGGGAACAGCATCAACGTGACCCAAAATATCATCGTTGACGACACGACGGACCCTACGGCGAGCGATCCATCTGACATTACGGTGGAATGTATCGGTGACGTACCGCTGCCCAACGTGGGCGTTGTGACGGACGAATCGGACAACTGCAGTGCTAGCGGCGACATCACAGTTGCCTTCGTGAGCGACAGTGCGCTTGTCGGCAGCAACCCTGGAACGATAACACGGACGTACAGCGTTACGGACGAGGCCGGGAACAGCATCACCGTGACCCAAAATATCATAGTCGACGACACGACGGACCCTACGGCGAGCGATCCATCTGCGATCACCGTTGAATGTATCGGCGACGTACCGCTGCCCAACGTGGGCGTTGTAACGGACGAATCGGACAACTGCAGCGCGAGCGGCGACATCACAGTTGCCTTCGTGAGCGACAGCGGGCTTGTCGGCAGCAACCCGGGAACGATAACAAGGACGTACAGTATCACGGACGAGGCCGGGAACAGCATCAACGTGACCCAAAATATCATCGTTGACGACACGACGGACCCTACGGCGAGCGACCCATCTGACATTACGGTGGAATGTATCGGTGACGTACCGCTGCCCAACGTGGGCGTTGTGACGGACGAATCGGACAACTGCAGTGCTAGCGGCGACATCGTCGTTGCCTTCGTGAGCGACAGCGGGCTTGTTGGCAGCAACCCTGGAACGATAACACGGACGTACAGCGTTACGGACGAGGCCGGGAACAGCATCACCGTGACCCAAAATATCATCGTTGACGACACGACGGACCCTACGGCGAGCGATCCATCTGCGATCACCGTTGAATGTATCGGCGACGTACCGCTGCCCAACGTGGGCGTTGTAACGGACGAATCGGACAACTGCAGCGCGAGCGGCGACATCACAGTTGCCTTCGTGAGCGACAGCGGGCTTGTCGGCAGCAACCCGGGAACGATAACACGGACGTACAGCGTAACGGACGAGGCCGGGAACAGTATCACCGTGACCCAAAATATCATCGTTGACGACACGACGGACCCTACGGCGAGCGACCCATCTGACATTACGGTGGAGTGCATCGGCGACGTACCGCTGCCCAACGTGGGCGTTGTAACGGACGAATCGGACAACTGCAGCGCGAGCGGCGACATCGTCGTTGCCTTCGTGAGCGACAGTGCCCTTACGGGGAGCAACCCGGGAACGATAACAAGGACGTACAGCGTTACGGACGAGGCCGGGAACAGTATCAATGTGGAACAAACCATAACAGTTCAAGGTATAGCGCCTGATATTACGATTGAAGATGCATCAGGAATAGAAGGAGAAAATATAAGCTTTTTAGTATCGCTTTCACAAGCAAAATGTAATGAAAGCCTAGTATTAACATTTAGTTTAACCGATGGTATCGCTGATGCTTCAGATTATGATTCAACTGATATTCAAGTAACAATTTTAGCTGGTGAAACATCCACTATAGTTGTTGTGCCAACAGTTGATGATGATATAGATGAGTTGGACGAAGATTTCACTATAAGGATAACTAGTGTAGATGCTGGAATTGCAGGAGATATCTCTGACACGGCAACAGGAACAATTTTGGATAATGATACCACTGTGTTGGATAGTGATGGTGATGGTATTCTCGATAGTTTTGAGGATTTGAATTCTGATGGAGACAATGATCCGGCAACAGACCCAACCGATACCGACAGGGATGGAATTCCAGACTATTTGGATATCGATAGTGATAATGATGGAATTCCAGATAATGTTGAAGCACAATTAACAAGTGGTTATATATCTCCAAGTTTGTTAGATACAAATGCTAATGGAGTAGATGATGCTTACGAAAATAATGGGGATGTTGGTCTAATTCCTCTAGATTCTGATGGTGACGGTATTCCTGATTATGTTGATTTAGATAGCGATGATGATGCCGTTCCAGACAGTATAGAAGGGCATGATTTTAATGAAGATGGAATTCCAGATGTTGTATTTATTGGTTCGGATAAGGATAATGATGGTCTTGATGATGGCTATGAAGGAAGTGTTGTTATTGATATAGATGTGAACGATGAGATTGATGATCCAGCTACATATCTGCCTGACACAGACGCTAACGGTATTCCAAATTATAGGGATTCTGATGACGATGGAGATGGTATTGAGACTATTGACGAAGATTTGAATTCAGATGGGGATTATTCCAACGATGATTCAAATGGAAATGAAATACCTAATTATTTAGATCCTGATCTTGGATCTACTGAAGAGGAAGAGGTAGATGTTATCAATGTGATAACTCCAAATGGAGATGGTATTCATGATGTTTTAATTATTAGAAATTTAGACGAATATCCAAACAACACAGTCAAGATTTATAACAGATGGGGTGTGGAGGTTTACGCGACCAAATCATACAACACGACAGGGAATGTCTTTGATGGTACATCTCAAGGCAGGGTTACATTAAGTAAAGATAATAAGCTTCCGGTTGGTACGTATTTCTACATAGTGGAGTATGAAGACCTTATGGGCAATATGAAAGAGCTCTCAGGATACTTATATATCAACCGATAAAAGAAATGATTACTGTGGATAACATGATAGTACAGAAAAAAGTTCAAATACTGGTTTTAGTCTGCATACTAATGGGTGCCGGACTAAAGCTCAGTGCACAACAAGATGCCCAATATACCCAATACATGTACAATACGGTCAGTGTTAATCCTGCTTATGCCGGTTCACGGGGACATTTGAGTATTGCGGCATTGTACAGAAACCAATGGCTAGGATTGGACGGAGCTCCAGAAACGCAAACCCTTAACCTACATACTCCACTGGGGTATAGAGGGGTTGGTTTGGGTGTTTCTGTGGTCAACGATAAAATAGGGCCAACTTCAGAAACGTATTTTGATGTTGATTTTTCATATACGATTTACACTTCGGTGGAGGGAAGACTAAGTTTTGGGTTAAAGGCAAGTGCCCATATGTTGGATATACGTTTTTCGGAGCTCGATGAGTTTGAGCTTGATCCGCAGTTAACATCTCAACAAGATATTCAAAATAAGTTTTCTCCCAATATTGGAGCAGGGGTATATTATCATACAGACCGTTTTTACACAGGACTTTCTGCGCCAAGGATATTGGAAACAACACATTTTGACGAAGCTTCGGTTTCTACGGCATCTGAGCAAGTGAACCTTTATTTTATCACTGGATATGTTTGGGACCTAAATCCTTTTTTGAAATTTAAACCGACACTTTTGACCAAAATGGTACAGGGTGCTCCTTTACAGGTAGATTTATCCGCCAATTTCATGTTCAATGAAAAATTTATAGGTGGTGTGGCGTATCGTTGGGATGCAGCATTTAGTGGTCTCTTTGGTTTTAAGGTTTCGGATGAATTCTTTATTGGGCTTGCTTATGATCGCGAAATCACTGATTTGGGAGGCACAAGATTCAATGATGGCTCAGTAGAAGTTATCCTTAGATATGATTTTATAAAAAGCTTAGGGAATTTAAAATCTCCACGTTTCTTTTAAAAATATTGGGTTTTAAGAACATTTTAAAAACGCACATCTCGATTTTTCCTGACAAACGTCATATTTTTACCTTATGAAAGAAGAAAATGTGATATTGGTCAATGAGGCAGATGAGCCTATTGGTTTAATGCCTAAAATGGAAGCCCATGAAAAAGCGGTCCTGCACAGGGCCTTCTCGGTTTTTGTTATGAACGGCAAAGGTGAAACCATGCTGCAACAGCGTGCAAAAGACAAGTACCATTCCCCTTTATTATGGACAAATACGTGCTGTAGCCATCAAAGAGATGGTGAGAGCAACGTTGAGGCCGGAAAAAGACGTCTACAAGAAGAAATGGGCTTTATAACAGAATTAAAGGAATTGTTTTCCTTTATCTACAAAGCTCCTTTTGACAATGGCCTAACGGAACACGAGTTAGACCATGTGATGATAGGATTCTACGAAGAGACTCCAGTTCTTAATCCTAATGAAGTAGCGGATTGGAAATGGATGTTGCCAAAAGACATCAAAGCTGATATTTCGAAAAATCCGGAAAACTATACGGCTTGGTTCAAGATAATTTTTGAACGTTTCTACAATCACTTAACAGATAATACCCCTGAGAAATGAGAGTGAAAGTTAGTAGAAAAGCAAATTTTAATGCTGCACACCGTTTGTACAGACCTGATTGGAGTTTTGAAAAAAACGATACTGTTTTTGGAAAGTGTAACAATCCAAACTATCATGGGCACAATTATGACCTTATTGTGAGCATAACAGGTGAGATTGACCCAGAAACAGGGTATGTAATGGATCTAAAAGTTTTAAAGGATTTGATAAAACATGAAGTTGAAGATGCCTTAGACCATAAGAACCTTAATTTGGATGTTCCTGAATTTGAGAACTTAAACCCAACAGCAGAAAATATTGCAGTGGTCATTTGGAATAAACTTAGAAAACATATAGCAAAAACTAAGGATTTAGAAGTTATACTTTACGAAACACCTCGTAACTTTGTAACTTATTCTGGTTAAAATGATGCTATACCCATTAAAATTTAAGCCTATTCTCAAAGAACGACTTTGGGGCGGCACAAAACTCAAAAATGTCCTGAATAAACCAAGTGAAAGCGAGATAACCGGTGAAAGTTGGGAGCTTTCTGGAGTTGACGGGGATATTTCTGAGGTTGCTAATGGTGATTTAAAAGGAACACCGTTAAAAAGGTTGATTGAACAAAACGGAAAAGATTTATTGGGTAAGCCTGTCGTAAGTCGCTTTGGTAACAATTTTCCCATTCTCATAAAGTTTATCGATGCCAAACAAGACTTGTCCATTCAGTTACACCCAAATGATGAGTTGGCAAAAGAACGTCACAATTCTTTTGGGAAAACAGAAATGTGGTATGTTATGGATGCTGATCCAGGCTCCCAGCTTATTGTAGGGTTTAATAGAAATGTAGAAAAGGATGAGTATGTAAAAAGCCTTAAGAACGATTCCTTGCTAGATTTAATGAATTATGAGAAAGTAAAAGAGGGAGACACTTTTTTTATAAATACGGGTAAGATACATGCGATTGGTGCCGGTGTTTTATTGGCAGAAATTCAACAGACCTCTGATGTAACCTATAGGGTCTTCGATTTTAATCGCAAGGATAAGAACGGTAACTTAAGGGAATTGCATACCGATATGGCTCTAGACGCCATTGACTACGAAAAGAAAGATGACTTTAAGGTCGATTATTCAAGGTCCTCTGATATTGTGAACGAAATGGTTGATTGTCCTTATTTCAAGACTAATTTTTTAGATTTGACAACAACGATGCATAAAGATGTAACGGAAAGGGATTCTTTTACGATTTACATGTGCGTTGGAGGAGAAGCTGAAATCAAAAATGATTGGGGAACCGTATCCATGGTCAATGGAGAAACTATTTTAGTTGCAGCTGCTAGCACATCAATTGATATAACCACCTCAGGAGCTAAACTTTTAGAAGTTACCATTTAATAGTACCTTTGAAAAAACGTCAGTATGGCAAATATTCGTGATCTTAAAAAAGATATCAATTTTGTTTTAGGTGATATCATTGAAGCTGTTTACCTATGGGAAGCAGGTTCCGATAATAAAGAATCTGAAGAAGGTACTGTAATAATCGATAAAGCCATTGCCGTGTTCGATGAGCTAATGGAGAAAGTACATAAAAAGGATGTGGGAAATAATAAGGCCCATTTTAGGGGAATCAGAAACGAACTCGAAGCCAAGGCGACCGAGTTGGTCGAAGATTTAAATAAGTTGGGCAATTAAGGTCCTTCCCTATTTTCCCAGATACGTTTTAAACTGTCTTCCATACTTGGAATCCAATACTTCTGGAGTAAGAGTTTTGTAAACAGAATCCAAGTACTTAGGATTTGCTTCTTTGGCCTCTGTAAGCATTACATATGGTGTAACGTATGAATCACCGTTCATCATCCCAAAATTGAGAGCATACCTATATCGTCCTAACAGGTTTCTATTTACAAGTTTCTGAATGGAATCCAGCGCCAATGAATCTTCTCTAAATTCCGGTAATAACGCTTTTTGTGAAAGTTCAAGTTCTTTAAGATTAAAGTTGGAAATCATTGCATTGAATTCCATTAATTTTTCGTGGGTTTTGGAACCTTTTATTTTAGCTTTAACATCAAAAGTGTTCCAAAATGTATTTATGTTTATTTCCCCAGGTTCGCCAAAAAAGGTAATCCTATCATTAAAATCATTATTGTCCGCTTTTCTTAGGTGCAAATAAAAAATCTCTGGACTTTCAACTTCATGGGAAAAAGTAAATGCTCCATCTCCTTTAAGTTGTATGGAATCCAATACGACCAATGTTGAATCGCTAAAATGCTGAAATAACAGCGTTCCTTTTTTTAATCCTTTTATGTTTCCGGTAACGGTCATGGTTTTTTCCGTTTTCTTTTCACATGAAAGAACGATGCATCCGAGGATGACTAAAAATAGAATCTTTTTCATTATTAAAATTTAGCGGGGCAAATATCAATAAACTTAATGTAATAATTAAACATTGGAAGCAACTTCCATCAGCAAACCGCACAAATAAGCTCCTGCGGTGCCCACTACATAACCAAAAACAGCCAATAAAATTCCGACAGATGTCAATGAAGGATGAAACTCAGCGGCCACAACCGGAGCGGAGGCCGCTCCTCCAACATTGGCCTGACTACCGACAGCCAAGAAAAAGAACGGTGCTTTTATCAGTTTTGCTACAAGGATTAGAAGTCCAGCGTGAATTGAAATCCATACTAACCCAATTGCTATGAGTCCAGGGTTCTCCATCACCTTTCCTAAATCCATTTTCATACCTATTGTGGCTACCAAGATGTAAATAAAGACCCCACCTATTTTGCTGGCACCGGCACCTTCATAATTCTTGGCTTTTGTAAAAGAAAGTCCTATGCCAATCGCAGTGGCAAATACGACCATCCATAGAAATTTTGAACCTAAGGAAGAGAGTATTTTTTCCTTGTTTCTAATCACTTCAAAATTGTTTTCCAAAAAATCGGCAAAGTGATGGCCCAACAAATGAGCAATTCCAACTCCCGCAAAAGCATACAGTACCATCATCATAAAATCATGAACAGAAGTCACTCTTGCAATTTTGGCCGTATGGCTGGATACTTTCTGCTTTAATTCTTCAATGGAAGAAGTATCGGCTTTTAACCATGCATCTATTCTCTTTGTTTTTCCAACACCGAGTAAGATAATTGCCATCCAAATATTGGCCACAACGATATCTATCAGCACCATGCCTCCATATTTTTCTTGGTTGAACTGAAACACTTCTAGCATAGCTGCTTGATTGGCACCACCTCCAATCCAACTACCGGCAATGGTGGCCAAACCCCTCCAAACGGCATCAAACCCGTTGCCGCCAACGGTTTCCGGGGAAAAAATAGACACAATTAAAATGGCCAATGGTCCTCCTATAATAATACCTATAGTTCCTGTTAAAAACATGATGAGTGCCTTTGAGCCCAAATTCAATATTGCTTTTAGATCGATACTCAAGGTCATTAAAATAAGCGCTGCAGGCAAAAGATATCTGCTGGCGATATAGTAGGTATTGGATTCGGTTTCGTTTATTATTCCTGTGCTTGCCAGTATGGCAGGTAACAAATAGCACATAAGTAAAGTGGGAATGATACTATAGAACTTTTTCCAAAACCCTTTTTTTAGGGAAGATGTATAAAAGACAAATCCCAAGCATAAGCAGAGCAATCCAAAAATAACGGTGTCTTCGGTAAAGGGGAGCTGATTCATAGTGTTGCGTTGGCTATTGATTCAAATATAGGAAAATCAAAGATGGTCTTTGATGAATTGTGCCACACCATTTTCTTTATTGGTTAAAGTGATGGCATCGGCAATTTGTTTTGCTTCATTTCTTGCATTGGATACTGCTACTCCATACCCAACATTTTTTAGCATTTCAATGTCATTATAGTTATCTCCAAATGCTATTACTTCTTTTAAAGTGGTTTTGGGCTCTAAAAGCGTTGCGATTGCCTTTAGTTTTGATGTTGTCCTTGGTGCAACTTCAATCAAGGTATCATTGGAGCGGTAATGGTTTAGAACTGATGAGAATTTGTTTGTCAGCACCAGGGTTATATCATCCATATTTTCCTTGGTACCCATGAGCATTATTTTATGCGGTCCACTATTATTTTCTCTCCACCTTTCCAAGGTTTTCTCGGTAGGTTCAAATATAGGTTCTGCCCTCGTATTGAAGATTTCTTTTTCAACACGCTCGGAGTTTTCACTAACGCACCACTCATCTTTATGGTAAAGTCCAAGTTTAATATTGTAGCATTTGCAACGGTCGTAAAGCTCATCAATATTTTCAGTTGGAATGCTCGTAGAACTAAGCTCTTTAGTTCCTGACATAACCAAGGCACCATTATAACAGATTATCGGATTATCCTGTATGCCCATTCTTTGTTGCAAATAGGTCATGGATTTTGGCATTCTTGCGGAAACCAATATGATTTTTAATTTGTTCTTTATGCGATTGATTTCCGAAATCGTGAATT
Organism: Flagellimonas sp. HMM57; assembly: GCF_021390175.1. Taxonomy (NCBI): domain Bacteria; kingdom Pseudomonadati; phylum Bacteroidota; class Flavobacteriia; order Flavobacteriales; family Flavobacteriaceae; genus Flagellimonas; species Flagellimonas sp. HMM57. The sequence goes on along the minus strand of NZ_CP090004.1, from coordinate 440,748 downwards.
CGGATACATCGTTTTTTGTTGATAGTAGCGTTCCGTCTAAATCGGAACAGAGCACTTTAAAATTCATTCTAAATGTTTAGCCAGTAGGTAAGCTTCAGGTTTATGGATCTGTTTCTTGGCATAAATGTGTTTACAAAGTAGTTGTCGTTGTAAACAATAAATAAATCCGAAAGCGGTGCAAATCGCCACTGCAAGCGGGAATTGAACCCAAGATTATCCCTTTGGTTGCTATATTGAACCAGGGTTGACCAAAATACAGATTTGTTAAAAGTTACGTTAACCCTTGGACTTATCAACCATAAATCTGCGCTTGGGAAGGGGTCCGGAAGACTGATTTTATCATAGTTCAATGCTAAGGAAAGGGTAACCTTTGGTTGTAACCTCAAACTCATATCTCCTTCAAATGAAAAACGGGTACCATTGAAAAAGTCTCCATACCCAGGTTCCACAGCATATGAGAATACTTTTCTTCGGTCACTTTCGAATCCAATTTCGTAGCTAGTGTAATAATATCCTTGGTTCGCCGGAAGCTCAACAGCGCCATCGGTTCCAGTTGGGTCAAAAGTTTCGGTTAAGAAAGTAAATCTGTTGAACATTCTTATGCCTATTTCTTCCTGTGTCTTAAATTGTGCACCCCATCTGGTAAAAATAGTATAGTCTGTGTTTTGAAAATCTAAAGTAGGTCTCCAGATAGCATTTGGACTAAAGCGAAAACCATGATTGTTTATTTTACCCTTTTTTGGCCAAAAATTGAATTCTACAAAAGGTCTTGCCGCGATGATATCGTTTCTTCTCACAAACCCTAAATCGGACCTAAAATCGTCTCCTACATAATTTCCACGCAGCCCAAAATTAATACGTCTTGAGTTATACTGTAAATCCACGCCCCCAGAACTGTCTTCATTTCCAATATCATGCGCAAAAGATTTATGAAAGAAAAATTTACCTACCCAGGTGTTGTCCGAGGATGCAAGATTGTAATCCAGCCCTACAACACGATTGTATCTATCTTCTTCAGAAACAAAATCATAATCTTTAAAAGTTTCCCTATTTACAAAAATGAAGCTAAGGTTAGACCGTGAGAACATCTTTTTTTGAAGGGCAAAAACGGTATTGTTATTACTTGGGATTTCATTGTCGGTGTCTTCTTCGGTCTGAAGGTTCAACAAACCTAGTCGCCAATCCTCATTTAGTTTTCCACTAAGACGGATTCCACCAATAATACCATTTTCAATTGTTTCACCATCAGCATCTTCTGCAATCCCTATTCTTCTTGAAAAAAATGGGTTAGAGTCACGTTCGTTGCCGAATGTGGCAAATAAATCACTGTTATCGATAAAAAACTGCCTTCTTTCCGGTAAGGAAATCTCGAATCGGGTCAGGTTTGTAAAAATATTATCTACCTCGACATTGGAAAAATCGGGATTAAGGGTGATATCCAAATTCATTCCGTTGCCTATGGATACTTTGGCATCGCCACCAAAATTTAGCTCGTTCACGGATTCATCGGTTTCAAAGTCTTTTGCAGAGAGTCCGTTCACATAAGGTATTATTGCTAAGGGAGTTCTGGATTTTCCTAGGGGCTTTTCAAAAACCATATCTCCCATAAAGGCAAGGCTAAAAATAAGCTGGTTCTGAGGTATTTCCATCCAGGTGCTGGTTTCATTGGTCTGCATATCAAAACGATAGCTGTTAAAGCGCCATTTGGTCTCTCCCTGTTTAAATTTGAAGGATGTCAATGGTATTGCCATTTCACAGATGTAATATCCATCGTACATTTTGGATTCTCCTTTCCATTTTACGTCCCATGAGGTAGTAAAACCACCCAAATCGCCTCCACCGTTGGATATTAGTGCTTCTCTGCGAACTCCATAAGGATTCATGCCAAAAAGAAATGCATTTGTACCATCATTAAAAGTATCGAACAGTAAGCTAATGTTATCATTGCCACCAGCTCTATAATCTCTTTGCAAAGACGGAATTACATAATCATCCCCTTCGGTATTTAATTTTACGCCAATGTATAATGTGGTAGCGCTATAGACCATTTTTATATCGGTTTGTTGTATGGCCAAAATAGAGTCTGAAGGGAAATATTGCTGAAAGTCATGGGCGCTCTCTGCGGTTTCCCAAACGGACTCATCCAGTACACCATCGATTTTGATAGATTGGGTAATATATTTTACGGTAAATTGTTTGGTGTTGGTCTGCGCAACAAGGAAAACGGGAAGGAGCATTGTAACAAGTACAAAACGAAGTATTCGCATTAGATAGTTTGAGTTAGCTCCCCAAATTTAAGATGAAGATGAGTTAAAAAAATCACAAAAATTAGTTATTGCCAATATCTTTCTTTTTTGGCTCCCTTTTGGCCTCTTTAAGACCTTTCATCAATATCCACTCTATTTGTCCGTTTGTGCTACGAAATTCATCAGTAGCCCATTTTTCAATTGCTTTGAGCATATCTTCATTAAGCCTTAAAGCAAATGCTTTTTTCTTACTCATCTATTTTTTACTACCTATTATTTTTTCAATGCTGTCCTCCTCCGTATGTTAATGATTTAACGTCCCGGTATTCACAATGGGCGAAGCATCTTTGTCCGAACAAAGAACGACCATTAAATTGCTTACCATGGCAGCTTTGCGTTCTTCGTCCAAGTCAACTATTTGTTTTTCATTCAATTCGTCCAATGCCATTTCTACCATACTTACCGCACCTTCAACAATTTTATGTCTGGCAGCAACAATGGCGGTGGCCTGTTGTCTTTTAAGCATTGCATTGGCAATCTCCTGCGCATATGCCAGATAGCCAATTCTTGCTTCTAAGACTTCGATTCCGGCCATGGCCAATCTTTCTTGGACTTCTTTCTCCAGTGCTTCGCTTACTTCGTTTAAACTAGATCGCAGGGTAATGTCTTCTTCTATGCCTTCATCCGCAAAATTGTCATAGGGATACATGCTGGCCAGTTTACGAACGGCGGCATCAGTCTGCACTCTAACAAAGTTTTTATAGTCATCAACATCAAATGCAGCTTTATAGGTGTCGGTAACCCGCCAGACCAAAATGGTACTTATCATTACCGGATTGCCCAGTTTATCATTTACTTTAAGGCGTTCACTATCAAAATTACTTGCTCTTAAAGAGATTTTCCTTTTAGAATATAAAGGATTTACCCAATACAGCCCATTTTTCTTTATCGTCCCTACATACTTTCCAAACAAAAGTAATACTCTGGAGCTATTTGGGTTTACTAAAACCAATCCGGCGGTAGATACCAGACCCATTAGGATGAAGATTCCAAACCAAGCGATATGTGTGTAAACTATTATGGTCACTCCTCCAAAAAGTAAAAGTAAACTTACAAATAGCATAAAATAGCCATTGAGCGGTATAATTATTTTTTCATTCTCCATTATAGATTAATTTAAATTGATATTATTTTAATATCATAAATATATTAAATTTATTTTGATTTTTAATTCTTCTCATTTTGAATTTAAAAGCAGGTAATTATTTGGGGTCATCTCAATTCAGTTTTCTAATTTTGAAAAAAATCATCAATCATGAACAAGGTATTTTTTCTTTTTTTATTGGTTCCACTATTGGGATTTAGTAATTATTGGGGGAAAACGGGTCACCGGGTCACTGGACATATTGCGCAGAACCATCTCTCTGGAAAAGCCAAGCGGGCCTTAAATGATTTACTGGATGGGCATAGTTTAGCTTTTGTCTCAACATATGCCGATGAAATAAAAGCAGATAGAAGCAATTCCAAATTTTCTCCTTGGCATTATGTCAATTATCCTTTGGACATGCGCTATGAGGATTCAGAAAAAAGTGAATTTGGCGATGTGGTCATGGCTATTGAAGAATGTATCCGGGTTGTGAAAAATAAGAACAGTGAAAGGGAGAATAGAGTGTTTCACTTAAAAATGTTGGTACATCTGGTCGGTGATCTGCACCAGCCCATGCACACAAGTAGGGCAGAGGATAAGGGCGGTAACGATATTCAATTGCAATGGTTTGGCGAGGATACCAATTTACACAGGTTATGGGACACAAATCTGATTGTTTCCTATGGCATGACCTATACCGAGTTGGCTATCGAACTTGATAGATTGTCCAGAAGGGAACGTAAGAAAATTCAGGAAGGAACAATTTATGACTGGGTACATGAATCCCATTTGTTGGCTGCGGAGCTGTATGCTTCGGTTGAGCTAGGTGAAAAAATTGGATACCAGTATAGTTATAAGTACAATGATTTACTGTTTGGTCAGTTGCAAAAAGGTGGGTTAAGGCTAGCCAAAGTATTGAACGATTTGTTTGCCTAAATGATTATCTGATTATTCTAAAGGTCAGATTAATCCGCTCACCAATTTTCTTGGCTGTTTTTGCTATTTGATGATGCCAATGGTGCTGCGTTTCTCCTTTCATCAATAAAAGACTTCCATGCTCTAAAAGTATCTTATGCTTTAATGCTTTGTCTTTTTGGTGCCTAAGATTGAAAAACCGTTCTGCTCCAAATGATACGGATGCGATTATTGGATTCTTGCCTAACTCTTTTTCATTATCTGCATGCCACCCATTACTATCTTTTCCATCTCTGTAATAGTTTAAAAGACAAGTGGAAAACTCAATGTTAGCCTCTTCTTCGATCATTGATTTTATCTGGAGTAATTCTGCCGTAAACACATACGGTTGCATGGTTATATTGGAATAGGAGTACGCTCTTCCGTTATTTCCGTAGAGTGCGGTCAATCTAGGTTGATCATATGTTTTTCCAAAGACGGTAATCTTATCTTGTTGCCAGGGAGTCTGGTCTCTGAGTGTCTTAAAATAGACATTGGCCTTTTCTTGAGTTAAGAAATTAGGGTAGTAACAGATATCACTGTCCTTTAGCCCTAAATCTATTTTCTCGGAGAAAAGCGACATTTTACTTTAGCACACTTTTTAATTGATTCCGATATTCTGATGGATTTTGTCCCGTAAAAGCTTTGAAAGATTTATTAAAGTGCGAAAAGTTATTGAAACCACTATCATAACAGACTTGCGTGATACTGATGGGCTGCTCGGCCAAAAGTTTGGAAGCATGGACCAATCGGTACTCGTTTACAAATTGCGTAAAGGTCTTATTGGTTATTTTTTTAAAATACCTACAAAAAGATGGAACGGTCATGCTCACCATATCTGCAATTTCATCTAAACTGATATCCTCCTTAAAACTGATCTTCACATGATTAAAGACAATGTTTATCCTATCATTGTCCTTGACTTCGGTCTCCATGGAAAACCCCTGACCATTAAGCACTTTTATCTCATCTGAAGTGGCCAGTTGGTTTAATATATTGAGTATTGATAACAAGCGTTGAAAATCGGTCTGATATTCCAATACCTCCATTTTATCACCGACTTTGTTTTTTGTCTTTCCAGAAAATGCAATCCCACCTTTGGCGACTTCAAAAAGCTTATGGATATTTCGCATCTCGGGAATGTTAAAAAAATCATTTCCAAGAAAATCCGCCTTCATCTGTATAATGGTTTCACTTTTATTTCCGGTAAGTTTATCTGTAAATCCGCAGTGAGGCAGGTTAGATCCAATAAGGATAAGGTCACCGTTTCTAAAATAAGATACATGGCTTCCTATCTGTCTTTTACCGGAGCCACCATTAATGTATACCAATTCCAATTCTGGGTGGTAATGCCATCCATTGTTCTTGTTTACCTTGTTTTCATCAAACTTTTGGTAGGTAAACGAGTTTCCGAAACTTGGTTCAATTATTTCAAAAGCAGGTTTTTGAATCATTGGAGCCGTTTTAGGTTTATTTATGTAAAGTTATTACCGGGACAATCATACTATATATGCAAAATTAACTAAAATCTATGTTATTTTAACCATGATGTTAGTTTAACATGGTAAGGGTGGTAATATTCCATATAAAATGGAAAAAATGGTGGTGTTTTGGCTGGTAACCCTGTAGTAGTTTTGTCTTGTAATCTTAAAAAAACGAAAAGTTATGAAGACAGTTTTAAATTATGTTACGGTAGCAGCATTCCTCTTAGTATCAACCGCAGGAATTGCAAATGGAACGGTAAATGCCTTAGACAAAAAAGGTAAGGCTAAAAGTGAAGTAGAAAAAAGTTTGATTTCTATTGAACTAGACCCGGTTTTTATTAAAAAAGGTGATAAAATATTGATGAACCTATTGAACATTTCACAAGGTGAAGTGATTCTAAAAGTATATGATAGTGAAGCTAGACTTGTTTATAGCGAGTCAATTGAAGGAGAGCTTGTAGTAGAAAAAGCTTTCAATTTTGAAAAAGCTTTTGAAGATGAGTATACAGTAGTTGTTGTAGATAAAATGGGTACCTACAAAAAGACTATTGAAGTAAGATAGTTTGTTTAGTTAATTTCAGTGCAAAGGAGGTCCAGTTTGGGCCTCTTTTTTTATACATACTTTTTTAATTTCTCTTTTTTGCTCTTGGGTAATCCGTCATTATTGAGCGCCAATTTCAAAATAGCTTTATCTTTTTTTCTGGCGAACAACAATTTATAAAACTGTTGTATGGTCAATGTGTTTTCGGATTCTTTCACCAATTCCATTGTGTCTCCAGTTTGGACCTCGCCTACTTTCAGGATTTTCACATAAGTTCCCGGACGTTCATGGTCTATGAACTGTTTCAAAATTTCTTGTGTTCCAAATCGTATTCCCAATTTGTAGCAAGGTTCTCTAGGCTGAGTTATCTGTACCAGACTGTTTCCAATCTTATAGATATTCCCAATCCTCAGTTTTGATTCATCTAATCCTTCGATAGTGAGGTTTTCTCCAAACATGCCCCAGTTCCATTCCAGTTGGGGATATTTCTCTCTCCAATAGGGGTAATCGTCGGAAGAAAAAAGATAGCATGCCTTAAATTCACCACCGTGATGCTTACGGTCGATAATGACGTCTCCTTCCACGTTTTCTTGTTCTAAAAGAAGCGATTTTTCCGTTGGATACTTGTAAATACCTGTTTCTTCTTGTTTCCCGTTCCAGAAAATGGTGGTTGGCTCAGCAATATTTGTGGATATAACTTTCATGTTTTAAAGATTTAGATAAAAATACACCCAATACATCAATCCAAACTGTAAAGGAATTCTAAGAACAAGAATCCATTTTGGTACTCCAGCAGATGCTTTTTCACCGGTTAACATATAAAAGTGAACCAAAAGAAATAAAAAAAGCATTAAAATGATTCCATAAATTGCCAAATTCTTGGTTGGCTCAAAACATAGGGCAATTCCCAAAACAATTTCTGCAAGTCCGCTTAGTTGGACAAGCAATTTATGATTGGGAAGATATCTGGGCATGATTCGCAAGTAGGCTTTAGGATAAATAAAATGCATAATCCCAGCAAAAACATACATAGCGGCCATTAGATATAGGTGCCAAGGATAGTTCATAAGCTATTCTTTAAAATACCAAAAAGGGATAACCTCCCGTGTTACTGTTGAAATTGAATCCTTCTTTTTTTGTTTGCGTTTGATTCTTAGCGTATGTAAGCCTTCTTGTAGGTCTTTTATATCAAGATAAGTTTCAAAGCCCAAGATATTCTTGATTCCTGTAGTTACAATAAAATCACTGTCCTTGGTTATACTATCAATCTCGAACGAATACATTTCGTTGAATACGTTAAGGTATAGTTTTCTAATACTGTCCTTTTGTTTTTTGCTCTTTATCCTATCATCCCAACTTATACTAAATTGAATACTTGAAGTTAGGCCTCTTCTGTCTTTTTCTGGCTTCAGCGTTTCCTTGAAACTAAAAATCCTATCTTCAATACCTTCAGAAAAAGGAATGAACACCTGTAAATAATTTGTAGTAATCACTTTAGACGGTATCGCAACCTCACCCGGAAAATCCTCATCTTTTACTAGCATGTCAAAATAGTTCTCCTGATTGGCAAACATGTTTGATGAGTCTTGTTTGTCATCAAGAAAATTAGAGTTTCGATATTCCAAGGAGGTAATCAATAAGATGGCAAAGTAGACAGGGGTAAGCAAAAGAATTAATCGCTTTCCAAATTTATTGTCCAAGAAATTATAGACCAATGGCCTATACAAAAATGAAAGCGTTAAAAAACTGAATACCCAATAGAAAGGAAAATACATCTTTGCTATCCATTTATTGCGTTTTAAAAGTCCTTGTGTAATAAAATCAATAAAAGTGAGGAACATTCCAAAAACAACGAACAGAACTAAAGTTACCCCCAAACCTTTACTCAGCCAGTCAGGCAAACTGTCGTTGTTAATGATGAAAAATGAAATTAGAACAATGGTTATAATGATGATCGTTATGGCCAGTACATAGAAGACAAGTAAAAAGGATATCGCAAAGAGAATACTGCAATAGTTTTCCAGATTGCCAATGTAACGATCAAAAGAGACTATTTTTTTACTTAGATAATTCTTGAACCGACTATTGTAATTGAGCACATCGAAGTCAATATCCCCTGACACATATCTTAGACCCAAAGCTCCAATCCATAACCCGCGCATAACAACATGTAAAAGTAGATTGAACAGCAGGATAGAACATGCCAACAGTAACACAAGATAAACGACCAAGCTATATACCTGCTCATTGTTTTGTGCATTGATCATTTCTATTTTAAGAGGGTCATAAGCTGTAAATAGACCAAAAATGGCAAAACCCGATATGATGAGTTCGAGCTCCCAACTTTGTTGCTGCAGCGAGTCCAGCATTTTTTTGAAAGCAGGGTTTTTGTAATCGTTCTTCATTGATAGGAATGGTTTTCGCTTCAAGATAAAACTTTTACCTAAAAAAACCGCTCTAACTTGGTCTAGCCGAGTCATGAGCGGTTTCTGGTATATTTTGCATTCCTTACTTCAAGAGCAGGAATGGCCTAAAACTATTTGATCATATCGTAGCTACGTGCTATAAAATTGGTAAGTTCCTCACCTTTCAACAATCCTTTGGACAATCTTGCCAAATCCAGTGATTGATTGATCAAGCGTTCACGCTTTTTGGAAGTTTTGGTATTCAGTATTTCACCTACAAGCTCATGGTTGGTATTTACGATAAGATTGTACATTTCTGGCATACCGCCCATACCGAACATTCCACCTCCACCGGTCTGTTGCATTTCTTTCATTCTGCGCATAAATTCAGGTTCCGTGATAATGAATGGGGATGAAGTGCTGTCCATGGCCTCCATCTGTATGGTATAACCCTTTTCTTTGACCACTTCTTCTATTTCTCCTTTTAGCTTTTCCTTTTCCTCATCGGAAAGTTTGGAAATTGCAGTATCCTCTTTTTTAATAAGATTATCTACATGGTCTGCATCCACACGAGCAAAGGACAGCTTCTCTTTAGAGGTTTCCAACTTCTGCATAAGGTGGGAAATGATAGGGGAGTCCATTAATAAAACTTCGTATCCCTTTTTCTTGGCGGCTTCAATATAACTGTGCTGCGCCTCTCTGTCCGAAGCATAAAGAACCACAAGTTTATCATCCTTATCCGTTTGACTGTCCTTTATTTTGTTTTCCAACTCTTCAAAAGTGAAAAATTCTCCGTCTACGGTAGGATACAGTGCAAATTTGTCCGCTTTTTCAAAGAATTTATCCTCGGAAAGCATGCCATATTCAATGACTACTTTAATATCATTCCATTTTTGTTCAAAATCCTCACGGTTATTTTTGAAAAGAGAATTTAATTTATCAGCCACTTTTCTGGTGATATAGGACGATATTTTTTTTACGGCTCCATCGGCCTGTAAATAAGATCGGGAAACGTTCAAGGGAATATCTGGAGAATCTATAACCCCACGAAGCATGGTCAAAAATTCGGGGACAATACCTTCTACGTTATCCGTAACAAAAACCTGATTTTGATAAAGCTGAATCCTGTCCTTTTGAATATTTAGGTCGTTTGAAAGTTTAGGAAAGTACAGAATACCGGTCAAGTTAAAAGGATAATCAACATTAAGATGGATGTTGAAAAGTGGTTCTTCAAATTGCATTGGATATAGCTCTCTGTAGAACTCCTTGTAGTCCTCATCTTTTAAATCGACAGGTTGCTTGGTCCATGCCGGATTTGGATTATTGATAATATTATCTACCTCTTGAGTCGGTGCCGGATCATCTTCTTTAGCATCTTCTGGTTTAGGTAGGGTTTCCGTTTTCATCCCGAATTTTATTGGGATGGGCATAAACTTGTTGTATTTCTTCAACAAGTCGGTAATTTTCGAATCTTCCAAGAATTCTGTGGAATCCTCTGCTATGTGAAGAACAATCTCAGTTCCCCTATCGGTTTTTTTGGCCTCTTTTAATGTGAACTTGGGTGAACCGTCGCACGACCAGTGTACTGCAGGTTCATCTTTAAAGCTTTTGGTGATAATTTCAACTTTTTCCGCAACCATAAAAGCGGAATAGAAACCAAGCCCAAAATGACCAATGATTCCAGCGTCCTTACCAGCATCCTTGTATTTATCTAAAAATTCCTCTGCTCCGGAGAAGGCAACTTCGTTAATATATTTTTTCACCTCATCTTGGGTCATCCCAATACCTTGGTCCACAATATGGATTTTCTTTTTGTCCTTATCGACCTTGACCTCTATCATTGGGTTTCCATACTCAACTTTGGCCTCACCTATGGAAGTAAGGTGCTTGAGTTTTAATGTTGCATCTGTAGCGTTTGAAATAAGTTCTCTCAAGAATATTTCGTGATCGCTATATAGAAATTTTTTAATAAGTGGAAATATATTCTCTACCGAAACATTGATTTTACCTGTAGCCATATTTTTAATGAATTTCTTTGAATTTTAGAACATCATGACAAAAAAAATACCATAGTTAAGAATATGACAAACTGACACTGTACGTTTATTTTAGAGGCAAAGCTAAAATTTAACATATTTTGTTTATTCTTTTTTTAATAATGATAAACAAAATGTATATCTTTGAAGTGTTATAGAAAAATTGCTATGAAATAGATTATCTATAACAAGTTTGTTTATTTATTGGTTAGGTTGTTGAAAACGCACTTTCACTCGAAAGTGCGTTTTCCTTTTTAATTCTTAAAATCTTAACTAAAATCTGTTTGATAAATCGTATTTTTGATTAAACACAACATATAATGGCAAATACTACAACCGCAAAAGTAACAGAAGACAAAATCGTAGGATGGTTTATGGATTATGTTTTGGAACATGAGATAATTCCTAAATCTGTGTATAAGTTCTGTAAAGAACATAAGATCAAAGAATCGGATTTTTACAGGTATTTCGGTTCTTTTGAAGGTTTACGCCACCGTATTTGGGAAAAGTTTTATGAGAATACAATGTCGGTAATGCAAAAGAACAAGGCATATGATAACATGACCAATGAGGAAAAGATGCTCACTTTCTTTTTTACTTTTTTTGAATCGTTAACATTGAACAGGAGCTATGTGATGTTCGTGCTTAACGAACATAAGGGGCGCATGGAAAAATTAACTCAGTTAAAAGGCCTTAGAAACCATATCAAAGATTTTGCTATAGAACTTATTGAAGAGCGAAATAGTGACAAGAATTTGAGGATTCTTAAGAGAAGTCCACAAATCTTTTCTGAAGGCGCCTGGTTGCAATTTTTATTCCTTTTAAAGTTTTGGATGGACGACAACTCACCAGATTTTGAGAAAACGGACATCGCCATAGAAAAATCCGTGACAACTATTTTTGAGGTGTTTGAAAACACGCCTTTGGAAAAAATAATTGATTTTGGGAAATTCCTATACAAAGAAAATTTTGCTTAAAAGCCTATGAAGACATTGGACAGTATTCCCACGGGAAAGATTGAAAGAGCAGGAAAACTTGTGAAAACAGGTGTGAAGATAGGTGGTAATTACGTCAAATATTACGGTAAGAAATTGGTCAATTCAGAATCGGCCAAAGAAGAACTCGACCAGGACAATGCAGAAGATATTTATGACGGGCTAAAGAGCTTAAAAGGAAGTGCCCTTAAAGTTGCCCAAATGCTCAGTATGGAGAAAAACCTTCTCCCCAGGGCCTATGTTGAAAAATTCTCACTTTCGCAGTTTTCAGTACCACCACTTTCCGCACCTTTGGTAAGGAAGACATTTAAAAAGTACCTTGATAAATACCCTGAGGAAATTTTTGACACTTTCGAAAAAGATTCTGTCAATGCTGCCAGTATAGGTCAAGTTCATAGAGCCAAAAAAGGCGGCAAAGAATTAGCTGTTAAGATTCAATATCCTGGTGTGGCAAAAAGTATCAGTAGTGATTTAGCTTTGGTGAAGCCCATTGCCATAAGAATGTTCAATCTTAAGGGTAAGGATTCTGAAAAGTATTTTAAAGAAGTAGAAAATAAATTGGTTGAAGAGACCAATTATATTTTGGAGCTCAAGCAAAGTGAAGAAATTACGCAAGCTTGTGCCGACATTCCCAATATAGAATTCCCAAAGTATTATGAAAACCTGTCCAGTGAGCGCATCCTTACTATGGATTGGATGAAGGGCAGACACCTTAGTGAATTTGCCAAAACCGAATTTGACCAAGATTTAGGAAATAAATTAGGTCAGGCGTTATGGGACTTTTACATGTTCCAAATTCATAGTTTGCGCAAAGTCCATGCAGACCCACATCCCGGAAATTTTTTGGTAAGTCCTAAAGAAACTTTAATAGCCATAGATTTTGGTTGTATTAAAGAAATCCCGGATGAGTTTTACGTGCCTTATTTTGAATTGGCAAAAGAGGATAACATCAATAATGATGAGATCTTTATGGAAAAACTCTATGAACTGGAGATATTGACACCTACGGACTCCAAAAAGGAGCTCGAATTCTTCAAGGCTCTGTTCAAGGAAATGCTTACCATATTCACCTCCCCGTTCAATGAAGAAGATTTTGATTTTGGAGCGGACGATTTTTGGAATAAAATTGCTGATTTGAGCGAGCGTTACTCTAAAGATGAACAGATTAAGAAGATGAACGGGAACAGAGGATCGAAACACTTTTTATACATGAATCGGACATTTTTTGGCCTTTACAATCTTCTTCACGATTTAAAAGCTAGGGTAAAAGTAAATCAGTTTAAGAAGTACATCGACTAATTTTTTTGATATATTCTTTGTTGCTTGAATATATTTTTTACTTTTCCATTAAAAAGTTGTTTACTTTTTTAAAAACCAACAACACAAAAAATTATGTATAATTCAAGAATATCCGGTCTGGGATTTTACGTTCCAGAAAATGTGGTTACCAATGACGATTTGTCCAAAGTTATGGACACTAATGATGAGTGGATTCAGGAACGTACCGGAATAAAAGAGCGAAGGCACGTAATTAAGGGAACGGATACTACAACATCTATGGGGGTTAAAGCAGCAAAAGTTGCCATAGAACGTGCAGGTATCGATAAAGATGAGATTGATTTTATTGTCTTTGCCACTTTAAGTCCAGATTATTATTTTCCTGGTCCAGGAGTTTTGGTACAACGAGATTTGGGTATAAAAACCGTTGGTGCCTTGGACGTAAGAAACCAGTGTTCCGGATTTATATATGGAGTCTCTGTAGCGGACCAATATATTAAGAGCGGTATGTATAAAAATATATTGGTAATCGGTTCCGAACTGCATTCGCATGGGCTGGATATGACCACTAGGGGCAGGGGAGTCTCTGTTATTTTTGGTGATGGTGCCGGGGCCGCTGTACTCACTAGGGAAGAAGATGCTTCGAAAGGAATTCTATCATCCCATTTGCATTCAGAAGGACAGCATGCAGAAGAACTGTCTTTGATCGCACCGGGAATGGGAAAAAGATGGGTTACCGATATTATTGAAGAGCAAGACCCGGAAGATGCTTCCTATTTCCCTTACATGAACGGACAGTTTGTGTTCAAGAATGCGGTTGTTCGCTTCAGCGAAGTAATTATTGAAGGATTAAAAGCCAATGGTTTGAGTGCAGAAGACATTGATATGTTGATTCCGCATCAGGCCAATTTGCGTATCTCACAATTTGTACAAAAGAAATTTGGGCTTTCCAATGACCAAGTGTACAACAATATTATGAATTATGGTAACACTACTGCGGCTTCAATTCCAATAGCCCTAACTGAAGCTTGGGAAGCTGGTAAAGTAAATGAAGGGGATTTAGTGGTGCTTGCCGCATTTGGAAGTGGCTTTACATGGGGGAGCGTTATAATTAAATGGTAAAAAACAAGCCACTGGTTCTGATAAAGAACCAGTGGCTTTAAATGATAAACCTTAATTATTAACCAACCAACACCGTATTAAGGAATATCAAAAATTTATTATAAAATACCTCCGCCAGATTCTTTGGTATTGCTGTCCCTTCTCTTGCGTTGTTTTGCTTTGTTTTTTCCACTTCCAAATCGATAGGACATACCGGCATACAAATTATTGCTTTCCCAGTTGAATCCGCCTTCTTGTTCATAAGGGCGATCTCCATCAAAACCAAAGCGCATGGTATTGAACATATCGTTGTAATTCAAGCTTATAGTACCTTTTCCTTTTGCGAAACTGTAACGAGCTCCAAGATTAACAAAATACATGGGCCTTGCGGTAAATTGGATGGTCCTGTTTTGCCCCCTGTAAAATCCAAACAACTGAAACGTTAATGATTTACTTACCTTAAAACTATTGTTTAGCCTTAAATTCCATGCGGTGTTGTCCACCTCTACCCGTTCTTCCACAATATCATTTTCAGTAGGATTGGGACTATCGCCGCTCAAACTTTCAGTAACTCCTCTTTGGGTTTGTGAAAAGAAATCAAAGCTTCCATTGATACTCCACCATTCCGTGAATTTATAATTCGTTGAAAGTTCGAAACCATAGGCAGAGGTATTTTCAAAATTGTCGAATGTGAGAATAAGTTTATTGAAATCCAATCGATCAACATAAACGGCTCGGTTGATTTCATCCGAAATAGCTCTATAGAAAACCCCGGCAGTAATACTTCCGTTTTTTAATCTTCTTGTATAATTGGTCTCATAGGAATTGGTAAACTGGGGAACCAAACTTGGATTTCCAAAGGAAGAAATCAAAGGAGTTGCCCATTCCCTAACAGGGTTAACCTGTTCCAATCCCGGTCTATCCACACGTCTGCTATAACTTACTTGAAACTGATTTTTCTCATTTGGATTGTACGTGATAAAGGCTGATGGATATAGTTCGGTATATTCATCGGTAAAAGCTCTTAACCTGTTGGTATCGGCCTTAACTTCCACATCCTCCAAACGAACTCCCGCTTGATATGAAAATTTACCTCTGGTTTGGCTGAAGGTCACATAAGCAGAATAAATGTCCATACTATAGATAAAATCCGTGCTTGGTGTGGGAATCAAATCCCCACCGGAATTAAAAGATAAACCAGTAGAGGAATAGTCAACATCGGTTTCAAAGGTTCTAGATTCCAAACCAACTTCTAATTTGGAAATACTGTCAAGAGGATTCACATAATCTAGATTTACAAAGGTCTGCGTACGTTCAGTATCGACAAAATCCATATAATCAGGAAATAGAGATGCTCCAATCGACCTGAAATTTGCATCTTGATCACTATTGAACCTATTGTGGTCTATTTCCAATTCTATATTATGACCTTCTTTTTTGAAATCGTGTTTGTAGTCAAAGTTGTATTGCTCACTTTGATTTTCATTTACATCGGTAAAGATTTGGGTTACATTTCTAGATAAATCGGTGTTATAAGTAACATCCGTAATACCTTCTCCGTTCCCATCAAAAATGTTTTGATTGGTGAAAACTGAGATGGTGTTTTTGTCGTTGAGATAAAAATCAAATCCTACTTTGTAAAGGTGCGACTTGTTATTATTGAAAAAATCGAAAGCTTGTAACGAGTTTTCATCGAGTCTGAGAATAGTTCCGTCATTTACATATTTGCCAATATTATTACCGTAATTACCATAAAAGTTGAATTTCCCCTGTCTGTAGTTCAAATCTATCGAGCTATTGAACTTCGCTTCTATTGCCTGAGTGAGACCAACGGTTGCATTTCCATTAAACCCAACATTGGCGTTCTTGTGCAGTACAATGTTTATAATTCCGCTCATTCCTTCCGGATTGTATTTTGCAGAAGGATTTGTAATAAGCTCAATCGATTTTATCGATGTGGAAGGTATTTGCTGTAATAACTGTGCAACAGGTACATTAGATAGTTTGCCATCTACCATAACCCGTACGTTGGAGTTTCCACGCAAAGAAATGTCACCGGTCTGTGAATCTACATTGACAGATGGGATATTGTTCATGATATCCGAAGCGGTGGCACCCGCTGTGGTCAAATCTTTTCCAACGTTAATTATCTTTCTGTCCACACGTTGTTCTATGGTCGTTCGTTCGGCCACAACCTCTACTTCTTCCAGTTTTTCGGCATCTTCCATTAATGTAATGGTACCAACATCCAGTTTTTTATTTTTTTTGGTTATTTCCAGCTTTTGCGAATGTGTTTTGTATCCTATAAACTGGACTTCCAAAATAAAAACTCCCTCGGGTAGTTTGACTATTTCAAATTTCCCATCTTCCGTTGTTATCCCTCCAGTAATTGTCTTACTGCCGTCTTCGGATTTGATTACAATAGCGGCATAGGCTATGGGTTGTTGCTGTGCATTGTCTATTACCGTACCAGAGATAGAACCAATTTTGGTATCGGTGTTGTCATTTGCTTGTAAATCTGTGGAATAAATACTGCACAAGAGCAGTGTGAAAAGTAAGAATACCCTTTTCATGACTTTGTTCGTTTTTGATTGATTATTGATTGATGATACTTACTAGACGATACCTGTTACTGATTGTTACATGCAGTATGGAATTTAACATTCTTTAACAAAAATGACAGACTATTTAAATTACACAAGAGTATGGCGGAAACCCATTAAGTACAGCTATTTATAAAAAAGAGAGGCCCTGGTATCAACTGTAAAAGTATTAACCAAGGCCCTGTTCATTGATAAGCTATACTAAACACTAACCATTAACTATAAAAGATACAGTCTTATCAATGATTAATTTTATATGTACAATAGACGAGTTTTTTTTTGATTAGTTACAATCTTTGATTTAGTTTAACATTAAAATTAACAAATGGTTAAGACTCTGGTTTTTGGGGTATCGTTAAACCCAAGTAGGTATAGTAACATTGCAATTCGTAGATTGGTGGAAAATAAAATAGAAACCATGGCATTTGGGCTAAGAGAAGGCAGTGTCTCCAATGTGCCGATAAAAAATACGCTTAATAGTTTTAAAAACCTCGACACCATAACGCTTTACCTTAACCCAAATAGGCAAAAAGAGTATTATAAAAGTATACTCGCTTTAAACCCAAGGCGGGTTATTTTTAATCCCGGGACAGAGAATCCAGAGTTTCAAAATATTCTTGAAGAAGCAGGTATTGAAGTTGAGGTTGCTTGCACTTTGGTATTATTGGCTACGGGTCAATATTGATTATGATGTCTTGGTTTTGGTTTTAAGAGCAGACTTAGTTCGCGAATTAACAATAGGTAGCGGTAAAATTGTAATTTTGTCTTATTAATCTTAACAATGGAGTTTTCATCAAAACTTTTAGAGAATGCTGTTTACGAAATGTCCCAATTGCCGGGCATAGGCAAAAGGACTGCCCTTAGACTTGTACTTCATCTTTTAAATCAGCCGGAGGAGAGAACCAATATGTTGTCAGATGCTTTGGTAAGCCTAAGGAACCAAATCATTTTTTGCAAAAATTGCCATAATATATCGGATACGGAACTATGCGAAATATGTGCAAGCCCTAAACGTGATGAGACCGTAGTCTGTGTTGTGGAAGATATTAGGGATGTAATGGCCATAGAAAATACATCGCAGTACCAAGGACTGTATCATGTATTAGGAGGTAAAATCTCTCCAATGGAAGGCGTAGGCCCACAAAACCTGAACATCAATTCATTGATTGCAAGGGTCAAGGAAAAGAACGTGAAAGAACTCATTTTTGCACTTAGTCCTACTATGGAAGGAGATACCACAAATTTTTATATCTATAAACAATTGGAGGGTCTGGGTGTAATTACGTCCACCATAGCACGGGGAATAGCCGTTGGTGATGAGCTGGAATATGCAGATGAGGTTACACTGGGAAGAAGTATTTTGAACAGAGTACCTTTTGAAAGTTCCATAAAAGCAAGTTAATAGTGTATTAATTAATACATATAAATTAAGAATACGTCGAATTCTTTGTTATTTTTGCAAAATATAAGTCAATATTACTACGTTAAATAAGAATATGTCAAAGTTTGAATTAAAATTACCACAAATGGGAGAGAGTGTTGCAGAAGCGACATTAACTACGTGGTTGAAGGAAATCGGGGATACCATCGAATTGGACGAAGCTATTTTTGAAATCGCGACGGACAAAGTTGACTCAGAAGTTCCCAGTGAGGTAGAGGGCATATTGCTTGAAAAACGTTTTGAAGTTGACGATGTCATCAAAGTAGGTGAGGTGGTTGCCGTTATACAAACAGATGGCGAAAATGAAGAATCGTCTGTAGATACAGAAGAAAAACAAGTTGAAGCCCAGGAACCGGTAAAAGAACCAGCTGCAGTGTTGGAGCATCAAATGGAATCGGTTAAGGAGTCCGTTACCGCACCTGCACAAGATTTTTCTGGCTCAGAACGTTTTTATTCACCTTTGGTGAAAAATATTGCAAAGGAAGAAGGCGTTTCAATGGAAGAGCTGGAATCCATTATAGGTACAGGCAAAGAAGGTAGGGTAACCAAAAACGATATAAAGGCATTTTTGGAGCATCGTTCCTCAAATGGAAGCATAGCACCAAAAACAGAGCCAGCTGTTGCAGAAGTTACTAAAGTTCCTGAACAAGCAATCTCAAAGGCATCAGTAGAAAAACCAAAAGCTCCAGTATCGGTTCCGGTAGGCGAAGGTGATGAGATTATTCCTTTGACCCGCATGGGGAAACTGATTGCGCAACATATGGTGGATAGTATTTCTAGATCGGCCCATGTTCAAAGTTTTGTTGAGGTAGATGTGACCAATGTGGTCAATTGGAGAAATAAGAACAAAAAAGCTTTCGAGGAAAGAGAAGGTGAAAAATTGACATTTACGCCAATCTTTATGGAAGCCGTGGCTACGGCCTTAAAAAAGTATCCAATGGTTAATATTTCCTTGGATGGCGATAAGGTGATTAAAAAGAAAAATATTAATCTGGGAATGGCGGCAGCACTTCCAGATGGTAATCTTATCGTTCCGGTAATAAAGAATGCTGATCAACTTAATTTGGTGGGCATGGCCAAAATGGTGAACGACCTTGCCAATAGGGCAAGAACCAATCAGCTTAAGCCAAATGAAATCAAAGATGGTACTTATACCGTAACCAATGTAGGTACTTTTGGCAGTGTATTTGGAACACCGATTATCAACCAACCGCAAGTGGGTATCTTGGCTTTGGGGGCGATACGGAAAATTCCGGCTGTAATTGAGACCGACCAAGGAGAATATATAGGTATCCGTAGCAAAATGTTCCTTTCGCATAGTTATGATCATAGGGTTGTAAACGGTGCTCTGGGCGG
The DNA here is from genome assembly GCF_021390175.1 of Flagellimonas sp. HMM57. Lineage (NCBI taxonomy): Bacteria > Pseudomonadati > Bacteroidota > Flavobacteriia > Flavobacteriales > Flavobacteriaceae > Flagellimonas > Flagellimonas sp. HMM57. Next base: position 421,161 of record NZ_CP090004.1, on the reverse strand, counting down.
TATGTTTGTAAAAACGGTAGCAGATTATCTTGAAGCTTGGGATGTAAATAGGGAAATCTAGTCCAAAAAAGCACCTTTATTTCTTCCACTATTGTTAATTTAGAGGTTTAATCTAATTCATCAATCAATGAAAATTATAACCTCTTTTTATGTAACGTGTCTTTTATTTATTAGCATGGGCATAACGGCACAAAACTCTTCTGACTATCAAAAAATGATTTTTGAAAAGGATGGGGATAGTCTCCCATATCGTATGCTATTGCCAAAAGACTATGATGCTTCGAAAAAATATCCACTAATAGTCTTATTGCACGGATCAGGAGAAAGAGGAAATGATAATGAAAGCCAGTTGATTCATGGATCTGGCCTGTTCCAAAAAGAAGAAGTAAGAAATGCTTATCCAGCAATTGTGGTATTTCCCCAATGCGCTGCAAATAGTTCGTGGTCCAAAGTGGATGTAAAAGGGGAAATGCCCAACAGGGAATTTGTTTTTTATGAGGACAGTGAGCCCACTAAAGATTTACTTTTATTGGAAGATCTATTGGAGGATTTAAAGAAGAGGTACAAACTGGACGAACGTAGATTTTATGTGGGAGGTCTTTCTATGGGAGGTATGGGTACATTTGAACTTGTGAAACGGAATCCAAAAATGTTTGCTGCTGCCTTTCCCATTTGCGGAGGTGCCAATCCGAAAATAAGTAAAAAACTTACTAAGTTGGATTGGTGGGTTTTTCACGGTGATGCTGATGAGGTGGTTCCTGAGAAATATTCTGCTGAAATGGTAAAAGCAATGAAGGACAACGATATCAATGTTACTTACAAGGTATATCCCGGTGTTGGCCACAACAGTTGGGACAATGCCTTTGCAGAACCCGAATTGCTTTCTTGGTTATTTTCTAAATCGCGCTAAAACTGTTTTATGGAACTACAACTTACCAAACCCATCTGTTTTTTTGATTTGGAAACTACTGGGACCAACGTAGCCAAGGATAGAATTGTTGAAATCTCTATTCTCAAGGTTTTTCCGAATGGAAATAAAGAAAGCAGGACATGGCTCGTTAATCCAGAAATGCCCATTCCCCCAGAAGTGATTTTGGTACATGGTATTTCCGATGAAAGAGTTGCCAATGAACCTACGTTCAAGCAACTGTCCAAAGAAATCTATAAGATGATTAAGGATAGTGATTTGGCGGGTTTCAATTCAGACAGGTTCGATATTCCCTTATTGGCAGAGGAGATGCTAAGGGCAGATGTAGATTTTGATATGAAGAATACCGTCTCCGTAGATGTGCAGACTATTTTCCACAAAATGGAAAAACGAACATTGGGAGCCGCATACAAATTCTATTGTGATAAAAACTTGGACGATGCACACAGTGCAGAAGCAGATACCTTAGCCACTTACGAAGTACTGCTGGCACAACTGGACAGGTATCCAGAACTAGAGAACAACATGAAAAAGCTTTCTGAGTTCACTACTCGTAAACAATCCTTGGATTTTGCAGGATTTATAGGTGTGAACAAGAAAAACGAACCCATCTTTTCTTTCGGAAAACATAAGGACAAAACCGTAGATGAGGTCATGGAAAAAGAACCTGGCTATTTTGGTTGGATTTTAAATGCTGATTTTCCACTGTATACCAAAAAGGTCCTCACACAAATAAAGCTGAGCAAGCTTAATAATAAGTTATCTTAAAACAACCCCAATTACTATAACACTATGAAACTGATATGCATCGGCAGAAACTACGCTGCCCATATTGACGAATTAAAAAATGAACGTCCAGAAGAACCTGTTGTTTTTATAAAACCAGATTCCTCTATTCTGCCCAAGGAGCAAGATTTCTATATTCCTGAATTTTCCAATGATATACATTATGAGGTAGAAGTTTTGGTTAAGATAAAGAAGGTAGGAAAACACATTGCCAAAGAGTTTGCGCATACCTATTATGATGAAGTTGGATTGGGAATAGATTTTACGGCAAGAGACCTTCAATCCAAGCTCAAGGCAAAAGGCTTGCCATGGGAAAAAGCAAAAGGTTTTGATGGAGCGGCGGTCATAGGTAAATGGATGCCTAAGGATAAGTACGAAAATACGGACAAATTAGGGTTTTCCTTGTTAAAAAATGGGGAAAATGTACAAATTGGTAATACATCGCTGATGCTGTGGAAGATAGATGAGTTAATTTCATACGTTTCTACCTATTTTATGCTAAAAAAAGGGGATATTCTATTTACTGGGACACCCGCTGGGGTTGGTAAAGTAAGTCCAAATGATTACCTTTCTGGTACACTGGAAGGAGAAACGATGTTTGAAATTAATGTGAAATAATGATATACAACCTCGACAAAATAAATGAAATGGCAGAAGGCGATCAAGATTTTATAGTCTCTGTAGTTTCTGTTTTTTTGGAAGAAGTCCCCACAGATTTAGAAGGTTTGGAAAAAGCTATTGAAAGCGAGGACTATGAAAACGTGTACAAGTTGGCCCATAAAATAAAACCGAACGTGGATTTATTGGGCATGGAACAAACACGAGCTACTGCACTTGAAATTGAAACCCTGGGAAAGAACGTCTCAAATATGCATGAAATCAAAGATAAATTTCCAATGCTTAAAAAGGATATACTTCAAGTAATTTCAGAACTTAAAAAAGATTTTAACCTATAAATGCAGGCAGAAATAATTACCATTGGGGATGAAATCCTCATTGGACAAATTGTAGACTCCAATTCTGCATTTATATCCAAAGAACTAAATAAAATAGGGGTTTCGGTTTATCAAATAACATCAATACAAGATGACCGAAACCATATTTTAGATGCTCTAGAAGTAGCTTGCAAGAGATCTTCCATAGTTATCATTACTGGAGGCTTGGGCCCTACCAAAGATGATGTCACCAAGTCAACACTGTGTCAGTTCTTTGATGATGAGCTAGTTCTGGATGAAAAGGTCTTGGCCCATATTGAGATGCTATTCAAAAAATACATTCCTACGCCAATATCCAATTCAAATAGAAAACAGGCTTTGGTGCCCTCTAAGGCTGAAATATTACATAATGCGCATGGTACCGCCCCAGGACTTTGGATGAAGAAAGGAAAAACTGTTTTCGTTTCTTTGCCAGGAGTACCTTTTGAGATGAAGGGCCTTATGACAAGTGCTGTTCTGCCAAAAATTATAGATGAATACGAACGCCCATATATTATCCATAAAACCATAATGACCTATGGTTTGGGTGAAAGTGCTATTGCAGAAAAAATAGAAGACTGGGAGGACAACTTGCCAGATGCTATAAAGCTGGCATATTTGCCCAACTTGGGCCGGGTAAGACTCCGACTTAGTACAAAAGGAACGGATAAGGAAAGTTTGGTACTCGCACTTGAATCCGAAGTGAAAAAGCTTTATCCTTTGATTGGTGACATTATCTATGGAGAAGAAGAAGACGAGTCCATAGAAGTACAAGTTGGAAAACTGTTAACCCAAAAACAGCTGACACTGTCCACTGCAGAAAGCTTTACAGGTGGCAAAATAGCACAACAACTAACTTCTGTTCCGGGAGCATCAGCTTATTTTAAAGGAAGTATCGTAAGTTATGCAACGGAAGCCAAGATTAAGACTCTGGGCGTATCCGAAGAGTTGGTAAAAAAATATTCTGTGGTCAGTGAAGAAGTGGCAATTGCAATGGCTGAAAGCGTTAAACAACTATTGGAAACAGATTTCGCTATTGCAACAACGGGAAATGCAGGTCCGACCAAGGGAGATTCAGATGAAGCAGTGGGAACGGTCTTTATTGGGATAAGTACTCCCGAGCATACTTTTGCCCAAAAATTCGTTATGGGAAATCATAGGGAACGTATCGTTCAGAAGTCTGTAAACAAGGCATTTGAATTAGTACTAAAAGAAATTTTAAATTTCTAAAAAAGAATTTTGTACGTCCCATTAAAATGCCATAAATTTGCAGCCTCAATAAAATCACTCAAAAGTTAGGGAGATGTCTAAGATTTGTGAAGTTACAGGAAAAAAGGTGATGTTTGGAAACAACGTATCCTTTTCTATCAATAAAACCAAGAGAAGATTCGATGTAAATATTTCTAAAAAGAAATTTTACATTCCCGAAGAAGACCGTTGGGTCACTTTGAACGTTTCTTCGAGAGGTTTGAAAATTATCAATAAAAAAGGAATCTCAGCTGTTTTGAAGGAAATGAATTCCAAAAAATAGTAAAGATTATATTTTAAGTACGATACAATGGCAAAGAAAGGGAATAGAATTCAAGTTATTTTAGAGTGTACAGAGCACAAAGAATCTGGAATGCCAGGAACTTCTCGTTACATTACTACGAAAAATAAGAAGAATACGCCAGATAGGATGGAAATTAAAAAATTCAATCCTATCCTAAAGCGTATGACAGTTCATAAAGAAATTAAATAAGTATTGAGCCATGGCAAAGAAAACGGTAGCAACACTACAGGGTAGTTCAAAAAGATTAACAAAGGCCATCAAAATGGTAAAATCTCCTAAAACTGGAGCATATACTTTTGTGGAGTCGGTAATGTCACCAGAATTAGTGAACGACTGGTTGAACAAAAAATAATCAACCCCTATCACGATATATTAAGCCGCTTTTTAAGCGGCTTTTTTGTTTTTAGACTTTTCAAAAAAAGAATGACAATCTAAAAACCAAATTTGAGTGTTTCATTTTATGGTAAACTCTCATGGATGGCTTTAACAAAACTCCCCTTACTTTCCTATCTTTGACGCTTATGTTGATTGTATATGAGCCTATTTAAAAAGATTTTTTCTTCAGACAAAAAAGAAACCCTTGATAAGGGACTCGAAAAGTCAAAAACGAGTTTTTTTGGCAAATTGAGCAAAGCAGTAGCTGGTAAATCCAAAGTTGATGACGAGGTTTTGGATAACCTCGAAGAGATTTTGATTACTTCGGATGTTGGTGTTGATACTACCCTAAAGATTATAGAACGTATAGAAAAGCGGGTCTCTCAAGATAAATATTTAGGAACCGATGAGCTCAATACGATTCTTAGAGAGGAAATTGCAGGCCTACTTTCAGAAACGCATGTTGGTGAAGATACCGAGTTTGTTGTCCCAACTGACAAAAGACCTTATGTGATTATGGTGGTTGGTGTAAATGGCGTGGGGAAGACCACGACTATTGGAAAGCTGGCCAACCAATTCAAAAACCAAGGATTAAAAGTGGTATTGGGAGCAGGGGATACCTTTAGAGCCGCGGCAATTGATCAGTTGGAAGTCTGGGCAAAACGGGTTGATGTACCCATTATCAAGCAAAAAATGGGCAGTGACCCTGCATCCGTCGCTTTTGATACACTTAATTCTGCAGTGGCGGATAATGCAGATATCGTTTTAATCGATACTGCGGGCAGATTGCACAATAAAGTCAATCTAATGAATGAACTTTCTAAGGTGAAACGGGTGATGCAAAAAGTCGTTCCCAACGCTCCGCACGAAGTATTGCTGGTATTGGATGGTTCAACAGGGCAAAATGCTTTTGAACAGGCAAAACAGTTCACCAAGGCCACAGAAGTTAGTAGTTTGGCGGTAACCAAATTGGATGGCACGGCCAAAGGCGGGGTTGTAATCGGTATTTCGGATCAGTTTCAAATACCTGTAAAGTATATTGGTGTGGGTGAGGGCATTGAAGATTTACAGGTCTTCAATAAGTATGAATTTGTAGATTCTTTTTTTAAAATCTAAGATGAAGAAGGTTCTGATAAATTCTTTTTTTTTAGTAGTTATCGTTTCATCTTATGCACAAATAAAACACCCTAAAGCCAGCCCACTTGCTACAATAGAACAGGAAATCGGTCTTTCCAAAATCTCAGTGGAATATTCGCGTCCAGCAACTAGAGGGCGTAAAATTTTTGGTGGTTTGGTACCTTACGGCCGTATCTGGCGGGTAGGGGCCAATGCATCAACAAAAATTACCGTGGATACGGATATGAACATTTTGGGAAATGATTTGCCCAAAGGTACTTATGCATTGTATGCATTTCCAGAAGAAGATGAGTGGCAAATAGCATTTCATACAAATACGGGACATTGGGGAGATGGTCGTAAAAATTATGACCCTGAAGAAGATTTGTTTCGCATCACTGTCAAATCGCAGAAGATCCAAGATTACCAAGAGAATTTTTTAATTGTCTTTGATTCCATTACCCATAGTACTATTCAGATGGGGTTAATTTGGGCAAATACCAAAGTAATCATACCCTTTACTGTAGATACCCACGCACAGATGGAAATGGAAATAGCGAGACAGCTTTCAGAAAATCCTACGGCACAAACATACTACGAAGCTGCGCGCTATCTACAAGAGCAAAAAATAGAATATCCTCGTGCTTTGCAGTATTTGAATCAGGCTTTGAAATTAGGTGGTGATACCTATTATTTTCACAGAGTAAAAAGTTTGGTAGAAGCTGCACTTGGTGACTATGAAGATGCAATAACATCTGCACAAAAATCCTTAGCTTTAGCTCAAAAGCAGGACAAGGACGAGTTTGTTCGTATGAACCAAAAGAACATCAATACATGGAAAACCTTACTTCAAGATCACGACGACTAACGTATATACTTTTAATTACGGGCTCTATTCTATTTGTCGGTTGCAAACAGCATGCTAAAGAATCCAAGGAAAAAGAAGTGATTGTATTGTGGCAATCCTATAATGATTCAGCAGAAGTTGCTGCCAATGCTGAGCATGAAAAGGAGCGAATGCGATACAAGTTTATACAATCTAAAGTATTGGATAAAAACGATGTCTTTTTACCACTTTATGAAGAAGTTTCCGCTTTTGATTTTACTACATACGAATCTTTAAAACCTTTGATTTTAGAGCAGAATATCCCTTCGATTCAGCAACATATCTCAGAAGGTAAATTTACCTATGAGCAATTGGTACTTTTTTACCTACACCGTATTTATAAATATGAGTTGGATAATAGTACGACCTTAAATACTGTGATTGCATTAAACCCTAATGTGCTTGAAGAAGCTCGGAATTTAGATGCAGACTCAAAAGGACACCATAACATCTATGGAATGCCCATTTTATTGAAAGATAATATCGGTGCTCAAAATATGAAAACCACGGCTGGCGCCATTGCCTTGATGGAAAACCAAACAGATGACGCATTTATTGTAAAGCGTCTTAAGGAAAAAGGTGCATTGATTTTGGGTAAGGTGAATCTAAGTGAATGGGCCAATTTTATTTGCGGTGTTTGCCCCAATGGACAAAGTGCGGTAGGGGGGCAAACCCTTAATCCCTATGGTAGAAGGGTTTTTGATACTGGCGGTTCCAGTGCGGGAAGTGGAACTTCAATTGCTTCAAATTATGCCGTAGCGGCTGTGGGTACAGAAACTTCGGGTTCTATTCTCTCGCCTTCCAGTCAAAATTCTGTTGTTGGGATGAAACCTACGATTGGATTTTTGAGCCGAACTGGGATAGTTCCAATTTCCAGCACTTTGGACACTCCCGGACCTATGACCAAAAACGTTATTGATAATGGTATTCTTTTGGATGCTATGCGTGGCTATGATGATGAAGATAGCAAATCTGTTCAAACGGATTGGGATAAACAATGGTACGTGGCAGAAAATCTGGAACTTAAAGGAAAGCGTTTCGGAGCGATTAAAAACTACATCGAAACAGATTCCATTTATAGAATTACGATGGAAAAGTTAAAGGCTGCTGGTGCCACCATTATTGAATTTGAACCCATAGAAGTAGCGTTTGATGGGTTTCTTTCGATTTTAAATATCGATATGAAAAACGACCTTCCTGTTTATCTAAAAACCCAGGTTAAAGATAAAGATGCGGTAAAGATTGAAAATGTTGCAGATGCCGTGGCATTCAATCTGCAGGATTCATTGATAAGGATACCCTATGGACAAGCTCGTTTTGATGGTATTTTAGCTGACTCAACATCCGCTGATGGACTAAAGGAAATTAAAGATAGATTGAAGACTGCTGGTCGGAAGTATTTAAATGATCCTATGGATAAACATCAATTGGACGCCGTGCTTTCCATCAATAATTACGATGCAGGGATTGCAGCAGCAGCGGAATATCCGGCGTTGACCGTTCCTATGGGCTATAAAGAATCTGGAGAACCGATTAGTCTGACCTTTATAGCAAAACAGTTTCAAGAAGCTAAATTGTATGAATTGGGAGCAGCTTTTGAAAGCTTGAACAAGGTGCGGAAAATTCCAGAAGGTTATATGGATTGACTTTTGTATTGGAGCATGAAACCAGTGTTTGTAGTAAGATGTTTTTTAATTTTTTACTGACCACTGACCACTGACCACTGACCACTAAACGCTAAGTCAATATAGTCTCATGGCTATCAATAATCTAGTTTATGTAAGTATTTAGCTTTTCCCAAAGCTCATTATCAAAACTGGAAGGTCCGAGCACATCTCCTCCAGCATCTTCACCCATTCGTAAAATAACTAAACCTTTGCTTGGAACAATGTAGAGTTTTTGGTCATCTTTTCCCAAACCTGTATACATATCGCTAGGTGCATTGGGAATAAGTTCACCTTGAAATTCTGTTTGTACTACTGGAGCTCGGTAGCTTTGTTTCCCGTTCAACCACCATAGATAACCATAGGATTTATTTAAATTTTGGGAGGTATTCTTCATATCGGTTCTGTAATCCGCATCTCCAAGAATGGTTTCGTTGTTCCAAGTACCATTGTTTAGATTTAATAAACCAAAACGAGCCATACTTCTAGCTGTGCTAAAAAATACATTGTTGGTGTCATTGGTAGGGAGCCAAAATCCATCCATCCCAATTTTATCCCTTAGTTTTTCATTGAAATACACTTTCCATTCCTCTTCCGCGGCATTGGCAACAACACTTTGTAACAATGTATAGGGACCATTGTGATAGGCCCATCTTTTCCCGGCATCTTCAATATAGGTAAGACAATTTGGGGTAACACATTCAAAATCTGTATCATCCAGACCACTGGTCATGGTCAATTGATGCCAAATGGTGATTCTGTTTTCATCCTCTAAAGAAAGACTCGTCCAGCCTTCGCCCAAATAATCCGAAGTTCTGTTATCAATACCCAAAAGCCCTTCTTCTTGTGCGATTCCTACCGTGAATGCAGTAAGTGTTTTACCTGCCGATGCCCAATACCAGCTTGTATTTTGGGTGTGGTCGCCAAAGTACTTTTCTATCACGATTCGACCATCCTTTAAGATGATAAAGGCCTTGGTCTTGTTTTCTTCTAAAAAATCAAGGACATCCTGTTCAGAATCGCTGTTCCAACCTAAAGTTGTGGCAGAAACGGTTTCCCATTCCACGGATTTTTCAGGGGGGAAGTAGACATTTTCAATATCACGCTCATCTAGTTGCCCGTCACCGCTACCAGAAGAATCGGAACAATTCCAAAGTAAAAAAGAGGTAAGAAGGGATATAAGTAATGATTTTTTCATGATTTGGGATTTTTGATTTAGACCATGCATTCTTATATAGGTTTAACGTTGGTTCTTGAAAAATATGCACCTAAATCGATGTAATGCCTTGTCTTGTTGTATTTTTGCACTCCATTTTACAACGGTATGCGGACAAAATCTTTAAAGAAGAATAAAATAAACGTAGTAACGCTAGGATGTAGCAAAAACATCTACGATTCTGAAGTGCTCATGGGGCAGTTGCGCGCCAATAATAAAGAAGTGGTTCATGAAGAGGAAGGGAACGTTGTTGTTATCAATACCTGTGGGTTTATTGCAAATGCCAAAGAAGAAAGCGTAAATACTATTTTGGAGTATGTACAAAAGAAAGAGGAGGGTGATGTTGATAAGGTATTTGTAACCGGTTGTTTGAGCGAACGGTATAAGCCCGATCTGGAAAAAGAGATTCCAAATGTGGATGAGTATTTTGGAACTAGTGACCTTCCCAATTTATTAAAGGCGTTGGGTGCTGATTATAAGCACGAGTTGATAGGGGAACGATTAACAACCACGCCCAAAAACTATGCATATCTAAAAATTGCCGAAGGGTGCGATAGACCCTGTTCTTTTTGCGCTATTCCATTAATGCGTGGAAAACATAAAAGCAAACCGATTGAAGCATTGGTATCTGAAGCAGAAAAATTAGCGGCAAAAGGAGTTAAGGAACTTATTTTAATAGCGCAGGATTTAACGTATTATGGTCTGGACCTATACAAAAAGCGAAATCTGGCAACATTGCTTCAAGCGTTGGTACAAGTAGATGGTATTGAATGGATTCGACTGCACTATGCCTTTCCAACGGGTTTTCCTATGGATGTCTTGGATGTAATGAAAAAAGAGCCCAAGGTTTGTAACTATATCGATATTCCGCTTCAACACATTGCAGACCCTATCTTAAAAAGTATGCGTAGGGGAACTACCAAGGCAAAAACGACAAAGCTTTTACAGGATTTTAGAAATGCCGTTCCCGAAATGACAATACGAACTACGCTTATTGTGGGATATCCTGGAGAGACCGAAGAAGATTTTCAGACCTTGAAGCATTGGGTGAAGGATATGCGTTTTGAGCGATTGGGATGCTTCACCTATAGCCATGAAGAGAATACCCATGCGTATACTTTGGAAGATGATGTGCCTGAAGAAGTAAAACAGCAGCGGGCTAATGAGATTATGGAGATTCAATCACAGATTTCTTGGGAACTTAACCAAGAAAAGATTGGTAAAGACTTTCGTTGTTTAATTGACCGTAAAGAAGGAAACTATTTTGTAGGTAGGACCGAGTTTGATTCACCAGATGTTGACAATGAAGTTTTAATCGATGCAACCCAGCATTACGTGAAGATAGGGGACTTTGTAAATGTCAAAATTACCGAAGCTGCGGACTTTGACCTTTATGCGGTTCCTGTCACCTCATAGCTATCTTGTATTGACAATTGTCATAGTTTTAAAAACCAGTTCATTGTAGTTTTAGATTCACCGAATTTCGGAATCAAAAAACCTAACACAATGGTCGATAGTATTAAGGACAGAAATGTCAACATTAGTATTGTGCTCCTTCGGGTTTTCATTGGCTGGCACTTTCTGTACGAAGGAGTTATTAAACTGTTTAATCCTGAATGGACTTCCTTTGGCTATCTAGCTTCTGCCCAAGGACCTTTAAAACCTTTTTTTTCATTACTTATCAGTCCCTCTGTAATAGGTTGGGTGGATGTTTTGAACATGGCCGCTCTTATAATAGTAGGGGTTGCATTCACTTTAGGGGTTTTTGAGAAAAAAGGAGCGATTGTAGCAATAGGTCTTTTAGCCTTGTACTATTTGGCCCACCCACCTTTTCCGTGGCTAGACCAATTAAATACCGAAGGTAACTATTGGTTCGTTAACAAAAATCTTATTGAACTGATTGCGTGTATTTTGATATACAACTTTCCGACAGGTCATTATTTTGGCCTTAACTATTTTATCAAAAGAAAACCTATAAAAACGTAAAGCTATGAAGTGGTCAAGAAGAGATTTGCTTAAAGGGTTAGGTGGGCTTCCCATTTTAGGAGCGGTTTGGTGGGCCGGTGCGGCAAATACGGTTTATAATAGAAGAGGAAGATCAGAGATTTTGCAACAACTCAATATAAGTCCTTCTTTACCACCTATGGTACCCAATATTGGAGGTGAACCTATCAAAGTAGGTATCATAGGTTTTGGAATTAGGGGAGAGCAACTCTGCAGGTCTTTGGGATTTGCTACAAAAGAATGGATGGAAGAGATGAAGGCAGAAGCTGAAATCGACCCAAAAAATAAGGCTCTGGAAGATTTTTTAAATCAAGATAAACTCAATGTAAAGCTGGTAGGGGTGTGCGATGTTTTTGATGTTAATGCAGAACGTGCGATACGTTCCTTTTCTACTCCCGAGAACAAAGTGAAACGGTATGATACTTATCAGGAAATGATTCATAGTGGAGAGGTAGAAGCAGTCGTCATTGCTACTCCTGATCATTGGCATGCTCCTATATCTATTGAAGCGTTGAACAACAACATCCATGTTTATGTTGAAAAACCAATGACACATACCGTTGATGAAACCTATTCTTTAAGAACGGCAGCAGAACAATCAAAAGCAATTTTTGCAGTGGGGCATCAGCATCGGCAAACGCTTAGTTTTAAAACAGCTAAGGACATTGTTGAGAAAGGAACTCTGGGGCACGTCTCCCTAATACAGACCAATACCAATAGAAATGATGATAATGGTGCATGGAACTATGATATCCACTCTAAAGCAAATCCCGATACTATAGATTGGGAACAATTTCTGGGATCTGCACCAAAAATTCCTTTCAATAAAAACCATTTTTTTAGATGGCGTAAGTGGTGGGCCTATGGGTCTGGCCTTTCAGGGGATTTATTGACCCATGATTATGATCGGTTGAACTGTGTGCTCAACATGGGCATCCCACATTCGGTATCTGCATCAGGAGGAATATATACCCATAATGATGGACGCGATGTTCCCGATGTATTACAGGTAAATATGGAATTTCCCGAATTCAGTACCGGAAGTAGTCAAGCCCAGGGAAAAGAAAAGGGAATGACGTTTTGCTACAGTGCTACTTTAGGAAATGCATTTAGTAGACCCACAATTTTGATGGGGCATGATGCAACCATGGAACTGGGAAATACCCTTACTGTATGGCCGGATATGGCCTCAACACGGTATGCCGAGATGTTGGAGGCTGAAAAGATGCTGCCCCACATACCCATTTACCAATATAATCCCGGGGCCAACGTACCTGATGCAATATCCTCAGCTACCTCGCAATACTTTGCGGACAAAGGGCTTATGTGGACTTATATCAATGGCGAAAGAGTCGATTCTACGTTTTTGCATATGCGCGAATGGTTAAGTGCCATCAAAAACGATGGAAATGTGAGTTGTGGGATCAAAGAGGGCTTTGAAGAAGCTATCGCTGCTCATATGGCGGGTCTATCCTGGAAACTGGGAAGAAAAATAGCATGGGATGCTGAAAAAGAAGTTATAAAGCCTATTGCGGGAGTTGATTTTGATGAAGTATTACTTTCCAGTGGGGAACCTGAAATACTACCAGTTACTACGGAACAATTATAAGTTTCAATAACTGGTTATAACAATACGTTGGACACAAGTTGTTCTACCGTAGGATGGTCGTTACCGCCAGCAGGTTCGATGGTAATGTTCAAGGATTCAGCACTATCAATATATTTTAGGGTGACCAATTCTTTGTCCGTGGGAACAAGCCCCATATTGATCATTTCACCATCCACATCACTCCACATTTGGTAGGTTTTGTCCGCTGGAAGTTTAGGCAACCCCTGTGGATTTATCATGACCAATTTACTTTTATGATTTACATAGGCAACTGCCTTGGAATTAGGCGCAATGTTATTGCCGTAAAGTACCAAAGGAATAACATTTGGATTATTGATCGTTTCTAAGCGGTTTGATGTGAGTAAGTAATTCTGCTCCAAATTGTCCAGTCGGTTTTGAAGGTCAGCTGTTGTAATTTGCAGGGATTCTAAATTTTCCTCGGCATTTTGCCATTTGGTATATAACCAAATCGCACTGAGCATAAAAACCAATGCTAAACTTGCTGCCGCTATAAATGGCATCCAATTTGTCTTTTTTGCTATAGGGTCTTCTAATTGTTTTTGTAACGCATGCTTTACTTGGAAAGGTGGGGTAACCGCATTTTCAAAACCCATTTTCTCAAGGTCATCTTGCATTTGAAGAAAGTGTTGTTTTAGCTCACTATCTTTTTTCAAGATATTTTCTACTAATAAAGTATCTTCTTTTGAAAGCTCACCAGTCAAATATTGCTCTAAAAGTCCTTCTTCCAATATTTTATCCTTTTCCATCATGCTATCATTTCAAAAATAAAATAAATCCATACCAATTCTTTGGTGTAGGTTTTTCGTAATTGTTTCAGTGCCTGTTTAATATAGGATTTAAAAGTTCCCAATGGCACTCCCATTTCTTCATGCGCTTCTTTATGGGTATATCCCTTAAAATAAACCAAATCGATTGCCTTCTTGTGGTGGGGCTCCAATGTATTGATCGAACCGTTCAATTGCATATAGTCAGGTTCAGTTTCGGCAATTGCTTTATTGGTATGTACACTTAAATCCTCGTTTTGGATGAGGTTGTCCGTCTTTCTTAACGCATTCAATGCTGTATTTCTTGCGATTCGGTAAGCCCAAGTATAAAATTTCCCCTTTTCCGAATCATAGCTACTACTATTTTTCCAAATTTTCACGAAGGTTTCCTGTAATACGTCCTGTGCAAGCATTTCGTTTCTACAGATACGCAGAATAACGCCATACAATGCACCGCTATAGTTATCGTACAAGGAGTAGAGTGCATTTTTATCTCCGTTGGACAAGTTTACAATGAGTTCTTGATCGCTATGGGGCTTTTTCATCGATGTTAAAGATATGATAAAAAACTACTGGGTTCATCCATGCGGGAAAACTGTGTGTATATGAAAATGTAAAGCGCGCCAAAAATTAGTATTAAACTTAAATCTAAAAAACAGAAAAATGAAAAAATTAATTTTTATCCTTTCAACATTCGCATTGGTTTTGTTCGTGCAGCAAACTAAGGCCCAAGAATCTAAAGACATTGTGGATATCGCGGTATCGGTAGATGACTTTTCAACTTTAGTTACTGCCCTAAAAGCTACAGACTTGGTTGGAGCTCTTAAAGGTGACGGACCTTTTACCGTGTTTGCCCCAGTGAATTCTGGATTTGCAAAGATTGATGCAAAAACGCTTAACTCACTATTGGAACCCGAGAACAAGGAAAAACTGTCCGCCATTTTAACGTATCATGTAGTATCTGGAAAAATAGCTGCTACAGATGTTGTTGCAGCCTTGGATAAAGGAAACGGGAAAGCTGAACTTACCACGTTAAACGGTGGGAAAATAACTGCTATGAAAAAAGACGGTGGAATTTATCTAAAGGATGCTGGTGGAAACTACAGTAAAATAACTAAGACGGATGTTATGGCTTCCAATGGTGTGATTCACATCATCGAGGATGTTGTAATGCCCAACTAAGTTTACTTGTTTTATCGGTGAAAAGCACTGCCTAGGCAGTGCTTTTTTCGTTACTCATCTTATGGGTTTTAATATGTTGTACCTATGTTTTTAAGGAAACCGACGATAAATCGTCCATAAGGCTGAACAGTTCGTTTTGTGTTCTCTCGGAAATACTTAAATGGTTCTCACCGAAAATGGACATAGTCTGGATAATTGTGGTTTCTATGGCACTGTTTGTAAACATTAGATCAGCAATATTTTTCATTCCCCATTCTGGGAAGCGCCTCTGGGTCAGCCCCTGTCTTTCTATTAAGGCTAAAAGTTCATGTCTTTTGTCATGGGCTATTTTATCGACCATTTGGTCTATCATATGCTCTTTTCCTTCCATATATTGTAAAAAACGCATGTTCTCGTAATATAGGTAACCTGTAATGCCTCTTTTTTGATTATTACCAGTCGAAACAGTCGAGAGTTGTTTCAATTCTTCGTTTGTAAATGGTTCTAGGGCTTTGCTTATATATAGGACGCACTTCATAGCACTTAGATTATGTAGGATAATAACTACAAAATTTGAGAATTATTATTTGGAGATATGATTTTGTATGTTAAATCAATACTAAAACAATATTTGATTTTCTTACTATTTGAATACGTTTACCAAGACTCTTATGCTATACTTTTTTCTGCATCATTTTTAAGGTAAATCCACCCAATAACAAAACAACAAGAATCATGATGCCCCACAGCCACCATTTATTTTCGAATAAGGGTTGCACTTGCGGTTTTTCGGTTTTTGGAATCAATTGTTCTGGTCCAATGGTTAATTTGGATAGGTTTTTAGGGATATTGCTTCTGGTTAGTGAAATATCGTATAAAGGTTTTTTTGCATCAGCATTACCATACGCTAGAAAATAGTCTGCTGGTTCGGTAAAACGGGCAACAAGTTCATGGGAATACCCTTTCGCTTCAATAAATCCTATATTCAAAGGTTGATTGTCATGATTCTGAATTTCTACCCGTAATCTTTTTGCCAATGTGCTCGGAAACTTAAATTCATTTTTCTCTATGGAGGTTAGAGTTCCCGAAGCAAGATTTCTGTAATAATAATTCCAGCCTTTTTCGGTCTCTACGCTATCTGTAACATACTTAATGGTTATTGGACGGTAATAATCAAAAGTGTCCTTTACGTTTATTTTTAGAAAACTGATCGGAACACGTTGTTTTAGGTAAATATCAATATAGGTTTCTTTTTCTACGGGAACCGTTCTAAACCCTTTCATTTGGTATTCCTCATAGGTAGCCTTTACAGTATTGTTCATAGCAATGCTGGCGGAATCTAAATTAGGGTTTACATCACTTTGTATAAAAACGCGGTAATATAAATATTTTGAATTGGGGAAGTCCAGTTCAGTAAAGCTATAGTTTGTCTGAGAGTTCTTTATGGAAAGGATACGATAATCTTCCAAAATTGTGAACCAATTGTTTTGGTCTTGGCTTCCTTCCAGAATTAATTTTGCATCAAAATTTTTATTTTTAAGATTAAGCTTTATGTGATTGATTACTTCCGTAGTAGGGACTTCAAAAGTGTAGTAATATCCGTTACTGTCCTTAGTGGTATTCAGCAGTTTAAAGTCAATATTATTTTTAATGCTTTCTCCTTGTAAAGTCTTGAGAATGTAAGGTGCTTCCAAAGTATCAGTAGCGGTTACACCATAGATACGCATGTCGAACATATCCTGTTTTACTTTATCAAAAACTGTATGAGGTAACGTAATAGCGTGCCATTGGTCCGCTATTCCTTCTAACGCTATTTTAGCTTCATACTCTTGTAATTGACCGATAATTGAATTACAGGAAAGAATCAATAAAAGACCATAAAATTTATTTCTCGTCCTCATCTGTGATAATGTTTTTGTATTTGTTGTAAAGAAAAGAGATAATCAATAATAGTACACCAAGGGATACGAATACTATAGTTTTGGAAATGGTATTGAGCGATGCAATATCGTAGAAGAAAAGTTTTAAGAGCGTTATGCCAAAAAGAACTATGGCTACAATGCGCAGGTATTTTTTCTTTTTCCAGATACCAAGTATTATCAATAACAAAGAATACAGCCCCCAAAGAATACTAAGCCCTAATTTATAAGATTGGTCGGACCCTGCAATATCCATCCAATTGAGCAACTCACTGCTCGCAATCCAAAGTATGGATATATGTGTAAGGATTTCTAATGGAATCTTGAAATTTATGCCCATAAAGGGCTTTCTGATCAATTTATTGATGGCTATCAATAAAACTGTGAAAAAGGCGATTGCAATATACCTGATCCAAATAGCATACGAAGTGATATCATAATATTCTGCCAAAGTTTGGTCCAAGTAGCCTTCCCTTAGCTCGCTTAGTACATACAGCCCGCCGGTCAAAAAAGAAAAACCAGCCAAAATAGACAGAATGAGCGTTATAATGCCCAGAACTTTGCTTTTCAGCTTTTGAATATTTACAACAGCTAAGGCACTCAGGAATAGTAGCGAATAATTAAAAATCCAGACCGAACTAATATCGCGTAAACTATAATTGAACTGATCGTAGCTAAGGTTTTCTTTTAGTATTTCAATTTTTGAACCTTTGTATAACTGCTCCCAATAATAGACGATTTCCAAATAGAACGAGAAGTACAAAGTGATAATGAGAAGCGCTGGAATTCCTATCGACATTATTGTGGATAGAACTGTTTTCTTTTTAATTTGATATTTACCGTTTATCCAATTGATAAAACCAAAGGATAAAGAGGTTATTATAGATGTTAAAAAAGTGATGTTCAATATTGATTTTAAAACTACTTTTTCTTCCCCAAACCAGCTATCAAAATAGCTTAGTGTCCAATCTTGGGTAAGACTAAAAAACCCTAAAATCATCAATGGGTATGACAAGTGTTCGTAGACAGGGACATTTTTGGTACGACCTATCCAAAACAGTAGCGAGGCTTCCAACATCCATAAAAGTGTGACCCAGTTACCGTCCAATTGTACCGGTATGGCAATGGTAATAAAAGTTAGCACAAGGCCAGATATGAGATAGAACAAATTCCGGTCTACCAATTTTTTCTTGAATATCAATACACTGATACCAAAATGAACCAATGCATTACATAAAGTGAAAACACCCAAAAGTTGAGCTCCAGTATCATTTTGTGCCAGTAATCCACATCCAAAACCATAAAATATGAAGGAGTTGAACAAGAGCATTATAACGTTCGATGCCTTAAATTTTTCTGCACGTATTAATTTGTAAGCAAGGAAAGTGGCATAGAAAATTGCAAAGAATATACTTGCTACTATCAATGCCAATGCGAACTCGGTTTCCTTTTCATAAGAGGCAATAATCCAAAAAAGATAGATAAGCCACGAAAAGCAAAAAGCAGCATAATAGAGCGGTTTCCAATATTTTTTGAAAGCGATGATTACAATTCCAATATTGATGATGACCATATATCCAAAAAGCACAGATGCACTACCAGAGCCATCACCTAATAAAAATGGCACTGCATAAGCACCTACAAGGCCAATATGGGCAATCACCTGCTTATTGTAATTGAGCGCTGCAACCACACCAAATGCGGTAAACACTAGCATTAGAACAAAAGCTAAAGTCTGGGGAAAGAGCGCATAAAAATCATAAGCCGTAAACGTTATAAAGTAGAGTACTGCTAGAGCGCCACTAACCAGAACAGCGCTATAGTTTTCATACTTTGACTTTAGCTTAATACCAAAGCCAATCAATCCCAAACCGACAAGATACCCAAGTACGATTCGGGTAAGCGGACTTATCAAATTATTGTCAATGGAATATTTAGCACCTATAATAACCCCAATGACCGTAATAAGTATACCAATTTTATTGATAAGGTTTTCCCCAATAAACTTTTCCAAATTGGATTTTCCCTTTTTGGGCGGTACAGTTTTGGGTGGTGTTATTTGTTGATATGCAGACTCTTTTTCGACTAAGCTTGTTGTACTTTCCGTAGTTACTGGTTCAGCTTGTTTGGTAGGTTGCTCAATTTCTTGAGTGTTTTTTTCAAGTGCATCAACAGTATCTTTTTCAATGCTATCCTGAACTTGAACATTCTTAAGGGTTTGAATGTCTTTTCGCAGTTCGTTAATCTCTATGTTAAAGTTCTGCTGCTTTTTTAACAATAGTTCCAACCTTTCTAGAAGCTTGTCTATTTTTTCTTGGTTTTCGGCCATATTTGGTTAATTAAGTTGGTTTCCACCATCTTTATTGGTTAATAAAAACGGTGGTAACCTTTATTTGTTGGAAAGATAGTGGGGTTTTTTAGTACGAAAACACCCCGTTTTAAGGGTATTTGTTTAAAAACTACCTTTTTCGTTCTAGTTCTAGAGCATAAATCTGTCGTCCTAATTCAGCTAAAAATGGTATTCCAATTTCATCGTATTCGTATACGTTATCGTTAAAAACACCATCTTTGTTTACCAAGATTGTTGCTGTAATCATAAAATCGATGTTGTTCTTTATATCTTTGATATATGCGCAATCGGTTAAAGTTCCGTAGGCATACCCAACCTTGTTGTAAATTCTTATATGGTCTGGAATTGGTTCTTCAGAATCACCAAACATAAGAAATTTAACATAACTGTCATAATACGCTTCCGTGTTGTATCCTAAATCTTTTGGTAGTGTATGCATAGCTTTTAGTAGCAGTTCATGCTGAATTTTGCTAATAGTAAAGCGTTGTTCCTCTGGGAAATGCTCAGGAAAAATAATTCGTTTTAGCAAAGCATGCTGGGCTTCGATAGGGTAGTAATTTTTTAAGGAGAAATCAAAAGCGCCCGTATGCAATGAATCTTCACTATAAAATCCAGTTCCTTTTTCAATTTTATAAAGTTCTAACGGTTTTGGAGCCGTGTTGATGATGCGTTTACTTGTCGTGGTCGTAGAATCGTTCAAATAAGTAACCAAGGGCTTCGTAGTAACATCGTCTGCATTTGATGTGGATAGGCGATGGGCTATTCGAATTGGTGCCACTCCTTTGGATTCTATACGCTTATTTAATGCATTTTGGCCCAAAAACTCTATCAAGCGGTTGTTTGCCGCGTTATCGGAAACAGCAAAAATTTGTGAAATAGCTTCTGCAAAAGTAGTTTCTGTGGAATCTCCCTCAATATAGAATCGGGTAGAGACGGTAAGAGAGTCTATCTCGTTGATTTTTTCCAAAGCGGCTACTGCTGCAGGAAATTTAACGGTACTTGCGGGATAGAAGTAATGTTCCTTATCGACTTGAAAGTCGAAATCGGTAAAAAGAACACTATCGTTCCTTCTGTCTATTTGGGTGTAGCGTATCTGGACTTCATATTGATCCAAGCTGTCCATAACCTTTTTTATTAGTGCATTATCCGTGGACAGTACTTTTTCCAAGGCATTTTGCTTCGGGTTATTAGAACAGGAAAGTCCTGTTAGTGCTAGAATCAGCAATATAGGTACAAGGTATTTTTTTGGCATGTTGGTTGGTTTAGTTGCTTTCAAGATAGATTTCTCCTCGGTGTGGTTTTAAGGCATCACGTACCTTTTTCATTTCGATTTCTTCCACTACCAGATAGGCTATGCTGTGCATTTCATTAAACTGTTGGTGACCAGTAATATTTAGTTTTAGTTTTTCTAGGGCCACGAATTCACTTAAATGTTTTTCGTGGTGTTCTGCAATTTTCAGTGCACTAGGGCCACGAAAATCCCAAATCAATTTTATTTTTCTATCCAAAGCTTTTTCCATATCAATTAAAAATCAAGTACCGACATATTGTTTTCTGCAAACGCCTTAAAATCTTCCATATATTGTTTGGATTGCTTTTTGAAAGCTCTGGGCATGAACAAACCTATCAATTTCATGCCAAAACCAGAAAAAATAAATTCATTTTCCGATATCCATTTGGTTTTTCGACCTATTTCCTTGAAGTAATTTTTTTGTATGTTTTGCACACCTTTGGTATCGTATATGGAATGGAGTTCTTCGGGAAGATTGTTCTTGATAATGGTCTCTATCATTTTGAACTTCCGTTTTCCCATTTCATAATGTATGCTCATTTGGGCACCTTCTTCCCCAGGTTTTTCTGAAAGCCGTTCGTAACCGATAAAGTCCCTTTGCCAATGCTTCATATCTTCTGGATTGTTCAATTTTTCCAAGAACGCTTCGCGATGTAAGTTGACCGTTATTTCAGAAGTATACTTCATTTTGGAAGGTTTTTTACTAATGTAAGAAAATATATAAATTGTCTTGTCTACTAAAAATCTGTTAATGAGAACAAAACCTTCTTGCGGGACTTTAAGTTATTGTTATTTTTGCGGAATGCTCTTTCTACGCAGAAATAGGATTGCTTGCCTTTTTGTTATAGGACTACTGTTCTTATCATCATGTAATTCACTTTTTAAGGACAAAGAAGAAAAAGAACCCTTGGCCAGGGTCGGAGATGCTTTTTTGTATGGAGAAGACATTGCTTCTTTGATCAATGATGATATGTCCGAACAAGATAGTGCCCTGTTTGTGAGCAACTACATTAACAATTGGGCCTCAAAACAATTGTTGTTGTCAAAATCCAAAATCAACTTACCTGAAGAAAAATTAAGCGAATTTGACCGCCTTGTAGATGACTATCGAGCAGATTTATACACAAGGGCATATATTGAGGCATTGGTATTGCAAGCTCAAGATACTGCAATAACGACCGATCAATTGAGGCAGTACTATGAAAAAGAGAAAGAAAACTTCAAGCTTAACGAAAGACTGGTGCAACTTAGATTTGTAGGCCTACCTGCCCAGTTTTTACACAAGGACGATGTAATTAAAAGCATGAAGGATTGGAAGCAGAAGGATAAACGCTATTTGGATTCTGTAGCGGTACAGTTCAAAAAAATCCATTTTAACGATTCTATTTGGGTAAGTGCATCCAGGGTTATTGAGGAAATTCCGCCGTTAACATCGCTCAATGAAGAAGACTATCTAAAAAAATCACAATTTTTTGAAATACAGGATTCCTTAGAAGTATATTTGGGAAGTGTGAAAGATGTATTGGAAATCAACGATACCGCTCCTTTTGAATACGTTGCACCAGATATAAGACAATTGATTATCAATAGAAGAAGATTGGATTACGTTCGAAAGCTAGAAACGGAAATCCTTGATGAAGCAATACAGAAAAATGAATTTGAAGTTTATGGAAAAAATTAACAATAAAGTATTGGCCGTACTATTTTTTGCGGTATGCGGACTCTTGAGCGCGCAAGAAGAAACTGCAGATGAAGCGGTAGTAGTAAAAACAGATAGCACCAGCAACACCAAAAAAATAAAATTAGATGGTATTGCTGCGGTTATTGGCGATTATGTTATTCTTGATTCCGATATCGAAAAAACACTTATCGATTTAAAAAGTCAAGGAGCATCCACCCAGGACATCACAAAATGTAGTTTGTTGGGAAAATTAATGGAAGACCGTCTATATGCACACCAGGCCGTACAGGACAGTTTGCTCGTTTCTGATGATCAAGTGAATGCGCAGAGCGATAGACAAATTCAGCAGTTGGTCGCGCAAGTAGGTTCCATGGCCAAAGTTTTGAAGTTTTACAACAAAACCGATATCGAAAGCTTTAGAGCGGAGCTTTTCGAAATCAATAAACTTCGTATGCTTTCAGAGAAAATGCAAGGAAAGATTGTAGAGGAAATAGAAGTGACCCCGGAAGAAGTGCGACAGTTTTTCAAAAAGATTCCAGAAGATCAAAGGCCAGTTTTTGGAGCTGAATTGGAAATTGCCCAGATCGTCAAGCAACCTGAGGCGCCCGAATCAGAAAAGCAAAAGGTTATAGACCGATTAAACCAGATAAAGCAAGACGTTGAAGACAACGATTCACGTTTTAGCACCAAGGCAATCCTTTATTCCCAAGATCCAGGTTCTAAATCCAAGGGCGGGTTTTATACCATGACACGGGAAACAGGTTTTGTAAAGGAATTTAAGGATGTTGCGTTTAGCTTGCAAGAAGGAGAGATTTCAGAACCTTTTGAAACAACGTTTGGATATCACATCATTTACATCGAAAAAATAAGAGGTCAGGAACTGGACTTACGCCATATCCTCATGATCCCCGAAATTCCCCAATCTGAGATAGACAAGGCGGTAAAAGAACTTGATACGATTCGACAGCATGTTATAGATGGGAAGTATTCTTTCGCCGAAGCGGCGTTGAATTTTTCGGACGAAAAGGAAACAAAATTTGATGGAGGTCTATTGCGTAACCCGATTAACTTTGATTCACGTTTTGAACTTACCAAAATGGACCCCGAACTTTATAACCAAGTCCGAAATCTAAAAGATGAAGAAATTTCTAGGCCCTTACGCGAAAATGACCAAAGGGGAGGTCCACCAAAGTTTAAGATTATGAAAATCTCCAATCGTTTTGATGAGCACGAAGCCGATTTTGCAAAAGACTATCTAAAAATTCAGGAATTGGCCCTTAGGGAAAAACAGTTTGAAGCAATCAAAGAGTGGATGGAAGATCATATTGAAGATACCTACATTCACGTAAACGACGGAAACAAAGATTGTAATTTTGCAAACAATTGGGTAAAGGAGTAAATGCATGTCAGACGTAACAGCGGTTGAGAACCTTGTCAAAAAACATCAAGCCTTAAAAAATGAGATTGCCAAGATTATAATAGGCCAAGAGCATGTAATCGAGCAAATCTTGTTGTCTATATACACGGGAGGACATTCACTTTTAATAGGTGTTCCCGGTCTGGCCAAGACGTTAATGGTCAATACAATTGCCCAAACCTTGGGATTGGATTTCAAAAGGATACAATTTACTCCGGACTTAATGCCCAGTGATATTTTGGGAAGTGAGGTCCTTGACCAAAACAGAAACTTTAAATTTATTAAGGGACCTGTATTTGGCAATATCATTCTGGCTGATGAAATCAATAGAACTCCGCCCAAAACCCAAGCTGCACTGCTGGAAGCCATGCAAGAGCGAGCGGTAACAATAGCGGGCCAACAATATAAATTGGATATGCCCTACTTTGTCTTGGCAACACAAAACCCAATTGAACAAGAGGGTACCTATCCACTGCCAGAAGCACAGTTGGACCGTTTTATGTTTGCGATAGAACTAAAATACCCTTCAATCGAAGAAGAGATAGATGTTGTAAAATCCACTACGACCGATGAAACCGCAAACATCAACACCTTGTTCAATGCTGAAGAGATTATTGCAGTTCAGCATTTAGTACGAAGGATTCCGGTACCGGACAATGTTATCGATTATGCTGTGCGATTGGTAAACAAGACAAGACCCGGATTAGATGGGGCATCAGAGTTCGTCAATACCTATATAGATTGGGGAGCGGGACCAAGAGCCTCGCAAAACTTAATTCTTGGCGCAAAGGCAAATGCCGCTGTACACGGAAAGTTTTCACCAGATATTGAGGATGTGAAAGCTGTCGCCATGGGTATATTACGTCACAGAATCCTAAAAAATTATAAGGCAGAAGCGGAAGGCATTTCTGAAGAAAATATTATTTCAGAATTGTTATAAATTAAAAACTTCCCCTGCATATTTAGTAGATTCTAATTCCTAAATCGTAGGTATTTCACTAAATTTACGAAATTACAAAATCTTAAAATCCAATTGTAGAATGGCGTTTGACATTGATATGATTAAAGAAGCGTATGCTTCTATGGGAGAGCGAATAGAAAAAGCCCGTGAACTAGTAGGCAGACCGCTGACCCTTGCAGAAAAAATATTGTATTCGCACTTGTGGGAAGGAACACCCAGCGAAAAATTTACCAGGGGTAAAGACTACGTTGATTTTGCCCCAGATAGAGTAGCATGTCAAGATGCAACGGCCCAAATGGCATTACTACAGTTCATGCATGCCGGTAAACCAAAAGTAGCAGTTCCAACTACGGTGCACTGTGACCATTTAATCCAAGCTAAGGTCGATGCAAAAACGGATTTAAAAAGAGCAAACGAGACCAGTAACGAAGTTTTTGACTTTTTGGAATCCGTTTCAAATAAATACGGAATAGGTTTTTGGAAACCCGGTGCTGGGATTATCCATCAAGTTGTTTTGGAAAACTATGCATTTCCCGGAGGAATGATGATAGGAACCGATTCCCACACGGTAAATGCGGGAGGTTTGGGAATGGTTGCCATTGGAGTAGGAGGCGCCGATGCGGTTGATGTTATGGCCGGAATGGCATGGGAATTAAAATTCCCCAAATTGATTGGGGTAAAATTGACTGGAAAACTATCCGGTTGGACAGCCCCAAAAGATGTGATTTTAAAAGTTGCCGATATTCTAACGGTCAAAGGAGGAACGGGAGCAATTATTGAATATTTTGGAGAGGGTGCGGTATCTATGTCCTGCACAGGAAAAGGTACTATTTGTAATATGGGTGCCGAGGTAGGTGCAACAACATCTACTTTCGGTTACGATGAATCCATGGACCGTTATTTAAGAGCAACGGATAGAGTGGATGTAGCCGATGCTGCCTTAGAAGTTAAGGAACACCTAACAGCTGATGCCGATGCTTATGAAAATCCTGAGAAATATTTTGACCAAGTTATCGAAATTGACTTGAATACACTTGAGCCACATTTAAATGGGCCTTTTACTCCAGATTTGGCAACACCCATATCAGAAATGAGTGAAGCTGCCAAGAAAAATGATTGGCCCTTAAATGTTGAAGTAGGCCTTATCGGTTCTTGTACCAATTCTTCTTATGAGGATATTTCCAGAGCTGCCTCTTTGGCTAAACAAGTTGCAGATAAAAAATTAAAGATGAAGTCGGAGTTTACCATAACCCCGGGTTCTGAACAAGTACGCTACACGATTGACCGTGATGGGTTCATAGATACTTTTGATAGTGTAGGTGCTACGGTATTTGCAAATGCCTGTGGTCCGTGTATAGGTATGTGGGACCGCTATGGCGACAAAGCTGCCGATGGCCCCCGCAATACGATTGTGCACTCGTTCAATAGAAACTTTGCGAAACGAGCCGATGGTAATCCAAACACACTTGCCTTTGTAGGTTCACCCGAGCTGGTTACTGCAATTGCAATTTCTGGGAGATTGGATTTTAATCCAATGACCGATAAATTGATCAATGAGGATGGCGAAGAAGTACTTTTGGACGAACCAAGAGGCTACGAGCTGCCACCTGAAGGATTTGCTGTTGAAGATGCTGGTTATGTAGCTCCAATGGAAGATGGTAGCGGTGTTCAGGTTGTCGTCTCTCCTATTTCAGAAAGATTGCAACTACTAGATCAGTTTGTACCTATACAACCGGAACAATTGCAAGGCGTCAAATTGCTGATCAAGGCATTTGGTAAATGTACTACCGATCATATTTCTATGGCAGGTCCTTGGTTGCGCTACAGAGGACATTTGGATAATATTGCCAACAACACCTTGATTGGAGCTGTAAACGCATACAACAAACAAACCAATTTTGTAAAAAATCAGTTGAGCGGAGAGTACGGAGCAGTGCCGGATACTCAGCGTGATTACAAAAAAGAAGGTATTAAGACCATCGTAGTTGGTGATCATAACTATGGAGAAGGTTCTTCAAGAGAGCACGCCGCTATGCAACCAAGACATTTGGGTGTTGCTGCAGTATTGGTGAAATCATTTGCCAGAATCCATGAGACCAACCTGAAAAAACAGGGGATGCTCGGTCTTACATTCACCAATGAAAATGATTATGATCTTATCCAAGAAGATGATACCTTTAATTTTGTGGATATCGAAAGCTTTGCACCCGATCGGCCTTTGACCATAGAGGTTGTCCACAGTGATGGCAGTACGGACACGATAATTGCAAATCATACGTACAATGATGCACAGATTAACTGGTTTAAAGAAGGCTCTGCATTAAATGTTATTAAAAAAGAGAATGCATAATTTAGCTAAGCGATAATTTGAAAAAACTCCTGATATGTATCAGGAGTTTTTTAGTTTTAACAAAATCCTTTGTGAAATGAAAATCAGTAAAAAGACTATCATAAATATCGTAGTCATCCTTTTTATACTTTCATTCTTTGTTACTCCAATGGGCCATTATGGAAAGATTCTTCTTAACAAGGTATTTTCATTTTCTCCACCAGTTATTGAAGAGGGAAACAGGGAAAAAATAGCGGATTACGATTGGAAGCTAAAAGATGCAGATTGGAATTTTTTCAACTTTGAGAAATCTAGGGGAAATGTAGTTTTTATCAACCTATGGGCCTCATGGAAATTACCTAGTGAAGCTGAGCTTGCCAGTATTCAAAATATGTACGATTCCTATAAGGATAAAATGGATTTTTATATCATCACCAATGAGAACAGACCTCCAGTTGAAGCATTTATGGAAAAGCACGAATTCACCTTTCCTGTTACCTATTTGATTATTGGTGAAAAGATGCCCATAAATCCGGATGTTGTTCCCTCTTCCTACTTAATAGACAAATCTGGAAACATTGTAGTCTATAAGGAAAAAATAGCTGACTGGGATACCAGTACAGTGTTTGGCCTGTTGGATAAATTAATAGCTGAATAGCTCCATGAAGCTTTCAAAAAATCAAGTCAGTAATATCGTATGGATTTTGGTTATTGCTTTAATGCTATTTACGCCCGTTGGTTTTCATCTGCGCGTTTTTGTGGGCAAGATTTTTGCTGGAAGCCCTGATATTGTGTCCAATGAAGAACAACAAAAGCTTGTTGATTATGATTGGAATCTTATAGGTTTGAATGGAGATACTCTAAATTTTGAAGAAAAAAAAGGAGAGGTAGTACTCTTGAATTTTTGGGCAACTTGGTGTCCTCCGTGTATTGCGGAGCTTCCAAGTTTGGTTAAGCTACATACGGATTACCATGATAAAGTTGTTTTTGCATTTATAGCCAGTGATGATCGGGATAAAGTGGTCAGCTTATTGAATAAAAAAGAATATGAATTACCTGTGTTTTTTGAAAAGACCAATACTCCTTCGTTACTGTCCCACAAGAGTATACCAACAACATACATAATTGATAAATCCGGTAAAATAGTAGTTGCCGAGAATGGTGTAGCCAATTGGAACTCAGAGAATGTTAGAAATCTATTGGATAAACTTTTATTGGAATAGATGGCTCAAGTTACTACCATAACCATTTTTAAATACACCAGTCTTGGCACCAAATTTTGGGCTTTTTTAATGATGCAGTTTGCACATTCTTATCTTAAAAATATAAATGGGCTTCAATTCTATAAATTATGGGGGAGTGGTAAAGAAGGGTTCAATCCATTACCCGATTGGAGTACGTATGCATTACTGCAGATTTGGGAGAGCGAAGATTGTGCAAATCATTTTTTTGAAACATCATCTCTAGTGGAAAAGTATCGCTCGCATTCCAAGGAACATTGGTGCCTGTATTTAAAAAACTTGATAAGTAGAGGGGAGTGGTCTGGCTCAAATCCGTTCAAGAAAAATGAAGAAATAGATGAAAATAACCCATTCATAGTTGCCATTACAAGGGCTACGATTAAAACCAAATTACTATATACATTTTGGAAATATGTTCCTGTTTCCCAAGAACAGCTGCTCACGAACGAAGGTCTTATTTATACAAAAGGCTTCGGTGAAGTTCCCATAAAACAAATGGCAACATTCAGTGTTTGGAAAAGTAAAGCTGCTCTTGACAGTTTTGCGTATCAGAGTAGGGCACATGTAAAAGCTATTGGGCATACCAGGGAATTGAAATGGTATAAAGAAGAATTATTTTCTAGGTTTCAGCCCTACCGCTCTATTGGGACTTGGGGAGGAAAAAATCCTTTACCAAGCCTAAGCAATGGGAAATAGATAGAAAAAGCCAAAGAATAGAAACTGCGCTGCGTATAGATTATAGGACAAAACAGTGTTTCCGTACATTTTATACTTCCAAATGACTAAATGCATTATAAAGCCAAGTATAAACCAGGTGACATAGTTTTTTATAGGTACATGTCCTTCAAAGTTCCAAAAATCGAAACTTGGTGCGCTTTGTTCCATCAAAAAATCGAGAGTAACCATTAACGACGCTGATACTACAAGCTTTACCCATCTTGGTATTTTAAATACTTCTACCATAGAAGCTGTAATAAATGCCAGTAACGCCCATAAGCAACCGATAAGAAAAGGAACGCCATCTAATTTAGGCCCAAAATTAGAACCATAGGCATACTCCCCAAAGAGTAAGCTATAATTAACGCCAAGCCATTCAGAAAACATACCCATGAAGAAAAACAAAAGTGTAGCTGCTATTTTTCTCTTGGAATTTATAGGAAACAACCAGATGAAAAGTACCAGGCAGATCAATAGATTTAATGGGGTTTTCGTCAAAAACCAATCTTGATGCCCTATATTGATTCCGATAACCCCCGATACATGGAAGAGCCATATCAATCCTATGGCTATCCAAAGCTTATATGTTGATAAAAACCTCATATTATGCTTCTGGGATTAGGTCACTAACAATTTTTGCAGACAACAGGCACAATGGTATACCTCCTCCCGGATGGACAGAACCACCACAAAAAAATAGGTTTTTTATTGAAGAGCTAAAATTAGGATGCCGAAGAAATGCTGAAAATTTTGAATTGCTCGCTGCTCCATATAACGCTCCTCTATAGGAACTGGTGTTGTTCTCGATACCAACAGGATCCAGTATAAATTCTGAAGCTATATATTGTTCTATTTTTACTCCCAATATTTTATTGAGCTTAAGTAATACATTTTTTTTGCTCTCTTTTACCAATGTTTCCCAATCTTGTCCATAATTGCCAGGGGTATTGATCATGACAAACCAGTTTTCGTGGTTTTTTGGCGCATCATTAGGCTGTTCTTTACTGGTAATGTTTATATAGACCGTTGGATCGTCATAAAGACTTTTCTTTTCAAAAATGTGTTTGAACTCCTTTTGATAGTCATCACTGAAAAAAATATTATGAAGGTCAAGCTCCTTAAAACGTTTAGAAATGCCCCAATAGAAAATAAGCGCTGAGCTAGAACGCTCTTGTTGCAAGACTTTTTTTGGTTGTTTTTGTTTTGAAAGTAGCTTTTTGAATGTGGGATAAATATCCATATTGGAAACTACGATATCCGATTCGTAGAAGCCGTTTTGAGATTTTATCCCTTCAGCCTTTTTGTTAGCTATATTGATTTCCTCAACCGCTTCGCCAAATTTAAATTCTACCCCAACATCATTCGCCAAATTAAAAAGAGATTGCGTTATTTGGTGCATTCCACCCTTTGGGAAAAATGTGCCATAATGCATTTCCAAATGTGGTATCATAGACATTATTCCCGGTGTTTGATAAGGAGAGGAACCATTATAGGTTGCATACCTATTAAAAAGTTGGACAAGCTTTTCGCTCTCGAATGCCTTTTTGTTGGAATGATTTAAAGATGTATTTATATCCAATTTTCCCAGTTGTAAAATAGCTTTCATGGTATCTTTGGAAAGATAGGTGGTTAACTTGTGTAATGACTTTTCAAGAAACAGCGATGCGGTTAAGTCGTATTTTTTAGCACTTCTGGCCAAATAATTCGCTATTTTTTCCTTAGGTTCATCAAAGGTTTCTGAAGCATCTTTAACGAAGGTTTCTTTTTTGGACTTGGCCGAAAACCTAGTACCGTCGTCCCAAAAGTAATTACAGACCGTATCTTTTTGAACGTAGTTAAAATAATCTTCAGGTTTTTGATTATGAAGTCGAAAGAGCTCGTCTACAAAGTGTGGCATCGTAAATAACGAAGGGCCTAAATCAAAACGATATCCGTTTACCTGTTTTGAATGTAGTTTGCCACCAGGATAGTCATTGGCCTCGAATACGAGTACCTCATAGTTTTTGGCTCTAAGACGGATTGCGGTGGCGATTCCACCAATACCAGCGCCAATTACAATGGCCTTGGACATTATTTTTTGAAATATTTAAAAGGTACAAACAGCATTCCAAAGCACTCTCCTTTATCTTTGCCTAGGTGTTTGTGATGCATCTTATGGGCTCTTCTTACTCCTTTGGCATACCAATGGTTCGCATTTCTAAAGAGCTTAAAACGTTGGTGGATAAAAATATCGTGCACAAAAAAATAGGCTATACCGTACGCTAATATTCCAAAACCTATTGGCCAACCGTACCAAAAGGTTGTATTGTTTGCTATCATTATGAACGACATGCTCACAACTGCGTAAAAAATGAAAAAAAAGTCGTTGCGCTCAAACCAAGAATCGTGGTCTTTTTTATGGTGATCTTTGTGCAAGCTCCATAAAAAACCGTGCATTACATATTTATGGGTAAACCAAGCCATAAACTCCATTATGGAAAAAGTTCCAAGAAAGATGAGAATCCAAAGGGCAATTTTCATTTAGACAAGCTGTAATTTATAGTTGACATAAGATTGTGCCAAAAGTCCGAATTTTTGATAATTTGGAACACGAATTCGCGTATTTTTTATTTCCAAAGGTGGCGTGCCCTGTAATTTTTGGAGCAGTTTATTGTAATATTTGTAAGCTGTATAAACTCCAAACTTAGCTTGTTCAGGTAATTTAACAATACCGGAATATCCTAATGCAAAGTCTGCTTTGATCTCATCTACAATTCTCTTTTTAGAGGCCTCATCCAATTCCATTAAATTGGTATTTGGAAAATAAGTGCGTTCCAGTAACTCGTAATCAGCCTTAAGATCTCTTAGAAAGTTTACTTTTTGAAATGCTGACCCCAAGGCCATTGCTGAGTCTTTTAGTTCTTCGTATTTGTCTTTGTTTCCATCTACAAAAACACATAGGCACATTAAACCAACAACATCTGCAGAACCATAAATATATTCTTGATATTCCTCAAAAGTATGGTACTTTTTCTTTGAAAGATCCATTCGCATACTTTTCATAAAAGCTTCCACCAAATGAAAAGGAATATCATACTTATGGTAGGTACTTTGGAAAGAATTTAAAATTGGGTTTAAACTGATTTTATTGTTGATGGCATCGTTCATTGCCTTTTCAAAGTTTTCAAAAAGCACTTTCTTATCGTAGTCATGAAAAGTGTCTACGATTTCATCCGCAAAACGAACAAACCCATAAATATTATATATGTCGGCCCTAATGGATGATGACAGCATTTTTGTGGCCAATGCAAATGAAGTACTGTAAGATTCTGTCACAATCTTACTACAATTGTAGGATACGTTGTCAAAAATAGTTTTCATCTTAATTAGGTATTTTTAATTATCAAATCCGAAACCAGTTTTCCTGATATCAATGAAGGGGGTACACCAGGTCCTGGTACGGTTAGTTGACCAGTAAAATAGAGATTCTTTACTTTACTGCTTCTAAGGTTTGGTCTTAAAAAAGCTGTCTGACTTAAGGTGTTGGCCATGCCGTAGGCATTTCCTTTGTACGAGTTGTACTGTTCCACAAAGTCATTTACACAAAAGCTTTCTTTAAAGATAATAGATTTTTTAACATCCTGTTGTGTACGTTTATCGAATCTATCTATTATGATGTCAAAATATTGGTCTCTTAATTGTGGTGTGTCTTCAAGGTCCGGAGCAATGGGAACGAGAAAAAAACCTGTTTCGCAACCTTCAGGAGCCATGGAGGTATCTGTCACTGACGGAAAGTTTACGTAAAACAACGGATTACTTGGCCATTGTGGATTGTCATAGATTTCTTCAGCGTGTTTCTCAAAATCCGTATCAAAGAATAGGTTATGATGTTCTATATTTTTCAACTTTTTATCGAACCCTACATAAAACAGCAGAGAAGAAGGGGCATAGGTTTTTTTGTCCCAATAACTTTCTGAGTATTGTCTGTAGCCCTTATCCAATAGGGTTTCTGAATGGTGGTAGTCCGCACCGCTTATGACATAATCAGCAGCTATGACTTTGCCATTGCTGCTAATACCGGAAACTTTTCCATTGGTAACATTAATTTTGTCAACAGCACTTTCAGTATGTATGGTTACGCCCAATTCCTCTGCAAGGCTTCTCATGGCTTTTATGATTTCATACATACCGCCTTTTGGATGCCATGTGCCCAAACCAAAATCGGCAAAATTCATGAAACTGTAAAAGGAAGGTGTCTTGCTCGGTTTAGCACCTAAGAAGAGCACGGGAAATTCTAATGTGGAAATCAGTTTTGGATTATTAAAACGCTTTCGTACTTCTTGACTTATGGTTTTAAAAAATTGATCTACTCTAAGTACTGTTTCCTTGGTAACCAGCTCAAAAGGGGATAATCCAGGCCTTAGAACAACTTTATTGATCGCTATATCATAATTCTCTTGGGCCTTGCCAATGAATTGCTTCAGGTGTTTTCCACTGCCACTTTCGATTCTTTCAAATTCCTCACATATTTTATCCATGCAATCACCAATGGTGATTATTTCATCATCAAAAAAGATTTTGTAAGCGGGACTTAATTTATCCAATTGGTAATAGTCTGAAGTTTTTTTCCCAAAGTCTGCGAAAAACTTGTCAAAAATATCGGGCATCCAATACCAGCTAGGGCCAATATCAAAAGTAAACCCTTCTTTCACCAATTGTCTTGCACGTCCACCTACGGTATTGTTTTTCTCAAAGATTTCTACATCGTATCCAGCTTGTGCCATATAGCATGAAGCTGAAAGTGAGGAAAAACCAGAACCTATAATCACAACTTTTTTCATCGGGGGCAACTACAACTTAAAATTAAAGCGAACCTATTAAATGCTCAATCGAATTAAAGGTTCTTATGGTATTAGGAAGTTCTTCCTTTGTTATGTATTGTATCTGATGGCCCAAAACGTATAGTTTGGAACTACCGGATATATTTAGTGTTTTTGAAAATTTCTCAAAATATGAGGTCAGTTCGTCTTTGGTAGGGGAAACAGTGAAATAAGAAACAAAGTGGACATTACTGTAGTATTTAAGTAAATCCACCAAACTTTCTATGGGCATTGTTTGTCCTAGATAAATTGATTTATAACCTCTTAAGGTAATCTCATAGTTCAGATAAAGTAATCCAATTTCGTGGATTTCATTCTCAGGAAGGAAAAGTGCAAAAACCTTATCTTTTTGTGTAGGTTCCACCATTTGCAACTTTTCGGTATTGATATAGATTTTTTGTTTTATCAAGTGGGTGATGAAATGCTCATGGGACGGACTTATGGTATCCGTTTGCCATAAAAGACCCAGTTCGTTCAGGAGTGGAATGAACACTTCGTTGAATATGTCCCTAAAAGACCTTTCTGTCAATAAACTGTTATAAGTGTTTAAAAATAGGGTCTGGTCAAAATTGATCATCGCCAATTTAAATGCATTTATAGCATGACTTTTTTCACTATTGTTAGACACAATCTCCCTTACAATAACTGGAATATGAGATTCTTCAAGTTTAGCTATTTTAGAAATCTTGTAGCCGTTATTGTAAAGCAGGGTAATATTTAGAAGTTTTTGTAAACTGCTTAAACTGTATGTTCTTATGTTGGTGACGGTACGTTCTGGTTGAAAAAGATTATATCTTTTTTCCCAAATCCTTATGGTATGTGCTTTAATACCAGAAAGGTTTTCCATGTCCCTTATACTGAAAGACTTTTTTACATTGTTCATCTTTTGACTGTAAACGTTAAACAAATTTACAATTTAAATGATGCCAACCTAATATGTTATGATAATTTTTATGTAGGTTTTATTAAAATGAAGGTTTTTTTTGAAGATTTAAAGCAAAACCCTTGTAAAATGATGTTTATCCAATAAAAAAACCGCAGCCAGCTGCGGTTTTGTGCCCACGACTGGAGTCGAACCAGCACGTCCTTTCGAACACTACCCCCTCAAGGTAGCGTGTCTACCAATTCCACCACGTGGGCATTAATAATTGGGCTGCAAAAATAATCAAAATACCTAAATTGCAAGCTAGATGGTGCAAGTAATATCAAATCCATTTTTACGTTTGCTGTATTTCATCCATTTTAAGATGATTTAAAAATTCCACGGAAAACAGGGTAGTATTCAAAGTAAGACAAGCATACTTTTGGTCTAACTATTTAATTTCATGACATGATAAAGAAATATTTGATGAATGATTTTGAAAAACTAAAAAAGTACATGGTATTGCTATTGGTTGCTATTGGTTCCATCCATTCATTGGTAGCACAAAACGATACAATTTGGTACGATACAAGTTGGAAAGTAACGGAAAAAAGCAATGCAGCATTCTTTAGACCTCCTGTTGTGAAAAAGGATGGTATGCTTTTGGTAAAAGATTTTTTTGTGGATGGACAGATTCAGATGGAAGGAATTTCAAAGTTTAGTGATAAAGATTATTGGCATGGAACTGTCACTTGGTACAATAATGATGGTTCTTTGCTTCAAAAAGGGAATTATGTCGAGAATAAATTGGACGGTAAATTCATTACTTCACTACAAGGTGAAGAATTAACTGCCAATTATGAAAATGGAAAATTTGTTTCAGGGAAACAAAATGTAATGTCATATGGCACGCAATATTACAAGGAAATAAACAAGGATACCCTTATAGATGTAACCCACAAAAGTGGCCTAAATGGTATTAGAAGTGAAATATATACGTTGACCGACGCGGATAATTATGGAAGGTTTAAATCAAAATATTACAACGAGAGCGGTAAGCTGATCGCCCAAATGTCGTACGATAGGGGCAGTCCAATAAATGGTTCTGAAGCTTATTTTAGAAAGGGTCTGAATGGAATACAACAAGTAAGTTATTATAAAAATAAGACCTATTTAGGAGCTGACTGCTATGATGCTTCTGGACAGATCAGGGAAGAATTAATTACGGAACCTAACTACAAAACGGTTTATTATGATGAAGCCGGAAAAGAAATAGGTACAGTAACTTACAGGTTAAAGCAAAATAGGTTGGTTCCTGTAGATGGAGAAAAATATGCTTTTGAATACAAGAAACAGAAAGATGTTAAAGAATTCGTGCCTGCAACTATATCCAACTATAAAAACGAACGCTTAAGCTGGGTCAGGAATTTTAAAAATGGCAAACTTTTTTCCTATACTACATATTCCGATAAAAATTACAGGGAAAAGATTCTCTATTATGACACCGAAGGTGCTGTAATGGATTCTTTGTTGTTTAAGGATTATGCACCCTACGAGGGTACCGAGCTTTTGGTAACGGGTGCCATAAAAAAATATAAAGATGGGAAACTTCTTCAGGAAACGGTCTACTATCCAGAGTCAAATATTGTTTTAAAAAAACGTGACGGATATACGGAACAATTTTTTAATAAATCTGGAGCAGTTATCGGAAAAATGATTTTGGATGACGAGAAGTACTATGCTCCTAAAGACGGGGAACAATTTACAGTAGACCGTGATGGAAGAATAACCTCCTCACAGATTTATAAAGATTCCAAGCTAGTGAGAGACTATTACATATCGTACAATTATGATACAGGCCTGCCATACAAAGAAGAGAAAATCTATGATACGGATGGTTATAATTACAAGAAAAAGATATCATACTACAGCAACGGACAAGTAAGGTCAGATATCGATTTTGAGAATTACAAAGAGGTTTTTGGCAAATTTTATGACGAGCAGGGTACCCAAATAGAATCTTTTGATTACAAAAAAAATGAAGGAACCCTG
This sequence comes from Flagellimonas sp. HMM57, assembly GCF_021390175.1. Taxonomy (NCBI): domain Bacteria; kingdom Pseudomonadati; phylum Bacteroidota; class Flavobacteriia; order Flavobacteriales; family Flavobacteriaceae; genus Flagellimonas; species Flagellimonas sp. HMM57. The sequence continues at coordinate 384,426 of NZ_CP090004.1, read as the reverse complement.
TACGAGTTTTTTTATGGTGCCGATAGAATCAAGAGGAAAGAAATATGGAAGGATGGTAAAAACGTTCGTCTTTTACGCTACGAAGATGTTTATGTTTCGACAGGTCGAGAAAAGGATTATGTTTTAATGGAGGATATCGATGTTACGAGCGAGGCTAAAATTTATGATAGATCTGGAGTGCTTTTGTCATCTATGAAATTTAAAGATGGTGAACCTTTCGAAGGTACGTTCTATGACCATCAAAAACGAAATAAACATACCTATAAGAACGGCCTTAAAGATGGATTGTATGAAGAATACGGTTACGGAAGTCAAGTACTGGGAGATGGTCAGTACAAAGCTGGTTTGCGAGATGGTAAATTTACGTTTTACGATACTTATGGTAAAGTCACATCCTATATACATTACATCAACGACAAACTAGAGGGTGAAGCTGCTTATTTTGACGAAAAAGGAAATACCATTGCCAGTATTATCTACAAGAACGATGCTCCTTATCAAGGAAAAAGGGTCGTGTCGACATATAACGATAAGAGAACCGAACTATATGAGAAAGGCAAACTGGTCAGTAGCCTAGCAGAGAAAAAAACAGGCGATTTCTATACTATTTACAAAGAGGACGGTTTACAGAACATAATTGTGTACTATCCATCATCCAAAAATAAAAAATATGAATTTGTTCTTAGAAACAATAGTCTGGATGGTACTGTAGATCGTTATAATATGAAAGGCGCAAAAATGCACAGTGCAACATTCAGAAATGGTAATTTTATAGATGGCGAACTATGGATGGTTCCTATTTACAACTACAATAACGATTTGGAAAAAATACGCTGTGTCAAAACCAAGGATTCCATGGAAGTGGAGATAGAATCCAAAAATAATGGTATTGTGTTCAAAGCTTCGGAGAAAATTCAGTTGGGGCTTAATTCACAAATTGAAAAGCTCAATTTAGGATTGGACTATATAAATTACAAGGACCTTTATTGAGTTGATGTAATCAGTGGTATGGAAAGAAGAGATTTACTAATGTTGGTCTTTTAGGCTGCGTCATACGTAAACCTAAATTCATGCCAGTGAATCAGTGTTAGCTATAAAATCAAAAGAAATTGCTGCGAAAAATTCTTTGCCATAGTCTCCGATTATAAATTTTTTATCGTTTCCATTGACAATCTTTCGGGCATTGTACCAGTCTGAAGTATTTGCATTGAAGTAATCCATCAGTTTTTTGCCGGTAAATATTCCATTTACCATACCGTGGAACAGTATCTCCGTGGCTACATTTTGATCCAATGCCAAATCGGGATTGTTGACCAAATCAATGCCCAGTATATCTGAATATTTGCTGTAGTTTTCTTTCCAGGTCAATTGTACATAACCACGCCCATAATATATCTGACCGGTATCGGGGTCTCTTTTGCCATATTCCCTGCCTTTTCCTTTACCATATTCCGCTATGGGTCGTATGGTCTTGTCTGTTTCATGATAAGTGGTCGCAAGGACATAGGCCAACCATCTTGTATCTTTCAATTGGTTGGTTTCCCAATAATCAAGAAGCAATGTATAGCCATTTACCTGTTTTTGGGATAGTCTTCCAAAATGGAGGCGATGTCTTATATAATCGAAGAAAAAGGTCCTGTTTATCATTCTTATCCAAATGCTTTTAAGACAATTGAAGATGGATTTCATTACAGTAACGCATAGCATTTAAATCCATCGCCATATGTTACTATTTACGTGGATGCATATCTTTTTGGTTTGTTAAAAACACAGGGGAAGTGTTAAAGTTGTTTCTTTAAATTAAAGTGACCAAAACGCGGTATTCTCATGTCAGTAGCCATTGAGAAGCTTTTTTTCTGAAATTGACCCCTATTTGTTCCAAGGTCGTTGACACAATATATCAAAAACAAAAAAGTTATTTTCAATGCACCCAAATAGTTGGTTTTTTCTACCACATGAACGAGAACATGTCCAAGTTTAACCAAATCAATAGTCTGTGCTATTGGCTCAGCTCGAATACGAACTACGATTGTACCGCAGTTTTTGATTCGAATGAAGATCTCTTTTCCGTAACTATACTAAAAGGAGGAAGGGAAATCTATTCATATTCGATCATATCGTTTGAAAAGAAGGGCGAGAAGATTATTTCCTTTGAGCTTTCGGGCATTATCAATAACCTCTTACACTTGAAAAACAGTTATTTGGAACAGAGGTAAAAAAGGTTTTCAACCAAATATTTATTTTATGGTAATGCCAAAAAGAAACAATGTCATTAAAAACATCCTTTTACGCATCAGGCAATTGGTATATAAAAATCTGATTCTGTTTAATTTTATAAGTTAATTTTCAAATAAGGGCTTAAACGATTTATGGGAATTACCTAAAACCATATTACAAAAAACCGGCCAATGGGTTCAAAAACCCAAAGACCGGAAACCAACTAATTAACCAAATTTTTAGTCTATTTCATAAACCACTTGAACGGTTAAATAATCTTTATTGCCGTTGTAGTACGAGTACCAAATGCCATTGTTTGTAAAGTTTTCGCTTATTGAAACCACACCACCTAGTTTTTTGTTAATAACACCGCACACCAGTGTCGCGTTCTTTTTAGCATCCTCTACCGCCTTTTTAAGCAGGCTTTTATGCTCCGTTTCAGATACGCTAGACTTGAATTCAACAGTAGTCGACGCTCCAATCATTCTAACTTTTGTCAGAGCCATTATTTTTTCAAAATCTGAGGATTCAAAATCAAAAACAGTTCCATCGTTTTGATAACCATATGCAATAAACCCCATCATATCCTCTTTAAAAGAGGAAGGTTCAAAACCGTTGGCTTTTAGCTTATCAAAAAACTTTTCCTTCAACTCCTTTAAGGTTTTACAATCAGGATTTGAATAGCGCACCTGACCCATGTTCAAAACTATTTTTGCCTTGTACGTCTTTGAGCTATTTTCAACCAGCGCTTTACCAGAAACCGAAACAGTGTTCCGATGATCGGTTGAGTTTTGTGATCTCATTATCATGGTCGTCAATACCATTATAATTAGAATGATTTTTTTCATGTTGACTATTTTAAATGTTTAACTAATCGTAAATAAAAAGGATGCTACTATCATCCAAATGCCCACTGCGATACCCAATAGACCAAGTTTTCCTTGTTTTGGGGCAATTTTTGAACGCAGTTCTGCTGCTTTTTCGGTAGCCTTGTCGTTCTTACTCAAGAAAAGCTTGTTAATCAATCCAAAACCGAGCATAAAACCCAGAGTGGCCTCTACCAAGCTCCCTGCAAAAAGTGTAATCCACCAGATAGGTGCAGAGGTCAACCATCCAAGATTGAGAATACTGGTGATGATACCCCAAACTCCCCAAAAGCAGAAAACTAAACCTATCCATCCTTGGTAGGGTTCAATTTTTTCCAATAACTCCTTGGCGTTTGGTTTTTTTGCTAGCACCAATGATGGTACCGCGATAATGCTAAGTAAGATTAAGGTAATTCCGTAAATCATAATTATAAGTTTTTATATTAATCAATGATTCAAAATTGCGGATATCCAGAACTGTATACAGCCCGTTTTTCAGTAAAAAACCACCCCCTGTTTACAGGGAGTGGTCTAGAATTTAATCAAACCTTTTATGGAAGAAATGATATACGATGTTGGATGTAGTTCTTACTATTCTTCCAACAGCCCTAATTTAATAGCGTATTTTGTTAGGCCAGCAAGATTTCTGACCTCTAACTTGGAGATGAGATTTTTTCTGTAGCTTTCTATGGTATGCTTGCTAAGAAATAATTTGTCGGCGATTTCTTGGGTAGTAAATTCTTGTGCGATCAATTTTAAAACCTCTTTCTCTCTTTTTGATAATGATTGTGTCAGCGATTGCTCATTGGAGAACATTCCTTTTAAATAAACATCTTTAATGGTTTGGGAAAAGTACTTTTCCCCTTTAAGAATGGTTTCAATAGCTTCGATGAGCTCACCCTTTTCTGCATTCTTTGGAATATAGCCATCCACATTGTCCTTGGTCAAAGTTTGAACGGTATTGGTGTCGTGTAACATACTCACTACCAAGGTTTTCGTGTTGGTATGTTTTTCTTTGATGTATTTATTTAGCTCTATTCCGTTATATTCGGGCATGTTAACGTCAGTGATGACCAAGTCTATAGGTTCTTCGGTATTGTTTATATCCAGATACTTTGCAACGTTTTTGCCATTGTTCGCCGTGAGCACTATTTCAATGGTATCTTTTGAGGACAAAATGCTTAGAAGTCCATCTAAAAACATTTTGTGATCATCCGCTATTATAATTTTATGTTTTTTCACCTTTTAATCTTTTATGGGAATTTCAATATTTATTGCCGTACCTCGGTTTAAAGCACTATCAATAATCAATTCGGCATCCAATTTGTCCAATCTACTTTCAATATTCTGAAGTCCAATCCCCTTTTTAACACTATTGATATCAAAACCTACACCATCATCTTCAAAAATAAGTTGCATTGTATTTTCTATGATATTCATATGTACCTCTATTGAATTGGCCTTCGCATGTTTTAAGGTATTGGTGAAAAGTTCTTGAATTACTTGATACACTTCCACCTTTAATTTTTCGGGCATTTGATTTATCTTTTCCCTTGGATGCGAAGAGAAAGTAATCTTCACTTTTGAATTTTCACTAAGAGTACCAATGTAATCTTCTATTAACGAGGTAAAAGCATTTTGATTGAATTTTTTCGGAACAAGGTCGTGCGAGATATCCCGTACCAATTCATAAGTTTCGTTTACGTGATTGATGATTTCCGTTTGAAACTGACGATTGTTTTTCAGGTTTCCCAACTGCAGCTTAATACCGGCCAAATTCCCTCCTATACTATCATGGAGTTGTTTGGCTATTCTATGTCGTTCCTCTTGTTGTGCTTCCAAAGAAGTACGCGCCAGCTGTAATTCCTGGGTGTTTAACAGTGCTGTTATCCTTTGGGAATTCAGCTCTTCTTGCTGTTGGTTTAATTGACTCTGGGTCTGTAGTTTTTGATAATAGACCACTAAAAGTGCTATAATTGGAATCAAAAGTATCACAAAACCATACAAAACGGCCTTTTTAATGGTCTTTTGCCTTTCAATCTCGCTTTGTTTTTCTATTTGCTGTTCCTTCAGTTCAAAAATTTGATTCTCTTTTTGAAGAGTGTTGTATTTTACCTCAAGTTCTTTGAGCGCCTTACTATTTTGCTGCTTCAAGACCTGATTGGATAACACTATATATTGTGTCATAAGATTATAAGCATTTTCAAAATCACCTTTTGCACTATACGTTTTCCTTAAACTATTTAGAATTCTCTTTTGGAGCTCCAATCTATTCCATTGAATCGCATTGGTATAAGCCACGGCCAAGGCCATTTCTGCAACCTCATACCTGCCCAATTGCGTACTTATTTTTCCATATTCAAGTACTGCCTCGGTGTAAAGACCATAAAATCTACTATTTTGGGCACTTTGCATAACGTTTTCAAAAATCCCTAATGCGTTGTCAATGTTATTTTCCGCAACATCCAATTTACCAAAGCCCAGTTGTATCTGTAGCTTAAGTTTTGGATTTATTGTAGAATCGCATAAAGAATCGGCCTTGCTATAAAATGTTCTGGCACTTTCATAATCCCTTTCCCTAAGGTCAATGTTTCCAGAGTAAAAATTTACCTTGCTCAGTAGTGGGCTATCTATATTTTGAGTCAAGAGTTTTGTGAATTGTATGGTTGCCTTATCCAATTCATTTCTTACATAGTATACCTCTCCCAAACCAAAATTTACCTTATTGACTTCGTCCAGCGTACTTTTGTTTTGAGGGATTTCCAAGCCTTGAACATATGCTTCAAAAGCTCTATCGTAAAGGCCGTTCATAAACTTGCCTATCCCTAAAAGGCGTTTAGCCCTTACTTTGCGTAGGTAATCTACATTGCTCGATAATTTATCCAACCTTTCGGCATAGTGGATGACAGAATCTGGGTTGCCGTATAGGACATGTTCTTCAGCTATGGTATAGATTGCATCGAGCCTATCATTAGTAGTTTTTGCATTTTTGAGCGTTTGGTAAAGCGAGTCACTTATACTTCTAGGAATTTCTCCAAACGCATGAAATCGGACACCTTCCTGCGCTTTTAGATTGAAAACACAGAAAACAGTAATAATTAGAAAAGTAATAGGGTACCCTTTTTTATGAACCATAGACGGATATGTTTCCAAAACTTAAAATTAAACTATTTAATAAGAAAGCGAATCTCAGCATCATATTACCTCTACAGTTTGTGTTCTATTGATTTTTTATGATACTTCCCATCATAATTTGTATCATTGGTTTAACATCCTTCCGCTATCGGAGTTACGTCAAACCCAATGACAAAGTTAGCCACTATGATTTCTACCCACATCACTGTTTTAAGGGATAATCCCTGTTAGAATAAGTAATTGGATATGTTAAATGAATAGTACTATGAAATGTAATAAAGTGGACTTTATCGGAAGATGTTACTACCGTTTTGAATCATAAGAAATTTAAAACCCAAATAATTTAGGAACCCAAAGGCTTAATTCGGGGATATAGGTAACTAATACCAGCACAAATAACATCATAATAAACAAGGGGAGCAAAGGTTTAACCACCTGTTGAATTTTTAAATTGGCGACACCACAGCCCACAAAAAGCACTGAGCCCACGGGAGGTGTACAAAGCCCAATACAAAGGTTGAGAATCATAATGATTCCAAAATGAATGGGGTCAATACCCATTGCAGTGACAATGGGGAGAAATATGGGAGTAAAAATCAATACAGCAGGAGTCATGTCCATAAAAATCCCTACAAACAACAAAATCAAGTTGATGATGATCAAGATGACAATAGGGTTACTACTAATGCCTAAAAGCCCAGCACTGATTTCTTGGGGGATACTCTCATAGCTCATCACCCAGCTCATCGCTACGGATGTAGCGATCAAAAGCATAACAATTGCAGAGGTCTTTGTCGTTTCCAGTAAAATGGTAGGAACATCCTTTATGGTTATTTCTTTATAGGCAAAGGCCAATACAAAGGTGTAGACAACCGCTACGGCAGATGCTTCGGTAGCAGTAAAGATTCCAGCTACGATTCCGCCTATAACAACGACCAATAATAACAAGCTTGGAAGGGCACTAATGAATCGTCTTAAAAACTCTTTGATACCAACACCTTTTTCCGTGGGATACTTTTTTAAGAAGGAATAAATACCTGCAACCAACATTAAGGCAAGACCAATTAAAATACCGGGTACGTAACCTGCTAAGAACAAGGCTGCAATGCTTACACCACCACTTGCCAAGGAGTAAATAATCAGAATATTACTGGGCGGAATGATAAGTCCAGTGGTGGCACTGGTTATGTTCACAGCTGCACTGAAAGATTTATCATAACCCTCTTTTTCCATCATAGGGTTCATGAATCCACCAATAGCAGATGCAGCAGCTACTGCGGAACCCGAAATTGCTCCAAAAAGCATACATGCAATAATGTTTACAAAAGCCAAACCACCGGGTAAAGGCCCTACTATAGCTTTAGCAAAGTCAATGAGGCGACGTGCGATACCACCACGGTTCATTACTTGGCCTGCGAGAATAAAAAATGGAATGGCCAATAGCGCAAAACTATCCAATGAAGTGGCCATACGTTGCGACAACGTAGTAATAGCAGGAAGGGTAGGCATGGACACAAGTAAGGTGAACAATGCAGAAACCCCAATGCTGTAGGCAATGGGCACGCGCATTGCCATGAGGATGACAAAACTAATGACCAATATCAGTGCTTCCGTATAATCCATTTTTATTTTTTAAATAAGTACGACGTCTTTTAATAAAAGTATCAAGGCTGTAATATGATATAAGTAAACCCGATAAAGGAATGGCGCTGTACACCATTCCCAACGGAATTTCCAGCGCTGCCGATTTCTGCTTCAGTAGAAAGGTTAGGTAACATAAATTAGTGCCACCGATCACCATGACCATCAGAGCAAATATGACGATGGCAAAAGTTACTATTCCTGAATAAAAGATAGGAGCTTTGTTGATGGTCGTAACAGGAATTAGATCAATGGCCAAATGAAGTTCCTTTCCCGTTGCGTATGCAGCACCATAAAGTCCTAGCCAAATCAAGGAATAACTGGCAATCTCATCGGTAAGGGTACTTGGACTTCCTAAAATGTATCTGGAGAAGACCTGCCAGATTACGGATATCAACATGATTATCATGATGATGATAAGCAGTTTCTCCAGTACCAAGTCTATTTTTTTTCGCATTATTTTATTTCCTTAATGGCATGCATTAATTGAGAAGCTTCAGAACCTTCTTCAAACAGTTCATCAAACGCTCTTGTTTTGTTCGCAAATAGCGCTTTGTCAGGGTAATTTACCGCTACACCAGCTTCTTTAATAACCCGCAAGGCCTCATCTTCTGCTTGTGCCCATACTTCTCTTTGATAAATAGCGGAAGCATTGGCAGCCTCCTGCAACCATTTTCTTTCCTGATCATTAAGCCTGTTCCATGTTACAGTTCCTATCAGCAGTACATCTGGAACGGCAGTATGTTCATCAAAACTATAAAACTTGCATACCTCGTAATGTTTAGATGTATGAAAACTGGGTAGATTGTTCTCTGCTCCATCCACTACACCTTGTTGTAGGGCAGTATACAATTCGCCCCAAGAAATTGGAGTAGGAGAGCCGCCCAATTGCTGGACCATTGCAACGGCCATATTACTTTTTTGTACGCGTATTTTCATTCCTTCTAAATCGGATGGGGTAATTATTGGCCTGTCTTTGGTATAAAAGCTACGGCTCCCGGCATCATAAAAACAGAGACCCCGTAGACGATAATTTTCACCCTTCGTCAAAAATCGCTTTCCAACTTCACTATCATATACGTTATGGGAATGTGCTTTATCCCTAAAGATGTATGGGACGCTTAAAACCTTATATTCAGGAACAAAATTTTCCAATACAGCAGCAGAGACCTTTGTAACGTCCAAACTGCCAATTTGAAGTAATTCCAAACATTCGCGTTCCGCTCCCAACTGCCCACTAGGATAAATAATGACCTTTAATTTACCCTCGGAAGTTTCTTCCAATCGCTCTCCTAGATGTACCATGGCTTGGTGCACTGGGTGATTGGTGTCGAGCCCATGGGCCAGCCGCAATATTTTTTCCTCTTTCTGCGAATCGCAGGATAAGAGAATTAAGAGACTTAGCAGACTAAAAAAAGATATTGATTTCAAATTAAGCTCTTAGATTTTTAATAATACCCAAAGCTTTCTTTACTTCGGAAGTAATGTTTTCAAAGGCGCCAGAACTGATGAGTTCTTTTTTAAAGAGTTGGCTGCCCATTCCTACGCAATGTACACCTGCACTGAACCAAGCTTCAAGATTATCTTGGGTAGGATTTACACCGCCCGTAGGCATGATGCTGGACCAAGGCGACGGACCTTTAATCGCCTTTACGAAATCTGGACCTCCAACCTGCATACCAGGAAAAATCTTCACGACTTCGGCGCCCAATTCTTCGGCATATGATATTTCGGTCAATGAGCCACAACCTGGCGACCATGCTACCTTTCTTCTATTACAGACTTTTGCCATTTGAGGATTCAATATAGGAGAAACCACAAAATTACTACCTAATTGCAGATATAAAGAAGTTGTGCCGGCGTCGATTACGGAACCAACGCCCAATATCATTTCTGGAACGGCTTTTATGGCCCATTTGTTCAGCTCTCCAAAGACTTCATGGGCATAATCACCTCTATTGGTGAACTCAAAAACCCGAACACCACCATCATAAGATGCTTTTACGACCTTTTTGCAAATTTCAAGGTCACTATGGTAAAAGACTGGTACCAACCCGGTTTCCCTCATTTTTACTGCTACTTCTATTCTGGAAAATCTTGCCATATATTATCGAGCTACACGCCCGGATGCATCGCCGGACATTAATTTTTCAACTTCATCCACGGTAACCTGATTGGCATCTCCTTTAATGCTATGCTTCAAACAAGAGGCAGCTACTGCAAAATCCAATGCTTTTTGGTCATCACCATCATGGGTAATCAAACCGTATATAAGTCCGCCCATAAAAGAATCACCTCCACCAACACGGTCAACGATATGGGTAATCTGGTATGTGGAAGATTCGTAAAGTGTATTGCCATCGTACAACACACCCGCCCAGGTATTGTGGGAGGCACTAATAGAACCCCGTAGCGTAGTAATCACTTTTTTGGCTTTTGGGAATTTATCCATCATCTGCTTACAGACAGACTCAAAAGCTTTTGTGCTCACGGAATGGCCTTGTGTTACATCAACACCTTTGGGATGGATGCCAAAGTGTTTTTCAGCATCTTCTTCATTACCAAGAATTACATCACAATGCTCGACTAATGGGGTCATGATTTTTTCAGGTTCAATACCATAGTTCCATAGTTTTTTTCTGTAGTTGAGGTCTGTCGATATGGTAATTCCCATACTACTGGCCACTTCGCACGCCTCAAGACAGGCATCTGCTGCTCCTTGGGAAATTGCAGGCGTAATACCGGTCCAGTGGAACCAATCAGCATCTTTAAAAACGGTTTTCCAATCAATCGTTCCCTTTTCAATTTGAGATATTGCCGAATATGCCCTATCATAAACTACTTTACTGCCCCTGGCTACAGCACCGGTCTCTAAAAAATAAATTCCCAAACGTTCTCCTCCCCAATCAATATTATCCACACCTACACCACGTTTGCGTAGTTCCATCATGGCACATTTACCCAGATCATTGTCCGGAAGACGCGTTACAAAATCAACGGGAATCCCATAGTTTGCCAAAGAAACAGCAACATTCGATTCACCACCACCGTAGATGGCGTCAAATGAATTGGTTTGAGAAAATCTTAAAAATCCGGGAGGGGCTAAGCGCAGCATAATTTCACCAAAGGTGACAACTTTTTTCATATTGGATAGGTTTAGCTTTTATTTATTCGATTGAATTGGTCAAGGAATCGCTTTTTTCCTTTTTGTATGAGAAAAATCAAATAAATTTTCCTTACTTTGTGCAATCGATTGCGCAAGTTACTAATTTTTAATTGAAAATGAGACATAAATTCATCAAAATTCATCCATCTGATAATGTGGTAGTTGCGCTGGAAAACCTAGATGTAGGAATCATAGTGATGATGAATGGCGAGAACTTTCAATTGAAGCTACCCATAAAGGCCAAACATAAATTTGCACAAAACGACTTCTTGGATGGCGATGAGATATATATGTATGGAGGCGTAGTTGGAAAAGCTAAGAAAAATATTGAGCAAGGAGAAGCGCTTACCGTTGATAATGTTTCGCATAAGACGGAAGATTACGGAGTACGAAAGCAAATCTTTGATTGGCAACAACCTGATATTTCAAAATTTAGGAATAAGACGTTCAATGGCTATCATCGTTCCGATGGACAGGTAGGAACGGCAAACTTTTGGGTGGTTATCCCTTTGGTTTTTTGTGAAAACAGAAATGTGGCCGTTATGAAGGATGCCTTTTTGGAAGAATTGGGTTTTGTGCGGCCCAATAAATACAAACAATATGTCCGCCAGATGGTGAACCAATATAAATCAGGAGCCTCCCCACGAAGCGGAATGGTTTTGGAAGAAGAAACTGCCACATCAACAGCCGTTTTTAAAAACGTTGATGGTATCAAGTTTCTAACACATCAAGGCGGATGCGGAGGTATTCGGCAAGATTCAGAGATGTTATGCGCCTTGATTGCCGGGTATCTTAATAATCCGAATGTAGCTGGGGGCACTATTTTGAGTCTAGGTTGCCAAAATGCACAGATTTCCATTTTGCAGGAGAAATTGAAAGCTGTGAATCCAGATTTTGATAAGCCATTGTATATTTTGGAACAACAGCAAGAGGGTAGGGAAGAGAATCTTTTGCAAAAGGCACTACAAAAAACGTTTGAGGGGTTGGTTGAAGCAAATAAATTACAACGGGAACCAGCTTCTTTGGATAAGTTGACCTTGGGTTTGGAATGTGGTGGTTCCGATGGTTTTTCAGGAATTTCGGCAAATCCAGCGGTGGGGCATGCTTCTGATATTGTAGTCGCTTTGAGTGGAAAAACCATGTTGGCCGAATTTCCAGAGCTCTGCGGTGTAGAGCAGCAACTGATCAACCGTTGCACCAACGATGCTATCGCGGACAAGTTCATTCATTTAATGCAAACCTATGCAGCTTCCGCCGAAGCGGTAGGTTCGGGGTTCGATATGAACCCAAGCCCAGGAAACATTAAAGACGGCCTTATAACGGACGCCATGAAGAGTGCCGGAGCGGCAAAAAAAGGTGGTACATCACCTATCGTAGACGTGCTGGACTATGCAGAGTATGCCACCAAACCTGGACTAAATTTATTGTGTACACCTGGCAACGATGTGGAAAGCACAACCGCATTAGCAGGGTCGGGAGCAAACCTTATCCTCTTTACGACAGGATTGGGCACACCTACGGGAAACCCTATTGCGCCCGTAATCAAGATAGCATCGAACAGTGGATTGGCCGAACGTATGCCCGACATTATCGATGTGGATGCAGGAGAAGTTATCACGGGAGATAAAACAATCGAAGAAATGGGTGAGGAACTCATGGAATTTATCATTGCTGTTGCCAGTGGAAAAATCCAAACAAAAGCACAAGTATTAAATCAAGATGATTTTATTCCTTGGAAAAGAGGAATATCACTTTAAACTAAAATATGAACCAACTTTTTAATGTAAAGAACAAGATTATTGTAATTACCGGAGGAACAGGTGTATTAGGGTCGGAGATGGCAAAATACCTAGCAGATGAAGGAGCTCATGTGGTAATTATGTCGTACGCAATCGAAGGTGCCCATGAACTCAAAGATGCGGTTGAATCCAAAGGTGGAGCGGCCAGTATTATCCTAGCAGATGTAACCAAGGAATCGGATTTAGAGAAGGCATACGAAGAGCTCAAAAAGTCGTTTGGCACCATAGATGTGCTTATCAATGCGGCAGGTGGCAATATGCAAGGAGCTACAATTACCCCGGACCAAACACTGTTGGACAGCGATGTCGAGGCGTTACGAAAGATTATTGAGCTAAATTATATTGGTACTTATTTGCCCATCAAAACCTTTTTACCCTTGTTTTTGGAGGAAAAAAAGGGAAGTATCATAAACATTTCTAGTATGTCAGCGGAGCGCCCTTTGACACGGGTCATGGGCTACTCGTCCTCAAAGGCGGCAATTGATAACCTAACTCAATGGTTGGCTGTGGAATTTGCCCAAAAACATGGAGAAGGTCTGCGAGTAAATGCCCTGGCGCCAGGTTTCTTTTTGACCAAACAGAACAAAACTTTATTGACCGAAACTGATGGAAGCTTGACTGCACGTGGAAATCAAATTATTTCAAATACGCCTATGGGACGTTTTGGAGACCCTAACGAGTTGTTGGGAGCAGTTCATTATTTATGTAGCGATGCATCAAAATTTGTTACGGGTACGGTACTGAAGATTGATGGAGGATTTGGAACATATTCGGGAGTTTAAAATAAGATTATGAAAGTATTGGAACAAACAATGCGTTGGTACGGACCCAAGGATTCGGTCAGCCTAAAAGATATTGCGCAGGCAGGTGCAACAGGTGTGGTTACAGCTTTGCACCACATTCCCAATGGGGAAGTATGGACAAGGGCGGAAATAAAAAAGCGAAAACTGGAAATTGAAGCGGCCGGTCTGGTTTGGTCGGTAGTTGAAAGTATCCCGATTCATGAAAACATCAAAACTCGAAAGGGAGATTTTCAAATGTATGTTGAAAATTACAAAACTTCCATTGAGAATTTAGCGTTGGAAGGTGTACGCACCATTTGCTACAATTTTATGCCCGTGTTGGATTGGACACGTACCAATCTGTTTTACGAACTGCCCAATGGTGCAAAAGCACTCCGATTTGAAAAACAGGCTTTGGTAGCTTTTGATTGTTTTATTCTGAACCGTCCAAATGCAAAAGCGGACTATACAGAAACAGAGCTTGAAAAAGGAAAAGCCTATTTTGAAAGTTTGAACGAAGCTTCAAAGAACACTTTAATAAAAACGATCATTGCAGGATTACCAGGAAGTGAGGAAGGCTATACCTTAGAGCAATTTCAAACTATTTTGGATAGCTATGAAGGTATCGATGCCAAAAAATTGGCTGAACATCTTACGCTCTTTCTCAAGGAAATCATCCCTGTTGCGGAAGCACATCATGTAAAAATGGCAATACATCCAGATGATCCGCCTTTCCCTATTTTTGGATTGCCACGAGTGGTCAGTACGGCGTCTGACATCAATCGAATGATGACAGAAGTACCGAGTTCATCTAACGGCATTACCTTTTGTACTGGCTCTTTTGGTGTCCGTAGCGATAATAACCTTCCTCAAATGATTCGTGATTTTGGTGCGTATATCCATTTTGTCCATTTGCGAAGTACGCAACGCGATACCGAAGGAAACTTCTACGAAGCAAACCATTTGGAAGGCGATGTGCCTATGTACGATGTGATGAAAGCACTTTTGGAAATACAGCAAGAACGAAATACTTCTCTTCCCATGCGGCCTGATCATGGCCATCAGATGTTGGATGACCTCGACCTTAATAAAAAAACCAATCCTGGCTATACGGCAATCGGACGGCTAAAAGGGCTTGCTGAGCTTAGGGGTTTGGAGTATGCCATTGTACAAGGTATGGGATAATCATTTTAGTCGTTGATTTTGTAATCGTACTTTTTCTCCATTTCATCATAAAAAGCTTTCAATGTATGAAAAGCCTTTTTCTTGAACCCATTTTCCGAGATGAGTCCTTTTCGATTCCAGCCGTCCTGTATCAAGGGTAGGTTTCTTCTGGGAGAACGGAAATCCACTAAAATCCAGGGTGTCATGCCACGCAACGTTGAAATTTTTTGTAGCATGTTCAATTGTTCTTCGTAGAGGTATTCCTGATATTCCTCCGTCCAACGGGTCAACTTGTCACCATGATGGTTGTACAAGGCCCCACCGCCAAATTCGCTTACGAAAAAAGGTTTGCTTTCGGGCAAGTCCCATGTAACCTCACCACAACGGGATGGTAAACCGGAATACCAGCCAATGTATTCGTTACAGCTAAGAATATCAACATCTTCGGCAAATGGATCGGGAATTTTTACAGTATTTGCGGTACTTTTTTCATCGCGTTCCAATGCGGCACTAATAAAACGGGTATCATCGATTGCCAGGGCGATATCTTTCAATTTCCGAAGAAAAATGAGCCTTGATTCTAAATCAGGGGTTTCATTGGCAACGGACCAAACAATGACACTAGCTCTATTTTTATCACGATGCACCAAGGTCTCCAATTGTGATTTTGCTTGAGCAAAAGCCGTAGGGTTTTCGTAGTCAATTCCCCAATACACCGGGATTTCTTCCCAAAGTAATAGACCTAGCTTATCTGCCAATCTGGGCATATTTTCATTATGTGGATAATGTGCCAAACGTACAAAATTACAGTTGAGTTCCTTCGCCCATCCAAAAAGCATCTTGGCATCTTCCATAGATTTTGCCCTTCCTATTTTAATCGGATTTTCTTCATGAAGACTAATACCTCTTAAAAAAATGGATTTACCATTCAGTAAAATATTGGCCCCTTCGGTCGTTATCGTTCTAAATCCAATCTGGTCTTTAAGCGTATCCGAACCAGAGGATAATGAAACTTCATAAAGTTTGGGACGCTTGGGATACCATTTCTTTAATTTTTTGGCTAGTATCGTTATTTGTGCCCTTCCATCTGTATCCGTTATAAAAGTTTTATTGATTTTGGCTTCAGGGATTTGAATGGTTACAGACTGTCCTGAAGTCGCATTGGAAACTTGTACATATCCCTTAATTTGATTTGGATTGTCTTTATCCAATTGTAAACTATAATCCTGAATATGGGTTTTGGGTACTGAAACTAGTTTTACCTCTCGCGTAATTCCACCGTAGTTCCACCAATCCGTGGTGTAATTGGGCACGCGATGTTTTTCCCTGCGGTTGTCTACACGAACAACCAATGAATTGCCCTTAGTTTTTAATTTATTGGTGATGTCAAAGTTAAAAGGGTCGAATCCACCCAAGTGCTGACCTACTTTTTCTCCGTTGAGGTATACATCGGTCTGATAGTTGGCCGCACCAAAATATAGGAAGGTGAGTTGGTTTGTATCAACCGTGTAATCAAATGTAGTCCGGTACCAAATGGCGCCCTCGTAGTATTGTAATTTTTCAAACTGACTGTTCCAATCACTTGGCACTATGATTTCTGGGGAGGTGTTAAAGTCATATTCTACACGGTCCCAGCGTTCTTCAATGACTTTGTCCGTGTAATAAGGTTTAGCAGAAGCTTTCGTGGATTCTGCTTCATCAAAGGGAGTCCAGTTTCTATGATTTCTATAACCCGTATCGTATGGGTCTATAACGTATTTCCAATTCCCGTTCAAAGAAGTGGACGGGCGATTATAAACATTTTGTAATAAGGGTTCTTGTGCGTCAATCTGGATAAAAGCAAAAGATAACAAAAACGATAGTGCGCCTAATTTGCAAAGGGATATATTTAGAGTTGTTGAGATTCTATTTTTCATTGGGATTCTAGCTTTTTGTCGATGGTTTTGCTGTTGATTTTGACATTGTCAAACAATACGCCCGTCGTGTTTTTGACGGCGATTTTAGTATTGGTATCGGTAATGGCTATATTTTGAAAAAAGATATTTCGAATAGGTTTTTCGGGCCTTCCGTTAACCGTTATGGATTTTTCCAAGGCAGATTTAATAGAGATATCCTGAAAGTAAAAATGCTCATAGCGCGTGAAATTCTCATTGCCACGCCAACCTTTATAATTGGTAGTGAATTCAAAACCATATTTTACGTCTCCCACATCAATATTACGGACGAAAACATTTTCTATGAAACCACCACGGTCGGGGTTACTCTTAAATTGAAAGGCATGTTTTTCACTTTTGGACAACTTACAGTTTTCTACAAAGACATTTTTGACTCCAGCTGACATTTCGGAACCGATACAAAACCCGCTTCCTACCGCAGTGTTGAAACTATTGTTCCTTACAATAATGTTTTCTGATGGGGGATAGGGCCAACCGTCCTGATCACGACCTGCCTTAATGGCAATACAATCATCATGCGTGTTGAAAATACAATTTTCAATAAGCACATTTTTACAACTTTCAGGGTCAAAACCATCATCATTGGTAGTGCCTAATCGAATGTTCAAGTTTTTGGCCGTGATATTTTCACATAGCACGGGATGAATCGTCCAAAAAGGACTGTTCTTGATGGTGAAACCTTCCAAGAGAATGTTTTTGCAGTTGATGAACTCAATGCCCGAAGGACGCAGAAAGTGGCCTTCACCAAAAATTCTTTTCGATAGCGGAACTTGGTCATTGCCCATTTGCCTGAGTAGTTTTTTATCTGCCGCTTGTTTGTTTTTCCAATCTGCCCAGTATGGTTGGGTCTGCCCATTGATTGTTCCCTTTCCAGTTATGGCAATATTTTCAGCATCAATGGCGTAAATCAACGGGGAATAATTCATCAAAAATGTCCCTTCCCATCTCGATTTTACCACAGGAAGGTAATCTTCAGGATTGGGAGAAAATAGAAGTATTGCACCTTCACTTAAATGAAGGTTGATGTTTGATTTCATAAAAATGCTACCCTTTGCATTATAAATGCCAGGGCGCACGGAAATAATTCCGCCACCCGCATTGGATAAATCGGTAATATGGATATTCAATCTATCCCTAAAATCTAAAGTGTCCGTAATATGTACTATGGTGTCTTTGAAAGCTGGAGGATGAATAGCTTCCAGAATAGCAGGATAGGTCTGTTCCCAAGCTGCTTTTATATTTTGTTGGGCAATTTCTTTCGTAAAGTCGTCTTTGGTTTGGGTTTTACAGCTTAAAAGGCATACAACTAAAACTAAAGGAATAATACGGTACCGTTTCCTCTCAAATATCCACTTTCGCAGATATGATATGATATGTTTTTTATTGAAACTCATATTGGTATACATTACTTAAAAACCGTAATCCAAAAGCAGTAGCTATATCTCGATAGATCAGTTTTAACTGTCCATTGCCCTTGGCTTTTTGTCGGATTTCAAAATAACCTCCGGCCAGATTCTTGTCTGGATGATTTGAAGGGAACTGATTTTTGAGTGTGAAATCAAGTGCTTTCTTTACATTTTCGATAAAATCCGGCTTTCCCAATTCCAACAATCGCAGCCAAAGAATACCGGCAAAGGAAATTCCCGAGCCACATGGAGAGCGTTCGTCAACACTGCCATCAGTATAGCTGATGTAAAAAATCGTTCCATTTTTTTGTTGAATAGCTGCTAATCCCTTCCCGGTTTTCATGGCTGCATCCAGATATTTTTGATTTTTGGTCAGCGTAAAAGCTTCAATTAGTGCTTCGGCATTCCATGTATTGAAACGTGCATGGATTTTCCCTGTTTTTGGATCATTGGGTTCAAAATCCATCCAAAATCCATTGTCACTTTGTTTTTCTATGAGGCCATCACAAAGTTCCAAAAATGCCTTTTTGTACCGTTCTTCGCCATTAAACAGGTATATATCTTTCCAAAGGTATCCTTCTGCATTTGGGCGGGCTACTTGTTTTATAGTGATTTCGTGACCTTGATGCTGGGCATGTGGACTTTTGTTCTTCCAAATTTCACCAGTTTTCGGGTCAACTATGTTGTAGCTTAATTTATGCTCAGGCAAGTAGAGATTATCGAGAATCCAACTCCCTGCAGAAGTAGCTACTTCTGCATATTTTGGGTTTTCGGTAGCTTCGGTCAAATCAAAAAGTCCAGGGGTGCCATCGGTAATTGTAGTGGTATTTATAAGGTTGCCCACGCTAGCCCCATGGACAGCATTTAGATAACCTTCCAGTTGATGCCCTTTTGGGAATTGAAGTGAAACCCACCAGTTACCAGCTTTAATGGCATATTCCAGTGCTTTGGAATCTTTTGTAACATCATGGGCGGCAAGTAATCCTTGAATCAATTGCCCCGTGTGCCACGCAGGTTCATATTCCATCCATCTTCCCGATATCATTTCATAATCGCCTTTTGACTTTCCTTCTTCTTCAAGACAACTTTTTCCGGCATGGGCAATTGCATCGTTTAATGAAGCTTCGATTTCCTTTTTGTACGATTTATCTAGGCCCAGCTTTTGTTCTTGCGCACATGCAAGAAAACTTATGGTCACTAAAAAGCTAAAGAATAATTGAGCTCTCATGGTGCAGTTAGGGTATTGATCTGGACAGCAATAGTATCAACGGAAGCGTTATAAGTCCATAAAAATGGAAAAGATACTTGACTGCTGCGTTCAACTTTTACATTCTTCATCCGCACATTTTCGGCATTTGCAATAATGAAGTTTGCTTTTTCATTCACAAAATTTGAAGTACTCGGCCAATGTTGTATCGATTTATTTCCTTTGGGCTTGTCCCATTCAGAATTATCCAGTGTTTCTTTGATAGTAATCTCCATACCAGTTATTGAGATGTTTTGAATGTATTGTTCTGGATGTCCGGACAGATAGAAAATTCCTTTTGTGGAGATGTTACAATTTTCAAAATGGATATTGGTTATTTCACCAGGTGCAGAATCAGCTTGTCTTTGATGGATATCCATGAAAATACCATATTCTTGATCATGTCTAGAACCTGTTTCAGCATCAATTCTATTGAAAATTACATTTTCATAACGACCACTATCCATCATAAACAAAGCCATGGCATAGCGTGTTTTTCGTATCGTTATATTTTCAAACGTAATATTTTTTGTTAGATGGCCACTTCCCGTACCCAGTTTCAGTGCGGAATCATCACTTTCGATATAACAATCTTTTACCGTAATATTTTCAGTGGTTTTTAATCTTGAATTGCCTTTGGCATCTGTTAATTTCTCCTCTTTTTTGGTGTTTTTTATACAGATGGCGTCATCCCCGGTTCGAATATCACAATTTGAAATGGTTACATTTTTGGAATTACGGATATCGATTCCATCCGTGTTTGGACTTCTGGGGTCATTTTCAATAAAAATATTCGATACTGATACTTTGTCGCAGTAATCAAAGTTAAGGGTATGGGAAGGACTATTGGTAAATCTGACACCAGTTACGGAAACATTCTTTGAATCTTCGATTACAATCCAAGGCTCTGGTCGTTCAGTGTAGTTCCAATCCTCGTCAAAAAAAGACAGCCCATTACCATTAATGGTTCCAGTACCTGTTATCGAAAGGTTATCTGCAAAGGATGCTTTTATAAATTCCTCGCTAGTATAATCTTTCATGGTATTACTGGCCAATAGCATAGCACCTTCTTCCAAGTGAAAAATAATATTTGGACCTAAAATAAGGCTACCTGTATAAAAAGTTCCCTCGGGTACAATTACCTTTCCCTTGGTTTTAATAGCTCTATTGATAGCTTCTTGAATAGCCTTGGTGCTCAATGTCTTTCCATCTGCAACCGCACCATAATCAAGAATGTTGAATTCATTGTCAGTTGATTTTTGGCAGGTCATCAAAATCAATAAAGGCAAACTAAAGAAAAGGGGCAAGGATTTCATTATTTGGTATACTTTTTATCATAGGCCCTTACCTGGTCTTCATCGACTTCGACCCCTAAACCTGGACGATCACTAATATAAAGTCTTCCATCTTTAAATTCTGGAAAACCGGTTAACGTATCAAATGCTCCTGGAGCTTTTTCTCGGAGTGCAAATTCCTGGGGTTCTGTTGCCATTTTTGTGGCGCAGACCCAGTGAAGCATACATACCGTACTTAAAGAAGGCCTTGAATTGTGCGCCACCAACTTTACATTTTGGTTTGCGATATAATCCCCAATGCGTTTTCCACCCGTGAATCCACCACATTTCAACAAATCTGGGTTTACGGCCCAAGAACCCCCGTAGGTCAGCAAATGTTTTATTTGCTCTACGGTATATGCATGTTCACCAAATACTATGGGAATGTTTACTTGCTCTACCACTGCTTTTATGGCATCATAATCATAGGGTGCCGTGGGCTCTTCCCACCATGCTAAATCGAAAGCCTCTAGCTCCTTACCAAGTTCTATGGCCCTATCTCTGCTATGTCCCATATTGGCGTCCATAGCTAGTTTTATGTTATCACCTACGCCTTTTTTTAACGCGGCGGCAAAAGCTGTGGTATTGTCGTTGGGAGGGTCTTGGTTTTCCAACCCCCATCGCATGCGAAACTTCATCGCATTATAGCCTTCTGCTACTAGTTGTTTTGCTTTTTCCGCTGCTTTTTCTGGTGTAGGGTATACATCTCTTGTAAAACTGGCGTAGATTTCCACGGAATCGCGGAGTTTGCCTCCTAAAAGCTCATATACAGGTTTTTTGGTGGCCTTGCCCATGGCATCGTAAATAGCACAATCTATTCCCGAAATGGAATAAGTCAATAGTCCGCCTGGTCCTAAATCGTATTCGGATTTAATACAAAGGTCCCACGTTTTCTCCGCATCAAAAATATTGGTGCCCTCGTAGTAGTTCTTTAGCGTTTTTTCAATTAATGTCCTTGAACTTCGCTTATCATTGGGCATGGCTTCTGCCCAACCTTTTATGCCATTGTTCAGTTCTACGGATACAAAAAGCGCCTTTCTAAGTAGAAAGGTGTCTATATCCTTGATGATAAAATCATCGTCTTTTGCCATTTCATCGAAACCTAAAATAGTGTTTGCACTCAATTTTGAAGCGCAAGACCACATAGGAAAAGGCAACCCTGTAGCCAGGGTTGCCGATGAAATCATCTTAATGAAATTTGCTCTGTTCATTTACAACTTCTTGAAATTAAAAAAACTAACTTAAACTAATGTATTTATTCTCTTGGAGTACCATCAAAGTTGAGAGTCCAGCCGAGTGTCCAATCATCATCTGGTGAAACCGCACCTGTGAAGTTTACAGCGTCAAAAAATTCTCCTAAGGTCGAGGCATCGGAAGAGTTTGTGGTCGATACGCCTATGAAAGTATCTGTCAATACAATTTCATCCTCGGAATTATTGTTTGCGATATCTCTATAGTCATCCTGCACACTACTGTGTAAACCATCATCATCGCCATCTCCGCCATTACCAAAGACTGCGGAGTTTTTTATAACCATATCACCATTCTCACTTCGATTTCTAAAGGAATTGTCAAAACCGGTAACAATGAAATTGTAGAATTCTCCTTTTGCTCCATCACGTACTTGAACACCCTCTGTATCACCGGGTCCATCGCCAACAACATTCGGGCCTATCACAGTAACATTGGACATTATTGCATCAGAAGTTCTTGGGGATTCGTCCGTATCTCTTCCGTTAAGGCCAATACTATCATCAACATCGGTTATGATTGCCCAGAATTGACCGTTGCCTTCCCATCCATCACTGTATCGTATTCCTCTATCACTGGGTTTTGTAACTAAAATATGCTTTAGGTTTACATATCCTCCCCGCATACGGATACCTGTGTCATCCGAGTTATGTATTTGCACATAATCAATTACTGTTGCACCGCCTACTTGCCTTAATTGAAGTGCTTCATCCCCATTTCCTCCGTTTTCAATTCGTACATAGGTTAGAATTCCAGAATTTCCTCCAAGGGTATCGTCGCCACGTAATACTACACCAATCCAATCACCGTTATCTGGGTCTTCTGGTTGGTCTGGCGCTGCATTTATAGATGTAAAAATTATAGGATCTTCGACAGTTCCTTCGGCAATCAAGGTTCCTCCAATTAATACATTTAATTCCGTGTCTTCATTGATTGCATAGATAGTAGTTCCTGCTTCAATAGTTAGGGTAGTGATGTCATCTACTTCTACTTCGCCATTTAATAACCACAGGTTATCTTTGTCAAACGTCTCATTAAAATTAATCCTACCGGTTACTTGCTTAAAAGCTGTACCGTTAATCTCGACATCTTCGATAGTAAATGCAGGGGTGACTTCAGAAACTATTGCGGTAAAGATTTTTGTCTCTGTTTCGCCCAAAGAATCGGTCACAGTGAATGTAAATGTTTGGGTAGTTCCCAGCAAGTCTTCCGTTATCAAGAATTCTAAATCATAGGTGTCGTCTCCATCGGTTCCTTCGGCATAGTTGACTCTATCAATTATAGTGCCTCCACGTTGTACTACAAATTCCCTAAAGGTGGCAGATGCTTCATAACTTACCTCTACGCGTATAGTTTGCCCAATTCTGAACTCACCGCTTTCTATCGAGAGGTCAATGTTTGGAGATTCAAAAGTTAGTTCTCCTGAAAGGTCATCATCACTACAGGAAAAGTTTATGAAAAGACCTAATACTGTCAGGCAGAATAGTTTTAGACTGTTTTTTAGTATCATTTTCTTAAAATTTAAAGTTAATACCAAAGCGTGCAGACCAATCGTAGACTTCATAATTGGTTATTTGACTCCTGATAGATTGGAAGCGAACTACTGGTTCATTCGTAAGGTTGACAAACTCAATAAAAAAAGTAAGATTGTCTGTTATTTTTTGTGAAGCATTTACATCCAATTGATACCGTTCTTCTAAGAAGAAATCAAAATCAGAATTAGTTGAGAAACTTGCAAAAGCTCTTCCATTGTAATTTAGTGATGCTCGTGCACTAAATCCTCCTTTATCATAGGATAGTGCAGCATTCCAAGTATGGTCTGCTTGATCTATGAATGGTATTCCGTCCCTAGTTTCAATTTCACCAGTATTTTGATTTAAAGAAGAAAAGCTACTATCAGAATCTACATAGGTATAGTTTGCAAAAACTCCTAGACCTGATAAAAAACCAGGGAGAAAATCTAATTTTTTTACAAAATTCAATTCTACTCCTAGTAAACTTGCTTTATCTCCATTTATTGGAGAGCGTTGTAAAAACACATCATTATTGAATTCCACGTTGGCAAATTGGTTGAATATAAAGGTTGAAATATCCTTATAAAAGATTCCTCCAGACACTACTCCTGCTCCCTTGAGATAATGTTCAAAAAGCAAATCAAAATTATGGGATTCTGC
This sequence comes from Flagellimonas sp. HMM57, assembly GCF_021390175.1. Classification (NCBI taxonomy): domain Bacteria; kingdom Pseudomonadati; phylum Bacteroidota; class Flavobacteriia; order Flavobacteriales; family Flavobacteriaceae; genus Flagellimonas; species Flagellimonas sp. HMM57. The sequence goes on along the minus strand of NZ_CP090004.1, from coordinate 360,290 downwards.
AGGGTCTAGATTTGGGTTACCTCGTGAAAGTATTTGATCTGCAAAATTTATATTTTCCGAAGGTACCAAGTCCTCAAGCGTTGGTCGTGCATACGATTGGGTATAGGCAAAACGTAAGTTCGTTCTATCACTTAACTGGTACTTTAAATGTACCATAGGTAAAAAGAAATCGTAAGAACGACCTCCTGAAATAGGTTCTGAAGAAACAGGGACTGCAGGTTGATCGTCACCAGCTGGGGGTTCAATCTGTAGTTCCAATGCTTCGTAGAGCACATCTGTTTTCTCGTAACGGACACCTGCCAAAATCCTAAAATTATTAAACTGGATTTTACCTTGGAAGTAAGCAGCATAGACATCTTCGCCGGCATCAAAGAAAAAGCTTTCACTATTGATACGTGATGTATTTACGTCCAAATCGTAAGCGCTCCTGAACAAGTTAAAATGTTCCCTTGCTGAATTTGGGTTGGGAAACTGCCCCATTTCGTAGCGTCCACCAAAGATTGTTCCACTATTGCCATCCAAAACTTGACTTAAATTATAAGGACCATTAAAATCGTTGTACTCAATGGTATTTCTTCTTCTTAAGTTATCCAAATCCCTATATTTTCCACCTGTTTTAAATTCTCCGGAATTTTTCCCCAATCTAAAAGGTATAGTGAGATTCAATCGAGCTACAGTATTGTCTCCTCTGTTTAAAATAGGCAGGTCTTGTTGAAAGGAATTAAAAAGGAAGGCATTATAATCTTCAAAGTCAGCGTCCGGAGACGAGAAAATAGTAAAGTCACCATCTCTTTCTTGAACAAGGGTCAAATCTCTTTCTCTAAAGACGAAACGGTCACTATTTAGCTTTCTTTCATTTCTGGAATAGTTTATACCATAATCAAGTTTGGCAAAGTCACCTAAAGGATGATTTCCCTCTAACGAAATATTTATGTTCTCTCGGTTAATAACACGGTCGTTGATATCTCTTCTGACCCTTACATCGTTATCGGGACCAGCGACATTTGGATTTAATGGATCTTGATAATTGTTTCTAGGTCTAAATCGTGTCCTTCTTCGTAACGACTTGTCTTTTAAATTGTTATAGGTGGCTTTAAATACTAAAGACGAATTCTCTGAAAATTTATAATCAAAAGTAGCATTGACACCGATTCTTGTTCTTTCATTCAGTAGCGGGCGTAAGCGATAGTCATCCAAAACAAAGGCTCTAAAAGAGTTAGGGTCATCCTGACTCCCAATCCTTCTGTCCCTATATGTTGCTTCAAAGCGTTCTTCTCCGTTAAAAGTATTGTAAAAACTGCTACCTATCAATATCCCGAATTTTTCATCGGCAAAGCGTTTGTCGAACTTAAAACGATATACTTGACTGGCCTTTTCAAAAAGATTGTTGTAACCACCACCAATACTTCCCTTTACTCTTCCTTTGGAAGAAGTTGCTGTAGCTGTGATTAGATTTATGGCACCACCTACTGCATCACCATCCATGTCGGGTGTTATTGCTTTGCTAACCTCCATAGAAGCTAGTTGATCTGCCGATATCAAATCAAGGCTTTCGGTTCTTCCTCCTCCTTCATCCGTAGTTGGGATTTGCTCACCGTTTATGGAAATGGTCGTGAAGTTTTGAGGTGTCCCCCTAATTTTTACATTACTTCCTTCACCATTGTTACGTTCAATATTTACACCAGGAACCCGTTGCATGGCCTCACCAACATTAATATCTGGAAAGCGTCCAATAAGGTCAGCAGAAACAATTGTTTTGATATTATCGGCATTTTTTTGCTGGTTGAAAGCTCTTTGTTGGCCATCAAAACTCCCAGTAATAATAACCTCGCCGAGTTGATTTGTTTCTGGTTTCAATACAATATTGCCAGTAGATTGCAAGGATTGGTCTACTGTTGTAGTGATATTGTATTTTTCATAGCCAATGTAGGATACCTCAAGTTCATGAGAGCCAAAAGGAACCCTATCTAATTGGAATAGACCTTCAAGTGAAGTGCTTGCACCAGTGTTTAAATTTCTAATTACTACTGAAGCTCCTGGAAGTGGCATTCCAGATTCATCAACCACTCTTCCCGTAATAGTGCCATAACTTTGAAAGTTGGTTTTTAAAGAATTCTCTGGTAATAGGTTACTCGCAAATGTTAAGTAATGTGCAAATACGAGAAAAATGACCATAAAAGGCCAAAACAACTTTAATTTACTCTGAGGCATAACATAATCATTTTTTAATTCCTGTTTAAAAGCTCACAGGAAGTTGTTAGTTTGTTTTGTTTGTGCAATCGATTGCATAATTAATAAAGAAATATTAAATTAGCAAATATTTTGACTTAAAAGTGAAGTAAATTGAATTATAATAAGGTTTTTGAAGAAATTTAAAAACTTAGCGACTAAATTTTATAATGATTGATATTTATTATAAATTGTGCAACCGATTACATTATTATAATATTCATTCAAAAGTGTATTTTTACAAAAGAGTCAGTTTAGTTTGGCAAATAGTTATATGAAAAAAGCAACCATACATGATATTGCCGAGAGACTCAATGTAACGGCCTCTACAGTTTCAAGGGCATTGAACGGTAATCCCAGGATAAGTGAAACTACTCGAAAGGCGGTATTAAAGGCGGCAAAGGAATTGGATTACGAGCCCAACCAAGTTGCATCTGCTTTGCGCAGTGGTAAGACTCAGCTCATAGGGATGTTGGTACCCAGTATAAACCGAGCTTTTTTTTCCTCCATTATCAAAGGTGTTGAAGAAGTAGCCAATTCGTTGAACTATCGTGTTATCGTTAGCCAATCCAGTGAAGTTTTAAGTAATGAGGAGAATGCCGTAAAAGCATTTTTGAATGCGCGTGTCGATGGCATTATAGCTTCAATAGGTAAGAATACACAACATTTTGATCATTACGAGCAAGTTCTTGATCGTGGACTTCCCTTGGTACTTTTTGATAGGACCACACCATTTCTCCAAACAAGTCAAGTGGTCATTGATGACTATCAGGGGGCATATTTGGCCACAACACATCTAATAGAACAGGGTTGCAGATCTATAGTCCATTTAACTACCGAAAGAAAAATCGATATTTATAAGGAACGTTACAGAGGTTATCTAAACGCTTTGACAGATCATAACATTGAGCTGGATACCTCGTTGGTTTTTAGTGGTAACCTGCAAGTAGAAGATGGAAGGGCGCATTGCGAAGCACTTCTAAAACAAGAACGAAAGTTCGATGCTATTTTTTCTGCCAGTGATTATGCAGCAATAGGAGCCATGCAGGTGTTAAAGGAAAACGGTTTTAAAATTCCTAGTGACGTTGCACTTGTAGGATTTCTGAATGAACCGTTCACATCGTTTACTGATCCGCCATTAACCACTATAAATCAGTTTCCCATAGAAATGGGACAAACTGCAGCCAATCTTTTTTTCAACATATTAAATACAGAAAAAAAGAAAATCATACCGAAAAAAACAATTATTCAGCCCGAGCTTATCGTAAGGGCTTCCTCACTTAAAAAGCAATAGCAATTAGCACCTACTAAATATGGAACTCTCAAAAATCAACACAATGTACAATCGATTGCACAAATCTAACCAACAATTTATCACTGACGATTTTATGTTGCAGAACGATTTTGCAAAAAAACTGTATCATGATTATGCCAAATCGTTGCCCATATTGGATTATCATAATCATTTATCACCAAAGGAGATTTCTGAGAACCATCAGTTTAAAAATTGTACTGAAATATGGTTGAAGGAGGATCATTACAAATGGCGCGCCATGCGAACACTTGGAATAGATGAAAGGTACATAACTGGTAGTGCAACGAACCAGGAAAAGTTTTTCAAGTGGGCAGAAACAGTTCCCTATACCGTTAGGAACCCTTTATACCATTGGACCCATCTTGAGCTTCAACGCTATTTTGGGATATATGAGCTCCTATCTGAAAATAACGCGGAAGAAGTTTATAAACTCACTGAGGCAAAGCTTCAAACAGAAGAATTTAAGACCTATGGCCTTATTACCATGATGAATGTTGAGGTGGTTTCGACAACCGATGACCCGATCGACAGTTTAGAACATCATTCCAAGTTTCATCAACAGGGTCATGCGTTTAAATTATTGCCATCCTTTAGACCCGATAAAACCTATGCAGTGGAGAATACAGAAAGCTATAAGGAATACCTGGAGAAACTAGAGGTAGCATCTAGCATGGAAATTACATCATATGTAGATTTGATTACTGCACTCAATGACCGTTTGGAGTTCTTCAGAAAACATGGATGCAAAATAGCAGATCACGGATTGGAGCAACTCCACTTTTTTGAATTGGGAAAGTATGATATCGAAAACTTGTTTAAAAGAATATTGGCAGGGAACAAGCTCTCCGAAGAAGAAGTGGCTTATTTTAAATTTGAAACCTTGGTTCATTTGTGCCGCAAATATCATGAATTTGGTTGGGTACAGCAGTTTCATCTTGGGGCATTGCGCAATACGAACAAACGAATGTTATCAAAACTTGGTCCGGATATGGGTTTTGATAGTATAGGTGACTTTCAACAAGCTATGCCGTTGGCTTCTTTTCTAAATCTTTTGGATAGTACCGACCAGCTTGCAAAAACCGTCATATATAATTTGAATTCGGCAGATAATGAGGTCTTTGCCTCCATGATTGGAAACTTTAACGATGGGAGTATAAAAGGTAAAATGCAATTTGGGTCAGCTTGGTGGTTTTTAGACCAAAAAGATGGTATGGAAAAGCAATTGAACAGCCTTTCAAATTTAGGATTATTAAGCTGTTTTATAGGAATGCTCACAGATTCTAGAAGCTTTTTGTCCTTTCCACGGCATGAGTACTTCAGGAGAATATTATGCAATTTGATAGGTACGGATGTAGAGAACGGAGAGCTCCCGAATGATGAAAAATGGTTGGGCCAAATCGTGAGCGACATCTGCTATCATAATGCCAGGAATTATTTTGAATTCTAATTTCCCGCTACAACATGAAAAAATTGAATAGGAAAGCAGTGTCTGATATTCCTGTAAGACCAATCAAAATAGTACAGTTTGGCGAAGGAAATTTTTTAAGAGGCTTTGTGGACTGGATGGTCGATATCTTGAACGAACAGACCGACTTTGATGGAGATATTCAGATTGTTCAACCCCTGAAAGAAGGGATGGGAGATTTGATCAACGAACAAGACGGACTTTATCATGTACTATTGGAAGGCCTTGAAAAAGGTGAAAAGATACAGCATGCTAGATTAATTACAAGTGTAAGGGGAGTACTCAATCCTTATGAAGATTATAGCGCCTTTTTGGAATTGGCCAAGAATCCAAATCTCCAGTTTATTGTTTCAAATACAACCGAAGCAGGTATAAGCTTTGATAAGAATGATGAAACTGTTGATGCGGTGCATAACTCATTTCCCGCAAAACTTACGGCACTATTGTACCACAGATATCAACATTTCAACGGTTCTTCTTCTGCAGGTTTATCCATTATACCCTGTGAATTGATTGAAAAGAACGGCAGTAAGCAAAAGGAGCATGTTTTAAACTACATTGCTCTTTGGTCGCTTCCTACGGGTTTTAAAAATTGGATACTGGAAAATATCTTATTTTTCAATTCGTTGGTCGATAGGATCGTACCAGGTTTTCCAAGAGATTCAATAGATATTGTTCAGAAAAGTTTATCGTTTAAGGATGAGTTGGTCGTTAAGGCTGAGCCTTTTCATTTATGGGTAATCGAGGGCCCCTCCGCAATTCAGGAAAAGCTTCCCTTTTCCAAAACCGGATTGAATGTGATTTTTACGGATGATTTAGCTCCTTATCGCACAAGGAAAGTACGTATTCTTAATGGTGCCCATACCGCAATGGTGCCCATAGCGTACCTGCACGGATTTAAAGAAGTAAGAGAAGCCGTTGAGGATGAAAAAATAGGATTATTCATAAAAGAAGTCATTTTTGACGAAATAATACCTACCCTAGATATGCCCAAAACCGAACTGGAGTCTTACGCTCATGAAGTTTTGGAGCGGTTTCGCAACCCTTTTATAAAGCATAAATTGATGGATATTTCCTTGAACTCTATATCTAAATTCAAAGTTAGAGTTCTTCCGAGTATGTTGAACTATATGATCAAATATGAAAATACACCACCAAAACTGGCAATCACTTTGGCGTATTTGTTTATCTTTTATAGGGGGGAATTTGAGTCGAACAATATCGAACTTCGTGATGAAGCCAAGGTCATCGAATTTTTTAAGAATGCCTGGAAAGAAATCGATTTGGAAAGAATCACAGCTAAGATTCTTGCAAATAAAGCATTATGGGGCGTTGATTTAAAAAACCGCACAAATTTAAAAGAAGCTTTAACAACAGAGTTGATACATATTTCAAAACAATAGCACTCATTTTTATCAATAGCTTAATAATCAGGGAATCATCCTCTAGAGATATACTTCCCAACTAATGTGTATCTTTTAACACATTCCAGCCTATCTTAACCCTTACTTGGATTTAAAACTTATTTTAAAAACAAGCTCGATATCACTTTATGGGATAAAGGGAAAATGAAACGGATTCATTCGCGATTATTGAAATAATAGTCAGAACGATTTTTTATCGTACCCGTCATTTAGAAGTTTAGTGTTCTAAAGTCAATTTTATTCATTGAATTTTGTCCATAAAAGTTAAAAAGAGTCAGTACCTATCGGGAGCTACCTGTTTTGGGAAAAGATTAATAATCCTACTTTTTTGGGTTTTTTAACTTTCAAAAATGGCTAATTCAAATCCCCGAAATGACAATGAAATCATTATTGATATTTTTTGTTGCACCATTTATATGGAAACCTGCAAATGCAACATTTTTAAACACAAATCACACTGATAGACATAAAAAAATTGAGCAAACATTATTGTTTAAGGGAAATATTGTTATTAAAAATAGTTTTTTCAATAAGATTTTACATCATTGTAAAGGCACTGAAGCAGCTGATTTTGTCAAGGGCAAATCGTTTGCGGGGTTCTATATGTTTCCACTAACGGAAGGTGAGTTTGAAGTACTCGAAAATATTGGGGAAGAGAAATCGCTAAATGAATACATGGTAATACATGATATATGGTCCTTCTTTTATTTATCCATTGCTATAATCGGTTTTTATATTGCGCTTAGTTTTTATTTCAAAAGAAAGAAAGAAGTAGTGGCCAAATTGCTTATAAGCAGTTTCATCTTTATCCATTCTTATTTTATCTTTTGCCTGTACTTGAATATATCCAACTATCACTATGTATATCCAAACGTTTATTTGATATCTGCTTCCTTTCTGTTCCTTTATGGACCTTTGCTCTATTTTTACTTTAAAAGGATAATCCAACAATACGCTTTTAAAAAACTTGATTTTATACATCTTTTGCCATCAGTATTGTTATGGATTTATCTGGCGCCTTATTACGCTTTGTCAACAAAGGATAAAGTCGAGGTCATTTTTGCAAGTGCAACTAACGATGACAACCCTACTTATACAAACAGCACAGCCTTATTAATGCTGGTAAAACTGTGCTCTATGGTAATTTACGGCGTATTGATTTATCGTGTTTACTTAAAAAGTAAGCAAAACACTGCATTTAACAATTCGAACAAACGGTGGCAACGTAACATTGCTATGATGTATTTCCTTTATATGATTATATATGCAACCTATGTTGTGTTGTATACAAGTGGTATTACCATGGAGATTTTTTACCATTTGCAGACCATAGCACTGATATCGATGGTTGCCTATATAGCCTACTCGGTCAATGTACAACCCAAAGTGTTCAGTGGTATGTATGCATACAATTTTTTGATGTCCGATCAAAAATACCATAACTCCGGTCTCACAGAAAAGTTATCGGAAGAACTAATAGAAAAATTGATGGTGTTGCTCGAAAGGGACAAAATTTATAGGCAGAACAATATAAGCTTAGGTTGTGTAGCACAGTTATTGGATACCAACAGACATAATACATCACAATTGATCAACGAAAACTTCCACATGACTTTTCATGAACTTATCAATACCTATCGTATAAAAGAAGCTAAAAAGTTGTTGGGCGATAGAACTAATGGGTATAGAAAGATTATAGATATCGCATATGAAGTTGGTTACAACAACAAGTCAACTTTTAATAAAGCTTTTAAAAAAAATACCCAAGTGACCCCAAGCGAATATCAAGAAATGTCCTCTACATATTGATGGCTCAAGGTAAGCAAGTAGAGTTTCGTCGGATGAGTAAACCTTTATAGGTGAGGTCTAAAATTTAGGGCTGTCTGACTTCTTTTGTTAACGGTTTCAAAAAAAATTAACCAATTAACGACAGCCCTTCTTATGATAAGACAATTCACTCAAAAGATATTATATGTCTCACTTTTTTGGGTAATTATTTGAATTAGTCATCAAACCGTCTTCTTCTTAATTGGGGCTGTCTATTTACTAACTTTTAAACTCAATAAATGAAAAAAAACTGCATGTGGTGTATGGTAATCTTTCTTTTTGCCTCAATTACATACGCCCAGGAAAAAAACATTACTGGTAATGTTACAGATCAAAACGGTCTGCCATTACCGGGAGTAAATATTGTAGTTAAGGGCTCAACGGATGGCACCCAAACAGATTTTGATGGTAACTATGCTATTAGTGCAAGTACCGGTGATGTTCTTGTCTTTTCCTATATAGGTCAAAAAACTTTGGAACAGACGATAGGTTTATCAAATACTTTGGATGTACAAATGCAAGACGATGCCCAAGCTTTGGAAGAAGTCGTGGTAGTAGGCTACGGTGTGCAACGCAAAAGAGATTTGACAGCTTCGATTTCTCAAGTCAAAGGAGATGAGATTGCGAACCTCGTAACCCCAAGTTTTGAATCCCAATTGGCAGGTAGGGCAGCAGGTGTTCAAATTACCACACAATCGGGTATCATAGGTGATGCACCTAGGTTTAGAATACGTGGGGTGGCTTCTGTGACATCTGGTACCTCTCCGCTTATCGTTGTTGATGGGATACCAATTTTTACGGAAAATCTAGACCCTAATAATTCCGATTTGGGCGGCTACGCGGATAACAATTCACTTGGAGATATTAATCCCGCAGATATCGAATCCATTGAAATTCTTAAGGATGGGTCTGCAACTGCAATCTATGGTTCCAGAGCAGCAAATGGAGTAGTCTTGATTACTACTAAAAGGGGAAAAGAAGGAAAAATGACGATAAATTATAATACAACTGTCGGTGTCGCGCGGCCCATACAGACATTTGATTTGTTAAATGCAGAGGATTTTGTTACCATTTCAAATGAAAAACGTGCCAATCGTAATCAGAGTCCATGGGCCGTTGGAACTGATTTTAATACCGATTGGCAAGATGTAGTACTGAACAACAATGCATTTCAACAAGATCATAATTTATCCTTTTCAGGTGGAAACGAGAATACAACATATTTTACTTCTATAGGTTATACGCAGCAGGAGAGTGTTGCTAAGCCTAACGAATTTTCTAGATACACCTTTCGTTCCAACATAGACCAAAAAATAAAATCCTGGCTTTCCATGGGTGTTAGCGCTGGGCTTACCAGATCTGAATACAGTGGATTGAATGTTGGCGTAAATTCCCTTTCAGGAAATATCTTTAATGCAATGCGACAGCATCCCAATGTATCACCATTTGATGAAAACGACCCAACAGGATATAATATAGACGATATATTTCCTGATAGAATGGGTAGGGGGTCCAACTTGGATATTGTTGGTGACAACGTTCCTAATATCGCTTTTGTTATAGATAACAACAGATTTGAAACCACTATTAATCGACTGATTGGTAATGTGTATGCCGATATCAAGCCAGTCTCAACAGTAAATTTTAGAACTCAGGTGAGCATTGATCAAACAAATACGACAGGGTTTTTATTTTGGAGTCCGGTCCATGGTGACGGCGTGGGATCCAATGGTAGGGTCCAAAACAATAGTAATGAACTGATTCGATGGAACTGGCAAAATATACTCAGTTATAATGAAACGTATGCTGATGATCATAATGTTTCACTGACTTTGATCAGTGAATATCAAAAATCAATTGACCGAGGTTTTTTTGCCACTGGAACTGACTTAAGTAACGATTTTTTTGGATCTAACCTTATTACTGGCTCATATGGGGTTCAAGGTTCGGGAGGTAGTCTTAGGGAAAATGGACTCGTATCCTATGCAGGTAGGCTCAATTACAATTACAAACAAAAGTATTACATACAGGGTACTTTACGGCGAGATGGTATTTCTGCTTTACCATTTCAAAATAGGTTTGGTGTTTTTCCCGGTGCTTCTTTCGGTTGGACAGTTAGCAGAGAAGAATTTATGAGCGGTATTCAAGATATAGTCAATGATTTTAAAATCAGGGGCTCCTATGGTAGGGTAGGTAATACCGATATTGGAAATTATCCATATTTGGGGCTTTATCAAGCTGCGCAATATGGAGATAACAATGGCATTGCGTATGCGCAGTTTGGTAACAATTCTTTGGTATGGGAAACCAGCATACAATATAATGCCGGTTTTGACCTAAGCTTACTACAAAACAGATTCTCTTTGACATTCGATTATTTCCGAAACGATACGGATGATTTGATTTTGGATTTGGAAACACCGCAATCCTTTGGAGTGCCGGGCAACAGTTATTCTGCAAACATTGGTAAAATCAGGAATAGTGGCTATGAGTTCTCAGCTAATGCAACTTTGTCCGACAAGGATTTTAAATGGGATGTCTCCGCCAATGTTTCTTTTGTAGAAAATGAAGTGGAAACCCTTGTCAACGGACAAGATCGATTTAATACCAATGGAGTAAGTATTACCAGGGAGGGAGAGTCTATCAATTCAATTTTTGGATATCGCTACTGGGGTGTTAATCCTGCCAACGGAAACCCTGTCTACTTTAAGGCCGACAATACCTTGGTACAGGCAAATCTACCAGGCGCAGGATATTCTGTTTTTGATCCATCAAACCCTGCTGATACGTCTCAGCCAGGCTCTATAAGCGCACTAGAAGATAGAGTTGTTTTAGGACAATCTCTACCAAAATATTTTGGAGGTCTTACATCAAATATGTCTTTCAAAAATTTTGATATGACTTTCCTATTTCGATTTAGTGGAGGGAATAAAATATTCAACGCTACCCGTAGGGATTTGTTAAACCAGAACTTTACGAACAACAGTACTGAAATATTAGGAAGATGGCAAAGTGTTGAGAATCCTGGGGACGGAGTTACACCAAGATTATATGCACTCACGAATACCACTACAAACCTAACTTCTGTTGCTACTTCTAGATTTTTGGAGGACGGTGATTTTATAAAGCTTGATAACCTAACTATAGGATATACTTTTCCAAGTCCTATTACAGATCGTTTGGGACTATCCAAGTTCCGGATGTACGTGCAAGGTCAAAATCTCTGGATAATAACTGATTACAGTGGCCTTGATCCCGAGATGGAAATTGCTGGAAGAGATTTAAATGGTACCCCAAGGTCCAGTATATTTTCTTTTGGATTGAATGTTGGATTTTAAAAAAATATGAATATGAAAACGATAAATAGAAAAAACTGTTTAGGATTAGAATACGCTATAATAGCATTGATTGGTCTTTTAATATTCAGTAGTTGTTCAGATGATAATGTATTGGCGTTAGAACCCTTTAACCAAATTTCAGAAGAGGCCGCTTTTAGTACGCCAGAGTTGGTGGAACTCTCGGTGACAGGTATGTACAATGCTGCTCAAAGGGGGGTGTATGTCACTAACCCTGCTCAAGGAAGGGGATACCCATTTGGAGCTGCGTTTGTACAACAAGGGGATAATAGAGGTGAGGATGTGGTTAACGTTGCAACGTTCTATCAATTGACGTATACGGCAACCTATGACCCCACTACGGGAAACAATGTTGGGTATTGGAGCGACACGTATCGTTTGATCAACAGGGTGAACATAGTTATCGAGGGTGTAGAAACTGCCGTTAGCAATGGTATCATAACTCAAGATATAGCGGACGATTACGTAGGACAAGCCAAATTTTTAAGGGCCGCTGCACATTTGGAATTGATGTGGCATTTTGCAAGACCTTATAATGACACGCCAGATGCAAGCCACCTAGGGGTTCCCTATCGTGATTTCCCAATTAATACCCCAGAATCCATAGAGTTGGGCTTAACATTAGGTCGTAATACGGTTGCAGAATGTTATCAAAATATTTTGACCGATTTCAATGAAGCCGAATCGTTGTTAAATACCAAAATGGAAAGGGAAGGACTTTTAGGAATAGTCAGGGCTACGAGTGAAGCTGCAATAGCTTTTAAGACCAGGGTGTACCAACATATGGGTAACTGGGAAATGGTCATCCAAGAAGGGAACAAATTGAATGGTATATATACCCTCACCCCATCACCCAATGATCCCTTTGAAAATGGATATGGTAATTCGGAATCTATATTCTCGATAGAACACACGGCTTTAAACAATCCTGGGGTGAATGCGGCATTAGCCTCTCAATATAATCGTAGGGGACTTGTTGTCATCAGTCCTATCATTTGGAGGAATCCACTGTGGTTGGAAGATGATCTTCGGAGGGAAGAGGGAGTTTTGGTAACAACCCGTGATGGAGTAAAATATACCAATAAATATAAAGATGATGTAAACTATACAGACCCAGCCCCTGTAATTCGTTATGCAGAAGTACTGCTGAATATGGCAGAAGCTTATGCTCGTACCAACGATACGAACAATGCCCTTGCAAGTCTGAATTTAGTACGGAACAGATCTCTCACAGATTCCGTAACACAAGAATATACAGCTGTTGATTTTCCTACCCAAGAAGATTTGGTCAATGGTATTATTGATGAACGAAGAATAGAATTTGTAATGGAAGGAAGACGTTGGCCCGATATCCATAGGTTACAAAACGATGATTTTATTAATCTGGATGGAATCCCAGCTAAAGTAGCCAATGGCACGCCTCCAGCCGAAGCCTATACCTTGGGCACTCCTTATACCGGTCCATTTGGCGTAGACCCAATTTCCTATGATGCTACAGAATTCTTATGGCCAATACCCCAACAAGAAATCAATAATAATCCAACATTGGCACAACAGCAGAATCCAGGATGGTAGTGAATTGAACTTACACTACGCTTTGAATGCTAGCCTTGTAAGGTAACTCTTATAAGGCTAGTTATTTATAAAGCTATATTCTTTTTAAGTGAAATAGGTTTTTCTCTGATACTCTGTATTCATTAAAAAACATAGAAATTGAAACGCTTAGATATAGAACTATAATTTATTAGTTTACTGACCACTGACCACTGACCACTGACCACTGACCACTGACCACTGACCACTGACCACTGACCACCTATCCCAGCCATTTAGCCTTAATACGCCTTGCGTTCATTTCGGCAATATTAGTAATGGAGATACTTTCTGGGCATTCTACCTCACATGCACCGGTAAACGTGCAACTCCCAAACCCTTCCTGTTCCATTTGCCAGGTCATTTCCATAACCCGTTTGTCGGCTTCTTGATGGCCTTGGGGCAAGTTGTTCAAGTGATTTATTTTAGCTGCCGTAAAGAGTGCGGCCGATGCGTTTTTACAAGTGGCTACACACGCTCCACATCCAATACAGGCAGCGGCATCCATTGCTTTATCTGCTATTTCTTTTCCAACAAGTATGGCATTGGCCTCTGCTGCTGTTCCTGTTTTTGCGCTAATATATCCGCCGTGTTCAATAATTCTGTCAAAAGCAGAACGGTCAACGACCAAGTCCTTGATTATCGGAAATGATTTTGCCCTCCATGGTTCTACCACAATGGTCTCACCATCTTTAAAACTGCGCATGTGCAATTGGCATGTGGTCATATTAACATGTGGACCATGAGCTCTTCCGTTAATAAATACCCCACACTGTCCGCAGATACCCTCTCGGCAATCGTATTCATAGGCGATGACTTTTTCATCACGTTGTACTAGGAGTTCGTTAAGGTGGTCCAAGGCTTCCAAAAAAGACATGTCTTCGGTTAGTCCGTCAACATCATACGATTTAAAATCCCCTGATGTGTTGCTATTCTCCTGTCGCCAGATCTTAAAGGTCACTTTCATAATTCTTCATTTAAATTGGGATACCTCACTTCAAATCTCAGATAGGTTATTTATAACTTCTTACGGTAGGTTCCACATTTTCATATTTCAAGACTTCTTTATGGAGCTTAAAACCTTCTTTGTTATAAGACCAAGCTGATACAAACGAATAATCATTGTCCATTCGAAGTGCCTCACCTTCAATTGTTTGGTATTCTTCCCTAAAATGAGCTCCACAAGATTCTTCACGCTGTAAGGCATCGGTGCACATCAATAGCCCCAACTCTATAAAATCTGCCAAACGGAGTGCTTTTTCCAGCTCGGTGTTCATTTCTTTATCGCTACCGGTAACTTTTACGTCTGTCCAGAATTCACTTCGGATTTTTTCAATCTGTAAAATCGCTTTTTCAAGTCCTTCTTTGTTTCTGCTCATGGCGCACTTCTGCCACATAATTTTACCCAGTTCACGATGAAAATGGTCCACGGTTTTTCTACCTTTTATTGCGAGTAATTTATAGATATGATGCTGTACTTCATTTTCGATCCGCTCAAATTCTGGGTGTTCTACAGTAGGAAGCTCTTCTTTTAAAGCATTTGCCAAATAATTGTTGATGGTATTGGGCAGTACAAAATAACCATCAATACTAGCCTGAAGCAATGAGTTTGCTCCAAGACGATTTGCACCATGATCTGAAAAATTACATTCACCAATGGCGTATAGACCAGGCACAGTTGTCATTAACTCATAATCGACCCAAAGTCCGCCCATAGAGAAATGTGCGGCAGGGGAAATCTGCATAGGTTCTTTATACGCATCTACACCCGTTATTTTTTTATACATTTTAAAAAGATTTCCATATCGATCTTTGATGGTGTCCATTCCAAAGCGTTCGATAGCGTGTTTGAAATCTAGATATACGGCATTTTTTAATCGCCCTACACCATAGCCGGCATCAATTCGTTCCTTGGCCGCCCGTGATGCTATATCGCGCGGTGCCAAATTTCCAAAACTGGGGTAACGTCGTTCTAAATAATAGTCCCGTTCCTTTTCGGGAATACTATTGGCTTTACGATCATCATCTTTCTTTTTGGGTACCCAGATTCGCCCATCGTTTCTAAGAGATTCTGACATTAAAGTAAGCTTTGATTGAGCTTCGCTTGTCTGCGGCAGGGCAGTAGGGTGGATTTGTGTAAAACTAGGCGCAGCAAAATAGGCTCCACGCTTATGGGCTTTCCAGATTGCACTTCCGTTGCAGCCAATAGCTAACGTAGAGAGGCGAAAAACACGTGAGTAACCACCTGTTGCCAATACTACGGCATGTGCTGCAAAACGTTTTAGTTGCCCGGTTACCAAATCCCTGGCAATAATACCTTTGGCTTTTCCATCAACGACAACTAAATCCAACATCTCATGACGGGGAAACATCGTAACTTTTTTTGCACGTTTCATCTTGTACAGTTGTGAATAGGTAGCCAAAAGCAATTGTTGTCCCGTTTGTCCGCGAGCATAAAAAGTACGTTGCACCTGCACACCACCAAAACTGCGGTTGACAAGAACCCCGCCATATTCCCGGGCAAAAGGAACCCCCTGTTGTACATAATGATCTATCAATGGAGCCGACAGTTCTGCCAAACGATAGACATTTGCTTCTCGCGATCTAAAATCCCCTCCTTTTAGGGTGTCGTAGAACATCCGCCAGACACTGTCACCATCGTGTTGGTAGTTTTTTGCTGCATTTATCCCCCCTTGTGCTGCTACGGAATGTGCCCTGCGTGCCGAGTCTTGGTAGCAAAAGCACTGTACATCATACCCTAATTCTGCCAAAGTTGCCGCTGCACCAGCTCCTGCCAAACCAGAACCTACTACAATTACATTTAGCTTCTTTTTATTGGCGGGATTGATCAGTTGTGACTTTATTTGATAGTTACGCCACTTATTTTCTAGAGGCCCTTCAGGAATTTTTGAGTTGAGCATCTTGCTAATTATTTAAAGAATACAATAAAGGGTATTATACCAAATCCTATTGCCATAACCCCAGCATAAAACAACGAGACTTTTGCCAATACTCTAAACCCTTTTTTGTGGTAAAAACCCAAAGTTTTAAAAGCGCTTTTTAATCCATGGTTAAGGTGCAGGCCCAAGGGAATCATTAAAAGAGTGTAGAACAGTACAAAATATATATTTTGAAAAAGACTATAGGTAACCTCATAAACATCAACATGTCCATTGGTATCAAGAGTAACTACATCACCCATGCCCAGTTTAATGCGTGCCCAAAAATTTGCCAAGTGTACAACAAGGAACAACAGAACAAGAATACCGATTAACCCCATGTTTTGTGAAGTCCAGCTACTATTTTCTTTGGTATGGTTCATCAAATAATGTTGGGGTTTTGCCTTTTTGTTTTTTATGGTTACGATTAGGGCGTAGATAATGTGAAGTACAATGGACAAATACAGTACATATGCAATTACTTTGATCAATGGGCTTTCCCGCAAAGCTGTGGAATACGAATTGTACAAACCACGTGCTGTTTCTTCAGGTAACAGCAAAATACAATTTGCAGATAGATGGACTATCAAAAAGATACATAGGAAAAGACCAGTAAGCGCAATAATTGTCTTTCTAAAAAACATGGATTTTTTAATTTGTCCGGTATAGGTCATTATTGGATACTCTGGAACCATACGATTGAACTTCCGCCTTTAGAATTTCAAAACCGATGGGGTATATCCAATATATAGTTGTATGTTATTAATTCTCTTCATGTAGAATAAGCAATGGAACTGGACTGTTGAATGTCTGTTTTAACGTAACGCTTTCATCTAACAAACGCTCCATAAAACCTTTTTTCGCCCGTACCATACACAAAAGGCCTGCAAAATCCTTCATCAAGTAATCATTTAAATCCTTATTGGTATCTCCTGTACCAAAAGCATAATCTATAGATGGGTTCAAATCTCCTATATGACCTAGCGGAACATCAAGGTCAGTCGACCTTTTATCAGCTACATGTAGGACCTTAACCTTGCTTTGATGTGCTTTTACAAGGTGTTTTAAAGGTGCAACCGTAGTGTTTGAAAACGGATCGTTACCAATAGCAAAAACAATTTCATCTAAAGGGCGATAGGTATAATCATCGGGAACTACTATTACCGGAGCGGATGTTCTGGAGATAACACCACCGGCAACACTTCCCATAAAAACTTCTTTAAGTCCACTGGCGCCTTTAGTGCCCATGACAATAAAATCAAAATCACCACTATTGCCAAGTGCAACTATTGCCGAGACTGTTTGTTTTTTGATGATTTTTGGTTTTAGGGTAACATCAGGATGTTTATGCTGTACTTTCTGCATGAGTTCATCCATTTTGTTCTGAGCGTCCTTTTCAAGTACGCCATCAATATTTTTCATTAGTAAAGCTGCACTAGATCGTGTATCGTAACTATGCAACACTAGGATTTCCGAAGAAGAAGCACCAAAAAGTTGAATGGCATATAAGAGCGCATTGGCCGAAGTTTCGGAAAAGTCAACGGGAACGAGAATTTTATTCATTACGATGTTATTTAAACTTTAATTCTATAAACATAATCACCAAATCTTTAGACAAACTTTAGAAAAGGGAAAACCAAATAGTTTTTACATCAAATTTTTTTCAATAAATCTGATAAAGTTTTACCCTGTGTACCAATGATTTGATCTTATAAAAATCAATAACTCGTACTGTACATTTTTGGAATCCAAATGGGCCAGAGCATTCTTAAGTTTCTCTAAAGAATTACATAATATTTTTAGTGTCAATAAGGAATATCCTGGATTTTGATACAGTTCAGGATTGGTAAACGAACACTTTTACAAATTAATAGTTGTACTGCACAAATATGATTTGAGAAAATATAAAACTAAGAACTCTTAACTCTAGAATACATGAAACTGCTTGAAAAGATTTTATTAGCGCATGATTTCAGTGCTTCTTCAAAACATGTGGAGGAAACGGCCATTAAATTGGGCAAGGTGTTTCATTCAAAAATAATCCCTATACATGTGCTTCCAGATGACATCGTAAATGAAAAAGTAAGAACACAGATTACCAAGGTGGCAGAAGGAAAACTAAGGGATGTTGTGACACGCCTAAAAGAAGCCAATGTACATGTTGAAAATCCCATTTTGGAATATGGGTCACCACACGATGGTATTGTAAGGGCCGGTATCCGTGTAAATGCCAATATGATATTAAGTGGTTCTGGCGAAAGTCTACAGGGAGGTAGTGTTCATTTAGGCACTACTACCGAACGTATTATCCAAAAAAGTAATAAAGCGGTATTTGTCGCCAAAGCTGGTGTGCCGCTCAATGTGCATCATATACTCTGTCCCGTGGATTTTTCTGAAGCATCGGAACGAGCATTAAAAAATGCGATTATTATGACCCGTAGATTTAGGGCAGAACTCACAATTTTAAGTGTCTGTGAAGTTCAAAGTCTATCGTGGTTCGCTTCGGAAAAAGATAAAGAAGAAGAGAATAACAGTCGGTTGGAGCAGCACAAGGTAAAGTTTGATGAGTTTCTGAAAAAATTTAATCTCTCCGATTTAAACTGGACCAAAGAGACTCCCAAAGGCAATCCCGCCGAAGAAATCCGTAGTGCAATATCGAGGAAAATGATTGACCTGCTTGTTATGGGAACGGTTGGCAGGTCTGGATTGAACCGCTTGATCATTGGAAGTGTTACCGAAAAAGTAATTCGAGAAGTTCCCTGTTCTTTCCTCACACTGAAATCTGAAGATGTCATAAGATTGCAGTTGGACACCGATATCAAAGATTTAGAAGAATTATACGAGCATGCCCAAGATTTAATGAAAGATGGGTTTCATCAAGAGGCCATTGGTCAATTTGAAGCTTGCCTAAGTATTAATAATATGCACGTGCCCGCCTATTTGGGCATTGCAAAGGTTCACGATAAAATGAAAAATCCAGCGAAGGCGGAAGAATTTCGCAAGTTGGGCAGAGAGATTAAAGATCGCATGTGGTATGCAAAAGTTGAAGAAGAAGTACGAAAACTTAGGGGTAGTTGACGACATCCAAAAAAAGTATGAGTAAAGCCAAAGGAAGAGTAATTAGCGTAAATGAATCGCTAGTAGGTGCCAAAAACACCGAAGGAGCGGTAATCAATGGAGAAGTTGCCTATATCATTTTAGAAGATGGTAAAAGACTGAAATCGGAAGTCATCGACGTAAAACAAGGTGGCGTGGTATACCTACAGGTCTTTGAAGATACGGGATGGATGAAAATTGGGGATTTGGTAGAATTTACCGGACTGCCACTTGCCGTAAAACTAGGTCCGGGAATACTGGGCTCGGTAACGGACGGACTCCAAAACCCACTTTATGAGCTTGCCAAAATAGAGTGGTTTCTGGAACGGGGACTTGAGGTAAGTCCGCTTGACAATACCCAAAAATGGCATTTTACGCCAACGGTTCAAAAGGATGAGGTAGTAACAGGAAGTTCTGTATTGGGGCATGTACCCGAAAAACTCTTTCAGCATAAGATTTTTGTGCCTTTTTCTGTACAAGGTGAATACACCATAGAAAGGATTGTGCAAGAAGGCGATTATACCATAGATGAAACCATCGCTGTTATTAAAGATGGTTCGGGAAATACCCAAGAACTACAAATGGCATTCGATTGGCCGGTGAAAAAACCCATGCCGTTTCACGAGCGTTCCGTTCCAGAGAAGCCCATGCCAACGGGTATACGCATTCTTGATGCTCTTTTTCCCATTGCCTTTGGTGGCACGGCATGCAATCCTGGTCCGTTTGGAGCAGGAAAGACGGTATTGCAGCATAGTTTGGCCCGTCATTCACAAGCAGATGTGGTAATTATTGCTGCCTGTGGTGAAAGGGCGGGAGAGGCCGTTGAGGTCTTTAAGGACTTTCCAGAACTTATTGATCCACGTACCGGAAAATCATTGATGGACCGTACATTTATCGTGGGTAACACTTCCTCTATGCCCGTTGCAGCTAGGGAAGCATCGGTATATATGGCGACTACGGTAGGTGAGTATTACCGAAAACAAGGATTGAACGTGCTTATTCTGGCTGATTCTACATCGCGCTGGGCGCAGGCACTAAGGGAAACCTCTGGAAGAAAAGAAGAGATTCCCGGACCCGAAGCTTTCCCGATGTATATTTCAACCTTGATATCGGCTTTTTACGATAGGGCAGGGATTGAAAAATTGCCTGATGAAAGTACAGGTTCATTAAGTATTATTGGAACTGTTTCCCCGGCAGGTGGAAATTTTGACGAACCTGTCACACAAGCTACATTACTGAGTACAGGGGCATTCTGGGGGCTTTCGAGAGCCTTGTCCGATGCCCGTAAATACCCAGCTATAGACCGAATCGACAGTACTTCCAAATACCCTTCGCTCTTACAGAAAGAAGAAGTGCTCTATCTTCTGGAATTATTGCGTGACGGTAAGACCATCGCATCCAATATCCTTTTAATGGGAGAAAAAGGGATAACCGACGAATCCTACATACGATATCAAAAATCGGAATTATTGGATTCGGTATTTCTACAACAGAACAGTTTCGATGAAGTTGATGGTGTAACCAATCCAGAACGGTTGCGCTTGATGTTTGACATGGTAAAAGAAATCATCGACGCACCTGTCACCATCCAAGGGAAAGAAGGGATTCGTTCCCACTTTAACTTTATGCGGCAAGCCTTTTTGGATTGGAACTATACGCAGTTAAAAGATGAAAAATTTGAGAAACAAAAATCAAAACTATTGAAACTGGTAAAACAAATGGGGTATGCTGAGGAAAACGTATGAGAATATAGATAGTATAGGAAGGGCTATTCTTAGCATAAAGGCAAGTGGGGTGCACAATAAAGAATTGGCCGAGGTCATTTATCCCACTGGAGAAAAAGCCTTTGCCCAAGTGATTGCTCTGGATGGAGAACAAGTTACCCTACAATTGTTTGGAGGTGGTTTTGGGGTCTCCACGGATTGTAAAATCCGTTTTTTGGGAAAACCTGTGCAAGTTGGTTTTTCAGATGATATGTTGGGCAGGGTTTATTCGGGTAATGGCCAGCCCATCGATGGAGGTCCAGAGCTTATGGCAGACCAGATTCGGATAGCAGGGCCCTCGATCAATCCTGTAAAACGATTGATACCTAAAAATATGATACGTACCGGTGTACCTATGATCGATGTGTTCAATACCTTGGTACGCTCCCAGAAGATACCCATTTTTGCCAAGGCAGGTGAGCCGTATAACCAACTGCTTGCCAATATAGCCACGCAGACCGATGCCGATGTCATTATCATTGGTGGTGTAGGCCTTAAGTATGATGAGTACCACTATTTTAGACAGCGTATTGAAGATGCGGGCAGTAAAAACAAAACTGTCATGTTCGTACATACCCATAGGGATTCTATTGTGGAGGGGCTTATGGTTCCCGATTTGGCCCTTGCTGTAGGAGAACGTTTTGCATTACAGGGCAAAAATGTATTTGTCCTGTTATCGGATATGACACAATGGTCCGATTATCTACGTCAGGTAGCAAATGCCCAAGATCAAATTCCTGCTAATCAGGGTTATCCTGGCGATTTATACTCGCAGTTAGCAAGTCGATATGAAAAAGCGGCCGATATTGATGGTGCCGGAAGTTTAACAATTCTAGGAGTGACCACCATGGATGACGTTACGCATCCTGTTCCAGATAATACAGGATATATTACCGAAGGTCAGTTCTATATGAAAGATGGCTATCTGGAATTGTTCGGTTCGCTGAGCCGTCTAAAACAGCAAGTAAACGACAAGACCCGGTCCGATCATAGAAATATTATGAATGCTATGGCTCGATTACTTTCAGAATCTGAGGAACGGGTGAAGGCACAGAAATTTGGATCGGTCAAGGACGATTATTCCCTTAGGCTCTTGGATTATCGAAAGACTTTTCAGCAGGAACTGATGGACCCCTTCCGCTTTCTTGAACTGGAAGACGCCCTTGATTTGTGTTGGGATATTTTATCGAACCATTTCAAAAGAGAAGAAGTGGGCCTTTCTTCAGAATTAATCGATGCGTATTGGCCTGAAAAAGGGAAGTACAAAATTTTAAAAAACAGTACCCATGAGTGAAAAAACCTTGGACAGTTTGATCGCAACCTTAAAGACCGAGGCCATTGAAGGTGCGGAAAAGGAATCTGACGCTATACTAAAGGCGGCACAAAACGAGGCCAAACGAATAGTGGAAGAAGCTGAGGAAAAGCAGAAACAAATACTAAGCAATGCCCAGAAAGAAGCAGATGCTACGCTGAGCAAAGGCGAAAGTGCACTAAGACAAGCAGCGCGCGATGTTACCGTCTCTTTGCAGAATGACTTGATACAATTGTTGAAAGCAGTATTGGAAAGAGACGTTGCGACAAATTTTACGCCAGATGTATTGGGAGCTGCTGTGGTCAAAGTTATCGAAAACATTGGTGATGAGGTAGCATTGGAACTTTCCCCTGACCTTGAGGTAAAGTTAGCTGACTACATTCAACAGCGCTTGCAAAAGTCCGATACGTTAGCTGGGATAACTACAAATAGTACGTTATCGAAAAGCCTGAATATTACCAAAAAAGACCAAGGTTGGAACTACCATATTTCTCCCGAGGCGGTTACAGAACTGTTGGGAATACATTTAAGCGACAAGTGGATGAAAATCCTAAAAAGCGAAATTGAAAAATGATTAGCGGAGACCTGGAATATGTATTGGTAAGTCTGCCCCATCTGTCTTTTGAAGATAGTATGGAAACACGTTCTAGGGTTTCTTTCCTTCTAAAAAAATATGCCCATTCCCCAACATCAGAAAAAAGTCTGATTACTATTTTGGAAGAAGAGGCTGGTAAATTTCTGAATCCAGAAGCATCGCGATTGTTTCGTGAAATTGATTTGGGCACTATTCACTCCAACATGTTCCAAGAGAGTAAGAATAACGTCTTAGCTGGTTTTTCTACATTCATGTACGAACTCAAAAAAGAACTTGAACAACTTCGGATATCGCGCCAAAAAGAAGACAGTGAATCTTTTGATAAAAAACAACGGTTACCCTTCGAACCAGGTAACCCCTTGGAAGAAGAACTACAGCTTTTACAGCTACAATGGAACAAGTTGGAATCATTGTCCCAAGGTCATTATTCCGATTTTACGGCACTGATCACCTATAAACTAAAGTTGATGCTATTGCTCCGATGGTGGAGTTTTGATACGGAAAAAGGCTTTGACCTATTCGAAACAACGACAAAAAAAGACTGATTATGGCAGATAAGATCTTAATGAACAAGAACACCTTGGCTGCCTTAAAAGTGGAGTTGAGAGAATATATAACCGCACTGCCCGTCTTTGAAATGAAAGAGCAGCAATTAAAGGAAGTGGTACAGGGTATTGAAAATAACATTGCACGACTGAAAGTTGCCGTCGCCGAAACCAATAGCGAAACCAAAAAATGGATTGCCGTAATGGCAGAGGAGACTATAGACCTATCCACTATTGTTAAGGTGAAACACTTGAACACTACAAAACGGGAAATTGCCGGTGTGCCTATTGAATCTTTCGATAGTATTGTTTTTGAGGAAATGGAAGTCGATTTAATGAACACACCACTTTGGGTAGATTCGGCAATAGCTGCAGTGAAGACCCAAAAAACCAATCGTAGTATGATGGAAATGGAGCAAAAAAATCTTGAGCTTTTACAAGAGGAACTTGCAGAGGCCCGTCGTATGAAAAATGCTTTGAAAGAAGTGTTTATTCCAGAGACCAAGAACAATATACGAAAAATCGAGATTTACTTGGGAGATGTAGAACGATTGGCCATTGGATGTGCAAAATTGGTAAAAAAGAAGAAGCAAGATAAATCGAAGGTGGCATGATCGTTAGGATGAAGGAAATAGTACTCTTTACCACTTCTCGTACTGTAGACGAAACAGTACAACGGTTGGGGGAGCTCGGAGTTGTCGATATTAAGGAAATCAAACAACCTGAGGGGAGAATCATGGAAAAGCGTGCTGAAGCTGTGGTTCGTACCGAAAAAGCTATAGCTATCCTTCAAAATTTCAAAAACAAGAAAAATAAATCTACAGCTGGGACAAACCTTAACCTAGATGACCCAAAACGCTTGGTGGAACGCGTGTTACGAACTACTGAAATCAGGAAAAGCTGCCAAAAGAAACTGGACACACTTACTGAACAATTATCTTTTTATCAAACTTGGGGAGAAAACACCAACCTAGAAGATTTTGGTTTTTTGAGAGGCAAAGGAATCTACCTTCGTTTGTATTTGGTCGATAAATCCCAAGTACAGCCACTTTCTAAAAAATACACCTTGATTTCTTTTCCTGGACATGAGGGAAAAGTGCCTATTACCCTGATTTCGCAATCCGAAGCTGAAAAACTGAAAGGCAAGGAAGAACAGTTACCAGAACTACGGTTTGAAGAAATTCAAAAACAGATTAAGAGAAAACGGCGACAACTTGTTGAAATCGAGGTCTTCTTAAAAGATAAGGTAGCGTATTTGGAAGCATTGGAAGACTATTGGACGATTTTAAAAGACCAACTTGGCATACAACATACTTTGGAAAGTATGGGTGATGTTGAAGGGAAATTTAAATATCTCAAAGGTTATATCCCAAAAGATACTGTCAATCAATTCAAGAAAGCTGCGCAACAACAAAATTGGGGCTATGCCATTTCAGAACCGGAAAAACCCGAAGATGTACCTGTTTACATCAAAAATCCCAAATGGATAGAAATGATCAACCCGGTAATGAAATTCATTGATATCGTACCTGGATACAAAGAGGTTGACGTATCTATTTATTTTTTGGTGGCCTTTGCCCTGTTTTTTGCAATGTTGGTAGGTGATGCGGGTTACGGGGCCATTTTTTTATTGATAGCGCTTTTGCTACGAAAAAAAATCCCGGGACAGGCGCGTTTATTAATTTATGTACTGAGTGGGGCAACCATTATTTGGGGAGTGTTGAGCGGTACGTATTTTGGGTCGGAACAAATAGCTGCCATTCCTTTTCTCAATAATCTTATCATTCCCAATATTGCCAGTTTTGGCGTGGACAATATATCGTTTATGATGCACTTGTCCTTTCTTATAGGAGCTGTACACCTTACTATTGCCCACCTTGTTCGGTGTGCTCAGTTTATCAATTCGATTAAGGCTTTGAGCGAAGTGGGTTGGATAGCCCTGGTTTGGGGATTGTTCTTGATTACCGAGCAATTAGTGCTGGGCAAAACTATGCCAGATTGGGGCATGTGGCTCTTTATCGCAGGTGCTTTATTGGTAATGCTGTTTTCGGTAGAAAGCAAAAGCTTTTTGAAAAGTATGCTGGTATCCATGGCAAATCTGCCCTTAAGTCTTATAAGCGGTTTCTCCGATATAGTTTCCTATGTTCGACTTTTTGCAGTAGGTATGGCCACTGCAGCAGTGGCGGCAAGCTTTAACGGTATGATACTTCCTGAAGGAATCTCAAGTTTAGGTATTGTTGAACTAATTGTAGCAGCAATAGCGCTAGCCCTTGGACATGGCTTGAACATTGCTTTGGCTCTAATGGCGGTGATGGTGCATGGTATACGATTGAATATGCTTGAATTTGCTGGGCACTTGGGCGTTCAATTTTCAGGTGAAGCTTATAAACCTTTTAAACTGCTTTCTAGTGAAGTTGGAGGGGGAACGAACATTCAAAAACAATTACAACAGGATAAAATATAATACTTAAAAACAGAACATGATGATAGATATGGCATTGTTTGCAACAACGGTAAAAGGATTGGGAGATATGGGGATGTCTTTGGGAATTGCTTCCATAGGTTCGGCCGTAGGAACTGGAATAGCTGGTATGGCAGCAATTGGAGCTTGGAAAAAAATGATAACCAGTGGACAGAAAGCAGCCACGGCCCTACTTATTTTTGTTGGTGCGCCACTCTCGCAGGTCATTTATGGAATGATATTGAAAAATGCCATAGCGGATGCCGATTTAAGCCCTGACTCCTATGTTTGGCAAATCATCATTGGTCTTATTGCTGGAGCCGCAATGGCAGGGTCTGCCATTTTTCAAGGTAAAGTGGGGGCACGAGCTTGTGATGCCATAGCCTCTGGAGCAAATGATACGGCTAAGTATATTATGATTATCGGTATTGTGGAAACCGTCGCCCTTTTTGTCATGATATTTACAATGACCGGATTGCCCACGGGATAATACTTCTAAAGACTTTTAACGGATTTTTATGATTTAAATGGGGAAATGTCATGTTTTTGGACATCTATGCCCCCTATTTTTAATGTAAATCCTCCGTGATGAAGATATTGGTCATTGAAGACAATGCGGAACTACTCCATGATATTAAAAACTTTCTGGAGGAGGAGGGGAACATTTGTGAAATAGCTCCAAATTACAATTCCGCTTCTATGAAGGTCGGTATTTTCCCTTATGATATTCTAGTTGTAGATATTACACTGCCAGATGGTAGTGGTCTAGATATCATCAAAGTGGTCAAAAAGGAAAACATTGATGCCGGCATCATTATTATTTCAGCAAAAAATGCAGTTGGGGATAGAATACATGGTCTTGAAATTGGGGCAGATGATTATCTGACAAAACCTTTTTACCTCACTGAATTGAATGCTCGCATCAAGGCACTCTACCGAAGAAAGGTGTATAACGGTAGGAGAGAGATTGTGTTCAATGAAATCAATATCAAACCTGAGCGACATGAGGTTTTTGTGAACGATTATCCCCTGACCTTAACAAAGAAGGAATTTGATATCATTCATTTTTTTGTGGCCAATAAAAATCGATTATTGACCAAAGAAGCAATTGCAGAGCACCTATGGGGCGATGATATTGAAATGGCGGATTCGTACAAATTCATTTACACGCATTTGGCCAACTTGCGAAAAAAAATTGCTGAACTGGGAGGGAAAGATTATATTAAATCCATCTACAGTGTAGGATACAAATTCACTGACCACGAATGAATCTAGTCAGAAAAACCAATAGGAACTATCTTATATTTCTGTTGTTCCTTTTTCCCATAATGGTCGCAGTTGACTATTATGTGATAGAGTATTTTGTCAATTTTGAGGTAAATGATGTTTTGCTACATGAAAGCGAGCGTATTGACTATGAATTAAAACAGAATGGTAGTTTGCCCCATTCAAATTATACGTATAGAACAGAAGAAGTGTCAAACGATTTTAATGGTCAAAATAAGTTTGGGGATACTTTGGTTTTTGAAGCGTATGCAAATAAACAAATTCCTTATCGGACCTATCAATTTACCGTTGATACGGGTTCCCAAAAAATGAGAGTTTCCTTATGGCATATTCTTTTGGAGATGAACGAATTGATTATCTGGTTGTTAGGGGCTGCTACTTTGGTTTTGTTAATGCTCTTAAGTGGTCTGTTCTTTATCAATCGAAGAATTTATAAATGGGCATGGAAACCTTTTTTTCACAACCTATCGGCTTTAAAAAATTATGATATAACCAGTAAAGAACCTGTGCAGCTCAAACCCTCAAAAATCAATGAATTCAAAGAGCTGGACAAGGTAGTGACCGCTTTGATGGAGCAAGTAAAAAAAGATTTTCAAAACCTTAAGGAGTTCAATGAAAATATAAGTCATGAGGTGCAGACTCCCTTGGCCATCATTCGGAATAAAATGGTACTGCTCTTAGAAAGCAATAATTTGAACAAAGAAGAACAGCAATGGGCACAGGCGGTGTATCAAGAGGCGAACAAACTTTCAAAAATCAGTAAATCATTGACGTTGATTTCCAGAATTGAAAATCAAGAATTCAAAAGATTGGATACCGTTGATATTGGTGCCGTTATTGATAATATCGTGCGAAACATGGAGGAAATCATCAAGTTCAAAAATATCAATACCAATATCGATTTAGATTCCGTTACCGTTCAATGTGATCAAATACTGGCCAATATTTTGTTTACAAACCTTATTAAAAATGCTGTACAACATAATAGAGAAGGTGGATATATCAATATGACATTAACTTCGGAAAAATTTGAGATCACCAATACGGGAAGTACTTCGGATATGTCTACGGCGCAATTGTTCAATCGTTTTCAAAAAGGAAACAAGGAGTCGGATTCTTTGGGGCTTGGTTTGTCCATCAACCAAAAAATATGTGATATCTACGGATTTCGGTTAGATTATGAGCGTGATAATGACAAGCATACATTTTCTTTATTTTTTTGATGCGTTCTTCCTGATTTTTAGTGAACAGCAACGAGGTTGGCTTTACGGATACCTGCTATAATACAGCTTAGAAAAGCTTAACAGATTATGTAACCTAGGTTACTGTAATCATTTCTATAGGAACTTACTTTTAACATAAAAATAAAAATGATGTTTGGCATTGGCTGTAAGTTGTTTAACATACTGTTTTTTACGTCCTTGATGTACCATAAAAACAAGTTTTTGGTATCCTGCCCTCAAAATATCGAAGCTACAAATCAACATGGGATATGATACAAGAACTAAAGCAAAACTATGGTCAACATTTTGAAAAAGCTCTGATCAACGAGATTCTTCAGGTAGGTACTTTTAAAGAAATACCCGCGGGATATAAGTTAATAGACATAGGCGACTACATAACGGTGATACCATTATTGGTTTCCGGAGCTATCAAAATACTTCGGGAAGATAGGGACAGTGATGAACTGCTCTTATACTATTTGGAAAAAGGCGATACTTGCTCAATGACCATGTCATGCTGTATGGGAAATACAAAAAGTGAAATCAGGGCCATAGCGGAAATGGATACCAAGCTCATAATGGTTCCTATCCAAAAAATGGAAATCTGGACAGCAAAATATAAAAGCTGGAGAAATTTTGTGTTTGAAAGCTACCATAGCAGGCTTAATGAGCTAATGCACACCTTGGACAGCGTTGCATTTGATGCTATGGATGCACGATTGGTAAATTACCTTAAAGGTAAAGTAAGGATTTCCGAAGACAATGTAATTAGGAACACACACCAAGAAATAGCTTATGATTTGCATAGTTCTAGAGTGGTCATCTCAAGATTGTTGAAAAAACTTGAGCAAATGGGGCATATAGAATTGCATAGAAATTATCTGAAAGTATTAGATCTATAAGCCTGTGTAACGTGGGTTACTGCAAAGCCCTTGTCATTGCAATATTTTTGGATTTAATAAATAAGGGATGTAATATGCTCAAAAGATTCTTGCCAATACTTGATTGGCTTCCCAATTATAAAAAAGAATACCTAACAGGAGATATTTCTGCGGGACTTACTGTTGGTATAATGCTCATTCCCCAAGGCATGGCGTATGCAATGATAGCAGGGCTTCCTCCTGTTTTTGGTCTCTATGCCGCTTTAATCCCACAAATGGTATACGCCATATTGGGTACCTCTCGCCAATTGGCCGTTGGGCCAGTAGCAATGGATTCACTATTGGTAGCTTCTGGGCTTGGTGCTTTGTCCATATCGGGAATGGATGAATATATTGCAATGGCTATTTTTCTTGCGTTGTTTATGGGGAGCATTCAGTTGCTTCTTGGTCTAATGCGTATGGGATTTCTTGTCAACTTTCTTTCAAAACCCGTAATCAGTGGTTTTACTTCGGCTGCAGCGATAATAATTGGTTTGAGTCAATTGAAACATCTATTGGGTACGGACATTGAGCGAAGTAATCAAATCCATATCCTATTGCAAAATGCACTACGAACTATAGACCAGACTAATCTTTACACCTTGGGCATTGGTGTTACCGCGATTTTCCTTCTGAAAGGATTCAAAAAAATCAATAGAAAGATTCCGGCTGCCCTGTTAATAGTTTCGTTGGGAATTGTGTGGGCATATTTTTTTAAGATTGATTTGGTCGGAGTTAAAATTGTAGCGAAAGTACCTAGTGGTCTGCCTAGTTTTGGGGTGCCGTCCATAGACTTTTCGAGAATCGATGAATTATTGCCGATAGCGTTGACATTGGCCCTTATTGCATTTATGGAAGCTATTTCGGTATCCAAGGCCGTCGAAGTAAAACACAGGGAATACGAAGTAAATGCAAATCAAGAACTTATCGCTTTGGGTGCCTCTAATATTATGGGCGCATTTTTTCAATCGTATCCCACCACCGGCGGATTTTCGCGTACTGCCGTAAATGATCAATCGGGAGCTAAAACGGGTATCGCAGCTTTTGTAAGTGTTCTGGTCGTTGGGTTGACATTATTGTTCTTAACACCCCTTTTCTATTATCTGCCCAATGCTATTTTAGCAGCTATCATAATGGTTGCCGTTTTTGGCCTTATCGATGTGAAATATCCGAAACGTTTATTTAAAAATCGAAAAGATGAGTTTGTTCTTTTAATGGCAACATTTGTTATAACCCTAACGGTAGGTATAAAAGAAGGTATTCTGCTAGGTGTTCTACTCTCTTTATTGTTGTTGGTTTATAGAACATCTAAACCGCATCTGGCCATCCTTGGCAAGATTCGTGGCGCTAATTACTTCAAAAATATCAGTCGTTTTGAAAAGGATGCAGAAATAGACCCAAGGGTTCTCATCATACGATTTGATTCCCAACTTTATTTTGGAAACAAGGATTATTTCAAAAATGAACTCTCAAAACTTTTAAACTCCAAAATAGTTCAACCAGAAGCAATTATTATCAAGGCCGAGCCCATTAATTATATTGATAGTAGCGCAGTTTTTATGTTAGAAAATTTGGTGCAGGAGTTTAGGGAAAAGAACATTAAGATTCTTTTTTCCGATGTCATAGGACCTGTTCGGGATATTATCCAAAAGTCGGAGCTTGTGGACAAGATAGGTCGAGAACATTTTTTTGTCAATACATTGGAGGCCTATGACTATGCATTGAACAATACGCCGAAGAACAATCTTCAAGAAAAAATTTCATTGCAGTCGAAAGAAGGAACTTATGTAACCTAGGTGGCTGACCGTCAAACAAATCATAGATACTTTTAACGTATATAACTTAAAATAGATAAACATGAAAATAGAACAGATTTATACAGGATGTTTAGCACATGCAGCTTATTATATTGAAAGCAATGGTGTAGCAGCTGTTTTTGACCCATTAAGAGAAGTACAACCTTATATGGACAGAGCACAAATTGATAATGCCAAAATCAAATACGTCTTTGAAACACACTTTCATGCCGATTTTGTAAGCGGTCATTTGGATTTACAGAAAAAGGCAGGTGCAGCCATTGTTTTTGGACCAAATGCCAAGCCAGGTTATGAAGCTATTATAGCTGAGGACGACCAAGTATTTGAGATAGGGGATTACAAGGTAAAAGTGATTCATACACCCGGGCATACCATGGAAAGCACAACATATCTGCTTATTGATGAAAATGGAAAGGAACATGGGATTATAACCGGGGACACTTTGTTCATCGGCGATGTGGGCAGGCCTGACCTTGCACAACATGTAGTTTCTGAACTTACCGAAGAGAAACTTGCAGGTCTTTTATACGATTCGTTACGTAATAAAATAATGCCATTAAGCGATGACCTTATTGTTTATCCCAATCATGGTGCCGGTTCTGCATGTGGAAAAATGATGAGTAAAGAAACAACGGATACCCTTGGACACCAGAAAAAAGTGAATTATGCTTTACAGGATATGGGTAAAGAAGAATTTATTAAAGCACTGCTCGATGGTCTCACAACGCCACCTGGTTATTTCCCCCAAAATGTATTGATGAACATTCAGGGTTACGAAAGTTTGGATACAATAATGAATCGTGGAACACAAGCTCTGGATCCAGATGCTTTTGAAGCGGCGGCAAACGAAACCGGTGCACTGGTCCTGGACACAAGGGATGCAGAGGATTTTGCCAAGGGATTCATTCCAAATAGCATAAATATAGGTTTAGATGGCAGTTTTGCACAGTGGGTAGGGGAGATGGTCCCAAGTGTAAAACAAGAAATCCTTTTGGTCACCTATCCCAACAAAGAAGAAGAGGCGATTACAAGATTGTCGAGGGTAGGCTATGACAATACAATAGGATACTTGAAAGAAGGTTTTGAATCATGGAAAAAAGCTGGACGGGAATATGAAGAAATCAATCGAATTTCACCGAAAGAATTCGAGAATGCATACAAATCAGAAAACCCATTGGTAATCGATGTACGTAAAAAAAGTGAGTATGAATCTGAGCATGTTATCGATGCTTTGAATATTCCCTTAAATGAGATCAATGGGCATCTTTCAAAAATTCCAAAGGACAAACCTTTTATCCTTCATTGTGCCGGTGGTTACCGTAGTATGGTGGCAGCATCAATACTCAAACAGCGAGGTTGGGACAATTTTGTTGATGTAACGGGCGGGTTTAAAGAAATTGCCGAAACCTCTGTTGAAAGGTCAGAGTACGTTTGTCCCACAACACTTTTGTAACCTAGGTTACTGCAAAACCTTAAACCATAAACTAGTTTTAGCACAAATTGTAAAGTAGAAATAATGAAAATTGAACAAATTTATACTGGTTGTTTGGCCCAGGGAGCTTATTATATTGAGAGCAAGGGTGAAGTTGCCATCATTGATCCTTTAAGGGAAGTCAATCCTTATATAAAAAGGGCAAAGATGGATGACGCAAAAATCAAATATATTTTTGAGACACATTTCCATGCAGATTTTGTTAGCGGACACTTAACATTGGCAAAAGAGACTAAAGCTCCCATTATATATGGTCCAAATGCAAACCCTTCGTTTGAAGCGATTATTGCAGAAGATGGGCAACAATTTAAATTGGGTGAAATAACTATAGTGGCACTGCATACACCTGGCCACACCATGGAAAGTACTACATATCTTCTTCGGGATAAGGATGGGAAGGACCATGCCATTTTTAGTGGAGACACCTTGTTTTTAGGTGATGTCGGAAGACCGGATTTAGCCCAAAAGGCGGCAGATATGACTCAAGAACAATTGGCAGGGACCTTATACAATAGCCTTAGAAATAAAATCATGACCTTGTCCGATGAAGTTATCGTATATCCTGCACATGGTGCAGGGTCTGCCTGTGGGAAAAACATGATGAAAGAGACAGTCGATACCCTTGGCAATCAAAAGAAAATAAATTATGCGCTAAGGGCGGACATGACGAAACAAGAGTTTGTTCAAGAAGTAACGGATGGTTTGTTGCCACCACCTCAATACTTTCCACTAAACGTGAAGATGAACAAAGAGGGATATGACGATATAGATGTAGTTCTTAAAAGAGGTACACAGGCACTGAGTCCAGATGCTTTTGAGGCCGAAGCGAACGAAACGAATGCCATTGTATTGGATGTACGGCATCAAAATGATTTTGCAAAAGGCCATGTCCCACGTTCTATTTTTATAGGATTGGATGGAAGTTTTGCTCCATGGGTAGGAGCTTTGATAGCTGATGTAAAACAACCTATTTTGTTTATTGCGCCTAAAGGAAGAGAAGAAGAAACGGTTACCAGGCTCTCACGCGTTGGTTTTGATAATACACTAGGATATTTAGAAGGAGGGTTTGATGCATGGAGAACAGCATCCAAGGAATATGATTCTGTAAACTCGGTAAACGCAACTGTCTTTAAGACTATGCTTGAGGAAGAAGAAACACCTGTTTTTGATGTAAGGAAAAAAAGTGAGTATGTATCCGAACATGTAGATGGGGCATATAACACTCCTTTAGATTTCTTAAATGACCATTTGGCCGAGTTTCCCAATGAAGATATTTTCTTTATTCACTGTGCGGCGGGATATCGTAGTATGATTGCTGCTTCTGTCCTAAAAAGTAGGGGTATTCATAATTCAATAGACATTGCAGGAGGCTTTAAAGCTATAAAAGAAGCTAATGTTTCCGTTTCTGATTATGTATGCCCTTCAACACTAAAATAATTCACAAGCAGTTTTATTTGCATGTTTTTTGTGTATGACGCCTTAAAGTGGATATCGACAAAACAGAAAAGCAATAACAAGTAACTTGGAAAACAGTGGAAATATTTGGTGGTAAAGAAACCATATACCTCTTTAGAGGTAATTGGCTAGGTACTCAGGTGATACGTTCCATAACCTAAGTGCTTAATTTTTTGGTTGGTTAAAAAAGGCTGTCTTTTAAGATAGCCTTTTTGTTTTGAAAATAAACTGATGTGTAACAGAGGTTACTGATAAAAACCAGTACGATTCTTATTTTTGATAGGTTTAAAAAAGTAACTGATACTTATGGGACTATTTGGTTTTTTATTTGGCGCAAAAACACAAGAAATAGGGCATATTAAAATTTTGAACGTGGATGAATTCAAATCATCCATTACCCAAAAAAATGTGCAATTGGTTGATGTAAGAACACCAAAAGAGTATCGTTCTGGACATATTTCCAATGCCCTGAACATTGATTTCTTCCAACAATCATCTTTTAAAACTTCGGCAGAAAAACTGGATAAGAAAGCCCCTATATATCTTTACTGCCGTTCAGGTAATAGAAGCCAAAAAGCAGCTAGAATTCTTTCGACGATGGGTTTTGAGGAAATCTATGATCTTAAGGGAGGGTACATGGCTTGGTACTAAAATAGACTTAAAAAAATATAGTATTTAATCAAATAACAAGAAAAATGAGAACATCGATTATAGTACAAAATCTGAAGTGTGGTGGTTGTGCAAAGACTATTACCAATAAACTATTACAAGAGAAAGGTGTTTTCAAGGTTGATGTTGATGTGGAAGCATCAAAGATTTCATTCGACCATGATGAGCATGAAGATGCTCTTCAAATAAAAAACACACTTAAATCTTTGGGATATCCTAGCATAGAGGACACCAACTCATTAATGGATAAAACCAAATCTTTCATTAGTTGTGCAACGGGTAAACTGAGTTAACTTATGGTAAGAAGGGTAATTTGGCTTTTACTATGTCTTTCAATAGTTTTTGGATGCAAGGACAGAGCAACGGAAAAATACGGTGCCGTCCCGTTAGAATTAAAAGACACAGCGCTTACATCTTCCAAAATCCATTCTGGAAAAAAGTTGATGGAAAACCAGTGTCATCTATGCCACAGCCCAACAGCTTCTGAAAAAGAAGGTAGAATTGGTCCTCCAATGGTGGCCATTAAAGCACATTACATTGATGAAAGCACTACAAAAGAAGCGTTTATTCAATCCATTTGGAGCTTTTTGGAACAACCCTCTGAAGAAAATGCCAAACTACGCGGTGCCGTCAGGAGATTTGGGGTAATGCCTTATCAGTCCTTTAAAAAGGAAGATATAGAACAGATCGGCGAATATCTATATGAATATGAAATAGAAGAACCATCCTGGTTTAAAAAGCATTGGGAAAATAACCCTAACCGAAAACCTTATATAAACAAGGGCAAGAAAATATATTCCAATGATACACTCTCCAAAGAGGACATAGGTCTTGAATATGCCTTGAGTACCAAAAAAATGTTGGGTAAAAATCTTATGGGGACCATCCAAAAAAAAGGAACGCTAGAAGCATTGGCCTTTTGTAATGAAAGAGCATACCCATTGACCGATAGTATGGCCAACAATCACAATGCCCTGATTAAAAGAGTAAGTGATAAACCTAGAAACCCAAAGAATCTTGCCAATGCAATTGAATTGGAGAAAATCGAATATTATAAACAAGTATTGGCAAGCGGGGAGAGCATCATACCCATTGTGGAAAGCCAAGATGAGGTCAATCACTTCTATTACCCAATCGTTACCAATAGTATGTGCTTGCAATGCCATGGTGTGCCCAAACAACAAATTAAACCTGAAGTACTCATTGCTTTAAAAGACTTATACCCAAAAGATATGGCCCAAGGGTATGATGTGAATCAAGTAAGAGGTATCTGGAGTATTGTTTTTGAGAATCCTAGCTCATTTAAATAAAAAGACGTTAGTGTTGTAAATCAATTTTTTTAGGTCTTTTTTTATTTTCTGCTTATCCTTAATTCCACACCTGTTTTGTTTTTATATGTCTATGGACAAATTTTCAGTTCCCGAGAACAGAGAAGTAAAACTTCGTTGTAAATTAGTGCGAAATGCAAAATTTAATTTAGGTTCTACTAAAACTATAGAAAGTTGAGTAACTGTTCAATTTGTTATAGATACAAATGGAAAGCTATTAGAGTAAAGAAATTTAAACTATGAAAAAAAATGTTTTTTCTCTTTTATTAATGATACTTGTAATTTATTCATGCAGCAATGACAGCAACGAGGAACAAGAAGAAGAAATGTTGCAAGATATATTGGTTGAAGTTTTGCTTTTTGAGTTCATTGCTGATACTGGAAACGATTCCCAAAGATTGCGTTATGAGATTGAGTTTACAAACCCCAATGGAGTAGACATAAGGGGAGGTTATGAAATTACTACAAATGCTGATGGACTCGTGAGTACTCAATTTTTCTCAACAAATGCACCATGTACTGAAATAGGTGCAAATTCTGATTGTACGATAAGTTTTGATGAAGAGGAACCATTTGAACAGGGACTGGCAACAGTCCAATCAATTGAACTAGTTTCTGCGAAGTATGTAGTAGTTGAGTAATGGAAAAGTACACAGTTGCTTTTTAGATTACATCATGTGTTAGCAAAAACACGCTTATGTAACCTGAGTCACTTTATACGCAAAATTGAATGGGTATTTTTAAGAAATTCACAAGAAAATGCTCAAAAAATGAAAACACATCATCAGATTTTAATCATTGGTGGCGGTACTGGTGGTATTATGACCGCTGCCAAATTATTGAAGAAGAACAAGGAGTTCGATGTGGCTGTTATTGAACCAGCTGAAACCCATTACTACCAACCCGCTTGGACCTTGGTTGGCGCAGGTGATTATAAGTACAAGAAGACAGGAAGGCCCATGAAAGCCGTAATGCCTAAGAATGTTACTTGGATAAAGGATTTTGCAATGTCTTTTCATCCCGAAAACAATACAATCACCACTAAAAATACCGGCACAATATCTTATGATTATCTAGTTGTGGCACCAGGATTGGTCATGGCACCAGAACTGATAGAAGGATTATCCGAAGCATTGGAAAAAGGAGTTGCTTGCAGTAATTATATTGACCCGAAGTATACATGGAAAGTGCTACAAGGTTTTAAAGGCGGCAATGCTATTTTTACCCAACCTGCAACTCCTATAAAATGTGGAGGAGCCCCCCAAAAAATAGCCTATTTAGCGGCAGATTACTTTAAAAGGAACAATCTTTCTGATAAGACAAATGTAGTTTTCGCAACCCCTGGCAGTGTAATATTTGGTGTTAAACCGATACGGGATACCTTAATGAAAGTAATTGGAAATTACGGTATACATTTCAAGCCTTTCTACTCACCTATTAAAATTGATTCTAGTAAAAAAATCGTGTATTTCAAACATACAGATCCAAACGAGAATAAATGTGTTATCAATGAAGACAATGTTTTAGGAGAAAAATCATCTCCCACCGTTGATGAAATCATAGAGATGCCATTTGACCTATTACATATAGCACCACCTCAAACTGCACCAAAATTTGTACGTGAATCATCGCTAACAAATAAAGATGGGTGGTTGGATGTAGACCATCATTCCTTACAGCACAATGCATACCCAAATATTTTTGGGGTAGGGGATGTTGCAGCGCTTCCAACGGCGAAGACCGGTGCCGCTATCAGAAAACAAGTTCCTGTTGTTGTCGATAATATCACCAAGCTTATAAATGATCAAATTGCTAAAAACAAAGGATATAATGGCTACTCAAGCTGTCCGTTGGTCACAGGTTATGGTAAAATGACCTTGGCCGAATTTGACTACGATGGTAATTTTACTCCTGACCCTAAATTAAAGCGTATGTTGGTATTCAATAGTGCGAAAGAACATTGGAGATTATACATGTTCAAAAAATTTATGTTACCGTATTTGTACTGGAACAAAATGTTGAAGGGTCAAGATGTATAGTGCCATTATTGTCAGGTATGTGTACTATGGTTTAGGGGCGATATATCTTATATCGCCTTTTTCTTTGAAAAAAATGAACAATCTTTTCAATTGCGTTAAAACTTGGTTAAATCCTGATTATGTAACTCAAGTTACTTCCCATATATTTACCATAGTTTAATTTTATGATTAATTATTATAATTATAAATTTAATCTATATCACTATGGAAAATTCAAGTGTTTTTGAAGAAGAAGTTCAGCACATGCCAAGAATTGGGGACAAGGCCCCTGATTTTGAAGCACTGACTACAAAAGGTAAAATTAAACTATCCGACTTTGCAAAAGATAAATGGATTGTGATGTTTTCCCATCCAGCAGATTTTACACCTGTCTGTACAACAGAAATGAGTGGCTTTGCAACCCGGAAAAATGAGTTTGATTCCCTAAATACGGAATTGTTAGGACTGAGTATTGACAGTATACATGCACACTTGGGCTGGGTACAAAATGTAAGGGAAACTACAGGAGTTTATTTTGACTTTCCTATAATAGCCGACCTAGATATGAAAGTATCCAAACTTTATGGAATGCTTCAGCCCAACGAAAGTGAAACAGCAGCGGTTAGAGCAGTATTCTTTATCGACCCGGAGAAGAAAATCCGTCTAATCATGTATTACCCGTTGAATGTGGGGCGTAATATGAGCGAAATCATAAGAGCTCTTGTTGCCTTACAGACTTCGGATGAATATAAAGTAGCGATGCCATTAGATTGGAAAAAGGGAGATAAGGTGATTGTGCCGCCACCAAAAACACTTGATGCCTTAAATGAGAGATTAGAAGACGATACAGTGCAAAAAGTAACTTGGTACTTAGCTAAAAAAGATATTTAAAAACCAGTTTTTTACACAAAGAAGAGACCTATTCACCATAGGTCTCTTTTTTTGTTTAATTTAACATGGAAAGATTCTTATTTCTTGTTTTATGTAACCGAAGTTACTTTGTTTAGATGTGCTTAAAAATACCTTTGAAGTAAACCCCTTGAAGCTATGGACACAGAAATTCTCGCCCGAATACAGTTTGCCTTCACCATTTCATTCCATTACATCTATCCTCCATTAAGTATTGGTATAGGCTTGATCATGGTTATCATGGAAGGGCTTTATTTGAAAACAGGGAATAAGCATTATGAGATTTTAACGCGTTTTTGGTTAAAGATATTCGCTATTACCTTTGGTATTGGCGTAGCCACAGGAATAATAATGGAGTTTGAATTTGGTACCAATTGGGCCGTATATTCAAGGTACGTAGGTGATATTTTTGGCAGTGCATTGGCGGCAGAAGGATTATTTGCTTTTGGGTTGGAAAGCACTTTTTTGGGCATTTTAATTTTTGGTTGGAATCGAGTTTCTCCAAAGGTGCATTTCATCTCTACGATAGGTGTGTTTTTGGGCTCTATGTTTTCTGCGGTTTGGATCGTAGTGGCCAATAGTTGGCAACAGACACCTGCAGGATACCATATTATTGGTGAAGGTTTTGATGCAAGGGCAGAGGTAACCGATTTTTGGGCCATGGTGTTTAATCCTTCAAGTGTAGATAGAATTATTCACACATGGCAGGGCGCTTTTTTGGCCGGTGCTTTTTTAGTTTTAAGTGTTCATGCATATTATCTTCTTAAGGGCAGGTACATAGAAATATCAAAAAAAGCATTCAAAATTTCGCTGGTTGTAGCAACTATATTCTCTTTGGCACAATTGGTATCTGGACACAGTTCTGGAGATGGCGTCGCCAAAAATCAACCTGCTAAGTTGGCCGCAATGGAAGGGCACTATGAGGCTTCAGCACCAGCAGACTTATATCTTTTTGGTTGGGTAGATGATACTGCCCAAGAAGTAACTGGCATAAGTTTGCCAGGAGGATTATCCTTTTTGGTACATCAAGATTTTGATGAGCCGGTTACGGGGTTAAATGCTTTTCCAAAAGAAGATAGGCCTGGGCAGGTGAATGCCGTTTTTCAGTTTTATCACATTATGATTTCCATTGGGATGTTTTTGATTGGACTTACGTTATATGCTAGTTTTTTATGGTGGAGAGGCAAACTGTTCGACAAAAAATGGCTACTGAAGATTTTTGCCCTATCAGTAATCTTGCCTCAGATAGCCAATCAAGTGGGTTGGTTTGCTGCCGAAATGGGAAGACAGCCGTGGATTGTCTATGGACATTTAAGAACAAGCGAAGGCTTTTCGCAGGAAGTATCATCCAATCAAATTCTATTTTCATTAATACTATTTACAGTGGTCTATTCCATATTGCTACTTTTATTTTTATACTCGTTGAATAAAAAAATAAAGAATGGCCCGTATGATGAAACTAAAAATGCATTAGAAATTATTTAATAGGACAACAGATGGAAACATTTTTAGGTGTAGATTATCCAACGCTTTGGTATTTGGTAGTTGGGCTGTTATTTTCAGGGTATGCTATTTTGGAAGGGTTCGATTATGGTGCCGGAGCATGGCATTTATTTTTCAGAAAAGATTTAAGCAGGCGTATTGCCATTAATGCCATAGGTCCGCTATGGGATGCCAATCAAGTATGGTTAATCATAGGAGGTGGAGCATTATTTGCAGGATTCCCGGTTATGTATGCCACTATGTTATCTGCTATGTATATTCCTTTCATGCTGTTTTTAATGTTGCTGGTATTACGTTCGTCCGCCATAAAGTTTAGAAGTGCAGAAAAAATGAAATGGTGGAGAAGAACATGGGATATTACCTATTTTATATCCAATGTATTGATTGCTTTTTTATTGGGTGTTGTTCTGGGAAATATTGTACAAGGTTTCGAAATAGGAGAGAATTTTAGCTATAAAGGCGGTATATTTCTGGCTTTTTTAAGTCCTTATGCCATTATGGTGGGCTTGACTACCTTATCTGTTTTTATGACCCAAGGTGCTATCTTTTTATTGTTGAAAACAGAAGGTCGTTTACA
Organism: Flagellimonas sp. HMM57; assembly: GCF_021390175.1. Lineage (NCBI taxonomy): Bacteria > Pseudomonadati > Bacteroidota > Flavobacteriia > Flavobacteriales > Flavobacteriaceae > Flagellimonas > Flagellimonas sp. HMM57. Next base: position 319,172 of record NZ_CP090004.1, on the reverse strand, counting down.
TGCTAGGTTAACTTTTTTATTGAAAAGAGGAATGATTTTTTTCATCATTAGCTTTGCGGTCACTTCTTTGTACACTTTACTATTTATTCCTGGTGTTACCGATAAGTTTAAAGAAAATCCAATATTCTTTGTTTTACCGCTATTGTCATTTTTAGCGGTAGCCAATATACCCAGGCTTGTGTCCAAGAAAAAATATGCCAACGCTTTAGTTTTTTCATCGTTGACCATGGCATTTTTATTGATGTTGGTTGCGCTTCAATTATATCCTGTACTGTTACCTTCCACAATACATCCGGAGCATAGTGTGACAATTTATAACGCAGCTTCATCGCAAAAATCATTGGGAATTATGTTAACGATAGTCGTCATAGGTGCACCACTATTGGCAGGCTACTTTTTCTTTTTGTACAAAACTTTCCACGGTAAAGTCAAATTGGACGATACCAGTTATTGAGTGCAATAGCTGTTTCCCTTTTTTTAGTTAGTAAACTATACCTTAAGTCTTGCTTATCGAACTTCAATAAATTGAAGGTAATCGGAGTTTTTAGATACCATAATATATGCTTTCCCCGCAATTTTAATGGTAGACATATCCTTTACATCACCCGAAGCATAAAACCCACTATCTCTTGTAAGTACTGGCGAAAAATCTCCTTTGCCATTTCCTTTTAATAAAAGACCATTGCTGGCATCATTCCTTGGGGTTTCAACTTCCGAACTATACAAGTTTCCGGCAAGTAAGGCATCTAGGTTTCCATCTACATCAAAGTCATCGATAAGGATCTGGTTTATAGATGAAATCTGTGCAAGATTAGGGAGTTTATGTATTGTGAATTTTCCTTCGTCGTTTTCCAAATAAATACTGGAAAAAGATTTTACCTGATAATGTAAGGAGTTTTCCAGAACTTTCTCTGTGTATATATCCTCTAATGTAGCCTTTGAATATGCTTCGTAGTTTTTGAATTTTTTCTTTATTGCCGGCATTTGTTGTGATGAACATTCTCTTCCCCTAACGGGATATTGTTCTCCATCATTAAAATAGCTCAATACAATATCATTGGTATTGTTTTCATCAAAATCATTGAAATAAATATCAAAAGTTTCTTCTGGATTGGCTTTGTACTTGAAATTAGTGCCCAGATTTCCCAAAATGTAATCCATATCACCGTCCTTATCAAAATCTCCTTCATTAATACTGAACCACCAACCGTTTGTATCTTGTAAACCAAGTTTTTGTGAAAAATTGGAGAAATAACCTTGGTCATTCTTAAAAATGGTTATTGGCATCCATTCTCCAACAACAATAAGGTCGGTCCATCCGTCATTATCAAAATCTGTCCAAATGCCATCTGTGACCATCCCTATTTTTCTAAGGTCTGGAGCTAGTTTTTCAGTGGCATCCACAAATTGGACCTTACTACCTTTACTTTTATTTTCCAATAGGTAACTATCAGCTGGAGAAGGATAATTTCCGGGAACAAGCCGGCCACCAACAAAAAGGTCCAAATCACCATCCTTATCAAAATCGAAGCTATGGACTCTTGAACTGCTTGTAATCATTTCCGGAAGTGCAGAAGGATTTTTAACGAAATTACCACTACCATCATTGATATAAAGTCTGTCTTGAAGTTGCTTGGAATTTGATGAAAATTCATTTCCACCACTAGAGATATAAATATCCAGGTCCCCATCGTTTTCAGCATCAAAAATATGGATGGCAATATCCTCCGAACCACTATCATTGGAAAAAGCTTTTGTGTCCGATTTAGTAAAGCTTCCATCCTTGTTTTGAAAAAATAGCGTAGTCGTATTTTGTGCAGCGGCAGCCACTACAAAATCGTCCCTCCCATCACCGTTCAGGTCACCCACGCCAAGGCCCGGACCTAACTTGGATGTTTGGTGGGGTAAAAGAATTTCTTTTTCAAAATCATCATAATAGTTTTCAACATGCTTATAGAGGAATGCTAGGCTTGAATCCCGTGCAACAGAAAAAATATAATCCGTTTTTTTGTCTTCTTTATTATGGTTTACAATGGCGTCTTTATAGCTAATATCTAAGTGCGAATTGATTTTAGGGTCAATAATGAGTTGTATCTTTTCATCGGGCCATGTTATTTTTATGGAATCTATCTTTTCCGTTTTGCCCAATCCAAAATGAAGTTTTGGGGCTATAGAGGATTGAAAGCCTCTGGTTAGTGTCATCTCTTGCAGTTGTTTCGTTCCATTGGCATATATGTAAGCTTTTGCCCCAATGCCGAAATGATTTTTTGGCTGACCACGAAAACCTAGGGTAAGGTGATTGTTGGTCGTAGCACTTGTATTCTTGAAAACCGATGCATAGTCATCAATATTGTTTGTAACGATTTCCAAATCCCCATCGTTATCCAAGTCCACATAGACGCTACCATTTGAAAACCCTTTATATTCAATGCCCCAATCTTTATTTTTTCTTTCAAAAGTAAGATCTCCTTTATTTTTGAAAATAAAGTTGTCGATTCGTTCAGAAGGAAAAGCTAAATTCCATTTTAACAAGCTATCGTTGTTATTGATTTTTCTTTCAAGTGTTTTTATATAGTCCTTATTATTGATTTCCCTTCGGGTGCCATTGGTGATGAAGACATCCTTAAAACCATCATTGTCAAAATCCGCTAATAATGGTCCCCAGCTCCAATCTGTGGATGAAATACCTGCCATTCTTGAAACATTGCTAAAGTCTGGAATTCCATCAACAAGATTTCCATTATTCAACTGTAAGGTATTATGCATGTATTGGTATTGAAATCCTGCATTAATATTTCCCCAAAACAACCCTGGGTTCATACTCGCCATATTGGCTTTGGCCCTTCTGTTATCCGCAGCATCCATATCAACTTGAAGAATATCCAAAAGGCCATCATTGTTAAAATCGGCAATGTCAACACCCATACCGAAGTGGGAAGTGTGTTTAGTAGCTTTTTTGATAATATTAGTGAACGTTCCATCTTTGTTATTTTGATATAGAAAGTCTGGGGAGCTAAAATCATTCGAGACATATAGGTCTGGCCAACCGTCATTGTTTAAATCCCCAACGGTTACGCTCAATGACAATCCAAACGACCGTAAACCGGCTTCATCCGTGACATCTGAAAATGTATTGTCACCATTATTGCGAAGTAATTTATCAGTTTCGATATTCCTAGGGGAATTCATTTTGAACAAATAATGACTTGTTGGTGCGTTGAACGATGTCGAAGGGTAATTTGCTATGTAAACATCAAGGTCGCCGTCACGGTCATAATCAAAAAATGTACTTTGGATACTGTTTCCATTTTCTGCCAGGCCATAATCCTCAGCGCTTTCCAAAAAAGTATTGTCCCCTTTGTTTATAAAGAGTTGATTTGTTTTTGGTTCAAATCTACCAGCCACAGAACAGTAAATGTCCAAATATCCATCGTTGTTGACATCGACCATGGTACTGCCCGTATACCAACGCGAATCACCAGCAACATTGGCAGAAACAGTAATGTCTTCAAATTGAAGATTTCCTTTGTTGAGGTATAATTTGTTTTCAACCATATTTCCCGTGAAATACAGATCGATCAAACCATCGTTATTGATATCGCCAGCCGAAACCCCGCCCCCTAAATAAAGATAAGGATAGGTAAAATAGTTGAGGGAATCATTTTCAGTGAGGGTATTTGAAAAAAGAATCCCAGTATGTTTTTTGCTCAACTTTTTAAATATCCTGTTCGATTTATTTGTTTTTTCGCAAGCAAAAAAACAAAAAATCATCATTGCGCATAAAACGACCCATTGTATCCTTTTTTTCATCGTTGATTTTTTACAAAAGTAAAAAACAGGGATACTACCCCCTGTTTTCTACTAACTCGAAATTAAACTTAACTTAAACTAATATGAATTTTGTTTTATGACGCCAGCGGACAAATCGACAATTTCTTGGGGTACGGGATAAATTCCCCGGGTTTCGGGAAATGTTACTCCATCCAGATATGACCTAAACTGTGGGCGAGATGTGTAACCGTCCAAAACTTCTTTGGCGATACCTCTTCGCACCAAATCGAAGAACCTACGTCCTTCCATTGCAGTCTCTAGTCGATATTCCATGATTACAGCGTTCATGGCAAAAGTGGCGTCTGCAAAACCTCCATTGTCCGCATAAAGGCCAATGGCATAGTTAGCGGCATTGGTAACACCGTCATTTTCTTTTACCCAATTGTCGGGGTCTACATTTCTGGCCCTAACTTGATCTACCAAAGCCAGTGCAGTGCCCAAATCACTTTCTGAAGCAGCGATTTCTGCCCTCCATAGCAATATTTCGGAATACCTAATAAGATTGGTCTGAATGGTACTAATGTTTTGTCCCCATCCTCCGGCAACCCTGGCCAAGCCGTCATCTGCTTCTGACCATAAAAGTTTTTTACTGTAATAGGGACCTCCTGCAGCAGGATCTCTGGACCAAGCCAAAAGAAAATCTCCACGATCGAATAATGGAATGCCAGGTCTGGCAACTGTCCAATCCAATCTAGGATCTAAATTTCTGGTTTCTTCTGCAAAAACGGAAGTACCTGCCTCACCATCTTCGGTCGGAACATTTCTAGGGCTTCCTGCAACAGTGTCAGAAGGATCTACGTTAGCAACATAATCTGCCGGGTTAGAAGGTGGTGTTGTCAATGGGAGACCATTGGCGTCTGTCAAATATGCATTGACCAAATCATGTGTTGGTTGATAAAACCCACAGCACCCAAAGGGGCTTGCACTATGGGGATAATTTAGTTCATCGCCTTGATTGCCATTGTCCTGACTAGCTCCGGCACCATCATTTACAGCATATTGAACGGCAAAGACAGTTTCGCTGTTATTGTTAAATGCATAATTGAAGTTTTGATGGAAACTGGGCATTAGGCTATATGGCCCATTATCGATAATATCTTGTAAGAGTGGTTTAGCTGCAGCGTAATCCAATTGGTACATATGCACTTTAGCTAAATACGCCTTAGCATTCCATTGATTTGCTCCTCCATAACGTTGCGCCTCAAGGTCTAAATTATCTATTGCAAATTGAAAATCTGCTTCGATATTTGGATAGATATCCGTATCATTTGGAGGGGTTTCGGTAGCAGTTTCATCAATATACGGCACGTTGCCAAAAGTCATTTTTAATTGAAAATGATAGAAACCTCTTAAAAACCGTAGTTCGCCCAAAAATGCATTGGCGACCGTTTCTTCTATAGCCCCAGATTCCAAACCGCCATTTACGACGCCAATAGCTGCATTGGCTCGGGCAATCCCTTCATAAAGACCTCTCCATCTTTCTCTTACATAAGGATTGTCGGCAGCTACATTATAAATCTCCATTTGGGTGATGTCCGACTGGTCTCCAGGTTCACTTCCCTTAAAGGCATCATCGGATGCACAACCTCCAAAAGTCCAGTTTGAAGCTGCAGCTTCCCTTCGCATTTCCAAACCAGCATATGTTCCAACCACTAATTTTTCAGCTAAAGCTGTGCTTGGAACAACATCATCTGTGGTCAATGATGAAAGCGGAATGTCCAGCTCTTCTTTACAGGAGGAAAAGCTTACAATCAAAACGAAAATCAAAAATTGTCTAAAAATATTTTTCATAGTGCTTTTTTTTAAAATGTTAGCATGATGCCCATAATTATAGATCTGTTGATTGGATAAACACCCGTGTCAACCCCATACGTTAAGTTGGTACCTGGATCAGTTCTATCTGGTGGTGTAAGGGATGGAGGCCCAACTGAGCCTGCGAAAGACCTCAAACTTATTTCAGGATCAAGACCTGTATAGTTGGTCAATGTTATCAAGTTCTTGCCTTGAAGATATACCCTGAATTTTTGCAAGCTTAGCTTTTCGACAATAGATTGAGGAAGTGAATAGCCAATAACGATGTTTTTCATCCTCAAATAGGAACCATCTTCAACATAGTATGTGGATGCAGCAGCTTCCCTATTTATTATTGTTGCATCTTGTGTTACGGCTGGCAGTCCTACTTCGTTGACGTAGTTTAAACTTCTTCCTCCAATAAATTTATTGAAGTCCGTGAAGTATTTATTGAAGTTGTAGATGTCGTTTCCTTGAGATCCTTGAAACAACAATGAAACATCAAAATTTTTGTACGTTCCATTGAATGTAAGTCCATAGGTGAAATCTGGGTGTGGGTTTCCGATTACACCTCTAACCGGGGTTCCTGTCTCGTCCAATTCATCAAAGACAACCCTTCCGTTTTCAATACCGGCCCAGGTATTTCCAAAAAAGGAAGATATGGGATGACCGGACAGTGTTCTTGTTGGATTTTGATCTCTTAAGTCATCACCATTGATAAAACTATCGGGATTATCGGGATCTAGAAACTTCACTTCATTTCTATAAGCAGAAATATTAAACCCTAAATTGTACTGAAACGCTTTATCGGTTTGATAGTTGTCGTATGCTATGGAGGCATCGAAACCTTTGTTTTCCATCTCTCCCAAATTGGCAGGTACAATATTAATATTCCCTAAGAGCGTAGGATCTTCTGGAACGGCAAGCAACATATCTTCTGTTGTGGAACTATAGATATCTAAATCAAAGTTGATGCTGTTCGCCCATCTTGAGGTAAACCCAACATTCAAGGTTCTTGTGGTTTCCCAGCCAATATCTGGATTACCTCTCAAGTCTATCCCTACACCTGGATCTGAACTGGTAGTTGAATTGGGATAGTTGTAGTTTCCAACATTAGGCCCAAGTGTGGTAGATCTGGCATCTGTTCTTATCCCCCCATTATTTCCAACTTCGCCATACCCTGCTTTAAATAATAAATTTGTTAGAATTTCCGAGTCTTTAAGGAAGTCTTCTTCACTTACTCTCCAACCGATACTTCCCGATGGAAAGACACCACTTCTCTTATTGGTGTTGAACAATGATGTTTCATCACGTCTGATCGTAGCACTCAAAAGGTATTTATCCTTTATTTTGACATCGGCTTTGCCAAACAATGAAAAATAAGCAGACCTTCCGCCGGTACCATAGCCCCCCCACTCGCCATTGGCGTTGTTGAAAAAGCGTACGTCCGTCGTAAACACATCAAAATCCGCTCTATTTACAGTCGTGCTTCTAAAATTCACTTTGTTAAATTCTGTACCGACCAAAACATCTAAATCTATGCTATTGCTTATGGCCTTGGAATAGTTTAGAGTATTAAACCATGTGTATGTTCTACTAAGATCATTTCGTTCTGATAACCAGGTACTCTCGTTAAATATTTCACCTTCAAGTTGTGGAGGTTGGAAATATACTTGGTTGAAATGAAAAATATCAAACCCCAGATTGGTCTTAAAAGTAAGGCCCTTAATCAAGTCCATTTCCGCGTAGACGTTACCTAATGCCCTAAAACTTAAGTTATCGTTGTCCTTGTTTCTGTCTGCAATAGCTATAGGGTTGTTCCCGTTACCTAATCCGCCAACTCCAGACCCGGCAAAATTACCTCCAACGTCCCTAACAGGAATCAATGGGTGCAATCTATACAAACTGGCTACTGTACCATTATTGACATCTGAACCTGGAGGAGTGATTTGATCTGAATAAGAAACCGTAATATTTTCGCCTATTCTAAATTTGTCCGTAATATCAAAAGATGAATTGGCGCGTAAAGTATATCTGGTGAATGAAGATTCATACCCCACACCTTCTTGGTCCAAAACACTCATAGATGCAAAAAAGCTAGAGTTTTCTGTACCTGCAGAAGCATTTATATCATAACTTTGGGTAATTGCAGTGTTGAAATACTCATTGAACCAATCCGTACCCTGCGGATTTGACCTAGTAATGGATGTAGCCCTTGAGCTCGGGTCATAGGAACTTTCATCAGCAGTTGAGGCTCCTTGTGGAATAAGGAAATTTGGTAATGTAGGCGAAGTACCAGAACCAAACTGTGGGTTGCTCGGTGTAGCCCCTGTATTGGTAAATTCCCTCCACACACTCTCGGCTATCTGTTGGGGACTGGCCAAGTCTGGAAATGCAGAACCGGGAATAAAATCCACTCCTACATATGTATTGGCCGTAAATGACAATTTCTTATTCTTTTTTCCACCTTTGGTAGTTATAATAATAACACCGTTAGCAGCTCTGTTTCCGTAAATTGCCGCTGATGAGGCATCTTTTAGAATCTGTATGGATTCAATGTCATTTGGATTAAGGTCGTTAAGTCCTGCCCCTGTCGGTGTACCATCTATGATATATAGGGGGTCATTGCCATTGATTGTTCCAAAGCCCCGTATTCTTACGGCAGCAGATCCACCTGGCCCACCTTGACTCCCCACTACAACGCCTGAAGCTTGGCCTTGCAAGGCTTGCTCTAACCCTGTAGGGGCAGTCGCCGCAATGTTCTCAGATTTAATCGTTGAGACCGAACCAGTTATATCTCTGGTACTTTGGGCTGAATATCCTGTAATTACAACCTCATCCAACTGATTGGCATCTTCTTGTAATGCAACATTGATCGTGGAATTGTTCCCTACTGTTATTTCTTGGGAGAGAAAGCCTACATAACTGATTACCAGAACTGCATCGGCACCGACATTAATGGTGAAATTTCCATCAAAGTCCGATTGGGTGCCATTCGTAGTACCTTTCTCGACAATACTGGCACCGGGCAAAGCCAGACCTGAAGCATCTGTAATGGTACCGCTTATTGTAGATTGAAACAATGTCTCCGAAGTCGGTATCTTCTCTATTTTGTAATTGCCCAAGGATATCTGAGAAATTAAGGGCATAATAATCATTAAAAAAACCTTGTTTAGGGAAATCCTAGTGTTTCGCGGTATTTTCAACAATTTAAATGTGATTTTTTGAATCATAGTTTTGTTGCTTAGTTAATTAGTTTTTTAAATGTCCATTACATTAAGAAAATGTTGATAAAACATCAATTAGTATTATTTAACAAATGTATTGGAATGCTATACTGATGGATTATCATATTTTATCACATTATGATAATATTGATAATTTTATGTTAAAAAATAAATGATATTATAAATTATCTATACTGAAATTATTGATTTTAAGCCATTGATCTCAATAGGTGTTTGAGAAAGAGGTTTAAAGGATAGCTTAATTTAAAAAATCGGTTCTCCAGCAGTTTAATTTTGTCGGAGTAATTGCAATATTTCTATAAGTGCCCGACTATTGTGGTATGGACATTTCCAAGGACCAATTTTATTTTCCTTAAGACAGGGTGATCCATAACGATCGACCCTAAAAAACCATTCGCCATGTTTATGGTCGATGATATGTTTTGTTATAAATGACCAAATTTGTTTGCAAATATTAAAATAGCTTGGGTCTTTGGTGATTTTCCAATTGTATAATAATCCGACCATTGCTTCTGCCTGTGGCCACCAATGCCTGTCCCAATCTATTTCCAGTGTCTCGGAATCTTTAGAATTGATGACTCCGAATTCTGTATCCAGTGCTTCATTGACAAAGGTTTTGGTTACTTTGACAGTCAATTCCTTAGTCCGTTTTAGAAGTATTTTATCTTGTAGTATTTCTGAACCCTGTAGCATAAGCCAAACGGCTTCGATATCATGGCCGAAGGATATCTCTGTAGATAGTTTCTTCCATTCGGTTGTAAAGAACAGTTTCATATGATTGTTATGCTCAAAAATTCTTCCATGAAACAGTTCCAATAAATTGGTAAGGGCGTTTTCTACTGCTGGATTCCCCGTCATTTCATACAACACGGTATAGGCTTCAAGGATATGTAGATGCGTATTTGTCGTTTTAGGGGCATTTAGGTCCTTTTCACTTAGCCTCATATCGGGAATAGACTTCCATTTACGATCAAAAGCCTCTATATATCCACCATTGACTTTGTCGTATGCCCTATCTTCTATAAGCCGGAACAATTCGAGAGCCCAAAGTATGGCTTTTGAATTTTTAGAATATCTGTAATATTCTGATAATGCATAAATGCAGAATGCTTGGGCATAGATTTGCTTCCTCATTTCCAAAGGGTTTCCTAGATGGTCCAATTCCCAAAATACCCCTCCAAATTCATAGTCCCTGAAATTATCCAACAAATAATCAAAGGCTCTTTGGCATTCATTGTCATAGCGTGAGTCTTCATAAAAGTTACAAGCTCTTGAAAAGGTCCAAAGCAACCTTGTGTTTAAAATGATTCCTTTCGGCGCATTGATTATGACATTATTGAAATTATCAACTTTTCCGACAAATCCACCATAAAGGTCATCCTTGGAATGTGCTTGCCAATAATCCAAAATGGATTGCAGCTCGGTACTTACTTCTTCTTGAAATAAGAGCAATTCGTTATCATGGGTTATTTTTTCCATTTATAATGGTTGGTAAAGCCCTTGGTTTTTCTCGATGAGATTCACGATATTTTGTACAGATCCTGAAGAAGTCTTACCATCTGGCGGTGTATTTTTGCAATAATCCAAAAGCGTTTCCAATCTTGCTTTTGCTATATGGGTTCTGGTATCCGAAGAGGCATAGTATATGAAAATATCTTCATTTTCATCCATTATCCATCCATTGGCAAAAAGTACATTCCCAACATCACCGATAATCTCATCATCGCTGGGCGCCATAATATAACCTCCTGGTTGGTATATGATTTTCGAAATATCATTTAAATCGGTAACGAACATATACAAAACATATCTTAGCCCGGCAGCAGTGTTTCGAACACCATGCGCCAAATGCAACCATCCTTCGGAAGTCTTTAGAGGAGAAGGACCTTGGCCATTTTTTAATTCATAGACGGTATGATACCTTTTTGGGTTTAAAATTCGCTCATTTTTAACAACGGGGTTCGTGATATCATCAATATATCCTAGTCCTATTCCTCCTCCAGAACCTGTTTCTATAAAACCATCTTGCGGTCTTGTATAAATGGCATACTTGCCGTTTACAAATTCGGGATGAATGGTTACGTTACGTTGTTGACTTGAACTGGAAATTAAATCGGGAAGTCTTTCCCAGGTCTTCAAGTCTTTGCTCCTAACGATTCCTGCATTTGCAACTGCTGCTGAAGTATCACCATTGGGCGCATTGGGATCTTTTCTTTCCGTACAGAAAAATCCGTACACATAACCATCTTCATGAAGGGTAAGGCGCATATCATACACATTGATGTCAGCCTGTTTATTTTGAGGAAGGACCAATGGCTTATCCCAAAACTTGAAGTTATCGATACCATTATCACTTTCGGCAAATGCAAAAAATGATTTTCTGTCTTTACCTTCCACTCTAACACATAATACGTATTTGCTGTTCCATTTTATGGCGCCGGCATTAAATGTGGCATTTATTCCAATACGTTCCAATGCTTTTGGATTTGTAATGGGGGATAAGTCGTAGCGCCAATGCAGTGGGGTATGGTCGGCAGTGATAATAGGATACTTATATTTTGTATATATGCCATTAGAGTGCTTTTCGGGGATGTTTTTTCTACTTACTAAATCATTGTAATTTTCAAATAGTTTTGAAAACAGTTCCTTTTTTTGGGAAGTGGTATTGGTTTTCATTTTCTATTGATTGTTATTATTTTCATTTTCGCTTTTCCTTTTGATTAAATCTCTGTTGATTTTCAACATAAGCTTGTCATCCAGAGTATAAAAAATTAATAAAATTGCCGATAGTAAAGCCCCTGCCGCAGGTAAGAAACTCATCATTAATCGAATTCCTGTTTGGGCTGCTTCAGTTTGAGCAGTATTTGCTTCAAATCCATAAAACCCCAATATCCAACCTGTAAGTGCGCCGCCAAGGGTCCAGCCCATTTTTTGTGACATGGACGATGATGAAAAGATCAATCCCGTTGCTCTTCTACCTGTTTTCCATTCAGAAAAATCTGCAATATCTGCATACATGGACCAAAGTAGCGGAAAGATAATACCGGCACAGATGCTTATCAAGAATTGGAAAACAAAGATTAAGGTAACATCCGATTCACCCAGGAAGAAGAAAGCACAACTTAGTAAGGATGCTATCAACATTGCCCCGATAAAAGTTTTTTTCTTTCCAATACTGTCCGAAACAGGTTTTGCCATAATAACCCCGAGAATATTAGCTGCTTGCCCCAAGACTAAATACAACGTACTAAACGTTATTGTTATTTCTATAATGGGAAGTTGAAAAGCATCTTGAGTCTTAAAATAATATTTGAAATAATAAATGGTCGATCCGTCACGAATGGAGTTAAAAATCAAAGAAAAAATACCAGAAGCAAGCAAAACGAACCATGGTTTGTTCTTTGCCAAGTTTTTTAAATCGGTTTTTATAGCTGTTTTTTGATTTTTTGGTGGCTGAATCCTCTCCCGTGTAAGGTAAAAAGTGCCGATAAAGAACCCTATTGCAATAATGGCATAGATTGCCATCGTGTATTGCCAAGCTTTTTGGGTGCTCTCAGAATCATCAGTGGCAGCAAAATAATCGACCAGAGGCTCTGCGGTGGCCAAAACCAAGATACTACCAGCAAAAGCAAAGACAAATCGAAATGATGCCAGCGAAGTCCTATCCTTCAGATTTGAGGTCATAACCCCCATTAAAGAAGCATATGGAACGTTAATTGCCGTGTAAACAACCATCATGATACAGTAGGTGACGTATGCATAGATAATCTTGCTGGATATGGAAAAATTTGGTGTGGTAAACGTAAGTATTCCAAAAACCCCAAATGGTATCGCCATCCATAAAAGATAAGGCCTGAATTTACCCCATTTTGTATTTGTCTTATCGGCTATGATCCCCATTATCGGATCATTGATTCCATCAAAAATTCTTGTAATCAAGAACATGGTTCCCACTACTGTTGCAGATATGCCAAAAACATCCGTGTAAAAGAAAAGAAGGTATACTCCAAACATTTTCCAAAACATGGAAGAGGCAAAATCACCAAATCCATATCCAATTTTTTCTTTATACCTTAGTTTTTCCATTAACGCAAAATACTGATTATCTTATTTTTTCTATCTCTTTTAAAAAAAGCACATGGGGTAGATTTTTGAACTTTATAAAGTCTTCACTGCTTTTTTGTCCAACAAAAGGAGCAAAATAGTGATTTAAAGAGGCATTTCTCCACATCAATGCCCACGACAGCCCTTTATTTGAAATGTTTTTATCTAAAACTTCTGTCCACCAATCTACAACTTTTACACCCTCCAGACCACCTTCTGTCAGAGCAAAAGGCATTTGTTTTTCTTTTGCGATTTCAGCAAGCATGTCCAGATTTTCATTAAGTAGTTGAATATACTCTTCAGTTGTTTTCTTGTGGTACAAATCGATTCCAAGCATATCTACATAACCATCTCCAGGATAATAATTCATGTACTCGGTTGTATCTTCCACCGCATCTGTGGCATAACAATAAATAAGATTGTGAACTTCAAAATCTTCGGTAAGAACTTCAAAAGTTTCTCGCCATAATTGTTTAAACTGTTCTGGAGTACAGCTTTTTTTTCCCCACCAAAACCAAGAACCGTTCATTTCATGGTATGGCCGAAAGACCACAGGTATAGGTTTGCCTGATTTTGTTTTTAAAGAGTTTAGAAAACCCGCCAATCGATATAACCAACCTTTAAACTTTGGATTTAGAATCCCTCCTTCCAAAATATTGGAAATAGTGCTCGTTGTATCCCATGCACTATTTCTTGTTGTTGGATTATTGGGATGCCAGCTTATTGTAGTAATGCCACCATTTTCATATGCAGTCTTAATCAAATCGCCCATTAGCTGGAAGTTAACCGTATCTAGGTTTTGGGCATGACCCAACTCAACATGTCCCAGTTCAAATCCATAAATACCGGGAAACTCTCCAGTAACTTCATTAACGTCGCTTTTATGAAGGGTGCCATCATTTTTCCACCCTATGCCATACGCTGTTGCATCTTGGTGCCCAAAAGCATAACCTGTTTTAGCTATTTCCTGTATTCGAGCCATGAGATACCTTGCATTTTCATGTGCATTTAAATCACATAACTCAATATGTCTTGCAGATGATTGAAGCGCACTTTTACATGACATGAATGATAATAACAGTAATACGATATAAGCATATAAGAAAGCATTGAAGATTTTGAGTTGAATATTTTTAAGACTAAAATCTTTTGAAACTCTATTTTTTTGATAAAAAAATAAATTTGGCATTATTATTTTTAAAGAAATATAATTTTAATAATGTTTTTATACATTAAACGTATGTTCAAAAATAGATTACATTTACACTTTTAATCAATACTATTTTATCATTCTATTGTATAATTGCTACTATGGCACATATCTTTCAAAAACCACATCGGGAAATCATCCAAATGTCGCCCAAAGACAGTTTTTTAGTTTTTGATCGCACCAAGGAGTTTTTTGATTATCCCATACATTACCATCCAGAGTATGAACTAAATTTTATTTGTAATGCCCCGGGTGTTAGGAGAGTTGTCGGTGATAGTATGGAGGAGATCGCCGATATGGACCTTGTGTTGATCGGACCAAATCTTTATCACGTCTGGGAACAGCATACGTGTGAGAGTAAAAAGATTAGGGAGATCACCATTCAATTTCAGGACAATCTATTTCAAGCTGAGTTTTTGGATAGGGGCATTATGAAGCCGATCAAAGAAATGTTTGAAAGGGCCAATCATGGTATTCTGTTTTCCAGGAATACCTGTTTGGCTTTGGAATCCAGAATCAAGAAGGTGTCAAAGTTGGATAGTATGGATTATTTTTTGGAGATTTTTTCAATTTTATATGATCTTTCTATTTCCAGAAACCAGCGAATGTTGTCCACTACATCGGTGGAACCAGAAAACTATGAGCATAGTGAAAAGTTAAAAAGGTTACACCAATTCATCGAGAAAAAGTATGACTCCAAAGTTTCACTTTCAGAAGTATCCGACTTGTTAAATATGAGCACGGTTTCTTTTAATAGATTTATTAAGAAAAGAACAGGTAAGACTTTTGTGGAATATCTAAATGATATAAGAATTGGTTATGCCTCAAGACAGCTGATAGAAAAAGACAAGAGCATATCCGAAATTGCTTACAGTACGGGGTTTAACAGTATCGCTAATTTTAATCGGATTTTTAAGAAAAGTAAAGGGTGTACCCCAACCAAGTACCGCGAAGATTTCTTAGGGATTAAAAGGGTCTTATAAAACGGCTGCATTATCATTTAATTTCAATTCCATAACGCTTTTTGTCAAAATCTACATATTTATAAAAATAGATTTCTAAATTTTATACTTTATCATAAATTTTACTGAAAAAAATGCAGATAATTGAATCTTCCGAAAGCTATGATGTTATAGTAGTAGGTTCTGGAGCTGGTGGAGGCATGGCCACTAAAATATTATCAGAGGCTGGTTTGAAGATTGCTGTGGTTGAAGCAGGTCCATTTTTTGACCCTGCAGATTCTGAACAGATGACACAGATGAAATGGCCATATGCATCTCCAAGAAGGGGAGCAAATACCATTCGACCTTTTGGTGACTTTGATTCGGCATATGGAGGCTGGGAAATTGAAGGCGAACCGTACACCAATGAAAAAGAAAGCGAGTTTAGCTGGTTTCGTTCAAGGATGCTCGGCGGTAGAACCAATCATTGGGGAAGGATATCACTTCGATTTGGTCCTAAGGATTTTAAGCGAAAAGATCAGGATGGTTTAGGGGATAACTGGCCCATAGGTTACGAAGATGTAAAACCTTATTACGATAAAGTGGATAAACTCATTGGTGTTTTTGGTACCAATGAAGGATTGCCAAATGATCCCGATGGTTTTTTCCTTCCTCCTCCAAAACCTAGATTGCATGAGCTTTTTTACATTAAGGGAGCCAGAAAATCCAATATTCCCGTATATCCTTCAAGAATGTCCATGCTTACCAAAAGAATCAACAAGGACAGAGGAGTTTGTTTTTATTGCGGACAATGTTCAAGAGCATGCCAAGTGTATGCAGATTTTTCAGCAGGAACTTGCCTTATTTTTCCAGCGCAGAAGAATGGCGGGCAAATAGACCTTTTTGTAAATTGTATGGTAAGGGAAGTGACCACTGATGAAGAAGGTAAGGCAACAGGGGTTTCTTACATTGACAAAAAGGATAGAAAAGAATACAAGTTAAAAGGAAAAGTAGTGGTTTTGGCCGCTTCTGCATGTAGTTCTGCAAGGATTTTGCTAAACTCGAAAAGCAAACAACACCCGAACGGATTAGGTAACAGCAGTGATATTGTTGGGAAATATCTTCATGATTCCACGGGAACCGGAAGGGCAGGTTTTGTTCCGGAGCTTATGAACAGGAAAACTTACAATGAAGATGGAGTAGGTGGAATGCATGTATATACACCATGGTGGTTAGACAATAAGCAACTGGATTTCCCTAGGGGGTACCATATAGAAATATGGGGCGGAATGCGAATGCCAAGCTATGGTTTTGGTTTTGATCCCAACGAATTCAACAAATTTTTTGGTTTAAAAGTTGGAGGATACGGAAATGGTCTGCGAGAGGACGTGAAGAAATACTATGGATCCGTTCTTGGTTTTTCTGGTAGGGGTGAATCCATTCCACAGAAGAGTAATTATTGCGAAATCGACACTACCAAGGTCGATGAATTTGGAATACCCGTATTAAAATTCAATTACCAATGGACAGATCATGAGGTGAAACAAGTAAAACACATGCATGATACCTTTGAAGAAATTCTGCACAATATGGGTGCTGAACCTTTAGGTGATAAACCTGGGAAAGAAGAAAACTATGGAATACTGGCCCCTGGTAAAATTATTCACGAAGTAGGGACTACCAGAATGGGTGATGACAAGAAAACTTCGGTAGTCAACAAATACCAACAGTTACATGACACTGAAAATGTTTTTATTGTTGATGCAGGTCCCTTTGTCTCCCAAGCAGATAAAAATCCTACATGGACCATTTTAGCGCTTTCGTGGAGAGCGTCTGACTATATCGTTGAGCAACTCAAACAACAAAACATCTAAGGTATGGACAGAAGAGAAAGCTTAAAGTCTATTTTGCTCGGAAGTGTAGCCAGTGGATTGGTCGTTCATGGGTGTAATCCCAAACCGATAGAAGTCACCGATTCGCCTACTACTGAAAAAGCATATGTTTATGGAAGAACACCTATAGAGAAAGAATCGGATGAGGAATTACTGGGTCAAACCTTCTTTAATGAACATGAAATGGGTACTCTGATGGTTCTCTGTGATTTAATTCTACCGGCTAGTGAAGATTTGCATAGTGCTACGGATGCCAAAGTTCCAGATTTTATTGAGTTTATGGCAAAAGATATTCCCGAATTACAAGTTCCCTTACGCGGCGGTCTTATGTGGCTTGACCATAAGAGCAACACGGAATACGGTAGTACATTCAAATTGGCAACCGAAAAACAACAAAAATCCATTTTGGATACCATTGCCTATCCAGATGTTACAATACCTGAAGAAGAACGTCCATTGGAAATCCAGTTTTTTTCTACGATGCGAAATCTTACACTGACCGGATATTACACTACTAAAATAGGTATCGAAGAACTTGGATATAAGGGTAACATGCCCAATGTCTGGAATGGTGTTCCCGATGATGTCTTGGCCCAATATAACGTGTCTTATGATGAAGCGTGGCTGGCCAAATGTGTTGATCAAAGCACAAGGGGTACTGTTGCCGAATGGGATGAAAATGGAAATCTTATTACGTAAATATATATCGATGTATAAAAAACATATACTAAAAGCATTCTTTTTTTTGATGATAACTATACCTGCGAACGAAATAGCATCCCAAGAAATAGGTATCCAATTGTACAGCCTTAGAAATCAATTCGAGAAAGATGTTCCAGGAACGTTAAAGATGATACGTGATTGGGGTATTACAAAAATTGAAGGTGGGGAGAATACCTATGGTATGGAAGAAACCGCATTTATTTCACTTCTTGAGAATAACGGATTGGATGTGGTAAGCGTTGGGACGAATATGGATGAATTAATGGACAATCCCCAAGAAGCGGTTAGAAGAGCAAAAGCGTTTGGGGCTTCATATGTTATGTGTCCTTGGATACCCCATGACGGCGATGATTTCACTTTTGAAGATATTGAAAATGCCACAAATGTCTTCAATAGTGCTGGTACATTATTAAAGGAGCAGGGCTTGCAACTGGTATACCATCCACATGGGTATGAGTTTAGACCATACAAAGACGGGACTTTATTTGATTACATGGCCAAAAATGCAGAAAACTTTGATTTTGAGATGGATGTTTACTGGGTACAGTATGGTGGTGAAGATCCGATGGAACTTTTTGAGAGGTACCCCACAAAGTTTAAACTAATGCATTTAAAAGATATGAAAAAAGGTACAATAGGTAACGATACAGGACATAGCGACGTTGAAACCAACGTCACTTTGGGTACAGGAATGATTGATGTAAAAGCCTTGATAACTAAAGGTAAAGCATTACAAGTAGAATATATGCTTATTGAAGATGAATCTTCAAATGTAGTACAACAGGTGCCCAAAAGTCTTGATTTTATAAGGTCCATCATACAAGAATAACCGATTCTTAAAGCATTTACATGTCCATACTAACAGTAGTTTTTTGCGTACTGATTCTTATTTTATTGATAACATGGGGTAAAATAAACCCGTTTATTGCCTTTTTGATTGTTTCCATTTTGGCAGGAATACTACTTAAGATTCCACTTGGCGATATTTCGCGGTCACTGGAAACTGGAATAGGTGGAATGCTGGGTTCTTTGGCAATTATTATTTGTCTGGGAGCTATGTTCGGAAAAATCATTTCCGATAGCGGAGCCGCAAAAAAAATCTCAGAGGTTTTAATGAAGGCATTTGGAGAAAAAAACATACAATGGGCATTGATGATTACTGGGTTCATTGTTGGAATTCCCT
Organism: Flagellimonas sp. HMM57; assembly: GCF_021390175.1. Taxonomy (NCBI): domain Bacteria; kingdom Pseudomonadati; phylum Bacteroidota; class Flavobacteriia; order Flavobacteriales; family Flavobacteriaceae; genus Flagellimonas; species Flagellimonas sp. HMM57. Next base: position 300,249 of record NZ_CP090004.1, on the reverse strand, counting down.
TATTTTACAATGTTGGCTTTGTACTGTTGGTCCCATTGATTTTTTCGGTGGTCTACCAGTTTAAGTTACCAGCAGTATACATTGGTATCCCTTTATTGGCTGCGTTATCGGTGACACACGGTTTTTTACCTCCCCATCCTTCACCTACAGCTTTGGTAGATCTTTTTGGAGCTGATTTGAGTATTACTTTGATATATGGTTTTATTGTAGCCATACCCTGCATGATTATTGCTGGGCCTTTTTTCGCAAAAACGCTAAGGGGCATCGAGTCACACCCTTTGGAAATTTTTAGGCCCAAACCGGTTTCAAACGAAAACTTGCCTAACGGGATTCTTTGTTTTGCAACAGCTTTATTGCCTGTTTTTTTATTGGCGGGGGCCTCCGTTCTCCCTTATTTATCTTCTGGGAATACGAAATTGGAAAGTCTCTTTGCTTTTTTGGCCGACCCCATTGCGGTAATGTTGATTTCATTGCTCATTGCAACGTATACGCTGGGTATTCGTCAAAAAACAAAGATGAAGACTATTATGGAGGGTTATGCCGATTCAGTGAAGGATATTGCAATGATTCTTTTGATCGTGGCCGGGGCCGGAGCTCTCAAACAAATATTTATAGACAGCGGTGTAAGTAATGATATAGCTAATTTACTTGGTGGATGGGATATTAACCCGCTATTGTTAGGCTTTATAATGGCTACCATAATTAGGGTAAGTTTAGGTTCGGCTACAGTGGCAGGTCTAACTACGGCCGGTATCATAGCTCCATTGGTAACTACGGCAGGGGTCAACCCCAATCTTATGGTACTTTCAATAGGAGCGGGAAGCTTGATGTTTTCACATGTGAACGATTCTGGATTTTGGATGTACAAGGAATATTTCAATTTGAGTTTAAAGAACACCTTTAAATCGTGGACTGTTATGGAAACTATTGTTGGGGTGGTTGGTATAGCTATGGTATTATTGCTGGACGTTTTTGTATAAAGTAAAAATCGAAAAAGTATCCTTCAACCTTATTCATTGGTTAATGCTGACTAAAAACATGCAAATTGTTAAATACTAAAAAAGGCATGAAAAATTACTGGCACAGCAACTAGCTGAGATATAACAGATAGTTTCAAACAAAGCATGTATTAAAATACCATCAAAAATTGCCTATCAGATAATCAAATACTATTTATACAATATTTCTACCCGTGCCAATTCTGCCTTACCTCCTTTAAAAAATACTTTTATATAATTGTAATCCTTATTGCCAGAATAGCTATAGATTTTTGGTTTCCAATAGCCATAATTGGATTCATTGTTGGTGTAACTGGTAGGGAATACTTCTAGGTCTTCCCATGTACTTCCATCCATGGAGCCATGAATAGACAGATATGCAAAACGTTTTTTTTCAAATGCGTACAGTTTAAATGTTTCTAAGCTGCCAGGAATTTTATAGATGAGTTGAGAGCCATAATCTCCGGCCAAACGATTTCTAATTTCCTTGAAACTGCGATCATTGCCCATAGTTGGTAGTATAGCTCTACTATCTTCAACACCCCCTAAATTTTTCATGGTATCAATTTTTGCCAGTTCATTTATGGTCACCGGTCCAACGATATTGGACTTTTCTGAACTTCCAGATTCGTTTATGGCACTGACCCGATAATAATAGGATTGACCCAATTTGGCCGTTTCATCATGAAATAATGGAAAATATGGAACATCAGCGTCCGAAATATTATAACCTACCATTTCCCAAGTGCCATTGACGGAATTGGAACGGTATATGTTATAGCCAGTTGCACCCATTGATCCTCTCCAGCTGATGGAATATGCATTTTTTATGGGTAACAGTTCAGGAGCTTCAGGTGCAGTAATTTTTGGCTTTTTTATTTGTTGGATCTCAAATGCTTTGCTCCTGTACATTTTTAATAAGTTGTATTCGTCATATGCATTCCCAGAATTAAAGCCGGGCCAATGATATGCTTTGAACACGCCGGCACCCAAAGGTTCGGAATGCCAATAAAATCCTCCATCCTTTCTATGGTGTCTTAAACTCCAGATTAAGGCTCCGCAAACACTTTTGTTTTTGATAACAAAGTCTAATGTACTTTCCACCCCTGAAGTACTTACAAAACCAAATTCACCAACTAAATATGGTTTTCTGCCATTGATAATATCGATATTCTTTTGAATATTTTTTTTAATATCCATGGCATTGCGTTCGTAATGATGGGATGATACCATATCGATGGACCATTCATTCAATGATGCTTCACGTACCCAGGGATTATCAAGATCATCACTGTACCATCCGTCCATGATCAAATGATTTTTGTCCAAGCTCTTAATGTATCGTGTAATGTTGACGGTCCAATCTATTGGACTAGTGAGTTCGTTGCCTGTTTCCCAGCAAAGTATGGCTTTATCATCTTTATATTTTATACCCGTGTATGTATTTTTTCTGTTGATGACGAAATTTAAGGTTTCTTTGAAATCCATGATAAGTTGAGGATCTGTCCAAAATTCTTCAGCAGTTTTTCCTCGAAATGCAGCATAATTTGGACGACCGCCCATCCACTGTCTATTGTTCAACAATGAAAAAATGATACGTACATTATATTCGTTGGCAAGTTGAAGCATTTTATCTGTTACCCTAAAAGCAGCTTCGTTGAACTTTCCTGGAGCTTCCACATAGGTTGGAGCACTTTTTGGAAACCCAGTATTTTTCACAGGAATTGTGTAAATACGAATAACCTGTCCTCCCATTTCTTTAATGGTGGCAAATACATCGCGCATTTCATATTCGTTGGGTAGGGCATAAGGATTGGTTTCTGTATAGCCCATTTCATCTTCTTGGTAATTGAGTGTGGGCACATTAAAGGAAATGAAACGATATTCTTTACTTCCATCCATCAATTTGTTGCCATCCACCTTTACAAAATTTTTAAATCCTTGTCCAAATGTTAGATAAGTGGCGAAGAAAAAGATAGAAACAATAGTTATAGTTATTCTGTTCATAGTTGGTTTAGATATGTTGTAATCGTATTGGTTAAATTGAATCTGGTCAAAGCTCTTAAAGTTACACCCTTCTTTTTAGTAGAAAACACTATTTCTTCCGTTTGAAATTCAACAAGCGAAAATCTATTGACCCATCTCCTGGCATGGCTATGGTCTTTAAACATAACAGATCCTTTCCTTTCGGTACAGTAATCTCACCCATTTTGATTTCCTTGAAATATTTTACAAATGATTCCATTCTGGGAAATCTGTCTTTTTCTATACCAATGAGCGGCGGATCATGGGCCTCGCTAATTACAGTGCTTATGTTTTCCTTATGCAATTTCAATTGGATCGTTGCTCCAACATCTTCAGGTTTACAGCTGTAATACAAAAACACCTCGAAAGTCCCGGGCTTTAAAACATCGACCTCCCATGTTATCGAGTCGTTTAAACTTTCCCAATTTGTATAAAATGAATCATTTGGCCAACGATTACTTCTTGTTATATGACCATGGGCCAAACCGTCCCTAGCTGGTAAATGGGAAAAGTCATAACCGGGCGCACCTATTGGAAAAGGCCTTTCTTTGTGTTGGGTCTTTATATTAACTTCTTTTTCCCATTTAGTTTTCAACGTTATTAGAGAATCTCTTAAAGGCATTGCACTTTCGGAAATATCTTTTGTTTGTCCTATATCGCTGTCCATATCATACAATCTATTTTCCATGTCCAAGCGATAGTTTTGGGTGCGCAAACTTGTGCTGCCCTGCCAATGGTTATAAATGACCCTATCGACAATTTTGTCCTGTCCGGTTATTAACTTAGAACTGAAATCGATACCATCTAAATCCAAGGAATCTGCTAAGGGAACTTGTGCTAGATTGGCCAGTGTAGGTAATAAATCTATAGCTCCTACAATTTGCTTGAAGCTGGTTCCTGCAACAATTTTATTGGGCCACTTGATAAATAGGGGTGATTTAACACCACCTTCGTCCGTAGATCCTTTTTTGCCACGCATTCCGCCATTCCATCTCCACCCATTTGGCCCATTATCGGACATAAAAAGGACAATTGTATTTTCATCTAATTCTACTTTTTTTAGGTAATTGGTCAAGCGTCCTAGGTTCCAATCAATATTCTCAACCATTGCTAATGCTGCCCTGGTAAACTGTTGGTCTTCTTCTTCAATCCCATGATACGTCATTTTTAATTCTTTGTCCCGAAATTTATTCCAGTAGTTTTCGGGCAATTGCATGGGGCTGTGCGGGGTGTTCACTGGAAGCATTATAAAAAAAGGATTGTCTTGATTCTTTTTGATAAATTCCATACTATGATCGAACAAGTCATCCACCAAAAACCCATTCCCTCGCACAATCTGGCCATTATGATCGAGCATTGGGTCAAAATAGTTGCCCCAATGACCAGAGCAGAACCCATAGTAGTCATCAAAACCTCTGGAAAGCGGATGGTAAGGGGGTTGGGTTCCGTTATGCCATTTCCCATAAGCGGCTGTTGCATACCCTGCACTTTTAAAGACCTCCGCCATAGTGGTAATCCCAAGGTTCATTCTTTCACCACCTGCTGAAGTGGAATATACCCCTAATCTGGGATGGTATTGTCCGGTGAGTAATTCTGCCCGGGTTGGTGAGCAGACCGGTTGTACAAAAAAGTTCTCCATTACAGCGCCATTATACGCTATAGAATCTATATTGGGTGTGGCTAAATTGGTATTGCCATGGTAGCTTAAATCTCCCCAACCTTGATCGTCCGTAAGAATGAGAATTACATTTGGCTGTCTTTCAAGAGCTGTGTTCATTGTGCAAGAACCTAGAGTGAACAATATCAATGCGAAATAAAATAATCTCATACCCAACTTTATTCTCATAATTTGACAATAGAAAATTAATCTTTACCCAAGATACTTTCTGATACTATTTTATCATTTAAGCATGACACGGTAAAGTAATCTTTTGAGAACTATTTTCTTTTCCCATAAATCTATTCTGTTGAATAGAAAAATGTTATCATAGAAGAAATGATCGAATAAATTAAGGATATGATGAACGCTCTTTACAAAGAAGCGGCTTACATAAATATTCTAATTAATTTTAACTATTTCAATTCATTTTTTAAAACCATAAGGTCAACATTGTTCTCTGACCAGTGTTTTAACAAATCTTCAGGTGTTGGTGAAAACGTGTAAGTCAGTGAGCTTAGGATGATATCCTTGTCCCCATCGTTATCAATATCTTCGGCGTCCATCAAAAACCATCGTCCTGCATCCGGGTCTTTTAAAATCTTGGTCTTAAACTCAAATTTTTTGGAGTTTATGTTTTCAAGGTATACAAAGGATGCTTGTGGAGCCCTTTCATAATCTGGAAAGGAACTAATCAATCCAAAATCAATATCCCCATCTTCATCAAAGTCGGCCGCGGCCACTCGTGTTGCTCCATTTAGGGGATAGAAATAGGCCTCTTCGTAATTGCCATTTCCATCATTGAGATGAATGCGCATGCCATGATAAGGTTTTTGTACATATGATTTATCGGCATTGTCCCCATTTACCGTAATAATATCTATGTAACCATCATTGTTGTAATCGACAAGTTCAAACCAGCTGCTCCCATATACAGGGCTAAATTTCAAAACATTTTCCGCCTCAAACCTTAACCCTTCCTTTTGGTACAAAATTGTAATTCCTTCTCTTCCTTGTGATGTCAAAACGACCAAGTCAAGCTTATCGTCATGATTCATATCCTTGGCAATGGTTCTGATACAGCCTGATTGGTTTAAAAGCACGGTCTTTTCAAACCTGGATGTATCACGCTCTACTAACATGGATAATTTTCCTGTTTCATTTCCAAATTCACTGATTACCAACTCATCTTTGCCATCACCGTTCAAGTCCTGAACGACGGTATGTACAGGGCGATGGAAATTTTCCAATATTTTCTGGGTATTCCTTTTGCCTATCTTGCTTATGGCCCCTCGTTCTAATTCTGAAGGGTCAAATAATCCAATTTCAGTTACATAGCTGATAGTATCTCTTTGATTAAACCAGGTAACAGGTGTTTCTCCTTGAAACACATTGTTTATTTCTTTACTCCTGAAATCGTAGGTATTCAGCGTTCCTGAAACAGTTCCAAAGTATAGTTTTGAAACATCATGATTGTAATCCAAATAAGTTATGAGGGCACCATTTTGATTATCAAGGGCGATGGGAATCTGTTCAAAATCATCTAATTGCTCCATTTTTGGAATCTCATTCATTTCCAGTTTATCCGGGGCATTGTTTAGGATGAATTGCTCAAGCAACAAAACGTCGTTTATGCTAATCCTGGGTTTAAAATCGGTTGTTTCTGATATAAAAGGTCCCTTATACTCCTTTTGGTTTATATTTTCCACCTCCATCCGAGAAAACATATCTGGAAGAATAGCATTCTTCCAGATGTCCTTTGGTAGTTCATTAATTTTAGGGGCCACATGACAACTTGCACAATGTTTGTTGTAGACTGCTATTTCTTTTTCATGTTCTTCAGTTTTACAACAACTTAGAACAAGGGCGAAAAGCCATATAAAAGTGATATGTAGGAATGATTTGAGCCTAGTGATAAATTTTAAGGGAATCATATTTTAAATTGATCTGTATTTTCTCAAATATAGCTATTTGCCTTATGATGAAGCGATTCCAAATAGCTTTAGAAGTTAATGTGAAATTTTAAAGTCAGATTATGATAAAATCAAAGAAGAATAGAATACGCTACAACTTTATGTTTCAGTGCTGATAGATTCAAACGTCCAAAACTTTTGAAGTATAAGGTATTAGGATTACATAATATAGTTGTTTGCTACAGAGTTGTGTTTTTGTGCAAGACTTTCTATGGTAGAGTCAAATTGGATGATACCAGTTATTGAATTTGATAGTTGTTTTCTATTTTTAATTAGAAAAACGTGTTGTAGGCATTCCTTGTACAATCAGTTTTGAATAGTTGTTCGTTTAACTGGATCAGTACTTTTCATAGTATGAAGAAGTCTTTTATTTCGTAGATTTCAGGAACTGAGGCACTATCTTTTTATTGCTCCTGAAGTGTCTCCGTCCATCAAACTTGTAACATTATCCAATGATACCAAATTTACATCCCCAGGAACAGTATGCTTAAGTGCACATGCTGCAGATGCGAAATTTAAGGCCTGTTCATCAGTATCATAATGCAATAATCCATAGATTAAACCGGCCGCAAAAGCATCGCCGGTGCCAACCCGGTCAATAACGGGTGTAATATTTAGGGTCTCTGTTTTTATGTATTCGCACCCGTTCCAGATTTTACCATGTATTTGTTGGTGCGATGCACTTACTGATCTTCTGGTTTTTCCCACCACTTTATTGATTTTTGGGAATTTGTCCATAAGTTTTTCGGCGGCGGCGCGAAATTTATCTTTCGATTCCCCTGTACCGAACAGCTCATGAATTCCACGGCTACTTGTAATGACGATATCGCAATTTTGTACCAATTCTGGCATCACTTCTTGCATAGTTTTGCCATAGTTCCACATGTTGTCCCGTGAATTGATATCTCCAGAAACTTTGACACCCATTTTGTTAGCCGTTTTAATGGCGTCTAAACAGCATAGGGCAGCACCTTCTGAAATAGCTGGGGTGATTCCGGTCCAATGAAACCAATCTGCATCTCTGAGTATATTTTCCCAATTGATCATTGATGGTTTTATTGCTGAGAAAGAAGACCTCTCCCTTTCGTAGATTACTTCACTCGATCTATGAACAGCTCCTTTTTCCAAAAAGTATTTACCGATCATGGTATCGCCATAAATAACATGTTCAGTACTCAACCAATGCTTCCGCAAAAATTGCGTAGCGGCCTTTCCAAGAGCATTATTGGGAAACCGGGTCACATGCGCAGCTTTCATGCCTAGATAGGCACAAGAAATTGAAACATTTGCTTCACCACCACCATAGACTAGTTCCAAAGAGGATACTTGTGCAAATTTGGAATATCCAGGAGGGGATAAACGCATCATTACTTCACCAAAGGTCACTAATTTTTTCGGCATGTTTTAATCTGATTTGTTGTTGTTATGTCTCAAAAGTTCTTATTGTTCGTGTCTTTTTCAAAAGTTAAAAAGGGTATTCGATAGTCTTACGTTCACCTTTGTGGTTAAGTACAAGAGACTGTTACAAATATACATTTTTTTGGTAAACCAATCTGGTAAACCAATTTTTAATACACCGCTTTTTTCCCAAACTTTCATAAATAAGTTATTGGGCATTTAAAAGAACAATCAGTTAAAGTTTACTTTTCGAGGATTGCAGAATTCATGGGACTGCCCAAAAAACTTTGTCCAAGTACTACTATTGCATTAAACTTAAAATAATAGCCATGACCTTCACAAAATCCAATTCAGTTTCTCTCCGGTTTATAGCAATAATAAATATCATTTTATTAAGAAATAACTGTATTTGAAATAAAAAAACATTAATAATAATGCTGAAAAAAGTAGATGCCCTACTCATTTGTTCCTGTGAAGAATATGCGAAAATACTGTGATTTTAATTGACATTTTTTGCCAGATTCGTGAAGACTTTGTGAAATTATTGTCTCGATAAATAAACTTTGTTTAATCATTTAGCAATAATGTTTAACAAAAGTATCAATTCCCTAAAAATTTAACATTTAAATACTAAAATGATTTTTTTTTAACCCTTTGATAACATATATTTGGTTTACCAATTTGGTTTACCAATTTGGAAAACCAATGAAAACAATAATAATAATCAGACAACTTCAACCTCTATCTCTATGAAACTAAATTTTGCATAAAAAAGGAATAGGTGCACGTCTATCCTTTTATTGATTACTTCTTGTAGGAGGGGAGTATGATTCAACAAATACACATTATATGCATGCAAATTAGACGAATTCAAAAGTAATCTGATTCCTTGAAATTTGTAGACTCAATGTGGAACGCTGAACGGATTTGTAAGCATTCCCAACAGGGATATGCAATTAACTAAACTTTTGAAATTAACGGAACAACAAATGAATTTAACAAGGAAACTAATTATGGTTGTGGTGTTGCTGGTCAACATACAGCTATTTGCCCAAGAAATTTCGGTAACGGGTACTGTTACCGATGTGAACAATACACCCATACCAGGGGCTAACATTATAGTATTGAACACTACAAGAGGTACTCAATCTGACTTTGATGGTAATTATGCCATTACTGTTTCAAGTGGGGAAACGCTACAATTCTCGTACATAGGATATGGAGCGAAAACAGTTACAATTACCGACCAAACAACAGTGGATATTACATTATTGGAGGACACCTCGGTGTTGGACGAAGTGGTTGTCATCGGATATGGTACGCGAAAAAAATCCTCATTGACCGGGGCCGTTGCCAAGGTAGATGGATCAGAGATTGCGGGTATTCAGGCTACTAGGGTCGATGATGCATTGGCCGGTAAATTACCAGGCGTTTTAATCCAAAATCAAGATGGATCACCGGGTGCCGATCCTAAAATTCAGGTTAGGGCTGCATCATCCATATCTGGAGATTCAAATCCATTGATAGTTGTTGATGGATATCCAATTTCAGGAAGTTTGGCAACCGTCAACCCAAATGATATCCAAAGCTTGGAGGTGTTAAAAGATGCAGCTTCTGCCGCTATATATGGTTCTAGGGGTGCCAACGGTGTGATTTTGATTACAACTAAAAAAGGAAAATCCGGTAAAGTAAGTTTTAGTTACAATGCCTTTACCAGTACCTCAAGTAAGTATCGAGACAATATTCTCAAGTCAGGGCCCGAGTGGGCAGAGATATCGAGAAGGGAAATTGCCGCCGGGAATTGGGACCTATCCCAAATTGATCCCGATTTTGTAGAATATAGGTTAAATGCTTATGAAAATTCACCGGGTGCGATAAGTTCAGAAGATTGGCTTTTTCAAAATGGTAGTATTATGAGTCATGACTTTAGCGCTAGTGGAGGCTCAGAAAATGTGAACTTTTTTGCCTCATTGGGTTATCAAAATGCGGAAGGTGTCATCATTACCGAAGGTTTTGAAAGATTGAACGCCCGTTTGAATATCGATGCTAAACTTGGAAAGAAGTTTAGGGCGGGACTTAGTTTCAATGGCTTCACATCTCATAGGGACATCCTTGGTCATGAAATGAGAGATCTCTTAAGAGCATATGGCGTTCATCCTATTTACCATACAGAAGAGTCCATTGCCTTTGTTCAACAGTTGGACCAGCAAGCGCAAGCTTTGGGTCTTGCTTCGTTTGATAATGGTTATAGGGGTTCCACATACGAGGCAAGTAGTATTTATGAGTTAGAGCCCGGAATGGCTGCACAGGACTGGCATTATGGTAGAGCGAATAATGGTATTGGTGGTTCTGGTGATGCAGGTCCTGCGGCTAAACTTGATAACACCGAACGTTGGGAAAGAACATTTTTTGGTAATATTAGCTCTTATGTGCAATATGAAATTCTTGAGGGATTAAATATAAAAACCGTTTTGGGTGGGGATTTAAGGGACACCCAATTTTATGAACACCGGCTATTGGGATTTGATTCTAGGGCAAGGTCTACGGAAACCTACATGAATCAAACAGATTTAAAAGAGTTCTCAGTATTGAGCGAGACCACCTTGAACTTTGCAAGAACCTTCGGTAAACATGACGTATCTGCTGTATTGGGTCTTGAATTTCAAACCAATAAATTTATAGGCACAGCTTTAAGGGGTACTAATGTCCCGGATACGGAAATACAAAATTTCAACTTGTTCGAACCTGAAAATATTACGGTAACGGAAAGAGAAGAAACCAGGGCAAGAGAAAGTGTTTTTGGAAGAATCAACTATACCTACGACAATCGTTTCTTGTTCTCTGCATCCTTAAGAAGGGATGGAGACTCACGTTTTGGGGCAAATAAAAGATACGAAACATTCCCAGCGCTTTCTGTGGGTTGGAATCTTCATAATGAAGCATTTTGGGACCCAATTTCAGAATGGATAAGTATTTTTAAGCCAAGATTTAGTACGGGCTCTTTGGGAACCACCTCCTTCTTGGGGTCATATGATGCCCTAAGATTATTAGAGCCACAACCCACAGTTTATGGGATTGGCTTCTTGATTCCAGATAATGTGGATAACCCAGATCTGACATGGCAAACCAATACGGAGCGTAACTATGGTATTGATTTGGGATTCTTCTCCAACCGTATTCGATTGGGTGTGGATTACTATACTTCTGACATTGAGGATATTTTGATTAATCAAAGTATTTCGGAAGTACTGGGTACGCCATCTATAGTAATAAATTCTGGTGATGTAAGAAGTTCCGGTTTCGAGTTTGAATTGAATGCAATAGTAGTGAACAATGAAGATTTCTCGTGGAACCTTGGAGCTAACTTGGCTACGGTTGAAACTGAAATAACAGATTTAGGTGGTCTAACTGAATTGCCACAAACTGTTTACGGTCAAAGTGGTAGAGGTCCGGTATTTAGAAATTATGTAGGCGGCGAAATCGGTGAAATGTGGGGATTGGAGACCATTGGAAACGTTGAAATGATCTACTTGGAAGATGGTACAAGAAATCCGAATAACAATACAGGTACAGCGTATGTGGTGGACCAAAATGGTGATGGGGTTATTGATAATACCAGAACTGTTGAAGATGGTGGGGACTTGGTCAAAATTGGTCAGAATACACCAGATTTTTATTGGGGTTTGAACAGTTCAATTAATTACAAAGCTTTCGATATGTCATTCCAATTTCAAGGTGCTCATGGAGGTGAGGTTTACAATATCGACCCTCATTATTATGGATCTGAATTTGGTGGCAGGCTAGTAGATAGTTTTGATGCCAATGAGGATGGTATCGCCGATAATAACGGCGAATTTTATATTGGTAAAAGGTTTCAGACCGATGCTTACATCCAAGACGCCTCATACGTAGCACTTAGAAACCTTACGATTGGTTATACGCTTAATCCAGAACTTACTGGAAAAGTGGGCGTAAACAATGTAAGGTTGTACGTTGCGGCCACTAACTTACTGTACCTCTGGGGTGATGATTATACCTCTTACAACCCAGAAGGTGTACAGACTGAGGGCGATGATTATCTAGGGCCTACAACGTATGGAGCGCAAGTAGGTGCAAGTCCAATAGTTAGAAGCTTTACACTTGGTTTGAACGTTAATTTTTAAAGAAAAAGAGAAATGAAAACAATATATAAACTATCAATCGGATTATTGTTCCTGATAACAGCATGTGGTGATGATTTAGATCAGGCTCCACCTAACATAGCTAGGGCGGATTCCCTAACGGATTTTAGTCAGGTGTTGAATGCAGCGTATTATTATCAACTTGGTGCGGTAACACCCATGGCCATAATGGGTGAATTCAGGTCGGATAATGCCTTTATGTTTGAGCCACCATACACTGAATTTGATGAATATGATAATGGTCTTCCAGCCATGGAAGATGATTTTTTTGGGCCTTTTTACACTGCGTTGTTCAGGTCAATATTAAGTACAAACATCGTCATCGAAAATTCTTCGGATGCTACCGAGATAGGTGAGGCCAAGTTTTTAAGGGCATTGTCTTATTTCAAGCTCGTACAGGTTTTTGGGGACATCACGGTAAATTTATCTCCAGATCCAGATTATAGAGATACTTCTTTCTTGGAGAGACAACCAGCTTCGGAAGTGTATGATAACTTGATTATCCCTGATCTGGAAGACGCCATCTCAGCTTTAAATATTGGAAGTTTTGAAGGAAGAGCATCTGGATTGGCCGCTCAAAGCCTACTGGGCAAGGTATATGCTTTTAGAGGTGATTATGCCAGTGCAGAACCATTTCTAGCAGCTGTTGTGGAAGGAGCTGGAGCGGCGGGAGTCAGCTTAAAAGAAAACTTCGACGAAATTTTTGGTGCACAAAATGAAGTTGAGAATTCTGAGATTATTTTTTCAACTCAGATAGTAAGTTCAATAGTCGACGAATATAGTCCAGCTTCCCGTTTTTGGAATTGGTTTGTTGGAGATGATTCAAAATCAGATTTTCCAGTTGACCAAGATTTGGTTGCCGCTTTTGATGCCAGTGATGCCAACGGTGGCGGTACCGATTTAAGAAGGGCGGTGACACTTAACGATGATGGATTGACAGCTATAAAGTTTCCTAAAGAAGGTGATTTAGGGCCTGATCACGATTGGATAGAGATTCGATTGGCGGATATTATCCTGTTATATGCGGAAACCTTAAATGAAAATGGTGCTCCTGCTTCAACGGTACTTCCGCTATTGGACGACATAAGAACTAGAGCAGGCTTAAATAGCTTGACAGGGACAATAAGCTCACAAGCCGAAGTTAAACAGGCTATTCTAGATGAAAGACGATTGGAATTAGCCTTTGAGGGACATAGATGGTTCGATTTGGTAAGAACAGGTACCGTGGATGCGGAAATGGGAGAAACTATAGATGCCAATTATTATGTGTTTCCCATTCCTATTTCCGAAATTCTAGCAACTAATGGAATAATTACCCAGAATCCTGGGTATTGATTTGCGATTGAGTAGTAGAAGACAAGAAGGTTAAGTATATTGAGTTAGTTTAGTTTTTTAAAAAGGCCTTTGGTACGACTGTGCCAAAGGCCTTTTAAGAATTTCTCAATAATTCATGCTAAACTATCTTTAAAAAATATAAAACCCTGCCCATCTTTTTGATGGGCAGGGTTTTGGTTTTATTAACTTTTTTGGTGACCTGACTGGGGCTTGAACCTATCGTTCGAAGGTTAGCACGAGTGAGGTGTTTGCTAATTTTTTATTTTTTTGTTGACGATTTGTGAACTCTAAGTGAGGGCAGTACGTCAAATTGGCTTTCGCTATTTAAAGTTAATGATTCAGTCATAAATAGTGGTCTTAAAAAAGGTTCCTTTTGTAATACAGAATCCTAATATTAAACTCTTTAGTACTTCTATCAAAACCATTGACATTTTGGCTCTAAATGTATTGCTGGCAGAAATCTATTTCACTTGTCCCACGTATTCGATATTTAGTCCCCAATTTAACATGAATCACCACTTTTATTCTATGAAGAATGGATTAGAATCGATCTTCGTTGTTAGCAATTAAAATAAAAAGAATGCGTCAATTATGGCACATGCCCACAATCCTATTGGGGATGATAAGTTTAGTTGGATATGGTCAATCACAGATAGGAGCTGATATTGGCGAGGTGATGGGTGATTTTTCCCAATATAGCTTGAGCTTATCGGATGACCGAACGACTATGGCCATTGGAGCACATCATAACAATGACAACGGTAAAAATTCAGGACATGTGACTGTTTATAAAAGCAACTCTGGGGATTGGCGCCAAGTGGGTTTGGATATCAATGGTGAAAGGGCTGGGGATTGGTCTGGCTATAGTGTTGACTTATCAAGCGATGGTTCTATGGTTGCCGTAGGGGCTGTTATCAATGGGGATAACGGTAAAAATTCGGGACATGTGCGCGTTTATGAGCATGCAGTTGGTGCATGGACCCAAGTGGGTTCGGATATCGATGGAGAGGCTCCTGGGGATTGGTCTGGCTATAGTTTGAGCTTGTCTGATGATGGTACTATTGTGGCCATAGGGGCTATTTTCAATGATGGTAACGGCAAAAACTCTGGGCATGTCCGTGTTTATAAAAATGGTAAAGGAGTTTGGACCCAGATAGGTTCCGACATCGATGGCCGGAGAGCAAAAGATTATTTTGGTGCAAGTGTAAGTTTATCCGGTGATGGAAACATGGTTGCCATAGGGGCTCATCAAGGAATAGGACGGCCTGGTTATGTCCGTGTATATAGAAATATTTCCGAAAATTGGGTTCAGGTAGGTGCGGATATTGATGGGGAAGTAACAGGTGATTTTTCAGGATGGAGTGTGGGTTTGTCCAATGATGGCGCCATTGTTGCCATAGGAGCTTACATGGACAATGGTAATGGAGAAAGAAGAGGTTATGTACGTGTTTACCAAAATGATTCTGGGAACTGGATTCAGATGGGAGCGGATATTGATGGCGGGAAAACAAATGATGATTTATCGGGATTAAACGTAGATGTATTTGGAAATGATTCTGTTGTGGTTATGGGGGCTATGAGAAAAATGATGATGGTACCAAACAAAAGCTGGGAGTCAGCCATGTGCGCATTTACAAAAAAAAAGCCAATTCCTTGAATTGGAAGCGCATAAGCGCTAACGTGTATAAAGGGAGTGCCAGAGGTTTGTAGCCTGAATTATATGTCAATAAAAAAGCAACCAAGTGAGATGAGAGAGCGAAAAGACGGTGGTTCTTGCATGCAGTCATTTTTAGTTCAGTTAGGTTCAATCTTTTCGCAGTGTTTCGGTTGGTGATAGTCATTTAAGTGCACCTTTTTGATTGTGAGGTGGCTGTCTGTAAAAGATAGTGGATACAGAAGTGATTCGCATAGTTTTCACGGGTAGGTGAGTAAAGAAAAGATAGTGGCGACAGTGGAAGAAATTATCCATGGCAAACAGAAAATCATCTATGTGCCAGCGTAGAAAAGGATAATAGTTTTGTTGATCGCTAATTGAGTTATGTATTTGTCCAAGAGTACATTTTATAAAAAGCAATATAGAAAAGTGAAATATAAGCGGTTTTGGAAAATTATATAATTGCTTTATTGGTATATACAGGGCTGTGGATCATTTCAACGGTGCGTACCAAGAGATTAAAAAAAAGGGAAGAGACGGAGTATGGGGATATTGGAACTGTTCAAAAAGATAATGAGCCTTTATGAGAGATAGAGTCGCAATCTTAACAAGAGAAAAAAAAGAGTGTATCGCGTTGTTGGACGACTTGCGAAATAACGGGGTTGGTGGACATAAGGTTTTCTTATGCTGGAAAGACATGTGGTTATCGGAACAGGAGAATAGATATGATTTTATTCTGATAGATTATTTTTTTTTCAGCATACTTAGGGATGATATCGTCTGCTATCACTTATTTCATAGATATAAATCCAAGATAACCTTCTACAGTAGTATTACACAAAATATTGTAACTCAAAAAGGAAATATGGCGGTCAATCTATATCGAATTTTCTTTCGCCCCTTTATGGATTTTAACGACCTGACCGTGGCCGAAAGCAATAACAATTGCAATTTTCTAAAGGGGGACAAAAATACTGTCGTGGATATAGATTTGGAAAGAAAGTATGAACTGGGCCATACGGATGGTTTTTTTTTAAAAGAAGGATATTCGCTCATTAAATTTCATTTAAGTGAAATCCTATGTTTGGAAAGCGACAGGAATTATATCACTGTGTATTTATCTGACAAAAAGCATTTGATCAGACAAACACTTCAGGCCGCATTGGAAGTGTTGCCAAAGCAATTTTATAGGATAAATAGATCTGTTGTTGTCAATATCAATAAGGTTGATAGAATAGTAGGCAATAGCGTACATATCAAAGGTTTGAACAAATTTCGGCCCTTGATTTCAAATAGGTACAAACATGACATTTTAAATGCCGTGCCATTGTTTAATGAAATGATACCATAGTGTATCGAGAAATACGGAAAGCCATGAATTATTTATTTATTAACGATAACAAAGTCCAATTGATGATATTGAAAAAGGCTCTTGGTCAATTTGTCAAATCCCATAAAATCAGGACTTTGGACAATCCGATGATGGCAATTGACTTGATTCGTTCCCGAGTCTTTTTGCCAGATGTTATCGTCGTTGACTTTAATATGCCTGTCATGGATGGTTTGAACTTTATCAAAGAAATGAAGTTTTCCAATGACTGGTACAGCCATATCCCTATAGTGGTGTTAACTACGGTAGAGTGTGCTGAAACTGCCATGGAATGTTATAGAGGCGGTGCCGCGGGCTATATGGTCAAACCGGATGATTATAGAGATCTTACCCATTTGTTGAAAGTATTGATTCAATATTGGGAAGCAAACCTTACCCCTCTTTTACCAGCATTGGCAGTTGTTAAACCCATTAAGAACTAATTATTATGAGTAAGGATATTTCAACTTTGGATAAATTAATGTTGTATTTAACGGACAAGAGTGAAACGAGTATTTTTCAAACTTTACCAAAAAGTTACATCGTTTTAAATCTTGTGGGAAGAATTCTGGGATACAATTCCAAGTTTATGGAATTAATGGGAGGTGGAAATAACGAGGAAGAAACATTAAATGTCGATGATTTTTTATCGGATTACAATAAAAAAAGATTTATGATTATGCTTGAGCTTGTAGAGCTCAAGGGCCATATTGATGATTTTGAGCTGGAAATGACAAGACCAGATGGGTCGATGAAAATTGTTTGGATTAGCGCTTCGGCCATATACGACTCCAATAAAGAAGCAATTGCTTTTCATTGCATTATATCCGATATGACTAAGGAACAAATGTTTTTGGGTCAAATTAAAGAAGAATTGCAAACCTTTTCGCTGCTAAGAAAGTGATTGGACGAAAAGTTGAAAGGTATCGGAACTTTCCCATGGTTCCTAGAGTAATGTTTGGAAGAGATAGTTTTAATCAATTGGGTGAGGTTTTGTTGCCCAAAAGAAAGTATCAAGACGCACCATTCATTTTTTTTGTGGATGATGTTTTCGAAGAGTCCGAGATAGCTGCAAATATTCCATTGGCATACAATGACCAAATTGTTTTCATTTCCGCAAATGTGGAGCCCGGAACGGTACAAGTTGATGCATTGGTCCAAAAAATCCGAAAGGAGTTCCCAATGCTTCCATCCGGTATCATTGGTATAGGAGGAGGTACTTTATTGGATTTAGCAAAAGCAGTGTCCATTGTGTTGACAAACGGGGGCAATTCAGCTGATTATCAGGGGTGGGATTTGGTCAAAAAACCTTCCATATACCACGTAGGTATCCCCACCATTAGCGGTACTGGTGCGGAAGTATCCAGAACGGCCGTATTGACAGGACCTGCAAAGAAATTGGGAATCAATTCTGACCACACGACCTTTGATCAGGTAATTCTAGACCCCAATCTTACACGAGGTGTTTGTAAGGAACAATGGTTCTACACGGGAATGGACTGTTTTATACATTGTATAGAATCCCTTAATGGAACATATTTAAACGCTTTTAGCCAAAGCTATGGTGAGAAGGCACTTGAGCTTTGTGAAGACGTGTTTCTTGGTAAACTGACCTCTGAAGAATCCAGGGATAAATTAATGATGGCATCTTGGCATGGGGGAATGAGTATAGCCTATTCCCAGGTAGGGGCGGCACATGCCATGAGTTATGGTTTGGGGTATTTGCTTGGGATTAAACACGGTATCGGAAATTGTCTGGTTTTTCAACACCTTGATGAGTTTTATCCCATAGGCATAAAGCTGTTCAACCAAATGCAAGAAAAACAGGGTATTGTTATGCCTCAGGGAATTTGTGCAGGTCTGCGTGATGATGAATTTGATATCATGATTGAAGTGGCCATGGCAATGCAACCTTTATGGGAAAATGCTTTGGGCAAGGATTGGAGAAATTGTATAGACCGGAAAAAATTAAGATCCATTTACGAAAAGATATAAGATGGATTCGAAGAACATGAAACCATTTGGGCATGGTCCCGCTTCTATACCGAACATCTTAATAGTGGTATCCAATACGGATCAAATGATCGACTGTTAGGAGATTTTTAAAACAAATAATTTAAAATAAGCTAAAACTATTTCAACAATTAAAAAAGTCTGGAATGCCTAAATCCTATTTAGACGAGAATGTTCATACTGCAGCCAAAAAGCGCATGCAAGATATATTTAATACCTTTTCAAAGATATATGTAGCCTTTAGTGGCGGTAAGGACAGCACCGTTATGCTACATTTGGCCCTAGAAATAGCCAAATCTGAAAATCGCTTGCCACTTGATGTCCTATTTGTTGATTTGGAAGGACAATACGGTACCACCATTGAGCATATTGAAGAAGTGGCACTAAATCCAGAAGAAATCAACCTACATTGGGTATGTCTGCCATTGAACCTGAGAAATTCGGTGAGTGTTTTTCAGCCCCATTGGCGCTGTTGGGACCCAGAACAATCCAAGGACTGGATTCGTCCTATGCCACAGCACCCTCAAGTAGTATCAGACTTGGACTATTATCCCTTTTTCCGTTATGGAATGGAATTCGAAGATTTTGTGTACCAATGGGGCAATTGGTTTTCAAATGGCGAGTTGTCCACATGTTTATTGGGAATTCGATCGGACGAAAGTTTGAACAGGTTCTTTTCGGTAACCGCCAACGGTTGGCGCGGAATAAACTGGATGAGCCAAGCATCGAACAGCCTGGTATTTTCATATCCTATTTACGATTGGCGAACTGAGGATATCTGGCGTTATGTAGGCAAGAAAAAAATAAAGTACAATAAACTCTATGACTATTTTTATTTATGTGGAATGTCCATTCATAAAATGCGTATTTGCCAACCCTATGGTGATGACCAGCGTCAAAGTTTGGCTTACTACCACCAAATTGAGCCAGATACCTGGAATAAGGTGGTAAGGCGAGTACATGGCGTTAATTTTGGTGCGTATTACGGTAAAACAGCTGTTCTTGGAAGGATTAAAGTAGTACTTCCTGAAGGTCTAACATGGAAAAGGTACACCTATATTTTGCTACAGTCCATGCCAGAAATCACCAGGAACCATTATGCAGCGAAAATAAAAACCTTTCTCAGATGGTGGGAAAACAACGGATTTTCTTTTGAGCTAGTCCCGGACCAGGGCAACTTAAAATTGGAAAATTCGGGAAAGCTACCCTCTTGGAGAAGAATATGTAAATGTATCATCAAAAACGACTGGTGGTGCCGCAGCTTGGGCTTTACCCAAACCAAAAAGACATATGAAACCCTGTATGCCAAAAGGTAGCCCAATGGACAAGAATATAAAGCAAGATATCCTGGACATTTTAAAAAAAAGTCAAAGTATTTCTAAAGAAGGGAAATCAATCCTCATCAATCAGATTTCAGAAATATTTGATCAGTATAAAGAGCCTGTTTCGAAACTGTTGTGGGTGCCTATAAATACTATTTTGCCAAATAGCTATAATCCCAATAAAATGGCCACTCCAGAAAAGCATTTGCTACTTCGTTCCATGCTCGACCATGGGATTACGCTGCCTTTGATAGTTTCAACTAAAGAACAACAACACTATAGGTTAATTGATGGATACCATCGTTGGAAACTTATAAAAAAAAGTAAAGTATTGCAGAATAGATTAGACCATAAAGTACCGGTTGTGATATTGGACCTTCCCAAAACAGAACAAATAGTAGCCACCATACGGCATAATAGGGCTAGGGGAAAACATCAAATAGGAGAAATAAGTGAGGTGGTAAAAACATTATCGATTAATGAGTGGGCGCCATCAAAAATTATGGAAGCATTGGGCATGGATGCAGATGAGGTACTAAGGCTTAAACAATTCAATGGCCTCGGGGAATTATTTAAAGACGACGATTATTCTCAATCATGGCATTGAGCTGGCATCTTACAGTTTGAATCAATATTATGAATACAAAAGAAAACACATCAGAAGAAATAGATTTAGGACAACTATTCAAACTTATAGGAAACGCAATTAATACGTTTTGTAACCGAATTAGTAATAGTTTAAAAGCCATATATCACCTTTTTATTTTATGTATCCTCTTCCTTAGAGTTCATTTTTTTAAGTTTTGCTTGGCGGCTATATTAGGTATGGGGCTTGGCGGTTACTTAGATTATAATGCATTACGCGTATATAAGTCTTCCATGATTGTACAGCCTAATTTTAACAGCGTACGCCAACTATATGATAATATTGAATTTTACAATCAATTGGTGAGGGAAGAAGAAATTGAAGAGTTGGAAAAAGTATTACATATTCCTCAGTCAACAGCAAAAAATATAACAAGTATTAAAATAACTCCATTAATAGATAGAGTACAAAAAATTAAACAGTTTAATGAGTTTATTAAAGATTTGGATTCTGTTACACGAAAGAACATAAACTATGAAGATTACTTAAAGAACTTTGATGGAATCAATGCAGAATATCACAAAATTCAGATAGAAGCAACGGCACCTGAAATTGCAAAGCAATGCCAAAAAATGATAGTAACCTCTATAAAAAACAATGAATATTTCAAGCTTCAGAAAAAGGTCAATGATGATAATTTGGCAGTTAGGGATACTATTGTAAATAAGCAGCTAGAGGAAATCGATAAATTACAATCGCTTTATAAAGAAATAAGAGTTATAGAAGCACAACAACCTGAAGGAACAACGAATATTAATTTAGCAGATAACAATAAATTAGAAAAAATCCCAGAATTAGAGCTGTTCAAAGAAATAGAAAAATTAAAAGAAGAGAAAACTGAGGTAAACATAGAGAAAGCAAATACAAAAAATACCATTAATATAGTTTCTGATTTCCCCAATAGGGGAGTATTAATAAATGACTTACGATACAAAAAAATAATACAAATACCTGCACTATTTATGGGTATTCTACTTTCAATATTAGTAATACTCATCTTTAATAAATACCTGGCCAATTATAAAAAATAGTACGATTGATTAAATGGCATAAACCTTGGTTGAATTGTCATTCGGAGCATTTCGGTAAATTTATGCCAAAGTGTTTACACTTGTTTTCATTTGTGTAAAATCGTCCATGCATTAGTTACAGGTATCCATTCCAAGATTTTCTCTTTTACAACATATTTGCACTGTAACAAAACATTGAAAAACATGAAAACAAGAATTCCTTTTAAACTGGCAGTCTTTGTATTGCTTCTAGGGTTTTCAATTCAACTATTTCCTAAAACCAAAAAAAGTAGTATTATGACAAACACAAAAAAAGAAACCATTGGGCTATTAGTTATCATGAAATCCAAAGCAGGCAAAGCTGAAGCTGTTAAAGATTTTCTACTTAGTGGATTACCACTAGTACTTCAAGAGCCTGAAACAATATCTTGGTTTGCTTTTCAAATAGATGAAAATACTTTTGGAATATATGACACATTTGAAATGGAAGCCGGTAGACAAGCGCATTTAAAGGGTGAGGTCGCCAAAGCTCTTTTGGCCAATGCTTATAGTCTACTGGAAAACTTTGATGTAAACGTGGACATTAAACCCATTAATATGATTGCCTCTAATCACAAATCTGGAATACAAAATAAGGGTTTGTTGGTTATTATGAATGCCAAAGCAGGAAACTCTGAAGCGGTAGAGCATTTTCTAAACGCAGGAAAGCAACTGGTAGATGATGAGCCGGAAACATTATCATGGTATGCTTTTAAATTAGACGATACAAGATATGCTATATTTGACACTTTTGCCGAAGACTCTGGAAGGGATGCACACCTAAAGGGTAAAGTAGCAGCTGCCCTTATGGAAAACGCTCCTATTATTCTGAAAGATTTCGAAGCTACGGCTATTCAAAAGATAGATATTCTTGCTTCTAAATAATTGTAACAACTTTGAAAAAGAAAACGAAAGGGGCATCTTAATCGATGCTCCTTTTTTTAAGATCTGCTTGTAAATCTTTTAGTTTGGCAAAACCTACCGTTTTTCTATAGGTGTCGGGCGATACTCCAACTTTCTTTTTAAAAAATCGGCTAAAATAAAATTCATCTCCATAGCCTAATGCCGCCGCTATCTGTTTTACAGGTTTGGACGTTAAATAAAGCTCTCTTTTGGCCGCTATAATAATTCTATTGGTTATTAAGGATGTTAGTGTTTGATTTAAATATTTTTTTACTATTCCTGCCAAGGTTTTAGAACTTGTACATAGTATATCTGCATATTCTTGAGGTGCATGCAGCTTAGTGTAATTGCCCTCAATAGCATCTACCAGGTTTTGCAAAATTTCTGATTGTCTATCGGCAAATTTTAACACGGTATCTTCATCAAATTTCTTTTTCTGTCTCACGGCTTCAATTAGGAACACTTTTAAAAAAGCAACCAGCACCTCGTGTTGTGCTATGTAATCCCTATCCATTTCCCTGGAAATTTGATTTATGAGGTTAGAGAATAGTTCTTCTTCACATAGTTTAAAAAAAGGTAAGCCATGAAAATTGCCAAAAAGCACGCCTTCTGTTTCTATTTCATTTTGATGCCTATAGGTACAGAAAAAATCGGGATGAAAATTTAATAGAAACCCAGAGCAAGCTTCATCTGAAGTAATCATAAATGGCTGATATGGCGATAAGCAAATCATATGGTTTCCTTTGAGCTGATATTCTGAAAAATCTACTTTTAAATTAAAATTAATACCGCATAGTAGAATAATAGAATAATAATTTTTACGCTGTAAATGATCAAATTGGTTTAAGTTATCAAATCGTTCCAACCTAAATGCCAATTCATCGTTTTGTTTATTGATTATAATTTGTACCATAATTTTTAGTTACGTTTAACTCATTACATTTATAGCTTCCAAAGCAAAGGCCGTACTAAGTTCCCTACTTCCGAAATAGGTGTTAGATCTTGGTGCTATAAAAAGCCCGTACATAGGCCAACCGCCATCTTCCAATTGATCGTCCAATAATTTTAAAAAGTCGGCCCTATTAACAATTCCTAATTTTTTTAACGCTATAACCCTTAAAGCATGTTCTAATGGAAACGATGAACAATCAATACGCCATACTAGCATTTCTATAAGTAGTCTACGAAATTTCTGAAACTTACTGGGGAAATCGACCACTAACCTAGACAGGAAAAACAAAAATACATCTGGTGCTGGGTAATACCGAGTACCGTTAAGGTACTTTTCAGTTGTTAAAAAGTCGTATACGAAAGCCTTAGTTTCTTGTAGTTCTTCTCGTGCCCCATATCCAATTTGATACATTAAATACAATACATTTATGGCTACAATGGCATCTATCCGAGGTCTGTTATCATCAAAATACACCTGAATAATACCATCTTCATTTCTGTTACTTATCATTTGTTCCGCTACGGGAACCACCTCTTCCCTAGTGAGTTTATTATTCTTTAACAGAAATGATAATACCATCGATGTAGTATCCAAATCATCAGGGAAATTTTCTGGCCTGGCTTCATTTTTATAAAAACACCAACGTAGCTTATTTTTTCCATCATGGTTAAGAATCTCACAGGACATGGATGCTATAATATCATTGGGAAGCGACGAATAGGAATGTAAAATGACTGCGGTGGAAAATATTTCTTTGGAAAAATCTTCACTCCCTATTAACGCTACTCCATTGCTTACAAAACTTTTGCAAAAAGGGAAGTCGCGTAATCGACCATTTAAATAGGCCTCCCCTGATGCCTTCTTTTTGATTACATGATGGTTTATATCTGGAAGGCTTCTATTGTTTTCTTTTTCAATACGGGTATATATAATGTTATCTTTTGCATACTTTACGGTACTTATTCCAAAGCTTGCCGCCTGCCGTAGGTTTTCGGATTTGTCATCTATAAGAACCGCCATTTTTGGGTTTATGGAGGCGCTTGAGATCAGGTATTGAAAAATAGCTTCATCTGGCTTTCTAAGTTGCAACAAAGCGGATACGTATATACCATCAAAATACTTCCAATAATCAAAGCTTGCATATAAATATGAGAACGATTCCAGGTCTACATTGGAAAGACAGTATATTTTTTTATTTCTTTCATGCAAGGTTTTAAGCACTTCCAGCATGGGCTCGTTGACTTTTAAACTGGCCACACTCAACTCAAGCAATTCTTTTAGCTTAGTATAGGGCGTTTGAAGCTCGCAACTTAACATTGTAAGTGCCAATTCCCTATTGATCAGACCTTTTTCCAGATCTTGCCATAGTGGGTGATTTACCATTTTCCTTACATCGTCTATTCCTTTTGTCTCCGATGTTAAATGAATCGAATCCCAATTTAAAAGGACATCGCCCAAATCAAAAATAATGGTGTCATAGCAGTCTAAAATGTTTAATAATTCGGTAAAATGGGTTACTACTTCTGGGGCTGGAAGCTCTTTCATGATATTTGGGTTTAATTAATGAAACATATGGTATGTAACGTATCATGGTTTTTCTTTTTCTTATGGTCAAAAAGCTTCGGTGGGTTATTTTAGGATGATATTATCTTTTCCTTTGAACGGTGAATTTTGCAAGTTCCAATAGAACAGCCACATTTTCTTTTTCAAACTCATCCAAGCAAGACATGGCCTTTTCAGATAGTTTGTTAGCTTCTGTTTGGGCGTTTTCAACAGAACCAAAAAATGAAGGATAGGTTAGCTTGTTTTCATCTGCTAGGTCTCCTGCAGGTTTTCCTAATGCTTCAGCTGTTTCGGTTTTACTTAGAATGTCATCTTTTGCTTGAAATGCCAGTCCTAAGTAATATCCGTATTCCAATAATTTGCCTGTTTGCTGTTCTGACAATTCACTGGAAATACATCCTCCTAAAATTGCCATTTGAATGAGCGCACTTGTTTTTCCTGAGTGTATAAACCGTAAATGCTGTACCGACAACATGTCTTCATCCCAGGATTCGGCATTTAAATCGGCACATTGGCCTTTATGTAGTTGATTGTTCAGTTTTCGAAAAAGTTCGATGTTTTCGCAATATTTATGAAATGGGTACAACCCTTCTTCAAAGAGCCTTGAAGCGGCAAGGGTTGCCGTATTTACATCATATTTTATATGGCATGTTGTTGCGTTTCTTCTAATAGCATCATCATCCTGGATATCGTCAATAATTAAGGTATAGGTATGTATAAATTCTATTGCTTTTGCGAATTCAAACGCTTGGTCCCGATTCCCATTAAATCCCTCTGCAATGGCTAAAACAATGGCCGGTCTTATTCTTTTTCCGCCATTTCCCAAATTTAGCATATAGTACATAGCTTCATTTGTGGATTCCAGTATGTTACTGTCGGGGAATCTTATGTTTTTAAAGGTTGTGTCTATTTTTGACTTAGTTCTTGTTAGAACAGCTTTTAGTATTTCCATTTTCAGTTAAGTTGTTGTTAAAGAGGGGCGTGATAGGTTTCTGGCAACATAAATTGGTTTACCAGTTTGGTTAACGAAATATATGTAGTGTTTCCGTTAAAAAAAAATGATTTAACTATTTAAATGTTAAAATTTTATGGGAATGGCAGTTTTGACAAGTAAAAGAACCAATCTTCAAAATGTACTTTTACAAGCACGATTTTGTCATCACATAGCCGATGATTTTTCTTTTGAGACCTTCACTGACCACTTCCCGGTGCAGGTCTTCCCTTTTGATAAATTCTTTACTTGCTCCAGATGTTCCCATAGTGTTTGTTTATTCTTTTATATTGGTGAAATGGAAAGGTACATTCACAAAGCTATCTAATCTACGCAATCCGGTACATGGACAATTTTCCATTTAACAGGGATAATTTTTCGAAGTATACAATCAAGGATTAATTTCCCTAAAAACAATGACTTAAGTATAACGAAGTCTAGTGGCAATAAAAGCTTACCCGTTTTGAAGGCTTCAGAGGTCACTGGGAGGAGACTCCAAACGAATAAAAAACCTTGCAAAATCTATGATTCGCAAGGCTTCATTGTTTTTGGACGATAATAAGATTTGAATTGATATGATTCCTAACGTCAACAAATCGGTCAACAAATTTTTAATCGGTCAACGGTGTTGACCGAATAGCCAAAGATCCAAGAAAATCAATGGACACAAATTTCACCAATTCTCCCTTGCACTTTTGATCTTTGATTTCAAACAATAAACGACCAACACCCCAATGCTAAATCCCACATACACTATGATTCATACCTAATTCAATCTCATTCAGCACTTTTTTTTCGAATCATCATTTCTTATATATAAACTTTTAGATATTTAAAAAAATCCCCGTACTGTTATGAAAGCAAAATAACCTCTTCAATATTAAGGTATACCGGCAACGACCAAAGTTGGCACGATACGATTCCACTACACGCTACTCGGCAAACAATGAACATAGTGATTAAATATTGTAAACCTTCTTTTTTTACCTATATAACAATGTTATGTGCCAATGTTATATGGGCACAACAAATTAGTTTACCCGGCGGCATAACTTGTAATGACCTTAGCGCTATTTGTGTAGAAAGTACAGGAACATACCGTTTCGAAAACAATACAGATCCACAGTCGGATGGTCGCATAGCCTGCTTATTTGAAACACCGGCACCATCTTGGTTTTATTTTAGAGTCGGTGATTCAGGTGATTTGATATTTCAAATCAACCAATGGGAAGATGACAATAATGATGGTATTAATAATGATGGTATTGGCTCAGGGCTTGATGTTGATTTTGTAGCGTGGGGACCGTTTAGTTCCAGGGAAGGGAATTGCGATGATATTACTATCGACTGTCCTACCTGTCCTAATAATACAGTTCAGCCAAATTATTATATCAATGATTTGGACAATTCCAACATTATTGATTGCAGTTATTCCGTTTTTTCGTCTGAAACACTTACTATACCCGGCGCACAGTCCGGGGAATATTACATCTTGCTCATAACTAATTTCCAAGCCCCGACTTCGGGACTTATAGAAATACAGCAAACCAATTCGGGACAGTCCTCTGCAGGAGCCATTACTTGCTTTACATTGGAAGTGGACGGCATTTTAGGCCCGGATGTGGATGTATGCGATACTGGCAACCTCTCAACAACCCTTGATGCCAATCCAAACAATAATCCCAATTTTGCAGATTTTAGTTGGGAATATGATGATGGTACGGGGTTTGTTCCTATTCCGGGTTCAAATGGTATGGATGTTTTGAGTGTTTCCAGTTCTGGTAGCTACCGCGTTACCGTTACCAGTAATTTGCAAGACTCTGACACTGATGTTATAAACGTTTTCTATAGAACAGTGCCAGTGGCAAACAGCATCCCGCCACAAAGCATTTGCGATACCGATAATCAGATGGATGGTTTCTGGAATTTTGATTTGGAGTCCCTAAAGGCAACGGTGCTCAATGGGCAATCCGAATCGGAATTTAATGTCACCTTCCACAGCAGTTCCAACGATGCTGCTTCCGGAACCAATGCATTACCCTTGACCTACACCAATACGGCTGCCTTTCAACAAGAAACGGTTTATGTACGTATTGAAAATAGTGCCAATACAGCATGTTATGACACTGGAAGCTTTATCGTTGAAGTATTTCCGCCACCTCCCGCTACAACACTTACCTATGAAATTTGTGATAATTTTAATGCCACGGATGGTTTTGCCCAGTTTAACCTGGCCACTATGAATTCAGGTTTCTTGGAATCCTTGGATCCCTCCCAATATACAGTTTCTTATCACGCCAGTTTTGCCGATGCCGATGCCAATATTCAACCATTGCCCAATGCATATACCAATAGTATGGCCACTACTGAGATTATCTATGTTCGTGTGGAAAACAATGCCAATGCAGCCTGTTATTCCATTTCCGAGAATATCTTACAAGTAATTCCAGGGGCAGATGCCGTGGAATTAACAGATTTATGGATTTGCGAGAATGAAACGGATTATAGGCTTGATTTTGATTTGACCCAAAAAGATGAGGAGATTTTAAATGGCAGGGACCCTATTTTATTTGATGTGGCATATTTTGCCACTCAAGAGGATGCCAACAATTCAACGAATCCTATATCCGGCCCGTATACCAACTTGAGCAATCCAGAACAAATCTTCGTAGCCATTACCAACACCGTTACAGGTTGTTCCAATACCAATGCAAGTTTTAACATTGGCGTTTACGAAGGGGCAAAGGCCAATGAAGATGGTGAATTAATAGTATATGAAGTTTGTGATGATTTTGAAGCTAATGATGGTTTTTACCTGTTTGACCTAACACTATTGAACGAAGAAATTTATGATGGACAAAACCCTGATGAATACGGCATAACATACCACTATAAAGTAGACGACGCCCTAGATAACATAAACCCCCTACCAACTCTTTATGAAAACAGCGGAGCTTATGCGCAAACCATTTATGCTAGGGTAAGTTTTACCTTGCAACCCAATGAATGTTATGCGGTAAGTGAAGTACCTTTACGAGTGAACGATCTATTTGCAGCTATAGATTTGGCTGAGTACTATTGTGCCTCAAGGAACGACTCTGAGCAACCACTGGTCGTGGATACCGGATTATCAGGAGCGAATTACAGCTTTGAATGGTTCTATGAAGGTATCTACCTGCCAGATGAAATAGGGTCTAGCATCATTCCAACCCAAGAGGGTGAATACTCCGTAATGGTATATGGCGAAGATCCGTCAACGGTTTGTTTCGGTTTGTTCAGTACCACAATAGTGGAAAACTTGTCCACACTGGATCTGGCATGGAGTACCGAAGCATTTTCTGGGAATCATACGATTGAAGCTAAGACCAACGGAACGGGTGACTATGAATATAGTTTGGATAACGGCCCTTGGCAAGAGGATAGTATATTTACCGATGTGAGCATTGGCATTCACGAAGTTCAAGCTAGGGATAAAAATGGCTGTGGTATGATAAGTAATGTAATACTGGTATTTGAATATCCTTTATTTCTTACACCTAACGGAGATGGCAACAATGACACTTGGCATGTTTCGGGTTTGGACACACAACTAAATCCCTATGTTTATATTCGCGATAGGTATGGAACACTGTTAAAAGTATTAAAACCTGATGATTTAGGGTGGGAAGGCACCTATAATGGCAGCGATATGCCCAGCTCTGATTATTGGTTTAACTTAATTTATGATTACCCGCCATCCGGCAACAAAAAACAGTTTCAAGGGCATTTTTCTTTAAAACGTTAATAATATTGAATTAACCTACAGTAGGATATCGTGATATAATGCTTCAGGATGTTCTTTTTTGTAGAAAACCTGCCCTATTTGGGGTATCTACAAAAAGCTCATATCGTTCTTAATCCCAAATTAAAAGATATCGATGAAGTTAGTCTAAGTGACTTTACAGCAATGATGTTAGATGAAGAAACTGACTCAGAGACTTCTTCAATAAATAGTGCGTGGGTATTCGAAGCTCAAAACTTAAATTATACCTGGCGTAGATAAACCATACCGATTAAAATAGATTTTATAAATCCATATTTACACACTATATAAAGGCAAATCCTAAATTACCAATTCTTATTTTTACTACTGAAAGTCAAATGGCATCATTTGCACAAATAGACCGTCAACCATTCGGTCAACAGATTTTGTAAAGTAACTTTTAGAACCTATAAAATCTCCGCATCCTCTGGAACACCAGAATCCTGGCATGGTCACAAAGAAAAGGGTCTGAACCCTTCAGAACTTCAAAAAGTGTGTTTTAACCAAATGGTATGAAATCAATACCATGCGACGGCCAAACCACTAATCCCATAAAGCCCATATTTCGTGCCCAGGTTTTTTGCCTTCATAACAATTTAGCTTCTTTTTGGCCGAATTGGAGTTTTCTCTATCACAAAAAAAATTAAATCCACTCATTGAAATGAATGCTGCCAACACTGACCGCCCTATAAAAAACGTCGACACTTTTATGGATAAAGTAAAGATAGGTTTGAAGGTCTATGTCCTTTGTATCCACTTTAAAAGCAGCGCCCCGGAACCGCATCCGTTCCCCTTTTCCAAAATCCCAAAAATACCCTTTTACGTCCCATTTTCAATAGGGTTCGACACTAATTATTGGATATTTCCCTTGTAGGGTCATTATTTGCTTGGAAATAATATTCATAAAGTCAAAAATCAAAATTATGGAAAAACAACTACAATTGATAATGCACGCCATCTTTATGGCATTGACGAGCCTTACCGCTTATGGTCAAAATGTGAATGATCAATTCGAAATTGATGGCATCACATACGAAATTACCCATCTCATTCGCTTTTACAGTGCAACAAATTATAATCCAGGCCAAGTAAAGGTCGTAAGCTATAATACCAGTTCTGGAACAGAGGTGACCATCCCCGCAAAGGTTAACGACCAAAGTATCGATTACAACGATTACTGGGTGACCGAGATTGACGATAATGCTTTTGAGGCAAAAGGATTGACCAGTGTTGATATACCCGATAAGGTGACCAAGATTGGCAATAATGCTTTTTTGAACAACCAATTGACCGAAGTGCTCATACCCTTTCGTGTCAACAGTATTGGGGCTTCTGCTTTTCAAGGTAACCCGCTGGAGACCGTGATTGCAAGGTCTCACAATCACCCAAACCTGGGTAACGCAAATGCCTTTAGTGATCGTATTCAAATAAACCTTTTAGTGCCCGCAGGCAGGTTCGAACATTATTCGAATAATGGGTGGGACGGGTTCAAACCCGCTGACCCCGGCCCCGATCCCGACCCCGGCACCTTTACCGCTGATGGCTTCACATACGCAATTACGGCTATCTCTCAACCCGAAGTTGAGATCACAGGCTATGATGCCAGTTCCGGAACAGAGGTGACCATTCCCCAAACGGTGGATCACAACGACATCGAGTACAAGGTGACCGCTATTGGCTATAGAGCTTTTCATAATAAGCAATTGACCAAGGTTACTTTCATGAACACGCCAAGCAACGTCACCAGTATTGGGGAAGATGCTTTTTGGCAAAACGGTTTGACCGATATTGAGATTCCTGAAAGTGTGACCAGTCTCGGGCAACGGGCATTTGGAACTAATAAAGATATGACCGGGGTGACCCTACCGAGTGGTATCACCAGAATTGAGCGGTGGACCTTTAGCCAAAACGATTTAAGGGAGGTGACCATACCGGTCAATGTGAAACATATTGACTTCCAGGCTTTTTATGACAACCTAAACCTTGCCACTGTGACGGTCCGGCATAATCCACCAGCAACAACACTGCATGCAACCGCCTTTAACGATCAGGGCGATAATAGAGTAAAATTTGATCTTGTGGTACCCTTTGATACTATAGAAGTTTATGAAAATTCAGCCTGGGCGGACTACGCCAACACCATTACCTACGGAATCTTTAAGCAGGATAAAATTACATACGCAATTATTGACGATTCAGGGGAAGCAACGGTGATTTATGGTTCACACCTTAATCCGCGCATTCTCGCAGAGGTGGATATTAACGGGAGCTCCATTCCAGTGACCGCTATAGCGGATAATGCTTTTGATACCAGGGATATTCAAACGATTCTCATACCGTCGACCGTGAAAAGTATCGGGGCCCGGGCCTTTTATTCCCATCACATTTTCCGTGTGATAGTGATGGCCGATGAACCACCGGAGCTCCATGACGATGCCTTTCTTCCTTTACGCCGTGCCTTCATAGAAGTATTTGTGCCCGAGGGCAAGGAGCAAGCTTATATAGCTGCCGGATGGACAGGTTTCAAGTCCGTCCGTACGCCCTTAGGGAAGATCCATAATAATGAAGGCTTCATATGGAAAGTCACATCGGTAAGACCCAATGAAGTAGAGCTCGTCAAATTTGTAGGCAAGAGGTTGTATGATAAACCTTATCCGGAAACATTAGAAGACCTGTTCGGTACTGAAGGTCACGTGGAAATTCCCTCAGAAATCTCATACCACCGAAACAAGGATGGCAACATGTATACGGTCACGTCCATTGGGGACAATGTTTTTACTGGGGATGGGGATTCGTATGGGGCTCCAATGAATTGGAGCCCTACAGCTGACCCATTGAAGAGCGTTGATATACCCGATACGGTGACACAGATCGGGGATTGTGCTTTTTGTGGAAATGAGTTGCCCAGTGTTGTTATACCGGCCAGTGTGGAAAGTATCGGGAAAGATGCTTTTTCGGACAACAAATTGACCAGGGTTGAGATACCCGATGGTGTGACCCATATCGGGAATTCTGCTTTTGCACAGAACCGATTGACCAGGGTTGACATATCGGGCAGTGTGGAAAGTATTGGGAACAATGCTTTTGAGAACAACGAATTGACCAGGGTTGAGATACCCGATGGTGTGACCCATATCGGGGATTCTGCTTTTGCACAGAACCTATTGACCGAGGTTGACATATCGGGCAGTGTGACCAGTATTGGGGAACATGCTTTTACGGACAACCGATTGACCAGTGTGACCACACCGGCCAATGTGAGAACTATTGATGGATGGGTCTATGGCCAAAACCAATTGACCGAGGTGACCATATCGGGCAATGTAAGAACCATAGATCTGTATGCTTTTCAGGGGAACCCGGACCTTCACTTGGTGACGGTGGAGGCCGACGATCCCCCATCCCTCCATGAGCTTGCCTTTTCCAATGCGGACCGCGGCCAAATAGACCTTGTGGTGCCCTTTGGCAAGAGACAGGAGTATTTGGACAATGGGTGGCACGGGTTCAGGTCCATCAGCTACGGGATCTTTACGGTTGATAACATCAAATACGGAATTACGACTCGAACCGAGGTAATGGTGGTGGACCATACCGGTACGGACACGGCCGTCACCATCCCCGAAACGGCGGATAACGGCCAGTACATCTACGATGTGACCGCTATCGGGGAAGGTGCTTTTCAAAACAAGGGACTCACCCATGTCGGGATCCCATCCAGTGTCACCAGCATCGGGGAAGGGGCATTCAGTGACAACCAATTGACGGCGGTTACCATACCGGGCGGTGTTGAAAGTATAGGGGGCCGTGCCTTTCATAACAACCCGGGCCTTGGCCTGGTGGAGGTAGGGGCCAATGATCCACCGGTGCTCAATGCCACCGCCTTTGCAAATGCAAACCGTCACCAAATAGACCTTGTGGTGCCCACGGGCAAGAGACAAGATTATCTGGATAATGGTTGGAACGGGTTCAAATCCATCAAGGAAGAGATCGGGGTCTCAATAGATGCTCCCGCCGAAACAGTTAATCTATCGCCCTTTACGGTCACCTTTCGGTTCGATCTGGATGTGACAGGTTTTACGGTGGACGACATTGATCTGGGCGGCAATGCCACGGCAGACCACTTTACGGGCAGCGGTTCCATATATACCGTAGAGGTGACCCCAACATCCTGTAATGGCACCATTGCCATTGATGTCCCTGCAAATGCAGTGGATATGCCCAATTCCACCAATTTGCGGGCAACCGCCACGGTAACAGTGGAAGAGGACCCGGACTACCTGGTGGCCATTGCCCGGGACATTATCGTACAGTTGGATGCCGATGGGCATGCGACCATCTTACCAGAGGATGTGGACAATGGTTCCGCTTATGGCTGTGGCAACACCCCGGAACTGAGTCTTGACAGGGATGCTTTTACCTGTGACGATGTGGGCACTCCTGTAACAGTTACCCTTACCGCGGACCATGGCACGGAAAGCGCTACGACAACCGCCACGGTAACAGTGGAAGAGGATCCGAACTACCTGGTGGCCATTGCAAAGGATATCACCGTTCAGCTGGATGCCGGTGGGCGGGCGACCATCTTGCCAGAGGATGTGGACGATGGTTCGGTTTATGGCTGTGGCAACACCCCGGAACTGAGTCTTGACAGGGATGCTTTTACCTGTGGCGATGTGCGCACTCCCGTAACGGTCATCCTTACTGCAAACCATGGCACGGAAAGCACTACGGCAACCGCTTTGGTGACCGTTGAGGCGGCGACCGGCAGTTGTGGTAAGTCGTCGTCCCTTGTAAATTTCAATAGGGGTTTTTCCCCCAACGGCGATGGCAGCGGCGATACCCTGGTGATCGAGGGCCTTGAAAAATATAGGAACAACGTGTTGAGTATATACGACCTGAGCCAACGCTTGCTGTTCAGCGCGCATTATGGCGGACCGGGCGATGGTTGGGACGGCACCCATGAAGGCGGGACGGTGCCCGTGGGCACCTATGTATGTGTGATAGACTACAACGAACCGGGGCTGGGCCACGAGGCAAAAATGATATATGTCAATTACTGATGGTCCTTCCGTTTCTCCAACGATTGGTGGCAATAACTGGAAAAGTAAAGAGGTTTTTCAAAAGACGTGGGGCGGAATTTACATTCCGCCCTATCATTTTTATTGATGCATACGGTCATCAGGAAAGTCAAATCAAAAAAAGGATTGACAATTTCTTTTTTAATGAAAAAGGGCTTGACAACCCATGTAACCTTTCTTAAAGGTGACCCGAAATAATTTCTCATGGAATGTCTTTAATATTGGCAAAAGTTCAAAAATGGATTTTCATTGTCCTCCCCAGCACCTTTTTTCGTCCCTAATTTTATGAGATACGACACTTTTTGTGGCATGGTATTATGTTAAAAATTAAGATTTGTATTAAACGATTTTGTTAAATGGAATCGGTTTTCCATCCGACTGGTTTGCCAAAGGTGGATTCTTGTGGGCTTTTTCATTTTCAAGATTAGTTTTTTCATACATCAGGTTCAGACGACGGGGACTTTCCAGATTAAGTCCCCGCCGTTATGAAAACAATTCTTAACAGGGTAATGGATAACAAATACAGTGATATGAAAGAACTTTTGATTATTTCTTGTGCTTTTTTGATTTCAATCTGTGCCTTCGGTCAGGAAGATGAACCTACGGATTCGGAAAAGAGGATCGAGAAGTTTTCCGTGGCCAAAAGAAACGAGGTAAGCATCGACGTTATGTCGGCAATAGCCATTCCGGCCCTTAGTCCCAGGTATGAGTATATCTTGGGGCGATACTCTGGAATCGGCGCGGACCTGTTTGTCTCCCTGGAAGGGGATGGTTATACAGATTTTGAAAAATACTCCTTGACGCCTTACTACAGACAATATTTCTTTTCCAAAGAGGATTACGGGGCCAGAGGGTTTTATGCGGAGGGATTCTTGAAGTTTTTCATTTTTGAAGAGTGGTTTTCCGCTATTATAAATGATTCCTTGTCAACAGGTGTAAGTTATTATTTTGATATCTCCATAGGTGCGGGAATTGGTTGGAAATGGATAAGCCAGAGCGGTTTTCTTGTGGATTTAGGTGTGGGGATCGGGAGGAACCTTGGATTGCCGGGCGATGACAATGTTGGTTGGGAAGTGCAACCAAGGGGCGGCTTGAATTTTGGATGGAGGTTTTAATATGGCGCAAGGCCGAAATACAGTGTTGCCAATTGCAAAAGGCAATGCGAAAATTCAATACCAAATGCAAAAAGTACAAATCCTATTGCGAAAGACAAGTAGAGAGTGTTTCCCGTAAGCTTTGGGAAGTACCCAATACAAAACAGAAAGCCAATAAACTCAATACTATGACCAAACAAAAGAAAAGTTGGGGATTACTGGAGAATCCTTTGTTGTATGCAATATTCGGGGCACTAGCTGTGGTGATAAGCAAAGCGAATGCCAATACGGAGGAATGGACCTCAAAACTGGATTATTGGTTGCCCTACATAGAAGTTGTGGGATGGTGTTTTGTCGTGGTGGCCGCAATCCTGTGCTTTATGAGAATATGGAACAAAGCGATTGAAGATCAGGACGGCTGAACAAATCTTGAAATGGGAAGGGGTAAACACATCAGAAGGAAGTTATTCAAAATAATCCTGGAAAAGAACAAAAGGCTGGAGGAAGAGAAGAAAAGCCTTATGGCGGATATCAGGATTTTGGTCCAAGATAAATTTTCGTCCGATAAAGCATTTGTGAAATCAAAATGGTGGGAACACTTTAAAAAGGACGAAACCTTCAAAAAGTTATGGAAAGAGATCCAACCGAGAAAAGATTCTGGGAACCGATCAACGTAGACAATCACATGAAGCATTATAGGCTATGGTCTTTGCACCACCAGATTATCGAACACTTTGCCGGGCAATATAACAGGAACAAGTACCACCTACAAGTTTAAAAACCCCAACAACTTTAGAAATTAATAGTAATTAAATCAAGAACCATGAATTTTAAAAAAATGAACAGACCAAGAAAAATGAAAGCAATGATTCCTTTGGCAGTAATGGTATTTGCGACAACACTGTCCACTTCATGCGATAGTGATGATAGTGAACCGGTCATAGAGGGCATTTGGTTACTGACTTCAAGCTCAACGGAGGAGTTCACGAACAATGTTTCGGACGGTACAGAAACGGAAACCGTTGATGCCGATAACTTCATCAGGCTTACCTTCGATGTAGATGGAACATTTAGCGAATTCGAATCTTACTCAACTACCGATAATGGAGAGGTTGTTGTTAAAACATTTACCAGTACCGGAACATATGAGGCTAGTTTTAACTCCGACAGTGGGAATGTGCTTTCCATGACCTATGGCATTGATACCGAAACATTTGAATTTACTTTGAGCCAGACACAACTTGGCATTGAGTACGTAGAGGAATATACTCAAAACGGCGATCAAAAGAGATATGTTACAACAGAGACTTATGATAGACAGTGACGAGCATATACCGGGGATGTGGGATATGTGCCGCCCCATTATCAATGATCGTGAGAACTAATCGACATATCATGCGCATTGCCCTGGCTTTTGGCCTATTCCTGATATCGGTCCCTTTCTTACAAGGACAGACGTTCTATGCATTGAAAATTGATCGGAAGATCCGTTTTGAAGCCAGGGACATCACTGCCAAGTATCAACCGTATTTGGTAATGGGGGTCGATCAAGCCTTGGAGTTCCAGTCCACCGTTGCCCGGTTCCTGGTCAAAAAACGTGCCGTTGAACAGGATGATAGCCTGTCCCCGAAAGGCAAATACGAGGTGTTAAGGCGCGTATCGAGTCGGGAGACCTCGGAAATGGCGCATGTGCTGGAATCATACCGCTGGCAAGAGTATATGAGGGTCAAGCCCCAGATCCAACCTATACCGATACCTCTTGATTTTAGTGCCAACGACAGTTTACCAAAACGGGCACGGAAAAAGGAACCCGAGGTAGTGGATGTCCCACCGCCCAAGGTCGAGCCAAAGAAAAAGAAGCAGAAGCAGATCACCATCTACACCTACAAGGGCTGTGGTGCCTGTGATAGCATTGTAGGCCAGCTCAAAGCCGGAAATTTCACTTTTAGAAGTGTTTCCCTGGATGAAAGGCCCGAAGTAAAGGAACAGTTGGGCCAAATTTTGTCCAAATCTGCCGAAGAGATGGATTCTCTGTCAAGCCCCGTAATCAGTTTGGGGGGCAGGCTCTATAACAGAATCACCACTTTCGACCAGATGATGGAGGAAATGGGAAAAGATTAAGGCCGTTTTGCGCCATGGAAACGCTTGTAAAACAAAAAATACTGAGTATAATATTCAAAACAAACTAAAATTTTTATGGGTAGTACCTCTTTTAATGGCTTTTTAATGTGGTGACGATTATGTTTTTCTTGAGTACAATCCCTATAAAGCGAACGTAATCCCCCTAATTTGAACTTTTTAGTAAACGATATGAAGCTGGATATACGGGAGAACATCCCGTAAAGTGTTCGACCCGTCCGTAAACGATTCCGTTTTCAGAAGGTATTGAATCCTGGATAATAAAGTGTAATTAACGATACCCGATTACATCGATTTTGTTCCAATTTGAGTGTGTAATTTGATAGCTAATCCAAAGTGTTTTGAAGAGAACATCAGTCCTATATTTATTATTCGGTTGCATTTGCGCACCCGGTTTTGGGCAAATTGTTGTGGACCCAAATTATTCTGTAGAGCGTTTGGTAACCGAGGTATTGGTGGACAGGAATTGCGCTGAGACTTCCAACTACAGATTTTCCACCGGTATCAACTTTGGTATAAACGGTATTGGCTATTTTGAGTTCAATGGCGATAACTTTCCTTATAAGGAAGGTATTGTGATTTCCACGGGTAGGGCCATTGATGCCGTTGGGCCAAATGATAACACTACTTCTACTAATTCTTCGGGACACCCGCAATGGAGCGGTGATTCCGATTTATCCACTATAACAGGAGTATCTGGCCTTTTTAATGCTTCCTTCATAGAATTTGATTTTATTCCCAGAGCAAACAACATGAGTTTTAATTTCCTTTTTGCCTCCGAGGAGTATGCCCGTGACTGGCAGTGCAGTTTTTCCGATGTATTCGCTTTTATCTTAACAGATTCCAATGGTGTCTCGTCCAATCTTGCACTGGTTCCAGGGTCACAAGATCTAGTTTCAGCAACCAGTATTAGGCCCGGCGTACCCAATTCACTCGGTTTACCCTTTTCCTGTGAAGCCAGTAATGAAGCGTATTTTGCTGGTATCAACGGAGATGATTCCGCGATATCGATGACTGGAAACACAACAAGCTTGGTAGCACAATCCTTGGTAAATCCCGGAGAAACGTATACCATAAAACTCGTTATAGCCGATAACGA
This sequence comes from Flagellimonas sp. HMM57, assembly GCF_021390175.1. Classification (NCBI taxonomy): domain Bacteria; kingdom Pseudomonadati; phylum Bacteroidota; class Flavobacteriia; order Flavobacteriales; family Flavobacteriaceae; genus Flagellimonas; species Flagellimonas sp. HMM57. The sequence goes on along the minus strand of NZ_CP090004.1, from coordinate 261,008 downwards.
GGATCCCTGGCAGGATTCTGCGGTTTTTTTGGAAGCAGGAAGTTTTTCTGTAGATGTATTCCTAGGGGAAAACAGAACTGTACAAAACGGCAATCCCCTATGCGAAGGAGACATTTTTGAAATAGACGCTACCGTTTCTGGTGAAGCCCATTACAGATGGTTTAAAGATGGTGTACAATTGCACCTTTTTGATGATCTACCCACAGTATCGGTGAACGAGGATGGAATCTATGAGGTGGAAGTGGAGTTTTCCGCCAATTGTATATCTCAAGGTCGTGTGGAAATCGAGTATATCGATCCTTTTCCATTGGATATTTCATCCACCTTACAAGAAGAATATATTTTATGTTTGGATGGTGAGGGAAACCCTTTTGAGCCTCTTCCCAAAATGGACACAAAGCTTTCCTCTGCGGAGTATTCTTTTGATTGGTACCGCAACTCGGTAAGTACCGGAAACCTAATAGCAAATGAAGATCAACCTTCCCTTGTTCCCACCGAACCGGGAATTTATCATGTTGTGGTTGAAAACCTGCTGTATAATTGTTACCTATCCTTGTCCACAACTGTAATCTCTTCTGGACCGCCCACGCTTTTTGAGGTGAATATTTTGAGCGATATGTTCAGTAATAGCCACTCCGTTTCCATAAATGTTGAAGGACCAAATGAGTATATGTTTAGCTTGGATGGATTGACATTTAAAGAGGACAATGTTTTTTCCAATTTGGCCCCGGGAGATGATTACATTGCTTATGTTCAGGATGAATATAAATGCAGTGTTGTTTCCAAGGGGGTTTATATTGTAGATTACCCTCGATTTTTTACACCTAATGGTGATGGCGTTAACGATACTTGGAAGATTGTGAACCTATTTGAAATCGACAATCCAGAAATAACGATTTTTGATCGTTTTGGTATAGTTCAGTATCAGTTCAACGATGAGATGGGATGGGACGGTACTGTTCGAGGGAATGAAGCCCCTTCATCAAGTTATTGGTTCAGTCTCACCTATGATACCAAGGATGGTGTCCGAAAAGAGTTCAAAGGTTACTTTGCGCTGAAGCGTTAACCTTAATCTTAACCTTAACAATCCCCCTCACCTAAAGGAAGGAGTAAAGATTCAAATTTGAGATTTTATACTAAGCACACTTAGGAGCACTTCAAGGGTTTATTTAAGGATATTCCGAAGTAATGTAACCTATTGTTTTATCTCAAAATCTTTATGATTCTTTCCAAGAAAGATTCTTAACACAGCACTTTTTTCATTCGTTTTGTTATCCTTGGTCTGGACACAGACGGTTCTTTTTTCCCTTACGGGAGTAGCATTGTGCCCGCCCGCTACATTATCCCTAAAATACTTTGTTCTGTCCCATTTTCAATAGGGTTCGACACTAATTATTGGATATTTCCCTTGTACGGTCATTATTTGCTTGGAAATAATATTCATAAAGTTAAAAAGCATCAAATTATGGAAAAACAACTACAATTGATAATGTACGCCATCTTTATGGCATTGACGGGCCTTACCACGTATGGCCAGGAACCAGGATTGGATGCCGAATTTGAGCAATCTGGTATAACATACAAGGTCACATCCACAAGCCCTGATCCCTATGAAGTAAAGGTGGTGGGCAATACGAATACTGGAGATGTGGTAATCCCCCCAGTTGTGGTGAATGTACAAAATTGGAATGTCACGAGTATTGGTGATAGGGCTTTTCAAAATGACCAAGTGACCAGCATCGATATACCCGAGGGGGTCACCTACATAGGGGATAGGGCCTTTGCGGACGACAAGATAAACAGCGTGGTGATCCCCACCACAGTGATCAGAATTGAGAGTTATGCTTTTTGGAACAGTAGCATGACCAGTTTGGAGATTCTCGAAGGGGTTGTTGAGATCGGGGACAATGCCTTTGCCAGAAACAGCTTGACCAGTGTGACCATTCCTGCTAGTGTCACCAGTATTGGTGGCGGTGCTTTTATTACCCATCCTAGTTCACCTTCAAAAATGACCGAACTGACAATGCTGGGCAGTGTTCCCCCGGCCCTCCAAGAAAGTTCTTTTACAACCCGTGAAGAAATACACGTAACGGTCCCTAATGGTGCCCAAGATGCTTATGAGGAGAGGGTAGATTCGGATTGGGGCGGATTTGCAAGCATTGAAGATAATATATTTACCATTGATGGCATCACATACGAATTTTCGGCTACGACTCAAGCCCAAGTTAAGATCGTGGACTATGATACCGATTTTGGGACAGAGGTGACCATTCCCCCAACGGCCAGTTATAAAGGTACCGATTACCAGGTGACCGCTATTGGCGATAGAGCTTTTTATAATAAGCAATTGACCGAACTTACCTTCTCCGGTGAGAGTAATGTGGCCCATATCGGACAAGATGCTTTTTGGGGAGTAGATGATTTAAAAAACCAATTGGGCAGTGTTGTCATACCCAATAGTGTGACCAGTCTCGGGCAGCGGGCATTTGGAACTTGCGGCTTGACCAGTGTCAAAATTCCGGAAAATATCACCAACCTTGAGAAATGGGTCTTTGCCGCAAACGATCTAAGGGATGTGACCATACCGGCCAAGGTGGAAAGTATAGGGTTCCAGGCCTTTTATAACAGCCTTAACCTTTCCACTGTGACGGTCTGGGCCAATCCACCGATGGAATCGGGACGACTGGATCCAGCTGCCTTTAACAATCAGGCAAATCAAAGAATAACTTTTGACCTTGTGGTGCCCCCTGGAGCTATTCAGGCTTATGAAAATTCAGCCTGGGCGGACTACGCCAACACCATTACCTACGGAGTCTTTAACCAGGATGGCATTAAATACGGAATTATGGACGCTTCAGGGGAAGCAACGGTAATTTATGGTTCAAGCCTTAATCCGGTCATTCACCCAGAAGTGAATATTGGCGGGGTCCTCCGCCCGGTGACCGCTATAGGAGATAATGCTTTTGATACCAGGGATATACAAACGATTGTCATACCGTCGACCGTGAAAAGTATTGGGGACCGGGCCTTTTATTCACAGCACATTTTCCGGGTGGTAGTGATGGCCGATGAACCACCGGAGCTCCATGACGATGCCTTTCTTCCTTTACGCCGTCCCTTCATAGAAGTATTTGTACCCAAGGACAGGGTGCAAGATTATATAGATGCCGGATGGATAGGTTTCAAGTCCGTCCGTACGCCCGTAGGGAAGATTCATAATAATAATGGCCTCATATGGAAAATCACATCGATAAGACCCAATGAAGCAGAGCTCGTCAAATTTATAGGTTTGAACAAAGATGATGGAACGGGTCCTCGTAATCTTAAATTAGAGGAAATGTTTGGTACTGAAGGTCACGTGAAAATTCCCTCAGAAATCTCATACATCCGAAACAGTGAGAATGACGGCATGTATACGGTCACGTCCATTGGGGACGATGTTTTTACTGGGGATGGGGATTTGTATGGGGCCGCTGGTATGTATTGGAGCCCTACAGCTGACCCATTGAAGAGCGTTGATATACCCGATGGTGTGACCCATATCGGGGATTGTGCTTTTTGTGGAAATAATTTGACCGAGGTCGACATCCCCAATGGTGTGACATCGATTGGGGAAGATGCTTTTTGGCAAAACCAATTGACCGGTGTTGAGATTCCGGAAAGTGTGACCAGGCTTGGGCAGCGGGCATTTGGAACTTGCGGCTTGACCGAGGTGGCCATACCGAACAGTATCACCAGAATTGAGAAGTGGGCCTTTTCCCAAAACGATCTAGAAGAGGTGATCATATCGGCCAATGTGGAATATATCGGGGAACAGGCATTTTATCAAAACGATTTAAAAGAGGTGACCATACCGGGCAATGTAAGGACCATAGATCTGTATGCTTTTCAGAAGAACCCGGACCTTCACCTGGTGACGGTGGAGGCCGACGATCCCCCATCCCTCCATGAGCTTGCCTTTGCAAATGCGGACCGCGGCCAAATAGACCTTGTGGTGCCCTTTGGCAAGAGACAGGAGTATTTGGACAATGGGTGGCACGGGTTCAGGTCCATCAGCTACGGGATCTTTACCGTTGATAACATCAAATACGGAATTACGACTCGAACCGAGGTAATGGTGGTAGACTATACCGGTACGGACACGGCCGTCACCATCCCCGAAACGGCGGATAACGGCCAGTACATCTACGATGTGACCGCTATCGGGGAAAGTGCTTTTCAAAACAAGGGACTCACCCATGTTGAAATTCCTGCCAGTGTCACCAGTATCGGGGAACTGGCTTTTGGTGACAACCAATTGACAGGGCTTGCCATACCGGGCAGTGTTGAAAGTATAGGCCCCCGTGCCTTTTACAACAACCCGGGCCTTGGCCTGGTGGAGGTAGGGGCCAATGATCCACCGGTGCTCAATGCCACTGCCTTTGCAAATGCAAACCGCCACCAAATAGACCTTGTGGTGCCCACGGGCAAGAGACAGGAGTATTTGGACAATGGGTGGAACGGGTTCAAATCCATCAAGGAAGAGATCGGGGTCTCAATAGATGCTCCCGCCGAAACAGTTAATCTATCGCCCTTTACGGTCACCTTTCGGTTCGATCTGGATGTGACAGGTTTTACGGTGGACGACATTGATCTGGGCGGCAATGCCACGGCAGACCACTTTACGGGCAGCGGTTCCATATATACCGTAGAGGTGACCCCAACATCCTGTAATGGCACCATTGCCATTGATGTCCCTGCAAATGCAGTGGATATGCCCAATTCCACCAATTTGCGGGCAACCGCCACGGTAACAGTGGAAGAGGATCCGGACTACCTGGTGGCCATTGCCCGGGACATTATCGTACAGTTGGATGCCGATGGGCATGCGACCATCTTGCCAGAGGATGTGGACAATGGTTCCGCTTATGGCTGTGGCAACACCCCGGAACTGAGTCTTGACAGGGATGCTTTTACCTGTGACGATGTGGGCACTCCTGTAACAGTTACCCTTACCGCGGACCATGGCACGGAAAGCGCTACGACAACCGCCACGGTAACAGTGGAAGAGGATCCAAATTATCTGGTGGCCATTGCAAAGGATATCACCGTTCAGCTGGATGCCGGTGGGCGGGCGACCATCTTGCCAGAGGATGTGGACGATGGTTCGGTTTATGGCTGTGGCAACACCCCGGAACTGAGTCTTGACAGGGATGCTTTTACCTGTGGCGATGTGCGCACTCCCGTAACGGTCATCCTTACTGCAAACCATGGCACGGAAAGCACTACGGCAACCGCTTTGGTGACCGTTGAGGCGGCGACCGGCAGTTGTGGTAAGTCGTCGTCCCTTGTAAATTTCAATAGGGGTTTTTCCCCCAACGGCGATGGCAGCGGCGATACCCTGGTGATCGAGGGCCTTGAAAAATATAGGAACAACGTGTTGAGTATATACGACCTGAGCCAACGCTTGCTGTTCAGCGCGCATTATGGCGGACCGGGCGATGGTTGGGACGGCACCCATGAAGGCGGGACGGTTCCCGTTGGCTCCTATGTATGTGTGATAGACTACAACGAGCCGGGGCTGGGCCACGAGGCAAAAATGATATATGTGAATTACTGATGGTCCTTCCGTTTCTCCAATGGATCGGCGGCAATAACTGGGAAGAGAAGAGTAAAGAGATTCATAAACCATGGATAGAAGCTATGGAATGTGCCGCCGGGAGACCGAAAATTACACTGACCCAACATCGGGATCGTATGGGTCAAAAAGTTTTTATTGCTCAAAGAACATAATTTCCTTGGAACTTATGTTTGGGGCATCAAGTGTGACGTGGAGGATGAATACCATAGTGATCATGGGATTCCGTTGGTCCGATCCAGTATAGATTTGAACATATCCAAATTTACCATTGGATCGGCATGCCCCACTTGTTCCAGGTGGGCCATTCAACGGTGTAGATATGGAAGATGTATTTTTTGAACATTCGTTTGTTCATCCTTTCCCGGACACTGACCACTCTTGATTCCTGTTTTAAAAAATGTAGGCATTTTTATGGATATGGTAAAGATGGGCTTGAAGGTCCGTATACTTGTATCCATTGTAAAAGCAGTGCCACCGAACCGCATTCGATTCCCTTTTCCAAAATCCCAGAAACACCCTGTTACATCCCAATTTTAAAAGGAGTTGGGCACTAATTATTGAATATTCCACCTATATGGTCTTTTTTAATTTGAATTAATATTAAAAAAATAAAACCGTTCAAATGAAAAAGCAATTACTACAGGTAGTATTCGCCATCCTTAAAGGAATTAAGAGAAGAAGCGAATTTATCAGTAACCCAATCTGTTTAGAATTAAATATATCTGAATTCATTCTTGAGGGCATGGAATCACGAAAACATCTGGGTGATGATTATAAAAATAACAGTACACTTTTAAGGGACAAAGGGAGTAATGTTAAAAAACTATATGTGTAATTTTTAAGGAAGATATGAAACAAAATAACATATTGAATTTCGAAAAGTTAATACTACTAATAGTGGTTCTTCTTTCCCATTCTTTAGTGCAGGCCCAGACAGCCATTCAGCGTGATGCGATTATCCGGGATTACGATCATAGCAAGCTTCAGGCAATGGCTAAGGAATTTGCTGCTACTGCTCGTGCAAATAAACAGGAAGCGCTAGCGCTGGCTAGAATATATGGATGGGAGCCAATTAAGTACAATGCCGATGGCACCTTTGATGAGCTCATGGGGGTCAGAGATGATGGCAGCCCCATTTATTATACACTGTATAACGTAGCTGCCGCCAGGTCAACGCGTACAAATCACTTGAATACAGGTGGTTCTCTGGAGCTTGATTTAAACGGGCAAGGCATGAAAGTTTATGTATGGGATGGTGGTCCTACCCAACCCACCCACCAGGAATTTAATGACCAGGTCGACTCTAGTCGAGTGATCATTAATGATGGTGTAACAGCACTGAACGCCAATAGTTGGCATGCACAACACGTGACCGGGACCATTCTGGCAGCTGGTGTACAGCCAAACGCCAAAGGCATGGCTCCCCTGGCACAAGCGTTCACCCACGATTGGGACGATGCCCTCACAGAAGCAACCACCGCAGCGGGTGCGGGCACGCTCTTATCCAACCACTCTTATGGATGGGATGTCACCTACGTAGCCTCGTGGTACTTTGGAGCATATGAGAATACGGCAAGGGCCTGGGATGAATTGATGTACAATGCCCCTGCGTACCTGCCTGTGTTTGCTGCCGGAAATGACGGAAACTATAGTGGCAATGTCCTTCCTTTAAATGGTAATCCAAATTTTGACAAGCTATCGGGCTGGCAAACAGCCAAAAACCATCTAGTGGTGGCTAACGCACAAGACGCTAACGTTGCACCCGATGGCTCATTGATAAGTGTCTCTATTAATTCGGGAAGCAGTCAGGGGCCTACGGATGATTTCAGGATCAAACCAGATATTACCGGGAATGGAACGGGCGTATACTCCACGGAGGTCAACAGTGATGCGGACTATAGATCTAGGACAGGAACTTCCATGGCGGCTCCAAACGTAACAGGAAGCCTGTTACTGCTACAGCAGCACTACAATAATCTTAATGGTTCGTTCATGCGAGCGGCCACACTGAAAGGCCTGGCCTTGCATACCGCGGACGAGGCGGGCATGGCAGGGCCTGATGCCATCTTCGGCTGGGGACTGCTCAATGCAAAAGCCGCAGCGCAGGCAATTACAGCCAATGGCGTAACTTCTATCATCCATGAGCTCACCTTAACCCCGGGCCAATCATACTCCTTGCCAGTTGAGGCAGATGGGGTCAATGATTTGATCGCTTCCATTTCATGGACGGATCCTCCCGGAACAGCTACGCCCTATAACACTCCCAACAACTCCACACCGGCATTAGTCAATGACCTGGACATTAGAGTGACCCAGGCCTCCAGTACCTTCTTCCCTTATCTGTTGACAGGAGTAGATGCCAATGATCAGGGAGATAACAAGGTAGATCCATATGAACGAGTTGATGTGAAAGAAGCCATTGGGAGTTACATCGTTACTGTTACGCACAAGGGTTCACTTTCAGGCGGATCTCAGAACTATTCACTAATCGTCACAGGAAACACTATAGACGACAACGAGGCTCCTACGGTTGCATTGGCCCCGATTACCCTGACACTGGATGAAAATGGTGAGGTTACCCTTTTCTCAACTCAATTGGACAATGGAAGTACGGACAACATTACTGTGGCCGAAAATCTTATGTTCAGTTTTGATGCCGATGGCAATGAAACCGATATGATCTTTGACTGTAGCGATCTGGGCGATCATCAAGTGACACTCTACGTAACCGATGAGCGTGAAAACTCGGCAAGTGCCTCTACCATAGTGACCGTTGAGGAAAATTTGGACAACCTCGTGGCCATTGCAAAAGACATCACCGTACGATTGGATGCCAACGGACAGGTCATCATCTCGCCCGATACGGTGGACAATGGTTCCAATTATGGCTGTGGCAACACCCCGGAACTGAGTTTGGATATAGCCACCTTTGATTGTGATGATGTGGGCTCTCCTGTAACGGTTACCCTTACTGCAAACCATGGAACAGAAAGCGCTACGGCAACCGGTTTGGTGACCGTGGAAGAGTATTTGGGCAACCTTACGGCCAATGCAAAAGATATCACCGTTCAGCTGGATGCCGATGGGCAGGTTTCCATCAGTCCAGGACAAATAGACGATGGTTCCGTTTATGGTTGTGGCAACACTCCGGAACTGAGTCTTGATAGGGATGCTTTTACCTGTGACGATATGGGCACTCCTGTAACAATTACCCTTACCGCGAACCAAGGCACAGAAAGCGCTACGGCAACCGCTTTGGTGACCGTTGAGGCGACCGGCAATTGTAGGCCCGGTTCCGGCTCGCCCCTTGTAAATTTTAATAGAGGGATTTCCCCAACGGCGATGGCATTGGCGATACCTTGGTGATCGAGGGCCTTGAACAATATAAGAACAACGTGTTGAAGATATACGACCTGAGTCAACGCTTGCTGTTCAGCGCCCATTATGGCGGGCTCGGTGATGGTTGGGACGGCACCCATGAAGGCAGAATGGTGCCCGTGGGCACCTATGTATGTGTTATAGACTACAACGAATCGGGGCTGAGCCACGAGGCTAAAATGATCTATGTGAATTATTGAGCGTTGGCGTGAAATAAAAGTTTTACCAGATGTAGCGGCTTGGGCAACCGTTCATTAGCCTTCGTCCCAATTTTCCTCTATCATGTCCCATTTTTGAGCTTGCTCAACACATTTTAACTGCGATTGACCATACAAGGATTGATCTTTACTTCCAGAATGACTGGCAGTGGCTCCGTTCAACATAGGCAATCCATGAGAAAAAATATCCATGCGGAATAAAGAATCATCCATGTTTTTGAACAGCCAATGAAAATATTTTTAACCCCAAATAATTGGAGTCAAGTTTTACATAACGATTACATAAACAAGAATGAAAAAAAACAGATTATATTTTTTTATAGCAATTTCGATATGGTGTATTCAGTCCCATGCCCAGCAGGATGTAACATTTACACTGTACAATTATAACATGAACATCATCAATCCAGCCTATGCGGGGGCCGGCGAAAATTTGGAGCTCACCTCAAATTATAGAGTACAGTGGGCGGGCCTTGACGGCGCACCCGAGACCTTAAGTTTTTCATTGAGCAGCCCAATAGGTGGAAAAGCGGGGATGGACGACAAGGTCGGGCTGGGTCTTTCAGTTGTCAACAGTAGTGTGTTCGTGCTCAAGGAAACTGATATTTTTGTTGATTTCTCCTATAGGCTACAATTGGAGGAAACATTGAACTTGTTTTTGGGGCTTAAAGCCGGAGGCTCTTCCGTAAACATAAATCTGTCAGATACTGAACTTGACAACGATCCGCTTTTTTCAGAAGATGTAAGTGTGTTCAATCCAAATGTCGGAGTCGGTGCCTATTTAAGAGGAGAAAGCTATTTTATAAATATATCCGCTCCGGCCCTTCTAAAAACAGAGAGATATGAAAAGGAATCGGGCATTGCAACACAGGCCACCGATAAAATGCAATTTTTTATGGGAGCGGGCTATCATTTTCCCTTGAACAGGAATATGACCTTTACACCTTCTTTTTTAACACGGGTAATCAGCGAAGTGCCTTTTTCTATGGATATCAATGGAACCTTCGACCTGTACGATAAGGTCGGACTTGGTCTCAGCTACAGGTTAAAGGAATCCGTAAGTACCTTGGTATTCTTTAAAATGACAAATAGCTTGCAAATAGGCTATGCCTATGACGCTTCCTTAACGCCAATAAGTAATTATAGTAGGGGAAACCACGAAGTGATGTTGAAGTTTCGGATTGCGGCGGGAAAACAACAAACACAAATACAGGATGATGGAGAGGAAAGCATATCCCGATTATAAACTATGAAGGTGATTTGTATAAGATGCAACAGTTTTATATATAGAAGCAGCAAGCAAGGATAATACTACTACTGGTCGTATAGGGTCGGTATAATTAACGGGTAATATAATCAAGGTATTTAGGTTGCTCACATATGTCTTGTTTAGTAAATTTGTTTAAATAAGGCGCATGCATTCATAGATTGGGGGACAGCGGGCAACCTATATACCACCTAAACAGTAGTACGATAATGTACAAGCCAATTCCTAATGTAAAACCATTGCTTGTAACTCAAAAACGCCAATATTCAAAACCAAAAAGAACGGTTTGTGATAATCGCTCAAAACTTTTGTCATATATAAAAATCAATAAAAAAATGATACGTATTAAAACTTATAACCCGTTATTGTTCATGCTATTTGTGATAGTACTTTTCTCGTGTAACTCCAGTGATGATGCAGAGCCACAAGATAGTGAGGAAATAACGGCCACTAAAGAGAAACTGGTTGGGGACTGGAAATTGGTAAGCAGCACCATTGACAATGAAAGTGTTTCACCATCCGAATTCGAGTGCTTAAAAAACTCAACGGCCACTTTTAAACAAGATGGTACTTATAAATTAACTTTTTTAAAACAAGGAAGTAGTTCCACAAATCTTTGTTCTCTAACACGCACGCAATCTGGGGAATATACGGTTACTGGTTTGAACAAGGTTACCCTCTTTAATTTTGATTCTGAAATCGAGTTGATTGACGACACCTTACAGATTACCTCCAAAGTTACCAATGATAGCGGTGAACAGGATCAAATAGATATTTTTATTAGAAGTGACAATGCAGAATTAGAGGAAAATGAGGAAGAAGCAACGGATAATCTCGAAACCGATGGCCAAGAAACAGATGGTGATGACAACACTTTTGATGGAACAGAGGTGATTCAAATTATATTGGGCAAGTGGCAAATCGACGCTGATCAGGATTGCCTTGAAAAGAACACAATGGAATTTAAACCCCAAAGTGTTTTTGAGTTTATTCAGCACAAAAAAACCTTTAATCGTAGAGATTTGTTAGACTATAATGTAAGCGTAAGTTATCCTTTACCGGAAAACATTAAGGCAACAATTACCAAAGGAAACGACATGGTTGTTTTTGATACCGATGCAGAATGTCAATTTACCAAAACGAGCACGCTGGAATATGTTGTAAAGGACGAAAAGACCATAGTACTTAAAAACATCTCTGGAATCAAACTGTTATTGGAAGATAACGATACCATAAAGCTTGTATACACATTCACTGATAGCAATGCCAATGAACAGACCAGGGAATTTATTTATAAAAAGCTATAAGGGGGCTGTTTATTCGATAAATCAGAAGTCTAAGTAGCTATAGTCGGTTTTTAGGAAGTCTATCATAAACAATGATATAGAGACATATGATATGGCTAAGAATTGAAATCAATCTATATTGATGTTGTACTCATTTTTGGAATTCGAGTTTTGTAGCTCCTTGATAAAGGATTTCATCTCATCGGTAAGAAGCAGAAATTTTTGATTGTCCCAAAAGATTTTATTGTAAGGGTAATCCAATTTTAAAACATCTTTGGTTTTGGGAGCATTCTCCTTGATTTTATCCGTTTTGACCAGATTAAGGCCAAACCATACATAATTCGCTTCGTACATTATGGGGCTAGGATTGTCCCCATCGAATAATTCTACTTTGGCGTTAAGCTTGGCTTTATTCATATAATACAATGCGGTCTCTTTATCCTTTAAAAAATGTATATTGATTTCATAGAACACATTACGATACTTTATTCCTCTTTTTTGGGTAAACTCTTCGGTTGGCCCATTTCCTACAAAATAGTATTCTTCAACGGCCATATCCTGGGAATCGATAATATAATACCCTTTTGCCGAAGAGTTTTCAAAAGTGTCTCTTAATTTGAACGTTAGTTTGTTCTTTTTACCGTCTTCAGCTAAGTTTTCTTTAAAATCATAGTCTTTGGGTGATATGTAAATAGAAGAAAATGCCCGGTCAATTTTTGCAAATCCCCACATTTCAAAATAAATGTTATTTTCAAGTATTGCTGTTTTTCGCATATTGGTAACATGTACCTTGATATTGTTTTTTGGTCTAGGTTTTTTGCTAGTTGCCAAAAGCTGTTTTCTTCTTATCAGACCGTTTATATCCTGCAGTTTTATAATGCTGTCATTTCGTTTTAATAAGGTCCTCATAAAAAAGGACTCGGTATATGGCTCAAAGGGATAGTTTTTTCCAATGCTGATAAAATCACCTAACGAGAACCCTTTATTCGTCACGACCACTTCATTTAACTCGTAAAACTGGCTTCTCATAAACAATGTATCAACAGTGGTGTGGTTTTTTTCCACACTTTTCGAGAATTTTTCATAGCCAATAAGATTAAAATGGATACTATCGGTAGCAACTTCAAGTTCAAACCAACCATTTGAATTGGTAAGGGTGTGGTTTCCTTCTGTATAGGCATCCACAAATTCCAAAGGTTTTTTTGTTGCTACATCCAAAACAACTCCTTGAATGGTATTTTGGGCACATATATAAAAAGAAAGGAACAGTAGGGTTATAAATAAACGCATATTTTGATTCATCGAGTTTGGTCAAAAAGAAGTAACAGGATATAAACGACTTATTGAAATGATTTTGGGAAAAGAGGAATAAAAACTCGAATAATTATTGATACAAAATATGAGATCACCTTAAAATCAATAATCTCATAAAAGCATAGTTCGTCCAAAGGTTTTCAATACCCCTTAATACGTGGATTGTGTATCGAAGCTTTGTTCCATAAAAGAACGACGGAGACCGCTACTACAAATCTCCGCCGCTATTATTAAACCAACTCAAAAAAACTTTACTCTTAATTAATACCAATGTCGATTTGCTCTTGACATGAATCACTCCATCGAGCATTTTTTATTGTTCGATATAAAACAAAGATGAGTCTTTAGTACTGAACAGGTATATAAAATGTGCCCATATTGGTTAAAACCGGGATAAACAAGCCGTTAAAGGGGATTGTCATACGCTAACTTTATCCACAAAAACACCTTGAAACATCCCATTTTTAAAGGAATTGAGCACTAATTATTGGATATTTCCCCAATATGGTCATTCTTTGATTTGCAATCAATATTTAAAATCCTTAATAAGCAAACCTGTCAAATGAAAAAAAGGACATTGCCAAAATATTACATGAATGCAAGGAGTATCCGGGAAACCAAAAGAACGGGGAAACAACATATGATGGAGCGTTTGGAAAATGGGAACTCGGTACTCGTTGCGGTTACCGGCTATGACCCATTGACATTTACCAGAAGTCCGAATAAACGCTGACATCATGAAAGATTAGACCTAATTTTTTTAGACGCCGTATTCCTATAATTCTAATTTTTGATGATTTTAGTTGTATTGGTATCGATTAGTTGGAATATCAAATGGGTAATCCAAAAACTTATCAATGTTTAAAAAAGATAAATAGAGCCATCCTGCCAACAGGAAATGAACCAACAAAGATATGTGACCTCGTAGAACATGGAAATAAAAGTCTAAATCAGTATAGTATCTAAAAGCATGAAAAGAAATTAATTGTGATTTTTAAGCTTTTTTACTATTTCCCTGTTTATCATTTCTTGTGAATCTAAACCAGCAGCTGAAAATTCAGAGAATACCGTTGAAAATGTATTATTGGATGAATGTAAGGAGTTTATGAAAGAAGCTTCTTTGTTGATGGGGAAGGTGCTTACAGATAATGAGCTCGCGAGTTTCTTTTTTTGGTCTTTTTGATTAATACATAGCCCAGTGGACCCCATAGTCATTATTTGCTAAGATTCGTCCTGCCTTTTGATATGCATTTCTCTTCATTACTTGGCGAACTACCAGAGTATATCCAAGGGGAATTGTGGCCTGCCGCTCAATCCCGCCAAGTTATACTGCTATTACCTTTTAGCCGGTTAAATAGGTTTTGGTATCTAAAACTCATGAAATAACCTTATTGAATATTTATAATGTCCATCTATGGTACTTTGCATCTATTTCTACAACGAAGGTTATTTCCATTGTCCCTCTAATCTCCTTTCTCGTCCCCAATTTTACTGGCTCCAACACTTTTTTTGGATGGTATCGTGTTAAAAATTAAGATTTGCTAAAGACAATCTTCTTAAATGGGATTGGTTTTCATAGGAGTGGCTGTACCAAAGGTTGACCCTCTGAGGACTTTTTTCATTTTCTAAGTTAGTTTTTTTTTCATACATGAGGTTTAGACGGCGACGGGGATTTTTTAAATCAAGTCCTCGTCGTTATGAAAACCATCCTCGGCCCTGAGGGAAGGTAGATTTTAAGGCAAAGGGCATTGACTTGGCCATAATTTGAAAAATAACCTGTACACCATGAGCGCAAGGAAATTGTACAAAAAAATCCTAGAAGAGAACAAAAGGCTCGAGGAAGAGAACGAAAGTCTCATTTCTGATATCAGGATGTTGGTCCAAAACGATTTTTCATCCGATAGAGTGTACTTGAAGTTGAAATGGCGAAAATACTTTGAAAAGGAGGAAACCTTCAAAAAACTGTGGAAAGAGATTCAACCGAGAAAAGATCGTGGGAATCAATCAACATAAATATTTAAATGAAGCTTCAAATTTATGCGCTATGGCTTTTACACCGACAAATTACCGAACACTTTAGACGGCAATATAACAGAAGCAAGTACTGCCTGCAGGTTTAAAACCGTCACCAATTTTAGACATGGATATCAATTGAATAAACAACAATAACTTTTAAAAAATGAATAGATTAAGAAAAATGAAGGCAATAATTCTTGTAGCAGTAATGGTATTTGCGGCAACATTATCCACTTCATGCAATAGTGAAGAAGATCTTCTGCCCCTAGTGGGCACCTGGTTACAGTCCTCAAGCTCAACGGAGGAGTTTACAAACAATGTTTCGGACGGCATAACAACAGATACCTTTGATGCTGATAATGTCTTTAAAATTACCTTCAATACAGATGGAACGTTTAGTGACTTTTCATCTTACTCTTATACCGATAATGGAGATGTTATTGTTGAAACATCGAGCGATGCTGGAACATATTCGGTCATTGGGAACCTACTTTCTGTTACCTATGACGGAGAAACCGATACAGAAACAGCTGAATTTACTTTGAGCAAGACACGGCTTGGCATTGTGCATGTAGAGGAATTTACTGAAAATGGTGATCAAAAGAGACTAGTTACAATAGCGACTTACGATAGACAACCACAATCTAAATAAACGGCAATATGAAAAGCATGGCCTACATGACCATATTGCTTTGTTTTACAATGACCTTTGCACGGCCCCAGGTAGATGCGGTCAAGGTGACGGAAACTAAATCCAGGAATCGAATCGCTTTTTTTGCCGAGAACAGGACCTTTACGGACTATGACGTATTGTTCGAGGTAAAGGGCACCAATTTTAGGCAGAGTACGGCCAAACCTAGATGGATCAGGGTTCCCGCAGCATCTAGGGTCCACTTAAGGACCATTGTTTTACTTAGGGACAAACGACCGGTCTATACCAAGACACTAAGGACCAATGACAGTTTATCAAAACGGGCGTGGAAAAAGGAGTTCGAGGTATTGAACATTCCACCGCCGAAGATTAAGCCAAATAAGCAGATTACCATCTACACATCCAAGGAGTGTGATGTCTGCGATAGCATTGTAGCTCAACTCAATTCCCAAAATTTCATCTTCAGGAGTTTTTCCTTGAATGAAGAACCCGGAATAAAGGAGCAATTGGGCCAAGTTTTGTCCAAATCGGCGCAAGAGATGGATTCCTTGTCCAGCCCCATAATCAGTCTGGGAGGGAAGCTCTATAGTAGAATCACCACTTTCGACCGGATGATGGAGGAAATGGAAAAGGATTAAAGTTGTTTTGCGCTGTCAACTCTTGTAAAACAAAAATGCTAAGATATGATAAAGAACAAACTAAAATTTTTATGTACAATACCTTTTTTAATGGCTTTTCAATGTGATGACGATTTTGTTTTTCTTGAGTACACTCCCTACAAAACGAAAGTGACCGCTAAATTGAATTTTTCACTGAACGATACGATTTGGATATATGGGAAAACATCCAGCAAAGTGTTCGCACAATCCGTAAACGACTCCGTTTTTAACGATACTCCCTATGAGGACGTATTTTCAATATATAAGTTTATCCAGCCCACCAAGAGTTCCAACTGTATAGATGCGGTGGACAAATTTGATTTGATTTCCGATAAGGGCGAAACTTGGTTTCTTTCCTCTTGTCCAAATGCGCATATCTCCATCTCTCCCGAATTGGAGGACAACAATGATTTTTATAGCTATAGGATAGGGTTAAGGACCAAAGATATTGGCGATTATGTTATAAGTTGGAGAGATGCCAGAATTCAAAACCCGAATAGGAATGAATTTATAATAGAGGACTATCTAATTGAATCGTTACCGAATGAAATTGGATTTGATTCATGTGGCTCGATTTCTTGGCGGTCATTGGACGAGTCCGATAAAGAATATTGTTTTAGAGTTGAATAAAAAAACATTTTACAACAAATTTATTGGACCCCCGCCAGTAAACACTTCGCTAAATTTGAAATAGTATAAAAAGATTTGCCAAGAAGCATTAAAATCAATCTTAACTTAGTTTGCACGCAAAAATCAGGTAATTATATTCATTTGAACCCAGCTCCAAAACGATTCTTGTTAAAACGCACGCTACCAAGAATTTATAATTTTATGGGCTAATCTGTATTTTGTGACCATGGTCTCTGGGAGCTTTTCAATAAATGTATGTGCAGAATGATAGCAGGTAATATCAATATGGCTATTTAAAGGAAATGGCCAAATCTTACTGTTATCCACAAGAGCATTCTGTTTCATGTTGCTAGAAATACATTTACTACGACGGAAATATTGTCCAATGGGTGCTCTATCGAAATGATACATAGACACTCCCTTGGGATATACAAAGCTGTCCACTACATAGATATATACCAGAATGGTCGAGATTGAGATAAGAGAGAGTATAAACAAATATGATGGAACATTATAAAGAAAAGTAGTAAAGCAATAAGTAATTGTTAATCAATATCACATAATCACCATCAAACCAACAATCCAGTAAAAGTAAAAGGCAAAGTTTGTAACTGGGTTTTCCAATACCTTGAGACGAGCATTGTTGGCATCAGTGCTATTGGATTTCGTTTAACAAAAAACGACGGGAACCGCTATTCTATGTCCCCGCCGTTGCTATTAACCTAGCTCAATAAGTCAAGAAAGCTTACCCTTTTAAAATTAATGGGTAATTTAACCCTACGCTAACACTCCAATAACATATTGATGAACACTAATTGTCAACAAAAATGGTTCTTTAGTGCGAGACTAGACGATAAAATGTGTCCATATCGGTTAAAACTGGGACGAACAAATTGTTAAATGGGATTCCCAACTTCTTATTCATCTCTAAAGGAATCGTGTAAGATTCCATATTTAAGGAGTTTCAGTGCTAGTTATTGGATATTTCCCCTCTGTAGGGTAATTTTTTGATCTTTGATCAATATTTGGAGCTATAAAGAGCAAACCTGTTAAATGGAAAAACGACTACAACTAATAACACGTGTAGTCTTTGTGGTGCTAGTGGGACTTATCGACTACAGGCATGCAGTAGATGATAGACTTATTCCTAACTATAACAAATACTATGCAATGCCTCGAAATCGGTAGCAGACAGGGAATGGATTTCCGGTAAGGATAGGGTATAACCCAAGACAACATTGCCATTGCTGGCAAAGACTAGGTTTCCTTCTACAGCTAATATGGGCGAAGATGCCGCCAATTTAATGTCCTTCATAATTCAAAAGGGTGTTTTGTTTGTTACTGATACGCTTGGGAAATACAGGAGTCCTCTGGAGCCGTTGGGATCGGTGGGCCACTTTTGTCAATAGGATGAACAGCATTGAATTCCATACTAGGGCGCCTACAATACGGCCCAAACCAAAAGAAAAGATAATGACCAGTAAGGAACCAATTATGGACACCATCTGCAGTGCAAACAGTGACAGGGGTAATCCAAAAATCAGTGCCCGTTTACGAATGTTGCGATACACCTCGTATTGTTTCATCATACACTTATTGAGACTCCTAGAGGTTCAGACTACGATTCCAATGAGATAGGTGAAAATGCCAACAACCGCTCCGGCAATCAAAACAAAGACCAATACACGGGTGATGCCTTTTTTGAGGTCGGTGTTCTCGCCAAAGAAATGCCCTGTATTGAACAGGAACCCTATCAGAAAGATGACTCCCAGAATAATGGGGAAAATGGCGCGGATGGTATCCGAGACATCAGCTACGGAATCTTCAATGCCCCCAATCTGAGCAAATAGCGTGTTGGAAATAAAAAGCAACAAGAGTGATGCATACCAGTATTTTCTCATATCAAAAGTGTTTTTGTATTCGCGTTTTTTGATAGTCGAAAAGTACAGATATCAGAAATATAAATAATTGATAATCATATATTTGTGAATAACATATGGGTTGAAATCAATTGGTTTTGTTTGTTATTATCCGACCCCAAATCCTATGATATGGATTTTTGGGATTGTTGATAGCCCATTTTTTAATAGGGGAAGAAGTTCCAAAAACTGCAATAGGATTCTAACAAGGGCCATGGAGTAGCTACCATTTAGCCTTAGATGATTTTTATGAATTCCTTTTGAATGTCTTCACCCACTTTTTTGGGGAGCCCCAATTCCTTGTACAGGCCTTCCCATTTCGAAATGCTCTCTTGTACTTCTTGGATGATTCCCTTTGGGTTTTTGATGGCATAGGCATCGGCAATAGTGGAGATATCTTTAAAAGTGATATCGGTACGTTTGTCATTGATGGATAAGGCCCTTGAAACAGTGGTGTAGTTGTAATTGATGTTCAGGGGATAGGTCAAATCATAGGCTGGTGCTAAATTCCAGGAACCCGATACCCTGTCATAGATAAAACTGTGATTTTTTAAATGGTCATCGATGTTGGCCATGACCACATTGAACACCATACGTTTAAACAACTGTTGGATGTCTTTATAGGGTACCTTTAGGTCCAGTGCCAATTTGAACAGGTTTTCATAGCTCGAATCTTGCGGGTTTTTAAAATCCCATCCCGTCAATCCAGAAGTGGTCAGGACATGTTGTTTCTCACCATGTTGCCTATCGTAACGTAGTGTAGCAAAATGTTTGTCGTCGATGAGCTTGGAGTCCATCATGGTAATGCCACATGCTTGGGCCATTTGGTAATAGGCATATTCTACCTTTTCCTTGTTATAGCCCCATTCCTCGTCCATGTGCAGCTTGACCAGGTAATGGTTGTAGTCGGCACTATATTCCATGTCACCTGGGATGATGCGGCCTGTTGCCTTATGTTCAGAAATTAAGATCTTGGGGCGCGCTCCCCCGGCGGAGGTACCTATCTTAAAGATGTTCAATAGGCCCATCTCATTCAGACCATGGTCTGAAGTATTCTGTTTTAGGTCCAGGACCTTATGCAGCACGTCAACAATTTCGGTGATATCAATGGTGGTCGACTTTGGAATTTCCATTGTGGGAGTGTACTCCAGTGCCCCCATACCTCGATTGGATACATAGGTGAGTTGCTCCAAGGATGTGATTTTTTTGTTTGCCCCTTCTTTGGCCTCAAACCACTCCTTGAAAATAATATTTCCGAACATGTCCGGAAGGGAGTCGGCAATCATAGGAGGCAGGCCCCTGAAGGTTTCACCTTCAAACTCGGTAAATACTTGGCGTGGTTTAACACGTTTGAAGATATAGGGAAAAACATTGGGGTACTGACCGGACTCCAAAAACTCTGGGTTATATTGAAAATAGGAGGTCCGCTTGTCCACGTCGTAACCTATTTTTCCGATTTCCAGCCCAAACAATAGTACCGATATGATATCATTTCTGGCCATCTTAATAGAGTGAGTTAGTATCGTTGGAACGTTCCATATCCTTTAATGCACTGTACAGTTTGTTCAACAGATCAAAATGATGGGTTATTTTGAGTACGGTATCCAAAGTCGCGTTTTTACCGTTCTCAAATTTCTGGATGGTATACCGGGACAGGCCTAAGACCTCTCCAAGATCTTCCTGCGATATTTCGTAAATTTGTCGCTGTTGTTTGCAGAGCTTGCCCAATTGTAACTTTACATCCTTGATAGTGACCGCATCTAACATATTCTGTTTATTATAATACACAAATATACATAAAAATGCATTAAATGTGTATTATAGTACACAATACTAACTCCTTTTGTCTTTGGTGTTACTATCAAATGCGACTAGATTGAACAGTTCCCGCATCCGACTCCGTACCCGATTTCCATAGAGCTCTTCCAGTTCCTGAGCGTTTAGGTTGGTGGTCGCATGGGTCTTGATATGGTGTTTTAAAAACAAATCGTGGTGGGAAGGCAGAATCTCCCCCATCACATTTCCCAAGGGAATATTCCACTGCACTTTCCTTGATCTTACAGGGGTTCACCATAGTCCTTCTCTTTGATGGTTTTTAGGTTGCCCCTAAATGGGACAGTGGGAACAGTTTTGTCCCCATTTTCAAAATTGGAAACTATGGAAATTTTAGTTCTTTAATGCATCGGTGATAGGTGGATTTGTGACCAAGTTTGTGACCATTTTGGAATTATGTTGACGATTTGTGGCCAGAACATATCAAATAATACCAAACTAAATGATTTCCCTAAAAACATAAAACCCTGCCAATCATAAAATTAGCAGGGTTTTGGTTTTCTTTGATAACCGTTTTAGTGACCTGACTGGGGCTCGAACCCAGGACCCTCTCCTTAAAAGGGAGATGCTCTACCAACTGAGCTATCAGGTCTTGCTTTTAACAACACAAGGAACTTGCGTTAAGCGGCTGCAAATATAATATCAATAATTTATTTTGCAAGATGATTTAGTGATAAATTTGTCTTTTTTTGAAATCAATTTTAATTCTAGTAAATGAAAGTAGTTTTAGTAGGATACATGGCAAGTGGAAAGTCATCTATTGGTAGATTGTTAGCCAAAGAGTTAAGTATGGAATTTATCGATTTAGATGAATACATGGAAGAGCAATTGGGCAAATCGATAACAACTATTTTTTCACAGAAAGGAGAGATTTATTTTAGAAAAAAAGAACACGAAATGTTAGAGAGAGTTCTGAATGGGAATAAATCAATGGTACTTTCAACAGGTGGCGGCACCCCATGTTACGCAAACAACATGGAAACCATCCTAAAAAAATCCGATTATTCAATTTATTTGCAATTGTCTGTTCCCAGTTTGGTCGATAGAATACAAAATGAAAAGGAAAAAAGACCTTTGGTGAAAGACATTTCGAACTCAGAACTACCTGAATTTATTGGAAAGCACCTGTTTGAAAGAAGACAGTTTTATGCTCAAGCCAAACACACGGTAGATAGTGCGGACAAGAGCGTGGTTGAACTCACATCAGAAATTAAAGCACTGTTACTCTAAATAAACGGCATCATTCTTTGATTTGAACTCGACCCTTATGTGCTCATGTAAAGAAGTTGAAAGTGAAATGCCTTTATAATCGGCCTTGATTGGATATTTTTTGTGGTTTCTGTTTACCAAAACAGCTGTTTTTAATTGTTTTATAGGTGTCTTGAGAAAATGATGGACACCATAGATCAACGTTGTCCCGGAATTTAGTACATCGTCTACCAACACAATGGACTTGTTTTTGTACTGTTCCTCTAAAATTGAGGTGCTTACTCCGCTTTTAAGCGGGTTCTTTTTATCCATTGATATTTTGCACAAGGTAATTTGAGCTTCTGTAATTTTTTTGAGAACTGCACCTATTTTCTTAGCCAGAAGCAATCCTCCTCCATCTATTCCCGCAACAATAATTTCCTTTTCATTAACATTGGCCTCGTAAATTTGATACGCTATTCGTTTTACGGTATGTTGTAACTGCTCGTGATTTAATATTTGGTTCTTCATGGATAGAATGAATTACAATCAAAGATAAAGAAACCAACTATTCAGATTCATCCAAATAGTCATCAATATCTCGTCTATCTTTTTTTGTGGGTCTTCCCAGCCCTTTTTTTCTATAGTGATCCTTTGCGGATTTTACAAGTTCGTTATGTGCAAGTGCCTCTTTTGGGGTGGTGTCTTTTCTATAAATATCCACTAGTTTTGCACCTACTCGACTTTCGGGTATGTCCAATACGGTCAATTGATAGTCAATTTGGTTTTTTCTTAAAACGATAGTATCCATAGGATATATCTCTCTAGATGGTTTTACCACACTACCGTTTACACGAACTTGCCCTTTTTTAACAGCTGTGCTAGCAACGTTACGCGTTTTATAGTATCTAATACACCAAAGGTATTTATCAATGCGCATACACTCTGCAAATCTTTGTTAATGAAATCAACAAAAATAGCGGAAAATTGTATCTTGCGCAGCTAAAATGTAAACTTGATGAAGTACGGAGTTTTTGTTTGCTTGTTTTGTATAATTCTATTCACATCGTGTAATAATGATGATAATGGGGTAACTCCAGAATCTGTTCCGCCTAGGGTTGTGTCGGAAGTAGCTCCAGAGAATGATGAAGAAATACAGGAATTTCTAAAGACGCATTTTTACAATTACGACGAATTTAGAGTACCACCAGTCGATTTTGATTTTAAAATTAGAATAGATACCATTGCTGGAGATAATGCTGATAAAAAATCCTTATGGGAGGAAATAGAGATAGACAGCATCAAAATATCTTCTGCACAATTTGGTCTTGACGATGGAGAAGAGGACATTGTGCACAGATATTATTATTTGATAGCTAGGAATGGGGAAGGGGGGAATCCTACCATTGCTGATTCTACTTTTCTCAAATATGAAGGCACCTTGTTGGACGGTACTCTTTTTGACGGATCTACACGTTTTTTGTGGCAAGAACTCCCTTTTTTTCTGAGAGGTTTTTCAAATGGAGTCTCGAAGATTTCTTCTGGTACAACAGATCAGATTACACAGAATGCTGATGGCACAATTAGTATTTCAAATAGTGGAATTGGATTAGTTGTCATGCCATCTGGGTTGGCTTACTATAATGAAATACGGGGTAATATACCACAATATGCCCCATTGCTCTTTAAACTTGAAGTTGGATTATTTGTTGAAGACACTGATAATGATAACGATGGCATACCTTCAATTTTGGAAGACTTGGATGGCGACGGTAATCTTTTTAATGACAATACTGATTTACAAAGTGAAATAGATGCTAGGTTGCAGACTGCATTTCCAAACTTTAGAGACGCCGATGATGATGGGGACGGTAAACTAACAAGAGATGAAATTTCAGATGAAGAAGGAAACATTATCATCCCTTATCCAGATTCCAATAACGATGGTATTCCTGATTACTTAGATCCTAATGTAAATTAACAAGGATATAAATTAAAAAAAGGGCAACTTAAAAAGTTGCCCTTTTTTATTTTAATAATCCTTTTTGTCTATAATTTTAGGGAAGCAGCAAAAATGACTTGAGACGGCCTTGAATCGACCCTACCTTCAATGTCTGCAATATTATTGGAAATAAAATTAGCTTCGTTCTTGGAAAATCCACGTTCGTAGCGAACATCCAATCCTAATTTTCCAAGATTGACACCAGCTCCAATATTTAGGCCAACGGTGAAGTCATTTTCAACATCGTCAATATTGACGCCTTCCAAATCATTGCTCAAGGTATATTGAAAAGCCGGTCCAGCGAAAACATGTAAAGGTCCCACTAGTTTATATCCTAAAAGTACGGGTAGGTCCAATCTGGATACATCATAATCCCTAGATTCTCCAGAAACGTCATAATTACTCTGGGTTCTTGTATAAACAAGCTCTGGCCTAAGATAGATTTTTGGAAAATCCAGTTTTCCCCAAAATCCAAAATGATAGCCCGCTTTTCCTTCAGCTCCTTCAGTTATGTTTTGTCCAGCATCACCCACCGAACTAATAAGATCTCCGTTTTTGTTGTAACTAAGCCCAGCTTTAATACCGAAGCCAGTTCCGCTTTGTGCAAATGCAGCCGTACCCATAAGGCACACCGCTGCAATTAGAAGTGTTTTTTTCATAAGTATTTCTCGTTTTAATTGATGAAGATGTATCAAACTTGATACCGAAATTATTTTCTCTTCAATACTTTTAAAACGGCAGATTCAATGGCTTTATTGTTTAGACCATACTTATCCATAAGCTGATCTGGGGTTCCACTTTCCCCAAAAGTATCTTGTGTTGCCACAAACTCCTGAGGCGTAGGATAGTGGCTTGCCAATACTCTTGAAACACTTTCGCCAAGACCACCAAGAAAATTATGTTCTTCTGCGGTAACCACGCACCCCGTCTTCTTAACAGAATCTAAAATAGCTTTATCATCCAGTGGTTTGATGGTGTGTATATTGATTACTTCGGCGGATATTCCTTGGTTTTCTAAATTCTCAGCAGCAATTAATGACTGCCAAACCAAATGTCCTGTAGCAATTATGGTTACATCTTTACCCTCATTGAGTAGTAATGCCTTTCCAATTTCGAATTTTTGGTCAACCGGAGTAAAGTTAGCCACTTTTGGCCTTCCAAAACGAAGATATACGGGACCGTGATGTTCTGCAATGGCCAATGTAGCAGCTTTGGTTTGGTTAAAATCACATGGATTGATCACTGTCATGCCCGGAAGCATTTTCATTAGACCAATGTCCTCTAGGATTTGGTGGGTCGCACCATCTTCACCCAAGGTAATTCCCGCATGGGATGCGCATATCTTCACATTTTTATCGGAATAGGCGATGGACTGACGTATTTGATCATAAACCCTACCTGTAGAAAAGTTGGCAAATGTACCTGTAAACGGTATTTTGCCTCCAATGGTCAAACCAGCGGCGATACCCATCATGTTTGCCTCGGCTATGCCAACTTGGAAGAAACGTTCTGGGTTTTCATCAATAAAAGTTTGAATTTTAAGGGAACCCACGAGGTCGGCACATAGTGCAACAACATTTGGGTTGGTTCTTCCCAGTTCGGTCATTCCAGCTCCAAAGCCACTTCTAGTATCTTGTTTTCCTTGATCTGTATATTTTGTCATGTTTGTAGTCTTCAGAATTAATAATCACCTAAGGTTTCAGGGTTTTGTGCCAGTGCGGTCTCCAATTGTTCATCATTTGGGGCTTTCCCGTGCCATGCATGGGTATGCATCATAAAATCGACTCCATTACCCATCATTGTGGTCATTACAACACAAACGGGTTTTCCTTTGCCAGTTCTGTTTTTTGCTTCGTTCAATCCTGCAATGACTTGTGTAAGGTCATTACCATTCTCAATTTCCAAGACATCCCAGCCAAAGACCCTAAATTTTTCAGCGACATCACCCAATGGGAGTACATCTTTTGTAGCTCCGTCTATTTGTTGTCCGTTTAAATCTATGGTGGCAATAAGATTGTCCACGTTGTTTCCTGCAGCATACATAATGGCTTCCCAGTTTTGCCCCTCTTGCAATTCTCCATCACCGTGTAAACTGTAAACCAAATGATTATCACCATTCAGCTTTTTAGCTAGAGCAGCGCCAATGGCAACGGACATACCCTGCCCCAACGAACCAGATGCAACTCTAACCCCTGGTAATCCTTCATGCGTAGTAGGGTGTCCCTGTAATCGGGAATCTATCAATCTAAAGGTATTTAGTTCTTCGACCGGAAAATATCCTTTTCTTGCCAAGACACTATAGAATACTGGCGAAATATGACCATTGGAAAGAAAAAAGAGATCTTCATCCTTTCCGTCCATATCAAAACCATCTTTTAGGTCCATAATTTCATGATACAGTGCAACAAAAAATTCGGTACAACCAAGAGATCCTCCAGGGTGTCCCGAATTTACTTTGTGTACCATTCTTAGAATATCTCTGCGTACTTGGACTACAATATCTTGCAGTTCTTGGGTATTTGCCATAGTGTGATTTTTAATAGTGTCAAAAGTAACCGCATTCATTGGGCTAAACAAGTATGAACAGATTAATTTATAAAACACTTTACCTAAACAAACTTTATTTTTTTGTTAAGGCTTGGTGGAAATGAGTTGGTTATATTTGCGGTTTTAAAAAGGAAGATTGAAATTTAGTTTAGTACAAAAGGATACACAGAGTAAGGCAAGGGCGGGAGAGCTGGTAACTGACCATGGTAAAATACAAACACCGATATTCATGCCAGTGGGTACTGTGGCCTCTGTAAAAGGTGTGCACCAGAGAGAACTGAAAGAAGATATCAACCCCGATATTATTTTAGGAAATACATATCACCTTTATTTACGTCCGGGAACCAATATTTTGGAAAAGGCAGGTGGTCTTCACAAATTTATGGGTTGGGATAGAAATATTTTAACGGATAGCGGGGGGTATCAAGTATATTCTTTGTCAGGTAACAGAAAAATCAATGAGGAAGGCGTAAACTTTAAGTCTCATATCGATGGATCTAGTCATTTTTTTACTCCTGAGAATGTAATGGAAGTACAGCGGACAATAGGCGCGGATATTATTATGGCCTTTGATGAATGTACGCCTTATCCCTGTGACTATGATTATGCTAAAAAATCCATGCATATGACCCATAGATGGTTGGATAGATGTATCTCCCATTTGGAAAAACTCCCATTTAAGTATGGCTATTCCCAGAGTTTCTTTCCAATTGTACAGGGTTCTACCTACAAGGACCTAAGAGCACAATCTGCAGAATATATTGCTTCGGTAGGTGCAGAAGGTAACGCCATTGGTGGTCTGTCCGTGGGGGAGCCCGCAGAAGAAATGTACGAGATGGCAGAAATTGTATGCGATATTCTGCCAGAAGATAAACCTAGATACTTGATGGGCGTGGGAACACCTATAAATATCTTGGAGAATATTGCTTTGGGAGTTGATATGTTCGATTGTGTAATGCCAACTCGTAATGCTAGAAACGGAATGTTGTTTACGGCCCATGGGACCATCAATATAAAAAACAAAAAATGGGAAGATGATTTTTCGCCCATAGACGAAATGGGAATCACTTTTGTGGATACCGAGTACTCCAAAGCCTACCTAAGGCATTTGTTCGCGGCCAATGAATATTTGGGCAAGCAAATTGCTACGATACATAACCTTGGTTTTTATCTCTGGTTGGTACGAACCGCAAGAGAACGTATTTTAGCTGGGGATTTCTTGGAATGGAAAAGTAAAATGGTACAACAAATGGACAAAAGACTATAATGCTTACCATACTTGATAGATACATTTTAAAACGCTATTTAGTTACCTTTTTAGGGATGTTGCTGCTATTTGTTCCCATTGGAATAATGGCCAATCTGGCCGAAAAAATAGGTAAGATCATTGATAATGAGGCCCCGTTGAGCGAGGTAATCGTATTTTACAGCAATTTTACTTTGGTCATTGGTAATCTGCTCCTTCCCATCTTTTTATTCCTGTCCATCATCTTTTTTACTTCTAAATTGGCCAGTAATACTGAGATAGTAGCTATACTAAGTTCCGGAGTTTCCTATGCTCGCTTTTTGCGTCCGTATCTTATTGGTGCTTCGTTAGTGGCGATTCTCATTTTTATGATGGGTATGTTCATAGTTCCGCACGCAAGCATTGGATATAATGAATTTGAATATAAATATTTCAAAAAAGGACGTCAGGACAGGGTAACCAATAATATTTTCAACCAGCTCAATGAGAATGATTATTTATATGTGAGCAGTTTTGACCCTGCAAGAAAAATAGGGTACAATTTTACCTATGAGCATTTCGATTCCATTAAAAAATTGGACTATAAAATATCAGCTTCTAATATTCGGTGGATAGAAAAGGATAGTATTTACAGGTTGACCAATTACGCAAAACGAAAACTTAGGAACAATATCGAAGTTATGCAGACCAAAAGAAGGCTGGATACGCTTTTTACATTTAAAATTGAAGATCTTACGCCGGTATCCTATGTAGCGGAAACAAAGAATTTGTTTGAGTTGAACGAATTTATAGAAGACCAGCAGCGAAAAGGAGCGTCCAACATCAATGCTTACATCCTGGTAAAATATAAGAGATGGGCATTGCCAATAGCCGCTTTTATACTTACCGTAATAGCGGTTGCGGTATCTTCGGTAAAGCGAAGGGGTGGAATGGGCTTAAATCTAGCTTTTGGTATAGGTGTTGCGTTTATCTATATTTTCTTCGATAAAGTTTTTGGGACGTTGGCGGAACAATCTGGTTTTTCCCCGCTATTGGCGGTTGTTGTTCCCAATCTTATTTTTGGCGTCTTTGCAGTGTATATGCTGATGAAGGCCAAACGCTAATGGATTGAATTTTTATTGTTCAATTAATTTATACAACTGATTAAGGAGTGTTCTTTAAAGTTTTATATTTGTCCACATTATTTTCTGAAACCAACTTTCCATGGAATATTTAGATTTTGAACTGCCCATTAAAGAGCTCGAAGACCAATTGCAAAAGTGTATGGTCATTGGAGAAGAAAGTGAAGTAGATGTCACCGAAACCTGCCAGCAAATTGAAAAAAAACTGGGAGAAACGCGTAAAGATATTTATAAAAACCTAACTGCATGGCAGCGTGTCCAGTTGTCCAGACACCCTAACAGGCCATATACAATGGACTATATAAATGCTATATGTGGAGATACGTTTTTAGAGCTTCATGGCGATAGAAATGTTAAGGATGACAAGGCCATGATAGGTGGTTTAGGCAAAATTGGTGACCAAAGTTATATGTTCATCGGTCAACAAAAAGGATACAATACGAAGACCCGTCAATACCGTAATTTTGGCATGGCGAATCCAGAAGGATATAGAAAGGCACTACGTTTAATGAAATCCGCTGAGAAATTCGGAATCCCTGTGGTATGTTTTATTGATACACCTGGTGCTTATCCTGGTATTGAGGCGGAAGAAAGGGGACAAGGAGAGGCGATTGCCCGTAACATCCTCGAAATGACCCGTCTTAAAGTCCCGATCATTGTTGTTATCATTGGAGAAGGCGCTTCTGGTGGTGCATTGGGCATTGGAGTGGGAGATAAGGTACTGATGTTGGAAAATACATGGTATTCGGTAATTTCTCCTGAATCCTGCTCTTCTATTTTATGGAGGAGTTGGGAATATAAAGAGCAGGCAGCAGAAGCCTTGAAACTTACCGCTACCGATATGAAGAAACAAAAATTGGTAGATGAAATTGTACGCGAGCCTTTGGGTGGTGCACACACCAATAGGGATAAAACCTTCGATACGGTAAAAAACAAAATTTCGGCCCATTTTGCAGAATTGCAAAAGTTATCACCAAAAGAATTGGTAAAAACCCGAATGGAAAAATACGCTGAGATGGGTGTGTTCAACGACTAATAGCGATTTTCTCTTGTTATCTTATTTTAAGTATCTTTTCTAATTAAACAATTTTGTGTTATTAACACATATTTTTAGTTATCAACAGTAGTTTTGTTAAACACCTGTGGACATCACGACTCATGAATTTAAAGTTAAGTAAAGGTTAATTACCTACTTTCGCACCTATGGATAAACCTAACCCCGTTATTGGTCATAAAGTTGATAAGTCAACACTTATAAATTTGGAGCGAGGAAAAATACCACCTCAAGCTGTTGATTTAGAGGAAGTTGTGCTTGGAGCTATGATGATTGATAAAAAGGGAGTGGATGAAGTAATAGATATCTTACATCCTGATGTTTTCTACAAGGAAGCCCATCGGTTTATTTATGAAGCTATCTTTAAATTGTTCGAGTCATCGGAACCTGTGGATTTATTAACCGTTTCGTCGCAATTAAAGAAAGACTCACGTCTGGAAGCGGCAGGTGGTGATTTTTACCTGATAAAGCTTACGCAAAAAGTTGCTTCTTCCGCTCATATTGAGTTTCATGCGCGAATTATATTGCAAAAATATATCCAGCGTAGCCTTATAAAAATATCCAACGAAATTATTGAGGATTCGTATAGCGATGCTACCGATGTTTTTGATTTATTGGATACAGCTGAAGCAAAACTGTACGAAGTCACGCAGGGAAACTTAAAACGTTCTGCAGAAACAGCACAAAACTTGGTGATTCAGGCCAAGAAGAAGATTGAAGAAATTTCCAATAAGGAGGGTATGAGCGGTATACCTTCTGGCTTTGATAAACTGGATAAACTCACTTCTGGCTGGCAACCGAGTGATTTGGTCATTGTAGCTGCAAGACCTGGTATGGGTAAAACGGCATTGACACTTTCAATGGCCAGAAACATAGCGGTTAATTCAGAAATTCCTGTGGCCTTCTTTTCTCTGGAGATGTCATCTGTTCAATTGATAACCCGTTTAATTTCATCGGAAACAGGGCTTTCCTCAGAAAAATTAAGAACAGGGCGGTTGGAGAAACACGAATGGGAACAACTGAACGTAAAGGTCAAGGCACTGGAAAAGGCGCCACTATTTATTGATGATACACCTTCACTTTCAATTTTTGACTTACGGGCCAAGGCAAGGCGATTGGCATCACAGCATAAAATAAAACTGATTGTTATTGATTATTTGCAATTGATGACGGCTGGTGGTAGCCAAAAAGGAGGTAATCGTGAACAAGAAATTTCAACTATATCACGAAACTTAAAAGCGTTGGCCAAGGAACTTAATGTACCCGTTATCGCACTTTCACAATTGTCACGTGCCGTGGAGACAAGAGGTGGGAGCAAACGTCCGATACTTTCAGATTTAAGGGAATCTGGAGCTATTGAACAAGATGCGGATATTGTATCCTTTATTTATCGTCCGGAATATTACAAAATTGATGAGTGGGACGATGAAGAGCGTACCCCTACACAAGGCCAGGCAGAATTTATAGTGGCCAAGCACCGTAACGGTGGATTGGATAATATTAGGTTAAAGTTTATTGGAGCTCTAGGTAAATTTGATAACTTGGATGACTTTGATTCCCCGTTCGAGTTTCAATCAAAGATGAATGCGGATGAAGAGAATCCCTTTGCAACACCAAATCTTCCCAGTACGGACGAAGCTTTTGGTAGTGCAATGAACGATGGAGACCCAGATGACAATGACGTACCTTTTTAGAATCTTACAACAGATGTCATTTCGAGCTAAAGCGAGAAATCCCATCATGGTATGTTTCTTTTTCTTTTTTATAAAAGCATCGGCATCGGTCATTCTCATTCCTATGGATGCAGATGGTCAAGAAAATCACTTAAAAGCATACGGTATTACCTATTGGGTGCTTACCAAACAGCAAAAGGTACAGTGGTTGTTAAATTACCGGGGAGGTTCTTTTTTGTTTCCAGATGGAGAAGCTATACGCAAGGAATGTCAAATTCGTGGCGTTTCCTTTGAAGTATTATCTGATGGGCAAGCAGAAAAGATCCTGGATGAAATCAGTAGCCCTTCACAAAATCAAGAGGCGGTTATCTTGGAAAAAGCGCCTAAGATAGCGGTATATTCTCCAAAGGGAAACCAACCTTGGGATGATGCGGTTACCATGGTGTTGACGTACGCTGAGATTCCCTATGTGAGCATATACGATGAAGAAGTGCTGGGTAATAAGTTGGTATTGTACGATTGGTTGCATTTACACCATGAAGATTTTACAGGTCAGTATGGAAAGTTTTATGGGGCCTACAGAGCAGCACCTTGGTATATAAAGAACAAAATGGAAGCAGAGGCATTGGCCCAAAAACTTGGATTTTCAAAGGTATCCGAGGCAAAACGTGCCGTAGCCCTAAAAATAAGAAACTATGTAGTAGGCGGTGGCTTTATGTTCGCCATGTGCTCTGCAACGGATAGTTTTGATATTGCTTTAGCAGCAGAAAACGTGGATATCTGCGAGCCTATGTTCGATGGCGATGCTTCGGATGCGAATTATCAATCAAAATTGGACTATGGCAATACGTTTGCTTTCACCAATTTTATACTGGAACGTGACCCATCTCGTTATGAATTTTCCTCCATAGATATGACGAACAAACGTAGAAACGTTCCCAAAGAATCCGACTACTTTTCCTTGATGGAGTTTTCGGCCAAATGGGACCCTGTGCCTACCATGCTTACTCAGAATCATACAGCTTTGGTAAAAGGATTTATGGGACAGACCACATCGTTCACCCGTGCAGAAGTAAAACCTACGGTAATGGTTTTGGGCGAGAATAAGATAAATGGTGAAGCCCGCTACATTCATGGAATAAAAGGGAAGGGCTTCTTTACGTTTTACGGAGGGCATGACCCAGAAGATTATCAGCATAGAGTAGGGGACCCAAAAACCGAGTTGGAACTACACCCAACCTCACCTGGTTATCGTCTTATTTTAAATAATGTGCTCTTTCCAGCAGCACGTAAAAAGAAGCAGAAGACTTGAATTTTTCTTTTGTAAACTGCTATTTATCAAAATTTGTATCTGTTTCACTTTTTGTTTTATCGTTCGATAAGCTCTTATGTTAAACCGATAAGCAAGGACTGTGTACTTTTATAATTGCGTTATCCCAATATTTACAAACACAGCATCCAATGGATTACCATTGTTGTTGACCACATATCGAAAACGTACTTCATCATTAGCTCGTAGTGGATAAATAATGGTTCCCGATGTACCCCACCAATCTTGATTGGGAAGGGAAGCGAATCCTCTGGTAAGATAACCCCGTAGCGTCCCATTGATAAAAATCCCAATGATGTATTTGGTATCGCCAGATGGCATATCCCTTACCGAAAATGAAGCACTCATAAAGTAAGTGCCTGTTTGATTTACCCGTATTCTACCATTACCAAGCGTCTGGTAGACACCTCCAGTATTGCTAAGTTCATGTGTGACATTGACAGGAAAATCGTAATAGGTATTGGTGCTGTTTACAATAAGGTTATTATTCCCGTTGCTAGCCCTATTTAGAACCAAGGTTTTTCTTTCACTCGAGGGTGCTACCCAATTGGAACCTGAGAAAAAATTGATTTGACCCGTATCTTCATTAAAAATGAGCATGCCATCTTCTGCACCCGAAATATCGTTGATTTCCGTTTGATTGGCGTTATGCACTTTAACCAACTCTCCAGCATTAGGTGCCTGACTCCAAGAATAAGTAAGTCCTCCTAGAAGTAGAAAGAATAAATTTCCCAATAGAATATACCTACCAAATCTGGAGGCTAGTACTTGGAGCATGCCTTAGCGTGTTTGACACTAAACTACAAGTGGAGCCTTTATAGTGCAATAAATTGTTGTAAACTTACGAATTGGCAATGTAATTGGATGTTGAAGAATAATTTAAGTGCGTGTGAGTTCCTTTATAATAGTTTCGTACTGTGGGAACTTTTCTAATAGCTCGGCTTGGCTGGGAAGGATAAAATCTTCAAAATCGAATCCTGGTGATACCGTACAGCCCATAAAAGAGTAACTGTCTGATTCTAAAGTTTTAGCCCCAAACCAATATCCACCGGGGACAACAAATTGTGGAAGTTGCCCTGATTCAAAATCAGCTCCTATTACTTGTTCCAAATAATCTCCTTCATTGGAAATCATGCACAGTTTCAGGGGAGAGCCAGCATAAAAATGCCAGATTTCATCTTGCTTTATTTTATGAAAAGCTGAAAAGGTCTCTGAGGTGAGCAAAAAGTAAATACACGTAGAATAATTTCGATTCCCCTTATAATTGGTTGGCAATGCATTCTTTTCAATTGCGCCAACACTCCGATAAGTTTCTTTGAAGTACCCTCCTTCTGGATGCGGCTCCAAATTGAATTTTTCAACTAGAAATTCAATATTCTTCATAAAAGCTTTTCTAAAATCCGCTCTACGCCAAATTCATTATTGCTCGTAGTCTCGAAAGAAGCCACTTTTTTGACGTTAGGATGTGCATTGGCCATTGCAAAACTATAGTCGGCTACTTGAAGCATTTCTAAATCATTGTTATAATCACCAAAGACCAAGACTTCATCTGTAGCTAGTCCATAAGTATCCAAAACATGTTGGAGCGCATAGCCCTTATTGGCATCTACATGATTGAGGTCTACCCAGTTTAAACCTGAAACTTTGACTTTGATCTCGTGCTCTAGAGACATCATTTCTGGATAAATAAACGTTTCTGCGCTTATGGGATGGTATACGGCAATCTTTAATATCTCATCGGTTACTGTACTATAATTATCATGAATCTCAAAGCTGGAGTAGTATTCCTTCAGCTGGTCTAAAAATGACACTGATTTTCCATCAAAATAAGACATATACTTACCACATAACATCGCATGTGCCCCTTCTATTTCATTTACTTTAGTCAATAAGCTTTGTCTATGGGTTTTCACAAGTGGGGTCACAAGAAGTTCTTCTTCTTGTTGCTTGACCAAGGCACCATTTTCCGCAATAACAATTATATCATCTTTTATTGGTGAAAGCTTCTCAATGATACTATGATATTGACGGCCACTGGCAGCCACAAATTTTATGTCTCTTTTTTTAAGTTTTTCGTGAATTTCAAAAAAGCGGTCGCTTACTTCGTGGTCAGAATTTAATAAGGTGCCGTCCATATCGGAAACCACCATTTTTATGTTTGATAAGTCCATCTTCTATTTTAGAAATGCAAAGGTAGGTGTTGAATAGGGAATGATGTAAAGTTTATATTAATTTCACGGATTATGAAATGTTACCAATCAGAAATAAGACTTAAACCTTACCCAAGGGGCTTTCATTTAATCACAGATAGTATTATTGGTGCTTTTCCTGAAATAGAAAAGATAACATCGGGAATATTGAATGTTTTTATAAAACATACATCAGCAGGATTAACAATCAATGAAAACGCCGACCCTACGGTAAGGGTCGACTTTGAGAGCCACTTTAATAAAATGGTGCCCGAGGATGCACCTTATTATATACACACCTATGAAGGTCCTGATGATATGCCTGCGCACATCAAAGCCTCTTTATTGGGAAATGCTGTTCAGATTCCCATTACTAATGGAAGATTGAACTTAGGGGTTTGGCAGGGAATTTACTTGTGTGAGCATAGGGATAGTGCAAATGGAAGAAAATTGGTGTTGACAGCTTTTGGAAATTAACACATAAAAAAACCCGCTCATTCGAGCGGGTTTTCTTAAAGCGGGATATATATTATAACTATTTTACGTTTTCTACTATTGCTTTAAAAGCATCGGGATGGTTCATGGCTAAATCTGCAAGAACTTTTCTATTGAGTTCTATACCATTGGACTTTACCTTTCCCATAAATTGAGAGTAGGACATTCCATGCATTCTTGCACCTGCATTGATACGGGTTATCCATAGTGCACGGAAATTACGTTTTTTGTTTCTTCTATCGCGATAGGCATAAAGCATAGCTTTTTCTACCGCATTTTTGGCTACTGTCCAAACGTTTTTACGTCTTCCAAAGTAACCTTTGGCTTGCTTCATCACTTTCTTTCTACGAGCTCTAGAAGCAACTGAATTTACTGATCTTGGCATAATGTTTCATTTTTTTGTAGTAGGCGATTCATTTTGAATACTTTTAAGAGCCTAACTCCATGGTTAATATTTAATGTACCGTGTTGAACAATTATTTTAAACGTAATTGTTCTTTAATACTGTTGACATCTGATTCATGTACTAAAGTAGAATGTGTCAACTTAAGCTTGCGCTTTTTAGACTTTTTGGTCAAAATATGACTCTTAAAAGCGTGCTTTCTTTTGATTTTACCCGTACCGGTAAGCTTAAAACGCTTTTTGGCACTGGATTTTGTTTTCATCTTAGGCATTTTCTCCTCTTTATATTAAACCGAAACAACTTCGGTATCCCGCTTAAATTATTTACTTCTTCGTTTTTGGAGCGATAAACATCGTCATGCGTTTACCTTCCAGTTTTGGCATCTGTTCCACTTTTCCCAGTTCCTCCAGCTCTTGTGCCAATTTCAATAATAATATTTCGCCTTGATCTTTATAGACGATGGAACGACCTTTAAAAAAGACATATGCTTTTAGTTTTGCACCATCTTTCAAGAATTTTTCGGCATGTCGCTTTTTAAATTCATAATCATGGTCATCCGTCTGTGGACCAAATCGTATTTCTTTAACGATTACCTTAGTGGCCTTGGCTTTCATTGCCTTGTCCCGTTTCTTTTGCTCATAAAGAAACTTCTTGTAATCTATTATTTTACAGACCGGTGGATTTGCTTTGGGCGAAATTTCCACTAAATCTAATTCCAGCTCATTGGCCTTGGCCATCGCTTTAGAAATTGGATACACTCCAACTTCTACATTATCTCCAACAAGTCTAACTTCTGGAGCTGTAATGTTTGCATTAATATTATGAGGGTTTTTATTTTCCCTCCTAGGTTGGGGCCTAAATCTTCTTCGTATTGCTATGACGTATACTTTTTAATTAAACTAAATTTTGTTAAAACGACTTTAAGGTACTATTTATTTCAGTAGTTACCAAGTCGGAAAATGCACTTACATTCAAACTTCCAATATCCTCTCCTCCATGCCTTCTTACCGCTATCGTATTGGATGCTTCTTCTTGCTCACCAACGATAAGCATAAATGGTATTTTCTTTAGCTCAGCCTCACGGATTTTCTTCCCTACCGTCTCATTTCTACTATCAACGAGCGCGCGAATTTCGTGATTTTCTAAAGAACTTAAAACTTTTTCTGCATATTTTTCATGTTTCTCACTGACTGGCAATAATATAGCTTGAGTAGGAATAAGCCATAATGGGAAATTACCCCCCGTGTGTTCCAGTAATAATGCGACAAAACGCTCCAAACTTCCAAAAGGTGCACGGTGAATCATGACGGGTCTGTGCAGTTCATTATCACTACCCTTATAGGTGAGATCGAAACGTTCCGGTAAATTGTAATCTACTTGAATGGTGCCAAGCTGCCAATTTCTGCCTAGGGCATCTTTGACCATAAAATCTAGCTTTGGACCATAAAAGGCAGCTTCTCCACTTTCGACTACATAAGTTAGTCCTTTTTCATCCGCTGCATTAATAATTGCTTGCTCTGCCCTTTCCCAATTATCAGGTTCTCCGATATATTTTTCTGGCTTGCCTAGGTCACGAACTGAAACTTGGGCCGTAAAATTTTCAAACCCAAGAGAGCCCAATACATATAAAGAAAGATCTATTACTTTTTTGAACTCATCATTTAGTTGGTCTGGAGTGCAGAATATATGTGCATCATCTTGAGTAAAACCTCTCACCCTTGTAAGACCATGTAATTCGCCGCTCTGCTCATATCGATACACGGTACCAAACTCTGCATATCGTTTTGGAAGATCCTTGTAACTGAAAGGGCTACTATTATATATTTCGCAATGATGTGGACAGTTCATTGGTTTCAAGAGAAATTCCTCATCCTCTTTTGGAGTATGTATAGGTTGAAAACTATCTTCCCCATATTTGGCATAGTGTCCAGATGTTACATAAAGTTCTTTTTGTCCAATATGAGGAGTTACTACCATTTCATAGCCTGCTTTCTTTTGGGCTTTTTTCAGAAATTGTTCAAGTCGCTCCCTTAGAGCAGCACCATTTGGTAACCACAAAGGTAATCCCTGACCAACCTTTTTGGAAAAAGTGAAGAGTCCTAACTCCTTTCCTAATTTTCTATGATCTCTCTTTTTCGCCTCTTCTAAAAG
Source organism: Flagellimonas sp. HMM57 (assembly GCF_021390175.1). NCBI lineage: Bacteria > Pseudomonadati > Bacteroidota > Flavobacteriia > Flavobacteriales > Flavobacteriaceae > Flagellimonas > Flagellimonas sp. HMM57. The sequence continues at coordinate 222,817 of NZ_CP090004.1, read as the reverse complement.
TTCAAGGTATTGTGTAAGTTCCTTTTGCTTTGGAAAAGAAATACCATAAACTCTGGTAAGCTGTTTGTTGTTTTCATCACCTCTCCAATATGCACCAGCGACACTTAGTATTTTGATAGCTTTTATGATACCCGTGTTGGGAATATGACCACCGCGACATAAATCCGTAAAAGAACTGTGGTCGCAAAAAGTTATGGTGCCATCCTCCAGATTTTCAATCAACTCTACCTTGTATTGATTATTTTGCTCTTTATAAAAATCCAATGCCTCTGCTTTAGAAACACTTCGCATTTTATAATCGTGTTTGCCTCTCGCTATTTCTAAAGCTTTTTTTTCTATGGCAGGAAAATCCTTTTCAGAAATTGATTGCTCTCCAAAATCTACATCATAATAGAATCCATTTTCAATAGCTGGTCCTATTGTTAATTTTATACCTGGATATAATTCTTCAAGCGCTTGAGCAAGAACATGTGAAGTAGAATGCCAAAAAGCCTTTTTTCCTTCCTCATTGTTCCAAGTATACAAAGTAAGGTTTCCGTCTTGGGTAAGAGGAGTTGTCGTTTCAACAATAGTATCATTGAACTTTGCAGAAATAACGTTTCTGGCCAATCCTTCGCTAATATCTTTTGCAACTTCCATTGAAGTAGTGCCTTCAGAAAATTTCTTTACTGCCCCATCTGGCAAGGTAATTTCAATCATTTGTTCTCCGTTATTTTGGATAGTTTGCAAAGATACTATCTTGAGTTGATGCCTACAACAGATAAATGCTTTCAAGCATATTGGTCTTTTAATCAATAACTTATCTTTAAAATAGTGAAATAGCATATCGCTAAATCATGTTTTTTATTTTTAAGTAATTGATTTTTAAATAATTATATTTTTTTTGATTTTTTTTTCAAATTTGTTTGGTGGTATCATTTAAACCTTTCTATATTTGCACCCGCTTAGCTGATAAGGCAGGCGTTGAAAAGGGGAAGAATTGAGCTATCAGGTAGATTATATTTTTCTTTTTTTTCGGGATTGAAAGAAGTTCATATACATATTGTACAGACAGCGTAAAAGAGAACAGAGAAGAACCATTTTGATGCAGGGGCTTGGTATTGTCCGGGAGTTGAATAGATATTTAACGATAGACAATGAAGAGTTTGATCCTGGCTCAGGATGAACGCTAGCGGCAGGCCTAACACATGCAAGTCGAGGGGTAACATTTGTGCTTGCACAAGATGACGACCGGCGCACGGGTGCGGAACGCGTATGGAACCTGCCCCTGTCAGGGGAATAGCCCAGAGAAATTTGGATTAATGCCCCATGGTATCGTTTTGACACATGTCGATGCGATTAAAGATTTATCGGACAGGGATGGCCATGCGTACCATTAGCTAGTTGGTGGGGTAACGGCCCACCAAAGCTACGATGGTTAGGGGCCCTGAGAGGGGGATCCCCCACACTGGTACTGAGACACGGACCAGACTCCTACGGGAGGCAGCAGTGAGGAATATTGGACAATGGTCGGGAGACTGATCCAGCCATGCCGCGTGCAGGATGACTGCCCTATGGGTTGTAAACTGCTTTTATACGGGAAGAAACGCGCCTACGTGTAGGCGTTTGACGGTACCGTAAGAATAAGGACCGGCTAACTCCGTGCCAGCAGCCGCGGTAATACGGAGGGTCCGAGCGTTATCCGGAATCATTGGGTTTAAAGGGTCCGTAGGTGGGCCATTAAGTCAGGGGTGAAAGTCTGCGGCTCAACCGTAGAATTGCCTTTGATACTGGTGGTCTTGAGTCGTTGTGGAGTTGCCGGAACATGTGGTGTAGCGGTGAAATGCATAGATATCACATAGAACACCGATCGCGAAGGCAGGTAACTAACAACGTACTGACACTGATGGACGAAAGCGTGGGTAGCGAACGGGATTAGATACCCCGGTAGTCCACGCCGTAAACGATGGATACTAGCTGTCGGGTTTTCGGACTCGGCGGCCAAGCGAAAGTGATAAGTATCCCACCTGGGGAGTACGTTCGCAAGAATGAAACTCAAAGGAATTGACGGGGGCCCGCACAAGCGGTGGAGCATGTGGTTTAATTCGATGATACGCGAGGAACCTTACCAGGGCTTAAATGTAGTATGACAGGGGTAGAGATACCTTTTTCTTCGGACATATTACAAGGTGCTGCATGGTTGTCGTCAGCTCGTGCCGTGAGGTGTCAGGTTAAGTCCTATAACGAGCGCAACCCCTACCGTTAGTTGCCAGCATGTAAAGATGGGGACTCTAACGGGACTGCCGGTGCAAACCGTGAGGAAGGTGGGGACGACGTCAAATCATCACGGCCCTTACGTCCTGGGCCACACACGTGCTACAATGGCCGGTACAGAGGGAAGCCACCAAGCAATTGGGCGCGGATCTATAAAACCGGTCACAGTTCGGATCGGGGTCTGCAACTCGACCCCGTGAAGCTGGAATCGCTAGTAATCGGATATCAGCCATGATCCGGTGAATACGTTCCCGGGCCTTGTACACACCGCCCGTCAAGCCATGGAAGCCGGGAGTGCCTGAAGTCCGTCACCGCAAGGAGCGGCCTAGGGCAAAATCGGTAACTAGGGCTAAGTCGTAACAAGGTAGCCGTACCGGAAGGTGCGGCTGGAACACCTCCTTTCTAGAGAAAGTGACGACCGGAAGGATTCCGGGCCCGTCATCGGGATGGTCCTTTTTTCTCTTATGCTGTCTTATGATATGTTTCAAATACTGGCAAATTAGGCCAAACAGTCTCATAGCTCAGCTGGTTAGAGCGCTACACTGATAATGTAGAGGTCGGCAGTTCGAGTCTGCCTGAGACTACTGTAGGGCAGTCTAGTGGCTGCTCATGTTCATTAGATATTGAAGGAAATTCTGGAAGTTAGCGTTCACGTTAAAAATAGGAGTGTGGTTATAGTTGGTACTGACGACTATCGGCTGACGACTAACAACTGAAACGGGGGATTAGCTCAGCTGGCTAGAGCGCCTGCCTTGCACGCAGGAGGTCATCGGTTCGACTCCGATATTCTCCACGGTACAATAGGTAATGTTCAATTGGCAATAACCAATTTTGGAATTGTGGATTGTTGACTGATAATTGCGAATTGTAAAAAGTTCATTGACATATTGGGACGGAAGCACAACGATTTAGAGTCGTTATGTGGAAGTCAAAGAAGAAACACGAAGTAGAATAGAATATAATAAAGGATTACGAGGGCATTTGTGCTTTATGTACAGGTGCGACAAGCAAAATAAGGGCGTATGGGGGATGCCTAGGCTCTCAGAGGCGAGGAAGGACGTGATAAGCTGCGAAAAGCCACGGGGAACTGCACACGAGTGTTGATCCGTGGATATCCGAATGGGGCAACCCGGCTGGTTGAAGGCCAGTCACCCCGCAAGGGGGGCGAACCCGCTGAACTGAAACATCTAAGTAGGCGGAGGAAGAGAAAACAAAAGTGATTCCGAGAGTAGTGGCGAGCGAAATCGGATTAGTCCAAACCAATGTTGTTCCGGCAACATTGGGGTTGTAGGACCGTGTTGTTCGATGCATTGCGAACTAGAACTGTTTGGAAAGACAGACCATAGATAGTGATAGTCTAGTATAGGTAAGCAATGTTATCGATAACGGTATCCTGAGTAGTGCGGGGCACGTGAAACCCTGTATGAATCCGGCGGGACCATCCGCCAAGACTAAATACTCCTGAGAGACCGATAGAGAACCAGTACCGTGAGGGAAAGGTGAAAAGAACCCTGAACAAGGGAGTGAAAGAGACCCTGAAACCATACGCCTACAAGCGGTCGGAGCGGATTCGTCCGTGACGGCGTGCCTTTTGCATAATGAGCCTACGAGTTACTTTTACTGGCAAGGTTAAGCACTTCAGGTGCGCAGCCGCAGCGAAAGCGAGTCTGAACAGGGCGCCACAGTCAGTAGTAGTAGACGCGAAACCGTGCGATCTACCCATGGGCAGGTTGAAGCTGTGGTAACACACAGTGGAGGACCGAACCCGTTGACGTTGAAAAGTCTTGGGATGACCTGTGGGTAGGGGTGAAAGGCCAATCAAGCTCGGAAATAGCTCGTACTCCCCGAAATGCATTTAGGTGCAGCGTTCATATAGTTATATAGAGGTAGAGCTACTGATTGGATGCGGGGGCTTCACCGCCTACCAATTCCTGACAAACTCCGAATGCTATATAATGATTATGTGCAGTGAGGGCATGGGTGCTAAGGTCCATGTCCGAGAGGGAAAGAACCCGGACCATCGGCTAAGGTCCCCAAATATGTGCTAAGTTGACAAAACGCGGTGGAACTGCATAGACAGCCAGGATGTTGGCTTGGAAGCAGCCATTCATTTAAAGAGTGCGTAACAGCTCACTGGTCGAGCGGTTCCGCATGGATAATGATCGGGCATAAGCACATTACCGAAGCCATGGCTTTGTATTTATACAAGGGGTAGGGGAGCATTCCATTCTGCGTAGAAGCGGTCCTGCGAGGAACCGTGGAGCGTATGGAAACGAAAATGTAGGCATAAGTAACGATAATGCGGGCGAGAAACCCGCACGCCGAAAGACCAAGGTTTCCCCGGCCATGCTAATCAGCCGGGGGTCAGTCGGGACCTAACACGAACCCGGAAGGGGCAGTGGATGGACAAGCGGTTAATATTCCGCTACCCGCAATACGATAAAAGTGACGGGGCACCGGAGTTGGTGCGTGCTGACGGAATAGCACGTTGAACCTTCGGGGATAGTACGACAAGGCCACGGCCGCGTCGATAATCCAGCGTAGGTGCCTCCAAGAAAAGCGAGTATTGCGGCCCGTACCGTAAACCGACACAGGTGGTCGGGATGAGTATTCTAAGGCGCTCGAGAGATTCATGGTTAAGGAACTAGGCAAAATAGACCCGTAACTTCGGGAGAAGGGTCGCCCCCTTTGGGGGCCGCAGTGAATAGGCCCAGGCGACTGTTTATCAAAAACACAGGGCTCTGCCAAATCGAAAGATGACGTATAGGGCCTGACACCTGCCCGGTGCCGGAAGGTTAAAGGGAGATGTTATCCGCAAGGTGAAGCATTGAACTGAAGCCCCGGTAAACGGCGGCCGTAACTATAACGGTCCTAAGGTAGCGAAATTCCTTGTCGGGTAAGTTCCGACCTGCACGAATGGTGCAACGATCTGGGCACTGTCTCAACCATGATCTCGGTGAAATTGTAGTATCGGTGAAGATGCCGGTTACCCGCAGTGGGACGAAAAGACCCCGTGCACCTTTACTATAGCTTCGTATTGACCCTGGGCAAGGGATGTGTAGGATAGCTGGGAGGCTTTGAAGCTGTGTCGCCAGGCATGGTGGAGCCATTGTTGAAATACCAGCCTTCGTTTGTCCGGGGCCTAACCTCTAACGAGGAACAGTGCGTGGTGGGTAGTTTGACTGGGGTGGTCGCCTCCAAAAGAGTAACGGAGGCTTCTAAAGGTGCCCTCAATACGGTTGGCAATCGTGTGCAGAGTGCAATGGCACAAGGGCGCTTGACTGTGAGACATACAGGTCGAACAGGTAGGAAACTAGAGCATAGTGATCCGGTGGTTCCGCATGGAAGGGCCATCGCTCAAAGGATAAAAGGTACGCCGGGGATAACAGGCTGATCTCCCCCAAGAGCTCATATCGACGGGGGGGTTTGGCACCTCGATGTCGGCTCGTCACATCCTGGGGCTGGAGAAGGTCCCAAGGGTTGGGCTGTTCGCCCATTAAAGTGGCACGCGAGCTGGGTTCAGAACGTCGTGAGACAGTTCGGTCTCTATCTACTGCGGGCGTTAGAGATTTGAGTGGTGCTGGCCCTAGTACGAGAGGACCGGGCCGGACCGACCGCTGGTGCACCAGTTGTCCCGCCAGGGGCATCGCTGGGTAGCTAAGTCGGGACGGGATAAGCGCTGAAAGCATATAAGCGCGAAACCCGCCACAAGATGGGATCTCTTTAAAGGGCCGTGGGAGATGACCACGTCGATAGGCCACAGGTGGAAGCGTAGCGATACGTGCAGCCGAGTGGTACTAATTGCCCGTATGCTTGCGCACTGCCCCTCGGCAGTTCTTTATCATATCGCAACCCTTTTTGTTTCTTGTTTGACGGCACTGCCGTCCCATTATGTTAAGATATTGCTCTTGGAACCGGCCGATGGATTTTGGTCCTGTCCCCAAGAGACCCTGAAACAAGTTCAGGGCAAGCTTTAGGTGGCCATGGCGACGGGGCCCACCCCTTTCCATTCCGAACAGGGAAGTTAAGCCCGTTTGCGCCGATGGTACTGCTATACCAAGTGGGAGAGTAGGTCGCCGCCTTCCTCGACGTCCCGTACATCCGTACGGGACGTTTTTTTGTTTTAGACTATCTTTAGAAAAAACAAAACCAATGCTCAAACTTCAATTAACTTTCTGTATTTTTCTTATTACTATTTTTACTTTTTCACAAGAGAATCAACTCAAAGCTTTGGTTGGTGGGACTCTAATAGATGGTTTTGGTTCTGATCCAATCAAAAATAGTGTGGTTTTGATAGAGGGTGACCGTATTAAAAAGGTAGGGACTGTTGAAACACTACCTATTCCTGAAGATGCGCAAATTATTTCAACTGAAGGAATGAGTGTACTCCCAGGACTTTGGGATATGCATGTACATACCATGATTAATGGCCATGCCGATTATGCATATTGGGACAAAACATATCCGCCTTTATTCAAGGATGTAATTATGCCTGCTTCCGCTCATCAACTTTTGATGGCAGGTGTTACCAGCGCTCGAGATTTGGGAGGGCCTTTAGAGGAAAGTATAGCAGTAAGAGACGCAATAAATAATGGTGAAATACCAGGAGCGACTCTATATGTGTCTGGACCTTTTATTCAACACAAACCCTATCCGGGAACGGAAGATTTTCGTTGGGGTGTAAGGGGAGCTGAAGATGGAAGAAAAAAAATCAGAAAACTTGCTAGAGCAGGAGTAGATGTAATTAAGCTTATTGATCAAGATAAAATGACGATGGAAGAGGTTGAAGCAGTAGTAGATGAGGCACATAAGAACAATCTAAAAGTAGTTGCTCATAGTCATAGACCCGAAGAAATTAGAAGAGGATTAAAAGCTGGAGCAGATTGTTTTGAGCATACAGGTTTATCTTCTTCGCCAAGGTATCCTGATGATATCATGGAAATGATAAAGGAACGTACGGCAGATATGAGTCAAGGACCTTTATTTTGGTGTCCCACTGTAGAAGGTTTGTACAATTACGAATATGTAAGGGACAATGGAGAGCATTTGGATAACGATTCATGGCATAGGGGATTACCCGATTCTGTTATAGCTGATATCAAAGAGAGTATCAAGCATCCTGATAGACTGCCTTATTTTCAATTGACACCTTCAAGAAAACCTACTTTAAAAACTAAAATACATCAACTACTTGAAGCTGGAGTGGTATTAATGATTGGTACGGATAGTGGTATTCCTATGAAATTTCATAGTCAATCAACCTGGAACGAATTGGATGTATGGGTGAATGAATTTGGTATTGATCCTATGTACGCTATTAGAGGTGCAACCTATTGGCCCGCACTTTGGATGGGAGTTGCGGATGAAGTGGGTACGGTTACTCCAGGTAAATATGCTGATATCATTGCAGTAAAAGGAGATGTGCTCCGACATATTAGTTTATTGCAGGATGTTGATATGGTAATCAAGCACGGAAAACAATATAAATAGGTTTACTTGGCTCTGAATCCCAAATCTGTTGTAATTGAGGAAAAGTGGAATTGTTATTCCCATGCTTTAGGCGTTATTCTTACGCTGATTGGATTTGTTTTTTTTCTTCAGAAAGATTTAACCGAATTGCCATACCTGTTTGGTAGTATAATTGTCTATAGTATTTCACTTATACTATTGTTTACTGCATCTACGATGTATCATGGTGTACTAAATCCAAAATTGAAAAAGAAACTAAGGATTCTAGACCATATCAGTATTTACTATTTGATTGCAGGAACTTATACTCCTGCCTGTTTAACAATACTTTCCGATTCCAAGGGATGGTTGCTTTTTTATCTTGTATGGGGAATAGCACTTTTTGGTACAGTTTTAAAACTTTTTTTTACGGGAAGATTTGAAGTCTTTTCCTTAGTCCTTTACGGAATTATGGGATGGCTGATCGTCATAGACCTGCCGTTCCTATTAGAGCATGTAACAAGATTACAATTGACGTATTTAGCCCTTGGTGGCACTTTTTATACTATTGGTATTATTTTCTATACGATTAAAAAAATACCCTATAATCATCTTATTTGGCACTTTTTTGTATTGGGAGGGGCTATTAGTCATTGGTTTATGATTTATGGAATAGTTTGATGGCCTTTCTAGACCAAATAAGCAATTCCCACCCCCAAAACAATTACCAAAACCTTCCTTAAATTAAAAGAATGCCCTTGTGAACTTTCAAAAAGAATGACCGTAGAAATATGAAGAAATACCCCTATGGCCAAGCTTGTAAAAATATAGCCATAGGATTCCATCCACGGTGCTTGAGCAAGATAGCTTCCAATTGGTGTCATCAAAGAAAATACACCTATGAACAGAAATACCAAACTCTTTTTGAGATTTGAACGAAGTAAAAAAATACTTAGAATTATGGCTACAGGAATTTTATGTATAATGATTCCGTACAATATAGAATTGTTCTCATGAACAGGAACTCCTTCTATCAATGCATGTACAGATAAGCTCAGAAACAATAATAGAGGAAATTTGTTTTCCTTTAAATCCAAATGTACATGGCCATGTTCAGCTCCCTTGGAAAAAAACTCTAAAAATATCTGAAGTAATATTCCTGATAAAATAAATAAAGCAATGGTTTTTGGATGATGTCCCTTGTACACACTTGGCAGTAACTCAAAAAAAGTAAGCGCCAATAAGAATGCCCCACTAAAAGCCAATAAGAGCTTTATACTTTTTTTGTTCTTCGGTCTGATTATACGCACAAAAATAAAGCTGGCCAAAACAGCCAATACGGGAACAATAAATATGGTGATATAGGAAAAATCCATTGACTAGATTGAAGGCGCAAAAATAGCCTATTTTTACCAAAATTTTTTATAACGGCATGTCGGGAAATTTTAAAATGTTGGCAAAAACCCTGTATGGTTTTGAACCTATCTTAGCAAAAGAATTACGAAACCTTGGTGCAGGAAATGTGGAAGAAGGTGTAAGGAACGTGACTTTTGATGGGGATACAGGGTTTTTGTACAAGGCAAATCTCTGTTTGCGGACAGCTTTGAAAATAATGAAACCAATTTCAAGATTTCGGGTATTTAACGAAAAGGAGTTGTACAGACAGGTTTACGATATTGACTGGGCAGATTTTTTTGACCATGATAAAACTTTTGCAATCGACACTACCATGAATTCTGAGGTATTCAATAATTCTCTATTTGTTTCGCAAAGAGCAAAGGATGCCATTGTAGATAAGTTTAGGGCAGCTACACGACAACGCCCCAGTGTAAATACACATGATCCAGATATCCGAATCAATATCCATCTGTACAAGAATTCCTGTACAGTTTCTCTTGATAGTTCTGGCGCATCACTGCACCAACGTGGTTATCGTATATCGACCAATATTGCACCGATCAACGAGGTCTTGGCTGCCGGTCTTCTGCTTACTAGCGGTTGGGACGGAACCACAGATTTTTTAGATCCTATGTGCGGTAGTGGTACTTTCTTGATAGAGGCTGCGATGATAGCCTGTAACGTTCCCGCTAACATTAATAGAACGTCTTATTCCTTTATGCATTGGAACGATTTTGATGAGGAACTGTATGGAAAAATTATCGCTGCTAGCCTGAACAAAACCCGTGAATTTCATCATAAAATCATTGGATACGACAAAGCTCCTTCTGCAACACGAAAAGCACAAGAAAATGTGGATAACGCAAATCTTTCAGAATACATTGCAATAGAACGAAAGGACTTTTTTAGAACTGAGAAACCAGTTGATACTAAATTGCATATGGTTTTTAATCCGCCTTATGGGGAGCGTCTTCAAATTGATGTTGAGGATTTTTATGCAAAGATTGGAAATACCTTAAAACAAAATTATCCGGGTACAAACGCTTGGTTGATAACCTCCAATCTAGAGGCGTTAAAGCATGTAGGTCTTAGACCTTCAAGAAAGATAAAGACTTTTAATGGCAAATTGGAGTCTAGATTGGTCAAATACGAAATGTATGAGGGAAGCAAAAAGGCGAAATATAAAACTGATACTAAATGAAACCTAAGCACAAAGCATTGCTATTCAATTTTATTGCCTTTGTAATTCTATTTCTTATCGCTCGTTTGGCTTTGGGATATTATTTACCGATCAATCCTATTTTTTTGGCCGTAACCTCAGCAATCATTGCCAATATATTAGCTCCTAAGTTTGGCGCAATCAAAACAGACGAAGGCGAAAAGGTATTGATGAAATGGATTTTTATTAAAGGTATGCGAGAAATATGATTTTATGGTCGTACCTAATTTTGAAAACTTATTTATCGGTCCAAACAGCTAATTCATTCCCGGATGGGTCGATAAACTGAAATCTGCTACCGCCAGGAAAAGAAAAAATATCCACGGTTATTTTTCCTCCTAGAGCAATGATATGCGCCTTGATTTCTTCAAGGTTATCATGGTAAAGTACTACTAGGACACTATTTGTTATTTCTTCTTCGGTCGTTTCAAATCCTCCTTCTATGCCACTTTCAGAAAATGCGGTATAGGTAGTGCCATAATCGGTAAAAACCCATCCAAAGGCCTTGTTGTAAAACGATTTAGTGGCTTCAAGGTCTTTTGCCTTAAATTCTACGTAGTTGATGGGGATTTTCTTCATTCTGGGTTATTTGTTAATGTTTTAAAGATTGTACGAACAAAAACTTTACTCTTCTTCAGATTCAGGAACCTCCTTTTTTTTCTTTTTTGATTTTTTATACAGCGGGAGAAAGTATGAGATGGAGTAATTATAACTCACTCCAAAATTACTTCCATCAGTTATTCTGTTAAAACCAGGAACCCAAAGATTGGGAAAGCGCTCGTCTTCTGAGTTTGTAATGAGGAAGCCCAAACGCGCGCTCATTCCTACATATATATTTGCAAATAGCTCTGCTTTTAAACCCAAAACAAATTCCAACCAAGATGCACTAAGACCGCTAAATTCTTCACCTTCTTCAGCTCCAACCAAAAACTCACCCGGATTAAAAAAACGGTCACTATTAAAAATATTATACTCGTTTAAGGTTTGGCTAAAAGTTGAAAAGGCATAACGGCCACCAACAGTAATCGCATTGTTCATGCCATACCAATTTTCGTAGGTGTTCATGTCAATACCAAGCTTTATATAACTACCGGAAGACGTATAGTTGTAGAGTGGGCTATTGCCCACATCTTCGAAGATGGTTTTTTCTTCGTTACCAAGCTCAGCAGCCAAATACATTTTTTCCGTAAGTCTATAGTCACCAACTATTTCAAAGCCCGTATAGTCCTCATCAAGAAAAGACAATAATGGTCTATTTAAATCTATACCGACACGCAGGCCGTATTCCTGTTTGTATTCAACAGTATCCTTTGGTTGAAGGTCAATAGGCTTGTTTTCAACGGTATCCTTTTGTTGAGAGTCAATAGGTTTATCCTGACCAAATCCAGAAAAGCAAAAGAAAATAACAAAAAGGTTAGTGAAATATCTTGACATGGATAGTGTTGGAATTTTCTATAGTTTGTTGGACAATGGTAATATCCTCTATCCAATTATTATCGCTTTCGGGTAGCGTAATGCTAAGATTATCGTAATTGCCCACAAAACCACAAGCTTTGGAAGCAAAGGCTTCACGCGGTTCATAATTAAATGTCAATGTATCAATATCACCTGTTTCTGCTTCTGTTTCAGCATCGTCCGCAGAATTGGTTATAAATGTAAACCTAGTATTGTTGGCATCTACACGCAGCGGAATAAATATTGAATCTGATGAATTTGAACGGTCGGTAAAAGTATCTGACGAAAAAATACTGTCGTTGTCAAGAGCCCTAATTCTAAATGTTGGTACAGATTTGAACAGTGTAGTGTCTATAGCATCATAAAAACCAATGATCAACAATGGAGTATCGCCATCAACGCAGATATCATCTTTTTCGCACGAAGCAAAATATCCTATTAAAAAGGTTAAGATTACGATGGGAATTATTTTTTTCATTCTAGTGTAAAACCTTTTTAATCAAAAATTATACCCGTTTTTCCAAAAGTACAACATTTTCAACATGGTGGGTCTGTGGGAACATGTCCACAGGTTGTACTCGGGTTACATTATATTTCTCTTTTAACAATGCTAAATCCCTTGCTTGTGTAGCACTATTACAACTTACATAAACTATTTTTTCCGGAGCTACCTTTAGAAGTTGTTCTACTACTTGTTTGTGCATTCCATCTCGGGGAGGATCCGTAATGATAACATCGGGCTTACCGTTCTCTTCAATAAATGCCGTAGTAAAGACATTTTTCATGTCACCCACAAAAAAATCTGTGTTTGAAATACCGTTGCGAACAGCATTTTCTTTAGCGTCCTCAATAGCTTCTGGAACAGATTCAATTCCAACAACTTTTTTCGCTTTTTTAGCTACGAATTGTGCTATGGTTCCAGTTCCTGTGTATAAATCATACACCAATTCATTTCCAGATAAACCAGCGAAATCACGAGTAATTTTATACAATTCGTAAGCTTGTTCCGAGTTGGTCTGATAAAACGATTTGGCGTTTATTTTAAATTGAAGCCCTTCCATTTCTTCAAAAATATGGTCACGGCCTGCAAAGCATACTACTTCTTGATCGTAAATGGTATCGTTCTGCTTTTGATTAATGACGTACTGTAAAGAAGTAATTTTTGGAAATTTTACTTTAATATGATTCAAAAGTAATTCACGTTTCTCTTCATCATCTTCAAAAAACTGTATGAGCAACATGATTTCGCTTGTAGATGAAGTTCTCAACATCATTGTACGTAACATTCCTTCCTGATGTCTTGGGTTAAAAAACGAGATTCCGTTTTCAGTAGCAAATTTTTTCACTTCTAAACGGATTGAGTTGGAAGGATCCTCTTGCAAATGACAGTTTTTTATATCTAAAATTTTATCCCACATACCGGGTATATGAAAACCAATTGCATTTCTATCTTCAATTTGCGCTGAGGAATTGATTTCTTCTTCGGTAAGCCAACGACTGCTAGAGAAAGAAAATTCCATTTTATTTCTGTAGAAGTACTGTTTTTGGGACCCAAGTATTGGTGTTATTTTGGGTAGTTCAAGATGTCCTATGCGTTTAAGGTTATTTTCTACTTCACTTTGTTTAAAATTGAGTTGATGCTCGTAGTCCATGTGTTGCCATTTGCATCCGCCACAGACCCCAAAATGTTCACATTTTGGCGTTGTTCTTTTATCGGAAAATTGATGAAATTTAGTGGCTATACCTTCAAAGAACGCTTTTCTTTTTTTTGTGGTCATGACATCGACAACGTCACCGGGAACAGCGTTGGTTAGAAAGATTACTCTACCATCAGGAGCTTTTCCTACTGATTTTCCCTTTGCGCCAGCATCCACCACTACGACATTCTCAAATATTTGTCGCCTATTCTTTTTTCGCATTTGGCAAAAGTAAGAATAGGTTTCTAGAAAGAACAAGTAACTTGTATAAATGAACAGTTAAAAAACTCCCTTTTTTTGAACCTTTTAGATAATTCCATGTCTATTAAATGATCCGTTATATGAAAACAACAGAAAAAGTTTTTGATGGTTTGGTAGTATTGGAATATCAATCTGGAAACAAAAAATCATTGTCCATATTGGTAAAGCGGCATCATGTTAGGTTATGTAAGCATTCATATAGATATACCTATGATGTTGAAGCTTCAAAAGATATCGTCCAAGATTCATGGAGGACTATTATTGGCAAGTTATATACGCTTAAAAACCCCAACAGTTTTAGCAGTTGGGCGACAAAAATAGTGACCAGAAAGTCTTTGGATTATTTAAGTAAGCTAAAAAGAAACAAGAGGGTCATTGAAGGTATTTATGAAGATACTACAATGAATGATACCGAAGATTCCAAGGAGTCTAAGATTAAAAAACTTCTTTTGGCAATAAAAGAATTACCGGAAAATCAACAGATGGTGTTGAGACTATTTTATTTGGAGGAATATTCGTTAAACGAAATTGGTGATATTCTGGAAGTATCGGTGGGAACAGCAAAATCAAGATTATTCTACGGAAGAGAAAAATTAAAAGAATTATTAAAGACAAAAGGATGAAAAATGACAATGAAAAAATAGACGAGCTTATTAAAGAAGCTTTAACCCAAGAAGAAGCAAAATTTTATGATGAACTTGGCGAACAGAATATTTTTGAAAAACTTGGAGGGGTATTTAGAGGAAAACTGGGATGGTTGGCCATAATAATGAATTTGGTCAATCTCATTATTTTAGGATTACTTATATTCTGTATCGTCCAATTTTTAAATACAAACGTGACAAATGAGCTTGTTGAATGGGGAACAGCAATATTTGTGTGCCTAATCTTTATGGGGATGATAAAACTTTTTGTATGGATGCAAATGGACAAGAATGATATTTTAAGGGAACTTAAACGGTTAGAGCTACAAATTGCAACTTTATCGAATAAAAAGAATGATTGACAAATATTTAATAAATTAGCATCCCCTCAGGGATGATTTCTCTCCCACGCTGAATTTTCGAGACTTCGAAAGGATAAAGGTATTGTAGGAATGGTTATTTTATCAATTTAAACACATTTAAAATGGCTGTTTTAGAACATTTAACATCGCAACAAGCGATAACATTAGAAAACAAGTACGGCGCACAAAACTATCATCCTTTACCAGTTGTTCTGAGTAGGGGTGAAGGGGTGTTCGTATGGGACGTTGAAGGCAAAAAGTATTATGATTTTTTATCTGCCTACTCGGCAGTAAACCAAGGGCATTGTCACCCTAAAATTATTGGTGCGTTAAAAAGTCAGGCTGACAACTTGACGTTGACTTCCCGTGCATTTTATAACGATATCTTGGGAAGGTACGAAGAATTCGCGACCAAATTTTTTGGCTACGATAAGCTGTTGCCCATGAATACTGGTGCAGAAGCGGTGGAAACTGCATTAAAACTGGCGCGGAAGTGGGCCTATGAGAAGAAGGGTATTCCTGCTAATCAAGCTAAAATTATTGTTTGCCAAAATAATTTCCACGGACGTACTATTTCTATCATATCTGCATCGAACGACCCTATTGCAACAGAGAACTTTGGACCGTTTACCCCAGGTATTGTTTCGATTCGATATAATGATATCAATGCCTTACAAGAAGCATTACTGGATGAAAATGTAGCTGCATTCTTAGTGGAACCTATACAGGGCGAGGCGGGTGTCTATGTTCCCGATGACAACTATATAAAAGAGGCTTTGGAGTTATGTAAATCCAAAAACGTGCTCTTTATGGCTGATGAAGTTCAAACAGGTATTGCCCGTACAGGTAGATTATTGGCTACCTGTGGCAATTGTTCTTGCCCAGATAAAAATTGTTCAGGCACTCCAGATGTAAAACCAGATGTTTTGATTTTGGGAAAAGCTATTTCTGGTGGTGTCCTACCTGTATCTGCTGTTTTGGCCAATGATGAAATTATGGAAGTAATCCGTCCCGGTAATCATGGGTCTACCTTTGGTGGAAATCCGTTATCCTGTGCTGTTGCCATAGCCGCGTTGGAAGTGGTAAGAGATGAACGTTTAGCCGAAAATGCTTTTGAATTAGGCCAGCTGTTTCGTGATGAAATGGAAAAACTGATAGAAGAAACTGATTTGGTGCGTTTGGTTCGAGGTAAAGGCTTGCTCAATGCCATTGTGATCAATGATTCTGAAGATAGCTCTACAGCTTGGGACATATGTATGGCGTTAAAGGAAAATGAGCTTTTGGCCAAACCTACCCATGGTAATATTATACGTTTTGCTCCTCCTTTGGTAATGACCAAAGAAGAGTTGTTGGATTGTATCGGTATCATTTCCAAAACACTCAAAGAGTTTGATGCTTAGTATTGACGGTATCCAATAAAGAAGGGCTTTGATGTTGATAAATCAAAGCCCTTTTTTACGTCCTAAGAAAAAAGTTATATTTCTTCTTTTGCCTCTATAGACATCTCACAACCATAATTGTCCGCAAAGAAATTATCCAAATCATCAGCTTTTAGGGCTAAGTTCTTCAAATTTTCTTTTACGGTATCTGCATGATCCGTGAAAATATCAGAAAGATGTGCTCTGTACGAAATGTATATTTTATTCTCATGTATGCCCAAATAATAGGGGTCCACATTTTTTTCGAGCAAATAGGTCATCAATTCTTGAATGTTCTTTTTGGGTAAATTGTTTAATGGTGAAGTCGCTACCAAATAATCTCGTTTAAAAACAAAAATCCGAATTAAGGCGCTGCCTTGATGAAATTCCCAATAGTCTCTGCCAGCTCTTCCCAAAACCGGATTTATTCCCAATTCTGTAAGTGCGTTTTCAACAAATTGTGCAAAATGACTTTTTTCAAACTCCTCCCAGATGGAAATATCCATGGTATTTCCACAGTTCGCACAAAACTCACATTCTTTCTCCATATAGCTATCGCAAGAGTTGCACTTGACACTATAAACTGGGTTTTCTACGGAAGCGAAATCGTTTATTTCTTTGATTAAGTCTGAATGCTTGATTCCAAACCCTACGTTATCCGCATTGTTGAATTTTGAAGTTGTTACTCCGATTAGGACTCCTGCTTCGTTCAACATTGGCCCCCCAGAGTTGCCTGGGTTTACGGCGGCATCGGTCTGAATATAACTTCTGTTTCCCATGGGCTGGTTGCTAGATGAAACAATACCTTCTGTTATGGTATAGGGCATTCCAAAGGGATAACCATTTATGAATACTTTTTGGGTATTGGCCACGATAATTTCTTCTTGAAGTGAAATATCGGTCTCCTTATTCTCAAAGCCTTCAATTTTTAAAAAAGCTAAATCTACTTCTGGGTTAACCATGACCACATTGGCTACGAATCTATCTTTTTTATAGTCTTCTACAGCTACTACTTTTTCACCTTTTACTACATGGTAATTTGTAATAACCTGATTATATCCGCTAACAGTAAACCCGGTACCGGTACCAGATGCTGTCACAATTTTGAAAACTGATTTTTTTATATTTTCCATTTTTTTCTTCTTTGTAGATTAACCGAATAGTTTTGAGAACAATCCTTTTTTGGAGCCTTTGGAGCCTTTGGATGCTTTGATCGCTTTTGTATTACCATCTAAAAATCCATAGTAGGTTTTTAAAAGTATAGGGGCGGCTTGATGCAGCTCTTTACCGGAAACTTTTTCCAGAACATCATAGATGGCATTTTTATGGTGCTCTTCCAAGTTGAAGTTATAAATGATATGGAGGAAGGAGTATTGTAAGTAGTAACATAACATCATATTGTTCCCATCCTTCACATACCTGTTTACATTGTTTTCCATATTCTTGGCATCGTTCTGAAGTATTTGTGTGGAACTGCGCCATTTTAAAGAGATAAACGCTTCGGCATGATAGATATCCTGCATAAATTCTTCTTTTGATTTTGCACATAGCTTTTGCATAAAACTTACACCTTTATCTATTCTATACTTAAAATCGATTTTCCCATTGAAGAGATTGCCCACATATTCTTCTAATTTGGTTCTCAATGTTCCATGCACATAGGGCATGTTCACTATTTTCAAGATGGAAAGTACGGCAATATCCCACTGAAAATCGTCCCATCTCTTTTCTTTAAAGAAATCACTATACTTTTTGTACTCTTCCAGAATGTCGCTTATTTGTTGCCATACCTGCTCTTTTTCTGTTTCCGTTAGTGGGGTTACCCTTGGTTCTTGGTAAAAATCAGCTTTGTATTTATCTATAAATTCATCGTCATAATTGTCAGCATAAACACTTATTTCCCGTAACACATCATATACCTTATAGGGTTGGCACAGTGCTATTGGCATTTCATATTCAAACCACAATGCACCTTCAAGAAGATGAATCTGTGCCAAAGTCAACGGATTAAAGTTGATTTCTGCTACTCTTCGGAACAGTGCTACCTTATTGGTATCATCTGTTATCTTTACGAATGGTGCCTTGACCAAAAAAGTATCATTTTTAATGGTCATTTGAACTTCAGCCGAACCTTGCCCCTGTACGATTTCAATATCCCCACTGGTATCTTTTCCTTGTAAAATCGTGGAATTAATATAATTAATGGTCTCGATCAATGCTTCTCTATGGTTTTTGGCATCGTATGCATCCATTGCCTTATCCCAGTGCGCAACATCTGTTTTGGGTTCATCTTTACTTTTAATGGGTCTTTTAAAGTGTGGTACTACGTTCTTCATAAAACTGAAAATTGGTTAAACTAAATATGAATTAAAAAAGGGGCTATTGGTTTTATTATTCTTGATCACCTGACTAAGTGTATGTTAAGATTCAAACAAATATCTAATTTATTTAACATCGAAAAGGCCCTTAAATATGGGGTAATTTCATCACTGTATACAGGGGGGTAAGCTGTCTTAATTACAGAGACTCTTTGCCTTTAACTCTTAAACTGAAAAAAGTGCAGATCATTGTTCAGTTATGAAATGGTCTTTCAATGCACTGCCTTTTCCAAAATTTTCAAGGTCATTTTATCCGAATCCCAGCTAGCATTGACACCTATAGGGAACGTAAAGTTGTTAGGTACATGGCCAAAGCTCATACCGTAGGCCGCTGGAATATTTAAAGGAGCTATTCTGTCCAAAATGACCTCTTTTAATGTAAAGGATTTAGAATTTGAACTTGAATTGCAGCCTGCGCAGACCCCAAAAACAATCCCTTTGGCTTTTTTAAAACTTGGTCCTTCAATGAGTTGGGTCAGCATTCTGTCTATTCGATAAGGAGCTTCTTCTACGTCCTCCAGACAAACAATGGTATCTGTAAAATCTATTTCATGAGGGGTGCCAATAAGTGCATTGACCAAGGTAAGGCTACCACCAACCAATTTTCCGGCAGCTTGCCCTGAGG
Organism: Flagellimonas sp. HMM57; assembly: GCF_021390175.1. Classification (NCBI taxonomy): domain Bacteria; kingdom Pseudomonadati; phylum Bacteroidota; class Flavobacteriia; order Flavobacteriales; family Flavobacteriaceae; genus Flagellimonas; species Flagellimonas sp. HMM57. The sequence continues at coordinate 203,659 of NZ_CP090004.1, read as the reverse complement.
TAATTGTATATCGCTCATATTCCACATCATTTATCATTTCCTCATCTTCAAGGGTGACATTGGCGATGACCTGTGGATATTTGGGATGTATTAACGAGTTGCTAAATTCGTGTTTGCTGTAGTCGTCATCAAGCGTACTGCCAACAGGACCATGAAAGGTAATTAGACCGGTTTCTTTTTGTATGCCATTCAACAGTGCAGTGACATCACTGAAGCCTATCAGTATTTTGGGATTTAATTTAATGTTTTCGTAATCTATCATTTGCATGATGCGCGTACAACCATATCCGCCTCTAGCACATAGAATCGCATCCACCTTTGTATTTGCAAACATTTCGTTGAGGTCAGTTGCCCTTTCTTCATCAGTATCGCTAAAATAGCCATGATTACCATGAATGCGATCGGTATGGAAAGGAATAAACCCCATTTCTTTTAGCGTTGTCTTTATTTCTTCAAGTATATGGGGTTTAACGGCATAACCTGGAGCAATAAGGCCAATGGTATCTCCTTTTTTCAATCGTTTGGCAAGCAATCTAGGATTTTCATTTGTGCTGTTCTTTTCTGAAAAAGCAACATTTGGTAGCACTGCTGTTGCCGATAGCAAAGCGGTCAAATTGATGAATCTTCTTCTTTTAATCATGTAGGCGTAATTTTTTCATGCCTTGAAGTTAAAACCTTTAGGATGATGACCAAAAAATGTTAATAAAAATAAAGAAGGATATTTAAAAAGTTTTTAAGCCCAAAATGTCAGGTTGAGTCCTTTGAAACCTAATACAAATCAATTAAGTATTTCGACAAGCTCAACATGACATTCAGGATTACTTTTTAGATATCCCCTTTTTTATGAAACCTTGTAAGTGTTATGGTTTTGATGCACTACTACCATTGGATTTAGACCTTCGCAGCTGGCGTTGTATCTTTTTAATGGCAGACTCTATTGACTTTTCAGGTTCAATGATATTGTACTCGCCCCAAAAGTCGGGGTCGGAGAAACCTATGGCTTCATCACTTAAAATAATGGACTTCTTGAGTCTTTCCCTATTTTTTGGCAACTTTCCATCTAGGTTCTTTTCCCAGTCGGTAACGGCCATTTCTGCCGTCATGCTATAAACGGAATTAAATAACTTATTCTTCCAGTTTACTTTGAATTCCATTAAAACATTGCTGTATCCATAATACCATTTGCCTCCTTTTTCCCTATAATCAACTCGATAAGCAACTTCGGTTGGCCATACATTAACGTTAGCAGGTTTTCTGCGAACAAATAGTTTGGCCGCTTTGTCCTTATCGGTTATGTTGAGGGAATAAATTGCACTGGTAAGGGTCTTATTTTCCACATCTATAAATAGCTCTCCAGCATACAAAGGTTCGGGAATAGTTTCCCGTTGCTCGAATTTGACAACATAAATCAATTTATCGTTAATCCTTGTGGAACGACTAAAAGTGAATCTGTAGTCAGATAAGTATTCTGGTGCAAAAATATACTCAGGATATTTCATGACATCAACATACAATGTATTGAAGGGTCCTCCCTGTAATTTGAGGGCAACGGTATCCAGTTTGCTATAATCCGTACTTTTTCTAGCCTTATAGAGTTCAACGGCGTCTTTGCGTTGTGAATTGTATGGCGTTTTATAGATATTTACCACTGCTTCTGATAGAGAAACGTTTTTTCTTCTCTTTTTGATGGTCTCTCTATAAAAGGCCGTCATCAATGTAGGGTCTTCAAAGTAATTATTTCCTTTTCTTGCCAAAGTTTCCCTTACCAAAGCCCCGGCATCTTTTGGTACATTAACGTTCACACCAGAAAGTTCGGTTACCGAAATTGTAAGTGCTATTTTGTTTTTGTTAGGTTCCAACTCAGATAGCTCGATACTTTGGCTTTTGTAACCCAAGAAAGAAACTATTACGGTTCCCGTAGTCATACTTTTGGGAATCTTTAAAAGAAAACTCCCTTCGGTATTGGTTATGGTACTGATATTCGTTCCCTCTACCGCAAGTGTAGCGAATACCAAAGGTTTTTTAGAGGACTTATCTATTACTTCGCCCTTGTATTGATTGAAATCGTTCGAAGCATTATCTTCTTGTTGAAGTGCAAACACATTAGCAGTGCATACTATCCATGCGAACAGCAAAAGCAATAATGGCTCAGGTCTTTTTTTTGTGAAAGTGTGTATAGATGTTAACATAGCCTTGGATTTTTTTGTTAAGATTCAATCTAATAAAGATACAAAATTCCGAGGATAATAATTCTAGATGGGCAGGTTAATTAGTAAGTAATAGGTTAAAAATCAGAAGAAAAGAAAACTAATTTACCATGAACAATGCATTTGCGAAAAATAATTTGCCGTTCTCCCAAAAGCCTCTAAACAAAGGATTGTCCACCATATAGATGACTTGGCCTTTTCCATATTGTTCCGCTCCAAAAATTAGAGAATTGCCTACTTTTTTTTGAGCTTCGCTTCCTGCAAAACCAGAAACAGGTTTAGTGTCTTTCTCAAGGTACACGGCATTTCCACTTTTAAGATAATCATAACTGGAACTTCCCAATTTTAAAGTAAAGTATTCTTTTTCGTATCCGTAAGCTAAGGGATGGGTATTATCCACCTTGGTTTTGAAAATTGCTCCGGTTATGGCTTTTTTAATTCGCTCCCTTTGCGTATTCATATGTGGTTTCGGAGTATTTTTAGTAGAGTCTTTCACTACCTTGTTTTTCTTGATACTAAACCCTTTTTCTCCGTCTATTGCATCAATGGCTCCACCAAAGGCAATAAGTTTACCGCCATTTTTGACCCAACCTTGTAGTTTCTTTAGTTGTTTTTCATTGAACATTGTACCATAACTTCCATCTGGTAACACAAAAACGTGATAGTCGTTCAAATCTATTTTATCCATATAGTCGCTATCGATTACAGAAAGCGGATACTCCAATTGTTGCTCGAAAAAGTGCCAAATTTCTCCAAAACGTAAGGTTGAGGTCGGTTTTCCCGATAAAACCGCGATTTTAGGCTTGGTAATCATTTTAACATAAGGAGAACCAAAATCTTTTCCTGAATCGACAAACCCTGTTTTTGAACCGATAATTTTTTTATTGAACTTTTTAGAGGCATTTTTTAAGGTCTCGATAAAATTGGCCTTATTCTGATTGTCCGACTTGGTAATAATCAAGCTTCCTCGTTCAAAGGATTTTCCCTCTATGGAAAATGGATGGTCAGCCTTTCTAACTCGTATGCCTTCCTTTAATAATGCAGCCAAGAAACGGGCATCTTTCATACTGTCCCAATCTGTTATATAGGCATAGGTATCTGGATTTATAAAATCATTTGATTGTATTTCTTGTACTGCTTTTTGATTTCCATTAGTAACTGTGGAACTACTGGCTATTCCGTTCAGACCATATGCGTAGGGAAGCGACCAGGCTGTAATATCATAGGTGAGTGAATCGCTAAGTTTGGCATTGGGTTCAAACAAGACCTTTACCAAGGTTCCTTTGGTCTGATTGGTGGACACTACCAGACTGTTTTCAGATGTCGAAATAGTACCGGTACTTCCAGAGTTATAGCTAAATCCTTTGACCGAACCATTGGTTGCGTTTCTAAATTCAATGTCATGTTTGGTCAATAAATTCTTTAGCGCTTCAATGTTATCCTCATTCCCATTAAGGACATAGCTTTTATATTTAAAATTTCGATTCTGATAAAATTTCCTGAACTCAGTATTTAATTTATCGGCATTTTTGGATGAAACTTCTACAGTGGACATTCCCGTGGTGTGATGGTGGGCTATTCTATCCTTAAGCGTTAACGTGTCTCCGATTCTTGTCAGTACTCCAAGGCCTCCACGACCACTTCCGCCTTGTTCGTAGGTCATTCCAATAGCTCCATTATAGGTAGGGTAGGTATCTCCGTAACTTGGGTAGAACAAGTCAAAAATTTCTTTTGTGAAATAAAACCAACCATTTTCATCAAAATATTTTGCATGGTTTTTTCCCAAAGTCACTTGAAAATCACGTTGAAAATCGGTGATGACTTCATGATAAGGCTCCGCTGCGGGCGCAAAATAGTATGGATTGTCTACGCCCTGCTCATGAAAATCCACATGTACATGGGGCAGCCACTTGTTGTATACTTCTATGCGTTGTTGGCTTTCAACCTGGGTCAACCATGCCCAATCCCTGTTTAAATCGAACATATAATGATTGCTTCGACCGCTCCACCAACTCTCATGGTGCTCTTTGCTGTTGGGGTCCACTTGATAGGGTGAATTTTTATATTGATTGTACCAATTTACGTAACGGTCGCGGCCATCTGGATTGATGCAAGGATCTATAATAACGACCGTATTTTCCAAATAGGAATTTTTAGAAGTCAACAAGTCGTAAATGGTCTGCATGGAAGCTTCTGTACCGACACTTTCGTTACCATGCACATTATAACTTAGCCAAACGATTGCTTTGGATGTATCTCCCGTTCCTTTCGTATCCTTTAGGTGTTCTTTTCTGATATTTTCCAGATTGGATATATTAGTTGCAGACGAAACATAGGCAAGCAATAGGGGTCTACGTTCAGTGGTTTTGCCATAGACGGTGAGTTTTATCCTATCTGGTGCTTCTTTGGCCAAATACTCATAGTAGTCCACAACTTCGTAATGTCTGGAAAATTCGGTGCCAAGCTCATAGCCCAAGAACTCTGAAGGCGACTTTAATTGTTGTGCGAATATTGAATAAGAAGTCAGTATAAGAAGCGATAGTAAAATTCTAGTCATGTAGAGGCTTGTTTGCAATTATCAAAGCTAATGATAAATTCCAAAATCACTGTTTTCGTTTTGATAGGGAACACGCAAATCAGTTAAAAAGTAATTAACGTATTTTTAGCGATAGAAAAAAAAGAAGACATTTATCTTTAGCACCTTATTGAAGCTTTAATGGAAGTAGATTGTATCCCTTTTAAAGAAACTGGTTATTTTTCCAAACTTATTTGCGATTATCTTGCTCAAAAAGAAGATCTTATCCCTTTTTTTAATAGATTTCCCAGCCTCAAAAATTTTGAAGGCCAATTGAAAGAGAAAACATCCAATTATCCCGCATCCAACAGAAAAATTTTGGTCGATGCCCTAAACCGACAGTACAAAGATTTTCAAATTTCAGATGCGACTGCAGAAAAGATTACTTCGCTTAAACATGAAAAAACATTCACGGTAGTTACGGGGCATCAGTTAAATCTATTTACCGGTCCGCTATATTTTTTATTCAAGATTATTTCTACCATAAACCTAACAGAGCAACTGAAAGATAGATATCCAGAACATGATTTTGTACCTGTGTATTGGATGGCCACCGAAGATCATGATTTTGATGAGATCAATTACTTTAACTTTAATGGACAAAAGGTTCAATGGAACAAGGATGCTTTTGGAGCTGTTGGTTCTTTAAGTACTGAAGGACTCGACTCTGTCATGGATACTTTTGCTTCCCAAATAGGAAATACGGACAATGCGAATAGACTAAAATCATTGTTCAAGAGGACATATATAGAACATTCAAACCTTTCAGACGCTACGCGTTACTTGGCGAACGAGCTTTTTGGTGAATATGGATTGGTCATTGTTGATGGTGATGATACCGCGCTAAAGCAATTATTGGTTCCCTTTGCCAAAAAAGATATTATTGGTCATGAGCCTTTCCATAAAGTTTCTGAATCCATAGATGTCTTGTCCACTATTTCTTCAGAGTACACTATTCAAGTCAACCCTAGGGAAATCAATTACTTTTATCTTTTGGACGGGATTCGGGAGCGTATCGTAAAAAAAGACGAAAATTTCTATGTAAATAATACCGAAATTGAGTTTTCCCAAAGTGAATTGCTTGAAGAGCTTGAAAAGCATCCTGAAAGATTTTCGCCCAATGTTATTGCCCGTCCATTATATCAAGAAATAATTCTTCCAAATCTATGCTATATTGGAGGGGGAGGGGAACTGGCCTATTGGTTGGAATTGAAATCCTATTTTGAAACTATGGATGTTACTTTTCCCATGCTCCTGCTCAGAAATTCAGCGCTATTGATTTCCGAAAAACAGTCGAAAAAGATTGAAAACCTAGATTTGAAGGTGTCTGACCTTTTTTTAAAACAGAACAGTTTTATCAATAAAAAGATTCGGGAAATTTCGAATATCGATATTGATTTTGCACCTCAAAAGAAGCATTTGGAAGCACAGTTCCAGAATCTTTACCAGCTTGCGGAACAAACCGACGCTACCTTTATTGGTGCCGTAAAAGCCCAAGAAGTAAAGCAAAAAAATGGACTGGATGCTTTGGAGAAAAGATTGCTCAAAGCACAAAAACGAAAATTGAAAGATCATGTGGTACGCATGACCGATATCCAAAACGAACTCTTTCCCAATGCATCTTTACAAGAACGGCAACTTAATTTTTCGACCCTGTATCTGGAGTTTGGAGAACAACTTATTCCAAGCTTAATGGAAAGCTTAGATCCGTTAATAAATAAGTTTCTCATATTAAAAACCTCTTGAGCGTGCTAACAAGGATAAAGGGCTTACCGTTGGAATGGGGTTTGGCACTGGTTTCCTTTATTGCTATAATTTTTATCAGCTATCTCAAAACTTCATTGGAATTGGAAGATGCAGAACAGGCCTATTATTCACAATGGTGGAGATTGGGCTATGATGATCAACCTCCTTTATATACTTGGTTGCAAAAAGTGGTGAACGCTATATTTGGCGTCACTAAATTCTCTTTTTCGTTTTTACGAGGTATCTTTTTCGCAGCCACGCTTTTGGCTTTATATGAATTTGGGAGAAAAGTATTAAGAGATAGGTTTAAGGCCCAGTTGGTTGTATTGAGTTCGGCGTTGATTCCTGTTTTTATCGATTTTACCTTCAGGAGGCTGTCCCATACGTTACTGCTCTGTCTGGTTATTTTACTAACTTTTAATGTTATAGCTAGACTAATTGAAAAAAAGAGTTCCCATGATTATATTTTATTGGGAATTTGTTTTGGTATAGGAATGCTTTCTAAATACAATTATGCATTTTTCTTGTTGGCAGTTATGGTAACTTCACTTTTTGACTTGACTATTAAACGTGTTTTTTGGAACAAAAGAATCTTGATTTCATATAGTATTGCTATAATACTTTTCTTGCCCCATCTATATTGGTACACTACCACAGCTTATTTGCAAAATGTACAAGAAAGCCTGTATATGAAGTTGGGCACAGAAGGAGATGGAACAATCATTTTTACACCTTTTCTTGAAACCATTAAGGCCATTTTTGAAATTAGCGCTCCTTTTGTCTTGGTAGTTATTCTTTTACGTTTGTTGAAAATGGTTCATTGGCAAACAACAATGCGTTCCAGTTGGCTTTTTAAATTGATGATAGCACAATTATTAGTATTGATGGTATGTTTTACGCTCATGGACGTTAAAGAAGTCCAAACACGTTGGCTACTTCCATTACTGCTTCCATATTTGGTAGTGTTTATAGAAAGTATTGATATCGATAAAGAAAATGTAAGGAAAGGAGGGATTGTCCTATTTATATTGATAATAGCATTTCAAGTGCTACGTACACCGATAGAACGATTTTTAGGGATACCTTCGGCGGTCCACTTTGATTATGGATACCTATCAAAAAAGTTAAATACAAACTATGCCAATGCGGTCTGGGTTTTGCCCAATGTCACATATGGAGGACAAATTAGATTGTTGCATCCAGAAAAGGAGCTTTTAACGTTGGATGATTTCTCAATCCCGAATAATAAAAAGAAAGATGATAGCCTTATTATCGTATCAACTTTGAAAAATACTTTTGAAAACTTACAGCCTAAAGACAGCATTCTTAATTATGGCCCTGAGAAGGAAAGTTTATATTTTTTTGAAAAAAACTGATTTTTAGGTAGGGTTTCTTCCAAGCTAGTTGTTTTAACACTGAAAATTGCTTTGAAATTTTCAAAAAAATATGAGTGGTCAAACTCATATGTTTAGGTTGGTTTTGATTTTATTAAAAAGCCCCGGAGTGGTTCCTGGGGCTTTTTTTAGTCTACAGTATACGTTTTTTGTTGCGGTCCAACACCCTTAATGGTTAGTGACTTCCAAGCTTTGGGTAAAATCGGATTTTTTTGGACAATACCTTCATTAGTGATTTCCAATCCACCAAAACCGGCCAGTACTACTTGGAGCATGCCTCCGGCCCCTGTGGCGAAATAGGGATTGTCACTGGTAGCCGCTTCGGCTAAGGCTCCAAAAGGTGGACGTTTGTTGGGTTCATAACTTCTGCGGAACAGTCGATAGGCTTCTTTCGCATTACCCAATCGTGCATAAATCACCGCAAAAACCGACTGTCCCATGGCTGGACCTTCTTCCGCTAATTTGGGTTCGTAGTATTCTAAATCTTTAAGAATCGTAGCTTCATCATTGACCACATCCAATGGATAGGTCAATAAATTGACGTCTGCTTGTTTGATACGCTCCCCATCATAGGTAGCATGTTCTTTAGTGGTTCCATCAGGAAACTTCAAAATCCTGATTTTGGAAGCGACCTCGTTCCATACGGGGTCTGGGGTTTCTCCGACTATACTTGCAGCTTCGATTGCATATTGCAATGCAGTGATGGCTGAACCGTTGGTAAAGGCATTGTCATCTACATTGGGTGCGAATTCATTGGCCCCTACCACATTTTTTATACTGTATGAACCATCTTCATTTTTTGTGGAACGACTTACCCAATAGTCGGCAACTTCTTTGAGCATGGGATAGCCACGTTCTTTGAGCCATTCCATATTTTGGGTGACACGGTAATAGTTCCAAAAAGCAATAGCCACATCGGCCGTAATATGATGTTCGAATGTGCCTGTGAGTGCCCATGCTGGTGTAGCTTCTTCTCCAGTATCATCACTTTCCCAAGGGAACATAGCCCCTTTATACCCAAAATTTATAGCTTTTTCCTTGGCTTTGTCCAAACGGTCCGAACGGTAATTGACCAAAGACCGTGCAATATCTTGATTCAGCATCAACAAGGGCGGAAACATCCAAAGCTCCGTATCCCAGAAAATATGTCCATTATAGTTTTGCGAAGAAAGACCCATAGGGGCAATGCTCAAATCAGAATCCCCTCTCGAAAATGCGTACAGATGATAAAGCGCTAATCGCACATCCAATTGGTCTTGAAGGTTCTCTTCAATAATAATATCGCCTTCCCATAATTCTTCCCAAAGCTTTTTATGTTGCCCTAAAAGGTCTTCCCTTGGAGTCAATAAATTAAAAATCACAAAACGCTCCGATTCGGTTTGAGGGTCTTCAAAATCTTGGGTAGAACACTCTGCCCCAGTCCAGGCAAATTCAAATTTCTCTCCCTTTTTCAAAGTTTTTTCAAAAGAAAGCCTATTGTCATAAGCTGAAATTGGTTCATGAATCAACTCTGGACGTTCATGTTCTCTGGTAGAATTAATGGCATGCCATATAAATGTTGCTGAAGTCGCTACCATATGCTTTCCCATTCTACTTTCCGCAACGGTTTGAAGAATCGGCATCGTAGTTTCCAAATCTTGAAGCACCCTGAACGTACTGTTTGGACTATGGTATTCGTCTGGAGTTTCAATGATGCCAGTAGCTTTGACTTCAATATCTTTTAAAGGTTCAACTTGAACATCTATATAGCCTGAATATTGAATATTGCGCAAGGCATAAATTGTGTAGGATATCTTTGCTTTGTTTTTGAACGTAAAGTTGGTCGTGAAAGCGGCAGTTTTCATGTTTAGGGTTTGCTGCCAATCGGATACGTTTTCCTCGGTTATTGTTTCTCCATCGATTTTAACTTCCAGATTTGCGAAGTTCATTCCCAATAATATTCGACTTACTCCTAAAGGAGATTCTTTGTCATACACATTATTGAGAATTATAGATTTGGTTTTGAATGGTTTGTCTTCTGGAAGAATGCCAATTCTACCATTTGCAGTAACAATACCTGTATATTTGTCGACTTTTTCAGAAGTAAGCGACCAGCCTTGTTCTTGACCTATCAAGGGAAAAGTACCTATCAAAAATGATAGTGCCAAAAAAGTTGTTTTCATTTTTTAAAGACGTTTAAAACAAGTCTTTAAAATAAGATTTTATTTCGAATAAAGTCGCCTCTTCCATGGAATCAAATCTTAGGTCCGCATGGCTCAAGCGTTCTTCGGGGCCAATTCCTACACTGTGAAAACCTCCGGCTTTTGCAGCATCGATTCCACTTTCTGCATCTTCAAAAACGATACACTCTTCTGGCTGTAAATTCAATTTTTCTGCTCCGTAAAGAAAAATATCTGGCTCCGGTTTACTTTTGGAAACACTATTGCCATCACCTATCACATCAAAAAATGCTTTAGCATTAAGCTGTTCCAACACCTTAACTGCATTTTTACTTGCACTGCCCAATGCTACGCTAAATCCTTCAATTCTAAGATTGGTCAAGAGTTCCTTTACCCCGGGAAGGTAATCTTCTGGAGTCATCCCATCTAAGCTTGCCACATAGATATCGTTCTTTTTTTTGGCAAGTTGGGCCAATGTTTCTTCATCTAAAGACGTGTTGTTGTGCTCCAGGATTACTCTCATGGAATCCGTACGGGAAATACCCCGTAGTTTGTCATTGACTTCCCTGTCGAACAACCATCCCCTTTCGTCGGCAAGATTTTTCCAGGCTATATAATGTAGTTCTGCAGTATCTGTGATAACACCGTCTAAATCAAAAATAAATCCTTTAATCATGGTTAAGCATGTTTAGCCATGCAAATAAATGATGAAAATTGTTAAGAAAAAAGCTACTTAACGTTATATTCGATAATGTACTATTTTATCCAAGTTTTATTTTGCTGATTGTAGTTTTTTAACCCTAACCTAAAATATGTTTTTTTGGTCATTACAGAGATTCAAATTTTAGTTAAAGCGCGTAAAGGATTACCATTTAAAGAAGTTATTATAAATATGGTGAAAGATACTTTTTCAACTCCTGTAAATTGCTATTTTTGCCCATGCATAATAACGTACTTATCCTAGATTTTGGTTCCCAGTACACACAGTTGATAGCACGTCGCGTTAGGGAACTCAATATTTATTCAGAAATAAAACCTTATAACAACCCTCCCAAAGACTTGTCCAGCTACAAAGCGGTAATTCTTTCAGGTTCTCCTTTTTCGGTAAGAGGTGAGGATGCACCGCACCCCGACCTATCAAAAATAAAAGGAAAAATACCTTTGTTGGCCATTTGCTATGGAGCACAATATTTGGCCCATTTTAATGGTGGGAATGTTGCTCCTTCAGCTACAAGAGAATATGGCCGGGCCAAGCTTTCTTACATAAAAAATGGTGAAGAGTTTTTAAATACAATAGATGAAGGTAGCCAAGTATGGATGAGCCATAGCGATACTATAAAGGAACTGCCCGAAAGTGCAGTTCGATTGGCAAGTACACATGACGTTGAAAACGCGGCATTTAAAATTGATGGAGAAAAAACGTTTGGGATACAATTTCATCCTGAAGTCTACCACACCAAAGATGGAACTAAGTTGTTGAAAAACTTCTTGGTCAATATTGCAGGTTTGGAGCAGGATTGGACCCCTGATGCATTCGTGGAGACCACGGTTGCGGAACTAAAGCAAAAAATTGGCGACGATAAAGTTGTTTTAGGTCTTTCGGGTGGAGTGGATTCCAGTGTTGCGGCAATGCTTTTGCACCAAGCTATAGGAAAAAATCTTTATTGCATTTTCGTAAACAACGGATTGCTTCGCAAAAATGAGTTTGAAAACGTTTTGGACCAATATAAAGATATGGGGCTAAACGTTAAAGGCGTGGATGCTTCGGCACGTTTTTTGGGAGCTTTGGCTGGAGAATCAGATCCGGAAAAGAAAAGAAAAATTATAGGAAAGGCATTTATCGATGTGTTTGATGACGAGGCACAGCAAATTAAAGATGTCAAATGGTTGGCACAAGGGACTATTTACCCAGACAGAATTGAATCCGTATCGGCAAGTGGCGGCCCATCAGCAGTAATAAAAAGCCATCACAACGTAGGTGGATTGCCAGATTATATGCAATTGGAAGTGGTAGAGCCTTTACACTTATTGTTCAAAGATGAAGTACGACGCGTTGGAAAAAGTATTGGTATGGAAGATTTTATCTTAGGAAGACATCCTTTTCCTGGACCTGGTCTGGGAATTCGTATTTTGGGAGACATTACCGCAGAAAAGGTGTCTATATTACAAGAAGTGGATGCTATTTTTATAGACGGGCTCAAAAAATGGGGACTGTATGATAAGGTTTGGCAGGCCGGAGCTATGCTTTTACCCGTAAATAGTGTAGGGGTAATGGGTGATGAACGTACCTATGAAAAATGTGTGGCCTTGAGAGCGGTGGAAAGTACGGATGGTATGACAGCGGATTGGGTAAATTTACCCTATGAGTTTTTGCAAAAAACCTCTAATGATATAATAAATAAGGTCAAAGGCGTTAATAGAGTAGTGTATGACATTAGCTCAAAACCACCTGCAACTATAGAATGGGAATGAAAAAATATATAATTAGGTTGGGTATTGTGGTCTTTTTATTGGCCTCAGTTCAAGTTTCTGCCCAAAAGTATACGACACATGCTGTCAAGGGAGGAGAATCTTTACAAAGTATCTCCAGGAAGTATAGGGTGACCCCTTATACCATTCTTCAATCCAATAAGGAAATCAAAACTGCTTCGGATGTGAAACCGAACACGATTTTGATAATTCCTCTGGATGGGTCTGTAATTACAAACCAAATCAAACCCAAAAAGAAAGAGGTCGTTAGACAAATTAAACCCTTAAGCTTCTCAAGACATAGAGTTAGGAAAAGGGAAACATTATTCGGTCTTACACAGCGTTACAAAATTACCGAGGAGCAATTGAAACGCTACAATAGAAATTTGTATTCCGAACCCCTTAAAAAGGGAATGGTCTTACAAATACCTAAATTTCCTGAGCTTACTGCCGAGGAAGAGCGTGCATTGGATTTTGAGACCTATTCCGTAAAGCCTAAAGAAACCCGTTGGAGCATTGCACATAAATACGGGATTACTGTAGACAGTTTGGTTGTATTAAACCCTGATCTAAATAAAAGTTCCGATTATTTAGCGGTAGGACAAGAACTGAAGTTGCCAAGACCAAAAGGAGATAGCCTTAAAGACCAAGAAGTTGAACTATTTACTTCTTTCACGGTTCCGCCCAAACAAACCCTCTACAGTTTAGGCAAAGCGTATGGAATTACTTCGGATTCCATTATAAAATTGAATCCTGAAATCATGAAACGCGGAGGTCTAAAAGAAGGCATGGTATTGCGTTTGCCCAAAAAACAGGATACTTCTGGTGAGGTAAATACCGAAAATTTCATTTTTTATGAAGTAAAGCCAAAACAAAATATATTCAGGCTTACCCAAAATCTTAAGATTACCAAAGATGAATTATTCCGATTGAATCCAGCTTTAGAGAATGGTCTAAAAGCTGGGATGGTCTTAAAACTTTCCAATGACAATACAGAAGGCCTGGAAGTAAAAAATGCCTTGGTCTTGGATAAAATCAATCTTTTGGACAGCATCAATTTACAAAACAGGCCCAAACTGGTATTTATGCTGCCATTTAGATTAGACCGTATTAATCTAAACGATAGAAAGAAGACCGCTACACAGATTGAAACAAGAAGGGATGTAAGTCTGAGCCTTGGGTTTTATTCAGGCGCAATGGTGGCCTTGGACTCCATAAAGAAAATGGGAATCTCTGTCGATGTCAAAACCTTTGATACGGAGTTGAATCAAACCAAGGTCAAAGAAATTTTATCTAGAGAAAGCTTATTGGGAGTCAATGCCATTATTGGCCCTGTGTCATCTACAGCTCTGAATGAGGTGGCCGTTCAAGCCGCTCCAAAAAATATTCCTGTTATTTCCCCAACAGCATCCAGCAGTTCATACAGTCACGGCAATGTATTCTTTTCAGTACCTACCGATGAGGTGTTGCGGCAAAAAATGCTGTCATATCTAAAAAAGACGTATACAGACCAGAATGTTATCATAATTGCGGATTCCACCCATCAAGTAGCTAAAGATTCTATTCGTGCAAAGTTCCCGTCTGCCCAGATTGCAAAAATCATTGACAATAAATCGTTGCATTTGAACAGGTTTTTGGTAAAGCTTTCGGAAACTAAGGAAAATTGGGTTTTTGTGGAAACCAACCAGCCGAACATGGTTGCTAGTGTGACTTCAATTTTAAACTCGGCAAATGCGGATAAAACGGTCGTACGAATGTTCACGACAAACTTCAATAGTGCTTTTGAAAGTGATGTTGTGTCCAATACGCACCTTTCCAACCTAAAGTTTGCATACCCATCCTTTTATAGAGAAATTAAAGAAGACGCTTTTACCAAAGCATATAGGAAAAGATACAACGATTTAAAACCTGACCGTTATGCAGTTCGCGGTTTTGATGTCACGTTCGATATTTTATTGAAACTTGCGCATAAAAACAATCTTTTTGAGACTTCCAAGATTATTGGTCTTACTGAGTATACGGGCAACAGTTTTAATTATTTTAATAATATATCCTCTGGCTATTATAATAAGGCCTCGTACCTTATGGAATACGATGGTCTTAGAATTAAAGAAATAAAGCTCAATGACCTCTAAAGTTACTTACACGGGAGAATTGCGGACTACCTGTTTGCATTTGCGTTCCGAAAATGAATTTATCACGGATGCTCCTATCGACAATAACGGATTGGGACAGGCATTCTCGCCAACGGATACGGTGGCAACAGGATTGGCAAGTTGTATGTTGACGATGATGGGTATCAAAGCTAGGGATTTGGAAGTGGATTTATCCGGTTCAACTGCCGAAGTGACCAAGCATATGGCAGCAAACCCCAGAAGGATTTCCAAAATCGAAGTAAAAATGGAATTCCCTAAAAACGTTTCTGATAAGCACAGAAAAATTTTAGAAAATACAGCGAACACATGTCCCGTACATTATAGTCTTCATCCCAATATTGAAAAAGTAATTCAATTTAATTGGGTAAGATAGTTTACATAGGATTTTTTTTAATTTTCGGTTTCATTGGAAACTCCCAACAGCTTGAAGAAAGTATGTTGTGGAATCCCGATAAAAGGCTCACATGGGCCGATTTTAAGGGTAAAATTCCACCAGCTGCCGTACCTGCCGCGACCACTGCAAGTGGCATTAGCTATAAATACTCGGCAAATTTGATTCATCATGAAGTTGAATTGGATTTTGAGGTGAGCGCCTATTTCTACCCTAATGAATCATGGTATAAACCCGAAATTTGTGATGATATCATCTTGAGTCATGAACAGCTACATTTTGATATATCGGAATTATTTGCCCGTAAAATGCGCGATAAATTACAACGCACCTCTTTCTCCGATAATGTGAAGGCAGAAATCCGAAGAATTTATAAGGAAATTCTAAAAGAGCTCAAAGATTTTCAGGAGTTGTACGATTGGGAAACCAATTTTTCCAGAAATACAAAGAAGCAACTGGAATGGAACAGAAAAATAGCGAAGGCTTTGGATAGCATATAAATTTTGCTTTCGGTTGTAACGTTTTTCATATTCCATGGTCTCTATAGTGTATGAAAATTTTAAAAAAGGGCAACTATTACGGTATCCGTAAATTGGAATTGGAAAATACTGGTGTTTCCTTCTCCGAGTATGATTATCACTTACCGAAGACTGATTGGCATTATCATGAAAATCCCTATTTCATGTATGTACTAGAAGGGAATCTGAAGGATATCAATCAACATAAAACCACCCTTTGTCCCCCAGGGAGCTTTCTTTTTCATAACTGGGAAGAAACTCATATGAATACCAAAGAAACTGTAAGTGCACGCGGGTTTCATATTGAATTGGATAGACAATGGTTTCAAAACAAAAAGTTGGATACAGAACTTTGGGAGGGCAGCAAAATCATGAAAGACCCCAGATTGCATGAAACTTTGGCTAAAATTTACTACGAATTTAAAAAGGATGATGATGATTCAAAGTTGTCCATGGATGTTTTGATGTTGCAGCTATGCGATGAAATATGGGGCAAAAACCTATCAGGCATAAATATGGAGCCATACTGGATAGACCAGTTGAAGCAACTAATTTATGATGATGTGGAGAACTTAACCTTGACCTCACTCTCTAACACTTTAGGGATACATCCAGTCCATTTGTCCAGAAGTCTACCAAAATATTTGAATACAACCTTGGGAGATTATATCCGTCGAAATAAGATTAAAAAAGCAATTCCCTTATTGGGCAACCGCTCATTATCGTTGACCGAAATTGCACATGAATGCGGTTTTTCCGATCACAGTCATTTTACGCGAACTTTCAAATCCTATTTTAGTGAGACACCAAAAAGATACAGACAGCGATTTTTTTAGGAATTAATCAGGTTAAATACGTTCTATTTTAAAGGAAAAATGTTGCCTTTATTTGTTGTGATAATCAAAAGCAATCAAATGAATAAGTTACTTTTTTTAGTATTCGTCTTTACCTTTCCATGGATATTGACAGCTCAGTTGGATTTTTCAGAAAAACATAGACTCGATAGTCCTCTTTTCAATACAATGAGGGAAAAAATCAGTAAGGGCGATTATGAAAACATAACCAGTGTATTGGTAGCTAAAGATGGAAAATTGATTTTTGAGAGCTATTACAATGGCGCCGATTTAAATACCAAGCACAATACCAGGTCCGTGACCAAAACGATGGCTACAATACTAACAGGAATTGCTATTGATAAAGGATTTATTAAGTCTGAAAAAGATAAGATTTTCGATTATGTCATCCCGAGATTGCCTGTAAAAAACCAGGACGCAAGAAAGCAGGATATCTCTATAGAAGATTTACTGACCATGAGTTCCATTTTGGAATGTGATGATGGCAATATGTTTTCCAGGGGAAATGAAGAGCGAATGTATATTGTGGAAGATTGGCTTCAGTTTTTTCTGGATCTACCCATTCGTTCCTATCCTTTTGGGCCAAAACCAGCCGACTCTCCTTATGGAAGGGTCATGAGTTATTGTTCCGCTGGAGCAGCTGCTATCGCCGAAGTAGTTGAAAGTGCTGTGAAAATGCCCTTGGATGGTTTTGCTAAACAAAACCTGTTTGATCCTTTGAATATAAAGGATTACCAACTGCATTACAATCCTTATAAAACTTTGAATACTGCAGGGGGAAGTGAATATAGAAGCCGTGACTTTTTAAAAATGATTCAACTTTTTCTTCAAAATGGTGAATGGGATGGTAAGCAAATCCTTTCCAAAGAATGGGTCAAAAAGGCTACAACCCCAAAGGCAAATGCTAGGGAAGGGGTTGATTATGGTTACTTGCTTTGGATAAAGTCTTTTGGTTCTGGTAAGAAGTATGGTGCTTACTACATGTCGGGAAATGGCGGACAGAAAGTGCTCTCGATGCCTGAACTTAATACCGTCGTAGTGATTACGACCACCAATTACGGTAAAAGAAAAGCCCATTCGTATACCGATGAGCTTATGAATGAATATATCGTGCCCGCTTTGTTGGATTAATTAAACATCACACCGTAAAAAAGCATCTTTAAGCGCCCCGATTTTATCCTCCCAGGTAACAATAAACTCTTGGGCCACGTGACCCTTAAATCCAGTATCCAAAATAGCTTTCATGATAGCTGGGTAATAGAGTTCTTGGGTTTCGTCAATTTCATTCCTTCCCGGAACACCTGCAGTATGGTAATGTCCAAAATAAGGATGGTAGTTTTGAATACTTCGGATAATATCTCCCTCTTGAATTTGCATGTGGTAAATATCAAAGAGCAGTTTAAAATTTTCGCTCCCTAAATGTTTGCAAAGTTCAACACCCCAAATAGAGCTATCGCACATATAATCTGGATGATTCACTTGATTAAATAGTTCCATTTGGATTACCACCCCATGTTTTTCCGCCAATGGCATAATTTTAGAAAGCCCATCCACGCAGTTTTGCAATCCTACGTAGTCATTTATGCCTCTACGGTTGCCGCTAAAGCAAATCAAGTTGGTATATCCGGCTTCTGCCACTTGTGGGATAATATCCGTATAGTTTTCTATTAGCTCTTCATGATATTTTGGGTCGTTCCATCCTTCGGTAAGACTAATTTCGGCACCGTTGCACATGGAGCAATGGATATCGTACTTTTTTAAAAGTGGCCAATCCTTAGGACCTATTAAATCAATTGCCTGTATCCCCAATCCATTTAATATTTGAAGAAATTCTTCCAACGGCAAATGATTGAAGCACCATTGGCAGACGCTATGATTGATATTGTTTTTCAGTACAAAATCTTTTTGTTCCTGCTGGGCCAAGGAAGAGCTGGATAGTATGCCCGCCGAACCTACTGCAACGGTGTTAATGAAATTTCTTCGCTTCATGATGAAGTATTTATCTTTAGAAAGATAGTACTTTAGTTAAATAAATGGAAATTCGACCCAATAAAGAGAAATTAGTGGAACTTGCCCATTACAAAATGCCTTTTGGTAAGTTTAAGGATAGTTACCTAGTAGATTTGCCCTTACCTTATTTAGTGTGGTTCAGACAAAAAGGGTTTCCCAAAGGAAAATTAGGGGAGTTTCTAAGTACAATGTTGGATATTAAAGACAACGGACTAGAACCCATGATTAGAAAAATTCAAAAAGAATTTCCACAAAAATCCTGACTCCCTAAATAAAATCCTACATTTTATTTAGTGTAATGACCAAAGTGCCGGTTGCATCCACTTCTAGTTCGCCTACAGGTATTGTCCTATCAAAAGGAACTTCCAATACCATTCTGTTGTCAGTAAGCTCGTTTATAGTAAAATCACCGGGTATATTTTCATCGCCGCCTGTTATGGTCAGATCGTTATTGGATTGTTGCCATGTGCCATTGGTAATAGGGCTTTCAAGACTGGACTCGTCCGTAATCTCGCTTCCAGCAATGGTATACGTAACAATGATGGTATATTGTCCTGTGCCATTAACCACATTTGGATTTTCAGAAAAAGTAATCTGAGCATTTTCATCTTTTGACGAAGCTGAAAATGGAAAGCTAACAACGCCAAAATTTTCTACATTGGTAGAGCCTTGACCATCATTTATAGTAGCGCTTACCAGTTCCCAATTTCCTACGATTGCACTTGCCGTGTTCTCATCTCCGGTGTTTTCATCCCCTGTTTCATCTCCCGTGGTTTCGTCACCAGTCTCATCTCCTGTATTTTCGTCCTCAGTCTGGTCTTCTGTGTTTTCATCTCCCGTAGTTTCGTCCCCAGTTTCATCATTAGTGGAATCTCCTGTTTCGTCAGTATTCCCACCTTCTTCATTTTTTTCGCCGTCACCATCTGTAGCGGTTTCTTCGCCATTCTCTTCGTCTATGCTGTTTTCCTCATTGATTTCATTGATTAAAACGTCAGATGTCTCAAAATTATCGTTGCAAGCAGCTGTTAAAAGAATTAAAAAGAAAAGAAAAATACCGGGACCAGTAAAGTACAATTTCATGGGGTTTGTTGTTGATTTATAATTATTTGAAAAATAGGTATATAGATAACTTATACCGATACTGCAATATACGTTCTGAAACGTAATTTGGATTTTATAGGGCAATACTTTTACCTAAAATTGAAGTAGAGTTAACAATTAACGGTTTCAATTCTTTTTTTGATGGTTTTAAGGCGCATTTTTATTCCTCAATTTGTACCTTTACGCCCCGTAATAGAAATCCCAAATATGTCACAGACAAAGTACATTTTCGTTACGGGGGCGTAACTTCTTCTTTAGGTAAAGGAATTATCGCCGCATCTTTGGCCAAATTGCTTCAGGCTAGAGGTTACCGGACTACCATTCAAAAACTAGACCCCTATATTAATGTTGATCCAGGTACCCTTAACCCTTATGAACATGGGGAGTGCTACGTAACAGATGATGGCGCGGAGACCGATTTGGATTTGGGACATTACGAACGTTTTTTAAATGTGCGCACATCGCAGGCCAACAACGTCACAACGGGAAGAATTTATCAAAGTGTCATAGAAAAAGAACGTAGGGGCGAATTCTTAGGGAAAACCGTTCAAGTAGTACCACACATTACCAACGAAATAAAACAGCGTATCCAAATTTTAGGAAATAGTGGTGACTACGATATTGTCTTAACAGAAATTGGCGGTACCGTAGGTGATATTGAGTCGCTACCTTACATAGAAGCAGTACGACAGTTGTTATGGGAATTGGGAGAGAATAATGGAATCGTTATTCATTTAACGTTGGTGCCTTATCTTTCTGCAGCTGGTGAACTAAAGACCAAGCCTACCCAACATTCCGTAAAAACCTTGATGGAGAGTGGTATAAAGGCAGATATTTTGGTATGCAGAACGGAACATGAAATCTCGGACGATATCAAAGAAAAATTAGCACTTTTCTGTAATGTGAAAAAAGGAGCGGTCATACAGTCTATAGATGCATCCACTATATATGATGTTCCTATGCTCATGCAAGAAGAGGGGCTGGATGTGGTGACTTTGGATAAATTAGCATTGCCCAAGGATACGGAAACCAATCTTGAACAATGGCAGCAATTCTTAGAAAAGCATAAGAATCCCAAACATAAGGTTACCATCGGGCTTATTGGTAAGTATGTTGAGCTTCAAGATTCCTATAAATCCATTTTAGAATCCTTCATTCACGCCGGAGCGGCAAATGAAGTAAAAGTTGAAGTAAAGTCAATTCATTCAGAACACATTTCCGAAGCTAATGTTGGCGATCAAATGAAAGGACTGAACGGGATTTTGGTAGCTCCCGGTTTTGGCGAACGAGGGATAGAAGGAAAAATAGTAGCTGTGGGTTATGCTCGTGAAAATAGAATCCCTTTCTTGGGAATCTGTTTGGGAATGCAAATGGCCGTAATTGAATTTGCACGAAATGTACTTGGGCTACAAAATGCCAATTCAACCGAAATGGATTCGCAAACCACCGACCCGGTCATCAGTTTAATGGAGGAACAGAAATTGGTCACGGATATGGGCGGCACTATGCGATTGGGTGCGTGGGATTGCCAACTTAAGCCAAATAGTCTAGTACACGAGGTTTATGGAAAAACCGAGATAGCGGAACGCCACAGACATCGTTTTGAATACAACAACACCTATAAAATCCAAATGGAAGAAGCTGGATTAATGGCAACCGGACTTAATCCAAAAACCGGTTTGGTCGAAGTTGTAGAAATTCCATCGCATCCTTGGTTTGTTGGTGTGCAGTACCATCCCGAGTATCGAAGTACTGTGGCAAACCCCCATCCACTGTTCGTAGGTTTCGTAAAGGCTGCATTAGTTCAAAAACAACAACAAACTAATGCCAGTTTGGCATAAACTCCAGTTTTGGACATATATTTGCCACTTTAAAAGTCGAAAAAGTAGATTTTTCACTAAATAACTTTCATGGAAGAAAAGAAACTGGACGTCAAATCCATTATTGGTTTTGTATTGATTTTTGGAATACTCATTTTTATGTTCTACCAAAATCAACCAACACCTGAAGAGCTTGAAGCCCAAAAAGCAGAGCAAGAAAAGATTGAGGCCGAAGCGCAAAAAGAAGAAGAGAAAAATCAGCAGGAAGTTACAAATACTCCTGTCACCATAGATTTACAGGATTCCACTGCAGTGGCCAATTATAAGGGTTCAGTTGGGGCTTTTGGATTTACAAAAGCTTCAGAAGGCACTACAACAATTGAAAACGATGTACTTTATCTAGAGGTGGCCAACAAAGGAGGACAAATTGTTGAGGCCAAAATGAAAAATTTTGTGACCCACGATTCTGTTCCGGTATATCTGGTAAAAGAAGGAAATGCCAGTTTTGGACTTAATTTTTCTACATCGGATAATAGGGTCCTTAATACAAAGGATTTGTTTTTTGAACCTTCATCGACAAAAAGTGGCGATAATCAAGTCCTTTCCATGAAAGCGAAGATTTCCGAAAGTCAGTTTTTGGAATACCGCTATGAAATGAAGCCAACCGATTATTTGGTAGATTTTACGATTCGTTCCCAAGGTCTTAATGGGGTACTAAATTCAAGCCGCCCTATTGAATTGGAATGGGACGTTAAGGGTATACGGCACAACAAGAGTGTCAACTATGAAAATCGTTATACACGTTTGACCTATAATCACGATGAGGGAAAAATAAGCAAGCTTTCCGAGAGCAGCGATTTGGACGAAGAGACCGAGGTTGATGTAAAATGGTTATCCTATCGTCAACATTTTTTCAGCTCTATTTTAGCAACGGACAATCATTTTAAAAATGCAGAACTGAGTTCCAAGAACTTGGTAGAGGAAGAAAGTAAGGAAACACTCTTTACAAAAGCGTTTCGTACAAAGGCGCCCATAGAACTGCAAGGTGGGGAACTTTCCCAAAACATGCATTGGTATTATGGTCCTACAGATGTTAAAGTACTGGATGATTACAAAGATTTGGGCTTGGTGGAATCCATTCCCTTTGGTTGGGGAATATTCGGTTGGATAAACAGGTATGTCTTTACACCATTTTATGAATTCTTAAGCTCGTTCTTGCCATTTGGTATTGCCATTATCGTAATGACCATTATTGTACGGTTGGCATTATCTCCGGTAACCTATAAGTCGTATCTCTCCCAGGCCAAAATGAAAGTTTTAAAGCCAGAGATTACGGAGTTAAACGAGAAGTATAAGGACAATGCAATGAAGAAGCAGCAGGAAACCATGAAGCTGTACAACAAAGCTGGTGTGAGCCCCATGAGCGGCTGTATTCCTGCATTGTTGCAATTGCCCATCTTTTATTCGTTGTTCATGTTCTTCCCCACGTCATTTGCATTACGGCAAAAGTCTTTCTTATGGGCCGAAGACCTTTCGTCTTATGATACTATTTTTAATTTACCATTTGCGATTCCGTTTTACGGTGATCATGTGAGTCTCTTTCCAATTTTGGCATCAGTGGCGATATTCTTCTATATGACGATGACGACTGGACAGAGTATGCAGATGCAACAGCAACCCGGTATGCCCAATATGAAATTCATTATGTACCTGTCACCGGTAATGATGTTGTTTTTCTTTAACAACTACGCTAGTGGTTTGAGTCTATATTACTTTATCTCCAACTTGATTACCATCTTTATTATGTTGGCAATTAAAAATTACATTTTGGATGAGGATAAAATCCACGCCCAGATTCAAGAGAACAAGAAAAAGCCCAAAAAGGAGAACAAGTTCCAGAAAAAGATGCGGGAAATGATGGAGCAGGCAGAGGCGCAAAAGAAGACTGGGAAGCGTTAAATCAAGATCGATTCAAAAGTAAAAACTCTCCTTAGTATTTAAGGAGAGTTTCACCATTTATAGATTTAGTTTGGAAAGATTTGGGACTTCAAAGATGCATCTAAATACCTGCTAAAAAAAGTAATAGTTGTAAAATAGACGGTTTTGTATGGTAAACGAGACGCTTTTGATGTGTCATCGATTAACGGTAAAAATCATCTTTAAAAAGCAATCCCCGTAATTTAAATCACGGGGATTTTAATAAATAAAAACTTACAAAATTCTCTTTTTCTAATAGATTTTGTTAATGAAGTGCATCTATTATTTCTTGTGGTAGAAGCACTTTGTCTATAATATGTACAATACCGTTACTAGCTTCATTATCCGCTGCAACTACTTTTGCAGGAGTATGTGTTTTGTCCCTGATTTTGATAGGGTGTCCCGCAACTGCTTCAATCTTCTCACCTTGTTCCGTTGTTAGCTCTACATGGCCAGTGATAGCCGAAGATGGGATTGCTTCCCCAGCTACAACATGGTACAATAACAATTGAGCCAATAATGCTTTTTCTTCAGGTGTATCAAAATCTTCTAAACTATTGTAGTTATTTCCCAAACCATTCAATAATTCTTTGAAAGCTTTATTGGTAGGAGCGAATACCGTAAATGGTCCGTCACCGCCTAAAGCATCCACTAGACCTGCATCAGCCTGGATTAAGGCAGCTACCAAAAGGCTTAAATCATCAACTGATTGTGCCAATTCAACAATATTGGGTTTTGGTGGGAAAAGAATATCCAAAGCGGCTTGAGGAACCAGTACTTTGTTGATAACATGAACCACACCGTTACTAGCTTCAACGTCTTCAAGGACTACGGTTGCGTTGTCTTCTGTAGCATCTTCAATATGAATTGTTCCATCTTTAATATTGATGCCAACGTTTTCACCTTGGAAGGTTTCAATTTGATCTCCATTATTTAATGTGTCAGAAAATGCGGCATTACCTGCAACCACATGGTAGGTAAGGACCGTTACCAGTAAGTCTTTTTCTTCTTGTGTGTCAAAATCGGCAAGACTCTTGAAGTCATCTCCCAAGAAATCCAACAAGTCTTTAAAGGCTTGGTTTGTTGGAGCGAATACCGTAAATGGTCCATCACCACTTAAAGTTTCTACCAAACCTGCATTGGCGGTCTGCAATGCTTCTACCAAAAGGCCAAGGTCATCGGTTTCAACTGCAATTTCCACGATGGTTTTCAATTGCAAAGAGGCTACAAAATCCAATGCAGCTTGTGGCAATAACACTTTATCTATGGTATGTGCAACGCCATTGGATGCCATGATATCCGTACCTGTAATATTTGCGTTTACATCGGAAGCATCTCCGATTACAAAAGTATCGTTACTTGCAATTACGCTTATTGAATTTCCATCAAAAGCAGTTGGTACATCACCTGGTTGTAAATCAGCTTCCAACACTTTTGCAGGAATTACATGATATAATAGAATATTTCGTAAAAGAGCGATTTCTTCTTCGGTATCAAAATCTTCCAAAGAGCTGTAATCATCTCCCAAGATTCCTAACAATGCTACAAAAGCATCATCTGTCGGGGCAAAAACTGTAAATGGGCCTTCCCCGTTCAATGTATTGACCAAACCAGCTTTGATAACTGCTTCTTCCAACAAGGACAAAGCGTCCGTTGCTACAACAATATCCACTAAGGTTGAGGTCACTTCCTCTTCATTAAGCGCATCGATAATTGTTTGTGGTAAAAGCACTTTGTCAATAACATGTACAATACCATTTGAAGTTGTTACGTCTTCAATAATAACCTCAGCATCTGCATCTGTCGCGTCTTGGACGAATACGGTATCATCGTCAAGACGAATGGTGACGTCCTCTCCCTGAACGGTAGGAATCTTTTGTTCGTTATCCAAACTTTCAGCTGTGGCCGCAACACCGGAAACTACATGATACTGTAGAATGGTGGCAAGAATGCTTCTTTTTTCTGGTGTGTCAAAATCCGCAAGTGAATCAAAATCATCCAATTCTTGGAAAAGTTCCGTAAAAGCTTCATTGGTAGGGGCAAATACAGTAAAGGTTCCTTCACCATTAAGGGTACCGACCAAATCTGAATCTTCGTTTTCATCAGCTTTGGTCAATGCTGCAACCAATGATGTTAAAGCATCTGTGTTCTGTGCAGTTTGTACAATGGTACTTTGGGCTTCAGTTTCTTTGTCTGTTGCTCCATCATCTTCTTTGTCACAAGAAGAAAATACAAATACCGTTAGAACTACCAAAAATAGATAGTTCTTCAATCGTAAATAATTTTTCATTTTGAAGTGTTCTTAGGGTTAAATATAATGTTGAGATAAAAGCAGGCCTCCCTAGAGAGACCTGCCCATGAAATTAATTTTCTGTGTCTGGTAGAAGAACGGTATCCAATACGTGGATTACACCATTTGCAGCTTGTACGTCTACGAAATCAATACCAATTCCCATATTTCCAGCACCATCGGTTACATCGGCGATGTTACCTTCGGTACCTGGTAGTGTAATTAAAAAGGTATCGCCTTCTAACGTAGCAGGTGTTTCGGTTACGCCATTAGGAGTTAAATCTTCTGAACGAATATTCGCATCAGCAATAACATGGTGCTGTAATACGCTGGTAAGTAAACCAGAATCAATATCGGTTAAGCCGTTCCACATATCGTTGCTGTCCAATAGTGCTTGGAACGCATCGTTTGTTGGGGCGAAAACCGTAAACGGACCATCACCTCCAAGTGTTGAGACAAAGTCTGGTTGTCCATCCGTTGTCAAAGCAGCTACCAAAGATTCGAAGGTTGGGTCCGCAGTTGCAAAAGTTACCACCGTAGGGAGGTCTATTACTTTATCAACGATATGCACCACCCCATTCAATGCTTCAACATCTGCGGCTTCTACTGTTGATACGCCATTAAATACAACGCCATCTGTTGTATTGTAGTAAATACTGATATTATCCTCATCTCGTGTAGCAAGGGTATTTGCATAACCAGAACCAGCTGCTTCCAAATCAGCTTGAAACAAGGCACCACTGATTACATGATTTTTCAATACATTGGTCAACGTTTCCACGGGGATATCGGCAAGCTCATCTTCACCCAAGAATTCATCAAAAGCTTCATCGCTTGGCGCGAGCACCGTAAAAGGACCATCACCTTTAAGTACTTCATCTAAATCTTCATCTGCGGCAAGCAATGCGGCAACCAAGCTTTCCAAGTTTTCATTACCTACGGCTAAATCAGTGATGGTAATAAGTATTCTTAATTGGTCTATAACTTCTTGCGGCAACAATACTTTGTCTATAATATGTACAACACCATTTGTAGTCTCTACATCGGCTGTTGTAACCTCGGCGTTAACATCAGTGGCATCATCAATAAAAACGCCTCCTTCGGTAGAAATTGTTAAAGTGCCGGTCTGCAACGTCGTCAAAACTTGACCGTCGCTCAAATCAGATGAAAGAGCGGCTGTTCCAGAAATGACGTGATATGATAAAACAACTGCTAGTACATTTTGAAGCTCTTGTGTATTGAAGTCATCCAAACCTTCAAAATCACCCAATTGTTTAAATAAATCATCAAATGCAGCATTGGTAGGTGCAAAGACCGTGAAAGGACCATCTCCACTTAAAGCACTGACCAAATCGTTGTCGGCACTTTCATCAGCTTTTTTTAATGCACCCACCAAACTGCTTAAATCGTTTTCGGCATCAGCGGTTTCTACTATATTCAAGGTAGGTGTTGGGGTCGTTGGCCCGTTGTCATCATCGTCCGAGCAGGACGCGAAAATAAAGACAACCGCCAGTAGTGTGAGTTTAGATAATTTAATCAGTGCTTTCATTTAATTTTTTTTAGATTAAAAATTGTTTAACGTTACAAAGATGTATTTAAACATAATAGGTTGCTTTTGTTTAATTTATTTTATAAAATATTTAACAATTTGATTGAAAACACTAAACATTGCAGCAAAAAAAATTGGGTTGTCCATTGTAGACAACCCAATTTTTTAAAAGAATGCTATAACTCTGCTACATGGCAAGTTTGTTTAAGACTTGCTTTGGAAGTAGTACTTTATCCACGATATGAATGACTCCGCTTAAAACTTCAGTATCTGGAGAAGTGACATTGGAAGGTTCACCAGTTTGGTCAATAAGCTGTATTCCACCATTTGTATTTATGTTTAACTTTTCTCCTTGATATGTAATCAATTCTTGGCCATTGGTCAACTGTGTTGATTTAGCTTTTGTACCTTCTATATAATGATAGGTAAGAATCGTGCCCAATAGCTTTAGTTCTTCTTCGGTATCAAAATCAGCTAAGGAATTAATACCGTCCAATTGATCGAACAAATCTAGGAACGCTTGGTTTGTGGGAAGAAAAAGGGTGAATTCGGTATCTAGAATATCTTCAAAACTTTCATGCACTAATAGGCAAGCCGCAATAGCCAACTCTTTATGTTCTGGGTCCAGTCTATCCAAAATTCTCGTGATGGTACTCTCGGTTCTGGAAACTATGGCATCGATTACAGATTGTGGAACCATAACCCTATTGATGGTATGGATGACACCGTTGCCAGCAGGAATATCGGTAACTCTAAAATTCACATTAAGACCCAATGCATCCTGTAAAAAAAAAGCGTTGTTTACATAGCCTACTGCTATAGTATCATCGTTTAATAGGGTATTTAAATCACCAATGGCCAAATCATTAGCAGTAAATACACCGGGCACAACATGGTAACTGAGCACTTGCCTCAACAAATCAATTTCAAAATCGAGGTCAAAGTCTTCGAGTTTGGTAAAAGATCCCCCCAAAAGACCAAAAAGAAAGCTTATGGTTTCCCCGGTTGGAGCAAAGACCGTATAAGGACCTTCTTCACCTAATGTATCCAATAATCCTGTGAGCTCTAATGCTTCCTTTAGGAAAGTAAGCTCATCAGAATCTTCAACCAGTTCCTTTATTGTTGGAATACCTGCGTTTGGATCATCTGGATTCAAGGTGTTCAAAAAGTCCTGTACTTCTTGAGGAATCAAAATTTTATCAATAATATGGACTACTCCATTGCTAGCTTCTTTATCTATTTCCTCGAGGTTTGCATCAATGTCCGAAGCGTCCCCAATTACAAAGGTATCATTGGAGGCTATTACCTCAATGTTCTCATTCTCTAGCAGGGTAGGAACGGTACCGGGAGAAAGCTCACCAGAAGTAATATTTCCTGAGACCACATGGTACAGTAAAATCTGCTTTAAAATTTGGAGTTCCAAGAAATTATCAAAATCATCAAAGCTTGTAAAGCTATCTCCAAGAAGTTCAAAAAGTTCTTCAATGGCTTTGTCCGTTGGAGCAAACAATGTGAAGGGACCTTCTGCATTTAAATCTTCATCCAACCCTACTTTTAAGACGGCCTCTTCCAAGAGGGACAATTGTTCTGTTTCAACAACAATTTCTACAATACTTGGTTTTGGAAAAAGTATATCCAAGGCAGCTTGTGGTACTAAAACTTTATCCACAATATGAACCACGCCATTGGAAGCATTATTGTCCGCACTAACTACTTCGGAAAGGTCATCTGTTTTGTCCGCTATAAAAACACTTCCATCTACGTTAACTTTTAAGCTTTCAGTCTGGAGTGTCTCCAATACTTTACCATCCGATAAATCAGAGGATAAAGCAACAGTACCAGAAATAACGTGGTACTTTAAAATTTCAGCTAAGAGGGCCTTTTCTTCTTCCTCATCAAAATCTTCGAGCTTTTCAAAACCTTCAAGCTGATCTAGAAGTGCATTAAAAGCGTCATTGGTGGGAGCAAAAACTGTTAATTGGCCATCTGCGGATAATACTTGTACCAAATCAGCATCAGCTAGTTCAATTGCATCCATTAAAGTACTTAACATATCAACACTTTCTGCCAGTGCTACGATATTGGGTAATGTGTTTGGATCATCGTCGGTATTACCAATTTCATCATCTGTCTTTGGGTTGGCGTCGTCGTCATTTTTGCTGCAAGAGCTTATAAAAAGGACTAAAATCAATACTATAAGGGATTTTCCTAAATGCGGGATGTTTTTCATTTTTCAGATTAATTTGGTTTTGTGTTCTAGGCCTGAAAATAGAATATAATGCCCTCAACCAGTTAAATGTAGTCTTAATTCTAAGTTACCCCAGTTTTAAATATCCAGCCTCAACGTTAAGGAAATTGTACTTAAGTTCCACCAATTAATCCCTATACCGTATATGTGGATAAGACCTGCACGAGATTATTTTATCTGGTATTCAGCATACAGTGTTGCGCTCATTTTAAGAATCCCTTTGCTTATAGCTATCGATTTTTCTTGTAAAACGTTGGGTTGCTGTGCCATGCCAAATTCATTTTCAGGTTGAAATATGTTTTTCTCGGGCATAGAACCGGAAATTTCGACATTCCCAATTTTTAAGATTTCCTTCTTGGACTCTGGTAGTTCCTGTAGCAATCTATCAGCAAGTATTTTCGATTTTTCGAGTGCCTTCACATAGGCAGCGTTTTCTAAACTATCAATTTTTGAGTGCGAATAACTCAAACCACCCAAATCAAGGTTTCTGTTCTCTAGCAACTCCGTATAAATCTCACTGAGCTTTTCAATATTTCTTACCGTGATAAAAACACTTGTGGAACTCCTGTAACCTTCAAATATGTTTGAATTGTTTCTCCAAGTATAGCTCTTGTTCATGGCTACCGAAGTGGTTAAAATATCATTCTTTTCTATCCCAAAACCCAATAAACGATCATGGAGTATATTTGACTTATCTACCAAGCACTTTTTCGAAGTTTGTATTGATTTGTCCAAACAGCTTAAATCTATATGAAAAGTGGCCATATCGGGAGGTGTTTCTACTTCTCCAAAAGATTTGATCATGATGGTTTTCAATTTTGAAGGTTCAACAATTGAACTATTTTGACAGTTTACGAAGAACAAAAGACCAAGGATTCCAATAACTTGTTTCATGTACTTTTTTTTATGGAGCATCTATTCATAGGATGTATGAACTTTGATACAAAATTTGTTTTTAACTATTTATGATGTTAGTTGGTGGTATCTGGAATCAAAATGTCATCCACCAAATGAAGCACACCATTTGATGCTTGAAGATTGCCGCCTATGATTCTTGTGGTATTGTTGTTAGCGCCATCGATAAGGTTGATTTGATTTCCAATGATCCTTACCGTTAAATCATCTCCTTCTATGGTTTCAAGCGTCATGTTTTGTTCCATGTCGCGTGTAACAATGTTCTTGGAAGCAATAACATGATGTTCCAAAACCGGCGTAAGGTCATCGCCAATTGGGAGGTCCCCAAAATCTTCAAAAGCGTCATTGATCGGTGCGAATACTGTAAATGGGGCAGGTGCTTCTCCGTTTGGGGTATCAAGTGTTGCCATGAAATCCGGTTGTCCAGGGGATGTAAGTGATTTTTCAAGTTCGTTTAATCTGTCGTCTACTGCAATGAAATCCGCAAGTGTGGGTAGTTCGAGAATAGCATCTATTTGATGCAAGATACCGTTAGAGGCTCTTTTGTTTGAACCAGAACTGACAATTTTAGCCTTCCCACTGATTACAATACCGTTATCAGTATTAAAATATAGGTTGATAGGACTATTTTCAACTATTCCAGGTGAAGAAGTTATCATATAGCCTTCTTCTGCTCGAACAAAATCCTGGGTACTAATTTCTCCTGCCACGATATGGACCAACAACAATCTTCTCAAATCTGCTTTGGGGATTTCAGAAAGAGCTTGACCATCAAGGAAGGCATTAAAAGCGTCATCCGTAGGTGCTAAGAATGTATTGAGTCCGGTACGGTCCAAATTGTCGAGCAATTCTGCTTCTTCCAAAGCTGCTTTTAGTGATTGAAAGTTATCATCATTGGAAATTAGGTCAGCTAGGCTTTCATCGGGTCGGTCTGTGCCATCATCGTCCAAAGAGCATGAACTGAAACTTAATACGATTAATAATAGGGTAGAAAAAAATAAAGAGAATCTCATTTGTTATTTATTTTAGGTTACAACTTTTTCTTGAAGATGAAAAAAGTGGAAAGCGTTGCTTGTAAATTCAAAAGTTTAAGAAATCGTCTGTTAAAATGGGAATCTTCCCATAATTCGTAATTTTGCATTCTAAATAAAAATGCAAGTTGAAAAAAGTTGTTGTTGGACTTTCCGGAGGTGTTGATTCCAGTGTAACCGCCTACCTTTTAAAAGAACAGGGGTACGAGGTTATTGGCCTTTTCATGAAGAATTGGCACGATGATTCCGTGATTATTTCTGATGAATGTCCATGGTTGGAAGATAGCAACGATGCGCTTATCGTTGCCGAAAAATTGGGTATCCCTTTTCAAACTGTGGACTTAAGTGAAGTATACAAAGAACGTATTGTGGATTACATGTTCAATGAATATGAAAGGGGGAGAACGCCAAATCCTGATGTGCTCTGCAACCGTGAAATTAAATTTGATGTCTTCCTAAAGATAGCCCTACAATTGGGAGCTGATTTTGTTGCGACCGGGCATTACTGTAGAAAGGGAATTATCAAGAATGAAGATGGCACCGAAACGTATCAGTTGTTATCAGGTGTAGATGGCAATAAGGACCAATCCTATTTTTTATGTCAACTTTCGCAAGAGCAATTGAGCAAGACCTTGTTTCCCATTGGTGGGCTAACCAAACCAGAGGTTAGAAAAATTGCAGCGGAAAACGATTTGGTTACTGCTGATAAAAAAGATTCGCAAGGGCTCTGTTTTATTGGAAAAGTACATCTGCCAGATTTTTTACAACAAAAATTGAAGCCCAAAAAAGGGGTTATTGTTGAAGTGCCGAATACCGCATCCCATTTTATGGGAGCGCTTCCAGAATTTGAAGATAAAGCTGAGGAATTGGCATACTGCGCAAAGAAACCTGTATATGACTTGTCTGATGGGAAAGTGGTTGGAGAACATCAAGGGGCACATTATTTTACCACAGGACAACGCAAAGGTTTGAATGTTGGAGGAACCAAAGAACCACTTTTTGTCATTGATACCGACGTGGACAATAATATCATCTATACCGGACAAGGGAAATCCCATCCAGGGCTTTTGAGGCATACCCTATTTGTAAATGAAAACGAACTGCACTGGGTACGAGAAGATTTAGCTCTGCTTATTGGCGAAACGATGGAAGTAGAAGCAAGAATTCGCTATAGACAACCTTTGCAGAAAGCCACGCTTTACAAAACTGAGAGTGGACTTTATGTAGATTTTAAAGAAAAACAATCGGCTATAACCGAAGGCCAGTTTGTGGCGTGGTACAAAAGTGATGAACTTATTGGCTCGGGCGTTATTTCATAATGAATTCAATATATGGAACACAATAAAATTACCCGGCTTTTTGGAGTAAAGTACCCCATTGTACAAGGAGGAATGATTTGGGCAAGTGGTTGGCGTTTGGCATCAGCAGTTTCCAATGCTGGTGGATTGGGATTGCTCGGTGCAGGAAGTATGTATCCCGATGTTCTAAAGGAACATATTGAAAAATGTCAAAAAGCAACCGATAAACCTTTTGGTGTAAACATTCCCATGCTGTATCCAAATATTGAAGAGTTGATGGAAGTCATTTTGAGCAGTGGGGTAAAAATTGTTTTTACATCGGCGGGAAATCCAAAAACGTGGACGAGTCATTTACAGAAACACGGTGTTACCGTTGCACATGTGGTCAGCAGTGTAAAATTCGCGTTAAAAGCTCAGGATGCCGGAGTTGATGCCGTAGTGGCCGAAGGATTTGAAGCGGGCGGACATAATGGAAGGGATGAAACCACTACAATGGTCTTAATTCCATCAGTAAAGGAAAAAATCGATATTCCTTTGATAGCAGCAGGCGGTATTGCTACAGGTCAAGCCATGTTGGCAACAATGATTCTGGGTGCTGACGGGGTACAAGTGGGCAGTAGATTTGCTGCAAGCGTAGAAGGTTCTTCGCACGATTTGTTCAAAGAACAGATTGTTTCCGCTAAAGAAGGAGATACACAATTGACCCTTAAAGAGCTGGCTCCTGTACGCTTACTGAAAAACAAATTTTATGGAGATGTTCAAAATGCTTATGCCAACGGAGCAACTGTGGAAGATTTGAAACATTTATTGGGTAGGGCAAGGGCCAAGCGCGGTATGTTTGAAGGGGATTTAAACGAAGGGGAACTGGAAATAGGCCAAGTATCTGGACTTATCCATGAAATTAAATCGGCAACATCTATCGTAGAAGACTTGATGACAGGGTTTAATAAAGGAGTAGAGGAAGTCAAAAGTTTTTAAAATAATCAGCTTTCTTTACATTTACGATTGTAATGAAAAAGCTGACCCCTACATTTCTTCTTTTTATACTTGCCATACACTTGCACGGTCAAATAGAGCGTGATAAAGCGCTACACTTTCTAGGGGGTAATCTTTTTGGTCTAGCGGGAGCAGGTATTGCGAAAAATGCTTCTGATGGGAACAGGGTTTGGACCTTTGTGGGAGCTGTTGCCGGTGGTACGTTAATCGGTTTGGCCAAAGAAACGGTTGATGCCGGTCAGCGAGAGAATGGGTGGGACAATGATGATTTGCTCGCAACTATTTTAGGGGGAGTAACGGTTGGTGTGGCCATTGAGCTTTTTTCCAAAAAGCGTGATAAGATACCTAAACATGATTCCTCAGCAACCCATTTTAATTTGAATAAATTGCATAGTAGTCAGTATGATGATAAACTTTTTATTGCTGATGAAACATTACCTAGCTTATCGTCTTTTGGACTTTCTTCAACTTTTTCACGAAGCTATGGCGTTGCACATGACTAAAGAAGTCCTCTTGCTTTAATTTCAAGATACTTATTTATGGTATTGATGGACAAGTTTTCCGGTTTGGTCAAAATTGTTTGAATGCCATACTGTTGTAGCTCTTTTTGCATGAGTCTTTTTTCCAACGAAAACTTTTCGGCAATTGTCTTGTGATAAATGGTCTGCAAATCTTCGGCATCTTTGCTGATGAGGGATTCTAGTTCTGTGTTTTCAAAGAACACTACGACCAGAACGTGTTTTTTTGCAATGGCCAAAAGGAAGGGGAGTTGTCTTTTTAGTGCAGAGATATGCTCAAAATTGGTATATAATAACAATAAACTTCTATGGTTTACCTTTCGTTTTATGTGGGCGTAGAGCAAACCAAAATCTGAATCGGTGAATTCTGTGGTAACGTTATATAACTTCTCTAAAATAGTGTTGAGGTGGGAGATTTTTTGCAATGCCGGTACAAACGTTTCAATTTTTTTGGAGAACGTGATCATTCCCGTTTTGTCGTTTCGCTTTAAAGCTACGTTGGAAAATGCCAGAGTGGAATTGATGGCGTAATCCAATAACTTCAATCCGTTAAAAGGCATTTTCATAACCCTACCGGTATCGATGATGGAATAAATGGGTTGCGATTTTTCATCTTGATATTGGTTGACCATTAATTGGTTTCTCTTAGCTGTAGCTTTCCAATTGATGGTCCGTACATCATCGCCTTTTATGTAGTCCTTTATTTGTTCAAACTCTTGTGTATGTCCTATTCGCCGTATTTTTTTTAGCCCAAACTCGCTTAAACGGTTGCTTATCGCCAAAAAGTCATACTGTTGCATCTGTATGATGGATGGGTATACGGGAACCATTTGGTCTTTTTGGAATATATATCGTCGTTTTACAATTCTCAAAGGGGAAGAAGCGTAGATATTCAAATTACCGAAGATATATTCTCCCCGCTCTACAGGTCTTACGGTATACTTGAACATGTACTTTTCTCCTTTGGTCAGGTAAGTTTTGTATTCAAAATCACGTTTTTGAAATTGCACAGGAAGTTCATCGATTACAACAACTCCTGTTCTAAAAGTATACTTAGAAAAAAGTTCGGTCTGCAGTTCGTTGTCATCACTGTTGGAAAGTTTTTGAGGTGTATTGCGTTTTCCAATAATGGCATTGGGCGTACTGTACAAAAGGTAGCAGTCACAGACTAAAAGGGCCATAAGAATAAAGACCAGTACCCAGGCTATGGGGTATAGCTCGGGTAACCAGTAGGACAGTACAAAGCATGCTGCCAAAATGGCGATATACCTAAAGAACCTGTTATGAATATAAAACGACCTTAGAAAATGCATTTTTTACCTTGGAATTTCTACGGATTCCATAACCATTGTTACGACACTTTCGGTGGTCATTCCTTCCATTTCTCTTTCTGGTGTCAGAATTACTCTGTGGTTGAGTACAGGAACCAATGCTTTTTTTACATCTTCGGGAATTACAAAATCCCTTCCCGAGATTGCAGCAAAAGCTTTTGATGCATTCAGGGTAGCGATTGAAGCTCTTGGTGAAGCACCCAAGTACAAATGTGGATGGTTTCTGGTACTGGTAATGATATTTGCAATGTACGTGATGATTTTTTCCTCTACGATGATATCATGAATATTCTTCTTGAACTCTGCCAGTTTTTTTGGAGTAAGTACTGCTTCAATGTTTTCTTCAGGTTTTTTACCTTTTCGCCCATGATGGCTTTCAATTATTTTAATCTCTTCCTCAACTGAAGGATAGTTTACCTTAATCTTGAAAAGAAATCTATCTAGCTGTGCTTCGGGCAGTGCATAGGTGCCTTCCTGTTCAATAGGGTTTTGTGTTGCCAGTACCATAAAGGGTTCGGCCATTTTGTATGTTGTTCCATCGACTGTGGCTTGTCTTTCTTCCATCGTTTCAAACAGCGCGGCTTGAGTCTTGGCGGGTGCCCTGTTTATTTCATCTATTAGGACGATATTGGAAAAAATGGGACCTTTTTTAAACTCAAAAGCTGAGGTCTGCATATTAAAAACAGAAGTTCCCAGAATATCACTTGGCATTAAATCTGGCGTAAACTGTATCCTGTTAAAATCTGTTTTTAGTGTCTTTGCAAACAGTTTGGCAGTAATGGTCTTCGCAATTCCGGGTACACCTTCTATCAAGGCATGACCATCCACCAAAAGGGAAACAATCAATAGATCTACAAAGTTCTGTTGCCCTATAATGACACTGCCCAGTTCTTTTTTTACGAGTTCTACTGTATTTTTTAGCTCTTCCAGAGGAACTCTGTTATCAAAGTTTAAATCGTTATTTTCCATCAACTTTCGCTTTAAATGCTTCTATTTTTTTGTTCAAATTTTGTAATTCCATGTCGGTAACCTGTTCTTTGGATTCTATGTTGTTAATAAGTTCGAACAATTGCTTTGCATCTTCCAAAGTGTTATTGCTTCGTATGGCCAATCTATTTAAAAATGGTTCATCAATTTCTTGTGTGCCCATGTACAGCTTTGTACGTATATATTCGAGAAAGTAAGCTACCTTATGCTCCGAGATCTTCTTTTGTTCTCCACTTTCAAAGTACATATCGGCAATTGTTCTGGTAAACGCCAAGGTTTGATTTTTTAGAGGAGTAACTACGGGTATTGCCCGTTGTTTTCGTTTGCCTTCAAAAATAACATATACCAGAGCTCCTATTAATGCTAGATAGTACGCCCATTTCAGCTCTTTTGTATTTAAAAAAAGATACATGGGAGAGGTATAAAAAGATTTTCCAGATTTATGGTGGTTATCTATCAAAATAGTTTTTCCCTTGTCCAAGTAGGACAAAAGCCCGGCAGTATAGTTTTTGTTCCCTTCTTTTAGGATAAAATAATTGGTAAAGGCTTTTGGAAATGTAGACAGGATAATCTCACCTTGCCCAAAGGGTTGTTTGATGATATTGATATTTTTGGAATCGATTTCGGTACTATCAGGTTCCGCGTAGACCTGTCCCAGGACAGTAGTATGCAAGGTATCTATTTGATTGAAGGCAAGCGTATAATAGTCCTTATCAAAAGAAATGGTATCCGTTTTTAATCTTGGATTTACCAGTTCATGATAAAAAACTGGATCTAATTGCCCTCCGCTGTAGATACTGTATTGCTCTAGGTGCAAGGTATCCAATAGTTGTTCTTCAAAACCATCCGAAGCAATAAAAAGGGTATTTCCTTTGCTTGTCCAATCAAGTAAAGTATTAAGCTCTGCCTCTCCAAAATCTACGAATCTGTTTACGAAAATATAGGTACCCTCGACAGAATCGTTCCTGCTCAGGAATTCAAATGGAGGTTTACGGACCTGTTTCGTTTTTGAGGGGAAATATTTCTCCATCAAATCATTGAAAACGTATGTGCCATAGGGTATTTTATGGTGAGAAACATAAGATTCAGACCAATTGATTTTCTTTGGCTTGTTATACTCAATGAGAAAGATGAGCCCTAAGGTGATAATCGCTATTACTATGTAGACCCAACCCTTTTTAAACATCTGTTGCAATTGATTTTTTAAGGGATGCGAAAACGGCCTCGGCCTTTGAATAATTATGTTGGTCTATGGTAAACTCACCGTACCAAATATAATCGTACAATAATGTCGCTTTTGTAAAAGCATTTTTTAGGGTGTTGCTAGAGAGTTCGTTAATGTAGTCATCATTGGTTTTTTGCAACTGCCATTCAATGAGCTCCCTTTCAGAAAGCAGTTTTAAAATAAAGAGATAGTAGTATCTGATTGCTAATCGGTAATCGTTTTTTGCTATGGCTTCTTTGATAAGCTTTTGTATGTCCTGAGTTTTAATAATACGTTCTTCCTCTGATAGATTAACAAGATTAGGATTCTGCTGACTATAAATTAAAGAACGGGTATTGGCTTTGATAAAAAAACGTATGATCAGAAATAACAGAACTGCTAAAAGGAGGTAGGGCAATGCTTTTAAAAAATAGGCCAGATAGCCAACTGCCTCATCAACCCCAAAAAGCCATTCAAAAAAACGCCTTAAAACACTATAAAACCAGTTTTTGATATCATCCCACCATGTTTTTTCCACCTTGACGACCTCATAGTCAAAGCTTTCATCTTCTTGATATGTTCTTAAATCCTCTTCAGAAATTTCGAATGTTGTGATTTCAGAACTGTCGTATTTGATAATAGAATCGTTCTGGGAAAAACTACTGCCCCAGCATAAAAGAACAAACCCTAAAACCAACTTTTTTAGCATTTAGTCCTCTTCAGATTTTCCCAGGTTATCAATCCGTTCGTATGTACCCGTAAAATTCTTTAGTTCATTAAGGTTGAAGAAAATAAATGAGGTTGTCACTAAAAGTATAATATTCATTAAGAAGCGGACCAAAGTACTTATGATGTTCAATAGTAGGTAGATAGGGTCATTGAATATTCCAAAGCTTTCAGCGTCCATTTCTCCCGAAAATATTCCCATCTTGGCCCATGTATAAATCACGGCTGGCAAACTAAAAGCATACGTAGCAATGGCAACGATGATGTAAACGATCAAAAGTGTGGCAAAGGTAATCCACCAGTTTTCTTTGATCAATGTAAAGCTATACTGATAAGAATCCATCACGTCCTTCTTTAAAAAAACAAAAATAGCGAAGGACAGCGATAACGGAACAGCAAGATAAATGCCTGGTATGAGACAAAATAGCATCCCGGCCCCAACTGATAAAGAAACCAAAATACCCAATCCGATAAATGCCCAGAATGAATCATATACCTCTTTTTGGATGTCTTCAAAAACAGGATTTCCCTTTGTATTGATGTACGATTTTATGTAAATCAATACAGTAGCTTGTGCTAGGACATAGGCAGCTATAGAACTTGCAAACAAAGCAATAACCGCAAGAATCATTATAAGGGGTGAAAAATTGCTGTCAAAGACATTGGGATTGCTTAATGCCGTAAAATTGAAAATATCTCCGATGGTATACATATAAAAAGCCATTGAGATAAGCATGACCAATAAGTAGGGACCTACAATTCTTAATATTGCTCCAAAAAACGGCTTAAATTGATTTCTAATAAACCCAAAAGAGTCGGAGAGTATTTCACCCAGTTCTCGTTGTTTTTTAAACTCAATGTATTGTGGTTGTTGCATGTTGTTTTTTTCTTTTCAGTTGGTTAGGGTATATGATATAATAGAATAGAATAAGGCCCAGAGAACCCAATATGATAAGTATAGCGAGCCAATCTGGCATTTCGGTATGTCTTGTAACAAAACCTTCCAAAAAGCCGGCTATAATAAAAAACGGAACGGTACTCACCATTATTTTTAATCCGTTTTTTACGCCTCGCTTAAAAGATTCCAATCGGGTGTACGTACCAGGGAACAATATGCCATTGGCTAGAACAAGTCCTGCGCATCCTGCAATTATGATTACGGATATTTCGATGGTGCCATGAATCCATATGGTCCGTGCAGATTCCCATAATAATCCTTTTTCATAGAAAAAATATTGGAAGCTTCCCAACATTATTCCGTTTTGTAACATGACCATTAGTGTACCAATACCTAAAAAAATACCGAAAGCAAATGCATAAATGGCCACTTTTATATTATTAATGGTAATGCCCAAAAACATATTGAATTCGCCCTGTTGTTTGTAAACGGCCATAGGGTCTCCTTTTTCAATGTTTTCCAGCGTCATGTTCACATAACCGTTTCCTAAAATAGAACGAACAAAATTCCCCTCATTGGCTGCTGAAAAGGCACCGACAGTCACAAAAAATGTAAAAACAAGAAACGATATCAGTAGTTCTCTATGGTGATGGTAAAACATACTTGGAAATTCTGTTTTCCAAAATGTAATGATTCGATTTTTGGATTCACGTTTAGTCTTATAAATCTTTTGATGCGCTTGCGAGGCTAGAGAATTTAAATAGAACTCGGTATTACTCCCTTTATAAAAAGTCTTTGCGTAGCTAAGGTGGTCCGTGATTTCAATATAGAGGTCAGAAAGCTTATCGGGTTGGAGCTTGTCTTTATTGCTAAGAACATTTTCAAAAGCAACCCATTTATCCTTATTTTGCTTTACAAAAGCAGCCTCGTGCATTAAATATGACGGTTTAGAAGTAAAGAAACTAAAATATGAATCAATTTCAAATAGAAACTGCCCAAAATATAAGTATAAGTCAAAATACTTCTAATCTGGGTGAGCGTATGCTGGCATATCTTATAGACAGTCTGGTCATTATCATATATACCATTTTAATTTTTATACTTTTAATTTCTTTGGATATTGATATTGCCGACCAATGGGCCTATTATTTGGTCTTGAGCCTGCCTGCATTTTTATACTATTTACTTTTTGAAACATTCTCAGATGGAAAGACCATAGGCAAGGGGCTAATGTCGCTTAGGGTGGTAAAACTAGATGGTTCCAAGCCCAGTTTTTCAAATTACTTTGTACGATGGGTACTCCGTATTATAGACGTAAGCCTAACCTCTGGAGGTGGAGCGGTTTTAACAATTTTGATTCGAGGAAAAGGCCAGCGAATGGGTGATATTGCAGCTGGTACAACGGTCATAAGCGAAAAGAAAAGGATTTCGCTGCGAGATACGCTACTAAGGGAGCTGCCCGATGATTATCAACCTCAATTTCCCCAAGTGACCATATTTAAAGACCCCGAAATGCGGACGATCAAAGAACTGTACGATAAGTCAAAATTAAATGGCGACCACAATATAATTATCTCCTTGGAAAAGCGAATCAAGGAAGTGACCGGTATCAATACACAGTTAAAACCTATTGATTTTGTTGGAATCATCATAAAGGATTATATCTACTATACCCAAAATTTATAGGTTCATGTTTTATCAAACTATAGATATCTTGGGAACAGTGGCGTTCGCAATTTCGGGAGTGCTCGTTGCCATGGAAAAACGTTTGGATTTATTCGGAGTGCTGATTATTGCCTTTGTTACCGCCATTGGTGGTGGAACATTACGTGATTTACTTATTGGAAACACACCAGTAGTCTGGATACGTGATTTAACTTATGTAATCACCATTGGAGTAACGGTATTTTTTGGAGTGCTTTTCGTCAATCAATTAAAATACCTTAGGAAATCCCTGTTTTTGTTCGATACCATTGGTATTGGGCTTTACACTATGCTGGGGATAGAAAAAGGCC
This sequence comes from Flagellimonas sp. HMM57, assembly GCF_021390175.1. Lineage (NCBI taxonomy): Bacteria > Pseudomonadati > Bacteroidota > Flavobacteriia > Flavobacteriales > Flavobacteriaceae > Flagellimonas > Flagellimonas sp. HMM57. Next base: position 162,276 of record NZ_CP090004.1, on the reverse strand, counting down.
TTCAAGCCGGACTTTCTCCTGTCATCTGCATAGCACTGGGCACGATGACCGCTAGTTTTGGCGGTGTCATACGGGATATCCTCTGTAATGAGATACCTGTCATTTTTAGAAAGGAAATCTATGCCACAGCCTGTATCTTGGGTGGAGGAAGCTATTTTTTGCTGACCTTATTGCCCATAGGTGAAAATTATGCATACGTAGCGGCGATACTCGTAGTAATTTCGCTTCGGCTCTTGGCGGTCAAATTTAAAATTAGATTGCCGAACATCTATCAAAAAGAAGTTTGATCAAAGTACTTCTGCCTTTAGAATATACACGTTTTGCAGCGGCCAATCCCCATCACCTACTGCAACATTGTTGATTTTATCCACAATATCCATACCGCTGATCACTTTTCCAAAAGGCGTGTAGGATCCATCCAAATGATAGGATCCTGGTTTGGTCACCACAATAAAGAATTCATAAGGAGAGGCCAACATATGCGGATTGTCCCTTTCGCTACTTGGCATAGAAATAACACCTCTATGATGTTTGTGTCCTTTTTTTGCGTCAGGTGGAAGAAGATAGCGTCCAATTTTGGTTCTTTTACGGGCGGTTTCTATGTCATCGGAATTTCCGCCCTGTATGATAAACTTCTTCACAATACGATGAAACTGTGTATTGTCAAAATATCCTTTTTCGGTCAAATAGATAAAATTTGCCTTATGATACGGGACATTGTCATATAATTGAACAGTAAAACTGCCCATACTTGTAGTAAGCTTGACTTTATCTTTTTTTAGTTCTTTTGCATAATCAAAAAAGAAATCTATTGCATTTTCTTCTGTCAGAACAAAGGCTTCTTCTATATTTTCAACAACCGTATCCTTTTTCTTTTGGGTCGAATCTATTTCTATTGCTGCAAGTTTCGTGGAAGAACTTTTCTTTTTGGATGATTCACCACAGGAGACCAAAAATAATAGTATACTTGCAAGCAAAGCAGATTGTTTTAGCATCATGAATTTTGAAGAGTTTTATCAACAAGCTTTAAAAATAAAAAATCTACCTCTTCCTGGAACGGATTCACACCATAAAATGTCACCGGCAATGCGAATCAAATGGTTGGAATCTAGGGAGATTGAAAAAATGAAACCCAGAAAGGCAGGAGTGATGGCACTTTTTTATCCAGATTTGTACCAAAAAACAAAGTTGCTTCTTATTCTGCGTAAAACGTATGAAGGTGTACATTCCAATCAAATTGGGTTCCCAGGGGGGAAAGTGGAAAAGGAGGATAAAAATCTTTTGGATACTGCATTGCGAGAGACCCATGAAGAAGTAGGTGTTCCGCCAGAATCCGTAGAAGTATTGAAGCAACTTAGCGAGGTATATATACCACCGAGCAATTTCTTGGTGCAACCATTTATTGGCATGTATTCCAACCCTAAACCTTTTCTTATACAAGAAAGCGAAGTAGAAGACGTGGTTGAGGTCTATTTGCACGATTTTCTTGATAATGCGAATCTAATGGAACAAAAATTAAGCACTTCGTATGCTAAAAATATCAATGTACCTGCTTATAAATTAAATGGTTATACAGTTTGGGGGGCTACGGCCATGATGATGAGCGAAATCAAGGAACTTTTGGAGCAAGTCCTTTGAGGGCTATTTTGTAAATTAGCGAACGACGGAGATTATATGGGGCTATTTAAAGAAAATCCTTTTGGGCATATTTTATTTTTGAAGCGATGGTTGATTCGTATTGCGGGTATGATTACGCACCAACGCTATAAAGGATTCAATACTTTAGAAATTGAAGGTTCCCAGATTATAAGGGATTTACCCGAAACAAATGTATTGTTCGTAAGCAATCACCAGACTTATTTTGCAGATGTAGTAGCTATGTTTCACGTGTTCAATGCCAGCTTAAAAGGTAGGGACGACTCCATTAAGAATATGGGCTATTTGTGGAATCCAAAATTGAATATATACTACGTTGCGGCCAAAGAAACCATGAAACAGAGCCTAGTGGCCAAAATATTTGCCTATGCAGGCTCCATCAGTATTGAAAGAACTTGGAGGGCCGATGGTAAAGACGTAAACAGACAAGTGAAATTTAGCGATATAAGTAATATTGCCATGGCGCTAGAGGACGGATGGGTAATTACGTTTCCGCAAGGAACGACCACACCATGGAAACCTTTGCGCAAAGGTACGGCCCATATTATAAAAAGATATAAACCCGTTGTGGTACCTGTTGTTATAGACGGTTTTAGGCGCTCTTTTGATAAAAAGGGACTGCGGGTAAAAAAGAAAGGTATCCTCCAATCCATGCAGATAAAGGAACCACTGGAGATTGATTATGATAACGAATCCATTGATGCCATTATAGAAAAACTGGAATATGCGATTGAACAACACCCATCTTTCTTAAAGGTCATTCCAAAGGAAGAATTGGCAGCCTACGAAGCAGAACACCAAAAAAGGCGTTATCGATATAAAAGGAGCTAGACCTCCAGTTTCTGTAATTCCCTGTGATTACGTCTTAATTTTCTTGTAAGTAAACCGTAAAGTAAAAAGTAAATACCTCCAAAAATAGCGGTGAAAAGAATACCACAAATCGCTAGGCCCAACATAAAGACGAACTTGACATTGTCTTCTGAAACTGTATCAATTTTTGAAGTTAAATTGAAAACCTCAAGAACATTATCGCTCAGATAGACTCCAACAATAAGTAGGGCAAATGTTAAAAGTACGATAGAAAGCGAGAAAATGACATAGTGTTTTACCGTTTTTCTGGTTTTTAGGATATTGGTAGTAAGCTGTTTGGCACTATCCAATACCGAGATTTCCTTATACCTCATATAAAACTGATAAATAAAGTAAAAAACAACCAGGTATTGCAAAATGGTCACTACAAGCATAATATTCGATAGCTCCAATTTTGAATAAATATTCAGATCACTGCTTTGTACGGATGGAATAAGATACAAGAGGTGCGGAAGTGCAAATTCTATGATACTTATATAGAATATCCATTTTACAATAGATGAGGACTTTTTCCATATCATCTTGTATATCTCATCGTAAGTGAGTTGAGGAAGATGTGCCTCCTTTTTCTGCCAATCTTGCTTTAAGAGTTCCAGTTCATCCATCATATCCTAAGGATTAAGTATGGTTCTTAATTTATTTTTAACTCGGTTCATTTTAACCCTAGCGTTCACTTCTGTAATTCCTAATGTTTCTGATATTTCAGCATAGTCTTTGTCTTCCAAATAAAGAAAGACCAAAGCTTTATCTATATCTCCCAGTTGTTTTACTGCATCGTACATCAGCTTTAACTGTTTTTCTTCCGTGTCATCATATTCGTCGGTCTTTATTTTAAAAATTACCGAATCATAGTCTTGGGTCTGCACACGTCTTTTGGATTTTCTGTACAATGTTATCGCAGTATTTAGCGCTACCCTGTACATCCATGTACTAAATTTTGCCTCTCCTCTAAATTTAGGATAAGCTTTCCACAATTGAATTGTGATTTCTTGGAACAGATCGTTGTGGGAATCTCTATCATTAGTATATAGAGTACAAACCTTATGAACAATATTTTGATTGTTCTCAAGTTCCGTTACAAAACGATGTTCCAGTTCTTTATTCACTCAGGTTGGTACGTTTGCTTATAAGTATAGGCAATACAATATTTGTTACAATCTGCTAAAAATAAATTTACTTTCTATAGTCAAGTGCTGGAGGTCTGTCGCCTAACAATGGAGTGTATTTAAAATCGTCGCCTCTTCTTTTTTCCAGTTCTGCCTTGGCATCCTCAACAGTTTTTGGGTTTTTAAAAAGATCCATGGCAGTTAACGTAAGTGTTTTAGCGGCAACCATCATTCCTTTTGTTCCTATGGAAGTTCCGCCAGCGGCAACGGCTTGCCAACTATGGGCCGGAGTACCGGGAACCCAAGTAGCAGCTCCCATACCAACGGTGGGCACGGTATAGCTTACATCACCAACATCTGTAGAGCCATAAGCACGGGCTTCTTCTTTGTAGGGTTGAATATTTTTGGCCTTATCCATATCCAATTCTTTGTATCCTAAACTTGTGGAAATTTTATCTGCAAATACTTTCTCTTCTTCAGAATAGGTTATTCCACCTATTTCTGATAGGTTATCGTGCATTATTTTTTGTAATACCAGATTGGGTAAGAGTTCATGTGTGCCACCGATCATTTCATAATCCATCGTTGTTCCGGTTCCCAGGGCAGCTCCTTCGGCAGCTTTTACCATTCGGTCGAAAATATCGATGACCACATCCCTTTTATTATGTCTTGCATAATAATAGACCTCTGCAAAATTTGGAACTACGTTTGGAGCTTTACCGCCGTCGGTGATTACATAATGTATTCTTGCTTCTTGGGGTATGTGCTCACGCATCATGTTTACCATGGCATTCATAGCTTCAACTCCGTCAAGTGCCGAGCGACCCATTTCTGGAGCGCCTGCAGCGTGCGCTGAGGTTCCATAAAACCTAAACTTAGCTGATTTATTGGCCAATGCAGCTCCGGCACTCGCAGCATTTTGTGAACTAGGATGCCAGTGTAATGCAACATCCACATCATCAAAAAGCCCTTCTCTAACCATATATACTTTCCCAGAACCTCCTTCTTCGGCCGGACATCCATAAAAACGAATAGTTCCTGACGTATTACTACTTTTTAACCAATCCTTCACTGCAATTGCCGCTGCCGTAGAAGCCGTACCGAACAAATGATGTCCACAGGCATGTCCAGCCGCCTTACCAGCAGATTTTTTCTCAGGAACTGCCTGTTGGGAAAGACCGGGCAACGCATCGTACTCTCCCAAAATTGCAATGATGGGATATCCAGAACCGTACTCGGCCGTAAAAGCTGTGGGAATACCCGCTACTCCTTTATTTATAGAAAAACCTTGATCAGAAAGTGTTTTCTGCAACAAGGCCGAACTTTCATTTTCCATATATCCCATTTCAGCAAGATTCCAAATTTCTAAAGCAATAGCTCCATATTGTTCTGCTTTGGCATCCAGACTTTTTAAAGCTATGTCCCTATCTTTTTGTGAAAAGCAAGAAACGATGGATAGCATTGTTGTAATGGTAAAGAGTAGTATTCTTTTCATTGGAAAGTTATTTTGTTAGTTATGATTTAAAGATACTAAAAAACATATCTCAAAATAGTCTTGCGCATTTGGGAATGCTTAAATTTGCTGCCATGTCAGCTATGAATATTCCACAATCCAGTTTCCCAAGGGTCATTATCATAGGTGGTGGCTTTGGAGGTATTGCCCTTGCAAAAAAATTGAGAAAAAAAGAGGTACAGGTAGTTTTGTTGGACAAACATAATTACCATACATTTCAACCTTTATTATATCAAGTATCCACAGGAGGTTTGGAACCAGATTCCATAGCCTATCCCATTCGTAAGGTAATACAGGGATACCCTAATTTTTATTTTAGGTTGGCCGATGTTCGCCAAATCGATACAACGGAGCGCAAGCTAAAAACCAATATTGGGGAGATATCGTACGACTATCTTGTGGTGGCTACAGGTTCTGAAACGAATTTTTTTGGAAACGAAAATATTGAGGCCAAAGCTATGGCGATGAAATCTATTCCTCAGTCTTTGAATCTTCGTAGCCTTATTCTAGAGAATTTTGAACAGGCGTTATTGACCGATGATTTGCACGAGCGAGATGCGTTAATGAATTTTGTTATTGTTGGTGGTGGGCCAACTGGAGTTGAGCTGGCAGGAGCTTTAGCCGAAATAAAGAAAGGTATTTTACCAAAGGATTATCCAGATTTAGATACCAGAAGGGCACAGATAAACCTTGTACAAGGAAGTGATAGAATTCTTCCAGCCATGAGCGAGGTTGCTTCAAGCAAAGCGGAGCAATTCTTGGAAAGTCTTGGTGTTAACGTATGGAAAGACGTACGGGTAACGGATTATGATGGGAATTTGGTAAGTACCAGTTCGGATATTTCTTTTAACTCGGCGACGTTGGTATGGGCCGCTGGGGTGAAGGCCGTTAATATTGCGGGCTTGGATGCTAAGGAATTGTTATGTCGTGGCAGCCGTTTAAAAGTAAATCGATTTAACCAGATAGAAGGGTTTGAAGAAATCTTTGCAGTTGGTGATGTGGCACAAATGGAAACCGAAGCTTTCCCTCATGGTCATCCTATGATGGCACAACCTGCTATGCAACAAGGTGAAAATTTGGGTGAGAATTTAATCAGGATTTTAGAAAATAAACCCCTAAAGCCTTTTGTTTACAGGGATAAGGGGAATATGGCCACGGTTGGTAGAAACAAAGCTGTTGTAGATTTGCCCAAGTTTAAGTTTCAAGGAATTTTTGCTTGGTTCGTTTGGATGTTCGTACATCTATTTTTTCTAATTGGTTTTAGAAATAGGGTAGTGGTCTTTATCAATTGGGTGTACAATTACATTAGGTTTGACCGGGAAGCACGATTGATCATACGTCCCTTCAAAAAGATTCATCAAGAATCCAGTTGAGTTTATTCGATTGCCCAATTCCAGAAATTGATAATACTGCGTAGGCTAATACTAGCCTTGAATAAGTTTTCAGTTTATAGTGGCCGTTCAGTTAGGTGATTTTATACACACAGGCTTGATATGGATTCAATTCAAAACTGGTATTGTGTTTCAGTGTTTTGCTGACATCGTTAGAAATCAAAAGTTCTAAATTAGCACTAGTTAAGTTCTCCAATTGAAAAGTTGCTTTTTCTGTAGAGAAACTAAGGAGTATTAGATAGTTTTCCGAACCCATACTTCTTGTGTAAGCATAGACCTCTTCATTATCTTTTAATAATAGTTGATAGTCTCCATAAACCAGACCTAAATGGTCTTTTCGTATCTGAACCATTTTTTTGAAATAATTTAATACGGAACTTTTATCTTTTTCCTGTTCATCAACATTTAGCCCCCTTTTATGGTTGGGATGTACTTTTAGCCAGGGTATAGCTTTAGTAAAGCCAGCATTTTCAGATGCATCCCACTGCATTGGGGTTCTACCATTGTCGCGACTTGCCTCTTTTTCGTTGGCAATAAACGTATCCAAATCAATATTTTGCTGTTTCAGTAACTCATATCGGTTTAGGGTGTTGATGTCTTGGTAGTCATCAATGTCATCAAAACGGATGTTGGTCATTCCAATTTCATCTCCATAGTAGAAATATGGGGTTCCTTTCATGGTCAATAAAAAAGTATGCAGCATAGTGGCTGAATTGTACCAATGCTCTGGAGAATCATTCCCCCATCTACTTACGGTACGAGGATTATCATGATTACTTAAAAACATGCTTCCCCATCCTTTTTCCGCAAAGGTCTCATCCCAATCGGAGTGTATTTTTTTAAATTCAGTAAGCTTCCATGGGTCTTTGCGCATCCAAAACACTTCATCCCCATCACGGTCCAGCGACATCAGCTCAAAATGGAAAAACATATTGAGTTCTTCTCTATCTTCATCCACAAATAATAATGCTTGGTCTCTGTCGACCCCCGGGGTTTCTCCCACGGTCATAATATCGTATTTGCTCAATACTTCCTTGTTCATTTCATGCAAATAGTCATGCAGCTTTGGTCCATTGGCATAAAAAGGGATAAAGTTTCCATTGTATTCATCTGGAAGCTCTGGATAACTGGTATCTTTGGAAATAAAGGGAATTACATCCATCCTAAAACCATCCACCCCTTTTTTGAACCAAAAATGCATCATGTCGTAAATCTCTTGACGCACTTTGGGGTTCTCCCATTTTAAGTCGGGCTGTTTTACCGAGAAGTAGTGGAGGTAGTAACTATCCGTTGGTTCATCATACTTCCATGCATTTCCATCTACATCAAAATAACTAAAGCGCTTTGGTGGTTTTCCATTTTCAGCGGGCCACCAATGGTAATAATCTCTATAGGGGTTATTTCTTGACTTTCTTGATTCTTGGAACCATTTGTGCTCATCGCTGGTATGGTTAACGACCAAATCCATGACCAGTTTTAGGTCACGTCTATGCATTTCTTTCAACAACTCATCAAAATCTGCCATGGTCCCAAATTCGTCCATGATGTTACGGTAATCGCTAATATCATATCCATTATCATCGTTGGGGGATTGATAAACGGGACATAGCCAGATGATATCGACCCCTAGACGTTTTATATAGTCCAAACGTTGTACGATTCCCCGAATATCCCCAACGCCATTACCTGTGGTATCTTGAAAACTTCTAGGATATATCTGATAAACGATTCCTTCTTTCCACCAAGTGCGTGATTGTTTCATTAAAAAAGGTATTAAATGCTGATTTAATCGCAGTAGTTATTCCGTTATTTTTTTCGGCACATCCTCATCGTAATTCAATGTCCATTGTGTGCCATATACGTCTTCATAGGTAATTTCGAAATCGAATTTATTGCGATATAGTATTGTGCGAAAGGTCTTAAACTCTTCAGAATTATCAAAAGATATAATCTCAACTGTTTCGTTTGCAGGAATCAAAGTGCCAATGGTAAGGGTGCTGTACAAATAGTTGATAGTGTCCAAAAACTTGTTCGTTTTGGTCAATTCTTGTAATAAATCATCTGTATTGTTGAAATTCTGATTTTCATTTATGGTAATATTGAACGCTTTCACAAACGCTGGACCAACACCATCATTGCCTACAACCATTTTATGGTTACCTTCAGAATCATCAAACCACTGGGTGAGATAAGGCATTACCGTAGCACTTTGCTGTTTCTGAATGAGTTTGTTTTCCTCCCTTGCCAGATAGGATTGATAAAGTAGTGCTATTAAAGAAACGACACTGATAAAGAATGCAGAAGAACTAATGATTCTATCGGTTGACCAGCGATTTTTTTTAGTTGTCTTATTTTTTTTGCCCATCAATATAATATGTTGCGATACTTGAATTTACTTATAAAAATATAAATACGAAAAGGTGTCTTGCAATCTCATCGCAAATTAATAACATTCCCGCTAAGAAGGTTAAAATTTGCACAATTACATAAGCAAAGGTTTTTTTTGAATTAATTTAGAGTTCGAAGCCAAACAGTTTTGAAGTGATAAAGATTATAGGTTTTTTAGTTTTTTTTGCGCCTCATTTTTTTCTGAACGCTCAAGTGCTAAACCAGCATAGTTTAGAGGAAAAACCTAAATTGCTAGTTGACGGCTTTAGCTACCCGGATTTTAATGATGGCTCTCGCTACGCCTCATTTTCGTTGCGATATCCATTGACCAATACTACTGAAATAGGTGTTTTTGGACATCATTATAGAAATTTGATAGCCGAAAGATTTCAAGTGCGCTTACAGATAAAACAATATGTTGATGAAAAAATATTTTTGATAGGTGGCTATGAACAAGAGTGGGATTTGCGTAATCAAAATATAGGCAAGCCCAATGGCAAACCTTTACACAGTATTTTTTATGGAGTGGGTCATGATATTAAACCAGGGCTTTCTTTGGAAGCAATGATACAAAACCCAATCAATAACCCTGGTTTTAGTCCCCTTGGACTAGATAAGCCTTCTTCTAGTTTCAGGCTTAATACAAAGTTTAAGTTTTAGTTATTTCATTTTTCTGGGATGAAACTCATTTAAGACATTCACCAAATGGGTTCTGTTGACATGCACATAAATTTCTGTTGTGGTTATACTTTCATGCCCCAGCATTTGCTGAATTGCCCGTAAATCTGCGCCGTTTTCCAAAAGATGCGTAGCAAAGGAGTGTCTGAACGTATGCGGGCTTATATTCTTTTCAAGACCGATTTCTTTCGCCAATCGTTTTATAATTGTAAATATCATGGCCCTTGTAAGTTGTTTACCTCTTCGGTTTAAAAAAAGGAAATCCTCATGTTCCTTTTGGATGTTCGAATGGTTTCTAATTTCATTCGTGTAAATATTGATATATTTTTTGTTTATCGCGCTAATGGGCACAAATCGTTGTTTATTCCCTTTTCCAGTAACTTTTATAAAATCTTCATCAAAATAAAGATCAGATAGTTTAAGATTGACTAATTCGGATACCCTAAGACCACAGCCGTACAAAGTCTCTAAAATGGCTCGATTGCGTTCCCCTTCTGGTTTGGATAAATTAATTGCCGCGATTAATTTGTTGATTTCCTCTAAAGCCAGTGTATCGGGTAGTTTTCTCCCAATTTTAGGCGGTTCTATTAAATCCATGGGGTTGTCGTTCCGGTAATCTTCAAAAATTAAATAACCAAAAAATCCCTTTAATCCAGAAATGATTCGTGCTTGGGAACGCGGGTTTATGGTTTTGGCAATATCATAGATAAATTTTTGAACGGTTTCCTGGCTTATCTGAATAGGTGTTTGGTCAATCTCGTAAGCATTTAAATAGTTCGTCAACTTTTGCAGATCCAAAACATAGCTGGAAATTGTATTTTCTGAAAGTCCCCGCTCTATCTTTAGGTAATTTTGGTAATCCTGTAACGCTTGTTGCCAGTTCATTGGTTAAAGATAGCCGTTAATTTTTTCACTAAAATTTTAGGTACAATATGGAATCCATCAATTGAAAGCTGCCATTGGTCAAATGGGACAGCCAAAACTTCTTGACATTGCTACTTTCGCTTAAGTAACTAAAATCTTAAAAAATGTTGAAAAAAATAGTATTGATTTTTGCTTTAACAGGAACAGCTTTAACCGGAGTGGCTCAAGACATCAATTTTGGACTAACTGGTGGTTTTGTAAATGTTGGACAAACAGTTAAGGAAGGTAATATTACCATATCGGATGCTGAATCTGGGATTTATGTTGGTGCTTTCGCAAATTTTAATGTCAACAATAATTTTGCAATTCAGCCCGAGCTGTTATACTCTGCCGTTGAAGATGTACAGGCAATTGTGGTGCCCTTTATGGCTAAATTTTACATGACGGATATTTTATATATACAAGCAGGGCCTCAAGTAGCTTTCACCCTAGAAGATATACCAGACAATTTTACAGGCGTTGAGTTTGATTTGGCGGGTGGTCTGGGCTTGGATATTACGGACCTGTTTTTTTTACAGGCGAGATATTCTCTTCAATTGAACAATTCCTTTACTGGAAACGACGACATAAAAGTAAGGTTCAATTATTTGACCATTGGGGCTGGCTATAAGTTTTGGTAAAAGATAAATTGAATAAAAAGCGAGGGTCAAACCCTCGCTTTTTTGTTTAAAACCAATTGTAGTTCAACGAATATGGATACTATCTGGGCGTAGTTTGCGTTTTAATTCTCCAAAACTAAGCGACCATGAAAAAAGTATATCTATTTTATGTTTTTATTTTTATAATACTGTCAAATATCAGCGCTCAAGATAGAAGCAGTTTTAAAGCTGGTATAAGTGCGGGAGTACCTGTTGGGGATGCATCGAATGTTTCAAGTTTTAGCGTTGGATTGGATGTTGCATACCATTGGGGAGTTTCAGAGTTGTTAGACGTAGGTTTGGCCACAGGCTTTATGAATGCTTTCGGTGATACCAAAACCGATTCTTTTGGCCCTATTCCTGAAGGTACGGGGTTTGAGGACTTTCAGTTTATTCCTTTGGCGGCATCATTTAGAATTTATCCTACGTATAGCTTTAAGTTAGGTGCGGATGTAGGTTACGCTGTTGGTATTAATGAAGGCAATGAGGGTGGATTTTATTACAGGCCTTTGGTAGGCTATAATATTACGGGCAACACAGAACTTAATGTGTCGTACACCGCCGTAGACAACAATGGAACTTTTGCGATTGCTACTCTTGGTGTTTTATTTCTTTTCTGATACGATATATCACACTCATAGCGCATAAAAATCACAGTATTGCTTCATTAAACAAACTATAAACTTTTACATGTTGATATATCTCAATTTTAACATATGATTGAAGTTATAGCCATAATACTATACTCATTTTGTATTTTTACCGTTTGAACCTTAAATCTTTAAATCTAGAAACATGAAAAAATTATTTTTTGTCTTTGCCTTAACCCTTTTATTTTCGTTGAACGCAAAAGCGCAGACCAGTTATAAAGGTGCCGTAGGACTTGGTATCGATTTATACGACAATGCAACTTTTGTTGGTCCCAGTGCCAAATACTTTTTCTCCAGTAATCATGTAGGTCAAGCCGACTTGGGTTTTGAGGATAACTTAACCATTTTTACTTTTTTATATTCATATCACAAGCAATTTGCAGGTGCACCAGGTTTAAGATGGTATGCAGGTATAGGGCCGAGCATAATTCTCGTAGATGATTTTGACAATATATTCTCATTGCGTCCCCATGCGGGATTGGATTTTAAAATAGACGGTGTACCCTTGGTATTTAATTTTGATTGGAGACCTGCCATCGCTTTGAGTGATGCTGGCGAAAACGAAGGCGGTGCATTTGGCTTTGGAATACAGTTTGCATTTAATTAAAGTCTTAAAGTCAATTTTACACAATATAGTTAAGAGGTCGCTTAAAAATTAATTTTTGAGCGACCTCATTTTTTTGAATTAAAATATGCCCCTATATTTATCCGCATGAAATTAATTATCATCAACGGTCCTAATTTAAACTTGCTGGGAAAACGCGAACCTGAAGTTTATGGAAGCACTACGTTCAAGGAGTATTTTTCTAAACTTCAAGCTAAGTTTGAAGCGGTTGAATTGGAACATTTTCAATCCAACATTGAGGGAGAGTTGATTGATAAGCTTCAAGAGGTAGGTTTTTCTTATGATGGTATCATCTTAAATGCCGCTTCTTATACCCATACTTCTGTTGGCATTGGGGATGCGGTCAAGGCCATAGAAGCTCCAGTTGTGGAAGTACATATATCCAATACCTTTAAGCGAGAGGAGTTTAGACATGTTTCCTACATATCTTCAGGAGCAAAAGGAGTGGTTTTAGGTTTTGGCCTTCAGAGTTATGACCTTGCTATACAGAGTTTTTTAACCTAGATCTTTAAGGTATTTTTTATCGGCATAAAATGTGCCGAAAGGTAATAACGATGCCACAAACAAAATAGAGAATTTTCTGATTCCCCATTTTCGTTCCCAACAAAAAACCAATGCGATAACAACGTAGGCAATAAAAAGGAATCCATGTGCATAACCGACCACCTTATTGGGTTCTGACATTCCCGCCCAATACTTTAGCGGCATGGTCAAACCAAACAAGAGCAGGAAAGAGATTCCTTCTAAAATTGCTGTAATCCTAAAAGCTTTGAGCATGGTCTAAACTATAGGTGGATTACCTCGTCATATGCATCTGCAACAGCTTCCATAACGGCTTCGCTCATGGTAGGATGTGGATGTACTGCCTTTAAAACTTCATGTCCAGTAGTTTCCAATTTTCTGGCAACAACAGCTTCTGCAATCATATCGGTTACACCGGCACCGATCATATGGCAGCCTAACCATTCTCCATATTTGGCATCAAAAATGACCTTGACAAATCCATCAGAAGTTCCAGAAGCTTTGGCTTTTCCACTTGCGGAAAATGGAAATTTCCCAACTTTAATATCGTACCCTTGTTCTTTTGCCTGTTTTTCTGTAAGTCCTACGGAAGCAACCTCTGGCATACAATAAGTACATCCAGGAATGTTTCCATAATCTAACGCTTCTACGTGCATTCCTGCGATTTTTTCCACACAAAGAATGCCTTCTGCAGATGCAACATGCGCCAAAGCTTGGCCTTGGGTAACATCTCCAATGGCATAATACCCCGGAATGTTGGTCTGGTAGTAATCGTTGACCAATATTTTGTCTCTGTCCACCGCTATCCCTACATCTTCCAATCCAATGTTCTCGATATTGGTTTTTATACCTACTGCAGATAACACAATGTCAGCTTCCAGTACTTCTTCGCCCTTCGAAGTTTTTACGGTAGCTTTTACGCCTTCTCCAGAAGTGTCTACTTTTGTGACCTCTGCCGAGGTTTTTATTTTAACGCCTGTTTTTTTGAAACTGCGTTCTAACTGCTTGGAGATATCTTCGTCTTCAACAGGAACGATATTGGGCAAATATTCTACAACCGTAACTTCCGTACCCATCGAATTGTAGAAATAAGCAAATTCGATTCCGATGGCACCACTACCAACAACGATCATTTTCTTCGGTTGTTTTTCCAAGGTCATGGCCTCACGATAGCCTATTACCTTTTTTCCGTCCTGTGGCAGGCTTGGCAATTCTCGGCTTCGTGCTCCGGTAGCAATGATAATATGGTCGGCGGAATATTCGGCAGGGTCACCATGCTCGCCTTTGACCACTACTTTTTTGCCCGGTTGTATTTTTCCAAAGCCGTTTAAAACTTCAATCTTATTTTTCTTCATCAAAAACTGAACACCTTTGCTCATGCCATCGGCTACACCACGACTTCTTTTAACAACGGCATCAAAATCGTGCTCTACGTTTTCGGCATTTAGGCCATAATCTTTGGCATGCTTCAAGTATTCAAAAACCTGAGCGGATTTCAATAGTGCTTTAGTAGGGATACAGCCCCAATTAAGACATACGCCACCTAAACTTTCTTTTTCTACAATAGCTGTTTTGAATCCAAGCTGAGAAGCTCGTATTGCAGTTACATATCCACCAGGACCACTACCCAAAACAATTACATCGAAATTGCTCATTCGTTTTTGATTTTAATTATTAAAAATGAAGTGCAAAAGTACGCAATTAAGACACCAAAAACCAAGTGTTAAATCCATTGAATTATCTTCGGCCTTGATTTAAGAAATGTCTTGTCCAAACATTTTTTTATTGAAACCCCCAGAGCTTCCTTTGGGGATTGAAAGTGAAATCCATTCCGAACCTTTAATCATCCTTCCAACAAAAACAAGCTGGCCCACATGATAGGAATAATGTACCAACTGCCGATTGATGGCCTCAACAACAGTATGTTCTTCATTGCGGATTTTAATCTTTGTGTTGAAATTAGATGCATCGATACCGGCGATTGCTTCAAAAAGGCAATTCCACCCTTTTTCCCAAGCAATGATCATTGTTTTTTTTGAATCGTAGGCTTCGACAAATTCCGTATCTCGATTTCGCCAAGTTTTTTCGCCATCCTCGGTCAAGAAATTGGTCCAGCGACTCAACATATTGCCAACCATATGTTTTACGATAATAGTAATGGAATTGTCGTTAGGGCCGTGTACCCAATGGATTTCATCATTGGAAAGTTGTGCAAAGGTTTTGTCTCCCAATGTCTTGTATCGATGAAACTCAAAGAGAACATTTTTTAAATAGTTTTCTTCAAACGTCATTCCTGTTCCTTGGCATCAAAACCAATACTTACCGAGTTAATACAGTAACGCTGCCCTGTAGTTTCTTTAGGACCGTCATTAAATACGTGGCCTAAATGGCTTCCACAGTTTGCACAGACGGTTTCGGTCCTCAGCATGCCATGGCTGGTATCCCTAATGTATTCGATTGCACCTTCGACAGCTTTATCAAAAGAAGGCCATCCACAACCACTTTCGAATTTATGATCGCTTTCAAAAAGTTTAGCATTGCAAGCTTTACAACGATAATCGCCATTTTCAAAATGGAGATTGTAAGCGCCTGTGAATGGTCTCTCAGTACCTTTTTGCCTTAGTACATAAAACTCTTCGGGAGAGAGCTCTTCTTTCCATTCAGCTTCCGTTTTCTGAATATCGTATTTGTTTTCCATATCTTTTTTTGGTTGATGGCAGATGGATTTTGCAATTTTCCTGACTCCTAGCCCTCAAAAATATAAGCTCTAAGTTTTTAAGTTGAAAATTCGCGGCATGTTGTTATAAAAGTACATTTTTAACGAACAACGAACAACGAACAACGAACAACGAACAACGAACAACGAACAACGAACAACGAACAACGAACAACGAACAACGAACAACGAACCCTACTTCACATCTGGAATAAAATCTAATGCCACGCCATTGATACAATGTCTTTTCCCGGTCGTGTCGCTTGGGCCATCATTAAAAACGTGACCTAGATGCCCACCACAAGTTGCACAGTGTTCCTCGGTACGTGCATAACCAATTTTATAGTCTACGTCATATGCTACGTTCCCTTCTATCTCTTGGTCAAAACTTGGCCACCCCGTTCCGGATTTAAACTTGTTCTCGCTTCGAAACAATGGGGTTTGGCAGGCCGCACAAACATAAGTTCCTTTTTCTTTGTTGTCCAGTAAATCACTGGTGAATGCATTTTCGGTTGCCGCTTTTCTAAGTACGTAGTATTCCATATCGGTCAGCTCGGCTTTCCATTCTGCATCCGTTTTGGTTACGGCATAAGCAACTTCTTTTTCTTTCCCTGTAGTTTCCTTTTTCTCTTCTTGTGATATGCCCTTGCACCCAGCTATACTTATGAGTACTAGTAATAGCAATTTTTTTCCCATGTAATCTTTTTATAAATAGACGTAATTTTAGGTAAAACCTTTCAAACTAATATAAATAAAAAAATCCCTTTCTTTCGAAAAGGATTTTCTTAACTTAAGATTTTAGAGAGACAACCAATCCTATGGTAAGGCCTGTTGGATAGACTTATTTATTCCCTAATTATAGCTTGAATGTCTTGTATATTGACGTCTTTTAAATTCATCATCGCATTAATGTTGGACAATTGTTCTGCTGTCATGGTCGCAATTATATCGGCGGGTATTATCACAACCCGTACTGGAATGTTCTGGGTATCTGCAGCCTCTAATGTACTAAGGTCGTTATCACCTATAATTTGCAATTCTACAGTATCAAATGTGTGGTCGAAGATATATTGAAATTCTCCAAATTCATCAAAAACGCTTGCGGGCAGGGGAGTATAGAATCCGTTTTCCAGTGAAATATAAACCAAAAAAACGACATCATTATTGCCTAAGATTTGATAGGACAACTGATTGCTTCTCCAAATATTTCCTTCTGCATTATAGCTGAAATTCGCAGTTTCTTCAAATACTTCGGTCAAGGGAGCATCAAGTCCATCTTCTCCGTCCCTTCCGTCAAATCCCGGAGGACCTTCGGGGCCTTCACATGACACGGTAAATAAAATAAGCAGTGCTCCAATTAGTACATTAAATTTATTCATAATTTTTGATTTTTGATTTGTCTTCATTGTATTTGTTTTTTTGTTAAAATCAAAAAGCATTCCATTTTTGTGTAACGTTAGTTTTATTTTAAACCAAGTGTTTAAAATCGAATTCTTGGTCAAAGATGTAGTATCTTGTACACGTTAAATCAGCATGTATGTCCAAGGTAGTTGCCCATAGTCTTTTTACTGAATTTGATATCAATCTTTTTAAGGGAGGAAAGCATTTTAGGCTTTATGAAAAATTAGGGGCCCACTTAACAGAAGTTGATGGAATAAAGGGTACTTATTTTGCGGTTTGGGCTCCTTCGGCTAAATCGGTAGCTGTTATTGGTGACTTTAATTTTTGGCAAGAAGGAGAGCATCAGCTCAATGTGCGTTGGGATGAAAGTGGTATCTGGGAAGGTTTTGTGCCAGGAGTTGATAAAGGCACAAAATATAAGTATAAGATTCAATCGCACAATAATGATATCTGGACCGAAAAAGCAGACCCTTTTGGCAGATACTGCGAAATCCCCCCAATACAGCATCTGTAGTTTGGGATGGGCCATATGACTGGAAAGACAAAAAATGGATGGAGTCCAGAGAATCCCATAATGCGTTGGATAAGCCTTATTCCGTTTATGAAGTACACTTGGGATCCTGGAAAAAGAAAAATGGCTGGGAATCGCTCTCCTATATCGAATTAGCAGATGAACTTGTTGATTATGTTGCAAAAATGGGCTTTACCCATGTAGAGTTTATGCCCATAATGGAATACCCCTACGACCCTTCTTGGGGCTATCAATTAACGGGATACTTTGCACCAACGTCTAGATTTGGAAAGCCTGAAGATTTTAAACTCCTTGTGGATAAATTCCACCAAAAAGGAATAGGGGTAATCTTGGATTGGGTACCGTCCCATTTCCCCGAAGATGCCCACGGTCTTGGTTTTTTTGATGGCTCTCACTTATATGAACACCCGGACAGAAGAAGAGGCTACCATCCTGATTGGAAAAGTTTGATTTTCAATTATGGAAGAAACGAGGTTAGGGCATTTTTGATTAGCAATGCAATTTTTTGGCTAGATCAATATCATGTAGATGGACTTCGTGTTGATGCCGTGGCTTCAATGTTGTATTTGGACTATTCGAGGGAAGATGGTGAGTGGGAACCCAACATGTATGGCAATAATGAAAATTTAGAGGCCATGTCCTTTCTTAGGGAAATGAATCAAGAGGTGTATGCTAGCTTTAAAGGGGTACAGACGATTGCGGAAGAATCTACGGCCTTCACGGGAGTTTCCAAGCCCGTACATTATGGCGGACTTGGCTTTGGTATGAAATGGATGATGGGTTGGATGCACGATACGTTGGAATTTTTTAAAAAGGAACCGATTCATCGTTCGTACGACTTAAATATGATGACCTTCAGTATGACTTATGCGTTTACTGAAAATTTTATGCTTCCATTTTCACATGATGAAGTAGTTTACGGTAAACAATCACTGCTGTACAGAATGCCCGGTGACGAATGGCAACGTTTTGCTAATTTAAGATTGCTTTTTGGATACATGTTTACTCACCCTGGAGGAAACCTGCTTTTTATGGGAGGGGAATTTGGGCAATCTTCCGAATGGAATTTTCAGGAAAGCTTGGATTGGCATTTAACGCAGTACGATTTTCATTCAGGGATTCAAGAAGTCGTCAAAGATTTAAATGCGTTGTACAAAAACAACCCTGCACTCTATGAAAAACAATTTAGTCCAGAAGGTTTTCAATGGATTGAATACAATGATCAGGAAAATACGGTCATAACTTACATACGAAAAGGCCATGATTCGAAGGATGACCTCATTGTTGCTTGCAATTTCACACCCGTGCCCAGAGAAAATTATAGGGTTGGGGTGCCAAAGACAACACAGTTAAAATTGCTGTTTAACAGTGATGATAAAAAATATAGCGGTTCCGGAAAAGGCAAAAAAACGCTAAAACCTTCAGCAAAAGAATGGAACGGTCATAAGCAATCTGTTTTAATGACGTTACCTCCCTTGAGTGTAGTGATTTACCGATAGTTATTTTACGCAAACGTTGTAGTAAAGTTGTTTAAAACATCTTTTTAATTTCTCGGTATAAAGCCTTTCTTTTGTGAGACCTAATCACAGAAAGATGATTACCAACACAGAGATTGAAAAAAGAGGTAACCAGCACCCTAACCATATAGTCGACTTTAAGCACGAAAATGATAAGCTTTATTTTACCACCCAGAACGGTGTAATTTTGGAGCTGACCATACTACGCGATAGTGTGGTACGGTTCAGGTACGCGACCGAACATGTTTTTGAACCTGATTTTTCTTATGCCATAAGCGACGACGTTAGCTTGGGGTACAACGAGCTTGAAGTAAAAGACGAGATTCCCGAGTATGTAGTTACCACATCAAAAATTAAGATATACATCAACAAGTCCAACCTAAAGGTGCAGATCGTCGATTTGGAAGATGTAATCATTAGTGATGACGAATTGGGGTTTCATTGGGAAGAGAACTATGACTATGGGGGTAACATTGTTAAAATGGGAAAAGTATGTCATTCTGGCGAAAGCTATTATGGCATGGGTGACAAGGCTTCGCACACAAATTTAAAAGGCAAACGCGTAAATAACTGGGTAACGGATTCATATGCCTATGGTAAGGACCAAGAACCGTTGTACAAATCAATACCGTTTTATGTTGGACTAAAGGAAAACATAGCCTATGGGGTTTTCTTTGATAATTCGTTCAGCACATATTTTGATTTTGCCAATGAAAAAAGAAATGTGACCAGTTTCTGGGCAGATGGGGGAGAGATGAACTATTATTTCTTTTATGGCCCAGAGATGAGCCAAGTGGTCGAATCCTATACTGATTTAACGGGAGTACCTGAATTACCACCATTGTGGGCATTAGGATTTCATCAATCCAAATGGAGCTATTTTCCGGAACGTAAGGTGAAGGATATTGCGGCTACATTTAGAAAACTTCAGATTCCTTGTGACGCTATTTATTTGGATATTGATTATATGAATGGTTTCCGATGCTTTACGTGGGACAATCATCGTTTTCCAAATCCAAAGAAAATGATTGAAGAACTGGAAGAAGATGGTTTCAAAACTATTACCATGATCGACCCGGGAATAAAAATCGATAGGGATTATTGGGTCTATCAACAAGCAATGGACAATGGATTTTTTTGTCGCCGTGCAGATGGTCCGCATTTTAAAGGAAAAGTATGGCCTGGTGAATGTAAATTCCCAGACTACACAAATCCAGAAGTACGGGAATGGTGGGCCGGACTTTATAAGGAAATGATTGCTGAAATTGGCGTTCACGGCGTTTGGAACGATATGAACGAGCCTGCGGTCATGGAAGTGCCTACAAAAACGGCAAACCTCGATGTGAGACATGATTATGACGGCCATCCATGTAGTCATAGAAAGGCGCACAATATTTATGGTATGCAGATGGTGCGGGCCACTTACGAAGGAATCAAGAAATTTACTTTTCCAAAACGTCCGTTTGTATTGACACGTGCAGCCTATTCCGGTACGCAGCGTTATGCTTCTACCTGGACAGGCGATAATGTTGCGACATGGGAGCATCTTTGGATTGCCAATGTACAGATGCAACGTATGTGCATGAGCGGTTATTCCTTTGCCGGTTCCGATATTGGTGGTTTCGCCGAACAGCCTAATGGAGAACTGTTTGCCCGATGGATGCAACTGGCAATTTTCCATCCGTTTTGCAGAGTGCATTCGAGCGGTGATCATGGCGATCAGGAACCTTGGTCATTTGGTGATGAAATCACTGAAATAGTCAGAAAGTATATTGAACTTAGGTATCAATTGTTGCCCTACTTGTACACAATGTTCTACAAATACATCAAAAATGGGTTGCCAATGCTTCAATCTTTGGTTTTCTATAATCAGAAAGACACGCAGACCCACTTTAGAACGGACGAGTTTCTATTTGGTGAACAAATGTTGGTATGTCCCGTGCAGGAGCCCAATGCACAGGGTAGAAGAATGTATTTCCCTCAAGGTAAATGGTATAATTACTGGACAGATGAAGTAATTACTGGGGGTTCTGAAAAGTGGGTAGCAGCAGAAATAGAAACGATACCTTTATTTGTCAAGGAAGGCGCCATGATTCCCAAATACCCAGTACAACAATATGTTGGAGAAAAAGATTTTAAAGAACTGGGAATCGATATCTATTATAAAGAAGGAATAGAAAACTCCATGGTTTATGAAGACCAACAAGATGGCTATGATTATAAAAAGGGACGTTTTAGTTTAAGAAGGTTCAGGTTGCGCGGAAAAGAAAATCAATTGATCATACAACAGTTCAAGGATGGAAATTTTACCACTCCGTATGAAAAATTTAAACTCACTTTCCACGGATTGCCCTTTACCATAGCAACGGTACAGTTGGATAACGAGGTTGTGGATAATAAAGACATAAAATTAAATGGTAACAATATTATCGAAATAAGCAAAGATTTTACGGAATTGCATATCATCGGAAAATAATATTTTTTGTATTTTACCTAAATTAAACACTATACAATACCATGAAAAGAATAGTTCACATAGCAGTTGTTTTTTTAATCGTTACTGCCTGCAAAACAAATCCGTTTACTGGAAAAAGTACATTGAATTTTTATCCCAATAGCCAAGTATTTCCTATGGCTTTTGCCCAATATGACCAGTTTTTGACAGAAAATAATGTTGTAACTGGAACTTCAGAAGCACAAATGATTACCAATGTTGGCCAGCGTATATCATCTGCAGCAGAGCGTTGGTTAAATGCTAATGGTCACCCTGGATATCTTAAAGATTATCAATGGGAATACAACCTCGTAAAAGATGAGACCGTAAATGCATGGTGTATGCCCGGTGGTAAAATTGTCTTTTATACGGGGATTTTACCTATATGTCAAGGTGAAACGGGTGTAGCCGTCGTAATGGGGCACGAAGTGGCCCATGCTTTGGCGGACCATGGGGCACAACGCATGAGTGCAGGAATGTTGCAACAAATTGGAGCAGTTGCAGGTAATGTCGCAATTAAGGACCCAGAAAAACGAAACATGTTCAATCAAGCGTATGGTGTTGGATCATCTTTGGGCGTTATGTTGCCATTTAGCAGGGGTCATGAAACAGAGGCCGATAGAATAGGGCTACAAATTATGGCGATTGCTGGCTATAACCCAGATGAAGCAGCTAACCTTTGGAGAAGAATGAAAGCCAAATCTGGAGGGCAGTCTCCACCTGAGTTTATGAGTACACACCCTTCAAATGATACAAGAATCAGTAACTTAACAGCATGGGCTCCTGATGCCAAAAAAGAAGCTGCCAAATTTGGAGTGACTTCATTTAAATAATCAGATTGAATGCAGCAAACTTTAATGTCGCTGAACAACCTTTTTATTAAGGGATTGTCCAGCGACATTTTTTTATTTATAAATAACTATGACCAAGGTACTAGCACTAAAAGGCAGCAAAAAACTATTAAATGCATGGGCATTTTACGACTGGGCAAACTCTGTATACAGTCTTGTTATTTCTTCAGCTGTCTTTCCAATTTTTTATGGAGCGTTATTCCGTATTGCAGAGATTGAAAAGGTTACCGTATTCGGGGGAGAAATTGCAAGAGCACCATTGATCAGTTATGTGACCTCACTTGCATTTGTCTTTATAGCGATTATAACACCTTTAATCTCTGGTATAGCAGATTACTTAGGCAATAAAAGACTTTTTCTAAAATTTTTCTGCTATTTGGGAGCGCTATCGTGCATAGGACTTTACTGGTTTTCCTTGGAGAATATTTATTTTGGATTAACATGCTACTTCTTTGGATTGGTAGGATTTTGGGTAAGCTTTGCCATAAATAATTCCTATTTGCCAGATATTGCATTTCCAGACCAGCAAGATGGCATTAGTGCCAAAGGATTTTCATTGGGCTATGTTGGTAGCGTAATTCTCCTCATTTTTAATCTGGCCATGGTGATGCAACCAGCTTTGTTTGGAATTACTGATAATGGTAATGAAGTAGCCGAAATAAAAGCAATGAAATATTCTTTTGTATCTGTGGGAATATGGTGGATACTTTTTAGCCAATATACTTTTACTGTCTTGCCAAAAGGTTACAAAAAGGAGGGAGAGCGAACCAATATTATCCTTAACGGATTTAAGGAGCTACAGAGTGTTTGGAAACAGTTGGGAACCGAAACCCGTCTTAAACGGTATTTAGGTGCGTTCTTCGTTTATAGTATGGCCGTACAGACCATTATGCTTATTGCAACATACTTTGGTGAAGAGGAAATAAATTGGGGTACGGATAGTGAACGAACCACTGGGCTTATCATCAGTATTTTAGTGATTCAGATTGTAGCAATTTTTGGGGCAACGGTAACTGCTTTTGCTTCTAAGGCCTTCGGTAATATCAAGACCTTGGTCGTTATCAATATTTTTTGGTTGCTCCTTTGCGTATATGCTTATTTTTTACAGACTCCTATGGATTTCTATATCGCCGCTGGCTTGGTCGGTATTGTCATGGGTGGCATACAAGCGTTGTCGCGATCTACCTATTCCAAGTTTTTACCAGAAACCACGGATACCGCTTCATTTTTTAGTTTTTATGATGTGGCCGAGAAGATAGGTATTGTTATTGGTACTTTTCTTTACGGTATAGTAGCACAAATTACGGGCAGTATGCGGGATGGCACCATCTTTTTAGGGCTGTTTTTTTTGGTTGGCGTATTGCTGTTGTTACGAGTAAAAAAGAACTGAATTGAACAATCTAACCACTTTTCCAACGTTGTTTAGTTCGACCTCACATTGTTTAATTAAAATTTTATTCAATGATTATTTTTGGAAGTAGAACGGCGCATGTAGTCACAAGGCCTGTTCGCAATTCAGTATGTTCAAGTTGTTCAAATTCTGGAACAATCAATTTAAGTGTATTCAGAAATCATTTTCATGTGTTTTGGATACCTATGTTCCCGTACAGTAAAAAAGGAGTATCCCAATGTAGCCATTGTAAAAATGTGTTGACGCATAAGGAGATGCCAGAAAGATTAAAAAACGAGTATCATAAAATTAAGCAAGAGCACAAAGGTCCAGTTTGGCAGTTTTCAGGATTGGTGCTGTTGGTTCTCCTAATATGTTTTATTGCTTTTCAAATTAATACGGACAATAAAAACGAGAGTTTATATATTCAATCTCCTGCAAATGGAGATGTCTATTACCAAAAGCTGCCAAATGGTTCATACAGTACCGGAAAAGTGGTGAATGTAACCAATGACAGTATTTATTTGGTATTCAATAAGTTTGAGATAGCTAAAATGAGCAGGGTCTATAAAATTGATAAAGAGGAGAATTACGCTTCTGAACAATTTTCAGTACACATCGACGATTTGAAAAAAATGTATGAAGACAACGAAATCTATCGTATAAAAAGAGACTGAATATGCAGTAATTTTAAAAACCCTGACCAGTATATGGTCAGGGTTTTTTATTTTGATTGATGATGATTTTGTTTTTTGATTGGTTATAAACTCCGTTCTAATATTTGGAGATATCTCCAGAACCGGAAGACTTGGTTTTTAGCTTTTCAGGATTCCCGCGGTAACTAATATCTCCTGAGCCTGAAACTCTGGCATCTAAGCTTTTATTAGCAGTGACTTTTATATCGGCAGAACCTGATACTTGTGCTGTAACATTATCCGCTTCAAGGTCGTAGGCTTTAATATCCCCTGAACCTGAAATCTGTACCTCCAAATCAGTGGTGCTACCGTCAAGATTTATATCTCCAGAACCAGACATGGTTGCTGTTACGCTTTCTGCCTCAATAGAAAGTGTGATATCGCCCGAACCGGACATTCTGGTCTTAAAATCACCTGTTTTAATTGTTTTTTTACCAACAATATCACCAGAACCGGATAAAGTAACTGCATCAATGGTCTCAACGGGAACGGTAATATGGATTCCATCTTTCCAATTGGATGGTTTTAAGTTTAGACCTTTTTCCACTTTGATTACTAGTTTACCATCCTTGACTTCGGTTTTAATATGTTCCAGTAAATTAGATTCACCTCTTAGTGTAAGTTCTCCTTCATTACCGTCTACCAAATCCACATCGAACCAACCTGCTAGGGCTACTTCGTCATAGCTTCCAACTGAGCGTTCTATCGTTGTTACATTACCGTTTCCTTTAATTCTTCTTCCCCATTGGGCGTTCGTAATAGCTACCATGGATAGCGCGATTCCTAATGTGATGATTTTTTTCATAGTTGTGTGTTTACTGATTGTTTTTTGATTTGACATTTAATTTTGGTAGAACGATATTCCACCATATTCACTGTTTATATAGACAACGTTGCCCGAATTGTCGGAACCGTAGTATCCGTTATAATATTTTTCGCTCGATTTCTCCTTACTGACCTGTACTTCAAAATCGCCTATTCCACTAACACCCGCATACTCTGTTGAAATATCAAAATCAAAGTAATATTCGGGATGATACCCAATTTTGATGCCTGTATAATCAGTTTTTATGTTGACATCACCTGCATCAGGTGCCAACTGGCTAATCTTTATAGAACCATAGTCCGATGTAACGGAAACATCACCATGGACCGTTCCAAGTTTTACACCAATATAATCTCCATTTCCAGTTACATTTTTTACTTTCCCTACTTCAATAGACCCGTAGTCACTTGCATAATCCAAATTCTCCATTTCCCTGATAACGGCATTGGTATAATCTGCCCTAACATTTAGATTTCCTGCTTTTTCAACCGTAAATCCGGAGTAATCCGCAATGATTTCTCCACTGTTTATATAATCGAATGTAGAACGTGATGTATAGTCGAACCGAAGTTCATTGTTGCGCCCTCTTAGTTCTCCCACATCGATTTTTCCATAATCACAATTGATTTTTGCATGCCCATCTATACGGTCTAGATAGATATTTCCGTAATCGTTGCTTAAGCTTACGTTATTTTTTACAGGTACTTTTACGGTATAGTTTACCTGGACATTCACATTTTTGCTTTTTCCCCATTTCCATCCCCATCTATTGCTTTTGTCGCCAAAGAGTGTTCTTGCAGAGACTAAACTGTTACTTGCTTCAAAATCAACATCAATCTCGTTCAGACGTTCTATGACCCGTTCCTCGTTATTGCCATTTGTTTTTATGTGAACCTCTATTACGACCCGGTCTTCGTTCCATGAGGTAATGTTAAGGTTACCGTAGCTGTTCTTTACTTTAAAAAGTGCATTGGCACTTACGTTGAACTCTTTTTTTATGGTCTTTTCCTTGGTATATCTTCCGCCCATTTTGCCCGTACCCGCACTTATTGTAAGCGGTACAATGGCAACTGCCAGTAAGATGTATTTATATAGTAGAATTTTCATCATTGTATGATTTTAGATTTTTAATATTTTCAACATTGACCAATACTTCTTGCAAAAGGTCGATTCTAGTTTGAAAGTTGGTTATCATGGCATTTAAAATGAATTTACTGTTGCCACCATTTATGAGTTCTGTCTCAAGTACTTCATAGTCATTTTCAAGTTTATCCAGTTGGGCCAATGTATCATCTACCAGTTGTGCCGTGGCCGGTGATTTTTCATCCTTGAGCAATTGTACTTGTTCTTCAATAAGACTGGCAAAGTAAGATTCGGTTCTTGAAACTTCTGGAGAGATTTCCACGACCTGCTCCCTAACACTTTGGTCAGTATTGAACACTTGTAGCCCTACCATGCAAATAAGCACTACGGACGCCGCAATGGATAAGGGCCTCCACCAATTGGATTTTTTCCTTTTTATGGAAACTACCCCGTTATGTTGGTTCAGTTTTTCCAAAAACCTGTCTTGATGCCCACTTTTAGGCTCTTCAAAGTCAAAATCATTTTCAAGGTTTTTAAAAAGCTGTTCTAAATTATCTTTGTTCATAGTCCTACATTTACAGTCAATTTTTTTCTAAGACTCTCTTTAGCCCTGGAAATTGTAGTTCTACAATTGGCATAGCTAATGTTCATAATGTCACTGATTTCTTCGTAATCGTATCCTTCAATTAGATGTAAGGTCAAAGAAACTCTGTAATTATCTTTTAAACTTTTCATGGTTTCCATCACTTTTTGAGCCTTCAGTTCAGTATAACCATTGTGATTCAAAGCAACTTCATCATTATCTTCGACCTTGTACAATACTTCATCTAAATCAACAGCTTTTGTTTTTTGCTGTTTTTTGTAATGATAGATACTGTTGTTTATCACAATTCGCTTTAACCATGCCCCAAAGGTCACGTCTCCTTTAAATGTATGCAGTTTCGTAAACGCGTTCAAAAACGATTCTTGCATCACATCTTCAGCTTCCGCAGCGTCCTTTACAATCCTAAAAGATATGTTGTACATAGCTTTATAGTACCTATTGTAAATTTCCAGTTGCGCACTTTGTTTTCCTTTTAAACAAGATTCAAGCAGTGCATCAGTATGTTCATTTTGGTGGCTCAAAAAATGAATGGTTTGTCTTAGAGATGGATGAATTTATCAATTGTTACACTTTTTCTAAAATTTTAATTTTTAATGGCACAAGAATTGCCTTTATGGAAGAGAAAAAGAACCCCAAACCCTTTATAATTCTTGTTTTAAAGCTATTAAAAGGGCTGGTTGTTCAATTATAAACTGAAGATATGGGTCGTTTGTGACAAAATGACCGAAATAGATGCTATGGGAGAAATAAAAATTTCAACTTTTGACAATATTTCACTGCAAGGTCTAGATGAAGATGCAGAATTAATACCATTATTGACACCAGAGGACGAGGAGGAAATGAACAAGGAAGACCTTCCGGAGACATTGCCTGTTCTGCCTTTACGCAATACCGTACTCTTTCCGGGAGTGGTGATTCCAATTACTGCTGGAAGGGATAAGTCCATAAACCTAATAAAAGATGCCAATAATGGTTCTAAAACCATTGGTGTGGTCTCACAGAAAGACGAAGAAACGGAAAACCCTGGAGTGAAGGACATCAATACTTTGGGAACCGTTGCACGAATTTTAAGGGTCTTGCAAATGCCCGATGGAAATACAACGGTCATTATTCAGGGAAAAAAACGGTTTGAAATTGCCGAAGTGGTTTCTGAAAAGCCTTATCTGACCGCTACTGTAAAAGAAGCTGCAGAAGAGCGACCCGATGAAAAAAGCGAAGAATTCAAAGCGATCATTGATTCTATCAAAGAATTGGCTTTTAAGATTATAAAGGATAATCCAAATATTCCAAGTGAAGCGACATTTGCTATAAAAAATATACAGAGCAATTCATTTCTTATCAATTTTGTATCGTCCAATCTTAACCTTAGCGTTGCCGAAAAACAAAACCTTCTTGAGATTCCAAACCTGCAAGAGCGCGCATTGACGACCTTGAAGTACATGAACACGGAACTTCAGAAACTGGAATTGAAAAATGATATCCAGTCAAAGGTGCGCAGCGACATGGACCAACAGCAGAAAGAGTATTTCCTGCACCAACAGATGAAGACCATCCAAGAAGAACTTGGCGGAATTTCGTATGAGGAAGAAGTGGATGAAATGCGGGCCAAGGCCAAGAAAAAGAAATGGAACAAAAAAGTTAAGGAACATTTTGAGCGCGAACTAGCTAAAATGCAGCGTATGAATCCACAGGTTGCGGAATATTCCATTCAGCGTAACTATTTGGACTTGATCTTGGATTTACCGTGGAACGAATTTTCCAAGGACAAGTTCGATTTAAAAAGAGCCCAGCGAATATTGGATAGAGACCATTATGGTCTTGAAGATGTGAAGCGAAGAATTATCGAATATCTCGCCGTTTTAAAACTTCGAAACGATATGAAATCCCCCATCCTTTGTCTTTACGGACCTCCAGGGGTAGGTAAGACATCCTTGGGTAAATCAGTTGCCGAAGCTTTGGGGAGAGAATATGTGCGGATGTCTTTGGGAGGTTTGCGCGACGAAGCTGAGATTAGGGGACATCGTAAAACCTATATTGGCGCTATGCCCGGAAGAATCGTCCAGAGTCTTAAGAAAGCGGGCACTTCCAACCCGGTGTTTATCTTGGACGAAATCGATAAGCTTTCCAACAGCCATCAGGGTGACCCTTCTTCTGCCATGTTGGAAGTTCTTGACCCGGAGCAGAACAGTGAGTTCCATGATAATTTCTTGGAGATGGGCTATGACCTTTCCAAAGTAATGTTCATTGCCACTGCAAATAATTTGGGTAGCATTCAGCCAGCATTGCGCGATCGTATGGAAATCATCAATGTAACAGGTTATACCATTGAAGAAAAGGTAGAGATTGCCAAAAAACACCTATTGCCAAAGCAATTAAAGGAGCATGGGCTTTCGAACAAAGATTTAAAAATTGGAAAGCCGCAATTGGAGAAAATTGTCGAGGGGTATACCCGAGAATCCGGAGTGCGTAGTCTAGAAAAGCAATTGGCAAAAATGGTGCGCTATGCGGCCAAATCCATAGCTATTGAAGAGGAATATAACATCAAGGTCAACAATACCGATGTAGAAAAAATATTGGGACCTGCCCGTTTGGAGCGTGACAAGTACGAGAACAATGATGTTGCCGGCGTTGTAACAGGATTGGCGTGGACCAGTGTTGGAGGTGATATTCTATTTATCGAATCTATCTTATCCAAAGGAAAAGGTGCTCTTAATATTACTGGAAACTTGGGTAAGGTGATGAAGGAATCTGCCACAATTGCCATGGAGTATATCAAATCCAATGCAGATATTTTTGATATTAACCCAGAAGTGTTTGACAACTACAATGTTCATATTCATGTTCCCGAAGGAGCCACACCAAAAGATGGTCCCAGCGCAGGAATAACCATGCTTACTTCTTTGGTCTCGCTCTTTACGCAAAAAAAGGTAAAAAAGAGCTTGGCGATGACAGGGGAGATAACCCTTAGGGGAAAAGTGCTGCCCGTTGGTGGAATCAAGGAAAAGATTTTGGCGGCTAAAAGAGCTCGTATCAAGGAAATCATTCTTTGTGAGGATAATAGAAAGGATATTCAAGAAATCAAGGAAGATTACCTAAAAGGATTGACGTTCCATTATGTTTCTGATATGAGTGAGGTGATAGCCATTGCCGTCACCAAGACCAAGGTCAAAAACGCAAAGAAACTTTAGTTTTTCTAATGATTTTCTAGCTATTTTTAGCATTACTGAACTAAATTCAGCATAAATGCGAAAAATCACCATTGCCATAGACGGATATTCTTCCACAGGAAAAAGTACTTTGGCCAAGCGTTTGGCTACAGCACTTGATTATGTGTATGTGGATACAGGAGCCATGTACCGTGCCGTTACCCTTTTTGCCTTAGATTCAAAATACCTTGGGGATGGAGAAGAGGATATACCGGGTTTGATACAAGAATTGCCTAAAATAGATTTAAAGTTTGTCCCTAATAAAACACTTGGGAAATCTGAAATGTTCATGAATGGCAAAAATGTGGAGCAGGAAACACGAACAATGCACGTTTCCAAATATGTCAGCAGGGTTGCTGCGATTGAAGAGGTAAGGCATATGTTGGTGAAATTGCAACAGGAAATGGGTAACAAGGAAAAAGGCATCGTAATGGATGGTAGGGATATCGGTACCGTCGTTTTTCCTAATGCAGAACTCAAGTTTTTTATGACCGCCTCCCCAAATACCAGAGCGACCAGACGCTATAAGGAACTGTTGGACAAGGGAGAGGAAGTAAGCTTTGAGGAAGTATTGGAGAACGTTCAAAAACGGGATTTTATCGATTCTACCCGTGCTATATCACCTTTACGAAAAGCCGATGATGCCATTGAATTCGATAACAGTGATATGGGCTTGGATGAGCAATTTGAACGTGTTCACAATTATACGCTTCGGGTGTTGGCGGAGAAGGAATAGGAGAAGTGGATTTTTTGGATTGCACAATGTTACGATACGTTTTTAATTATTTATGTCAGATGGTGGTGTATATATTTTCTCTATAGGCTTTTTAAATTCATCCATTTCGAAATATTTTGGGTTTTCATTCAACCAGTTTTGTATAATTCCTGAAGTCCAGATTTCTGGTAAATTATCTTTGTCCAAATATCCCGTCATAAAGTTTAATTCGTTAATCATGGATGGTATACTAAAGTCAAAATTCGCAAATTCTGCAATTATATAAGTTTGGTTACAGCAAGTTAAATGCTCGGCATAGATTTTCGTGAAAATTAAAGTCAAGTATTTTTCGTAAACTTTTTTGTCAATAGTTCTTAATTCTTTAAATCCTTTGACAATGTCGAATGGGATAGAGTCCAAAGCTGCAGGTCCATTAGGCGAAAAATTGATTGCAAATTCAGATATTTCTTTTTTGTAGTCCTTAGTACCGGATTCTGTCCCGATTATCATCTCCGATTTAGATTCGATTCCACGTTCATATTTTTCCTGTTTCTGATTACAGCTAAACAGTAGAAATAAAATCAGGCAAAAAAGAAAATTATTTAAGCTCATAAATATTTGTCTTAAATACACCACAACGTTTAGGATATGATTTGTTTTATAATGAACTATATCAACCACTACGTGAAGTTCGCAATTTTTAGCTTAAAATCCAGCTCTAGTTTTACAAAACACCTTTCTAAGTCGACATGAAAATCCTTATAACAAAAAAGGCACCCAAAAGGTACCTTTTCTACTCTATTTGTCAGTTCGAGCATAGTCGAGAACCATAAACGAAATCTCAACTCTGCTCGATATGACATAAGTGGATTTTTTTGGTGAACGTATCGGATCGGCTATGAACAGTTGGGGATTTTAAGAATTAATTTTTCGGTTTAGTATTGACCTTTGTTTTATTTTTGTGCTTTTGTTTTATCACTACTGTCCCAATTGCTTATAACCATTGTTGTGCAGCGCTTTTCAATAATTTTCAATCAGTTTTTTAACTATCACATTGAAGTTCTTCTTGTTAATTCCAATTAGTTCGTCTGTAGCTTTTAAATAGCTTTCCAATCTGTTTTCCCTTCCAGCGTTAATTAGTTTTGTAATTCCTTCCTTTCCTTTTTTTGTCTCAATTTCTTGGGCAATGATTCCAGATATTGTGGAACGTACAGAAATTTCAGGTGCTATGTGATGGAAAATCTTCTTATTACTCTTAAAAAGTTCATAGAGATTCGTTTTCGGATTTTTAGACAGATAATTATGCAATTCCAATACCAATCTTTGATGTGTGATCATTTCGCCATTGTTGTCAGTGTAATAGGCATTTCCCCACAGATAAGCAATCCCCTCTTCGGTTATCCAATTTCGATCTTCACGTTTATTGATTTTTCCAGAATAATAGTGGAATATATCGTGTGAAAAATCTTCGTTACTCATTATTGCAAAGATTGTTTTTGAGTCAACCCCATAGCCATCTCTGTATTTTCCGTTTGGAAAAAGTGAATATTTGAAACCCATGAGCTCTAATATTTCCTGAAAATTATCGGTTATGTAGAAATCCAATTTTTCTGCTTCTAAACCCAGTTTTCCTGCTATTTCAGAATTTTTTTATTGAACAGTTCCGCTCTTTTGATGTTAATATCACTCTTGTAATGATAAGTAATGTTACCAATAGTTTGTGTTTTCCAGTAGCGTGTCAAATAATCAATTGGCACTGAAAATGTGAATTTGTCATCAATTTTAGTTGCGATTAAATCTATGATATACAGAAGAACCGGGTCTGATTCGGGTTCCTTATAGGAAGTGTATGAAATGGAAACAAAGTATTCACCATTAGATATCGGATAAACATTTATCAACTGTTTATCTTTGAATTTCAAAGCCGAACTGTCCTTTTTTTTCTCGTAGTTTACCAATTCTTGGAGTAGCGATTGTGTCAATTCTACTCTTTTAGGTGTTAACAAACTTTCATTTATTTTTCCTTTCGTTATTTCTGATAAAAGGGATTCCAAACTTTGATTGAAATTTTGTTTTTTGATAGAATCCATCGGATTTTGTAAAAAATGTGGAATTATCACTGTTTCTTGGGCAAATAATGCGGTAAAGAGAAAAAGTAGAATTATGGTTAGAATGTTTTTTATCATTTCGTTTTTCTTAAATATTATACAACGTTTAAGGTATGATTTGTTGCATGGTAGATTATATCAACCTATACGTGAAGTTCTTAATTTTTGACATAAAAATCAGTTGGAATTGGTGGATAGCTGTTTCAGGTTTATGGAACACCCTTTTCAGTTGATATGAAAATGCTCACAACTAAAAAAGGCACCCAAAAGGCACCTTTTTCTATCAAATTTATCAGTTCGAGCGCAGTGGACAACTATAGAAAATATCTAAACTGTGCTCAATATGACATTAAATTAAATATTCGGAATCACCAACACCTGGTCGGGATGGATAACATCCGGGTTGCTCAAAATATTGGTATTGGCATCAAAGATTTTATTGTATTTCATGGCATCACCATAGTAGTGTTTGGCAATCTTACTTAAAGATTCTCCACTTTTTACTGTGTGCCTGTGATACACGGAGTCATCCGCAACAGATATGTTCGCTTGAACATCAGATGGGTTTTCACCACCAATTTGTTTAATTTTATCCCAAATGGCATTTTTCTCGTAAGGCGTATTTGCTGTTCCCTTAATTTTTAAAACGCCTCCGTCTTCAGAAACATCACCGCCTTGTATCCCCAATTCTTGACCTAAATCCAAAACTGCTTGGTATTTTGCTTTTGCACTCATAGTAATATGTATTGTTTTAATGGTTAATATTTAGAAACAATATAGATATAAAAGTCACAATACGATCTAAATTTTCATTAATTATTGCGTTAATCAAATAACAGGACACAAGGGTTTGTAAAACAAGGAATTAATTGTATTTTTGCACTCCTTTTTAACAAATAACGAGAGGAAAAGGAATCGGAAAAAACAAATAACAGCTTCTGCAGTAATTGTTTAACTCTTGTAAAACTGTAGAATACAAATTTAAATCAGCACATGGCTGAAGAAAAAGCAAGCGTTGAGGTAGAAGAAACTACCGAAACAGTAAAAGAAACAAAAGAAGAAGTTCAGACCCAACAAGACCCAAAAGAGTATCTTGAAAATTTTGATTGGGAAAAGTACGAAGAAGGCATTGAGCGCGTAGACGATACAAAGCTCAAGGAATTCGAAGCACTTGTAGAGGAAAACTTTGTGGATACCGCAGATGAAGAAGTGGTTGAAGGTAAAGTAGTTCACATGACCGACCGTGAGGCAATCATTGACATCAATGCAAAGTCCGAAGGTGTTATTTCGTTGAACGAGTTCCGCTACAATCCTGACCTTAAAGTTGGGGATAAAGTTGAGGTTCTTATCGATATTCGTGAAGACAAGACCGGACAATTGGTGTTGTCCCACAGAAAAGCAAGAACGATCATGGCTTGGGATAGAGTCAATGCTGCCCATGACAAAGAAGAGATTGTTCAAGGTTTTGTAAAATGCAGGACCAAAGGAGGTATGATCGTAGATGTTTTTGGAATCGAGGCATTCTTGCCAGGTTCGCAAATTGACGTAAAACCTATTCGTGACTACGATCAGTATGTTGGTAAAACCATGGAATTCAAAGTGGTTAAGATCAACCACGAATTCAAAAATGTAGTTGTTTCCCACAAAGCACTTATCGAAGCGGATATTGAAGAGCAGAAGAAGGAAATCATTGGTCAGTTGGAAAAAGGACAAGTATTGGAAGGCGTTGTCAAAAACGTTACTTCTTACGGCGTCTTTATCGACCTTGGTGGTGTTGATGGATTAATCCATATTACCGACCTTTCTTGGAGCAGAATCAACCACCCGAACGAAGTTGTTGAATTAGACCAAAAACTAAACGTGGTAATCCTTGATTTTGATGATAACAAATCAAGAATCCAGTTAGGTCTTAAGCAATTGGAGAAACACCCATGGGATGCCCTTGGGGATGAGATAAAAATTGGTGACAAGGTTAAAGGTAAGGTTGTGGTCATTGCCGATTACGGTGCCTTTATCGAAGTGGCCGAAGGTGTGGAAGGATTGATTCACGTTTCTGAAATGTCCTGGTCTACGCACTTAAGGTCTGCACAAGATTTTGTTAGCGTAGGTGATGAGGTTGAAGCAGTTGTATTGACCTTGGATAGGGAAGATCGTAAGATGTCCCTAGGTATCAAGCAATTGACTCCAGACCCATGGACAGATATTACATCTAAGTATCCAGTAGGTTCCAGACACAAAGGAATCGTAAGAAACTTTACAAACTTTGGTGTGTTCGTTGAAATGGAAGAAGGAATCGACGGATTGATTTATATCTCCGACCTTTCTTGGACCAAGAAAATCAAGCACCCATCAGAATTTGTAACCGTTGGCGATACGTTGGAAGTTGAAGTATTGGAATTGGATGTGGACGGACGTAAGCTAAGTCTTGGTCACAAACAGACTACCGAGAATCCTTGGGATAAATACGCTGAAGAGTTTGCGGAAGGAACGGTACACAAAGCAGCGATTTCTGAAATCGTTGACAAAGGTGCCACGGTGACTTTCAATGATGATATTGTAGGTTTTATACCTTCAAGACACATGGAGAAAGAAGATGGCAAAAAGCTTGGAAAAGGCGAAGAGGTCGATTTCAAGATCATTGAGTTCAACAAAGACTTTAAACGTGTTGTTGCAAGTCATACCGCTATCTTTAGAGAGCAAGAAGAACGCAACGTAAATACAGCTAAAAGAAAAGCTGCTGCAGCTGCAGAGGAGTCCAAAACCACGCTTGGTGATGCGAATGCTCAGTTACAGGCGTTGAAGGATAAAATGGAAGCTGATTCTAAAAAGTAATCAGTTTTTATAAGTAATTTTAGAAGCCCTGCCCTATTAAGGACAGGGCTTTTTTATTTTCATACCTTTTAAAGAATTGTTTACTTTTGCCTGTAATAGAGTCGGCAGCAAAGCATATGAGTCAAAGAGTACTTCTTACTTCAAAAGAAATCAACATTATACTGCATCGTTTGGCTTGCCAGCTTTTAGAAAACCACCTTGACTTTACCAATACTGCCTTAATAGGAATTCAGCCTAGGGGCGTGTATTTAGCAGAGCGTTTGACCAAAATTCTTCAAGAGGAATACAAGGTCAAACATATTGATTTGGGTTTTTTGGATATTACATTTTATCGTGATGATTTTGGCAGGGGCGACAAAACGTTGAAGGCCAATACTACCAAAATTAATTTTTTGGTCGAGGATAGAAACGTAGTTTTTATTGATGATGTACTTTATACCGGAAGAAGCATAAGAGCGGCATTAACCGCCATCCAGTCTTTTGGGAGACCTTCGGATATAGAACTATTGACCTTGATAGATAGAAGGTTCAGTAGGCATTTGCCAATCCAACCCAACTATAGGGGACGACAGGTAGATGCGATCAATGAAGAGAAAGTAAAGGTGATGTGGGAAGAAAATGACGGAAAGGATAGTGTATATTTAGTAAGCAAATAATTAAAAATGAGCGAATTAAGTGTGAATCACTTACTGGGAATAAAATATCTTAACAAAAAAGATATCGAACTCATTTTTGAAACTGCAGATCATTTTAAGGAAGTTATCAATCGCTCTATTAAAAAGGTTCCCACGCTTAGAGACATTACTATCGCCAATATCTTTTTTGAGAACAGCACCCGTACCAAACTTTCTTTTGAGTTGGCCGAGAAACGTTTGTCTGCAGATGTTATCAATTTTTCCGCCTCCCAATCCTCGGTGAAGAAGGGGGAAACCTTAATAGATACCGTAAATAATATCCTTTCCATGAAAGTGGATATGGTGGTTATGCGTCATCCAAACCCGGGAGCAGGGATTTTTTTGTCAAAACATGTAGATGCAGCGATTATAAATGCTGGAGATGGGGCGCATGAACATCCTACGCAAGCACTACTGGATTCGTATTCCATCCGAGAAAAATTAGGAGAAGTTGCAGGGAAGAATGTTGTTATTGTTGGAGATATTTTGCACTCTAGAGTGGCATTATCCAATATTTTCGCTTTAAAATTGCAAGGAGCAAATGTTAAGGTCTGTGGGCCAAAAACACTGATTCCAAAACATATCCCATCGCTAGGAGTACAGGTTGAAACAGATTTACGAAAGGCTTTGGAGTGGTGCGATGTAGCCAATATGCTACGTGTACAAAACGAACGAATGGATATCAGTTATTTTCCATCTACACGCGAATACACCCAGCAATTTGGAATCAATAAAAAACTACTGAACAGTTTGGAGAAAGAAATTGTAATCATGCATCCCGGACCTATAAATAGGGGAGTGGAGATTACAAGTGATGTAGCCGATTCCAATCAGGCCATAATCTTGGAACAGGTTGAAAATGGCGTTGCTATTCGTATGGCCGTGATTTATTTGTTGGCATCAAAAATTAAGTAATATGATTTTCGATAAAGAGGGAACTACAACAACGGTTTTTCAAGAAAACATATCAATTTCTACCTTCTTGGAAAACTTTAAGAATGGGTATGCTAAAATTAAGCACGACAACATCATTCTGAATCTTTTTTCATTCAATGCACTAACTTCAGATGATATCTTGGAGTTTTTGGTGGTTTCGAATACGCATAAAGCTTCGGGCAAATCTTTTGTCTTGGTAACCGATAAAGTGTCCTATGATGAGATTCCAGAAGAGATTAGTCTGGTTCCCTCAATACAGGAAGCCAAGGATATAATTGAGATGGAAGAGATTGAACGGGACTTGGGAATTTAGTAGTCAGTAGTTGGTATTCATCAGCTAGTTCTGACTCTTTAAGTATGATAAATATAAAAATGAGCTTTTTAAAAACGTATCTTAGAATTGTACTATTGATAATCATTCCTCCCAAGTACCCTCAATTTTCCATTTTCCACTTTTAATTTTCCATCACGATGAAGTTAACCATTCTCGGATGCTATTCCGCTACTCCTCGCACGTTTACCAATCCTACTTCTCAGGTTTTGGAAATACGAAACCATATGTTTTTGATTGATTGTGGAGAAGGTACGCAAGTCCAATTACGGAAAAATAAAATCAAGTTTTCCCGAATCAAGCACATCTTTATTTCGCATTTGCACGGAGACCATTTTTTTGGACTGCCGGGGCTTGTTTCCACGTTTCGATTGTTGGGCAGAGAATCTGAACTCCACATATACGGTCCAAAAGGTATTAAAGAGGCTATCACGTTACTGCTCAAATTAGGAGACTCATGGACCAATTACCCTTTAATATTCCATGAATTAAGTTCAAAAGAATCTGAGTTGGTCTATGAAGATGATCAGATAAGTGTATATACAATCCCATTAGAACATAGGGTGTACACCAACGGTTTTTTGTTTAAAGAGAAAACGGCACCAAGAAAATTGAATATTGAGGCAGTTGCCAAGCATAAAGTTGACAAAAGTCAATTCAACAATATTAAAAATGGGAAGAATGGTGTTTCGAAAAATGGGACAACAGTTTTAAATAGAGAGCTTACCCTGGACCCATCACCTCCAAAAAGTTATGCATTCTGTAGTGATACCATCTACAAGGAATCCATCTTGCCCATTATAGCAAACGTTGACACGC
Organism: Flagellimonas sp. HMM57; assembly: GCF_021390175.1. Classification (NCBI taxonomy): domain Bacteria; kingdom Pseudomonadati; phylum Bacteroidota; class Flavobacteriia; order Flavobacteriales; family Flavobacteriaceae; genus Flagellimonas; species Flagellimonas sp. HMM57. Next base: position 123,585 of record NZ_CP090004.1, on the reverse strand, counting down.
TCTATCATGAATCCACTTTTTTAGAAACCGAGTCCCATCTTTGTAAAAAAACCAAACATTCAACAGCAAAACAAGCGGCAGAAATCGCTAAGAAAGCCAATGCGAATCGTCTTATTTTAGGACACTATTCCACTAGATACAAATCTATTGAGCTTTTTAAAGAAGAAGCAATGCAAATATTTCCGAATGTTGCATTGGCCGAGGATGGAAAATGCTTTGAACTCTAACTTTTTAGCATTAAAAACAAAAGTGCATCAATCTTTTTAGTCTGCATTCTTTTGTGGAAATTTGTGTATCACAAGAACAAAAGATGCAAAAGGACTTAAGCAACTACCGAAAATCGTACGAAAAAAGTGAATTAGCAGAAAATTCCATCAAGGAGAATCCATTGGAGCAATTCCAAAAATGGTTTTATGAAGTTGAAGCCACTGATGGTTTGGAAGAAGTTAATGCCATGACCCTTTCTACCATTGGTCTGGATGGGTTCCCTAAAAATAGAGTGGTGCTCATGAAAAAGTATACCCACGAAGGATTCATTTTTTATACCAATTATGACAGTGAAAAGGGGAAGGCCATAGAAAACGACCCTTCTGTTTGCCTTTCGTTTTTTTGGCCCAATTTAGAACGACAGGTAATTATCAAGGGCAAAGCAGAAAAGATAGCGGAAAACCTTTCGGATGGTTATTTTGAATCCAGGCCTATGGGCAGTCAGCTTGGCGCTATTGTATCAAATCAAAGTGAAGTGATTTCGTCAAGGGAAATGTTGGAGGAAAAACTGCATGATTTGGAGAAAGCGTATGAAGGAAAACAACCAGAAAGGCCATCGTATTGGGGCGGTTATCTGGTAAGGCCCATTTCCTTGGAGTTTTGGCAAGGTCGCCCAAATCGTTTGCACGACCGCATTCGATACACACTTCAAGAAGATTTTAACTGGAAAATAGAACGTTTGCAACCCTAAATCCAAAAAGTATGAAAACGATAATCTTGGTCAGGCATGGAAAATCCTCATGGGATTATGAGGTTTCGGATAAAGATAGACCCTTAAAAGAACGGGGAATCAATGATGCCCACTTGGTTGCGACTAAGTTTAAAAAAAACGGTTTTAATATTGATTTCGCTTATTCCAGTCCAGCAAACAGGGCATTGCATACTTCCATAGTTTTTTTACGTAACCTGAATTTTGATTTTGATAAGTTTCAGGTCAAAGAGGAGATTTATGATTTTTCTGGCAATAGTGTACAACGGTTTATAGAAGGTTTGGATAACAAGTATAGTAATGTACTAATTTTTGGTCATAATTATGCCTTTACATCACTTGCAAATAGATGGGGAGATCAGTATCTTGAAAATGTTCCTACTGCAGGATTGGTCCAGATTAAATTTTATGTTACCAAGTGGGATGAAATAGTAAAAGGGGCTACTGAACAGGTCATTTTTCCAAAACATTTAAAGTAATACATGATTAAGACAAAGAACCAATACGTAAATAGGGAAATAAGCTGGTTACACTTTAACGCAAGGGTATTGCAGGAAAGTGCCGATACCAATGTGCCGTTAATCGATAGGCTCAGGTTTTTAGGTATTTTCAGTAATAATCTTGATGAATTTTTTAAAGTAAGGTATGCGACGGTAAAACGCATTGTTGATGTTGGTAAAACAGGTAAAAGTGTTTTAGGGGGCGAGAAAGCAAAAGATTTGTTGGAAGAGATCACTAAAATTGTTATCGCCCAACAAGCAAGAAGTCTCGAAATCCTTAACAGTATTGAAGAGGAGCTTAAAGAAAAAAATATCTTCATTATAGATGAAAATGAAATCGATGAAAGCCAAGCCGAGTTCATAAGGGAATACTTTTTTAAAAAGGTCAACCAAGAGCTCATGACCATCATCTTGAATGACCTCACCGAATTTCCCTTGCTAAAGGATACAGCAGCTTATTTGGCCGTTAAAATGGTTTTGACAGATAACGAATCAGCGGCAGCACATGGTAACAATAGATATGCTTTGATTGAAATCCCAAAAGGGATAGATCGTTTTGTTGTATTGCCCAAGCAAGGAGATAAAAACTATATCATCATTTTAGATGACTTAATCCGGTTTTGTTTGGATAGCGTCTTTACCATGTTCGAGTTTAAATCGATTACGGCGCATATGATCAAAATTACACGTGATGCCGAGTTGGATATCGATAATGATTTGACCAAAAGTTTTATCGAGAAAATCTCATCGAGCGTAGAGGATAGAAAAATAAGCGATCCCGTTCGTTTTGTTTACGATAAAAGTATCGATAAGGACACGCTTCAGTTTCTCAAGGAAAAAATGAACATTATCGATACGGATAGTGTGATTCCCGGTGGTAGGTACCACAATAGAAGGGACTATATGGGCTTTCCAAGTTTAGGTAGAAACGATTTAATGTATAAAAAGATTGAACCCTTGCCAGTAAAGGGGTTTAGCATGAAAGGTAGTTTGCTGGAGATGATCGCTCAAAAAGATTACCTTATTTATACACCGTATCATACATTTTCCTACGTTACCAAATTTCTTAGGGAAGCCGCATTGGACCCTAAAGTAAGAACCATCAAAATTACGATATACCGTTTGGCAAACGATAGTCAGATTGCATCTGCTCTGGTCAATGCCGTAAAGAACGGAAAACAGGTAACTGTACAAATAGAACTGCAGGCGAGGTTTGATGAACAAGCTAATATTGAATATGCCAATCAACTACAATCGGAAGGAATCAACCTGATTTTTGGGATACCCGGCCTCAAAGTACACAGTAAGATTTGTTTGGTTGAGCGAGAGGAGACTGCCGGTATCAAACGATATGGTTTTGTGAGTACGGGAAATTTTAACGAATCCACAGCAAAAATCTATACGGATTATACGCTATTTACGGCCCACGAGGGTATTCTTAAAGAAATGGGCAAGGTTTTCGAATTCTTCGAAATAAATTATAAAATCAATAAATACAAGCACTTAATAGTCTCCCCACACTACACGAAATCGACTTTTATCAAATTGATCGATACAGAAATAGCCAATGCCATAGTTGGAAAACCAGCTTACATAAAAATCAAAATGAACAGTTTAACGTCCTATAAAATGGTTGACAAGCTGTACGAAGCGAGTAGGGCAGGAGTAAAAGTTCAACTTATTATAAGAGGTGTTTGTTGTTTGGTTCCTGGGATTGAAGGCATGAGCGAAAACATTGAAGCAATAAGTGTTGTGGACAAATTTTTGGAGCATCCGCGTCTGTTCATTTTTGGAAACGGCGGTAATCCCAAAATTTATATATCCTCTGCCGATTGGATGACGCGAAATCTTGATTTTAGAGTTGAAGTAGGATGCCCCATATACGATGAGGATATTAAGCAGGAACTGCTCGATACCTTTGATATTTCTTGGCGGGACAATCAAAAAGCAAGGATTTTTTCCGAAATGCACGATAACGCATACAGGCAAAAAAACATGGATGAGCCAGAATTGCGGTCCCAGTTTGCCCTTTACGATTACTATCGGCAAAAGTTAGAATCTTAATATTGCTGAATTGAGGATACGAAAATTTGCGGCTATCGATATTGGTTCCAATGCAATTAGGTTGCTCATAAACAATGTTATTGAACACCCTGAAAAGCCAACGGTATTTAAGAAGAGTGAATTGATACGGGTGCCCATACGATTGGGCGAGGATTCTTTTACAGTAGGCGAGATATCCGAAAGAAATTTAGCTAGGTTGATCAAGACCATGAAATCCTTTGATTTGTTGATGCAGGTTTATGATGTTGAAAAATATATGGCCTGTGCAACGTCGGCCTTGCGTGAAGCAAATAATGGGCAAGATGTAGTAGAGCAAGTGCATAAGGAATCAGGTATCCAAATAAGTATTATTGATGGAAAAAAAGAAGCCTCGATCATAGCATCTACCGATTTAAAGGACTTGATCAAAAAAGACAAATCTTATCTGTATGTAGATGTAGGTGGAGGAAGCACCGAATTTACCGTCTTTAAAAAAGGGAACTTGCTCGCTTCAAAGTCGTTTAAAATAGGTACTGTAAGAATTTTAAATGATTTGGTCAAAGATGCCGTATGGAATCAAATAAAAGCATGGATTATACCTCACTTTGATAAAGAGAGCAAGGTTGAGATTATTGGTTCAGGTGGGAACATCAATAAACTCCATAAAATGTCAGGTAGGAAAACGGGGCAACCTTTATCCTTTATTTGGCTGAATGCCCAATATCACTTTTTGAACAGTATGGCATATGATGACAGAATTTCCGAATTGGGGCTAAATCAAGATAGGGCAGATGTCATAATTCCTGCTACAAAAATATTCTTGTCCGCTGCAAAGTGGAGTGGGGCCAAAAAAATAAACGTTCCTAAAATTGGACTGGCCGATGGAATGATAAAAACACTTTATTACGAATAGTACCTAAAGTTACCCATGCATGGTTTCCTTTTTGCCAAGGTCCTGCATTAAGGTTGCTTCATAATCCAAAAGCTGCTGCCATTTTTTGTCCACTTCTTCCCGATTTCCGTATTTACGGGCAAATTTTAAAAACATGGTATAGTGATTGGCTTCACTCACCATTAATTTTTGATAAAAATCCGCTAAATCTTGATCCCCCATTTCTTCGGAAAGTAACCTGAAACGTTCACAACTTCTTGCTTCAATGAGGGCAGCGTACAAAAGCTTATGGACCAGGTGTGTTTCCCTGCTACCACCTTTTGGAAAGAATTTCATCAGTTTTATGACATATTCATCTTTGCGTTCACGTCCCAGTACCCAACCTCGCTTTAGAATTTTATCATGAACCATATTAAAATGTCCCATTTCTTCCCTGGCCAGGGCGGTCATTTCTTTGACCAGTTCAGATTTTTCCGGAAAACCGATAATAAGTGAAATCGCCATACTTGCTGCCTTTTGTTCACAGTATGCATGGTCTGTTAGAATTTCTTCTATGTTTTTTTCAACAATGTTCACCCATCTTGGGTCCGTAGGTAATTTTAGTCCTAGCATTGGATTCTATTAAATTTTTGAACGCAACAAAGATAAAAGTATTACGACTAATCATTTAGGTTCCATAGAGGATAAGTGGTGAAAATTGATGATTAAAAATCTAAATCGAACTCTTTGCGCAAAATATCAAGTGCGGGATTCTTTTCCCTTAACTTTTGATATTTTTCCTCTGGAGTAAAAGCGAACTTTTTTGCTACGATTTCGTTAACGGTTATATGAAGTGAAATGGAATAATTGTTCAGTTTTTCCTTTATATAATTTAGCATCAGGCTTTGTTCCCGTTCCACTTCTTTCTTCATGGTATCGTTTGGAAGTTCAATCCAAATTACGTGGTCACCTTTTAACTTTGGGACATCGGTCTGAAGGTTACTGGCCAATATTTTTCGGCCATCATCTTCAAGTTGTTGTACAAAATCATTCCAGTGTTTTTGCATGTCACCTTCCGTAAATGGTTCTTTTGGAAGCTCTTCTTCTGCAATTGGCGGTGATTTAATGTTCTCATGTTCCTTTTTTGCCTTAATACTGGACAAAGACAATCCCGATACACGATTTGTAGTATTCTTTAATTGAATTTTTTTGACCGGAGAATTCTCTACAATGACCTGTGGTGGTTCAATACTTTCAGTCTTGGATTCTGTATGCTCTTCTTCGTTGATTGCAACTTTCTGTTCCAATTTTTTTTCTTTTGGAACAACCAAATCATTGTCTGTAACTGGTTTTGCAGTAAAAAATGAAGCTGGAACTATGAAATCAGGCTTTTTTTTTTCTCCATTAAAAGTAATGGATGCCAATTTCATCAATGTTAATTCTACGAGTAATCGTTGATTTTTACTGGTTTTGTATTTTAAATCACAATCGTTGGCAATCTCCAAGGCCTGAAGCAAAAATTCTTTAGTTGCCTTTTTTGATTGTTCTTGATATTGATTTTTTACATCGTCACCAACCTCCAGTAAAGAAAGTGTTTCAGGATGCTGGCAGACCATCAAATCCCTAAAATGGGAGGCAAGACCAGTAATATAGTGATGCCCATCAAACCCAAGTGACAGTGTTCTGTTAAAAAGAATCAGTAATTCTGGGATATTATTTTGAAGGATAAGGTCGGTACTGGAAAAATAGGTGTCGTAGTCGAGAACATTCAGGTTTTCCGTAACTCCTTTTCGGGTCAATTGCTTTCCGGAAAAACTGACTACCCTATCAAATATGGAAAGCGCATCTCGCATGGCTCCATCCGCTTTTTGTGCTATAATGTGCAGCGCACTTTCTTCCGCTTCTATTCCTTGCTGTTCTGCTATATATTTTAAATATGAAGCTGCATCTTTTACCGTTATTCGCTTAAAATCGAAAATTTGACAACGGGAAAGTATGGTAGGAATAATTTTATGTTTTTCGGTAGTTGCCAGAATAAAAATAGCATGCTTAGGAGGCTCTTCCAACGTTTTCAAAAATGCATTAAAAGCGGATTGGGATAACATGTGCACCTCATCGATAATATACACTTTGTACTTTCCAACCTGTGGCGGTATGCGTACTTGGTCTATAAGACTTCGGATATCATCTACGGAATTATTGGAAGCCGCATCCAGTTCAAAAATATTGAAGGCAAAGTCTTCATCATCCTGTTCGGTACCATCCTGATTAATTTTTTTGGCCAGGATACGGGCGCACGTAGTTTTCCCTACGCCCCTTGGTCCACAGAACAAAAGCGCCTGCGCCAAATGGTTATTATCAATGGCATTTAGCAACGTATTGGTAATAGCCTCTTGGCCCACAACATCCTTAAAGGTTTGGGGACGATATTTTCGAGCTGATACTACAAAGGGTTCCAAATCAGGAAAAATTTTGTATTCTACAAATATAAAAATAGCAGCTAGCAAAGCGGCCTAAGCTTAAAGAAGTAAGCTATTTTTTATTAACAATTACTTTACCTTTGCTGCCAGCAGGCCACCTTATCGTCTTGTGCCGAACTTGTTTCGGCATCTCTTTGAATTTGGCAACATTTTTTTAGAGGTCCCAAATCAAGTTTGGGACAAGGAGGAAAGTCCGGACACCATAGTGCAGCATAGCGGGTAACGCCCGTCCATCGAAAGATGAGGACCAGTGCAACAGAAAGCAAGTACAGTTAGGCTGTAGTGAAATCAGGTAAACTCTATGCGGTGAAACGTCATGTAAACCAATGTTTGAGGGCTGCACGCCCAAATTGGAGGGTAGGCGGTTGGAACTTTTGGGTAACTGAAAGTCTAGATAAATGATAAGGAACTTCCTTTAGGGATGTACAGAATCCGGCTTATGGCCTGCTTTTTTAAATCAACGTCCACCATTTTTTAAAAAATGGTGGACGTTGATTATAAAATTATACATAAAGTAATAGCATCTATTTTTTTCTCCAAATTGTGGTGGCGTCTATCTTGACTGTAAACATAATACCTTCTTCGTTGACGTTTTGATCTATAATTTGATCTATTACCAATTGTCCATTGGAATTTAAAGAAACTTTTGCAGATTGGTCGGTTAATACTCCGCTTAAATCTACTTCATTTATATCATATTCGTACAAGTCACCATCAACGGTAATCGTATTTCCATCCAACGTATACGTACCTGATTCTGATACATCTGTGATGGATGTGGTATCATTGATTGGTTGTCCATTTGTTGTACCAGTAGTGACAAGGTCGTAGCTGCCTTCTACGGTATATCCAGTTTCCGTAAAGGTAAGGTCGTAGTCAAAATTTTCGCCGACGGTATTTGTAGAACTTTCGATATCTATTATGGAAAAGTTTCCATCTAAATCAGTATCTGCGTCCAAAGAGATCATTGTCCAAGTTCCCAACAAAGAATCGGAATCTATTTGTGGGGTTTCATCATCATCGCTACAGGAAATAAAAGAGATGAGTAAAGTCGATAGAAAAAATAGTTTTAAATATTTCATGTTATTATGAGGTTATGGTTTCTTTACTGTAAACGAAATCACAGCACAAGGATTATGGAATAAAACTGTTTTTCGATTAAAGGCTAAAATTATTAACTTTTAGAATCAAAAAAACTAAAAATACTTCCACCATATTTTCTGCTCTCCGAGAAATGTTCGTGTTGGGATAAATTAGTTTGATCAGAATGCTCAATGATTAAAAGCCCATTTTCCAATAGCAATTCTCTTTCGAAAACTGTATTTATGATTCTCTCAAACTTTCCATCCTCAAAATCATAAGGTGGGTCTGCGAAGATGATAGTAGCCTTTTCCTTGGTTTTTCCCAGGTATTTGAAAACGTCAAATTTTAATGTAGTGATGGAAAAATCAAGTTCTTTTGCGGTTTTTGAAATGTATTGGATGCATCCTGAGTAGCTATCGACTGTAATAATCTCTTTGGCTCCTCTAGATGCAAATTCAAAGCTAATATTTCCAGTACCTGCAAAGAGATCGATTACTTTCAGTTCATCAAAGTAAAATCTATTGTTCAGTATATTGAACAATCCTTCTTTGGCCATGTCTGTTGTTGGTCTAACTGGAAGTTTTTTGGGTGCAACAAGTCTTTTTCCCTTGTATTTGCCAGATATGATTCGCATTATAAGGCACTTAATAATGTGAAATCAAATGTTTTTCCCTCTATATCCTCTACTGGGAAAATGCTATTTTTCGGAATAAATACAGAGACATTTTTTACGTACTTGTAGCACAGCTCATAGATGGGATTATCTTCTTCTACAAGCCCAAATAATTTTAATTGTACTTTCTCCAAATTCAATTGTAACTGTTCTAGACTAAAGAGTAGGTAATAGATAAAATCTTCATTGGTCTTGTATTCGAAATGGTTGTAAAAAAGTATTTTTTTATCAGCGATTACAGCAATTTCCATTTCTTTTTTGGAGACTTGAACATAGCAGGTCGGTTCTGTAGACGTTCTGGTCTGGTTTAATAACATGGTTATCAGAACTGTACCGCTATGTTTAAATTCGAATTCACCAAAGAGTTCAAAAATATAATTATTGACATTGGTAAAGGGAATATAAACGTTGACGATGTCGTGATTGACAATTTCATCGAAAACAATCTGGTCATTTGCCATTATCTTGGCATTGAACTTAAGATAATTCGGTAGTTCTTCTTTATTAAAAAGTGTTTTGGGAACCAAGCTGAACAATGCATTCTTATGAATGACAACAACTTCTGCAAAATCTTTGTCAAGTTTTGTCTGTTGGTTTAAAACTGATTTTAACTCTTTGAGAAGTAAATACGGGGTAGAAGCGGTTTTGAAATCTATTTTTTCAAAAGCCAATACTGTATTGGAGATTGTGTCTAAAACACAAAAAGAAAGTCCATTCAGGCCAACCTGAATGGACAATTTTTTAAAAGTGTTATCTGTGTCTGGACTCGTTATCTTACTTATCTTTTCTGTCATAAATTGGAGGCCAGTTACCGTTTGAACTTACGTCCGTAAGAGAACCTACTTTTATTTCTGTACCATTGACCTCTTCAACACTTTGGTGTGCATTTTCTCTTGCCAACAAATCTTCAGGCTGGTCATAAAGAATAATATTTTTCTTGACTTTGGCCTCAAAAACTGGCGCTTTGAATCCCTGTTTGTCTATGATGTCAGCTTTCATTTCGAATTTCTCATCTCCTTGCGCATAAGGAACGTTCATCATTGTCTTATAGCTTAAATCGTTCTTAAACAATGAATCTTTGACCTTAACCAATCCAAGAGTGTCGATGATAACAGTATCTTTTTGAAGTTCGATTTGATATGTTTTATCAAAACGCATAAATGAGGAATCCCTTTGCTGTGTAATGGTGTAGCTTCCGGTATCGATAAACTGGATAAGACTGTTGAAATCTTTTGCAAACTTTCCATTTACCGTTCTATAGGCTTCTTGGGAATCTCTAATGTCTTTTAGTTTTGCTATGACTTGGGTAAATCTTTCTTTTCTTACCTTATTGAATTCAATAGGTGCATTTATAGATTGATAAATTTGATATCCTAAGAAAATACTTAAAAGTCCGAAAACAATAACAAGAATTGGCTTTACTTTTTGGGGTAAAAATCTGTCTATCAAGAATACAAGGCCTAGGGTCAAAAGGCATATAACTAAAACAATAATGATTAAGTTTAACATACTAATACTGTCTTTCTGAATTAATTTAGCGGTTACAGACAAATCTACAATTTTTTTTTAATCACGAAACTTTTTGCTCCAAAAATCCACCCTATATTTAGAAGCGTATGAACAATTTTGAACCGACCGCTTTTTTAGCCATCTTATTGGAAAAATTTCCGCACACGCCAACTTTAAAACAAAGGGTGGCTTTAGAAAAACTTTCAAAATTTGTATTGAATACGAAACAAGAGGAAGTATTTCTATTGAAAGGATTTGCTGGTACTGGAAAGACGACTTTGGTAGGAACTATGGTGAGCAGTCTTTGGAAAGTGAAAATGAGCGCAGTCTTAATGGCTCCCACCGGTAGGGCGGCCAAGGTGATGTCCGTTTATTCAGGTAACAAAGCGTTTACCATCCATAAAAAAATATATTTTCCAAAAAAACAGACCGGAGACGGTATTCAGTTTGTTTTAGCCCCCAATAAGCATCGCAACACGCTCTTCATTGTCGATGAAGCCTCCATGATTCCCAATACCCCTGCAGATTCCAAACTTTTCGAAAATGGTTCGTTATTGGATGATTTAATGTTCTACATCTATTCCGGTCATAATTGTAAACTACTGTTGATCGGTGATACTGCCCAGTTACCACCTGTAAAACTAGACTTGAGCCCCGCTATGGAAGAACAAAGGCTTTCATTGAACTACAACAAAGAAGTTGAATGCTTGGAATTGGATGAGGTAATGCGGCAAACAAGTGATTCGGGAATCCTATATAATGCCACCAATCTAAGGGAACAGCTTCAATCCTATTTTTTTGAAGAATTTAAATTTGAAGTAAATCCTTTTAAAGATATCATTAGATTGATCGATGGCACGGAAATTCAGGAAGCTATCGATACCGCCTATAACCAAAATGGGAAAGAGGAAACCGCGATTATCGTTCGTTCCAATAAAAGGGCAAATCTCTACAATCAAAATATAAGGGAACGCATACTTTTTCTGGATAATGAGATAGCGGTAGGGGATTTTATGATGGTGGTGAAGAACAATTATTTTTGGTTAAGACCTAACTCGGAAGCCGGGTTTATCGCCAATGGAGATATTATAGAGATTCTGGAACTGTTTTCGATAGTAGATTTGTACGGATTTTCATTTGCAGAAGTAAAGGTGAAAATGGTAGATTACCCTAATCAGAGACCGTTTGAAACTGTTCTTTTGTTGGATACGATCAATGCAGAGACACCATCACTTTCCTATGAAGAGGGAAACCGACTCTATCAAGAAGTGCTTCAGGACTACGCACACGAAAAGTCTAAATACAAGAGGTTTATGGGAGTAAAAAACAATAAATATTTTAATGCACTACAAGTTAAATTCTCCTATGCGATAACTTGTCATAAATCCCAAGGAGGGCAGTGGAACACTGTTTTTGTGGAGCAACCCTATCTGCCCAATGGCGTGGACAAGGATTATTTACGATGGCTGTATACAGCGGTCACCAGATCTAAAGAAAAACTATTTCTTATTGGATTTAAAGATGATTTTTTTGTTGACTGAGAATAACCTATTTTAGTCAAAATCATGGGGATGTCACCAGACACTATCATAAGTATTTTTTTAGGCATAGGCCTAGCCGCTTCTGTAGGTTTTAGAGTATTTCTGCCACTCTTTGCCTTAAGTTTTGCAGCGTATCTGGGTGTTTGGGAACTTAATGATAATTGGCAATGGATAGGAAGTTTAACGGCATTGATCATGTTGGGTGTTGCAATGATCGTAGAGATTTTTGCTTATTTCATACCGTGGGTGGATAATCTATTGGATAGTCTTGCCGTACCCTTGGCAGCGATTGCAGGTACTGCTGTGATGGTATCTACCGTGGCAAATTTAGACCCGGTCATAACATGGTCCTTGGCCATTATCGCAGGGGGCGGCACTGCAACAGCCATAAAAGGAGCCAATGCTGTAGGGAGGGTGACCTCTAGTACTACAACAGGAGGTGTGGCAAATCCCGTAATATCAACAATTGAAACGGGAACTGCTGTAGCAGTCTCGACCGCTTCAATCTTGGTGCCACCGATTGCAGCAATTCTAGTCATTATTATTTTATTCATAATATTCAGGATATATCGTAAACTGAGACCCAGAAAATGATTTCACACATTTTAAACAAATACTCGTGAAAATAATTTCAATGATACCCGCTAGGTACCAAGCTTCAAGGTTTCCGGCTAAGCTTATGCAAGATCTGGAAGGTAAACCTGTAATCGTACGAACTTATGAAGCGGCCATCCAAACTGGATTGTTTGATGCGGTTTATGTAGTGACGGACAGCGCTATAATTTTTGATACGATTTCGGCCATAGGCGGACATGTACTTATGAGTGTAAATGAGCACGAAAGTGGCAGTGATAGAATTGCTGAAGCAGTTACGGAACTGGATGTTGATATTGTGGTCAATGTTCAAGGTGACGAACCGTTCATAGACGAAGTAAGCTTACAGAAAGTAATACAGGTATTTCACCAAGATGAAAAAAAGGAAATCGACTTAGCTTCCTTAATGACGCCAATAACCGATTGGGACGAAATTTCCAATCCGAATACAGTGAAAGTTATCGTGGACAATCAGGATTTTGCGCTTTACTTTTCACGTTCACCAATTCCATATCCAAGAGACAAGAATAGTGAAGCCACCTATTACAAGCACAAGGGGGTATATGCTTTTAGGAAAAGGGCCTTGTTGGATTTTCAACGGTTGCCCATGCTTCCATTAGAGGCTAAGGAGAAGATAGAGGCAATTCGGTTTTTGGAATACGGGAAAAAAATAAAAATGGTCGAAACGCACGTAGCTGGTATAGAGATTGATACACCAGAAGACCTAGAGCGAGCAAAAAAGGCATGGAAATAGATTTTAAGGATATAAAGGTTATTGGTTTTGATGCCGATGACACCTTGTGGGTGAACGAAACCTATTTTAGGGATACGGAAGAGCGATTTACGGAGTTGTTGGAAGGGTATGAGACCAAAAACAAAATTGACCAAGAACTCTTTAAGATGGAAATGGATAATTTGCCCCTTTATGGCTATGGTATAAAAGGGTTTATGCTTTCCATGATAGAATCCGCATTGGATTTATCAAATGATAAAGTACCCCAGGAAACAATCTCCAAAATTTTGGATTTGGGAAAAAAGATGATATCGCATCCCGTTGAATTATTGGATGGAGTGGAAGAGGTCTTGGCCAAACTGGAAAATAAATACAGATTAATTGTACTCACCAAAGGCGATCTTTTAGATCAGGAAAGAAAGCTGGAAAAATCCGGGATTTCCAAATATTTTCATCACGTAGAGGTCCTTAGCGATAAAAAAGAACAAAATTATAGTAACCTATTGGAGCATTTGGAAATTGATGTCAAAGAGTTTTTAATGATAGGAAATTCTTTAAAGTCAGATGTATTACCTATATTGAATATTGGAGCCAAAGCCATCCATATTCCTTTTCATACAACATGGGTACATGAAATGGTAAATGATTCCGAACAAATAAACAACCACTTAAAACTGAACAGCCTTAGAGAAATTTTAAAGTATTTGGATAACGTATAAGACGGAAAACAATTTGAAGAAAAGCGAAATAAAGTTAGAGAAGAAAACTACATACCGTAATTTTCCAATGGTTCCTAGAGTGGTTTTTGGACAAGGCAGTTTTAGTCAGTTAGGAGATATTTTGTTGCCCAAGCGAAGAAATTCCAATGCTCCGTTCATCTTTTTAGTGGACGATTATTTTGAGAACAAGGAACTCGCGATGAGCATGCCATTGATGTTCAACGACAGGTTAATTTTTGTTTCTGCGGAAGAGGAACCTAAAACAGAGCAAGTGGATGCTTTAGTACATGAAATTAGAGAAAGTTTCAGTGAATTACCATCTGGGATTGTGGGTATAGGAGGGGGCACACTTCTGGATTTAGCAAAAGCTGTTGCTATACTTCTTAATAACAAGGGACAGGCCAAAGACTATCAAGGTTGGGATTTGGTTAGCAGTCCTTCCATATATCATGTTGGAATCCCCACAATAAGTGGAACAGGGGCCGAAGTTTCAAGAACAACAGTACTATTGGGACCAGAAAAAAAACTTGGAATAAATTCAGATCATACAACATATGATCAGGTGCTCTTAGATCCAAATTTGACAAAAACCGTTCCTAAAGAACAATGGTTTTATACAGGAATGGATTGCTTTATACATTGTGTCGAATCTTTGCACGGTACATATTTGAACGCATTTAGCCAGAGCTATGGCGAAAAAGCCCTTGAGCTTTGCAAAGATGTATTTTTAGGGAATATTTCGGAAAGTGAGTCTAGAGATAAACTTATGATGGCCTCTTGGCATGGTGGTATGAGCATTGCGTATTCACAGGTAGGCGTTGCACATGCTATGAGTTATGGTCTCTCGTATCTTTTGGGAATAAAACATGGGATTGGAAATTGTCTTGTTTTTCAACATCTCGAAGAATTTTATCCAAATGGAGTGAATCTTTTTAAACAAATGCTAACTAAACATAATATAAAACTGCCTCAGGGGATCTGTGCAGATTTGACCCAAAATGATTTTGATACCTTGATTGGCGTTTCCCTGGGTATGGAAGCGTTATGGGAGAATGCACTGGGTAAGGACTGGAAACAAATCATGACCCCAGAACGCCTACAAACCATTTATCAAAAAATCTAGAACATATTATTATATAGTCTTGCTTTCAATAAGCAAAACAAACACCTTCCATGCGTAAACTATACAAGTTTCTATATTTTAAAATTTTAGGTTGGAAACTGATAGGGGGGTTTCCGAATGTCGATAAGTGTGTTGTTGCTGTTGTTCCCCATACCCATTGGTTGGATTTCTTTTTAGGATTGTTGGTTCGGAAAGTAATCAATGAAGAAATCAATTATATTGGTAAGCGAAGTCTCTTTAAACCTCCATTTGGATGGTTTTTTAGATGGACCGGAGGAGCGCCGATTGATCGTTCAAAAAGTTCCAATACCGTTGAAAGCATTGTAAACATTTTTAAAGAACGCAAGGTTTTTAGATTTGCTTTGGCTCCGGAAGGTACGCGTAAAAAAGTTTCGGAACTAAAAACAGGATTTTACCATATAGCAGTAATGGCCCAAGTTCCCATAGTGGCCGTTGCGTTTGATTTTGGGAAAAAACAGGTGAAGATTTCAAAAGCAATTTATCCTACCGGGGAAATGCAAGAGGATTTTAAAGTATTCCATAATTTTTTCGAAGGAGTAGTGGGAAAAATTCCTGAATACAGTTTTTAGATTTTTTTCAAAATCTGGGGTTTGGGTTTCTCTATTTTTTTTGTGTTTCCCGGGAAAACCATATCAGTACTTGAATAAGACCCTCCAAAAGTAAGCGCCGCTGCATATACCTGTTTAATGGCATCCTCTACCTGATGCTCCGATAGTTCTTTGAGTGGATGTGTAAAAACAGACCAGATAATTTCATCGCTCAGTGCATATTTTACATCCAGTGCCGAATGGAAATTGGCGACCATGGCATTCAACAGCTCTTCTTCACCAATACGCTCACGTTTTACAATAGGGGAAATAATGCGCATCCGATTGGCATTTTCATCAAAAACACAAATCAATACCACTTTTTTAATCGAGAATTGATATGAGTTTCCATTGGTTTTCACCGTGTCCGCCTGTTTTACTATGATATCGTGGAGTCCATCAGCTGTCATCTCTTGTGAATGAACACTATTAGCAAATACGTGTAAAATGAAGACTAAGAATAAATTTCTCATGTTGGGTCTGTTTTGTTCTTTGTCGTAAAACTGACCGAGAGTTTACAAAATCGGGGTGTTCAAGTAGTTATGATACTATTTTCAAGTACCTTATAGAATCTCAATAAGTAGGCATTCTAAATTTCTTTTTTTTATAAAAATTGATATCAAATTGAAGAACTGGAAAAAGTAATGTCCCTTTAACAAAAAATATAATCTTTTTCTCCAATCCCTACGTATAAGCTTATGATGGATGATATGTTTAAAGGCTTTAGCCCGTTCGTATATTTTATAGTACCAAAGGAAAATGTCGAATAATCCAATAAAGAACTTACTGGTCAGGAGGGTAGCTATCCTAGTATTTGCTTCTTTCTCAACGATTGCCCACTGTCAGGTCGTTTCCTATAGGGACAGCCTTAAAGTTGGAAAGTATAAAGGCATGGCGGACTTTCAATACAAAATGGTAGAAAACGATACTGTATTGGACGGCCCGTTTCAATTGCAACGTTCGAACCTCGGCGCTTTATTGGCAAAAAGTGACTATTCTTTCTTGTTCAAAGGGGTGTTTAAAGATAATTACCCTAACGGATATTGGAAATTTCAGTTCGGCGAATTCCAGTCAGATAGTATTACGCAGGTATTGGATTATCAATACATTTTGAACATTACAGGAACGCAAGAAGAAGCGGAAGGTATTTTGGACAATGGAAAACCTGATGGAACATGGACCATAACCAAAAACCGCATCAAAGACTCCGAGGTAGATGAAGTACTGTTCAAGAGTGCCATTGAATTTAACAACGGAGTGCCCCAAAAAAGTTTCCGTATTGAAAGTGAAGGTACAACACTGGTGGGTAGATTTTTGCGCAATGGATTGGCACATGACGAGTGGACACTTTATTCCGAAGATGACATTGACGTGGTGGAACGCTGGTATTTTAAAGATGGTCGTTTAGAGAAGATTGAATTAAATACAGATGGTGAAAACAAAGTAATCAACCTTTACCAAAGCAGGATTCTTGACGAAAAAATCATCACCTTGGATGATAACTATCTAAAGATTCTTGATGTCATACAGCAATCTCGCGACACTTTTGATTTGTCACAAAGTGCTATCAATAAATCACTTACGACAAACGCCACATATTATGGAAAGATAGATGGTGTTTTATCTGAATTAGGTGAATCAGCTTTCTATCCGGAGTTTAAGGTCAAAGTTCCTTATTACCCTATAGATTCTTTAGAATCCAAACAAATGGATTCCGTAAAAACATTATATCAAAAGTCCAAATTGATAAGTGGTTCATTATTGAACAACACACAATTGACCATTTTGAAAATGGCCGATGAAGATGCCCAATTCCTACATTCCGTTGTTGTCGCCATTTCTGAAAACTTTGTTGATCCCCTGGAAAATATTTTGGGTTTTCATGAATCGAATATTCTTCAATACGTTCCAATTGACGAATTGATTGAATATGTATGGCCAAATGGAAAACCTTCCACCGAAATAATTGTTGGCGGTCAAGAAAATGAAAACAAGGTCTTCAAAGGACCAATAGCGCCGGACTTTGATTTTACCCAAAATAACATAGCGTCAATTTATCAAATGGCACACTATGCTACGTTCAGTTTAGATTCCATTCAACAGGTCTTAAACGATAAACTGACCAAGGATAAACGACAACAGGAGTTTATTGCTTTGGAAGAGAAGATAATAGCACAGGTAAATCAACTGAACAAAGATTTGGATTCTTTGTCAGATGAATTGCCATCAAGGTACATGAAGTCCTTCGAAAAAATAAAATCCACCTCAGAAGAAAACCTTACCCGATATTCAAAAATGGATGAGACCAAAGAGAAAATGAAGCTTGGTCATCATTTAGTGGGTTGCTTTGAGTCTATGGATACGCTGACCAAAGCACTGGCACAGCAACCAGCTAGGATGCAAGTTATTGAGGAAAAGTATCAAGATGCCATTTGGAACCCGTTTATGGCAAACATAATGAATGAAGAGGTGAAAAAACGTATAACCTCTGCGTACCAAAGAGTATTGATCCCACACATATTGGACAGGGTAGAAACAGAGCTTGATTGTGACAATGTTGAAGAACTGGTCGGATTGTTGAACAATACGCACCGGCGTATGTTGGAAATGCGAGATGAAGATACCTCAAGGTTGGAACGCAAACTTAAAAGGGAACAAGATCCATTGGTGATTATACAGTTGTTCAATTTAGAATCCCTTGGCAAAACTGAGAAATGAAGGTATATTGTAAGAATATAGTTTGGTTTTCAGCTTTGTGCTTGTCGTGTTTTGTATCCACGATGGTGGCTCAGGATGGTGAAGTGCTTCCAGAAGAATCCAAGTTTAAAGACCCAGTTACCAGAGTATGGTTTAATTCTTACGGCAATATCCGTATATCAAAACGTCTATTTTGGGATGCCCAAACCCATGTTCGCTTTGAAGAAACCGAAGATACTCCGTTTATTGGTCAAATAGGTCAAATATATAATCGACATGCTATCGGATATATTTATTCAAAAAAGGTCAATTTTAGTCTTGGAGGGGTAGTGCGCATAAATTTTAATACTGATGAAAATTCTACGGAACGAAATGTCGTTCCCGAATGGCGTATCTGGCATCAGTACCAATTTGCACAACCTCTGTACAGTGCCATGATATACCATAGGATCAGGATTGAGCATCGATGGACCCAAGGTTTTGAGGAAAACAGCGAATATATTTTTAGGAATCGATGGCGTTACATGTTCAGGGCAAAAGTCCCTTTGACCAATCACAAACTAGTACCAAGGACACTTTACGTTTCACCGGAAGCAGAATTGATTATGCAAAGTGGTAAAGAAGTGGTCGGTAGTGTTATGGAAGATTTGCGCTTGACCACTACTTTGGGCTATATTGTAACTCCACGATTAACATTGGCCGCAGGATTGATGTATTCGAAGGGACAAACATTAGAAAATGCAGGCATATTTAAACAGGGTTGGACCATGCGTTTCCATGTTTACTTTTCACCTGATATCAGAAAAGTCAAAAACAAACTTCCTGCTATTCACTTAGATGACTAAAACACTATCCAATACAAAGAACAATACATAAGCTATGAATAAGGCAAAAAATATTGGAATGATTTTATTGGTGGTTATGGTGTTAATAGCTACATACGGATTTTTTAAGATTACCAGCTTAAAAAAGCAATTAAAAACTTCTGAGGATAAGGCTTCGGGCATGTTTAAAAAGGTAAGCGAGTATGACGAGTTACTGCGTATCGACTCTTTGCTCGTACTTGGTGAATACGATTCAGCCATAAATGCGTATACTTCTCAGCTGTCGGATAAAGATGTAGAAGAAGCTTCTGGAATACAGCTGCGTATTGATATTGCCAAAAAGTTATCCAACCTAAACAGGAGCCAACAATTTTCTGAATTGGACTTGACAGAAAAAGATTCTTTGGATTCCATTCAAAATGTTCGAATTTCCAGTATCCCCAGAGAAATTAAACAGTACGATTCCTTGAACTTTGTTTTAGAGAA
This sequence comes from Flagellimonas sp. HMM57, assembly GCF_021390175.1. NCBI lineage: Bacteria > Pseudomonadati > Bacteroidota > Flavobacteriia > Flavobacteriales > Flavobacteriaceae > Flagellimonas > Flagellimonas sp. HMM57. Next base: position 104,125 of record NZ_CP090004.1, on the reverse strand, counting down.
AACCAAAGTAGAACTGGTGGGTATAAAACGGCAGCTACAGCGAAAGTCTTTTGGTGAGTACATAACGTTCACCAATAAAAAAGGTAGTCAGTTTCATTATGTGGGCGAAGTGAAAAATAATAAGGCCAATGGTTATGGTATAGCTTTGTTGAATACGGGGAGCCGCTATGAAGGAGAGTGGAAGGATAACCAACGCCATGGTGAAGGGAACTTTTACTGGGCAGATGGCGAACACTACTCAGGAAATTACATAAATGACCAACGAACCGGATATGGCACCTATTATTGGCCTAATGGAGAAAAATATACAGGCCAATGGAAAGATGACAAACGCAATGGCGAAGGTGTGTTTTATGGTGCTGATAACCAAGTTGTCACCCAAGGTATCTGGAAGAATGACAAATTGGTCGAAGAAGACAAAAGTAAGTCTTAAATCAATAGCTACTTTAAGTTAAGCTGTTATCCCAAATGACATGCTACCAATCATAATTAAGATTGTTGGATAAAATGCAAAATAAATCCTTCTATTTGCAAGAATACTAGGTAATCATGAAATAAAGGATAAGTAAGTCTTTTATATTGACATTTATCATATTTCCACCTTCAAAGGTACTGTACTTTTGTTCGCATGAAAAGTTTGGTAATCTGTTTTGTTGCTATTCTTATGTTGGTCAAGCCACTTTGGCCAGTTGCGGAATATATACTTAATTATGATTATATCTCAAATGTTCTTTGTGAGAACAAAGATAAACCCCAGCTTCAATGTAATGGTAAATGTTATCTCGCCGTAATGATAGCAAAGGAAACCGAACAGAATGAAGAAAATCCGTTCGGAACGTCCCAGGAAATGGAAATCCCCCAAATTACATTTGACCAAGTGGACAGCCTTATTCAAAGGATGGACAATTATATCTTTATCGTAAAATCTTCTTTTTTATACCATAATTCGCTCAATGGGCGTCTTTTGGTTTTTGAGCTAGTTCAACCTCCCCAAACCGCCTGAATCTAGGAATCAAATAGCTGCAAGCACCATCGATTTTGCTGATAACAATGGAGCGTGCAAAAGTTGAACTATCAAATTACGATTATGAAATCTACACGAAACTATAAAGGGTGGCTGGTCGCCCTAATTTATATGGGCTTCCTTTCTATGGTAGCCCAAGAGACCAGCACAATTAAATTATTGGATAAGAATAATACCCTGCCAATTGTAGGGGCAACTTTTGAATACGGAATTCAAAATGGAATAACAGATGGAAATGGAAACTTTCAAGTTTCATATGATGAGAAGAATTCCATTATCTTTTCACACATCAATTATGGAAAATGGACCTTAGATGACGAAGAGGTCTTGACATTATTCCGTGATAAAGTTTTTTACCGGCAAAGTGTCATGGTCAATTTGTATCCGGTAACGGTGATTGCACTTAGGCCTAATGAAAAGCCTAATGACAGATTGAAGATGGGCTATCAAGAACAACTGGCACATGACGGTGCTGCCGTACTCAACCAGAACCCAGCGTTAAACAGTATTAGAAAAGGGGGCAATTATGGTTTTGACCCCGTATTTAGAGGGTTTAAATACGACCAATTGAACATTGTACTAGATGGTGCACAGGGTGCGACAGCAGCTTGCCCAAATCGTATGGATCCGCCTACAAGCCAAATGGCTCCAAACATATTAGATAGAATCGAGGTGCTCAAGGGCCCCCATGCCCTTCGCTTTGGAACAGGTTTTGGGGCGACTATTAATTTTGTGCCCGTGAAGTTACGCTTCACAGAGCAAGACGAGATATATGGTAGGGTTTCAAGCGGATATGAAGGTAATGGAACAGTATTTAGAAATGAGGGAAAACTAGGTTTTAGTGGCGACAACCATGATATCTCATTATTTGGTTCCTGGTCTGAAGGCAACGATTATACAGCAGGAAATGGTCAGACCATAGCTGCTGACTTTAACCGTGGAAGTTTTGGTACCAATATGGGCTTTAGAATTACGGATAGCAACCAAATCAGATTTTCGGTTATTTACAATGTCGCTAGAGATGCTGATTTTCCTGCTTTACCGATGGATTTGAGAGATGATGATACTTGGCTATTCAATGCCAGACATGATATGACTTTTGATAAAAAAAACCTGAGTTCGTGGAATACCACCATATTCGGTTCATTTGTAGACCATTTAATGGATAATCTTTTAAAACCTTTAGATCCAAGGATGTTAAATGCGCAAACGAATGCTACCACTTACAATTTTGGAGGTAGAACCGAAGGTGTCTGGAACTTTGAGAAATCAAACCTGTTTGCCGGTGCAGATTTTAGGCGTGAAGGGGCAGAAGGCATACGAATACGTGAATTTCTGATGGGACCGAATGCGGGCCGTACGTTCGAAGATAATGCGTGGCAAGATGGTTATATTGCCAAGGGTAGTATGTTTGGTGAATACCACTTGAATCTAAATAAGACCCTATTGGTTTTTTCTACTCGCTTAGAGCTAAATACAGCAGATATTAATGATGCTGCCGATGAGTTTGTACAAGCCAATGGCGATACCCGTGTTTCACAGTTCAATCCGAGTTTTAGTTTGGGCGCAACCACTAATACGGGCAAGAATGTCACCTTTGGCATATGGTTGGGGCGAGCACAGCGTAGCGCAGGGCTTACCGAACGTTTTATCAACTTTTTTCCGGTAGGTCAAGATCCTTTTGAATTGTTGGGCAATCCACAACTTGATCCAGAGATCAACAACCAACTGGATGTAACTTTTCAATGGAAAAGCGATCATACGAATATAAACGTTGATGTATTTGCTGGGTATTTACAAGACTTCATTTCTTCTTTTATTGATGATGACCTATCTCCCAGATTACCAACGAGTCCTGGGGTACGGCAATTTGTCAATATAGAGGATGCCTATAAAACAGGATTTGAATTGAGTTGGAACCAAGAATTGTTGGTAGGCCTACAACATCAATTGGGTATTGCCTATACCTATGCAAAAGATTTGGAACGTAATGAACCCCTACCAGAAATAGCTCCTTTAGATTTAAGGTACAGTTTAATAGGTAATTATGCAGATGGTAAACTTCAACCCGAATTGGTATTTAGGCATGTCATGCAACAGTCTCGAATATCACGGGAGTTTGGGGAGACAGAAACTCCAGCCTTTTCATTATTGAACGTTCAAGTGGCTTATCAACTGACGAAAGGGGCCAAAATAACAGCAGGGGTCAACAATATTTTTGATGAAAACTATTATGAGCATTTAAACAGGTCGGTACGAGGGAACAATGTTCCAATTTTCGCTCCGGGCAGAAATGCGTTCGCATCGATTAATTTTGCTTTTTAGCACAGTTCGCCTTTAATAATATAAAAACCTTCCAAATTAAGCTTTGGAAGGTTTTTCATTTCTAAAAATATGACGCTGCTTACTCTGCACAATGGGCACAGGCATTTATCACCTTCGCAATTGTAATTGCCGTCTGCGTGATAGAATGGGTCTTGTTATTTGTTTCTTAAAGGATAGCTAAATCATTTTGCAAATAGCGGATACATCTTTAGTCGTATATGTTTTCCCCTTTTTACAGTTCGTCGGACATGGATGTTGAGTCTCTTCCAATAGATTAGTTTTGGTATCGTTCAAACTTTCTTTTGTCTTGTCTTTAAGAGGCGATATTGGGATTCAGATAGATAAAGAGTAGTGTTGAATTTAGATTTAGTTTTCATATTTACTCTTTGCTTTAGAAGTATAAAACCATAAATGTTTCAAACCTGAAATTTTAAGGGAAACCGATTAAAGACTATGCTGTTAAAGTGGTAAAACAGACTTGCCACTTTGTATACTTTCAATCAAATCTTTTAAACGATGCTGTTCAAGGTTTTTAACAAAATTTGTCTTGGCATTACCGATTAGGTGATGTATAGGACATGGGCGCTCCTCATCACATTCACTAAGGCTCAACATACAGGAATTAAGTCGACTATCACCATCTATGACCTTTACAATTTCTATTAATGGAACTTTAATGTTTTCAGGTGTCATATAAAATCCACCACCTGGCCCTCTAACGGAGGATACAATTTGATGTCGTGACAGTTCCTGTAATAGCTTTGATAAATATGCTTTTGGAATATTGGTAGGATTACTAATATCCTTTGCTAAAATCTTCTTCTTTTCAGAAGAATTAACCGCAAGATAAAGTACGGCTTTTAGGGCATATTTAGTAGAAGTGGAAAGCATAAGCAAGATTTTTCAACAAATATAAAGATTAAAAGACTTTTTTATCTTCTATATGACATATATCATGTTTTTAGCATTAAAGAGGAGTTATTTTTGAAAAATTATTAAAAATAGCCTTCTATGAAAGTAAATATTGCATTTTATTCAGTTTTATGTGCCTTTTTCCTTTTTAGTTGTGGAGGTAAAGAAGCGAAAAAGAAAGATGGGTTTAGTGTGGACCGAACCAAATCTACCGAGAAAGTGGAAGAAGCAGCTCCTAAAACCGATAAAGTGCCTGCTTCCCAACGAATTACATTGGATAATAAAGGAGTAGGCCAAATAAAGGAAATTACCCTAGATTCAGAGATTGATGATGATATGGTAACGAAAGGGGCCGAACTGTTCAAAACCAATTGTACCGCTTGCCATAAAACCGACAAACGTTTCATAGGGCCAAAAATGGAAGGGATTCTTGATAGAAGAAGCCCAGAATGGGTTATGAACATGATTCTTGACCCAAAGCTGATGACCGAAGAAGATCGCTGTGCAAAAGACCTTTTGGTAGAATTTAATGGTGCTGCGATGTCGAATCAAAACCTTACGGTTGAACAGACACGTTCATTGCTGGAATTTTTCAGAACCCTCTAAACTCTAATGTATATGAAAACAAAAGAATCAACCATGAAACTATTTGTACCATTACTGATTTTATTTATGGTAACGGCGTGCAATACTAAAACTAAAACCGAACCGGTATCAACTACTGGTGTGGAAGTATCCAAAGAGCAAGGACAAGCCTTTATCCAAAATGATGAATCTACCCCTACGGTATTGAGCATAGCCATAAACTCACCTGATCATACAACCTTGGTTGCGGCGGTACAAGCTGCAGATTTGGAAAATGCTTTGGTCAATGCAGGGCCATTGATGGTATTTGCACCTACGAACGAAGCTTTTGATGCGCTACCCGAAGGAACTGTGGAAAACCTGCTAAAGCCAGAAAATAAGGATGCTTTAGCCAATATCTTGAAGCATCATGTTACCCCTGGCAAGTATGATAAGGAGTTTCTGAAAAAGTTTAAAAAATTGGGGCAAGCCAACGATCAAAACACTGCGGTTGAGGTGAAAGATGATGATGTATATGTTGGCGGTGCAAAAATATTGGCAAGCGTACCTGCTGGCAATGGAATCGTACATGTTGTGGACAAAGTCATACTACCACCTTCCGAGGAATAGAATTTAAACAAACTAAATACATAACAAGAATGAAAAAGTATCACTATTATATGATGGCCTTGATCGGGGTCGCCATGATTATTTCAAGTTGCGGCAATGGTAGCAACAAATCTTCATCCAATGGAGCTTTGGGGTCGAGCGCAGCAGAAAAAGTATACGTAGCCCCCGGACAACAAGATGAGTTTTATGCTTTCCTTTCAGGAGGATATAGCGGTAACTTGACCGTGTATGGTCTGCCGTCTGGCAGAATGTTCAAGGAAATCCCGGTTTTTTCACAATTTCCTACATCTGGTTATGGGTATTCAGAAGAAACTAAGCCCATGTTGAATACATCTTTTGGATTTGTTCCTTGGGATGATGCGCACCACCCAGATATTTCGCAAACTAATGGAGAATTGGATGGAAGATGGATTTTTATCAATGGTAATAACACGCCACGTGTTGCAAGAATCAACCTAAGTACTTTTGAAACAGAGGAAATCATCGAAGTACCTAACAGTGCTGGTAATCACAGTTCTTCTTTCATAACCGAAAACACGGAATATGTGGTCGCAGGGACACGTTTTTCCGTACCGGTCCCTCAAAAGGATATGCCAATCAACGAATATAAAGGCAATTTTAAGGGAGCACTGACCTTTATCAGTGTAGAGCCGGAACACGGTAATATGGATATTAAGTTTCAATTGTTGATGCCCGGTTTTAACTATGACCTTTCACACCCCGGTCGTGGCGATAGTCATGGATGGTTTTTCTTTACTACTTATAATACCGAAGAAGCAAATTCTTTAATGGAAGTGAATTCATCTCAAAATGACAAAGATTTTATAGCTGCGGTAAATTGGAAAAAGATTGAAGAATATGTAAACAATGGTGGTGGAACCAAAATGCCTGCCGACTATGCCCATAACGTTTACGATGAAGGTACTCATATGGGAACGAGCACAATGAAAAAAGAGGTTTTGACCGTAGATCCTTTAAAAGTTCCTGGAGCTGTATTTTTCTTGCCAACTCCAAAATCTCCGCATGGTTGCGATGTTGATCCAACTGGTCAATACATAATTGGCAACGGTAAGCTTTCCGCCGACTTAACGGTACATTCATTTGATAAAATGATTGCAGCGATAGAGGATGAAAAGTTTGATGGTGAAGCTTACGGAATCCCTATTTTAAAGTTTGAAGATGTTTTGGCCGGAACAGTAAAAAGTGGTGGACTAGGACCACTTCACACAGAATTTGATGAAAAAGGCAATGCATACACAACGTTCTTTATTTCATCCGAAGTTGTGAAATGGAAACTTGGTACCTGGGAAGTTGTAGACCGTAAACCAACCTTCTATTCCGTAGGTCACCTTATGATTCCTGGCGGTAATTCCCGTAAACCTTTTGGCAAGTATGTAGTGGCGATGAACAAAATCACGAAAGATCGTTACTTGCCCACTGGACCAGAAATGGAGCACTCTGCACAGATTTACGACATATCTGGTGAAAAAATGGAGCTGATCTACGATTTTCCGACCCACGGTGAACCACATTATGCAGCAGGATGTCCAGCTGAATTATTGGCGCCAAAATCCAAGAAAATCTACAGATTGGATGATAATAAACACCCATATGCGGTTAGTAATCCATCGGAAGCCAGAGTAGAAAGAAATGGTAATGAAGTGCACATTTATATGAGTACCATTCGTAGTCACTTTACACCAGACAATATAGAAGGAGTTAAGGTGGGGGATAAGGTCTATTTCCATATAACCAATCATGAGCAAGATTTTGATGTACCACATGGCTTCTCTATAATCGGTCAGAATACATCGGAACTATTAGTTATGCCAGGACAGACAAAAACGTCTATTTGGGAACCCAAAAAAGTAGGGGTATGGCCTTTTTACTGCACAGATTTTTGTTCCGCATTACATCAAGAAATGCAGGGATACGTACGGGTATCTCCAGCAAATTCAGACATTGAACTTTCTTGGTCTTTAGGAGAGTAACACCATCTAACCAATGATAGAAGCGGGCTGTGTCGATGACCTGCCCGCTTTTTTTTAATTACAGGGGAAACATCAAGGTGTCATAATCAAAAAATGAATAAATGAAAAAGGCTAGTTTAGCAATGATAGTTGGTTCTGCATTATTAATGGGACTTTTCGTGTTCCCATTGTGGAACATAGAACTGGGAGCACCACAATATCCAGAACCTTTGGGAATCAATATTTACATTAATGGTTTGCAGGGGCAAAGCGAGTTTGATATTCAGAATATAGATGGCCTCAACCACTACATTGGCATGAAAACGTTGCCAAAGCCAGAAGATATGTGGGAATTTAGTGTATTTCCGCTCGTTATCGGTGGAATGGTAGGTTTTGGGGTACTCTTCGGAGCTTTGGGGTACTTCGATAAAATATCCTATCATTGGTTTTTTGGATGGTTTATTTTGATGACCATTCTAGGTGTTTTGGGCATGTACGACTTTAATGCTTGGTTGTTGGATTATGGAACAAACCTAGACCCAAAAGCGATAATGAAATTGGTGAACCCAGACGGAACTCCAATGAGTTATAAACCACCATTATTGGGGCATCAAAAAATGTTGAATTTTGATGCGTACTCCTATCCAAGACTTGGGGCCTATTTCATGTTTCTTGGCATGTGCCTTACCCTAATCGCCGGTTATTTGGGTTGGAAGTATAAAAAAGCGAGCAATCTTAACTATTCAACTTAACATCGTGCTTATGAAGAAGATATTGTTTTTATCCTTGATTCTTGGTATATCATGTTCTATTGGTCCAAAACCAATTGCCTATGGTGAGGCTGGATGTCATTATTGTAAAATGACAATTGTCGACAAACAACATGCTGCACAGATGGTCACCAAAAAAGGAAAGGTATTCAATTTTGATGCTACCGAATGCATGCTTAACCATCTTAAAGATATCGACCAAGAAACCATTCAAATTGGGTTGGCGAACGACTACAATGTACCAGGAAAACTAATTGATGTAACCGAAGCCACTTTTTTGATTTCTGAAGGAATACCTAGTCCAATGGGCGAGTATTTAACTGCTTTTGCAACCAAAGATGCCGCACAAGAGGGACTTGATGAACATGGAGGCGAAATATTCACATGGGAGCAGCTTAAAGAGAAATTCAGATAATAGATACTAAAGTGCCAGAAAGTATGGAAAATATTGAAATCGAGAATACCATAGCAATTCAAGCATTTGAAGGGTTGCAAGTAAAGCAACTTGTAAAAAATGATTCACTTGAAATTTTGAGCATCAGTTTAGCAAAGGGAGCAGTTTTTCCTCCTCATGAATCGCCCAAAGACGCCCATTTAATAGTTTTGGAGGGACATATTGCTTTTTATATAGGGAAAGACGCTGTAGTTCTTAAAAACCAACAAAAAACCAGTTTTCCTAAACAAACAGAGCATTGGGTAGAGGCTTTCCAAGATTCAAAATTCCTTATTATCCGATAATGAAAAAATACGGTTTTGTCTTACTTGTTTTTACCGTTCTATATGTGCAAGGGGTATATGGCAATACCATAGAAATATGTGAAACCTGTCCCGTAAAATCGATTAAAGCAGGCATAGTATTAGCATCGGAGTATGATACGTTGTTGGTTAAAAAAGGGACTTACAAAGAGTTCAACATTATTATCGATAAACCGCTAACGCTAAAAGGTGAAAACTATCCTGTAGTCGATGGGGAGAAAAAAGGGGAGATTATCAGAATTACTTCGGATGGTGTAACGGTAGACGGACTTTTTCTTATCAATGTAGGGGTGAGCTATACAACGGATTATGCCGCTTTGCGTGTTGTAAAAAGTGAAAATTTTGTAATCAAGAACCTTGTATTGGAAAAACTTTTTTTTGGGATTTATCTAGAAAAATCCAACAATGGAAAAGTTTACCATAATAAGATTATTGGTGATGCAAAGGATGAATACAACTCTGGCAATGGTATTCAATTATGGTATTCCCATAATGTTTCCGTAGACCGTAATTTCGTTCAAGGTACTAGGGATGGCATATATCTGGAATTTTCAGACAATGTCACTATCAATAATAATAGCAGTACAAACAACCTTAGATATGGACTCCATTTTATGTTCAGCAATCATGATGTCTATACCAACAATACTTTCGAGAATAATGGTGCAGGGGTAGCGGTCATGTTTTCCAAACATATTAAAATGTTGGACAATGTATTTCGGAAAAACTGGGGTACTGCCGCTTACGGAATTTTGTTGAAAGAAATAAACGATGGCGAAATATCGGGCAATACCTTTGAGGAGAATACCATAGGGATTAATATAGAAGGTTCTAATAGAATTACCTATAACAACAATGATTTTATTCAAAACGGATGGGCCATAAAAGCCTTGGGAGCTTGTTATACCAATGAGTTTACAAACAACAACTTTTTGAATAACAGTTTTGACATCTCCTACAATAGCAAATTAAACGACAACGTATTTGATAAAAACTATTGGAGTGGTTATACAGGATACGATTTGGATAAAAATGGAATAGGGGATGTGCCTTATAGACCCGTAAAGCTATTCTCTTATATTGTGAACCGAACCCCGGAAACTATTGTACTGTTACGCAGCCTGTTTATGGATATTATCGATTTTTCTGAGAAGGTTTCACCTGTTTTTACCCCGGATAAACTTATGGATGCCAATCCACGAATGAAGAGGATACCATGATACAGATTGAAAATTTATACAAGAGATTCGGTAAAAATGAAGTTTTAAAAGACCTGAATCTTTCAATAAGTGAAGGCGGTATCATAGCCATCTTAGGGCCAAACGGATCGGGGAAAACTACGCTGATCAAGAGTATTTTGGGAATGGTGGTTCCCAATAAGGGAACTATTGCGATTTCTGGGGTATCCATAAAAAATCAATGGAAATACCGGAGGGAAATAGAATATCTGCCACAAATAGCCAATTTTCCAGGCAATCTTAAAGTTAAAGAGTTGATACGAATGATAAAGGACCTTAGGGAAAGGCCAAGCGAAGAGGAAGTCCTGATTTCCCTTTTTGGGCTTAAGCCTTTTTTGGATAAACGATTGTCAACATTATCAGGCGGAACCAAACAAAAAGTAAATATCGTACTGACCTTCATGTTCGATAGCCCCTTGATTATTCTGGATGAACCAACAACCGGATTGGACCCTGCTGCACTCATACGATTAAAGAAACTGATTCAGAATGAAAAAGAGAAAGGAAAAACTATTTTGGTCACTTCCCATATCATGCAATTTGTAGAAGAAGTAGCTGATGAAATTGTCTACTTATTAGAGGGGAATATCTACTTTAAAGGAAGTATACATGACCTAAAGCTAAAAACTGACCAAACCGATGTAGAACGTGCAATTGCCACACTAACGACCGCTAATGCTTAAGATTCTAAAATATAGCTTTTACGACCTTGTCCGTAGCCGTTGGAGTTACGCGTACTTCCTGTTTTACCTAGGTCTGGGATTTGTGCTGTTATTCCTGAACAACGATGTTTCTAAGGCCATAATCACCTTGATGAACGTCATTATAGTATTGGTGCCACTTATAGGAACAATTTTTGGAATTATGTATTACTACAATTCTAAAGAATTTACAGAACTATTGCTGGCGCAACCCATTAAGCGTTCCTCGATTTTTCTGGGTCAATATTTGGGAGTGGCTGGCTCGTTAACGCTGAGCTTGGTATTTGGTCTGGGTATTCCCTTTCTTTTGTACGGACTGTTACGAAGCGATGCAATTTTTGATTTTTCGCTCTTGTTGGTAACAGGGGCCTTTTTGACCTTTATTTTTACCGCTCTTTCGTTTAACATGGGACTTTCCAATGAAAACAAAATTAAAGGATTTGGATATGCGGTATTGCTTTGGCTTTTTTTGGCCGTAATCTACGACGGACTGTTTTTGATGTCACTCATTGTTTTTGAAGAATATCCATTGGATACGTTTTCCATAGTAGCGACAACGTTAAACCCCATTGATCTTTCAAGAATTTTAATACTGTTGAAATTGGATATTTCCGCACTGTTGGGATATACGGGAGCAGTTTTTAAGACCTTTTTTGGAACACAGCAAGGATTGTTTCTCTCCATTTTTATGCTGATACTTTGGACCGTTCTGCCTATCTGGCGACTCATTGTTAAATCCAAGAAAAAGGATTTCTAAAATATAAAGAACTTCAAAACCTGAATGAAGCCTGCTGGAGAATATTAGCCTTCTAAGCCTGATAAATCAACAATGTATTGGAGCGCAGAGTGCTAGCTACATGGTATGATATACATTCTTAGAATTATATTAAATCCCTGTCCCATTCACATAAATAGGAAATCTGGGTTATTTATAAGATAAACTATAGTTTAAAGTCAAAAAGTTATAATTTATATCAGAATTCATTTAATTGAACAATCTAATTTTTAAAAAGTTTTTTAGAAGTCAAGTACAAATTTTCGATCCTTCAAAGAATCGTATACCTCTTTATCAAAACGATAGAGCTTGGCTGCCCTGTGAGAGACGTCATCCTGTTTCTCATTACAGTCGATGAGCAGTTTCATGCCCAAAATTTTCCGCCTAAAATTGGGCTTGTCCAATTTGATTCCGAGTATGGATTCATATAAGTTTTGTAACTGAAATAAAGTAAATTTTTCAGGAAGTAGGTTAAAACCAATGGGTTCTTGTTTTACCTGTTTCTTAAGTGTACTGAAAGCAAAATCGAGTATTTCACGATGGTCATAGGGTAATGGAGGTATTCTTTCCGGTTTAAACCACTTCGCATCAGAGGCGGTAAAACCTGCGACCAGATTAAAATCAGCAGCCTTTATCAATGAGTAATAAGCTACGGTAACAACACGTTTCGTGGGGAATCTGTCTACACTACCGAAAGCTTTCAGTTGTTGTAGATAAATATTTTCAACGTTTGTCAACAAATATAGGATTCTATATGCCGCGGCGTCAAGAGACTCATCTGTATTGATCCATCCGCCAGGTAACGCCCATTTTCCCTCACTAATACCTTCTCCATGCTTCACTAACAAAACTTCTAATCCATTGGTAAAACCGAAAATAACGCAATCTATGGACAGGTCGTCCATTATCAACCCTGTTGATTTCATATCGTTCTTTATAAACGTTGGCAAAAGATAGCAAAGAAAATAAATATAACTAATAATAGTCATTATGACTATTATTAGTTATATTTATATCCCAACACAACATTTTTTATATATGTACTATATTGGTTATGATATTGGTAGTTCTTCAATAAAAGCTGCACTTTTGGATGGTGAAACCAATGTCGACATAGGAGTTGCAAGTAGTCCAAATACTGAAATGGCCATTTCCAGCCCTCAACCAGGATGGGCCGAACAAGACCCGGTGGTATGGTGGGAACATATAAAACTGGCGACAAGAAAACTTCTCAAAACAACCGGTGTGAATCCATCAGATGTAAAGGGCATTGGTATTTCTTATCAAATGCACGGTCTTGTTTTGGTCGACAAACAGGGGACTGTTCTTCGGCCGTCAATTATCTGGTGCGATAGTCGAGCAGTTGGAATTGGAAATCTTGCTTTTGAAACGTTGGGACAGCAAGAATGCTTTGACCATATACTGAACTCCCCAGGTAATTTTACAGCTTCCAAACTCCGTTGGATAAAAGAAAATGAGCCTGATTTATTTGATAGGATATTCAAGTTTATGCTGCCGGGAGATTATATAGCCCTACGTATGACAGGTGAAGCAAATACTACCGTTGCCGGACTTTCAGAAGGCATGTTATGGAATTTTGATGCAGGGAAACCCTATAAAAAACTACTCGACTATTATGAAATACCAAACGAATTAATACCTAGTTCCGTACCTACTTTTTCAGAACAGGGTTACCTTACTCGAGAGGCGGCCAATGAATTGGGACTAAACCATGGAATACCCGTAGGTTATCGTGCTGGTGATCAACCAAACAATGCCATGTCCCTTGGCGTATTGGAACCGGGACAAGTTGCCGCTACGGGAGGGACTTCGGGCGTAGTATACGGAATTACAGATAATCTCGTTTACGAACCCCATAGCCGCGTAAATAGCTTTGCACATGTTAACCATAGTATGGACAACCCTCATATTGGCGTCCTCCTTTGTATAAATGGCTCTGGTATACAATACCGTTGGATAAAAGAACAACTTGCTGAAAAGGGATTCTCTTATGATGATTTGGAAGAAGCAATCAAGAAAATACCTATAGGTGCCGAAGGTTTACGCATGCTTCCTTTCGGTAACGGTGCTGAACGCATATTGAACAATGTAGATGTTGGATGTCATCTATGTGGACTTCAATTTAATAGACACTCAAAAAACCATCTCTTTCGGTCGGCATTGGAAGGCATTGCTTATTCCTTTGCATATGGTATGGAGATAATGAACCAAATGGGTATGGACATTACATCCATTCGGGTCGGCAATGACAACTTGTTCAGGTCGGAGGTTTTTGGCAATACCGTGGCCACATTGATGAAAGGACCAATAGATATGGTGGAGACAACCGGAGCAATAGGTGCAGCACGAGCTGCAGCTTACAGTATGGGTCAATTTAGTTCCTTAAAGGAAGCCATGGCGGGCGACCGGATAATCAGAACATATGAGCCTGCTACAAATACTGATGACTACTATAGCTCTTATAGGCTATGGAAAGAAGATCTAAAAAAAGTAATAGGGTTCAATTAGAAAATAACTATCAAAACGATCCAATAAAAATCAATCTATAAATAATAAATTCATGGGCAAACAAGTGATAATAGGAAGCAAGGAGTTTTTCAAAGGAATAGGAAAAGTCCAATTTGAAGGAAAAGAGTCAGACAATCCTTTGGCTTTTAAATATTACGATGCAAAACTTGTAGTGGCAGGCAAAACCCTGGAAGAGCATTTTCGTTTTGCCATTGCCTATTGGCATTCCTTTTGTGGAACTGGAGGAGATCCCTTCGGCCCTGGTACCAAAGCATTTCCATGGGACTCAAAAACCGATGCCCTGGATCGTGCAAAAGATAAAATGGATGCCGCTTTCGAATTCATTACCAAGATTGGGGCGCCGTTCTATTGTTTTCACGACTATGACCTTGTCGATGAAGCGGAGACTCTCTCTGCTTCCGAGAAGCGATTACAGGAAATTACTGACTATGCCTATCAGAAACAGTCAGAATCGGGTGTTAAACTGCTTTGGGGAACGGCCAACCTGTTTTCCAACCCTCGATACATGAACGGGGCAGCAACAAATCCTGACTTCAATGTGGTTGCTCACGCTGGTGCACAGGTTAAACAGGCATTAGATAGCACCATTAAACTAGGTGGAGAAAATTATGTGTTTTGGGGAGGCCGTGAAGGTTACGTGTCCTTGCTCAATACCGATATGAAAGCAGAGTTGGATCATTTAGCAACATTTCTCCACATGGCCAAAGACTATGCCCGGGCGAACGGTTTCAAAGGAAACTTTTTCATTGAACCCAAGCCTATGGAGCCGATGAAGCACCAATATGATTTTGATGCGGCAACGGTAATCGGGTTTTTAAGGGAATATGATCTGATGGATGACTTCAAGCTCAATTTGGAAGTGAATCACGCCACGCTCGCACAGCATACCTTTCAACATGAAGTACAGATTGCTGCCAATGCCGGCATGCTGGGTAGTATGGATGCCAATCGGGGAGATTATCAAAATGGTTGGGATACCGATCAGTTCCCAAATAATATTTATGAAATGGCCGAGGTTATGCTAGTATTTCTAGAATCAGGGGGGCTCCAAGGCGGAGGTATTAATTTTGATGCAAAAACGCGGAGGAACTCTACTGATCTTGAAGACTTATTTTATGCCCATATAGGAGGGATGGATGTATTTGCCCGTTCAATTATCCTTGCCGATAAAATCCTTGAGAAATCAAACTACAGGAAATTAAGAGAGGAGCGGTATGCCTCATTCTCCTCCGGGGCGGGAAAGTCATTTAAAAATGGAAAACTTTCCTTGGATGACCTTACGAGATTAGCACTTGAAAACTCCAAACTTGAACAGTTTAGTGGGAAACAAGAGTTATTTGAAAATATAATTAACCAATATTTATAGATTTTGAAAAAAGGATACCTAACAAAGATAACGTTGGTCGCCGCTCTAGGTGGTTTGCTATTTGGATACGATACTGCTGTTATTTCTGGGACCGTTGGCTCCCTTAAAAGCTTTTTCGTTGATCCTCTGGGCTACGACGAATTACGAGCAAACTCTTTATTGGGCTTTGTGGTTTCAAGCGCTTTGATCGGTTGTATTATAGGAAGTATTTTGGGCGGCTATTTTTCGGTCCGTTTTGGGCGTAGGAAAAGTTTAATGCTGGCAGCGCTACTTTTTTTAATATCGGCACTGGGTTCGGCTATGCCAGAGTTAGGTTTTGCAGCTATAGGTGAGGGAAACCATGCCCATCTCAAACAGTTTATTTTTTATAGGATTATTGGAGGTATAGGTGTAGGACTGGCTTCTATGCTAAGCCCGATGTACATCTCAGAAGTAGCACCAAGTAAACGCCGTGGCAGCTTGGTATCCTGGAACCAGTTTGCCATTATTTTTGGTATGTTGGTGGTATACTTTGTTAATTACGGTATTTCCAACCAAGGCAGCGAAGACTGGCTCAGAATGGTGGGCTGGCGTTGGATGTTTGCTTCGGAAGTTATACCTGCGTCTCTATTTTTCATATTGTTGTTTGTTGTCCCAAGAAGTCCAAGATGGTTGGTACTGAAAGGAAAAGTGGAAGAGGCACGTGAAATTCTAAACAAAATAAATCCAAAGGAGAATACCAGAGACATCATAGAGAGTATTGTTGGCGGAATTACCCGCCATACTTCAGGAAGCTTATTTTCCTATGGGTATCTTGTCATTTTTATAGGTATCCTTCTTTCTGTTTTTCAGCAATTTGTAGGGATTAACGTGGTACTTTATTATGCTCCTGAAATCTTTAAAAATGCTGGGGCCAATACAGATACATCGCTGTTGCAGACCATAATAGTAGGTGCTATCAATCTCACTTTTACGGTTATAGCTATCAAAACGGTAGATCGTTTTGGTAGAAAACCATTGCAAATTATCGGTGCCATAGGTATGGGGATAAGTATGTTGGCACTGGGGACTACATTTTCCACCAATACTATGGGATTACTTTCACTGATCAGTATATTGGTCTATGTGGCTGCTTTTGCGATTTCTTGGGGTCCCGTTACTTGGGTGCTATTATCGGAGATGTTTCCCAATAAGATTAGGGGCAAAGCCATGGCCTTGGCAGTAGGAGTACAATGGATATCCAATTTCATCGTATCACAGACTTTTCCGATGATGAACGAAAATTCATGGTTGACCGAAAAATTCAATCACGGTTTTGCGTATTGGTTGTACGGTATCATTGGTTTTATCGCGGCGTGGTTTGTATGGAAATGGGTACCTGAGACCAAGGGGAAATCTTTGGAACAAATGGAGGGACTTTGGATTAAGGAATGATATTACGAATAGGATTATGGTATTGAAATCTTGTTTTGGAAGCATATATGGAATTCAATACTCTTATGGGATTATATCAATTATTGCGATGTTCAGGATATTGAGCGAATTCTGGTCATAGATTCACAGGTAAGCTAGGTTGAAAAAGATTATTCTAATTTCAAAAAAAGCTATACATCTATTGTAAAAAAGTTTCTTAAGAACAAGACTTTCTTTAAAGAGCTTACTCCTGCATGGTATGGTATACATTCTGTACATCATCATCTTCTTCAATTTTTTCCAGGAGTTTCTCAACATCAGCTATCTGTTCTTCTGAAAGCTCTTTGGTAACTTGTGGAATACGTTCAAATCCAGATGACAGAATTTCTATTTCACGGGATTCCAATTCTTTTTGAATATCTCCAAAACTTTCGAAAGGGGCATAAATTAGAATACCATCCTCGTCCACAAAAACCTCTTCGGCACCAAAATCGATCATTTCCAGTTCCAATTCTTCGGGGTCTATGTCTTCGCCCGCTATTCTGAAGTTACAGGTATGGTCAAACATAAACTCTACCGAGCCCGAAGTACCCAAACTACCATTACACTTATTAAAATAACTACGGATATTGGCAACGGTTCTGGTGTTGTTATCGGTAGCGGTTTCAATAAGAATGGCAATACCATGGGGCGCATAGCCTTCAAACAAAACCTCTTTGTAATCCCCTTGGTTCTTATCGGAAGCTCTTTTAATTGCCCGCTCAATATTGTCCTTGGGCATGTTGACCGACTTTGCATTTTGAATAACTGCACGTAATCTAGAGTTGGCATCA
This sequence comes from Flagellimonas sp. HMM57, assembly GCF_021390175.1. Lineage (NCBI taxonomy): Bacteria > Pseudomonadati > Bacteroidota > Flavobacteriia > Flavobacteriales > Flavobacteriaceae > Flagellimonas > Flagellimonas sp. HMM57. Next base: position 86,319 of record NZ_CP090004.1, on the reverse strand, counting down.
GGGTCGGGACCACCCTCTTTAACGGCCATGACAATATCTTTTCCAATTCTGGTAAACGCTTTGGACATAGCCGCCCAGCGCTTCATTTTTCGTGCTTTTCTAAATTCAAATGCTCTTCCCATACATGAGTTTTGGTTACGAATAGTGGCAAATTTAACAAAAAAAGACCCCTTTGCAAGTATGTTTTAAAAGGAGTTCCTATTTGTTGCTTACGATACTTTCTATGCGTTTGGCAAGGTCAAAATCCTTTTGTGTAATACCATCGGCATCATGGGTATTCAATTTTATGATAAGATTGTTATATACATTTTCCCAGTTGGGATGATGGTTTAATTCTTCACATTCAAACGCAATTTGGGTCATAAGCGCAAAGGTTTCTTTGAAATCCTTAAATTGAAATGATTTGTATATAAGATCACCATCATAATCCCATCCATTTAGCTCTTTTAATGATTCATTTATCTGGATTTCGTTTAACTTTTCCATATCATATTGTTTTCAAGTTTATAAGGATTGAAAAATAGTAGAGACACTGGTAAAGTTAATCAACGGTAAGGTGATGGTCAATAATATCTTGATAACGTATCCTTAAATTTTTAGGAAGCTTATTGTCTTTGGGCAATGCGGCCAAGTACCTGTCCTCATTGGTCGTAAAAACTCGTTTTAGTACTGGATGATAGTTTCCGATACGCTTAATGATTTCTTTGATAAATTCTTCATGCTGGATTAAATCAATACTGCCCAAGTGAAAAATTCCTGTTTTGTCCCTATTGATCAAATAATGGATTTGCTGTGTAAGCCTGTCATCGTTGGTGACATTGATGATGAGATTTGGAAAGACCTCAATGGGTTCGTTGTTTTCCAGATTCGATTTTATTTCCTTTATTCTGGGCGACGTATTCCCAAAGACCATAGGAACCCTAAGAATGGCAGTTTTTTCCTTAGGCAACCGCATCATCATATTCTCAATTTTAATCTTGAGCCTGCCATAGACACTTTCCGATAGGGTTTTGTCGGACTCATAGGAAGGGAATTTACTATAGGCGTCAAAAACATTGGCAGATGAAATAAAATAGAGTTTGCATCTATGCTGGATAAGATATTCCATTACATGTTGATGCGCCTGTACCTGTGCCCCAAAGTTTCCGCGTAAAGCAGAGATTATAAAATCTGGACGCACTTTGTCAAGGATTTGAAAAATATCGTCTTCTTCTAAATCGTATCGGTAGAATTGTTGATTATCAGAAAAAGACCTATTCGAAAAATAGGTGCCGTACGTATTAAAATAGGAGCAAAGTTCTTTATAGATAACATTGCCTATAAAACCACTTGCACCAAGTATCAGTATCTTTTTTTTATTCAACTATTAAAATATTGACAAACCTGTTTCGGTCGTTAATTTTTCCAAAGCCCACATGCCTAGCTTCGAATTTCCTTTCTCGTTCAATCCCGGTGCCCAAGTAGCTACGCAGAACTCGTTGGGCAATAACGCCACTATTCCGCCGCCAACACCACTTTTACCAGGTAGGCCCACTTCAAAAGCAAATTCTCCAGCTTCATCATAAAACCCACAGGTAAGCATTATTGCATTTATACGTTTTACTTGTGATAATGTAAGATGGGTATTGTTTCTAAGGCATTTCCCCCTGTTCATGAACATGTAAAAAACCTTCACCAATTGTTCGCAAGACATAGTTAACGAACACGAATAAAAATAAAAATCCAGTACCCTTTCAACGTCGTTTTCAAGATTTCCAAAAGATTTGATCAGATTGGCTGCAGCATAGTTTCTGAACCCTGTTCTCATTTCTGATTCAGCAACTTTTTCATCGTAGGTTATAGTCGGGTCATTAGCTATATCTTGGACATATTTCAAAAAATCCAATTTTGGATTTTCCAATCTTGAAACCAAAACATCGCAAACAACTATTGCTCCAGCATTTATAAGCGGATTCCGTGGTACACCATTCTCCATTTCCAAGAGCGATAGGTGGTTGAATGGATCTCCCGACGGTTCCACACCAACACGTTTCCACAATGTTTCTCCCACATGGGACATTACCATGGACAAGGTCAATACTTTACTTATACTTTGTATTGAAAAGTTTTCTTGGGCATCTCCTACACTGTACAGATTCCCAATATCATCTAAAATGGCGACACCAAATTTAGTAGGGTCTACGACCGATAGTTCAGGAATATAGTCAGCTACTTTACCCTTATTGGTCTGTTGTTTGGCTTCTTGAAAAATAGCATCCAATATGGGCTGAAAATTTGGCATTTACGCTTTATAAAATGGAAGTTTTACAATTGTGGCGGGCACCTTGTTCTTACGTATCTGGATATGGATTGTGGTATCTATTTTTGAGTGTTCGGTAGAAACGTATCCTAGGCCAATTCCTTTGGAAAGTGATGGGGACATTGTTCCAGAAGTCACATTGCCAATTTCATTTCCAGCCTCGTCAACTATAGTATATCCATTTCTTGGAATACCTTTTTCCTCTAACCGAAATGCTACCAGCTTTCTTTTTGGTCCTTCCTCTTTTTGTTTGGCCAGAGCTTCATTGTTTACAAAATCCTTAGTGAATTTTGTTACCCAGCCCAAACCGGCTTCAAGCGGAGAAGTAGTCTCATCAATATCATTTCCGTAAAGGCAATAGCCCATTTCCAGTCTAAGCGTATCGCGAGCCGCCAGACCAATAGGTTTTATACCAAAGTCAGCGCCAGCTTCCAATACTTTATCCCATACCTGTTTTACTTCTGAGTTCTTACAGTAAATTTCAAATCCTCCTGAACCTGTATAACCCGTTGCAGAGATGATCACATGGTCTATTCCCGCAAAATCGCCTACCATAAAGTTGTAGAACTTAATTTCAGAAAGGTCAATCGAGGACTGCGATTGCATGGCTTCAACAGCTTTTGGACCTTGGATGGCCAATAATGAATATTCATCTGAAAGGTTTCGCATTGTGGCCCCAATACCTTCATTGTAATTTGAGATATGGTTCCAATCCTTTTCTATATTGGAAGCGTTTACGACCAAAAGATAGGTTTCCTCTTTTATTTTATAAATAATCAAATCATCAACGATTCCTCCAGTTTCGTTAGGCAAACAACTATATTGTGCCTTTCCAACCACTAGCTTGGAGGCATCGTTCGACGAAACTTTTTGTATCAATTCCAAGGCTTTGGGGCCTTCAATTAAAAATTCGCCCATATGGGATACATCAAAAACACCAATAGCCTTTCTTACAGTTTCGTGTTCAATATTTACGCCTTCATAGGAGACAGGCATATTATAGCCTGCAAAAGGAACTATTTTTGCACCTAAGGAAGTATGGATTTTGGTTAGTGCCGTATCTTTCATAATTCAATTTTAGTCTCTGCAAAAATATTGAAATAAAGGACGAATCAAGAAACCGATTTGGAATGTTTTGAACTAAATGTTGTTGAATATTTATTAGGGTAAAAAACCAGTTGCACAGTAAAACATTTAGTATGGTGAACCTAAACCTAAACTTATTTTTTTCTCCCCGTAGCTTTTTATAATTCATTTTCAAGTTCAGATCAAACTATATTGATTTGATAAAATATCCATAAACACCTAAACCCCACATATCATTAGGTGTAGGATGGCAAATAACTTTATTATGCAGAAGGTTGGTATTTGCTATAAATTCAATAGCAGGCCAATCAAATGTTAAAAAAATAACATTTTATCGATTTTTCTTACACAAAATGAAGGATATACATTTTTAACAGTATATTTGGTTATCCAAATTGGTAAACCAATCTGATTAACCAATTTGCACAACGTTTCTGAATTATTAATTAAACAACACTATCATGAATTACTTTGAAAATTTTTTTCTGCAAATTCCTAAAATGATTATTGCCTGCTGCCTACTATTTCTAATTGGCTGCTCGGATAGCACTCTTGAAGAAGATATTGAAACCAATGCCCAAGAAGAATTTATAGTAGCAGAATTGACTACTGGCACGATCCAAGCTGAAAATTATGATGCGCAGAGCGGTATTAACATTGTAAACGGCTCAAAAGTTGGCTACGTAGAAAACAATGATTGGATCAGATTTGAGGATTTTGACTTTTCCGGAGCAGCTTCTGTTTCCGTAAGAGCTGCCAGTGATAGAAGTGGCGGAAGAATAGAATTTAGGGCAGGGGGTCCAAGTAGCGACCTGCTGGGAACGGTAAATATATCCAATACTGGAGGATGGAACGCTATGCAAACCTTTACGGGAAGTATGAACGATAACTCCAATAATTCTGACCTTTATCTTGTTTTTAAAGGTGGTAGTGGTTATTTATTTGATGTTGACTCGTTTAGTTTTAGTGGATCGGGCAGTACACCACCTTCTGGAAATGCAAGCATACCTTCGGATTTGATGCCCAACTGTAACCAGTGGAAAATAACCTATCCTGATGGGTCGGAGGACAAAACGCTTTGTGGTGAGGGTAACAATGAGTATTTCTTTGTGAACGGGTCAGGAAACGGGATCGTGTTTAGAGCCCCTATTCGAACAAACAATGGTACTACACCCAATTCAGATTACGTTCGCTCCGAATTTAGAGAGCGTAAAGAAGATGGAAGTTCAGACATTTATTGGAATACCAATGGCAAGCACTTTATTTATGTAAAACAGGCCATTACCCATTTACCCATAGTAAAAGACCATTTAGTGGCAACTCAGATACATGGAAATAAAGCAGAGGGAATAGACGATGCTATGGTATTGCGTTTAGAAGGGGACCACTTGTTCCTTAGTTTTAATGGAGAAGTATTAAGAAGTGATCTCACCATAAAAAGAGGATACTCTTTGGGAACGGTTCACGAAGTTATTTTTGAAGTGATAAACGGTAGGCACTATTGTTATTATAGTGAGGATGGGAATTTAAAGAGTGCCTATAATAGCGGTTCTGCTTCTTCCTATTTGGTCAAAGATGGTGGTAGTTCCGTACTCATGGACATAGACTATGGAGATGCTTATTTTAAAATCGGTAACTACACCCAAAGTAATGCAAATAGGGAAGGAAGTAGCGCAAATGACCCTGACAACTACGGAGAAGTCGTGGTATATGATTATGATCTAGACCATACGAATTAAATACTAATTGGATCTGGAATGGAAAAGGGTGGATTTTTAAATAAATCTACCCTTTGTTCATTTCATGCCCCAATCCATTCTGAGTAAGTTATCAATTATTGAAAATCGGAAATGTCTAAGTACTTTGTAAATAGGATTTTAGTTCATTGTAGGAACGTATTTTAATCGACCTTTTCTTTTTATCCATTACTTTTTGGATTTGAGGAGGGATTTCAGGGGACACATTCAAAGTTTCTTCTACGGTAGCTAAAAACTTGACAGGGTGTGCTGTCTCCAGAAAGATTCCAAATGTATCTGGATTCAACTTCTGATATGTTTTTAAACCAAGGTATCCCACTGCTCCATGCGGGTCTGCAACATACCCGGAGTTATCATATAGCTCTTTCATGGCAACTTTAGTTTCTTCATCGGAAAACGAAAAAGAGGAAAGATTTTCTTTAAGTGCAGCAAAATTATTTTTGTACAGTTGTCTAATACGTACAAAGTTGCTGGGATCTCCAACATCCATTGCATTGGAAATTGTTGCTATGGAAGGTACTGGTTCATAAACACCATGCTGCATAAATTTTGGAACTACATCATTGGCATTGGTAGCTGCTACAAAATGCTTGACGGGCATTCCCAATTTTTGGGCTACCATTCCAGCACAAATATTTCCAAAATTACCTGACGGTACGGAGAATACAATTTCTTTACCCTTGGACTTAACCTGTTTATAGGCGAACAAAAAATAGAACAGTTGTGGTAGCCACCTTGCTACATTAATGCTATTTGCCGATGTTAATTTTTTTGTAGCTGTAATTTCTGCATCTAAAAAAGCAGTTTTTACCATTTTTTGGCAATCGTCAAAAGTACCTTCAACTTCCATTGCAACAATATTTTGTCCCAAAGTGGTGAGTTGTCTTTCTTGAATGTCGCTTACTTTACCACTAGGGTACAGTATGACCACATTTACCCCTTTTACTCCCAAAAAACCATTGGCAACCGCTCCTCCCGTATCACCAGAGGTGGCAACAAGGACAGTCACTTCATTGCTTTCATTTTTAGAAAAATGACCCAAGCAATTTGCCATAAATCGTGCGCCTACATCCTTAAAAGCCATTGTGGGACCATGAAAAAGCTCAAGCGTAGCAATGTCTTCAGCAACTTCTACCACAGGAAAGTCAAAATCCAACACGTTTTCAAGGATAGTTCTTAAAACAGCATCAGGAATATCAGAACCCACAAATTGATGAATTGCTTTAAAGGCTATTTCATAATTGGAATAAGTATCAGTATTTTCAAAGAAATCTTTTGATAAAGGAGTAATTTTTTCAGGAAAGTAGAGCCCTTTGTCCGGAGCTATTCCTGCGATAACTGCTTCTTTAAACGATGCTTGATTGTTGGAATTGTTTAGACTGTAAAAGTTCATTCTTGGTTGTTCGTAGTTCGTTGTCAATTTTTCTTTGTCTGATGTCTGATGTCTGATGTCTGATGTCAAACCCTTCTCACCCCCTCAATATTAATTTTCGACACATGAATATCAAAATCAACATCTATATTTTTATACGTTTCCTTCATGGCATCGGCTACTTGCAATGCAGTATGTTCGCCTTTGCTCAATGCGAAAATTGATGGGCCAGAACCAGAAATGCCACAGCCTAAGGCCCCAGCTTCTCTTGCATTTACTTTTATTGAATCGAAACCAGGAATCAATATAGAACGAATGGGTTCAACGATGTAATCCTGTAACGACCGTCCTATAAGGTCATAGTCATTCTGGAAAAGTCCGGCAATGAGTCCACCTACATTTCCCCATTGTTGGATACCTTTCTCTAAAGTAATCGTAGTCTTTAAAATTTTCCTGGAATCCGAAGTTTTTATTTCTATTTGCGGATGAATTACGGTGGCGAACAATGCTTTAGGTGTAGGAATTGAAATAATATCCAAAGGCCGGTAACTTCGCACCAATGTAAAGCCACCATAAATAGCGGGAGCCACATTATCCGCATGGGCTACATCACTTGCTAATTTTTCACCCTGCATGGCAAATTGGACCAATTCCAGATTTGAAAAAGGCTTGCCCAAAAGTTCATTCATGACCCATACTGCCCCAGCCGAACTTGCGGCGCTACTTCCGATACCGCTCCCGGGTTTGATTCTTTTATGGATTTCTATTTCAAAACCACCTTCATAATCACTTTTTTCCAATAAGGCCAAACCAGCAACCCCTGAAACATTTCTATTCGTTTCTAACGGAAGTTTCTGTCCAGTGATTTTAGTAATTCTTATTGTGTTTTCTGGAATTTTCCTTACGATCATTTCATCTCCAACGGAATCCAATGCTAATCCCAAAACATCAAACCCACAAGAAACATTGGCAATGGTCGCTGGACAAAAAACCTTTAGTTCTTCCATCTTAAAAGTTTCCAATTCGTATAATATCGGCAAAGATACCAGATGCGGTGACTTCGGCACCTGCACCGGCTCCTTTTATGATCAAAGGCTGGTCGGGATAGCGTTCGGTGTAGAACAAAACAATATTATCACTGCCTTCAAGATTATAAAAATCATGTCCATTGGGTATTTTTTGAAGCCCTACTTTGGCCTTTCCATTTTCAAATTGCGCCACATACTTAAGTCTGCTATTTTCGTCTTTAGCTTCTTTATAGATGTTTTGAAATCCTGCTTCATTCTCTTTTAATGTCTCGAAAAATTCCTCATTGGAGTTTGTTTTCAAGCTTTCTGCTGGTAAAAACGAATCACTTGTGATTTCATTCATATCCAATTGGTGACCACTTTCCCGTGCCAAAATGAGAATTTTTCGCATAACATCAACACCGCTTAAATCTATAGTTGGGTCTGGTTCGGTATATCCTTCTTCTTGCGCTTGTTTAACGATATCGTGGAAAGTGACAGAATCGTCAAAATTATTAAAGACAAAGTTTAAGCTACCCGAAAGTACAGCTTCAATTTTATGTACTTTGTCACCAGAAGCAATCAGGTGTTTTAAAGTATCAATAATTGGAAGTCCAGCACCCACATTGGTTTCAAACAAAAAAGGAGAATTAAACTGCTTTGCCAGTTGTTTTAATTCTTTGTAATACCCATAATCTGACGAACATGCAATTTTGTTACAGGTAACTACGGAAATACTGTTTTTAAGATAATCGGAATAGGTAAGCGAGACTTCTTCGCTGGCGGTATTATCGACAAATACACTGTTACGGTAGTTCAATTGATTTATTTTTTTGAAGAACTCTTCTTTATCCGCTTTTTGACCATTGGCTAAAACTGATTCCCAATTCTTTAAGGAAATCCCGTCTTCATCAAAAATCATGGTTCTGGAGTTGCTTATACCAATGACCCTTATATTTAATTTTAATTCGTCCCTTAAGTATTTTTTCTGTTGTTTTATTTGGTCAAGAAATTTTGAGCCTACATTTCCAACACCCATTACAAAGAGGTTGAGCTGTTTTATATTCTCTTCAAAAAATGCTTCGTGTAGCGAGTTAAGGGCTTTTTTTACATCGGTCTTTTTAATTACCGCGGAAATATTTCGTTCGGAAGCACCTTGTGCTATTGCTCTGATATTTACGTTATTTTTTCCCAATGTACTGAACATTTTACCGCTCAATCCTTGGTGGCTTTTCATATTGTCGCCTACCAATGCAACAATGGCAAGGTCTTTTTCCACCAGCACAGGATTTATTTTTTTACTGCCAATCTCATAAGCAAACGCTTCATTTACACTGGTTACTGCTTTTTCTACATCATTATCCGAGATGCCTACACAGATGGAATGCTCAGATGAGGCTTGCGTAATGAGCACAACGCTGATATGTTCCATGGAAAGTGTTTCAAAAAAACGTTTGGATATTCCTGGAATACCGATCATACCGGGTCCTTCCAAGGAAAGCAAACTAATACCGCCCACATGGCTTATGCCCCTAACAGTTTTTCCATTACCATTACTGTTTTTGGCGATATGGGTTCCTTCATCTTCAGGAACAAATGTGTTTTTGATGACGATTGGGATTTCTTTGCTCAAAACCGGTTGAATGGTTGGAGGATAAAGCACTTTTGCCCCAAAGTGCGAGAGCTCCATAGCTTCCTCATAGCTGATGTGGGATACACATTTCGCTTGCCTCACCAACTTAGGGTTTGCGGTATACATACCACTGACATCGGTCCATATTTCCAATACTTCGGCGCTTACAGCAGCTGCAACAATCGCTGCCGTATAATCAGACCCACCTCTACCTAAAGTGGTCAGGTTCCCGGCATTGCTAGAAGCAACAAAACCTGGCAAAACAGTTATTGCATGATTTGTTTTCTTGAAAAATGCATCACAATTGTAATATGTTTTTTCAAAGTCGACATGTGCGTTTCCGAAATTCTCATCAGTTGTAATTAATTCCCGGGTGTCTTTAAACCCAGCATCGAGACCCGCTGTTTTAAAAAATTCAGCAATAATAAAAGAAGATAACAACTCGCCGTAGCTGACAATTTTATCCGATAATTTTGGTGTGAGTTCTCCGATTAAAAATGAACCTTCCAAAAGTGTTTCAAGAATGTTCAAATCACTTTTCACCTTACTTAAAATGCCACTTTGCGCATTCACGGGGATAAGTTCTTTAATCGTTTCCATGTGCCTGTCCTCAATCTTTTTTAGCCCATCTTTGAAAGCTAAATCTTGATTTGAAGCAAGTTGTGAAGTGTGGAGCAGTAAATCTGTGACCCCGCCAAATGCTGATACGGTAACAGCTATTTTGTCCGAAACTTCATTTTGGACGATTATTTTAACTTGATTTATATTTTCTGGATTGGCTACTGAGGTGCCCCCAAACTTTAAGACTTTCATGAGTGATTTTTATATGGAAAAATGGAAAATAAATAAGGAACGGACGGAACTAATAATATGACTACCCCAAAGGGGTAATGGTAGTCAATGTGAAGATAGATGAAAAAGATGTCATCAATGCCAAATTAATATCCGTTTGTTTAAATTGCATACTACAATTATAGAGGTCAAATGTAATGCTTTTGAGAGCTTCCTCAAATGTTTGTAGAATTTTTGCGAAAAATATACTAATAATCAATTTTTATTGTTGAATGAAAATTTTCACTGCCGAACAAATCTATCAAGCTGATAAATCCACGATCAAAAAACAGAAAATAAGTAGTGATGATCTTATGGAGCGGGCCGCTACTGGAATATTTGATTGGATACATTCCCGATTGCAAGGGGCCAATGTCAATATTCAACTTTTTTGCGGAATTGGTAATAATGGTGGCGATGGTATTGCGCTTGCGAGGCATCTGAAGGAAAATGGTTATTCCATTCAAGTTCATGTGGTAAACTATAGTGAAAAACGTTCAAAAGACTTTCTTTTAAATCTTGAACGATTAAAGGACCGAAAAATATGGCCCGATTTTATAAATGCGGATAGCGAATTGCCAAAAATATCACCCGATGATATTGTGATCGATGCAATTTTTGGTATTGGATTGAATAGGGCTCCCGATGTTTGGGTTTCGAAGCTTATTGCGCACATCAATGCATCATCTGCCTTTGTGCTTTCTGTGGATATTCCATCTGGTTTGCCATGCCATAGGGTTCCATGGGATGCAGAAAATGTAATACGAGCAAACTATGTGCTTAGTTTTCAAGTACCTAAGTTGGTATTTTTCCTTCCCGAAACTGGAATCTATCAAAATCAATGGGAAATCCTGGACATTGGATTGGACCCAGATTATATAGATGCAACAGTAACAGATTACGAGTTGATAGGTATAAACGAAGTGTTGCCGTTATATAAACAGCGAGAGAAGTTTTCGCATAAAGGCACATATGGACATTCTTTGATTGTTGGTGGAAGCTATGGTAAGATAGGTGCGGTGCAACTTGCCAGTAATTCGTGCTTAAGTATTGGAAGCGGTTTGGTTACTGCCTTTGTCCCTGAGTGCGGTTATCATTCTTTACAAACGGCGATTCCAGAAATTATGGTGGTAACGGATGATGAAGATGAGAAAATTACCAATATTGAAATTCCTTTTAAGCCAAGTGTTATAGGAATAGGTATGGGCATGGGGACAAAAACGGTTACATCGAAAGCCTTTGGTAGGTTTTTGAAGAAAAATACGGTTCCATTGGTTATAGATGCCGATGGTCTCAATATTCTCGCAAAGTACCCCGACTTTATTGAGAGTATCCCTAAACAGTCGGTATTGACACCACATCCTAAAGAACTCGAACGTTTAATTGGTCCATGGAAAGATGATTTTGATAAACTGAAAAAAGCAAAAGCTTTCTCAATAAAGAACGATTGCGTATTGGTCATAAAAGGAGCGCATAGTATTTCGGTTTACAGGGAAAAAGGCTATGTGAACACAACCGGAAATCCCGGTATGGCAACTGCTGGTAGTGGTGATGTATTAACGGGTATTATCACTGGTTTGATCGCACAAGGTTATTCTTCTCTGGATGCCACAATTTTTGGAGTTTACCTTCATGGTTTAGCAGGGGATATAGCTGTATCACAATGTGGGTATGAAGCTTTGAAGGCTTCAACCGTTGTAGAAAATATTGGTAAAGCGTATTTGGAACTGTTAAGGTCTCCAAATCAAGAAGGTGAAAAGCAGAATCCTTAGAGTTTGTTTTTCTTCCTTTTTTTGTTTTTGAGCCTTTTTTTGATCCATGCCAGTGCATTATCATATTCGATGAAGAATTCCATGTTCTTTTTGTAGAACAACTTCTCTATCTTAAAGTTGTGCATGTCTATTTCCTTCTTGGAAACGATGGCGAATGCCTTTAAGTTCTCTAAGCCTCTTAAATAATTATATATGGTAGGGTCAACTGCATAAGAATTTTTACGAAGACTGATATATCCAAAGTTTTTATTCCTAAAGTGTATTTCTGAAATTCCAATAATTTGATACGCACGCTCCAGTGTCAATGTAGCACCTTCCTCAAAAGTTGAAACCATGTAGTTGTCATAAACTTGAATGCTACCGATATCCAATTGATACTCGCGTGTAACAACAGCTTTCTTCGTAGAAGCAATTTTCATCCCCAAATAATTATAGTGTCTCGTGAACGAAAATATATTTAACGTCAGAGAGTTAGAAAAATATTAGATTAAAAGCGCAAATATCGTTTGTACGGCAGATTTGGTTCAAATAAAATGGGGTGACGATTTCGTCACCCCATTTTATTCTATAATTCCTAGCTAATTTATTCTGTTTTTGGAGTTTTTTCGGGCTTCTCTATTTTAATGGTGAGCTCTTCTTTCTTCTCATCCAAATCCATATAGATACTATCACCTTCCTCCAATTTGGAATTCACGATTTCCTCGGCTAAGGCATCTTCAATATACTTTTGAATAGCTCTTTTTAAAGGTCGTGCACCATATTGTTTGTCAAAACCTTTTTCAGCGATATAATCTTTTGCCTTTTTGGTAAGATTAAGGTTGTATCCTATATCCCTGATTCGTCCAAAAAGCTTATCCAATTCAATATCTATGATTTTATGGATGTCTTCGCGCTCCAATGGATTAAATACCACAACATCATCAATTCTATTTAAAAATTCCGGTGCAAAAGCTTTTTTAAGAGCATTTTCAATGACACTCTTTTGATGCGAATCTGCTTGCGCTTTTTTCGCAGCGGTTCCAAATCCAACACCTTGACCAAAATCCTTCAATTGACGCGCTCCAATATTGGAGGTCATTATAATAATGGTATTTCTAAAATCTATTTTTCTTCCAAGGCTATCTGTAAGGAAACCATCATCCAAGACCTGTAAAAGCATGTTGAAAACGTCTGGATGGGCTTTCTCTACTTCGTCAAGAAGGATTACGGAATATGGTTTTCTACGAACCTTCTCTGTTAATTGTCCTCCTTCTTCATAACCAACGTATCCTGGAGGCGCTCCTACCAATCTTGAGATGGCGAATTTCTCCATGTATTCGCTCATATCAATTCGGATCAAGGCATCTTCAGAATCAAATAGTTCCTTGGCAAGTATTTTTGCTAGCTGTGTCTTTCCAACACCGGTCTGACCTAAAAATATAAAGGAACCAATAGGTTTGTTAGGGTCTTTTAGGCCTGCTCTATTCCGTTGTATGGCCTTAGCCACTTTCGCTACGGCTTCATCTTGTCCAATTACAAAACCTTTGATAAGACTAGGCAATTCCGCAAGCTTATTACTTTCCGTCTGTGCAATTCTATTAACGGGTATACCGCTCATCATGGAGACTACATCGGCTACATTTTCCTCTGAGACAATCTCCCTGTGCAACTTACTTTCTTCTTCCCATCGTTCTTGGGCAGAAGCCAACTCTTTCTCTAGGCGTTTTTCATCATCACGAAGCTTTGCAGCTTCCTCATACTTCTGCTTTTTGACGACACTGTTCTTCAGTTCACGAACATCTTCTAATTGATTTTCCAATTCCAGAATCTGTTTTGGAACATCCATGTTAACAATATGAACACGAGAACCAGCTTCATCTAATGCGTCGATGGCCTTGTCAGGTAAAAAACGATCTGTCATGTAACGGTTGGTCAATTTTACGCATGCAACTATTGCATCATCCGTATAATTAACGTTATGATGGTCTTCATACTTCCCTTTAATGTTCATCAAAATTTCAATGGTCTCCTCAACTGTAGTTGGCTCTACCATTACTTTTTGAAAACGACGTTCAAGGGCGCCATCCTTTTCTATATACTGTCTATATTCATCAAGCGTTGTTGCTCCTATACATTGAATTTCCCCACGGGCAAGTGCAGGTTTAAACATATTCGATGCATCCAAACTTCCTGTTGCGCCACCAGCACCTACAATGGTATGTATCTCGTCAATAAACAAAATAATATCATCGTTCTTTTCCAGTTCGTTCATTACCGCCTTCATGCGTTCCTCAAACTGACCACGATATTTAGTTCCTGCCACCAAAGATGCTAGGTCTAATGTAACGACGCGCTTGTTATAAAGAATTCTCGAAACTTTCTTGTTGATGATTCTAAGGGCCAGGCCTTCGGCAATGGCACTTTTGCCCACACCGGGCTCACCTATAAGGAGAGGGTTGTTTTTCTTCCTTCGGCTTAATATTTGTGATACCCGTTCAATCTCTTTTTCACGACCTACGACAGGATCTAGTTTATTTTCTTCCGCCATCTTGGTCAAATCACGACCAAAATTATCTAGAACGGGCGTCTTGGATTTTTTAGCTCCCTTTTGGGAAGAACTTGAACCAAATGTACCTTCTTTGGAATCACCTAAATCATCGGAATCACTCGGGAAGGATTCAGCCTGAGGTGAGTCAAGATAATCATCATCGCTCGTAATCATAGATTTAAACTGTTCCTTTACATTATCGTAATCAACTTTTAGCTTGTGCAAAAGCTTGGTTGTTGGATCGTTTTCATTTCTAAGGATACATAACAAAAGGTGAGCGGTATTTATAGAGGAGCTTTGAAAAAGCTTGGCCTCTAGAAAAGTGGTTTTTAGCGCACGTTCTGCTTGTCTTGTTAAGTGCAGATTCTTTTTATCTTTTTGTATAGTTCCCGTATTTGGGTTGGCAGGGCTAAGGATTTCAACTTTTCTTCTAAGATGGTCTAAATCGACATCCAAGGCATCAAGGATATTGATGGCCTTACCGTTGCCATCCCTTAAAAGCCCAAGCATTAAATGTTCGGTTCCTATAAAATCGTGCCCTAATCTAAGGGCCTCTTCCTTACTATATGCAATTACGTCTTTTACTCTTGGGGAAAAATTATCGTCCATACGTTTCCTTTTCAGCAATTAAAATTAATAAAAGTATCCATACCATGGTCAAATACCGTACCCATATTCGATAAACTAGTATTAAAAGTCGGAATAAAGTACAATTTGTACGCTGTTTAACAAAGCTTTATTACTATTTCTGAACTGAAAGTAATGCTGTTGATAATTTTTTTAATAAAGTAAGTTGCAATTGTTTTGAAAGGTGTGATTTTGCGTATATTGGCATGATATTTTAACCACAAAAAGCAACAAGATTTTAGCATGGCTGAAGGAGAAAAGTTAATTCCTATCAATATTGAAGATGAGATGAAATCTGCCTACATTGATTATTCAATGTCGGTCATTGTGTCACGTGCCCTGCCAGATGTGCGGGATGGGCTCAAACCTGTTC
This sequence comes from Flagellimonas sp. HMM57, assembly GCF_021390175.1. Classification (NCBI taxonomy): domain Bacteria; kingdom Pseudomonadati; phylum Bacteroidota; class Flavobacteriia; order Flavobacteriales; family Flavobacteriaceae; genus Flagellimonas; species Flagellimonas sp. HMM57. The sequence continues at coordinate 71,035 of NZ_CP090004.1, read as the reverse complement.
ATAGAAGAGTATTGTATGGTATGCACGAACTTGGAGTTAGGTCCAATAGTTCCCACAAAAAGTCTGCTCGTATCGTAGGTGAGGTATTGGGTAAATACCACCCACATGGAGATACTTCTGTGTATGATAGTATGGTGCGTATGGCACAAGAATGGAGTTTGAGGTATATGTTGGTCGACGGCCAGGGTAACTTTGGTTCCGTAGATGGCGATAGTCCTGCGGCTATGCGTTATACAGAAGCAAGAATGCGAAAAATCGCTGACGAAATGTTGGCGGACATCGATAAAGATACTGTAGACCATCAGCTTAATTTTGATGATTCGCTTAAAGAGCCAACGGTACTTCCTGCACGTGTTCCTAATCTATTGGTAAACGGTGCGTCTGGTATTGCAGTTGGTATGGCAACCAATATGCCGCCACATAACCTTTCTGAAGTTGTTGACGGTACCGTTGCTTACATAGAGAACAATAATATTGAGATAGATGAACTCATAACCCATATTAAAGCCCCCGATTTCCCAACTGGAGGAATCATATATGGTTATGACGGAGTCAAAGAGGCATTCCACACAGGTAGGGGCAGGGTAGTAATGAGAGCTAAGGCCACCTTCGAAGAAGTTCAGGGCAGGGAGTGTATCATAGTAACTGAAATACCCTATCAGGTCAATAAGGCAGACATGATCAAAAAAACTGCCGATCTTGTCAATGATAAAAAGATAGAGGGGATTTCCGCAATACGGGATGAATCCGATAGAAAAGGTATGCGCATTGTATACATCCTAAAGCGTGATGCAATTCCGAATATCGTTCTTAATACACTTTATAAGTACACAGCCCTCCAGTCTTCTTTTAGTGTCAACAATATTGCTTTGGTCAATGGCAGACCACAGTTGCTCAATCTAAAGGAGATTATCCATCATTTTGTTGAGCATAGACATGAAGTTGTTGTAAGAAGGACAAAATACGACCTGAAGAAAGCTGAAGACCGAGCTCACATATTGGAAGGGCTTATAATAGCTTCTGACAATATTGACGAGGTAATTGCAATAATAAGAGCTTCTTCCAACGTCGAAGAAGCCAGAAATAGTTTGATGGAGCGCTTCAAGCTCACAGAAGTTCAAGCTAAGGCGATTGTGGAGATGCGCTTGCGTCAACTTACCGGTCTAGAGCAAGACAAGCTTCGTGAAGAATATGATGAATTATTGAAGACCATTGAAGACTTAAAAGATATTCTTGCTAATAAGGACCGAAGAATGCAAATCATTACTGATGAACTTCTTGAAGTAAAAGAGAAATATGGTGATGAACGTAGATCAGAAATAAATTTTGCAGGAGGTGATTTGAGCATTGAGGATATGATTCCAGATGAACAGGTCGTTATCACAATTTCACATGCAGGATATATAAAAAGGACTTCATTATCAGAATACAAAACACAAAATAGGGGTGGAGTTGGCCAGAAAGCTTCCTCTACCCGTACCGAAGATTTCTTGGAACACCTATTTGTAGGTACGAACCATCAATACATGTTGTTCTTCACTCAAAAGGGTAAATGTTTCTGGATGCGGGTTTATGAAATTCCAGAGGGCAGTAAGACTTCCAAGGGAAGAGCTATCCAGAATTTAGTGAATATAGCGCAAGACGACAAGGTCAAAGCGTTCATATGCACCAGAGACCTTAAGGATGAAGATTATGTAAACAGTCATTATGTAATCATGGCCACCAAAAAGGGTACGGTCAAAAAGACTTCTTTGGAACAGTATTCCCGACCAAGGCAAAATGGTATCAATGCGATTACTATTAAAGATGAAGATGAGTTGCTCGAAGCGAAATTGACTACCGGTACAAGCCAAATTCTTTTGGGATTAAAATCCGGTAAAGCCATCCGATTTGAAGAAAGCAAGACAAGACCTATGGGTAGAAATGCTTCTGGAGTTCGAGGAATTACATTGGCCAATAACGATGATGAAGTTATTGGTATGGTATCGGTCCATAACTTTGAGGACGATATCCTGGTAGTTTCGGAGAATGGATACGGTAAACGTTCCACTATCGATGATTACAGAATCACCAATAGAGGAGGAAAAGGTGTAAAAACCATTTCAATAACCGATAAGACCGGGGGGCTTGTTGCCATTAAAAATGTTTCTGATACTGATGATTTAATGATAATCAATAAATCAGGTATTGCAATTCGTACCAGTGTCGAAGATTTACGGGTCATGGGCAGAGCCACACAAGGTGTTAGGCTCATCAATTTAAAAGATACTGATTCCATCGCAGCGGTTGCTAAAGTCATGAAAGACGAAGATGCCGTAGAAGAATCTGAAATACTTGATATTGAGGTAAATGGAGATGATGGCACGGCAATTGATAATGAATCTGAGGAAACTAAAGAATAAATAAACACTAATAATTATAATCCAAATTCAAAATGAAAACTAGAGTTTTAATACTAATCGCCATGGGGGTTTCTACGATGGGTCTTGCCCAAAAGAACGAAATCAAGGCAGCGGAAAAAGCATTAAAAAGCGGAGATGCGGCAACAGCCAAGACTACCTTGGAAAGTGCGGCTTCATTAATCGATGCGGCTGACCCTAGATTACAAGCACAATATTATGCAGTAAGGGGAAATGCTTATGCAGATTTAGCAAAAAAGGGAGATGCAACAGCCTTCCAGCCTGCTATCGATTCTTATAACAAAGTTATATCCATAGAAGAGGCAAGTGGTAAACAAAAGTATACATCGGTTGCAACGCAAAGTTTGTCACAAATGACCGCAGATTTAGTTAACGCAGCTGTAGAAGATAACAACAATAAGAAATTTGAAGAAGCTGCCGAAAAATTATATATGGGCTATACATTGAGTCCAAAGGACACTATTTATTTATATTATGCAGCTAGCAGCGCTGTAAATGGTCAGAGTTATGAAAAGGCATTGACCTATTATAATGAGCTCAAAACAGTTGGTTATGACGGTAGCGGTGTTACCTACACTGCGGTGAATATAGAAAGTGGTGAGACTGAGACCATGGACTTAACAACTAGGGACCTTTACGTTAAAGCGGGAACACACAAAGACCCAAAAGAAGAAAAAACACCTTCAAAAAAAGCTGAAATCGTTAAAAACATTGCACTTATCTACCAGCAGTTGGGTGAAAATGAAAAAGCTCTAGCCGCTTATTCTGATGCAAGGGCAGTAGAACCAGATGATGTTAATCTTGTTTTGGGAGAAGCTAATTTACATTATGCAATGGGCGATAAGGACAAGTTCAAGGAATTGATGGGCGAAGCCTCAGCAATGGCTCCTGATAATGCAGATTTATTGTACAATATTGGTGTTATCAATATGGAACAAGGCAATCTGGAAGATGCCAGGGATGCGTATAAAAAAACATTGGCCATAGATCCAGGTTATATCAATGCATTGCTAAACCTTTCAACTACTTATGTTAATGAAGGGAACGCTTTGATAGATGAAATGAACGCTTTGGGAAATTCAAGAGCTGATATTGCAAAGTATGACGAGTTAAAGGTGAAGAAAGATGATTTGTTCCAAGAAGGTGCAAAAATATTAGAAGATGCACTAAAAACCAATCCAGATAATCAGGGTGTATTATCACAACTGAAAAATATCTATGGAGCTTTGGGTGATACAGATAATTTTATGCGAATCAAAAAATTGATAGGAGAAGAATAGTAACAATTCTTGATTCCAAAAAAGCCCCTGATTTCATGAAATCAGGGGCTTTTTTATATTATTTTTTTAATGACCCTAAGCTGATGGGTGTATTTATTTTCTTGTGTATTAAAAATACCGGTGTGGTCTAAACGATCCACACGAACATGTCCGTGGACGTGTATGATATAGTTGTCTTGTAAAATAATGCCAACATGGTCAATGATACCTTCGCTATTATCAAAAAAAGCTAAATCTCCAGGTTCGCTCTCTTCGATAAAACTAAGTGCTTCTCCTTGTTTGGACTGTTGTTCTGCATCTCTTTTTAATACATGTCCATTTATTTTATAGACCATCTGGGTGAATCCTGAGCAATCTATTCCAAATGGGCTTTTCCCTCCCCACTGATAAGGTGCTTTCATATATAAAAGCGCTGTGTCTATAAGATTGAACTTAGACTTTTTCCCTTTTATGGAATCTCCCTCAAAGGTATGGTTGAACATAGGTGCAGCAGATATTATGGAACCAAGTACTATAGGCGTTAGTATTCCGTCAGTAGTACAGATATGGGAGACAATATCTGAAGAAAATGCATTATCCTTAGAAGTAGCTTCTAATGTTTTAAAGGCTTCTTCCTCTATCAACGTAATTTGATAATTAGGTATCCAGCCTTCAAAATGATCATAAGCTACTCGGATTCTGCTCCATTTCTTCCGTTGCTCCAACACCTTAAAATATTCTCCATACAACAATTGTGAATTCATTTCACTACTATCATCTGGAAGTGTTCTAATGGGAACAACACTTAGATGGCAAATTCCGTATTGCATCTATTTACTACGATTGAATTAATTCCTTTCCAAAACAATTGCCGAAGCACCACCACCACCATTACATATTGCAGCGGCACCAATTTTGGCATTGTTCTGTTGAAGTACGTTTAACAAGGTTATGGTAATTCTAGCACCTGAGCAACCTAAAGGATGGCCCAAAGAAACAGCACCACCGTTTACATTTACATTGGAATCGTTTAATCCTAGAAGTTTCATATTGGCAAGGCCAACCACAGAAAATGCTTCATTAAATTCGAAAAAATCGATATCATCTATTGAAACTCCTGCACGATTTAAAGCTTTTGGAAGAGCTTTGGCAGGTGCGGTCGTAAACCATTCTGGTTCATGTGCTGCATCTGCATAACCCGTAATGGTTGCCAAAGGTGTTAGGTTGAGTTCGGCGGCTTTTTCTGAACTCATGAGCACGACTGCAGCTGCTCCATCATTTATTGTTGATGCATTGGCGGCAGTGACAGTACCGTCTTTAGTAAAAGCAGGTCGTAGTGCCGGAATTTTTTCCATTTTCACATTACCGTACTCCTCATCTTTGTTTACAATGACCGGTTCCCCTCTGCGTTGCGGAACTTCGACCGGAATTACTTCGTCGTCAAATTTTCCGCTATCCCATGCTTGGGCCGATCTTTGGTACGATTGTATAGCATACGTATCTTGGTCCTCTCTGCTAAAATTGTATTCCTTGGCACATGCATCAGCACAAACACCCATGGCATTTTCGTCATACGCATCTACAAGGCCATCTTTCTGCATACCATCAACCATTGTGGCAGGTCCAAATTTTAGACCTTTTCTCATATAAGAATAGTGTGGGATAAGGCTCATGTTTTCCATACCTCCAGCTACTACAATCGAGTTTTCTCCCAAGGCAATGGATTGTGCTGCTTGCATGATGGCCTTCATCCCAGAGGCACAAACTTTATTGACTGTTGTACAAGGGACTGAATTTGGTATTCCAGCATGTATTGCAGCTTGTCTTGCAGGCGCTTGCCCTGTTCCAGCTTGTACCACATTGCCCATCAAGACTTCTTGTACCATTTCTGGTTTTAAGTTTATTTTTTCCAAGGCCCCTTTAATGGCTGTAGCTCCTAATTTGGTTGCTGGGACGCTGGATAATGCTCCCATAAAGCTTCCTATGGGAGTCCTTACGGCCGATACGATTACAACTTTATTCATGTATGCTTTTTTACTGTTGCGAAAATACTAAATTTAAATACAAGCTTTGGTGCAAAACGTTATCAGCACTTCTTATTAATATTTTTCTATTTTTGGTGCTAACTGTATAGTCAATGGGAAAAACTTTGGACAACATTTATAAGCATCAATCGCTTGCCTACAAGTATTTTCTTTATTTGGTTACAGTTGCATTGATCGTGTTCTTTTTCCCTAAAGGTGGAAAATTTAAGTACGAGTTTCAGAAAGGAAAACCTTGGCAATACGAAAATCTCTATGCTCCTTTCGATTTTTCCATCAAAAAAACGGACGAAGAACTGTTGTCCGAGCAACAATCGATTAAATCTAACAAGTTAGATTACTACGCTTACAATAAAGGAGTTTATGATGATGTATTGGAAGATTATTCCAATAGTTTTAGTAACATTTTTTCTTCCAATCAGTATACCACAGAGCAGCGCACCCAACTTTTTGCCATTGGGAAGAAAGTTTTGGATTCCATTTATCAAAATGGATTTATAAACCAAGAAGTCTTAAGCGATGAGATTTTTTTAGTGAAGGAAAATCGCGCAACAATAACATCAACAAGTACAATTTTTACCTCAAAGAGTATTCAGGGCAAGCTTCCCCAGCTTTTAAAAAACCAAAATTTAGGCAATAGTAGCGGACGTTTGATGAAGCTCATAGGTTCGGTGTTAAAAACAAACTTGTCCTATAATAAAAGTCTTTCTGATAAGGCTCTGGAAGAAGAGCTTTCTAAAATTTCTCTAACCAGAGGAAATGTTACAGAAGGTACACTTATAGTTGCAAAGGGAGAAGTTGTTGAAGCCGAGAATCTAAAAATATTGGATTCTTTAAAAAGTGAGTACGAATCTGAACTATGGCGAGGAAACAACTATTACTTTATCCTGTTGGGCTATATCATTTTGGTCGCATTGGTATTGATCATGTTATTCCTTTTTCTAAAAAGATACCGAAATGAAATATTTAATAACAACAATAAGGTAACGTTTATTTTTGCGAACCTATTGCTAATGGTTTTTGCAACGACTTTAATGGTGAAAAATAATGATAGTTATGTTTATGTTGTACCACTGTGCATTCTTCCATTAATATTGAAAAACTTTTTTGATGCAAGGTTGGGACTATTTGTCCATGTTCTGACAGTACTTATATTGGGTTTTGTGGTCCCCAATAGTTTTGAATATATTTTTCTTCAAATAATTGCCGGTATCGTTACCATCTTAACCGCTTCTGAATTGTACAAGAGAGCCAATCTGTTCATTTCGGTTGGCCAGATTACACTTATTTATATTGTTGGGTACTTTGCTTTTCATGCAATTCATGAAGGAAATCTTGAGAATATTGAATGGGTGTTATTCGGTATTTTTGTGTTGAACGGACTTTTGACATTATTTGCCCAACCACTGATTTATATCTATGAAAAGATATTTGGACTTATTTCTGATGTTTCGCTGTTGGAGCTTTCAGACACAAATTCCAAATTGTTAAAAGAACTTTCGGATAAGGCTCCAGGCACATTTCATCATTCATTGCAAGTAGCCAATCTTGCAGAAGCAGCTGCCAATGAGATAGGGGCCAATGCCATGCTGGTTAGGGTAGGAGCTTTGTACCATGACATAGGAAAAATGAATAAGCCCACTTTTTTTACAGAGAACCAAATCACTAACGTTAATCCGCATGATGAATTGCCGCCAAGAGAGAGTGCCAAGATAATCATAGACCATGTTATCGAGGGTATTGAAATAGCTCGAAAAAACAATCTCCCAGATAGGATAATCGATTTTTTACGTACACATCATGGAACTTCTTTAGTTTTTTACTTCTTTAAAAAACAACAGGAATTAGAGGAAAATGTAGACGAAAAAGATTTTAGATATCCGGGGCCGATACCTTTTTCCAAGGAAACAGCAATATTAATGATGTCAGATGCGGTTGAAGCTGCTTCTAAAAGTTTGAAGAACCCCACTTTTACAATGATAGATGAATTTGTGGAAAAGATTGTAAGCGGGCAAATGAAGGCAAATCAGTTTTTAAACGCTAACATTACTCTAAAAGAGATTGAAATGGTGAAGAAAGTATTGAAGCATAAGCTGACCAACATTTATCATCTTAGAGTAGAGTATCCAGATTGATAACTACTTAGATAAATTTACTTAAAAAAGTAAAAAAATAGTTGCGATGTTACGGATGAAAAGGTACATTTGCATCCGCATTTTTACAGTGCATGTTCATAAAAATAATAGGAGAGGTGCCGGAGTGGTAACGGAGCAGATTGCTAATCTGTCGACGCGTAAGTGTCGCATGGGTTCGAGTCCCATTCTCTCCGCTATTTTTTTTGCAATTGATAACCTTCTCGGGGTGTAGCGTAGCCCGGTTATCGCGCCGCGTTTGGGACGCGGAGGTCGCAGGTTCGAATCCTGCCACCCCGACTTTTTATGAAATCAAATAGTAACAAAAACTTGGTAATCGTATGATTATCAAGTTTTTGTCGTTTTAGGGCAATCATTTAATTTGAATTGATATGGTAAAATAAGTTACCTATTCGGTTACCTTGTTCTGAAATGGTTCAAAATGGTAACCGAGCTTCTTTGATTTGACTTTCGTTTTGAAATGTTTAATTTTTAAAAATGGAAGTATGCAGACTATTCACACATTCAGTGTTCTCTTTTGGCTGAAACTAGCCAACAAAAAGGACAGCAAAGCCCCGCTTTATGCACGTGTTACCGTAGACGGTAGACGCGCCGAGATTTCCCTTAAAAGAAAAGTGACCATTTCAGATTGGGACGCTTCTAAAAACAGATTAAAAGGTTTAGGCAGTGAACCTAAATCAATGAACAACTATCTTGATGGAGTACATTCCAGACTTTTTGAATGCTACCAAAAGTTAAGGAACGGAAATAAATTGGTTTCTCCTCAATTGGTCAAGACACATTTTTTGGGTAACGGAGAAAACAGGTATGCCATTACCGATATTATCGAATACCACAATGAACATATGAAAGAGACATTGCGTTGGGGGACACAGAAGAACTATTTCACCACCCATAAGTATATATTTCTTTTTTTGAAGCAAAAACACAAAACAACGGATATGTACCTTTCCGAACTCAATTATAAGTTTATCATAGATTTTGAGCGTTTTTTACGCCATCAAAAGGATATGGGGAACAATACCGTCATGAAACACATAGAAAGGTTTAGAAAGCTTGTAAACCTAGCCCATAAGATGGAATGGCTGGACAAAGACCCGTTTATAAAGTTCAAGGCAAAGTATATCCGAAAGGAAAGGGCATATCTTACATTGGGTGAGCTACAGACCATCGAACAGAAGGAGTTTACTATCGAAAGGTTACAGCTCATTAAGGATTTATTTGTGTTCAGTTGCTATACAGGATTGTCCTATGGGGATGTCATGAACCTTACAACGGATAATATCTGTATTGGGATAGACGGTAAAAAATGGATAAGCTCATATAGACAAAAAACGAGCATACCCGTTAGGATTCCTTTGCTTCCAAAAGCACGGGAAATCATAAACGGTTATGAAGACCATCCCAATACTTTTGCGACCAAGAGAATTTTTCCATCTATCTCAAATCAGAAATTGAATTCATATTTAAAGGAGATAGCCGATGTGTGCCATATCAACAAGAACCTCACTTTCCATATAGCTAGGCATACCTTTGCAACCACGGTAACCTTGAGCAATGGGGTACCCATAGAAACTGTTTCAAAGCTATTGGGGCATTCCAAGATAACGACCACCCAGATTTATGCAAGGGTACTTGAAAGAAAGGTAAGTGAGGATATGCAGCGATTGGAGCAGCATTTATAAATATTGGGAAGGAGAACAATACGCAATTACGATGTTATATTTTACAACCCCTTTAAGAGTAAGATATAGCTGAATACTTAAATGTTTTTCATGAAAACTTATCGCAAAAACCTTTGCGTGACGCTCAATCGTCGCTTAATCTATCATTTTATTATTAGTGGAAAACCCGCGCACCGGCAACCTCTTTTTCCACCAATAATAAAACGTTTTAAAAGTTGATGTAACCTATCTGGGAAAAACAAGTTTATGAAAGATGTTAACAAAGTTTTTTCCGCACTTCTAGTTTTCATAATCACATTTAATTCCTTTTTCGTCCCGTTTTTAATTGGCCTCGGCACTTATTGTAGAATAATCGGTGCGAAGAATTGATTTTTGGTGCATAGAAAAATTAAATAAAAAAACACTATGGGCACTTTCTTTGGGATTTTTTCTTTGCTCCTTGTTATGAACCTATTATTGCTGTTATTAAGTGTAAACAGTTCCAAAAGAGATGTTTTGAAAAAAAACAGTACAAAGATCAGTAAGTGAATGTTAACTACAACCATTGGTAGCCTTACCTAAAAAAGGGTAAGGCTTCATCAAATTGAAGATAACAAAACCGCCACTTAACTTTTAACTAGATCCGGTCCATTTTTAGTTGAAGATTTACAAAGTCCAAAAGGGTAGTAGTTGCTCTCCTCAATAATTTCAACGGTGGTAATACCACCATTGTAGTTGGCATCTAGATAGCGGCATAAAAAAACCGCACCGAAGAGTGGTTCTGTTCTTTTACTTTTTAGTTTACTGATTTACAATATTCATCATAAATGTCCACCAATGGTTCTTTGCTTCTAGTTGTCAATGATTTATAGATTTCGCCACAAAACTTTTTGGAGTTATATTGAACCACATCTTCCATTTCTCAAAAAAAATTATCCGCATACTCTCCATCAACAAATTCAGCCATGTTTGAGTATAGTTTCAAAACGTTTCCTTTATCCATTAAAGCATTGCGAACAATCAACCCATCTATATAATCAAACTTTTTTATATCCTTATCAGGGTAACTAAAAGAATAATAATAAAAGTATTCCTCTGAACTTATTGGAATAATTCCTTCTATACTTTTATGACTAAAATTGTCTTTTTTCAAATCGGATTCAAAAAACAATTTTATATTTCTCTTATATTCTTGAAAGGTCCTATTCTCATCAAGAACCATTAATGAATCTATCAGACTATTCTGCTTTTGTTTGGATTCAACGATAGCTATAGGTTTCTTCTTGTCCATTGCAGTTTTGGTATCAACAACGGTTTTCGGTTCTACTTGTTCCAGACTATTCTTTTTATCATTTCTGATACAATTCGTGTAAAGCAATAGCCCCACTATTATGAATACTATTTTTCTCATTATAAATCAGACTTATTTAATTTTCCTCTTAAAACTTACTGTCTGGTGGTCGAGACATATACTGCTTGCCCTCGATGTACTGATCAGGGACTACAGGACTAAAAAAGCGTACGCTTCTTAAAACAAAAAACCATCCTTCGGGCTGGTTTTTATTTTTTAAGTCCATATAATAGAATCAAAAATTCTTGTAAGAATAACTAATCAAATACCATTTATTGGCGTTTAACTCAAATTGATAATTAATATCATAACCCGAGTCTTTTATATATAATCTTCAGTTCGCTACAAGTTTTTCAACTGATATCTTGCTTATTATACTTGCATTCTTTTCATGATGCTTATCTTCCTCAAAATAAAATTCCCAGTCCTCTCGTGTCCAAACATAGTTGTCCTTGTTGGTTTCTGAGTCAGAATTAAATCCTTCTATTGGAAATTTGATTCTGCCATATCTAAAAATAGAGTCCTTGATGAATTTTGATAAAAAGACATCAAAATCTTCTACTTTTTGAAGTTGCTTATCTGAAGTTGTATTCTTTGGAGTAAGATTTGAGTCATTATTATTGGTGACAATCCCATTCTCTTTCTGATTAAGCTCCACATAGCCTATAGAATCAAGGGTTGTTTTTTCTTTTGAAACTTCTTCCTTCTTTTCACTTTTACCGCTTGCAAAAAGAACTAATAAAATAAATACAATTAAATTTATTTTCATGATATCATTTAATTTACAATCCACAATCCACAATCCACAATCCACAATCCACAATCCACAATCCACAATCTGGTCTTGGTGGAAAAGGGGCGGGCGACGGGTTCGGTGCTGGGCTTGGATTAGGAACAGGATTGGGTGAGGGACCTGGAGTCGGACCCGACACTATAGGTGCCGGGGCTGGTGTCGGCACTGGTGCAAGCGCAGGCCTTGATTCAGAAGAATTATTACTTTCTCCCGTTTCCGAGGATTCTGAAAAAAGTCTGATAGACAAGTCTGCCCAAAAAAGAGACCATTCTATACTACTTCCAGAACCTAAAGCAGGTATTTCCCTGCCATGTAGCTTTTAATCCAAATCATATATTGATTGAGGATCAACTTTATTTGATTTATTAAAGACACCCTTCAAAGAATTTGCTTTAATAATCTCAAAATGTAAATGTGGCCTCGTACTACCTCCTGTATTTCCGGATGTAGCTATCAATTGTCCATTCGAAACATTATCCCCAACCTTTACCAACGAACCACCTTTTTCCAAATGGGCATAAAGAGTATAGTATTCATCTGCATGTTGAATAACTATGTACCTACCATAACCATCAGAATCCCATCCTACTTTTACCACTTTGCCTCTTGCTGCTGTGTTAACATTTGTTCCTGATGGGGCAGCCAAATCAATACCTCTATGCCCTGTTCGCCCTAGATGCATTGATCAGGGATGCCAAGGCAAGATTGGCCTATTCATAAAAAAGCCACAACTCTCGCTGTGGCTATTATATCATCTACCGTTTAGTTTCTTTTATTGTTACGTGGATTCGTCCAATATCTCCACCAGATACCAACAGTCGTCTATCAAACTGAACTTATAGGTTACATGGATACCATTGTCTATTCCAAGTAATTTATATAGATTATGATTTTCCTTTTTCTCAATTTCAACTTCGTATTTATCATACTCACTATTAAAAGCCTCCTTGTCTTTGGTAAAATCCACGTAATTAAAGGAACCATATTCAACAATTTCCACTGTAGTGGTTTTATCAGTTACGTCCTTATAATAAAACCATTCTAAAGGATATTTTACCCTGTTCTTTTGAAAGACACTGTCCTTGGCAAATCTTTCGAAGAAAGCATCAAAGGTCTGATTGCAGTCTTTGGCCATTTCGATGGGTTTAATTATTTGTTCTTTCTCTTCTTTTTGATTGGCCACTTTCTCGCTCAATACAGGCGATTCAATGGTACTTGAAGAGACATCTTTATTACTGGGCCCCTGTTTACAGGAAGATGCTCCCAACATTATCAAAACAAATACGGTCAATTTTATTTTTGTCATATCTTTTTGTTTCTTTTTTAAAATCCACAGTCCACACAGTTTGGTCTTGGTATCGGAGCGGGCGGTGGTGTTGGTGTTGGTGATGGTGTAGGGATTGTACCCCCACCACCTGATGGAGGCGTAACTGGTATCGGCGTGATAGGTTGTTGATTAACGGGAACAGGAGAAACAGGTTCTCTGGTTGTTGAACTACCGCTACTACTGCTACCACTGGAAGAACCAGAACTACTGGTTTGCCCTCCTTGGTCTGGAGTCGTAAACGGGATATCGAATATGCCCCAACTTGAACCAAAATTATAAGCCTCTGCATTTATAAATGGCCCCATTTGGGGTATCCATCGTTGGGGATCTATTAAAGCACCATCAGATCCTACAGGATTGATGGGACTTCCATTTCTATGGATTTCGTAATGTAAGTGTGCCCAATAGGTTCCTTTACCTCCTTTTATTTTTTTATCATAGCCAAATCCAGAACCTCCTAGCAATCCTATTGTTTGCCCTTCATTAATCTCTTGGCCTTCTTCAACAGCTATAGAACTTAAGTGAAGATATCTGGTCATAAAACTCCCATCAGGAGACTCTATTTCTATATAACGCCCTGCAGCTCCCTCATTGGTTGAGTGGATTCTTACAACAGTACCAGAATGAGTTGCAAGAATTGGAGCGCCATAATCTGTATTATATCCTCCGGAAAAATTAATATCTACCCCATTGTGGTTTCTAGTTCTCCCATTTCTAGTTCTTGGTCCAAAAGGACTACCTAACCTTCTATACCAGTTTCTAAACATTTCAGGTACTGGCCATGGAATCGTGCCCGCAAAATCACTGAAATATATGGGGTTGTTGAACCCAAAGTTAAAAGGTGACTGGTTTCGCATAAATTCTGCCAAGGGATCCATATTACCCCATCTTCCTATATCGGGCATGTAATTTCTACTGCCAAAATCATAAGTCTCTAATTCCAAAGATTCATCATACTCCTTGCCTCCGAACTTGAATCGTTGCGCAACAGAATTGCCCAGCGGACTTACATTTCCGTTATAGCCCTTATGGGACAATCCGAAGGGATAATAGTTGGTCTCCTTTGTTATCTCGTTTGAAGCATCGATACTTCCGTTGTTATCGGCATCAGTGTATGATAACCGTACGTTTCCTAAGTGATCCTTGTACTGGTATACATAGTCATAACCTCCATTCCAATTTGGGGTAATGTACCCCTCAGGCTGGTTAAAGAACTGTAATGTACCGTTTTCATAAATGTAGTTACCCGCATAATCCGTAGTTGTCACAGAACTTCCGTCGGTCACCGTCTTTTGCAACTTGATGCCCGAATCGTCATAAATATAGGTAATCTTTTTCAGATCGTCGTTATCGAACTTTACTTCCACGGGCAGGTTCAAATGGTTATAGGTTATGCCATCGATACCTGTAGTTCCTATTCCCTTGTTCAGGTCGCGCACCATATTGCCGTTGGCATCATAGGTATACTCCGTTGTCAATTCTGTCCCATCCACAAAACCAAAAGTAGCGCTGGCGTTTGTTGCTTCGTCTACTGCCTGTAATTGGTTGCCATTGTAGGTATAGATCATGTCATCCATCAAGCCCAAACCAGTATTGTTTACCAAAGAGGGGCTATTGTTTGTCCAACCTTCCCGTTGCAAGGTCTGTATGTTGCCCATTTTGTCATAGCTTACCCCAGAGAGGCTATACATGCCTGTATTGTCTGTGGCGCTTTCTATCCTGTTCAGCGCATCAAATTCATATTTATACCACCTCAAAGAATTATCCGTGTTCGCCGTCCTCCACTCGGTTTCCGTAATATTACCATTGTACAGTGCGGTTGCTCCGTGGGAGGGTGAGTTATAGGCAATGCTGAAGGCAAAGAGGTCCGTCCCTATACTGGCCGGATCGTTGATCTGTTTTAACCATCCCCTTATGTTATAGGCATAGTCCACCGTCTGTAGGTTTCCTGTGGTGGTGGCAAAGGTGGTTCCGGATGTGCCCCCAACTTTTTTCCGTACCAGTTGTCCGAGTTCATCATAGTCGTTGTAAACGATCAGCTCGTGTGCAAATTGGGTATCGATCTTGGCAGTGTAGCTCAAACCAGGGGCTGCCACTACGTGAAAGCCAGGGCGAAGGATAATACTGCTGGCAGCAATATCCGTTCGGGAACCGGTCACTTGGGTACTGAAAACAAGGGATGTATCCGTAGTGGCACTATTGCAGCTTTCCCCAAGGGTCGCGTCCCCTATGCATTGGGTCTGTCTTAACAACCGCCCCACATGGTCATAGGCAAAATTGTCCAACGTAACTATGGTCGCATTGTTCCTACTATGTGAGCTCCGTACCTTTAGGGCCCTGCCCACAAAATCAAGTTTTGTCCCTACCCTGTCCACCGTACCAAGATATGCATTTTCGCTATAGGTATAGATGGGTCTTGCCTTATCGTCATAGCGCGTCACGGTGGTGATCCATCTGGCGGGTGAAACGTCCAATACCTTGATCTTGCTGCCCGTGGCCAGGCCCTTGGTCCTGGAATCCATGGGTTCACCAAACACACCAGCAGGTGGTCCAGGTTCGTTCGCCCTATCAAAATCGTAATCGTCATAATAATTGATGGTCAATATTTCGGTCAGTTGTGCCTGTGTGGTGGTAGTTGTTGGATAGGCCCCATCATTGTAGGAGATATCGGCGCCACCGAAAGTGGTCTGAGCACTTCGGGCAGCCCATAGATTCCCAGTAAGGCCGTCCACTTCATCCTGTACCGCTGTTCGGGTGGTGCCCACCGTTGAAGTGGCCTTGCCCGTATAGGCCACCCTGCCAAAGGCATCGTATTTGGTAAAGAGCCATTCTCCAGATGTTCTTTGATTGGCATCTTGGGTCATAATGGGTTGGTCCGCCCTATTGTAGATGATGTACTCTTTTTCTTTGCCTGGAATTTGCTTTGCTACCAATCTATTTCTGTGATCGTACACATATTGGTATCCCAATTCCGGCATATTGCTGATCAGAGTTCCTATGGCTGTTGTGGTCGCCTCCATCAGGGGGGGCAATACAAAGCTCAGGTTACCATGGTCATCGTACACATAATAGGTATCGTGTGGTTGGTCACTTTCATAGGTGCGTTTTAGCACTACCTGGCCTTGTTTATTGGTAAATGCTTCTGAGGTATGGTCGTTTCCGCTAGTATGGTTTTCATCTTTTGTTACACTTTTATAAAGTTCTCCATCACCATATGCCAAATTGGTGCTGTTTTCCACCAAAGTGGGCACATAGGTGTCTCCGCTTACAGCAAGGCTTACCTCAAATTGGCGCACATTGTCCGCAGCGGTATTGGTTTCGTAGCCAAACTCTATCTCGTTGCCTTGACCCATTGCCCAGTCGTTCCCTGGGGCCGCTTGTTTGTATACCCTGTTCAATGGGGATTGCTCAAATCCTTTTTCTGAGAACGGGTTTTGGGTATTTTCGTATTTAGAGACATCATACCACGTATTGATATGGGCCAAGTTTCCGGTTTTTAGACTCCCGGGCGTTCCCTGCGAACTTGCGTAGGGTAAATACTCCTTTACAACACGTCCATAACCATCGTATTCCATATGGGTAACAATGTCCTGTTTTTGGGGAGAGTGGTCCATCCCTATTTGCTGGATGCCACGCCCTACACCATCAAAATAGGTAATCTGTTGTATAAGGTCATCATTTGGCGTAAAGAAATTAGGTGCCGTAGCCTGCCCCGTTTGGTATGCTCTGGTGTAGACATAGTTATCACCGCTAATCGTTAGGTTGATGTCTGGGTCCGTGCCCAAATCTGGCCCATTATTGGTGCAATTGGCCAAGGGTTCTACAGTGATGGTAACCAATACTCTATCTGATTCGCAACCAGAGGTTGTATTATAGGAACTGGCATAAAAAGAGCTTCCAATACTTGCGCCATTTAATGTTAGTATACCTTCCTCTAGATGGTTGGTAGTAGTTTGGTTGATGTACCAACGTACAACATTACCATTACCAACGGTTAGATCTATATCCAGTGTACCTCCGGGACAGATTCCATAACTACCAGCTCCTTGCGGTGCTTGCGTACCACCAGTAACTTCTACCCCCAAAACATTGGAGTATCTTACTTCCCCACTACAGGAAGTGACCTTTCTACGGTACCAACGATCTGCAGTTAAACCCGATGGTGGGTCATAATAAAACCCATTTGCCTCTCCGGCGGGGCTCCATGGCCCATTTGCGCTATCTGCATATTCCCAACTGTATGATGTTTCCGTGGTGATCCTTCCGGGCGGTAAATCACTATTCACTAAATCTGGTGGGTCTCCATTATAACAGATTTGGTTGCTACTATTTGAATAAAAGGCTATACTTCCTCCTGCAAATTGATTGATAGCAGTAACATTTCTGGAACTTGGTGAGGCACTCCACGATTGTGAGGCCACGTGATAGTTCCTAAGATAATACGTTCCAGTACCCGAATTTGCGTGAAATTCAGTGGCATAGCCCTGTGAGGTATTTTTATTGGTACTGCTCTTACCTTGCCAGTACCATCGAAAGCCCGTTTCCGGTGTTCCATTGTGTTTTAGCACAAGCTCTCCACAGGCATTTTGAGCTATCAATGGAGTAGGCGGTGCTTGGGGTCCAACTACAAATACCTTAAGGCTACTGGTTATATAATTTGTTACGGCATTGCTTTCTTTTCCGGAAACACCAATTGTATATTCCCCCGGAGCATCGTATTTAATCGTAACCGAGTATTTATTGGCTGAATATGACAGGATGGTTCCCTTGTTACTGGGAACAGTCCATACAATATCTTCCAAACCAACGGGAGGAGTCATCGTATAGGTCCGCTCTTCGCCTACAAACATGTTGGTATCTCCAGAAATAAAGGTATCCTGGTTACCTGAATCTGGAGCTCCACAACTATTTGCCGGAGCTGCAGTTATGGTTACTTGCTTTCTTGTACTGGATTCACAACCAGCATAAGCGTATGTACTACCATAATAAATACTCCCTATGGCTACTTCAGTTAGTGCTAATGTTCCCTGATCTATGTGAGTACCTCCTGTTGGTGCCGTATACCATCTTATGGTATTTCCGCCACTTGCTGGGACAAGGGAAACATTCAAGTTACCATATTCACAACCTTCAACAGTACTGGCGCCCGTAGGAGCAGCAAGCGCTCCAATAACGGTAATCTTTTTTGAAGCTGTATAGGCTACTTGTCCACAAGAACTTACTTTACGACGATACCAGCGATTTGATGTAAGGTTTGTAGTTGGGTCATAGCTGGTTCCTGTAGCTCCAGAAACATCTGACCAACTGCCATTGTTAGAAGAAATTTGCCATTGATAGGTATAGCTATTGTTACCACCACTTGCAAGTGAGGAACTTGCCAAGTTACCTGCATTTTCACCTGAACAGATTGTTTGTGCCCCACCAATGCTCCCAGCAGTCAAAACAGGACCAACATCCATGAGTACAGCAGTTGTATATTTTGTTTGTCCGCAAGAGATGACCCTCCGCCTATACCAACGATCTGAGGTAGCATTGCTAGGCGGTGTATAGCTTTTTGCAGTTGCTCCACTAATATTGGACCAGCTGCTATTGTTTGTGGAAACCTGCCATTGATAACTGTACGTATTTCCGTTGATAGGATTGGCGGTACTACTTATTTGACTTGGATTTCCCCCATAACAAATGTTTTGGTTGCCACTTGTACTACCAGAGGTCAATGCCGAACGCACCGTTATTTTTACTTTATTTGTATATTTCGTCTGACCACAGGAAATAACCCTCCGCCTGTACCATCTACTTGAAACCATGTTTCCGGGCGGGTTGTAGCTTGTAGATGTTGCTCCACTAACATTGGACCAGCTGCTATTATTTGCGGAAACTTGCCATTGGTAAATGTAGCCTCCCTCACCATTACTTGCCGTTGCCGTGCTGCCTATTGTACCTGGATTTCCAGAATAACAAATAGTTTGTGCACCACTAATACCGCCAGGAGCAAGTTGTGGTCGAACATCAACCATCAACACATTTGAATATTTTACCTGCCCCCCACAAGAAGTTACCTTTCTACGATACCAACGATCTGTAGTTAGACCAGTGGGAGGAATATAAGACCACCTGGAAGTTCCATTGGTATCTACCCACGGTCCGCTGCTGCTATTTGCATATTGCCATATATATGATGTGCCCGGGTTACTAGTCCCTTGAGCTAAAACGTCATTCACCAAGAAAGGTGGAGTTCCATTATAGCATATGACGTTGTTTGAGCCCTGTACTTCAATACTTCCCCCATTGGTAAATTCCTTAATGGTTACTGTTACAGATGATGGATTCTCACTCCACGCTCCTGAAGCCGTATGCCGTGCCCTTAGATAGTATGTTCCCGAACCATTGTTTAATGTAAATTCATTGGAGTATCCCAACGAGGTACTTTTACTGGTGCTGCTCTTGCCCTGCCAATACCAACGATAACCGGATGGAGCACCACCATTGAAATTAGATCTAATCACAGCAGTACCGCAGGAATTACTCTTGATGGTTGGGTTATCTGGCGTTTCTGGGCCGGCTACGGTAACTGAAAGGTTACCTGTAATATAACTTGTATAAGGCGCACTAAGATTTCTGGCCGAAGCATAAATAGTAGCTGGTCCAGCAACATCAAAACGAATAGTTGCTTGATAATTATTGGTAGAAGTTGAGATTACAGTTCCATTTCCACTGTTAACGGACCATGTAATTTCACTAAGGTTTGCTCCCGCTGCAGATAAGTTGTACACCCGTTGTTCCCCTACAAAAACACTTTGATCTCCTGAAATAGTTATACTCTGACCTGTAGCATTAAAAGGTAATGATATGCCACAAAAGATTCCAATCAGAATTCTCATTAAATTCCTTTCTAATTTTTTCATTTGGTTAAGTTTTTAGTTCTGAACGGCGGTCTTATATTCATACTGGGTATCCGATAGGATATTCCCATCAGCATCCCTAACCTTTTCCAATCGTTGAGAACCATCATACCCATAGGTCGTGGTATAACCCCTAGGGTCTGTCATGGTGCTTATACCCACGCCTTGTTTGTAGGTATATGTGGTTACAAAAGCGTCCGGCAAAGCTGCCCTGATCTTATCCAACAATTGCCGCATCCGTGTTTCTGAGGTAGTACTATTTAGAAGTTCTGCATTTTCTCCGCTGGTCAACGATTGTTGCACATTTACCCATTCTGCATTATGTACTTTGGCAACAGGATAAAGTTTGTTATCGTATCCCCACACATACGAAACATGGGTGCCATCATTCAGGGTATATTGAAGTAAATTTCCATAATCGTCATAGAGATCGTATGTAATTTGTTGCTGTTCAGAACTACCTTCTTTTTTTGTAACTATGTTTTTTGGCTTGTATTTATCTGAAAGTACATTCAAAGGACCATATTCTGTAATTTGCTCCCCTAAAAAAGTAGTGCCATTATATACTTTAACTTCCACAGGTTGTGCGCGTCTATTTGCAGCGATAAGTTCAGACATATATGGACCACTACTCTGCATTGGGTAAAGGGTTTCTTTTATTAGGTTCTCCCCTTCACTGTTTATAGTTGTAGTACGTGTTGGCCAAAAATGTATGGAAGGCCATAGGCTATTTTTATTCCCATACTCTTGAATCACAGTTGAAGAAACTATATCTGGAGTTGCGGTATTTTCATTGAAATACTGTTTGGTCACAGTACTATCCAATAAAGCGACCCTTTGGTACATGGGATAAATGGCGTAATGTGCTATGGGAGCCAATGATGAGCCGCTGAAATATACTTTGGCCGCGTCCGTTATCCCCACTTCATGAGTGGAGTACTGATTGATGGTCTCTTGCACCACCCTATCATTATTGTTATAAACGGTCTCCCAAAAAAGCTTGCCATTTAGATGGGCATTAGAATTTGGGGTAAGACCCAGGTAATAGACATTACCATAGGAAACAAAATTGTCTCCCCCTAAGTTATTGTTATAATTGTACCAGCCATATTCTGGCACATTTCCAACATAGCGCAGTACATGCTGATTGGGCTGGTTATAATACAGACTGGTATTGCTCCCCAATTGATTCTCGGTAGAATCGACCTTCTTCTCAGTGACCTGGGTATAACCAATATGGTTGCCAGGACCGTTGAGCAAGCCAGAGCCACCCATATTAAAAAATGTATCGCTGTATCCCTCTGGTGTATAGTCAAAAGCGCCATAAATGGAATGGTAGACCAATTCGTCCATCAATAAGCCCGATGAAAGCAAAGTATTGGTAACCGTGTATTTGCTGTAATCATAAGTGCGTTTTGAGACAAATTGACCATCGGAACCATAGTCCGTGATACTGTTTATACGTGCTCCACCCACCTCATACTCTTTGACCAATAGGTCTTCACTCGGAGGAATATCAATTATATAAGCATCAGTAATGGATACAGAAAGTCCAACAGGGCTGGCTTGTGGATTGATGGACAAACTATAGGTCCCATTTGGGAGACTTAAAGTACCTTCAAGACTTGTCTGTGAGTCATAAGACAAACCATTGGTGGTCATCGTTCCATAAACTTCAGATGGATTGTTTAAATTGGTAATGAGAAGGAGATCCAATGGATTACCGGTGGAACAATTACCGCCTCCCTGTCCATAATTGCCACAACTAACAACTGCTCTTACAACAATATTATCTCCAGGAACAGTACCTGCCCCTTGAATGGTAAAAAAGCCATTTATAGTAACTCCTCCCGATTTTTGCAGCTCAGCTCGCTCAAGATATTGGTAACTGTACTTATAGTCAGTAGAATTATAATGTACGTTCCCGGGGTTTGTAGGGGTTTCCACTGTAACACGGTTGCCTTCATATTCAAACTCCGTGCGTCCTTTGGTAGGGTGGTAAACTGTTTTTAACAACCCTATTTTGCCATACTTAAAATTACTACTACGGGTAGCTCCTTCATAAATGACATATTTGTTATCTGCCTTTGGTGCTCCTGCTCCAGGACTATATCTTACATATCGGCCAAAGGAAGGTGCTCTTAAAACTTTGTTATTATTGCCAATATTTGTTTCGCCATTGTAAAAGCCCCAAAAGTCGACTGAAGGAGAATCTTTAGCGGGCAGGCTATTTTCATACAGGTAATCAAAATGGTAATCCCTATCATCAATCTCGACCTTGTCTAACTTTAAGCGCAAATAACGCTCGGGCTCGGCATCGGAAATCTTGTCAGCATTGAAATAACTATAATGCAGATTAGCAAGCTTAATTTGCTCACCCACCCTGTTCTGTACGATGATTTTTGACAGTCGACGCTGTTTAGTTGCATAAATAGTTCCCAAAGATGCGTTGGGAAGAGCATTGGGATGCAAGAAACCTGTAATCTCGTCATGTATCTCCCAATTATAAAGGTCATCCCTATTTTCCAATTCAAATTCCACTTCCCCGAAATCCCCATGGATACGTTTAAGGTACTTGGCTTTGATTACCGTAATGTTGCAGCCGACCGAAAAACTATTGGTCACATTTCCTGTATAACTATAAACCTGTTTGGCGTTAGCCCCTCCACCATTTGGGTTAATGGTTATACTATGGGAATAGTTTGGGTAGGTAAAATAAAGTCCATCTTCATATTCAAAGTGCAGTTTCCGCTTAAAGGGCGATGATATACTGTCCAGGTGGAAGGACATAATGGCATTCCTTACTTTACTTAAATCTATAGCGATAACTCCTACTTGATCTCTGGCAAGAACTTCATTTTCAATGTTTGGTGAACCACCAAGATCTGGTAAATAAAAAGGGTTTTCTTGTGAACGATAGGGATCAGAGCGCTCCTTACTATCAAAATAGTAGGTAAAGCCATGGGCATCGACAATCTCAAACCGTTGGTCGTCCACGTAATAACGGATGACCAGTTCGGCATTATCGTGGTTAATGCCATAGATGAACTCACTATTACCATCCCATTTTGATAGCGTGAAAGAATAACTTCTTCCAAAAAGGCTTACTGTAAAAAGATCAGGTTCCATATCCAAAGCCTGACGATTCGAATATGAATTAGAAATCATTGTAGAATCGCTAACAGTAAGTTTTTGGTTGGGAATACTTGAATTAATATTGACCGATGGCGAATATATATAGCCTTTGCTTTGAAGGAATGGTGAAGCATTGGCCAAATCCAACAGGTCATCAAACCCATTTATCTTTCGACGGATTACCGCATTGGCGTTTAAGTTCCATCCCAGACCCACCCAAGTAGCTTCTTGACCTACACGAATACCCCTGTATTGTATGCAAGATTGATGGGAATAGATAGGCCTTCAAAATCAATAGTATGTATTGGAATGCTCACATTGGCAGTACCTGTGTGTTTATCAACAGGTAAATTCCCATAAGTGCCCAGTCCCGCAACCTCTGGACTTGTAGGAATTCGTTCTACATAATATTCAGGATTTGTTAGACTATAGTCTTGTGCTTTTACAGTTAAGCCAGTTAGTGTACAAATGCAGGCAAAAAGAAAAAATCGCATAGTCATTGGTCTTTTAGTTATTATTTTTTGTGAAATCTTTCTCAAGTTTTTGTAATCGTTTCTCTTGTTTGAGAACTAAAGCATCATCTCTTCTCTAGAAGCTTCATGTTCACCCCCAAATAGTCCTCCATCTTGCCTTAGCTGTATTAGTGGGTTTTCCGATTCATTGTTATTATCGGTATCCGCTTCCAGCCTAAAAATGGCATCACAATAATTACCACTGCAAAAACCCAATTGCGCATTCGACTCTTGAAAAAAAAGACCAGGTAAAACCAGAAAAAAGAGTAAATAAGTTCGCAAGAGTAAATAAGTTCGCAATGGACGGTTCTATTAAAGTTGCTTTAAATCAAATGTTGATTCTTTGCACAAACCATCCCATAAAAAGTGTTGGGCCCCATTAAAAATGGGACGAAAAAGAAGTAAAATGGGATTGTGAAATCTGAATATTTTCCAATTTTTGGGCTTTCGCCCCAAAATCCGGTGTTTTGACTTTTAGTTTTTCCATGACCATATTTTTTTAGTGCCAAAACGTATCAAACGGGAACAAACAACTTTTTTCTGTTAATAATAAAGGCACTATATTTATGAAGCTGAATACAGCATTTTTTTAAGTACGGTCAATCCCCTTTTTTGATTTGACTTTCCAGATATACCGTACACATCGATATATACTATAGGACGGAATGTAAATTCCTTAAAAAAAGCATCTGACTTTTTAGTCAGGTGGCTCGGGATTTTGACCAGCGGAAAAAATGGAAGAGCAAGAGGGTAACGTGCTGGCGCAGCGTTACGTATCCATTTTGCTCTGCAAAGCCCCTGTTTATAAGGGGTTTGGGATTTTGTAAGTTTTGAAAGGGCAAAACAAATTGTCACAAAACCTCTGAAAATCCCCATGGACATTAAAAAATATTGTCACAATACACCATAAAACACAGCCCAAATGGATGATTTTAAAACGGTACGGATAAAAAAGAAAACCCTGATTAGGTTCAAGAGCTTTTCAAGAAAGGTTTCAAATAGCTATTCCAAAACTTTAAATATGGTGATGGACTTTTTCGAGTGGCACGGTTTTTTGCCTGATGACCGTTTGGGAAAGAGTATGGTAGAGGAAATTATAAAGAATAGGAAACGTACCAATGCCATTGTAGCCATCATCAAGGATATTGAAAAGAGCCAGACCCTGCCAACAGTGGCTATGCTGCAATCGTTATTTGAACAGCAGGAAAAAGACAGTGATCTTGAGGATGGTTTTGATTTTATAGAAAAGAAGTTTCCCAATGGAAAACCAGAAGAAGAGTGGATTGAAGAGACCACCGTTCCCAAAATCCTATATGACCGATTAGAGGATAAAATGGATTTGCTGAAAAAGGATTTTGGCTATGTGCTCAAACATGTAAAAGCCGTCAAAAACAATTTCGGGAAGGACTATCTAAAACTGGAGCTTCCCATGGGAGCAGTGGAAAAATATAAGAGAACCATAAGAAATCATTAAAAAACAAATCCTCCTTTCGTTTTTTATATCCCAGGAATACTCTCTTATATCCCTTTTTTAAAAGGTTTCAGCACTTATTATTGAATGATTTATGGATATAGCTCTTCTTTGAACAAGAACTAGCAATAAAATTTACAATATATAACTGATTGTTGTGGTCAATTATAACTAACGAAAAACTTTATTGACCTAAATAAGATTAACCCTATGAAAGGCGAAAAAAATAAAATCAGCTTGCCAAATTCGTAAAGTAAATCAATCTCAATTGTAATTAATAAGGGTTTTTATCTTTTCATTGGGGACTAAAATGAAAAACAACCTAAAGTTCTGGATATAAACAAGTTGGCGTTACTTAAAAAGAAAACTTAAAATGAAGAAATTAAATTATGTATTATCATTTGCAATAATTTTTACATTATTTAACTGTAAATCTGAAGATGATTCAGAGACACCTAATTCAGCACCTAACGAATTTACAATTACCGTAACTGAAATTCAGTCATCCAAGGCAAAACTTAATTGGACGCAAGCAATTGACCCAGATGGAAATACTGTGTCCTATTCTATAGAATTGAATGATAATATAGTGGTGCAGAATTTATCCGATCTTAGTTATGACCTAGAGAATTTAACAAATGAAACAAGTTACAATGTAAAAATTATTGCTAGGGATACCAAGGGAGCTGAAACTTTTTCTACAGAATCGTTTTCAACATCGAGTCTGCCAGTTCCCCAGGATTTCACTATTTCCATTAGTGAGATGGACTATACAGGCGCAACAATTAACTGGACTGAATCATCTACTTCTGAAAATAATGCTATTTCTTATACCATTTTAATAAATAATGAAGTTGTACAAGAAAACATAACTGATCTATCATATGAAATTAGTTCATTGGAACATAATACAGACTATATAGGACAAGTAAGGGCAATAGCTGATAATGGACAAATTCTCATGAAGGATTTTGAGTTTAAAACACTACAAAATATTGCCCCAGAATCATTTGAATTAGTCGATTTTAGTTCCTATGGGTTCGCTGCAGCTGCTTTTAGGTTTAATGAAGCAAATGATCCTGAAGATGATATATTGGAATATCGGGTTATATTAAACAATAATGACGTAACAGAAACGCTTTTTGATTTAAGTTCCGCACCAACCCCAACATTTAATCACAGCATTTATAATCTTGATGGCAATACGAATTATGAACTCAAAATTAAGGCAGTAGACCCTTTTGGGAATGAATCATTTAGTAATTCTATTGATATTTTAACGGATACTACTCCTCCGGATAATTTTAATATTGATGTCTACTATGTGCAAGGTCAGATTCGGCTAGTGTGGGATAGATTAACTGAAACTGGATATACCGTTGGGACGTCAAATGGACAACCTAGTAGGTCTGTATACATTTTAAATGGTGTTGAATATGATTTAGGTAGTGCGCTTACACGCAATAATACCACTGAATCTACCGCCCAGTTCAACACAGACCTTATTTCACCTAATGAAGACCATGAACTTCAACTCGTTTTAGATTGGGGGTTTAACAACAAAAAATCCTATAGTAACATTGTTTCTGTAAACAACAAAATTTATTCAGCTACAACCGTTGAGGTCAATACTGCTAATATTTATAATTCAACAGCTCAGTTTTCCCCATTACAATTTATAATTACATTTAAAGATACTTTCATATCTGAATTTGAGGATTATGAAATATCAGAAATAAAATTTCATGATAAAACATTCCAGAACTATGTTTTCTTTGAACAAGGAGCACAGAACAAAGGATATTTGACAGGTAATATTACTCAAGAAGATTTTAATTATCTAAGTCAATTTAATGACGGATATATTGAGACTAAAGACGAAAACGGATACCATAAAATAGAATTTCAATATACTATAAATAACTAATGACAACAATGCTATAAGTAATTGCTTGTTTTCGCCTACTTCTGAAAATTCGCGAGGATTTTCGGTTTGGTGTATATTTGCTAAGCTTAATGCTAAACCATGACCTCCCCCCAAGATTAGGTAGGTACTTGTCATAACTAGAGAACCCGCCGGGCTATTTTCATTCAATTCGATGTATTCGTTGGGAGACATGTCCCCCAACGAGCTGTGTGGTCTAAAGACATTGTTCAAAGATTTACCTTTTAGGTTAAAAAAATGAAATATTATTTATTCTTTTTTGGGTTTAAATTGTACCTTTGAGCTGCTTTAAACAAGCAAATAGAAACAAAAGTTCTTATCAAATAAGTTACCAATTCGGTTACCTGATTAATTAATAAAATGTAACTTTTTGATTATTAAAAACATACAGGGAACGGCAGACTTCCTGCCACCCCGACGAACCTAGAAATAGGTCACAACAAAACACTGTTAATCGTATGATTATCAGTGTTTTTTGTTTTTACACATTTTTTTTGATGCCAAATGAAACCATTTAAAACCAATAAAAAGGTGTGCAATTAGGTGTGCAATCGTTCACTGAAATTGTACTAACTTTATGGAGCTTTGAGGCATGATTTGACTTTCGTCCTTACAAATTATTGTTGAACCAAAGTCACCTTAAAATGAAATCAAAAAGCACCTTCACTATTATTTTCTTCACCAGAAAATCAAGAAGCAATCCAAAACAACTTTCCATCTATGTGCGTATCACTGTGGAAGGCAAACGAGCGGAAATTAGTTTGAAAAGAAATGTCCATGTTATCCAATGGGACAGCACCAAAACCAAGGGAAAAGGCAATACAGAAAAAATAAGGATTCTGAACGCCTATCTAAACCAAGTATATACCAAACTGCTCCAATGTCACAAGGAGCTGCTAGGGGAAGATAAAATCATATCCTCGGATGCGATAAAAACCAGATATTTAGGAGAAGATGATAACAGTAAGACCTTACGGGAACTAATAAGTTACCATAATGGCAATATGGTGCGTGTTTTGAAAGCAGGTACCATGAAAAACTATTATACCACGGAAAAGTACCTGCACCGATTTTTGGACAAAAAAAGAAAAGTAAAGGACATGTACCTGAAACAGGTAAATTATAGGTTTGTCACAGATTTTGAACATTACCTACGTGATTACAAGGATTCCAAGAAAGAACTATCTATGGGAAACAATGGGGTAATGAAACATCTGGAACGTTTCAAGAAAATGATAAACCTAGCCATTAAACTGGAATGGATGCATAAAAACCCGTTTGACCGCTTCCAATTAAAATACGATAAATACGATAGGGCATTTTTAACGGAAAGGGAACTGGAATTATTGGAGAACACGGATTTTAAAAGCGAACGATTACAGCGGATAAAAGATTGCTTTGTTTTTTCTTGTTATACGGGACTATCGTATGTAGATGTAAAGGAGCTAACAGAAGATAATATTGTCAAGGGCATAGACAACAATAATTGGATATATACCAAACGAGAGAAAACAGATGAGCTCGTCAAAATACCGATTCTACCCAAAGCATGGAGAGTACTCCAAAAGTATCGTAGAGCTAGAGAAATGCGCTTTGTAGCAAATATATTACCCATCAGCTCCAACCAAAAGACCAATAGCTATTTAAAGGAAATTGCAAAATCCTGTGGTATCCACAAGAAGATTTCTTTTCATGTTGCCAGACATACCTTTGCCACTACGGTGATGCTGTCCAATGGTGTACCCATAGAAACGGTGTCCAAACTTCTGGGGCATAACAAGCTGTCCACTACACAGATATATGCCAGAGTGGTCGAGAGCAAGATAAGCGAGGATATAAACAACCTATTGGAACGTTTTAAAGAAAAGAGAGATAGGAAAACTGTAAGTAATTGTTGAGTAACATCACATAATCACCGTCAAATTACTAATCCCATAAAACACATAGTTTGTCCCAAGGTTTTCCTGCCTTCGTAACATTTCATTTTCTTTTTGGTTCCGTTAGGGTTTCTTTCGGAACAAAAGAAAGTTAATATCTGAACCATTAAAACGAGTGCTTTCAACACTTGTGGCTCTGTTGAAGGTTTCAAAAAACAAGCAAACTAAAAGGGTTACACCTCTTGTATGTGGTGGTGTCTGTATTGGTATGGTTGACATTGGACTATGCTCAATTTAAAAAAAAGCAATTATAATAACCTAGAGAAGGATAATCGCTCCTCTATAGTTAAAGGAAGCTTACATAAAAATATGCAACAAATTTTTCCAAAGGAAATACTGAATTCAACCGTAGAAGTTCATCAATTTAAACATAGTAGCAGTAGTAAGATTATCTATTCCGTTATTTTATCGTTCATTTTATTATCTCTTGGGGCATTACCCCTGATTAAAGTTTCT
The DNA here is from genome assembly GCF_021390175.1 of Flagellimonas sp. HMM57. NCBI lineage: Bacteria > Pseudomonadati > Bacteroidota > Flavobacteriia > Flavobacteriales > Flavobacteriaceae > Flagellimonas > Flagellimonas sp. HMM57. The sequence goes on along the minus strand of NZ_CP090004.1, from coordinate 41,668 downwards.
GTTTTCAACACATCCAGAGGTATTTTAAAACCCAATAAGGAACGTGTATCCCTGACATTGATAAGTTCCGGGGAAATATTGTTTTCCAACCTCAGAAATAATCAAAAAGTAAACAAGGGTGATACTCTGCTGGTCCTGAACAGCTCGGATTTAGAGGAACAAGTAGCTCTTTTAGAACTTCAGATAAACGAAACCGAAGCCTATACTAAAGACTTGGAGTATCTCATTAATGGGAGAACAGCCAATCTAAAAGGCCTTACTTCCAACAGATATAAAAAGGAGTACCTAGTGTTCATTGAAAAAAAAGATGAGCTACGGACCATATACCAAAAAGAACATCGGGATCATATGAGAAATTCCACACTCTATAAAAAAGGCGTAATCTCCAAGGTCGATCATGAGAATGCAAAATTTAAAAATGACGTTGCCCTAAATGACATCAGAGCACATAAAGCACAAACCATTAGTTCCTGGCAACTGGATCTTTCAAGCTTTAAAAATGACATTAAAGAATTATCCAGTAATCGTAAACGACTGGAACAAGAGAAAAAAAATTATGTATTGACCGCTTCAATAAAGGGAACCATATTAAATGCAAAGGGATTGAACAATGGCATGTTTATAAACCAAGGTATGGAACTTGGAGAAATCTCACCCGACTCCAATTTAATTGTGGAGTGTTATATAGCTCCTAACGATATTGGACTTCTGGATAAAAACAAGTCGGTCAACTTTCAAATAGATACTTTCAATTATAACCAATGGGGGCTTGTCAAGGGAGAAATTCTAGAAATAGGCAATGATATAGAGATCGTCGACAACAACCCCGTCTTTAAAGTGTTGTGTAAAATCAATATCAAGTACTTACAATTAAGCAATGGTTTCAAGGGACACTTAAAAAAAGGAATGACATTGAATGCCCGATTTGAGTTGGCTGAACGAACCCTGTTCAGCTTATTATATGACAAGGTAGACGATTGGATGAATCCGGGAACGAATAATTAGAACATGCCAAAAACAACAATTAAACAGCATGATATAACTGACTGCGGAGCAGCATGTTTAGCGTCAATTGCCGCACATTACAAGTTTGAAACACCTATTTCCAGAATACGACAATATGCAGGAACGGACAAAAAGGGCACTAATGTATATGGGCTGATTAAAGCAGCCGGTAAACTGGGTTTTGAAGCAAAAGGGGTGAGAGGTGATTTTGAGAGCCTCTCTAAGATTCCAAAACCCGCTATTGCCCATATAGTTGTCAAAGAGCAATTACACCATTATGTGGTCATCTATGCTGTAGATAAAACCCATATTAAAATAATGGATCCTGGTACAGGCAAAATGGAAAAGCGCCTTCATGAAGAATTCACAAATGAATGGACCGGAGTTTTATTACTAATGTTGCCGAGTGAAAAGTTTAAAGAAGCAAATGAAAAAGTCTCTGTCTTTAAACGCTTTTGGTTTTTGCTCAGGCCTCATAAATCTGTTTTGATCCAAGCGTTTATTGGGGCTTTGGTGTATACTTTATTAGGTTTTTCAACATCGATATATATTCAAAAGATCACGGATTATGTATTGGTGGACGATAATATAGAACTACTGAACCTATTGGGTGTCATAATGATTATCCTCCTAGTGGTTCAGTTGTTCATTGGAGCTTTCAAAGATATTTTTCTCATTAAAACAGGTCAGCAGATCGATGCACGGTTGATATTGGGTTATTATAAACATCTATTGAAATTGCCCCAACAATTTTTTGATACAATGCGTGTAGGCGAAATTATATCAAGAATTAATGATGCGGTTAAAATAAGGCATTTCATAAACGGTGTATCGCTCAATTTAACGGTAAACGTTTTAATAGTCATATTCTCCTTTGGGATTATGTTTACCTATTACTGGAAGCTTGCTTTGATCATGTTCATTATCATTCCAGTATACATTCTCATTTATGTTATTGTCAATAAGCTCAACAAAAGAGTTGAACGCAAAGTAATGGAAAAGACCGCTGACCTGGAAAGTCAGTTAGTGGAATCACTAAATTCAGTAGGAACCATTAAAAGTTTTGGTTTGGAAGATTTTGCGAATATAAAGACTGAAACACGTTTTATAAAGCTATTGGAGAGCGGATATAAATCTGCATTAAACTTTGTTTTTTCCGGCACTAGTTCCAATACCATAGCCCAGCTTTTTACCATAATACTGCTTTGGTCGGGAGCGGGCTTTGTTATCGATCGCGAAATAACACCAGGTGAACTGCTATCGTTCTATGCCATTATAGGGTACTTCACTGGACCCTTGGCCGACCTAATAGGAGCAAATAAAGAAATCCAGAATGCCCTTATAGCAGCAGACCGCTTGTTTGAGATCATGGATCTGGAACGGGAAGAGACAGATAAAACAATTGCACTCACCAAAGAGAAAATTGGGCATATCATCTTCAAGGACGTAAGCTTCAGCTATGGTACAAGAGTGGATGTTTTCAATGAATTGAATTTAACATTGGAAAAAGGAGCAGTAACCGCTTTGGTAGGTGAAAGCGGGTCAGGCAAATCAACCTTGATATCATTGTTACAAAATATTTATCTAATAAAAAGCGGTCGTATTATGATTGGTGATATTGACTTAAAATATATTGAAAATGAAAGTCTCCGTAATTTGGTAAGCGTCGTTCCCCAAAAGATTGATCTTTTTGCCGGAAATGTGGTTCAGAACATTGCCGTGGGAGTATATGCACCAGATATGGATCGTATTCTTAAAATCTGCACGGATATTGGAATACTGGATTTCATAGAAAACTTACCCAATGGATTCGGCACGTACCTCGGAGAGAATGGAGCTACCCTATCGGGTGGTCAAAGACAACGTATTGCTATAGCCCGTGCCCTTTACAAACAACCTGAAGTTTTGGTATTGGACGAGGCAACGGCGTCTTTAGATAGCAGCTCGGAAAGTTTTGTGAAGAAAACAATTGAACGGATGCGCAATCAAAACAAGACCATTGTACTTATTTCCCATAGGTTGAGTACCGTGGTAAATGCGAATAAAATTGTTGTTCTTGAACAGGGCAGGATTTTAGAAGAAGGTTCACATAAAGAGCTTTATGAACAAAAGGGGGCTTACTATAAACTTTGGCAACAACAAATCCCACAATCGGTTTAATTAATAAAAACATCTCATTTATAATAAATTGAAAGGATAGCATGAAAAAACTAACAAAGCAAATTGCTCTATTGGAACGTATAGATCAATTGATTCAATTGGGAGCTACAGGAACCCCAAAACATTTAGCGAAAAGATTACAGGTGTCAGAGGCCACTGTCTTTAGGATCATAGAGACCATGAAAGCATTAAATGCACCTGTCTGCTATGATTTTAATAAACGAAGCTATGTATATACTGAACCTACAAAATTTAGATGTGGCTACTACATCGAACAGTTGGATGCAACCTCAGAAAGAAACATTACTGGAGGTAACAGTTTTGAAATTTTGAAAGGGTTGTTGAAATTTTGACACTCTCAAAAAATGAGAGTGCTTTTGCTCATATTTGTTAAGTAACTCAGAACTGTGCACATTAGAAATTCTGGTTTTGATTGCAAAATGAATGTTTAATTTAAAATTTAAAAAATGGAAAATTTAGAGAGTTTTGGGGTTCAAGAGTTAAATGCCAAAGAAATTACAGAAACTGATGGAGGTTTTTTACCTTTGGCAGTAGTTGTTGCATTCTATCTTTTAGGCCCATTAGGAACGCATAAGGCTTACTAGCACAAATAAAAATGTAATTTTTTGACATCTAGTTTTACAACTAGATGTTTTTTTGTTTTCAACGTTTGATAGCATATTTAAAATATAAGTTTATAATATTTCATAGGGAAATCTCACATTTTGGTATTCCTCATATCTTAATATACCCTATACTGATTTTAGGTTTGTTTTTTTTTCAAAGGCAATTGGAAGCCTATGAGTATGGAGAGATAATAGCCTCTGTTTTGTTTGTTAGTACAATGTATTCGTTAACGCCGAAAAAAAAAGAAAGAGAATGGTTGTTCTTTTATCGCAAAAGATATGGCTGTTTATTTTTAATTAACATACTGATTGCACTACCGTTCCTTATTCTTTTCTTTTTTTTAGATTACTATTACGCTATAGTTTTTGCCTTGACTTTTACACTTTTGATTTCCTTTTTTTATTTTAATTTTTCGTTTTCAATTCTGGAAAAAATAAATTTAAGTTTCCTAATGAAAGATTTTGAATTTATTGAAGGTTTTAGAAAGTATTGGTACATTCATTTGATTACAATAGGTATAAGTATTATAGGTTTTTCTGTAGGGAACTATAACTTAGCCTCGGCAGGTTATGTGTTTTTTATAATTACCATTGGTTTTTACTATCAAAAAGTTGAACCTGTTTATTGGATTTGGATTTCGAAGTGTAAAAGCACGGAGTTTATACATCTTAAAATAAGATCAGTATTAAAAAAAACCTTGTTTTTATCAGTCATTTTTTTCATTCCCAACGTTTTTTTTACAAAAAATTTAGATGTTCTTTTCGTGGTTTTTGCTTCCTGCCTGGGAGTAATCAATTGTATGTTGTCCAAGTATGCATATTTAAACAATCTATTCTCTATTCAAATAAGCCTTGGTATATCTATTGGTATATTAATAATAGGCTTTTTTAATCCACTTTTATCAGTAATTGCACTGATATACTTTTATTTTTTGAAAAGAAAGGCAATTTATAATATAACACAAATAATGACTAGCTGATTTTATGGATTTTTTAGAGGTAAAAGAATTAAGGAAAAGTTACGGAAACCAACATGTATTAAAAGGAGTAAATACATTTTTCGAGCCGCATGAAATTCATGGGATTATAGGAAGAAATGGTGCTGGAAAATCTACCTTTTTTGAATGTATCTGTGGCTTAAAAAAGTACGAAGGAGAAATCCTCAGTAGTTTTGATCCTATAAAAAATCACATAGCTTACCTTCCAACAGTTCCTTTTTTCTTCCCGAAAATCACAGGAAGAGAATATTTAAATTTTCTCTTAAGAACATCTGATAATAAAAATTCTGATATGCACGAATTGATAGATGTTTTTGATTTGCCTTTAACTAAGTACGTGGAGCATTATTCCACTGGAATGAAAAAGAAAATATCCTTTTTGGGACTCTTGTTATTAGAAAGACCAATTTATATATTGGACGAACCCTTTAATGGTATTGATATGGAAGGCGTTGAGCTTTTTAAAAGTATTATTGAAAAAAAGAAAGAACAGGGTTGTACCATCCTAATTTCCAGCCATATCATTGAATCACTTACAAATATATGTTCTGATATTTATTACTTAAAGGATGGCGTTCTAGCTAAAAAGTATGGAAGACAAAATTTTGCCAACATAAAAAAAGAAACCTCTACCTTTCTAAGTGATAAAATATCCTCAGTTTTTAAAACTGAACGATAGAATTTAACTTCAATTTGTTAGATTGATTTTTTATAGCATTAAGTATGTTTTCTTTCCATTAATTGTGTTTTTTGAGGTTTTTGAAAAGGGGTAAGTCTTCATTGGTAATCAACAAGTGATACATACAAAAAAACACTAATGGTTTAGGTGTTATTTAAGATACCCAAAAGTTAGTTCTGAAGACTAGAGTTTTGGGTGTCGATTTGGATAGTTTGTTTTAATCACGGTTCGATAATATTGAAAAGGCTGTTAAAATTTTAGCACTCTCAAAAATTGAGAGTGCTTATGCTCATATTTATGTTGTAACTCAGAACTGTGCACATTAGAAATTTTGGTTTTGATTGCAAAATGAATGTTTAATTTAAATTTTTAAAAATGGAGAATTTAGAGATTTTGGGAGTTCAAGAACTTCAAAAAAAAGAATGTCAACAAATCCAAGGAGGAGGCTTGTTCGGAGGTCTTTTGATAGGTCTAGCCGTTGGAATAATAATCGGATTATTAACTAGTTAATAAAAGAAGAAATCAATAATTATGAAAGATTTAAAAGAATTTAACGTAGAAGAAATGTCAAAATCAGAACAGGAAAACACTAATGGAGGGTTTCTTGGTTTGATAGGATTCGTTATAGGGGTAATTGCTGGTTGGGCTATTATCGATGGTCAATTTTAGATAGCCAGTATAATGGCTCATTAAAATCAGATATTGCCAACTTTGGGCAATATCTGATTTGTTATGTCGTACTTAATTTATTTACCTATTAAGTGTATTTATTAAAACTATTTCCGGCATTGTTTGTGGTAAGTTTCATCTTATCGTCTTCCAACATGTGTTTTTCCCAAACTATAAGCGTCCAAGGCAGGATAGTTGATGAGCAGAACAATGCATTGCCTTTGGTCCATTTACGTTTTGAAGGCACCCGTATTGGAACCGTATCCAACAACAAAGGGGAATTTAAATTAGTATGTGCTTCAGAGACTATCAGAAAGCGGCTTATAGTTTCTTCAATGGGCTATGTGACAAAAAAAATGATTGCGTCCGAAGGATTTAACAAGATTATATTAACAGAGGATATAACACAATTACAGGCGGTAACACTTTTTTCACGTGATTATGGACGTGAGCTTGTTGAAAGTGCCATTCGTGCCATTCCCAATAATTACTCAAGAGACAAAGAACGGCATCGGGGGTTTCTTAGGGAAATTACAAGTTGGGACCAAGATCCAGAGAAACCCATCTATATTGCAGAAGCCGTACTTGAATCCATTAAAAGACCCTATGATAAAAAGCAACGCTCTGGGGATGTAAAACTTATCGAGTTGCGTAAATACGAAGGTAGTCTATTAGATTCTCTGCATACAAGAATTGTCGGAGGTACTCATCATGTACACAGATTCGATGTGGTTCAGCGTAGGGAAGGTGTTTTAGGTAATCCTGTGGGTTATACGTACAAGATCAAAGATACTTTACGACAACACGACAAGGAGGTTTATCAAGTATATTTTAAGAAAAAGGGAAGATTATCCGGTAACCTCTTTATCATGGATTCCACATTTGCCATTGTAAAGGCAGAATACAACTACCATTCATTTTTTGAGATAACAGGTCACAATCGTCAATTCCTCGACTTTACCACAACCTATGAACTTGGTGATGACCAGTTGTGGCGATTTAAAAGTTCCCATTATGAAACAGCTTTTAAGAGAAAAGGCAAACAACTTAATTTAACGAGTACGTACATTACTACTTCTATAGAGACCGATAGTACCGATATACCTTATATGGAAAGGATACAGTTTAATGACATTTTTTTGCATGAACAAAAGGAATATCACCCCGACTTTTGGGACAATTATACTATTATCCAGCCGAATAAAAACTATGAGAAACTTTTTAAATCTGCGGATAATTCAAAAGGAAAAGAAACACAAAAAAGTCGTTTTAATAAACTTTTTAATATTCTTCAACGTTTGTCATTGGAAGTTGATTTTACCTATTTGCCCATAGAAAGTGCGCCATACAATATAGCCTTTCCGAACCAAGCTTTGACCGTCCAGCACTCATCACCGACCAACTCGGTAAGAAATACTTTGGGTGTAACTTCCACATTTCTATATGAATTGAGCGATAATTTTCATATTGGATATGCCGGTGAGAGCAAAATATTTCGAACAGGTATCACCGCTCATGATGTATCGCTTTCAAAGACTTTTAATCTAAATCCAAATGGCAGACCCATAACAATTGCTCCCAGAATAAAACTGGGGTATCAACAATTTGATTGGTTTATAGATACATTTAACGCATCGTCTGATTTTAGTCTCAATGGAAAATCTTTTGACAGTGATAGAAATGCTGTTTTTCTTTCTCAAAGAGGGTTTAGGGTGCAACCAAGTCTAAAGTTGAGTATTGAAAAGAGCCATAAGCTACATTATTTTATAGCTGCTGGCTATAATGTTCAGTTCAACACAAAAACTGGGCTTTTGATTAAGGAAAGAGACGGCTTTTTTCTTTTTAGGAAAAAGGCATTTATTGAACGTGGCGATGAAAACCTTTCCATAGAACCAGTGGATAATTTGCTAATGAACACTATTGGCATAAGTGCAGGAATTGCTTTTCATTTTTAATATTTCGATTATAGTTGGTCACTTCTATATATAGAAATCTGATATGAATAAACTAAACTAATAAGCACCATAATAGCATTTTATCATACTTAAGAAATTGTTTTTAGGTTTCCCTGGCATTGTTGAAATAGAACAACTCTTCCTAAGGTCGAGTTGTTTCCAGTTCAACAAGCATTTCACCATCATTGTATTTTTTAATTTTTAAATCTTCACCTCAAATCTGGTGTTTTATTTTTTAGTTTTTTCCAGAATCATATTTTTTAGCTCCAAAACGTATCAAACGGGAACAAACAACGTTTTTCTTTTGATAATAAAGGGACTATATTTATGAAGCTGAATACAGCATTTTTTAAGTACGGTTATCTACTTTTTTTGATTTGACTTTCCCGATAACAGTACCCATCAAAAAGGATTGAATTTTTTTAGAAAAAAGCAACTGACTTTTTAGTCAGGTGGCTCGGAATTTTGACCAGCGGGAAAAAATGGAAGAGCAAGAGGGTAACGTGCTGGCGCAGCGCTACGTTTTTCATTTACTCCGTAAAGCCCCTGTTTACAAGGGGTTTGGGGTTTTATAAGTTTTGAAAGGAGAAAACAAATTGTCACAAAACATCTGAAAAGCCCATAAAAAACTGAAAAATATTGTCACAATACGGTATAAAAAGAACTCAAAATGGATGATTTTAAAACGGTACGGATAAAAAAGAAAACCTTGTTAAGGTTCAAGAGCTTTTCAAGAAAGGTTTCAAACAGCTATTCCAAAACTTTGGATATGGTGATGGACTTTTTCGAGTGGCATGGTTTTTTGCCCTCAGACCGTTTCGGGAAAAGTATGGTAGACGAAATCATAAAGAACCGAAAACGTACCAATGCCACTATAGCCATTATTAAGGATATTGAAAAGAGCCAGACCTTACCAACAGTTGCCATGTTGCAATCATTGTTCGAACAACAAGCTGAACAAGAAAATGACAGTGATTTTGAGGATGATTTTGATTTTATAGAAAAGAAATTTGAAAATGGCCATGAAGAGGAAGAGTGGACGGAAGAGACCACTGTTCCCAGAATCCGATATGACCGATTAGAGGATAGAATGGATTCTCTAAAAAAGGATTTTAGCTATGTGCTCGAACATGTGAAAATCGTTAAGAACAGTTTCAGAAAGGACTACCTAAAGCTGGAGCTTCCCATTCAAGCAATAGAAAAATATAAGAGAACCATAAAAAACCATTAGAACGACAGACCTTTTTCTTTTTTATATATCCCAGAAGTATCCTTTAATGTCCCTTTTTTAAAAGGTTTCAGCACTTACTTTTGAAAGGCTTTTGAGTATAGTCCTTATTTGCGTAGAAAACAGCAATAAACTTTACAAATAATTCTAAACCAAAATAGAGAAATGAAGAAACTTTTATTTTTAGGACTTGCACTAACTTCATTAGTAGGAAAAAGTCAAACAGTAGCTGAATTGCAAGAACAAATAACTATTCTTGAACAACAAAATCAAGTTCTTCAAGAGAAAGTCGATTTTTGCGATTTATATAACAATTCGGAGGTTTCGGATACCAAAAGCTTTAATTCAAATTTTGAATTTAAAGTTCTTGAATGTAAAGGGAATTCTATCGAGCAAACTGTTGAACTTGCAGTTACAATCAAGCATTCATTACCTCACCAACAACTTTACCTTTACACGGGAAGTAAAAAACCTATTGCATATAGCGAAACGGGAAGTAATTACGAGTTTAAAAGTGCTTCTTTTCCTGAATCTAGAAGTAGAATGGAAACGGAATCGTTTTACGTTCCAACAAATTTGCTAATTCAAGGAAAACTAATATTTAGAAATGTACTTCCCCAAACTGAAAAATTAAGCCTGATTAATGGAACTTTTCGATTCAGGAATAAAGATGGTGGAGGAAATAGAGAGGAAGGTGAATTTGAAATTAGAAACTTAAATATTAATTGGAACTAAACTATGAAAAGGATATTTTTATTTTCAACACTCATAACTTTATTGACAATATCTTGCTCAGATAGCCTTTCCAATTCCAAAGCTGAGGAAATCATAAACGAATGTCTTGAAAAAGAGCCATATCGCAAAACCGTAAAATTCCAATACGGGGAACGGACAATTTTCAATAGGGACAAAGAGGAGTTTGAAAAACTTCGAGAACTTGAAGATATTGGACTTCTTAAAATCGATTCACTTGGAAGGAAAAAGGTGCGATATTATGGAACATACACGTATTATGATATCAAATTACTTGATAAGACCAAGGAATTTGTTTTTGAACAGACAGAAAGCGATAAAAAACAATATGTTGAATTATTGGCCTTTGACTATGAAGTTGAAGAAGTAAAAGAGGTTCACGAAATTCCGTCACTAAATGAAGCGGAAGTCAAAGTAAATTATAAAAAGGTAAACATAACTCCTTTTTCAATTTTAAGTAACGAAAACACAACCGATTTTAAAATTAGGAAATTGACTTTTGCGAAAACTAGCAATGGATGGAGATATTGTGAAAAATAAACTATTTGTAAATGGCTATGCGTAATTGCGTGGGTTAGCGATTAAATTAGTAAGTGCGTACCAATCAATTGCTTATAGCCGAGACCGTAAGCAGAATTTAAGAAACAATCGTCAATGAAAATTTACATAGTCTTTCCATTATCAATCTTCATGCTTTTTTGCAACGCGCAAAATGAACCTGATTATCTAACGAAAAACGAAATTGAAAATGACCTAAAATTTCTTGGTGATATTCTTCAAGACCAATCTTCATATCAAGGGTTAAACGGATTTGATTACCGAAAGGATTTTGAAAAATATCTGGAGCAAACAGGCGGAACAAAAATAGCTAAATCTGATTTTGGGTTGTTCTTATCCAAAACTATCGGAAAAATTGGAGATAGGCATTCTTACATAAAAGGGTACGATTTACCAGGAACACTTTATTTTCCATTATCATTTGCCCCATTTAAGGATAAGGTTTTAGTACTCGAATATGACAAGGTGAACAAAAAATACGCTTTTTGGAATTCACAATTTCCTTACTTAAAAGCTATAAATCACCTACCAATAGAAAAGATTTTGCCAAAAATCCTTCCTAATGAACAACTTGCTCCAAAAAGCTCATATTCCCTTCGTGCAGTTAGGGACTTGAGGGATATAGAGACCGTTTTTAGCATCCTAAATATAGACTTGCCCAATCCGCTTGCCATAACGTTCACAAATGAAAATGGAATTGAGAAAGTAGTAAATATCAAATTAGTGCCAGATGATGACAAGGCATACTTGTGGGATGAGCGATTTCATAAGAAAAATTTCTTTTTACAAAAGGAAGAGTCAAATGATATAGAAATTATCCAACGGTTTTTTACGACAAAAGATAACGTCGGCTATATTCAAATTGTCGATATGTTGAGTAAAGATGATAGCCCTACATTTTTTGAGTTTCTTAATGATTTTATGACAAAGGCAAAAGAAACTGATGCCTTAATTATAGATGTAAGAGACAATGGTGGCGGAACTCGTGATTTAATTCAAGAATTAGCCGGGTATTTTGTTCATCCAGATTCCGTGTATGTTGTTAACGCCACACGACAACGAGGTAAACTACCCTTGAATGATGGATTAAAGAAGGATTTGCACAATCGCTACTTATTTTCAAAAGAGGAGTTGGACATTCGGGAACAAAATGCAGTCGATAAATTTACGGCTTCTTTTGAACCGATGTATAACTTGGATAACGATAAATTCAGTGAATATCATTACTATATTTTCAATGGCCAAAAAATCTCAAAAGACAAATACCATTACAACAAGCCTATTTATATCTTGACCAATGAAAGAAGTTTTAGCGCTGCTTCTATTCTCGTTTCCACATTTAAAGGATTGCCGAACATAAAAATTGTTGGCGTGAACACTGACGGTTCAAGTGGAAATAGTCAGCGATTTGAATTGCCAAATTCAGGATTACGTGGAAAAATAAGCACAATGGTCTCTTTTCAAAAAAATGGTGAAATATTAGATGGAATCGGCACCGAACCCGACATTAAAATAGAAAGAAGTTTAGACCAGATATTCTTGAAAGAAGATTATCAACTTAATAGACTATTGGAAATAATAAGAACCGAATAAAGACCGTGCCTAACAAAGTATAAGTATTTACTTGTTCTTGTTTACTTCTATTTGTTCCTAGGTTTTTTCCATTTCTGGAAGCAGGTTTAAAACATTATGACCTGATGAAATTGAAAGTTAGATATCATGGAAAATCAATTGGAATACCGGGTAAGCTTTTACATAGCTAATCTCAACCGGTATAACCAAGCTACTTAATTTTACGGTAACAGGAGGAAAGAAAGCTAGAATTCTTTCTACTTTTATATTAAGTAGCAGAGCTTTGTGCTATTTGCTACAATAAACCATTTGTATCATAATTGCTCTTATGCTGAATGAAGTTCATTAATATTCATATAATTTGTACCTTTATGATATCAAAGAAGAGCAAATTATATCTTCAAAGTTCTTTTTATGGTTTTAGTGTACAATTAGGTGTGCATATTTCTAAAAAATGAAGTAAAATACTGATTAACAGTGTGATATAAAGTGGCGGTTAAGTCTGCCACCCCGACGAAACCATTTTCTATGGTATCACGAAATGGCTAACTTTATGAAAATCAATAATTTATTTTTTTGATTTCATTTGGTTAGCTATTTTTTTGCTTAAAAAGTAACCTAGTCGGTCACCTATTTTTTTAACTCCTTACTGAAAGCAAGGCGATAGCGCTCCGCTTTATGTTAGGATTGCCATTGATGGAAAAAAGCTAGAAATAGGTTTGGGAATACTTTTTCCTATGGATGCGTGGAACGGAAAAATCCGTAGGATTCTTTCCGCCGTAGCCGAAAGACAGCTTATGAATGTTGAATTCCTAATCGAAATTCAACCGAAATGAATTATAGCCCTTGTTACGTGCAGTAATTTTTTAATTACGTTTTATTTTAATTCTGTACTTTCCTTGAAATCCAGAATTGATTTCCGAACTTATATAGGTACAACGGTTAGTATAAGAAACGTAGCATATAAATATATGATAAGTTTCAATTTGCTACTAAGTCAAATCTGGGATTTGGTGATGTTTACAAATGCATATAAACTTTCAGTTTAGCACTACTAGCTATGTTCTTTATACAATGCTGGCAAATCGTTATTTCTTGATCAGCTTTGAGATTCGGTTTTTTAATTTTCGCCTTTCAGTTTACATCTTTGAAACAACATATAAATTGCATGTGGTAACATTAAAAATGTCATTCCGGAAAAAGGTATCATAAAGACTCCGATTAATACGATAATCAAGTAAGTCAAAATAAAGTTTTTTGGTATTTGTCCGCTTTTCTCCTCTATATAACTGACCAAAATTCCAAGAGGAATGAGCAATAGTCCATAATAGACAAACCAAAACGCTGAAAAATTCTCGTAGTTCATTTGCCCGTTCAGTAACGGAAATTCAAAAAGCCCGTTACTAACTTTAAAAAAGAATTTGTCAGCAAATCCTTCAAACTGTTTTCCGAACGCAAATGGCGAAATTCCCAAAAGTGTATGGGCAATTCCCAAAAATATTAAAATCTTTCCATTCATTATTTTCTATATGTGGTTTTGAATATTCTTGAATTACTTGCTCAATTGACCTAGCTTTTTAACTTTTTTCAACCATTTTTCCCTAAACGCTTCTTTGGATAGTCTGATAGGTCCTATGGTTGTAATGCCTACTTTTTTAACTCCAACAAAGTTCATTGTTAATTTTTTCATTGCCTTATGGCTAGGGCTTGCATAAAACCACTTGTAATACCAACCAGGTTGGTCTAACGTGCAGATAATACGTGCAGTTTTGCCAGTAAAAAGCTTATCCCACCATATTGAGTTTTTCCTTTTGTTAAAAGCAAACCCTGGCAGTAAAATACGGTCTAAAAAACCTTTCATAATTGCGGGAACTGAGCCCCACCAAACCGGATAGACCCAAACTAAATGGCTTGCCCATTTCAATATTTCTTGGCTTTTTAATAAATCAGGTTCAAGTTCTGTACGCTTTCTGTAGCCGAATTGAAGATTGGGATTAAACTTTAAATCTTGTATGACGATTTCTTGAATTTCAAAACCTGATGCCTGTGCTCCTTTTTTATAAGCCTGTGCCAAAGCATAATTATAACTTTCCTTGTCAGGATGGCCTACTATCAAGGCTATTTTTATACTCATTTTTTTTAATTTTAAATTCCTAGCAAGGTTAAAATTCCAATTCCCAATAAAACTATCCATCCAGGGTGTTTTGCTTTTGTTCCGATAAAAACCAAAATAGACGAACTTACCATTGCGATTGCAATTGAAGTAATTATGAATTTTAAAAGTTCAATACTTATTAAGTCTTGTTCAAGTGCTATGCTTATAAGCATGGCACCAATGCACCAACCCAAAAAAGAAGCTAGGTGCCAAGTAGCCCAAATGATTCCCAAGTGTCTTACTTTTAAGTCAGCACTTACGAGATTATCAGACCTTCCTTTGGCCCTAAAGATTGATAATTCACCAAGTATGGAATGAAACAATCCTAAAATGACGCAAAGAGCACCTGCAGAAAATAGATAAATGTTCATGTCTTTAGAATTAAATTTATTGTTCGATATAGGCCCTTTTAACGATTTGTTTCATGATTAACTTGTGGAAAGGTTTTACGATTGCCATATAGACATTAGCAAATCTTCTGTTATATTGAACTATGGTAGAAACTTTAATGTTATACGTGTTTTCTTTAGAGTTATAAACACTAACCCTAAAGTCAAGGTGTTTATCATCTTCTCCTAAGATAATTTCGTTATCCATTATTTTGAAAATTTTAAAGAATCCTATATATCCTCCAATTTTGAATTCGGTATTATAATTTGATGGCTTTTGGGTTTTTAAGTCAAAAAATTTTACAATTGAATGTCTGAGTTTCATTAGAATCATAATCCAATTCGGGAAATTGTCAAATATCATATTGGTAATCTTCTCCAGACTATCGGAATGGTTGGTTGTAGTGTAAGTGTCGGAATAATCTATTCTCTTTGACGTGGAATTAATTAAACTTTTAGTTGGAATATTTTCTGAAATCACTTTCATGCTTATTGTTTTATATGAAGTATATTGGGTAGGTATAAATTAGAAATACTTTTTTGTTTTCTGTTCAAATCTGGTGCTCGTTGAATCGTTTTTTGTAAAGAACTTGTACAAAGTAAGACAAGTAGGAACTGTCAAATAGGATGTGCAAATAATGAAAGTAACAATGCCAAAAAATACAGCAAAGATTTGTATAGTTATTTCTCCCAAATAGTTTTGCTGTACCATTATATATTGATGGACGGCCAATGCGTAATCGTTAAAGCGAATTGAGAGTTCATAGAGTAACCAAATTGGATAAAACCATTTTCTGATGGGCTCCCACCATTTACCCCAAATTGATGTTAGTTGTATATCGTTTTCTTCCATTTTTTACATCTTTTTGCAAAGATGATGTAAGTGGAAGCGTTCCCATTTGATATATATCAAATTCGTATTTTAGGGTTTCTTATTCTACTCAAAGTCTCAAGGGTTATTCCCAGATAAGAAGCAATATGTGTGAGCGAAATTCTTTGAGAAATATCAGGATAAATAGTGATCAATTGTTTATACCTTTCATCTGCTTTTGCAAATTGAATGGTATGTAACCTTTCACAAAGCCCTAACATGGTTTCAATGACTACTTTACTGATAAACCGTTCAAAATCATGATGTTTTTTTGAAAGCATATCAACAGTATCTTTAGAAAATTCCAAGACTGTTGAATCTTCTACAAATTCAACATAATGTGGACTTGGTTGACAGCTAAAAAAACTAATAATTGAAGCCATAAACTGGTTTTCAAAAGTAAACCAGTCAGAAATATCTTTTCCGCCTTTTAAATAATAAGCTCTGGCACAACCTTGTATAATCAAATAGGCTTTTTTAGAGTATTGTCCTTCTCGAACTACAGTATCTCCTTTTTTGTAAGTATTGAGTTTTGAATTGGCAATGAACTCCTGCTGACATTCATGAGTTAATGACGAATAAATTTCTCCAATCTTGTTTAAGATTTTTTCAGTATCCATTTTGTTAACTGCAATTTTCGGTTTATCAGATAGGTTCATCATAATGATTGCTAGCGGTTAGTATATGAAATGTAGCGTATAAATGAGCACTTACTTTTTGGGTTAACACCGAGCCGAATTTTTATCTTTTTTCTAAAAGCCAAATTTAAAAATTTGGCGGACTTAGCAAATACGCACAAGCCTTTCGAAAAACCTTAAATAGCTATGTTTTATATACATTGTTGTCAACAGTTTTTATTCCATTTTCTCAAATGCGTTCACATTTCCCAAAGACATATATTTAATTTTCCCGTTTTCATTTTGTAAAAACCCCATAATCCTTTTTCCATCGTAACTTTTGAATAATAATGGTTCTACTTGATAAAATTTTCTACCAAAACCTGAAAGCGTATTGTCATCATTTGCAGTAATTTCATAAGTTGGTTGTTGGTCACTATCTGGGCAAGTATAGCAGTTGGACATCCATTTATAAGTACCTGCAAAATCGGAAACATAGCTATGCATTCTTTCAGGATTGGTATTGATTACATCATTAGTGCCAAAATGCTCTAAAACTTGTGATACAACCTTGGCTCTCAAATTTGTATTCTCGTGATGATGAACGACAAAAATACCTAAATTGATTTCGGGAACTAATGTGATAAATGAGCTATATCCCAACATATCCCCTCCGTGATTATATGCTTTTAGTCCAAATTGATTTTTTTCGTAGAAACCATATCCAAAACCGTAAACTTCTGAATTTACAGAGAGTTGTTGTGTTTGCATAGACAAAGCTGTTTCTGTATTCAAAATTTTAGTGTTATTTAATTTACCAAGATTAAGATGCATTTGCAGATACTTTCCCATATCTGCGGTAGTACTATTAATTGAGGAAGCAGGAAAAGTATGGTACCATTCCCAAGGCTGTGGCACGTTGATTCCATTTTCATATTCATAACCTATTGATAAATTGTTGTTTTGATGTTTTGGCAATTCTATACTCGTCATTGACATACCTAGAGGTTGCCAAATGTTCTTTTTCATATATTCTTCAAGAGATAGTCCACTAATATCTTCTACCAACAATCCTGCAAGTGCAATTCCGAAAGTAGAATAAGCAGAAACAATTCCAGGTTTCCTTAATCGTATCAATTTACCATCGAGAAAAGTTTCTAATGATATTTGTTGGTCTTTTTCATAAACAACTCTGCCTCTTAATTCATCAAACCCAGCACTATGCGTCATTAGGTGTGAAGCTGTAACAGGTTCGCTATATGTAGTTGGAACTTTTACAGATTTCAAATACTGGTTGACATCTTTATGTATGTCAATTAAGTTTTTGTCTTTGAGTTGAAGAAGTGCTGTTATGGTAAATGTCTTGGTTATTGAACCAATTCTGAAAATTGTAGAATCAGGATTAACAGTTTTTGCATTTTTGTCTAAAGTTGTATATCCATAACCTTTTTTGAGTAAGGTTTTTCCATCTTTTACGATGATAAAGGAAGCTCCTGGAATATGTTCGGATTCCATTGTCTTTATAATTAAAGAATCGAGTTTGTTTTCTAAATCTCCAATCCCATATTCCTTTTTTTGTGAGAATATAATGGTAGATATTAGTGCAAATAGTATTGAAAGATAAATTTTCATTTTCTTGGTTTTACTGTAAGCAAAAATGAAGATTTAAAATTCGTTTTAATTGTAAAATATTGCATTAAACAGCGAAAAAAGCATTCTGAAATTCCAATGGATTAACTCCAATGAATCGCTTAAAGTTTTTATAGAAATGAGAATTGTCGTAAAACCCACAATCGATAGCAACATCAAATATTGGATGTCCTTTTTTCAACATTTTTTTACTTTGCTCAATTTTTTTTAGAAGCATAAAGTTATTAGGTGTAAGTCCTGTTTCTTGCTTGAACAATCGTATGAATTTGTATTTACTTATTCCAAATTGCGAAGCTGTTTTGCTTAATGAGAAAGTATCAAAAGATGTATCATCGATAAAATTTTGAAAAAGTTGTTTTGTTTCGTAGCTATTTTCCTTGTTGCATGAATATTTTGAAATCAATGTGGTTAATGTTGATTTTAGTCTTTTTTCAAACTGAATATCGCTTTTGTTGAAGTTAAGTGATAAAAGATAAAGTTCATTAAATATGTTCTGTTCATATATGATGTTATCATTAAAGAACACATCTTGACCATTGTTTAGTTTTTTAATTACGTCCGGTGAGATATAGAATGTAAAAAATGAATTCCCAATAAGATTGTCGCAAGGGGTAGCGTGAACCTCTTTAGCATTAGTAATGCAAATTGTTCCAACAGGTGCTTTTAAAAATCTATCTGTAAGTTTAGTATTAAAAGTGTTTTTTAGAATTAATGAAATATTGAATGTGTCGTGAGAGTGAAACGGGAAATCAAATGTACAAGATTTTGCATTTAGCAATTCTAATCCGTCAAGAATAGGAAGTCGATGGTATTTATTTATACTTGTCCTGTTTTTCAAATTTTTCTATTAGTCCAAAGGTTTTTTCAAATTGCTGGCAACGTATTTGTATATGAGTTGTAGCGACTTTATATGTGCTACTTTTTGGAAAGTAATTTACAAAACAAAATAGAATAGCGACCTGAGTTTGAACTCAAATCGCTATTACTTATACACGTTATTAGCAACTGGCTATTTTGATACTTTCTTCATGAATGTTCTTATTTTATTGATAATTTCATTTCCATCTTCTTCTAAAGCAAAATGTCCCGTATTATAAATATTATAATCTATATTTTTTACATCTTGTTTAAAAGCTTCTGCACCACTTTCGGGAAAGAATGCATCGTTCTTGCCCCAAACAATCAATAGAGGTGGTTGATTATCTCTTAAATACTGTTGCCATTTTGGATATAATTTTAAGTTGTTTTGGTAATCATAGAACAAATCAAAGTTTACAGCATGAGCGTTGGGTCTAGATAGTCTTAAATAATCCAAATGCCATGTGTCAGGATTTACATTTTCAGGGTTTCTGGTACCATGTGTATATTGCCATTTTAAGCTTTCTAAAGAGAAAACTGGCAACAGTGCATTTTCTGTTTGCTCATTTCTATTGGCCCAAAAATCTCTAATGCCCTTCCAAGCTTCTCCAAGTCCTTCTTCATAGGCATTACCATTTTGATTAATAATGGCAGTTACTCTTTCTGGATATGCGGTAGCTATCCTAAAACCTATTGGCGCACCATAATCCTGAATCATTAAGGCATAGGCATTGATTTCTTTTAATTCTAAAAACGAATTTATGGTTTCAGCAATATTGTCAAAAGTATATTCATAATCTTTTGCAGAAGGAAAATCACTATTTCCAAAACCAGGATAATCTGGTGCTATTAGATGAAACTCATTAGAAAGCTGATTCAATACTTTTCTATATTGATGAGAAGACGATGGAAAGCCATGCAGAAGAACTAATGTTGGGTTTTTACTATCTCCAGCTTCTCTATAAGCTACTTTAACACCATCAACACTTAATGTTTTGTAGTAAACTGGATTTGTTTGCTTTTGGTTTGAGTGTGCGTTTTCGTCCTTTAATGTGCTCGGTTTTTCTTTACAGGATATTATTAGCATCAAGGTAAATAGATAAATAAGTTTAAATTTTTTCATTGTAATATGTATTTAAAGTTTTCGTTCAGATTCTTTTATTTCTAGGTCGTTAATGCTTGCGTAGCGCTTTTGCATTAATCCGTTTTCATCAAATTCCCAATTTTCATTACCATAAGCCCTATACCATATACCATCTTTGTTTTTATACTCGTATTCAAATCTTACGGCAATTTTATTATCGATAAAAGCCCATAACTCTTTTTGAAGTTTGTAGTCTAATTCATTTTGCCACTTGTTTTTTAAAAATTCTTGTACTTCTTGCCGGCCATTAATAAATTGATTTCGATTACGCCATTCTGTATCTTCAGTATATGCCATAGACACAGTTATAGGGTCTTTGCTATTCCATGCGTCTTCCGCCATTTGAACTTTTTGTTCAGCTGTTTCTTTGTTGAAAGGTGGTAGTGGGTATTTTTTCATGATTGAAATTTTATTACCGAACATTCGGTAAAATTTATAAATAAATTTTTATTCATTAATATATTTGTGCTCAATATTTTTTATCGTGTTTTCGAAAATTGAAATATCTCCTATTCCTTTAGTCACTATTAAACTACCTTGAATTTCAATTAACACTTGTAAAGCTTTTTGTTCTGCTTCTTTGTGATTTAACTGAAACGCCATTCCAATTTCCTTAAAAGTGGAAAGCCATTCGTTCATTCCCTTTTTTATTTGTTCCTCAAATAGTTCAATACCTGTTTGCATAGATAGAGCCCGAAAAATGCAGGTTTCTTTTCCGTCATTATACAAAGTACGAATTTCTGATAACCCATTTTTTAATCTTATTTGAGGCTCAATATCATCATCCAAAAGAGACTGAAACACATTATTGATAATCCATTCGCCTAAATGATTTAAAACGGCATCAGCCATTTCTTGCTTTCCATTTGGGAATCTGTGATACAGACTAGCTTTTTTTAGACCTGTTGCTTCAGATAATTCTTTTAAGCTTGCCCCTTCATATCCTTTAGAACGAAAAACTTTAGTCAACCCTTTTAAGATTTCAATATCTAATACTTTTTGTGGCCTCATAGTGCAAATATAGGTAGAAACATTTAATTACCAAACGTTCGGTAAATTAATTTGCTTCAACTTGTTCCTAACGTGTTTGTATAAGAATAGTATGGGGGTAAAATGCACTTTCTTTTCGATTTAGCACTTAGCTAAATATATTAAAAAGCACTATGTTTTGGTTTAACACTTAACCCCTTATTATTTTTATACGTTGTTGTTTGTCGCTTTTTTTATCTTTCTCCAACCCAATGAGGATAAATAAGAGCTTGTTTTGAAACTGTATTTAAATCATTCATTTGTTGTACAGATAATTTCCATTCAACCGAATTTAAATTATCCATAAGTTGTTTTTCGTTTCTAGCTCCAATTACAATATTTGAAACCGTTTTGTTTTGAGCTAACCAATTGATAGCAATTTGCGGAATACTTTTTCCTGTTTCATTTGAAATGCTGTCTAGTACATCTACTACATTATATAAAAATTCATTTTCAACAGGAGGTGAGCCAATATCTCCTCCAGATTTTATTCTTCCTTCTGAAATGGGTTGATTTCTTCTAATTTTACCAGTCAATCTTCCCCAACCTAAAGGGCTCCAAACCATTAACCCCATTTCTTGGTCTTTTATAAGGGGCATTAATTCTTGTTCATAATCACGACCAATAAGTGAATAATAACCTTGATAGATAACATATTTTTCTAAGTTATGTCGTTCTGAAATAGATAATGATTTCATTAATTGCCAAGAAGCAAAATTTGAACACCCTATATATCTTACTTTTCCACTTGAAACTAAAGTGTTTAATGTTCTTAGTGTTTCTTCTATAGGCGTGTTTACATCAAAACCGTGTATGAAGTAAATGTCTACATAATCTGTATTTAAACGTTTTAAACTGTCTTCACAAGCTTGAATTATGTGGGAACGGGAAGAACCTTTGTCATTTATTCCACTTCCCATTTCAAACGAGCCTTTGGTTGAAATAATTGTTTTTTCTCTTTTTCCTTTAATGGCTTTTCCTAAAATTTCTTCGGATGCTCCTTGAGAATAAACATTAGCTGTATCAAAAAAATTGACTCCTCTCTCTATACATATGTCTATTAACCTTGATGCTTCTTTTACATCTGTCTGACCCCAGCGTTGAAAGAATTCGTTTGTACCTCCAAATGTTCCTGTGCCTAAGCTTAATAATGGTACTTTTAATCCTGATTTTCCTAAATTTCGGTATTCCATTAGTTATAGTATTTAATACAACAAATTTGGAAGAAAAAAAGGAAGCGTTAAAAGATAAACCTCACAGATAAATTGTGATAAAAGTCACACTAGCCTACTTAGGGTTTCTCTTGAAACTCCAAGATATGAAGCAATCATTGTCTTTGGGACTCGTTGAATTAGAGATGGATATTGTTTGAGTAAATCTTCGTAACGGTTTTTTGCATTATTACTTATCAAGCATAAAATTCTTCTTTGTAATAAGATGTGTTCTTTTGTCGCTTTTTTTCTAAAGAAGGATTCCATTTTATGCAAACTATTACACAATTTTTCTCTGTTTTCCAATGTAATAAATAAACTATTTCCGTCCTCTAGACATTGAATGTTTAATGTCGCTATTGTTTGATTGTTATATGCTTGAGGGTCAGTTATCCAGGATTTTTCTGTTGCGAATTGTAAAATATGTTCTTTGTTTTCTTCATTTCTATGTGAAGCTTTTAAAAGTCCATTTAGTATAAAAAAGTCATTATTTACAGAATCTCCTTCTTGTATAAGGAATTGGTGTTTCAAAAATCTTTTCAGACTAAAATGAGATAGAACAAACTCAAACTCTTCATCTGTCAATGAGATGATTTTCTCTATATGTTCTCTAAGTATTTTACTCATTAATGGTTAGGTGATTTTTTTAAAGTTACTCACAATGGTCTCGGCTATTAATAGTTGCGTGGTTTGGTACTTAACTTTGCAAGTACACACCAAACTGAAAATCCGCAAGGGTTTTCAGAAGTGGGCGAGAAAAAACAATTACTTATAGTCATTGTTGATAGTAGTTTTATTTTTTAAAAAATTCGTTATTTCCACATACTCAACGTCTGTTCTGTCTTCATAAAAATCTTTTAGTACTGCCCTGTGGGCGGCCCCCACTATGACCAAAACCCTGTCATTCGAGGTAATCCACTTGTCTATATTAGTCATCATGTAAATATTTCGCTCCCACCATTTCGATACAAACTTAGCTCCAATATAGCTTGAATCGTTAACAAATTTCGCTGTCTTATTCAAGTACTGGTCCTTGTTTCTAATATCTTCTTCATTTGAGTTACGATAGATAAGGTAATCTAGTATTGAGTTTCTTTCTAAGAAGTCCGATTCTTTTTTATCCTGTTTTTCTACGGAAGCAATCATTTTCTCAAGTCTTTCGTTATCATTTTTTTCCGCAAACTCTATAAGTTTTTCAAACGGCAAATCAAGTCTATGGTCTATGGAATAAACCTTGCTATGATTCAGTTCTTTTGCTAATCTAAAGCCTAATTGCTCTATTTCGTTAATGGTATAATCGTGATTCCCGTTTAAGGTTTCTGTATATAAACTATCCAAATATTGGGAATCAGAGGCTGGAAATTCAAGCATAACTTTAGTCGGTCTAAATTCTTTAAGTTTTTTTACAATCTCTTTGATTTCTTGTTGTCTCTTTTCGGACTCAAGGCTTTCAAATTCCACCGAAGAGAAATCTGACGTTCCTGCAAAATGAAATACACCTAAAATTGAGACCTTGGGATTAGATTGCTTTTTCTCCTCTATTTCTTTAGTTTTTTTACATCCTGTAAAGACTAGGAAACAAAAAAATACAGTTAAAAATGTTTTCATACTATCAATCTATGATTTTGAGTTAAATTATTGCCAATGGTTGGGCTATGATTTTGGCTTGGCAAATCCATTGGGATTTTCCAAGTTCGGAATCCAGCTGTTATTTAAAGTTATGAATTTTCAAGTAGGGTAGAAGGGAAAGCTTAATTATAGACGTTGTTGTACGTAGTTTTTTTATTTCAATTAGTCTTAACTCCAAGTAGTCCTTTTTCTAATCGTATGATTTTGTATTCTCTAACTAAATTCATTTTGAACCTAGCTCTCATTGTCCACTTGTTAGGAAAAGATTTATTGTCACAAGGCCTGTAAACAATCATATCAGTAAAAAACTTACTTTCTTCAGGATAGTATTTCCAGCATCCAATTAAATCCGACTGCTTTATTGAATTATTTTGTCCAATTGCAGCATAAAAAGTTAAAAAAAAATAGAACAAATGAAATTGTTTTTGTCATTCTATTTATTCAACAAATATTACGCCAAATTAAGCACAACGATTAATGTAAAATGCGCTTTAATGCATTTTTACACAGTGTTAGCAAATCGTTTTAATCTACTGTAATTTTCCATTTTGCATTTTTGAGAAGGTATCTACGACTTGCTTCTTTTATATCTGTTCCTTCTGGGACAGGTATTCCTGATTTAGGCAATTCACCTTCTTTTTGTATAACAACCGGTAAGTCATATTTTTTGATAACAGTCCCAGTAACTTTTAGTTTCTTCCCGTTGTCATCACCATAATAATAACCTCTAGGCCACTCTTGCTTTCCGTTGATCCATATAGAACCATCTTCTGTAACTAGCATTGCTCCTAATTTCGTATTGACAGCTGTTCCTAAAATTTCTATCTTTTTTCCGAGCAGTTCATTCATTTTACTATCAGCTAAAGAGTTGACCTTAGTTATTGTAGCACAAGAGGTCAAAACAATCAGTAATAAAATGGTTAATTTATTCATTCTTCAATTTAACGTTTGCCAACGGTCTAGTATAAGAATAGTAGCGGATTTTTACACACTAACTTTTCAGTTAAACATTAACTTTTCTATATTCACTTACTTTCGTTTTAGCGATTAAACCGCTATTTTTTTATACATTGTTAGCCACTGGATTTTATCGCTTATAACTCAGCCGTCATTTTTCCGAGGTTAATTTTTTCAGCTTTAGTGAATACTATTTCTCGGACAAACTCCATTTTTTTCCATAAATACGTGTTGCCTTTCAGTCCGTTTGTTGCTTTCATTCTCCGATTCAGTCGTTTAATTTCTCTTTTGGTTGCTTTTCTTCTTTCTCTAAGTTCTCCATAAAGTTTCATTGCTGGAAAGTCAGCAAACTTCTCTTTGAACAATGCCTTTATCCAAAATATTCTCCCACTATTCACTCCAAGTAAACAAACTTTAGGGTTATTTTTAGCGTGTTCAGGCAATTTTGATGGAAATTTTTCAAAATAGAATCCAGTTTGATTGTCATTTAGAAATAAAGAACCGATCGGTGTGACTGTCGGATTATTTTCCGAATCAACTGAAGCGATTGAAATATAGAAGTTAGAACTAAAACTTTTATTAAAATGCCTTCTTATTATTTTCCAATCCGTTTGTATATCCATTTCTGTTTGTTTTGCTTGTGGCCAAAGGTCCAGTGTATGAGTAGTAGTGGATTTCTACTCACAAACTTTTCGGTTTTATACTGACCTTTGTTTTCAGATTATATTTTCGATTCATCACTTAAACCGCTATTACTTATACACCGTGTTGTGCCCAGTTTTTAGTTTTTTATATGCTTCTTTATTTCCATTAAAGACATTTAGATCAACATACATATCTATTCCTTTTAGATGTCCACGATTTCCGTATTGCCAAAACATCCATTCTCTTTTATCTTTTAGTTCGGGTTTTTTATAAATATCTCTCGCCCAAATTGGATTATCTTTGAATTCATTAAGTAGAAATGCATTGTAGAAATCTTGAGTAATGTATAGTATGGGCTTTTTTTGATAATGGGTGTAAATTATTTCTTCAAATATTTTAATGTCTTTTATTAAAGAGTCTCTACTTTTCCTTAATCTGCAATTTCCACCAAATTCTAAATCGATTACAGGTGGTAATGAATTATCGATTTTCGGAACAACATTTATGAAATTTTTTGCTTGTTCTTGTGGGGCTCTACAGAAAGTAAAAAAATGATATGCCCCTACATCAATACCGTTTTCTTTTGCCTCTTTCCAATTTTGATTAAAACGTTTATCGATAAAGTCTCCTCCTTCAGTTGCTTTTATAAATACAAATCGTATTTTTTGTTCCTTAACGAGCTTCCAATCTATTTCATTTTGATGATGAGAGACATCAATTCCATTAATCGGATATTCACTTTCACTAGGATAATTAAATCTTAGATAGCCAAAATAGAGTGATGTGACTATTACTGAACCAATGATGCCTAAAATCAAAATTGTATAGATTATCTTTTTCATTCTATTTGGGCACAACGGTCTAATGTATGAGTAGTAGCGGATTTCTATTCACCAACCTTTCGATTTTGCACTAACCTTTGTTTTATGTCTATACTTTCGTTTTAACACTTCAACCGCTATTATTCATACACCATGTTGGCAATAGTTATTTTTCAATTGGTTTGTCCACTATAAACTCTTTTTTCCATTGAGTAATACTTTCGCTAATATCGAAGTATTCATCAAAATCGTTTTCTGATGTTTTCTCATAGTACTGATTTAAACTGTTCAGAAAGTCAGCAAGACTTGGTGTGATTACAGGTCTATCATTATCCCCTTTCCAATACTCGACCAATTGCCCTTTTTGTCCAGTAAAAACTCCTTTCAAGTCATAACAGATATAACTGCCACCTCCATTAGAAAAAATAGGTAGCCAATTTTCGTTCCACCAATTTTCTATTTCAAAATCATATCCTATCATTTCAGTAAATTCCTGATTTCCTGATAATACAAATTCCAGAGGTTCAAACATGGAATTATTTACAAATGCTTCATAACTATCTTGACTTTGTCCATTTTTCCATAAATAAAACTCCTTTAAATCAGATGGAATGATTTTATTATACTTCACTTCTAAGGCAAATATTTCTTCTTTAGATAGAGGTTTTTGAAGCTTACTATAATATTCAGGTCTTTTCTCCTTTAGATTCGTGTCCAATTTATCTATTTCAGATTTCATGTTTTTGTTGTTTCAACCTCTAATTATTGCCAAAGGTCTTGGTTATGGTTTCGTTGTGGAATCATCCGCAGGATTATTCCGCCGAAATCCAGCCATTTGATTTATACTTTTATTTTGGTGTGGCACAAAACCATAATGAATTATAGCCATTGTTGTAGTACGTATTTTTATTATTTTTTAGTGCCAAGCAAATAGAGTATAGCACTTGGTCCTGATTTTACTTTATTAATTTCCCAATCATAGGTTTCTGTTCCGTTCAAATTTTCAACAAGTTTATTCATTTCCTTAACTGAATAAGTTCGTAACGAAGAAACAACTCCGTCCCAAAGAACAAACAATGGTACAATAGGAATAAGATATGTGAAAACAATTCGCCCAATCTTAAAAGGTCTTATAAAAGGTGTTGTTAGTAGAACTGATATTGGTGAAAACAACATAGCCAAAATACTTGGTAAACTTCTTTCTTGTCCCTCAAATATTGCAATTGAACTATCGGTGTCAACGGCGTTTTGTAGAATTAATTTAGCGTCTTTCGGCTTGAAATGGTGCAATGATAAAAATTGAGTTCTCAAGCCTTTCAATTCATTAGGAACACTTCTTGCATCAACGGACTTTTCCAAATATTCAAAGTTATCAGATTTCGTTTTGGTCAATTTAAAAGCAGGAATGTTTGGATAAAAGTCAGTCAGAATTATTTTCAGGTCAGGTATGTCTTTTTTCAATTGAGAGTTCAACCAAATAAGTCCACCTCCGCTACCCGAACCAAGGTCTACTATTTGATTGGTTTTGCTCTTTAATAATCCTTTTTCGATTATAGGAATAATAGGTTTGTACATTTTAGTTTTATTGGACAAAAACTGTAGAAAGTCCGTTCCATAATTCCTTAAGAAAGTTGGAAACCATTTTTGGTCTTCCAATTCAAATAAATGTATTCTTCCCATTTCGGCTTTGTCAATATGTGCTACAACGGTTTCGGCTATGAATAGTTTCGTGGTTTAGCACTTAACTTTGCAAGTACACACCAAACTGAAAATCCGCAAGGGTTTTCAGAAGTAGGCGAGAACAAGCAATTACTTATGGCCATTGTTAGCTGTAGTTTTTTATTAATTCGGTCAACGAGTTTTTATTCAGCATTTTATCTAGATATTTTCCTCTGCTGCTATTTTCTCTTTGATAAGGAGAGAATAAGTTTGAAACTTCATTATACTGAGAATTCAATTCAATCAATTTTTTCTTTTTTTCATCGGATAACTCTATTTCACTATTCTCTTCTATGAAAGAAATTATTTTTTTAACGGCGATTTCCTTTTTAGCTATTTCAGCACCAGTGGCATTTAATGTGCAGATTCCGTAAATCCCATTTAAATAGTGTTCCCATTCTATTTCAAATGCTTTTTCCAGTTTTTCAAAATCAATTTTTCCGTTATTTAAGATGATGTTTTCATATGCAAAAGGGTTGTCAGTATGATTAATAAAAGTTTCTATAAATTCTTTTTTTACTTTTTCTTTAAAACTGTTGCCATTTTCTAAATTCAGATTTTCTTCAATTATACTGATGATGTTTTTAGGGAAATACCTTTTGGTTGTTATAATCGCTTCTTTATCACCAAGAGGTGAAGTAATAGTGTACCTTGATTGAATTTGATATGAGAAATTTGGCATTAAGCCTTTCGCTATAAGTTCGGATAATTTGCTTTCCGATATTTTAGTGATTTCACATAATTCTTCAGAGTCAATGTAATTTTCCGTTATATATCTAATGTCACTATTCATTCTAACTTTTATGTTTTTTTGGTGCAAATTATAGTTAACGGTTTCGGCTATGAATAGTTGCGTGGTTTAGCGATTAACTTTGCAAGTACACACCAAACTGAAAATCCGCGAGGGTTTTCAGAAGTAGGCGAGAACAAGCAATTACTTATAGCCATTGTTAGCCATAGTATTTTTTAATTTCCGAATGGACTTTTGTCGTTCACAAACGGACTTTCAAAAGTCGTCCAATCAGTTGTTTTTATTGGTTTTCCGTCAGTATTCATTGGCGTAAATCTAACTTTATATTTTCCTTTATTCTTATAAGTAAATGCGCCTGCACACATTCCGTGTCCAACATTTAGCTTACTATTCCATTCTTTAATGTAAAACACTTTTTTATCGTTAGTGCTCAAATCAACAACTTCTGTCTTATACCAAATTTCAGATTCCGATTTATTTTTTACATTAAAAATTGCATTTGCCGATGGTCCACAACCATAGTGGATAACTTCGGTTTTTTCAAATTCAACATTCAAGTTAGAATTCAGGTTTTCGAGTTCTTTTTTGTCCGTCGTTTTCCAATAGACTTTTTCTCTTACCTTTTTTTCTCTGTTGTATTGCTTCATTTCTCTTCCCTCATTTTCGGTTTGGTCAGAGTATTTAAGAAAGTATTTTGTATTAGGATTCAATTCCGATGTTGGACAAAAGATAGCTTGAGTTAATTGCATTTGTCCTGTATAAAATTCTTGAAGATTCAGTTCAATTAATTCTCCATTTTCACTTTCAAGGAATACTTTTCTGTTTTTAAAACTTTTTATTGTTTTTTGACTAAACGCATATCCTTGAATAATGAATTTTGAATTCAAGCCAATTTCTTTTGTTTCTGGAAAGAAATACATTGCACTCATTGAACATTTCGCAAATGCTGTTTTAATTCCGAAAGTCAGTAATAAAAGAAGTATGATTTTTTTCATAATATTAGTTTCTTAAATAACTTCAAATATCGTTCCGTTCATATTATGGCTAACTCACTTATAAAACTAAGATAATAAATCCTCTATATCCATAAGGAATCTGTTCGCTACATGAGTATAGATTTCGGTGGTTTTGGTACTATGACCTAAAAGAAGCTGAATATGTCTTATATCCGTTCAGTTCTCCTGAAGATGCCCTAAGCACATGAGGAGTGGCTTTTTTGCCGCTACCAGCTTTTATTGTTGCTGAATACGGATTTTTAAAAAAGAACGAAAATGGAAAGAATAAATACGTATTGGCACATGGCAAGATTATATGGATTAAGAATTTTTTCTATCGAATAATTCTTTGAACTTGATATGCAAAAGACACATAAAATTTGTATTGAATCGTTCCATTTTTAACCTACGTTTATAGTTTGGTCAACCATTTAAAATAAAGAACTTAAAAATCTATTGGTTAACATGTACTGGCCACTACTTTAGTCTGACAGCCTCTTAAATCCTTTTAATTAATAATAATTTTAATGATCACTTTTGTGCCTAGAGAATTACCTTCATCATTTTTCTTATCTATGATTGTAATATTATTGGTTTCATCATTTAGTTTATTAAACATTTCCAATCGTTCTTTAGTAACCTGTAATCCGCGAGATTTCTTTTTATGAATGGACTTCTTTTTTGTCGAATTCTCTCGTCCTACACCGTTATCATCAATTTCACAAACTAAAAGATTATCATCTCGATAAAAATTTATATTCAATATTTTGTCACCTGCAGTTTTGTTTAAAAGTCCATGTAGAATAGCATTCTCTACAAAAGGTTGAATCACTAAAATTGGGATTTCGATAGCTTCAGAATCCACATTTTCAGAAACAGTTATGGTATATGAAAACGAGTTTGCAAACCGTAAAGACTCTAACTCTAAATAATCGTTGAGCATCTTTATTTCTTCAGATAGCAAAATATCCGGTTCAATAGAGCTTTCAAGAACATTTCGTGTTAACCTACTAAATTTAGACAAGTACTTTAATGCTGAAACTTTATTGTTGCTGGTAATTAAATGTTGTATTGAGCTTAGTGAATTGAATATAAAGTGTGGATTTATTTGAGCTCTTAAAGCTTTGTTTTTCTGTGTTAAAGCTTCTCTTTGATAATGCAATTTTTCATTTTGTTCTAAGAAAACCTTATACGTTAACCCATAAGCAAAAATGATAATATCCAATATACAACCAACCATTAAGAAGTAACGGCTTTTATATTCTAAAAGCGCAGAACCGTTGGTAAGGTAAAAATGAACTATGGTACCGATCAAGAAAAAGAATAGTCCAAAAACAATAAAGTAAGCTAAAACATTTTTGCCTTTTAAGGCCAAATAGATTAGGCCGATAGTTGAAGAAGCGATCAGTGTAAAACGTTCTATGTTTACAAGATAAATATGGCCAATAAAGAATTTATGATATGTAAAAGAGGTGTCTACAATAAAAACCAAAAGTTGCAAAATCAGCATGAATTTTAAAAGGCGTTGTATTATTGGATAATCTTCTTTTGTTTTTAAATAAAACATAACAAAGAAGATATATGATGAGTTGATAAACATTTGCACAACCTCGTAAAACCAATATTTTAAGAGTAGATCGTTCCCAAATAAGAAGTCGTATATTTTTAGTTCATAACCACTTAAAAGGACTAATAACCAAAAGACATAAAGCGAATAAAATAAAAACTCAAGACGTTTTAAATATGCATAAAAGGCGAGTGTCAGCAAAACCATAATTGTACATATTCCCGCAAATATGTACATGGGTAAAACAGAATTGGAATCTTGTTGTGTGTAGTAGTTTTTGTTTAGTATATGTTGTGATTGGCTTATGAAGCTAAAACTCCAACTAGTTGGAAGTTCTCTAGAAATTACTTTTTTTACTTTCAAATAGAGAAAGCGGTCTTGGAAAAGTGAGTTTGATAAAAAAGACGTTTCAGAATGAAACTTCACCAAACTGACTTCTTTTTTAGCTTCAAACTGACCAATAATCTTATTTGAGATATTATCCTTCTCTAAACTAAAAAGTGTTCCGTATCCAAAATTGTTAAACTTTAAATACCATAGACTATCGGTTTTTAATAGATGTGAAAGATTTTTGAAATCTAATTGAATCCAGTATGTATCTTCAGGATGTGTTTTATTAAAAGTATTGGGAAATTGAAATAATCTATCCGATTTTAATATGGAGTGGATAGAAATAGTATCATTATTGGTTTTATAAATTTTAAAAGGTATAGATGTGTTTGTGGTATCTAATACATTTTGTGCAATACCTTTAAAGAATATATTGCAAGAGAGAAAAAGAAGGAGTGTTATTTTAGTTAAATAATTTTGCATTAACCACATTAAATTAGTCAAAGCTAACTATATATCCCTTTTATTAAGTTTAGGTGTATTACCAATACCTACTTTATCCTCAATATAATTTTGGAGATGGTTCTGGAGGCCCTTTTTTCACAAAGCTTTAGAAAATACTTCATAACAATCCATTAATTAGACTGTTTAGCCAAATATTAGTCCTATTCTTACAAAGTTGCTGAGTTTTTCAATTGCCAGGAATAGTTGTCATCGCATAGATTTCATCAATTAAGGGAGTTATGATCTGGTCGTTCCCAGCTCCAGCATTTACCGAAGTGATAACGGCTTCCCCTATGATATGCCTCCCTTTTAATGTTCCATCCTCATCTTTGTGGATTCCCTCAATAGGATAAATAGCTAAAAAATCTGCCAGTTGCTCATTGGAATAAAAGGTTTTTAACCCCCAAATGGCATGAAAGATTAGGGGTTCCCCGTTAGGAGCATCGCCCACGTATAACATGTTATGGCCTTTCTTTCTTAAAATGGTCAAAAAAGGAACTCCTTTTTCTTTAATAAATTTGATTTTTTCATTAGCCGTTTCCGGTAAGTCATATTTGGTCCCTGAATTGATTTGGTCTTTAGAATCCCTGGGAAGCCATACCTTGTAAGTCCCCAGTAAATCTCGGATCATGGAGGAACAATCCCTATTTTCCAAATTGCCTCCCCATCCATAAGGTCTTCCCGCCAAATTGGAAACTAATTGCTTAAGATGTTTCCCATTGAACTTAAAATTGTCCAATGCAACAGCACTTCTATCTATTTCTGCCTTTAAAATCCGTGCATTTTGGTTTTCATCGGTATTGGCAAAGTACACCGAAATCTTATCAGGATTATTGGAGATTTCATCATAAGGTAATACCATACCCATTTTGGCATTAATAGCATAATTGGAAATAGGGTTTTGTAAACTTGTGTTGTCGGATAGCGGTAGACAATAGGTGTCGGTAGACCATTGGGAGATAAAAGCCTCATCAACAATAGCAACATCATGCATGGCAACCCAACCCTTATAAATGGGACTAATGACATAGCACCACTGTTTATCTTTCGACAAATGGACAATCAAAACAGGTGTATTCGCCCATAAACCTGTCTCTTGAAAATAATCGAACGGAAATCCCTCACCTGCTTTTGAGTATCTGTCAAAGCCTGGCTTTTTTGTTGGGATTCTACGTAAATCGGTGTGTGCAAATACAATTCCTTTTTGAAGAAAATTAGGGAAACTTTGTAAGTCGGCATTGTTCACGATCTTTTCTCTTTGCCTTTTCTTATGGGGCTTTTTGTTCTCGCCATACCAAGTGTCGTTATTTAGGTATTTTTCCAAATAGGAAGGTTCTTTGCCAGGAAAGTCATTCAAATTGCCCAATAGTTCTTTAGAGGGACTATTCCATGGGACAAAGAAATTTTCAATGAATTTGTTCTTTAGAGAATCAGGAATTTGGATTTCTTCACTTGGATACTCCAGAGAATCAGGTATAACTGTTTTGATTTCAACTTTTAGGTTTTCTTTGTTTTCGTTTCTACAACTAAGAATCAAACAACTTAAAACTAGGACATTTAAAAAGGTTCGCATGGTTATAATTGGTAGTGATTTATCTTTTAGGTATGATTGAACAGGATTGTAAAATAGCTCTAAACTAACAAATCACAAACACATAGTCGAAACAATACACAATAACATTTTCGCATTCGGTTCCTGATTCAATTTTTGTACTTTAGAAAACTAAACAATTATGATGAAAACCGCTTTCCTTTGTCTTTCCTTTCTTTTTTTAACTTTCCAAATTACAAATGCCCAGGATCGAATAACAGGCGAGCCCTTCGCGACCCGTTCTGAAGTGTTGGGACAAAATGGAATGGTGGCCACAAGCCATCCCCTTGCCACCCAAATTGGATTGGATATCTTAAAAGATGGAGGTAATGCCATAGATGCTGCGATTGCGGCAAACGCTGCACTTGGACTTATGGAACCTACAGGCTGTGGTGTAGGGGGAGACCTTTTTGCCATTGTTTGGGATGGAAAAACTAAGAAATTGTATGGTCTCAACGCCAGTGGACGTTCACCGCAAAAACTTACCTTGGAATACTTTGAAAAAGAAGGGATGGAGAAAATTCCATCTCATGGCCCCCTTCCGGTCAGTGTGCCCGGTGCCGTAGATGGTTGGTTTGAACTGCATCAAAAATTTGGGTCAAAATCCATGACAGAAATTTTGGCCCCGGCTATTGATTATGCAGAAAACGGATTCCCTTTGACCGAACTTATTGCTTGGTACATACAGCGCACTGTTCCCTTTTTTGAATCAAAAGGATTTCCTAATATTGAAGACACGTACAAATCACAAAACGGAGGAAAACTACCTAACGAAGGGGAAATTTATAAAAATCCTTATTTGGCGAATACCTATCGGAAAATTGCAGAAGGCGGTCGAGATGCTTTTTATAAAGGAGATATTGCAAAAACCGTTGGTCAGTTCATAAAAGAGCAAGGAGGTTTTCTATCGGCCAAGGACTTTGCTGTCCACAAATCGGAATGGGTAGAGCCTGTTTCCATCAATTATAGAGGTTATGATGTTTGGGAACTTCCGCCTAACGGTCAAGGTATAGCGGCACTCCAAATGCTGCAAATTTTGGAAGGCTATGATTTTTCCGATATCGAATTTGGTAGTATTGAACATTTGCACCTTTTTACCGAAGCCAAAAAATTAGCCTTTGAGGACCGTGCCAAATATTATGCAGATATGGACTTTTTTGATGTTCCGGTCAAAGAATTACTGTCAGAAGACTATGCAAAGTCAAGAAGGGAGCAGATAGGCGAACGTGCTGGAACATATGCCGCGGGGGAAATCTCAGCAGGAGAAACTATTTATATGACGGTGGCGGACAAGGAAGGTACTATGATATCATTGATTCAGAGCAATTATCGGGGAATGGGCTCTGGCATGGCGCCACCAAAACTTGGTTTTATGCTACAAGATCGCGGAGAATTGTTCAGTCTTAAGCGAGGTCAAGCCAATACTTTTGAGCCGGGCAAACGCCCTTTTCATACCATCATACCCGCTTTTATGACCAAGGATGGTAAACCCTATGTAAGTTTTGGGGTAATGGGTGGCGATTTTCAACCCATGGGTCATACGCAAATCGTGATGAACCTCGTTGATTTTGGCATGAACCTCCAAGAAGCTGGAGATGCACCACGTTGGGATCATACCGGAGGAGCAAGTCCCATGGGCAAGACCACTGAAAATACGGGACTCATTAGAACCGAATCAGGCATTCCTTACACTACCATACGTGGATTGATGGATAAAGGCCATAAAATGGGAACAGCGAGAGGCATTTATGGAGGGTATCAGGCCATTTTGTGGAATGATGAAAACAAAGTCTATCATGGAGCTTCAGAAAGTCGTAAAGACGGTCAAGCTGCTGGATACTGAATTTTAGAAACTGATGGCTACCTACAATCGTTCTTTTTCCAATAGATGCAGTTTATTCATCTTCTCTACAAGATCACCTGTAATGGCCACTACCGAAGGTTTAGGTATGCCATCTTTATCAAAGGGCCATTTGCTTGTGGGATTGTTCAAATCGGTTGTTTGCTCGCCAGGGTGTTGCACGCTCAGAAACAACGTTTTCCCATCGGGTGAAAACCAGGGGCCGGTAAGTTCTGCATCATTTGGGGCCGAGACCAAGCGAATGATCTTGCCCTGATCTTTTCCATGGCGTGGAACCACAAAAAGACTATTGTTCTTGAATACCATGTAGGGCCCGTCTTCCTTGTTCATTTTGCTACCTGACATATCAGAAGTGAACCACAAATTACCGGCCATATCGAAGGCCAAGTTATCGGGGCACGAAAATCCGTTTTCCTCTCCACCTGCCATAAAAGTTGAAGCCTTAAATGTCAAAGAATCGTACTCACCATCAGTTTCCTCTATTTTTAGAATTGATCCGTGGAAATCATTTTTCTCGTAATTATTGGTAAGCGCTACAAAGACACTTCCTGTTATGGGGTCGATTTCAATATCCTCGGGTCGGTTCAGTTCAGTAGCTCCCAGAATTTTGGCGGCTTCCCGAGTGCGGATCAAAACTTCGGTCTGATTTTTAAACCGTTCTTTTAACTTAGGCTGACTTTCCCAATCAAGTGATAACCATTTCCCATTCAAGGTATCGGCAACATAGAGCGTTCCTTCTTTTAATGAGCCTGGTTTGGAGGACACAAATTTGTACAAATGTTCACTGTTCTTATCGTCACCAGAATAGGCGACTATACGTTTGTCCGCAAGTTCATAAAGCGTACAACATTCATGGGCATACCGACCAATGGCCACATGTTTTTGGGCAGTGCCATCTTTTGGGTCTACTTCAACGACCCAACCGTAATGCTCCGGTGGATAAGGATAAAATTTTTCCCAGCCATATGAGCTAGCTCGGTGGGCAGGTCGGCCATCTTGATCATATACGGTTTCCCCATAGAAACTATCATAGTTTTCTTCACAGGTCAAAAATGTTTTCCATGGGGTAATACCTCCTGAACAGTTGCTGTGGGTTCCGATTACGGTGGAAGTTCCCTTAACAGGATGGTCCCAGTTTAGATCAATAGGTGTCTTTGCCGTTACACGACGATTGTAGGGGTCGTTTTTGACAACTTCCCATTTCCCGTCCTTTTGTTTTATACGAACGATACTTCCACCAACATTATACATTTCTTTGTCAACCTGTTCCTTGGTACGCTGATCGCTTGGGTTTTCGTATTTTTTCCTATCGAAACCGGAAACGAACAACGGATTGACATATTCGTGATTAACCCACAAAAGACCATCTGTAGGGTCATCATCATTGAGCGGAATGAAACAGGTAAAATCGTTGTTGAAGCCAAAGCGGTCATTTTGGCTAATTTCATCGCCCCAACGTACAATTACATGATAATCCAATCCTTGGGCCAATAATAAATCGTCCTTATTTGACGGCAAAAGCCCCTCAATGGTCAATTTCTTTAATCTTTCCAATTCCAGACTGGTTGCTTCTAGGTTTTTTTCCTTTGGAGAGGCTGTATTCCCACAACTAACCAAAAAAGGAGGTAGTATGGCGGTACCAATACTTGCCTTACCCAAAAAAGTGATAAATTTTCTTCTATTATATTCCATAATTTGTTTTTAGTTTTCAACAATCCGCGCAGATTCCGCGAATTATTGTCTGTACGTTGTTTGTTTTGAATCCCTTTGGGATATTAAGCTGAGATGGAACCAACTCTTCCATACAATATACCGTTTCGCAGCATTCGCATACGAAATGAGCGTGTTCATTACCATGTATTGGTGGCTCCCCAAATGCATATTTGGATACTCCTGTGTGGTCGTTTATACGATGGATGATACCTGCCTGCTCAAAACTTGTCAAATTTCGGTATAGGGTGGATTTGTCCAATTCGTTGACCAATGCTGCTTGTAGGTCATTGTACGACTGTGCATGTTCCATATTCATGAAATGCTGTACCAATGCGATACGGACTTTGGTTTTTTTTAACCCTTTCCGCTCCAACAGTTGTTCATAGTTTTCATTTTTCATCACAAGATTCCATTTAATTAAAACTTATGGCATCGGCATTTTCAATTCGATAATAGTACTCGTTGGGATTTTGCCTGTTCAATCGTAGAATACCATTTACGGACAGTAATTCATCCATTTTGAACGCTGGTTTTTCTGCAAACTGAAGCCCTACTACCGTTTCAGGGCCACCGTTTCCACAGAAAAAGCATGAGGCCATTGGATTCATGGAGAGCATATAAACTGATTGACTGCCATCCAATACAAGAAAATAGCCCGTGAGAACAATTTCCTTTCCTTCCAGTGCTTTTAAATCTTCTGAAAACCTTGCTTTTGTAAATCCAGGAAAAGGATCTTCCAAAGAAAGTGCTTGAAAAGAAATGCCACCTGTGAGGTCTGACCAATCCAAAGAGGTCTGCGCATAGGTGGTAGTTGCCATCCAAATCAATACTATGAAAGGAAGAAATCGCATTTTTTTAATTTACCAGTTGGCCAGTGGCCACTTTTAAGATATAATTGCAATGATCTACATTGTCTCTATTGAGTTCAAGGACTCCTGTTACCGTAACAATCTGGTCGGTTCTAAAAGGAGGTTTTTCCTTGAAGTTCACTTCGATAATGGTCTCGGGTCCTGCAGCACCGCAAAAAAAGCAGGAAGCCATTGGGTTTTGGGAAAGCAGGAACACTTCACCACTTCCGGAGATATCCAAAAAGAATCCTTTGATACTTACTTGCTTACCTTTATAAGCCATTATCTTTTTACCAAAGGTTGGCATTAAGAAATGCATATCGTACGTTGCATTGTATTCAGGTTCAAAGTTGACATCTGCAAAATCTTCCCAGGTCAATTGCTTTTGCGCTATTGCAAAAGTACTCACAAAAGTTACGGACAAAACAAATAAGAACGATTTAAGCATCTGATAAAGTTTTAGCAACGTTTAGTTTAAAAATGGAGCGAGACGCCAATAAAGTGGCTATAATAGCCAATGCCACTATAAGGCACAATATAAAAAATTCAAATAGTTCTGGCCCTTGTACTTGCAAAGTATATCCGTATGAAGCGTTTAAATACCCAGAAACGATCGATATGCCCAATCGGCCCAAAAGCCATCCAAGCACAACCCCGATAATGGACAAAAAGATCCCTTCCAAAAGTGCCAATCCAAGAAGTTGTCTTGTGTGCAAGCCATAGGTCCTTAAAAGCGCAAGCTCTTGTTTTCTTTCCCGAATGGTCTTTAAAAGACTGATGAAAATGCTCAATCCAGAAACCAATAGAATGGCTAAGGCAATTCCGTTTATTGTCTGTGCCCCAGAACCCAACAATCCCATAAGACGTTGTATCTCAAACCCCGGTAAGGCCGCTTGCATAGTAGTGTTCTCATTGATGAATCTTGGAAGCTGGACCATTCCTAAAGGACTTTTAAACTTGACCAAAAGAGAAGTAATCTCTAAATCTTCATGACTTTTATGTTCTTCGTGTCCGTATTCTTCGTCATGGTCGTGCCCTTCATGATTTTCATGCTCTTCGTGCCCATGTTCTTTGTCATGTTTATATTCTTCTTGGTGTTCATTTTCTGATTCTTCAATACGTGCATCGTCATGGTCATGCGCCTTCCAAATACTTTCTAAATTTGAAATCAGTAATTGATCTATTACCGTTCCAGTAGGCTTCAGAATACCAACAATTTCATAAGGATGATTTTCATGTCCTTCAGATCCAGAATCCACCAGGCCGTGGGAGCTTATAAAAGTATCGCCGAGTTGTAGGTTTAATTTAGAACGGACTCCACTGCCAACAACTACTTCAAACGATTTTTGGTAAAGGCGTCCTTCACTTAGTTTTGCATTATAACTTTCTAAATACTTGGTTTCCGTACCTAGAATGCGATGCCCTTTGTAGTTGTCTCCGTAAGAAACAGGAATTGCTTTTTCAACAAATGGGTGCTTTTGCAGTGCGGTCACATCCTTTAACTTAATATTCCCTGTTGGCACATCTACGTGAAGAACGGAAGATAAGACCAGTTGCAATGGACTGCCTTTTGCCCCAACGACCATATCGAACGGTGCAATGTTTTTATCAAGTTGACCACCTAGTTGCTGACTCAATTGAAAAACAAACGTGACCAAGGATACACTTAACGATAACAGCATTAAACTCAAAACTAAATTGAGAGGTTTGGAAACCATGTTTCTATATGCTAGATAGCCCAAATTCATAGTTCAATTCGATTTTGAAAATGAGACATTACACGCAGATCATGGGTGATGATCAATAAACTACTTTTGCATATCTCCGCCTCCTCTTTAAGTAAATTAATGACCTTGATGCAGTTAACATCGTCTAAATTAGAAGTAGGTTCATCGGCCAATACAATTTTAGGTTTATGAATCAAGCCAAGGGCAATGGACAATCGTTGTTGCTGTCCTTGGCTCAATGTGGTAACTTTTTTATCAAGATGCTCCGATAGGCCTAACCTTTCGGCAAGCTGAAGTTTTCTTTGCTTATCAACGGAATTTTTGGGGAAGCGTTGACGAAGAAGAAGGTTATCAAAAACATTGAGGGATTTTATAAAATGATAGTGCTGGAAGATGAGCCCGATGTATTCCCCTCGGAATCTATCAATCTCTTTGCGGGATAATGAATTTAATTCAGTTCCATCAATGGCAACTGATCCCTTTATAGGGGGAAGCAATCCGGCCATAAGATATAAAAGTGTTGTTTTGCCTACACCAGATGGTCCTATGACCAGTAAATGTTCTCCAGGAGTCAGTTCAATATCAGGAAAAATCATTTCTTGCCCATTTTTATACGCATATGTAAGACCTGATGTTGTAACCATTAATTCGTTTTTACAAAAATAAACATAAATGCAACTTAGTTGCATTTAAAAAATAGCATTAACTTTGCCAAAAATCTAATTTTAGTCTTTATATGCTCTAAATGGGCATGTTAAAAATGTTATAATTAATGACTTTATCACAGTTAACTGTTAAATCTGATTGGATAGGAATGTTTGTTAGTGGACTCTGCTTGGTTCACTGTTTGGCAACACCCTTTATTTTTTTGGCGTATGTGAATGTTGGAACGCATGGGGAAGCCCATCCATTTTGGTGGGGCCTTTTGGACATTGTCTTTTTGGTCTTCTCATTTTTTGCAGTGTATTGGTCTGCCCGCAATACCTCCAAAGCTTGGGTCAAATACGCATTTGGATTTCTTTGGGTAGTTTTATCTTTAGTTATATTGAATGAAAAACTGGAGCTATTTCATTTACCAGAAGCGGTCATCTATCCACCAACTTTAGGCTTGATTATACTTCATTTTTACAATCGGCGCTATTGCAATTGTAATGACGAAACTTGTTGCGCTGATGTTTAACAATCAAATTTGTGTTTAATGGATAAATCCCAAATAGAGGCATTAGGCGACAACCATATTGCTACATCGGTAAAAACCCCAATGCGCGTTGATGCCTTTGAGCATACTGATTCGGAAAAAATCAAAAACATTCAATTCCATTTTTCAAAAATAATGGAAGAATTAGGTCTGAACCTTACCGATGAGAGTCTTTCTGGAACACCTTATCGTTTTGCAAAAATGTATGTCAAGGAATTATTTTATGGCTTGGACCCCAAAAACAAACCTAAAATTTCCACCTTTCCAAATACCTATGGCTATCAACGTATGCTGGTAGAACAAGACATATCTATAGACTCTTCTTGTGAACACCATTTTTTGCCTATTGTAGGATATGCCCATGTTGGATACATTCCAAAAAGTAAAGTGGTCGGGTTATCGAAAATCAACCGTTTGGTAGACTATTATGCCCACAGGCCACAAGTCCAGGAGCGGCTCTGTCTTCAAATTTTAAAAGATCTACAGACAACATTAGATACCGAAGATGTCATTGTGGTCATACATGCAAAGCATCTATGTGTTTCATCTAGAGGGATAAAAGACAAAGAGAGTGCCACTACTACATTGGAGTATGGGGGTGTATTTGCCAATCAAAACATACGTGACGATTTTTTTAGCCTGTTACGGAACAGTACTGATTTAGGTAAATAAAGTATTAAGTAGT